>NZ_DS999640.1 GCF_000159035.1 Actinomyces urogenitalis DSM 15434
GGGCGCGTGCGGCGGGTGCCTGCTCGGGCGCCCGGTCGCCGCGGCCGTCATCCCGCTCATGGTGGACCAGGAAGCGGTCCTGCCTGGGACCCAGCCAGCACGGGGATCCTCAGACCTCATCTGGTGCGCGGTCATCGTCGCCGGCTCAGTCGTTCTTGGCGGCTGGGGTCCCGCCAGGCGCGCCGCCCGGGCGCAGGAGATC
>NZ_DS999639.1 GCF_000159035.1 Actinomyces urogenitalis DSM 15434
CTGGGTGAGTCCGTGACCGAGGGAACCGTCTCCTCCTGGCTCAAGGCCGTGGGTGACACCGTCGAGGCCGACGAGCCCCTGCTGGAGGTCGCCACCGACAAGGTCGACACCGAGGTCCCCTCCCCCGTCTCCGGCACCCTGTTGGAGATCAAGGTCGCCGAGGACGAGACCGTCGAGGTCGGCACCGTCCTCGCCGTCATCGG
>NZ_DS999638.1 GCF_000159035.1 Actinomyces urogenitalis DSM 15434
GCCGACCCCAGGTCCGCGCCCGGGTGCACCGCGTCCGGGTAACAACCCCTTCGCCACCTCCCAGGGCATGCCTCGCCCTGCGGGCCGTGGCGGTCAGCGCTCTGAGCGTGGCGAGCGTCAGGGCTCGCGCGGCCAGGGCGGCTCTCGCGGGCAGGGCGGACCTCGTCCGGGTAACAACCCCTTCGCCACCTCCCAGGGCATGCCTCG
>NZ_DS999637.1 GCF_000159035.1 Actinomyces urogenitalis DSM 15434
CGCGAGCAGCACCGCGATGACCCCCAGGGCCAGGACGGTTCCCGATCCGCTCTCCCCCGATGCGTCCGCACGCAGGCTGGCCGTGACCCTCATGGCTCCTCCGGCTCGGTCCAGGCGCAGGCCCGGCTGCGCGCTGTCAGGCCGAGCCCGCCCACTGGACCGGGAACCGGCCGAGAGACCGTCACGCAGGTCAGCTCACCGCGTTCGACGGCGAGGCT
>NZ_DS999636.1 GCF_000159035.1 Actinomyces urogenitalis DSM 15434
CAGAGCGGCGACTCGCTGTACGAGATCGCCAAACGCTTCAAGATCGATCTCAAACGCCTGCAGGCCTGGAACCCACGCAGCAGCACGCTGCGTCCCGGGCAGATGCTGACCCTCTATCTGCCCTGATCAGCGCTTGCTGATGGCCTCCAGGCAGCGCCCCGTCAACTGCGTAAAGCGTTGAAAGGCGACGAATTGCTCATGCCGTAGTGCCCGCCCGGACAATCGA
>NZ_DS999635.1 GCF_000159035.1 Actinomyces urogenitalis DSM 15434
GCCGCAGCGCTCACGCCCTCACACACCACCCAGTGCATGCGCTCGTGCACCACCGGCTCGCCAGCAAAGTCCGTGGTGTAGACGAAGCCCGGACCGCCATCCACACGCCAGCCATCACGGTCCCGCCACGTGGCATCGCTCAGTATGACGCGCTTGTGGCCCAGGCACGCGCGCAGTCCCCGTGGCAGCTCAGTGGCCAGGCAGCGGCCGTCCCTGATCATCAGGCGT
>NZ_DS999634.1 GCF_000159035.1 Actinomyces urogenitalis DSM 15434
ACAGTGAAGTTTTTAAGTGAAAATGAAGGTGCAGTCGAGTACCTTTCCAATTTGATCGGGCTACGAAAAGTCGTTCGCAACTTGCAAGATATCACCGAAGCATTTGAAGATGACCTACGCAATCCATTTGGTAAAACAGTAATGGAATGGCGCGTGTAACTTTTTANAAATCTCAGTTAAGCAGGGTTTGTTTACTTATCTGAGTATTTATTTTGGCTTAATTCAAAAA
>NZ_DS999633.1 GCF_000159035.1 Actinomyces urogenitalis DSM 15434
GCTGGAGCTGGCGGTGTGGGGCGCCCCGGGTGGGCGCGGCCTGATCTGGCTCGATGCCCCGCCCGAGCCTGCGATGGCGGTGGCCTCACAGGCCCTGAGCGAGTTGGGCCTGATCGATGAGGCTGGCAGCGTGACGGCGCTGGGACGTGCGGTCGCGGCGGTTCCCGCTCCGGTCCGTGAGGCTCGCGCGCTGCTCCTGGCGGCCGAGGTTGTGGGGCAGCACCGGGCAG
>NZ_DS999632.1 GCF_000159035.1 Actinomyces urogenitalis DSM 15434
GAGCAGGTGGCGGGGACGGGACGGCGCCGGGCCAGGACCCGACGCATGGCACGCTGGTTGGCCATCCCGCCCATCCCAACGTAGAAGAAGGAGCCCACGTGGTCCAAGGGCTCCAGCAGCGTGAGTGAGACCAGCACCAGCGCGAGGGCGCCGCCGAGGTCGAGAGCGCCGCCGGCCAGACGCGCCAGGGCAAGGGCGGCCGCAACGGTGACCAGCAGGAGGGAGAAGAGGCCGTC
>NZ_DS999631.1 GCF_000159035.1 Actinomyces urogenitalis DSM 15434
TCAGCCAGACGCGGCAATGGAAGACGGCGATGCACTGATTTTCATGAACTTCCGTGCTGACCGCGCGCGTGAAATCACTCGTGCTTTCGTGAACGCTGATTTCGATGGCTTCGCGCGTAAGAAAGTGGTTAACGTCGATTTCGTGATGCTGACCGAATACGCCGCTGACATCAAAACTGCGGTTGCTTACCCACCCGCTTCCCTGGTTAACACCTTCGGCGAGTGGATGGCGAAAACGAA
>NZ_DS999630.1 GCF_000159035.1 Actinomyces urogenitalis DSM 15434
ACCTGCCGCCGCTGTTCCAGCGTTGGTTTGGTGTGAACCTGATCGTTTCCCGTAAGATGGTCGTAACGCTGGGTGCAGTGCTGATGATTGGCCCGGGTATGATCGGCCTGTTCACCAACCCGTATGTCGCAATTATGCTGCTGTGTATCGGTGGTTTTGCCCACCAGGCACTGTCCGGCGCGCTGATTACGCTCTCGTCCGCGCGTGGAGTTTATCTCCACCATTTTGCAGACCGTACTCA
>NZ_DS999629.1 GCF_000159035.1 Actinomyces urogenitalis DSM 15434
CCTGCTCCAGAAGACCCGGTAAGGCTTCCAGCACCAGGTCGAGACCTTTCTGGCTGGTCAGACGGCTCACCACTGCAAAAAGCGGCACTTTATCGTCAACCTTAAGCCCCATTGCGATTTGTAACTGGCGCTTATTTTCCGCTTTATCTTCCAACGTATCGCGGGTGTAACGCGAGGCCGTTGGAATGATCAACTGCGCCAGGCTAACGCTGTAGTTCGGGATGAACACGACTTTCAGCTT
>NZ_DS999628.1 GCF_000159035.1 Actinomyces urogenitalis DSM 15434
AAAACATCTGCCACTGTCGCTAATAAAACCAGTACCATGATAACGATCAATAGTGGAATATGATATTTCGTGTAGCTAAGCATTCGTTTGATGACATATCGATGCTCTTTTCCTGACATCGTCGTCAGTTCCAGCTCTTCTACCGTTTTCTCCATTTTATTCGCCCCCTTTCTCTAAAGATTGTTCAAGCTGCTGATTACGGAACATTTCGGCATACCAACCATCTTGCGCCATAAGTTCC
>NZ_DS999627.1 GCF_000159035.1 Actinomyces urogenitalis DSM 15434
TTGTTCATTGTATCGTACGCATTCCCGATACACAATTTTATTGCATAGCTGTTAGTTGGTAAACGAACTCGAGTTTTCCAAAGCTAGCACGTTATCGCGGAACTTCTTCATTTCCGCACGATCGATCTTGCCTGTTTCAAATATTGCTGGATTAGTTTTCGTTCCTCTTGAATCGCCACATCCATCCATTCCTGTAAAGATTCGCTCGAAAAGTTTCGATTTTCGTTGCCGATGCGTTCGT
>NZ_DS999626.1 GCF_000159035.1 Actinomyces urogenitalis DSM 15434
ATATTACTAACTTATTTGGCATCTACATTTGCCCTACATATCCTGCAAATTCTACCCATTTCTTAGAAATCCTGGGTAACTAGGTCTATTCTTTACCACGAAACTAACTTTGAAATATGAACCAAGATTTCTTAAAAAGTCAGTCTTCAGAAACACATTCTTCCTTATAGAGAGCTCTGAGAGGTGGAGCTGCTCCTAACACAGCCTGGGAGCAGAGGCTTAGGGAAGTGGGTCTATCAGA
>NZ_DS999625.1 GCF_000159035.1 Actinomyces urogenitalis DSM 15434
TGTGCGACGGTTTCGCCGAGGACCGGTCACCGATCGCCGGGCGCGAGGGCGAGGTGGTCGTCGAGGCGCTCGACAACGCCGTCGTCGACGGCGACTCCGCGACCGCCGACGTCCGGATCTCCGCGAAGGACGACAAGGGCGCGACGACCTCCACGTGGACGTTCGTGCTGGGCGACGACCGCTGGCTCGTCTGCGACTGACGCGCCCGACGGCCCGGTTCACGGGTTTCGCACGATCCGCG
>NZ_DS999624.1 GCF_000159035.1 Actinomyces urogenitalis DSM 15434
CCATGGCCGAGGCCGGCACGCAGGTGGAGGCGATCTTGCGCTCGCCGGTGGATGAGGCGACGAGGGTGCACCTGGGGACCGGGGCGCTGGGCGTCGTCGTCGCCCCGGCGCTGGCCAGCTGCAGGGCGCGCGGGATGTGGGTGATGAAGGGGAGAGTCCACGCAGGCCCCTACCTGGAGCTCGTGCGCTTCCGTGGGGGTCAGCCCGCAGGCCGAGCAGGCGGCGCTGCGGACCCTGTCCT
>NZ_DS999623.1 GCF_000159035.1 Actinomyces urogenitalis DSM 15434
TATGAAAGACGCGCATTTGTTATCATCATCCCTGAATTCAGAGATGAAATTTTGGCCACTCACGAGTGGCCTTTTTCTTTTCTGTCAGGCGTGTTTTTCCAGCCACACCGCAAACGGTTCGGTATCAGCGGCTTCCATTTCCTGCTGACGGCGTTCAGACGCCTCGCGCTCGGCTACAAAATCCTCTTCGCGCAGAATTTCCAGCGGCTCTTCACGCAGCAGATTACGGTAGGCTTCTGCA
>NZ_DS999622.1 GCF_000159035.1 Actinomyces urogenitalis DSM 15434
CTCAAAAAGTTCAAGCATAACCGGCGCAATTGAAAACATCGGTTCTGTTGCAAAGTTCAAAGAAGTAAAATGATATCTCAACTATTTTCTAATTTTAAGCTGGAACACCCATTAGATTATTTATTTCATGAATCACTGAAAAGCCAAAGAGAGAAAAGTCTCTTTGGCTAGTTTTGTATAAAGCATGTATAGTTTCAATTCCTTTGATTGTGGATGAGGCAGTCCTTATGGACTGATATAA
>NZ_DS999621.1 GCF_000159035.1 Actinomyces urogenitalis DSM 15434
CCGCCCATCCCGATCACGTTGCGGTCGAGGTCGCCTACCACTGCGCCCAGGACCTGCGAGACGTGTTCCACCAGCCCACCCCCGCACGAGGACGCCAACTCGCCGAGCAGCTCATCGCCACGTTGCCGTCATGCCCGATCCCCGAGATTGCGCGACTGGGCAAGACCCTGCGTCGATGGCGGACAGCGTTCCTGGCCTACTTCGATACCGACGGCGCGAGCAACGGCGGCACCCAGGCCATCAACGGG
>NZ_DS999620.1 GCF_000159035.1 Actinomyces urogenitalis DSM 15434
CGCCTGGGTAGAGAAGTACGCCACGACGGCTCAAGCATGCGGCCGGCGGGTGGAAGCCCGCCACTACGGCAGAAAGGCGCACGCATCGGGGGATGTGCGTTCGAGTGGGGGTGGTGGGTTTGATGGCTGCGTCGGTTGAGGCCCTGAACCGTCAGTTTGGGGCTGGCGTGTGGCCTAGGAGCGTCGGTTTAGGCGCTTAACAGTCGGTTCGGGTGTGGCGGGGATGGGGATCGACTGTTCAGGGCCTAAAGCGAC
>NZ_DS999619.1 GCF_000159035.1 Actinomyces urogenitalis DSM 15434
CGGCTGGGTCGCAGCGTCCTTGACGGTAACCGTCACCGAGGTCGAGTCCGTGGTCTTGTCCGGGTAAGTCACCGTCACCGGGACCTTGATCTCACCCACAGGAGTACCGTCACTCGTCTTCACAGTCACCTTGCCGGTGGTCTTGTCCACCGACACCGTCGTACCCTCAGGAGCCTTGAAGTCCGCCGGGATCGAGAACTCTGAACCAGACGGAACCTCCGAACCGTCAGAGTTCTTCGGCGACTCAGACGTCACCGACTCACCCTTAGTCACCGACACCCCCTCATACGACGGATCATTCTCATCCGC
>NZ_DS999618.1 GCF_000159035.1 Actinomyces urogenitalis DSM 15434
TGAGGTTTTTCCCGAAGGCCTTTGGCCTTTCGTTCCGCCCCTCAAGGCGACTGGATTAGATTAGTTGGAAGATTTCGTTTCCGTCAAGTCCGGAATTCGTGATCCCGATCTCTTGGGCTTGATTTCGAACCAATATCGTTATCCAGTTGACTGCCTTGGAACCGTTGGCTCCGTGCGGCAGCGAGGAGTACTTTAACCATCCCGCCCCGGCATTGGTCAACTTGATTTCGCGTGACGCTGGCCACCCCCTTCTTGAGGTCCGCGCGAGCACCCAATGAGACCCCTCGCTTCAGGTCGTGAACAGTCGACCCCAGGCCGGGCAGCACCATTCTCGACCGTTGAGGGCCTTAACC
>NZ_DS999617.1 GCF_000159035.1 Actinomyces urogenitalis DSM 15434
GTGCACAAAGGGGAGGGGACTGACCCTGTGGTCAGCCCCCTCCCCCTTTGTTATGGATCGTCTACACAGCGCCCCGCCCTGGCCGGGACACTCGCCGGCGCCGTAGGACCGGCCGCGGTCCTCACCGCGACGAGCCGGACGACGGCGATCACTGCCCTCCGACCGCACTCATCGCGGAATGCCTCAAGGCCGTCCCGAGGCACCGCGCATCGGCGAAGCCTTCCCGTCAAAGCATGGCTGGCCTCCATGCCGCCTCGCTGCATCGCCACCAGCACGGCCTCAGACCGCGGTCGCGACCTCGTACCTGTCGCGCTATGCCCCCCGCACCCATTGGAGCTGTAATGGCTGCGTGGGCAAGAAGGAGTCGTGG
>NZ_DS999616.1 GCF_000159035.1 Actinomyces urogenitalis DSM 15434
AAAGGCCCGGATCCTACGAGGATCCGGGCCTTCGTCGTACCTGGGCGAGGTGGGCGAGGGCCTCTGTGGTGGGTTTCGGGGTGGCGTCGGTTAAGGCCCTCAACAGTCGGTTCGGGTGTGGCGGGGATGGGGATCGACTGTCCAGGGCCTGAAGCGACGAAGATGCGGCGGCGTGCGGGGGCTTTGGTGCGTGGGTTGGGTGATTGGTCGTGCTTTGGCGAATACGACGGCCTCTAGGGGTGGCAGAAGGGCACGTACTCATGGCGTGGGCACGCACCCATCGGGGAAGGCACGTTCGAACCGGGCATCTGGAAGCGGTGGTGCTGCCTGGTCCGCCTGCTGCGACCGACACCCTCGTCCGGACCTGTACCGGGCTGCCAACCAGCGGGCGGCCGAGCCGAAGCAGACCGCCGTG
>NZ_DS999615.1 GCF_000159035.1 Actinomyces urogenitalis DSM 15434
CGCTGGCCCGTCCCGGAGCGAGGACCTCGCCGTCTCTCGTGGCGACGACGGCGTGGGGTACCGCCTCACGCAGCGAGGCCGCCGCCTCCAGGTCCGCCACCACCCAGGAGCCTGCCAGCAGGTGGTCCAGCAGCGCCGTGAGGTCCTGCCCCCGGGCGCAAACCAGGCTGAGCGCGCGGTGCGCACCCGGGTAGCCGGCCTCCTCCGGCCGCTCCTCGGTCGGAGAATCCAGGCCGTGGGAGCTGGCAACCACCAGGCGCAGGCTGGAGGAGTCCGCGCCGCGGGCGTGGACCAGCGCCCGGGTCGCGGCGTCGTCGTCCACCATCACGGCTGCGGTGGCGGCCTCGCCCAGCAGGGCAGCCACCGCGTTCTCCCACCCACGCTCGATCACCAGCTGCTCGGCCAAGGGGCCCAGGACCCCGGGCAGGCCGGAGTCGGCGAGCTGCGCGGTGGAGTCCTGGGCGGACA
>NZ_DS999614.1 GCF_000159035.1 Actinomyces urogenitalis DSM 15434
CGGGGTTCTTCGGATCAGTGCCGTGGGTCTTCTCGTCACCGTCGTTCAGACCGTCGCCGTCAGTGTCGGGGTTCTTCGGATCGGTACCGTTCTTGGCCTCATCCTCGTCAGAGACACCGTCGTTGTCGTCGTCGGGGTCCGTCACGTCCGGCTGGCCGTCGCCGTCGGTGTCGAGCTTGATCACGGCGTTGACGGAGTCGTTGGTGGCGTTGGACCCGTCGGGGTAGGTGACGACGACAGGGACAGTGACGGACTCGGCGTCCGCGCCGTCCTTGCCGGCCGGGGCGACGGTCACCGAGAGGGTGCCAGTAGCCGGGTCGATCGTAATGGTGTAGCCCCCAGGAGCCTGGAAGCTCGGGTCGATCGCGAAGACCGTGCCGCTTGGGTAGGCGTCGCCCTCGTTGGTCGGCGTGACCGTGGTGGTTTTCCCTGCGGGGACAACGGTGTCGGCGTAAACCGGCTTCGGGTCGACCGT
>NZ_DS999613.1 GCF_000159035.1 Actinomyces urogenitalis DSM 15434
GCCAGGTTCGCTCGCCCTCGGCGGCTGCTGGCTCTGGCTCGACGACGGCGAGGCCGCGCTCCCGCAGGCTGGCCACCGTCATGGCCACGTGCGGCAGGGAGGGGACCGCCCCGGTGGGGGTCACGCTCAGGCCGCCGGGCAGCAGCGAGCCGACCAGGAGGAGGGCCGAGAGGAACTGGGAGGAGCCTGAGGCGTCCACGCTCACGCATGTGGTGGGGACTCCTGGACTCGACTCCGCCGGTCCCTGCCCCAAGGGTGCGGTTGCCGCCGGATGCGGGCGGACGGGGGCTGGGGAGACGACCACGGGCAGGTGTCCTTCCCGGCCGAGGTAGGTCAGGCTGGCACCGAGCTGGGTCAGTGAGTCCAGCAGCGGACTGAGCGGGCGCAGCCGGGCGCCGTCGTCGCCGTCGAAGAGGACGGGAGCATCCGCCAGGGCTGCCAGCGGCGGGACAAAACGCATGACGGTGCCGGCCAGGCCACAGTCGATGCGCGCGACGGGGGCCGGAAGGTCGCCGGAGGGCGAGGTGGCCGCAGACCCGGC
>NZ_DS999612.1 GCF_000159035.1 Actinomyces urogenitalis DSM 15434
AAAGACAGCGGTATTGACTGGATTGGGAAGATTCCAAATAGCTGGCATTCTCGTTCTCTGAAATCTCTGTTGACCCGTAAATCGCGTAAGGGTGAGCCTTCCTGGAGAGTTCTTTCTGTTGAACGTGAGCGTGGGGTTGTAGATCGTGAACTTGAAGGGTCGCCAGATAACAACAACCGTCTACCAGATGATTTGAGTGGTTATTTGGTAGTTCGGAACGGTCAATTTGTTATGAACAAAATGAAGGCTTGGCAAGGATCATATGGAGTGTCGCTGTATGACGGGATTGTCAGTCCTGCGTATTACACCTTCGATTTAGCGTCTTCCGTGGATTCTGAATTCTTCAACTGGGCTATACGGTCAAAAGCATATATTCCCTTCTTTGGCAGGGATTCTTACGGAATTCGCACAGATCAATGGGACTTTAAGGTACAGGCGCTCCGAAATATTCCACTATTTGTTCCTCCGGTGGAAGAGCAAAGGCAAATCGTTGATTACCTTGTTCAACGGCTGAAAGGGATCGATGGTTTGATTACCGATTTGGATCGTCAGGTTGAGTTGTTG
>NZ_DS999611.1 GCF_000159035.1 Actinomyces urogenitalis DSM 15434
ACGCCGTGACCGTGCGCCGGCTGCGCGCGGGGGAGCGGGTGGACCTGGCCGATGGAGCAGGCCTGCGCCTGGTCTGCGAGGTCACCGCCGCCGAGGGCAAGGACCGACTGGCGGTGCGGGTACTGGAGCGCATCGAGGAGCCGGCACCCTCTCACGCCCTGGTCCTGATCCAGGCCCTGGCCAAGGGCGGGCGGGACGAGCAGGCGGTGGAGACCGCTACGGAGGTGGGGGCCGACGTCGTCATTCCCTGGCAGGCAGGCCGGTCCGTTGCCCAGTGGAAGGGGCCGAAGGTCGCCAAGGGGCGTGAGCGCTGGCAGGCCACGGCGAGCGAGGCGGCCAAGCAGGCGCGGCGCGCTCGGGTTCCGCAGGTCGCTGAGCCGATGACGACGGCGCAGCTGGCCGCCTGGGTGCGTGAGACCACCCAGGCCGGCGGCACGGTGCTGGTGCTGCACGAGGAGGCGACGGCGCCCATTGGCGGGGTGAGCCTGGCAGGCAGCGGTGCGATCGCCGTCGTCGTCGGGCCCGAAGGGGGCATCAGCGCCGAGGAGACGGCGGCGCTGGAGGCTGCTGGCGCGACGAC
>NZ_DS999610.1 GCF_000159035.1 Actinomyces urogenitalis DSM 15434
AGGGCGTCTGGCCGCTGTCCTCCTGCTGGCTGCGCGGACGCAGCTGGTAGACGCGCGCACGGCGCTCCTCACCCCGAGAACCGCGTCCGTTAGCCATGCCGCTGACTCTACCTGCGAGTACCTTGCGCACCAGGCAGCGGCCCGCCCATCACGAGCCTGTCCGCTGTCCACGCCGCCGGGGAGCCGCACGACGGTCGTGGCGGCTCCCCACGCTCCGCTCCCCGGCTCCGTCAGGGAAGACGGAAGCTCGCGCCGTCGTCGTCAGTGGCGATGAGCCCGTCCGCGAGGAGACCCGCCAGGGCCCGCGCCGGCTGCTTGGGATCGGCCGCCACGGGCCTGCGCCTGCCAGAGGCCTGGCCCGCACGAGCGGCCTCAGCCAGGAGATCAGCGCGCGCAACAGCGATGTCCGGGCCCGCCAGGCGCAAGCGCGCCATGACCAGGCCCCGGGCCTGGCGGTCGGTGCCGTGCCAGGCCTGGCTGCGACGTCGTCCGGCGTGCTCGTCCGCAGGCTTGCCCTGCGCGACCCACCGGCACTGCGCCGTCCACGGGCACTCCTGGCAGCGCGGGTCACGAGCCGTGCACACGAGTGCGCCCAGCTCCATCACCG
>NZ_DS999609.1 GCF_000159035.1 Actinomyces urogenitalis DSM 15434
GCTCTGGTCCGCGGCCTGCGGGTCGGCCTGGGCAGCATCCTGCTGCGTCTGCTCCTCCTGCACGCTCGGTGAGGGGGTGGCAGCAGGGCTCGCCGCGGCGCCGGCTGCGCTGACGCAGGAGGACGAGGCCACCGTGCCGTCCCACCACAAGGACACCGAGGCTGAGTCCCCAGCGTCCACGAGCAGCTTGTGGTTGGCCGGGTTGGAGGTACACATGGCCGAGTTCAGCAGCGTCGCGCTCCCAGAGCTCACCACCAGGCCCAGGTTCGCCCCGCCTACGTCAAGCAGGCAGGCCTGCCCCCCGTTGTTGCGCAGCGTCAGCGCCGCAGTGACCCCCGCGCCGACCGGGGTCTGCGAGGGAGCCGTCACCGAGACGTCGATGTCCTGCGGATTGCAGGCCGCCGGCACCGGATAGCTCGTAGGCGTGGCGATAGCCGCACGCTCAGCATCCTGCTGGCGGATGGTCTCGCGCACCCAGATGGCTGTGAAGACCAGGCCCAGGCAGAAGGCCGCGATGAGGGCGATCGCCACGCCGAAGACCAGGGCGCGCCTGAGCCCGTAGCGTGGCTGGGGTGCGCGCTGCGCACCTGCACGAGAGCCCGACGGCGGAC
>NZ_DS999608.1 GCF_000159035.1 Actinomyces urogenitalis DSM 15434
CAGGACCCGGGAGGTCAGGCGCCGCCCGGACAGCCGCACGAGCAGCTCAGGGCTGGCACCCACCATGCCGTCCACGGCGAAGGTCCAGCATGAGGGATAGGCCTGGGCCAGTCGCCCGAGCAGCTCAGGAGTTCCCAGGCTGGTTGCGGGGCGCACCAGCAGGTCGCGGGCGATGACGACCTTGGCCACCTCACCCGAGCGCATCCGCGCCTGCACGCGTGACAGGCAGTCGAGGTAGCTGTCGCGGTCGTGGCTGCCGGGCTCGACGACGGCGCGGGCGCCCTGGGCGGACGTCTCCTGAGACGGGGCGGTGGCTGCGGCGGCGATGAGCTCCTCGACGACCTCAGCGGGGTCAGGGTGCTCCTCGCCCCGCAGGACGGCGGTGGTCAGCCAGGCCCCGTCGTCGTCCAACCCGATGAGGAGGCGGGGGACCAGCAGGACGCAGTCCTGGCCAGAGCCGGGTGAGAAGGTGAGCGTGCCCAGGGCGACAGGCCCGGTGCCAGGCCGCACGAGCGGGTCGGACCACCACGAGGCGTAGACCACCTGGCGCCAGGCGGCTCGCATCTGCTCGATGCGGCTGGCGCCACGGGCGCGCAGCTCCAGCGTGCGGCCCAGGC
>NZ_DS999607.1 GCF_000159035.1 Actinomyces urogenitalis DSM 15434
ACCCGGCGGTGCTCACCGGCATCGTCGCCCAGGTCCACGCGGACCAGCAGTGGGCCGAGGTCGCCGCCCGCCCCTGGCAGGGACCGGAGGCCCAGGCATGAGCCCCCAGGTCTGGGACGCCGTCGTCGTGGGCGGCGGCATCGCTGGGCTGTCTGCCGCCTGGCAGCTGTGCCAGGTCGGCCTGCGCCCGATGGTCCTCGAGGCCCGCGGCTACACCGGCGGTCTCGTGGCCGCCGCCGAGATCGGCGGAGCCAGGATGGACCTGGGCGCCGAGGGCTTCGTCATGCGCGGCCGGGCCGTCACTGAGATGGTCGACGCGCTCGGTCTCACGGTCGTCGGTCCCTGCGGCGGCGGAGCCAGGCTCTTTCTTCCCCCGCTCGACGGCGATCCCGCCTCGGCCGGCTGGGCGCTGCACCCCTTCCTCAAGGACTCCTTCCTCGGCATCCCGGCCCACCCCCTGGCCGAGGACGCCGTCGCCGTGCTGGGCCGTGCCGGTGCCGAGCGCGCCACGGCCGACGCCACCCTGCCCGGCACTGTCAGCACCCAGCCAGGAGACCCGGCCGACCTTGCCTCCTTCGTGCGCGCCCGCATGGGCCAGGCGGTGCTCGACCGCCTCGTGCGCCCCATCG
>NZ_DS999606.1 GCF_000159035.1 Actinomyces urogenitalis DSM 15434
GCCTCCTGCGCCTGGCGCACGCGCGGCTGGCCAGCCAGGGCTGCGAGGGCCTCGATCACGGCCTGGGGGTGGGAGGCAAGGTCCGGGCTCACGCGCTCAGACTAAGGGGCCGCCCTGAGCTGCCGGCAGGCCGCTAGGCTCGCGCCCGTGAGCATGACGTACTCCTCCGACGGCGCCCCGGCCCCTCTGACTCCCGGTGGCGGGATCCCCGTGGCGCCTCGCGGTCGCCGTCGGGACCACGCCCTGGCCGGCCTGGTGGGCCTGCTCCTGGCTCCGGTGACAATCCTGCTCACGGGCGGGACCGGGCACTTCGCCTCCCAGGGCAGGCTGGGGCTGGCTGCCTTCCACCTCCTCGTCCTGCTCGTCATGGTCTGCGCCTGCCAGGCGCTGTTCGCCGCCCGCTCCTCCTTGGGAGGCCTGGTGGCGGGCCTCATGGCCCTGGCTGGTCAGCTCGCCCTGATCGGCCTTGCCGACGGCGCCGCCACCGTCTGCCCACCGTGGCTCCCTCCGGTCGCCACGACGGGCGTCCTGCTCCTGACTAGCGCCCTGCTGACTGGCGGGGCCTGGGGAATGAGGTCGGCGCGCCGAGGCGGGCGTGAGCAGGCGCGCACGGCCATGCGGCTGGCGCAGGCCGATCGCGCACTGGGCGTCACCCCCAG
>NZ_DS999605.1 GCF_000159035.1 Actinomyces urogenitalis DSM 15434
CTGGGCGAGCGTGAAGCCGCCGGCGGCGACGGCCTGGGCGGCCTCGGCGTACTCGGCGGGGTCGGTGAGCACAGCGACGCCCGGGTGGTTCTTGGCGGCGGCGCGGATCATGGAGGGCCCGCCGATGTCGATCTGCTCGACGCAGGCGTCGAAGGGAGCGCCGGAGGCGACGGTGTCCGTGAAGGGGTAGAGGTTGACGACGACGAGGTCGATGGGGGTGACCTCCAGGTCGCTCAGCTGAGCCATGTGCTCGTGCTTGCGGCGGTCGGCGAGGATGCCGGCGTGAACGCGGGGGTGGAGGGTCTTGACGCGGCCCTCCAGGCACTCCGGGAAGCCGGTGACCTGCTCGACGGGCGTGACGGGCAGGCCGGCTCCGGCGATGGTGGCGGCGGTGGAGCCGGTGGAGACGATCTCGACGCCGGCCTCCACGAGGGCGCTGGCGAGCTCGGTCAGGCCCGTCTTGTCGTAGACGGAGATGAGGGCCCGGTGTACGGGGACCTGCTCGGGGTTGATCAGTCCCTCGGTGGGGACGGGCTTGGTGGGCACAGCCTGGGCTGTGGGGACGGACGACGGCGTAGCCATGCGCTCTCCTGGTGCGATCGGTCGGTAGGGCGCCCAGGCGGGCGACGCCCCTTCGGTGGATCGTGGTCGCTCCCCGGTGGTACCCCACCCTCGCCAGTTGCGACCGGGTGGAGTCTATCGCGCACTCTCCCCGCGGGCTGTGGCAGGAGGGCCGACGGCGGTGGGTAGCCGGCAAA
>NZ_DS999604.1 GCF_000159035.1 Actinomyces urogenitalis DSM 15434
CAGCAGCAGGGCGCCGTGGGCGTCCTCCAGGACGGGCGCCCCTCCGCTCACGCGCAGCACCCGCAGCACCTGCCCAGCGGGGGCGGTGGAGGTGAGGATCCCGGGAGCGACCTCGTCCAGCTCCAGCTCCGCCAGCTGGGTATCGGCCACCAGTCCGGCGGCCACCGCCGGGTCTGCCACGCGTAGGAGACAGGCCACCTCACGCACCCGCACCGCGCCGTGGTGACGGGCCGCGTCCTGAATGAGGACCGCCAGCGCGCTGGGCAAGGGGGTCGGCGAGTAGCGTTCCAGGGCCTCGGTCAGCTCGGAGGCACTCATCCCCACGTCCAGGGCCGCACGCACCGACTGCGGGGTGAAACGCACCGTCAGCGCACCGCCGCGCGACTCGACCTCGCTGGAGCGCTCCAACAGCTCCCCCAGCGCCGAGGTCGGCCGGCCCGGCACGATGGCGGTCAGGTCCGACTGGACCAGCAGCATGTCCACTGGCTCAGGCAGGTCCTCTTCCAGGGTCTGCTCCAGCAGCGCCAGGAGGCGATCCTGATCCTCCTGGAGCGTCTGGCCTTCGCCGAGCTCGCGCAAGCCGCGGGCCAGCCGCAGCGCCGCCCGTGACGCTGAGCCCCCGCCGCTGAGCCCCAGCAGCTCGGCCTCCTCTAGCACAGCGGTCACAGCGCCTTCGGGCACAACGCGCCTGGGCCGGGCGTAGGTCAGGGCCTGACGCACCCAGGACGGATCGAGGACCACCCCGGCCGGCAGCGAGGCCATGAGCG
>NZ_DS999603.1 GCF_000159035.1 Actinomyces urogenitalis DSM 15434
CGATGAGGACCTCGGGGGCCGGGTCGGGGCTGGCTGAGGTCGGCGCACCGCCGGTGACCGGGTTGGTCTGCGCCGCGGCGGGCTCGGCGTCGTCCAGGACGGGGGTGGGGCCAGGGACCTCAAGGTCGTCGGAGACCAGCTCGGTGGAGGCAGGTGTCAGGACGGAGCCGGCCGGGTCGACGTGCTCGGCCTCCTGGGCCGTGCCGTGGTCCTCGGGACGGCGGGGAGTTGCTGTGGTCACGGGGTCCTCCTTCTCGCCCCGTTACGGTAGCGGCGCGAGGGCGCCAGGGCGTGGAGGCGTGCCGGTCAGGCCGCGGAGGTCTCCAGGCCGGCGGTCCGTGCGCGGACGAGCTCCTCGGCGTGTCCCTGACGCCGGGCCAGGTGGGAGCCCCAGCCGATGCCGCTGAGCAGGACGCCTGCGCTCACCAGGGTCATGGCGTCAGGGGCCCAGGCGAGCAGGCGGTCCACGAGTGAGTCGAAGGGCATATCCGGCCAGGCCGGGGCCACGAGCGCCGGGAGGCTGATGAGGATGAGCGCGATGCCAGTGGCTCGTGCCCCCAGGCTTGAGCGGCCCGTGGCGGCTCCGGTCACCGCCAGGAGGAGGAAGGCTCCAGCGGCCGCGGCCAGAGCGCCCCACGAGGCCTGCCCGGTGCCGTCCAGCGCCGCGTGAGGGCCACGGGCGAGGATGACGAGAGCGAGAGCGAGGGCGGCCACGCTCAGTGCCAGCGTGAGCAGGTGGGCGCGCCGACGCGAGGGCGGTGCGCTGGGGGT
>NZ_DS999602.1 GCF_000159035.1 Actinomyces urogenitalis DSM 15434
CCCTCCGCCCGGGACTCGCCGACGGTCACCAGGCCGGACATCCCAGAGGCCACGTCCACGCGAGGCTCACGTGCCAGCGTGGCGTCGACGACGATCCGCACGCCCGGCACGGTCAGCGAGGACTCGGCGACGTTCGTCGCCACGACGACGCGTCGCCGGCCAGGAGACGAGGGGGCCAGGGCCGCGTCCTGCGCCGCAGCCCCCAGGCGGCCGTGCAGCGGCAGGACGTCCACGCCGGGCGGCACCTGGCTGCGCAGGCGGGCGACGACGTCGTCGACCTCCCGGGCCCCGGGAAGGAAGACCAGGACGTCCCCGGAACCCTCCAGCGCCTGGAGCGTGGTGGAGGCGACGTGGGCGAGGAACTCGCGCGCAACGCCGTGGGCGGCGAGCCTGGACACGCCTGCGGGCGGGGGCGCCCACCGCTCCTGGAGCGGGTGCAGGGCAGAGGGGACGTCGAGGACCGGGGCCGGCGTGCCCTGGCTGCCCAGCATCTGCGGCAGGCGCGCAAGGTCCAGGGTCGCGGACATGGCGACGAGCGTGAGGTCCTCGCGCAGGGCTCGCGCGTCCAGCAGCAGGGTGAGCAAGAGGTCGCCCTCGATGGAGCGCTCGTGGACCTCGTCGAGGATGACGGCGTCGACACCCGGCAGGTCAGGCTCAGCCTGCAGACGGCGCAGTGCCAGGCCTGCGGTCACCACCTCGATGCGTGTGGCGGGGCCGACCTGCCGGTCCCCGCGCACGGCGTAACCCACACTCTGGCCGATCTCCTCGCCGAGCAGGCTGGCTAGGCGCCGAGCCGCGGCCCGGGT
>NZ_DS999601.1 GCF_000159035.1 Actinomyces urogenitalis DSM 15434
CTCTTCACAGTTGAGGGTGTAGTTGGGGTCTGAAGCCGCCTGCTTCGAGGAGAGATCGGGCGATGTAGTTGGTCAGGTTGCGCAGTCCGAGGGCGGAGCCTCGTAGGTGCTCGAGGCGTCCGTTGATGGCTTCGGTGGGGCCGTTGCTGGTTCCGGGTCGGTCGAAGTAGGCGAGCACGTCCGCGCCGCGTTTCTTCAGGGTCCGGCCTAGGGTGATTACTTCGTTCAGTGGTGCCGGGACGTCGGCGCTGACGGCGTTGATGAGGCGGCGCATCAGCTGTCGGCCTGGCGAGCGGTCGGGGTCGCGGTAGGCGGCGATCATCTGTTGGTAGATCCCCCAGGTCGCTTCGACCTCGACGTGAGCGTCGTCGGCGAACAGTGCCTCGAGGTGGCCCTGCTGGCGGGGGGTGAGCAGGTCGGCTCCGGTGTGCAGGGTTCTGCGTGCCGCGTACAGCGGATCACCTGTGCGGCCGCGTCGGCCATGGATGTCGTGCTGGACCCGGCGCCGACAGGCATCGAGGGCGTCTGCGGCCAGCCGGACCACGTGGAAGGGACCCGTCACGGGGATGGCGTCGGGGAGCTCTTCGGCGGCGGCGGTCTTGAACCCGGTGAACCCATCCATCGCGACGACCTCCACCGCGTCGCGCCAGGCTTTGTCGCGCGCGGCGAGCCACGATTTGAACGCGTGCTTGGAGCGGGCCTCGACCACGTCCAGCAGGCGCGAAGGACCGGTGCCATTCGTGATGGGGGTCAGGTCGATGATCACGGTGACGTACTTGTCACCGCGGCGGGTGCGGCGCCACACGCGCTCATCCACCCCGACCACAGTGACACCCTCGAAACGGCGC
>NZ_DS999600.1 GCF_000159035.1 Actinomyces urogenitalis DSM 15434
CAGGCGGCCGCGGACCGCAGCGCGGCGCCCCTGCCTGCCTCGGTCCACGCCGCGCTCCAGGTGGTCCTCAGCCTCATCCGGCTGGGCGTGCATGACGTCGTCCTGGCCCCAGGCTCGCGCAGCGCGCCCTTTGTCCCGGTCCTGGCTGCTGCCGAGCAGGCAGGGCTCGTCCGCGTGCGCGTGGTCGTCGATGAGCGCAGCGCCGGCTTCGTGGCGCTCGGTATCGCCCGCGCCGCTCTGGTGGATGACTGGCGTCGACCGGCTGCCGTCATCACGACCTCCGGCACCGCCGTCGCCAACCTGCACCCCGCCGTGGCTGAGGCGGACGCGGCCGGGGTCCCCATGCTCGTCATCTCCGCCGACCGGCCTCACGAGCTCGTTGGCACCGGGGCCAACCAGACCACCGAGCAGACCGGCATCTTCGGCCGCGCGGTGCGCACCGTCGTCGACCTGCCCGCGGACCTGAGCGCGGACCTGGGCCAGGAGCGCGGGGCAGCGGCCATTGGTGGACAGCTGCGCCGCGCCGTCGAGGCCGCGCGCGGGTGGCTGACCAATGACCCCGGTCCGGCGCAGGTCAATATCCGCTTCCGCCCGCCGCTGGCGTTACCGGCCGAGGACGACGGCGCGGCCTGCGACTACCTGCGGGCGGCCGTGGCGGCTGTGGCGGAGGGTGAGGATAGCCGCCGGTGGGGCGGGACGAGCGCGAAGCCCCCGTCCTCCCAGGCCCGCAGGACCGGCGGCTACCAGCCCCGACCGGCACGCCGGAGCCAGGAGGGGGACGGGGCCACCGAGCGGGGCCTGGTCGTAGCCGGAGACAGCGTCGATGGCGTGGGACCGCGCGCCCGTGAGCTCGCCGAGTACCTCGGCTGGCCCTTGCTGGCTGAACCCACCTCCGGTGCACGCGGGGG
>NZ_DS999599.1 GCF_000159035.1 Actinomyces urogenitalis DSM 15434
GGGGCGAGGCCGGCAGCCTGCCTGCGGCTCCGGCAGCGGGCTCCTCCTTCGGGCTGGGCGGCGCGGCGCCTGCGGCTCCGACCGCTGGTCAGCCTGCAGCTCAGCCCTCCGGTGACGAGGTTACCGATGCTATGAACGCCCTGCCTGAGGACCTGCGACGTCGCTTGGGCCTGGCCTGAGGCGAGGGACGCCCTGGTCTCGCGCCGTCTCGCGCTAGAGCCAGCCGTTGGACTCGGCGGTGCGGGCTGCCTCGACCCGGTTGCGTGAGCCGGTCTTCGCGATGGCCGAGGACAGGTAGTTGCGCACGGTCCCCTCGCCCAGGCTCAGGTGCGCGGCGATATGTGGAGCGTCCAGGCCCTTGCCGGCCAGCCGCAGGACCTCGCGCTCCCGCTCGGTCAGGGGGTTGGGTCCCAGGAGCACCGACTCCTGGGCGAGCATCGGGTCGATCACCCGCAGGCCCGCGTGTACCTTGCGCACCGCCTCGGCCAGCTCGGCCGGGGGAGTGTCCTTGACCAGGAAGCCGCTGGCTCCCACCTCGATGGCCCGGGAGAGGTAGCCCGGGCGCCCGAAGGTCGTGACGATGATGCTGCGGCACGGCGTGGTGCCGGCGCTGCGCAGCCTCGCGATCTGCTCGGCGGCCCACAGACCGTCGCCGTCGGGCATCTCAATGTCCAGCAGCGCCACGTCCACCCCGCCTGAGCGCACGCGCTCGACGGTCTGGCGGCCCGTGCCGACCTGCGCCACCACCTCCAGGTCCCGCTCCAGGCCGAGCAGCGTGGCCAAGGCCCCGCGGACCAGGGCCTGGTCGTCAGCGACGAGGAGCTGAATCGGGCCGGGTTGCGTTGTCATAGCGTGACCTCCACCGTGGTTCCTTCACCTGTGCCGCCGGCCAGCCCCGGGCCGGTGACCTGGAGCAGGCCGCCGGCCGCCTCGACCCGCTGACGCAGGCCGGCCAGGCCG
>NZ_DS999598.1 GCF_000159035.1 Actinomyces urogenitalis DSM 15434
TCGGGCTTGGAGACCCCGCCCAGCCGGCGACCGGTGCCGCCTGCCAGGACGACGACGTCGAAGACGGGACAGGGTGTGGGCGGAGGGGCCTGGTGGCTCATGGTGCTCCTCGGGATGCGGCTCGCTAGAGGCCTGCGGGATCCTCGCCGTCGGCCGGGCGCACCCAGTCGCCCGAGCGCCCGCCGGACTTCGCCGTCACCTTGGCCTCGCGCAGCGCCACGGCCCGGTCCACGCCCTTGACCATGTCCACGATGGCCAGCCCCGCCACGGTCGCAGCGGTCAGGGCCTCCATCTCCACACCTGTGCGGTCAGCAGTGCGCACGGTGGTCTCGATACGCACGCCCTCGTCCTCAATCTCCAGGTCCACCTGACAGCCGTGGACGCCGATGACGTGCGCCAGGGGGAGCAGGTCAGGGACCTTCTTCGCCGCGGCGATGCCGGAGACCCTGGCGACGGCAAGTACGTCCCCCTTGGGCACGGTTCCGTCCCGCAGCGCGGCCACGATCGCGGGCGAGCAGCTGACGAAGGCGCTCGCGCTGGCGGTGCGCACGGTGGGCTGCTTGGCGGTGACGTCCACCATGTAGGCGGCTCCGGCGTGGTCCAGGTGGGTCAGGCGGATCGGAGAGGGGGACAAGGGTACTCCTTGGATCGAGTGAGGGCTGACAGATGGAGACGGCGGCTGCTACTGGCCGCAGGACGGCAGACGGCCTGCGCCGGGCACGGGCGGGGCTGACAGGGCGAGGAGACGGACCTGATCACCCTGGCTCACGCCCTCGGCCTCGGCCGGGACCACGGCCAGGGCCTCGGCGCGGGCCAGGGAGGCCACGAGGTGTGAGCCTGAGCCGAGGTGGTGGGCCGGAGCGACCCACAGCGGCTGGCTCGTGGGGTCGCAGGAAACCGGGCTGGCCTCCTGGCCCGCAGCGGCCTGCGGGGCGCTCACGGCGCGCACAGCCAGGTGCTGGCGGC
>NZ_DS999597.1 GCF_000159035.1 Actinomyces urogenitalis DSM 15434
CGCCGCGGGCTCTGGCCAACCGGGGGCTGGCAGGGATCGACGGCACGCTCGCGACGGCGACCGGTGTGTGGCACGCCTGGCGTGAGCCGGTGCGGGCGCTGGTGGGGGACCTGACCTTCCTGCACGACGCGATGAGCCTGGGCCGCGGGGCGGGCGAGGAGGAGCCAGACCTTCAGGTGGTGGTCCTCGACTCACGCGGAGGGGCGATCTTCTCCACCCTGGAGTACCCGGCGGTCACGCCTGCGGACCAGATGGAGCGTTTCTTCACCACGCCGCAGGCGGCGCGGATCCCGGCGCTGGCCGCGGCCCTGGGGGCTCGGGTGCATGAGGTCTCCACGTTGGAGGAGCTGCGCGGGCTCCTGGATCAGGGCGTGCGAGGCCTCAGCGTGGTCTACCTCCGCAGCGCCTAGTTCACAGAAAACTTCCAGAAGAGCATCGGACACATTCCAGAACGAGGGTGTTGGCTGAAGCCGTTTGTTGAAGGGTGTGCGTCCAAGGAGGATTCATGAGCACGAACGACCTCACCGGTGCTGGCCAGTCTCAGCCTGGAGGCTCTGACTCTGGGACCACCCAGCCGCAGGCACCGGCCGCGGCCTCGCAGCCGACCCAGGACCTGGGCACGGCGCCGACCTCGCAGCCTCCCGTCGCGGGCTCCGCTCCCGCAGCGGCCACAGGCTCCCAGGCCGGGGCCCCGACCCGGCCGATGAGCCCCTACACCTCGGTTCCTGCGACGCCGGCCGGCTACTCCTTCACCCGACCGACCTCGGCCGCCGGCTCATGGAACGGAGGCTATGGCGCCGGCACGCCCAACGCCTCCGGCACGACGCCGCAGTACACCTACCCCAGCGTCTCCACGCCCGAGCCTGCGCCGGCTGAGACCACGGGGGTCCCGCAGGCCGCGGCCTCCACGCCGTCTCCCTTCCTTGCCGCCTCAGCCACCTCGGCTCCTGCGGCCGGGGGCTACCAGGCGGCCTCGGCCGGCGGCTACGCGGCCACCGCCACGGCTGCCGACAGCGTCTACGCCACCGCCCCCTACGGCGGGGGAGCCGGAGGGGACGGCGGCGA
>NZ_DS999596.1 GCF_000159035.1 Actinomyces urogenitalis DSM 15434
GGCTCTTCAGAGTTGAGTGTGGGCGCGCCGGTGATGGGGGGTAGCTGGGGATAGACGTCGAGGTCCTTGATGATGAGCGGACTTCTACGCCCGCTGATCTCAAGGACCTCGACGATGCCCGACCATCGTTGTGCATGCCCTGACGCGCTCGATCGCTGCGACCGGTGTGACTTCCTTCTGGACTTCCCGGGCCTTCATCTGGTGGCCGTCTCGAAGGCCCGGGCGGGACTGGTGCTCGAGGTGGAGTCCTGCGATCCAGTGGCCGGATGCCCCGGTTGCGGGGTTATCGCCACCGGTGACGGTCGGGTGGTGGTCGAGGTGATCGATGCTCCGTGGGCGGGCCGTCCGGTGCGGATCCGGTGGCGCAAGCGTCGCTGGATCTGTCTCGAGGGCGTCTGCGCGGTGACGACCTTCGTCGAGCAATCCGCAGGTCTGCGCTCCACGGGGCCTGCTAAGCAGGCGCGCTGTCCGCTGGGCGATCGGCCGGCTCCGGCGCGAGGGGGCGACGATCCAGGGCCTGGCCCGCCAGCTCGGCACGACGTGGAACACGTTCTGGTCCCAGGTTCGACCGGTCCTGATCGAGGCCGCGAACGACCCTTCCCGGTTCGAGGACGTGCAGGTCCTGGGCGTGGACGAACATGTCTGGCATCACCGGGACCCGCGCCGGCGCGGACCGAAGGAGCTCACCGGGATGGTCGATCTGGCTCGAGGATCCCACCCCACTGCCAGGCTCCTTGACCTCGTCCCCGGCCGATCCGGCAAGGCCTACCGAGACTGGCTCGACGAGCGCGGCGATGAGTTCCGCAAGCGGGTCGAGATCGCAACGCTGGACCTGTTCCAGGGATACAAGAACGCGATCGATGACCAGCTCGAGGACGCCACCTGCGTGCTGGACGCGTTCCATATCGTCAAGCTCGCCGGTGCGGCCGTCGATGACGTCCGCCGCCGGATCCAGCAGGAGACCCTCGGCCACCGAGGCCGCAAGGGCGACCCTCTCTACGGCATCCGCCATGTTCTCCGCGCCGGGAGGCAGCGCCTCTCGCCGCGCCAGCAGACCCGGCTGGCCAGCGCATTGG
>NZ_DS999595.1 GCF_000159035.1 Actinomyces urogenitalis DSM 15434
GGGGAGGTCAGAGCAGCGAGCTCGGCATCCGTGAGCTCACCGGCAGGAGCCGCTGCCATCGGGGCGCCGGGGTTACTCGCCGGCGCCACCGCGGGGTCGGCCGGCCTGGTCGGCGCTGGCTCGGGGGCGGTCAGTGCCTCCAGCTCCGCCTCGCTGAGGGCGTCGATGTCCGTGCGAGACAGGGCGGACTGGCCCGCTGCCGCAGGACGAGAGCCTGCGTCGTCCTGCGGGACGTGGCCCCCGGCGTGCCGGTTGGGGTCGCGGACCTCGCCCAGTCCGTCGTCAGCCAGCAGGGGCCGGTAGCGGATCTCAACGGGGTAGGTACGCCCCGAGACCTGGATGACGGGGGCCGGCACGCGAGCGGTCAGTGGTGCGCAGGCGCGGTGCGGGGCGGAGCCGGCTGCGTCGTCGTCGGCCTCGCCCGAGCTGGGCACGAGCCCGGCCTCCCCCTCGCGGGTGACCTCCTGGGCGAAGTGGGCCGCGAAGCGCTCGGAGTCGATCGTGGCGGAGGTGATGATGACCTTCAGGTCCGGGCGCTGAGGCAGGAGCCGGGCGAGGTAGCCCAGGATGAAGTCGATGTTGAGGCTGCGCTCGTGGGCCTCGTCCACGATGATCGTGTCATAACGGCGCAGCATCGGGTCGGTCTGGATCTCGGCCAGCAGGATGCCGTCCGTCATGAGCTTGACCAGCGTGTTGGGGCCGGTCTCCTCGGTGAAACGCACCTGGTAACCCACCACGCCGTCGCGGCCGATCGCCGTGCCCAGCTCGTGGGCGATGCGTTCAGCCACCGAGCGCGCGGCGATACGGCGCGGCTGGGTGTGGCCGATCATGCCGGTGATCCCGCGGCCCAGCTCCAGGCAGATCTTGGGCAGCTGGGTGGTTTTTCCTGAGCCGGTCTCGCCGGCGACGATGACGACCTGGTTGGTGCTGATCGCCTCGGCGATCTCCTGGCGACGTGCTGAGACGGGAAGCTCTTCTGGGTAGACCAGGGCTGGCACGCTCGCGGCGCGGGTGGCCAGCTGCTCGGGGGTGAAGCCGGGCCAGGAGCGGCCGCCGCGGTGCTTGCCGCGCCCGGTGTG
>NZ_DS999594.1 GCF_000159035.1 Actinomyces urogenitalis DSM 15434
CAGCGCGCTCGACGACGCCGAGGCCGCCGCTGGCCTGTTGCGCCACTACATGGCGGTGGGTAGGCAGCGCGGCGAGGAGCCGCTGGCGTGGTCGCGCACGCTCGCTGACGCCGCCGCCTTTCGCGGATGGTCGTGGGACGACGCCGCAGCGCGCGCCCAGGAGCAGCGCCTGACCCGGCGCCCGGGCCCAGGCGTGCCGCGCGCCCACTGAGAAAGCGCCCCCAAACCAGCGCCACCCCGATTGGAACGTACTTCCACAACCGCGCAGCGCCGCACGCGGCCCGTAGAGCACGCCACAATCACCAAGAGCCGTTCCAACCGGCCAAAGCACGCACCAATCAACGCAAGGCCGCGCCCCTGCATCACTCTGCCGGCCACACCAGCGCACGGAGCCAACGCAGACCAAGCCGGCTACAGGGAGACCAGGAATCCGTCCTCATCCAGGGCCCGGCCGCCAGTAGCCTCCACCAGCGCGCGTGCGGCTGCCTCGATCAGCGCCGCCGCCTCCGCACGCTCGCCACGCCGCGTCCGCGTCAACCGCGCGGGGTCACGGTCGGCCAGTTCCAGCGGCCGCCACACGATCTGGTGAACCACCACCCCGTGTACGGCCCACGGCTCGCCAGCCACCGCCAGGGGCAGGTACTCCGCCGCCTCTACCTGGACCTCAACGTGCCCCCACCCGGGCCGCGCCTCGTCCACCGGCGCGACGACGGCGTAGCCCGTGCGCACCTCCTCCAGCGTCCTGCCCGCCTGAGCAGCCTCAGCAGCGAGAGCGGCAGCCGCCTCCTCCCGCTCGCGGGCGGCGGTCCAGGCCTGGTCCAGGAGGTCGGCCCCCAGCAGCTCGGTCAGACGATCCAGTTCCGCCTGGGGAATAGCAGCCAGCCCCGTGGGCCCCTCGGGCAGGCGCGGGTCCAGCTGCGAGCGAGCTCCAGGCAGTACACCAGCCAGGACCGCCTGGCAGGCATCCGGGGTCAGCCACACCGGCGCGTAGACGTCGAGGTTGACGTTGGCGTCCGGGTCAGGCTGGACGAGCACGCTCATGCTCTGGCTGCCCGCGCCGGCGCCTCGCGCGCTTGCGCCGTCGGCTCCAGCACCGCCTGCCGACCCCGCCGGCGCGT
>NZ_DS999593.1 GCF_000159035.1 Actinomyces urogenitalis DSM 15434
GCCGCGCACGACCAGCAGTCGATGGTCGGCTGATCAACTACGTCACTCAGGAGGGCTGGTGTCCGTCTCCACCTTCCGGGCCGCACTGGACGCTATCGTTTGCCTGTTCCGCGCTGACGCCGCCAGGGCCGCCCAGGCGGTGTCATCCGTCAGCACAGCGGGCATGAGTGAGGCGGAGCGTGTCGCCGTCCTGGACGCTGCCGGACGCGCCTACCGCTCCTACCTGGCTGACGCCGTCACCATTGGGCGCCACAGGGCCTGGGCCGCGGCACTCCTCCACCTGGAGGACCAGGCTCGCACCCAGGCCGGCGCCTCCGCGTTCCTCCCGGCGGAGCCCCGCTACGACCCGTCCCTGGTGCGCGACGAGATCCGCGCCGCTGGCGGTCCTGTCATCGCGCCCACGACTCAGCAGAGGGCTACTACGGCCCTGATACGGCACGTGGAGATGGCGGCCCGCCAGACCGTCGTGGACTCGGTCGACACTGACCTCGGCCATGAGAAGGATGACGAGGGTCAGGAGAACCTGACTCGCTCAGAGCGCCGCTGGCTGGAGGCGCAGTCGCAGGCTGCAGCCGAGGAGGACGCGCAGGACGTCAGAGCAGGCTGCGCGCCTCGCTCAGGCCCGCCAGATCCTGGACGACGCCGGAATCACCTACGACCTGCCCACGGACCAGACGGGTAGGACGATACGCCGGCCCTTCGCATGGGCTCGGCTGCTGCGCCCGTCCGCAGACAGGCCCGCTTGTGGGTTCTGCATCGTCTGCGCTGCACGCGGCCCCGTCTACTCGTCGCTGGAAGCAGCGCTCACGAGGGACGGATCTAGCCTGGAGCGCTACCACGACAACTGCCGGTGCGTGGCCGTGCCTGTCTACAGCTCCCGCTCCTGGCCGGGCAAGGAGGACTGGGAGCGTCTGGCCGACAAGTACGACGAGGTCGCCGCCTGGAAGGTCACGGACGACACCGGCAGCAAGGTCGTCGAGCACCGCCTGCAAGGTGCAGAGATCCGCACAGCCCTGGATAGGTGGAGCCGAGGAGACCGCAGCGAGGAGAAGTCGTTTGTACGTGAGGCTCGCCGGATCGGCGCCCACCCGCGCCTGCCCGTCCGCCAGGACACCCCGAT
>NZ_DS999592.1 GCF_000159035.1 Actinomyces urogenitalis DSM 15434
GTGCGCGAGGTGGTTCTGCCTGCGGCCAGCGCCCTCGTCCTGGAGGGCTGCGGCGCCCTGGCGGCCGCCGCCCAGGACCTGCCTGGTCTCACGGTCATCAGGGTCCTCCTCCAGGCTCCCGCCCACCTGCGTCACGCCCGCGTGGCCGCCCGCGACCCCTACAGCTGGGACGTGGCGGCCTGGGAGGCCCAGGAGCGTCAGGTCGCCCGGGTCTGGCAGGCTGACCGGCTCAGGTGGGGCCCCGCCGTCGTCCTGACCGGCCCTACCGGCTCGGCGGCACGGAGGGAGTGACGTGGACGACGCCCTCGCTCGGCCCAGCCGAGGCCGGCGCCTGCGAGGCGGCGAGCGAGGAGTCATCGGCGATCGCCAGCAGGTCCACCACGACCGCGATCGCCGCGTCTCCCCTGGCCTGGTCGGCAGGCAGGCAGACCACGACGCGTGAGCCGACCTGCACGTCCGCCAGGCGCTGAGCGAGCCCGGACAGGGTATCGGTCATATCGAGCACGCCGGGCGGCGTCGTCCATCCGTAGCTGCTCGAGGTCACCGAGCCGTCAGCCCAGGAGACCACCGTGTAGCGCGCAATGAGGCGGTCGGTGCTGCGCACCTGCTGACCCTGCCCCTGGACCAGGACGGTCGTCGAACCGTGCGTGGGCGCCGCCTGGCCAGCCAGGTCAACCGTCATCGAGCCGTCCTGGCCCAGCGTGGCCTGCGGGACGTCGGCCGGTACGGTCTCCACCGGGGTACCACTGGCGGTGGTCGGCAGGACGTCGACCACCGTGATCTCGGCGTGCGTACCCTGCTCCGTGTCAACCGGGGCCCGCAGGACCAGGCGCGAGCCCTCGCGGGCGCCCGTGACGGCCTGGGCCAGGGCCTGGCCCAGTGACTGCTCGTCAGCCAGTCCTCGGTACAGCCGCGTGCCTGACTGGGTACCTGTGGTGTTCGTGCCGTTGGAGCCCGAGAAGGTGGCTACCGACAGCAGGATGCCATCCCCCGAGGCCACCTGACGGCCACTGCCCTCGACCAGCACGTCGGTGAGGACCCGGCTGGGGGCGCTGAGGTGCCCCTTGAGCGAGACCACCGGAACCGCTCCTGTCCGGCCGGCGACCTCCATGACCTCCTCCAGCGGCGCGTCGCCGCTCACCGTGACGGCAGGCACGGCGGTGGCCGCAGGTGAGGAGGAGGGGCCGGCCCCGCCGAGGAAGAGGACCAGGGGCACGACGACGACGGCCAGGGCAGCCACGACGGCCAGGGCCACGGCCGCCCGTCCCCGA
>NZ_DS999591.1 GCF_000159035.1 Actinomyces urogenitalis DSM 15434
GGGGTCCGTTGAAGGTTTGGTTGACTCCAAGACCGCATGACTCTCTCGAAAGGGTCGTGCTGAAAGGATGGCATCCATGGCGAAGATCGCTTGCACCGACGAGTTCAAGCGCGACGCGGTCGCGCTTGTCGTCTCAGGAATCCTGCAGAAGCAGGTCGCCGAGGACATGGGGATGGCGAAACTACCCTCCAAGCCTGGGTCCGCGACGCTCGCTTCCAGTCCCATGGGATGACCCCGACCACCGATCGTGAGCAGCGCAAGGACATGGCCCAGGCGTGACGCCGGATCCGCGAGTTGGAGATGGAGAACGAGGTCCTACGGCGAGCGGCGGCGTATCTGTCGCAGGCTCACATCACGCCCCCAAAATGATCTACCCGCTCGTGAAGGAGATGGCCGCGGTCGGTGCCCCCGTGAGGGTGGCGGTGGCGGTCGCGTGTCGGGTGTTGGGATTCTCCAAGCAGGGCTACTACAAGTGGCTCAAGCAGCCGGTCTCGGCCCGCGAGGCCGAAGAGCGTGAACTGATCGCCGTGCTGCATCAGCTCCACGATGATGACCCGGAGGGCGGCTACCGCGTCCTGGCCGATGACATCACCGAGCTCGGGTACACGCTCTCGGAGCGCAGAGTCTGGCGGCTGTGCCGGATCGCCGGCATCCAATCGGTGTTCACCACGCGCAAGACCCGCTACAAGAAAGCCGGTGCGCCCGTCCACGACGACCTGGTCAACCGGCAGTTCAGCGCCGAGGGCCCCAACACGCTGTGGCTGACCGACATCACCGAGCACCGCACCCGCGAGGCCAAGGTCTACCTGTGCGCGATCAAGGACGTGTTCTCCAACCGGATCGTCGGCTACTCGATCGACTCGCGGATGAAGGCCCGGATCGCCGTCAACGCGCTCGAGATGGCAGTGGCCCACCGAGGCCGGCCCACCGGGGTGATCGTGCATTCCGACCGCGGGTCCCAATTCCGCTCCAGACGCTTCCTCAAGGCCCTCAAACGCCACGGCCTGACCGGCTCCATGGGCCGCGTGGGGGCATGCGGTGACAACGCGGCAATGGAGTCGTTCTTCGCGCTCCTGCAGAAGAACGTCCTCGACCGACGGTCCTGGAGCACACGAGAGGAACTACGGCTGGCGATCGTGTCCTGGATCCAGGGGAAGTACCACCGCAAACGCCGTCAACGCCGGCTCGGGAAACTCACCCCCGTCGAGTTCGAACTCATCATGAAACCAACCGCAACACTGGCGGCATAAACCCGGAGGTCAACCAAACCTTCAGCAGTCCC
>NZ_DS999590.1 GCF_000159035.1 Actinomyces urogenitalis DSM 15434
GCGCCGTGCGTGCGCGCGCTGCCAGCACGCGGGCGGCGACCCGGGCGGAGGACTCCCCCACACCGCCTCCGGCGAGGTCCGTTGAGGAGATCGCAGCGACCTCGACCTGAATGTCAACCCGGTCCAGCAGCGGTCCGGACAGGCGGGAGAAGTAGCGGCGCCGCTGCAGGGAGGTGCAGGTGCACTGCGTGCCGCGCCCGCTGCCACGCCCGCACGGGCACGGGTTGGCAGCCAGGACCAGCTGGAAGGCCGCAGGGTAGGTCGCCCGGCCACCAGCTCGGTCAATAGTCACCTGACCGGTCTCCAGCGGCTGGCGCAGGCAGTCCAGGACGCCGCTGGAGAACTCCGGTGCCTCGTCCAGGAAGAGAACCCCTCGGTGCGCGAGCGACACGTCGCCTGGACGCGGGGTGCCTGAGCCTCCCCCGACGACGGCGGCCCGGGTGGCGGTGTGGTGCGGTGAGCGCAGCGGAGGCGTGCGGATCAGACCGGCCTCAGCGTTGAAGGTGCCGGCTACCGAGTGCAGGGAGGTCACGGTGATCGAGTCGGCCGTGCTCAGCGGCGGCAGGATCGAGGGCAGACGCTCGGCCATCATCGTCTTGCCGGCGCCGGGCGGCCCGACGAGCAGGAGGTGATGGCCCCCGGCCGCAGCCACCTCCAGGGCATGACGCGCCTCATGCTGCCCGACGACGTCGGCCAGGTCCGCAGCGGCAGGAGGCGGTGAGGACGCGGTGGCGGGGGCGTGGCCCTGGCCGGCGTGGCGGGCCAGAGCCAGGACGCCGGCAGGGACCTTGCCTCCCAGCTGGGTGATGAGCTCGGCCAAGTGCGCCACGGGCCGGACCTCGATCCCCGGAACCAGGCGTGCCTCGGCCAGACAGTCCTGGGGGACGACGATCCGTCTGACCCCGGCCGCAGCGGCACAGGAGACGGCCGGCAGAACCCCACGAACTGGTCGGACCGAGGCGTCGAGCCCGAGCTCACCGATGAAAACCGTGCCGGCCATGGCCTCGATGGCCTGGAGGGACAGCTCCTGGCGCGCCCCCAGGACCGCCAGGGCGAGGCTGAGGTCAAAACCGGTGCCCGTCTTGGGCAGGTCCGCCGGAGAGAGGTTGGCGGTGACGCGCCGCTCTCCCCAGGCCGTACCGCAGGTGGACAGGGCGGCCCGGACCCGCTCACGCGACTCACGCACCGCGGCGTCCGGCAGCCCGACGAGGGTGAAACCGGGCAGTCCCTGGGATGCGTGGGCCTCGACCTGGACCAGGTGCCCCTGCAGCCCGGTCAGGGTCACCGCCAGCGTGCGTGCCAGGCCGCTCATGACCACACCCCACGGTGATGACGCAGCTGGGCAGGCAAAGGGTCACGAAGAAGGATCGAGATCACGTCCAGGCGCAGCCGGCGTCCTGAGCCG
>NZ_DS999589.1 GCF_000159035.1 Actinomyces urogenitalis DSM 15434
GGGGGGACGCCGGGACCGTCCAGGCGCATCTGGAGGCGCTCTCGCAGCTGCGTGATGATGAGGGGAAACCGCTGGAGGACGTGGTAGCGACCTATCGGGCTCTGGCCCGGGCAACGGTGGACCGCTGCGAGTCCACCGGCCAGATCCAGGCAGCGGCGGCGGAGCACCTACGCGGAGTCCTGGGCTGAGACCAGTGCCAGCCGACCACCTGCGCGCCCTGCGACCACGCAGTCCTCGACCGACCTCCTGTGTGCCCCGCGACCGCGCAATCCCCGACCGACCTCGGCATATGCGCGAATACCGGGGTCGACCGGGGCACACAGGAGGTCGGTCGGCAGGCAGGTGGTCGGTGGGCGCGGACTACTCTGGAGCCGTGACTTCGACTGTGTCTTCCACGTCCTCCCCCCTCGCCACCCTGACCCGTACACGCGCCGAGCTCGCTGCAGCGCTGGACGGCGACGTCGCCCCGCGCACCGTCGTCATGACCATGGGCGCCCTGCACCAGGGCCACTTCGACCTCGTCGCGGAGGCAGCCCGCCGCGTAGGCCCGAGCGGGACGGTTGTTGTCACGATCTTCCTGAACCCCCTCCAGTTCGCCCCGGGGGAGGACCTCGACGCCTACCCGCGCACCCTGGACGCTGACGTCGCCGGCATCACCGCTGCGCTGACGGACGAGGCCGGCGCGCCGCGCGTGGGCCGTCTCATCGTCTTCGCTCCCACGCCGCAGGTCATGTACCCGGCCGGCGAGCCCACCGTGCGCCTGGACCCGGGGCCCATGGCCACTGTTCTCGAGGGTGCCACGAGACCCACACACTTCGCCGGCGTGCTCCAGGTGGTGCTCACCCTCATGCACCTCACCCGCCCGCGCTGGGCGCTGTTCGGGCGCAAGGACGCCCAACAGCTGGCGATCGTCTCCGCCATGGTCCGTGACCTGGCCGTGCCGCTGGAGATCGTCCCCGTGGACATTCGCCGTGAGGAGGACGGCCTGGCCATGAGCTCGCGCAACGCCTACCTCTCGGCCACCGAGCGCGGCCAGGCGCTGGCGCTCTCCCGTGCGCTGGAGGCTGGGCGGCAGGCCGCGGCCAGCGGTGCCGACGCCGCCGGGGTCCGGCAGGTGGCAGCTGAGCTGCTGGCGGGTGCCGAGGGCGTCGAGGTCGACTACGTCGCGGTCGTTGACCCGGACAGCTTCGTCGAGCGCGCCGGCGCCGGCCTGGGCCTGCCTGCTGCGGACGACGCCGCAGCGGTCGCCACCACCGGGACCGTCCTGCTGGCCCTGGCTGCCAAGGTCGGTTCGACCCGGCTGATCGACAACACGCTGGTGAGCCTCGGCTGAGCGCGTCGGCCCGGGCCAACCGGCTGGCAGGGCGACAGCGCCGAAAGGGTTTGAATTCAAACCCTTTCGGTTCCAAC
>NZ_DS999588.1 GCF_000159035.1 Actinomyces urogenitalis DSM 15434
CCCGTTACCTTGGTGGTGGTTGCCGGCCAAGGAGTGCCGGTGACTGGGCCAGCGGTGGTCGGCATGATGTCTTGCCCCTGTCTTGAATGATCCGGGGGGTGTTGTCACCGGCCGCCGCGGGGCCGCTGCTCACCGCTGATCAGGGGAACGACCCGTTCGAGGTCTTTCGTAACGTGGGTGCGGGATCGGTGGCTCAAGGCTGGCCCGATCTCCTACGAGACGAGGGAGCTGTGGGTGCAGACCTCCAGCATCGACGTGTTCATCGGCATCGACGTGGGCAAGTCCGACCACTGGGCCACCGCCCTGGACCGGGACGGCGAGCGCCTGTTCGACAAGGCCCTTCCCAACGACGAGACCCGCCTGCGAGACCTCTACGAGCGACTGTCCCATCACGGCCGGGTGCTGGTGGTCGTGGACCAGCCCGCCACCATCGGAGCCCTGGCCGTCGCCGTGGCCCAGGACATGGGCATCACCGTGGGCTACCTGCCCGGCCTGTCGATGCGGCGGATCGCGGACCTGACCCCGGGCAACGCCAAGACCGATGCCCGTGACGCCGCTGTCATCGCGCAGGCCGCCCGCACCATGCCCCACACACTGCGGGCCATCAACGGTTCAGATGAGGACGCGGCAGCCCTGTCCATGCTCACGGGCTTCGACCTGGACCTGGCCCGCCAGGTCAACCAGACCTCCAACCGGATCCGGGGCATGTACACCCAGATCCACCCCGCCCTGGAGAAGGTCCTGGGCCCGCGGCTGGAGCACGACGCCGTCCTTGAGGTCATCGCCTCCTGGCCCACCCCCGCCGCCCTGCGCAAGGCCGGGCGGGCGCGGATCAACGCCAAGCTCAAGGCCCACGGCGCCCGCCACCACGAGGCCTGGGCCGACGAGATCATCAGCGCGCTGAAGGCCCAGAGCGTCGTGGTCGCCGGCACCGACGCCGCCGGAATCGTCCTGCCCCACCTGGCCCGCCAGCTCATCGCCCTGCACGCCCAACGCAGTGACGTCGCGGCGAAGGTCGAGGCCCTGGTGGAGGCCCACCCTCTTTACCAGGTCCTGACCTCCATGCCCGGCATCGGGGTCAGGACCGCCGCAGTGCTCATCGCCGAGACCCTCGGGCGGGACTTCGCCACCGGGGCGCACCTGGCCTCCTACGCCGGGCTCACACCCGTCACCAGACACTCCGGCTCCTCGATCCGAGGGGAGTACACCTCCCACGCGGGCAACAAGAGACTCAAGCGGGCCATGTTCCTGTCAGCCTTCGCCTCACTGCGCTCAGACCCCGCCTCAAGGGCCTACTACGACCGCAAGATCACCCAGGGCAAGCGCCACAACCAGGCCGTCATCGCCCTAGCCCACCGCCGCATCCTCACCCTGCACGCCATGATCCGAAACGGCACCCTCTACGACCCCCAACCCACCCA
>NZ_DS999587.1 GCF_000159035.1 Actinomyces urogenitalis DSM 15434
GGCTCTTCACGAACGAGGGTGTAGTCGGTTGAGCGCGTCGGTGGCCGGGTAGGGGTCGAGGTCTCCCGGATGATGGAAGTTCTTCACGCTCGCCATCCCGAAAGACCTCGACGTGCTCCACCCTACTTTCGCGACCCCTGACCTGACCACGTTCTGCCGCCTCGACGAGCTCGGCCTCGTCGCCGTCGGCCAGCTGATCGAGCCGGATCGGGCCACGATCGAATGCCACGTCGTCGAGGACGACCCGTGGTGTCGGAAGTGCGGTGTCGAGGGCGTGCCGCGGGACACGGTCACGCGTCGACTGGCGCACGAGCCGTTCGGGCACCGGCCGACGACCCTGCTGGTGCGGGTGCGCCGGTACCGGTGCGGACACTGCCGGCGCACGTGGCGGCAGGACATGACGCGGGCAGCGGCGCCGCGTGCGAAGATCTCCCGCGGCGGCCTGGAGTGGGCGCTGCGGGGCATCGTCATCGACCACCTCACCGTCACCCGCGTCGCCGCAGGTCTCGGGGTGTCCTGGAGTGCCGCGAACGCCGCCGTCCTCGCGGAAGGCAAGCGGCGCCTGATCGACGACCCCGCCCGGTTCGACGGGGTCACCACGATCGGTGTCGACGAGCACGTCTGGCGACACACGAGGCTGGGCGACAAGTACGTCACCGTGATCATCGACCTCACGCCCGCGAGGAACAAGACCGGGCCGGCGAGGCTGCTGGACATGGTCGAGGGCCGCTCCAAGGTGGTGTTCAAGCAGTGGCTCGCCGCCCGCCCTGCGGACTGGGCGAAGCGGATCGAGGTGGTCGCGATGGACGGCTTCGCCGGGTTCAAGACCGCTGCCGCCGAGGAACTCCCCGACGCCGTCCCCGTCATGGACCCGTTCCACGTGGTCCGCCTCGCCGGCGACGCGCTGGATGTCTGCCGGCGTCGGGTCCAGCAAGACACCACCGGGCACCGCGGGCTCAAGGGCGACCCGCTCTACAAAGCCCGCCGCACCCTGCACACCGGGGCGAGCCTGCTCACCGACCGGCAGCGGGCACGCCTGGACGCAGTGTTCGCGAGCGAGGAGCACGTCGAGGTCGAGGCGACCTGGGGCATCTACCAGCGCATCGTCGCGGTCTACCGGGAGCCCGACAAGAAGAAAGCGAAAGCGATGATGCAGGAGGTGATCGCTGCGATCAGCAGCGGCGTTCCCGCGGCGCTCGTCGAGGTCCGCAAGCTCGGCCGGACCATGAAGCAGCGGGCGGGCGACATCCTCGCATTCTTCGACCGCCCCGGCACCAGCAACGGCCCCACCGAGGCCATCAACGGGCGACTCGAACACCTCCGCGGCTCCGCCCTCGGCTTCCGCAACCTCACCCACTACATCGCTCGGTCGCTGCTCGAAGCCGGAGGGTTTAGACCCGCGCTACACCCTCGTTCGTGAAGAGCC
>NZ_DS999586.1 GCF_000159035.1 Actinomyces urogenitalis DSM 15434
TGCACCGTGCTCCCGCCGGCGGCCGTGACCGGTGAGCTCACCGGTCCGGAGGCCGCCCAGGCGCTGGCCAGGGCTCGGCAGGTCTCGCGCTGGCTCCTACTGGTCGAGGCCGGCTCACTACGTGGGGCGGTGCCCACCGGCGCGCGCTGAGCCGCGTGGCGTGCGGCACGCGGGAAGGTCGCGCCGCCGCAGGCACAATGGCGAGGTGACACCTGCCTCCTACCAGCCCTCGCCCTCCCGGGCGGCGATCCCCCTTGGCCTGGTCCTTGCCCTGGCTGTCCAGAACGCGGTCCCGCCCTTCGTCACGGACATGTACAGCCCTGCCTTCCCACAGGTGGCCAGAGACCTGTCCACGAGCGCGGGCAGCGTGGGGCTGACGCTGACGGTCTTCTTCATCGGCATGGCGCTGGGACAGGTGGCCGGCGGCGCGGTCTCGGACCAGCGCGGACGCCGGCTTCCCATGGTGGTGGGTGGCCTGGTGTGCGCCTGCGGCGCGGTCGTGTGCGCCCTGGCTCCCAACATCGGCGTGCTCATGGCAGGACGGCTGCTGCAGGGGCTGGGCGGCGGCGCGGCCGCGGTCGTAGGTCGCGCGGTGCTGGTGGACCTGGCCCACGGCAGTCAGCTGGCCTCGGTCATGTCCGTGCTCATGGCACTGGGCGCGCTGGCTCCCATGATCGCCCCGGTAGCCGGTGGGGCGGTGCTGTCGGTAGGTACCTGGCGCATGGTCTTCTGGTTCCTCGTGGGCTTCGGCCTGTTCATGACGATGATGGCCTTCTTCTTCGTCCCGGAGTCTCTGCCGCCCGAGCGCCGTCAGAGCGGGGGACTGCGCCGCCTGGCGCGTGGCGTCGGCGAGCTGGTGACCCACCGTGCTTACCTCGGCTACATGCTGACCTCAGCCTTCTCCGGCTTTGCGATGTTCGCCTACATCTCGTCCTCGTCCTTCGTCCTGCAGGAGATCAACGGGCTGAGCCCCATGACCTTCTCCGTCTTCTTCGCCTGCACTGCGGGATCGCAGATGCTTCTGAGTGTGCTCAACGCCCGACTCGTGCGCCATGCCAGCCCCCGGCGCCTGATCGGGCTGGGACTGAGCATCTCGGCTCTTGGAGTAGCGGTGGTCACCCTGTCCGTGCTGGTGCTCGAGGTGGCCTTGGTGCCACTGTGCGTCGGGTTCCTGCTGGTCATGAGCGCCCAGGCCTTTGTCTTCGGCAACTCCTCGGCGATGGCGCTGGGAATGGTGCCGGGGCTGGCGGGCGTGGCCAGCGCCTTCCTCGGCGTGGCCCAGGCCGTGGCCAACGGCACCTCAGCCCCTCTGGCAAGCTCGGGCGGGGGCCAGAGCGCGGTCCCGATGGTCATCGTCATGCTGGTGGGGATCGTGGGGGCCTGGACGGCCTACCTGGTGGTGGGCCGTGCCGGGCACGAGACTCACCACCTGCCCCAGCCGAGGCAGCGCTAAGGACGCAGGAAGAGGGC
>NZ_DS999585.1 GCF_000159035.1 Actinomyces urogenitalis DSM 15434
CGGGTGGTGGAAGCGGGCGGTGTGGGCGGTGGCGGGCGTGAGCGCCCCGGTCATCGTGGTCACGTGCTTGGCGCTGCTCCTTGGCCCGGGGCGGCAGGTGGCGGTGGAGGCCCAGACCTCCTCGGTGCAGGCCACGCAGCCCGATCGGCCGGGCAGGCCTGAGGAGCTGCGGCGCGCCGTCGTCGCGCTCGTGGCACGTCGGGACCAGGCCTTGGAGGAGGCGGACGCGACGGCGCTGGCATCGACCACCGTGCCTGGCTCTCCTGCGGCCCTGGCTGACGCCGAGCTCCTGGCCGGCATAGTCAGCCGAGGCGCTCGGGTCCAGGGCCTGACAACGGCAGTGGCCGGTGTGCATGAGGTGGAGCCTGCTGAGGCCGCCGCGGCACGCTGGCCGGGCGCCGTGGCCGTGCAGCTGACCCGCACGCAGCAGGCCTACACCCTGGTCGAGGCGGCGGGGTCCCGGCGCGTGCCGGTGCAGCCTGCCCAGGAGGTCGTCTTCGTCCTGCTGCCCGAGCCGTGGCGGGTGGCGGAGGTAGCCCAGGCGCCAGTGAGAGTGGCCGAGGGCCAAGCGACGAGGTGAGCCAGGACAGCAGACCGAGACGACGGCGGGGCACCACCCTGGTTGGGTGGTGCCCCGCCGCTGTCGGTGAGACGGAGCCGAGCCGGGTTACAGCCCGAGCTCGCCGGCGAAGTCGCCCTCCTCCAGACGCTTCTTAACCGTCATGAGGTAGCGCGAGGCGTCGGCGCCGTCGACCAGGCGGTGGTCGTAGGAGATCGCCAGGTAGCACACCGAGCGGATCGCGATGACCTCGTTGCCGTCGGCGTCCTTGACCACGCGCGGCTGGCGCTGGATCGCGCCCAGGCCGAGGATGGCGACCTCGGGCTGGTTAATGATCGGGGTGTCGAACAGCGCGCCACCGGAGCCGGTGTTGGTGATCGTGAAGGTCGAGCCGGACAGCTCATCGGGGTTGACCTGGTTGTCGCGGGTGCGAGCGGCCAGGTCGTTGATGTGCTTGGCCAGGCCCGGGATGTTCAGGTCCCCGGCGTTCTTGACCACGGGCACCAGCAGGCCGCGGGGGGTGTCCACCGCGATGCCGATGTGCTCGACGTCGTGGTAGGTCACCTCCTTGCCGTTGATCGTGGCGTTGAGCTTGGGGTGAGCCTTGAGCGCCTCGGTGGCTGCCTGGACGAAGAAGGGCAGGAAGGTCAGCTTCGTGCCGTTCTTGGCCAGGAAGTCGTTCTTGGCGCGTGCGCGCAGGGCGGCGATGCGGGTGACGTCCACCTCGACGACCGTGGTCAGCTGGGCCGAGGTCTGCAGCGACTCGATCATGCGGGTCGCGATGACCTGGCGCAGGCGGCTCATCTTCTGGGTCGTGCCGCGCAACTCGGTGTCCACGGCTGGCTTGGCCGAGGGCTTGGCGGCAGCCGCAGGAGCAGCCGGAGCGGCAGCGACGGGAGCCGCAGCCGCGGCGGCGGCCTTGCGGGCCTCCTCAGCGGCGGCAGCAGCGGCCTCGACGTCCTGCTTGCGGATCCGCCCGCCCACACCGGTACCGGTGACGGTGGT
>NZ_DS999584.1 GCF_000159035.1 Actinomyces urogenitalis DSM 15434
GAGGGCATGCCGGAGCGGGCGACGTCAGCGTCCTCGCGGCTGCGGATACGGCCGGCACGCTGGGCGGCGGCGTACTCGGGCGAGACCTCGGCAAGCTCCAGGCCCTGCCCGCGGGCTCGTAGCACGCGAGGAATCGACTCCTCGACGGTCTGGCCGGAGGCAGAGATCGCCGGGGCGGCGGCCGTGTTGGTCGAGGCGTAGACACCGCTCATGGGCTTCTGGCCCGGGTGGGCACCGCGCTCGGTGTAGGCGCGCATCTTGGCGTCCACGGTGGTGCGCTGAGTGACCTTGGCGCGGATGCGCTGGCGGTGGGTCAGGGTCAGGGCGCCGGTGGCCGCCACGATGAGCAGCAGGCCGGTCAGCTCCATGGCCACCACGTGCTGCCCGAAGAGCAGGGTGGCCAGGTCAGCCGGGGCGGCCCCCTGTCCCTGGTCCAGCCCGGCGGCGTCGGGGAACTGCGTGCGCCACACGACGCCGGCCACCAGCACTGCCAGCCCGAGGCCGAACAGGGCGATGATCCACTTCGTGGCCGGGGAGCCGGCCGAGCCGACGGGCTCGTCACCGCCCACACCCACGAGCATGACGACGAAGAGCACGAGGGTCATCACCGCGCCGGTGTAGACGACGATCTGCGTGATACCGAGGAAGGGCGCCTCGTTGGCGATGTAGAGGACCGCCAGGGCGATCATGATCGCGATCATGTTGACGGCGGCGCTCACCGCACGCTTGGCGGTGAGCAGGCCGATGCCGCAGACCACGGTGACCAGCGCGACGACGGCGAAGAGGATGGTCTCGCCGGTCGACACCGTGCCGGTCTCGGTCAAGGACGCTGGCAGGAGAGCGGTCAGGGTAGCCATCAGTGGACGGCCTCCTTCGCAAGGTCGGGTGCGGCCACGGGCTTGGCGGTCGCGAGCGTCGGGTCCTCAGGACGGTGGGCGCGCACCCAGTCGACCTGCGCCTGGGTCACGCCCGTGACGGCGCCACGGTAGTAGTCGCCGTCCTCGGTGCCCTCCACCATGGGGTGCGGTGCGTCCAGCCCGCCCTGCGGGACCGGCGCGAGCAGGTCCTGCTTCTCGTAGATGAGACCGCCACGGCTGGGACCGACGAGCTCGTCGATCTCGTGGGTCATCGTCAGCGCCCGGGTCGGGCAGGCCTCGATGCACATGCCGCAGAAGATGCAGCGCAGGTAGTTGATCTGGTAGACGCGCCCGTAGCGCTCGCCGGGCGAGTACTGGGCACCCGGGGCGTTGGAGGCGGCCTCGACGTAGATGGCGTCAGCCGGGCAGGCCCAGGCGCACAGCTCGCAGCCGATGCACCGCTCCAGGCCATCGTCGTAGCGGTTGAGCTGGTGACGACCGTGGTAGCGGGGCATGAGCACCGGACGGACGAAGGGGTACTGCTCGGTGACCGTGGGGCGGAAGATCGAGGAGATCGTCACCCCGTACCCGGCCACCGGCGCGAAGACGCGTCCCAGCGTGGAGGGGGCGTCGGCAAGCCACTGGTCGTGCTTGCTCTCCCCCTGCGGGTGGGAGGCGGGTGAGTTCTGGTCAGTCATCAGTTCCCTCCTGGACAGTCGTCTCAGTGCTGGGGGTTGACGTCGCGCCGCCGGCGAGCACCG
>NZ_DS999583.1 GCF_000159035.1 Actinomyces urogenitalis DSM 15434
CGCCGGTGGGGCCGGCGGAGAGAGGATCTCTCCGCCGGCCCCACCGGGTCAGTGTCGGTCTAGTACCGCTCGCGATCAGGCCTCGTCACGACGACGCCGGGCCAGCAGCCCCGCACCCGCAGCCACACCCGCAGCCGACAGAGCCAGCAGCGGCAGCACCGCAGCACCGGTCTTGGACAGCGACTTGCCACCCTTACCAGGCTTGGTGGTCTTGCCGGGCTTGCCAGGCTTGTCCGTACCAGGAGTGCTCGGCTCGTCAGTCGGACCACCCGTCGGCTCAGTGACCTTCTGGTACACGTACGTGACCGTCTGATCGGCCTTGGCGAAGGTGCCGCTCTCCGGAGCGGAGCCCTTCTGCAGCTCCTTGAACTCGTAGCCGTCAATCGACTTCTTCTCAGCCGTGTAGGCCGCGCCCACGGCGCCCGTGAGCGTCTCGGGGCCGGCGATCTCGTTCCCCTGCTCGTCCATATACTTCACGGTGACGGTGCCGGAGGCGATCTTCATCGAGAGCTGGATCGTGTCGTCATCGGTCGCAAGAGCGTCCTTGCCGTCGGCGAGCTGCTTCGCCGTCCAGTCGAAGACGAAGACCTCGCGCCTGCCGGAGGCCGACGTCGCCACCGCGCCGAACTCGCCGGTCACGGTGCCCGTCGAGGTGAGGACGGTGCCCGCGGCCAGGTCGCTCGCGATCTTGATGCCGGGGACGGTCACCTTGAGCTCGGTGCCCCCGTTCACGCCCGAGGCGTCGACCGCCGCCTTGAGCTTGGCGTAGGTGTCGAGCGAGGCGGCGTCCTTGAGCCCGAAGGTGATCGTGACCTTCTGACCCTCAACCTTCACGCCGGTGATCTCGAAGGTGTCACCCAGGCCCTCCGCGGCCTTGGCCACGTCCTCCTTGGTGAGGTCCGCCGGGAGCGTCATGCCCTCCGGCACCGTCATCGTCGCGGTGAAGCCGAAGTTCTTCACGTCCACCGCGATGGTGCCGCCGTCGGGGTTGCCGAAGCGACCCTCGATGGCGGCCATCTGCTGCTTGATCGTGTCGATCTTCACCAGGCCCGTGAGGTTGATGCTCGAGCCCACCGCCACCTCGGGCGTGGCCTCGTGCGTCGTGTCGGAGCCGGTGAGCATGTCGCCCGGGAGCTCCTGCGCGATCGACTGCGGGATCACGGCCGTGAAGCGGATGGAGGCGTCCCCACCGGCCACGGCGTCCTTACCCTCAGCCCACTGCTCGCCCGTCCACGCGAAGGAGAAGGCCTTCGCGGTGCCTGCGGCGGAGGTGGCGATCGCCTTGAACCGGCCGTCCACCGTGCCGCGGACCACGAGCTGCTGCCCAGCCTGGACATCGTCGTTCACGGTCACGCCGGGAACGGTGACCCTGAGCCAGGCGCCGCCGCTCACGCCCGCGGCATCGACCGCGGCCTTGAGCTTGGCGTAGGTGTCGAGCGAGGCGGCGTTCTTGAGGCCGAAGGTGATCGTGACCTTCTGGCCCTCGGCCTTCGCCTCGGTGATCTCGAAGGTCTCCGCGAGGCCCTCGGGAACCACCGTGCCCGCGGAGACGTTCTCGGGCAGCGTCATGCCGTCCGGGACCGTAAGCGTGGCGGTGAAACCGAAGTCCTTAACGTCGATCGCGATCGTCGAGCCGTCGGGGTTACCGAACTGGCCCTCGATGCCCACCATCTGCTGCTTGATGCCGTCGATCTTGACCGCGCCCGTGAGGTCGAGCGTGCGGCCCGGGTAGACGGCATAGACCGCCTCATGCTCGGTGTCACCGCCGGAGAGGATATCGCCGGGGAGC
>NZ_DS999582.1 GCF_000159035.1 Actinomyces urogenitalis DSM 15434
CCCGTGGGCGAGGCGAGGCCGGCCAGCACCGCCGGCAGGCTGGAGTGCAGGTCCGCGACGACGACCGGCATGTCCTCAAGCTCCAGCTGCCCGACCGGGGCACGCAGCACCTCGTGGCCGGGCATGTCCTGCTCGTCGACCCCGGCCACCATGACCTGATCGGGCATGTAACGGGCCTTGACGAGGTGGCCAGGAGCCGGGGCGTCAGGCGGCAGGAGGTCCAGCCGGGCCGTCACCATGGCGTGGCCGCCCGTACCCAGGCCCCGGGCGAGGGCCGAGACCTCCAGGCGTACGAGTTCGCCTGGCTGGGGAAGACCGCCGAGCTGCTCGTAGGCGACGGCGCGCAGCTCCTGGCCGGGCAACAGGCCGGTGGCACCGGCCGGAGCCTGGGTGAGACGGACCTCGAGCTCAGCGCAACGCCGGGGCTCGCGCCCCCACGTACGCCGTTGCTGGACCACCTCGCCGTCGCGCCACATCATGGTCCCAGCCTAGGCTGCGTGCGTGACCACCAGCCCAGGCTCTCCCGTACGCGCCGAGGAGAGACAGATGAATCTCCTGCTCGCTCTGCGCCAGACCACCACGGGGCTCAGCGCCACCGAGCTCGTGGCGCGTGTGGAGGGCTACGACCAGCAGTCCGCGCAGGCGGCCAGGCGGATGTTCGAGCGGGACAAGAACGAGCTGCGCGCCCTGGGCGTGCCCATCCTCGTCGTCGGAGCGGACACCGAGCCGCGCTACCTGGTTGACGAGGCCAGCTACGCCTTGCCCTCGCTGCGCCTGGACGCCGAGCAGGCGGCCGCGATCGAGCTGGCCGCCTCGGCCTGGCGTGACGGCGACCTGCCGGTGGCGGCCCGCAGGGCCCTGACCAAGCTGCGGGCGGTGGCCGAGGACAAGCCGCAGGAGGGGCAGGACGAGGCTGACGATGAGACGGCGCCAGGCACCGCGGGTGCAGGCACCCTGGCGGATCTGAGCCTCGACCTGGCTGGAAGCGAGGTCCCCTCTTCTCTCGCCTCAGCGGTGGAGGAGCGTCAGGTGGTCGCTTTCGACTATGCCTCCGCCTCGTCCGGGACCGTGGCCCGGCGCACGGTTGAGCCGCACCGGCTGCGGATGAGCGAGGGAGCCTGGTACCTCGAAGGGCGCGATACTCAGGTGGGACAGGTGCGTACCTTCCGGCTGGCACGTCTGCGCGGTCAGGTGGAGGTGATCAGCGCACCGGGCGCCTTCGAGCCCGTTGCCTCTCTACCCGCTGACCACCACCGCGTCGTGCTGGGCCTGGCCCCGGGTCGCGCGCTGGCACTGCGGGCGCGCTCGAGGCGGATCCAGCGTGAGCTCTCCGGCTACGACGTCGTGGCGGTGGACTATGAGGACCTTTTCGCCTTTGCCGGGTCCCTGGCAGCCCTGGCCGACGCCGTCGTGGTCCTGGAGCCAGTCGAGCTGCGTGAGCTGGTCCTGGAGCACCTGCGAGGTGCGGCGGGTGCAGAGGAGGCGAGCTGATGGCGCGTCCGAGCGCGGCTGACCGGCTGCTGCGGCTGCTGGCGCTTCCGGCCTGGGTGGCTGCCCGACCGGGGGTCACTGTGCGGGAGGCAGCTGAGCACTTCGAGGTCAGCGAGGAGACCATCATCCGGGACGTCGAGGCCCTGTGGGTGTCCGGGCCACGGGACGCGATGCCTGACGAGCTGGTCGACTTTGACGCCCTGGAGCTGGAGGAGGGCCGGCTGAGGCTGACGACCTCGCTGGGGCTGGACACCCCGCTACGCCTGACGAGCCAGGAGGCCCTGGCCCTGCAGCTGTCCCTGCGCGTGCTGGCGGACCTCCTTCAGGGGGACCCGCAGGCGGCCAGCCAG
>NZ_DS999581.1 GCF_000159035.1 Actinomyces urogenitalis DSM 15434
CGACGACGACGCGCCGCCCTTCCAGCCGCAGGGCGCGGGAGATGGTCAGGCCGTCGGCGAAGACGGAGACGTCATCAGCCACCGAGCTCAAGGAGGCCCAGGCCGCACGGTCCACCAGGGCGCCCGCGGTCCCCACGGCCAGGACGTCGCTGCGGTCGTCGTGCTGACCCTGGTCGATCTCGCCGTCGATGACGTCGTTCGCGCGCCGGGCAGCGGCCGTGGTGCGCAGCCCGACTTCCAGGAGCTGGTCCGGGTGGTCCCAGTCGACCTGCTTGGGGCCGGCCATCGCGACCGAGCGGGCGTTGCTCACCGCGCCCAGCAACCTCTCCAGGCACTCGGGCTCGGGTGCGCAGTCATCGTGGAGGAGCCACAGCCAGGAGTCCTGGGCGGCGGCAGTCGAATCCATGACCGCGGCGTGGGCGTGGCTCTCGGCGCGCGTGATGGGTGACAGGCTCCCGGCCGGGCCGGTGAGCTGGCCGCGGCCGGAGCTGGTGTCATAGTGCAGGCCCTGGCCGGTGGCCAGGGAGGACGTCGGCCAGGAGGTGCCGGTGGCGCGCAAGCCACGCGGGGCGCGGCGGCGGTTGCCCTGCTCCAGCAGGGCTGCGTAGCGCTCCAGGCCGGTGCGCACGGCGGCGATGAAGGTGGGGGCCTCGGGCGCGCGCACAATGCGGACGTCGGCGACCGAGTCGAGTCCGGAGGTGTCCACCACCTCCTCTACGGGGGTGCCGTCACCCAGGCCGTTGGCGCGCGAGGCGGCGTCCACCACCAGGACCACGCCCGGAACCACGGTCTGGCAGGCGACGGCGCGAAGGGCAGACGGCAGGTATGGCGTCACGCCACATGTCACGACGACGGCAAGCGTGGTCAGACCGGGCGTGGCGGCGTGAGCTGCGAAGGCGGAGACCGCCGACGTCATCGCTGAGTCACAACCATCCGGTCACACTCAGACGGCGCGCCGCTTGAGCTTGCGACGCTCACGCTCGGACAACCCGCCCCAGATACCAAAACGCTCGTCATTGGCCAGGGCGTACTCCAGGCACTCCTCACGGACCTCGCAGGTCGCGCACACGCGCTTGGCCTCACGAGTGGATCCGCCCTTCTCAGGGAAGAAGGCCTCCGGGTCCGTCTGGGCGCACAGGGCGCGCTCCTGCCACGCGAGAGGACCGTCGTCGGCCTCCTCGCCACCGAAGATGAGGCGAAGAGCCGCGTCGTCGGCCTCGTCGGTCCGCTGCAGCGGACCGTCTCCGAGGATGTTCCACACGATGGCGTCCCTTCCGAATGGCTCATGGGTGTACGGATGAAATTACACGGGTGTAGGCAGGGTCCGTCAAGCGGAGTAGCCGACTTCACCAACCACGGACCTTAGGTACACCTCACCGCGATATCCGCGAGACACACACGGGCGCCGCGCAGGCGAGGCCGGTGGCCCGCTCACGCCCCGCCTGGAGCCAGAGGAGCTCGGGCACGCGCCTGACTGACGCGCGCCTGGCCCGCGACCCCACCGTCAGGTTGAATGCCGCCATGACTGCTCCCGCGGACCCCTTGCTCCCGCTCCTGCCCCAGGCCGCCGACTCCTTCCGCCCGTGGCTGGTGTGGTACGCGGCCGGCGAGCGGGTGGAGCTGACCGGCCACGTGCTGGCGATGTGGGCGGCCAAGAGCGCGGGCTTTCTTGAGGCCGAGGCAGGCACGGCTCCGCGCGTGAGGCTTGCGCTGGGGCCGAGCTGGCGGCTGGTCACCTGGTGCCTGGGAACCTGGCTGGCCGGCGGAAGCGTGGTGCTGGGCGACGACGGCGCTCCGGCCGAGGTCTCAGTCGCCTTCACGCCTGGGGACCTCGACCCGGTGGCCGAGGTCCAGGTGCTCGTACCACGCGCGCCGCTGGCGGTGCGCTGGGAAGGCGAGGAGGGCAGCGGCTCAGCCGGGCTGCCGCCACTCGTGCTCGACGG
>NZ_DS999580.1 GCF_000159035.1 Actinomyces urogenitalis DSM 15434
TGGGTGTGTTGTTTGAGAACTCGATAGTGTGTCATGTTTTTTATGCCATAGTGGGATGGCTGGCCCTGGTTTTTTGGGGTTGGTTGTTCTTGTTTTGTTTTGGTTTGCCTGCCTTGGTTTTCCTCGTCGGATCTGGGGTGGGTTGGGCCTGGTCTGGTTTTCTGGACTTTTTTGATGCTTTCTGTGGCTGGTCCTGGCTTGTTGGTTGGGGTTGGTTTATGGTTTGTGTTTTTTGTTTGGAGAGTTTGATCCTGGCTCAGGACGAACGCTGGCGGCGTGCTTAACACATGCAAGTCGAACGGTGAAGCTCCAGCTTGCTGGGGTGGATGAGTGGCGAACGGGTGAGTAACACGTGAGTAACCTGCCCCCTTCTTCTGGATAACTGCTTGAAAGGGTAGCTAATACGGGATATTCTGGCCTGCTCGCATGGGTGGGTTTGGAAAGGTTTTTTCTGGTGGGGGATGGGCTCGCGGCCTATCAGCTTGTTGGTGGGGTGATGGCCTACCAAGGCGGTGACGGGTAGCCGGCCTGAGAGGGTGGACGGCCACACTGGGACTGAGACACGGCCCAGACTCCTACGGGAGGCAGCAGTGGGGAATATTGCACAATGGGCGCAAGCCTGATGCAGCGACGCCGCGTGAGGGATGGAGGCCTTCGGGTTGTAAACCTCTTTCGCCAGTGAAGCAGGCCATCTTCTTTGTGGGGTGGTTGACGGTAGCTGGATAAGAAGCGCCGGCTAACTACGTGCCAGCAGCCGCGGTAATACGTAGGGCGCGAGCGTTGTCCGGAATTATTGGGCGTAAAGAGCTCGTAGGCGGCTGGTCGCGTCTGTCGTGAAATCCCCTGGCTTAACTGGGGGCTTGCGGTGGGTACGGGCCGGCTTGAGTGCGGTAGGGGAGACTGGAATTCCTGGTGTAGCGGTGGAATGCGCAGATATCAGGAGGAACACCGGTGGCGAAGGCGGGTCTCTGGGCCGTTACTGACGCTGAGGAGCGAAAGCGTGGGGAGCGAACAGGATTAGATACCCTGGTAGTCCACGCCGTAAACGTTGGGCACTAGGTGTGGGGGCTCTTTCCGGGGTTTCCGCGCCGTAGCTAACGCATTAAGTGCCCCGCCTGGGGAGTACGGCCGCAAGGCTAAAACTCAAAGGAATTGACGGGGGCCCGCACAAGCGGCGGAGCATGCGGATTAATTCGATGCAACGCGAAGAACCTTACCAAGGCTTGACATGTGAGCGTCTGCCTCAGAGATGGGGTTTCCTCCTTGTGGGGCGCTTTCACAGGTGGTGCATGGTTGTCGTCAGCTCGTGTCGTGAGATGTTGGGTTAAGTCCCGCAACGAGCGCAACCCTTGTCCCGTGTTGCCAGCACGTTGTGGTGGGGACTCGCGGGAGACTGCCGGGGTCAACTCGGAGGAAGGTGGGGATGACGTCAAATCATCATGCCCCTTATGTCTTGGGCTTCACGCATGCTACAATGGCCGGTACAGAGGGTTGCGATGTCGTGAGGCGGAGCGAATCCCTTAAAGCCGGTCTCAGTTCGGATCGGTGTCTGCAACTCGACACCGTGAAGTTGGAGTCGCTAGTAATCGCAGATCAGCAACGCTGCGGTGAATACGTTCTCGGGCCTTGTACACACCGCCCGTCACGTCATGAAAGTCGGCAACACCCGAAGCCCGTGGCCTTACGGGGAGCGGTCGAAGGTGGGGCTGGTGATTGGGACGAAGTCGTAACAAGGTAGCCGTACCGGAAGGTGCGGCTGGATCACCTCCTTTCTAAGGAGTATGGGGTGCCCTGGTGTGGTGGTGACGGTCTCCCGGTGAGGTTGGGGGGCGGCTGCCAGGCTGGGTGCCTGTCGGAAGCTGTGTGCATGAGAAACCGCCCGTGTCCCGTCCTCCTTCTTGGTGGGTGGGTGTGGGTGCCCTGGCCTCCTGGTTGTCCTCTTTTGATGGGGGTTGGCTTGGGGTTGGGGGTGGCATGCTGTCGGGGTCTGGGGCAGTACGCCCTGGTGGCCCTGCTGTCTGGGCTCACACGGTGCCTGCTGGTTTTGTTGCTTGCGGGTGTGTGGGTGTGGGTGGTGTGGGTGGGTTGGTTGTGAACTGTATAGTGGACGCGAGCATCTTTGATCTTTGCGCACACACACGTGTTTTTGTTGTGTGTGTTGTTTTGTTTGTTTTTTTGAGCGTTCGGTGGATGCCTTGGCATCAGGGGCCGATGAAGGACGTGGTGGCCTGCGATAAGCCTCGGGGAGCCGGCTGACGGGCTGTGATCCGAGGGTGTCCGAATGGGGGGACCCGGCACGAGTTATGTCGTGTCACTCGTACCTGAATTCATAGGGTGCGGGGGGTGACGCGGGGAAGTGAAACATCTCAGTACCCGTAGGAGAAGATATTCCGTGAGTAGTGGCGAGCGAAAGCGGATGATGGTTAAACCGTGTGCGTGTGATACCCGGCAGGGGTTGCGTGTGCGGTGTTGTGGGGCGTGTTCTTCCATCCTCTGCCGGGGGTGGGCGCAGTGAGAAACTGGTGTGGTAGCTGAACCTCCTGGGAAGGGGGGCCGTAGTGGGTGATAGCCCCGTAGGTGAAACCATGCTGGCTGCGTGGGCGCGTTCCCGAGTAGCACGGGGCTCGTGGAATCCTGTGTGAATCTGCCAAGACCACTTGGCTGCCTGAATACCTCCTGATGACCGATAGCGGATAGTACCGTGAGGGAATGGTGAAAAGTACCCCGGGAGGGGAGTGAAATAGTACCTGAAACCGGGCGCTTACAAGCCGTCAGAGCCTTTCCTTTGTGGGGGTGATGGCGTGCCTATTGAAGAATGAGCCTGCGAGTTAGCGCCGTGTCGCGAGGTTAACCCTTGGGGGGTAGCCGTAGCGAGAGCGAGTCTGAAAGGGCGAGTTAAGTGGCACGGTCTAGACCCGAAGCGGGGTGATCTACCCATGGCCAGGTTGAAGCACGTGTAAGAGCGTGTGGAGGACCGAACCCACCTAGGTTGAAAACTGGGGGGATGAGCTGTGGGTAGGGGTGAAAGGCCAATCAAACTCCGTGATAGCTGGTTCTCCCCGAAATGCATTTAGGTGCAGCGTCTCGTGGTCCCCGGCGGAGGTAGAGCTACTGGGTGGCTGATGGGCCCCACAGGGTTACTGACGTCAACCAAACTCCGAATGCCGTTCGGGTTATAGCGGGGCAGTGAGACAGCGGGGGATAAGCTCCGTTGTCGAGAGGGAAACAGCCCAGATCGCCGGCTAAGGCCCCTAAGCGTGTGCTAAGTGGGAAAGGATGTGCGGTCGCGCAGACAACCAGGAGGTTGGCTTAGAAGCAGCCATCCTTGAAAGAGTGCGTAATAGCTCACTGGTCAAGTGATCGTGCGCCGACAATGTAGCGGGGCTCAAGCACACCGCCGAAGCCGCGGACCCATCACGTGTTCCCTACCGGGTTTGTCCTGGTCAGGGGTGGTGGGTGGTAGGGGAGCGTCCTGCACCGGGTGAAGCCGCAGAGTGATCTAGTGGTGGACGGTGCGGGAGTGAGAATGCAGGCATGAGTAGCGATACTAGGGTGAGAAGCCCTAGCGCCGAATGACCAAGGGTTCCAGGGCCAGGCTAGTCCGCCCTGGGTGAGTCGGGACCTAAGGCGAGGCCGACAGGCGTAGTCGATGGATGACGGGTTGATATTCCCGTACCGGCGAAGCACCGCCCATGCTGACGCGCGGGTGCTAACCCACGCCCGGCACCACAATCGCGCCTTCTGGTGGCTTCGGCTGCCTGTTGGTGTGGTGGTGTGGGGTCTGGGGACCCTCCGTGCAGGTAGGCAAGCGTGTTAACAGGGGTGACGCACAGTGGTAGCCTCCGCGGGCCTAATGGCTTGGCCCGTTCAAGCGAGCAGCCCGACAGCCAGGCAAATCCGGTTGTCTTCCTTTGATGGTAAGGGTCAGACGTGATGGTGACCTGCCCTTCTCGGGTGGGGAAGTAGGGTGATCCTGGGGTGCCGAGAAAAGCCTCGACGCGATGGTGCCAGCCGCCCGTACCCTAAACCGACACAGGTGGTCGGGCAGAGTATGCCTAGGCGCACGAGTGAATCATGGTGAAGGAACTCGGCAAAATGCCCCCGTAACTTCGGGAGAAGGGGGGCCCGAGCCTTGAAGCCCCTTTTTGCGGGCTAGGGGTGAGGGTCGCAGAGACCAGGGAGAAGCGACTGTTTACTAAAAACACAGGTCCGTGCGAAGCCGCAAGGCGATGTATACGGACTGACGCCTGCCCGGTGCTGGAAGGTTAAGAGGAACCGTCAACCCCCGTCGTGGGGTGAAGCGGTGAATTTAAGCCCCAGTAAACGGCGGTGGTAACTATAACCATCCTAAGGTAGCGAAATTCCTTGTCGGGTAAGTTCCGACCTGCACGAATGGCGTAACGACTTCTCCACTGTCTCCACCATGAGCTCGGCGAAATTGCACTACGAGTAAAGATGCTCGTTACGCGCAGAAGGACGGAAAGACCCCGGGACCTTTACTACAGCTTGGTATTGGCGCCCGCTATGGCTTGTGCAGGATAGGTGGGAGACTGTGAAGCAGCCACGCCAGTGGTTGTGGAGTCGTCGTTGAAATACCACTCTGGCTATGGCGTGCGCCTGAACCTCGGCCCGTGATCCGGGTCAGGGACAGTGCCTGGTGGGTAGTTTAACTGGGGCGGTTGCCTCCTAAAATGTAACGGAGGCGCTCAAAGGTTCCCTCAGCCTGGTCGGCAACCAGGTGTTGAGTGTAAGTGCACAAGGGAGCTTGACTGCGAGACCGACGGGTCAAGCAGGTACGAAAGTAGGAACTAGTGATCCGGCGATCCCGAGTGGGTGGGTCGTCGCTCAACGGATAAAAGGTACCCCGGGGATAACAGGCTGATCCTGCCCAAGAGTCCATATCGACGGCATGGTTTGGCACCTCGATGTCGGCTCGTCGCATCCTGGGGCTGGAGCAGGTCCCAAGGGTTGGGCTGTTCGCCCATTAAAGCGGTACGCGAGCTGGGTTTAGAACGTCGTGAGACAGTTCGGTCCCTATCCTCTGCGCGCGCAGGATACTTGAGAAGGCCTGTCCCTAGTACGAGAGGACCGGGACGGACGAACCTCTGGTGTGCCAGTTGTCCCGCCCGGGGCACGGCTGGTTGGCTACGTTCGGAACGGGTAACCGCTGAAAGCATCTAAGCGGGAAACCATCTTCAAGATGAGGTATCCACACCACCCCTCGGGGTGGTGGAAGGCCCCCAGCAGACCACTGGGTAGATAGGCCGGACGTGGAAGACCCGCAAGGGTTGGAGCTGACCGGTACTAATTGGCCAACACAAACAACAACACCACCCCCAACCACACGGTACGGGGCCGGTGAGGCAAAGAAAACAACGCTGCGCGTCCACTATACGGTCCAGGACCAACCCCAACACCAACCCCCCCCCACAAGGCGGGGGATCGTGTACGGCCCGACAAGACGTCTCGGTGGTCATAGCGGGGGAGCCACGCCCGGCCCCATTCCGAACCCGGAAGCTAAGACCCCCAGCGCCGATGGTACTGCACCCGCCAGGGTGTGGGAGAGTAGGACACCGCCGAGCACACAACCCAAAACAGGGTCGAAGGCCCCACACCACCACCCACCCAAGGGACGGCATGGTGTGGGGCCTCCCCACACCCCACCAAGCACCCAC
>NZ_DS999579.1 GCF_000159035.1 Actinomyces urogenitalis DSM 15434
CCGCTCCGGCGAGGTCCGAGCACGACGCCGTCTGAGCGCCTGGGCTGGTTCCTGGCCGTGGCGGCGCCGGTCGTCTTCCTGGCAGTCTTCTTCGCCTGGCCGGTGGCCAGCCTGCTGGCTCGTGGCCTGGCACCGCAGGGAGCCCTCGACCTGTCTGGCTTCGTGGAGGTCCTGGCGCGCCCGCGTACCTGGCGCATCATCCGCCAGACCCTGCTCCAGGCCAGCGCCGCCACCGCGATCTGCGTCCTGCTCGGCCTCCCGGGGGCCTGCGTGCTCTACCGGCGCCGTTTTCCGGGACGGGACCTGCTGCGGGCCGTGGTGACCGTTCCCTTCGTCCTGCCCAGCGTCGTCGTCGGTATCGCCTTCCACGCCCTGGTCACCCGCGGCGGCCCGCTGGGCGGCGTGGCCGACGGCGCCCTGGACGGCTCGGTCCTCACCGTCGTCGCCGCCCTGGTCTTCTTCAACTACGGGCTGGTCGTGCGCATGGTGGGCACCATGTGGTCCCGGCTGGACCCGCGCGCCGTGGAGGCAGCACGCACCCTGGGAGCCTCACCCTGGCGCGCCTTCTACACCGTCACCCTGCCCAGCCTCGCTCCCACGATCGCGGCGGCCGCCTCCCTGACCTTCCTTTTCTGCGCCACTGCCTACGGGGTCGTCCTGGTCCTGGGAGGCACCGGCATCGGGACGATCGAGACCGAGATCTACGTGCTCACCGCCCAGTACCTCGACCTGAGGGCGGCTGCCGTGCTCTCCGTCCTCCAGCTGCTGGTCATCGCTGCGGTGCTGTGGCTGACCGAGCGCACGCGCAGGGCCTCCCAGGCCTGGCTGCGCCTGCACCTGGACGTACCGCCCACGCGCCTGCGCCGCGCCGACCTGCCGGCCCTGGCCCTGACCCTCATGGTGGTGGCCGGGCTGCTGATCGGTCCCGTCGTGGTCCTCCTGGCGCGTTCGCTGCGCCGCGGGGGGCAGTGGACCCTGGCCAACTACACGGACCTATCCACCACTGGCGGTCGCAATGCCCTGCTCGTCACGGTGTGGCAGGCCGCCGGCAACTCGCTACGGGTGGCGGCTGCGGCGGCGGTGATCGCGCTGGCTATCGGGACGGCGGTGAGTCTCGTGGTCTCCCGCCGGCCCCGCTCGCCGTGGCTGCGCCGCGGAGTCGTCCTGCTCGACTCGGTCTTCATGCTCCCGCTGGGAGTCTCCGCCGTGACGGTCGGCTTCGGTTTCCTCATCACGCTCACCCGCCCTCCCCTGGTGCTGACTCGCAGCTGGTGGATCCTGCCGCTGGCCCAGGCCGTGGTGGCGGTGCCACTGGTGGTGCGCACTCTCCTGCCGGCGCTGCGGGCCATCGATCCGCGTCAGCGTGAGGTCGCCGCGGCGCTGGGGGCAGGCCCCGGCCGGTGCTGGCCACGGTGGACGGGCCGCATCTGCTGCGCGCCGGCGGGCTGGCGGCCGGCTTCGCCCTGGCCACGAGCCTGGGGGAGTTCGGGGCGACGTCCTTCCTCGCCCGCCCCCAGACCCCGACCCTGCCCGTGGTCCTGTACCGCCTCATCGGGTCCCCTGGTGCGCAGAACCAGGGGATGGGGCTGGCCGCGGGTGTGGTGCTGGCAGCCGGGACGGCAGCCATCATGCTCGCCTGCGAGCGGGCCCAGACCATGCACCTGCGGCGCAGCCGCGAGCCGGTCAGGCTGCCGGCGACGAGGGAGGAGAGACCATGACGCCAGTCACGACCAGCCCTGCCCGCGACCGCGCGCCGGCGCCCGCGGCAACGGGGCTGGAGATCCGCAATCTGGAGATCACCTACCCTGCGGCCCCCGCACGGCGCCGAGGCGCGCCGGCCACCGGCCCGGTGCGCGCCGTCGACGGCGTCAGCCTCACCGTGGGCCGGGGCGAGGTCGTGGCGCTCCTGGGGCCATCCGGCTGCGGGAAGTCCTCCCTGCTGCGTGCCGTGGCCGGGCTGGAGGACCTCGCCGGTGGCGAGATCTGCTGGGACGGCGACGACGTCGTCTCCCTGCCGGTCCACAGGCGCGGCTTCGGCCTCATGTTCCAGGACGGGCAGCTCTTCCCCTTCCGGGACGTGGCTGGCAACGTCGCCTACGGGCTGACTGGGCTGCCCCGGGCGCGCCGACGCGCCCGGGTCGAGGAGATGCTCACGCTGGTGGGGCTGTCCGGCTACGCAGG
>NZ_DS999578.1 GCF_000159035.1 Actinomyces urogenitalis DSM 15434
GCCCTCGAAGCACAGCACGGACGCGGCGTCACCACTCTGACCGGCCCCAGTGCCGCTACCGGACTCACCGCCGCTACCGGACTCAGCACCGCCGACGGCGTCGGTGGCGCTGCTCGGCCGGGCGCCTGCGAGCCCCCTGCTGAGCCGAAGCTCCCCGTGGGCTGGCTGGTCCAGCGTGATCCCGCCGTCAGCAGGCAGGTGGACACGCAGCGCTGCCGTGCGGGAGGTCGGCGTCATCTCCACGCGGATACCGCCGTCCAGGGCGACGGCGTAGTAGTCAGGGTGGGCGACCTCGTCGTCGTGGGAGAAACCCAGGGCGCGCTGCTCCGGGTCCAGCACGGGCTCGCCGGCAAAGGGCATGACCTGCAACGCCCCGCGCTCGCCGATCCAGGGACTCGGCTGGTGGGACAGCGCCACGCCCTGCAGGCGGGGGCGGGGGTCACCGTGCCAGCGGTAGAGCCAGCCCAGGGTCCGGGCGTCAGTGAGCGGGGTCAGGAAGCTCATGCCGTGCGTCACGCAGGTGGCCGGGAAGGTGTTGCCGCGCGAGAAGCCGACCCCGAGTGGCTCCCACGGCGGGTGTCCACCAGGTCCACCAGGCCGGCTGCGCCGTCGTCGCCCTGGGACAGGAGCCGACGGCGCAGCTGGAGCCAGCCCGTGCCGTGGTCCGCCTGAGAGACCAGCGCCAGGCCGCCCAGGTCGCGGCCGGCCAGGGCCGCCAGGTCCACCCGCCACAGGTTCCACTGCTCGGGCACCAACGCCGTGGCCGCCAGGTGCGCGGCGAGGTCGCGCGCCGGCACGGTGAGGTCGTGCCCCTCCTGATCGAGCAGGACGGTGCCAGGCCGGCCGCGCTCGACCAGCCCCAGGCGGGTGGAGGCACGGTCCGGGACGCCGTCGTCATCCAGCGCCATCTCGGGGTAGACGGCGAGCTCCAGGACCTCACCCGTCTGGGCGGGCTCGAGGTCAAGGCCGAGGACGCCCAGCGCCAGCCCGCCCCGGGCCGACAGCTCATAGCGCCACACCTGCCCCTCAAACAACCCGGTCCTCGGGGTGGAGCTTGGTGGCTGGGTGGGGCCGGCGTCGGGCCGGACACGGATCGTCTGCGTGGCCGGGACGTCCTGTGGGTGCATCGTCGCCTCCTGCTGACTGGGCCCGGGAATCATACGTGCCCCTCCTGTACCTCCCTACCCGCTCATGCTGCGGGCCCCCGGCACCGAGGTACCGGGGGCCCGCAGCACGCGCTGGGCGCGCAGGTCTGAGGAGCGTGCGTCAGGCCGCGGTGCCCTCCGCGGCGCCGGCGAACTGGCTCTGGTAGAGCGCCCAGTAGGCGCCCCGACGCTCCAGCAGCTCCTCGTGGCTGCCCTGCTCCACGATGTCCCCGTGCTCCATGACCAGGATCGTGTCCGCGTCACGGATCGTGGACAGGCGGTGGGCGATGACGAAGCTCGTACGCCCCTGGCGCAGCGCCGCCATCGCGTGCTGGACCAGCAGCTCGGTGCGCGTGTCCACCGAGCTGGTCGCCTCGTCCAGGATGAGGACGGCCGGGTCGGCGATGAAGGCGCGGGCGATCGTGAGCAGCTGGCGCTCACCGGTCGAGACGTTCGCGGCGTCCTCGTCCAGGACCGTGTCATACCCCTCGGGCAGGGCCCGGATGATGTGGTCCACGTAGCAGGCGCGGGCGGCGGCCTCGACCTGCTCGTCGCTGGCGCCCGGGCGCCCGTAGCGGATGTTCTCCCGGATCGTGCCGGCGAACAGCCACGGGTCCTGCAGCACCATGCCCGTGCGCGCACGCACGTCCCGGCGCCGCATGGCGGAGGTGTCCACCCCGTCCAGGGTGATCCGACCGCCGTCGATCTCGTAGAAGCGCATGAGCAGGTTGACCAGGGTGGTCTTGCCCGCGCCCGTGGGGCCGACGATCGCCACCGTCTGGCCGGGCTCGACCTTGAGGGACAGGTCCGTGATGAGCTCGGAGTCGGGGTCGTAGGAGAAGCGCACGTGCTCCATCTCGATGACCCCGG
>NZ_DS999577.1 GCF_000159035.1 Actinomyces urogenitalis DSM 15434
CCCGGGCACAGCGAGCCCGCAGGCGCGGACCGAGGCGGCGATCCGCTCCAGCTGCGCGGCCAGGCCCGCCGGCAGGCCCGTACTCACGCGCTCACCGCCGTTCCGGCGCCGTCGGCCATGGACAGGGCGATCCCGTCCAGAATGTCGGACAGCGAGGTGATCGAGGAGGTCACCGGTGCCGGTCCCGCGGCGGTCTCAGCCATGACGCGCGCTACTACCTCGGACCACACCAGAGCGCCGGCGGCGATGACGTCGCGGCGACCGGGCCGTAGATAGGCCCACGACTCACGCTCAGCCGCGGTGGAATGCACGATCGCCTCGCATGAGGCCAGCATCGTCTCAGCCGGAACCACGGCGTCGTCAAGGGCCGCGGCATCGAAGTCGGCCAGCCCCAGGGCGTGGGCCGTCACGGTGGTGATAGTGCCCGCCAGCCCCACGAGCCTGGTAGCGGCGGACAGGTCGACGACGTCACTGGCCTGGTCCAGCAGCTCACGCACGTGCGCACGCGCCGCCGCCTCGGAGGCGGGCGTGACGCCGTCGGCCAGGTAGCGCTCGGTCACGCGCACCGAACCGGTGTCCATGGAGAAGGCAGCTTGGGGGCCGCTGCGTCCCAGGACCAGCTCGGTGGAGCCGCCGCCGAGATCGACGACGAGGTGGGGACCTTCCGGCTGAGTGCCAACGAACCGGTCCAGGCAGAGGGAGGAGCCGGAGAAGGACAGCCGGGCCTCCTCCTGCCCGCTGATGACCTCCGGCTCGATACCCAGGCGCTCGCGCACACCGTCGACGAAGACGGCGCGGTTGGAGGCGTCCCGCGTGGCCGAGGTGGCTACGAAGCGCATGCGCTCCACCCCCTGGGCGCGGCAGGTCGCCGCGTAGGAGTCCACGACGGCGAGGGTGCGTTCCAGCGCCGCCTCGTCCAGACGGCCGGTGCGGTCCACCCCCTGGCCCAGTCGGACGATCTCGTTGTCACGCACCAGCTGGGCGAGGCCGGTGCCCGCCTCGCGCGGGAGCAGGTCAGCCACGAGCAGGCGGATGGTGTTGGTCCCGCAGTCGATCGCGGCCACACGCGTCATGTCAGTTCTCCTCTAGATTGTCAGGTCCCACCGGTCCACCGGTCAGCGGCAGGCCAGCCGCTGTCAGGCCGGGGCCGCCGAGCAGCAAGGGCCGCCGGGCAGCGCTCAGCAGCTGCACCGCTGCGGGTCCCACATCCCGCGCTCGCGCAGCACCTCCAGGGTGAGGTCACCGATGGGGTTGACGCCAGGGCCAGCGGCCAGGGCGTGGCCGAGCAGGGCGTGCAGGCACTTGACGCGGGTCGGCATGCCGCCGGCCGAGACGCCGTCGATCTCCTCCACGCTTCCCAGCTCAGCGCGACGTGCCAGGTAGTCCTCGTGAGCGCGGGCGTAGGCCGCGGCAAGCTCAGCGTCCTCGGCGAGCCGGGCGTTGTAGTCCTCCATGAGGTGCTCGGCCTCCAGGGTGGAACAGCCCTTCACCGCCGCCGGGTGAGTGAGGTAGTAGCTAGTGGGGAACGGTGAGCCGTCAGGCAGACGCGGAGCCGTGCGCACGACGGTCGGGCGCCCGCACACGCAGCGCGCAGCGATGGAGACGACGCCGCGCGGCACCCGGCCCAGCTGCTCACGCAGCGCCTCCAGGTCGGCCTGCGTCACCTCATCGCTGCGGGTACGGCCCGGCGTCGCCGCGGGCTCCTGGTCGGGAGCCTGACCGGGCTGGGCCGGGGTGCTCGTGTGCTCGGGCTGCGTGCTCATGGAGCTCCTTCGCGATGGGAGGGTGATGGGAGCGTTACTGTGCGCCGGACTCGTCGGCCGGCTCAGGCGTCGGGGTGGGGACGGTCGGGACCGCGGTGGACCAGCCACGCTGAGACTCCTCCGGCGGCGCCTGCTCATCGGTAGCCCCGGCGACCTCTGCCGACTCTCGCAGGACCGAGTACCACGGGCTGCCAGCCTCGGCCTCAGCCGCGGCCTTGGCCGCCGCCTTGGTCTGGTCCTCGAACTGGTCAGCGCCGACGACGACGTAGGTGGTCTCTCCCGGCATGACGTAGGACAAGCGCTCGCGCGCCTGAGCACGCACGTAGGCGTCGTCGTCCCACCGGGCCAGCTCTGACTCCAGCGCGGTGGAGGTGGCTCGCGCCTCCTGGAGCTGTCTCATGATCGCGTCGTACTGAGCCTGCTGGGACAGGTAGCCGCGCAGCGCCGGGAAGGTGATGACGAAGGCGAACAGGAGCACCAGAGCCAGGATGAGCACCCGGGCGGGCACGGCAATGCCGTCCGGGCCACCCAGCTGGAGCATCGTGTACTCCGGTGCTGTGCGGGCCGAGGGACGTACCGGCTCCCGGTCCTCACGCTCTTGGCGTGCACCTGCCTCTGAGGCTGAGGAGGAGTGCGCCGGCTGCGAGCCTGAGGCCGAGCTCGCGCGCGACTGGCCGGTGGCGCT
>NZ_DS999576.1:0-32025 GCF_000159035.1 Actinomyces urogenitalis DSM 15434
ACCGTGCACAACACCACCCCGAGCAGGGACTCACGACGCTAGCCCAGGCAGGGGGCCATCAGGGATGATGGCCGGGTGACGAAGCCCTATGACTCCCATCAACAACCCATTCATCCCGATGATGCGCTCGACGCCGACCGGCTTATGCTTCAGTCTGCGGTGGTCCTGCGGCTAGGCACGATGATGCTGGCTGCCGGTGCGGGCTCCTACCGCGTCAAGTCCTCGATGGCCAAGGCAGCGGCGGCCGTCGGTCTGGACCGGCACGAGGCGACAGTGACGATGACGGAGATCGTCACCTCCTCCTACGTGGGGGACTGTTTCCGTACTGAGACGGCGGAGGTACGCCGTGTGGGCGTGAACGTGGACCGTCTCGAGGCCTTGCGGCGTATCGTCCACGACCTGCGTCAGCACGAGCGCGTCGAGCAGCTGGACAAGAAGCTGGACGAGGTGCAGCACATGCACGCCCGCTACGGCGTCTTCGCTAACGCGGCGGCGTCAGGAGTAGCGTGTGCGGGGTTCTGCTTCCTCAACCAGGGTGGCTGGGTGGAGTGCCTTGCGGTGCTCTTCGCGGCGTTTTTTGGCCAGGTGATTCGCCGGCAGATGCTGGAGCGGCACTTCCAGCACTTCTTCACCTGGATCGTGTGTGGCGTGGGGGCTTCCTCGGTCTACATGGCGCTGGTGACTCTGCTGGGCGCTCTCGATCTCATCGACGGCAACCACCAGGGCGGCATCATTTCGGCGATCCTGTTCCTGATCCCGGGATTCCCGATGGTCACGGCGATGCTGGATCTTGTGCGCCAGGACTTTTCTTCGGCAATCTCTCGCGCCTCTTACGTCATGCTGGTCATGGCCGCGGCAGGTGTGGCGGTGTGGACGGTGACCTTCGTCTTCCACTGGGACGTCGAGGCGAGTTACACCTATAACCCGGAGGGGCTGTTGCTGTACGGTCTGCGGATCTTCTGCTCCTTCATCGCCGCCTACGGCTTCGCGATGCTCTTCAACGCTGGTCCTAAGGCCGCGGGTCTGGCCGCAACGGTTGGCGCACTGGCCAACACCGGGCGTCTTCTGCTTATTGACGAGTTTGGCGTGCCCTGGCAGCTGGCGGTGGGCCTGGCGGCCGTGACGATTGGTCTGCTGGCGCAGGCCTTCGTCTCGCGTGCCTCGCTGTCGCGTGTGGCCCTGTCCGTGCCCGCCGTCGTCATCATGATTCCGGGTGTGCCCTTCTACCGTGCCATCTCGGCGCTCAACGACCAGACGGTGGATGCCAACGCGGCCGTCGGAGTGGCGGCAACTAACCTGGCGGAGGTCTTCTTTGTCATCACGGCGATCGGCGTGGGGCTGGCCATGGCCAGGATCCTCACGGACCGTCGCTGGCGCCATGACATTCCGACCTCGGCCGTCGCGGCGCTGCTGCCCTCCCACGGCAGCGCCTCAGAGCCTGGCCGCTCCTGACAGGCAACGAGACAGAACAAGGGGCCCCTCGCCATCGCGAGGGGCCCCTTGTTCTGTCTGCGGAAGGTCTACAGGCCGCCGAGGATCTGGGCGACGAAGATCTTGCCGATCATGGCCACCGGGTAGACCATGGCGTACCCCAGCGCGACGCGAGGATCGGCGCCGGTGCGCTCGTTGGCGAAGGCGAGTACCGCGGGCTGGGTCTGAGCTCCACCAAGCAGACCGGATAGGCGTGTGCCGCCCATCTTGACGATCCACCGCATGGAGGCATAAAGGCCGAAGCCCACGATGGTCGTGATGACGAAGCCAGTGACGAGGATCCTCCACCAGTCGCCGCCGGTGAAGGCGTTAGCGATCTGGCCACCAGCCTTGGTTCCTGCCTGGGCGAGGAAGACGAGTAGACCGAACTCGGCGAGCACCGCCGTCGCCGTGAAGGGCAGGGCTGTCACGAAGCCCTTGATGCGTCCGATCTTGCCGAAGATGAGACCCACGAGCAGCGTGCCCGCAGCCGAACCGATGGAGAAGGTGGCCCCCGTGGGGGTCAGGAACTTCCACTCACCGATGATGATGCCGATCGCCATCCCGATGCCCAGGGCGACCGGGTTGATCGAGGACAGACCGCGCGAGGAGTCGCCGAAGTACTTCGAGATCTCCTTCATCCGGCTGGTGGGGCCGACTACGCGCACGCGGTCTCCCTGCTGGAGGACGAGGTCAGGGGTACCGACCATGTCCGTGTCACCGCGGCGCACGCGGGAGATCGTCGCGCCGAACTTCTCATCGACGCCGAGCTCGGCCACCGTGTGGCCGGCGAGCTTGGGGTCGGAGACCGTGATGCGCCGGAAGTCGAGGTAGCGGCGGTCCTCGATGAGGGAGTGGGACGAACCGTGGCCCAGGGCCTTGATGACCTGGTTGACGGCGTCCTGGGTGCCCACGACGGTGACGAGGTCGTCGACGTTGACCCGGTCGGTCGGACGAGGACGCGTGATCGGGCCGCTCTCACCGCGGCGCAGGCGGGAGAACTTCAGCTCGCCCGAGATGGTCTCGGCGATGTCACCGATGAGGGGAGAATCATCGCGCTCGACGCGAATCGTGCGGTTGACCAGGGGAGAGGGCTTGTCCTTGTCGGAGCGGCGGTAGCGCAGCGCCAGCAGGCAGAAGAAGAGCATGCCGATGACGCCGTAGAGGTAGGCGACGGCGTAGCCCACCGTCGCCACGGCGACGCCGTCGGGGTTGCCCGCCATGGTGGCGGCGTTGCCTGCCGCCGCCAGTGCGGGGGTGTTGGTGATGGCGCCCGCAAAGGTTCCGGCGATGAGGGCTGAGTCCATGCCGAGCGCGCGCCCGACTCCCAGGCCGGCCGCTGCCGCGACGACGAAGACCCCGAGCATCAGCGCCAGCGGGCCGACGGCGGTGCGGATGACGTGGAAGAAGTTCGGGCCGGACTGAACGCCAATAGCGAAGGTGAAGATGGCCAGGCCAAGGGTTCCCAACGAGGCCGGGACCTCGATGGTCACGCCCTGGGACACGCCCCAGGCTGCCAGGATGATCCCGGCGAACAGCACAGCGGCGGCTCCCAGACTCACCCTCTTGATCTTGATATGCCCGACGAGCATGCCGAGGCCAATGAGTAGGAAGAGCACGAGGACGGGGTTGTCTGCCAGGTGCGTCAGGAGTCCGGTGACCACGATGGTGCGCCAGCCTTTCACGGTGCTGCGTTGCAGCGTGCATCAGAGCTTGGATGGGACAGGCCGATTGTCCCACTCGGATTGCTCGGACAATGGCGGACTTCAGTCCGTGAGAACACAGAGACGGCTGTGACGGTGCACTCGTTGTGGATGCCTGGGACGGCACTGCCTGGTGGCCGTCGTCGGCGACATGGACGCTCATCTGCCACAACTCGTGATTCCATCATTTGAGATTGTTTGTCCGGAAGGTGACTCGCATCGTGGAACGCTCTACCGTTGGCCCTAGCCGGAGGCAGCAGCCTTCGGACTCGCGGATGCCTCGGACCGACAGGAGGGCAGCCGATGGAGCGTCACGACGGTTCCATGGCCCAGGAACGGCAACTGATGACCGGAGCCCAGGCGCTTGTGCGCGCGCTGGAGGACGTTGGTGTCACGGACATCTTCGGCATGCCGGGCGGGGCCATCCTCCCGTTCTATGACCCGTTGTTTGCCAGCGAGAAGATTCGTCACGTCCTGGTGCGCCACGAGCAGGGTGCAGGCCACGCTGCCGAGGGTTACGCCATGGTCACGGGCCGGGTGGGGGTTTGTGTGGCCACGTCCGGGCCGGGGGCGACCAACCTCATCACCGCCATCGGTGACGCCCACATGGACTCCGTCCCCATGGTCGCGATCACCGGGCAGGTCGGCACGCGGGCCATCGGCACCGATGCCTTCCAGGAAGCGGACATCGTGGGCGCCACGATGCCCTTCGTCAAGCACTCCTTCCTGGTGACCTCACCGGACGAGGTGGCCGCTCGGGTCTTCGAAGCCTTCCATCTGGCCTCGACCGGACGGCCTGGCCCGGTCCTGATCGATGTCACCAAGAACGCGCAGGAGGACAAGACGCACTACGTGCGCCCTGAGAGCCTGGACCTGCCGGGGTACGCCCTGCCTGGCAAGCCCAACCAGCGTCGCGTTGCCCAGGCCGCTGAAGTCATCGCCTCCTGCGAGCGCCCGGTCTTCTACCTTGGCGGCGGACTGAGCCGAGCTGGGGTGGGGGTGCAGGAGCTGCGCGAGCTCATCGAGCTGGTCGGTGCCCCCTTTGTCACCACGCTGACGGCCCTGGACGTCATGCCGACCGATCACCCCCTCAACCTGGGCATGCCTGGCATGCACGGAACCGTTGCCGCGGTCGGGGCCCTCCAGCGCGCGGACCTGGTGATCTGCCTGGGGGCGCGCTTCGATGATCGCGTGACCGGCAAGCCGGATACCTTCGCCCGCCACGCCTCGGTCATCCATGTCGACATCGACCCTGCAGAGATCTCGAAGATCCGCGAGGCGGACGTGCCGATCGTGGGCGACCTCAAGGACGTTGTCCCGGCCCTGAGCAGCGCCTGCCGTGATCAGTTCGCGGCAGAGCCGCGCGTCGAGATCGATCAGTGGCTCACGGAGGTGGCGCATACGAAGGCCACCTACCCCACGAGTTGGACGGATACCGACGACGGCCTGCTCCAGCCGCAGGAGGTCATCACTCACCTGGCGCGCCTGGCGCCCGAGGACACGGTGTGGGTCACCGGCGTGGGCCAGCACCAGATGTGGTCCGCGCACTACCTCGAGTTCAACCAGCCGCACTCCTGGCTCACCTCGGCTGGCGCTGGCACGATGGGCTACGGGGTGCCGGCGGCCATGGGGGCCAAGGTCGGCGCTCCGCAGCGGCCGGTGTGGCTCATCGATGGTGACGGCTGCTTCCAGATGACCAACCAGGAGCTGGCGACCTGCACCCTCAACGAGATTCCGATCAAGGTCGCGCTCATCAACAACTCCTCGCTCGGCATGGTCCGGCAGTGGCAGACGCTCTTCTACGGGCAGCGCTACTCCAACACGGACCTGCACACCGGGGCGGGTACGGAGCGCGTCCCTGACTTCGTCACGCTGGCGCAGGCCTATGGGGCCGTGGGACTGCGTTGTGAGCGCCTGGAGGACGTCGACGACGTCATTGCCCAGGCCAACGCGATCAATGACCGGCCCGTCGTCATCGACTTCATCTGCTCGGCGGACTCTCAGGTGTGGCCCATGGTGGCGGCAGGGGTGTCCAACGACGATATCCAGTACGCCAAGGGCATGAGCCCGACGTGGGAAGAGGAGTGAGACCGTGAGCGAGAAGCACACGCTGTCCGTCCTGGTGGAGAACAAGCCTGGCGTGCTCACGCGCGTCTCCGCGCTGTTCACCCGCCGCGGCTTCAACATCCACTCCCTGGCAGTCGGCCCGACTGAGCACGAGGACGTCTCGCGCATCACGGTGATCGCCGACGCTGAGGGACTTGCGATGGAGCAGGTCACCAAGCAGCTCAACAAGCTGGTGAACGTTCTCAAGATTGTCGAGCTGGATCCTGAGACCTCGGTGGGGCGCGAGCTCTACCTCATCAAGGTGCACACGGACGACTCCAACCGCACCGCCGTCCTCCAGATCGTCGACCTCTTCCGCGCGCACGTGGTTGATGTCAGCCCGACCTCGGTGGTCATCGAGACCGTCGGCTCGGAGTCCAAGGTCAAGGCGCTGCTGGAGGCCCTGGCTCCTTACGGGGTCAAGGAGATCGTCCAGTCCGGCGCCGTCGCCATCTCGCGCGGCCCTCGATCCATTACCGACCAGTTCAAGGAAAAGTGAGGCACCATCATGGCAGCTGAGAAGTTCTACGACGACGACGCAGACCTGTCCGTCATCCAGGGTAAGAAGGTCGCGGTCATCGGCTACGGCTCGCAGGGACACGCGCACGCGCTCAACCTGCGTGACTCCGGGGTCGAGGTCGTCGTCGGCCTGCGTGAGGGCTCGTCCTCGATTGCCAAGGCCGAGGAGGCTGGACTGACCGTCAAGCCCATCGCTGAGGCCGTGGCATGGGCCGACGTCGTCACCGTCCTGGCTCCCGACCAGGTGCAGGCGACCCTCTATGCCGAGGAGATCGAGCCCAACATCAAGGCCGGCTCCGCCCTGCTCTTCTCCCACGGTTTCAACATCCACTTCGGCTACATCAAGCCGTCTGCCGACATCGACGTCATCATGGTCGCCCCCAAGGGCCCGGGTCACACGGTGCGCCGTGAGTTTGAGGCCGGCCGCGGGGTGCCGGTGCTCGTGTGCGTCGAGCAGGACGCCTCTGGCCAGGCCTGGCCGCTGGTGCTCTCCTACGCCAAGGCGATCGGTGGCACTCGCGCTGGTGCCATCAAGACCAGCTTCCGTGAGGAGACCGAGACCGACCTCTTTGGTGAGCAGACCGTCCTGTGCGGTGGCGTCTCCAAGCTCGTCCAGTACGGCTTCGAGACCCTGGTCGAGGCCGGCTACCAGCCGGAGATGGCCTACTTCGAGGTCTGCCACGAGATGAAGCTCATCGTGGACCTCATCAACGAGGGCGGCATCTCCAAGCAGCGCTGGTCCTGCTCGGACACCGCCGAGTACGGCGACTACGTCTCCGGCCCGCGGGTCATCACCCCCGACGTCAAGGAGCACATGAAGGAGGTCCTGGCCGACATCCAGGACGGCTCCTTCGCCAAGCGCTTCATGGATGACCAGGCCGCCGGCGCGCCCGAGTTCAAGAAGCTGCGCGCCGAGGGCGAGGCCCACCCGATCGAGAAGACTGGCCGCGAGGTCCGCTCCATGTTCGCCTGGCGCGCCCAGGTGGACAAGGACTACCACGAGGGCTCCGTCGCTCGCTGAGTGAAGGAGATGGCGACGCGCTGAGCTGGCTGGCGTTGGCTCGGGCTCGTTGCCATCCTGACATCCACCTCAAGTGGTCACCATCTGAGATTCTTCGTCCGGATGGTGACCACTTGCTTATTCTGTGGGCATGACTGAGGCTCAGCACACGCGCACCGTCAAGCTCGCCGTCATCCCTGGCGACGGCATCGGCAAGGAGGTCGTCCCGGAGGGGCTCAAGGTCCTTCGTGCAGCCCTGGAGGGCAGTGGCGTCGACGTCGTCACCACCGACTTCGACCTCGGGGCGGACCGGTGGCACCGCACCGGCGAGACCCTGACCGAGGCGGACCTGGAGGCGATCAAGGCTCACGACGTCATCCTGCTGGGAGCCGTCGGCGACCCCTCGGTCCCCTCTGGCGTCCTAGAGCGTGGCCTGCTGCTGCGTCTGCGCTTCGCCCTGGACCACTACGTCAACCTGCGGCCCTCGCGCTACTACCCAGGCGTTCCCTCCCCCCTTGCCCACCCGGGGGACATCGACTTCGTCGTCGTGCGCGAGGGCACTGAGGGCCTCTACTGCGGCAACGGGGGAGCGGTGCGTGTGGGCACCCCGCACGAAATCGCCACCGAGGTCAGCGTCAACACGGCCTTTGGCGTCGAGCGCGTGGTGCGCTACGCCTTTGAGCAGGCGCAGTCCCGCCGCAAGCACCTCACGCTCGTGCACAAGCACAACGTGCTGGTCCATGCCGGGCACCTGTGGCGGCGTACGGTCGAGGCGGTGGGCAAGGAGTACCCGGGCGTCACGGTGGACTACTGCCACGTCGATGCCGCCACGATCTACATGGTCACTGATCCCTCCCGTTTCGACGTCATCGTGACGGACAACCTCTTCGGTGACATCATCACGGACGAGGCTGGCGCGGTGACTGGGGGGATCGGACTGTCCGCCTCGGGCAACATCAACCCGGACCGCACCTTCCCCTCGATGTTCGAGCCGGTTCACGGCTCCGCCCCCGATATCGCGGGCCAGGGCAAGGCGGACCCGACGGCGACCATCAGCGCCGTCGCCCTGTTGCTGGAGCACATCGGCTGCCCCGCGCAGGCGGCGCGCGTCAGCGCGGCAGTCGAGGCTGACATGGCTGCCCGGGCCGAGGCCAACGAGGCCGGAGCCCCGCTCGTGCGCTCGACCAGCCAGGTGGGGGACGCGATTGTGGCTGCCCTGCGCGGCTAGTCGGGTCGGGGGCTCGGGCACGAGCCCTCACGATGCGTGATGACGGCGGAGCGGCACCGGGTTGGTGGCCGCTCCGCCGTCATCGTGAGATCAAAATGTGAGAATCCACAGTCCGGACAGTGGGCTCAGGAGTAGCCTTAACGTCATGACTGAGACCGCTGCATCCGTCACCAGCTCCCTCGAGACGCCCCTGGCACGTGCCGCCGCGGTCCCGGTTCCCCAGGCCGACGAGCTCGCTGGCCGCTTCCCACTGACGGGCCCCGCGCGCATCGCCAGCGACGCTGAGCGCGCCCAGGCGCTGACCGACCTGCACTTTGGCCACGTGTTCTCGGACCACATGGCCCACGCGCGCTGGACCCGCCAGGAGGGATGGGGCGGGCACGAGGTGCGCCCCTACGGCGAGATCAGTCTGTCCCCGGCCGCGGCGGTGCTCCACTACGGCCAGGAGGTCTTCGAGGGGATCAAGGCCTACCGCCACGCCGACGGATCCATCTGGACCTTCCGCCCGCGCTACAACGCCGCCCGGATGAACGTCTCGGCGCGGCGTCTGGCCCTCCCCGAGATGCCGGAGGAGGACTTCATCGCCTCGCTGGTCGATCTGGTACGGGCCGATGCGGACTGGGTGCCTGAGGGCGACGGCGAGTCGCTGTACCTGCGGCCCTTCATGTTCGCCTCTGAGGCCTTCCTCGGCGTCCACGCCGCCGGGGTCGTGGACTACTACCTCATCGCCTCGCCCTCCGGGGCCTACTTCACCCACGGCCTGCAGCCCATCAGCATCTGGGTGTCCCAGAACTACCACCGTGCTGGCCGCGGCGGCACAGGCTTTGCCAAGACCGGTGGCAACTACGCCTCCAGCCTCCTGCCTCAGCAGGAGGCCGATGCCCAGGGCTGCGACCAGGTGTGCTTCCTCGATGACGTGACGGAGAAGAACCTCGAGGAGCTCGGCGGCATGAACATCATGGTCGTCGACGCCGACGGCACGGTGCGCACCCCGCACCTGACCGGCACGATCCTGGAGGGCAACACGCGCTCGGCCATCATCCGCCTGCTCACTGACGCCGGTCGCAGGGTCGTGGAGGACACGATCACCCTGGAGGGACTCCTGGCCGATATCGAGTCCGGCAAGGTCAGCGAGGTCTTCGCCTGCGGCACCGCAGCCGTCGTCGTGCCGCTGGGGCACCTCAAGGGCGAGGGCTTCGACGTACGCATCGAGGGCCAGGAGGTCACTCACCAGATCCATGACCGCCTCACCGGCATCCAGTACGGCCGCCTGGAGGACCCCTACAACTGGATGTACCGACTGGCATGAAGCTGACGCCAAGGGTCGCCACCTATGACACGACGCTGCGCGATGGCGCCCAGCAGCAGTCGGTCTCCTTCACCGTCGAGGACAAGCTCGCCGTCGCCCGGATCCTGGACCACCTGGGGGTGACGTATATCGAGGCTGGCTGGCCCGGTGCCATTCCCAAGGACACCGAGTTCTTCGCTCGGGCGGCCAGCGAGCTCAGCCTGGCTACTGCCAGGCTCGTGGCCTTCGGCTCGACCTGCCACCCTGGCACGGCGGCTGAGAAGGACCCGCAGCTGCGTGGCCTGCTCGACTCCGGCGCCCCGGTGATCACCATCGTGGCGAAGTCAGACCCGGCACACGTGGAGCGCGCCTTGCGCACCAGCGGCGAGGAGAACCTGCGGATGGTGGCCGACTCGGTCGGGCTGCTGGTGGCGGCGGGCCGCGAGGTCATGGTGGACCTGGAGCACTACGTCGACGGTGTCGCGCGCGACCCTCGCTACGGGATCGAGCTGGCCTTGACGGCCGCGCGTGCGGGCGCCAGCGCCGTCATTCCTTGCGACACCAACGGCGGCAGCCTGCCTGGCACCGTGGCCGCCGAGATCTCCCGGCTGCGCGCGGCGCTGGACGCCGCGGGGCACGAGGACTGCGTCGTCGGCATCCACACCCACGATGACTCCGGGCTGGCCGTGGCGGCCGCGATGGCGGCGGTGGAGGCCGGGGCACGCCAGGTGCAGGGATGTGTCAACGGCTTCGGTGAGCGCACCGGCAACGCCAACCTGCTCACGCTGATCGCCAACCTAGAGCTCAAGACCGGCTACCAGGCGCTTGCTGGGGACAGCCAGGAACGAGCCAGGCGACTGGCGGAGCTGTCCGCGGTCTCACGCACGGTGGGGGAGATCGCCAACCGCGCACCCTCGGGACGCCTGCCATACGTCGGCAGCAAGGCCTTTGCCCACAAGGCGGGGCTGCATGCCAGCGCCATCAAGGTTGATCCCAACCTCTACCAGCACGTCGACCCTGCGCGAGTGGGCAACACCATGACGATGCTGGTCTCGGAGATGGCAGGACGCGCCTCGATCGAGCTCAAGGCGCGTGAGCTCGGCATCGAGACCGGAGGGGACAAGGAGCTGCTGGCCAGGGTCACCGAGGTGGTCAAGGGTCGCGAGGCGGCGGGATACGCCTACGACGCCGCAGACGGATCCTTCGAGCTCCTGCTGCGCCAGGCGCTGGGACAGCTCCCGCAGTACTTCCGGGTCGAGTCCTGGCGGGCCAGCGTCACAGCCAGGCCGGCCGCCGGGCAGGAGATCCTGCCGGAGGACGGCGCAACAGTGACCGACTCTGAGGCCACGGTGCGTATGTGGGTCGGTGGACGGCGCCTGGCGGTGCTGGGCGAGGGCAACGGCCCGGTCAACGCCCTGGATCACGCCCTGTGTGACGCGCTGGCGACGGCCTATCCCGAGATCCGGGCCTTTGAGCTGACTGACTTCAAGGTCCGTATCCTCGACTCTGAGCGTGGAACCCACGCGATCGTGCGGGTACTCATCGACATCACCGACGGCGAGCGCAGCTGGTCAACCGTGGGCGTGGGCACTGACATCATCGAGGCCAGCTGGGAGGCCCTGACTGACGGACACGTCGTCGGGCTGCTGCGGGCCGGGGTCGAGCCGCGCTAGCGCAGGCCCCCGGGGCGCTGGGTCACACGTGCCGGTCGTGGCCGGGACCGAAGTAGACGTCGTCGAGCGTGGCGGTGAGCAGTGAGCGCTCGCGCAGGATCTCAATGATCTGGCCGTACAGGTGCGTGACCGTGGGGAAGTTGGCGTGGCCGATGACGATGTGCTGGGCGAGCAGCCACGTGCGGGCCTCGCCGAGCAGCACCTCCTCGGTCAGCAGCCCAGAGTCGCCGAAGGAGCCGTACCACAGGGTGGGGGAGGTGTACCCCAAGGAAGCGCACACCGAATCGGTCCAGGCGCTGCGGTAGCCGTAGGGCGGGCGGACAAAGGGGGCGCCGGTGACGCCGTAGGTGTCGCGCAGGAAGGACTCGCAGCCTGAGACCTCCTTGATGATGGCGGACTCGCTGATCTTGGTCAGGCCCGCGTGGGTCACTGTGTGGTTGCCCAGCTGGACCTGGCCGGACTCCACCAGCGGCATCATCTTCTCCTTGCAGTCGACCCACCCCGGGTAGGAGGAGGTGACGAAGAAGGTCAGGCGCACTCCGGACTCCTTGGCGAAGTCGAGGTAGGCGTCGATGACCGAGGCGTCTGCGCCGTCGTCCACTGTGATGGCCACGGTGTTGCCGACGGCCTCAGGCAGGCCCGTGAGCACCCCTGAGGGCGGCTGTGGCGCGGGCAGGGTGGGCGGGCCGTCCTGGAGCCACAGCGGACCGTGCGAGGGCGTGGGAGTGGCCGACGGCGTCGGGCTGGGGGAGGGGGAGGGCGTCGAGAAGGCAGTGGTCGCCGGGGTGGAAGGCGAGGAAGTGGAGCTGGGTTGCGGCTGGGAGGAGCAGGAGGTGAGAGCCGCGGCGGTGCCGGCGGCGAGCATGAGCATGAAGTCTCGGCGTTGCATGGGCGCATCCTCGCAAGGCAGTGGGAAAGGGGTATAGGACGAGTCTGCCAAAGCCTGTGCGCTCGCGGCTGTGACGGTGGTCCTCACCGGCCTGGGAATGAACAATGCCCGCCGCCGCTTTTTGTTGCGGTTGCGGGCATCTCTCGGTGGGGTGGCTGACGGGGCTTGAACCCGCGACCTCCTGGACCACAAACAGGATCAGCGTCGCGCCGTGATTCCTGGGTGCGGAAAAACGTTGGAATGGTGCCATTTCCTGTTTTGTCCTGTTGGTGGTTTTGTGGTGGTTTTGGTTCGCGTTGTGGGCAATTTGTGGGCACGGGGGCGGGGATGAGCCCGGGGGGGGGAGGAGTTTTTGGGGGCGGGGGGATATTGATGGCATTGCCGGGCCTGCTACCGGGGCGGGCTGAGGGGTCATCCCCCACCCCGCCCCGGTGCGTTGGTCAAGCGGCGGTGACCTTGATGATGGCGGCGGCGTGAGGGAAGCCGAAGCCCACACGGGTGGTGGCGCGCACCGCGATCCGGTCGGAGGTGAAATAGACGGACTCGTCAGCCGTCAGCTGTGCCTCAGAGTGAATGACGGTGTAGACGCGATCGCGCGGGATCGCCCACACGGTGCCCTTAGTCACCGCCGGGGTGACAAACATCGGCACACCGAGGATGGTGCGGCGTGTGGGCGCGGTGGCGTCCAGCCCTAGCAGCGGTTCGTTCGAGCCAGTCTGCTTCTTGACCTTGGCCAGGGTCAGGGCGGTGTCAGGGTCGGTAACCCACGCCGTGATGGTGGCACCGTGGGCCTCTGCCTTGCTTAGGGCCTCGCTGAACACGTCGGTGTTGGTGAACGCACCGGTGACAGTCGTGACGCCCTCGACGTCCTCCAGCCCACGGGGCTGGACGTCCTTGGCCTTGGTGTTCGAACCGAAGAACGCGGCATCGAGCTTGCGGGCAATGTCCCTGACAAGTCCCTGACCAACAACCTCCTGCGCGCCGGGCGAGGTGTCCTCGGCCAGTTCGCGGGTGACCACGGTTAGGCCAGCGAGCTTGCGCGGGGTGACGATCTCCTCAGCCAGGGAAGCGGTCGAGGTGGTGATCTCCTCGCCCTCGGCGGTCCACGCGGCCGTGGGGTCGGCGGTGACCACGGGAATGCGGTAGTCGTGGGTGTGGTCAGCCTGCCGGGCGAGCGTGGTGACCTGCGTGGCCACGGACTCGGCCTCAAGGGGCTGGATAATCAGGGTCTCAGCGTTGGCGTCGGGCATGAAAGCCTCGACGGCCTGAGCGGTCTTCATCGTCATGGGTAAGCCTTTCGGAGGGGCCCGCGAGCGCGGGCGTGCTTGTGTGGGTGCCTGTCGGCTCCTGGCCGGTGTGGCTGTGTGCCCTCCTGGGGCTGCGTGAGGGGCGTGGGGTCCTCTGGACCTCCGGGCGCGCTCTCGTGTCAGCCTACAGGGTCGTTGGGGTTGAGCAGGGTCCGCCACGATGAGCCCGGGGCCGTGGGGCTCTCGCCGGCGGCTCCTGAGCGTAGGGCCGTGTTGTGCAGCGGCGGGCGGGAGCGGAACCAGTGGGGGTGATCCTTGGCGATCTCGTGGAGGCGTTCGGTTACGAGCTGGGCGGAGATCGTTCCGTCTTCGCCGGTGAGGTCGTCGAGGGTAGTGCCGGTGGCCCACAGGTCGGAGGGGTCGTGCATGCGTGTGGCTGCTATGGCCTCGGCCTGGTGGCGGTTGTAGGCCGCTAGGCGGGCTTCTGCGTTTTGTGCGCGTGTCTCTGCTTCGCGTAGTCGTGTTCGGTACTTGGCGGCTTCTGCGTTGGCCTTGTGGTGGTTGCTGGTGTCGTCGGCGGTTGTGGTGGGGGCCTGTGTCTCCTCGGAGTCGGTGGCGTTGGTTGCTTCTGTGGCGTTGGTGTCGTCCATGCGTGTTCCTTGTCAGGGCAGGGGGGTGGGGTTCAGGCAGGCGGTGCCGGGCTCGGTGTGCAGGGCGTAGCTGGTTGCGATGTCCAGCAGCTCGGCGGTGTAGGCGTCGAGCTGGTCCGGGTTGAGCTGGTTGGTGTCGGTGGGTATCTCGGCGTGTAGGCGTGCCAGGGCGTCGATCTGGGCGCGGCGCTGGGCGAAGGCCAGGCGCGCGGTGGTCTGGGCGTTGCGTACGGTCCTAACGGGGTCCATGGGTGTTCTCCTCACTTGGTGCTAGCGGCTTCGTGGGCCAGGTCTAGGAGGGCGTCGAAGGCGGTGGCGGTGCGTACGCGCTCGTTGCGGTCCTTGCCAGCCACGGCGTCCAGGGTGGCCGCTCGTAGGCGTCGTAGGTCGTGGGGGTCGAGGTCTGCTAGGTCGGCGGCTAGGCGGGCGATGTCGGGGGCCTCGTGGGTCAGGGTCAGGCCGGCGCGGCCGGCGGTGGCCATGGCCTGGAGCTCGTTGCGGTGGGTGCCGCCGGTGGTCTCGTCGAGGGTGGCGCGTAGGTGCTGGTAGAGGGGGCTGGTGGTTCTCATGTGAGGGGTTCCTTTCGGTTGGTGTCTGGTCGGGGGTCAGGCTGGGACGGGGACGCGGGTGCTGGTGGCGCGGGCGGCGATGCGCTCGGAGCGGCACAGGCCGCAGGTGCCGTCAGCGGTGAGCTCTCGGTCGTGGGTCGGGCAGCGTGCGGGCCTGCGGGTGCTGGTGGCCGGTGGTGGTGTGGCGGCGGCGTCGCGTAGCGCTTTGACGGCGCGGCCGGGGCCTGCGTCGGCNGGTAGGGCGTCCAGCAGGCGGGTGACGTGGGCGGCGGTCCAGCCCCGGGCGATCAGCGGGGCGGCCAGCAGGGCCGGGGACGTCTTGAGCCCGACGGTGGTGCGGTGGGAGGCGACGGCGGCGACCACGGGGCTGGTGGGCTCACCACCCAGGCGGGGACCTTCGTCCTCCTCCGTGCTCCTGGTGGCCACGGCGACGGGTGAGCCGCCGACGGTGGGTGCCTGGTCGCCGGTCTCGCGCGCTGGTGAGGTACCAACGTAAGGGGAGGGGTAATTGTTGTGTTCTTGTTCTGTTCGGGTGTCACCATGACACCTCTGGAGTGTCACTGTGACACCTCTGGATTCCTCAGGGGTGTCACCATGACACCCCTGGCCCCGGTTATCCACAGCCTCCAGGGGTGTCACCATGACACCTCTGGACCCCTCAGGGGTGTCACCATGACACCCCTGAGGAATGCTCAGGGGTGTAGTGGTTGCACCTCTGACGTCCTCCAGGCTGGTCGTGGTGGCCGGGTCGGACGCTGCCAGGGGTGTCACGGTGACACCCCTGGGGGTGGTCAGGGCGTAGCGGGCGGCGCGGTGCTGGGAGGGGTCGGACACCCTGGTGAGCCACCCGGACGCCTCCAGGCAGGCCATGGCCCGGACAACCGTGCTCTTGCTCAACGCCGTGGCGGCGATGATGCGTGACTGAGGCACCCATGCCGCCCACGGGTCGGTTCCGCCACGACGGGCGATCACGAAGGCCACCGCCCGCGCTGAGGAGGACAGGCCGCTAGAAGGCTCCTCCAAGGCGTCCAGCCACTCCCACCGCTCCAGCACGGCAGGGGCACCGGCCGCGAGCGCGGGGATGCTGACGGGGGTGCCGGTGGTGGCGCTGAGGGTGGTTGGGGGTTGTGGTGTGGTCACTGGTGCCGCCTGAGGATGTCGAAGCCGGTGGCTGGGTAGGGGCCCCATTGGCCGGGGCCTTGGTGGAGCCACAGGAGGGTTCCGTTGTCGGCTGTGCGTGCGATGCGTCGCCATGTGGTGGTGACGCCCTTGTAGTCGGCTAGGTCGCCGGCTTGTGGGCGTTCGGTGGGGCGTAGGGGCCTGTATCCGGGTGGTGTCACGGTTGTTCGGCCTCCTTGCTTGTCAGGTCGGCGGGGCTGTCTGGCACGTGCAGGGGTGCGTAGACGATGACGGGGGCCGCGAGCGCGGGGCGGGTGTGGTGGATGTGGAGGGCGGCGGTGGCCAGGCGTGGGAGCTGGTGGGGTTCGAGGTCGCTGGCTGCGTTGGCTTTGAGGGCGCCGGTGGGGGTGGTTCGGATATTTCCGATGATGCGAAGGACCTCGCCGGTGCCGGTGGGGTCCATGGCGTAGCGGCACGGGGGTGCCTGCCTGGTCAGGCGGGCTCCTGGTAGGGCCAGGAGGGTGGCTAGGTCCTGGCGGCGGATGTGCTCGACGATGAGGCCGGGCATGGTGGTCCAGGTGCGTACGACGGTTGCCGGGGGCACGGTGGCCGGGGGTGGGGTTGTTGTGGTGGCTGGTGTGGTGGCGGGTGGCTGGTCGAGGTCGAACATGGGTACGTCCTCCCAGGAGGCGGGGCGGGTCATGCTGGCACCTCCATGGGGGTGCGTGAGGCGGTGGCGTCTTGAATGGCGTTGAGCTCGTCGTCTAGGCCTGTGGTGGCGGGGACTGCGACGGACAGGAGCCGGCACCCCTGGTGCTGTGGGCAGGGTGAGGTGAACCGGGTCCGGCTGGTGTGGTCCTCCAGGGCGGTGGCGGCCACGGCTGGCAGGTCTCGGACATGCGCGTTTGGGGCCATGGTCACGTGATGGCAGTGGCCGCCGTACAGGTGGAGGGTTGCCACGTCGCACAGTGGGGCGGTGATAGCACGGTGACCGGTGAGGTGGTCTTTAGCGTCTAGGAACGCCTCCATGGGTGGCGCGGTGGTGTCAAAGGTGATCCCGGCGTCCAGCATGTTGGCGATCTCCTTGCCGGTACGTACCGGGGCGGCCAGGACGTTCCACGTGATAGATGAGCTCATGCGTCCTCCGTCAGGCCGGCGACCGAGGAGTGCCGCAGCCTCCACAGCCTGGCCCGTGTCTCGTGGGCGTCTTTAATGGCCTTCTCCATCCGGTCGACGGCGTCAGGGTCCTGCTCCTCAGTGAGGTAAGCCAGGTAGGCGTACACCTGTTCAGCCACCGCTAGCGCATGGTCCAGGGGGTAGGCGGCCGTAGCGTCGTCAGGCTTGAAGTGGACGTAGGACCCGGCCGGGCAGTGGATGACCTGGACGCTCAGGCCGCCCCACCACTGGGATGGAGGCAGGTAGATCGGCGGGTCAAACATGGGTGCGTTGGTGTCCATGGCCTCCCTCACCGCCCCTCAGCCTCAGCCACGGCCAGCGCGCCGGCGCTGGCGGCCATGAGGGCGGCGGCCAGGACCGTGAGGCCGTTGAGGGTGGGGCCGCCGGCCAGGGCATGGGCGGTGGTGGCCACGGCCAGGGCCAGGCCCGCCACGGCCAGGCAGACAGCTAGGAGGGCGGTAGGTGACGGGGAGGGCGAGGGTGCCGGCGTCGGATAGTGGGGGTGGTGGGTGTCAGTGGTGGCCGATAGCATTGGTTCGGGCCCTTTCTTGCCTTAGCGAAGTGGATATGGGAATGGCTCAGACCCCCGCGCCTGTACCGGGCGCGGGGGTCGTCTCGTCCCCGCCGCCCGCGAGCGCGGGACTGGTTACGCGATTGCGGTTGCGGTGGCCCTGTCCACGGCGTCCGCGGCGGCGCCTGCGGTGGGGTTTCTTCTCCCCGGCCATGCCGGCGTCCTTGAGGACGTGGGTGGCGTTGCTGGTGCCGGTGGCCAGGGCATGGCGGAAGGCGTCCAGGGCTGTGGTGGTGATCCGCCACTGTCCGGTGGTGGGGTCGGGGTAGGCGGTGATGGTGCCGGCCTGGCACAGGGCTTCTACGGCCTGGCGGGGCATGCGTAGCAGGCGGGCTACATCCAGGGCGGTCATGTCGGCCTGGCCGGCGGCCTGGCGTGCGCGGCGTGCGGCGGCCATGAGGACGCTGGTGGGCATCTCGTCGGTGTCGGGTACTCCCAGCATGGCCAGGGCGGTGCGGGCCTGGACGGCGGTGGCGGGGGCGTGGGTGGTCACGGTGGCCTGTCCTGGTGTCAGGCGTCGGCCAGGACGCTGGCCGGGTCGGTGCGCCGGGTGCGCAGCCACTCGTCCAGGTCCTCGCGCAGATAGGCGACTTTGGCGCGCTTGCCGGTCCCCATCTTCAGGTAGACGGGCCCCTCACCCATGAACCTCCAGCCGTTGAGGGTGGCCGGGGACATGCCGATGTAGTCGGCGGCCTCCTTGGTGGTCATAGCCCCTGACAGGGCCGGTGAGACAACAGGTGCAGCACTCATAGTAGTTCCCATCTTCGGAGTGACGAGTTCCCGTTCTGGATACATTCTGTACCTCCATCCTGGGTTGCGCAAGTTCCGAAGTAGGTGTTTCCATTGTGGAGTGAATACGCTTGTTCCTATGGCGCGCGCAGAAGACGAGGAGATCGGCCGGCATGTGGCGCGCCTTCGGGCGGAAATAGGCCTCACGCTGGACAATGTGGCGGACAAGATGACCGAACGGGGTCACTCATGGCGGCAGTCGACCGCCTGGAAGGTCGAGCATGGCGAGCGCGTGCTTCGAGCCTCAGAAGTAACGGCCTTAGCCGAAGTGCTTGATGTCTCTGTGTTCAATCTGCTCAACACTCCTAGCGACAAAGCGCGACGCGCAAGCACATATGCAACCGACGTAGTACGAGCAAGTGACGAACTGAGGCTTAGCATCGGGAAGCTATTGGATGCCCGCGTAGCGTGGAGGCTCGTCAGTTCAGACGAGCGTGATGCCTTGCGAGAATTCAATGAGCGGACCCAAGAGGGCGACGATGCCCCTTTGGCTATCGACGCAATGAGCGTCGGCATGGTCGTTGCTGAAAGCCTCGCCCTCTGGCAAGAAAAGAAGAAGGGGACGGCTATCGAGAGGTTGATGCCGGACGCCGTAACAGGGGATGGCATTGTGGCGCTCTGACTAGCGCGCTTGGCTGCTCGCTGCTGACGTCGGCGGCTCAAGGGAGTTGCTTCACCCGTGTGCGATGAGGATCTGAAAAGACGTAACGGGGCCGCTGCTTGGTAGGCGGTGGCTCCGTATGGGTGGGGGCGTGACGGTCGCGCTCTAGCCCGAACAGGTGCCGCGTGCCTGGTGCGCGGGTCCTGGTGAGTGCCCTCCTGTGGGGTGCCCGCGCTCGCGGGCGGCTCGCAGGGGTGCGGCCGGTGCGGCGTGGTGGCTGCTCCCTACGCCCCGGCAACCCCTGTGGCGGCCTCCCGTGTCCGCCGTAGGGGCCTGTAGGAGGCCGGTGGATGGTCCGCCGGCCCTTGGCGTCCGACGCCCCACCTCAAGGGCGCGGGGCGGGCAGGAGGGGCAGCTATGGCGACCGTTAGCGCATACACCACGGCCAGCGGGGAGAGGCGTTACCGGGTGCGGTATCGCACCCCTGAGCGCCGTCAGACAGACAAGCGGGGCTTCAAACGGAAGGCGGACGCGATGGCCTTCGCCGCCACCGTCGAGGTCTCCAAGTCCACCGGCGCCTACGTGCCCGCGAGCGCGGGGCGTGTGACGGTGGGGGAGCTGGGGCGGGCGTGGCTTCGTCGTCGTGAGGCGGTGATGCGTCCTAAGACGCATTACGCGGATATGCAGATGTGGAAGGTTCACGTGCTGCCCCGGTGGGGTGGTGTGGCTGTGGGGGACGTGCGTCGTACGGCGGTGGCGTCGTGGGTGGCTGAGCTGAGTGCTGGTGGGCTTGGGGCTTCTGGCGTGGGGCAGGCGGTGGGTGTGCTGCGTGGGGTGCTTGATGATGCTGTGTCGGACCGTCAGATCGTGGTGAACCCGGCTCGTGGGCTTGATCTTCCTGAGAAGGTGGAGCGGGAGCGGGTGTACCTGGATGCGGGGCAGCTGTCGCGGTTGGTGGCGTGTGCTGGTGAGGCCGGTGGGGTGTTGGCGTTCCTTGGGTGGACGGGGCTTCGGTTTGGTGAGGCCAGTGCGCTGCGTGTGGGGTGCGTGGACATGATGCGCCGGCGGGTGCGTGTGGTGCGTACGGCCTCGGATGTGGGTGGGATGATCGTGGAGGGTGAGCCCAAGACGGTCAAGGGGCGTCGTAGTGTCCCGTTCCCTGAGTTCCTGGCTCCGATGGTGGGGCAGGCTGTGGCCGGCAAGGGGCCGGACGGGCTGGTGTTCACCTCCCCTGAGGGCAAGCAGCTGCGTGGTGGGAACGTGCGTAAGCGTGTGCTCGCCCCGGCTCAGCGTGAGGCCGGGAGCGTGGTGGGGCGTGTGCAGGCGGCGGTTGGTGTGGCCACGGCCCGCCGTGGGCCCGTGTTCGACCGGGAGACCGTGGACGCGGTGGCCTCCTGGCAGCTTCGTCACGGTCTTGAAGCCAGCGGGCGGGTAGACCGTCCCACCTGGGAGGCTCTGACCCGCCTGGAGGGGCTGACGGGCCGGTTCCTGCCTGTGGGTGAGGGGGCGCGGGACTTCGGGCCGCTGACGCTGCACGACCTGAGGCACACGGCGGCGTCCCTGGCGATCAGTGCGGGGGCGAACGTGAAGGCGGTGCAGGCGATGCTAGGTCACAAGTCAGCGGCGATGACGCTGGACACCTACGCGGACCTGTTCCCTGACGACCTGGATGCAGTGGCGTTGGCGCTTGACGATATGGGTCGCTCTGCGTTCACGGATGTTGTGGGCAAAGTGTGGGCACGGGGCCTCCAGGTGGTCGCCTAGGGGGCTAGTGCGACGAATGCCCGCCGCCGCTTTTTGTTGCGGTGGCGGGCATTCGTGTGTGGGGTGGCTGACGGGGCTTGAACCCGCGACCTCCTGGACCACAACCAAGCGCTCTGCCAACTGAGCTACAGCCACCATTGCTGCGGACGTGCCGCAACGAGTCGGTACTTTATCGGCTCGCTGGCGGTGCTACCAAACTGTCAGCCGTGCACTGTGTCACGTTGCGCTCGGTGGTGCCGCAGGGCGCAGCCGACTTAGGCCTGCGACGCCGTCGGGTGAGCCTGGATCTCCTCGGCCGCGGCCTTGCACTCCTGCGAGCTTGGGCCCTCTCCAGCAGGGAAGAGGATGGCGCGGTAGTAACGCAGCTCGTCGATGGACTCCAGGATGTCCGCCAGGGCGCGGTGACCGCCGTGCTTCTCCGGGGCCTGGAAGTAGGTGCGTGGGTACCAGCGCTTGGCCAGCTCCTTGATCGAGGACACGTCCACGATCCGGTAGTGCAGGTAGTCGATGAGCTCGGGCATGTCGCGTGCGAGGAAGGTCTTGTCCGTGCCCACGGAGTTGCCAGCCAGCTGCGCCGTACGGGCCTGGGGGACCAGGGACTTGACGTAGTCCAGGACCACGCGCTGGGCCTCGGACATGGTCAGGCCGCCGTCGAGCTCGTCGAGCAGGCCGGAGGAGGTGTGCATCTGGCGCACGAAGTCATTCATCTGCTCCAGGGCCTGGGCCGGGGGCTTGATGAGGACGTCGATGCCCTCGCCCAGCGGCTTGAGCTCGTAGTCGGTGACGACGACGGCGACCTCGATGAGCGCGTCCTTACCAAGGTCGAGCCCGGTCATCTCGCAGTCGATCCATACCAGGGGGTCAGAAGTTGTCATCTGTCGGCTCACGGTCCCGCAGTCTACGCGCGCCCGTCCCGCCGGTCGGGGCGGGCAGGTACCTGACCGTGGGACGACGGCGTCACGGGGCCGGCGCGGCTTGGTATCCTTCCCAGTCGGGTAGCCGTCCTGGGCTGCCTGCCGCCTCCGTAGCTCAATGGATAGAGCATCGGCCTTCTAATCCGCAGGTTCCCGGTTCGAGTCCGGGCGGGGGCACCACGACTCATCCTGCCCGTGAGCGGCAGGCGCACCACCGTGGACCGGGACGACACCAGTCCGGTCCTGCGCGGTGATGCTCCGCAGAGGGCGGGCGGCCCCGGGCACATGGTGGGTCATGATCCCATCCTCGGGCGGCCCCAGGGGCCGGTCGGTGGGGTCAATGCCGTTAACGTCCGTGCTGTCCCCTAATCTTGGACCATGGCCTCAACCGTCTTCCCCTCCCCTGCAGGACAGGGCGATCGCCCCTGGGCGCTGAGCCGTGGGCGGCTGATCGACATCCTGACTCAAACGGTTCACGACCTCGACGGCCTTGACCTCACCCTGGAGGCCGACGGCGTGGCGCAGGCCCGTCGCCTGCGCGCCAGCCTGACCGGGCAGATCCGCGACCACGTCCTGCCGCGCCTGCAGGACGCGGACGTTCCCGCCGTCGTCGTCGTCGGTGGCTCAACAGGCGCGGGCAAGTCCACCCTGGTCAACTCCGTCCTGGGTACCGAGGTCTCGGTGGCCGGAGTGCTCCGGCCCACCACGCGCACGCCCGTGCTCGTGGTCAACCCTGAGGACGCCGAGGCCTTCCAGGACCACCCTGTGGCGGAGGTCTGCCACGTGGTCACCTCCGAGTCGGTGCCGGCAGGCCTGGCTCTCATTGACGCCTCGGACCTGGACTCGGTGCAGGAGGCGAACCGAGCGCTGGCCTCGCGGCTGCTGGAGGCCGCAGACCTGTGGCTCTTTGTCACCACGGCGGCCCGCTACGGGGACCTGACTCCCTGGACGACCCTGGAGGACGCAGCCGGCCGTGGCACGGCGATCGCCGTGGTGCTCAACCGGGCTCCGGCCAAGGTACTGCCGGAGGTTCGCCGTGACCTCATCAGCCGGCTGGAGACGCTCGGACTGTCGGAGGCGCCCTTCTTCGTCGTCGCTGACGCCGGTCCGCATGAGGGCCTGCTTCCCGCTGACATGGTGGCCGAGGTCCACGACTGGCTCAGCCTGCTCGCCGGACGGCACCGGGCTGCTGGCCTCATGCGTCGCACCGACAAGAGCCTGTGGGCGGGGCTGCGCGCGGATCTGACGGAGCTGGCTGACGCCGTTGACGCCCAGGACACTGCTGGTCGCGGCCTGGAAGACCACAGCCAGGAGTTCGTGGCCCAGGCAGAGGCCCAGCTGCGCGAGTACGTCGAGCGCCGTACCGCCGGCGAGGGCGCGCCCGCGACCAGGTGGGTGACGCTGGCCTCGACCGGGGCGCTTTTGGCGCCGCTGGCCCAGGGCAAGGCCCTGCGCCGAGGCTGGATGGGACGCAAGGTCAAGGCTCGCGCCGCGGCGCTGGCCCAGCTGGCCGGCGACCTGCGGGAGGTGATCGAGCTGCAGCTGTCTGCCGTGCAGACCGAGCTCGTGAGCCAGGCCGTTGCGGAGTGGACGCAGGCTGGCGCCCAGGAGGCTGCCGGCAGGCTGCTCGGGTCCGGGATGAGTCCGCACGAGGCGGCCGTGCGGTGGAGCGAGGAGACTCGCGCCGCGCTCACCGCGGCGGTACAGCCGATCAAGGGACTGGACGGCGACGCCGTGACGGACCTGGTTCTTGCGGGTGCGGCAGGAGTGGAGGGCAGCGCTGAGGCTGCCAGGCGTCTGGGACTGGCTGAGCAGCTGGAGCTTGCGCGTGCCAGACTTGCCCAGGTTCTGGTACAGGCCCTGCACGAGGCGGTTCCCCAGGGCGCAGCCCTCAGCCTCGTGCCTGACACCTCGCTGGCATCCTCGCTGCGTCTACGCGCGGGTGAGCTGGCTCCCCTTGTCAGCCCAGGAGGCGAGTGATGGTTGCTACCGCTACTGACATCAGTCCGGCCGAGCGTCTTGAGGCCCGTCTGGAGGCGCTGCGCCAGGCTCTGGACGAGTGCCCGACTGAGGTTCCTGCCTCGTTGGCCATTCCCGCCAGGGACGCCTTGGACCTGGTGGCCGAGCGTCTGGCCCTGGGCGTGGACCACACGGTGGTCGCGCTCTTCGGGGGCACGGGATCGGGCAAGTCGTCGCTGTTCAACGCCTTGACACAGCTGGAGTTCGCTGACGTCGGTGCGCGTCGGCCCACGACCTCACGGGCCGCGGCGTGCACCTGGGGCGATGACGCTGCTGCGCTGCTGACCTTCCTCGGGGTGGACCCAGAACGGCGTATCCGCCGGGAGTCCCTCCTGGACGGCTCAGACCAGGACGAGCTGGCCGGGCTGGTCCTGCTGGATGTCCCCGACTACGACTCGGTCACGGCGGCCCACGCCCTGCAGGTGGACCGGCTGGTGCCGCTGGCTGACGTGCTGGTGTGGGTCCTGGACCCGCAGAAGTACGCCGACTCCGCCCTGCACGACGGATACCTTCGAGGACTGGGTGCCCGCCAGGAGGACATGCTCATCCTGGTCAACCAGGTCGACACCCTGCCTGAGGGCAGCCGCGACCGTCTCATGGATGATGTGCACAGCCTGCTGGTGGCAGACGGCCTGGAGGACGTCACCGTGCTCCCGGTCTCCGCAGTACGGGGGGACAACCTCGCCGCCGTGCGTGAGATCCTGCTGGACCGGGTGGAGCGGGAATCCAATGCCGCTCGCACGGCGACGGCGGAGATGGACCGTATCGCCACCCGTCTGCTTCCCGCGGCTGCGGCCCGGCCGGTCGAGATCACGCAGGCGCCCAGGGTCGAGCTGCTGGACACGCTGATCAAGGCCTCGGGAGCCACCGTGGTCACGGACTCCATCCGCCTCAACCTGGCTAAGGCGGTGCCGGCTGCGCTGGCCCGTCCTGAGCCGCCGGCACGCTCTGCGGTCGAGGCGGCGCGTAGTCGGTGGCTGACCCACACCACGCAGGGCATGCCTTCGGTGTGGACGCGCTCGGTCTCCTCGGCCGTGGCCTCGGCTGACGCGCTAGGAGCACAGACCGCCGAGGCCGTGGCCTCGGTCCGTCTGCCGGCCTCGCGCTCGGCGGGGATCGACCTGGCGTGGTGGGGCGGCCTGGCTGCCTTCGTCCTGGCAGGGGTGTGGGTGGTGGCCGCTGTCCTGACGGGCGGCGCCGTCTGGATGTCGGCTGTGGTAGCCGTCCTCGCCGTCGGCGCGGCGTGGTGGGCCCGTGCGGCCCGACGCCGTCGCGCCCAGACGGAGGCGGAGGCTTACGCCTGCGCTGTGCGGGAGCGGGTGGAGGCCGTGGTGGCACGTGGGCTGGTCGAGCCGGCCTCTGGCGTGCTTGACAGGCACCGTCGGCTGCGCCAGGCGCTGGAGCGCTGAGGGCTGCTCGGGCTCCACAGGCGCCCCTCGTGACACCCTCGTCCACAGGGCTCGAATGGCCCGGTGGCGCCGGCTGAGGCTGAGCGGGCACGGTGGGGCGTGAGCCAGCGCACGGCTGGCTCGCGGAGCCAAAGGAGCAGCCACCATGTCCCGTCAGATCGACATCGTCGTCCAAGGAGTCTTGGGCACCACCCCGACCCTCGTACGCACAGCCAACGAGCGCGTCTACTGCCACTTCCGCCTGGCCACCACCCCGACCTTCCGGGTCGGCGAGGACTGGCGGCAGGGCGAGACGCTCTGGTTCACGGCCAAGGCGTGGGGCACACTCGCCCGCAACCTGTCCATGAGCCTGCGCAAGGGGGATCCTGTGGTGCTCGTTGGGCGCTTCACCCAGGAGAGCTGGAAACGTGACAACGGCACGATCGGCTGCACCAACGTCCTGACGGTCTCCACCGGCGGGCATGACCTGGCACGCGGCGAAAGCCACTTCATGAAGGTTGCCCCACTGACTCGTTCGGCAGACTCAGCCGACGAGGCCAGCGCGAGCGGCGAGGCGGGGCAGACCGGCGAAGGTGAGGCTGCGCCGTCGGCCGGTGAGACCGGCTGCGCGGCGGACGAGGCAGGCGGGTGCGAGGCACCCTCGCAGCCTCAGGTGACTGGCGCCAGCCCAGCGGATCCGTGGGAGGTGACCCGCGGCGAGGCCCCGGAGCCGGGAACCGAGGCCTTCGAGGCTGGTGACGCCCTGAGCGAGGAGGGCCCGGTCAGTGAGCGGGAGCCGGGGCAGGACGCCGAGCCCGCAGCGCCTGCCACCGGTGGCCAGCCGGAGGTGATGACGCAGCCGGCCTACGTCCTCGTGTGAGCCCGCCTCAGTCCATAGACGTCACCAGGTGGTCGAGGTCAGCAGGGTGGGGGACCTCCAGCACCTCGATGAGGACCCGGGCCACGGCCTGCGCCGCGCTGGCGCCATCGGGCAGCCGCCGTGCCAGGACGTCGGTGTGCTGCTGCCACCCGAGAGCCTGCAGCTCCTCCTGCGCCTGGGGAGCAAGCAGGACCGCGCCGGCGGCGTCCAGGATCGGCAGATCTACCTCGACGCCGTCGGCCCGGGTAGTCAGGACGACTCCGGGAACCTCCTGGGAGGCTGCTAACGCCGGACCTCGGCGCAAGAGTGAACGCAGCCCCCACCGTTGGTGCAGCGACTGGGGCGTGACTACCGGCGCCGGAGCGGTGAGCAGAATCGTCAGGTTGCCGAGATGGGAGGGGGCGTCGTCGAGGAAACGCGCCAGCGTCGGCTGGAAGCGGGACCAGGAGCCGAGATCAACGACCTCGTCCAGGCGTGGCAGGTCAGAGGAGGGAGACGTCATAGGGCTGTTCCTACGCCATGGTGAGCGGCCCTCGCCACACCGCTCGCCCGCGTGTCTGCGTGTGGTCATGGGTGAAGGCTCGCTACGGTGGCCGGGACTGGGCGTGTCCGCGCCCGCGTCGGCTAGGAGAGCACCAGACGATGATCCGATTCGACCACGTGTCCAAGGTCTACAAGCGAGGCGCACGCCCTGCGCTCGACGACGTCACCATCGAGATCGAGCGCGGCGAGTTCGTCTTCCTCGTCGGGGCCTCGGGCTCGGGCAAATCGACCTTCTTGCGCCTGACCCTGCGTGAGGAGCGCCCCACCTCCGGGCGTATTCACGTCCTGGGCCGGGACCTGTCCCAGGTGTCGACCTGGAAGGTGCCGCAGCTGCGCCGGGAGATGGGATTCGTCTTCCAGGACTTCCGCCTGCTGGAGAACAAGACCGTCATGGAGAACGTGGCGCTGGCCTCCCAGGTGATTGGCAAGCCTCGCCACTACATCCTCTCCGCTGTTCCGGAGGCGCTTGACCTGGTGGGTCTGAGCGGCAAGGAGCAGCGCAAGCCCCATGAGCTGTCCGGCGGTGAACAGCAGCGTGTGGCGATCGCCCGCGCCATGGTCAACCGACCCAAGCTTCTGCTGGCGGACGAGCCCACGGGCAACCTTGACCCCTCGACCTCGGTGGGCATCATGCGTCTGCTTGACCGAATCAACCGCCAGGGCACCACCGTGGTCATGGCGACCCACGACGACGAGATCGTCGACCAGATGCGCAAGCGCGTCATTGAGCTCAAGGCCGGGGAGGTCGTGCGCGACCAGGCCCGTGGCGTCTACGGCTCGGACCGCTGAAGGAGACCTCGCATGCGATTCCGTTTCATCATGTCCGAGACCCTCAAGGGTCTCACTCGTAACCTGGCGATGACGATCTCGGTCATCCTGGTCTCTTTCGTGTCTCTCCTCTTCGTCGGGGCCTCGGCCCTGCTGCAGGTGCAGATCGACACCATGAAGGGTGACTGGTACGACAAGGTCGAGGTCAGCGTCTACATGTGCCCGCCCTCGTCCAACTACGCGCAGTGCGCGGACGGGGAGGCCACCGAGGAGCAGATCGACGCGATCGAGGACCTGGTCAACTCCGACGCGCTCAAGCCCTACGTCAAGAGCTACACGATCGAGTCCAAGGCCGAGGCCTACCAGAGCTTCATGAAGGCCTACGGCAGCACGAACATCGGCCGTAACGCCACGGAGGACATGATGCCGGTGTCCTTCCGCATCAAGCTCATTGACGCCGAGAAGTACCAGGTGGTCGCCGAGCAGTTCACCGGGCGCGACGGTGTGGAGCGCGTGGTTGACCAGCGCGCCACCCTGGAACCGCTCTTCCTGGTGATGAACCGTGCCTCGTGGATCACGGGTGGTCTGGCCGCCATCATGGCGGTGGCGGCGGTCCTGCTCATCACGACGACGATCAGGCTGTCCGCCATGAGCCGCTCCAAGGAGACCGGCATCATGCGCCTGGTGGGTGCCTCGAACCTCTTCATCCAGCTGCCCTTCATGCTGGAGGGGGCACTGGCGGCCCTGGTCGGTGCCCTGCTGGCGGTCGGGGGCCTGTGGGCCGGCGTGCGCTACATCATCGAGCAGTGGCTGGCGCAGTCCATCAACTTCACCACTGCCTTCATCTCAACGTCCGACGTACTGCGCCTGGCGCCGCTGCTCCTGGTAGCCGCGATCGTCCTGGCCGCAGCATCCTCGGCCTTCTCGCTGTCGAAGTACACAAAGGTCTGATCATCATGAACAGCCTGCACCGTGGCGAGGGCACCTCGTTCCTGAGCAGTGAGCGCTGCGCCGGGGCCTCAGTGGGGCGACGGCGTCCCGGGCGCCTTCGCCTGGGCGCGGCCGCTGCACTGGGCACCCTCGCTCTTGCGCTGGCGCCGGTGGTGGCCACGAGCACTCCGGCGGCTGCGGACGAGCGTTCGGACGCCGTCGAGCAGCAGCGGCAGGCCACCCAGCGCACGGCTGAGCTGACAGCCTCGCTGGAGGGCGTCTCCGCGGAGCTGGGGCAGGCCTACCTGGACCTGCAGGCGGCACAGACCGCGCTGAGCTCGGCCCAGACCGAGCTGGACGGCGCGGAGGCCACGCTGGCCCAGAAGCAGCGCGAGCAGCAGGCCGCTGCGGACCGGTTGTCCGTGGCGCAGGCGGATCTTGACACCCTGACGAGCCAGGCGGAGGAGTCGGCTGCCACGGCGAGCGCCCACCAGGACGCCGTCGCCTCGCTGGTGGTGTCCACCTACCAGGGCGACTCCTCCCTGACCTCGTGGACCTACGTGCTTGACTCTGAGTCGGTGGAGGATCTCAGCGAGCGCGCCTCCACGATGGAGATCGCCTCTGGGATTCAGGAGTCGGTGCTGGCAGCGGCTGAGCAGGAGCGGGCACAGGACGCAAACCGCAAGGCCCGTCAGGACGCCGTGACAGAGCGTGTCAGTGTCCTGGCACAGCAGGCGGACCAGGCCAAGGCGGCTGCCGAGGAGGCGGCGACGGCGGCGCAGGCTAAGCGCGACGAGGTCGCCACGCTGACCTCCCAGAAGCAGTCGGCCGCGGCGAGCCTGGAGTCCCAGAAGGCCGGGCTGCAGGAGCAGGTGCGTCAGTCGGAGGCTGACGCTGCTGCAGCAGCTCAGACGATTGCGGCGATCGACGCGCAGAACCGTGCGTCGTCGAGCTACACAGGTGCCTCCTCCGGGGCGGCTGCGGCTGCGGACCTTGGGAGCGGCGCGATTGGTCACCCGATCACCGGGCCGCTGACAGTCGCCTCCTCATACGGCTACCGTGTTCACCCCATTACGGGGGTCTACCGGCTGCACGCCGGAGTTGACCTCGTGGCCTCTCAGGGCACTCCGCAGTACGCAGCGGTCTCGGGTTCGCTCAGGCAGTTCCAGAGCGCAACCTGCGGCAACGGGATCATCCTGAACGGTGGGGTGATCAACGGCCAGTCCGTGGTCATCATCTACTGCCACCTGTCTGCCTACTCCGTGGGCAGCGGCGTCAACGTGACCAAGGGACAGCAGATTGGGCTGACGGGAATGACTGGTGGAGCTACCGGGCCCCACGTCCACTTCGAGGTCCACATCAACGGCTCGACGGTCAACCCGATGTCGCTGCCCGGTTTCTGAGCCGGTTCGTGGGCGGTGCTGCTCCGCGTAGGCTAGGCTCTTGCGCCTGTACGCGCCGTGAGCCGACGAGGAAAGGAGACGCGCATGGCTGCTAAGACGGACCGACCGAGGAAGCCCACCGTGGGGGAGCGGGCCAAGGCCGCCTCTGACGCCCACAAGACCATCGCCCGCAACAAGAAGGCGAGTCACGACTACTTCATTGAGGACCGTTACGAGGCGGGTCTGTCCCTGACCGGTACTGAGGTCAAGGCGCTGAGGATGGGGCGTGCCTCCCTGACTGAGGCCTGGATCGAGATCGACCGGCACGGCGAGGCCTGGCTCCAAGGGGCGCACATCCCGGAGTACCTGCAGGGCACGTGGAACAACCACTCGCCCAGGCGTAAGCGCAAGCTGCTGCTGCACCGTGCCGAGCTGGAGCGCCTGGCTCAGCGGGTCCAGGCCAAGGGCTACACCGTGGTGCCGCTGGAGCTGTACTTCATTGGCGGGCGGGCCAAGATCGAGATCGCCCTGGCACGAGGAAAGCAGGACTGGGACAAGCGTCAGGCCCTGCGCGAGGCCCAGGACAAGCGTGAGGCCGCGCGTGCCATGGCGGCGGCCAACCGGAGGCGGGGTTAGGCGCCGGAGCCTGTCGCTATTCGTCCTCAGTACCGTCGCAGTGCTATCAAGACTGCCGGTAGCCTGACTTCAGCTCAGTTACCGGAGGTATCGGGGAGGGCGCGTCCATGCAGCTCACCATGTCGTTACGACGCGAGGAAGTCCCTCGCGTCAAAGACGCCTTGACGACGCTTCGGCATCTCAGTCGCCAGGACGTGGCTGCGGCGGGGAGCCTGTACTTCCGCAGCTACCCGTTAGGCACCGTAGCTGACGAGGACGAGGCGATTGCCGATGTCCTGGCTGCGCTCGACGGGGAGTACGGAGAATACCGTCCGGATCTCAATCTCGTTTGCGACGGTGTCGACGGCATCGTCGGTTGCATCATGGGTGTTGACTCGCCGCCTTGGCCTGACGTCAGCGATCAGGTCTTCATCATCGACCTCTTCGTTGACCCACGTCATCGGGGTCAGGGGATTGGGCGTGAGCTTCTGAGCGCATTCATCACCAACACTCCGGAAGGTCGGGCAATCGGGCTGCGGGTCGACAGCGATAATCATCCGGCGATTGCGCTGTATGAGTCTGTGGGTTTTCGGAGCGTTGCGTCGTCTCGCTGAAGAGTTTCGCCGTCGACGTGTTTAGGGCCTGTGGAGCCTTCTGACATAGTGGGCCTCGTGGCATGGGCTCACAGTGACAGTGGATAGCGTGGCCCGCGTGGCCCACGGCTGTTCGCTTGCCTGAAGCACTGCGGGTGCCGCTACCTGGCAGGGCGTCGACCTTCTCGCGAAGCTCCTTCGAGGCAGCCTTCATGCTGACGGCCTCCGAGCGCAGGTTCTGGATCAGGGTCCAGGCCTTGTCGGGGTTGAAGTCCTCGTCGCTGCCCCAGGGCGGGGTCGGCTTGGGCTCCTCCTTGACGTCAGCGTCGGTGGTCTGGGTGGCGTCGTCTGCCATGGTGGGTGCCTCCTGGGCATGAGAGAACCCCGCAGGCGTCTCGCCTACAGGGCTGTGTGGGTGGTGCCGCCCTCCTTGGAGCGGTAGACTGTGCTTGCGGGACGAATCCGTCGCCAGCCCTGAAATAACGGGCCGCAGCCTTCGGGCCGCTACGAACGCGGTGGCCTAGTCCCGCCATACTTTGCTCGGAGACTCACCTCGGTGAGAGTCCTGCTTCGGATCTCGAAGACCCAGAGCTGACGGATTGCGGCATCGGCCCGGTTCAGGTTGTAGTTTCTCAGCTGGTTGAGCAGTTTTGGCGTCAGCCTGTGGTCGATGTGGATGATGAACCGGTCTTTAACGACCGGCGTCGCGTGGTCGCGAGCGTTTGAGACCGCGTCATCGATCCTGTCCGCGATTGATGAGTACTTCGGCTTACTGTTCTTCAGCTCGCAAACCACTAGGCCATTGGTCAGCCATCGAAAGTCGTTTGTCGGTGGCCTGCCTCGCTTCGGGTCGGGGTCACCTCGGGGGATCCATTGGACGCGCTCGCCGATCGCCTCGAAGGCCTCAAGGAAGTCCAGCTCATGCTCTTCAAGCAGCTCGGTGGTGTGGGTGATACGCCTGGAGGGCCCCACCTGCCTCAGGCGGGACCCTCCAGGAGCAAGAACGGTTATCGGGGCAGGGTCTCCAGCACGGACCTGATGTCGCGCATGACCGCTCGCGCGGAGAAGTCGTCCCTGGGGGAGTAGATCGCGGCGGCCTGCTCCACGAGCTCGCGGGGGACGGTGAACCACCCCATCTGAGCTCCGGAGATCGCTAAGGAGATATCCACTGGGGGCTCGCCAGACATGCCAGCCGGGTCGTACTCGTCCGGGCGGTGACTGTGGGCTATGGCCCACAGCCTGTCAGCCAGGTCGATCTCCTCGTCGGTTTCGGTGATCATGGCGCTCCTCCCTTCGGGTTTCTCGGGTACTCGTCTGATTCTCTAGGGTACCCCGTCCACAGAGGGCGGTCGGGGAGATCGATTCGAAGGTTCACCTGGACGGGGTAGCCACCGTGTGCCGACGTGACGACGTACTTGTCGCCGGACCGATCCCACGTCGCGTTCGGGTCGTGGACCGTGTTGTGGATGGCCTGGGCGATCGCGGCGGGGTTGGACGTCTCGAACTCGGTCTTGCCTGGCCGCCGCGCCCCCTTCCCGTGCGTCTCGACGATGTGGTCGACCCCTGGCGTGTCGACGGTGATCTCCCCAATCTGGGACGGGAGGACCTCCACCGGGTTGCCGTCGGTGTCG
>NZ_DS999576.1:33147-97177 GCF_000159035.1 Actinomyces urogenitalis DSM 15434
GGCGTCCTCCCGGGCCTGCTGCTCGGGAGTCAGTCGCAGCGCGTCCCTGGCGGTGGTGGAGGAGATGACACCCTGGGCCTGGGCCTGCAGCATGGCCGCCGTGTATGCGGACTGGGACGGTGTGGCCGGGTCGCGCCACTGCACCTCAAGGGTGGACAGGTCGGCGGCCTGCCCCTGCTTCATGAGCCCGAGCATGAGTCTGGCGACCTCCTCCAGGGCGTCGCCAAACATCTCCTGCTCAACCGACTACACCCTCGTTCGTGAAGAGCCGCTTTAAGGCGCAAAAAGACCTTGGACGAGGATTTCCCCATCCAAGGTCTTAAAGTCGCTCTACGGGCTTCCTAGAGCGTCTTTCGCAGTCAATAATCGTCCGCGAATCTATATACAAGCGCCAACTCATTCCTCACGAAATAGAGTTCAACGCTTCCTCTTTTGGTGGAGATGGGGGGAGTTTTTGAGATGCCTTGTGGTGGAGATGGGTTTTGCGGCGTCAATCCGGGGTTTGAGTTGGTAGCGCGCCGGAAGGTCCGGTTTTGCTGTGGGGACAGCATACCCCCCAAAACCCCCTAAATCTCGCCTTGTCCCGTATCGTTGTCCCCACTGGGACCCCACAGAGCGGGAGGAGAATCCGTTGGCACGACGGACATTCGGGACGGTCGAACCTCGTTTTCGTCCCCACGAGATGGCTGCGTGGAAGGCGGGGGAGCGCCGCTCTAAACCATCTCCACTTTCCTACCGGGCTCGCTACCGGGACCCTAGGGTGAAGGCACCGCAGCGCGGCCCTTGGATCAGCGCACCCCACACCTTCACCACTAAGGCCGAGGCTGAGGCGTGGCTGACCTCTGTCAAGGCAGACATCGACCGAGGTGCGTGGCGTCATCCTGACGAGATCGCCGCCGAAGAAGCCGCACGCGCTGAGGCTGAGGCTCGTGCCGCCCGACTCAACTCCTGGACCGTCAAGACTTGGGGCGAAGAATGGCTCCGACGCCGTGCCGCCGACACGAACACCGCCGCCGGTACTGTGCGCGTCTACGTCTCCCGTCTCAACGTCCACATCTATCCCGCCCTTGGAGACCTACCACTGACGGGCCTGACCGCCAAGAAGGTCCAAGCCTGGTACGACGCCCTACCGTCCCGCTCGGCACAGATCAACGCCTACCGGACCCTACGCACCATGCTCAACGCCGCCATCGACTCCGAGGAGACGGCACTGACAACCAACCCCTGCAAGATCAAGGGTGGCGACACCAAGAACGTCGAGACCACCGAGCGCTACCTTTTCAGCCCCGCCGAGGTCCAGGCGCTCGCTGACGCCATCGACGAACGAGCCCGTGCACTAGTCATCCTCCTGGCAGACGCAGGACTCAGGATCAACGAAGCCCTAGCCCTCCGACGCTGCGACTTCACCCACGGACGGCAAGCGGCCTTCGTTGACGTCCGCCACTCCATCGTCCGTGAGGGCAGCACCAGGACACTCGGCCCCACTAAGACCAAACGCACCAGGCGCGTGCAGGTCTCACCAACCACAGCGGACACGCTGACCGAGCACATCGGCCGCTTCTGCGACGACGGCGACAACGCCCCGATCTTCCCGTCCCGGCCCGGCGACAAGATCGGTATGCAGGACAACTCAGCCACCCGCTTCCTGGACAAAGCGATGGCTGACGCAGGCATCGTCATCCCAGACGACAAGATGGGCGGGTGGCACGCATTCCGCCACTACTCAGCAACACGCTTCGGTCAAGCAGGAGCCTCCACCTCCTCCCTGATGCAGCGCTACGGCTGGAGGAAACCTGAACAGGCCATGCACTACCAGCGCGCCGACTCCGACTATGAGCGCACCGTCCTGGACCGCATGACCCAAGAAGTCGATGCCGGTGCCCCAACCTGGAAAGAACGCTCCGACGCCATCAAAGCCGCCAAAGCAGACAACGTGACCGCGCTCGCGGACAAGAGGAGGAAGCGAGCATGAACACAGACCCCTGGGGAGGCCCGTCCTCATGGTGGGAGAGTGCCGAGCCGCTGTTTGATCTCGACACCGGTAAGCCCACCGAGTACTACGTCAATCCCGGTGACGACTCTCTTCCCCGCCGGTACTACACCAATGGCAGCGAGGAGCTTGAAGCGCTGCTGGCCGAGTATGTATTTGCTGGTGGCGAGGCTATGGGCCCATTTCATGAGGTTGCTCTTTACTGTGGGCGGTGTACGCGAGAGCGGGGAGGTAGACGTCAGCCCGTGCGTAAAACGATTGGCTATCTCGCTCGTTGGGAATCGGAATGGAGGGTGAGCGTGGGGGTGCCGACGCTAATGCCGCCTTCCACACCTAGCGATGCACCGGGGAGGCTCAACATCGAGTGCCCGACCTGTGGCCTACGAGGCTGGATCAAAGCGACGCGGGAACAGCTGGACGACGAGTTCCTGGAACGCCGCTCAGGGCAGACTCCTAAGCGGACAAGCTTTGCGCACATGATCGAGAAAGGCCTTGCCCGTGAGGATGTGAAGCCGCCGTTTTAGCCCGTTGACTACCGCCGCAACCCTTCGAGAGTGCTAGGCTCCCGTCAACAGGTCCGAATGACCTGCGATGACGGTCCTCTCCGCCCTAGATACGTGACGTCGTAGTTCACGCCCGAAGCCCGCACGGCTGACGGCTGGTAGACAGGTCCGAAGTTACCTGAGAGCGTCGGCACGCCTGGAACCCCTACTTGCTTGGGGTGCATCCGGCGTGCCCGCGTGCACCCCGTTCACGGAACGGAGTTCTACCATGACAGCCCGCAAGGCAGCGGTCACCTACCGCACCGCAAACCTGTCACCCGCTGAGTTCGGCGAAGCCGCCAACATCAGCCTCACCACAGTCCGCGCACTCATCGCCAAGGGTGACCTCAAGGCCACCAAACTGGGCCGCGCGGTACGCATCCCCATCACAGAACTGGACCGCCTCGGTCTGGCCGTGCCCTCCTACCTGAAGGAGGCGGCCTGACCATGACGGCAACGAGAAAGCCCCGCCCGGTGGCAGCCCAGGCGGGGCGTAGAAGCAAGGACCTCGCGCTCGACAACCAGCCTACTGCCCACAGCCGCCGCACGCCCTCCAATACTGCCCTAGCAGTCCGCGAGCGCGCCCGCGTCCGTCTCGCCCAAAAGTCCGTTCGGCTCGGAGCGTGCCAGGTAGCGCGCAGGATCGGACAGGTCGCCGAGACCGCGCGAAGGTCGGGCGTGTCGGCTGACGCGTTGGCACTGCTGGCCACGCTGGAGGCAGCAGCAACCGACTTTGCCGACTTCATGTGCTCACCCCAGGCGTGGACGGAGGCGGAGCAGTGAGGAGAGGAGAGCCCGTTGAGATTGATTTCCGCGCCGTCTACGCCCGTGAGGCTAAGTGCCTGGAGGAGGCGTTAAGGGCCTACCAGGCCGCCACTGTGGACACCCTTCCGCGAGACGGCGAACCGACGCCGTTGCCAGCGTGGGCCACCCGACTAGAGAGCCTGGACCGGCAAGCGCTCGCGGAGGTTAACGCGACCCTGGCCATGGGGGAGCGCACCGGCTACCTGTCGGGCTGGCAGGACGGTGCACGTACCGAGGGGGCGACACAGCGTCGTCTAGGTCGCGTGGAGGGGCGGTGCGAGTTGGCCGGTGAACTGGTCGACGCCTCAAGCATCTACCTCACCGAGCACGCCCGTGCCCTGGCGTCTGACCTTGCTGCAACGACGTCGTTCGCAGACCTGTGTGAGCGTCGTGGTGAGCGGGAGCGGGCCAGCCGAGCACGCGCCGTCCTGGCTGAGAGGGGGATCGCATGACCCCCATGCAGGAGGTTAGAGGAGAGGGCGCCGAGGGCTGGAGCCTGGCAGAGGTGCTAGACAGGCTCAACGGCTGGTTCGCTCGCTTCATCTGTACCACGACGCCCGATGACGTGGACCTGCTGACGCTGTGGACGGCACACACTCACGTATGCCTCCAGACGCACACCACTCCGCGACTCATCCTTGACTCTCTGATGCCAGGCTCAGGCAAAACGACAGTGCTGGATCATCTCAACCGTTTGGCGTTCAGGCCGGTACTAGCCGCCTCATTGAGTTCACCAGCACTGCTTGTCAGGCTACTGAAGGACGAGCCCCGCACAATCCTGATCGACGAGGTTGACCGCACACTCAACCCGAAAGAGGAGGGGACTAAGGATCTGCTCGCGGTGCTTAACTCCGGCTACCGGGTCGGTGGGAGCCGTCCGGTCCTTACCCCGGTCAAGGGCGGGGACTGGGAGCCGGTGGAGATGTCAACCTATGGGCCTGTGGTGATGGCGGGCAACATGCCTAGCCTTCCCGATGACACCCGCAGCCGGTCCATCAGGGTGCTTCTGATGCGCGACGACGACGGCGCGGCTGAGGACTCGGACTGGGAGGAGATCGAGCCTGAGGCACAAGCCTTGGCGCGAGACCTGGCAGCCGCGCTGGAGCAGTGCCGAGACCAGGTTGCTGCCTCACGGCCCGTCCTACCCACGCAGTGCACCGGACGTATGAAGGAGGTCTGGAGGCCCTTGGCGCGTGTCGCTGACGTGGCAGGAGGCCGCTGGCCTGACACCGTGCTCCACCTGTACGAGAGACATGCCGAGGAGGTCGCGGCCGAGATCGCCGAAGGCGTCGCCAACCGGTCTCCCGCCGTGGTCCTCATCAGTGACCTTGCGGAGGTCTGGGACCCCTCAGAGCCCTTCCTGCCCACGGCTGACATCGTGGCCAGGCTCAAGGCCCACAACCCTGGCTACTGGTCCGCTGCCAGTGCCTACGGTGCGGACGTCAACGGCAAGAGGATCAGCAACCTTCTGAACCAGGGTGCCAAGATCAGGTCTCAGAAGGACTCTCGCGACCGCCGAGGCTACCGTCGTGAGGACTTCCTGAGAGTGTGGAGACAGGTAGGAGCACACCCCTCAGGGGAACCGTCGAACCCGTCGCACCTGTCGGACCCGTCGGAGACCAGCGACCAGCCACCGACGGTTGCGACAGGTCAGACGCTTACGACGGATGCGGAGACACCCCCCAAGGAGGTCGCCGCGCCTGGATGCCCGCACGGCGCGCCGACACCCCGCCTCTGCCTGGAGTGCCAGCCACACGCAGGTGCGGACGACATGGGCACACCCGACATGCTCGGCCTACTGGAGGATGGTGAAGCAGCATGAGGGGAAGAACCGTCACCTACTACGGACGAACCTTCGTCCAGGACGCCACAGCCACCCGACTCGCCGAGTCCATGATCGAGGTCACCGGCTACTGGTGCCCCGTCTGTGGCCTGCCTCGTGTCCCCTACCGGGGTGATGGTGGGGTTCACCCCTGCTGCTACCAGTCCGCGAGCGCGAACACATGCACCTCGAACACGATGGACGTGGCCAACGTGCCGGTAGGAGTGAGTGCGGCATGAAGGAAGTCAACGGCGAACCTGTCATTGACAGTGAGGAACTGGCCCTGTTCCTGGACCTCCCCACCCAGGCGGTGGAGGAGTGGAGCGCGCACAACTGGGACGGCCAGGCGGTGCCTATACCTGGCATATGGGTGGCCCGAGGAAGAAGAGCCATGCGGAGGCTCACCCGGCAGCTGGGGTACGTCCCAGCCATGAGTGAGGCACTGGAGGTCCTGCGAGAACAACGCGGCCAGTCCTCAGCCTCCTAGGGGTCCACGGGGTGGCCCCGTGACCAGACCGGTTGCGGGGCCACCTCCTCATTTGTGCTGAGGGGGTCCATGCTCTCGACACCCCAGGGGGAGGGATTGAACGGCGCTGTGCGCGGACCGCCGGGGAGAGGCAGAAAGTACGTGAGGGGTTCAAAGATTCACGCCCTCGCGCTCGCGGAGCAGGGGCTGGGGGTGAGGCGTGCCCCAGGGGGGGGGTTGTTGCTGATGGAGGGCACGCACTGATCGCGTACCCCTGTTGGCGAGCCGGTGGAGAAAAACGGCGGGGAGAGATCACGCTATGCCGCCGGGCCAGCGAGCCGGGGTGGGGGAGGGGGATGCCCCCAGGTCGATGCGTCTGTCTCGTGGGGAGCGTCGGGAGATGGTCGCGATGCTCTCGTCCACCGGCATGTCCACCCGCGCCATCGCACCCGTGGTTGGGGTGAGTCACATGACTGCATCTAATGACCTGAATGCAGGTGTAAAGACCTTTACACCTGCACCTTCCTCCACAGCAGGTGATGCAAATGCATCACCTGGGCCGTCAGCCGCCAGGGGTCTCACGAATTCTACTGTCTCAAACGAGACAGTAGAACTATCAACCAATACTTCGGGGCCAACTTCTGAGGAGTCGGTGACCGGGCTCAACGGCAAGACCTACGCCCGGTCAGCAAGGACAGTTGCCAACGATGCTTCGGCATCTACTGAGCAATTTTGCTCAGTAGAGCAGGGCCCCACAGCCCCAGAGGCCGCATCACAAGACATCAAGGCAGGTGTCAGAAATCTGACACCTGAGCCGTCAGCCACCACCCCGGTAACAGATGAGGCCCCGGCCGGGTCCGTGCACTCAGGGTGACTCTCAAACCCGTACAGAATCTGAGCGCCTATACGCGGAGCGATGCGAAGGGTGAGGGGGTGGGGGTGCCTCCCCCCTCCCGTGGCCACCCTGAAACCGCTGGATAGCAGCCCCGGCACTACGTGCGTCGCGAACCTTCTGTTTTTTGGGCCTCTAGGACGCTGCTGGCAGGCCCGTAGGGGCTCCGGCACCCGCCGCCGCGCCCCCCGGAGGGAGGGCGTGGTCTCGTGCCCGTACAGGGCGATTGCGAGGGTTGTTTCGTTACAGCCTCACCGTCGTCTCACCCTTGAGGGGGCGGGACACAAAGGGAGGGAAAAGGGCGGCGGCCTCGTGACCGTGGTGGTTGCGGGGCCGCCGTACCTCCCTCAGCGCACAACGCCGTGAGCCGCTGACATGCCCCACAGGTGGCTGAACACCCGCTAAGGGGGCCTAATAGGCCCGTACGCGCTCCGAGTTGCCTATAAGGGGCAACTATGGGCACAGGGTCCGAAAGGCTGTCTACAACGCTCCTAGGGGCCTTAAAGGGGTGGTTGCGAGTGATCCCTCGCGCGCGCGTGCGCGCGCGACCCCCCTACACCCCAGGGGAGGGGGCGGCCTCTCCCCGCCCACCACCTGGCCGCCTGGAGCCCTCACCTTCCCAGAACGCCCCTACCCGTAGGGGTCTAGGCCATGACGTCAGACCGTCCCGCGAGCGCCCCGCGACCATCGGCGGGGACGTGCTGGCTCACTGTGACCGTCTTGCGCGTCCAGGTCGTTGGCAATCTGGTCGAACACACGTTGGACGCGCTCTGCCTCAGCAGCGTCACGCGCGGCGTCAGACGCCGCCTGTTCGGCGTCAGCGGCCACGAGGTCACCGGCAAGGCAGGACACGAACACGACGCGGCAACCTGAGTGGTCGTCACAGGAGGTGGCCCCCTTGCTGACTAGCCAGGAGGTCACGCCACTGATGTAGCGCACACCGGCGAACACCCTCCTTAACTCGCGTTCGGGCAGGTCGAAGGCGACACGGACCTCGATCACGCTGTCGCCGACGCAGTGCACGTCAGCGAGGTTGGCGCACAGTTGCTCACGGTTGAGGACGTTGTCGAACCACTGGACCCCGCGCGAGCGGCACCCAACGCGGACCCCCGGCCCCACGGAGAAGGGACCCCCGTTGGGTGTCAGTGCTGAGGAGGGGACTATCACCGAGTAGGCGGGACTCACAGCGCACCCCCGTTCTCCGCAGTGCAGACGCGGGCCCCCAGGTCCTCGGCCGCCGCTCGCAGGGCCGCCATGGCCTCTTCGACGTCGCCACGCGTTGGCAGGCTCAGTAGGTCGGACACGGTGGGGAGTTGGAGCCTGAGAGTGCCGTCCTCGCCTACCTCTAGGGCGACCCTCAGGTGGTCGGAGTACCTGCCTCGGACCGAGGCGCACCCGTAGAGGCGGACGACCCCCCAGTGCTGTCGCTCAGACGTGGGCGGCGTCGGGGTCCCGGCGTGGTCGGGGGAGTGGGTGGGCATGACGTGTCCTCTCTGGGAGATGGACTGACGCCGCATGACTCATTTCGCTGTCCCCACTGGGACCCCATAGGCCCCCATTGAGGGGGTGGATCGTTGGAATTGCAACGAGTGGTGGAGATGGGGGGAATCGAACCCCCGTCCGACGGTGGTGCAACAGGACTTCTCCGGGTGCAGTTCGCTAGCGATTTTCTCAGCCCCGGCGTCTCACGCGAACAAGGACGCCGACGGGCTCAGTCACCTAAAAGTCCCGAAGCCCCTGATGACGAAGGACCTCAGCAGTGGCTCCCTAGATGACGCCAGGAACCGGGGCGGAAGCAGTCCCCGGGCTGACGGACTTCGAGGCTCGCTCAGGCGGCGAGGGCGAAGTCGGTGCGAGTGTTATCGGCACCTATTGGTTCGCACAGAGCGTTGACGAGATGACTGTGCATCCTCGACCCGCTTCTCCTGAACCCACGACCGTCGTCGAAACCGATCATCCCCTGTGTAGTTGTCAATGGCCGCCGTCGAGACGAGGACCGGCAACTGGCCCCGTGGGGCCGGACCGTCATGCTAGCAGCATCGGCACCAAGACAACACACCCTCATCGCGTCGTATTCCTCCGGGTGCCGCGTGAAGCAGGTCCGCCTGCCCCCGGCCATGACATCATGACCCTGCACTGAAGGATTCAGGAGGAGTCAATGGAGACACGACCGTTTCACGCCCTGGGCCGCCAGGTCTCCGCGGTAGGGATCGGCACCTGGCAGCTGGGCGCTGACTGGGGCGAGGTAGACCCGGCCGACGCCACCGCCACGCTTGAGGCCGCCCTGGACAGCGGCGTCACCTTCATCGACACCGCCGACGTCTATGGCGACGGCCGTTCCGAGCGCTTCGTGGGCAGCTTCCTCAAGGACCACCCCGACGCCGGCCTGACGGTGGTGACCAAGATGGGACGGCGGGTGGCTCAGCTGCCTGAGAACTACACCCGCGACGCCTTCTGGGCCTGGAACGATCGGTCGCGGGAGAACCTGGGCGTGGACACCCTGGACCTGGTCCAGCTCCACTGCCCGCCCAGCGAGGTCATCGACGCCGAGCAGACCTGGGACTGGCTGGAGGAGATGGTCGAGCAGGGGCGTATCCGCGCCTACGGCGTGAGCGTGGAGACCTGCGATCAGGCCCTCTGTGCCATGAGCCGACCTGGCTGCGCCAGCGTCCAGATCATCCTCAACGTCCTGCGGCGCAAGCCCCTGGAGGAGGTCCTGCCGACGGCGCAGCGCATGGACACCGCGATCATCGCGCGCGTCCCGCTCGCCTCCGGCCTGCTGTCCGGCCGCTACACCGAGACCACGACCTTCGCCCCCGCCGATCACCGCAGCTACAACCGTGACGGCTCGGCCTTCGACGTCGGAGAGACCTTCTCCGGCGTCCCCTACGAGGTCGGTGTCCAGGCTGCTCGCGAGTTCGTGACGTTGTGCTCTGAGCTCGGTCCCCAGGGGGTGAGCCCCGTCCAGGTCGCTCTGCGCTGGATCCTGGACCAGGTGGGCGTGACCACCGTGATTCCCGGTGCCCGCAACAGCGCCCAGGCCCGGGCCAACGCCGCTGCCGGCAACCTTGAGCCGCTGTCAGCGCAGCTGCACACGGCCCTGGAGGAGCTCTACGACCGGCTCATCCGCTCCCACGTGCACGATCGCTGGTAGGTGCCTGCGCCGTCGTTTCTGCGACAACGGGTGCGGCCGGGGAGGACGTACTGTCCTCCCCGGCCGCACCCGCGTCAGGCGGCGCCGGTCCTAGTCGAGCTGCTCGAACTTGCGCGACCAGGCGCTACGGATCGGGTTCGCGTCAGCCACCATGGCGTCGAAGCGCTCGTCGGCGATGTCGATGACCTCGCCGACGGCGCAGCGGGCCTCGCGGGCCGGCGAGCTCTCCACGCGTGCCCAGCCACGGGCCAGCAGCTGGTGGCGGTCGGTCAGGCGCTCCACGCACATGACCAGGGGACGGGAGAACTTCTCCTGGTAGGCCTGGGACAGGCCGCGAAGCTCGGCCTCCTCGGCGTCGTTGAAGGAGCCCAGCGCGAGTGAGGCGGTGTCGAGCTCGGCCTGGGTGTTGCCGTCCTCGCCCAGCAGGAGCTCGGTGATGTCGGCGTAGCCGCGGATGAGGGCCTCCTGCTCCTGCGGCTGGGCGGACAGGACCTCGTCCTCAAAGGCCTGGCGCAGTGCGGCGGTCGAGGCGAAGGGGCGGTGCTCCCACGCGCGCTCGGCCGGCCAGGTGGCGTCGGCGTAGAGGCGCGAGAAGACCTCAACGAACTGCTCGCGCTCCATCTCGTTGACCTCGTCCAGGCCCACCGCCCGGCCGTGGACGAGTGCGACGTCGGCCCCGTCCTGACGGTCCAGGTGGAAGAACAGCAGGTTGAGGATGACGGCGGTCAGCGCACCGATCGTCACGCCCGAGCCGAAGAGGATGGCCAGCCAGCTAGGCATCATCGAGGCGATATCGGGCTTGAAGGTCACCAGCAGCGCCAGCCCCATCGAGGTCGAGACGATGACGGCGTTGCGGTTGTCATGCATGTCAACCTTGCCGAGGGTCTGGATACCCACCACTGCCACCGAGGCGAACATCGCCAGGGAGGCTCCGCCGATGACGGGGGAGGGGATGGCGGCGACGACGGCAGCGGCCTTGGGCAGCAGGCCCAGCACGATCATGATGACGCCGGCGCAGGTGACCACCCAGCGTGAGCGCACCCGCGTCAGGCGCACCAGACCGACGTTCTGGGCGAAGCAGGTGTAGGGGAAGGAGTTGAGCACCCCGCCCAGCATCGTCGACAGGCCATCAGCGCGCAGGGCGTTGGCCACGTGCGTGGGCGTGATGCGCTTGCCGACGACCTCGCCGGTGGCGAAGACGTCACCAGTGGTCTCCACCGCCGTGACAGCCATGACGATGAGCATGGAGACGATGCCGGTGACGGTGAAGGTGGGGATGCCGAAGTAGAAGGGCGTGGTGATGCCGACCACGGCCGCCTCGCCCACGCCGGAGAAGTCAGTGTCACCCAGGACCCAGGCCAGGCCCGTGGCCACCACGAGGCCAATGAGAACCGAGATCGTGGACATGAAGCCCTTGAAGACGCGCTGGACGAGCACGATGAGGGCGATGGTGAGCATGGCGTAGCCCAGGCCTCGCAGGGTGGGGCCGGCAGGGTCCGCCCCCGCGGCGCTGGCCTGGGTACCCCAGGCGACGATGTCCCCGGCGGACACGCTCATCAGCGTGGTGCCCATGACCGTCAGGAGCGTGCCGGTGACTACCGGCGGGAAGAAACGCAGCAGGCGGGCAAACCACGGCGCAACGAGGAAGGTGGCGAGACCGGCAGCGATGATCGAGCCGTACATCGCCGTCAGCCCCTGCGTGCCACCGGCACCGCCTGAGGCTGCCAGGCCGATGGCGATGAGCGGCGAGACCGCGGTAAAGGTCACACCCTGGATGAGGGGCAGGCGTACACCAATCTTCGGTCCCAGGCCGGCGGACTGGATGATCGTGGCAATACCGCAGGTCAGGAGATCGGCGTTGATGAGGTGGACGGTGGTGGCCGCGTCCAGGTTCAGCCCGGAGGCGATGACCAGGGGGACGACGACGGCGCCCGCGTAGAAGGCCAGGACGTGCTGGACCCCGAGGACGGCAAGGCGCCCGAAGGGAGGAACGGCGTCAACAGGGTCCTTGGGGCGAGGGGAGGAGGAGACAGGATCAGCGACACTGGGAGGCTGGCCGTAGGACATACGAAAGGGACTCTCCTAGGATGGGACGGACATGCCGGGGCGCCTTGAGAGCCCGTTGCGTGCGCTCCCACCATGGGGAGGACAGCGCGCGGCGCGGGAGACGACGTCTGCGACCCGGCGGCCACCATGCTACTGAAGGAACGCCGATGTCTGCCCTTCCTCCTGTGCGTCCCGCCTATGACCCACACACTCAGGTGGTTCTTGATGCGCTGGACGCTGCTGGTCTCGACCTTCCCCTGAACGAGGAGACCTTGCCTGCCTGGCGCAGGCCGGTCGAGGTCACGCGCCAGCGTCTGCTGGACCAGCACCCGGACCTGGTGGTGAGCGAGAGTGAGATCAGTCGCGAGGACGGCTCGGCGATGACGCTCGCCGTCGTCCGCACAGGCCAGGACGCTCCGGTCCGTCCTGACGAGGCGGGAGCGGGTGCGCCGCTGTTCCTTTCGCTGCACGGCGGGGGACGGGTGGTGGGCAACCGGTACGACGACGTCGTACGTTGCGTGCCGTGGATGCGGCGGTGGGGAGGGGTGATCGTCTCCCCGGAGTACCGGTTGGCTCCTGAGCACCCCTCGCCCGCGGCGACGCGGGACTGCGTGAGTGCGTTGCGGTGGGCGCATGTGCATGCTGAGGAGCTGGGCTGTGATCCGCAGCGGATCATCGTCACCGGTCCGAGCGCTGGGGGAGGACTGGGCATGTGCCTCGCGCTCGCCGGCCGCCAGCCGGGCGGACCTCGTGCGCTGGGTTATCTCCTGGATTATCCCATGCTCGACGACCGCACCGGGATGCAGGACCCCGACGGCGTCGTCCGGCCTTCCTCTGCGGCGCAGTACCCGCAGGACGGGCGCTGGCCGGCGTCCTGGAACAACTGGGCGTGGGACCAGGTCCTTGGCGAGCGGAGAGGAGGCACGAAGGTGACTGAGGAGGACGCCGCCTCCCGCGCCCGCGACCTTGGCGGGATGGGCGCTGTCTTCCTCTCCGTGGCCTCTGCGGAGGTCTTCCGTGACGAGGTCGTGGAGATGGCGAGCAGGATCTGGCGCGACGGCGGAGACTGCGAACTGCACGTCTATCCCGGCGGGACCCATGCCATGGAGGTGGTGTGCAGCACCTGGTTGGCGCGTGACCTGGAGCAGGCACGTCAGTCCTGGCTGGCGCGTCTCCTTCAGCCGCAAGACCCGGCCGAGAACCTGCGGCGGGTCATCGCCAACGGCACCTACCCGGGCCTGCTAGAGCCTGCAGCGCACTGAGGCAGGGTGCCCGGGAGCACGCCGCCCGCCGTTCAGCGGCCAACTGAGGCTAGGAGCGGGCGGTAGTGGGACTTGATTGCTACCAGGTAGGAGTCGGTGTCTCCAGCCTGCGCGGTCCGCAGCATCTGGCGGTGCGAGGTGGCGGTGTCCAGGATGTCCTTGGGTTCCGGGGCTCGCAGAAGCGGGATGAGCAGGACGTGGACGGCCCACAGTGCGTCGGTCAGGTGCCGGTAGAGCGGGTTGTCCAGCCGCGCCAGCAGCTGGGAGTGGAAGGCGCGGTCCTGCTCGGGGAATGGCTGTCCCCGGCGCGCCAGCTCCTCCATCTCCTCCACCGTTGCCTCGATCTGGGGGTCCTGGTGTCCTTTCCACGCGCGGACCACCTCGGGGGCCAGGGCAGTATCGAGCGTCGCGCGTAGCTCGACGACGTTGAGCAGGCCCTGGTAGCCCTTGTCACGGTTGAGCAGGCCGCGGAAGACGAGCGACTCCACCATGGGACGCATCGAGGCCTGGCCGACGAAGGTTCCATGACCGTGGCGGACCTCGACGATGTCGAGGGCGACGAGGGTGCGCACTGCCTCGCGTACTGACGAGCGGGAGACGCCCAGGTCCTCGCACAGCTGGGACTCGGTGGGCAGCGGGTCCCCGGGCTGGAGGTGCGCCTGGATGATGTAGTCCTTGATCGCCTGCATGGTGAGCGTCGCCTGAGTGGTTGGGGCTGGGCTCAAGGACGGATAGGCGCTGCGTAGGTCGGATGAGACCGTGGTGGTGCCGCGCGCGGAGGGCCTTGCGATTGTCATGGCTCTATTGTCCTTGCCTTGGACTCTGGGGTGGTCTGTGTTACTGTCATTCTACCAACGTCAGACAACAGACGTCCGACCTTCAAGAGTGCTTCAATGGCGATCCCGACTCCCCGTCCTTCCCGCCGCGGTTTTCTTCAGCTGACCTCGACGCTCGGTGTGGCCGCAGGCCTGGCCGCCGCGCTGTCGGCCTGCGGTGGCTCCGGCTCCGCGTCCTCCGGTGCGAGCAGCGCGGCCACGGAGGAGCAGTCCTCCTCCGCCCAGGCCAATCCGGACGGTGTCATCAAGGCGGGAATCTCCTACGAGCTGGGCACGAACGGTTACGACCCCATGACGACCACCGCCGCCCTGACTGTGGCGGCGAACTGGCACACCATGGAAGGACTCACCGAGCTCCACCCTGCCACGCGCGAGGTCTATGCCGCCCTTGGTGCGGACCTGCCGACCAAGGTAGATGACACCACCTACGAGGTCGCCTTGCGTGAGGGGGCCGTCTTCACGGACGGCAACCCGGTGACCGCCGACGACGTCGTCTTCTCCTTCGAACGCGTCCTCAACCCGGACAACAACTCACTCTACGCCCAGTTCATCTCCTTCGTTGACTCTGTCAGTGCGAAGGATGACAAGACGGTGACGATTAAGACGAAGTTCCCCTACTTTCTGGTGGCGGAGCGCATCAGCGTCGTCAAGGTGGTCCCCAAGGCTGCGGCCGAGGCAGACGCGGCAGCCTTTGACATGAGCCCGATCGGTACCGGTCCCTACAAGATGACGGACAACGGCGCGGGTTCGCAGAAGATCGTCTTTGAGCGCAATGACTCCTACTCCGGTCCGCGCCCTGCCCTGGCCAAGTCCATGGAGTGGCAGATCCTCCCCGATGACACCACGCGGACCAACGCCATCACCTCCGGTACTGTCCAGGCGATCGACGCAGTGCCCGTGGCCAACCTGGCCACGATGCAGGCCCCGATCCAGGTGGCGGCCCAGCAGGGCTTCTCGCTGCTGTTCGTCATGTTCAACAATTCGGTGTTCTCGGACGTCAAGGCTCGCCAGGCCGTCATGTACGCCCTGGACTACGCCAAGATCTGCGAGACGGGCATGGGTACGCTGGCGACGCCGGCTACCTGCTTCGTCCAGGAGGACCACCCTGCCTACAAGAAGGCGTCGACGGTCTACACCTACGACGCTGAGAAGGCCAAGTCGCTGCTCGCCGAGGCTGGGATTACGACGATCAACCTCCTGTGCACCGACCACGGCTGGTTCGCCTCGGCTCGTCCGATCATTCGGGAGAACCTGGAGGCTCTGGGCGTCACGGTCAACTACGACGAGAAGAAGTCTTCCGACGTCTACTCCTTCATTGACTCCAATGAGGGGACGTGGGACGTGGTGGTTGCTCCAGGCGACCCTTCGGTCTTCGGAAACGACGCTGACCGACTTCAAGCCGATCGCACTGACGGGCCTGTCCTTCGTCGACGTCGGCTCGACCCAGGCCTGAGCCTGACGAGCCCTCTCGGCTGAGGCAGGGCGTCGTCGTCCTTGCCGTGATGCTGGGCCCCGCAGCCTGTGTGCTGCGGGGCCCAGTGTCGTCAGTGGACGCGGTTGCCTCGCGGCGAGTCCCCACTTGCCATCAGACATCAGATGTCAGACAATAAGGCGGTGGCCGACACTGTCGCCGGCCCTCTCGCACGTGGCAGCGCCATTGTGCCGACATGACGTCGGCCGGCTCTGCGCGGCGCGGGACGCACAAGCAAAGGAGCGTCCCAGTGTCCAACCTCCTCCGCCTGATTGGACGGCGCCTGGTGGCGCTGCCCGTCATGGTGCTGGGCGTGACGCTGCTCGTCTTCGTCGTCATGTCCTTCTCCTCCGCAGACCCTGCGCGCTTGGCGCTGGGGGAGTCGGCGACGGCGCAGGCGCTCGAGCAGTACCGCGAGACCCATCACCTCAATGATCCTCTCCTGTCCCGCTTCTGGGACTACCTCGTGGGGCTCGTCCACGGGGACCTGGGGACGACGTTCACCGGCGTCAAGATCTCCGACCTGGTTGCTCAGGCTTTCCCGATCACGCTGCAGCTGACCTTCATCGGCATCTTTGTGGCGGTCATCGCAGCCACGGTACTGGGTGTCATCGCCGCCCTCTATCGTGACCGGTGGCCCGACCAGGTCATCCGGGTGATCTCGGTGCTGTGCCTGGCCACGCCCTCCTTCTGGCTCGCGCTGCTGCTCATCCAGCGCTTCGGTGACATCCCGGGCGCCAGTGGCACCTTCCCCTCGGTGGTCACCGAGTGGGTCTCCTTCGGGGACGATCCGGCTGCCTACGTGCGACAGATCTTCCTGCCCGCCCTGGCCATCGCGGTGCCGAACACCGGCACCTTCACGCGTGTGGTGCGTACTGCCATGGTCGAGGAGCTCGATCGTGACTACGTGCGCACCGCCATTGGCGCTGGGATCCCCAAGCCCGTGGTCATCGCCCGCAACGTGCTGCGCAACGCGCTCATCACCCCGCTTACGGTCCTGGGCCTGCGGCTGGGCTACGCCATGGGCGGCGCCGTCGTCATCGAGATGATCTTCAACATCCAGGGGATGGGCCAGCTCATCTTCCAGGGCATTACCCGTAACGACGTCAACATCGTCCAGGGCGTGTCCATCACCGTGGCGCTGGCCTTCATCATCATCAACATCGTCGTTGACATGCTCTACGTGCTGGTCAACCCGAGGATCAGGAGCGTCTGATGCTGCACCGTCGCACACTCGACAAGGTTGCCCAGCCCGGGCTGCGTTTCCAGGGTTGGAGGAAGCTGCCGCTGGGAAGCAAGATCGTCGTCCTCGTACTGGCCCTGGTGGCGCTGATCGCGGTCTTCGCCCCGCTGGTGGCTCCCTACAACCCTGGAGCCACAGGCCTGGCCGCCAGTGAGACTGTCACCCACGTGGAGGGAGTGGGAGACATCGTCTCCTCCGACCCCGCCACCGCTCCCTCCTTCAGCCATCTCTTCGGTACCGATGCCACCGGCCGTGACATCTTCTCCCGCGCGGTCTACGGCGCCAGGGTCTCGCTCGTCGTGGGCCTGAGCGCCACCGGTATCGCCCTGGCCCTGGCTACGGTGCTGGGCGCCGTGGCGGCCACCAGCCGCAAGTGGATCGGCGAGGCCGTCATGCGCGTGCTCGACGTCGTCATGTCCTTCCCCGGTATCGCGCTGGCCGCGGTGCTGGTGCTGGCGATGTCGACCCGGCTGCCGATGGTGCCCGTCATCATCATCGCGACCGCGGTCGTCTACACCCCGCAGCTCACCCGAGTCGTGCGGGCCAACGTCCTGGCTCAGTTCGGTGAGGACTACGTGGCCGCTTCCAAGGTGATGGGCGCTCGTGTGCCCTGGATCCTGGCCAAGCACGTCGTGCGCAACTGCGTGGCCCCGATCATGGTCTACGCCACGGTCCTGGTGGCTGACGCCATCGTCTTCGAGGCCTCACTGTCCTTCATCGGTGCGGGCATCACCTCGGTCAACACCCCGACCTGGGGCAACATGCTCTCCGAGGGCAAGGCACTGCTGCTGTCAGGGCACTGGTGGCCGACCTTCTTCCCCGGATTGATGATCCTCATCACCACGCTGTGCCTCAACGTCCTGTCCGAGGGCCTGACCGACGCCATGGCCTCGCCGCGTATCCGCGCCAACGTCGACGTCGAGGCGGACGAGGAGGCGATGCAGACCGAGCACGCTTGGAAGGAGGCCGGGGCCGCGGTGCGCTCGCACGCCGATCTGCCCGCCGATGCCGTCACCCAGGCGCAGGTCTCCGAGCTGACCGGGCTGGTCGAGCCTGCTGCCGAGGAGACTCCTCTGGAGGAACGCCTGGCCACGCTGCGCCGGGCCGAGCTCGCGCGCCAGGACCGACTGGTCTACCCCACCCCCGAGGCCGAGCCGGTCCTGGAGGTCAAGAACCTCTCGATTGCCTTCCCGGCACAGCACGGCGACGTCAACATCGTCGACGACGTCTCCTTCTCCGTTCGCCCCGGCGAGACCATGGGGCTGGTGGGTGAGTCCGGCTGCGGGAAGTCGATCACCTCGATGGCCGTCATGGGGCTGCTGCCTCCGACGGCGCGCATCACGGGTGAGATCCTGTTCAAGGGACGCAACATCTTGGAGATGACGCTCGCGGAGCACAACGCCCTGCGAGGTCACGAGATGAGCATGATCTACCAGGACGCCTTGTCCTCCCTCAACCCCTCGATGCTCATCCGTTCCCAGATGAAGCAGCTGACTCGCCGAGGGGGCACCCGCAGCGCCGAGGAGCTGCTCGATCTGGTTGGGCTGGACCCGGTCCGCACGCTCAAGAGCTACCCGCATGAGCTGTCCGGCGGACAGCGTCAGCGCGTCCTGATCGCGATGGCCCTGACGCGAGACCCGAGCCTGGTCATCGCTGACGAGCCCACCACGGCCCTGGACGTCACGGTCCAGAAGCAGGTGATCGACCTGCTCAACGACCTGCGCGAGAAGCTCGGCTTCGCCATGGTCTTCGTCAGCCACGACCTGGCACTGGTTGCCAAGGTCGCCCACCGGGTGACGGTGATGTACGCGGGCCAGGTGGTTGAGCAGGCGGGGACCAGTGAGCTGCTGACCAACCCCGTCCACGAGTACACCCGGGGCCTGCTCGGCGCGGTCCTGTCCATCGAGGCAGGCTCCAACCGCCTCCACCAGGTGCGGGGCACCGTTCCCAGCCCCTCAGAGTTCGTCAAGGGTGACCGCTTCGCCCCGCGCTCGTCCTACCCCACGGTCGGCCTGGACACCCGCCCGGTGCTCAAGCCGGTTGCCGCCGGCAGCGACCACTTCTACGCCGTCACGCCTGAGCTTGAGGCGATCCTCGCCAAGGAGGCCATGTCATGAGCGCCCAATCCGCTTCCACCTGGGACCCGCAGACCGACCCGGTGATCGAGCTGCGTCACGCCCACGTCATCCACAAGTCCCGCACCGGCAAGCTGTTTCGCCCGGACACGGTGCATGCCGTCAACGACGTCTCGCTGACCGTACGCCGCGGAGAGACCCTGGGTCTGGTGGGTGAGTCCGGCTGCGGTAAGTCCACCACCGCCCGTGTCATGGTGGGGCTACAGCCCCTGACCAAGGGTGAGGTGTACTTCAAGGGACGTCGCCTGGGCAGCTCGGCGGCGGACCGTAAGGCCCTGGGCCGCTCGGTGTCCGTGGTCTTCCAGGACCCGGCCACGGCGCTCAACCCACGCATGATCGTTCACGACACCCTGATCGATCCGCTCAACGTCCACGGCATCGGTTCCCCGAAGGAGCGCGAGGCGAGGGTACGTGACCTGCTGCACCTGGTGGGACTGCCTCCCAGCGCCCTGGAGGTCCTGCCCCGGCAGATCTCTGGCGGGCAGCGTCAACGCGTGGCCATCGCCCGAGCACGGGCGCTAGAGCCGGACATCATCGTCGCGGACGAGCCCACCAGCGCCCTGGACGTGTCCGTGCGCGCCCAGGTCCTCAACCTCCTCCAGGACCTCAAGAGCGCGCTCGGTCTGGGGCTGGTCTTCATCAGTCACGACATCAACACCGTGCGCTACGTCTCCGACCGCATCGCCGTCATGTACTTCGGCGAGATCGTCGAGATGAACACGACCCAGGAGATCTTCTCCCGCCCGCAGCAGGACTACACCCGCACCCTCCTGGGCGCGGTGCCCAGCCTGCTTGAGGCATGACTGCAACCCCTGTCCCACCAACGTTAGGAAACACCACTATGGATACCCGATTCACCGGTGTCATCCCCCCTGTCATCACGCCCTTCAAGGACGGCCAGATCGATCTGGACAGCCTGGACCACCTCGTTGACCTTCTCATCGACGCCGGTGTCAACGGCCTGTTCCTCCTGGGATCCTCCGCCGAGACCGCCTACCTCACTGACGCCCAGCGTGAGCTGGTGGTCACGCGTGTGGTTGACCGCGCCGCCGGCCGTCTGCCCGTGCTGGTCGGTGCCATTGACACAACAGCGAATCGCGTCATCGAGCACGCCCGCCGGGCCCAGGCGTTGGGGGCTGACGCCATCGTGGCGGCCTGCCCCTTCTACGCCATCAATGACATGACCGAGATCGCTGAGCACTTCACCGCCATCCGTCAGGCCGTGGACCTGCCGCTGTTCGCCTACGACGTGCCGGTGCGCCTGAACGGCAAGAAGCTCGCCGTGGACATGCTCGTGCGTCTGGGTGGCCTGGGGGTGCTCGACGGCGTCAAGGACTCCTCTGGCGATGACGTCGCCTTCCGGCGCCTGGTGGCCGCCAACGAGGAGGCTGGGCACCCGCTGGTGCTGCTGACCGGGCATGAGTGCGTGGTCGACGGCATGCTGCTGCTGGGCGGGGACGGGATGGTACCGGGCTACGGCAACGTCGAGCCCCGCCCCTACGTTGAGCTGTGGCAGGCGGCCCAGCGTGGCGACTGGCAGGAAGCGCGGCGGATCCAGGACCGGATCTGCGCTGGTTTCGAGATCGTCTTCGTGCCGCAGGGGCGCTCGGCTGACGCCTCGGGCATCGGGGCGTTTAAGACCGTCATGGAGGCCCAGGGTACGATCGCCTCGAACGAGATGGCCTTCCCGGTACGCGCGCTGACGGGCGAGACGAAGGAGAAGGTCGTGGCTATCGCCCGAGAACAGGGGCTGATCTGACATGAGCACGCGGGACGACTCGCGCCCGGGCACCGAGGAGGATCCTGTCCTCGTTGGTGTGGACCTCGGAGGGACCAAGATCGCCGCCTGCCTGGTGACGGTCAGTGGTCAGCTGCGAGGCGAGGTCCACCAGGTCCCCACTCCTGGGCGGGAGGGTCCCGCGGCCATGCTCGCTGCGATCGCCGGGCTAGTCGGCCAGGTCGTCGCCGCTGGCACCCATGGCGGGCGCTCGCCCCGCCCACTGGCGGTCGGGATCGGCTCGGCCGGCATCATTGACGCACGCAGCGGGGTGGTGCTCTCGGCCACCGACGCGATCGCCGGGTGGCCGGGGACGAACGTGGCCGACGGCGTGGCTCGCCTCCTGCCCGGTGCCGGGGTGCTGGCCCCTGACGGCCAGGCACCGCTCGTGCACGTCGATAACGACGTCAACGCCTACGCGGCTGGCGAGGCGTGGCTGGGAGCCGGGCACGGGGCCTCTAGCGCCCTGGTCGTAGCGGTAGGCACCGGGGTCGGCGGTGCGCTGGTCCTGGGCGGAGCTGTGCATCACGGCACCCACTTCCTGGCCGGCGAGATCGGGCACATGCCGAGCCAGGCCGCGGCGGGCGAGCCGTGCACCTGCGGCAAGTCCGGTCACCTGGAGGCCGTAGCTGCCGGCCCGCAGATCGCTCGCCGTTACCGCGAGGCCACGGGGGAGACCTCGGTGACCACGGCGCTGGAGGTTGAGCGCCGCGCGCAGGGTGGCGACGTCGTCGCGCAGCGGGTCTATGAGGAGGCCGCGGTCGCGCTGGGGCGGGGCATCGCCCAGATCGTCACGGCGGTGGACCCGCAGCGCGTCATCATCTCCGGAGGACTCGCACGCTCCGGGGACCTGTGGTGGCAGCCGCTGCGACGCACGGTGGCTGACGAGCTCATCGAGCTCATCGCGGACTCGACTGAGCTGCTTCCTGCAACGTTGGGGACGACGGCGCCGATCATCGGCGCCGCGCACGAGGCCTGGCTGCGTCTGCCGCAGGCTGCTGGTGAGAGGAACGAGGCATGATGACGAGCACGATGACCAAGACCGAGATCCTTGACCGGCTGCGCGGTGGGCTCATCGCCTCTGCCCAGGCCTATCCGGGCGAGCCGATGCGTGACCCGCGCACGATGGACGAGGTAGCGCAGGCCTGCGTGGCCGGCGGCGCCGTCGGCATCCGTGCCCAGGGACTGGCCGACCTGGCCCTGATCACCCAGCACGTGGACGTCCCGGTGATCGGACTGTGGAAGGACGGGCACGACGGGGTCTTCATCACCCCAACCCTCACCCACGCCGTGGCCGTGGCTGCCACCGGCTGCCAGATCGTGGCGATGGACGCCACCCGCAGGCCCCGCCCTGACGGGCGGACCTTTGCTCAGACCGTCGCAGGCCTGAAGGAAGCATTCCCCTCCGTGCTCGTCATGGCCGACTGCGGGTGCCTGGAGGACGCCCAGGCGGCCCAGGACGGGGGAACGGACATGCTGGGTACCACGCTGGCTGGCTACACCGGGGACCGGCCCAAGACCGACGGCCCGGATATCGAGCTGGTGGACCAGGTCGCGGCCATCGCCCAGGTCCCGCTCATCGTCGAGGGGCGGGTTCACACGCCTGAGCAGGCTCGCACCGTCATGGAGCACGGGGCCTTCGCCGTGGTGGTCGGTACCGCGATCACCCATCCCACGACCATCACCTCCTGGTTCGTCGACGCCGTCGCCCGTCACTGACGGCGGCTGAGTCCTCCCGCACCGCACCACGGTGGGCCGGTCCCTACGCTGTAGCGCGCAGGGGCCGGCCCACTGTCGTGTGATCCTCATGTGGCTGGCGGGCCTGAGTGGGGGCAGGGCGCAGTCTCATCGGGTTGTGGTTGGTGTGACACATGTGACCCAAGAGGCAGCGTCGGAGTGAAAAGTGACGTTCTCCGCCCCGAATCTGTCCGCCGTATCTGACAAAACCGCCGTTTTATGCATAGCGTTACGGCCAGCGGCACCGAACCGACCGGTGCCCACCCACGAACTGAGAGGCAGATACATGTCCGTCAACCGCACTGAGCTCATCGCCGCCATCGCCGAGAAGGCTGGCCTGACCAAGACCGACGCCGACGCCTTCCTCGGCGCTTTCCAGGAGGTCCTGGTTGAGAACGTCGCCAAGGGCGAGGCTGTCAAGATCACGGGTCTCATGGGCGTCGAGCGCGTCGAGCGCGCTGCTCGCACCGGCCGCAACCCCCGCACCGGTGAGGAGATCCAGATCCCGGCTGGCTACGGCGTCAAGCTGACCGTCGGCTCCGCCCTGAAGAAGGCCGTCGCCAAGTGACGATCCGCTGACCTCCTCGCCTGGCGAGGACGTCGCGAGCGAGGGCGTGCCACCACGGCTGGTGGCACGCCTTCGTCGTCTGTCCGGGCAGGACAGGGCAGATCCTCCAAGGGGAGGAGGACGGTGTCGGTGTCTCTCCGTAAGGTGTGGCTATGAGCCAGAGCACGCCTTTCGACGCCGTCCCTCCAGCAGGCCCAGGCGGCGAGCACCCCTCCGCCTGGCAGCCGGCCCCTGACGCCGCAGCCCCCGTGAGCGCACCGGAGGCGAGCGTGCCCGCGCTGGTCTGCCAAGGGCTGTGCAAGGCCTTTGGACAGAAGCTTGCGGTGGACCATCTCACTCTGACGGTGCCGGCTGGCTCGGTCTACGGCGTGGTGGGGCCCAACGGCGCCGGCAAGACAACCACCCTGTCCATGGCCACCGGCCTACTCGTCCCGGACGCTGGCCGCGTCCTGGTCCACGGGGCGGACGTGTGGCGGGAGCCTGGCCGGGCCAAGGCCCTGCTGGGCGTCCTCCCCGATGGCCTGCGCACCTTTGACCGGCTCAGTGGCCTGGACCTGGTGACCTACTCAGGCCTCCTGCGTGGACTGGACCGCGAGGTCGTGGTGCCGCGGGCCATCCAGCTCCTCCACGTCCTGGGGCTGTGGGAGGCGGGTACCACGCTGGTGGCCGACTACTCCGCCGGCATGCGCAAGAAGGTCCACCTGGCCTGCGCTCTGGTGCACTCTCCCTCCGTCCTGGTCCTGGACGAGCCCTTCGAGGCCGTGGACCCCGTCTCGGCCCAGACCATCCAGGGGCTGCTGACAGACTTCGCCGGCGCCGGGGGCACGGTCATCATTTCCAGCCACGTCATGGCCACGGTGCAGCGCTTCTGCAGCCACGTCGCGGTCATCGCCGCCGGCCGGGTCCTGGCGGCAGGGGCCACGCAGGAGGTTGCGGCCGGGCAGGACCTGGACACGCGCTTTGCCCAGCTGGTCGGGGCGCCGGCAACGCGGGAGGAGCTGTCGTGGTTGCGACCCTCGTCCGTCTGAGGTGGCGGCTGACTGTCAACGGGTTGCTGCGCAACGTCTGGGCGGTCATCGGCACGATCGTCGGCGTGCTCTACGGCCTGGGCGGGCTGGCCCTGGTCGGCGCTCTCGCCGTCGCGCTGGGCCAGGCCTCGCCGGAGGCCATCGCTGCGGTGCTGGCGGTTGCCGGTGCGCTGGTGGTGGCGGGCTGGACCCTGCTGCCGCTGCTGCTCACCGGTGCCGACTCCACCCTGGACCCCCGGGCCATGGCGGCCTGGACCGCTCCGTCGCGCGCGCTGGCCCGTGGACTGGCCGTGGCGGGAGCAGCCGGGATCCCCGGCATCCTCACGGGCCTTGGGCTGCTCCTTCCGGCCGTGTCCTGGGCCTGCGCCGGGCAGTGGGCAGCGGCCGGGCTCGCGCTCGTCCTGGCTCCGGTGGCGCTGGCAACCTGTGTGCTGCTCAGCCGCGTCGTCGTCATCGGTGCAGGTGTCTCCCAGTCTCGGCGAGGCAGGGAGATCGCGGGCCTCGTGGGCGTGCTGCTCCTCCTGGGCGTGGCGCTGGCCCCCTCCTTCCTGCAGAACGTCAGCCTGGGGGCTGACGCCGTGCAGTCGCTGCGTCACGTCGGCACCGTGATCGGGCTGACCCCGCTCGGGTGGGCGCTCGCAGCGCCGGGATACCTGGCACAGGGGTCCTTCCTCGTGGCGACGGCGCTGACCGTCCTAGCGATCGCCCTGCCAGTGGCGCTCATGCCTGCCTGGGGCAAGGTGGTGACGCGGGCAATGACCGGGCCAGAGCGCAGCCGGTCTCGCCGCCGCTCCTATGACAGCGTCAAGGTCGCCCGCGAGGCCGGCGAGGCTCAGCAGGGCGGGGTGGACCCGCTGCCCTGGCAGCGGTGCCTGGGACACCTCGTTCCTGGTCCGGCAGCCGCTGTGGCCGCACGGTGCCTGCGTTACTGGCGAAGCGATCCGCGTTATCTCTCCCAGCTCATCAGCCTGCTCCTGCTGCCGACGGTGTTCACCTTCGTCTTCGTTCGCTCGGTGGGCTCGGCCGCCGGACAGGACTCCTCCATGGCGTGGGGGCAGGCACCTGTCACGGTGGTGGGGGCTGCCCTGCTCCTCGCCCTTTTCTCAGGGTGGATGCTCCATGACGACCTCGCTATGGACTCCACCGCCGTGTGGCAGCTCATCTCCGCCGGCACTCCTGGACGTCACGACCGCCTGGGGCGCATGGTGGCGGCAGCCCTGTGGCAGGTCCCGCTCATCGTGATGGTCCTGCTCCTGACCGCGGCCTACGCCGCGCGGTGGGAGACCGTGCCGGCCGTGGCAGGCACGAGCCTGGCCCTGTACGGCGTCGGTCACGCCTGGTCCGCGATCTCCAGCGTCGTCATGCCCTATGAGACCAACGCGCCGGGGGACAGCCCCTGGAAGTCGCGAGGATCCGGGATGACCCTGATTCTCAGTCTGCTGCAGCTCCTCGGCTTCGTCGTCATCATCGCGGCGAGCTCACCCGTCATCGCTGGCCTGGTATGGATCGCGGTCTCCGGCTCCTGGGCGTGGGGGTGGCTGGTACTGGTGGTTGGTGCGCTCTGGGGCCTCGGGGCGGCATGGATCGGCATGGTCCACGGCGGGCGAGCGCTGGACGATCGCGGGGCGCGGGTCCTGACGACGATCCGCTCCTGGCCCGGGCACGAGGAGACACGTTAGACCTGGCAGGCCAGGAGCCTGCGTGGGGCGGGCCGGGCGCCGCAGCATGCGCCTGGCCCGATCACCGAGGACGCGACCGTCTCGGCGGCGCAGACGCATGGTCCCAGGACGTCTGATGTCCTGATGGGTGGGGCTATCATGGGTGCTGGTGCACGGACGCACCCGGCTACGGCCGTGACGTCTCATCTGAGGAGAACAATGAAGCTCGTCGTCCTCGACACTGCCGAGCAGATCGCTTCCACCGCCGCCGACGCGATCGAGGAGCTGCTGACGGCCAAGCCGGACGCCGTCCTCGGAACTGCCACGGGTTCCAGCCCCCTGCCCCTGTACGACGAGCTGGTGCGCCGCTACGAGGCCGGCCGGATCTCCTTTAAGGAAGTCACCGGCTTCATGCTCGATGAGTACGTCGGCCTTCCCGAGGGCCACCCTGAGCGTTACGCCACCTTCATGGAGCGCAACCTGCGCTCGCGGGTGGACATGCGTCCTGGTTCCCTCCACGGCCCGGACGCGTTGTCAGCGGACCTAGAGGTGGCCTGCGCCGGCTATGAGGAGCGTATGGCCGCGGCCGGGTACTGCGACCTGCAGATCCTGGGCATCGGCTCGGACGGTCACATCGGCTTCAACGAGCCCGGCGGCCCGCTGGACTCGCGCACGCACATTGACGTCCTGACCGAGCAGACGCGCCGGGACAACGCCCGCTTCTTCAACGGGGACATTGACGCCGTCCCCACCCACTGCATCACCCAGGGCTTGGCCACCATCATGGAGGCGCGTCAGCTGGTTCTCATCGCCACCGGCGAGAACAAGGCTGAGGCGATCCACCAGCTGGTCGAAGGCGAGGTGAGCGAGCAGTGGCCAGCCACGGTCATGCAGCGCCACGCCAACGCCCTGGTGCTGGTTGACCCGGCGGCCGCCTCGCGCCTGAGCCACTGAGCGTTCCTCGTCCTTTGACGCAGCCGGGGCCCGCGGGGGAGGTGAGCGTGCGCGCAGCGAGAGAGTTTCCACAGGCCCGAGCCAGGACCACCCCTGCGCGCCCGTCCTACACTGGGACGCATGACTGAGTCCCTTGAGCAGATGACGGCGAGCACCGACTCCGGCCCTGGCGAGCCCGGCCGCCCGCTCTCGGACCCGTCCACCGGCGTCTCGACCGGTACCGCGGTGCTAGAGCGCGAGGAGCTCCAGTCCACCGACGACGGCGACGCTGACCGCTTCGCCCACTACGTGCGCAAGGACAAGATCGCGGCCGCAGCCGCGACCGGACGCCCCGTCGTCGCCCTGTGCGGCAAGGTCTGGACGCCCGGGCGTGATCCGTCAAAGTACCCGGTGTGCCCCACGTGCAAGCAGATCTACGAGCAGATGCGTGAGGGTGGCGACTCCGGCGGCAAGGGACCGCGTTTCCCCCGCTTCCCCTTCTCCCGAGGCGGTCAGTGAGCGGCGCGCGTCGCAACCAGGCAGCGAGCAACCCGACCCAGCCTTCTATCTTCGCCGCGGAGACGATGCCGCCGGCCTACCCGCGTCGTGCCGCCTGGGGCACGGCGGGGTCACTGCGCGCCTGGCAGGCCGCGGCGCTGAAGAAGTACCTGGAGACCATGCCCGAGGACTTCCTCGCCGTGGCCACCCCAGGCGCTGGTAAGACCACCTTCGCGCTGCGCATCGCCACCGAGCTGCTCAGCACGGGTGACGTTCACCAGGTCACCGTCGTGTGCCCGACCGAGCACCTGAAGTACCAGTGGGCGGAGGCCGCCGCACGCGTCGGGATCCACATCGACCCCTCCTTCACCAACAGCCAGGGGGCTCTCGGCTCCCGCTTTGACGGCGTGGCCCTGACCTACGCGCAGGTAGCGGCGAACCCCAACCTGCACCGTGCCCGCACCGACGCGCGGCGCACGCTGGTCATCATGGACGAGATCCACCACGGCGGTGACGCCCGCTCGTGGGGAGACGCCATCCGCGAGGCCTTCGCCCCCGCCCGGCGCCGGCTGGCGCTGACGGGTACGCCCTTCCGCTCGGACGAGTCGACGATTCCCTTCGTCCGCTACGTCGAGGAGACCGGCGGTATCAAGCGCTCGCGGGCCGACTACTCCTACGGCTACTCCGATGCCCTGCGCGACGGCGTCGTGCGCCCGGTGATGTTCATGACTTACTCCGGCGAAATGCGCTGGCGCACCAAGGCCGGTGACGAGGTGGCGGCGCGACTGGGTGAGCCCTTGACCAAGGACCTGGAGGCCCAGGCCTGGCGTACCGCGTTGGACCCCAAGGGGGAGTGGATCCCCTCAGTGCTGGCCGCGGCTGACCAGCGCCTGACCGAGGTGCGTCGTCAGGTCCCTGACGCCGGGGGCCTGGTCATCGCCACTGACCAGGCCAAGGCCCGCGCCTACGCCAAGCAGCTGCGCCAGATCACGGGCGAGGAACCGACCGTCGTCCTGTCTGACGACTCGGGCGCCTCCAGCCGGATCGAGACCTTCTCCGCCTCTACCGACCGCTGGATGGTTGCGGTGCGCATGGTCTCCGAGGGCGTGGACGTACCCCGCCTCGTCGTCGGCGTCTACGCCACCTCCACCTCCACGCCGCTGTTCTTCGCTCAGGCGGTGGGACGCTTTGTCCGCTCGCGCTCACGGGGCGAGACCGCCTCAGTCTTCCTGCCCTCCGTGGTGCCGCTGCTCAGTCTGGCCAACGAGCTGGAAGTGGCTCGCGACCACGTGCTGGGTAAGCGGTCTTCCTCCCAGGAGGACGACCTGTTCGGCGCCTACGCCGAGGACCGGCTGGTGGCTGAGGCCAACCAGGACGCCAAGGCCTCCGACGACCTGCTCGGCGGCTTCGAGGCGATGGACTCCACCGCTGAGTTCGACCGGGTCCTCTTCGATGGCGGAGAGTTCGGTACCGGCGCCATGGTCGGCAGCGTCGAGGAGCAGGAGTACCTGGGGCTTCCCGGGCTGCTGGAGCCTGAGCAGGTCACGGCCCTGCTGCGCCAGCGTCAGGACCGCCAGATCGCGGCGCAGAAGCGGGAGTCAGCGGCAGCGGCCAAGCGGCGCGCCAACTCCGGTATCGACGACGCTCGGCGCCGCCAGGCCGCTCGTAAAGAGCTCTCGCAGCTGGTGGCCGCCTGGGCCAGGCGCTCGGGGCAGCCTCACGGTGCGGTTCACAACGAGCTGCGACGTGTGTGTGGCGGCCCCGAGATCGCCCAGGCCTCCACCGAGCAGATCGAGAAGCGCGTAGCGACGCTGCGCCGCTGGTTCGTCGGCAAGCGCTAGCCGCGCAGGGTCTGACGGCCGTCCAGGTCCAGGTGACGGGTGGGCACGGCCGGCTCACCCTCGGACAGCCTCCAGGCGTCGTAGGGCAGCTCGGCGCGTGAGGCCCGGTGCCGCTCGGCGGCAGCCTGGAGCGCAGCCGGCCCACGGTGCTCCTCGTTGACGACGCCGTCGCGCACGAGCTCGACCTGCAAGGGGCGTGCTCCGGCATCGTGCAGGGCCGCCAGGGCCTCGCCCTGCTCGCGTGCCGAGACCACCAGCTCCTCGGCCGCTGTGCCGGTGGCGTCCAGGACGCGCCCGGCCCACTTGCGGCCGCCCACGGTCGACTTGCCTCCGGTGGAGAACTTCGCGACCTCCTGCATGACGCCGTCGGCGTCGGCGCGCTCGACCAGCTTGTAGACCAGGGCTGCGGTGGGGCGCCCGGAGCCGGTGACCAGCTTGGTACCCACACCGTAGGAGTCCACGGGGGCAGCCCCCAGCGCGGCGATGGCGTACTCATCCAGGTCATTGGTGACCGTGATCTTCGTGCTCGTGGCCCCCAGGGCGTCAAGCTGCTGACGCGCCTTGAAAGCCTCGGCGACGAGGTCGCCGGAGTCCAGGCGCACCGCTCCCAGTTCCCCGCCGCCGGCGCGGGCAGCCTTGACCGCCCTCTCGATACCGCGCTCGATGTCATAGGTATCGACCAGGATCGTCGTGTCGTGGCCCAGTGAGGCGACCTGGGCGGCGAAGGCCTCCTCCTCGCTGTCATGCAGGAGGGTGAAGGAGTGGGCGGAGGTGCCGACGGTGCGGATGCCGTAGCGCATGCCGGCCTCTAGGTCGCTGGTACCGACGAAGCCTCCGACGACGGCGGCGCGGGCCGCAGAGACGGCAGCGCGCTCGTGAGCACGGCGGGCACCGAAGTCCACGCAGGGGCGCCCGTGGGCGGCGATGACCATGCGCGAGGCGGCTGAGGCAACGGCGCAGTCATAGTTGTAGATGGACAGCGCCAGGGTCTCCAGGATGCAGGCCTCGGCGAAGGTGCCCTCCACGGTCAGCAGCGGGGAGCCGGAGAAGTAGCACTCGCCCTCGGCGTAGCCGCGGATGCTCCCTGAGAAGTGGTAGTCACGCAGGTAGTCCAGGGTGGCGTCGTCGACGACGCCGGTGGCGTGGAGGAAGTCGATCTGCTGAGGCGTGAAGGTGAAGCGCTCGATGGCGTCCAGCAGCCGGCCGGTGCCGGCGACCACTCCGTAGCGCCTGGATGAGGGCAGGGCTCGGCCGAAGATCTCGAAGACGCTGTGGCGCTCGGCGGTGCCGGCGGCCAGCGCCCCCTGGAGCATCGTCAGCTCGTACATGTCCGTCAGCAGTGCCGTGGAGGTCACCGCCGGAGCGTGCTGGGGGTCGATCGGGCTACCGGTGACCGCGTTGCGCGGAGTGGCCTTGCTGGGAGTCATGACACCAACCTAGTCCCCAGGCCCGCACGACGCACGAGACCGGGTCAGGCCGTAGGGTCAGGCGGCGGGCCAGGCTGCGGCAATCGTGTCTGACCCTCTCGATACCCTGGAGCCATGTCAGCCAGTGCACCCGTCGCCTCGCCCGACACCCGCGAGGACTCAGCCACCCAGCGCCTGGAGCGCTGGCGCACCGTGGTCCACGACGATCCGGTCAACACCATGGACTACGTCGTGTGGGTCTTCCGCAGCTACTTCCGCTTTCCGCTCTCGCTCGCCCACCAGCGCATGATGCAGGTCCACACCACCGGGCGCGCCATCGTCTCGCGCGGGCCTCGCGAGCGCATGGAGGTGGACGTCACCGCCATGCACTCCTACGGGCTGCGGGCCACGATTGAGCCCGACGGCGAGGATCCTGAGGGCGCTGAGGGGGAGGCGGGGGCCTGATGCAGCACTTCGTCCCTGCGACAGGAGGGTGGGAGAGCCTGGTGGAGGCCTGGGAGCGTGAGCTGATTGCGGGCCTCCTGGAGCAGGTGCTCTTCGTCCTGACCTCTCAGGGCGGGCCGAGCCAGGAGGCGCACAGACCGGGAACCGGGCAGCGCAGCGGTGAGAGCGAGCGTGACAGCCAGATCCTGGCCTCCCTCGACTTCGCGATGGAGGATGCCGCCGGGCAGTCCCGCACAACGCACTCGCCCCGGGCCGACGCGGAGCTCACGCCCCTGCTGGAGGTGCTTCTGCCGGAGGCCTCAGAGGACCCCCTCACCGCCGTCGAGGTCGCCTCGATCACCCGTGAGCGGCTGCGCTCCCTCAAGGTTGAACGGGCCCGGATCGTCATGGCTCAGCTGCGCGAGCCAACCGGCCAGGGTGCGAGCGTGCGGGTGGAGGCCGGCACGGAGCAGGACTGGCTCGGGGCGCTCAATGACCTGCGCCTGGTCCTGGCCCAGCGCCTCGGGATCGAGGACGCCCAGGCTGCCGAGGACGTCCACGCCGTCGCCTGGGAGGACCCGCCGCAGGAGGAGAGCGAGACCGAGCGCTCGCGGCGGGCGATGTCGATGGTCTACGACATGCTCACCTGGTGGCAGGAATCACTGCTGACCGTGCTGCTTAGCGGCGATGGGCCCGCCTAGTCTCGAAGGCGTGAATGACGCACCGATCGGGATGTTCGACTCCGGCGTCGGCGGCCTGACGGTAGCGCGTGCAGTCCTCGACCAGCTGCCGGGGGAGCAGGTGCTCTACATCGGGGACACCGAGCACTCCCCGTACGGGCCCCGACCGATCGACGAGGTCCGCGAGCTGGCACTGGCCGTCATGGACGAGCTGGTGGACTCCGGGGTCAAGATGCTGGTCATCGCCTGCAACACGGCCTCTGCCGCGGTGCTGCACGATGCCCGCCGTCGCTACACCCTGGGCAAGGGAGTGCCGGTGGTGGAGGTGATCCACCCCGCTGCCCGCGCGGCGGCGAGGGTGACGCGCAACGGCCGGATCGGGCTCATCGCCACCCAGGGCACGGTGGACTCCCGGGCCTACGCCGACGCCCTGGAGGCGGTTCCCGGCGTCGAGCTGCTGTCTACTGCGTGCCCGGACTTCGTTGAGCTGGCCGAGCGCGGCGTGACCACCGGGCCACAGGTGATGTCTCGGGCGGAGGAGTACCTGCTGCCGCTGCGAGAGGCCGGGGTGGACACGCTGATCCTGGGCTGCACCCACTACCCGTTGCTCATCGGCCCGATCTCCTACGTCATGGGCGAGGACGTCACCCTGGTGACCTCGAGCGAGGAGACCGCCAAGGACGTCTACCGCGGGCTGGCCAGCCAGGGCCTGCTGCGTGATCCCGACGCCCCGGCCCCGGTCCACGAGTTCCGTGCCACGGGTGACCCAGAGTCCTTCGCGGTCCTGGCACGTCGCTTCCTCGGCCCGGAGGTCACGCACGTCACCCGCTCCGGCCTGGGCACTGACAGCCCGCTCGGTGGCTCCACCCACTGACTCCGTCCCCTACCCCTTCCCATCCAAGGATCCTCATGAAGATCACCGTCATCGGCTGCACCGGAAGCATGTCTGGTCCGGACTCCTCAGCCTCGAGCTACCTCGTCCAGGCGCGGGGGATGTCAGCTGAGGGCACCGAACGCACCTACTCGGTGGTCCTGGACCTCGGGCCGGGTTCCATGGGGCAGATGCTGCGCTACATCGATCCGGCAGATCTCGATGCCCTGGTCATCTCCCACTGTCACGCCGACCACATGGTGGATCTGGTAGGGATGCACGTCTTCCGCCGGTGGAACCCCGCTGGCGCGCTGGGCCCGGTGCTGACCATCGGTCCTGCCGAGCTGCCCGCCCGTCTGCGCGGGGTGGACGGCACGAGTGAGGCGGAGACCTATGCCACCGAGTTCACCTTCCGTACGGCGGTGCCGGGGCAGAGCATCCAGATCGGACCGATGACCATCACCCCCTTTGAGGCTCTTCACCCGGTGGAGGCCTACGGCTACCGCATCGAGGGACCGAGTCAGTCCCTGGGGCAGGACGGTGTGCCGACGCGTGCCGCGATGGCCTTCACTGGTGACACCGACCTGACCGAGTCGATGATCGACATGGCTGACGGCGTGGATTTCCTCCTGGCGGAGGCGGCCTTCGTTGAGGGACGGGATACCGTGCGCGGGATGCACCTGACCGGCAAGCGCGCTGGTGAGCTGGCTGCGGGCACTGCCGGCCAGACCCCGCGCCGGCCGGTGGGGCACCTGGTTCTCACCCATATCCAGCCATGGACCGATCCGGGTGTACCGCTGCGCAATGCCGCCCACGTCTTTGACGGACCGCTGGAGGCGGCAACGGCAGGCGCGAGCTGGGAGATCTGAGATGGCAGGTGAGGACTCGCTGGAGCCAGGCACAGGCCGGGCCGGTGCCCAGGCAGAGGAGAAGGGCGCGGTCCGCCGTATCTCCTACACGCCTGCGGTGCCCGATGGTCCGGACTGCCCCTGGACCCGTGACCGACGCACGCGCTGGTGGCTCGTGGTCCCGGCGGACCTGCTCGCCGTCGTCCTCATCGCCTTCTTCGCCGCTGCCTGCGTGCATGACACCTCGCAGGCGCCTGAGCTGCTCGTCGGGGGCATCATCTCCCTGCTTGCCGGGTGGGTCGCCGCCTGGCTCCTGGCCCGCCCATCCGATCACCTGGAGACGGCCGGTCGCGACGGCGCGAGCGTCGTGGTTATGACCTGGCTGGTGTGGGTGGTCGCGCGCCTGGTGACAGGAGCCGACGGCGTCCTTGGCTTTGCCCTCATGCTCGCCTGCTTCATGGTCATCGTCATGGGTGGCTGGCGGTGGCTCTACGGCTTCGCTAAGGCCCAGGAGTCGTTGACGCCCAAGGCGATCCAGCGTCGCCTGGACGCACAGGAGGCGGCTGGCTCGCAGTCCGGCGCGTCCCAGGAGGACGAGGACTAGCCCCCCGCCGCTACTTGCCCGCCACCCTCGCCATCGCGACCGTGGTTTTGCGTGAGAAAACGGCCCCTACGCGATGCGTAGGGGCCGTTCCCGCACAGGAAACCACGGTCCTGAGGGCACCTGGGCGGGGTCAGGCCAGTAGATCCGCCAGAACCGGTGCCAGGTCCCGGAAGGCCTGGCCGCGGTGGGAGATGGCGTTCTTCTCCGCCGCACTCATCTGCGCGGTCGTCCGCCCGGCTGCGCCCGGCCGGTCCTCCTGGACCGGGACGAAGACGGGGTCGTAGCCAAAGCCTCCCTCACCCAGCGGGGCCGTGAGCAGGCGCCCCTCCATCGAGCGCTCCACCACCGTGACGGCCGGAGCCTGGTCCGCAGTGTCCTGGGCTGCCGGGGTCACTAGGACAGCGGCGCAGGTGAAACGGGCCGTACGGTGGGGATCGGCGATGTCGGAGAGCTGCGCGAGCAGGAGCTCTAGGTTGGCTGCGTCGTCGCCGTGATGGCCGCACCAGCGTGCCGAGAAGATCCCGGGTGCCCCGCCGAGCACGTCCACGCACAGGCCGGAGTCGTCAGCCACTGCCGGCAGGCCCGTGGCCGTGGCCAGCGCTCGCGCCTTGAGTTCAGCATTGGCAGCGAAGGTCAGCCCGTCCTCCACGGGCTCAGGAGCCTGGAGCGCGGCGGCAGAGATGATCTGCTCCGGTGCGAGGCCGGGGACCAGCGGCGTGAGGATTGCACGCAGCTCGGCCAGCTTGCCGGGGTTGTGGGTGGCGAGCACCAGCCGGGCGCCTGCGGGCACGGTGACCTGCGTCGTCGTCATCGCGCGCCTCAGGCGTCCTGGCCCGAGCGGACGGTGAAGGGCTCGTCGGACGGACCTGCCAGGACCGCCTTCTGCAGCTCGGCCAGCTCGCCGTTGCCCTTGGTAGCCAGGTCCAGCAGCGCGCAGAGCTCGTCCCGGTTGAAGGGGGCGTGCTCGGCCGTACCCTGAACCTCGATGAACTTGCCCGCACCGGTCTGGACGACGTTCATGTCCGTGTGGGCGCGCACGTCCTCCTCGTAGGGCAGGTCCAGGCAGGGAACGCCGTCGATGATCCCGACGCTGATGGCGGACAGTGAGTCAGCAATCACTGGCTTGCCGGCGCGTGGGCTGATCAGTCCCCGCTCAGTGCCCCAGGCCACCGCGTCGGCCAGGGCCACGTAGGCGCCGGTGACGGAGGCGGTGCGGGTGCCACCGTCGGCCTGCAGGACGTCGCAGTCCAGGGCGATGGTGTTCTCACCCAGGGCCGCGACGTCGACGACGCCGCGCAGGGCACGGCCGATAAGACGGGAGATCTCGTGGGTACGGCCGCCAACCTTGCCTCGCACGGACTCTCGGCCCGAGCGCTCGGAGCCGGCGCGCGGCAGCATGGCGTACTCGGCGGTCACCCAGCCCTCGCCGCTGCCCTTGCGCCAGCGGGGGACGCCCTCAGTGAAGGATGCGACGCACAGGACGCGAGTGCGGCCGAACTCGACCAGGACGCTGCCCTCGCCGTGCTCCTGCCAGCGGCGGGTGATGGTGACAGGGCGCAGCTCATCGGTGGCGCGCCCGTCCTTGCGGGTGAAGGTGGATGTAGAAGTCACGCCTGCAGCCTACCCGTAGGCCGCAGGCGAGCAGCAGGCTAGGCAACGCAGGCGGGTGAAGGCAGACGGGGGGAAGGGGATACGGGGGCGCAACCTTGAGCTGCGCCGGCGTCATCACTCACACGGACAACACGCCCAGGTCTTGATCGGCCGCGCACGGTGACGGACACGGACCTGGGGCATGCCTGGGCCAAGGCGTCGACGCTGCCGGCGTCCTCGCTCCGGCCCCTGCGTCATGCCACGAGGCGGGCTCGGTTGGTGCGCGAGATGGGACTCGAACCCACACGTCATGGACACTGGAACCTAAATCCAGCGCGTCTACCAATTCCGCCACTCGCGCTCGCGGGACAGCCTAGCGGTTCACGGCCCGAGCACCGAACTGGGCCGCAGCGCGCCCGAGCGAGAGCGAGGCTGGGGTTGTGGCGGCGCGAAACAGCGGACCGATGTAAGTTTGTCCGTGAAACCAATTGGGTGGTGGCAGGGTAGGCTCATGCCATGGCACGCAATGACGCCCCAGGCACACGCACCACTGACCTTCTTCCCCCTCTTCCAGACCTCGCCCATGAGCTGGCTGCCGAGGCCGGTGCCGCGGCGGGCTCACTCGACCTAGCCACGCTCGTTCCCGACCCGCAGGACGCCCCGGTCATCCGCTGGGGAATCCTGGGCGCAGGGGGTATTGCCGGCAAGTTCGCCACTGACGTCCCCAACCTGTCCTCCGGGGTCATCGCCGCCGTCGGCTCGCGCGAGGTGTCCAAGGCTCAGGCCTTCATCGACGCCCACCCGGGCACGACCAAGGGCGGACCTGCACGCGCTCACGGCTCCTACGAGGAGCTCGTGGCCGATCCCGAGGTCGACGCGATCTATGTTGCTACCCCGCACATGTTCCACGCTGAGCACGCGCTGACGGCGCTGCGAGGCGGCAAGCCGGTGCTGGTGGAGAAGTCCTTCACGATCAACGCCCCCCAGGCTCGCGAGGTCCTCGATACGGCACAGGAGCAGGGCCTGTTCGCCATGGAGGCGATGTGGACGCGCTTCCTGCCTGGGCAGGTCGTCCTGCGCGCGCTGGCCTCCAGCGGCGCGCTCGGCCAGATCCGCAATGTGCGGGCCGACCACTACCAGGTGCTGCTGCACGTGCCGCGTCTGGTGCGCCCGGAGCTGGCCGGTGGTGCACTGCTGGACCTGGGGGTCTACCCGGTCTCCTTCGTCCACTCCCTGCTGGGCAGCCCGGAGTCGATGCGGGTCCTGGGACGCCTGAGCCAGGAGGGCGTGGACCTGGACGAGGTCGTCGCCATGGGCTATCCCGGTGCGACGGCGGTGGCCGGTGCCGGCATGGACAGCGTCGGGACCAACACCGCCCAGGTCCTGGGCAGTCGGGCGCGGGTGGACCTCGGGCCGTGGTTCTTCGCCCCCACCACCGTCACCCTGGCACGTCGCGGGCAGGATGGCAGCGAGGTCAGCGCCACCTGGGACGCCGCGGTGCCCGGCGGCTTCCAGTTTGAGGCGGCGGAGGCGGCGCGTTGCATCGCTGCCGGCCGTACCCAGTCCGAGATCATGCCGTGGTCGGCGACCATGCGGGTCATGGAGCTCATGGATGAGGTTCGCCGCGATCTCGGCGTGGTCTACCCCGGCGAGCAGCCCGCGGCCTGATCCTCTGCCTGCGGCCTGATCGCCCAGGAGACGAGGCGGGGCGCCGTCGACCTTGTCCGAAAGGCCGACGGTGCCCCGCCGCACGTGGTCAGTCAGTCCAGGCCGAGCTCCTTGCGTAGGCGCCCCACGTGTCCGGTGGCCTTGACGTTGTACTTGGCCAGCTTGACGGCACCGTCCTTGCCCAGCACCACGGTGGAGCGGATGACGCCGGTCAGTGTGCGGCCGTAACTCTTCTTCTCGCCCCACGCGCCCCAGGCCTCCATGACCGAGTGGTCAGGGTCGGAGAGCAGGGGGAAGGGCAGGGACTGCGTGGCGGCGAAACGCGCGATAGCGGCCTGAGAGTCAGGGGAGACGCCGACGACGCCGTAGCCCGCCTGCTCCCACGCGGCCAGTGAGTCGCGGAAGTCGCAGGCCTCCTTGGTGCACCCCGGGGTTGAGGCGCGCGGGTAGAAGTAGACGACACAGCCCTCGCGATGGTTCCTGAGGAGGTCTGCCAGGTGCACCGGGGTGCCGGTGGCGTCTGCGAGGGTGAAGTCAGGCGCGGCCTGACCGGGGGTGAGCTGAGGCATGGTGGTCTCCTGTGAGTCGGTGACTGTCCATGGTAGGGCGAGGCTGCTGCCTGGCTGGTAGCGGCGCTCAGGCCGCCAGGGCGAGAGCGTCGCGAGCGGCCTCGAAGCGCTCCAGCGCCCGCTCCAGGCGGGAGGGGGAGGCGTCAGCCGCCAGGGAACTCAGCTCGGCCTGTGCGGCGCTGTACTCGCGCTCGGCAGCCTCTCGCAGGTCCTGGTGCATGTGCATCGTGTTCATCATCAATCTCATCATCCTTCTTCAACATCACGGCCCCGTAGGGCCCCTCTGCGCTGGGAGTGAATGGCAGGTCGGTCCTGCGCCCAGCATGTGTGGTCTGGTCCGGTCCTCATAGCCCGCACGAGGCGGGGGAGTGCCCGGGATGGCATGGCACCTGGCGCGGGTTACGCAGCTCAGGCACTGCCGACGCAAGGATGAACGCTCGAGGTAGCCACCGGTATTCCATGGGGTGACGAGTCAGCCTCGGACGCGTGAACACTGGGGGTCCTCGATCTTTCGATGACCTCGGAGCAGAAGTGCTCACGATGACTGCTGATGCTTTCCGGAGAATCCGGTGCATCACGCAGCCGCCTTGCGTGGTACCCCCTCAGGGACTCGAACCCTGGACACCCTGATTAAGAGTCAGGTGCTCTAACCAACTGAGCTAAGGAGGCGTTGGTTGTGGAAGCGGCTCCGAAGAGCCTCTTCCGTGGTACCCCCTCAGGGACTCGAACCCTGGACACCCTGATTAAGAGTCAGGTGCTCTAACCAACTGAGCTAAGGAGGCATGTCTCGAAGCGCCTGAGCGCCCGGCGACGGAGGAAGACTTTACGTCGCCGGGGCGCCGGCGTCCAATCGAAAAACCGCAATTCTGCGCGAATGTGCGAGAAGTCTCAGCGCGGTGGGGCAAGGTTGCGGGTCAGCGCGCGGCCGGGTCCTCGGGATGGTCACTGTGCTCGCGCGCCTTGCGCTGCCGCTCGACGTCAGCGATCCGCGCCCGGTCACGTGCCGAGAGCTGCGTGCGGCCCAGCGGCGTGCGGGAGGCCTCGGAGACCTCGCGCCGTCCGGGCTGGGTGATCCGCCCTGTCCGGGTGAACTCGCGGTACTGGGCGAGCTGGCGTGCCTGGTCCTCGTCCAGCCCGCGCCACAGCGGCAGATCGAGCTTCTTGCGCTCGCGCACCCGCACGCCCACCTGCCAGCCCATGAGGAAGATGAGGACGACGACGGCCCCGGCCAGCAGCGAGCGCTCGCCAACCAGCCGGGCGACCGTCCCGCCGGCCAGGCCCGCGACCGCAATCGTTCCTACGACGATGCCCAGCATCGACAGCCAGTAGCGCTGAGACGGGTTGAGCCTCATGACGCCTGCCCCGAGGTCTCGCGGCTGTGTGCGCCGTCGAACGACTGTGAGAGCTGGGTGGCGAAGAAGTCGGTCGCCTCGATCAGCGCGGACAGCGTCTCCGGCTCGGAGAAGGCGTGCCCGGCGGTGGGGGAGATGCGGAGCTCGGCCTCGGGCCAGGCGCGATGCAGTGCCCAGGCCGTGCCGATCGGACAGCACATGTCATAGCGGCCCTGGACGATCACCCCCGGGATGTGGTGCTCGGCCAAGAGGCGGGCGCCCTGGATGAGCTGACCATCTCGCATCCAGCCCTGGTGGTAGAAGAAATGATTCTCGATGCGCGCGAAGGTCACAGCGTAGCTGGGGTCCTGGACCTCGTCGAGATGCGCCTGGTCCCTCAGCAGGGTGGAGGTCGCGGCCTCCCAGGTGGTCCAGGCGATGCCCGCAGGCCCGTGGACGGCGGGATCGGGGTGGGACAAGAGCTCGTGGTAGCGCTCGATATAGCCTCCGGGCTCCACGTCCTCGCCCGCTGCGGCCACGTAGTGCTCCCACTCGTCGGGCCAGACCATGTCCGCGCCGCCAGCCTCGTAGTACCAGTCCAGCTCTCGCTTGCGCAGGGTGAAGATGCCGCGCAGGACCAGGGCGAGGACCCGTTGCGGGTAGGTCTGGGCGTAGGCCAGGGCCAGGGTCGAGCCCCAGGACCCGCCGAAGACCAGCCAGCGATCAACTCCCAGGTGCGTGCGCAGCCTCTCCATGTCCTCCACCAGGTGCCAGGTGGTGTTGGTGGACAGGTCTGCCTCCGGCTCCCAGGCGTGAGGCAGGGAGCGCCCGCAGCCTCGCTGGTCGAACAGGATGATCCGGTAGCGCTCGGGGTCGAAGACCTGCCGGTGGGCGGGGGAGCAGCCGCCGCCAGGGCCGCCGTGGAGGAAGACGGCGGGGATGCCGTCCGGGTTCCCGCACTCCTCCCAGTAGATCTGCTGACCGTCACCGACGTCGAGCATGCCGGTGGCACGTGGCTCGATCGGCGGGTAGAAGCTGCGCAGCGGATGGGAGGGGACGCCGTCGTCATGCACGGTGGGTGCTGTCATAGGCGCTATTGTGACCCATCCGGCTGCGGCCGAGTGTCGCCTCAGCCATATCGGCCTCGTGCGGCCGCGGCGGAGGCTGTGAAGACGGTACGGTTGCCGGGTGACCAAACCGATCGTGACCCTCGCGACCTGTGCTGACTACCCCGAGCTCGACGTCGACGACCAGGCCCTGCCTGACGCGCTGGCCGAACGCGGCATCGAGCCGCGTATCGCCGTGTGGAACGACCCGGACGTCGACTGGAACGAGGCCGGCATCGTCGTGCTGCGCTCGGTGCGTGACTACGCCAAGAAGCGCAACTACGAGTCCTTCCTGCGCTGGGCGCACTCGGTGCCACGCCTGCTCAACCACCCCGCCGTCGTCGACTGGAACTCGGACAAGCACTACCTCCAGCGCATGAGTGGTCACGGGGTGCCCATGATCCCGACCATGTGGCTGGAGCCGGAGCGAGGCTTCTCCAAGCACCAGGTCCACACCCGCTTCCCGGCCCACGGTGACTTCGTGGTCAAGCCGGCCGTCTCCTCCGGTGGACGCGGCACCGGCCGTTACACGGCTACCGACGCGCGCTCGCGCTCGGAGGCCATCAACGACGCCATGCACCACCTGGGGCGCGGGCGCACGGTGATGGTCCAGCGCTACCTGGAGGAGGTGGACCGCAAGGGTGAGCTCTCCCTGGTCTACTTCAACGGTGTGCTCTCCCACGCCGTGGAGAAGGCCCCGATGCTTCACCCCTCCTTCCGTTCCACCGATGAGGTACACGAGGAGATCGTCACCGCCCGGGAGCCCAGCGAGCAGGAGTGGCTGTGGGGCGAGCGCGTGCGCAAGGCGATCCACGGCCTGATCAAGGAGACCGCGGGACGCGACATCCAGCTGCTGTTCAACCGTGTGGACGTGGTCTCGGACGGGCAGGGCGGCTTCTACCTCATGGAGGTCTCCCTCATTGACGCCGGTCTCTACCTGGGATCGACGCCTGAGGCCCTGACGAACTTCGCTGACGCGATCGCTCAGCGAGCCTTCTGGTGAGGGCCTGCGCCTCGACCCCGTCATGGGTGAGCGTGAACGCCCATGACGGGAGACAATGAGTCCATGCGTACTCTGCTCAACCTCATCTGGGTGGTCTTCGGCGGCTTCTGGCTGTTCCTGGGCTACCTGTTCTTCGGCGTGGTCGCCTGCGTCTTCATCGTGACGATCCCCGCGGGCGTGGCCTGCTTCCGCATCGCCGGGTACGCCTTGTGGCCCTTCGGGCGCTCCGTGGTGGAGAGGCCGGGCGCCGGGGCGATGAGCGGGCTGTCCAACGTCGTGTGGTTCCTGGTGGCAGGCCTGTGGCTCGCCATCGGGCACGTGACGACGGCGGCTGCCCAGGCCATCACGATCGTCGGGATCCCGCTGGCCATCGCCAACCTCAGGATGATCCCGGTGACCTGCTTCCCCTTCGGCAAGGAGGTCGTTGACGGAGGCGGCATCCTCTGACCCCGCGCGCCGGGTTCCTGGCCCGGGCACCCGGCCGCTTTCCTCGGCCACTGCCGCGCGGGTCGTGGACGTGAGCTGGCACGTGGGAGAGTAGCGGCGGGACCGCCCCAGTGAGGCTTAGTCCTGGGCCTCCAACGGGGCGAAGGAAGCTTGCGCGACGGTGGCCAGATCGGCTGGCGCCAGCCGCACGCTGACCCCACGCCGGCCGCCGGAGACGATCACCGAAGCCGCGTGCTCGACCGAGGCATCGACGACCACTGACATGCGCCGCTTGAGGCCGAGCGGGGAGATCCCGCCGACGACGGAGCCGGTGATGCGCTCGGCGTCAGCCGGCGGGATGAGAGCTGCCTTCTTCATCCCCAGCGCCTTGGCGGCGTGCTTGAGACTGAGCCGGTGGCTGACGGGCAGCACGCACGCCCCGACCTGGTCGCCGTCGCCGACCAGCAGGGTCTTAAGCGCGAGGTCAGGGTCTACCGCGAGCTTGGCCGCCGCTTCCTGCCCGAAGCCGGTCGTGGAGCGGTCTGAGTGCTCGTAGGTGAGGACCTCGTGCGCCACACCCGCCTTGTCCAGGGCGAGGAGGGCCGGCGTCGCTGCGCCGGGCTGGGACCCGCGGTGCTTCTTGCTCATGGGCAGACCCTAGCGCTGGCACGCAGGTGGCCGATCTGCGTGCCAGCGCTGGCGGAGTATCAGGCGCTCAGGTGGTGACGGCCGTGCCCGAGCCGGACGCTCTTGCCTCCGGGCAGGCTCACCCTCGCCGTGGCGCCCACGGGGACGACGACGTCGAGGCTGAGCGTGCCGTCGTCGTCGGTTCTCCAGGAGGAGGCGGCCCAGCCGAAGGGCGTGCGGTGGACCGACTCGGCCCAGCTCAGGCCGCCACCAGGCTGCGGGGCGACCTCGATGACCCGGTAGCCGGGCTCGGCCGGGGTCAGGCCGCCGACGACCTGCTCCAGCCACGCGGCCACCGCGCCCAGCGCATAGTGGTTGAAGGAGGTCATCCCTCCGGGGTTGATCGAGCCGTCAGGCAGCATCGAGTCCCAGCGCTCCCAGGTGGTGGTCGCGTCCATCGTGACGGCATAGAGCCAGGACGGGCAGGAGGTCTCCATGAGCAGGCGGTAGGCCTGCTCGGCGTGCCCGGTGGCGGACAGCGCGGCCGTGAGCGCCGGGGTCCCGGCGAAGCCCGTGGCCACGTTGCCGCCGCTGGCCTCGACCAGCTCGGCCAGGCGCTTGCCGGCCACCGCGCGACGCTCCTCGTCCCCGGCCAGGTCGAAGGCGATGGTCAGGGCGTAGGCCGTCTGGGTGTCGCTGCTCAGGTGGCCTACGCCGTCGGTGTAGCGGGCCCGGAAGCCCTCGCCGATCGCGTCAGCGAGCTGGCCGTAGTGCGCTGCCTCCTGCGGCTTGTCCAGGACCTGGGCCCACTGGGAGACGATCCTGGCGGAGTGGGCGAAGAAGGCGGTAGCCACCAGGTGCGGGTCCGTCATGGCCTGCATCGGGGCCTCCGGTGGGGCGGAGGGATCCAGCCAGTCGCCCAGCTGCATCGAGCAGTCCCACACGTGGTCCTCGCCTGCCAAGGAGTCGACCAGGTCCACCCAGCCCTTGGCCGAGTCGTACTGCTGGCGCAGCAGCCCCGTGTCCGCGGTGGCGCGGTAGAGCTCCCAGGGCACGACCGTGGCAGCGTCGCCCCACACAGCGGCAGGCGTCGGCGGGGTCCAGAAGCCGCCAGGAATGACCGGGACGTACCACGGGACCGTTCCATGAGCCTTCTGCTCGACCGCCAGGTCCGTCAGCCACGAGGAGAGCAGGCCGGTGCAGGAGTAGTGGAAGGCGGCCGTGGGAGCGAAGGCCTGGATGTCCCCGGTCCACCCCAGGCGCTCGTCTCGCTGGGGGCAGTCGGTGGGGATGGAGACGAAGTTGTCACGCATGGACCAGCGGGAGTTCTCGTGCAGGCGGGTGACCCGCTCGTCCGAGGCGGCAAAGGCACCCAGACGTTCCATCTGCGTGTGCAGGACGACGGCGACCAGCGCCCCGTTCTCGATGGCGGCCTTGGCCTCGTCGGCTCTGCCCGGCCACCCGGTGACGTCGACGTAGCGGAAGCCGTGGATCGCGAAGGCCGGCTCCCACTCCTCCAGGCCGTCACCACGCAGGGTGTAGACGTCAGTGGCCTCAGCCTCGCGCAGGGTCCGCATCCCCAGCTCGCCGCCGTCGAGCACCTCGGCGTGGCGGATGGTGACTGACTGGCCGGCTGCGCCGCTGACCTGCATGCGTACGCGCCCGGAGATGTTCTGACCGAAGTCGACCAGCAGGCGCTCGGGCGAGATCTCGATGACCTTGCCGTTGAGGTCGGCGGTGCGCCGCTCCATGACCGTGACCTCGACGGGGCGCAGGACCTCGGTCGCGCGCACAGGCGCGTCAGAGGGCATGACCAGGCGCTCGGCGTCGCTGGCGCCGACGGCGATCGGCCACCAGCCGGACTCCTCGAAGCCCGGGGCGGACCAGCCCGGGGTGGCCAGTCGGGCGTCGGCTTTCTCGCCGTCGTAGAGGTCAGTGAACAGGATCTCGCCGACCCCCGCCTTCCAGGAGGAGTCGGTGGCGATGACCTGGCGAGTGCCGTCGGCCAGGGTGACCTCGAGCTGGATGAGGGCGGCGACGTCGTCGCCGTAGAGGTTGCGGTAGCCGCCGTCAAAGCCGATGTGGCCGCGGTACCAGCCGTCAGCGAGCTGGGCGCCGACGGCGTGGGAGCCGCTCCCGTCCCCGCGCGAGGTCAGCAGCTCGGTGACGTCGTAGGTGCGGGCCACGATGCGGCTGCCGTAGACCGTCCAGCCGGGGACCAGCTCGTCGGCTCCGACCCGCTGGCCGTCGATCTCGGCGCGGATGAGGCCGTGGGCGCTGACGTAGGCGCGGGCCGCCACGACGGGGCCGCTCAGCGTGAACTCACGACGCACTCGTGGGGGACGGCGGTCAGCCAGCGGGTTCTCGGGCCAGGCGGGGCCCACAGGCAGCGCCTGCCAGTCACTGGGCTCCAGCAGGCCGACCTCGTAGACCACGGGGGAAGACCATGGGCTCGTCAAGGTCGGCGAGGTCTCCCGCTGATCGTCCGCCGCTGAGCCCGAGACGCGCACGCGCAGCACGACGCGCTCGCGGGAGGTCAAGGGCTGGGCGGGCCAGGCGGCCAGGATGCCGTCGGCTGTGGCAAGGGGGAGGACTTCAGGGGTGGCCAGGGGCGTGCCGGCGGCGTCAGTGCGGGTGACCTCTAGCTCGGCGCTGGTGGCCTTCCACCCTGCCGGCGCCGTGGCGATCTCCCATGACAGACGTGGGGCGGTCGCGGCTCCGCCCAGGACGTCTCCGGGCAGGTACTGCTCGAGCTTGAGGTGACTGGGGGCCGCGAGCGGGCCGACGGGGTCGGGCAGGTTGGCGGCGTGCAGCTCAGGCTCGGGCGTGAGTGGCCGGATGGGGAAGAGGGTGGGCATCGAACTCTCCGTTCGTCATTGAAGCGATTCAATTCTAGGGTGCAGGCTGAGGCTGGTCAATAAACGCGATGAGCGGGAGGGGCGTCTTCTTGCCTGGGCGCCTGAACCTGACTCGTGTGGATCGGATGATATTCGCTAGTGAATCATCATGCTCACGGGGGTGTTCCGTGGCATGGCGGGGCCATGCGCTCCTTGCCCTTTCCCACCGCGGTCCGCCCTCGCACGATCATCACCACGGACCCAGAGCTGGATGACCTCAACTCCATGATCCGGCTGCTGACCTACGCCAACGAGATCGACATCCGCGGCCTGGTCTACGCCGGCTCGCAGTGCCACGTGGCCGGAGACCCGCAGCGCGGCATCGCGCCCTACCGCTGGCCCGCACCGGGTGAACGGGGGCATATCGACCAGGCGATCGACGCCTACGCCCAGGTTGAGGACACCCTGCGCGTCCATGACCCGCGCTACCCGAGCGCTGCGCACCTGCGCTCCCTGGTACGCACCGGCAACATCGCCGCCGAGGGTGAGATGGAGGAGGAGACCGAGGGCTCGGGCCTCATCGCCGACTACCTGCGCGAGATCGCCCTGACGCCGGACGGCGCTACTGAGGATGACGCGACCCGGCCGCTGTTCATCCAGGCCTGGGGAGGCATCTCCACCATCGCCCGCGCGCTGCGCAGCGTGGCCGAGGAACTGGGTGGCCGCGAGGACTGGGAGGGGCTACGCCAGCGGATCGTGGACCGGGTGGTCATCACCTCCTTCGGTGAGCAGGACTCCACGCTGGACAGCTACGTCCGGCCGCAGTGGCCGGGACTGGAGCACCGCGAGGTAGCTACCGAGACCTGGGGCTATATGACGCGTGGTGTCCTGGCCCCGGCCGACTGTGAGCTCGCCTCAGCCCGGTGGACTGAGCGCAGTATCAGCTCGCGAGGTCCTCTTGGCGCCGCCTATCGGGTGTGGGGAGATGGCCGGCAGATGGCCGCGGGCTTCGATCGCGAGGACTACTTCTGGATCCAGGGCAAGGACGGGGCCGAGCTGGCCGCTGAGGGCTACGCCGTGTGGTGCCCGGTACAGGAGGCTGGTGCCTTCATCTCCGAGGGAGATACCTCCAACTTCCTCCTGCTCGTGCCTAACGGGCTGTCAAGCTGGCAGGACGCCACCTACGGAGGCTGGGGCGGGCGTCAGGCGCCTCACCCGGAGCACGCCGACACCCTGACCTCAGACATGCGCTTCCACCTGCCGGATCTGCCGGGGATGCCCGAGCTGCCGCAGCCGACCTGGCCACCCCTGGTCGTGGACCACGACGCCGAGGGGGAGGCGCCTGCGGAGTATCACGCCACGCGCTGGTGGCGTGCAGCCCAGCACGACTTCGCCTCCCGGCTGGCTTGGTCGCTCACGTCCCGCTTCGAGGACGCGAATCATCCACCGGTGGTCAGCGTCGTCGGCGGGCCCTCGCGCGAGCAGTGCCCGGAAGGCGGGCTGCGGCGTGCGGTCCGGGCTGGCGAGCGGGTACGGCTCCAGGCTGAGGCCGCCGATCCCGACGGCGATGCTGTTGCCCTGCGCTGGTGGGCCTACCCCGAGGCGGGGCCGAGGCCCTGCCCGGTGGCTCCTGAGCTGGACGACGACGGCCAGGGCGGCGCCGTCGTCTCGGTTCCGCAGGAGGCTGAGCCTGGCCAGGAGATCCACCTCGTGGTCGAGGGGACGGATGACGGCGTGCCGGCGCTGACGCGGTACCAGCGAGTGGTGCTGGTGGTGGGTTAAAGGCTGTAGCTGGCCACTTCGGTCGCACGGGCCGGCATTTCTTCAGCCCCGCTGAAGCAGGTGGAAGTCCCAGCTGAAGACCTCGCCGTCACTGGCTCCCTCGGGCGCCTTGGGCCCGCCGTAGGTGCGGCCGGCGTGCGAGCGTGCCCACGGCTGCCAGCCGGAGTCACCGTCGCGGAGGAACCTCACCCAGTCGGCGTGCGCCACCGTGGCCAGGGCCTGGGGACGCTGCGGGCCCTGGACGCCGTCGGCGTGAGGGTGGTCCAGGCAGTCGAAGACGAAGGGAATCTCCTGGCAGTGCCCGGCCAGGCCCGCGCCCGGTCCCGGGAGGGTCGAGCCCCAGGCGAAGTCGTAGAGCCAGGTCCGTCCTGCTGCCCCTCGGTCCGCGGCGCGCAGACGAACCACCTCTAGCGCGGGCAGCCGGAAGAGGTAGTCGGAGATGACTTGTCCCGCACCCACGAGATCGGCGTCGGGGCGTCCCGCCAGCTCGGGATAGGCCGCGTGGAAGGCCTCGACCTCGGCCGGCTCCAGTCCGGCTTCAGCCAGCAGACGGTCCACGCTCACCTGCTCCGCACCACCGCACAGCCGTGCCAGGGGCTCGGCCAGTGCGTGACCAATGAGCGTCATCTCATGGGTCACCCCGCCAATGAGCAGTGGGACCTGACGACCGGCCCCGGCGCGCACCGCCTCGAAGGTCGCCTGTGGCAGGACCTCGCCGTCGACCACCGGCATGAAGGTACGTGACATCGTGCGAGGAAGCCGCAGGAAGGGCGCCAGCCCTTCAGGCCCCAGGTTGATATCAAAGAGCGGGAACTCGGTGCCCAGCGTGGCTGCGACGTCGAGCACCTCCTCCTCGCTCAGGCTGCGCCAGCCGGCCAGGGTGGCTGGCACGCCAGCGATCTCGGCCCCGCGCGTGGCTACGGCACGAGCATCGGCGAGAGTGGCCGCCGTCGTCCCACCGGACTGGCAGATCGCGGCGCTGAACAGGCCGCGAGCGCCCGGAGCGGTCAGCAGCGCGAGCACGCTCGCACCGCCCGCGCTCTGACCGGCGATGGTGACGCGCCCTGGGTCCCCGCCGAAGGCCGCGATGTTCTCGCGAACCCACTCCAGCGCCATGACCTGGTCCAGGATGCCGCGGTTGACCGGCGCGTCAGAGTCCGGCACCCAGCCGAAGCCGTCCATGCCCAGGCGGTAGGACAGGCTGACCGTTACCACGCCGTCGCGGTTGAAGGCGGCGCCGTCGTAGTACGGGCTGTTGTGGCTGCCGGCGAAGAAGCCGCCGCCGTGGATCCACACCAGGACCGGCAGCCGGGCCTGTGAGGAGGGATCGGGAGTGAAGACGTTGAGGTTGAGGACCTCCTCACCGCTCACGCTGGGCTCAGGGATCGCGGTGGTCACCCCGAAGGGACGACGCTGAGGCGTGGGGCCGGGCAGGGCCGCCTCGCGTACGCCCTGCCAGCGCTCGGCGCGCACGGGTGCCATGAAGCGTCGCGGGCCCACCGGCGCCTGAGCGTAGGGGATGTTGTAGAAGGCAGCCGAGCGGTCATGGACCGCCGTGGCACCGGGCGGGAGTGCGACCTGACGCCAGACCCCACGCAGGCTCCCGGCCGGCGCGCTGACCACGGGGCCCGTCTCGCCGGTGGGGACGGCGATCGGGGTGGAGGCGGGGTGGATCGCCCAGGCGGGTGATGCCGTGGTGGAGTGGTCGGTGAGCGGTGACTGGGTCATGGCAGGTCCTTGTCAGTGAGCGGCCAGGTTGCGTCGGTGCTGGGGTGGCCGACGACGCCGCGCTCCCCTGTAGGAGGGCGGCGCCGTCGGATGGCTGCCTGTGAGCAGTGCGTGCTAGACCGTGGTGTAGGTCAGCGACCTGATACGGGTGCGGCCGGCGAGCGCGCGCACTCCGATCATGCGGCCGGTAAAGCCACCGGCCACCTCGCTGGACAGGAAGCGGCCGTCCAGGCGGCCCAGCTCGTGGGCGCCCTCGTCGTCGCTCAGGCCCAGGAGGAGGGTGTCAGGCACCTGCGAGCCGAAGAACCCGGGCTCGGGTGGCTCGGCTCGCGCCCACAGGCGCACCGGGCCCGCGGCCTGGAGCACCGGGCCGAGCTGCTGGGACAGGTCCAGGACCGTGGCGACGGCACGGACCTGGCCGTCCTGCCATCGCACGGCCACGTGGTGCTCAGGGGAGAGGTAGACGCACAGCTCGACGACGGCGCCTGCCTCCGGTTCCAGCAGCGCCTCGGCACGCCACTGCTCGTCGCGCACGCGGGCGCACAGCAGCGGCGCCGGGAGGGCTGCGTTCTCCGGGCCGGTCATGGCGAGGACACCGTCCTTACCCCGGCAGAGCGCGGCGCGTGCCAGGCCGCCGGGGGAGACCCAGCGGTCATCCAGGTCCCAGGGCTCGTCCCCGCTGGCCACAGGGCCTGCCGGGCCGGCAAAGGCGTCAGTGAAGGAGCGGTCCGTGGCCGCCTCCTGGTCCCGCACGGCCCGGTCGTAGCGGGACTCGTCGACCTCGGGCCAGTCCCCGTCCCAGTCCACGCCAACCACGAAGGTCTCGCGGCCGTTGAGGTGGTAGCCGGGGAAGGGCTCACGCTGGCGGATACCCAGGTGGACCATGGCGAAGCGTGTACCCTCCCAGGCCTCGTCGCCCTCCAGCGGCACCAGGTCGGCGTGACCGGTGGCCTGGACCGGGTGGTCGGTTGAGCGGTGGGTGAGGACGGGATTGGCCGGGTGAGGCTCCCACGGCCCGGTCAGCTCGCGCGAGCGGGCCATCGTCACGCAGTGCCCGACGCCGGTCCCGCCCTCGGCCAGCAGCAGGTACCACCACCCGTGACGGCGGTAGAGGTGTGGCCCCTCGGGGTCGCGCATGCCTGTTCCCTGCCACAGGGCCACGGGCTCGCCCAGGCGCCTGCCGGTGGTGGGGTCGATGGGCACGGAGGTGATCGTGGAGGTCACGGCGCCGTCGGCGAAGGAGACGGCCCGCCAGGTGAGGTGACAGGTGCCCTCCTCGTCCCAGGCCAGGTCCGGGTCGATGCCGGGAGTGTCGGGCACCAGAACGGGGTCGGACCAGCCGGCCTCAGGGTCGGTGGTAGTGACGATCCGCTGCCCCATGGGCTCCTGGCCCATGTTGGTCACCACCAGGTAGAAGGTGCCCTCGTGGTGGCGGATCGTGGGGGCGAAGGTGCCCTGGGAGCCGGCGTCGCCCCGAGGCAGTGGCAGGGCCGAGGGGCACTCGTAGGCGTGCCCCACCTGCTCCCAGGCCACGAGGTCGCCTGAGCGGTGGACCGGGACGCCGGGCAGGTACTCAAAGCTGGAGCTGGCCAGCCAGAAGGTTCCCTCCGCCCGGCAGATCGAGGGATCGGGGTAGAAGCCGGGCAGGACCGGCAGGGTGTTGAGCGCGTTCATCGCCGTTTCCTTGCTGCTGTGGCCTGGCCCAGGGATGCTGGGCCAGGCCACAGGTCGTTAGGTTCAGGACTGCTGTGCCGCCGGGACGGGGGCCGCCTGGGAGGCGACCTCCTCGATCACCGAGTCGAGGGCGGCACGCACCTTCTCCAGCCCCGGCACGAAGCCGTAGACCGTGGCGGCCCCGGGTAGGACCTTCGCGGTGGAGTCCAGCTCGTGCTTGAGCATGCGAGTGAGCGTGGAGGCCGGGTCCTGTCCGAACATCGGGTGCGCACCGGAGACAGCCTCAACAACGCGCTCCCAGACCTGGGGATCATCGATAACGTCACGCACGGTGAGGATCGGGCGCTGGGCGGCCTCCAGGGCAGGGACGGTCACAGTCCACTCGTGCAGCCCGTGACCCACCTGGACGCACTCGCCACCCGGCAGGCAGACCTCGGCGCTGGCGCCCACCGGCACCTGGAGGCTCAGGTGCAGGGTGGTCCCCTTCAGCTCCCAGGAGGTGCGGGCGGTGCCCAGAGGAAGGCGTCGCACCACACTGGCGCAGGTGAAGCCATGGCCCACCTGCGGGGCTACGCGCAGCTGGCTGCCGCCGGGGCTGACCAGCTCCAGGCCAGCCAGGTCGGTCAGCAGCCACTGGGTGACCGCACCCAGGGCGTAGTGGTTGAAGCTCGTCATCTCCCCAGGGTTGATGTCCCCGTTGGGCAGCATTGAGTCCCAGCGCTCCCAGATGGTCGTGGCGCCCATCGTGATGGGGTAGAGCCAGCTCGGGCAGCCCTTCTCCAGCACCAGACGGCAGGCCGTGGCCGCCTGGCCGCCCTTGACCAGGGCGATGGGAACCAGCGGGGTGCCCACGAAGCCGGTGGAGATACGGAAGGAGCGCAGACGCACCAGGTCCGCCAGGCGCCGGCCCGCGCTGGCCACGCGCCGCGGGGTGTCCAGCAAGTCCCAGGCCAGGGCCTGGGAGTAGACGGTGGCGCAGTCGGACATGACCATGCCGTCAGCGGTGACGTAGGCATCGAGGTAGGCCTGGCGCACCGCGGTGGCCAGCGCCTCGTAGTGGGCGGCGCGCTCGGTGTTGCCCAGGGCCTGGTAGGCGCGGGCGGTGATCTGCGCGCTGCGGGCGAAGTAGGCGGTGGCGACGACGTCGGTGTCCGCCTTGGCAGCAGCAGCGTCCTCCGGCGGGGCGTCGGGGTCGAGCCAGTCGCCGAACTGGAATCCTCCGCGCCACAGGTGGCTGGCTCCGGCGACGTCGTCGATCCCGTCAACGAAGCAGGCCATGGCCTCCACCGAGCTGGCCAGCAGGCCCAGGTCCCCGGTGGCCTCATAGGCGGCCCAGGGCACGAGCGTGATGGCGTCGCCCCAGGCGCAGGTCAGCTTGTTGCCCTCCAGGACGTTGGGGGAGACCACCGGCAGCGCGCCGTCGGGAGTCTGGGCCCAGGCCAGGTCCTTGACCCAGGAGTCCAGGAAGGCGGAGGCGTCGTACAGGGACAGTGAGGTCGGGGCGAAGGCGCCGATGTCCCCGGTCCAGCCCAGGCGCTCGTCGCGCTGGGGGCAGTCGGTGGGCACAGTGATGAAGTTGTCGATGGTGGACCAGCGGGTGTTCTCCACCAGCTTGGTCACCAGCGGCTGGGAGGAGGAGAACCAGGCGGTGCGCTCCATGCCCGCCGAGACCACACGAGCGGTGATCGAGGCGGCCAGCGCAGCGTCGTCACCGGGGAAGCCGTCGACCTCGACGTAGCGGAAGCCGTGCTGGGTGAGGGTGGGGGCGAAGATGTCCTCGCCGCCGGACAGCGTGACGCGATCCGTCGCCTCGGCATTGCGCAGCGGCCTGGTCCCCAGCTCGCCGTGCTCCATGACCTCGGCGTGACGCAGGGTGACGACCTGGCCTGCCTCGCCGTGTGCGGCGAGGCGGACGTGGCCGGTCAGGTTCTGGCCAAAGTCCACCACCGTCTTGCCGGCGGGCGTGGTGAGGACCTCCACGGGTGCGACCTCGCCGATGACCGTGGGCAGGGGCAGGGTGGTCGGTTCCAGCGCGGCCTCGGGAAGGTCGAGCACCTCCACGGCCGTCTCGGCGGCCTGATCGCCCAGGGCGGGCAGACGCAGATCGGTGGACTGGCCGTTGTACAGGTCGTTGGCGGTGATGTTGGAGGGGCGGGTCGCCCAGGTCGAGTCGGTGGCGATCGTGGTGCGCTCGCCACCTTCGCTGCTCAGCTCCAGCTGGGCGGCCAGCCAGAGCTGGTCACCGTAGACGCACTCCTTCATCAGCCAGGTCAGGTGCCCGCGGTACCAGCCGTTGCCCAGGACGACGGCGAGCTCGTGCTCGCCGGGGGTCAGGGCAGAGGTGAGGTCGTGGGTTTGGGCGAGGAAGCGGCTGCGGTACTCCGTCCAGCCGGGGGCGAGCTCGTCGCTGCCGATCTTGACGCCGTCGAGGTAGGCCTCGTAGGTGCCTCCGGCGCTCAGGTGCAGCCGGGCGGCGGCCAGGGACTCGGTGACGGTGAAGCGGCGCACGAGGACGGGAGCGACGTCCGCACGCTGGTTGCCAGGGGCGGTGATCGCCTGGGCGGTCCAGTCAGTGCGCTCCAGGAGCCCTGTCTCGACGACGGCGGGCTGCGACCAGGGTGAGAAGACGCCGTCGTCCCCGGCCACGCGTACGCACCAGGTAGCGCGCTCGCGAGAGGTCAGCGGCGTGGTTGGCCAGGCCTGGAAGAGGGAGGAGGGGGAGGCGAGGGAGACCACCTCGGTCACCGGCTGGGAGCCGACGACGGCGCGGGCGATCTCGATCTCGGCGCGTGCCTGGCTCCAGCCCTGGGGCGCGCAGGGCACCTCCCAGGACAGGGACGGGGTGGCGAAGGTGCCGCCGAGGACCTCGGCGCCGGCGCGGTGGTGGTCCACGCGCAGGCGTACGGGGGCAGCGAGGGTCCCGACGGGGTTGGAGAGCTCGGGCGCCGGGGCGTCGAGAAGAGTGGGGTGGTCAGACATGGCGTCCTCCGGATCGTCCTTGAACCGTTTCATATCGGTGTGAGGCACTGTAGGCACGTGCTTGGCGCGCTGTCAACGCTCGCGATAGGGTGGGCGTGAGCGCGGGGTGGGAGGCGTGGGGTGGGGTGAGTGTGTGCAGGGCGGTCGGGCGGATGCGTGGGCGGTGCTGGCGTCTTAGGCGCGCAGGCGCGAGACGGCGTCGGTCATGACGGCGGCCATATCAACGGCCGGGTCAAGCAGCCACTCCAGCTGCACTCCTTCGATGAGTGAGGCGAGTGCCAGTGCGGTCAGATCCAGGTCGAGGTCGGCGCGGATGCGTCCTGCGGCCTGGTCTGCAGCGAGGTCGGCGCGGATCGCGGAGCGGAAGCGGTGGGTCAGGCCGACGATGTAGTCGTGTGCGGGGTGGGAGGGGTTGACTGCCTCTGCTCGCATGACGGCGTCGAGCTGGATGAGCCCGCGAATCGTGGCGTTGTGCGCCATGACCTGGGGTAGGGCGTCGAGGAAACCGTGCTGGGCGAAGAGCTCGGCCCGCCAGCTGGCCTCAAGCTTTTCTCGGCGGGTCAGGACGGCCTGGAGGATGGCGTCCTTGGTGCCGAAGTGGTGGCGCAGCAGGGTGTGGCTGACGCCGACTGCCTCAGCGATCTGGCGCAGTGAGAGCCCTTGGAACCCTTGATCGGCGAAGACCTGCATGGCGGCGTCGACGATCTCGGCGCGCCGTCGCTCCCCGTTGGCGTAGCGGGTGCGCCCGTCTGGGGTGGCGATGGGGGAGGGGGTGGGCTGGAGAGCGGGTGCTGTCTGCGCGGAGGGCTGCCCTGCGGTGGGGGTGTGCCTCGGTGATGGTGTGCTTGGCATGGTCCTCGCTCCCTGTCTGGAACAGTCTAGCGAGTGAGACATGTTCCACTCTGGTTGAGATGTAGATCTCGACCAAAGTGGAACATGTTGTGTATGGTGTGGGCACGCAGCGACCGCTGCGCCCACCAGCCGGCCATAAGCCGGCCTCCTCATCTCAAGGACGATCGATGAGCACCACTTCCGCACCCCGCCCGGACGACGTCGCCGACGACGTCGCTCCCGCCGTCGTTGATACCCAGGCTTCCCAGGACGCCCCGGACTCCCTGGACGCCGAGTACCAGGCCATCACCCGTAAGTTCGGCAGCCCCAAGCGCACGGTCTGGCTGGTCCTGATCGCCGCCATCGGTGGTTACATCATGATGATGGGCATGGGGACGGCGTTCCAGCTGCGCCTGTCCGTCATTGACAAGGACCTGGCGACCCTCGTCTACTCGCGGGCCACTTCGCTGTCCGCCCTGCTCATGCTGGCCGTCGTGCCCATCGTCGGAGCGCTGTCTGACCGCACAATCTCGCGCTTCGGACGCCGTCGGCCCTGGATGCTGGGTGGCTACCTCGTCGCGCTGGCCTGCTTCTGGCTCATCGGCACCTCGACCTCGTCGCTGGTGAGCATCGTGGCCTACATCATCGGTATCGCTGCCGCCCAGGCGGGATTCAACGCCTACTCCACCATCCCGGTCGAGGGGATCCCCGGGAATATGCGTGCTCGCGTCATGGGGGTCATGGGCCTGTGCGGCGCGCTGGCCATGAGTGCCGGCTCCTACCTGGCTGGCGCCCTGGTCAAGGTCAGCTCGGTGGCCCTGATGACCGTGCCGGCCGTCCTGGCCCTGGTGCTTGCGCTGCCCCTGTTCCTGCTCTACAAGGACCCGCAGCACACCCGCGAGGAGATCCCCTCCGGCGGCATGCTCTCCATGTTCACCCATATGTTCGTCAACCCCGTCAAGCACCCGGCCTTCGCCTGGGTGTGGGTCTCCCGCTTCCTTGCCGGCTCGGCGATGGCGGCCTTCCTAGGGTTCTTCGTTCTCTACCTCATCGTCGGGCTCGGCAACGACCCCGCCTCCGCCGGTGCTATCGCCGGGCGCCTGTCCCTGATGAGCGCCCCGGTCTCGATCATCGTCTTCACCGGATCGGGCTGGATCGCGGACAAGCTGGGCATGCTCAAGCCGCTGGTTGCCCTGGCCTCAGTCATTATGGGCGTCGCCCTCGTCATCGCGGCGACCTCGGACTCCCTGACCGGTTTCACCGTGGCCTGGATGCTCTTCGCTGTCGGCCAGCCGATGTACCTCACGGTGGACCTGGCCCTGTGCGCCAAGGTGCTGCCCAGCGAGGCTGACGCGGGCAAGGACATGGCCGTCTTCGGTCTGGCCCTCAACCTCGGCAACGTGCTGGTCCCGGCGATCGCCCCGACCCTGCTGGGGCCGGACTCCACCAACTACCCGCTCCTGTGGGGCGTGGGCACCGGCTTCTGCGTCCTGGCGGCGCTCATCATGCCGCTGGTCAAGGGCGTGAAGTAGGTAGGTAGCGGGCCGCGGGTGCGCCGTCGCCAGTTCCTGGTGGTGAGCCGGCAGCCATCTGCCACTGGTAACAATGAAGGACATGAAAGGACAGATCCTGTGACAACAGCTTCGGCGCCCCAGGCGGCAGCCGCTCCCGTCTTCCCCGAGGGCTTCTTGTGGGGGACGGCCACGGCCTCCCACCAGGTTGAGGGTGGCAACACCAACAATGACGTCTGGCTCTACGAGCACGTCAGGCCCACGATGTACGCCGAGTCGTCCGGTGATGCCTGCGACCACTACCACCGCTATCGCCAGGACATCGCGCTGCTGGCCTCCCTGGGGCTGAACTCCTACCGCTTCTCCCTGGAGTGGAGCCGTATCGAGCCGGCAGAGGGTGAGTTCTCCGAGGTTGCTCTGGAGCACTACCGTGACATGCTGCGTGCCTGCCACGAGCACGGGCTGACCCCGCTGGTGACCTACCACCACTTCACCTCCCCGCAGTGGCTCATTGCCCGCGGTGGTTGGGAAGACGAGGAGACCCCACGGCTCTTCGCTCGCTTCGCCCGCAAGGTGACGCAGGAGCTGGGCGACCTGTTCGACATTGCCTGCACCATGAACGAGCCCAACCTTGCTGTGCTTCTGGGGGAGCTGGGCCTGGCTGAGCGCGACGGTGTCGACCGCGAGAAGAACCCAACCTGGGTCGGCGCTGGCAAGGCGCTGGGGATCCCGGCGAGCAAGGTGGCGGGCTTCCAGCTGGCGGCCACGGAGAAGGCCTTTGAGATCAAGTGCGCTGCCCACAAGGCGGCCGTCGCGGAGATCAAGGAGGTCAAGCCCTCGATGAAGGTGGGCTGGACGCTGGCCAACACCGACTTCCACGCCGCCCCGGGGGGCGAGGAGCGCGTGAGGCGCCTGGTCGAGGAGAGCAACCTGCGCTACCTGCGGGTCAGCGAGGGGGACGACTTCGTGGGGCTGCAGACCTACAACCGAACGGTGCTGGGGCCGGACGGCCCGGTGCCGCCGGCGCCGGACGCCGTGGTCAACCCGCAGGGCGAGGAGATCTGGCCCTGGGCGATCGGCGCCGTCGTCCGCCAGGCCTGGGAGACCGTCAAGGTCCCGATCATCGTCACCGAGAACGGGCTCAACACTGAGGATGACTCCCAGCGGGTGGACTTCCTGCGCACGGCGATCACGGAGGTCGGCAAGGCGATTGCTGACGGGGTGCCGATCTCGGGCTACATGTGCTGGTCCGCCATGGACAACTTCGAGTGGGTCTTCGGTTATGGTCCCAAGTTCGGCATCATCGCCGTGGATCGACAGACTCAGGAACGGACGCCCAAGGCGTCGGCTCGCGTGCTGGGGGAGATCGCGCGGTCCAACGGTGCGGTTCTCGCTGACTGAGCCGGCTGATCGGGCTGCTGGAGGCGACGCGGCGCGGGTGGCCACACCTGCGCCGCGTCGCTTGAGGTTGAGGCCGTCTGTGCTTGGCAGCCGTGGTTCTGTTGCCGTCCCCCTGCCGCGTCGCTTTAGGTGGTGAACAGTCGGGTCCCATGCTCCCAGCGCCTGGATCGACTGTTATGGGCCTGAAGCGACGGTGGGGTGCGGTCCGGGACTTGGGACTGTGACGTGTTGTGGAGTCGCTTTAGGCGGTGAACAGTCGGTTCGGTGGTGAGTAGTGGGGGTGGTCGACTGTTATGGGCCTAAAGCGACGAACATACGGCGCCGGGGTGTGGGCGGCGACCCTGGCGGCTCAGTGCGGCAGTAGCGCCACGCGGAGGGATTTAGGTCCTTGTTTGTTGGAGGCTGTTGGTCTCGAGCGTTAAACCGTTTCAATTTCTGTGGCGTTCCTCCTACCTTTCCCCGCAATCCCGCGGCATATTCCAGGCATGGCACCTGAAGACAACGCTGTCGCTGTACCGGGACCTCGCACGTCCTCCACCTCGACTTCTACCTCCAGCTCTACCTCCTCTGCCTTCTCCACCGCTGCCCACGCCCCCATGGACCCGACCTCCTGGACCAGTCCGCAGCAGGTGCTGGCGGCCTTCCGCGAGCACTCCGCCGATCCTTATCCTGACCGCATCGAGCCAGACCACATCGAGCCAGACAGTCTCGGCACCGACCACCTCGCACAGCAGGATTCCCACCAGGACGCGGTGACCTGGCTGTACCACCCGGCCGATTATCCGGCCGCGCTCCTGCACGCCATCGTCATGCGCGGGCGCGCCGCAGCCACCAACGTTGACTACGCCGACACCTACCGCCGTCCCAGCCCAGTCCTGCACCTGCGCTGCCACGCAGACCACCTGCGCCTGCTGGCTCACGGGGACCTGGAGCCCGCGGAGGGGACGACGGCGACTCTGGGCCAGGACGGCTGGTGGGAGCTGCGCGGCCACGGCGTGCTCGGCGCGCGGCTCACGGCGCCGCTGGCGGCCGACGGCACGAGCGAGGGAGCAGCCGTCGGCCTGGATGGCCGCGCCGTGCAGGCAGAGGCCCGGGGCATTGAGCTGAGCACCGACGCCACGAACTGGCTCGCCCCACGCTGCGAGCATGGCGCGCTCCTGCCCGTCCACCTGGCCCAGGAGCCCACCGTGCTCCTGCATCCCACCCAGCGCGCCGACGGCGTGTGGGACCTGGGGACCCAGGCGCTGGGCTGGCCAGTCATCGAGCTGGCCGGGGTAGGGACCGTACAGCCTGGCAGTGACACAGGCGCGGCAGTCACCCTCGGCGTGGGGGAGTCTGTGGCCGAGTCCGGCTACGATCCCGAGGTCGCAGAGAACCGGACCGACCTCGTCCCTCGTGCTGGTGGTGGATGGACGACGGCGCAGGCAGTGGCCGGCCGCTATCTGCGCCTTAGCGGAGAAGCGGTCGGGCAGGCCCGCCTGATCGGCTTCGAGGCGATGATTCACCCGGTCGCCCGGCGCGGTGCCTTCCTCAGCTCCGACCCCGTCCTCAATGAGATCTGGGACCGAGCTGCCCTGACCCTGCGCCTGTGCACCCAGCGCCTGGTCATTGACGGGATCAAGCGCGACCGCATGCCGTGGGCTGGTGACCAGGCCCTCAACACCCTGGCCAACGCCTACGCGCTGGGGGAGGGGCAGGTGGTCCTCGACGGCCTGCGCGCACTCGGCTCGCCCAGCGACGGCCTGGTCAACGGAACGCTCACCTACTCCCTGTGGTGGATGGTCAACGCCGCAGAGGCCCGGCGCTACCTCGGCTTGGATGACGCCCTGGACGAGCTCGCCCAGGGGGCCGAGGACCTGCTGGAGCGTCTGTCCGCCCGGATCGACCCGGCCAGTGGGGTCCTGCGCGGTGACACGAGCGAGGAGCCGACCTGGGTCTTCGTCGACTGGGGCTATGAGGTAGCTCGCGACGCCCTGCCCACCTCCCTGCAGCTGCTGTGGTACTGGGCGCTGCGCTGCGTGATCGCCCTCCAGCGCGAGGCGGGTGGGCGTCACCTCTCACGCGCCGAGCACTGGCAGGGGGTGTCCGAGCGCGTCGCCTCGACCCTACGCGAGCGCGGGTGGGACGCGCAGGCAGGGGCGTGGGCGGACTACCTGGACCTCCCGGGTGACGGCCAGGGAGGAACGCCGACCGCCTACCCCCAGCTCCTCGCGCTGTTGTCCGGGATCACGCCGGCTGTTGGCCCTCACGAGGCGGCGGGCCCGGTCCAGGGCGGACAGGCCGACGGCGTCGGCGGCGTCGAAGGCAGTGTGGCGGCGGGAACGGTGGCGGCCCGGCTGGCCCCCTCCCAGACCCACACCCCCTTCATGCGTGGGATGGCGCTGCGGGCGCTACATACCCAAGGGCTGGACGAGCGGGTGGTCACTCACCTGCGCCAGGCCTGGGGAACGATGCTGCACGAGGAGACCTCCACCTTCTGGGAGGAGTTCCCCGGCGCCGGTCCCACCCCGTGGTCCATGTACGGCCGCCCCTTCGGCAAGAGCCTGTGCCACGCCTGGTCCTCCGGCCCAGCCACGCTGCTTCCCCAGGCAGTCCTCGGCCTGGAGCCGACGGCGGCCGGGTGGCGCGAGGTCCGCATCGCGCCGTCGCTGGGGGACCTGAGCTGGGCGGCTGCCGTGGTGCCCACCCCGGCCGGGGACCTCGCCGTCGTCGCAGCAGGGGGCCAGGTGCGAGCCTGGCTGTCCGAGGGCGTGGAGCTGAGTGCGGATAGCGTCGCAGATATCGAGGTCCTGCGCTCGTGAGCGCGAGGCCAGCAGGCTGAACCGCTGGGAGGCCGAGGGAGACCGAGCCGGTCCCCTTGGCCGCTGAGGGCTCCTGGCAGGCGGGCGCCGTCGGTCACCAGGTACTGCTGGTGGCCGACGGCGCCCGCGTCCGTCGCCAGTGGCCGTCACCTCATCGGTGGCCTACCTCAGCCCTGAACGAGTCTGACCGGTCCCTGCAGGCCGTAGCCTCGCAGTGGGACCTGGTGCGGGCGAGGCTCTCCGCCGGCGAGCATGAGCGCCACGTCCGGCAGGGCGTCGTAGTAGCCACGTGCCTTGAGCCGGTTGGACAGGGAGGAGGAGACCCTCACGACCACCTCGTTGTCCCCCTGACGCAGCAGGCCGGTGACTTCAGCGACCGGTGCGGAGGTGTCGGCGCCCACCGGCTCTGAGCCGTTGATGGACACCGAGCTGAGCCCTCCGCCCACGTTCCCCAGGTCCAGCAGGACTCGGCCCGCGGGCAGCGCGTCCAGACGCACGGTGGCACGGTACTCACCGACCCCGGAGACCTCGGTGCCCACGCCGTCGAGCTCGCACCACGGCGCCAGGCGGTCAGAGGCGGCGTGCATCGCGGTGACCTCGGTGTGGGGGACGACCTCGCGGGTGACGTAGCCGAGCCCGCGGTCCTCCTCGATGACCTCATCCTCGCCGGCGTCCCAGGACTCCACCGTGATGTCCCAGTGCGTGAGCTCGGCCAGCACCTGCGGCGTCCGGGAGACGACGGCGGTGGCGAGCTCGGGGGAGACGGGCGCCGCCGTCGAGCCAGAGGCGGCCGAGCGGTCCAGGGTGATAATCGCCGGCTCGCCCGGGCGCAGGCTGACGGGCACCAGCGTGTCCTCGCCCTGGGCGCGGGAGGGAACCTCGGTGAGCGTGCCCGTCCACGCGTCCAGGCGGTAGGCGGTGCCGTGGCCGGGCAGGCGCAGCTCGACCGTGGTCGGCTCACCGGTCTCGTAGAGGTAGTGGTAGACGTAGACGTGCAGGAGGTCGCCGTCCTCGCGCTCGTAGGTGAGCACGTTCTCGTTGGCCTGGGTCAGCTCGTGGTAGCCGCGCACGCCCAGGGCCCTCAGGGCGTTGAGGGTCTGGGACTGGTCATCGATCTCGGCCACCGTGTCCAGCGCGCGCAGCTGAGCCATGGCGGCCGCCAGCTCCTCGTCACGTCCGTCCAGGCCCGGCGTCCGAGAGGCGGCACGCTCGTGGTGGGTGTAGCGGCCAGCCGCCAGGTAGGCCAGCTCGGTGACGCCGTTGACGATGAGGACCTTGACGCCGGTGCGAGCCACCTCCACCAGGCGGGCGGCCACCTCCGCGCTCAGCGCCTCCTGGTAGACGATGAGGGCCTGGTAGCCGGGCCCCTCGGGCTGGACGGTTCCCTCGCCGAGCCTCACCTCGGGGCGCAGCAGGTAGGAGCCGTCGAAGAACTCGTAGGTCCACCCGGCGTCCTGCATGCCCAGGTCCACCCACCAGTGGTTCTCGCGCGCCCGCATCCAATGGCGGCCGTAGAGCTCCTCGTCCGCCACGCGCCGGCCCTCGGCGTCAAAGAAGACCATGCCGGAGCCGTTGTCCGTGAAGTGGTCGGTGCGCAGGATGCCGACGTCGATACGCGGGCGGCCCTGACGCAGCAGGTACTGCATGCGGCCGACCGCCTGGGTCCACAGCGGGTAGAACTCGGCCGCGGGCTGGCGGGTATCGAAGCGCTCGGAGAAGAGGGGGAGCATGCCCTCGTGGCCCGGCCAGTGGGTGGTGCCCTCGGCCCCGCGCGGAGAGGACCAGCCGTGCAGGACTGTCTTGGTGATGCCGGCGGCGAGCTGGGTATTGATGATCTGGTCGTAGAAGCGGTGGTCGAGCATGTGGTTGCGTGTGGTGGCACCGGTCTCGGAGGAGTACTGCTTGCCCAGCAGGTGCGCGGCGCCGGCCATGAGGCGGTAGGCGTCGATCTGGGAGCCGAACTCCAGGGACTCGTTCTCGATGCCGTCCACCGCGATGCCGGGGCGGGTCAGCTCGAAGGGCAGGCCGTAGGAGATCTCCGAGCGCAGCGAGATGCCGTAGGAGTTGAGGAACTCCTTGAAGGGCAGCAGCATGTTCTCGATGTAGAGGTCGGTGAGCGTCTCGACGTAGTCGTGGCGGACCTTGGCCACCGTCACCGCGTCCGCGGCGTTGAGAGGCTCGAAGGTGTAGACGGTGGACACCGCCCTGAGCGGGGCCCGGCTGACCAGCACCGGGAGCCAGGGGATGATGTCGTAGCCGCGGCGGGTGGCGAACTCATCGGCCACGGTCCGCCCCCAGAACATGCCTGCCTCACCGGACAGGTTGAGCTCCAGGGAGTCCATGTACATCTGGGCGCGGGGGTTGCGCGCGATGATCTCCTTGAGCTCGTCGGTGAGCACCACCTCGCGCCAGTAGTCGATGACGGCGTCCACGCCGTCGCGCTCGAGGTAGTTGACCGTGTAGTTGACCGAGGCTGAGGGCTTGGCGATCTGGCCGGTGCCGTGCTGCCAGAAGATGAACAGGCGCCAGCTGCGCGAGTCTGGTGCGCTCCAGGTCAGCTCGCGCTCCTGGCCCGAGCCGGTGACCAGGTCCGTCAGGTTCGTCAGCGTGGAGACGTCGATGCGCGCAGGACCGTCCTCAGGCGTGGTGACGACGGCGGCGACCACGGCCACGAAGCGCTGACGTGTGCCGGGGATGCGCTCGAAGCTGGTGTCCGGGCCGTCGTAGGAGGCAGACAGGTCTGCGGTGGGCAGAGGTCCGCGGCGAGTGCCTGTCACGTCCTCGTAGACGAGCCCGAGCTCCTGGGCCGCGGCGTCGTCGTCGGGGGTGATGGTGGGCAGGTTGGCATTGGACCAGTTGGTGCCGGAGGTGAAGGAGAAGGACATACTCCGCTCGGTGGTCTCGCGCGCGACGGTGACCGAGTCGTGGGTCCACTCCTCGCTGCCCCACCCGTAGCGGGACTCGTCGATGCCGTCCTCGGGCATGGCCAGGAACTCCATGCCGCCAAAGCCCAGGCGGTGGGCCTGCTCGATCTCGTGGCGGATCGTGGCGTCGGTGTGCAGGCCCGCGGCGAGCCACCACCGCTGCTCGGGGCGGTACTCGATGCCGGGGTCCTTCAGACGGGCGCGCAGCTGGTCGACCAGGGTCATGTGATTCTCCTTTGGATCGTTTCTGTTGTGGGGTGGAAGAGTGCCTGGGCTTGAAGGGAGATGAGGCGCAGGACTTCCGGGGTGAAGAGGCGGCTGGGTGCCTCGGCGTAGGAACCGGCCTGGAGGTGCCCGGGCCGTGGCCCCAGGGCAGGAGGTGCCCCGGGGCCGGGTGGCAGGTAGGTCAGAACAGGTCTGTCTGGACGCCGAAGGCCTCGATGACCGCGCGCAGCTCCTCGTCCGTCACGCCCTCGCCGAGACTGCCGGAGGTGATGTTGCGGACCTCGTACATGGCGCCGGTCTCGGCGTACTCGACCTTGTCGACGGCGGCCAGCGGAGCGACGTCGGAGCGCACCATGATCCCGTGCTTGGACCACAGCACGATGACGTGGTCACGCAGGGCGCGCACGTTGTTCTCCATGAGGGTGGCTGAGCCCGGCACCATGAAGTCCAGGACCTCGATGCCCTGCGGCAGCTGGACGATCGTCTCCGGCTCCCAGCGCAGGATCCGGCGGTTGAAGTCCGCGGTGTTGCGGATGTCCTTGATGTGGGACAGCTGCACCAGGTACGGGGGTTGGGCGTGGATGACGGCCTGGAAGCTCACCCCGCGCGTGGCCACCTGGTCATTGTGGACGGCCAGGTGGGAGTTGAACTCGCTGGTGGGGCGTACGTAGGCCTTGTCCGGGTGGGTGTACCAGGTGCCGGTCAGGCCGCCCTCGTCCACCACGAAGGCCGAGACATTGGCCTCGGGGCTGGCGGCGACGTCGCGCAGGCGGCAGCCCGAGCCGGTGACCAGCACGGTGCGTCCGGCCAGGGCCGGAGCCGCCAGCGGCAGCTCGGTGCCGGGGTGGACCTGCGGGAAGCGCTCGGCCAGGCCCAGCTCCTCTGCCGAGGCGTCAACGGACACCGAGATGTTGCCGGCGCCGGCCTCCACGGCGCCCATGTGGTCCAGGCGGCGTCCGGCGGCGCCCATCTGGGACAGGATTTCGTCAAGGGAGAGGCTGGTGGTCATGGTGACTCCTTGTGGTGGTGTGTAGAGAGAAGAGTGGTCAGGAGCGGCGCGCCAGGCGGGCCGCGAAGCGGTCCAGGGACTGAGAGGACAGGGCCGAGCCGACTGCGTTGAGGTGGCCGTGGGGGACGCCGGCGGCGGTGACGCACTCGACGTCGCAGCCCGCCTGCGCCAGCGCCTGGCCCAGGGCCTCGCCCGAGGCCCGTAGGTCGTCGTTCTCGCAGTTCTCGATGTAGCTGGCCGGGAACCCTGCCAGGTCTGCCGCACTGCCGTTGCCGTCCCCGGGGAAGGCGTAGGCGGGGGCGTCGACCGGGGCAGCGCCCAGGTAGTTCGCGTTCATCATCGCCATGACGTCGGCGGGGAAGCGCAGGACCTGAGGCATGTCCTCCAGGCGCTGGGCGAGCTCGCCGCTGGCGGCTGGCCAGTGCTCGGCATGGGCTACCGGGTAGGCGAGC
>NZ_DS999576.1:97475-119230 GCF_000159035.1 Actinomyces urogenitalis DSM 15434
GCTCGCCCCGCCCACGGCCAGGCGCGCCGGGTCGATGCCCAGCTCCCTGGCGTGCTCAGCCGTCCAGCGCAGGGCGGCGTAGGCATCATCGTGAGGGACAGGGAAGTGCGTGACGCCGTCGTTGCACAGCCGGTAGAACACCGAGACCACGGTGGCTCCGGTGCGGGTGACCAGGCCCCGGGCCACAGCGTCGGCCTCGGGCATGTCCAGGTCCCCGCCCACGAAGGCGCCTCCGTGGTACCACACGAGGCCGGCGCGCAGGCCGTCGGTCTGCGGGCTCGGCGCGGGCGGGACCCACCCGGGCTCGGGACGGTAGACGCGCACCGGGACTGGCCCGTGCGGACCATCGACCTCGCGCTCCTCGACCACGGCGTGAGTGGCCTCCGGCTGGCCGAAGGGGGCGTTGAAGGCCTCCATCGCCGCGGCGGTTTCGGGGCTGAAGGGGGAGCCCTCGCCCGTGGCAGCCTGCGCGGTATCAACCTGGGTGCCGTGCGGCTGGCTGGCTGCGTCCTCGGAGCCTCCGGCCTGCTGCGACATCGCAGCCAGGTCAGCGGCGCTGGGCGCGGGCAGGTGCGCGATGAGATGGAGGCGCTCGGAATAGGGCGGCAGGAAGCCGCCTGCCAGCGGTGCCAGCGTGACCCCGTCCCGGGTCAGTGCCGGCCTGGTTCCGGTGGTCGTGGTCATCATGATCTCCTTCGTGCTGCCTCAGGACGCGGAGGCGAAGATCCGCTGCTCGGCCTCGTCCCACCGGGCAGCAGTCGTGGGATCGGGGAGGTAGGTGGCCAGCTCGCAGGAGCTGCGCACCAGACGACGCAGCGCAGCCAGGTCGCCGTCGATCAGGCCTGCCCCGCGGGCGGCCACGACGATGTTTCCCAGCGCCGTGGCCTCGGTGGGACCTGCCAGGACCCTCAGGCCCGTGGCGTCAGCAGCGAGCTGGCACAGCAGACGGTTGCGGATCCCGCCGCCCACCATGTGCAGGACGTTGACCGTGTGGCCTGACAGCTCGGTGGCCTCACGCACCGCCCGGCGGTAGGCCAGGGCCAGGGAGTCGTTGATGCAGCGCACGTACTCCCCGATCGAGCGGGGCAGGGGCTGACCGGTGGCACGGGCGTAGTCGTCGATCCGGGCTGCCATGTCTCCGGGGGCGAAGAAGGCGTCGTCGTTGATGTCCACCACGGTGCGTAGTGCCTGGCAGGCCTCGGCGGCGGCGTCGATCTCGGCGTAGGAGACCTCCAGCCCCTGGCTGCGCCAGGTGCGTACGGCCTCGTTGAAGACCCACAGCCCCATGACGTTCTTGAGGTAGCGGACGGTGCCGTCCACCCCCAGCTCGTTGGTGAAGTTGGCCTGGCGAGAGGCCTCGGTGAGTACCGGCTCGTCCAGCTCCAGGCCGACCAGTGACCAGGTCCCGCACGAGATGTAGGCGAAGTCCGGAGCCTCGGTGGGAACGGCGACGACGGCGGAGGCCGTGTCATGGCTGCCGACGGCGACCACGGGCGTGGGGGAGCCGTCTGGCCCGAAGACCTCAAGCACCTCCTGACGGACCGTGCCCACCTGGGTGCCGGCCTCGACCAGGGGTGGCAGGACTGGGTCCAGGTCTAGGTCGAGCTCGCAGCGCAGGCGCTCCAGCAGGGCAGTGGACCAGGTGCGGCTGCGGGCGTCCAGGAGCCCGGTGGTCGAGGCGTTGGTGACCTCAGCCACCTGGGTGCCGGTCAGCCACGAGGTCAGCAGGTCCGGCAGCAGCAGCATCGTGCGTGGTGCGCCGTCGGGCAGCCCGCCGTCGCGGCGCTCGGCCAGCAGCTGGAAGACCGTGTTGAACTCCTGGACCTGCAGGCCGTTGACGCCGTAGAGCTCACCAGGTGGGACAGCGGCGAAAAGCTGGTCGGGCACGCCACGGGTGCGTGCCGAGCGGTAGGCGGCTACCGGGCCGGCCAGCGCACCGCCCTCGCGCGCCAGTCCGTAGTCCACCGCCCAGGTATCGATGCCGACGGCGGCCAGCGGCCCGACCTCGCGCACCGCGGCCAGCAGACCCTCGCGGATCTCGCTCCACAGCCGCAGCACGTCCCAGTACAGGCGCTCGCCGTCGTCGGCGGGCACCGGGACCGCGCCGTTAACGAAGCGGCGCGTCTCGGTCAGGGTGATCCGCCCATCAGCGAGGGTGCCGACCATGACGCGCCCGGAGGACGCGCCCAGGTCGACCGCGCCGACGTGCAGAGGCTCGCTCATCACGCGCCCCAGCCCGCAGCGGTGCCGCCCACGCGCTCGGAGCGGACCTTGTCCAGGTAGCCCGAGGCGAGGAAGGCCTTCATCGGGTCCGGTGCCAGGCCCTGGGACTCGCGCAGCTCGGCGAGCAGCGGGCGGACGTCGGTGTTGAAGGCGTCGACGAAGATGTCATTGGCGGCCAGGACGTCTCCGGCTCGCTGAGCGGCCCGCAGGGCCTCGCGGTCCACGAGCAGCGCCTTGGCGGTGGCCTCCTGGACGTTGGTGGCCGAGCGGATCTCGCCGGGGATCTTCTCCTCCAGGTTGTGGCACTGGTCGAGCATGAAGTTGACGCCCGAGTCGGGGGCCAGCGCGCCGGCGGAGACGATCTCGTTCATGATGCGGAAGAGCTGGTATGGGTCGGCCGCGCCCACGATGAGGTCGTCGTCGGCGTAGAAGCGGGAGTTGAAGTCGAAGGCGCCCAGGCGGCCCAGGCGCAGCAGCTGGGCGACGATGAACTCGATATTCGTGCCCGGGGCGTGGTGGCCGGTGTCCAGGACGACCTTGGCGCGCTCACCCAGCGCCAGGCAGTGGGTCAGCGAGGTGCCCCAGTCCGGGACGTCGGTGTGGTAGAAGGCCGGCTCGAAGAACTTGTACTCCAGGATGAGCTGCTGGTCCTCGTCCAGGCCGGCGTAGATCTGGGCCAGGGAGTCGGCCAGGCGGTCCTGGCGCTCGCGGATGGAGTCCTGGCCGGGGTAGTTCGTGCCGTCGGCCAGCCAGATCTTGAGGGCCGGGGAGCCGGTGGCGCGCATGACGTCGATGCACTCCAGGTGGTGGGCAATGGCCTTGGCGCGGATCCTCTCATCCGGGTTGGTCAGGGAGCCCAGCTTGTAGTCCTCGTCCTGGAAGACGTTGGAGTTGATGGTACCGATCCTCACGCCACGCTCCTCGGCGTAGGTGCGCAGGGCCGAGTAGTCCTCCACCTTGTCCCACGGGATGTGGAGGGACACGCGCGGGGTCACGCCGGTGAAGGCGTTGACCTGGGCGACGTCGTCGATCTTCTCGAAGGGGTCGCGGGGCACGCCGGCGGTGGTGAAGACGCGGAAGCGGGTGCCGGAGTTACCGAAGGCCCAGCTGGGAAGCTCGATGGTCTGGGTCTCCAGGAGGCTGCGGGCCTCGGGGGAGAGGTCGGAGAGGGTGGGGGTGGTCATGGTGGGCTCCTCGTCGTCAGTGACTGGGGTGGACGGCGGCGTTGCGGCGTCCGGTGATGAGTTCAGGTTAGCGAGAATTGAACCGTTTCACAAGTGATGAAGAGCGGCTCTCTCTTGTGGGTGTGGGATCACTTGCGCGAAGCTGGTCCACCGGCGCGGGGCGGGCGCGTGCACATGAGTGTCGAGGGCGTGGAGGTTGTCGCCGGTATCGATGTGGGCAGGCCCAGTCTGTGTTCGTGGGGGGGAGGCGCGATGGGGTATCGAACGCGGTGGTGGGGTAGCGAAGGACAGGCCGGGGCGGTGGGCATCGCAAGAAGACGGCGGTCGGTGCCTGTGTTCGCCCTGCCTGCTGCTGCCTGACGTGTTTGTTGCTGCCTCGCTTGGTGTCCACCGCTACCCCGTTCTGTCTGTCGCTACCCGGTGCCCGTGTTCGCTACCTCTTGGTGCTGCTCGCTACCCCGTAGCGCGTGCTGCGGGGTAGCGAAGGGCGCGATGGGATAGCGACTGCGGCGGAGGGGTAGCGAAAGGAGGGTTGGGGTGGTGAGTGCCCTCATTCTCGGTTTGTGAAGACTCTGTCTAGCGGGCCGGTAGGTCGCGCTGGAGCGCCAGCATCATGAGGCTGCGGCCAAGGGTGAGCCTGGCAGGCCAGGGCGGGGAAAGCGGGGCAGCGCCCAGAGATGACGGACCCCGGCCCTGCTGCTCCACAGTGTCGTGGAGCAGCAGGGCCGGGGTGATGGTGGGAGCTCTCAGGCCTTCGGCTCGGCGGAGATGGTGAAGTCCACCCCAGCCTCCTCGGCGGCCTCGACGTCCTGGATCGTGTGGGACTCGACGTCGAACTCGTTGCGGGTCTTGTGACGGAATCCCCAGATCGCGAAGGCGTAGCCGACTGCGGCAATGGCGGCCAGGGCGCCGTAGGCGGTCTCCGGGCCGGCGCGTAGGAGCAGCGGGGTGACCGAGGCTGCCAGCGCGGCGACGACTCGTGCGACGGCGATGATCGTGCCCTGGGCGGTGGTGCGTAGCAGGGTGGGGAAGGACTCCTGGGCCCAGACCTTCATGATGCCCTCGAAGGCGAAGCCACCACCGATACCGTTGATGACGGTGACGGCGATGTAGGTGACCACGCTGAAGCCGAAGATCGGGTAGATGAGGTAGGCGCCGGCAAAGAGGAACGCGCCGACGTAGAAGTAGGGCATCCGCTTGTCGGTGTCGACGATCTTCATGAACCACACACCCCAGATGAAGCCGAGCGGCATCATGATCAGGCCCAGCTGGCTAGTGAAGGCGACGTCCATGTGGATGACGTTGACGGCTACCCAGGTGCCGAACTGGCCAGCGGTGTTGGCCGGGATGTTGACCAGGGCATAGAAGAAGATGAGGGCGAAGAAGGGCTTGGCGTAAGGGCTCTGGAGGAGCAGCCGTAGCTGGGAGCGCTCGGCGCGCACAGTCTCCACGCCTGCCTTCTTCTCTGCCTGAGCCTCCAGCCACACGTGGGACTCGGGTAGCGGCAGGCGCAGGAGGAGGACGATGAGGGCGACGACGCCGACCTGGGCGTAGAGGATCTGACCGCCGAGGTGGCCCCAGTTGCCCACGATCGAGGCGCAGGCGATGGCGCCGAGGATACCGACGGTCCACAGGATGTTGGACAGACCGATGATCTTGCCGCGGTTCTCGTCCGTGGCGGTCTCGGCGATGTTGGCCAGCGAGACCGGCAGGTCCGCGCCGGTGCCCAGGCCCACGAGGATGGTGCCCAGCATGAGCATGGTGAAGCTGCCGGCGAAGACCTGAAGGGCGGCACCGATGGCGATGAGCACCATGGTGGCGGAGAAGACGTGTTTGCGGCCGAAGTTGTCTCCCAGTTTGCCGCCGAAGAGCGCGCCGCAAGCGATGGCAAGCGTCAGGCCCATCGAGGCCAGTCCCACCTGACCGTCGCTGTAACCGCTGGTGAGCTGGTAGATCGTCAGGGCCGTTCCGGAGGAGACGATGGCGCAGGAGTCGATGTAGGACGCCATGCCGGACACGACGCCGACGAACCAGGGATTAGGGTGCTTCGTCGGGGGGGGGTTGAGTTTTGCACGAGTTCTCCTTCGAACTGACGTTCCGCCTCGCCACTGTGCGAGGTGAGGGAGTGGTCTTGACTCGGGGCGTCGGGAAGGCGCCTGCCGTTGGCGGTCACCAGTCGGCTTGAAACGAATCAACGCGGGTAGCCTAGCGCCGGCGTTAGAACGTTTCAAGTCTCTGTGTGGAGGATCTTCGTGGCGTGGCTGAGAGCTGTACCCTCCGCGGAGGATTGAACAGATTGAACACGGCGCCTAGCATCGCTATATCGGCGCGACCGCGCCCAGCGTCATGGCCTCGGCCACGATCCCGAGCCTGCGCCTACGAGCATCGGAGTGAGATGACCCCGCCCAAAGCCCCCTCCTCGCGTCCCTCGGTGCGCGACGTCGCCGCCCTGGCTGAGGTCTCGGTCGGCACGGTCTCCCACGTGCTCAACCATCCGGACAAGGTTGCCCAGGCCACGCGCGAGCGGGTTGAGACTGCCATCAAGGAGCTTGGCTTCGTCCGCTCCGAGACCGCTAGGCGCCTGCGGCACGGCGGGTCCTCACTGGTCGGCGTCCTCGTTCATGACATCTCTAACCCCTTCTTTACCGAGGCGGCCCGCGGGATTGAGGACCGGCTGCGTCAGGAAGGGCGTGTGCCCATGGTCGGCTCCACGGACTCCGACCCCGACCGTGAGCGTGAGCTCATGAGCATGCTGGCCGGCCTGGACGTGTGCGGCGTCATTGTCACCCCCTCGGCCTTCACGCTGGACAACCTGGCGGTGCTCGCCGGCCGCGGCATCCGGGTGGTGCTCATGGACCACCCAGCGATCTCGGATGAGCTGTCCACGGTCGCGGGCGACGACGTCGCTGGCGCCAAGGTGGCGGTGCGGCACCTGCTGGACCTCGGCCACCGCCGTATCGGCTTCGTCAACGGACCGCTGAGCGTCCGCCAGTCCGTCGACCGACGCTGCGGCGTTCTCCAGGCCCTGTCCGAGGCGGGGGAGGATCCTGACAAGGTCCTGGTGGAGGTTGAGGCGGTGCACGAGGGCGCGAGCTACTGCGCGGACGCCGGCGCGGTCGGAGCGGCCCGGCTGCTGGATGATCCCGAGCCCCCCACGGCCCTGTTCTGTGCCAACGACCAGATGGCCATCGGAGCCATGCGCGTCATTCGTGACCGCGGCCTGCGCATCCCCCAGGACGTGGCGATCGTGGGCTATGACGACGTCGCCATCGCCTCCGAGCTCATCACCCCGCTGACCAGCGTGCACCAGCCCATGCGTGAGATCGGCCGGGCCGCAGCGGACCTGCTGCTCTCTGACGGCTCAGCAATCCAGCACATCACCTTCGCGCCTGAGCTCGTGGTGCGCCAGTCCACCCAGGCCCCTACCTCTGCGGACCCACGTTCAGCAGGTGAATGACGGCCTTGTCCGCCTGGTCGCACTCGGTCAGGTCGACGAGCGCGGTCAGCCGCCAGTCGTGGTCCTCGTCAGGGTCCTGCAGCACCTGGGTAGCCAGCCACACGGTGCGGCCGGTCTTGGCAAAAGCCTCGATGAGGCGCTCGGAGACCCCGGCTGCCGCTAGGTCCGCGGGCCTCGGAGCCTCATCGAGCGGAGCCAGCGCGATCGAGCGTGCCGCCGTGTCCGTGCCGATCCAGTCGTACTCGTCCCAGTAGCGGGCCAGGGCATCGTCCCACCGGTCCTCGCCCCAGCCGGAGGAGGCGTCCAGGCGGCCCAAGGCCTCGACGTCGTCGCGGGCCATGAGCTCGACGCGACGGAACATCTCCTTGCGCACCGCCACACGGAAGGCGTGGAGGTTGCGGCTGAAGGCGACCTTGCCGTTCTCGTCCGCCCCGAAGGCGCGCTCGACGCCGATCGAGTCGTCCTCGCCGGGCCGGTCGCCGTCCAGGATCCCGGCTGCCAGCTCGGCGCGGCCGGCTTGCGCCGCCCCCAGGGCCTCCCACTCGTCCAGCAGGGAGGAGTCCACCGCGCGCACCAGGTTGCCCAGCCAGTCGATGAGGGCAACGACCTCCTCGGTGCGGTGCTCCTCAGGGACCACCTGGCGCAGTGCCCGGTAGGCGTCAGTGAGGTAGCGCAGGATGACGCCCTCGCTGCGCCCCAGCTCATAGCGCGAAACGAGGTCGGAGAAGGTCATCGCGGACTCCACCATGTCCCGCACCACGGACTTGGGATGCAGCTCGTACTCGGCGATCCAGGGATTGGACTGCTTGTACATCTCCAGTGCGGGAGCCAGGAGCTCGGCCAGGGGCTGGGGCCAGGTGACCTCCTCCAGCGCGGCCATGCGCTCGTCATAGTCCAGGCCCTCGGCCTTCATCGCAGCGATCGCCTCGCCACGGGCCTGGCGCTGCTGGGCGTAGAGCAAGGGCTTTGGGTCATCCAGGGTCGCCTCGACGACGCTGACGACGTCCACCGTGTGCTCGGGGGAGTCCACCCCCAGCAGGTCCATGGCCGCCAGCGCGAAGGGGGCGAGGGGCTGGTTGAGAGCAAAGTCGTCAGGCAGGTCCACCGCCAGACGCAGGCGGGGACGGCCGTCCGACCGGGCCTGGGCGGAGGAGACATGGGTGAGCACCCCGGCCGTGCGCAGCGAGAGGTAGATATCGATCGCACGGCGCACGTGCTTGCGCCTCATCGCCTCGCTCTCGTGGACACGCGAGAGCAGCTGGGCCATCGCGGCCACGGGATCGCCGTCGCGCTCCATGAGGTTGAGGACCATGGTGGTGGTGACCTGGAACTGGCTCGTCATTGTCTCGGGCTGGGCGTCCCGCAGGCGCTCGAAGGTCTTGTCCGTCCAGTTGACCCGGCCCTCGGGAGCGGCCTTGCGCACGATCTTGCGGCGCTTGCGCTCGTCGTCTCCGGCCTTGGCCAGAGCCTTGGCGTTCTCGATGACGTGCTCGGGAGCCTGGACGATCACGTAACCGCGGGTATCGAAGCCCGCGCGGCCAGCACGGCCGGCGATCTGGTGGAACTCGCGCGCCGTGAGGTGGCGTTCCTTGGCGCCGTCGAACTTGACCAGGGAGGTGAGTACCACCGAGCGGATGGGGACGTTGATGCCCACCCCCAAGGTGTCCGTGCCGCAGATGACGCTGAGCAGGCCCTCACGCGCCAGGCGCTCGACCAGCCTGCGGTAGCGCGGCAGCATCCCGGCGTGGTGCACCCCGATGCCGGCACGCAGCAGACGCGAGAGCGTGGCACCGAAACCTGGCCCGAACCGGAAGGAGCCCAGCGCCGCAGCTACCTCTTCCTTACGGGACTTGGGAACCAGGTCCACACTCAGCAGCGAGGTGGCTCGCTCGATCGCCTCCTTCTGGGAGAAGTGGACGACGTAGACCGGAGCCTTGTGCTGCTGGACCAGGCGCTGGAGAAGCTCGCCGATCGGCTCGACCACGTACTCCATCTCCAGGGGCACTGGTCGCTCGGCGCCCTCGATGACGGCCACCTCCCGGCCGGTGCGCTCCTTCATGTCTGTCACGAAGAAGCTCACGTCTCCCAGCGTGGCCGACAGCAGCACCATCTGTGCCTGGGGCAGCTCCAGCAGCGGGACCTGCCAGGCCCAGCCGCGCTGAGGATCGGCGTAGTAGTGGAACTCGTCCATGATGACGCAGTCCACGTCCATGGCCTCGCCCTCACGCAGGGACTGGTTGGCGAGGATCTCCGCCGTGCAGCAGATGATGGGAGCGCCGGCATTGATGGAGGAGTCGCCCGTCACCATGCCGACGTTGTCGGCGCCGAACAGGCGGATGAGCTCGAAGAACTTCTCACTCACGAGCGCCTTGAGAGGAGCGGTGTAGTAGGAGCGGCCTCCCCGGGCCAGCGAGGCGGTGTGGGCCGCCAGCGCGATCATGGACTTGCCCGAGCCCGTGGGGGTCGCGGCGATGACGTGGCGCCCGTCCAGGATCTGGCTCAGTGCTTCGTCCTGGTGGGGGTAGAGCGGGCGCCCGGTCTCCTCGGCCCACTGGCTGAAGGCCAGGTAGATCTCCTCCGGCTCAGGGACGTAGTCCGGGTCCGAGGCCGGGATGAGGGAATCGAGCAGGGCGTTGAGGGTCGGCGTCGCGCTGGAGGAGGACATGCCGCCATGCTCCCACAGCCCGGCGATTCCGAATCATGGCGTCGTGGATTTCCGCAGACACCTGTCACGATCCCGGGTGATTGCCCAGAGCCGACGCAAATGAGAAAGCGAGGTCGTTGAGATGCACTGGAAAGACACGCTCAGCACCAAAGACTGTGCGTCGTAACGGCCTATCGCCCGGGATCGTGACAACAGGTGAGTGACGGCTCGGCCAAGATCTCCCCAGAGCTTGTCAGCCGCGCTGAGGACGGAGCCATGGAGGGCTTGCTGTCCTGGTCCGCACGGAGAATGTGTCCACCTATCGGGCAGTATGCGGACGGATGAGAATATCCAGCCCGGATTGTGAGACTATGCGCGGCGTTCCCATCCCCATCACTGAAGGCCCGAGATCATGGACGCCCTCGCAGCCACTCTCCTGAGTGTTGCCGACTGGATCACGGCCCACATCACCATGTGGGTCCTCATCGCCACCGGCCTGTTCCTCACCGTTGTCACGCGTGGGGTGCAGATCAGGCTCCTGCCTGAGATGGTCAAGCGAGTCTTTGGCTCCCGCTCCGGTGCTCAGGGCGGCATCTCCTCCTTCCAGGCCTTTGCCATCTCCCTGGCCGCGCGTGTGGGGATCGGCAACGTCTTCGGCGTGGCCGCCGCCCTGCTCATGGGCGGCCCCGGTGCCATCTTCTGGATGTGGGTCGTGGCGCTGGTGGGCATGGCCACCGCCTTCTTCGAGGCCACCCTTGCCCAGGTCTTCAAGACCCGCGCCGCTGACGGCTCCTTCCGCGGAGGCCCGGCCTTCTACATGGCCCGAGGCATGAAGAACAAGACGCTGGCAGGCGTCTTCGCCGTCATCACGCTGATCACCTGTGGCTTCATCATCACCTCGGTGCAGTCCAACGCCGTGGCCGGCACGCTCGTGGCGGCCTTCGGCGGCTCCGAGAGCTCCCCACTGCCAGGCTTCGGCGGGCTGACCGGCGCCCAGCTCGTGGTGGCCGCGCTGGTCTTCTTCCTCACCGCAGTCGTCGTCTTCGGCGGCATCCGGGCCGTGGCCCGCGTGACGGAGTGGATGGCGCCGGTGATGGCCCTCATCTACGTGGTCCTCGTGGCCATCATCTGCCTGACCAACCTCACCGAGTTCGCCCGCGTCATCGGCTGGATCTTCTCCTCGGCCTTCGCGCCCGAGCCGCTGGTAGGCGGCCTGGGCGGAGGGATCCTGGCTGCCGTCGTCAACGGCACCAAGCGCGGCCTGTTCTCCAACGAGGCCGGCCAGGGCACCGCCCCCAATGCCGCCGCCACCGCGACCGTCACCCACCCCGTCCAGCAGGGGCTCATCCAGTCCCTGGGCGTCTTCATCGACACGATCATCGTGTGCACGACCACGGCCTTCGTCATCCTCATCTCCGGCCCCGAGACCTGGACCTCGCCCGAGGCCAACCCGGCAACGCTGACCACCCTGGCCATCTCCCACGGCCTGGGCGGCTGGACGGTCCTGCCGATGGCCGTGCTCATCTTCGTCCTGGCCTACTCCTCGATCATCGCCGCCTACGTCTACTCCGACGTCAACATGTCCTACCTGACCGGCGGCAAGAAGTGGGCCAGCTGGCTCGTGCGCGTGGTCTGCGCGGTCTCGGCCACGGCCGGTGCGGTGCTGAGCCTGGACGTGGTGTGGAACGCCGTCGACATCGCCATGGCCGTGATGACGCTGACCAACCTCGTGGCCCTCATCTGGCTCTTCCGCTGGGGGACCGGCGCGCTGCGCGACTACGAGGCGCAGCGCAAGGCGGGCGTGGCCGAGCCGGTTTTCGTCGGCGTGAACAACCCGCACCTGCCCGCTGACGTCCCCGGTGACGTCTGGGCCCTGGAGGCTGCCCAGAGCACGACGACGGCGGAGGCCCGCTGATGACGACTCTCACCACCGCTGGACTCGCCCTGGCCCGTCCCACCTGGTCCACCGCGGACCTGGAGGCCACCCTCAACAAGGTTGACGACCTCTTCTACACCTACGTCCTGGCCGTGCTGCTGGTGGGCGTGGGCCTGTATTTCACCATCCGCACCCGCGGGGTGCAGATCCGCCACTTCGGCACCATGATCCGCTCCATCACGCACTCGCGCTCCGGGGCGGAGGGAGGCATCTCCTCCTTCCAGGCCTTTGCCGTCGGGCTGGCTGCCCGTGTGGGCATCGGCAACGTGGCGGGCGTGGCGCTGGCCGTCGTCGCCGGCGGGCCCGGAGCCCTGTTCTGGATGTGGCTGGTGGCTCTGATCGGGATGTCCACGAGCTTCGTGGAGTCCACCCTGGCCCAGGTCTTCAAGGAGCGTGGGCGCGACTTCACCTTCAAGGGTGGGCCGGCCTACTACATCAAGAACGGCCTGCACTCGCGGCTGTGGGGCTCGATCTTCGCCGCCATGTGCATCATCAGCGTCGGCGTCACGGTGGTCATGGTCCAGACCAACTCCCTGGCCGGCGTCATCAACGCCACCGTGCCGAGCATGGCCCCCTGGATGGTGGGCGTGGCCCTGGTACTGCTGACCGGCCCGATCGTGCTGGGCGGGCTGAAGTCGGTGGCGCGCGTGTCAGAGTGGTTGGCCCCGATCATGGCGCTGCTCTACGTGCTTATCACCGTGGTCGTCATCATCATGAACATCGGTGAGATTCCTGCGGTCCTGTCCGCGATCGTGCGTGGTGCCTTCGGGACCGACCAGGCCCTGTTCGGCATCTCCGGCGGGATGCTCGCCGCGGTCCTCAACGGTGTGCGCCGCGGACTGTTCTCCAATGAGGCAGGCCTGGGAACCGTTCCCAACGCCGCGGGCACCGCGACCGTCTCCCACCCCGTGCGCCAGGGACTCATCCAGTCCTTCGGCGTCTTCGTGGATACCATCCTCGTGTGTACCGCCACCGGCCTGCTCATCCTCCTGGCGACTGACACCTATCAGCCGGGTAAGGAGGACCTGGTGGGCGCGGTGCTGACCCAGCAGGCCGTCGTCGAGCACCTGGGGGCCTGGACCACCTGGCCGATGGTCGTCCTCATCTTCGTCCTGGTCTTCTCCACCGTGCTGGGCTGCTACTCCTACTCCCAGGTCAACGTGAACTTCCTGGGCGGGGAGCGCCGGGCGGAGCAGGCCTTCGGGCTGCTGCTGACCGCGGCGGCCTTCGCCGGCACGGTGCTCACCCTGCCGATCGTGTGGGCCCTGACCGATATCGCGCTGGGGATCCTGGGCGTGATCAACCTCGTGGCCATCGTGTGGCTCGGGCCCTGGGCCTTGGGCGCCCTGCGCGACTTCGAGGCGCAGCGCAAGGCCGGCGTGGCCGAGCCCGTCTTCAACGGCCACGGCAACTCCTTCCTGCCTGGTGACACGGTTGACGGCGTGTGGGACAGCGTTCGCGCCTCTCATCCTGCCGACGGCGCAGCAGCGGCCGGCTCTGACCGCCTAGCCCCGGAGGCCTGAGCCATGGAGACCCTTAACTCGATCCTCGGCACGGTCTCGAACTGGCTGTTCGGCACCATCCTCATCTGGCTGCTGATCGGCGTGGGCCTGTTCTTCACGATCGCCACCCGCGGCGTGCAGCTGCGGCACCTGGGTTCGATCGTGCGCGCTGTGGTGGGCTCACGCTCCGGCGCACAGGGCGGGATCTCCTCCTTCCAGGCCTTCGCAGTGGGACTGGCCTGCCGCGTGGGCACCGGCAACATCGTCGGCGTGGCGCTCGCCCTGGTGCTGGGCGGACCGGGGGCCGTGCTGTGGATGTGGGTGGTGGCCCTGGTGGGCACGGCGACCGCCTTCGCCGAGGCAAGCCTGGGCCAGCTCTTCAAGGTCCGCCGCGGTGACGGCACCTTCCGTGGCGGCCCGGCCTACTACCTGGCACGTGGCCTGCACCTGCCGGTGGTCGGTGGCGTCTTCGCCGTCGTCTTCATGATCGCCAACGGCCTGGCGATGCCGATGGTTCAGGCCAATGCCATGACTGCCGCCCTCGGCTCGGCGGCAGGTGTGAGCCCGTGGTGGGGCGCGGCGATTGTGGCCTTGCTCGTGGCTCCGGTGCTGCTGGGCGGGCTGCGGTCCATCGCCCGGGTCACCGAGTGGATGGCCCCGCTCATGGCGATCGTCTACCTCCTGCTCGTGGCGGTCATCATCGTCACGCACCCTGCCCAGACCCTGACGGCCTTCGGCCAGATCTTCGCCGGCGCCTTTGAGCTGCGCGCGGGCCTGGGAGGTGTGGCTGGCGGCCTGACCGCGGCCGTGCTCAACGGCGTGCGCCGCGGTCTGTTCTCCAACGAGGCCGGCCTGGGCGGCGCCGCCTGCGCGGCTGGGTCGGCAACCGTCGCCCACCCGGCTCAGCAGGGCTTCATCCAGGCCTTCGGGGTCCTGGTGGACACGTTGCTGGTGTGCACGGCGACGGCCCTGGCGATCCTCATCGCCGGCGTCAACGACCCCGCGGTCTACACCCCGGGTGTCACCGGAGCACAGAGCACGGATATCTCCGGCACCCTGACCCAGACCGCCATTGCCTCGACGCTGGGGGAGTGGACCTCCTGGCCCATGACCCTGCTCATCATCGTCCTGGCCTACTCCACGATCCTGGGCGCCTTCTCGTATGCCGAGGTCTGCCTGGACTTCCTCACCCGCCGGGCGTGGGTGACCACGGCTCTGCGCATCGGCGCGGTGGCCTGCACCTTCATCGGCGGCGGCGCGGCCCTGACCACCGTGTGGACGCTGGCGGACGTGCTGCTGGGGATCGGGGCCTGTCTCAACCTCGCTGGCATCGTCGCCCTGTGGAAGTGGGTGGCTGGCATGCTGCGCGACTGGGAGGACCAGCGGGCGCAGCGTCCTGAGCAGGCACCGAGCTTCGTGGCACCCGGAAACGCGTATCTGCCTCACGCGCTGCCGGGGGACGTGTGGACGGGCCCCAGTCAGCACGCGTGACCTTGGGCGCAGGCGGGGGACAGGTACGCGGCCTGTCATCTGCCTGAAACATGCGAGGAACCAATCGGTTACTCCTCATCCCTAGCCTCCCACAGCGTGTTGACTTCCTACCTCCCGACTCTCCTGGCACCGGCCGGGACCACCGTGAGCACCAGCGCGCTGGACTCGGCTGCCGATACGCTCGCGACCATCTCCGACCGCTTCTACGGGGGTTTCCTCGCCTGGGCGCTGATCGCCGTCGGTCTGTACTTCACGCTGCGCACCCGCGCGGTCCAGTTCCGCCTCTTCGGAGCCATGCTGCGCGAGGTGGCCGGCTCGCGCTCCAGCGCGGACGACCACGAGGGCGGAATCTCCTCCTTCCAGGCCTTCGCCATCGGCCTGGCCTCGCGTGTGGGAACCGGCAACATCGTCGGCGTGGCACTGGCCATCACGATGGGCGGGCCGGGCGCTGTGTTCTGGATGTGGGTCGTGGCGCTGGTGGGGATGGCTACCGGCTTCGTGGAGTCCACGCTCGCCCAGGTCTTCAAGGTCCGTCACTCTGACGGCACCTTCCGCGGGGGCCCTGCCTACTACATCTCGCGTGGCCTGGGCTCGCGACGCTGGGGTGCGATTTTCGCCGTCATCATCACCTTCGTCTTCGGCTTCGCCTACGAGGCCACCCAGGCCAACACGATCTCGACGATGGTTCAGGACACCTTCGACGTCAGCCCCTGGGCCACGGCCGTGGTCCTGGTGCTGATCACCGCTCCGATCGTCTTCAAGGGCATCCGTCGTGTGGCACGCATCGCGGAGTGGATGGCCCCGCTCATGGCCACCGTCTACGCGATCATCGCGCTGGTGATCCTGGTGATGAACCTGGGGGCGATCCCCATGGCGCTGCGCGAGATCGTCGAGGGTGCTTTCGGCCTCAACCAGGCCTTCGCCGGGCTCGCCGGTGGCTTCTACGCGGCCATGATCAACGGCGTGCGCCGCGGCCTGTTCTCCAACGAGGCTGGTGAGGGCTCGGTCCCCAATGCCGCGGCCACGGCCACCACGTCCCATCCGGTGCGCCAGGGCTTCATCCAGTCCCTCGGCGTGTTCGTGGACACGCTCGTGGTGTGCACGGCCACTGCCCTCATCGTCCTGCTCTCGGGCGTCTATGACCCGGCGACGGCGCAGGCCGACGGCGCCTCGACGCTGACCAGCGCGTCGGTCGCCTCCCAGCTGGGGGACTGGGCGCAGTACCTCATGGTGGCGATCGTCTTCGTCTTCGCCTACTCCTCGCTGCTGGGCAACTACACCTACGCCGAGGTCAACATGGACTTCCTGCTGCGCGGGCGCTCCAAGCACTACGGCCTGCGCACAGTGATCCTCGTGGCGACCTTCATTGGTGCTGTGTCCTCGCTGACCTTCGTGTGGAACCTGGCGGACATCGCCATGGGAGTCATGGCGGTGATCAATATCGTCGCGATCGTGCTGCTGGGCAAGTGGTGCTTCGGGGTGCTGCGGGACTGGGAGGCCCAGCGCAAGGCCCTGGTGGCAGGGGAGATTGAGGAGATCCGCTTCGTGTCCACGGACAACCCCTACCTGCCTCGTGAGCTGCCGGGTGACGTGTGGGCGGCGCCGTCGAGCCAGGAGGAGCCTGCGTCGCCGGGCAACCACGCCTCAGTGGGGGCCTGAGCCCCCTTCCTGGCTCGTGAGTGTGCAGGTACGCCCACGAGTGCGCACCCTAGGAGTGCACACTCGTGGGCGTACCTGCACACTGGCCGGCCTTGCCCGGCAGCGTGCGCGTACCAGGCGCTAGGCTCAGGGCATGAAGATCGCGCGCTTTGCTACCGGGGACGAGATCCGCTACGGCATCGTCGAGGGGCTGCCCGCTGACGGCGTCGTTCCCTCCGGGGAGTCTGACGCCCGCCTCGTGGTCCTCAAGGGCGACCCCCTCTACAGTGTCCCGCAGGCCACCGGTGAGGTGGTCCAGCTGGCTGACGCGAGACTGCTCTCCCCGGTCATCCCGCGCTCGAAGGTGGTCGGCATCGGCAAGAACTACGCCGCCCACGCCGCAGAGATGGGCAGCGAGGCGCCAGCCGAGCCCATCGTCTTCCTCAAGCCGAACACCTCCGTGATCGGCCCGGACGTGCCGATCGTCCTGCCCACCTGGTCCAGCGAGGTCCACTACGAGGCTGAGCTCGCCGTCGTCATCAAGTCCCTGGCCAAGGACGTGCCTGCCAGCGAGGCGAGCCGCGTGATCCTGGGTTACACAGTGGCCAATGACGTCTCCGCCCGCGACGCCCAGCGCTTGGACGCCACCTGGGCGCGTGCCAAGGGCTTTGACACCTCCTGCCCGCTCGGCCCGTGGATCGAGATCCCCGAGCCTGCTGCCGCGGGTGAGGCAGGCTTTGACCCGGCGAACGCCGTGGTACGGGCTCGGGTGGACGGCCAGGTGGTCCAGGAGGGGACGACGGCGGACATGATCACCTCGATCCCCAAGCTCATCTCCTACGTCTCCTCGATCTTCACTCTCCTGCCCGGTGACGTGGTCCTCACGGGCACACCGGCCGGGGTCGGAGAGATTCGCGCGGGGCAGCGCGTCGAGGTCGAGGTCGAGGGGATCGGCGGCTTCGGCAACCCCGTGGTACGCCGCTAGATACTGACCTCGGGGACGTCTGCCAGGTCCGCTACCTTCGGGATCGAGCGGATCGGCCGGGACAAGACGCAGGCGAACCCGCCCAGGCTCAGCGCCGCAGCGAAGAGCAGGAGCGCCCAGGTCGCGCCGAGGTGCTCCAGCGCGAGCCCAGCGCCGGCGCTGGCCAGCGGCATCATGGCCAGCGAGAGGAATGACGCCGCTGAGGACGTGCGCCCTTGAACGGCGTCGGGCGTGATGTGGACGCGGTAGGCACCCATGCCGGCGTTGAGTGGGATGAGTGCGAGCTCCCCCAGAGCGAAGAGACCACCGATCCACCACACGTTCAGGTGCAGCGGCATTGCCAGACCCATCACTGCCAGCACGGAGATCGTCATGACGGCGATGCCTCCCACCCGTGCCTGGCGCAGGACCCAGGGCGCGGCCAGCGCTGCCAGGATCCCCACGACGCCGACGCCGGCGTCCATGAGCCCGAGCGCCTGGGGCGAGGTGCCGTCGAGCTGCAGAGCGAGGAGCGCGGTGGTGAAGATGCCGTTGAGGCCAAGGTTGAGCACCATGCCGCACAGCACCATGTCCCGGATCGCGCGCGCCTTCCACACCCACCGGATGCCGGTGACGACGTCGTCGATAAGCCCTCTGAGCCGGACCGGGTCGCTGGAGAGCGCCGGCAGGTGCGTGCGTACCAGGCTCGCGCAGGCCACGGCAGCCAGGGACAGGGCGGCGTAGACCGCCATCGGTAGGCTGCGGGACAGAGAGAACAGTGCCGCAGCGGCCGGGCTACCCACCACGCCGCCCAGTGAGTTGCGAGCCTGGTTGAGACTGAGCGCGGTCCCCATCTGCTCAGCCGGGACGATCCGCTTGAGAGCCGCCTGCTCGGCGGGGGAGTAGAAGCACCCGGCGGCGCCGAGCAGGACGCCGGCCACGAGCATGTGCGGAAAAGTCAGGGCGCCAAGAGCGTCAGCCAGGGGGATGCTGCCCAGGACGACTGAACAGACCAGGGCGGAGACCACCATGACCCGCTTGCGGTTCCAGCGGTCGCACAGGGCTCCGGCCGGCAGCATCATGACCCACTGGCCCACGCCGTAGGCACCCGCGACCAGGCCTGCCTTGGCAGGAGAGTGGGTGAGGTCGACGATGAGCAGCATGATCCCGAGCGAGAGCATGCCGCTGCCCAGCGAGGAGAGCGTTGAGCCTGTCAGCAGGAGCCGGTAGTCCCGGTTGCTGCGAAGTGGTGGGACGACGCCGTCCTTGGCGTGGTCTGGCGAGACAGGCATAAGGGGCAGCCTAGGACAGGTCACAGCGCACCCTCAAGGTCGGCGCTGACGAGCGTGATGCCCCCTGCGGGGCGAGTGTGCAGGTATCGCGACCGGTGAGCAGCTTCGGGCTGCACACCCATGGGTCTACCTGCACACTCGCGCGAGCGAGCGGCTAGAGCCGGCCGACGGCGTCGACGATCCTGGTTAGCGTCTCCTCCTCGATCGCGCGGCCGGTAGCCAGGTTGAGACGGCAGTAAGACTCGTAGCCCCGACCAAAGGCGGCGCCGTCATTCATCACCACCCCGGCCTCCCGGGTGAAGAAGGCAGCAGGGCTCTCGCCCTCAGGCAGCGGCAGGCCCGAGAAGTCCACCCACGCCAGGTAGGAGCCTGCTGGCACCGTGATCTCCACGCCTTCCACCGCGGACAGGCGCTGGGCAGCCAGGGAGGCGTTGGCGTGGATGTAGGAGCGGGCCGCCTGGTTCCACTGCCGGCCCTCGTCGAAGGCGGCGACGGCCGCTGCCGCGCCCAGGGCCGCGGCTTCGTGCCCCAGGGCAGCGGACAGGGGATGGGACTGCCAGGTCTGGCGGGCCTGGCCGCTGGCGATGAGCTGGGCGCAGTGGAGGCCGGGGACGTTCCAGCCCTTGGAGGCCGCAGTCGCGGTAAAGGTCAGGTCCGGGTCCGCGCCCTTGCGGGAGGCGTAGGGGACGTGGCGCGCGGCGGGATCCACGATGAGGGGCGCGTGGATCTCATCAGAGAAGACGGGCACGCCGTATCGGGTGGACAACGCGGCGACGGCGTCCAGCTCGGCGGGATCGAGGACCCGACCCACCGGGTTCCACGGGTTGCACAGGACCAGCAGGCCGGCTCCTGCTGCCATGGCCGACTCAATCGGCTCCAGGTCCAGTGCCCAGCCTGGGGTCCCCGAGGCGGCGGAGGCAGGGGTGCGCAGCGCGGGCACCTGGATGCACTCCCGCCCGTGCTGCCCGGGGATCGACAAGAAGGGCATATAGGCCGGCGTGGGCACGATCACCGCGGATCCGGGCCTGGTGTGGTACTCGATGATGGCGCCCAGGGCGGACAAGACATTGGGGAGCAGGCTGATGTGCTCCACCGGCACCTGCCATCCCAGCACCTCTGACTCGTAGCGTGCCGTGGCCTCACGCGCCTGCTGCGCCAGGGACGCGGGCATGTAGCCCAGTGTCCCGGTGTCCACGGCGCGGCGCAGCACGGCGGAGACTGACGGGGCGGTTCCCAGGTCCATCTCCGCCACCCAGGCGCCGATGGTCTCACCCGGTTGGCTCCACTTCAGCGAGCCTCGGCGGCGCATCTCGGCTGGGGTCAGTGCATCCCAGGCAGCGACGGTGGTAGCCAGGTCGAAGCTGGGGACGGAAACGGCCGAGGTGGTGTGAGCAGCAGTGGTCATGGAACCGAGTCTAGGACAAGGGTGGGACACGAACGGGGGAGCTGTGGCGCGCCCTGTCCAGGTGCGCGGAGGCACAGGCGCTCCTGCGTCGTCGTCTGCTGCAGGAGACTAGGCTGGGCTACATCATGACTGAGACCTCCACCGCTGCCAGCCCTGCCGTCCCGGCCCCTGGCTCCAGCGACATCCGCGTCCGCTTCTGTCCCTCTCCCACCGGCACCCCTCACGTGGGGATGGTGCGTACCTGCCTGTTCAACTGGGCCTACGCCCGGCACACCGGCGGCACCTTCGTCTTCCGCATTGAGGACACTGACGCCGCTCGTGACTCTGAGGAGTCCTTCAACGCCATCCTCGACTCCTTGGCCTGGCTCGGCCTGGACTGGGACGAGGGCGTGGGCAAGGGCGGCCCGCACGAGCCCTACCGCCAGTCCCAGCGCATGGACCTGTACAAGCAGGTGGCAGCCGAGCTGCTGGAGGCCGGCTACCTGTACGAGTCCTTCTCCACCCCCGCCGAGATCGAGGAGCGTCACAAGGCGCGCGGTGAGGACCCCAAGCTTGGTTATGACGGCTTCGACCGGGACCTGACCGAGGAGCAGAAGGCGGCCTTCCGTGCTGAGGGGCGCGAGCCGGTGCTGCGGATGCGGATGCCGGAGGAGGACATCACCTTCGACGACCTCGTGCGTGGTCCCATCACCTTTAAGGCCGGCAGCGTGCCGGACTACGTGGTGGTGCGCGCCAACGGTGACCCGCTGTACACCCTGGTCAACCCCGTTGACGACGCCGCCATGGGGATCACCCACGTGCTGCGCGGAGAGGACCTGCTGTCCTCCACGCCGCGCCAGGTGGTGCTCTACCGGGCGCTGATGGCGATCGGCCGCGCCAGCGTCATGCCGCAGTTCGGCCACCTGCCCTACGTCATGGGGGAGGGCAACAAGAAGCTGTCCAAGCGTGACCCGGAGTCCAACCTCCTCATCCACCGCCACCGCGGCATGATCCCCGAGGGCCTGCTCAACTACCTCGCCCTGCTGGGATGGTCTTTGTCCAAGGACCAGGACGTCTTCTCTCCCGAGCAGCTCGTGGCGGCCTTTGACGTCCACGACGTCAACCCCAACCCAGCCCGCTTCGACCCCAAGAAGTGCGAGGCGATCAACGCTGAGCACGTGCGCCTGCTTGAGGCTGAGGACTTCCGCAACCGGCTGGTGCCCTACCTGGCGGATGTCTACCCCGACCCGGCGGACCCCGACTGGCAGGCCCACCCGCTGGTCAGCGCAGCGAGCTTCGGCGAGCTCAGCGCGCGCGAGCAGGAGGTGCTCACCGCGGCGGCCCCGCTCATCCAGACCCGCGTCCAGCTGCTGGGGGAGGCCCGAGACATGCTCGGCTTCCTCTTCGTGAGTGACGATGCGCTCCAGCTCGATGAGAAGGCGGTGTCCAAGCTGAAGGACTCCGCGCCGGCCGTTCTGGACGCCGCCATCGCTACCCTGGAACCGCTGACGCAGGAGCAGTGGACAACGGAGCGGCTGGAGGAGGCCCTACGGGCCGCCATCGTGGAGGGCTTGGAGATCAAGCCTCGCCTGGCCTTCGGACCGCTGCGCGTGGCGGTGACCGGGCGCCAGGTCTCCCCGCCGCTGTTTGAGTCGATGGAGATCCTGGGTCAGGACTCCAGCCTGGTGCGTCTGCGTGCGCTGCGCAGCCAGCTGGGCTGAGGCGCGAGCCTGGAGAATGGGGCGGCGTCCCGTGGGATGCCGCCCCATTCTCTATGTGTCTGTACTCACGCGCTGTCAGTTTGCCCTGATGTGGGCTCGCGTGTAAATTACTTCCCGCTGCTCCGAGCGGGCCACCGCCCGGGAAGCACCATTCTTTGGGGTATGGTGTAATTGGCAACACAGGTGATTCTGGTTCATCCATTCTAGGTTCGAGTCCTGGTACCCCAGCGAGAGCGAAGGAATTCGGTCAGCTGAGTCTGAAGTGATCCTGACGAATTCATGTGACTGATTTCTTTTTCTCGGCATAAGTGAATATGCA
>NZ_DS999576.1:119306-149086 GCF_000159035.1 Actinomyces urogenitalis DSM 15434
ACGCTGATCGCCCGGCTGCTCACGCAGCCGGGTTTTTTCGTGATCTCGTGTCACGATCCCGGGCGATGTCAACGTGCTCACTGACGCCCGGCGCAAGGCGGGTGGCTGATCCTTGTCATGATGCGCCTTCTGAGGGGCCTGTGTGCTCGCGCCAGCGACTGGGCGCGCAGATCACCCGGGATTGTGACAGTGGATCTCCACCTCGTCACCGCCTCTGGCTACACTGCTTGACGTGACGAACTTTCCTACGCTCAAGGCCCCCGGTCCCATCCCCGACGGCGCGATGCGCATCACGCCCTTGGGTGGTCTCGGCGAGGTCGGGCGCAACATGACCGTGTTCGAGGTTGACGGCAAGCTCCTCATCGTCGACTGCGGTGTCCTCTTCCCCGAGGAGGACCAGCCTGGCGTCGATCTCATCCTCCCCGACTTCTCCTCCATCGAGGACCGTCTGGATGACGTCGTGGCCCTGGTCCTCACCCACGGGCACGAGGACCACATCGGAGGCGTGCCCTACCTGCTGCGCCTGCGTGACGACATTCCGCTGGTGGGAAGCGACCTCACCCTGGCCTTCGTTGAGGCCAAGCTGCGTGAGCACCGCATCCGCCCCACGCTCAGGGTGGTCAGCGAGCACGAGCGCGTCCACTACGGTCCCTTCGACCTGGAGTTCGTGGCCGTCAATCACTCCATCCCCGATGCCATGGCGGTCTTCATCCGTACCGGCGCCGGCAACGTGCTGGCCACCGGTGACTTCAAGATCGACTCCCTGCCCATTGACGGGCGTATCACGGACCTGCGTTCCTTCGCGCGCTTCGCCGACGAGGGTGTGGACCTGTTCTGCGTGGACTCCACCAACGCTGAGGTCCCGGGCATGATCGGTCACGAGAACCAGATCGGCCCCGTGCTCGACGGCGTCTTCGCTGAGTCGGACCAGCAGATCATCGTCGCCTCCTTCTCCAGTCACGTCCACCGCGTCCAGCAGGTGCTCGACGCCGCCGCCCTCCACGGGCGCCGCGTCGCCCTCGTGGGGCGCTCCATGGTGCGCAACATGGGGATCGCTGCGGAGAAGGGCTACCTCAAGGTGCCCGACGGCGTCCTCATCGACGCTCGCGACGTCACCTCCCTGCCCGCTGACGAGCGCGTGCTCATGGTCACCGGATCCCAGGGCGAGCCCATGGCGGCCCTGTCCCGCATGGCGCACGGCGAGCACCGTTCCGTCACGGTCGAGGCCGGGGACACCGTCATCTTCGCTTCCTCGCTCATTCCCGGTAACGAGAACTCGGTCAACCGTGTCATCAACCAGCTCATGCGGCTGGGAGCGCGCGTGGTCCACCAGGGCAACGCCAAGGTCCACGTCTCCGGGCACGCCTCCTCCGAGGAGCTGCTCCACGTCTACAACATCGTGGGGCCGCGCAACGTCATGCCTATCCACGGCGAGATCCGCCACCTCGTGGCCAACGGCGCCCTGGCGGTCAAGACGGGCGTGCACCCGCGCAACGTCGTGCTGTGCGAGGACGGCGTCACCGTCGACCTCAAGGACGGCAAGGCCCGCATCTCCGGCCAGGTCGGCTGCGGCTACGTCTACGTCGACGGCTCCTCCGTCGGTGAGATCGACGAGACCGAGCTCAAGGACCGCCGGATCCTGGCGGAGGAGGGCTTCGTGTCGGTCTACGCCGTCGTGGAGACCAAGACCGGCACGATCCTGGCTGGCCCGGACATCCAGGCACGCGGGATGGCCGAGGACGACTCGGTCTTCGACGACGTCCTGGACGACGTCACCCGTGCCCTTCAGGACGCGCTGGACAAGGGCAACCAGGACGCCTACTCCCTCCAGCAGGTCATGCGCCGCACGGTCGGCCGCTTCGTGGGGCGCCGCCTCAAGCGCCGCCCGATGATCGTGCCCGTGGTGATCGAGGCCTGAGGAGCGGATGAGCGTGCTGCGTCCGGCCTGCTTTATCTCCACAGGCTCCGTCCTTATCGATCTTCCCCTGCGCGTGGACCACATCCCCGCGCCAGGTGGTGCCATCACGGCGGTTTCCTCCGGACCCACGGTCGGAGGCGGCTACACGGTGGTCTCCGCCGTCGCCCGTCAGGGAGTCCCGGCGGCCCTAGCCGCCACCCTGGGCACCGGCCCGAACTCCGCCCAGGTGCGTGAGTCCATGCAGGCTGACGGCGTCGAGCTCGTCGTCGAGGAGCTCGTGGGGGACATCGGCACCTGCATCACCCTCATCGAGCCGCCCGGGAGGCGGACCTTCATCACGACCGAGGGCGTGGAGGCCGAGCCCCAGATCGAGGACCTGGACCGCATCGAGCTGGTGCCGGGGGACTGGATCTACGCCACCGGCTACGACTTGGCCCACCCCTCCTCCTCGGCTGCCATCAGCCAGTGGCTGCTGCGCCTGCCTGAGCACGTGGGCCTCATCCTCGACCTCGGGCCGGTCGAGGCCGAGATCCCGGATGACCTGCTGCGCCGCCTGCTGGAGCGGGCCACCCTGCTCACCGGCAACGACCTGGAGATCAACCACCTCATCCAGCGCCTGGGCGGTGCCGACGAGCTGCGCGAGGCGACCCCGCGCGCCCTCATCGTGCGTCGTACCGGCGTGCACGGCTGCGTGCTGTGGCCGGCGGTGGGTGACCGCATCGAGGTTCCGGGCTTTGCTCGTGAGGTCCTGGACACCACTGGTGCCGGGGACACCCACACGGGGGTGCTCGTTGCCAGCCTCATGGACGGGATGGACGTGGTCACCGCGGCCCGGCGCGCCAACGCTGCGGCCGCTGAGGCGGTCTCGCGCCTGGGGCCTGCCCGTGCACCTCGGCGCGACGAGATCGACGCCTTCCTCGCTGAGGTGTGAGAGCGGCCTCGGGCGAGGAATCGGCCACGCGCGCTGGCTGCGGCGGCGTGGCGAACCGGCCTCGGACAGCGGCACAGATAGCGTCAGAGCATCATGGCCACTCGTCGTACCTCTTCGCCCTCGTCGCCCCGCGCGGGCGCCAAGCGCTCCCAGTCCGCCGCTGCCAAGCCGACCACGACTGAATCCACCTTCACGGGATCCGGTCGTTACCGGCGTACGGCATGGGCCTTCCTCATCCTCGCCCTGGCCGCGGTGACCGGACTGCGTGAGTGGTTTGGTGTCTCCGGCGCTGCGGGCACGGTTCTCCACCACATCGCTGCCGGTCCGCTGGGCGTCCTGGGCGTCACGGTTCCGGTGCTGCTGGGCGCGCTGGGGATCGCCATGCTGCGTGTCCACCACCTGGCTCCGGTCCACGCCCGTGTGGCGGTGGGCTGCCTGGGTGTGCTCGCCGGCGTGACCGGCATCATCCAGGTTGTCAGCGGCAACCCGGCTCTCTCACGTGGGATCGCTGCGGTTGAGGAGGCGGGAGGCCTGCTGGGGTGGGTGGTTGGCTACCCCCTGGCGGTCCTCTTCTCCGCCATCGGCGCCGTCATCCTGTTTATCCTCCTCATCGCCTTCTCGCTGCTGGTACTCACCGGCGTCACGGTGGCTGACCTGCGCGAGCGCCTGTCCGGGGACAGCGGCCAGGAGTCTGACCAGGCCGAGGAGGAGGCTGACTCCCTGGCGCTGCGGCTGCTGGACCGGGTGCGTGCCCACCGGCAGGAGACCCAGACGACGTCGTTGGACTCCTACGACGGCGACGAGCCCTTCCGCTCGGCCCTCCAGACTGAGCAGAGCGAGCCGCCTGCCCGCAAGCGAGGCAGCGGACGGCGCAGCCGTCGCACTGACGACGATGCCCCCACACGTCAGCTCGCCAACCCGCAGGATGACGGCCGTGGCCCCGCAGGCCAGGAGGCCTTTGACTTTGAGGCCCAGGACGGCGCCGCAACCTCCGTGCTCGGGGAGACTGAGGCCGTCGCTCACACTGGTTCGGGTGCGGCGGCCTCGGCTGCCACGCCGGCTGAGGCGAGCGTGCCGCCCTCGGTGCCGCTGCGGCGTCGTCCCTCCAAGCAGGGGCGCCCCGGGGCGACCACGCCCCTGGACCAGCGCCCGGTGCCACCCACCGAGCCCGACGCCGTGACCCAGGAGACGCCTCTGGCGGCGCTGGCCGAGGCCGAGCCGGATCTGGCCGACGAGCTGGCCATGGGCGCAGGCCTGGAGCTGCCCGACGGCACGGTCTACTCCCTGCCTGCCGATGACCTGCTGGAACCCGGCCCCGGCCACGCCACGCGGACCGAGGCCAACGACGCCATCGTCGACAAGTTGCAGGACGTCTTCACCGAGTTCGGCGTGGACGCCACCGTCACCGGCTACACCCGTGGTCCTCAGGTCACCCGCTACGAGGTCCACCTGGGACGCGGCGTCAACGTCTCGCGCGTGACTAGCCAGGCCAAGAACATCGCTTACGCGGTGGGAAGCGATGAGATCCGCCTGCTCACCCCCATTCCTGGCAAGAGCGCCATCGGTGTGGAGATCCCCAACTCTGACCGTGAGATGGTCAAGCTCGGCGACGTGCTGCGCTCGGGGGCGGCCAAGAAGCAGTCCCATCCGCTGGTGGTGGGGCTGGGTAAGAACGTTGAGGGCGACTACGTCGTCACCAACCTGGCCAAGACCCCACACCTGCTGGTGGCGGGCCAGACCGGGTCGGGTAAGTCCTCCTTCGTCAACTCCATGATCACCTCCATCATGATGCGGGCCACCCCACAGGAGGTGCGCATGGTGCTGGTAGACCCCAAGCGTGTGGAGCTGACGATCTACGAGGGCATCCCGCACCTGATCACCCCCATCATCACCAGCCCCAAGAAGGCCGCCGAGGCGCTGGAGTGGGTGGTGCGGGAGATGGATGCGCGCTACGACGACCTGGCCTCCTTCGGCTTCAAGCACATCGACGACTTCAACAAGGCGGTGCGTGCCGGCGAGGTCAAGCCCTTGGAGGGCTCGGCCCGCGTCATCAGCCCCTACCCCTACCTGCTCGTGGTGGTCGATGAGCTCGCCGACCTCATGATGACGGCCCCCAAGGACGTCGAGGCCTCCATCCAGCGCATCACCCAGCTGGCGCGTGCTGCTGGTATCCACCTGGTGCTGGCCACCCAGCGTCCGGTTGCCCAGGTGGTCACGGGCCTGATCAAGTCCAACGTGCCCTCGCGTCTGGCCTTTGCCACGGCCTCGCAGCTGGACTCGCGCGTCATCCTGGACCAGAACGGCGCGGAGACTCTCACCGGTCAGGGTGACGCCCTGTACCTGGGCCCCGGTGCCTCGGCGCCGGTGCGTATCCAGGGCTCGTGGGTCACCGAGTCGGAGATCCGCGCCGTGGTGGCCCACGTCAAGCAGCAGCTGGAGCCGGAGTATCGCGAGGACGTGATCGTCCCAGAGGTCAAGAAGCAGATCGACGAGGAGATCGGCGACGACATGGACCTGCTGCTGCAGGCCGCCGAGCTCATCATCACCAGCCAGTTCGGCTCGACCTCGATGCTCCAGCGCAAGCTGCGCGTGGGCTTCGCCAAGGCCGGACGCCTGATGGACCTGCTGGAGACGCGCGAGGTCGTAGGCCCCTCAGAGGGATCCAAGGCTCGCGAGGTGCTGGTCCAGCCCGAGCAGCTGGAGGAGACGCTCGCCTGGATCAAGGGCGAGGGAAGTGCCCCGGGAGCCGAGGACGAGGCCCACTCCGACGCCGTCGGTGCGGGTACCTCAGAGGCCGGCTCTCCCGCAGGTGGGGCCGGCACCGCCGCCGTCACAGACCGCTACGCCACCGACCCGCTCCACCGCGACCTGGTGGAGTCGGAGTCCTGGGAGGACACGGCCGCCGAGGAGGACTCGGAGGACGCCTGGAGCCTGACCGGCCGCGGCGCCTCCTGGTGAGTCCTCAACCGCGGGGCAGGGGGACCGGGGCCTCGCCCGTGGCCACGGGCACCTGGTCAGAGTAGGTCTGCGGGTTGACGATCCCGGTCACCGCCTGCCAGCGCCGCTCGATCTCCGTGGCGGACAGGCTGGTCCAGGCCGGGACGGCTCCTGCGTGCGCGGCGCCCAGGTCGAGCTGGGTGTGGCCGACGGCGTTGTCCACGGTGAAGGGGTGCCAGTGCAGCGCGTCCACGCTGACGCTCCGCTGGCCGGAGGCGTCCTCGGAGACGGTGACGTCCACCCACACGAACAGGCCGATCGTGGTCATGATCGTGCCCAGGGCCTCGGACTGGTTGGAGATGAAGTTCCCGGCCGAGTAGGACACCCACATGCCCCGCCCTCCCGGTCCGCCGGCGAGCAGCTCGTTGGTCTGGGGAACGTGCGGGTGGGCGGAGAAGAGCACGTCAATCTGCCCGGTGTCTGCAATGGCCTGGGCGTACTCCTTCTGTGACGCGACCGGATCGCGGGTGTACTCCTCGCCGATCTGGGAGTGGAGGACTACCAGGTCCGCGCCCGCCTCGCGAGCGGCGCGAGCCTGGTCCGCCGCCCACTGGACATCGTTGAGGTTGACGGCCCACGCCGGGTCCGCCGTCATGCCGTTGAGGCTGTAGGTCGTTGACAGCTGGGCGACGGTGACGGTGCGGCCCTCGCGCTGGAACTGGTAGAGCTGGTAGGGCCTGGCGGCCTCGGCCTCGGTGCGGTTGGTGCCTGAGAAGCCCATGCCATTGGCCTGGAGCGTGTCCGCTGTGGTGAGGACGCCGGACCAGCCCTGGTCCCAGGCGTGGTTGGAAGCGGTGGCGCACCCGTCCCAACCCGTGGATCCCAGGGCTGCGACCACGCCGGGCAGCGAGCCGAACATCGGGTAGCCCGAGGCTACGCCGCGTGGGGAGACTGGGACCTCCATGCCGCACAGCGCCAGGTCTACGCCGCTGTACCAGGGCTGGGAGGCGGCGATCATGGGGGAGATGTCTCCCTGGCCGCCTGCGGTGTCATTGATGACGGGCATATGAGTGAGTACGTCGCCGGCGTAGCCGATGGTGAGGTGGATATCCGGCGGCGGGGTGGGCGAGGGGGTGGGACGTGGTGAGAGCGCGGGTGAGGAGGCGAGGCTAGCGACGGCTGAGGAGGGCTGCTGGGCAGCGGGCGCCGTCGTCGTCTGGCGGGTGAGGAAGAGGTAGGTGGAGGTGCCGAGCACCGCGACCACGAGCAGGGCGAAGAGGCCTCGGCGCAGCCGGGAGCCCGAGGAAGGGCCCGCGTGGGAGGAAGCCTTGTGGGAGGCAGCCTTGTGGGAGGTGGGTCGGGCGGCGCGGCCTGGCCCGAAGGGGGAGGGATGGGAAGTCACAGGCACAGGCTAGGCTGTGAGTGATGAGCGGGATCAGCACTTCAAGCAGCCCTTCCGGAGCCGCACCCCACACCGGGCAGGCGCCGCTGGTCAATATCGCCAACGCGCTGACGGTTCTGCGCCTGGCGCTGGTACCAGTCTTTGTCTGGCTCATGCTGCAGCCGGGGGACGGGATGAGACTCGCCGCCACGCTGGTCTTCATCATTGCCTCGATCACGGACCGCCTGGACGGGCAGCTGGCGCGCTCGCGCGGGCTCATCACAAGCTTCGGCAAGATCGCAGACCCGATCGCGGACAAGGCGCTGACGCTGTCCGCTTTCATCCTGCTGTCGGTGGCAGGCCGGCTGTGGTGGTGGGTGACGATCGTCATCCTCGTGCGTGAGCTGGGGATCACCCTCATGCGCTTCTTCATGCTGCGCCGTGCCGTCATGGCGGCCTCACGCGGCGGCAAGCTGAAGACGGTCCTCCAGATCGCCGGCCTGATCGGGCTGCTCACGCCCTGGGCAATGTTCCTTCCTCATGCCGTGGCGACGGCGGTGGACCTGGTGGCCTACGTCGTGGTCGGTGCCGCCACCGTGGTCACCGTGGTCACGGGCCTGGACTACGTGCACCAGGCGGTGCTCCTGTCCCGCGGCGGGCAGGCTGACACCACGGCTGGGACCGCGCGCCGTGACGACACCCGCCAGTGAGGAGAGCGACCGTGACTGACACCCTTGGATCCAGCGGCTTGGAGGGCAGCGAGGAGCTGGCAGCGGCCTCCACGCAGGTCGAGGCCGCGCGTTTCCTACTCTCGACGGCGCAGGAGCGCGGGCTCACGGTGGCCGTGGCCGAGTCCCTGACTGGGGGAGAGGTGGCCTCGTCGCTTGTGAGCGTTCCGGGGGCCTCGGCGGTGGTCGTGGGCGCCGTCGTCGCCTACGCCACCCGGATCAAGCAGGAGGTCCTGGGAGTCGACGCTGATCTGCTGGCCCGCCGCGGTCCGGTCGATGGTGAGGTCGCCCAGCAGATGGCTGCTGGGGTCGCCAGGCTCATGGGGGCGGATATCGGACTGGCGACGACGGGCGTGGCCGGCCCCGGGGCGGCTGACGGTCACGAGGCGGGGACCGTGCACGTGGCGGTGGTCACGCCGCAGGGCTCGCTCAGCCGTGAGCTCCATCTGGAGGGAGACCGTGACGCGGTCCGCGATGGCGCGACGACGGCGGTGCTGGCTCTCGCCGTCGGCGTGCTGGACGTGACGTGAGAAGGTCCCGGCCTGACAAGGAGGTTCCCGTGACGCTTCAAGGAATCTCCCAGTTTGACCGGTCATGATCGTGCCAACACCGCGCAGGATCGCTTCAGCGCTACGGCGATGGACTGTGATCCTGCGCGCGTGGGAATGAAACTCCGCAGTGAATGGTTGTGCCTCACGATGAACAACGCGACTCACCCCCGCACCACCCGTTCGATGCGTCCTGCTGGCAGGACGCCGATGCGACAGGCCCCCGTGGCTGGCTACGGTGCGGCTGTGGACAACACCAAGCACGAGAACGTCCTTCTGCGCCGAGAGATCGGCGAGGTCCTGCGTTCGGTGCGCCAGCACCAGGGACGTACCCTGCGCGAGGTCTCCTCGCAGGCACGGGTCTCCCTCGGCTACCTCTCCGAGGTCGAGCGTGGGCAGAAGGAGGCCTCCTCCGAGCTGCTGGCCTCGATCTGTCAGGCTCTGGACGCTCCTTTGTCCGCCGTCCTGCGCGAGGTCTCGGACCGCATTGCCCTGACTGAGGGCGTGACGATCCCGGACACCGTTCCGGATGAGCTCGTCCGTCAGCAGGGCGCCCTGCGCTGAGGCTGACACTCTCCTTGACACCTCCAGCGCTCGCGCGCTGGCACCTGCCCCCGCAGCTCGCCATGGCTGCGGGGGCAGGTGCGTGCTGGGGCGTACCGGGTTCGCGGTGGGGATAGGTGGGCGCCTGGGCGTGGGAGGGTGTGCGAGAGTGGCCCCGTGAAGCACTCTGAGTTCTGGCGCGCGGTGGAGACGGTTTATGGCTCGGCCTACGGTCGGTCCTTGGCCACGGATCTCGTGCTGCCTGGACTGGGGCGCACCTGCGAGGACGCTCTGGACGCCGGGGTGGCGCCCCGCGAGGTCTGGAACGCCTTGTGTGATGAGACTGACGCCTCGGAGACTGATCGCTGGGTCTACCGCGAGGATCCGCACGAGCGTCGGCGCCGCTGAGGTGGCGAGACCTGAGCAGGGGCTGGCGGCCAGTGGCCCGGAGGCCCGGTGGCACGGCTCATGCAGGACACGCCGAGACGGCCGATCTGACATCGAACAGATGTACGACTAGGCTCGTCCCCAGACGACGGGCTGCCCGAGCTGTCCACAGAGGTGGTTGGGTGCGGTCGTTTGTGTCGGTGGTCCGGCATACCGTCGTTCGTGAGCCCCGGAGAGGGGATCTCGCTACCAGGACCAGCCCTGCCCACCACGGCGCGAGCCGTCGACGAACACGAGGATGACCAATGCCCGCAGCACAGACCCAGGACCGTTCCAAGGCCCTGGCCACCGCTCTGTCCCAGATTGACAAGGCCTTTGGTAAAGGCTCGGTGATGCGTCTGGGGGATGACACTCGTCCTCCGGTCTCCGTCATCCCCACTGGCTCGATCGCCCTGGACGTGGCCCTCGGCGTCGGAGGCCTGCCGCGTGGCCGCATCATCGAGATCTACGGACCGGAGTCCTCCGGTAAGACCACGGTGGCGCTTCACGCCGTGGCCTCGGCGCAGAAGGCCGGCGGTAACGCTGCCTTCATCGATGCCGAGCACGCCCTGGACCCGGTCTACGCCAAGGCGCTGGGCGTGGACACGGACAACCTCCTGGTCTCCCAGCCGGATACCGGTGAGCAGGCGCTGGAGATTGCGGACATGCTCATCCGCTCCGGCGGACTGGACATCATCGTCATCGACTCCGTCGCCGCCCTGGTGCCCAAGGCGGAGATCGAGGGAGAGATGGGCGACTCCCACGTGGGTCTGCAGGCACGCCTCATGAGCCAGGCGCTGCGCAAGATCACCGGGGCCCTGTCCGCCACCGGGACCACTGCGATCTTCATCAACCAGCTGCGTGAGAAGATCGGCGTCTTCTTCGGTAACCCCGAGACCACCACCGGCGGTAAGGCGCTGAAGTTCTACGCCTCAGTGCGTATTGACGTCCGCCGCATCCAGACCCTCAAGGACGGGGACCAGCCGGTGGGTAACCGGACCCGGGCCAAGGTCGTCAAGAACAAGATGGCTCCGCCTTTCAAGCAGGCCGAGTTCGACATCGTCTACGGCCAGGGCATCTCTCGCGAGGGGAGCCTGCTGGACATGGGCGTGGAGAACGGCATCGTGCGCAAGTCCGGCGCCTGGTTCACCTACGGCACGGATCAGCTGGGCCAGGGCAAGGAGAACGCCCGTACCTTCCTCAAGGACAACCCTGAGCTGGCTGACGAGATCGAGAACAAGATCCTTGCCGCCCTCGGGATCGGTGAGCCTGGTCGCAAGGCCCGCGAGGAGGCGGAGGCTGCCGCTGCCCAGAAGGCGAGCGCCGTGGCCGAGCCTGAGGCCGGTGCTCAGGGTGGCAAGGCCGCCAGCACCACGGGGGCTAAGAGCGCCGGGACGCGGGGTGCCAAGAAAGCCAAGGCTGTGAGCGTGGATGATGCCTTTGGCGAGGAGGCCGGCGGCTTCTGATGCCCTGGCTGACACCGGACGAGCACCAGCAGAAGGTTGAGGCGGCGCGGGATATCGTCCTGCGCCGCCTGGACCGCAGCCTTGCCCCGCGAGCCGCCCTGGCGGACTTGCTGGAGCGTAGGGAGGTTGACCCCCGGGTGGCCCAGGAGGTGCTGGACCGCCTGGAGTCGGCCGGACTGATCGATGACGCCGCCTATGCGGCGACCTTGGCCCGGACCCGTTTCGCTGAGAAGGGGGCTGCGCGGCGCGCGATCGCTGAGGAGCTGCGTCGCAAGGGCGTGGGGGAGCGGGCGATTGCCTCGGCCCTGTCTCAGATCGAGTCTGGCGATGAGCGTGAGGCTGCCGTGACGCTGGCCCGTAAGAAGCTGCGCCTGACGGAGAGCCTGGCTCCTGAGGTACGTCGTCGGCGCACTCTGGCCCTGCTTGGGCGCAAGGGGTATTCCGCCTCCGTCGCTGCCCAGGCCTACGAGCAGGCGCTGTCCGAGCTCTAGGAGCGCGCGGGAGGGTCCAGGAAGAGGCTGTGAGTGGCTCGTGCATCTGGCAGACGCCGTCAGGTCAGGTCCGTAGGATGGGACCATGAGCCCTCTCGATGGCGAGAACGTGCCGGTCTCCAACGCCCCTGCCCCTGCTTCCATGTCCAGCGAGGACGTCAACCTTGTTGACCTTGCTGCGCGTGCCGGCATCAGTGCCGAGCACGTCATCCCCTATGGCCGGGACGTGGCCAAGATCGATCTCTCCGTTCTGGACCAGGCCGGACACAGCGAGCCGGTGCCCGCGGACCGGGCCCACTACGTCGTCGTCACCGCCATCACCCCGACCTCCTTCGGCGAGGGCAAGTCCACCGTGGCCATCGGGCTGGCTCAGGGCCTGGCCTATCGCGGCCGCCGCTCGATTCTCACGCTGCGCCAGTCGGCCATGGGACCGACTTTCGGCATCAAGGGGGGTGCCGGCGGCTCCGGCTGCGCGCGCATCCTGCCGGCTGAGCGGATGAACCTGCACCTGACCGGTGACTTCCACGCCATCACCGCGGCCCACAACCTTCTGGCCGCCATGATTGACAACCACCTCCACCACGGCAACGAGCTCGGTATCGACGTGCGCACGCTCACCTGGCCGCGCGTCCTCGACGTCAACGACCGGGCCCTGCGCCACATCGTCATTGGACTGGGCACCCGGACGGACGGCGTGACCCGTCAGGCCTCCTTCGACATCACCCCGGCCAGCGAGATCATGGTCATCATGTCCCTGGCGACCTCGCTGAAGGACCTGCGTGAGCGGCTGGGGCGGATCGTCGTGGCCCGCGACAAGGACGGTGCGTGGGTCACCGCCGAGGACCTGGGTGCTGCTGGGGCGATGGCGGCCGTCCTCCGGGACGCCTTGGCCCCGAACCTGCTGCGCACGGGCGAGGGCACTCCTGCCCTGATCCACACCGGTCCCTTCGGCAACATCGCGACCGGCTGCTCCTCGGTCATCGCTGACCTCGTGGCAGCCCAGGGAGCGGCGGGGCACGACGCCGGCCAGGAAGGGGGCTGCGAGCCGGGCTACGTCCTGACCGAGGCTGGTTTCGGTGCGGACATGGGCTTGGAGCGCTTCTTTGACCTCAAATGCTCCGTGTCCGGAATGCGCCCGGAGGCCGCTGTCCTGGTGGTCACGGTCCGCGCCCTGAAGGCCCACTCCGGCAAGTACCGCATCGTCTCCGGCAAGGAGCTGCCCCCGGCCATGTTGGAGGAGAACCTGGAGGACGTGCGTGCTGGGGCTTCCAACATGCTCAAGCACCTGTCGATCGTGCGCGGTTTTGGCATGGAGCCGGTGGTGGCCATCAACGTCTTCCCCACGGACCACGACTGCGAGGTCGAGGAGATCCGCCGCATCGCTACCGAGGCTGGCGCGCACGTCGCCGCCGTGCACCCTGTGACCGAGGGCGGTGCCGGCTGCGCCGATCTCGCGGACCAGGTTGCGGCAGCCTGCGCCCTGGCTCGCCAGACGGGGCCGAGCCAGCCGCAGGAGACCTCCTCGCCGCAGGAGGCCTCCTCGCAGGCGGCCGACGCTGAGCGCGGTCGTCCCCTCTACGTGGCTGGAGACGACCTGCGCACCAAGATCGGCAAGGTGGCGGCCATGTACGGTGCCGACGGGGTGGACTACACCCCGGCCGCCTCCCGCTTCCTGGACGCGTGTGAGGCCGAGGGCTTCGGCCACCTCGCCGTCGTCGTGGCCAAGACGCCGCTGTCCCTGTCCCACGACCCCTCGCTCAAGGGCGTGCCCACCGGGTGGCGCCTACCGGTGCGTGAGGTGCGTCTGGCGGCCGGCGCCGGCTATGTCTACGCCATCTGCGGCTCGATCTCGACCATGCCGGGGCTGCCGTCCAAGCCGGCGGCGCAGCGGATCGACGTCGACACGCAGACCGGAGAGATCCTCAACCTGCGCTGAGGATGCCGGGCAGCCTCGGCGCGCCCATTTTGACCGTGGCTTTGCGTACGGGAACGGGGGATACGTGGCCCACAGCCCCCGTTCCCGTACACAAAACCACGGTGGCAAGGGTCTGGGGCGGAGGTACCCGTGTGACTGGCTCCATGGAGCCCGTAGGACGCTGCCTCTAGCCTCGCGGTTAGGGCACCCTTAGATTGGTGTCATGACCCGATCATGCGCCATCGCGACCACTGTCCTGACGACTGCTGGCCTCCTGGCCGCCGCAGCTGCCCTGACCACGACACTGCGCCCCGCCCGCCACCACGTGGAGGAGGTGGGCACGGACGACGGCGGTCACCGCCCACCGCGTGTCCTCATCGCTGGCGGCGGCTACGTCGGCTTCTGCACCGCGCAGGCCCTGCGCGCCCGCCTGAGCACCGACGAGGTTGAGATCGCCGTCATCGATCCCCGCCCTTACATGACCTACCAGCCCTTCCTGCCGGAGGTCGCCGCGGGCTCTATCCAGCCACGCCACGTCATCGCCTCCCACCGGCGCAACCTTGACGGCATCACGATCATCACTGGCTCGATCACAGGAATCGACCACGCTCACAAGACCGTCACCATCACCCCGCCCGTCCCCGAGTCCACCGGCGAGACGCCGACCCCCTACGAGCTCACCTACGACCACCTGGTCCTGGCGCTGGGAGCCGAGGCCCGGACCCTGCCTATCCCGGGCCTGGCCGAGCAGGCGATGGGATTCAAGCAGGTCGAGGAGGCGCTGGCGCTGCGCAACCGCGTGCTCTCTCGCATCGAGGACGCCGCCTCCACCTGGGACGCTGAGCGTCGGCGTCGGCTGCTCACCTTCGTCTTCGTCGGTGGCGGCTTCGCCGGCGTTGAGGCCATCGCCGAGCTGGAGGACATGGCTCGTGCCGCGGTGTCCAAGATCCCCAGCATCGATCAGCGAGACGTGCGCTTTGTGCTCGTCGAGGGCTCGCGGCGCATTCTGCCGGAGTTGACTGAGGAGCTGTCGGGCTACGGCCTGGAGCAGCTGCGTGAGCGCGGTATCGACGTGCGCCTGTCCACCTTCCTCACCAGCTGCGTCGAGGGGCATGTGGTCTTGTCAGACGGTAGCGAGTTCGACGCCGACACCATCGTGTGGACGGCCGGCGTCAAGGCCGCACCGGTGCTGGCTGACTCCGATCTGCCCGTTGACGCACGTGGCCGCGTGACGGCGCTGCCCACCCTGCAGGTGGTCCGCGACGGCGAGACGGTGGAGGGGGCCTGGGCGGCCGGCGACTGCGCGGCCGTCCCGGACCTTGTCTCCGACGACCCTGAGGCGACCTGCGCCCCTACCGCCCAGCACGCTGTACGCCAAGCCAAGGTCCTGGCCGACAACCTCGTGGCGACCCTGGCCGCCGGCCCTGCGGGCCACGTGGAGCTGGCCCAGTACGCCCACGAGAACCTCGGTACGGTGGCCACGCTCGGGATCGGCAAGGGCGTGGCGCGCATCATGGGGCACAACCTGCGCGGCTTCACCGCGTGGACGGCGCACCGCGGCTACCACGTCTACGCCATGCCGACCCTCAACCGGAAGGTGAGGATCATGATGGACTGGTTCGCCGCCGTCGTCTTCCGCCGCGACCTGGCGAGCTTCGGTTCCGTGGCCCTGCCCGGTGCGGCCTTTGCCGCAGCCGCCCTGCACGACGCCGAGGCCGCTGCCCGCCGTCAGGCCGACTGAGCCCGCCCTGGGCCCCAGCGCCCAGGCGCCTTGAGCCCTCCCAGGCGCCATGGGCCCGGAGCCCAGGAGCTCTCACGGCAAGGAGACCGTATGACGTCCACTCGACGTCATACGGTCTCCTTGCACGATGCCGGGCTCTCAGGCCCCAGTGACCTCGGCGTCGAAGCGGGAGGCGTACTCCTCAGCGCTGAGCAGCTCGCCCTCCTGCGCCACCTCGACGGTGAAGAGCCAGCCCTCACCGTAGGGGTCCTTGTTGATGGTGCCGGGCTCGTCGACGACGGCCTCGTTGACCGCCACGACGGTGCCGGTCACTGGCGAGACAAGGTCCGAGACCGACTTGGTGGACTCCAGCTCGCCGCAGGGCTCACCGGCCTCGACCTCGGCACCGACCTCAGGAAGATCAACGAAGACCACCTCGCCAAGGGCGTCGGAGGCGACGGCGGAGATCCCGACGCGGGCAGGGGACTCACTGTTGATCCACTCGTGGTCGGCGCAGTAGCGCAGCTCCGGGCGCACAGGCTGGGACATAGGGGTTCCTTTCTTGACACGGCAGGTCGGGGCGATCCCGTCCTGCCCAGGACTTGGGTGAGGTCAGGGCCACGGCGTGGCTCGCCGTCGCCAGAAGCCGTGGGGACCAGCGGTGGTACCCACACGCCCCTCTTAGCGCGAGCGCTTGTAGAAGGGAGAGGCGACGACGCGCATCGCCAGCTGCTTGCCGCGCACGTCCACCGCAAGCTCAGTGCCCGGCGCCCACGCCGGCTCCTCAAGCGAGGCCGGGGCTACCAGGGCCAGGGCAATGGGGTGACCGAGCGTGGGGGAGAGCAGGCCAGAGGTGACGGAGCCGATGGCCTGGCCGTCGCTGCCCAGGACCGTGCAGCCCGCTCGCGCGGCCCGGCGGCCCTCACCAGCCAGCGCGACGAGTACCTTCGTGCCCGGCTGGCCTTCGCGCTCGGCACGCGCGGCCAGGGCCTGGCGCCCGACGAACTCGCTCTTGGCCAGCTTGACCACGGCGCCCAGCGAGGCGTCAAAGGGCGTGATCTCCTCGGTCAGCTCGTGCCCGTACAGCGGCATCCCGGCCTCCAGGCGCAGGGAGTCGCGTGCGGCCAGACCACAGGGGGTCAGGGCCGCCAGGGTCTCACCCTCCTGGGCAGCCGGCGTCGGAGCGAGCGTGGCCGCGTGGTCAGTGATGACGCTCCACAGGTCCTCCGCAGCCTCCGCCTCGCAGAAGAGCTCGAAGCCGTCCTCGCCGGTGTAGCCGGTGCGGGCCAGCAGGACCGAGTGGCCGGCCGCCGTCGCCCGCACCGCCGCGTAGTAGCGCAGCCGCCGCAGGATCGTGGGCCCGCACAGTACGTCTGCCCCGCAGTCCTCGTCCGCAGGCTCCTCCGGGCGCAGCGCGGCCTGGATCCCGGCGCCGGAGGTAACCACCCCGCGCAGCACCTCCTCCGCACGCGGGCCCTGGACGGCGATGAGCGCCGTCTCCAGGGACACGTCCTGCACCCGGACGTCGAAGGAGGGGGCAGCGCCGGCACAGCGGCGCACCAGCTCCTCGGCCACGCGCTCGCGGTTGCCGGCGTTGGGCACCACGAGGTACTCCTGCTCGCCCACGTGGTAGACGATGAGGTCGTCGATGATGCCGCCCTCCTCGTCCACGATCATCGTGTAGCGGGCGCGGCCGAGCCCCACCTTGGAGATCTCACCGATGAGGGCGTGGTCCAGGGCCGCGGCGGCGTCCGGGCCGGTGACCTTGACCTCGCCCATGTGGGACAGGTCGAAGATCCCGGCGGCGTTGCGCACGGCCCGGTGCTCAGCCAGGTCCGAGGCGTAGCGCAGGGGCATGTCCCAGCCGCCGAAGTCGGTGAAGGAGGCTCCTAGCCTCTCGTGGACCTCGTGCAGGGGGGTGCGGCGCAGGGCCGTGGTGGAGGTGGTCATCACTCGTTCTCGCTCTCGAAGGCGGTGGGGGCAGGGCAGGTGCAGGTGAGGTTGCGGTCTCCCCAGGCGTTGTCGATCCTGGCCACGGGGGCGAAGTACTTGTCCGTCTCCATGCCTGGCAGAGGGAAGGCCGCCTGCGTGCGGGTGTAGGGGCGGTCCCACTCCTGCCCGGCGACCTGGACCAGGGTGTGGGGACTGCGGCGCAGCACCGAGTCCTCGATACTCACCGTGCCGGCGGTGACCTCGTCGATCTCGGCGCGGATGGCACGCATGGCTGCGATGAAGCGGTCGAGCTCCGCCAGGGGCTCGGACTCGGTGGGCTCAACCATGAGCGTGCCGGCCACCGGGAAGGACAGGGTCGGGGCGTGGAAGCCGTAGTCGATGAGGCGCTTGGCCACGTCCTCAGCCGTGACCCCGGTCTGCCGGGTCAGCTCGCGCAGGTCCAGGATGCACTCGTGGGCCACGAAGCCGTCGTGGGTGTAGAGCGTGGGGAAGGAGTCAGCGAGCTGACGCGAGAGGTAGTTGGCGCTGGCGATGGCGGACAGGGTCACCTCGCGCAGGTCGGCGTCGTCGAGCAGGGCGAGGTAGGCCCAGGCCAGCGGCATGACCCCGGCCGAGCCGAATCGCGTGCCCATGACCGGGGGCCCGGCGAAGCCTGCGTCCGGGTCACCCTCCTCCGGGGCCGCCGATCCCTCGGGGCCTGCGGGCAGATAGGGCGCCAGGTGGGACTTGACCGCGACCGGCCCCACGCCCGGGCCACCACCGCCGTGGGGGATAGCGAAGGTCTTGTGGAGGTTGAGGTGGGAGCAGTCCCCGCCCAGGTCCCCGGGCCGCAGCAGCCCGGCCAGCGCGTTGAGGTTGGCGCCGTCGATGTAGACCTGCCCGCCGGCCTCGTGCACGAGGCGGGTGACCTCAGTGACCTGTGGCTCGAACACCCCGTGTGTGGAGGGGTAGGTGAGCATGATGGCGGCGACCCGCTCGCCCAGCTCAGCCAGCAACTCGCGCAGGTGGTCGACGTCGATCGAGCCGTCCTGCGCGGTCTTGACCACCTTGACGCAGAAGCCCGCTCCCGCGGCCGAGGCCGCGTTGGTGCCGTGGGCGGAGGCCGGCACGAGGACGAGATCGCGCTGGCCCTGGCCCTGGGCGGCCAGGTAGTGCTTGATGGCGAGCAGGCCGGTCAGCTCGCCCTGCGCACCGGAGGCCGGCTGCAGGCTGACGCGGTCGTAGCCGGTCAGGGCCGCTAGACGCTCCGAGAGCTGGCCGAGCAGAGTCCGCCAGCCCGCGGTCTGCGAGGCGGGGGCGTAGGGATGGATGCCGGCCAGCGCCGGGTCCAGCCAGGCCGCGGACTCGACGGCGGCGTTGAGCTTGAGGGTGCACGAGCCCAGCGGGATCATCGAACGGTCCAGAGCCAGGTCCCGGTCTGCCAGGCGGCGCAGGTAGCGCACGAGCGCGGCCTCGCTGCGGTAGGCGTGGAAAGTGGGGTGGGTCAGGTACTCGCTCGTGCGGGCCAGCTGCGCCGGCAGCGGCAGGTTCTCGGCCTGCTCGTCAGTGGGCAGCCACTCCTGGCTCCCGGGCTCGGTGGAGGTGAGGACCTCGATGACGTGGGCGACGTCCTCGTCCGTGGTGGTCTCGTTGGTGGACAGGCCCACGTGGTCGGCGTCCAGGAGCCTGAGGTTGTAGCCGGCCGCCTCGGCACGCTCCACGGCCTCCTGGGCACCGCCGGGCAGGTAGACGCTGAGGGTGTCGAAGAAGCGCGTGTGCTCCAGCTCAATCCCTGCGTCCAGGAGCCCGACGGCGATCCGGGCGGCCTGACGGTGGGTGTGCTCGGCGATGGCGCGCAGTCCCTGAGGTCCGTGGTGGACGGCGTAGAAGGCGGCGACGACGGCCAGCAGCGCCTGAGCGGTGCAGATGTTGGAGGTGGCCTTCTCACGCCGGATGTGCTGCTCGCGGGTCTGGAGGGCCAGGCGGTAGGCGGGTGCACCGTCGGCGTCCACGCTCACGCCCACGATGCGTCCGGGCAGCTGGCGCTGGAGCCCATGGGTCACGGCCATGAAGCCGGGGTGGGGGCCGCCGAAGAAGAGCGGCACGCCCAGGCGCTGGGCGCTTCCGACGGCGATGTCAGCGCCCTGTGCACCGGGCTCGGTGAGCAGGGTGAGGGCCAGCGGGTCGGCGTCGACGGCAGCCAGGCCACCACGCTCGTGGACAGCGGCGATCGCGGGGGCCAGGTCCACGACGGCGCCGCGGGAAGTCGTGGCCGCCAGCACCGCTCCGAGGACCAGGGCACCTGCCTCCAGGCCCGAGACCTTGCCGGATGCGATAGCGGCCGGGGTGGTGGTCACCCAGGGGATGGACAGGGCGTCGAGCCGGGCGGTGGCGACCTGAAGGCACTGAGGGTGCAGACCCTCGTCCAGCAGGACGGGACGGCCCTCGGCCTTGCGGGTGGCGCGGGCCATGAGCAGGCAGGCCTCAGCCACCGCCGTGGCCTCGTCCAGCAGCGAGGTACAGGCCACCGGCAGGCCGGTGAGGTCGGCTACGAGGGTCTGGAAGAGCAGCTGGGCCTCAAGCCGGCCCTGGCTGATCTCAGCCTGGTAGGGGGTGTACGACGTCGTCCACGCCGGGTTGGACAGGACGTCGCGTACGATGACGGCCGGTGTGATCGTGGGGTGGTAGCCGCGTCCGATCATCTCCACGTGGTGGTGGGCATTGGCGGCGGCGAGCTGGCGCATGACGTCGGTGACCGCGGCCTCGCTCAGGCCACCGCTGGCGCTGGAGGGCTCAGTGTGCTCGGGGGCGTCCAGGCGCGGCAGCCCGGCCGGGACGACGGCCTGGGCCAGCTCTTCCAGGGAGCTCACCGCCAGGGTGCTCAGGACCGGTGAGTCGGCGTCGTGCAGGGCCTCGTAGACCCCGATATGACGGGTGACAAAGCGAGCATGGACATCGGTAGGGCGCGTCATCGAGACCTCCGGACGGGATGTGGACCGTGTCACATCATAGGGGAGATGTTTCGGGCAGGTGACGAGACGGAGCGGTGGCTCAGGACCGGCACGGGCGGGCTCGGGTCGGGCGACGCGAGGGCGCCGTCCTCCCGCGTGTCGGGGAGGACGGCGCCCTCGTGAGGACCTGCTGCCAGGCCTGCTACTCCTTGGTCGAGGTCTTGAACAGGAGGTTGACCTGCTCGTTGTAGGCCGTCAGCGTCGAGGCCGGCTCTCGATCGACCCACAGGGCGTCGACGCCGGGGGTCATGATGGCCTTGACGTCAGCACCGAAGTAGGTGAGCGGGAAGTAGAAGGTCGTGCCTTCCTTGACGTGGTCGGTGAAGGGCTTGGTGGACAGGCCCGTCTCCTCGAACTTGGCCACTGCCAGCTCGGTGGAGGAGGAGATCGCCGGGAACACGATGCCGTAAGAGGCGACGATGTCCTGGGCCTCCTTGGTGCCGAGGAAAGCCACCCACTTCGAGGCGTTCTCGATGTTCTTGGACTGCTTGACGATCGAGTCTCCCAGACCGTTGAGCAGGCTCATGCTCTTGCCGTTGGGGCCAATCGGGTGGCGGGCCAGCCCGAGGTCGATGTCAAGGCCTGCGAAGATCTTGAACATCCACGCACCGTTGATGCACATGGCGATGGAGCCGCTGCCCAGCTGGACGTCGGTGCCAGTGGTGGTCGAGAAGGTGCCGGCCGGAGGCATGTAGCCCTTGTCGATGAGCCCGAAGTACCAGTCCATGGCGCGCTGGAAGTCCGGGTCGTCGTAGCGGTAGCGAGTACCCCAGGTCTTCTTGTCCGTGTACATCCAGTCGCTGATCGTGCTGGTGAAGGGACTCCAGGCGGTCTGGCCGTCGTTGGACCCGGCATCGTTGATACCGATGCCGTAGACCGCGACGCGGGTGGGGTCGAAGCCCTCCTCGTCCCCGCGCACCCCGTTCTTGTCCACGGTCAGGCGCGCCAGGATCTTCTCGAAGCTGCCGCCGTCCTCGGGGTTCCAGTCCCAGTCCTCCAGGTCGGACTCGCTCAGACCGGCCTCGGCGAGCATGGTCTTGTTGTAGAAGATGGCCTCGGTGTCCCAGTCCTTGGGACAGCCGTACTGCTTGCCGTCCTCGCCCTTCCACAGGTCGATGAGGCCTTCATGGAAGGCGGACTCGTCGACGTCGGCCCAGGCAGGCTGCTCGTCCAGCGGTACCAGAACGTCGAGGTCAACGAACTGGGCGAACTTGGCGATGTGGTCAGTGAAGACGTCAGGGCCGGTACCGGCGATGAATCCGGCGGTCAGCTTGGTCCAGTAGTCACCCCAGCCGACCTGGGTGATATTGACCTTGATGCCGGTCTTCTCCTCAAAGCGTGCGGCACAGGCCTCGTAGGCCGGCTCCTGGGCGGAGTCCCACAGCCAGTACTCCACGGGGCCACCGGCCTTGCGGTCGGCGGAGGAGGAGCAGGCGGCCAGGGTTGCCGCACCCGCTGCGGTGACCAGTCCGCACAGGAAGCCACGGCGGGACAGGGGGGAACGCAGGGCCGGCAGGGCGGTCGCGAGATGCGTGTGTGTGGAAGTCATCTGGTGCCTCACTTGATGCCGTTGAAACCGATGGAGTTAACGATGCGCTTGGCGAAGGCGGCGAAGAGCAGCAGCATCGGGAGCGCCGCGACCAGCGTGGCCGCCATGAGACCGGCCCAGTCGGGACCTGTCTGCGGGGACTGGGACTTGAACACCGCCAGGGCGACGGTGAGCACCCGCGAGGAGTCGGTGTAGGAGACCAGCAGGGGCCAGAAGTAGTCGTTCCAGGCCGCGATGTAGGTCAGGATCGCCAGCGTGGAGATCGGCGCCTTGGCCATGGGCAGGATGAGGGTGAAGAAGACCCTCACCTTCGAGGCGCCGTCCAGCAGGGCGGCCTCCTCCAGCTCACGCGGGATGTTCATGAAGAACTGCCTGAGGAAGAAGACGGCGAAGGGCGTCATGAGCATCGTCGGCAGCGAGATGCCCAGGAGAGAGTCGATGAGGTGGAGCTGCTTGACCAGCACGAAGTTGGGCAGGAGCGTGAAGATCGAGGGCACCATGAGCGCGGCCAGGAAGATGCCGAAGACGGTGTCCCGTCCCGGCCAGCGCAGGCGGGAGAAGGAGTAGGCCGCCATGGCGGAGAAGAAGACCTGCCCCACGGTGACCAGCGCGGCCACGACGACGGAGTTGCGCAGGTAGAGCCAGAAGTTGATGGCGGCGCCGCTTCCGCCGTCGGCCAGCGCCTCCTCGGTGGACTGCATGCCGAAGACGCGCTCAAAGCCGCGCAAGTTGGTATCCACCGGCAGCAGGCTCGTGGGATCGGAGGCGATGCCCGCGTTGGAGGACAGGGCCGTGCGCAGCACCCAGTAGAAGGGCAGCAGCGTGAACAGGAGGATGAGGACCATGGCGGTCCAGGCCAGCACACGTCCTAGCGAGGGGCGCTTGCGCGGCTGGTCGGTCTTGGTCATGCGGACCGAGGTGGAGGATGTCGTCGTTGTCATGGCTGGTGTCCTCTCAGTCCAGGTCCGTCTGGCCGGCGCGCGTCATCTTGTACTGCAGCGCGGTGATAGCGGCCAGGATGATGAGCAGGCCCACCGCCAGGGCGGAGGCGTAGCCGAACTGGAAGCGGCCGAAGGCCAGGTCGTAGATGTAGTACTGGAGCACGCGGGTGGCGTTGACCGGGCCACCCTGGGTCGTCACCGAGACGGTGTCGAAGACCTGGAAGGAGCCGATTATCGTCATGATGAGGACCAGGGCCAGGATCGGGCGCAGCAGCGGGACGGTGATCTTCCAGAACATGCGCCACTCACTGGCGCCGTCGACCTTGCCGGCCTCGTAGACCGTGTTCGGGATGGACTGGAGCCCGGCGAAGATAAGCAGGGCGGTGTAACCCACGTGGCGCCACACGTTGATGATGGCGATGGTGGGGATGGCCAGCGTGGAGGAGAAGAAGTTGACGGTGTCTCCGAAGACCGCCTCGATGAGCTGGTTCGTCACACCCAGCGTCGTGTCCAGGATCCACAGCCACAGCATGGCGGCCACGACGTTGGACACGAGGTAGGGAGTGAGCACCAGGGAGCGCACGAGCGTGGACTGGGTCAGGCGCTGCATGAGGACGGCGATGAGAAGAGCGAGGATCGTCTGCAGGCCGATGTTGATGACCACGTACTCCACGGTCACGCCAACGGCGTTCCAGAAGATCTTGTCCTGGACCATGCGTGAGTAGTTCTGAAGCCCAATGAACTTCTCGGGGGTCAGCAGGTTGTACTCGGTGAAGGACAGCCAGATGCCCCGGATGAGGGGCCAGATGTAGAAGGCGATGAGGCCGATTCCGGCCGGCAGGATGAATCCCAGGCCGAGCCGTAGGTCGGTCTTGGGCCGACGGCGCATGGCGCCTGCGGGACGGGAGGGGGCTGAGACAGACATGTTTCCTTCCATATCGTCGTTGAAGATGGAGACGGAGGTTGACGGGAGGAGGCAGGCGAAGGACGGGTGGTCCCTCACCCGTCTCAGACGGCGGAGCCGACCGCGGTGGCTCGCACGAGGACGAGGTGGTCAGGGTGGAGGTTGGCCAGCGCGAGCCCGGTGGTCGAGAGGTAGGAGCCTGGCAGGACGACGCCGTCGTCCTCCATCCACGCTGCTGGCAGCCTCAGCTCGGGGTAGGGCGGGGCGGCCAGGCGCACGTGGTAGCGACGCCGGGGGTCCAGGCCGGGCAGAGGCCGGGGCGCGCAGGGCCAGGAGTGCTGTAGGCCCAGGCAGGCGATCTCGAACAGGGCGTCGGTCCCGTCCTGGCTCACCACGCCCTCGATGCGCAGGTTGTCGTCGTCGGCCAGGTCGGCGTGGACGGTCAGTCCTGAGTGCAGCAGGGGGCGCAGCTCCTTGTGCAGGGCGATGATCCGGGCCAGGCGCTCGCGGGTGGGGGTGTCTGCCTTGGTCAGGTCCCACTCGACTCCCATGTGTCCCCACAGGGCGGTGCCGGCGCGGAAGTCGATGTCGAGGTCCCGCAGCGTCGTGTGGGCGCGGCCGGCGCCCACGTGCGTGCCGATGAGCTCGGGTGGGAGCAGGAGAGTAGTGCCGCGCTGGATGTCGTGGCGGTCGTGGGCGTCGATGGAGTCCGACGCCCACACGCGCTGCGCCCGCTCCATGATCCCCATGTCGATGCGGCCGCCGCCTCCGGCGCAGGACTCGATCTCGAGCTCGGGGAAGCGCTCGTGCAGCGCGTCCAGCAGCCGGTACAGAGCCAGGGTCTGGTCGTGGACGGCGGCGGCGCCCCAGCGGCCTGCGGCCGGCTGGGCGCACTCGTGACCCGTGGCCAGCAGTGGGGAGTTGTGGTCCCACTTGAGGTAGGCGATGCCCAGCTCATCGACCAGATGGGAGATGGAGGTGAAGAGGTAGTCCCAGGCTCCAGGTGCGGTGAGGTCCAGCACGCGCTGGTTGCGGTGCTCGGGAGCCCCGCCGGCGCCGTCGCCCAGCACCCAGTCCGGGTGGGCCCGGGCCAGGTCGGAGTCGAGGTTGATCATCTCCGGCTCGAACCAGAGCCCGAACTCCATGCCGAGGGAGTGCACGTGCTCCACCAGGGGACGCAGCCCTTGCGGCCAGACGTCCTGGGACACCTGCCAGTCACCCAGGCCTGAGGTGTCGTCACGGCGCGAGCCGAACCACCCGTCGTCGAGCACGTAACGCTCGATACCCACCGATGCGGCGGCGTCGGCCAGGGCCTTGAGCTTGTCCAGGTCGTGGTTGAAGTAGACGGCCTCCCAGGTGTTGAGCAGCACAGGGCGCGGGCGCGAGGGGTGGGAGGGCAGGGCACGCAGGAAGGCGTGGGTGCGGTGGGACATGGCGTCCAGGCCCTCGCCCCAGGAGAAGACGGCCCACGGCGAGGTGTAGGTGCGCTCGGTGTCCAGGAGGACCTCCCCGGGCAGGAGGAGCTCCCCGGCACCCAGCAGCTTGCGTCCCTGCGGGGTGGAGGAGGCGAGGTGACGGGTGTTGCCGGACCATGCCAGGTGGACACCGTGGACGGTGCCGCTGCGGAAGCCGAAGCCGGCGCGTCCTGCGGCCAGCCACGTGGTGGCGTCGTGGCCGGGACGTCCCTCCCAGCTCTCGCGCAGGTGGGTGCCGGCGGTGAGTGGGGTGCGCTGCAGGCTGCGCTCGGCGATGTGGTGGCCGGTCATGTCCAGCAGCTCGTCGGCAGCCTCGGGCAGCGGCAGGACGGGAGTGACCTCGTCGACGACGATCGGGGCCAGGTGCTGCCCGCCGTCGGCCTCGCGCTCGTCGCGCACCCAGGCGCGCAGGCGCAGCAGGCCGCTGGGCTCCAGGCGCAGCTCGGTGCCCAGGCTGAGGGCATGGACCTCGTCAACGGCCTCGGAGGTGATGACCTCGACCGTGCCTGCTGGGCCGGACTCTGTGCGGTGGGCGTGGGTGACGTGGCTGGGGTGCGGGCTGAAGGAGGTGCCGTCCGCGCGGTGCAGGAGCACACCTGGGCGCGAGGACCAGGCCTGGGCGGGCAGGGGGAGGACGGACAGGTCGTTGGCGATCCAGGCGGTGTTGGTGCCCAGCGAGGTGCGCTGGGCCCGCTCGACGTCGTCGAGGGCCGCGGAAGGCAGGTCACCGAGGTCGGTGCCCCAGTGGCGCACGACCGGCAACCGGTCCGGGAGGAGGTCGAGGACCACGCTGGTCCCGCCGTTGCGCAGGTGGAGGGTCATCATCGTCCTTCCAAAGGCGCCACAGTGTGACGCACTTAAAATCTTGTAGCATGAAAATAATGCATGGAGGGTGGCTGTGCAAGGCCCTGTTATCCCGGGCGTCGAGCGGGTGTGGCACGATGGCGCCTGGCGGACCCCTGCCAGCACCTGTGCGTCCGCCGTGCGAAGACTTGCGTGCCCGCCGTTGTGACGCGTCGTGACGGACTGTGGAAAGGACCTGGTATGCCCTCGCGTGCAACGCTGACCGAGCGTGGTCCCGTTGCTGCTGTCCTGCTGTCCCTGGCCTCGCGCGGCCCGGCCTCGCGCACCGAGCTGGCCGCCAGCCTCGGGCTGTCGGCGGCGACCCTGACCCGCGCCACGAGGGCGCTGGCCGAGGCCGGCCTGGTCGATGAGTCGCGCGTTGAGGCGGAAGGACCCGGCCGTCCCCTCAGCCTGGTGTCCCTGGTGCCCGGGTCCGCGGCGCTCATGGGCGTCAAGCTCACCGGCACTCACGCCTGGGCCGTGGTCATCGACCCCGTGGGTACCGTCCTGGCCAAGGAGATGGAGCCGCTGGCCGGTGGGGCCCCGCACGAGGTGGCTGCCCAGATCGCCGGGCTGGCGCGGCGACTGGCCGAGGACTGCGGCCAGGAGCCCCGCGGCATCGGGATCTCGCTGGGTGCGAGCGTGGTGGGAGGCCGGATCGTGCGGGTGGCGCCCTTCCTGGACTGGCATGACGTCCCCTTTGCCGAGCTGGTGACGCAGACCAGCGGCCTGCCGGTCAGCCTGGCCAATGACGTGCGTGCCTTCGCCTACGCCGAGGCCTGGTACGGGCTGGGTCGTGAGGCCAGCCCCTTCGCGCTGCTGACGGTGGGGGCCGGAATCGGCTGCGGGCTCGTCGTCGACGGTGAGCCGCTGGAGGGGGCGCACGGTGCCGCGGGCAGCGTCGGGCACCTGCCGGTGGCGCAGGACGGGCCCGCCTGCGAGCTCGGGCACGTGGGCTGCGCCCGTGCCCTGGCCTCGACCCCCGGGATGCTGGCGCGTGCGGCGCAGCTGCTGGGGCGGGAGGTGGACCTGGACGAGCTGGTCCACCTGGACGCTGAGGGGGACCCGGTCGCCGGGCGGGTCCTGGGTGACGCCGCCCGGGCGCTGGGGGTCATTGTCGGCGCGCTGGTCGCCATCGTCGACCCGGGGCTCGTCGTCGTGTCCGGAGAGGCGGTCGGGGCCATCCAGCCGCACGAGGCCGAGCTGTACGAGGCCGTTGAGCGTGCCAGGCACTGGTCGGCTCCGCAGCCGCAGATCAGGCTGCGCCCCTTCACCTTTGCTGACTGGGCTCGCGGCGCCGCCACGCTCGCGGTTGAGCCCTGGGCGCTGGCCGTCCAGTCCGCGGCCCGGGCCTCCTGAGCCTCGCGATCGTGGTCTCCTGTGCTGGACCGTGTCCTGAATCGCAGCCAGGCCACGGTTGATCACAGGAAACCACGGTGCCGATGACGGGCCGGCCCCCATAGACTGCACGGCGATGACCACCCAGATCTCTGCCTCCGCTGCCTCGCCGATTCCTGCCCTCAGCGCTACCGCACCCGCGAGCGCGACGGCGCCTTCGACGTCGTCCCTGCCCCGCACCTACCACGTGCGCACGCTGGGCTGCCAGATGAACGTCCACGACTCCGAGCACATGGCCGGCCTGCTGGAGGCGGCCGGGTACCGGCGCGTGGAGGAGGTGCCGGCAGCCGCCGCGCGGGCGACCGAGGCTGGCGACGGCGGGGCCGACGTCGTCATCATCAACACCTGCTCAGTGCGCGAGAACGCCGCCACCCGCCTGTTCGGCAACCTCGGGCAGCTTGCCGCCGTCAAGCGCGAACGCCCCGGCATGCAGATCGCCGTGGCCGGGTGCCTGGCCCAGCAGATGGGTGAGGGGATCGTCGAGAAGGCCCCGTGGGTCGACGTCGTCTTCGGCACCCACAACCTTGACGTCCTGCCCGCCCTGCTCGAGCGCGCCCGGCACAACGCCGAGGCGGCGGTCGAGCTGGAGGAGTCCCTCAAGGTCTTCCCCTCGACCCTGCCCACACGCCGCGAGTCGGCCTACGCCGCCTGGGTGTCGATCGCCGTGGGATGCAACAACACCTGCACCTTCTGCATCGTGCCCTCGCTGCGCGGCAAGCAGCGCGACCGTCGCCCCGGCGAGGTCCTGGCCGAGATTGAGGCCGTGGCCGCCCAGGGAGTCACCGAGGTGACGCTGCTGGGGCAGAACGTCAACTCCTACGGCGTGGGCTTCGGGGATCGCGGGGCCTTCGCCAAGCTCCTGCGCGCGGCCGGCGGCGTGGAGGGGATCGAGCGCGTGCGCTTCACCAGCCCCCACCCCGCCGCCTTCACCTCTGACGTCATTGACGCGATGGCCGAGACCCCGCAGGTCATGCCGAGCCTGCACATGCCGCTGCAGTCCGGCTCGGACAAGGTGCTGCGCGCGATGCGCCGCTCCTACCGCTCCGAGCGCTTCCTGCGGATCCTGGACGAGGTGCGCGAGAAGATCCCCAACGCCGCCATCACCACCGACCTCATCGTGGGCTTCCCCGGTGAGACGGAGGAGGACTTCCAGGCCACGCTGGAGGTGGTGGAGAAGGCGCGCTTCGCCTCGGCCTTCACTTTCGAATACTCCCCGCGTCCGGGCACCCCGGCTGCCGACCTGCCTCAGGTGCCGGTCGAGGTGGTCAAGGACCGCTATAAGCGCCTGGACGAGCTGGTACGCCGTATCACCCACGAGGAGAACGTGCGCCAGGAGGGCAGCGTCGTCGAGCTGCTCGTGGCCGAGGGGGAGGGACGGCGTGACGCCGTCACCGCCCGTATCTCAGGGCGCGCGGCGGACAACCGTCTGGTCCACGCGGGGCTTCCGGCTGGTCTGGCCGCTGACGACTACGCCGGCGGTGCCCCGCGCCCGGGGGACATGGTGCGCGTGCGCGTGACCCACGGCGCCCCGCACAACCTCATCGCCGACTCCGCCCTGTGCGGGCGGGAGCTGAGCCAGGCCGAGCGGGCTGAGAACGAAGCCCGCCGCGCGGGTGATCGGGTCTGGTACGACGACGGCCCGGCCCTGTTCGAGGTGCGTCGCACCCGGGCCGGTGACGCCTGGGAGCGGCGCCAGCGCGAGGAGACCGGTGAGCCGGAGCCGGACACGGCGCCGGTGACCCTGGGGATGCCGATGATCCGCGTGGGTGCGCCAGGCGCCGTGCGTGAGAGCAGCGGAGACATGGGCGGGCGGACGATGCTCGGCCAGCCGCGGACGATCTGAGGCCTGACGCTGTGGAGCCCTGCGCGGAGCGACGAGGGCCTGCGGCTGACGCGGGCGTGGCGGAGACCGGGGACGGCGCGGGCGCGCTTGCCCCTGCCGGGCACGCACGCTTCGTCGGCAGCCGTCCGGCTGCGGCTCCTGAGCAGGCTGTGGCCCGGATTGTGGTCTCCGCGTGCCTGGCGGGGATCCCGTGCCGCTACGACGGCGCCGCCCGGCCCGACCTGCAGGTCGTGGCCGCCGTCGAGGCAGGGCTGGCCGTGCCCGTGTGCGCGGAGGTGCTGGGCGGGCTTCCCACGCCCCGGCCACCGGCTGAGATCGTGGGCGGGGACGGCTACGACGTCCTGGCCGGGCGGGCCAGGGTGCTTGCTCAGGACGGGCATGACGTGACGCGGGCCTTCGTGGCGGGCGCGAGCGCCGTCGTCGAGCAGGCCCGGGAGCACGGCGCCGAACGGGCGGTGCTCAAGGCCAAGAGCCCCTCGTGCGGGGTGGGGCAGGTCTACGACGGCACCTTCAGCGGGACCCTGACAGGCGGCGACGGCGTGCTTGCCGCGGCGTTGAGGCGTGCCGGCGTGGAGGTCGAGAGCCGGTAGCCCCGCCGCCGCTACCCCGCCGCCACCGTCGCTACCCCTTGGTGTCCTTCGCATCCCCATAGCGCGCGCCACGGGGTAGCGGAGGGCTAGATGGGGTAGCGGGCGTTGGCATGGGGTAGCGGAGGGCGTGCGGGAGTACCTGCCTACTCGTTGGGCTCCAGAAGGGAGTCGACGACGCTGCGCACCTGCGCCGTCGTCATGCCAGCGGCCTGGGCCCGTCTGACCGCCTCAGCCAGCGCTTGGCGGGCCTGGTCCCGGGGCGGGGCCGCGTGCCCGGGTGCGACCCGTGT
>NZ_DS999576.1:149340-152180 GCF_000159035.1 Actinomyces urogenitalis DSM 15434
CCGGCAGCGCGGCGCGTGACCACCATGCCGGCCGCCTCCAGCTCCTTGTAGGCGCGGGCGACGGTGCCCGGGGCGAGGCGCAGGTCGCCGGCGAGCTGACGCACGGGGGGAAGGCGCTGGCCCTCCTCCAGGGCACCGTCGACGATGAGCGAGGCGATCTGGGACCGGACCTGCTCAAAGGGCGGGGTGGGGGAGTCTGTGATCGTGATCGTCAGGTTCATGCCGACACCTGCCGGGGGGAGCGAGCGAGCAGGACCGCGCCGTAGACCATCGACGCCACCGCCACGACGATACCGACACCGCCTATCGTGCCGCGCCCGTAGTCCCAGCCGGCAGCCTCCCAGGTGGCCGCCTCGATCATGGGGACGCCCAGGAGCGGAAGGGGGAGCGCAGCGGAGACCAGGAGCAGCCCGAGCGCTCCCTCAGCCAGGTAGCGCCGTAGCGCCTGGTCGAGCGGGCCGGGGCGGGACCCGACCTGTCCGCGCGTGGCGACCCGCCGCAGCGCGAGGAGACTCGCGGTGAGCTGGATGATCAGGCCTGCGGCAAGAGGTACCAGCATGCGTGGCCCGGGCCAGGGGGCGTAGGCGCTGGAGATGGCCTCGCCCGTTGACGCCGTTGAGACCCCGAGGAAGTAGGAGCCTGCGGGTAGGGCGGGACCGCCAGGGGCATGCCAGGGCTCGGCGGCTGTGACAGGGAGCCCGACGGCGGCGTCCGCGGCTAGCGAGAGCACGGCCAGCAGGAGCAAGACGAGGCCGGTGGCGGGTAGGTAGTCGACGATGCGTCGGCGGGCCAGGGAGGCGGTGCGCTCCGGGGCCATGACGGCCGGGGAGCGACGCTCGCCGAGCAGCAGGATGGCTAGCCCGACGATCCCGAAGAGTGCCACGCCCTCGGGGTGCCCACTGAGGTAGGCGGCGGCTGTGGCGGCCAGCGCGAAAAGGACCGCTGCAGCGCGGGTACGCGTGGAGTGCCGGATGATTGCTGACAGCGGGTGGGCCTGTGCGGCAGGACGGGGACAGGTGGCGCGCAGCGCGCTGATGACGAGGGTCAGGAAGACGGCGGTGAGGACGAGGAGGAGAGCGATGTACGGAAGAGGTGACACAACGGCTCCTTTGTGTTGAGATGATGATACAAGAGTGCTCGTCCTGGACGTTTGTGTCAACCCTGTGGTGCAAGCGGGTGCGGCGAGTGAATGTTGCTCGCCGTCGCTACCCCGCTGTCGCCGTCGCTACCCCTTGGTGTCCTTCGCACCCCCGTAGCGCGCGCCATGGGGTAGCGGAGGGCGCGTTGGGGTAGCGGGCGTCGGCATGGGGTAGCGGAGGGCGCGCGGGAGCTGGTTCAGCGAGGTGCTTGAGGATGGGCCTTGCCCGCTCGCCCAGCCAGGATCTTCTTGCGGGTAACGAGCCAGGCCCCGGCCAGGCCGGCAACGGTGAGCACGAGCCCGCAGGCGACGCCTGCCCAGCGCTCAGGCCAGGGCAGGAAGGACGGCTGTAAGAGCCAGGTGCGTACCCACGGCTCGGCCACGGCACCCACCGGGACCACGAGACCGGCCACGAGCCCCGGCCAGCCCGGTCGCCTGGCCACCCACCCCACCAGGCCAAGGGGAGCGCAGGCGAGGACGCCCAGGATGAACCAGTGGGTGTTCTCCGCCCATATCCCGACGTTGTACATGCCCACCAGCTGGCCGAGCCCGTAGTGGAAGGCGAGCGTGCCCTCAGCGGCGAGGACCGCAGCGACCACGGAGATCGTCGGACGGCTCATGAGCCAGCCTGCGAAAACTCCAATGCCAGCCCACACAGTGCCGCAGTTGACGAGCTTGCTCACCGTCTTACGCAGGAAGGAGAACACCTGTATCTGGCCCTCCAACTCGCTGACAGAGACCCAGTTCGAGGCGAGCGAGACCAGTGCGAGTCCGGTGCAGACCAGCACCAGGCTCAGCCACGGGCGTCCTTGCAGTCTCGATGTCCTCATGCACCCAGTCTCGCAGCGGGTGGGACGCTGCGCACCGCAATGAGGGGCCTGATGAGACCCACCCGGCCGCGCACCTGGCCGCTTGAGTGCTGGAGCCGGTCATCTAGACCGTAGCTTTCCGCGCGGAACCGTAGGTTGCGCTGCCCACAACCCACGGTTGTGAGCAGGAAACCACGGTCTGAGTGAAAACCCTTGCGCTCAGTCGCGGTCCCGCAGGGTCTGCCCCAGGCTCTCTCGACGGCCGGCGCGGGAGGACAGGACCATGGCCAGGCAGGTCGTGGCCAGTGTCATCGCGCTGACCAGCCCCATGGCCGTCCAGGGGCCGTGGGCCACGACCTGCCTGACGGGCCGGTCCAGGAGCTCACCCAGTAGCGCGCTCGTCCCGACCGAGACCACGAGCCCCAGCATGATGGCGCACGCCGCGTGCAGTACGCCCTCCAGCACCTCGATGCCGAGCACCGCCGACTCGCTCGCACCGGCCGCGCTCAGCAGGGCCGCGTCACGACGACGGTGTCCCGCACTCATGGCGATCACCGCCACTCCGCCTGTCCACGCGGTGAGGAAGGCCAGCCCGAACAGCGTCACAAAGCCGGAGACCTGCATGTTGCCGATGCCAGCGGACTGCACCCCGAACATGACAGCCACCATGCCGATCGCCACGAGGAAGGGCAGGACCGTGGCGGAGGAACGCCGGGACTCTAGCGCCGCGGTCCGGGTAGCCACGAGCCAAGCCGGTCCGGGCAGCGCCAGCGCCGCGAGCGCCCGCAGCCCAGCCGGCACGAGCCACCTCGCCAGCACGCACAGGACGACGAGCACGCCGAAGGCGCTGAGGATCGCGGTCGTCGCTGCGTCGTCATTGCTGAGCACGCCGC
>NZ_DS999576.1:152503-190736 GCF_000159035.1 Actinomyces urogenitalis DSM 15434
CAGCGCCCGCCACAGGCCGTGGTCTGGACTGCGCTGGCTGATGACCATGCCCGCTGACGAGCTGAGCACGGTGGACGCGGCCAGCACTACGCAGATGATGCAGAAGACGGACAGCGTCTGGGCGGCGTCGAGCATCTCGTGGCGCTGGCGCGCCTGCGCCAGGGCGCGGGCGGAGGCGGTGGCCCCGTGCATGACCTGCAGCTGGCCTGCCACGCATGCCCCGGCGACGACGGCGACCACGCACACCCAGGTCCACGAGCCCGCGTGGCGGCGCAGGTCTGAGAGCAGCAGTCGGATCATCGTGCCTCACCTCCCACCTGGCTGTCTGGCCTCTGGCTGCCCTGCCTCTGACCTGTTCTCTCCTGGCTGCGCGTGGCCAGCACGGCCTGGGAGACGGCCTGCGGATCACCGCCGGGCAGGGCGGCGACGATCCGCCCGGCGCTCATGACCAGGACGGAGTCGGCCGCCGCCGCGGCTGAGGCGTCGTGGGTGACCATGAGGACCGTGGTTCCGGCGCCGGCCAGCTCCCGGAACCACCTCAGCACCTCGGTCCCAGCAGCCACGTCCAGGGCCGCCGTCGGCTCGTCAGCGAAGACGATGTCGGGGCAGGAGGCCAGGACCCGAGCGACCGCCACGCGCTGGCGCTCACCGCCGCTCATCTCGTGGGGCAGGTGCCGGGTCTGCGCGCCCAGCCCCACGCGCTCCAGGGCCTGGGTGACCGCCCGGTGCGGTAGGGGACGGTGACGGAGCCGGCCAGGCAGGGCCACGTTGTCGCGGGCGGACAGTGAGGTGACGAGGTTGTCGTCCTGGAAGACGAAGCCGACGTGGTCGGCTCGGAATCGGGCCGCCGCGCGTGGGCGCAGCCGGCTCGTCGTCGTCCCCAGCAGGTTCACGGTGCCCGACGACGGGGCGTCCAGCCCGGCCACGCACTGCAGCAGGGTGGACTTGCCGCAGCCGGAGGCACCGACCAGGGCGGTGAAGGAACCGGCCGGCAGCGTCAGGCTCACCCCGTCCACGGCCGTGACCTTCTCCCGTCCGCGACCAGGCAGGGGGAAGATGCGGCTGAGGTCGGTGACGAGGACAGCCGGTGGCGCGTCGTGACAGGCCCAGGCTCCCTCTGCCCGCCTGGCAGGGGCGGCGGGCGCGGCGGGGGCCAGGTGCGGGTGGCTGGATGGTGGTGGGATCTGTTGCGTCCTCATGGCTCCAGCACACTCGGCCGCTGGTCCTCCGTCACTGGCCTCAGCTCCCGACCTGCCGGGGTGGAGCCAGCACCACCGAGAGCCTTGCGTCGTCGGAAACAGGGGTGCCAGCACCCGTGGCAGCGCCAGAGCCGGCACGTAACCTCGGCGCCATGATCACCTCCTCCGGCGCTACCGCGGCACCGAGCGGACAAACGCGTCTGCCGGCAGACCTTCCAGCGCGGACCGGCCACGCGGCGGCGTCCTCAGCGCCACGCCACCGAGCCTGGCGGGTGGTGGTCATGGAGCTTGTCCGGGCTGCGCTGCTGATTCCCGTCATCATCGTGCTCGTGGCTGGGCTCCCGCTCTTCTACATCACGATCCCGTTGACGGCCCAGGGGGAGAGGGCGGCGGCTCGGCTGTGCGGTCTGGATGTCTCCAGCGCCAGGCCGGTCGGCACCCCTGGCTGGCCCTGGCTGGTGCGGCGCGTGACGAGCGCCGGCTTCTGGAAGCAGGACCTGCCGATGGTCGTCATCGGCCTGGTGATGAGCCTGGGCAGCTTTGTCATCGCTGTCTCGGGCTTGTCCACGGCGGCGGTCCTGGCACTCGTGCCCTGGCACACGACGCCGGAGAACCCGACCACCATCGTCCTCGGGGTATGGGCCACGACGCAGACCGACGGGACGCGGATGGGCTGGGCCGTGGTGCTTGCGCTCGTCCTGCTGGCCCTGACCTGGTTGCTCCTGTGGGGAACGGGCGCGCTGCGGATGCTGCTGGTGCGTGCCCTGTCCGGCCAGAGCGAGGAGGAGCGGCTCAGCCGTGCCAACGCAGCCTTGAGCGCCGAGGTCGGGCACCTCGCGGCTGGCCGGGCCACGCTGGTGGACGCCTTCGACGCTGAGCGCGCCCGCATCGAGCGGGACCTGCACGACGGCGTCCAGCAGGACCTCGTGGCTGTGACAATGAGCATCGGCGCGGTGCGGATGCAGCTCCAGGCACTGGCAACCGGTGCGCAGGACGACGGCGACGGCACAGCCCGAGCCGCCCTGCTCGCCGGCCTCGACTCCGCCCAGGAGCGCGCCGAGGCTGCCATGCGCTCCCTGCGGGAGACCGTCCACGGCATCCGCCCCGCGGTGCTCACGGAGAGAGGTCTGGCCCCGGCGCTGCGTGACCTGGCCGGGCGCGCCCCTCTGCCCACTACCGTCAGCGTGCGTGGCGAGGCGGCTGCTGGCCAGACTGTCAGCTCGCCTGTTGCCACAGCCGTGTACTTCGCGGTCTCGGAGGCGCTGACCAACGCTGCCAAGCACGCAGGGCCGCAGGCTCGCGTCGTCGTCGCGCTGGAGGTCCAGGAGGACCAGCTGCGGGCTGTCGTCACCGATGACGGGGGCGGCGGTGCCTCCCCGCAGGCTCCCGGAGCCACAGGACTGGCAGGAATGGCGCAGAGGGTGGAGTCCGTCGGTGGGACGCTGGACGTGGTCTCGCCATCGGGTGGCGGCACACGGCTGACGATCACGGCCCCGCTTACCCCGCCCTGGGCCCGGGGGGAGTAGGCGGGGGGCGGGCGCTGGTGCGTCGTCGGAAGCCATGGAGGCGGCTACGGCACAATGACGCCTATGAGAATCGTGCTGGCCGACGACGTCGCTCTTCTGCGGGAAGGACTTGCGGGACTGCTGACCGCGGCGGGGCACGAGGTGGTCGCCCAGGCTGCTGACGCCGATGAGCTGCGCGCCGCGGTGGCGAGGCTAGCCAGCGCCGGAGAGCTGCCCGACGTCGTCGTCACGGACGTGCGGATGCCGCCCACTGGCACCGACGACGGCCTGCGGGCGGCGGTAGACCTGCGGGCCGCATACCCAGGCCTGCCGGTGATGGTGCTCTCCGCCTACGTCGCCGGGCCCTACCTGCGCGATCTGCTCGACGGCGCTGGCACGCAGGCCGGGGGAGTGGGGTACCTGCTCAAGGAACGGGTCGGGCGCGTGGACGACTTCGTGCGCAGCCTGGACGTGGTGACCTCCGGCGGCATCGTCGTTGACCCCGAGGTCCTGGCCACGCTCATGGCAGGCCGCGCCTCGGCGACCAAGCGGGCGACGTCGGATCCCAGGACAACCGCCCATGAGACCGTGGTTTCACGGTCGGAACCGGGGGCTGCGCGGGCTGTAACCCCCGATCCAGGACACAAGACCACGGTTCAGAGGGCGGATGAGGCTGACCGCACGGGCGAGCGAGGTCTGGAGAGGCTGACCCCGCGCGAGCAGGAGGTCCTCGCGCTCATGGCCGAGGGTCTGTCTAACGCGCAGGTCGCCGAGAGGCTCGTGCTCTCCGACGGCGCGGTGGCCAAGCACGTGGCCAATACCTTTGCCAAGCTGGACCTACCTCCCAGCGAGGACAACCGCCGGGTGCGGGCGGTGCTGGCCTGGCTGCGCTCGCGGGCCTGACCGATCAGCGTGCCTGCTCATGCTGGTCCTTGTGCCGGTGTGCCTGCGGGCCGCTCGGCGTGCTCGTGACTCGGTCTAGGCGAAGTTCCGTCCCAGCTGGGTGACCGTGAACTCGGTCGGCGAGCTCGCACGCACGATGAGCCAGATCGTGTAGCCCGACTCGTTGTCCGGAGCGGAGGGAACGGCCTCGGTCAGTCCCATCGTGTTGACCGGGCAGATGGCGTCGCCGTCGCTGACGTCGTACAAGGTCGCCTTGATCTCTCCGCCGGTGCCCTGAAGGTAGTACGAGCCGGCGCCGACCGGGCCGATGAGCGAGCAGGTGTCCACCTTGCCTCCCGGCGGGAAGTGGATGGCGCGGAACATCAACGCCGGCCTGGCTTGAGGGTCGCAGTCATCGGGTCCTACGCAGGCGTGCTTGATCTGGTCCATGACCTCGGCGCTGGCGTAGCGGGCTGCGGTGGCGTCGTCTCCGCTGGCGGCAGCGTCGTAGAAGGCCTGCACCGTGGCCTGGTCAGGCACGGCCACGTCATCTGACGGGGTGTGGAAGACCTGGCTCGTGACCTCGAAGCCGGACCCAGTCCACTGAGCCGTCTCCGTCAGCGTCGCGGATCCGCCCGAGGCGTGGTCGCCAGGGTCACTGGGAAGCTGGATCTCCGGGAGGCCGATGATGACGGACTCGCCCTCCACCCGCACCGAGCTGATGACGAGATCAGCGGTCTGGGCTGGCAGCGGTGTCCCATGGCCCCAGTGCTCCAGCCAGCCCAGCAGCTCCAGGCTCGGGCTGTAGGCAGCCAGTGAGGAGTGGGTGTAGGACCCGCCTCCGTTGCAGGCCAGGGTGACCAGCGCCGTCGCCCGGCCGGACAGGAGCGCCGGGGTGACGTCTCGGATGGTCACTGTGGCATTTGCCTGGTGGGAAGCGGTGGAGTTGTAGATCCCGGAGCTGAACTGGTGGGTGGCTTGGCCGTCGTCCGCGCTGAACTCGGTGCAGGAGGGAGGCAGCGCTAGAGCGGCCTCGGACAGCTGCTCGCGCGTAGGCGCCTGGGACAGGTCCGCCTTCTTGGTCAAGGTCGCTGGCGAGGCCTCGGTCTGGGACCGTGGGGAGGCCGTCGCTGAGCCGGTGGAGATGACGGTGACCTTGACCGGCGTGCCCATGGCGCAGGCGGCCAGGCCAGTGACGGCCAGGCAACAGGTGAGGGCGGCGGCAAGACTCCGTGAGTGGGACGGGACCCAGGAGGCAGCCGAGAGGCCAGAGCGGGAAGAACGACGGTGGGCGAGCATGACTGCTCCTGAGCGTGAAGCGGGAGGGGTGGGAGGGGGGATGCCTGTCATGGTGGTCAGTGGCGCGTCCCTGTCAGGCGCAGTGCCCTGGCGGGGACCTGCCTCACAGACCCATGGGGCACCAGTCGCTAGGGTTGTCCCCATGTCCTCCTCCACGCCCACGACCTCGCAGGTCCCTGTCCCGGCTGTTCCCTCGCCGGTTGACGTCGACCGTGTGCTGGCCTGCGTGCGGGACCTCGGCCTGCGCTACTTCGTTGACGATGAGGGGGACATCGGCATCCCCTGGCGCTACGTTACCGTCCACGTCATCTTCCAGGACGATCGCGCCATCCAGCTGCGGGGCGTGTGGCACCGCATCTCGGACACCGAGCACCTGGCCCGGCTGCGGGGGCTGGTGGAGGAGTGGAACGCCACCCGGATCGGCCCCAAGGCCTACCTGACCATTGCCGACGGCGGCATCGTCCGTCTGCACGGTGAGGTCACCTACCCGCTGGGCGCCGGGATGACGGACGCGCAGCTGGAGAGCTTCGTCTTCACCAGCTGCCGGCTGATCGTCGCCCTCATGCGCGAAGCGGAGAACCTCTTCCCTGACCCCCTGCGCGGAAACCTGGAGCCCTGAGATGCCTCGATCACCTCGCGGAGGGCTGGCAAGGATCCTGGCCCGGTTGCTGGGCCGCGGTGAGCGCCGTCCAGCACGCCGCTCCACCAGCGGTCCTCGCCCCGCCCGCACCACGCCGCCTCGCGGTCACCGGACCAGCCCGCAGTCGGCCACCCTCGCTGGCCGGTCCGAGCAGTCCGGGCGGCGTGACGACGCCGGCGCCTCCACAGCCCCGACCGTCACCGGATCGGTACGCGAGCTGCTCACCCCCCTGCGCCGCACGGCCCCGACGCATGAGGGCGCGCATGGTGCCCAGGCCTCAGGCCTGACCTCTCCTCTCACCCTGGAACGCATCGAGGCGATGCTGACCGGCCCGATGGGCTACGCCGTCGAGCGCCGCCAGGAGGAGGGACACCTCTTCCTCGTGGGCAACTGGGACGACTTCCCCTTCGTCATCGAGGAGCCGGAGGAGCACGAGGGCTGGCTGCTCGTCTCCGGGGACGCGACCCAGCCGCTGCCTCTGGGGGAGCGGGAGGAGATCGGCGCCAGCGTCAACGACTGGAACCGGGACAAGTTCTTCCCCACCGTGGCCGTGGTTGACACGCCCATGGGACCCCTGGTGCGCACGACCTACCTCGTGGACCTGACCGATGGCGTCAGCGACGCCCAGCTGCGCCTGCACCTGGAGACGGCGTTGTCAGCCTGCACCCAGGCACTGAGCCAGGTCGGCCCCCTCCTACCGGAGCTGTGAGCGAGATGGTTGCTCCTTCCTCACCGGCCCCGAGCGCACCGGCCGGCTCCGCCCCGATGCGTATCGCCGTCGTCGGCCCGACGGCGAGCGGTAAGTCTGACCTGGCGCTTGACCTTATCGAGGCCCTGGGGGAGGCAGCAGGATCCGCCCACCCGGCTGAGGTCGTGGGGGCGGACGCCTCCCAGCTCTACCGCGGGATGGACATTGGCACGGCCAAGCTGCCGCTGGAGCAGCGCCGGGGCGTGCCCCACCACCAGATCGACGTGCTGGACGTGCGCCAGGAGGCGAGTGTGGCCTCCTACCAGCGTCACGCCCGCGCGGACCTGGCAGCGATCGAGGCCCGCGGGGGGCGTGGACTCATCGTGGGAGGGTCGGGCCTCTACGTGCGGGCGCTGACTGACGCCCTGGACTTTCCCGGCACTGACCCGGCGGTGCGCGCCGGTCTGGAAGCGCGCGTGGAGCGTGAAGGGCTGGCGGCGCTGCGCGCGGAGCTGGAGGCCAGCGACCCCCTCAGCGCGGCGCGGATCCAGCCCACTGACGCCCGTCGCATTGTGCGTGCCCTGGAAGTGGCGGCCGTGACGGGACGTCCTTTCTCCGCGAGCCTGCCGCGCTACGAGGACCTGGCGCCGACTCTTCACCTGGCGCTGCGCCCCGAGCGCGAGGCGCTGCGGCGTCGGATCCGCCTGCGCACGCAGGCGATGTTCGCCTCCGGACTGCTGGAGGAGACCCAGGCGCTGCTGGACCAGGGGCTACGTGAGGGGCCAACAGCCTCGCGCGCCATCGGATACGTCCAGGCCGTTGCCGTGCTGGACGGAGAGATGAGCCTCGCCGAGGCGATCGAGTCGACCTCGCTGGCCACGCGCCAGCTGGCCTCGCGCCAGCTCAAGTGGTTCCGCCGCGACCCACGTGTGTGCTGGATCGACGTCGCTCTTGACGAGGACGGCGCCTGGGCTGCCGGCGAGCGTGAGCGTGTGGTCGAGCAGGCTCTCGCCCTGCTTCGTGAGCACGGTGACAGGCTGTGACCATGAGCCTGGGCGCTACGCCCTTTAGGCTGTGCACCATGACCGAGCAGACGCCCCTGGCAGGCCGCACCCTCATCAAGGGGCACGCCACGGAGAACGACTTTCTTCTCCTTGTGGACCCCGACTGCCAGGTGGCCCTCAGTGCTGGTGACGTCGCCGAGGTGTGTGATCGTCACGCCGGGGTCGGGGCGGACGGCTTCGTCCGTGTGGTGCGCACCTGCGCGCTGCCCGGCGTGCACCGCTTCCACGAGGCCGTGCCCGAGGCCGAGTGGTTCATGGACTACTACAACGCTGACGGCTCGCTCGCCCAGATGTGCGGCAACGCGATCCGGCTCATGGCTGAGGTCCTGGTCTGCGAGGGCCTGGTCACCCTGGACGACGGCGACTCGGTCACCATCGGCACCCGCGGCGGCGCGCGCACGCTGACCCGCGCCGGGCAGCTGTGGACGGTGGACATGGGACCGGCCCGGCTCATCCGCCCCGAGCACGCGCTGGGCGAGGTCGACGACGAGGGCTGGGACACGGCGGTGACGGTTCCCGGGCTTGAGGGGCCAAGGGCGGCACTGTCGATCGCGATGCCCAACCCGCACACCGTCGTCGCCCTGTCTGAGGAGGCCGAGCTTGACGCCGCGCTCTTCGCGGGCCTGACTGACTCCGACGCCCCCGTCTACGAGCCAGTGCCCCCGCAGGGGACCAACCTGGAGCTCGTCGTCGCGCTGGGGGAGGAGTCCGACGGCGATGCTGCAGAGTCGACCGGCCAGGATGCCGAGGCATCCGTACGTGTGGGCCGCGCCCGCATGAGGGTGCTTGAGCGCGGCGTGGGGGAGACCCGCTCCTGCGGAACGGGCTGCTGCGCCGTCGCCGTCGCCCTGCACGAGTGGGAGGGCGAGGACGCGCCCACCGACTACCTCATTGACGTTCTCGGAGGCCAGGTGGGTGTCCACGTCGGCGCTGACCCGTGGGCGCCGGACGCTACCGTCCTGCTGACAGGTCCGGCCACGATCACCGGACGCCTCACCCTGGTCTGAGACCAACCCGATATCTCCGTCATCCCCGCTGCCCGGGGCCCTGACACTGCCCGCCCACCAGATCCCGGAAAGACCCATGGCTGACCTACCTTCGAGTAACTCGGGCCGGACGTCGTCGCCCGCCATTGACGTCATCACCACCGGCCTCATGCTCTTCGCGCTGTTCTTCGGCGCGGGCAACCTCATCTTCCCGCCGGTCCTCGGGGCCTCAGCAGGAGACCACCTGTGGCAGGTCGTCCTGGGCTTCTGCCTCACCGGTGTGCTGCTGCCGCTGATCGCCGTGATCGCCGTGTCCACCTCGGGTGAGGGCATTCTGGGGCTGGCTCGCCGGGTGGGACCCACCTTCGGACTGCTCATGCCCCTGGCGGTCTACCTGTCCATCGGACCCATGTACGCCGTGCCGCGAGTTGTCACCGTCTCCTATGAGCTGGCCACCAGGCCGGTTCTGGAGCTGACGGGGATGACGCCCGGACGCTGGGCGCTGACGATTCACGCGGCAGTCTTCCTCGGGGTGTGCCTGGTCCTGGGACTGCGCCCCTCCAAGCTGGCCGACAGGATCGGACGCTGGCTGACCCCGGCGCTGCTAGCACTCATTGTGGTCCTGTGCGCCATCACGATCTCCTCCACCGTGCCCCTGGACCGCCCGGCGCAGCCGGACTACGTCGCTGAGCCGCTGGTGACTGGACTGACCCGGGGCTACCTGACCATGGACGTGCTGGCGGCCACGGTCTTCGGCATCGTCGTCATCCAGTCCCTGCGGTCCCAGGGCTTCCACTCCACCAACGCGGTCACGAAGGCCACCATCGGGGCCGGTACCCTGGCGGCAGCGCTGCTCGCGGCCGTCTACGTGGGCCTGGCGATGATCGGCGCACGGACCCAGGGCGAGGACGTGTCAGACGGTACGGCCCTGCTGCGCAACGCGGCGGACGCGGCGCTGGGGAGCACCGGCGTCATCGTGCTGGCGGGCATCGTGCTGCTGGCATGCCTGACCACGGGAGTGGGACTGCTGTCCTCCTTCGCGGCCTACGCCCACTCGGCCTGGCCCAAGGTGCCTTTCGCGAGCTGGCTGTCCGGCTCGACGGCGGTGTCCTTCGCCCTGGCGAACCTGGGCCTGACCACCGTGCTGGCGATCATCTCGCCGCTGACCCTGCTGCTTTACCCGATCGCGATCACACTTGTGGCGGTCACCCTTGTGGACGCCGCTGCGCCGGGTCACCTGCGGATGACCTACCTGCTGCCGGTAGCCACGGCCATTGTCCTGGGAGCCGTCTCAGCGGCTGCGGACATGGGATGGACCGCACCGAGTGACCTGCTGGCACGCACCGGGATATGGAATGACTCCACCGGCTGGATCCTGCCGACCCTCGTGGTCCTGCTGATCGGCGTGGGTATTGACGTGGCGACGGGGCGCTGGTCCCGGCCGGCCTCGGACCTGTCCGGGGCGGATGACGACGTCGCGCGGGTGGCGGCCGAGGGCTTCTGAGCGCGTCAGCGCCGTACGCGCAGGACCCGGAAGCCCTTGGACGAGGCCTCCTTGCTCACCGTGTAGCCCTGGTCTGCCATCCACCGGGCGAGTGAGTCCGCGCCCAGGTTCTTGCCGACGACGAGCCAGGCCTCGCCGTCCTCGGCCAGGAGCCCCAACCAGGTGCCCAGCAGCTCGTGCAGCGCCTCCTTGCCGATGCGCACCGGAGGGTTCGACCAGATGAGGTCCAGGCGCTGTCCGGTCTCGCGCAGCTCGGCGAGCAGCTCCTCGGCCTGGACCGCTCGCACCTGGTGGTGGCCGGCAGCGGCGGCGTTGCGGGCCGTGAGCTCGAGCGAGCGCTCGTTGACGTCGGCGGCCAGTACGTGCGCCTGAGGGGCGGCGTCGGCCAGTGCCAGGGTGATCGGCCCCCAGCCGCAGCCCAGGTCCAGGAAGGTCCCGGTCTCGGGCGGGTCGGGGACGTGATCGAGCAGGACCTGGGTGCCCTTGTCCAGGCGGGATCCAGAGAAGACACCGGAGGCGGTGACCACCTCGTGCTCACGACCGCGGATCGTGAAGCGGTGGCTCTGTTCCTGGGCCGGGACAGCGGGGGAGGCGGTGAAGTAATGCTCGCTCACGCCGTCCAGGCTACCCAGGGCAGGGGCGTCGGGTAAGGCCGTGGACAGTCGGTTTGGTTGTGGCGGGGATGGGGATCGACTGTTGAGGGCCTGAAGCGACGCAGGCTCCTGGCTGACCTGACGTGATCTGCATCGATCCTCACCTTCCAGGCTGGTGTCACGGGCGTGGGCCCGTTACGATGCCGCCCATGTGGATTTTCCGTATGCGCTGAGACGGCGACAGCTGACGTCGCCGTCCTGACGAGACCGCCGGTCCGTTGAGCCTCGTTCCGGACCTCCGCACGCATACGACGAAGGACTCTTCTTGACTGACCGTACTGACAACCACACCACTGACACCCACATCGCCGCCCACGCTGGTCCCGGCACCGAGGCGCCTAGCGCCGAGGACATCGTCAACCGCATCCTCTCCCGCCACGGCACCGCCCTGGCCTCCACGGCCGGCGACCACACCCGTCACGACCTGGCCGACGACGGCGCCCTGGAGCGTGAGGCACGAGCCGCCACCCGGCGCGTGGCCTCCCTGACCACCGAGCTGGAGGACGTCTCGGAGGTCGAGTACCGCCAGATCCGCCTGGAGAAGGTGGTCCTGGTGGGGCTCGAGCTGCCCGCCGCCAGGCCTGCCGCGACCACCGGGGCCGCCGCCTCGCCGTCGTCCCGGCACGGATCCGCGCTCGAGGCCGCCGATGCCCAGGACGCCGAGACCTCGCTGGCTGAGCTCGCGGCCCTGGCCGAGACCGCCGGCTCGCAGGTGCTGGACGCCCTCATCCAGAAGCGCGACCACCCAGACCCCGCCACCTACCTGGGCTCCGGAAAGGCCAAGGAGCTGGCGGAGATGGTGGCGGCCGCAGGGGCGGACACCGTGATCGTCGACGGGGACCTCGCCCCCTCGCAGCGCCGTGCCCTGGAGGACGTGGTGCGGGTCAAGGTCGTGGACCGCACTGCCCTCATCCTCGACATCTTCGCTCAGCACGCCAAGTCCCGCGAGGGCAAAGCCCAGGTGGAGCTCGCCCAGCTGGAGTACCTGCTGCCGCGTCTGCGCGGATGGGGTGAGTCCATGTCCCGCCAGGCTGGTGGACGCGTGGCCGGCGGTCAGGGCATCGGCTCGCGCGGACCCGGTGAGACCAAGATCGAGCTGGACCGCCGGCGCATCCGTGACCGCATGGCCAAGCTGCGCCGCGAGATCAAGGCCATGGCGCCCTCACGCGAGGTCAAGCGCGGCTCGCGCCGTCGTGGTCCCATCCCCTCGGTGGCGATCGCCGGCTACACCAACGCCGGGAAGTCCTCCCTCATGAACCGGCTCACTGACGCCGGCCTCATGGTCCAGGACGCCCTGTTCGCCACCCTGGACCCCACGGTGCGCAAGGCAGAGACCTCCGACGGGCGGCTGTACACGCTCACGGACACGGTCGGTTTTGTGCGCAACCTGCCGCACGAGCTCATCGAGGCCTTCCGCTCCACGCTGGAGGAGGTGGCGGGCGCGGACGTGCTCGTCCACGTCGTCGACGCCGCCCACCCCGATCCGCTCAGCCAGATCGCGGCCGTGCGCGCGGTGCTGGCGGAGATCCCCGGGGCGCTGGAGGTTCCTGAGCTCATCGTCCTCAACAAGGCGGACCTGGCCGATGCCGTCACGCTCGCAGCCCTGCGCACCCGCCTGCCCGAGGCGGTCATCGTCTCAGCGGCCACGGGCGAGGGCCTGGACGAGCTGCGCTCTCGCATCGAGGAGATGCTGCCGCGCCCCGACGTCCCGGTGGACCTGGTCATCCCGTACTCCCGCGGGGACCTGGTGGCCAAGGTGCACGCCGACGGCGAGATCGACGCCATCGAGTACGTTGAGGCCGGCACGCGCGTGCGCGGGCGAGTGGACGCGCCGTTGGCCGCCGAGCTGCGGGCAGCGGCGGTTGCTGAGCCAGAGCCGGCAGCCGGGGCGTCGGAGCCCGGCCCGGCAGGCTCGGCTGGGCGGTAGAGGACGACGGCGATGGCGTCAGCAGGTGCACCGGGCCGCTCGGGTGGCGGTAGTGACGAGCAGTCACGTGCCGAGGAGGCGCTGGCTGAGGCGGTCTCCCGCCTGGGCGGTGCCCCGCGGCAGGGCCAGGTCGAGATGGTGCGTCGCGTGGTGGAGACCATTGAGGGCGGAAGCCACCTGCTGGTCCAGGCTGGTACGGGAACGGGGAAGTCCCTGGGCTATCTGGTCCCGGCGATGGTCCACGCCGCCAGCAGCGGGGAGCGGGCCGTCGTCTCGACTGCCACCCTGGCCCTGCAGCGCCAGGTGCTCACCAAGGACGCGCCGCTGGCTGCTGACGCCGTTGAGGCCGTGACCGGTGTGCGCCCCACGGTGGCGCTGCTCAAGGGCTGGCAGAACTACCTGTGCCGCCACCGTGTGGCCGGCGGGTACCCGGATGACGACGCCGACTCCCTCTTCTCTGCCTCCGAGGCGACTCGACCTGCGCGAGTGGGTGAGGCGGCGAGCGCCAGCCTGGGGGAGCAGGTGGTGCGCTTGCGCGAGTGGGCCACCCGCACGAGTACCGGGGACCGTGACGACCTGGTCCCCGGGGTCTCAGACCGGGCCTGGGCACAGGTCTCGGTGGCCAAGGCCGAGTGCCTGGGATCGTCCTGCCCGCTCAAGGACGAGTGCTTCCCCGAGCTGGCGCGAGCGGTAGCCGGTGAGGCGGACGTCGTCGTCACCAACCACGCGATGCTGGGTATCGCCGTGGCCGGCAACCCCGGCGTCCTGCCGGAGCACCACGTGCTTGTTGTTGACGAGGCCCATGAGCTGGCCGACCGTGTGCGCAGCCAGGGCACCGTGAGCCTGTCCGCCGGGGCTGTGGCGCGTGTGGCCCAGGCAGCGCGCAAGCACGCCAGCGTCATCGCCACCGGCCTGGAGGAGGCCGGCCAGGGCCTGCAGCTCGTGCTTGCGGAGCTGCCGGACGGTCGCCTGAGCGAGGGCGTGCCTCCGGCTCTGCGCACGGCGCTGGTGAACCTGGACGCCGCAGCACGCCAGGTGCTCACAGACGTACGTGAGGCGGCCAAGGCCGCGGGTGGCGGCACGGCAGGCGAGGGCGCCGGGGGAGTGGCCCTGGCGCGGGCCGCCGTGGCGGACCTCGTGGAGGCAGTGGAGCGCATGACCTCGGACTCGGTGGCCCAGCGCCGTGACGTCGCCTGGATTGAGCGGCCACGGATGGGAGCTGAGCCTGCGCGCCTGACCCTGGCACCGATTGACGTGGCGGGATCCGTGGCGGACACGCTGCTGGCTGACCACGCTGCGGTGCTCACCTCAGCCACCCTGGCCCTGGGCGGGAGCTTTGACCCCATGGCGCACGCGTTGGGGCTGACGCTGGCTGCCTCGCCCTGGGAGGGGATCGACGTCGGCACGCCCTTTGACTATGCCCGTCAGGGCATCCTCTACACCCCCACCCACCTGCCCAAGCCCGGCTTCGGGATCTCCCAGGAGGCCCTGGAGGAGGTGGTTGCCCTCACCCAGGCCTCGGGCGGCGGGATGCTGGGGCTCTTCTCCTCCCGGCGAGCGGCCGAGGAGGCGGCGCAGCTGCTGCGCGAGCGGACGGACCTGACCGTCTACGCCCAGGGGGAGGACCAGCTGCCGACCCTGGTGGAGGCCTTTGCTGCCGATGAGGACGCGTGCCTGGTGGGCACCCTGAGCCTGTGGCAGGGCGTGGACGTGCCCGGACGCACCTGCCGCTTGGTCATCATCGACCGGATCCCCTTCCCGCGGCCGGATGACCCGGTGGCCCAGGCTCGCAGCGAGGCGGTGGCCGCCGCCGGGGGCAACGGCTTCATGAGCGTGTCCGCCACCCACGCAGCCCTCCTGCTGGCTCAGGGGGCCGGCAGGCTCGTGCGGCGGGCGGACGACCGCGGCGTCGTCGCCGTCCTGGACCCCAGGCTGCGCACGGCACGCTACGGCTCGTTCTTGGCTCGTTCAATGCCGGCGCTGTGGCCCACGCGTGAGCGTGATGTGGTGCTGGGAGCGCTGACCCGTCTCGCGGCAGGCTGACGGCCGCAGGCGTGAGGTGCGTCCTGCGTGAGGTATGGCGCACGAGTGTCATAGGAGGTGGCTCACCGCGTACCCTTGCCATGGAGGGGCTGCGGCTGTCCCTCGTTACTCATGATCCGGAGGTATCCCCGTGTCCGAGTCCATCATCCCCAACACCGCCCAGGGTTCCTACCCCACCGCGCCTGGGGGACGCCCCTCCAAGGTCGCGATCATCGGTGCGGGTGCGGTCGGTTCGACCCTCGCCTACGCCTGCGTGACCAAGGGTGTGGCCCGTGAGGTCGTCCTGCAGGACATCGTCAAGGAGAAGGTCGAGGCCGAGGCGCTCGACATCGCCCAGGGCATCCAGTTCACCTCCGCCGGTGCCGTCTCCGGCTCTGACGACCCTGAGATCTGCCGCGATGCTGACGTCATCGCGATCACCGCCGGCGCCAAGCAGAAGCCGGGACAGTCCCGCCTGGAGCTGGCCGGGGCGACCGTGGGCATCATGGAGAAGATCCTGCCCAAGCTGGTGGAGGTTGCCCCCAACGCCATCTTCGTGCTCGTGGCCAACCCGGTGGACGTGGTGACCTACTGCGCCAAGAAGATCACCGGACTGCCCGAGAACCAGATCTTCGGCTCGGGCACGGTGCTGGACACCGCCCGCATGCGTTACCTGGTCTCCCTGGAGACGGGCACGGCGACCCAGAACATTCACGGCTACATCGCCGGTGAGCACGGAGACTCCGAGGTCCCGCTGTGGTCCTCCACCCAGATCGGTGGAGTGCCGATCACCCAGTGGGGCAAGACGGTCGACGGCGGCTATTTCGACCAGGACAAGCGTGACCGTATCGCTCACGACGTCGTGCGTTCCGCCTACCGCATCATCGAGGGCAAGGGCGCGACCAACTACGCCGTGGGCCTGGCGGTCCAGCGCATTATCTCCGCCGTCCTCAACGACGAGCAGCGTGTGCTCACCATCTCCCCGCTGCTGGACAACTGGCACGGGATCTCGGACGTGTGCATGGCGGTGCCGACCATCGTCGGCCGTGACGGTGCCGGGCGCCGCCTGGAGCCGCCGTTGACCCTGGACGAGCGCGACCGCCTGACGGCCTCGGCCGAGCGCCTGCGCGACGTCGCTCGCGGCCTGGGCTACTAAAGGGCACGTTCGCTGCCGCAACCGGCAAGACCGACGACGCAGCCGCACCTTCCGTGTCAAGGTGCGGCTGCGTCATTCGTTGTGGCCGCGGCTCAGGCGGCGGGCTTGGCAGGCTGGGCTAGAGCGCGCGCAGGACGGTGACGACCTTGCCCATAATCGTGGCCTCGTCGCCGGGGATCGGAGCGTAGTCAGGGTTGCGGGGTAGCAGCCACTGATGGCCGTCTCGGCGTGAGAGCACCTTGACGGTGGCCGAGGCGCCGTCGACGTCCTCGAGCATGGCTGCCACGATGTCTCCGTTGGAGGCATCCGGCTGGGAGCGGACGACCACCCAGTCGCCGTCGCAGATCGCGGCCTCGATCATCGAGTCGCCGTGGACCTCAAGCATGAACAGCTTGCCGTCTCCGGTCAGGCGCCGGGGCAGGGCCATGACGTCGTCGACCTCCTGCTCGGCCAGGATCGGCGAGCCGGCGGCGATGCGCCCGACCAGGGGGACGGCCACCGCCTCGCCCTCGGCCACGCCTGGTAGGACGGGCAGCTGCGGCTGCGGCTCGGCAGTGGAGGGCGGCGTGGTCTCGGGCTCAATGACCTCCAGGGCGCGCGGCAGGCGGGGATCGCGGCGGATCAGGCCGATGCGCTCGAGCTTGTCGAGCTGGTGCTTGACGGAGGAGGGGCTCGTCAGCCCGACCTGGGAGCCGATCTCGCGCATCGAGGGCGGGTAGCCGTGGGAGAGGACGGCCTGTCTCACGGCCTCGTAGACCTCGCGTGCCCGTTCATCCAGGCCCTCCAGGACCTCAGCCACGCTCTGGGGCTCAGTCACGGAAGGAGCGGAGGAGCTCATGCCCTCCTCGGAGGGGGAGAGGGAGCGTTGTGTCATCGCCGTGTCCTTCGTGTCAGCCGCGCTAGCCGAGCAGCGCTGCTGCTCGTGCACGAATTTGTGTCGGTGGTCGGTGGTGGTCTTGACGTGTCAAGCCTACGGGTCACACGCCGAACCTTCAAACATGTGTTCGAAGAAACTCTGGACGTGTAGCCCTGATGGCGCTACTGTATCGAACAGGTGTTCGTCGAACACATGTTTCAGGAGGAACTCATGAGCGCTCTTGCCGTCCCGCCCTCGCCCCGTCTGCGTGCTGCGTCAGCCGCCTCGGCTGAGGCGGCTGTGGCCCAGCGCCTGGAAGGTGTGCGCGCAGGCCGCCCTCACCTGCGGCTGGTGACTCCTGACTTTGTTCCTGAGCAGGCCTCGACCTCGCGAGGGGCGAAGCCGGTTGGGCCGGCGCCGGTCAAGATCGGCCAGCGTGCCACCAAGCGCGCGGAGGCTGTGGCCGGGTCTCAGACCTCCTCCTCGGTCGCGGTGACGCGTGAGCGTCCGGCTGCTCTGGCGGCGGCTAGCCTGCAGGAGCTGGCGCCGCGCCACCCTGCGGTGCGGGCCCAGCGTCGCCGCGGTGAAGCGGGATCTGTGTCGGTGGCGCAGGAGGGCGTGCAGCGCGGTCAGGTGCGCCTGGGCAGCGTGGCTCGGCCGGCGAGGGTCCACGCGGAGCACGCGCGGGTCGGTCTCGCCCAGGCGTCTACGGTGCAGGAGTCGAGGCAGGCCGTGCCTGCGGCGCTGCGTCGTCTGGTGGTACTGGCGTGCGCCGCTGTCCTTGGAGCCCTGCTGGTCGCAGGAGGCATCGTCCTGTCCGGCTTGATCTCCGAGCCGGTTGCTGGCGGGACCACGACGGTGCAGCAGGGCGAGTCGTTGTGGGACATCGCCTCGGCAACGGGAGCCCAGGACGTCTCTGCGGCGGTCTCGCAGATCGTGGAGCTCAACAACCTGGAGAGCACGACTCTTCAGCCGGGGCAGACCCTCATCCTGCCGGCGAGCTGAGCCTCCAGGCGCGGCAGGCTTGCGACTGCGGGCGTGGGGCCCTACGCTCCGAGCACACGAATTGCGAGGACTCGGAGGCTACGCGTGCACTGCCCATTCTGCAGATATGACGGTTCGCGCGTTGTCGACTCCCGGACGACTGATGACGGGCTCGCGATCCGTCGTCGTCGCGAGTGCCCCCAGTGTGGGCGGCGCTTCACCACCACTGAGACGGCGAGCCTGTCGGTGCGCAAGCGATCGGGGGCGGTGGAGCCCTTCTCGCGCGACAAGGTCGTGGTGGGTGTACGCCGTGCCTGCCAGGGACGTCCGGTGTCCGATGATGATCTCGCGCTACTGGCTCACCAGGTTGAGGAGGCGATCCGGGCCTCCGGGCAGGCGCTCATCGACTCTCATGACGTCGGCCGGGCGATTCTGCGGCCGCTGCGAGAGCTCGATGAGATCGCCTACCTACGCTTTGCCTCGGTCTACTCCGGATTCAACACCCTGGATGACTTTGAGAAGGCGATCGCCGAGCTGCGCGAGGCCCACCACAAGGACTGACTGACGCAAGGCACCTGGCGCCTGGAGGTCTGCCACCAGGCTCGGCCGCAGGTGGCACAGATGGCAGGTGGCCTGGTAGGGCTGCCTTGATGGCGCCGGACTATCTGGCGTCGACCGTGGCGATAAGGCTGTCGACCAGGGCAGGCCAGGTCCAGCGTTCCTCCATGAGCTCGCGCCCGGCGCGGCCCATGCGCTCACGCAGCTGAGGGTCCTGCAGCTGGCGTACGAGGGCGGCGGTCAGGGCGTCCTCGTCCCTGCCATCGACGACGTTGCCGGTCACGCCCTCCTCGACGGTCTCTGGGGCACCGCCGCTCGTGCCTGCGATGACGGGCAGGCCGGCAGAAGAGGCTTCCAGGAAGACGATGCCCAGGCCCTCGACGTCGAGCCCACCACCTCGGGTACGGCAGGGCATGGCAAAGACGTCGCCCATGGCTACGTGCCAGGGCAGTTCCTCGTAGGGGACCTTGCCGGTGAGGATGATGGACTCGCGAGCAGGCGAGTCGCGTTTGAGGTCGGCCAGACGCTTGGCGTAGGAGCCCCATCCCACGATGACCAGGCGGGCCCCCGGGACCTGCTCTGCGACGCGAGGCCAGACCTTGATGAGGCTGTCCTGTCCCTTGCGGGCGACCAGGCGTGAGACGCAGACGACGGTCGGGGCCTCGCCGAGGCGGTAACGGTCGCGCAGCAGGGCTCGGGCGGCGGGGTTGGGATGGAAGCGGTGGGTGTCAATGCCGCTGGGAAGTCGCAGGAGCTGCTGGTCAGCCGGCATGAAGGGGCGCAGGCGGCCCAGGGTGTAGTCAGAGATGTAGGTGATGACGTCAGCGTCACGGAAGATCTTGCGCAGCGCCTGGCGAGCGCCTGGGATCATGGACCACCCGACCTCGTGACCGTGAGTCGTGGCGATGACCCGTGTAGCGCCGGCGCGGTGGGCCGCCGCTCCCAGCAGGCCCAGAGGGGCCGCCGCCCCGAACCAGACGGTTTCGATGCCGCGCTGCGTGATCGCCTGCTCCATGCGGCGGCGCACATCCGGGGTGGGCAGCAGCATATGGGTGGGGACTCGCAGGACCTCGTAGGGCAAGGTGGCGTCGTAGGCGCGGGCTGCCTCCTCTCCCTCCGGCGGGGTTGAGGCCAGGACGGTGAGGTCCTCCGCCGGTAGGCGGTGGCAGTAGTCGTCCAGGTAGGACTGGATCCCGCCCACGACGGGCGGGAAGTCATTCGTGACCAGGAGCGTGCGGCGCATGGGGGCCAGTGTAGGTGGCGGGCGCAGCGGATCCTGTGGTGGCGGGCGCAGCGGGTCAAGGCGAGAGGCTGCGGGCGCTGACCTGTGCCTGCAACCCCTGCAGCCGTGCAGCCTCAGCCCTCGTCGGCGCTGCGCAGCACCTCGGACAGGCGCCGGGCGGCGGCCATCACCACCGGGCCGTGGACGCGTCCGGGCTGGCGGCCCATCCGCTCGATGGGGCCGGAGATGGAGATCGCCGCGATCACCTTGCCGCTGGCCCCGCGTACCGGCGCGGAGACCGAGGCGACCCCGGGCTCGCGCTCGCCCACGGACTGGGCCCAGCCCCGGCGTCGGACCGCCGAGAGCATGGTGGCGTTGAAGCGGGCCCCGGCCAGCCCGCGGTGCAGGCGGTCCGGCTCCTCCCATGCCAGGAGGATCTGTGCTCCGGATCCGCCGAGCATAGACATGGTGGCACCCACAGGGATGGAGTCACGCAGGCCGATCGGACGCTCGGCGTTGGCCACACAGATGCGCACGTCGCCCTGGCGGCGGTAGAGCTGGGCGGACTCGTGCGTCTTGTCCCGCAGTGCCGCGAGCACGGGTCCGGCGGCAGCGAGCAGGTGGTCCTCACCAGCGGCTGAGGCGAGCTCGCTCAGCCTCGGGCCCAGGATGAAGCGCCCCTGTGAGTCGCGCGAGACCAGGCGGTGGTACTCCAGGGCCACCGCGATGCGGTGAGCCGTCGGTCGGGCCAGGTGTGTGGAGGTCACGAGCTGCGCCAGGGTGGCCGGGCCGGCCTCCAACGCACTCATCACCAGCGCCGCCTTGTCAATGACGCCGACGCCGCTGCTGCTCTCCTCAATCGATGCGTCCATAATCTGATACTGCCATCCCAAGGGGTGAGATTTCAAGTTAAGGTTTCATGCAGTCAGAAACCTCGTGAAAGGAAGTGTCGCGATGGGAAAGACCCTCGCTGAGAAGGTGTGGCAGGACCACGTCGTGTCCCAGGGAGCCGACGGCGCCCCGGACCTGCTGTATATCGACCTTCACCTGGTCCACGAGGTCACCAGCCCACAGGCCTTTGAGGGACTGCGCCTGGCCGGCCGTCAGGTACGCCGTCCTGATCTCACGCTGGCCACCGAGGACCACAACACCCCCACCCTGGACATCGACCTGCCGATCGCGGACCTGACCAGCCGTACCCAGATCGAGACCCTACGCCGCAACTGTGCGGAGTTCGGGGTACGCCTGCACTCCCTGGGGGATGCTGACCAGGGCATCGTCCACGCCGTCGGCCCACAGCTGGGCCTGACCCAGCCTGGCATGACGGTGGTGTGCGGCGACTCCCACACGTCCACCCACGGCGCTTTCGGGGCGCTGGCCTTTGGCATCGGCACCAGCCAGGTCGAGCACGTCCTGGCCACCCAGACCCTGCAGATGAAGCCGTTCCAGACGATGAGCGTGCGCATCGACGGCGAGCTGCCCGCCGGATCCGGGGCCAAGGACATCATCCTGGCCATCATCGCCAAGATCGGCACCAACGGTGCCCAGGGCCACGTCATCGAGTACCGCGGCAGCGCCATCGAGAAGCTCTCGATGGAGGCACGCATGACGATCTGCAACATGAGTATTGAGGCCGGGGCGCGCGCCGGCATGATCGCGCCGGACCAGACCACCTTCGACTACCTCCAGGGCCGCCCCCACGCGCCGCAGGGGGAGGACTGGGACGCCGCCGTGGCCTGCTGGAGCTCCCTGCGCACCGATGAGGACGCCGTCTTCGACACCGAGGTCGTGCTTGAGGCCGAGGACATCGAGCCCTTTGTCACCTGGGGCACGAACCCCGGCCAGGGCCTGCCGATCTCGGCCACGGTCCCCGACCCCGAGCAGATCGCCGACGAAACCGAGCGCCGCGCGGCTGAGCGGGCCCTGGAGTACATGGACCTGCGTCCGGGCACGCCGCTGCGTGAGATCCACGTGGACACGGTGTTCCTGGGATCGTGCACCAACGGCCGCATCGAGGACCTGCGGGCCGCTGCCGAGGTGGTGCGTGGACGCACCAAGGCCCCAGGAGTGCGCATGCTCGTGGTTCCTGCCTCCGCCCGTATCCGCCTGCAGGCTGAGGAGGAGGGCCTGGACCAGGTCTTCAAGGACTTCGGCGCAGAGTGGCGCAACGCCGGCTGCTCGATGTGCCTGGCTATGAACCCGGACAAGCTGGCCCCCGGCGAGCGCTCGGCCTCGACCTCCAACCGCAACTTCGAGGGACGCCAGGGCAAGGGCGGCCGCACCCACCTGGTCTCGCCCGTGGTCGCCGCGGCCACCGCGGTGCGCGGCACGCTGTCCACGCCTGCGGACCTTCCTGCCCTGACCACCGCGGCCTGACCGCCCCGAGACCCAAGGAGACACTCATGGAGAAGTTCATCCGCCACACCGGTATCGGGGCACCGCTGCGTCGCAGCGCCGTCGACACCGACCAGATCATCCCCGCCGTGTACCTCAAGCGCGTCACCCGCACCGGCTTCGAGGACGCCCTGTTCGCCTCCTGGCGGGCGAACGAGTCCGACTTCATCCTCAACCAGGAGGCCTACAAGCGTGCCAGCGTGCTCGTGGCCGGCCCGGACTTCGGCACCGGCTCCTCGCGCGAGCACGCCGTGTGGGCGCTGAAGGACTATGGCTTCAAGGTGGTGCTCGCCCCGCGCTTCGCGGACATCTTCCGTGGCAACGCTGGCAAGCAGGGTCTGGTGGCTGGCGTCATCTCCCAGGAGGACGCCGAGCAGCTGTGGAAGATCCTGGAGACCGAGCCCGGCACCGAGGTGAGCGTGGACCTGGAGCAGCGCACGGTGGCCGCAGGTGGTTTCCGTACCACCTTCCAGATCGACGACTACGTGCGCTGGACCCTGATGGAGGGCCTGGACGACATCTCGCTGACCCTCCAGCACGAGGACGAGATCGCCGCCTACGAGGCCGCGCGTCCCTCCTTCAAGCCGCGCACGCTGCCGGCGCGCCACCTGCCTGAGGCACAGGTCGTTCCGGCGCGCGCCGCGGACATGCCGCAGGCCTGAGCCGCAGTGGGCGCACCCAGCCCACCTGCAGGCCCTCCCGGACCACACGACGACGGCGGTACCGCCCCCTCCGGAAGGCGGCACCGCCGTCGTCGCTCACGCAAGAATTGCGCGCTGAGCGACGCCGTCGCGCACCTCACGTCGCGCGCGGCCTGCGTGCCACTATCCTGGGGCGACCGTGCCCGGCCGCACCCCCACGCGCCTCGGGCCCCGCTTGAGGTGACGGAGGTTGACGATGGTCGACGGACTGCTGCAGGTCCACGGTGGCCGCCCACTGCGCGGCGAGATCACGGTGCGCGGCGCAAAGAACCTCGTACCCAAGGCCATGGTGGCGGCGCTGCTGGGGCGTACCCCTTCGGTGCTGCGCAACGTGCCCCTCATCCGTGACGTGGACGTGGTCTCCGGGCTGCTGAGCCTGCACGGGGTCTCCATCGACTATGACCAGACCGAGGGGATCCTGTCCCTGGACTCCTCCAGCGTCGAGAGCGCCCATATGGCGGACATCGACGCCCACGCCGGGTCCTCGCGCATTCCGATCCTCTTCTGCGGCCCGCTTCTGCACCGACTGGGGGAGGCCTTCATCCCGGACCTGGGCGGGTGCCGCATCGGAGACCGCCCCATCGACTACCACCTGAACATCCTGCGCAGCTTCGGCGCGGTGGTAGACAAGCAGGCGATGGGTATCCGGCTCACGGCCCCGCACGGGCTGCACGGCACAGTGATCGACCTGCCCTACCCCTCGGTAGGTGCCACCGAGCAGACCCTGCTCACCGCGGTGCGCGCCGAGGGACTGACGGAGCTACGCGGGGCCGCGATCGAGCCCGAGATCATGGACCTGGTGGACGTGCTACAGAAGATGGGCGCCATCATCTCCGTGGACACCGATCGCACCATCCACATCGAGGGCGTGGACGAGCTGGTGGGCTACACCCACACCGCCCTGCCCGATCGCATTGAGGCCGCCTCCTGGGCTTCGGCGGCCCTGGCGACCCACGGCGACGTGTTCGTACGCGGCGCTCACCAGTCGGACATGACCACCTTCTTGAACGTCTACCGCAAGGTTGGCGGCGCCTTTGACGTGCGTGACGACGGCATCCGCTTCTGGCACCCGGGTGGTGACCTGAAGTCGCTGGTGGTGGAGACCAACGTTCATCCTGGCTTCATGACCGACTGGCAGCAGCCGCTGGTGGTGGCCCTGACTCAGGCGGACGGTCTGTCCATCGTGCACGAGACGGTGTACGAGAACCGCTTCGGCTTCACCTCGGCGCTGCGCAAGATGGGCGCCACGATCCAGGTCTACCGCGAGTGCCTGGGGGGCTCGGCCTGCCGCTTCGGGCAGCGCAACTTCTACCACTCCGCCGTGATCTCCGGTCCCACGCCCCTGCACGGGGCGGATATTGAGGTGCCTGACCTGCGCGGCGGTTTCTCCCACCTCATTGCCGCCCTGGCGGCCGAGGGCACGAGCCGGGTCGAGGGCATCAACCTCATCGACCGTGGCTACGAGCACTTCATGAGCAAGCTCGCCGCGCTGGAGGCGGACGTCACCCGTCTGGCCTGAGCGAACGGCGGCGCCTGCGCACCCTGAGTGGTGCCTCCCAGTAGAGTCGCGGTGTGGCTTCGACTCAGCACCGCACCATAACGCCCTTCTACCGCTTCGCCGCGCGAGGGGTGATCATCCCCTTCCTCAAGGCCGTCTCGCGCCAGCAGGTGACGGGGCTGGAGAACATCCCGCGCTCGGGCGGGTTCGTGGCGGTGGCCAACCACTTGTCCGAGCTGGACTCGCTGACGGCCATGCGCGCGCTGGTGGATGCTGACGTCCCGGTCTACTCCCTGGCGAAGTCCAGCCTGTTCGAGATCCCGGTGCTGGGTCACGTCTTCAAGGCCGGTGGCCAGATCCCGGTCTACCGCGGCACGGACAAGGCGGGCAACGCTCTGGTGGAGGCCGAGCGGCGCCTGCGTGCCGGGGACGCCATCATGGTTTTCCCTGAGGGTACGCTCTCGCGCGACCCCCTTCAGTGGCCGATGACCGGCAAGACGGGTGCGGCCCGCTTGGCGATGGCCACCGGTGTCCCCGTCCTGCCCATGGGACAGTGGGGTCCGCAGGACATCCTTGACTCCTTCGAGGGCGGAGGCTTCCACCCCTTCCCACGCAAGGACGTGCGCGTGAGCATCGGTGAGCCCTTCACCCTGGAGGCCTTTGGCTCCGACACCACGGACCGCGACGCCGTGCGTGAGGCGACGGCTGAGATCATGCGCCGCATCACCGCGATCGTGGAGGATCTGCGCGGGCTCAAAGCCCCACGCCCCTATGACCTCCACTATGACGGCAACCCGGGCAAGAACAAGCACGGCCGGGACAAGCGCGGCACGCGTCGCCCCGATCCACTGCCCGGGCAGGAGGGCGACGGCGAGGCTCAGGCATGAGCGGCTTCTCGCGTGCCGCCGTGATCGGCTCAGGCGCCTGGGGAACCACCTTCGCCTGCCTGCTGGCCAGTGCCGGCACCCCGACGACGATCTGGGCGCGTCGGGCTGAGCTGGCCGATGAGATCAACGCGGGTACCAATGCCCGCTATCTTCCCGGTACGCCGCTACCGGCCGGGATCAGCGCCACCACGGACCTGGGGGAGGCCGTGGACGGCGCGGGGATCGTCGTCGTCGCGGTGCCCTCGCAGGTCTCGCGCCAGGTGCTCGCGCCCTTGGCCGGCGCTCTCGCGCCCGGAGCCGTGGCCGTGTCACTGATGAAGGGCATTGAGCTGGGGACCGGGCTGCGCATGAGCCAGGTCCTCGGCCAGGCGCTGGAGCTGGAGGAGGGGCGTATCGCCGTCGTCTCCGGGCCGAACCTGGCCGATGAGATCGCGGCAGGCCAGCCCACGGCCACGGTGGTGGCCGCACGTGATCCGCAGGTGGCGACGGCGGTGGCGGGCGCCTGCGCGACCGCGACCTTCCGGCCCTACACCAACACCGACGTGCTCGGTGTGGAGCTGTGTGGGGCGGTCAAGAACGTCATCGCCCTGGCCGTGGGAATCGCGGCCGGACGGGGTATGGGGGACAACTCCAAGGCCACGATCATCACCCGGGGACTGGTGGAGATCACACGGCTCGGGCTCGCGCTGGGTGCGGCGCCGGAGACCTTCGCGGGGCTGGCGGGCATGGGAGACCTCGTGGCCACCTGCTCCTCTCCGCTGTCACGCAACCAGACCTTCGGGCGCCGGCTGGGGGAGGGCATGAGCGTGGCCGAGGCCTCGGCTGCCTCACGTGGCGTGGCTGAGGGGGCCAAGTCGGCTCGCGCTGTGCTGGACCTGGCTGAGGCGCACGGCGTCGAGATGCCGATCACCGCCGGCGTGGTGGCCGTGGTGGAGGGGTCCGCGACGGTTCCCGAGGTCACTGACGCCTTGCTCGCTCGCCCGCGCAAGGCTGAGGGCGTCCACGCCACGCCGCAGGCCTGAGCATCTCTCGCCCGTCTACCGCCGCAGGCCTGGTCCTGCGCCGTCGGGGTACCCCGGGCAGGTCTCCTGATCAGGGCTGGCGGACGTCGATGACCAGGCGGGAGGGCTCAGAGAGCGTGAAGACCCGGTACTGGGTCGACTCCGTGCCCAGCACCAGCTGGAACTGGTCCTCAAAGGTCCGGTCCAGGTAGACCTGCTTGAGGGCCGTGCCACCGGCGTTGACCAGGGCGGGGCCGTCGTAGTCGATCTGCTGGTCCTGCTCGGTCATGGGCATCTGGGTGCCGCGGCCGTAAACGCGGATGAGGTGGCTGCCCTCCAGGCTGAGGGGATCGCCCTTGCCCTGGGTCGAGGCCTCATCGACGACGTCAGCGAACCAGCCGATCGTGCCGGTGCCCGAGGTCTGGACGACCACCCGGTCATAGCCCTCGTGGACTCCCGTGCGCAGGGCCGTCTCCACACCCGCCTCGCCGCTGGGCTCCGACTCGGAGTGCCCCTCGGTCCAGGCAGCCTCAGGGTCCTGGGCAGACTCCTGCGCGGTCAAGGCCTGGCTCGTGGCCTCGGCTGAGGCGGAAGCCGACGGCGTCGCTGAAGCAGCCGGGGAGGACACCGACGGCGAAGGCGAGGACGCGGCTGACCCGGCCCCCGACGTCGAGCCGCAGGCGGCCAGAGCACCTGCCAGGACCGCGCCGAGCCCGCCAGCGAGCACCCCGCGGCGTGTGAGGTCTGTGGTGCCGTGAGCGCCGCGTGCGCCAGTGCGAGACGAGGTCGTCATCGGGTCCTCCTGAGGATGTGGACGGGCTTGGCTTCCACCAGGGTACGGGCACGGCGTCACGGAAGCAGTCAGCCAAGGCGGTAGCGTTGCGGCCATGTCGTCCACGAACGCGCCTGAGACCGCCACCAGCCGACCCCTGACCGCTTCGCCCGGGACCGAGCCGGGCACGGCCAGCGAGGCCGGCGTCGCACGCAAGCCGCGCGTCGCCGTCGTCTTTGGGGGCCGCAGCGGTGAGCACACGATCTCCTGCGCCACCGCGGCCGGGGTCCTGTCCGCGATCGACCGTGATCGCTTTGACGTCCTGCCGGTGGGCATCACCCTGGACGGGCAGTGGCTGCTGGTTGACGACGACCCAGCCGCCCTGGCCCTGGACGAGTCCCGCCCGCCGGTCGAGATCACGGCCGAGGGCCTGGGGCGCGGCGAGCTCGCGATGCGACTGGGCGGGGGAGCCTTCACCGCCGTCACCCCCACCGGCCCCAAGGTGCTGGGCGAGGTCGACGTCGTCCTGCCCCTGTTGCACGGCCCCTACGGTGAGGACGGCACCATCCAGGGCATGCTGGAGATGCTGGACATCCCCTACGTGGGATGCGGCGTGCTCGCCTCGGCCGCCGGCATGGATAAGCAGGTCACCAAGGTGCTGCTCAATGCCGCCGGGATCCCGACCGCCCAGCATGTAGTGGTCCACCCCCACCGTTGGGACAGTGAGCGTGAGCTCATCCTGGACGCCTGTGAGGCCCTGACCTACCCGCTCTTCGTCAAGCCCGCCCGAGCCGGCAGCTCGCTGGGCATCACCAAGGTCGAACGCCGGGAGGACCTGCCCGCGGCCATCGAGGCGGCACGCGAGGTCGACCCCAAGGTGCTGGTCGAGTCCGGCGTCGAGGGCCGGGAGGTGGAGGTCGCCGTCCTGGACGGTCACCACGGCGCCGCCCCACGCGTGGCCGAGCCCGGCGAGATCGTCATGGACGCCTCCCACGGGGCCGGGGAGTTCTACGACTACGAGACCAAGTACCTGGCTCACGACGCCGTCCAGATGGTCTGCCCGGCGCGCGTGAGCCACCAGGAGTCCGAGCTGCTCAAGGAGACGGCGGCCCGCGCTTTCGAGGCGCTAGGCGGGGAGGGCCTCATGCGCGTGGACTTCTTCCTCACCCCGCGCGGGGAGGCTGTGGTCAATGAGGTGAACACGATGCCCGGGTTCACTCCCTTCTCCATGTACCCCTACATGTGGCAGGTGTCTGGCCTGAGCTACACGGACCTGGTCAGCGAGCTCATTGAGCTGGCGCTGGAACGCCCGCGCAGCGTCAACCGCTGAGCGAGGCGACGCGCGCGGGCGGCACGGAGAGACAGGCAGACGTGGGCAGGACGGGATCCCGGGCCGGTCACCGCGGCACGACGACGGCGCGACCAGGAGGCTCGCTGGCCTCGCCTGCCACGGTGGCCGAGCTGGGGGAGGCGGGCCTGCTGGCCGTGATCACGCCGTTGCTGCCGGCCAGCCCCGTCCAGGTGGTGGGCAACGGGGACGACTGTGCGGTGCTCGCGGCGCCCGACGGGCGCTACGTGGTCTCCACCGACGTCCTCGTGGAGGGCCACCACTTCCGCACCGACTGGTCGGGCCCTGAGCAGGTCGGGCGGCGCGCGGCTGCCCAGAACCTCGCCGACGCCGCTGCCATGGGAGCGCGGCCGGTAGCCCTCGTGGTCAGCCTCGTCCTGCCAGGCGACACTCCTGTGTCCTGGATGGAGGGACTGGCCCGGGGCCTGGGTGAGGAGTGCCGCAAGGCTGGGGCCGGCGTCGTCGGTGGGGACCTGAGCGCGGGGGAGAGCATCGTCATTGCCGTCACCGTCCACGGGGACTTGGAGGGCCGTGAGCCGGTCCTGCGCAGCGGGGCACGGGCCGGGGACCTCGTGGTCCACGCCGGCGACCTGGGCCTGAGCGCGGCAGGGCTGGCGCTGCTGGAGGCCGGAGCGGCGCCGGGCTGTCACGGAGGCTGTGAGGCACCTTGGACGGAGGACGGCGATCGCGCCGCTCGCCTCGGAGGTGGGGCCGGTGCGGGTGCCAAGGAGGCGGGACTCATCCGCCGCTGCGTGGAGCGTTTCCTCGCGCCGGCGCCGCCGATTCAGGCTGGGCCCGCGCTCGCGGAGACTGGTGCCCACGCGATGATGGACGTCTCGGACTCCCTGCTGCGCGACTGTGGACGGATCGCGGCGGCCAGCGGCGTCGTCGTCGACCTGGACGATCCTGAGGACCCGCGCACGGTGCTGGGTCGGGTGGCCGCGGCACTGGAGCCTGTGGCGCAGGTGGTGCTGGAGGCTCGCGGTCAGGGGGAGCCTGGCGGTGCGGCGAGGCTCGCGCGCCAGTGGGTGCTGACCGGGGGAGAGGACCACGGCATGCTCGCCTGCGTGCCGGCTGACGCGATCCTGCCCGAGGGGGTGCGCGTCATCGGGCGCGTGCTCGAAGTCGGTGAGCCTACCGGGCAGTCGGCGCCGGGAGTCCTCGTCGGGGGACGGCCGTGGACGGGCGCGCTGGGCTGGGACCACTTCGCCGGCTGAGTGGGTGGCTCTTTCGTTGTGGTTGCAACTGGGGAGTGGGCTTGAGTCTTTTTCTGGGGTGCTGAGATCGTGCTTGCGGACCTGAGGAGGTCGTATAGGCCTGCGCTCGGGCGGTTGGAACGTGCTGCGGCGGATGCGTGCGTCGGTACGCGACGAGAACGTGCCTGACGAGGCTTGGGACGCACGTATGCGTGGCGTCAAGGCGCACTCATCTGCGTAGGGCCGTTCCAATGGGCGTAGGGCGCCTGATAGCCCAGCCTCGAGCCCGCAACCGCCCCCCAAGTGCGGCTCGCAGACCGCCGCCCCCCCCAGGCACCATCCCCCCCAGGGCCCGCCAGGCACGACGAAGGCCGCCACCCGAGGGTGACGGCCTTCCAGCGCCAGATCGGCAGGCTGCGCTCAGATGTTGCGCGTGACCTTGCCGGCCTTGAGGCAGGAGGTGCACACGTTCAGGCGCTTGGGGGCGCCGTTCACGAGAGCACGCACTCGCTGGATGTTGGGGTTCCACCGGCGGTTGGTCCGCACGTGGGAGTGCGAGACGCTCTTGCCGAAGATGGGGCCCTTGCCGCAGACGTCGCACACAGCAGCCACGGTCTCACTCCTGAATCTTCAATGCTTCAACGCTCGGACTCGTCGTCCGGCGCTAGGTCCACCGCCCGGGGAGTGCTCCCTCGGGCAACCCGGACACTGTATCGAACTTCGGGGCCCGCTCCCAAGCGCATCCAGCGTGGGCTGAGGCACAACCGTGCCACCTGGCTGGCGCAGCCAACCGCCTCAGGCAGGTAGCCTTGAGGGTATCCCACGGCACGCAAGGAGGACGAGGTGAAGGACGACGGCGCACGCCTGACCCCCCAGAGCGTGGACGCCGAGGCCCTGCGCACCTGGTTCTCCCTGGCCAGGGACACTGCCGAGGCCACCCGCAGCCTGGTCGACTCTCTCAACGTCTTCCCCGTCCCTGACTCTGACACGGGAACGAACGTCGCCCTCACCCTGCGCTCGGCGGTCGAGGCGCTCAGGCTGCTGCCGGCAGGAGCTGACGCCGCCCAGGTCTCCCGGGCTGCCGCTGACGGGGCCGTGCGCGGCGCCCGCGGCAACTCCGGACTCCTGGTCTCCCAGGCGCTGTCCGCCCTGGCGGACGAGGTCGCGCAGGCTCCGGACCCGAGCGGGCTGCGGCCGGTGGAGCTGGTGCACGCCTACGAGCGCATCGCCTCCACCACCTGGGCGGCGGTCTCACGGCCGGTGACCGGGACGCTGCTGACGGTGGCCCGCGATGCTGCGAGCACGGCACGCCAGACCCTCCAGGACGCCGATGCCGCACACCCGGCGACGGTGGCGGACATCGCGGCCGCGGCGGCCCTGGGCGCTCAGGAGTCCGTGGTCGAGACCGCAGGAATGGGGCACGGCCCGGTCGACGCCGGAGGAGCTGCCCTCATGCTGCTGCTGACGGCACTGTCCGACTGCCTGGGAGAGCAGGCGCAGGCCGCAGGCTCTGTGACCACGGGAGTCTCGGGGACGGCGTCAGAGGCGACCTATACGCGGGTAGCCCACCAGATGCTCATTGACCTGGCCAGCTCCGGCACGCCTCACGGTCACCTCTACGACGCCCAGGCCTCGCCCGACGCCTCGACCGGGGAGTTCGAGGTCATGTACCTGCTGGAGGCCACCGCCTCGCAGGCCGCTGCCCTGCGCCGCCAGCTGGAGGCCGTGGGAGACAGCGTGGGCGTGGTCGGCACCCCGGACGCCCTGGGAGTGGGGCTCTACCAGGTCCACGTCCATACGGACACCCCGCGCGCGGCGCTGCCTCGCGGTGGGCGTGCCCGCCAGGTGTGCATCCACCACCTGACCCCGACCACCATGGCGCTGGCCGGGGGCTGGGACGCAGCCGAGCCGCCGCTGGCCTTCGCCCACCCCGCCCAGGCGCAGGCCAGCAACGTCATCTCCCTGGAGCGCCTGGCTGCCAGGCGTCAACGCCGCGAGGCTGAGCGCGAGGCAGGTCTGCGTACTCACCCGTCCCAAGGTGGAGCCCCCTTGCCGCGTCCCCAGGAGCGCGTAGGCGTCATCGCCTGCACCCGAGCCCCGGGCCTCATTGAGCAGCTGGCCCGCACCGGCGCCGTCGTCGTCCTCGATCCCGAGCGCGAGGGCATCGTCAGGGCCGTGGGTGACCTGGGCCTGGCTCAGGTCCTCGTCCTTCCCTGCGACGACGACGGCGCAGCCGCGGCCCACGAGGCGGCTCGTTACCTGGCTGCCCGGGCTGTGCCCTCGGTCGTCTCGGGTCCGACGGGGGCGCGCCTGGCCGCCCAGGTCGACCCCGTGCCGGGCCAGGGCCTCAACAGCCCTCAGCTGCTGGTGGCCGATACCGACGACGAGGCTCGTGCCCTGGCTGCAGCGGTGGCCGTGGCTGGTTCTGTACCGGGTGGGCCTGGGGGAACCGGCGTGACGACGCCGGAGAGCACCAGCCTGACCGAGCTGGCCCGTCGCGCGAGCCTGGCAGGTGCGCATATGCGCACCCTGGCCTTCGACGGTGCCCAGGCCGAGGCCGAGTCCGTCGCCTTCGCCGTCGCCAGTCTGCTGCGCGGCGACGACGAGTTGGTCACCGTTATCCTGGGCCGTGACGCCCTGCCGGACGTCGGCTCACTGGCGGCCACCGCCGTCGCCCAGCGGGCTGAGACCCTGACCGGCTCGGCCGAGGCTATCGAGGTCGTCGTCCATGCCGGCGGCCAGGTCGCCCCAGATGTCCTCATCGCCGTCGAGTAGCACCTACCACCGTGTCCGTCCCTGTCTCCTCCACATCCTCCGCCCCTACTCCGCTCGGGTCTCGTCCGCTCCTGGCCACGCCCGTGGACAAGCTGCTGGGCAAGCGCACGGCCGAGCAGCTGGGCCGCCAGGGCGTGGAGACCGCCGGCGACCTGCTGCGCCTGCTGCCGCGACGCTATGACACCTGGGGGGACCTGACGGACCTGTCGAGCCTGGTTGAGGGTGAGCAGGTCACCGTCCAGGCCCAGGTCATGCGCTCAGCCGCTCGTCGCGCGCGCGGAGGCCGCCCGCCTGCCCTCATGGAGGCGCTGGTCACCGACGGCGCCTCCAAGATGGACGTGGTCTTCTTCGGCGCCGCCGGGCTCATGGCTCACTACGCCGAGCAGTTCTCGCCGGGGACCACCGTCCTGCTGTCAGGCAAGGTCGGTATACGCCACGGTCACCGCCAGCTGGCCAGCCCTCGCTTCCAGGTCCTGGACGAGCTGGACGAGGCCGAGCGCGCCGAGCTGCTGGCGCGACCGATGCCGATTTACCCCGCCACCGAGTCCCTGCCGTCGTGGCGGGTGGCCAAGGCTGTGCGCACGGTGCTTGACCAGCTCACCGAGCAGGACGTCCCGGAGCCCCTGCCGCCTGAGGTCCGCCAGGCCCACGACCTCGTTGGCGCCCTGACCGCCTGGCGCTGGGTCCACACGCCTGAGGACGCCGAGCAGTGGCGCGCGGCCCGCAAGCGCCTGCGCTACGAGGAGGCCTTCGTCCTCCAGAGCGCTCTGGTCCAGCGTCGCGCCGCCCATGAGGCCACCCATGCCGCCGTGGCCTGGCCGCGTCCGGGTGCCGGGTCCCTGCGAGCCAGCCTGGACGCCAGCCTTCCTTACACCCTGACCCGCGGCCAGGAGCGGGTGGGGCGTGAACTGGAGGAGGCACTGGCCTCAACGGTCCCGATGCAGACCCTGCTCCAGGGGGACGTCGGTAGCGGTAAGACCCTCGTGGCTCTACGGGCCATGCTTCAGGTGGTCGGTGGTGGGGGACAGGCCGCCCTGCTTGCCCCGACCGAGGTCCTCGCCGCCCAGCACCGTTCCTCCTTGGAGCAGCTGCTGGGGCCCTTGGCCCGGGCCGGGATGCTGGGGGGCGCCAGCCAGGCCACCCAGGTCCTGCTCCTGACCGGTTCCACCCCTACGCCCCAGCGCCGGGAGATCCTGGCAAGGCTGGCTGGGGGTGAGAGCGCGATCGTGGTAGGCACGCACGCCCTGCTGTCAGACACCGTCCAGATCCCCTTCCTGGGACTGGTCGTCGTCGACGAGCAGCACCGCTTCGGCGTCGCCCAGCGTGATGCCTTGCGCGAGCGAGGCAACGTGCGTGACCCGGACACCGGCCAGCTGCGCACCCCCCACCTGCTGGTCATGACTGCTACCCCGATTCCCCGCACCATCGCCATGACGGTCTTCGGGGACCTGGACACCGCGGTCCTGGACGAGCTGCCTGCCGGACGCAGCCCGGTGGCTACCCACCTGGTGCCCTGGGAACGCACCGGCTGGGTGGAGGGCATCTGGCAGCGTGCCGCCCGCGAAGTGGCCCAGGGCGGGCGGGTCTACGTGGTGTGCCCACGCATCGACGCCGGTGAGGCGGACCCGGGCGACAGCGCTGACGACCCGCAGGCCAGCGCCTCGCGCGGCGGTACGGTCCCGCTGTTCGCTGCCGTGCCCGGGACAGGGGATGAGGCAGCGGATGAGGAGAGCGCGCCGGCGCGCCCGCTTGCCTCAGTCGAGGACTGGGTGGAGCGACTGCGTGGCGAGCCGGCCCTGGCCGGGGTCAGCATCGGCACGCTGACCGGTCGCATGAGCCAGGCGGACAAGGACGCTGCGATGGCGGACTTCGCTCGCGGACGCGCACCGGTCCTGGTGTCCACCACCGTCATCGAGGTGGGCGTGGACGTGCCTGAGGCCACCATGATGGTCATCCTGGACGCTGACCGCTTCGGCCTGTCCCAGCTCCACCAGCTGCGCGGACGCGTGGGCCGCGGCCAGCGTGAGTCGCTGTGCGTGGCGGTCACCGGCGTCGAGGTCGGCTCGCCCGCCTTCCACCGGCTGCGCGCCTTCGCCCAGACCATGGACGGCTTCCGCCTGGCTGAGGCGGACCTGGAGCTGCGCAGCGAAGGCAACGTGCTCGGGGCGGCCCAGTCTGGCCGGCGCAGTGACCTGGACCTGCTGCGCGTGACGCGCGACGGCGCCCTCATTGCCTCAGCCCGGGCTGAGGCCGAGGCGCTGGTCAGTGCCGATCCGCACCTGGCCGATCACCGTGACCTGGCGGCAGCCATCGCTGACCGCCTGGATGAGGAGTCCCGGGCCTACCTCGAGCGAGCCTGAGCCACAGCCCGCAGCCCTGGTCGGTGCCCCTGGCGGGAGAGGGTGAGACTGGGTACAGGGTGAGGACTTCTCGACAAGGACGCCGGGGGACAGGATCGTGTCCTGGCGCTGCTCACGCAGGAGGACCGTGGCACACGCAGGCATTCCTCAGAACCAGGTGGCCCAGGGGCCGGTGCTCCGACCCCGCCTGCCCCTGTCCGTGGTCACCAAGCCCACCGGCGCCGCCTGCAACCTGGACTGCCAGTACTGCTTCTTCCTGTCCAAGGAGCTGCTCTACACCCAGAGCGGGGACGCCGTGACCTCGCGAAGCGTGAGCCCTCTGGGCTACGGCCGCTTCCTGACGGCGGTCTTCGATGAGTGGGTCCGCCAGGACATCGGCCGCGTCTTCGTCCAGGACCTCGACGCCGCCTTGTCCGCCCTGTTCGGCATCTACCCGGTGTGCGTCCACGTCCCCGAGTACGGGGTCAACCTTGCTATGGAGCTCAATGGCGACGTCTACGCCTGTGACCACTGGGTGGAACCGGACCGGCGGCTGGGCAGTGTCCTGGACAGCTCCTTCGCTGCGCTGGCCGCCACCCCGGTCATGCGCCGTTTCTCCCGCAAGAAGCGCGCGGAGCTGACGATGCAGTGCCGTCAGTGCCCGGTCGTGGGGCTGTGTCACGGTGGCTGTCCCAAGGACCGTTTTGAGCGCTCGGCCGACGGCGAGGACGGCCACAACTACCTGTGCCTGGGATATCAGCACTTCTACCGCCACATCCTGCCTGACCTGCAGGCCATGGCCAGGCTCCTGCGCGCAGGCCGCGCTCCTGCCGAGCTGATGGACCCGCGTACGCGCGAGCAGATGCGTGCCACTGGGCCGGCCAATCCGGCTGCCGAGGAGGGGCCTGGACGATGACTGTTGTGACTGCCTTGCTCATCGGTGCCTGTATGGGCTCCGCGGGCTAGGAGCTCTCCTGGTCGGGCTCGTCGAGCTCGGCGAACCACACGCGCGTCTCGCCGTAGGTCTTGTCCGCGAAACGGCGCATCCCCGCAGGCCAGCTGGGCTCAGGAGAACGGGTGGAGCGTTCCAGGACGACGACGCTGCTGGCTTCCAGCCACGGGTCCTCCCGGCGGGTCAAGGGCTCCAGCACCGCGCGCACGCCCTCCTCGTCGAGGTCGTAGGGAGGGTCGATGAGCACCAGGTCCACTGGCGCGCCGGCCGGGCCGGCCACGTAGGTAGCTGCCTTGGCGGTGACCGTTCGCACGCCCCGTATCCCCAGGGCGCGCACGTTCTTCTCACACACTTGGGTGGCTGTGCGTGCGGAGTCGACGAGCACCACCTCGCCGGCCCCGCGGCTGGCCGCCTCCAGCCCCAGCGCCCCGGAGCCGGCGAACAGGTCCAGGACCCGGGCGCCGTCGACCACCCCGTAGTGCTCCAGCCGGCCGAACAGCGCCTCGCGCACCCGCTCAGAGGTAGGACGCGTTCCGGCGCGGGGAACCTCCAGCCGGCGTCCGCCGGCGAGCCCGGCCACGATCCTCGTCATGCCGGCAAGCCTATGACAGCTCGGTGGAGTCGCGAGCCTGCCAGGTGCCGCGCCTGGACCACGCCGAGCGCGGTCAGCCGATAGGCTCAGTCACGTTGACCAGCCAAGGAGGAGACAATGACGTCAGCGCCCTGCGCCGCCCATGACGACGCGCCCTGGATGCTTCCCACCACCCCTGGACCAGGCCGGGGACGTCACCTGGTACCGCGAGCATGGGTACGCCGTTCCAGCCCCAGCCTGGAGCTATCGGGCACCTGGAGCTTCCGCCTGCATCCGGTGGCCGCCCCCGAGGGCGTGGATGATGCCGGCCGGAGTATCGAGCCCACCTTCGACACTGAGGACGCCACGCTCGGAGCGTGGAGCACCATCGAGCTGCCGGCGCACTGGGTGCTCACTGGCCAGGGGAAACGTGGCCTGCCCTGGTACACCAACGTCCAGTTCCCCTTCCCCCTGGACCCGCCCTTCGTGCCGGATGAGAACCCGACGGCGGACCACGTGCGGACCTTCGTTCTCCCCGACGGCTGGGGCCTGGGCGAGGAAGGAGGGCTCGACGTCCTGCGACTGGACGGGGTGGAGTCCTTCGCCTCGGTGTGGGTCAACGGCACCTGGGTCGGCACCACCCAGGGCTCCCGCCTGCCCAGCGAGCTGGACGTGACAGGGCTGCTGCGAGCCGGCAGCAACGAGATCGCGATCCGAGTCAGCCAGTGGTCACCCGGAAGCTACGCCGAGGACCAGGACCAGTGGTGGCTGCCAGGCATCTTCCGGGAGGTCACCCTCCACCACCGCCCGGCCGGACGCATCGACGACGTCTACGCGCGCCCGGACTACGACCCCGCCACCGGGACCGGCCGCCTGGAGGTCGAGGTATCAGGCCCCGCCGCGGCCTTCCCCGCCGAGGTCGTCCTGCCCGAGCTCGGGGTGAGCACCACCCTGACGGGTCCGGGGCTGGCGGTCCTGGAGGCGGGCGCCGTCGAGCCCTGGAGCGCCGAGATCCCGCGCCTGTACGAGCTGGATGTCCGTGCCACCGGCGAGACCGTCCGACTGCGTACGGGCTTCCGCCGCATCGAGGTGGTCGACGGCCAGGTGCGCGTCAACGGACAGCGGCTCATTCTGGCCGGGGTCAACCGCCACGAGGTGGGGGCAAGCCGCGGACGCGTCTTCAACGAGGAGTGGAGCCGGGCGGATCTGGCTCTGATGAAGGCCCACAACGTCAATGCCATCCGCACCTCTCACTACGCCCCGCACCCGCGCCTGCTGGACCTGGCTGACGAGATCGGCTTGTGGGTCATGGACGAGTGCGACCTGGAGACCCACGGCTTCGAGGCCGTCGGCTGGCAGGGCAATCCTGCTGACGAGCCGGCCTGGCGCGAGGCCCTGCTCGACCGTGCCCGCCGCATGGTCGAGCGGGACAAGAACCACCCCTCCATCATCTTCTGGTCGCTGGGCAACGAGTCCGGCACGGGACGCAACCTGGCGGCCATGAGCCAGTGGATCCACGAGCGTGACCACCAGCGTCTGGTCCACTACGAGGCTGACTTCGCCGGCCAGTACACCGACGTCCACTCCCGGATGTACCCCACCTTGGAGGAAGTGGCCGCCGTCGTCGAGCGGGATCCCGCCTCCCCGGCCGGCACCGGCCCGGTGGCGCTGTCTGGCATCCCTGCCTCCAGGCTCAGCCCCGGACAGGCGGCCCATGTACGCACCCTGCCCTACGTCATGTGCGAGTACCTCCACGCCATGGGCACCGGCCCGGGAGGTGCCGAGGGCTATACCAAGCAGGTTGAGCCCAACCCGCGCCACCTGGGCGGCTTCGTGTGGGAGTGGCGTGACCACGCGCTCATCGATCCTCGCCCTGAGGCCAGCGGCGCGCTGCGTTACGGAGGGGACTTCGGTGAGGACGTCCATGACGGCAACTTTGTGTGCGACGGACTGGTTACCGCCGACTCCGTGCCGAGCGCCGGCACCCGTGCCTGGGCCGCCAGCGTGGCGCCGGTGGTGGCCACCGCGCTCGCCGACGATCCCGGAGCAGTGGAGCTGCGTAACCGTTTCCACTCCCGTACCACTCAGGGCCTGGCCCTTGCCTACCAGGTCCTGGCCGAGGACAGCGGCCAGGCCGTGGTCACCGGCCAGGTCAAGGCGCCCGAGCTCGCTGCCGGCGAGTCCACCGTGCTGCGTGTGGAGGGCCTGGGCGAGGCCATCGAGCGTCTGCGGCGCGAGGAGCCGCAGGCCGTGGTGCACGTCCAGGCCGCGGTCCTCGACCCCGTGGTGGCAGGCATCCCGGCCACCTCGCCGCGGCAGGTGGACCCCGTCACCGGAGCGGTGCTGCTGCCACAGATCGGCCAGAGCACCGAGGACGGCCTGCGAGTGATGAACCTGCGGGAGACCTCGCTGGCACCGCTGGTTCCCGCCACGACCCGCCTGAGCGTGAGCGAACCGGGAGCGCGGCGGGTGAGCGGGGCGGTGGAGCTGGGCCAGGCACGCCTGGACAGCCTCGGCCGCCTGGTGGAGCTGGGCGGCGTCGAGATCGTGGGGCCCGAGGTCTGCGCCTGGCGCGCCCCCACGGACAACGACGACGGCCACGGCCCCGTGGAGTACTGGGACGTGGCGCCCACGCCGCAGAACACGGTTCCAAC
>NZ_DS999576.1:190967-241715 GCF_000159035.1 Actinomyces urogenitalis DSM 15434
ACCGTCCGCTCGCGCGCGGGCGCACCGAGCCGGCAGTGGCGCCTGGACGTCACCACACGGTTCACCGCCGAGCGTGGCGGGCTGCGTATGCGCACCACGATCGAGCCTTCGGGGCCCCTGCCTAGCGTCCTGCCGCGTCTGGGGATCCGCCTGGGGCTGCCGGCCGGGCTGGAGAAGGCCACCTGGTCGGGGACAGGTCCGGCACCCTCCTACGCGGACATGGACCTGGCAGCGCGCCACGGCGTGTTCCAGGGGCAGATCGAGGACCTGTGGGAGATGCAGGTACGGCCCCAGGAGGGCGGCACCCACCCGGGTCTGCGCAGCCTGTGGCTCACCGGTCAGGACGAGGCCGGGCCGCTGCGCCTCATGGTGCTCACGCACGGGGCTCCTGCCTTCTCCCTGTCTGCCTGGCACCTGGACAACCTCACCGCGGCCAACCACGTGGAGGAGTTGAACAAGGACGAGCACCTGTGGCTCCACCTGGACGGGCTGCACCACGGCATCGGCACCCGCTCGTGCGGCCCTGACACCCGCCCGCAGTTCGCCGCTACCGCGCGCACGGTGGTCCTGGACGCCTGGATCGGGGTCCAGCGCGGCTGAGGACGCCTCGATCGTTGAGCCTGCCGGCCCTGCCCGCCCCGGTCCCCGAGGCGGGCAGGGCCGTGACAGGAGGGGAGAGGACGGGCCCGGCTGCGCCGTCGGCCACAGTGAGGCGGGCAGCGGCGCGGGGCCACCCACGAGCCGGGCAGGGCGATACCCTCACGCCATGACCCTCGCCGTCTACCCTGGCTCTTTCGACCCGATCACCACGGGGCACCTCGACGTCGTCGCACGCGCCCTGACCCTTTTTGACCGGGTCGTCGTCGGCATCGCGCACAACGCCGCCAAGTCAGGCCATCACCTCTTCGACGCCGAGACCCGCCTGAGCCTGGCACGCCAGGCCCTGGCGCAGCTGCCTGGTGCCGAGGTGGACCTGGTGCCTGGACTGCTGGCTGACTACTGCCGTGGGCGCGGGGCCACCGCGATCGTCAAGGGCCTGCGCAACGGCACGGACCTGGACGCTGAGGTGCCCATGGCACTGCTCAACCGGGACCTAGGGGGCCCGGAGACGGTCTTCCTCGCGGCCGCGCCGGCCCACGCCCACGTCTCCTCCTCCCTGGTCAAGGACGTCGCCCGCCACGGAGGAGACGTCTCGGCCCTGGTCCCACCGGTCGTCGCCGCAGCCCTGCGTCAGGAGCTGGGGCAGGACTGAGGCTGCCTGCCTGCCAGGCCTCGCGCCCTCCCACCGATACCCTGCGCCACCTCAAGGAAGGAAGAACTCGTGACCACCAGCCCAGACGCCGGTGACGACCTGCTCGTGATCCTCAGCGAGCTGGACAGCCTCATCTCCGGTTCACGCACCATGCCGATGAGTGCCTCCGCCATCGTCAACCGTGAGGAGGCCCTCGACCTCATTGACCGTGCACGTCGGGCCGTGCCACGCGCGGTGCACCGGGCCGAGGACATCGTGGCGGACGCCGACGCCGTCGCGGCTCAGGGACGGAAGGAATCCGAGCGCCTGATCCGCCACGCCCACGAGGAGGCTGAGCGCCTGGTCTCCTCGGAGAACGTCGTGCGCCAGGCCAATGACCGTGCGGACGCGATCATCGCCGCCGCCGAGGAGCGTGCCGCCCAGCTGCGCCACGGGGCTGACGACTACTGCGACCGCACGCTGGCCAGTCTGGAGATCGAGCTGGGACGGATCGGCGAGCAGGTGCGTGCCGGACGTGAGGTCCTGGCTGGGCGCCTGGAGTCCCGGGCCTCCACGGGCTACGGTCCCGGCCACACCGAGGCTGAGCGCCCCGAGCCTTCGCGGCGTTCCCTGCGCTCGTCAGCCAGCTGGTCCGTGGATCCCTCCGCCCAGCGCTGAGAAGGCTGCGCTCGGGCGGCGGTGACCGGCTCGGGCAGGTAGATTCGCACCGCAAGGTCCGCACCCGGACCGGGACCATGAGGAGGAAACCGTGACCGGACTCGTCGTCGACATCGTGGACCTGCCGCGCGCGGTAGGCTCGGTCAAGAACGTCCGCCTCGACCTGCCTGCGCCCACGGGCCTGGGTACGGAGGTCGTCGGCGTGCCCGAGGGCAGCGAGATGACGCTGGTTGCCTCATTGACCTCCATGGACGACGGCGTGCTCGTGCGCGGGGAGGCAGACGTCCACGTCCACGGTGAGTGCGTGCGCTGCCTGCGCGACCTGGACGAGGACCGCACCGTGACCTTTGACGAGCTCTACTTCCTGCCCGAGGCCGCTGCGGCCCAGAAGGAGGAAGGGGACGAGGAGGCGGAGGACCTCTTCCTCGTGGGGGAGACGAGCCTGGACCTGGAGCCGGCGCTGCGTGATGCCCTGGTCCTGGACCTGCCGTTCCGCCCCCTGTGCCGCCCGGACTGCGCGGGCCTGTGCCAAGAGTGCGGTGAGCGCCTGGACGACCTTCCCGAGGACCACCACCACGAGGTGCTGGACCCGCGCTGGTCGGCTCTGTCCGCGTTGCTGGAGGAGCCGGGCGAGCAGAGTCAGGAGGAGCAGGCCTGATGTCCCGAGGCTCGCACAAGCCCTCTCGCAGGACGGCTCCGCCGGCCCGTACGGACCTGGAGTCGCTGGTCTACCGCTGGGGCTGTCAGATCGAGGACCCGCTGCTGGACCTGGCGCTGACCCACCGCTCCTGGGCGCACGAGAACGGTGGCCTGCCCACCAACGAGCGCCTGGAGTTCCTGGGGGACGCCGTCCTGCAGATCATCGTCACTGAGGACCTCTTCCGTGACCACCCGGAGGTGCCCGAGGGACAGCTGGCCAAGATGCGAGCGGCCACGGTCTCCGAGCCGGCCCTGGCAGGCGTGGCCCGGGATCTGGGACTCGGTGAGTTCATCAAGCTTGGTAAGGGCGAGGCCCTGTCCGGCGGGCGGGACAAGGACTCGATCCTGTCCGATACCGTCGAGGCGCTCATCGGCGCCACCTACCTCACGGTCGGCCTGGAGCCTGTACGTGAGGTTGTCCTGCGGCTGGTCAGCCGCTTCCTCACCGAGGCCCCCTCGCGCGGCGCAGGCCTGGACTGGAAGACGAGCCTGCAAGAGCTGGCCGCCGTGCACCGCCTGGGCAGCCCGAGCTATCGCGTCACGAGCGTGGGTCCTGATCACGCCCGCGTCTTCACCGCCGTCGCCGTCGTCGACGGCCAGGAGCGTGGAGAGGGGACCGGCAGCTCAAAGAAGGTCGCTGAGCACGACGCCGCCGAGGCGGCCTACGCCTCGATCCTTGCCTCTCACGGTGACGGAGGGCTGGAGATTCCCGGGGCGACCGAGGCCCTGCGAGCGGACCTGGGGCTGCCGACCGGGCAGTCCAGCCCTGCCGGCGGCGCGGGTGCCTGAGCTTCCTGAGGTCGAGGCCGTCCGCAGGGGCCTGGAGCGCCACCTCGTCGGCCGTGTGGTCACGGGAGTCGAGGTCCTGGAGCCTCGTGCGCTGCGGCGTCAGGAGGGCGGCGTGGAGGCCTTCATCCGGGGCCTGGCCGGGCGCAGGCTGGAAGCGGCCGTGCGCCGCGGTAAGTTCCTGTGGCTGCCCCTGGATGACGGCCGCGCCCTGTCCGCCCACCTGGGGATGAGCGGGCAGCTTCTGGTCAGGGGCACAGCACCGGCAACCAGCGCGCGCGGCCAAGAGCCGGGCCCTGTGGGCGACGCGCCTGCTGCTGACGCCGTCGTGGCGGACCCGTCTGTGCCCCGCGTGGACCTGACCGCGACCCGCGCCCCGAGCCTGGTGCGGGACCTGTCCGTGCGCCCCAGGCACCTGAGGGTGCGTCTCCACCTGACCTCGCGTGAGGCAGACCCACATCCGCAGGCTGGGGCCGCGCTCGACCTGGTGGACCAGCGCATGCTCGGGGGACTGCGCCTGAGCGAGATGGTGGCGACGTCTGACGGCGCGAGCGGGGGAGAAGGATCACCGCAACCGTTCCTGCCGCAGGACGCGGCGCATATCGCGCGAGACCTGCTGGACCCCGCGGTGGACCATGACGGGGTCCTGGCGCGGATGCGCTCGTCACGGCGAGGTGTCAAGGCTCTGCTGATGGATCAGGAGCTGGTGTCCGGGGTCGGCAACATCTACGCCGATGAGGGCTTGTGGGCAGCTCGGGTCCACGCGGCCTCGCCCGGCCGCAGCCTGGGTCCACGGGTCGGGCGCCGGCTCCTTGAGGCCACCGCCGAGGTGATGCGCCGGGCGCTGAAGGTGGGCGGCACCAGCTTTGACGCCCTCTACGTTGACGCCGAGGGCGCCGCCGGATTCTTCGCCCGCGAGCTTGAGGCCTACGGGCGCGCCGGTCAGGAGTGCCGCCGCTGCGGTGCCACCATGCAGCGCCAGGTCATCGGCGCCAGGAGCCACACCTTCTGCCCGCGGTGCCAGCGCAGGTGGGGTACCAGCAGCTGATTCCTCTGCTGCTGGGCGGGAATGCTGAAAGGAAGCGGTGCGGCTTTTGTGACGTTGGTCCCCAGCGCTGGTACTCTCTCACGTATGCCGACTCCCTCCTCAACCGAGCAGGTCCGCGTCATGATCGTGGACGACCACGAGATCGTCCGGCGCGGCATTGCTGAGATCATTGATCGTGCAGACGACCTCGACGTCGTCGCTGAGGCCGGCAGCCGCGCTGAGGCGGTACGCCGTGCCGAGCTGGTCCGCCCCGACGTCGTGCTCGTGGACCTTCAGCTTCCTGACGGTACCGGGATCGAGGTGATGAACGACCTGCGCGAGACGGTGCGGGAGGCCCTGCCGATCGTGCTGACCTCCTTCGACGACGACGAGGCACTGGCGGAGGCTCTGGAGGCCGGGGCACGTGCTTACCTGCTCAAGACCGTCCACGGCGCGGAGATCTCCGACGTCGTCCGGGCGGTGGCCGCGGGCCGGGTCCTGCTGGACGAGCGCACCGTGACTCGTCGCCGTGCTGACCATGACGACCCCACCGCTGACCTGACCAACGCCGAGCGCAAGGTCCTGGAGCTGATCGGGGACGGCCTGTCCAACCGGGAGATCGGCGAGCGGCTGGGCGTGGCGGAGAAGACCGTCAAGAACCACATCACCGCGCTCCTGGCCAAGATGGGCCTGCAGCGCCGCACCCAGGTAGCCGCCTGGGTGGCCGGGCAGCGCGCCTCGGGCTGGCGCAACCACTGAGCCTGGGTACCTGGACGCGTGTGGCCGCCCCAGCTGGGGCGGCCACACGCGTATCCGGGCTACCGGACCTGACGCGGTTGAGCCGGCTCGGCCAGCGGTACCCGCCAGGTGAAGCAGGTCCCGCGGCGTCCGCCGTCGGACCTGGCTCGTGGCCCGATGACGAAGGTGCCGCCGTGGCGGCGAGCGCGTTCGGCCATATTGGCGGTTCCTGAGCGGCGCGTGACGGAGGGATCGACCCCCACGCCGTCGTCACGGCACACGATCTCGACGACGGGGCTACCGGAGAAGGGCGCGGAGCTGCCCGTCGCGGCGTCGTTGGGCTCCTCCTGACCTGGCTCGGGCTCCAGGCAGCCGGCTGGCAGCACGCCCTCAAGCTTGATGTCAACGGTCACGGAGGAAGCGTGGGCGTGGCGGGCCACGTTGCTCAGCCCCTCACGCACCACGGCCACCATGTCATCGGCGATATCAGGCTCCACCGCGGCGTCGACGGCGTCAATGAGCTCGTCCTCGGCCTCGCGCGGTGCCTGGGCCAGCCCGCGACCGTCCACGCTCAGGAGCAGGGAAGGGGCGTAGCCCAGCGAGGTGCGGGCCAGCGAGGCCTCACGGCGCAGGCGTTCCACGAGGCTGACGTCCTCGTCCCGGTCACGTAGCGAGCGGACGATGGATCGGATCTGGCGCACGGAGTCGTCCACGGCTGCCAGCGAGGACTCCAGCACCTGGCACACGGCGTCCACGTCCACCTGGGTGGCTCCCGCCTGCTGCGAGGCAGCCTGAAGCCGGTCCTTGGCAGCCGTGATCTGCATCCCGGTGGCGAAGAGCTGTTGGATCGCCAGGTCGTGCAGGTCCCGACCGATCCGGTTGCGCTCGCCCAGCAGCAGCGCCATCTCCTCAGCGTGCTGGGCGTCAGCCAGCTCGAAGGCCATAGTCGCCTGCCCAGCGACGAGCTCAGCGATCTCCAGGTCCTGGGCGGTGAAGAGCGGGGCTCCCTGCTCGCGCAGGAGCAGCATGACACCCACACCCTTGCCACGGTGGATCATCGGGGCGTAGAGCGCCGGACCGAAGCGGGCCAGGGCCTCGACCTGGAGCTGGGAGTCGTCCCACAGCTCGTGCAGCGAAGGGATGATGAGTCCGGTCTGGTTGGACAGGGTCTGCAGGGCACGTCCCTCGGCCGGGAAGTAGGTGCCGATGAGGTCAGCGCCGTGGGCGCCGTCGGCGATCTCGCACACCCAGGTCTGGCCGATGCTGGGCAGGACCAGGGCGGCCGTGTCCGCGTGGGCGACCTCGCGCACCCGCCGGGCAATGAGGGTCAGGGCGTCGTCCTGCTCGGCGCCGGACAGGAGCATCGTCGTCAGCTCCTGGGAGACGGCCATCCACTGCTCGCGGCTGCGCGCGACCCGGTACAGGCGTGAGTTCTCCACGGCGACGGCGGCGGCCTCAGCCAGCGTGGCCACGGTGGTGACGTCAGCCGGGCCGAAGCCACCGGGCTTGTCGCACAGGTAGAGCCGCCCGTAGACCCGGTCATGGACCTTGAGAGGAGCGGAGAGCACGGAGCCCGGGTCCTCGCCCTCGATCGCGCCGGTAAAGGCGGAGGAGCCCATGAGCTCGTTGACGACGACGACCTCCTGCTCCGAGCTGGCCGTTCCCAGCAGCGCCTGGAGGTGCTCGGGTGACGCCGTGGCGGACCCGGCGGTGACCGGGTCATTGGGCTGCCCGGTGGTGCGGGAACGGTCCTCGACGGCGATCGTGCCCCAGGTCGCGCCGGTCAGCGAGCAGGCGGAGTCCACCAGGCGGCTGAGGGCGTCAGGAACGCGCAAGGAGCTGGTCAGACGCAGGGCTGCGCGCAACAGCTCGACCGTCGTCTCCTCCAGCGGCTGGGCGACCCGGTGGCTCCTGGTGGATCCCAGGGCGTCCAGGTGCACGGCGTAGGTCAGCGCGCCCAAGGTTGAGGAGTCCTCCGGGCTGGGCACCGAGGGCAAGGACATGAGCAGATCGGTGGAGGGCATCCCCGGCACCATGACACCAGCGGCGTGCGGTGCGTGCTGGGGCGTGTGCTGTTCAGGCACGTCCCGCTCCTTCCTGTTCCAACGACCAACGGTAGCCCTCGTCATGCTCGCTCAGCCAGGCATGGGTGCCGCGGGCCCGCACCCGTGCCGGGCCACAGGCCTGGGTCCCCAGGACCAGGACCTCGTGGGCGCAGTCCAGGGCACTGAGGCGGTGGGTGACGAGCAGGACTCCGCGGGAGGAGTCTGCTGTGAGCAGGTCTGCCACCAGCTGGTCAGCGGTGGCGGTGTCCAGGTGCTCACCCGGCTCGTCCAGGAGCATGAGGGGGGCCGGAGCCGCCAGGGCGCGCGCTAGCAACAGACGACGTCGTTCCCCGCCTGACAGTGCGGTGGCGTCCGTGCCGACGACGGTGTCCAGTCCCTCGGGCAGCGTCGCCAGCCACGTGCCCAGGCCAGCGCGCTGGAGCAACGCCGTGGCCTCCTGCGGCGTGACGGTGCCGCGGGCCACGCGCAGGTTCTCCAGGACGGAGGTGTCGAAGATATGCGCGTCCTCCTGGGTGAGGGTGACGCGCTCCGCCACCTGGTCACGGGGCACGGACCAGGGCACCACGCCGTCCAGGGTCAGCTCGCCTGCACGCGGGGGAAGCAGGCCAGCCAGGGTGAGTAGGAGGGTCGTCTTGCCGATGCCGGAGGGGCCCACCACGGCCAGGCGGTCACCGGGTCCCAGGTCGAGGTCGATCCCCTCGGCCACCACCGGGCCGCCGGGCCACCCCACGGCCAGGCCGCGCGCACGCAGACGGGAGGCACCCTGGCTGGGCGATGAGAGCCGAGGGCCCTGGGCGGAGTCCGGCGTGGGCAGCGCTGTGGCCTCGGCGCGGTCAACGAGCTCGATGATGCGCACGGCGGCGCCGGCGGAGGTGACCAGCTGGACCGAGGCTGGTCCGAGGTTGGCGGTCGCCTCGAAGGCGGACAGCGGGACCAAGACGATGACGGCGAGCCAGACCGGTCCCAGCGTCCCCGCGGCGACGGCTGGCAGACCAACCAGGACGGCTCCGAGCACAGCCAGTCCCATGGCCAGGGTGTCCACGGCCGCCGCAACCGCGGCAGGCCTGGCGGCCTTGTCCCGGGTGGCGGCCAGGTGGCGCTCGACCCGGTCCAGATCGGCCAGCAGGTGGGGCATCCGCCCGGCCACGCTCAGCTCGCTGCCGCCGTCGATCGCGGTCAGTGCCGTCGCGGACAGGTCCGTGGCCTGCTCCTGCCGGGCAAGCTCGGCAGCGCGGGCGGATCGGATCGTAGCCATGGGGCCCAGCACGCCCGCCAGGATGAGGCAGGCAGCCAGGATGAGTCCGGCCGGCCAGTAGACCAGGCCGATCGCCACGCTGGTGACCAGGCCGACCGTGGCCGCCACACCCGCGGGCAGGAAGCCTCGCACCACGAGGTCCCCGACGGCGTCGACGTCGGTGCCCACGCGGGAGAGCACGTCTCCGCGGCGCAGGCTCGCTACCATGTCCGTGCGCGAGGAGGCCAGGATCTCGTACAGGTGGGTCCGCAAGGCGTTCATCCCGCGCAACGCGGTGTCATGGGAGACCAGGCGTTCGCAGTAGCGCAGCACCGAGCGGGAGACACCGAACAGGCGTACCAGGACGGGGGCGACTCCCAGAGCCACGACGTCGGGCATTTGAGAGGCCCTGGCGATGAGCCAGGCGGCGACGCCGGACAAGGCGACGGCCGAGGTCAGGCCGAGCGCACCGGTGAGGACGGACAGGGCCACACGGCCGCCGTCGAGCTCGAGGAGGGACAGGGCACGCCGCAGCGCTCGTCGCTCGTCGCGGTGAAGGAACAGGCTCATCGGGCGGCCTCCTCAGCGTCAGTGAGGGCGGTGGCGGCAGGTGCCGAGCCAGGACTCCCATCGTCCTTGGCCGTCAGCCCGGCCTGCGGCGCGGGAGCGCTGGAGACGGTGATGACGTCGTCGGCCAGGGCCAGGACGCTGGACCGGTGGGCGATGACGACGACGGTGCGTCCTGAGGCACGCAGCGCAGCCAGGCCATCCAGCACGTGCGCCTCGCTGGCGGCGTCCAGGTGCGCGGTGGGCTCGTCCATGACCACCAGGGGAGCGGTGGACACCAGGGCCCGGGTCAGTGCCAGGCGCTGGCGCTGACCGACGGACAGGCCGGTTCCTGCGTGGCCGACGGGGGTGTCCCAGCCCTGGGGCAGGGAGTCGATCACCTCGTTCAAGCCGGTGACCCGAGTGGCTTCCAGCACCCGCGCCGGAACCGGGGCGTGCGCGCCGTGATCCGGGGAGGAGACGTCGTCGGTGGGCATGAGGTTGGAGCGGATGGTGCCGGGCAGGAGGACGGGACGCTGGGGAACCCAGGAGATCTGCCTCCACCAGCTCGTGGGTTCGGTCTCGGCCAGGTCCTGTGCGGCGCCGTCGGCGCTGATGACGCGTACACGGCCCTGCTCAGGCTCCAAAAGCCGCAGGAAGACCTCGGAGGTCGTGGTCTTTCCAGCGCCGGAGGGCCCGGACAGTGCCGTGAGGCGGCCCGGACGGATCGTGGCGCTCAGGTCGTGGGGTGCCCAGGCCCCGCGAGCGGCGACGCTGAGGTGCTCCAGCTCGATGCTGGCGTCCTCCAGGCGGGGAGCGGGCAGCGTGCCGGAGCTGAGGGCGGGGGCCTCCAGGACCTCGAAGACGGCCTGCGCGGCCGCCACGCCGTTGGCTGAGGCGTGGAACTGGAAGCCGACCTGGCGCAGGGGCTGGTAGACCTCAGGCGCGATCATGATGACCAGCAGCCCGGTGGCCAGGTCCATGTGCCCGAACAGGAGCCGGAAGCCGACCTCGACGGCGATGATGGCGACCGAGAGCGTGGTGAGGAACTCCAGGACCGCGCCGGACAGGAAGGCCACGCGCAGCGTCGCCATCGTGGTGCGGTTGTAGGCTCGTCCCAGCTCACGCACGCGCCGCCCCGGTCCGATTTCGCGTCCTAGTGCCTTGAGCGTGGGCAGGCCGGCGATGAGGTCGAGGACCTGGGCCCCCAGACGCTCCATGGCCTCCAGCCGGTCGGCGGAGTGCTGCTGGGTCATCTTGCCGATGAGGATCATGAAGATCGGGATGAGCGGGATGGTCAGGACCACCGCGATGGTGGAGGGGACGTCCTGGAGCAGCATGACCAGGCCTGTCAGCGGCGTGACCGTAGCCGCCATGAGCAGCTGGGGCAGGTATCGGGTGAAGTAGGGCTCCAGGTCGTCCATGCCTCGGGTGAGCAGCGTCGTCGTCTCGGCGCCGTGGGCGGCCTGCCAACGCGGTCCCAGGGCCGCGGCCCGCTCGATGACCAGCCGGCGCAGCTCGATGATGGTGCCGGTTGCCGCCCGGTGCGCGCGGGCCTCCTGGATGAGGAGCACGAAGGCACGCAGGATGACGACGACCGCGAGCACGCCCACCAACGGCAGGACCTGGGACACCGTCGACTCACCGGTGATGACGGGGGAGATGACCCGGGAGATGAGGAAGGCCTGCGCGACGACGAGGACGGCGGTGGCCAGCCCGGTGACGGCGGTCAGCACGATATAGCGGCGCGCCGAGCGTGCGTAGCGCATGAGTCGGGGGTCCAGTGGCTTCACCGTCCCAGGATAGTGGGGTAGGACCCTGGTCCTCGTCCATCCTCGTCGTTTCAGGCCCTCAACAGTCGGTCCCCATGCTCCCCGCCAGGGAACCGACTGTTGAGGGCCTGAAACGACGGCGAAAGGAACCCGCCCGCCACCCAGCTGAACTGGATGACGGGCGGGTCCGTTCTGGTGACGGCTCTGGGCTCAGGGCCTGGGAGACCGCCAGGTCCGTCAGTATCCGACGGCGGCCTCCGGCTGAGCGGAGTCACGCACCTTGGTCGGGTGCAGACCACCCTCGTTGGGGTCGATCTTTTCGGCGCTGACGCGCTTGGAGAAGACCTTGTAGCCCCAGATCGTGTAGAAGAGCACGACCGGCACGAAGATGATCGCGGCGACCGTCATGATCGCCAGGGTCACGTCATCGGAGGCGGCCTGGGCGATCGTGAGGGAGTAGGAGTCGTCGATCGACGAGCGCATGACGTTGGGAGCCATGGCCGAGAAGATGAAGACGACGGCGAAGGCGATGCCACCGAAGTGGAGGGAGAAGGCCCAGCCCTGACGCCCAGCCCAGGTCATGAGCAGCGAGGCGATGAGGAAGACCGCGGCCACGAGCAGCGGGATCCAGGCCAGGGCGTTGAGCGAGTAGGCCAGCTGGGCCCACAGGGCCCACACGGCGGTCAGCGCCGTCGAGGCGATCGCGGACTTGCGGGCGAAGGCCTCGGCGCGGGCGGACAGGTCACCAGCGGTCTTGAGCGCGGTGTAGAGCGCGCCGTGGGTCAGGAACAGCGAGCAGGTGACCAGACCACCCAGGATGGTGAAGGGGGTCAGCAGGCTGAAGAAGCCACCGGTCAGCTCGTGAGAGGCGCCAGCCAGAAGGGTCTCGGAGGGGACGTTCTCGGCCGGGATGACGTTGCCGGTGGCAACCTCGACGACCTCGATCTTCATGCCCTGGACCAGGTTGGCGAAGGCGGCACCCCACAGGATGGAGGGCAGCCAGGTGGAGACGGTGTGCGCCCAGTCCCAGTTGTCACGCCACTTCTGGGAGTTGATCTTGCTGCGCCACTCGATGGCGCAGATGCGGACGATCAGGCACAGCAGGATGAGGAAGAGGACCAGGTAGGCACCGGAGAAGAGGGTGCCGTACCACTCCGGGAAGGCGGCGAAGGTGGCGCCACCAGCGGTGAGCAGCCAGACCTCGTTACCGTCCCAGTGCGGGCCGATGGTCTTCATCATGGCTCGGCGCTCCTGCTCGTTGCGGCCGAGGATCTTGAGCAGCATGCCGACACCGAAGTCGAAGCCCTCAAGGGTGAGGTAGCCGATCCACAGGACGGCGATGAGGATGAACCAGAGGATGGAAAGCAGCGTCATGGTGTGTTCTCTCTTCTCTCGGCTCAGTACTCGAAGGACAGAGCAGGAGCGGCCTGGCCGGTCTCCTGCGAGGCCGCCGAGCCCTGCTCCGTCTGCGTGCGCACACCCTCACGGATGTAACGGCGCAGGAGCATGAACCAGACGACGCCGAGGCCGGCGTACAGGAGGGTGAAGATGACCATCGAGGTCAGGACGGTGCCTGAGGAGACGACGGTCGACACGCCGTTCTGGGTCAGCATGTAGACCTGAGCGACGGGGTCGCCGGCCTCGAAGGAGGCCAGGTTGGGGGCGACGACCCAGGGCTGACGGCCGATCTCAGCGAAGATCCAGCCGAAGGTGGAAGCCAGGAAGGGCAGGCCCATGGACCACAGGGCCAGCTTGCCGTAGCCCGAGGAGGTGATGAGCCGGTCCTTGCGGATGAGCCACAGGGACACCACACCGATCAGGACGCTCAGGCCACCCAGCACGATCATCGCGCGGAAGGTCCAGAAGGTCGTCATCTCGTCGGGGGTGTAGTCGATCTCGTTGCCGGCCACGTCCGTGGTGCCGTAGTTGCTGGCGTACAGCTCCTGGGCCTCCTTCAGGCCCATGACCTCAGCGTTGGGGTTGTTGGTGGCCATGAAGGAGTAGACCTTCGGGATGGTGACGACGTGGCTGGCACTGCCGTCCTCGCACGAGCCGAAGGCTGCAATGGTGAAGCCGGCACCCTGCGCGGTCTCGCACAGCATCTCGGCGGCAGCCATCTTGGCGGGCTGCTCCTTGACGACCAGCTGGCCCTGGAAGTGGCCGGAGAACATGCACAGCACGCCGGCGATGACCATGGTGATCGCGCCGAAGCGGGTCATACGGCGCCACTGCTGACGAGCCTCGAAGTCCTGCGTGGCCTTGGCGGCCTTGGTCATCCACCACACGGACACGCCCAGGATGATGGCACCAGCCACCAGGAAGGAGGTGGTGATGGTGTGGAAGAAGGTCGTCCACAGCAGGGGGTTGCCCAGGACAGCGAAGAAGCCGCCCACGCCGTCCAGGACGGCGCGGCCGGTGTCAGGGTCGATCTTGGCGCCCACCGGGTGCTGCATCCAGGAGTTGGCCCCCAGGATGAACAGGGCGGAGATGTTGACGCCGATCGCCATCATCCAGATGCACAGGTTGTGCAGCTTGGGGGACAGGCGGTCCCAGCCGAAGATCCACAGGCCCATGAAGGTGGACTCAAGGAAGAAGGCGAGGAGGGCCTCGAAGGCCAGCGGCGCACCAAAGATGTTGCCGACGAAGCGGGAGTACTCAGACCAGTTCATTCCGAACTGGAACTCCTGGACGATACCGGTGGCCACACCCAGGGCGAAGTTGATCAGGAGGATCTTCCCGAAGAACTTGGTCGCCACGAGCCACTGCTTGTTGCCGGTGCGGTTGTAGAGGGTCTCCATCAACGCCACGAGCGGGGCCAGACCAATGGTCAGGGGGACGAGGATGAAGTGGTAGACGGTCGTGATGCCGAACTGCCAACGAGCAAGATCGAGGGAGTCCAGCGCCAAGGGTGTGAGAACCACCAGCGCCACCTTTCATAGGGAGTGATGACTTCAATAGGGCTGCCGGGACCGAGGTCACGGTGACACAGGTCAAGTGTAGCCGTCGGTGTGACGCAGTGTCGTCAAAGCGGCATCGTTGGTACGCCTGTGTTGTGACGCTTTTCTGACTTCTGTCAGGTAGGCCCGCGTTTTCGACCCCTGGGACTTTGGGCGCGAGAGACGTGGGGACTAAGGTCCTAGGCCTTGAAGTCCTTGAAAGGCCGGGCGATTCCGCTGGAGGCGATGGCTGCGGGGTGGTCATGAGGTGGGTGGGAGGCGGTGAGTGTGGGATACTCGCCGTGGCCCCGGGTGTCACGTACCGGCCCCCGGTGTCCGAACCTCGTGGTCCACCCCGTCCGGGAGCCTTGCGCCGCCTTGAGCGCTGCTGCGGTCCCGACGCGTGAGGGTGACGACGACGGCCGGCGCCGCAAGGCGCATACGCAGACTTTCTGCTCCGCCCCGGAGCATGACCGTGCCGCGGTCTCGTAGGTACGACGAGAACCGCGGTGCCCGGAGAGTGCATCGCACCATGACCACAACCTCAGACCACAGCTCGGTCGAGTCAGCTGACGAGCAGGAGCCCCAGGGCCTCCAGGAGCCAGCCTCGCAGGAGCCTGCCGCCGAGGAGCCCGCCAAGGCCCCTGCCAAGCGCACCCGTCGCACGACGACGCGCTCGCGCAAGACCGCCACCAAGACCTCCTCCGCGTCCGACAAGGACGAGGCTGCCGAGAAGGACGACAAGACGGCTGACCCCCAGGAGCCCGAGCAGGGCGCGGCGGAGGAGACCCCCAAGGCGCGTTCTCGCAGCAAGTCCTCCACGCGCAAGACCACGACCACTCGCACCCGTAAGACCGCGGCCTCGACCAAGGCGAAGGCCTCCGCGAAGGGCGCCGAGGCTACCGAGTCCGACCTGCCTGAGCAGACCAAGCCGGCCCAGGCGGAATCGCAGACCACCGCGCCGGTCACCGCCGCGGAGCCGGAGACCGGCGCCACCACGCGCCGCCCGCGTCGCTCACGCAAGGTCACTGCCACCCAGTCCGCACCTGCCCCAGCCCCGCAGCCTCAGGATGAGGTCGTTCCGGTGGCTCCAGGCTCACCGTCTCCCGCAGCCTCCTCGTCCCAGGACGAGGAGGAGGTTGTCTCCCGCTCCCGGAGCACGACGCGCCATCGCCGCCGGGTGATGGCCGTCCAGGCTGCCTCGGACGCCGCCCCGGTGGTTGAGACCATCGTGGCCCCCGAGGACGTTGAGGAGGCTTCTGACGAGGAGCCGGCCGCCGAGGTGTCAGCGCCGACGGCGGAGCAGGACGCATTGCAGTCCGCCGACTCTGCTTCCTCCGCTCCTTCGGCACCCTCGGCTGACCAGATCGAGGAGGACGAGGAGGACGACGACGTCGAGGAGAGCCCGGCCCAGCACGAGGACGAGGAGGCCGAGGCCTTCCTCCCGGCTGCCTCGCTGCTCTTCCAGGCCCCGGACCCCACGCGTGCCCGCCGTCGTCGTAAGGTCACGGCCGCCCAGGCGGCTCCGACGGCCGCTCCTGAGCCGCAGGAGGACGGCGAGGAGCAGGATGCCCCTGCTGATGCCGCCCAGCCTCAGCCGGAGGCCGAGGAAAGCCGGCCGGCCAAGCGTGGGCGCCGTCGCCGTAAGGCCACGGCGGCCCAGTCGGCCCCCGAGCACGCCCCGGAGCCTGAGGAGGCGTCCGCACCGGCCGAGCCTGATGAGGCCTCCCAGGAGGAGACCGAGGACCAGGAGGACTCCACCAACGGGCGCCGCAAGCGCCGTCGTGGCGGGCGCGGACGTCGGTCCCGCTCCCGCGCGGAGGCCTCCGAGACCGAGAAGGGCTCGGAGCCTGAGGAGGAGGCCGCGCGCGAGGAGCGTGAGGACTCCGAGCCGCAGTCCGAGGAGCCTGGCCAGACCACCGAGAGCGCTGGTGAGGAGGGCTCGGCCAGCTCCCGTCGGCGCCGGCGTCGTCGCTCCCGCTCGCGCTCGGACTCTGGTCGCGACGTGCGTGACGAGGTGACGGCCCTCAAGGGGTCGACCCGTCTGGAGGCCAAGCGCCAGCGCCGCCGCGAGGGGCGGGCCGCAGGACGTCGTCGTCCCATCGTCACAGAGGCCGAGTTCCTCGCGCGCCGGGAGTCGGTGGACCGCCAGATGATCGTGCGCGAGCAGGACGGCCTCAACCAGATCGCCATCCTGGAGGACGGGATGCTCGTCGAGCACTACGTCGCCCGCCACACCCAGACCTCGATGGTCGGCAATGTCTACGTCGGCCGTGTCCAGAACGTCCTGCCCTCCATGGAGGCCGCCTTCGTGGACCTGGGCAAGGGGCGCAACGCCGTCCTGTACGCCGGCGAGGTCAACTGGGACGCCGCTGGCATGGAGGGCAAGCCCCGCCGGATCGAGGACGCCCTCAAGAGCGGGGACACGGTCCTGGTGCAGGTCACCAAGGACCCGATCGGTCACAAGGGGGCACGTCTGACCAGCCAGATCACCCTGGCCGGGCGCTACCTCGTCCTCGTGCCCGGCGGCACCATGACCGGTATCTCGCGCAAGCTCCCGGACACCGAGCGTCACCGCCTCAAGGGCATCCTCAAGCGGATCGTCCCCGACGACGCCGGCGTCATCGTGCGCACGGCCGCCGAGGGGGCCAGCGAGGAGCAGCTGCGGGCTGACGTCGAGCGCCTGGCCACCCAGTGGGCAGCGATCGACAAGAAGTCCAAGCAGATCCTCTCCGGCTCCGGCCGCGCTCCTGTCCTGCTCAAGGGGGAGCCCGAGCTCGCCGTGCGTGTGGTGCGGGACGTCTTTAACGAGGACTTCCGCAAGCTGATCGTCCAGGGTCCTGACGCCTGGAAGACGATCTCGGAGTACGTCACCGAGCTCAGCCCGGACCTGGCCGACCGGCTGGAGCACTGGGTGAGCCCGGAGGACGTCTTCAGCGCCCACCGCATCGACGAGCAGCTGGCCAAGGGCTTCGACCGCAAGGTCTGGCTGCCCAGCGGCGGCACGCTCATCATCGACCGCACCGAGGCGATGACCGTCATCGACGTCAACACCGGGCGCTTCACCGGTGCTGGCGGCACCCTGGAGGAGACCGTCACCCGCAACAACATCGAGGCGGCTGAGGAGATCGTCCGGCAGCTGCGTCTGCGCGACATCGGCGGCATGGTCGTCATTGACTTCGTCGACATGGTCCTGGAGTCCAACCGTGACCTCGTGCTGCGCCGTCTGGTGGAGTGCCTTGGACGCGACCGCACCCGGCACCAGGTCACCGAGGTCACGAGCCTGGGGCTGGTGCAGATGACCCGCAAGCGCGTGGGACAGGGCCTGGTCGAGGCCTTCTCCACCCCGTGCGAGTGCTGTGGTGGGCGCGGCTTCATCGTCCACGACAACCCCGTGGAGAACCAGCAGGCGGATATGTCCGTCTCCGCCTCGCGCAGCGCGTCCAAGAGCCGTCGTGGCAAGGGTGAGGGCGAGTCGGGTAAGTCGCGCGGCCGGGGACGCAAGGGCCCGGACGCCGACGACGTCGCGGACGACGCCACGCGCGCTGCAGTCCGCGGGGCGCTGGCCCAGATCGCGGCGGCCGCCGAGCATGCCCACAAGGATGCTGCGGAGCAGGCCGAGGCTGCCGGCTCCCAGGACTCCGCGGCGCAGGGCGACAGCCAGTCCGAGGACTGAGCGCACTGCCCGGAAGGTGACCGACCTGGCAGGACCGTGCGGAAGAACACAGCCGTCACGGGCCTGCTCAGGTTGGCCAGCCAGGGTGGATCGCATAAAGTAATCCGCCGGTGCGTCTCGCACCTTGCCCAGGAGACATGCCCCGCCGAGCGCCACGCGCTGACAGGGTGTGTCCGAAGATTTCGACAGAGATGAGCATTCAAGTGGTCTACGCGATCGTCAAGGCCGGCGGCCGTCAGGAGAAGGTCTCCGTCGGCGACGTCGTGGTTGTCGACAAGCTTGCCGGTGAGATCGGCGACGAGGTCACCCTCGCCCCCGTCATGCTTGTGGACGGCGACGCGGTGACCACCGCTGCTGCCGACCTGGCCAAGTCCTCCGTCAAGGCCGAGATCATCGGCGACGAGAAGGGCCCCAAGATCAACATCCTCAAGTTCAAGAACAAGACGGGCTTCCGCAAGCGCCAGGGCCACCGCGCCCAGCTGACGGCCGTCAAGGTCACCGCGATCAAGTGACCGCCCACGCGGCATCCTGAACGCATCAGCTCGACAGAAAGAAGCCTGACATGGCACACAAGAAGGGTCTTGGTTCCTCCCGCAACGGCCGTGACTCCAACGCTCAGCGTCTGGGCGTCAAGCGCTTCGGCGGCCAGTTCGTCGGCGCCGGTGAGATCATCGTCCGCCAGCGCGGCACCCACTTCCACCCCGGCAACAACGTCGGCCGTGGCAACGACGACACCCTGTTCGCCACTGCTGCCGGCAACGTTGAGTTCGGCACGCACCGCGGCCGCAAGGTCGTCAACGTTGTGGCTGCGCAGGCCTGAGCCTGACACACATCACGCTTTCGCGAGGGCGAACGGCTTCGGCCGTCCGCCCTCGCGGCGTCTAACCTGACCTTCACCACAGCCTCGCGCGACTCATGCTGCTAGCCGCGCCCCGCCGTCGTCCCCAGGAGGAGACATGCCTAGCTTCATCGACCGAGTGGTCCTCCACGTGGCTGGAGGCGACGGTGGCAACGGCTGCACCTCGATCCACCGCGAGAAGTTCAAGCCGCTGGCCGGACCCGACGGCGGCGACGGCGGTCACGGGGGCGACGTCATCCTCGTGGCTGACCCGGACGTCACCACGCTGCTGAGCTACCACCGTTCGCCACACCGCAGCGCCAAGGGCGGTACCCCGGGCATGGGTAACTGGCGACGAGGAGTCGACGGCGAGGACCTGGTCCTGCCCGTGCCCACCGGCACCGTGGTCAAGACGTCTGAGGGCGAGGTCCTGGCCGACCTCGTCGAGGCCGGCAACCGGGTGGTGGTGGCAGCCGGTGGGACCGGCGGCCGCGGCAACTTCTCCCTGGCCTCCTCCAAGCGGCGTGCGCCCGGCTTCCACCTGCTGGGCGAGCCGGGGGACCGGCTGGACGTGGTCTTGGAGCTCAAGACCATCGCGGACGTTGCTCTGGTGGGTTACCCCAGCGCCGGCAAGTCCTCGCTTATCGCCGCCATGAGCGCGGCTCGGCCCAAGATTGCCGACTACCCCTTCACCACCCTGGTTCCGAACCTGGGCGTGGTCGAGGCCGGCGCCACCCGCTACACGATCGCCGATGTGCCCGGGCTCATCCCCGGCGCCTCGCAGGGCAAGGGCCTGGGACTGGACTTCCTGCGGCATATTGAGCGCTGCGCGGTGATCGTCCACGTGCTGGACTGCGCCACGCTGGAGCCGGGACGCGACCCGCTCAGCGACCTGGACACGATCGAGTCCGAGCTGGCCGCGTATGCCGACGGCCTGGGCGAGGCGGAGTCAGATCCGTCCCTGACCGGACGGGTTCCGCTCATGGAACGACCACGCGTGGTGGTCCTCAACAAGGTGGACGTGCCGGAGGCCGAGGAGCTGGCCGACTTCGTGCGCGAGGACATTGAGGATCGCGGCCTGAGGGTCTTCACCGTCTCCGCCGTCGCCCACACGGGGCTGCGGCCGCTGTCCTTCGCGCTGGCGGAGCTGGTTGAGGCCGCCCGTGCTGCCCAGCCTGAGATCGCCGCGCCTGAGCGCCCGGTGATCCGCCCGGCTGCTGTGGGACGGCGCGGTGGTGAGGCCGTGGCCCGTGTGGCGCTCATCCAGCACCCCAGCGAGGGGCAGGTCTACCAGGTCCGCGGGGACAAGCCGGAGCGCTGGGTGCGCCAGACCGACTTCACCAACAACGAGGCCGTGGGCTACCTGGCTGATCGGCTAGCCACCGCCGGGGTGGAGGACGAGCTGGTGCGCGCGGGCGCCCACGCTGGCGACTCAGTGCTCATCGGCGAGATCGAGGGCGGTGTCCTGTTCACCTGGGAGCCCACCGTGACCGCCGGGGCCGAGCTGCTGGGGGCGCGTGGGACGGACGTGCGCGTGGAGGACTACCACCGCCGCACCAACGTCGAGCGTCGCGAGCAGTACCACGCCTCGATGGACGCCAAGGAGGAAGCGCGGCGCCAGCTGCGTGAGGAAGCCGCTGAGGGCCTGTGGACCGATCCGTCCTGGCAGGAGGAGCACCAGTGAGCACGCAGGACGCCGGGTACACCGCGACCACCCGCCCCACCGCGCTGCCGGCTGGCGCGCGGCTGGTGCTCAAGGTCGGATCCTCCTCCCTGACCCGTGAGGACGGTGGGCTCAACCTCAACCGGATCGACATCCTCACCCGGCTCATCGCCGGGCTGCGCAGGCGCGGTCACGACGTTGTCCTGGTCTCCTCCGGCGCGGTGGCAGCCGGGCTGCCAGCGCTGGGGATGGATGAGCGCCCCAGCGAGCTGCGCCTGCTTCAGGCAGCGGCCAGCGTGGGTCAGGGCCGGCTCGTCTCTCGCTGGCAGACGGCGATGAGCGCCTACGGCCAGGTCACCGCCCAGGTGCTGCTCACGGCGCAGGACGTCGCTGTACGGCGTCACTACCGCACCGTGCGCGCCACCTTTGACGCCCTGCTGTCCATGGGGGCGGTGCCCGTGGTCAACGAGAACGACGCCGTGGCCAACGCCGAGTTCAGCCTCGGGGACAACGATCACCTGGCCGCGCTCGTGGCCCACCTGGTCAGCGCGGACGTCCTGGTGCTCTTCACTGACGTCGACGGGATGTGGACGGCCAAGCCCGGAACACCGGGAGCCACGCCGATCCGCTTCGTTCCCGACGTCACGCACCTGGAAGGCGTCAACGTTGACATGCGCGGATCCGCCCTGGGTACGGGAGGCATGCGCACCAAGCTGCAGGCAGCCACCATCGCCTGCGCCTCAGGCACGGACACGGTCATTGCCAGCGCTGACGACGCCGTGAGGCTGCTGGGGACCGACGGAGTCCCGGCGGACCTGGGGACCTGGTTCTCGGCCACCGGGCCGCACCGCCCCAGCCGCCGCCTGTGGATGGCGCACGCCTCGGTGCCTGAGGGACGGGTGCTGATCGACGCCGGTGCCGCCCAGGCCCTGACGGTGGGCAAGAAGTCGCTCCTGCTACCCGGGGTCACCGGGGTGGCCGGGAACTTCGAATCGGGTGCGGTCGTTGAGGTCGTGGGGCCCGACGGCGTGCTGGCGCGAGGTATCTGCCGGTACGCCTCCGCAGAGCTGGACGAGGTCCTGCAGGCGCGTCGCAGCGGGGGAGAGGTCCCGGACCACGTGACTCCGGTGGTCCACCGCGACGACCTCGCCGAGCTGCCGCACGGGCTAGGGGCCTGAGGCACGCCCCCGGGCACTGCGCCTTGGTGGCTACCCCTGCGCCTGGCAGGGCGCGGAGCACCCGGTGTTTCGGCTGTGTAGCGCATGTCTTCTAGGGTGGACCCATGACTGCGGACCCCACCCTCGATCCCTCCCAGGCCACTGATTTCGTCGCCGCGCTGGCTCGTTCGGCGCGCGCGGCACAGCGTGAGGTCGCTGGGGCGACCCGTGAGGTCAAGGACGCCGCCCTGGCCGCGATGGCTCTGGCCCTGCTCGAGCAGGAGCCTGCGATCCTGGCGGCCAACGCCGTCGACCTGGAGCGTGCGCGCCAGGAGGGGATGAAGGAAGGGCTGGTCGACCGTCTTGCCCTGTCCTCAGAGCGTCTGTCAGGGATCGCCTCGGCCCTTCACGAGGTGGCGAGCCTGCCAGACCCGGTTGGCCAGGTCATCGATGGCCAGACCCTGCCCAACGGGCTGCGGGTGCGTCGCCTGCGCGTGCCGCTGGGCGTCGTCGGCGTCATCTACGAGGCCCGCCCCAATGTCACCGTGGACGTCGCGGCCCTGGCACTGAAGTCCGGCAACGCCGTCCTGCTGCGCGGTGGGCACGCGGCCGAGCACACCAACGCGGCGATCGTGGCGACCCTGCGCGGCGCGCTGGAGTCAGCCGGTCTTCCGCCGGAGCTGGTGGCCACGGTGGACCCGGCCGGGCGCGCCGGGGCCAGTGCGCTCATGCAGGCGCGCGGGCTCGTTGACGTCCTGGTCCCGCGAGGCGGGGCCGGGCTCATCAAGGCCGTGGTGGAGTCCTCCTCGGTGCCGGTGATTGAGACGGGCTCAGGAAACTGCCACGTCTACGTGGACGCCTCGGCGGTGCTGGAGGACGCGGTGGCGATCATCGTCAACGCCAAGACACAGCGCGTGGGCGTGTGCAACGCAGCTGAGACGCTCCTGGTCCACCGTCAGGTGGCCGCTACCTACCTGCCTCAGGCCGCCCGCGCGCTGTGGCAGCGTGGCGTGGTCCTGCACGCCGATGACGCCACGCGCGAGATCCTTGAGCAGGAGGCCGTGGCAGCCGGTGCGAGCCAGCTGCTCGTGGCGGCGAGCCAGGAGGACTGGGAGACCGAGTACGGCAGCCTGGACCTGGCTGTGCGGGTGGTTGACGACGTCGATGCGGCCACCGAGCACATCCGCCGCTACTCCACCGGACACACCGAGGCCGTCCTGTCCCAGGACCTGGCGGTGGTGCGCCGCTTTACCGCCGGTGTGGACAGCGCCGTCGTCATGGTCAACGCCTCCACGCGCTTTACTGACGGAGGCCAGCTGGGCCTGGGAGCCGAGCTGGGGATCTCCACCCAGAAGCTGCACGCGCGAGGCCCGATGGGTCTGGCGGCCCTGACCACCACCCAGTGGCTGGTCGAGGGAGAGGGGCATGTGCGCCCCTGAGGGCGCTTCGTGGCAGGATGGGGCCATCCGCGCGTCCGGCGCGGTGGGATCGAGCAGCACAGCAGGCCTGACGGACCTGGCTGAAGCGGGAGGAAGACACGTGGACCAGGGTTCCCGACCTCTGCGCATCGGCATCATGGGCGGCACCTTCGACCCGATCCACCACGGTCACCTCGTGGCGGCCTCTGAGGTCCAGAACGTCTTCGACCTGGACGAGGTCATCTTTGTGCCGACCTGGGCTCAGCCCTTCAAGCGGGACCGGCGGGTCTCGGCCGCCGAGCACCGCTACCTCATGACGGTGATCGCCACGGCCTCGAACAACCGCTTCACGGTCTCGCGGGTGGATATCGACCGGGGCGGGACCACCTACACGATCGATACCTTGCGGGACATTGCTGCCGAGTATCCTGGTGCTGAGCTGTTCTTCATCACCGGTGCAGACGCTCTGGCGCAGATCCTGACCTGGAAGGACAACCAGGAGATCTTCAACATGGCGCACCTGGTCGGTGTGACCCGTCCTGGTCACGTGCTCGCCGATCCTGGTCTGCCTGAGGACGGGGTCTCGCTGGTCGAGGTACCGGCGATGGCGATCTCCTCGACTGACTGCCGTAACCGCGTGGGGCGCGGGGCACCGGTGTGGTACCTCGTTCCTGACGGTGTGGTGCAGTACATCCGTAAGTACGGGCTCTATCGTGTGAGCCAGCAAGCAGGGCCGACGCCCTCCATGACAGCGCGCGTGGCGCGGTCGCAGTCTCTTCGGAAGGAGAACAACGGTGAGTGAGCACAGCGAGACTGGTCACCTGGATCAGGCGGACGGTGCCGCGCCGCGTCGCTCCCGGCGAGCGATCCGACAGGCAGAGCGACAGGCTGAGCGTGAGGCGCTGCTCACTGGCCAGCAGCCGCTGCTGACCCGACGCGAGCTCAAGCGCCTGCGTGAGGAGGCGGAGGCCCTGCGCGCAGCGGTTGCCGCCGGAGAGATCACCCTGGAGCAGGCCAAGGCGCTGCAGGACCCGCTGGCGGACCAGCCCAACGTCGACGTCCCCTCGCTGTCCGCCACCGGGACCCACGCCGCGGTCCCCGCTGAGCACCAGGCACCTGAGTCCGCGGCCTCACCGGAGCCTGTCGCTGCCGAGGCTGCCTGGACGACGTCGGGACCGGACACCGCTGAGAAGGAGGCTCTCGCCGAGGTCCCCACGGGCGTGCTTCCTGCTGCCGACCGGCCTGACGCGGTGCCGACCGCCGCGAGCCCTGCCGTGGCCGAGCCGGCCTCGGTTCCTGAGCGTCGATCGGTTCTGGACCGCGCAGCCCAGCCTGCGCAGGCGCCCGCTGCGGTCTCCTACGGCTACGTCGCGACGACGGCCACGCCCGCCCCTGCCCCGGCTACCAGTAGCGCCCCGGACGCCGCTGCGCAGCCTGCCCCGACCCCGTTCAGCCCGGCCGAGCCGGCTGCTCAGGAGACTGCGTCCGCTGCGGCACAGGAGGCGGCTACGCCGTCGTCACCTGAGCCTGCTGCTCCGACGACGCCGACGCGCCGCCCCATCGTGCGTATCCCTGCCTCGGTGCAGGGAGTACGGACCGTGGACTCCTCCACCGGTGAGCTCAGTGCCGTGCAGGTGATGGGGGAGGGCCAGACCATCGAGACCCCGCAGTGGAAGGCGCTGCGTCAGGATGACGCCTCGCCCTCTCACACGCAGGATGCTCAGGCTCCCGCTGCGGCACCGTCGCACCACTCCCACCGTGCTGCCGATGGTGCGCAGCACGCCTGGGCCCACGCGCCTGAGCCCGACTGGGCAGAGGTCCCCAGCGCCAGGGAGGCTGAGGACCAGGGACGGCAGGGGTTCCCGCTGACCCACCACCTCCTGATTGCGCTGCTCGTCCTTGTGGTCGTGCTGGTGGTGGGGACCCTCCTGTGGTTCTACCTCGGGCGCAACACGGGCACCAGCGCCGCGCCGGGGCTTGAGAATCTGCCATCGCTTGAGCAGCTCAAGCTGCTGCTGTCCTGACCGACTACCTGGCCACCGACCCCGACACGGAGAAGACACGTGCCTGCCACCCCCGAAGCAATCGAGCTGACGATCGCCGCCGCGCGTGCGGCCGCTGACCGGAAGGCTGAGGAGATCATTGCGATCGACGTCTCTGAGCGCCTGGCGCTGACGGACGTCTTCCTCGTGGTCTCCGCCGCCAACGACCGGCAGGTGCGTGCCGTCGTCGACGCCGTCGACGAGGCGATGATCAAGGCCGGAGCCAAGCGCAAGCTGCGCGAGGGCTTCGAGGAGGCGCACTGGGTGCTGGTCGACTACGGCGACGTCGTCGTCCACGTCCAGCAGACCGAGGATCGGGAGTTCTACGCCCTGGAGCGGCTGTGGAAGGACTGCCCGCTCGTGGAGCTGCCCGCTGACGTGCTGGCAGGCTCGGGCGCGGCTGAGGGCGGCGCGGCCGACTCAGTGCGGTGAGCGAGCTCATCCTGTGGCGCCACGGGCTGACGGACTACAACGTCGCCGGGCGCGTCCAGGGACAGGTTGATATCTGCCTCAACGAGACGGGGCTGGCGCAGGCGCGTGCTGCGGCGCCGGCCTTGGCAGGCTTGTCCCCGAGCCGGATCGTCTCCTCGCCGCTTGAGCGTGCCCAGTCGACGGCGGCCTGCCTCGCGGCGCTGACCGGTCTGCCGGTGGAGAGCGACGAGGCGCTGGTTGAGCGCAGCTTCGGTCAGTGGGAAGGGCTGGCTCGCCAGGAGATCCAGGCCAGGTGGCCTGACCAGTACGCCCGCTGGCGTGCGGGGGAGGACCCTGAAGGGCTGGACGTGGAGACGCGTGCGCACACAGCCCAGCGCGTGGGACGTGCGCTAGAACGCTTGGCTGGGCAGCAGAAGAAGGCTCAGAGTACTCAGGGGACCATCGGCGCGAGCACGGCTGAGGGCGCAGGCGCAGGAACGGGCGCGGGGCGCGGTCCCGTCGTCGTGGTGGCTCATGGGGCTGCGATCACTCTGGGCACCACGTACCTGCTGGGCCTGGACCCGGGAGGCTGGTTCGGGTTGCGGGGCCTGGACAACTGCCATCACGCGGTGCTGCGCTCTGGTTCTCGCACGCCTGGGTGGACCCTTGTGTGTTGGAACGCCGGTGGCGGGCAGACGGCCGGTGCTGGTGGTGCTGCTGGATCCGGCGAGCAGGGACAGGGGGCGATCGGGGCCTTCCTCGCGTGAGGGTGAGGTACCGCACGCGGTGCGGATTTGCTCCGTGCGGGCCTTTTTCCTTACAGTTATCCGCGTCGCCCGCGAGGGTGGACGCCCATCTCGGGGCTATGGCGCAGTTGGTAGCGCGCTTCCATGGCATGGAAGAGGTCGGGGGTTCGAATCCCCCTAGCTCCACGATCTGCTTGGAACGTCAGTTCTCAGCGGTCTCCCATCTCGGGGCTATGGCGCAGTTGGTAGCGCGCTTCCATGGCATGGAAGAGGTCGGGGGTTCGAATCCCCCTAGCTCCACGATCACCAAAGCCCAGGCTTGCGAGCCTGGGCTTTCGTCTTGCTGGCGTGCGTGTGGCTTCCGGGCGCATGGGGCCGTCGTGCCCGAGGCTGCTGCGCCTGCGGCTGCGGCTGTTGTGCCCACGGCTGTGCCTGTGCCTGCAGCTGGCAGACCAGGAGCGCAGGGGGCTCCTGTGGGGCGCTTTGGTGATTGGTACGTGCGTGGGCGATTGGTGCGTGCCCTGCGTGGCGGGTAGCGCACGTAGTCATCGAGAAGGCGCTGGCCCATCGGGCAATGGGATCTGAGGCCTGCGTGGCGACCTCAGACGTGGTGCTGGTACTGATCTGCGGAAGGGCATACCGATAGTTCCTCCCATGTGGGCGGCCTGGCTTATAAGGTTACCGTATGACTCAGATTCAGACTGCATCACAATCCGCATCTGGGCGCTTCGTTGGTGCCGAGACCGTGCCTGCCGGTGGGCGGGTTCTGGTGGTTGGTACCTCGGGCAGCATCGGCCAGCACGCCGTCCGGGCGGCGTGCTGGCCGCGGGACTGTGCACGCGCGCTCGTACGCGATGACTCCGAGGCTGGGATGTTCCCGGACGAGGTCGAGGTAATCGTCGCTGACACGTCCCGGCCTGAGACTCTCGGCAGGGCGGTTGACGGCGTCCACGGCGTCGTCTCGCGTGCCCAGATTGCTCAGGTCCTCGTTGCCAGCCTTCGTTCCACCGCGGCCACGGGCAAGACCCTGGAGCTGGTGGCGACGACGGGGCAGGCGACGAGGGACCTGGAGGCTTTGTTTGCTGCCCTGGAGGTGGACACCGGCCTTGAGGGAGTCCATGACCGTGACACCCTGCCACTGGCTAGCGAGCCCGAGGATGTTCGTCAGGCGCTGGAGGCGATGACCGAGGCGTTCATCGCCTGATCGCCGTCGATCACGGTGAGCAGGATCAGCACACCGTCGGAGACGAGCTACGAGATCGCGAGGGGCAGCGCATATGGCCCGCGCAGCCGAGAACCCGGCGTGCGGCCAAGGTTGCCCAGGTAACCTGGAGGGGCCAAGCGCGGCACAATCGCAGCCAGGAACTGAGGAGGAAGCCATGCGGCAGGTTGGATGCGGGATCGACATCGGAGGCTCTGGCGTCAAGGGCGCCCTGGTGGACCTGGGGACGGGGGAGTTCATCGGCGAGCGCGTGCGTATCCCGACCCCGATGCCGGCCACGCCTGAGGCCGTGGCCGGGGTGTGCCGCGAGATCATCGATGCGCTGGAGGTCGAGCCGGGCACGCCGGTAGGCGTCTCCTTCCCGGCCCCGATCATCCACGGCACGGTTCCGTTCATGGCCAACCTCGACCAGTCCTGGGTCGGGGTCAACGTCGATGTGCTCATGACCAAGACCCTCGACCGCCCCTGCCACACCCTCAACGACGCCGATGCGGCAGGACTGGCTGAGGTCGCCTTTGGTGCGGCCAAGGGGGTCAGCGGCACCGTGATCGTGACGACCCTGGGCACGGGGATTGGCTCGGCGGTCATCGTCGATGGCACCCTGGTTCCCAACGTCGAGCTCGGGCACCTGGAGATCGACGGGCACGACGCGGAGAAGCGTGCTTCCTCAGCCCAGAAGGAGCTGCAGGACCTGTCATGGAAGAAGTGGGCGAAGCGTCTGCAGCGCTACTACTCCCACGTGGAGATGCTCTTCTCCCCAGACCTGTTCGTTGTGGGCGGCGGCATCTCGAAGAAGCATGAGAAGTTCCTGCCGCTGCTGGACCTGCGCACCCCGATCGTGCCGGCGGCCCTGCTCAACACCGCCGGCATCGTCGGCGCCGCCTACGCCGCCTCGCGCCTGTCCTGAGGCGCGCCACGCACGCACGAGGGCCGACGACGTAGCTCACCTGCGTCGTCGGCCCTCGTGTGCTGGTGCTCAGGCCAGGCCCAGCTCCTTGACCTTGGTGGTGAGCTCAGCCTTGCTCGGCTCGACCAGGAAGGTGCCGTCGGAGAACTGGATGACCGGGATGTGCTTCTGGCCGCTGATATCAATGGCTGCCTGAACCGCGGACTCGTCCTTCTCCAGGTCGTGGTAGGTGAAGGGGACCTGAAGGTCCTCCAGCACCCGCTTGGCCATACGGCAGTCGCCGCACCACTGCGCGCCGTAGAACTCGATCGTCGACTCAGCCATAAGGATCTCCCTGGTCGGTGGTGTTGTCTGGTCAGGCGAGGAACACGGGGCGGGAACGCGTTATTCCGGGCGCCTGGACCTCGGACGTGACGACGCCACCGTCCTCGGGCTCAGTCGTTGAAGGTCTCGGTGTCGATGACGTAGCGGTAGCGGACCTGAGAGGCGGTGACCTTGTTGTAGGCCTCGGTGATGTCCTCACCACCGATCATCTCCACCACCGGGTGGATGCCGTGCTCGGCGCAGAAGTCCAGCATCTCCTGGGTCTCAGCGATCCCGCCGATGTTGGAGCCCGCCAGGATCTTGTTGCCGCCCACCAGGGCGCTGAGGCTGATGCTGGCCGGCACCTCGGGCAGACCGACGTCCACGAAGACGCCGTAGGGCTTGAGCGCCCGGATATAGGCCGTGTAGTCCAGGTCCGAGGCGCTGACCGTGCACAGGATGACGTCGAAGGTCGAGGCCAGGGCCTCCAGGGCACCCTCCTCGCTGGAGGCGTGGTAGTACGAGGCGCCCAGGCGCAGGCCGTCAGCCTCCTTGGAGCGCGAGTGGGAGATGACGTGCACCTCGGCGCCCATGGCGGCAGCGATCTGCACACCCATGTGCCCCAGTCCGCCCATGCCGAGCACGGCGACCTTCTTGCCCGGACCAGCGCCCCAGCGCTTGAGCGGGGAGTAGGTGGTGATACCGGCACACAGCAGGGGAGCGGAGGTCTCGAAGGGGATGGAGTCAGGGATGCGGCAGGCGAAGTCCTCACGCACCGTGAATCCCTGGGCGTAGCCGCCGGTGGTGGGGTTGCCCTGGGCATCGCGGCCGTAGGTGAAGTAGGCGTGAGGGTTGTTGCAGAACTGCTCCTCGCCGGCACGGCAGTACTCGCAGTCCTTGCAAGAGGCGAACATGCAGCCCACGCCCACCTTGTCTCCCACCTGGAACCTGGTGACGGCGCTGCCGACCTTGGTCACGACGCCGACCAGCTCATGGCCGGGTACCAGCGGGTAGGTGGCTGGTCCCCACTCGCCGCGGGCGGTGTGGATGTCCGAGTGGCAGATGCCGGCGTACTTGATCTCGAAGTAGATCTCGTTGTCCGCGGGCTCGCGCAGCTCGATGGTGGTGCGGTGGAAGATGCTGCGCTCGTCCTCGCAGGCGTAGGCATAGACCTGGGGCATGAGGGCTCCTTGAGACGGACGGTAGAGATCGTGAACAGAGCGTATGGCTTAGCTGAGCGCTGCGGCCAGGGCTAGCTGCAGTGAGTCCTGGAAGCGGGTCTCGCGCTCGGAGGCGTCCATGTCCGCGGAGTGGTCCAGCAGATGGTCGGAGATCGTGAGCACGGCCAGTGCCTGCTTGCCGAACTCGGCGGCCACGCCGTACAAGGCCGCCGCCTCCATCTCCACGCACAGTGTTCCGTAGTGGGCGAGCCTGTCCGTCTGGCCTTCAGGCGTGAAGTAGAAGTGGTCGCGGGAGATGATCGTGCCGGCGTGCAGGCGATCGCCCAGCTCGGCCTCGACCCCGGCCTGGTAGGCGGCCATGGCCAGGCGGAAGTCGGCGACGGCGGAGAAGCTGACCCCGGGGATGCGCAGCTGGTTCATAGCGGAGTCAGTGTGGGCCCCAGTGGCGATGACGACGTCGCCAACCTTGACGTCCTCGCCGATACCGCCGGCAGTGCCTACGCGGATGATGCGCTCGACGCCGAACTGGCTGAACAGCTCGGTGGCGTAGATGGAGAAGGAGGGCTGGCCCATGCCTGATCCCATGACGCTCAGCGGCTTGCCCTGGTAGGTCCCGGTGAAGCCAAGCATGCCTCGCACGTCATTGACCAGGCGGGGAGACTCCAGGACCGACTCGGCGATGCGCTGGGCGCGCCTGGGGTCGCCAGGCATGAGCACAGCGGGAGCGAAGTCGGTGGGCTCGGCGTTGATATGAGGAGTGGCCATGGTGTCTCCTTGTGGCGGTGCAGTGGGTCAGGGGCCGCGGCAGGGCTCAGGGAAGTGTGCCCCGGGTCTGCGACGGTCCCAGTCTCCCACAGGCGTGCAGCGCTCGAGCGAGCAGCGCCTGACGAGCTGCGTCGATGGAGGACGTGCGGTCGCACGGCCCGCGATTCCACTATGTGGGACAGTCTCTGCTCGGTCGCCGGTCGGCGTTAGCGTTCCTGAGTTCCCGCCCCGGGCACACCGTTGCCCGGCCTGTACGAGGACCGCAGGCATGGTCCTACGGCAGGATCCCCTCCTTCAGGAAGGTCAACCACCCATGTCCGCCACCTCCTCTTCTCCATCGCCGGTCGCCGGCGTCGAGCGTGAGCAGTGGAGCGGCCAGCTCGGCTTCCTCATGGCTGCCATCGGCTCAGCGGTGGGGCTCGGAAACATCTGGCGCTTCCCAGGCGTCGCCTACACCAACGGCGGCGGCGCCTTCATGGTTCCCTACATCGTGGCTCTCCTGGCGGCGGGTATCCCGATCCTCCTGCTCGACTACGCCACCGGCCACCGCTACCGGGGATCCTCACCCACCGCGCTGCGTCGCATCTCCAAGCGCTTTGAGTGGCTGGGCTGGTTCCACGTCATGATCTGCTTCGTCATCATGACCTACTACGCGGTCATCGTGGCCTGGTCGCTGCGCTACATGCTCTTCTCCCTCAACACGGCCTGGGGGAGTGACGCCGGCGGGTTCTTCAACTCCTACATCGGCCTGAGCGAGCTGCCCGACTCTGGTAGCCCCAGCTACTCCGCCCAGCCGGTCCTCGGCGTCGTCATCCCGCTGCTGCTCGTGTGGGTCTTCGGCCTGTTCACCATCGCTCGCGGCGTGAGCAGGGGGGTGGAGAAGGCGAACAAGATCTTCCTGCCGCTGCTGGTGGTCATGTTCATGGTGCTGGTGGTCCGCGCCCTGCTGCTGCCCGGCGCCACCGAGGGGCTCAACGAGCTGTTCACCCCCAACTGGTCGGCGCTGGGGGACCACCGCGTGTGGATGGCTGCCTTCGGCCAGATCTTCTTCTCCCTGTCCGTGGGCTTCGGCATCATGCTCACCTACGCCTCCTACCTGCGTCCGCGCTCCAACCTGGTGGGCACGGGACTGGTGGCGGCCTTCGCCAACTCCTCCTTCGAGCTGCTGGCCGGCATCGGCGTCTTCTCCACCCTGGGCTTCATGGCGCACTCCGAGGGCGTGGGCGTGGCCGATCTGGAGGGCATCTCAGGGGTTGCCCTGTCCTTCGTCACCTTCCCGACCGTCATCTCCGAGATGCCCGGCGGCCCGCTGTTCGGGGTCCTGTTCTTCGGCTCCTTCGCCATGGCGGGACTGACCTCCTTCATCTCGATCATTCAGCTGGTCAGCGCCGGCGTGGCTGAGAAGTTCGGCTGGCCCACCCTCAAGGCGACGCTCGTGACGGGCATCCCCTCCGCGGTGCTCTCCTTCGTCCTGTTCGGCACCTCCTCGGGCCTGTACGACCTCGACGTCGTGGACGCCTTCATCAACAACATCGGCGTGGTAGCCTCGGCCCTCATCGTCTGCGTGGGTCTGGGACTGGTCCTGCGCCGTCTCAAGGTCCTCCAGCGCCACCTCAACCTCGTCTCCGAGACCCGCCTGGTGCGCGGCTGGTGGCGTCTGCTGGTCGCCGTCGTCATCCCGGTGCTGCTCGGCGTCATGTTCGTCCAGACCGTGTGGTCCTACGCTACCGAGGGCTACGCCTACGCCCGCAGCTTCGAGGCGGTCTTCGGCTGGGGCATGCTCTTTGTGGTCGCGGTGGGCACGGTCGTGCTCACGGCTGTTCCCTGGCGTACTCCGGTGGACGACTTCACCCCGGCTGATTTGGACGTTCTTGAGGGGGTGAAGTGACATGCACGCACCCGCGATCATCCTCATGCTCATCGCCATCGTCGTCCTGTGGGGCGGTCTGGCCGTCTCGGTCACCGCGCTCCTGGTACGCGGCCAGCGCGAGGAGGACGAGGAGCGCGCGGCAGCCTTCGCCCGCGCCCACGCCCACCTGTGTGAAGGCGCTCCACAGTCCTGAGGACGCTGCCCACCTGCTGCTGAGCCCCTGGGCAACGCGCCGACACGGGCCCGCCACCGGTTTTCCTGGTGGCGGGCCCGTGCGTCACAATGCGGCCATGAGCGAGACGACGCCTGAGAGCACCGCCGCGGCCGTCGAGGCCGACGACGCCACGCAGCTGCCCGCCCTGGTCGCCTTCGACCTGGATGACACGCTGGCCCCCTCCAAGACCGCGATGCCGGAGCCGATGGCGGTGGCGCTGCGCCTGCTGCTGGACCAGGCCCAGGTCTGCATCATCTCCGGCGGCCAGATCAAGCAGTTCCGCGACCAGGTCCTGGCTCACCTGGGCGCCACGAGCGAGGAGCTTTCCCGCCTCCACCTCATGCCGACCTGCGGCACCCGCTACTACACCCACGCCCCGGCTGCTACCGGCGACACCGAGGACGACTGGACGCTGGTCTACTCCAACGACCTCAGCCCTGCCCAGATCGAGGAGGGCTTCGCCGTCGTTGAGCGTGAGGCCCGCCGCCTGGGGCTGTGGGAGGAGGAGACCTGGGGGCCGGTCCTGGAGGATCGCGGCAGCCAGATCACCTTCTCGGCACTGGGCCAGGAGGCCCCGATCGACGCCAAGCGCGCCTGGGACCCGACGGGGGAGAAGAAGGCGATGTTGCGCGACGCCGTCGCCCCCTACTTGTCCGAGCTGGAGGTGCGCTCAGGAGGCTCCACCAGCGTCGACATCACGCTCAAGGGTGTGGACAAGGCCTATGGCATGCGCCGGCTCACCGAGGTCACGGGGATCAGCCTGGATGACATGCTCTTCGTGGGCGACCGGCTCGACCCGGACGGCAACGACTACCCGGTCAAGGCCCTGGGCGTGGCCTGCCACGCCGTGGGTGGCTGGCAGGACACGGTCACCTTCGTCACCGAGCTGGCCGCTCGCCTGGCCGCCCAGCGCCTGAGCACGCAGGAGGCCTGAGGCTACGGTGACCTCCACGCTTCGCTCCGACGCCGAGCCCAGCTCCCAGCAGCCAGCCTCACAGTCGACCGGGGCCCACCAGGATCGCCGCGCCAGGGCCCGGGCAGCGGTGCACACGCTGACCCGTCCGCTGGCCAGGGCGCACCAGGCTCGACGGCGCTGGTGGTCCTCGCGCACGGTCGCCTTCCGCAAGGTCACGCGCACCCTCGTGCTGCTGGCGGTCACCGCCGTCCTCTCTGTGGCGATCGGCCTGGTCACGGCCAGTGCCAGCTCGCCGATCGGTCCCCACACGGCCCGGTGGTCCACCACCCTGGACTCCCAGATCACCCTGGACCTAGGCCCCTTGGGGCAGGCCTCGCTGGACTCACCGGCCGGAGTCATCGGCGTCGAGGTGGTCCTCGGCGAGATTCCCGCCGAGAGCACGAGCACCCAGGTCGACGCCTCGACGCTGGGCCAGACCCTGTCCACCGACGCCTCGTCCTACGTCTCACTCGTCTCTCACCCGGACCTCACGGTCAAGGCGGGACTGCGGGCCCTGCTGGCCGACGCCGTCCGCCGAGCCGGACTGGTGGCCTCCCTGGTCCTGTGCCTGGTGGCTGTGGGGCGCCTGGCGACCTCAGGACGCCTGCGGGACTCGCTGCTGGCCTCCATGCGCCACGGCATGGCCACGGGTCTGGCGGCCGTCACCGCCGTCGGCACGGTCCTGGCCCTGCTGGTACCTGCGCTGGGCACGCACACCTCGACCGGCACCACCCTGTCCGTCCTGGCGGGTACGCCGCTGGAGGGCGCGCGCCTGTCCGGGCGCCTGGCGGACGTTGTCCAGGCCTACGGGCCCAAGGTACGTGAGGTCATTGACGACAACGAGGCCTTCTACGCCAAGGCCGGTGCCAATATGACGGCGGCCTGGCAGGCCTCGCAGGAGGTCGACGGGCTGGTCGACGTCACGGTCGCTGACGCGGCCGTGGACACGCAGGCCTTGCGCGCCCAGGCTGACGCGCTGGTGGCTAAGCAGCTTGACGATCTGCCGAGCCCGCAGCCGGGTGCCTCCGAGCTCACCGGCGGGAAGGCGCAGGAGACTGCGACCGCGCAGGCGACCCAGGCACCCCTGGTCACCGGTGGTCTGGCCGTGCGTGAGCACGTCGCGACGACGGCGGTGCTGTCCACCGATCTGCACTGCAACCTCGACATGATCACCCTGGCCGGCCAGCTCGACCGTCTGGCCGGGGCACAGGTACACCTTGATGACGGTGACCTGACCATGACTGGCTCCAACCCCGAGCAGCTGTGCGTGGACGCGTTGACCTCGGCCGTCCCGCGCGGCGTGGCGCGTGTGGCCACAATCGGCAACCACGACTCTGACGAAACCGGGCAGCAGCTGCGCTCGCGCGGCTGGACGGTGACCGACGGCACGGTTCAGGAGGTCGGCGGGCTACGGGTGCTGGGCGACGTCGACGCCAACCGCACCCCTGCCGGCCGCAACTACCAGCGTGGGCAGGAGAACTCCGAGCAGATCGGCCAGCGCCTGGCCGAGGTGAGCTGTGAGCCGGGCAGCGACGTCGACCTGGTCCTCATCCACCAGCCCTACACCTTCTCGCCTCTCATCTCCTCCGGCTGCGCCCCGCTGCTGGTCGCCGGGCACTCCCACCAGGAGTACGGCATGAGTGTGTCCGAGGGCGCGCAGGGGCCGGTGGCCCAGCTGCGTGCCGGTGCGGGACTGGGCGGGACCTCGGTGGGCAAGCTCAAGTCCGACGCCTACCTGCATGTGCTCGCCTTCGATGAGGAGGGGCGCCTCCTGGGCTGGCGCGCGGTGACTATCCACACCGACGCCTCGGTGACGGTGGGCGCCTGGAACGAGGTTCCACCGGTGGGGACGAGCTGGCAGGGCGCGTCCCAAGCGGCCCTGGAGATCGTCTCCGGGGACTGAACCGTCACCTGGACCCTCCAGGCAGGTAGGGCACAATGGGGCGCGCGCCGCTCGGCGCCGCAGACCATGGAGCCAGGAGGACCGCGATGGCTCGCATACCGACCGAGGCAGAGATCGACGCGATGAGCGAGGACGAGCTGCAGGCTTACCTTGCTTCGGTCCGGGCGGAGGACGGCCAGGCGACTCCCGGCGGCCTGGAGCGGGCAGAGGAGGCTGAGGCGGTCCCGGCCTGGCGGCGTGCCACTGGTTCCTCGCGTTCCTACGCCCTCCTGCTGGTGGTGGCCTCCCTCATCGGCATCGCGGCCAGCTGGGAGCTGATAGTCAGCGAGCTGAAGATCATCCGCGAGCCGCTGGCTGATCTCACCTGTGACATCAACCCCTTGGTCTCCTGCGGTGACACCTTCAACGTGTGGCAGGGCAACCTGCTGGGCGTGCCGAACTCCTTCATCGGCGCCATGGCCTTTGCCATCCTGCTGGCACTGGGCCTGCTGCTGGCCTCAGGCGTGCGGCTGCCACGGTGGATGTGGTGGGGCATGGTGGCGGGGACGGTCGGCGCGATCGTCTGCGTGGCCTGGTTCCTGGGAGTCTCGGTCCTTGCCTTCGGCAAGCTGTGCCCCTTCTGCATGGTGATCTGGGCGGTGACGATCCCGACGGCGGCCGCGACCTGGGGCGAGGCCGCCTTGCGCGGGCACCTGGGCCTGCCCGAGGCGGCGGCGCGTCGGGTCTGGCAGGCGCGGTGGTGGATTGCCGGTGCCATGTACGTCATCGTCGTGGCGATCATCCTGATCGCCTTCTGGGACGGATGGGTGGCGCTGCTGCGATGAGCGAGCGCAGCAAGCGGTCAGGTGGCGCGGACCAGGGGACCGGCGGGGAGGACTCGGCCGTCACCCAGGACTATCTCAAGGCCGTGTGGGCGGCCTGCGAGTGGGGCGGGGCGGGGGCCTCGGTGACCGGGCTCGCCCGGCGTATGGGTGTGGCGCCCTCGACCGCCTCGGAGAACGTGGCCCGGCTGGTTGAGGCCGGGCTGCTGGAGCACGAGCCCTACCGGGCGGTGACCCTGACCCAGGCCGGGCGGGAGCGGGCGATGAGCATCGTGCGTCGTCACCGGCTGCTGGAGACCTATCTCGTGGAGCGCCTGGGCTTTGAGTGGGACGAGGTCCACGCTGAGGCGGAGGACCTGGAGCACGCCTGCTCGCAGCGCCTCCTGGAGGCTCTCGACCGGGCGCTGGACCACCCGGTGCGTGACCCGCATGGAGACCCCATCCCCACTCAGGACGGGCGGGTGGTGGTCCCCGCCCTGCGCGCGGTGGAGACGGTGGCCGTGGGGCGCACCGTCGTTGTGGGACGGATCCGTGACGACGCCGTCGTCCTGCGCGAGCTCTCGCAGGCGGGGATCGGACTCGATGTCCCGGTCACCGTGGTGACGCGGGGCAGTGCCTCCTCCGGCTCGGGGCGGGCCCGGCGCACGACGACGGTGCGCGCCGCCCTGGCACGTCAGGGCGCCGGTCAGCAGGAGGTTGTCCTGCCTGCCGGGAGCCTGTGGGTGGTGGCCTGAGCCCGGGCCCGGTCAGGTGGCTAGGCTTGGGCCCATGAGCGACCAGACCACCACTGCTGCCCCGAGCCCTGCTGAGCCTCCCGCTGAGCCGTCGGTCTTCACCCGCATCATCGCCGGCCAGATCCCCGGCCGCTTCGCGTGGGCGGACGAGGTCTGCGTCGCCTTCGCCACGATCGAGCCCCAGACCCCCGGCCACGTGCTGGTGGTGCCTCGCGAGCAGGTGGAGTCCTACATCGACGCCGACGACGCCACGATCGCTCACCTCGCCGTGGTCGCCAGGCGGATCGCTGCCACCCAGGTGCGGGTCTTTAAGGCTGTGCGTCCCGGGATCGCCGTGGTCGGGATGGACGTCGCGCACCTGCACATCCACGTCCTGCCGCTGCACGAGGCGGCGGATATCGCTCCCTCTCGTGCTCGTCAGGCCGACGGCGCCGCGCTGGATCAGGCCATGGAGCTCTTGCGGGCGGGCCTGCGTGAGGACGGCTGGGGCGCCTTTGTACCTGCGCAGATGGGATCGCCGGCACTGGCCTGACCAGCCTCGGACGTGACCACTCTCGCCTGACCGAGCGGCGGACAGCCGCCGAGGCCCGGCACCTGGGGCGATAGGCTGGTCCACATGACGGACAACGTGCAGGCACCTGAGAACGCGACGCCCTTCCGCTACACCGCGAAGCTGGCTGACACTATCGAGTCTGCCTGGCAGGACCGCTGGGAGGAACGCGGCACCTTCAACGCCGACAACCCCGTGGGAGCCCTGGCAGGCCCGGCCGCCTCCAAGGAGAAGTTCTTCCTGCTCGACATGTTCCCCTACCCCTCCGGTAAGGGGCTGCACGTGGGCCACCCGCTGGGCTACATCGCCACCGACGTCGTGGCGCGCTTTACCCGCATGACGGGCAAGAACGTCCTGTACACCATGGGCTACGACGCCTTCGGCCTGCCCGCCGAGCAGTACGCCGTCCAGACCGGGCAGCACCCGCGCATCTCCACCGAGGCCAACATCGCCAACATGCGCCGTCAGCTGCGTCGGCTGGGCCTGTCCCACGATCCGCGCCGCTCCCTGGCCACGATCGACGTGGACTACGTGCGCTGGACCCAGTGGATCTTCCTGCAGATCTTCAACTCCTGGTTTGACCCCACCGCCCCGCGCCGCGACGGGCGCGGCCTGGGCGCCGCCCGCCCGGTGAGCGAGCTGGAGGCTAAGCTCGCCTCCGGCGAGGTCGAGGTGCCTGGCGGGCGCAGCTGGGAGGACCTGACCGCAGGGGAGCGGGCCGACGTCGTCGACTCCTTCCGCCTGGCCTACGTCTCCTCCGCCCCGGTCAACTGGTGCCCCGGCCTGGGCACGGTGCTGGCCAACGAGGAGGTCACCAGCGAGGGCCGTTCCGAGCGTGGCAACTACCCCGTCTTCAAGCGCAACCTGCGCCAGTGGATGATGCGCATCACCGCCTACGGTGACCGCCTGGCCGAGGACCTGGACACCGTGGACTGGCCCGAGAAGGTCAAGTCCATGCAGCGCAACTGGATCGGCCGCTCCGAGGGTGCCAACGTCACCTTCGCCGTCGAGGGCCTGGCTGAGACGGCCGGCTCCGCAGACGGCGCCACGCAGCAGCCCGCCGCTGAGCTCACCGTGTACACCACCCGTCCTGACACGCTCTTCGGCGCTACCTTCATGGTGGTGGCCCCCGAGCACCCGCTGCTGGGCGGCCTGCTGGGCGCCAGCCAGGCCGAGGACGCCGCCGCCCTGACCGTGCCGGTCTCCTGGCCCGAGGGCACCCGCGAGGCCTGGAAGGCCGGGCACGCCACCCCGCGCGAGGCGGTGGCCGCCTACCGCGCCTACGCCGCCGCGGCCACCGAGGCTGAGCGCACGGACGAGGGCCGTACCAAGACCGGCGTCTTCACCGGCCTGTGGGGCGTCAACCCTGTCAACGGCAAGCGCGTGCCGGTCTTCGTGGCCGACTACGTCCTCATGGGCTACGGCACCGGCGCCATCATGGCGGTGCCCGCCCACGACGACCGCGACTACGCCTTCGCTCACGTCTACGACCTGGACCTTGTCCAGACCATCGGGCCGGCTGACGACCCCCACGGCATCGACCTGTCCGAGGTCGCCTACACCGGCGACGGCGTGGCCGTGGACTCGGCCAACGAGGAGATCAGCCTGGACGGCAAGTCCAAGGACGAGGCCAAGGCCGCCATGATCGCCTGGCTGGAGGACAAGGGCTACGGCCGCGGCGCGGTGACCTACCGCCTGCGTGACTGGCTCTTCTCCCGCCAGCGCTACTGGGGCGAGCCCTTCCCGGTGGTATGGGACGAGGACGGGCACGTCCACGCCCTGCCTGAGTCCATGCTGCCCGTCGAGCTGCCCGAGGTCACCGACTACTCCCCGCGCTCCTACGACCCTGACGACGCCACCTCCTCCCCGGAGCCCCCGCTGGGCAAGGCTGAGGAGTGGGTCAACGTCACCCTGGACCTGGGCGAGGGTCCGAAGACCTACCGCCGCGAGACCAACACGATGCCGCAGTGGGCCGGCTCGTGCTGGTACGAGATGCGCTATATCGACCCTACCGACGACGCCGAGTTGGTCGCCCCGGCCAACGAGGCCTACTGGATGGGCCCGCGCCCGCAGACCGGAAACACCTCCGGTGGGACGGACCTGTACGTCGGCGGCGTGGAGCACGCAGTGCTCCACCTGCTCTACTCCCGCTTCTGGCACAAGGTCCTGTTCGACCTGGGTGTGGTCAGCTCGTCTGAGCCCTACCACAAGCTGTTCAACCAGGGTTACGTCCAGGCCTACGCCTACACGGACTCCCGCGGCCAGTACGTTCCGGCTGACGAGGTCGAGGGTGATGAGACCGCCGGCTTCACCTGGAAGGGCGAGCCAGTTACCCGCGAGTACGGCAAGATGGGCAAGTCCCTGAAGAACATCGTCACCCCGGATGACATGTACGAGGCCTACGGCGCGGACACCTTCCGCGTCTACGAGATGTCCATGGGGCCGCTGGACCAGGACCGTCCCTGGGACACCCGCGCCGTGGCAGGAGCCCAGCGCTTCCTGCAGCGCCTGTGGCGCAACGTGGTCGATGAGTCCACCGGCGAGACCACCGTGGTGGATGCTCCCGCGGACGAGGCCACGCGTCGGCTGGTGGCCAAGACCATCGTGGGCGTGCGCGAGGACTACGAGGCCATGCGCCTGAACACCGCGATCGCCAAGCTCATCGTCCTCAACAACCACCTCACGGGCCTGCAGTCCGTCCCGCGCGAGGCGGTGGAGGCTCTGGCGCTCATGACCGCGCCGGTGGCCCCGCACATCGCCGAGGAGATCTGGAACCGCCTGGGCCACACGGAGTCGCTGGCTCACGAGGCCTTCCCGGTGGTTGAGGACGAGTCGCTGCTGGCGGCTGAGAAGGTCACCTGCGTGGTCCAGGTCAAGGGCAAGGTCCGTGACCGCCTCGAGGTTGACCCTGGCATCAGCGAGGCCGAGCTGGAGAAGCTTGCTCTGGCGGCTCCCGGCGTCGTGCGTGCCCTGGAGGGCAAGGGCGTGCGCAAGGTCATCGTGCGCGCTCCCAAGCTCGTCTCGGTCGTGCCTGAGTGAGCCTGGGACAGTCGTGACCTTCCTCAGGACGGCTGTGGCCAGCGACCTGGCCGCGCTCAACGAGATCTGCGTCCGCACGGCTGCCTACGGCCGGGACATCACCCCCCAGATGAGCCGGCCCGAGCTGGTCGGTGCGGTCTACGCCGATCCGTACCTGCTCCACGATCCTGCCAGCTGCTTCGTCCTCGCCTCCGGGAGCGGGGACGAGGCCGAAGCCGGGGCGGGCCAGGGCCGCGGGCGGGCGCTGGGCTACGTCGTCGGCACCCTGGACACACTGGCCTTTCGCCAGTGGTTCACCGGTGAGTACGCCCCGGCGCGCCTGGAGGAGCTGGGTTTGGCTGCGGCGGGGGAGGATCCGGAGAGCCTGACGCCGACCGACCGCAGCTACCTCAGGCTGCTGCGCGCGCCCGCGCCTGAGCCGGCACCCTGGCTCGGGCGCTACCCCGCCCACCTGCACATCGACCTGCTGGAGCCGGTGCGGCGCCAGGGATGGGGGCGGCGGCTGGTGGAGGCCTGGATCGACCACGCCCGCGAGCGTGGAGCCGCGGGCCTGCACCTGGGTGTGGGGGCGGACAACACCGGCGCCATCGCCTTCTACGAGGCGATCGGCCTCCAGCGTATCGGGCAGGATGACGGCGGGGTGACGATGGCGCGCTCGTTGCGCCAGGAATGACGCCCCCAGGGTCATCGCTTCAGCTCCTGAACAGTCGGATCCCTCGCGGGTAGCGGGGGATATCGACGGTCCAGGAGCTCAAGCGACGCCCGGCAGGCCCTTAGCGCAGGGTGACGGCCACCTCGAAGGGGCGCTGCCAGGGCAGTCGGGCGCTGACCAGCTCCACCTGGGGCGCCTGCGGGTGGGTGGCGATGAATGCTCTCATCTGCTCGGCCACCTCGGCCTCGAGGCCTGCCAGGGCCGAGGCGTCCTCAATGACGGCCGTCTGGCCTCCGGTGGAGCGGTAGTACTCCGTGCGGATCCGGGTCTGGTAGAGGTAGTCGTCCAGGAGCCGGGTCCACAGGGCGATGTCGCGGGCACGCTCGCACAGCTCCCCGCGCTCGCTGCCCACGTACTCGGCCACTGCCGTCGCCAGCACCGCGCCGATTGTGTTACCGGCCGTGTTCCACCCGCCGTAGGCGGACAGGGACCAGAAGGTGCCGTCTGCCAGCAGGTCCTCCACCAACACCGGATCGGCACCGTTGGTGTAGCGCACGTCCGCCAGGGCCACGCGCTTGCCCGAGGCCAGCAGCTCGCGCACGAGGCTTGCGGTCAGCGCGGCGGCCTCCGGCTCAGGCTCGGGCGTGGATCCCCACCAGTCGTCGTTGACCGGGCCCGGGGCGTGGACGACGAGGTGGATATCGGCGTCGTCACCGCTGGAGGGCAGGGCGTCACAGGCGCGGATCTGGGCCTCCACCGAGATGGACAGCGGGACGTTCTCGTAGCTGGGAATGCGCAGCATGCCCTCCTCGTCCGCGCAGTGGACAGCGATGGCGGGCTGGTGGGCCCCGGCGACGAGCGCGCGGGCCGTCATGGTGGCGCCGACCTCGTCAGCACCGGGGTACATGAGCATGTTCCTCAGGGAGGGCAGCGCCCGGCGCCAGTGGCCGATCCAGTACTGCTCGGCGGATCCTGCGGAGTAGTAGGCAGTGTCGTCAGCAGTGACGGCCAGGGAGGAGACCACGCCCTCGTGGACCAGGTCCAGCGTAGCGAGGTTGACCATGTGGTTGCGCAGGCGGCGTCCCTCATAGTCCTCCCGCACCCGCGCGGGCACCGGCGAGGGGGAGGGCGGCCCGGCAAGCTCGTCACGGATGTCGAGCTCCAGGCTGCGGTGCAGGTCCGCACCCAGGGCGTGGAGCTCACGTCCGTAGTCGGACCAGTAGGTGGGCTCCTCCTGGTTGGAGTAGGAGTCCGAGGCACGCATGACCAGCGAGGTGGCGATGATCCTCAGGCCCGGGTCGCCAGCCTTGAGCGTGCGCAGCAGGTCGAGGCGTCCCAGCGCCTGGCTGACGGAGTCGTCGGTGATACGGGCGGGGATGATGCCGCCGAAGACGAGGGTGTCTATGCAGGCCACCAGGCTCGCCCCCTCGTGGTCCTGGGACTGCTCGCGTACCCATCCGGCCAGCTCGTCGAGGTCCGCGGGGGTGCGGAAGCGGGGGAGCGCCGCGGTGGGCGGCAGGCTGATCGAGGCTCCTCCGATGGAGGCGACGAGCGCCGGGATCTGAGTGTTGACCGGGCGCTCGTCGAGCGGGATGACGACAATGTGCATCTCAGTTGCCCTTCCTCGTGATGGTGTTGTGGTACTTGTACCGGTCGCCGCGCAGAAGCGTCTCGCAGTAGGCGATCGGGGTGCCGTCATGGCTGCGCATCGTCTTGGCCACCAGCAGGGCCGGCATCATCGCCAGGGTCCGCAGCATCTGGGCCGAGCGCCGGTCCAGGACGGAGGCGGAGACGGTCTCGTCGATCTGGTCGATGGGCAGCTCGTAGCGGCTGAGCAGGGTCTCCAGCAGGGAGGCGTCACGGTCCAGGCTGGTCAGGTCCTCCACGAGGTCGCGGCGGATCCAGGTCTGGTCAATGGCGATCGGGGCGCGGGCGATGGTGCGCAGGCGCATGATCGTGCGCAGCTCCGTGCCCGGAGGGACCTCCAGGAAGGTGGACATGCGGGCGTCGGCACTGACGGTGGAGATGGAGACCTGCGCGTTGCCCGGCTGGAGGCCGCGGGCGCGTGCCTCCCCGGTGAAGGAGGAAGTGATGAGGCTGCGTGAGCGCGAGGCGCGTGAGACGAAGCTGCCCGCGCCCTGACGACGGCGGACCAGGCCTTCGGTGACCAGGGCGTCGATAGCCCGGCGCACGGTGAGCCGGTTGACGCCGTAGGTGGTGGCGAGCTCGCGCTCGGAGGGCAGGCGCGCACCGTCGGCGAGCTCGTGGGTGACGAGCTCGATGAGGGCCTCACGCAGGGCCTGCGGACCGGTAGGTGGTGAATCAGTCGCCAATGTGGAGTACTCCAGTGTGCTCTGACTGTGTGGTGGGGTGCCTCGTGTGTACACCTCTTGAAAGAAGGATGAGGCCAACATGTGGCAAAAACAAGCGGATAAGTATGAATGTGACTTGAGTCATATATGAAGTGGGTGGACAGTTAAGGGAGTCCCTCTTAATTTGCTGGTGTATCCCAATTGCGGGTTGGTCATCTTTCTCGATGGCGAGAGAGCCCTGACGGGTCTCAGCGGCCAGCGCGCGTCTCACGGAAGGAGCACGGGATGGACATCGCAAGGAGGCGCTTCCTGGAGGCTGCCGCGCTCACCATGGCCCTGGCCGGCACCGCAGCCTGCGGCGGCGGCAACGACGGCAGCGGCAAGGGTGAGGGCTCGGGCACGCTGGAGTTCTGGACCATCGCGCTCCAGCCCACCTTCACCGACTACTTCAACGGCCTTATCAAGGCCTATGAGGAGGCCAACCCCGGGGTCAAGGTCAACTGGACGGACCTGCCCTATGACTCCATCGAGGAGAAGCTCATCACCGCCTCGGCCGGCGGCACCGCCCCGGACGTGGTCAACCTCAACACCGAGTTCGCCCTGACGATGGCTGGCAAGAAGGCCCTGGCTGACATCGCCAAGCTGACCACCAGCGAGGAGCAGGCCGTCTACATCGAGAGCCTGTGGGACTCGGCCAAGCTGGGGGACGCCGTCTACGCCTTCCCCTGGTACGCCGCGCCGAACATCATGATCTACAACAAGTCCCTGTTCGAGAAGGCAAGGCTGACCAGCCAGCCCACCACCTACACCGAGGCCCTCCAGATGGCCCCGACCATGAAGGCGGCCACCGGTGCCTACCTGTTTAACCCGCCCACGCTGTTCAACCTCTTCTCCGAGGAGGACGTGGCGATCCTGAGCGAGGACAAGACCAAGGCCACCTTCGCCACCGATACTGCTGACAAGCTGCTCTCCAGCTTCAAGGAGCTCACGGACAAGGATGACCTGCCCAAGACCGACTGGGGGCAGTGGGACACCGAGCTCAAGCTCTTTGAGACCGGCCAGTTGGCCATCATCAACTCCTCCTCGGCCTCGGTGGCACGCATCAAGGACGAGGCCCCGGACGTCTACGAGCAGATCGGCATCGCCATGCCGCTCAAGGGCGCCGCAGGCGTCTCGCGCAACCCGCTGATGAACCTGGTCATCCCCTCCAAGTCCTCCCAGCAGGAGGCTGCGGCCAAGTTCGCCATGTTCATCACCGGTGATGACAACCAGCTCAGCTTTGCCAAGGAGGCGGGGATCTTCCCCTCCACGGTCAAGGCCTCGCAGGACCCCTACTTCACCTCGGACACCTCCACGATCGAGGGTCAGGCCTCGGCCATGTGCGCTGAGGCCTCCAAGACCAGCGCGGACTTCTCTCTGGGAGTGGAGGGCCAGTCCACCATCGCTGACGAGGTCAACAAGGCCTACGAGGCGGCCGTCATCAACGGCGACGACGTCAAGGAGTCCCTGGCCAGCGCTCAGGAGGCCGTTGACGCACTGCTGAAACAGGGATGAGCCAGCCTGTTCACCGGTGGACGGCTGGCGGCTGCGGACCGCTCACTGCCGGTCCTGAGCCGGCGGTCCGGGCCAAGCTGGCCCGGACCGCGCCGCCCACCCAGCCCCTGAACCCCACTCTCACGCTGAAAGCACTGTGATGAAACTCCGAACCAGGACGACGATCCTTGCCTACCTGTTCATGGCACCGGCTCTCGTCATGCTCGTGCTCTTCGTGTTCCTGCCCATCGCAGGATCCATCCCCCTGGTCTTCTACGACTACTCGATGATCGGGGACGTGGAGTTCATCGGCCTGGACAACTTCCGTCGCGCGCTGTCAGACGGCACCTTCCACATCGCGATCGTCAACACCATCACCTTCGTGGCCGTGGTCCCGGTCATCCAGCTGTGCTCGATCGCGCTGGCGAGCCTGGTCAATCAGAAGCTCAAGGGCATCGTCTTCTTCCGGACCCTGTTCTACGTCCCCGTCATCACCTCGATGGTGGCGGTCTCCATCATCTGGTCCTTCCTGTTCGACTCCCACGGCATCATCAACACCTGGCTGATGGAGTGGGGCCTTGCCAACCAGCCGCTGGGCTTCGTCAACTCCTCCAAGACCGCGATGATCTGCATCATGTTCATCACCCTGTGGCAGGGGCTGGGCTACTACATGATGCTCTACCTGGCGGGACTGCAGTCCATCCCCGCCGAGATCGAGGAAGCTGCCCGGACCGACGGCGCGAATGCCCTGCAGGTCTTCTTCCGCATCAAGGTCCCGATGCTCAAGCCCTACATCTGGTTCTGCTCCCTGAACTCCGTCATCTCGGCCGTGGCGATCTTCGACCCGATCTTCGTCATGACCCAGGGCGGACCCAACAACTCCACCATGGTGATCAACTACTACTCCTACATCCGGGCTTTCAAGGACTTCGAGTTCGGCTACTCGGCGACCCTGGGACTGGTCCAGGCCGTCATCACGGGCCTGCTGTCCGTCGTCGTCTTCGTCTACGGCAAGAGGAACGGGGGAATGACCTATGACAACGCCCGCTGAGACCATGTCCGCGCCCGCCTCCTCGCCGTCAGCCGCTCGCTCCCGCCGCGCCCTCAGGCGAGGCCAGCGCGCCGGCGTGCCTCGCCGTCGTCGCCCGGCGAAGGTGGTGGCGCGCCGCAGCGCCACCATGACGCTGAAGTACGTGGCGTTGCTGGCCGTGGCCGTCATTGCGGCCGGCCCCTTCCTGTGGATGACCATCACCGCCTTCAAGAGCGGGCAGAACATCTACGACCCCTCGATCAAGATCAGCCAGCTGACGGTAGCCAACTTCGTGGGCGTGTGGGAGTTCCTCAACATCCCGGCCTACCTCGGCAACACGGTGGTCATCACGGTCGGCTCGATCGTCATCGACGTGGTGCTGGCCTCCCTGTGCGCCTACCCGCTGGCCTGCATGCGCTTCCCGGGCCGCGACGTCATCATGGTCCTGCTCATTGCGGCCATGATCATCCCGGCAGCCGCGGGCATGGTCATCAACTACCTCACCCTGTCCAAGCTGCACCTGCTCAACACCCTGGTCGGCGTCATCCTGCCCGGCTCCCTCAAGGTCTTCTCCATCGTGCTGCTGCGCCAGGCCTACCTGGGCGTGCCGCGAGACCTCATCGAGGCCGCCCGCATCGACGGTGCCTCGGAGCTGCTCATCTGGCGCAAGATCATGATCCCCTCGATCTTGCCGGCCATCTCCACGGTGGTGATCTTCGACTTCATCGGGCGCTGGAACGAGTTCCTGTGGCCGGTCATCGTCCTGCAGGACCCAGCCAAGTACCCGCTGGCCGCGGCGCTGCAGTACCTCAACGGTTCCTTTAACTACAAGTTCGGCTACATCGCCGCCGGCACGGTCATCTCGATCATCCCGGTGCTCATCATCTTCATCATCTTCCAGAAGAACTACATCAACGCCGTCGCCGGCGCGGTCAAGGCCTGAGGAGGCCCACGCATATGCCCGTCCTTGACATGCCCCTGCCCGAGCTGCGTGCCTATGCCCCCGAGCTCGACGAGCCGGCCGACTTCGACGCCTGGTGGGCCGCCCAGCTCCAGGGCCTACCGCAGCGCCCCGAGCTCATCTGTGACGAGCTCCAGGACACTCCCTTCCCAGGGCTGACGATCCGGGAGCTGGTCTTCGCCGGGGCCGACGGCGATCCGGTCCATGCGCTGCTCACCGTGCCTGACGCTGGTGGCAGGCAGGACGCCGCTGCTCTGGGCACTGCCGGCCTGCCCGGCGTGGTCCAGTTCGTCGGTTACGGTGGCGGGCGCGGCCTGCCCGGCCAGGTTCCCTGGTACGCGATGGCCGGGTTCGCTCACCTCATCGTTGACCCTCGTGGCCAGGGCGGGGACTGGGCCTACGGCTCCACCGCAGACCCCGGCAGCACCGGCGCCCACGCAGCCGGATGGCTGACCGACGGCGTGGGCTCCCCGGAGACCTTCTACTACCGCCGCACGATCCTGGACTCGGTGGCGGCGGTACGCCTCATGCGCACCCTGGAAGGGGTGGACGCCTCGCGCATCGCCTGCGTGGGCGGCTCGCAGGGTGGGGGACTGTCCCTGGCCGCCGCGGCCCTGGACGGCCACGTCCAGGCGGCCTGCGTGGACTCTCCCTTCATCACCCACATCCCGCGCGCCCTGCAGCTGGCCAGCGCCGGCCCCTACCTGGAGCTCGTGCGCTTCCTGGGGGTCAGCCCGCAGGCCGAGCAGGCGGCGCTGCGGACCCTGTCCTATGTCGACGGCGTCAGCTTCGCCTCGAGGCTGAGCGCCCCGACGCTCTTCTCCACGGGCCTGCTGGACCCGGTGTGCCCCACCTCTACCTGCTTCGCGGCGCACAACCTGTGCTCGGCCGCGGACAAGCGAATTGACGTCTACTCCTACGGCGCCCACGAGGGCGGCGGGCACCGCCAGGTGCTGGCCCACTGCCGCTGGCTGCAGGAGCACCTGTGATGAGCGCCGTGACGCCCTGCGCCTACGAGGTCCGAGCCGTCCACCTGGACGCCGGCCGGAAGTACTTCAGCGCCTCCTGGATCCACCGCCTGCTGGAGCGCATGGCCGCCCTCGACCTCAACGAGCTCCAGTTGCACGTGTCTGACAACGAGGGCTACCGCGTGGCCTCAGCCGCTCATCCCGAGGTGGTCAGCCCCGAGCACCTGAGCCGGAAGGACCTTGCGGGACTGGTCGAGGCTGCCGGCGAGCTGGGCGTGCGCCTCGTGCCCGCCCTGGACGTGCCCGGGCACCTGGGAGCGGTGCTGGCCCACCACCCCCGGCTGCGCGCCAGCCAGACCCAGGAAGGGTCCCGGCTCCTGGACTACTCCAGGCCCGAGGCCGTCGCCCTGGCGCTGGAGCTTATCGACGAGCTGCACGAGATGGTGCCCTCCACCGCCTGGTGCCTGGGCGGGGACGAGGCCTTTGACGTCACCCAGGAGGCGCCGCTTGCCGAGCGCTTCCCCCAGCTGGCGGCGGAGGCCGAGCGGCGTTGCGGGCCCGGCGCCCACGTCCTGGACGGTTACGTCCACTTCCTCGGTGAGGTGGTCTCGCACCTGGAGAGCCTGGGGATCACGGATGTGCGTGCCTGGAATGACGCCCTCTACCAGCCTGGTACCCGCCAGGGGCTGTCGGCGCAGGTGACGGTCGGTTACTGGACTGACTGGCACCCGAGCTACCCGTCCCTGGAGCGCGTCCTGGCTGCCGGGCATCGCGTCATCAACTACTCCGACCGCGACCTCTACTACGTCCTGGCCGGTCCCGGTCACCCGTACGCTGCGCGTCCGACTGCGCAGAGCCTGGCCGGCTGGAACCCGCGCCGCTTCCCAGCGCGCCCTGACGGCACGCGCCAGGACCCGCAAGGAGACACCCCGTGGCTGCGCGGCGCGAGCCTGGCAGTGTGGTGCGATGACCCGGGCCTGGAAACGCCGGAGCAGGTCTGGCAGGGGCTGGAGCCTGCCATGGAGGCCTTCGCCCGCATCATGCAGGGCTGAGGGCCTGCGGTCTCAGCGCCGGCGCAGGTTGCCCAGGATCGAGCGGGTCAGCTCCCGGGTGACCTGACGGCCGATGCTACCCAGGGTCTTGTCGATCTCGCGCTGACGGCGCTCGGCCGCACGCTCGGCAGCGCGACGCTCACGCTCAGCGGCCTTCTCCGCCTCGCGCTGAAGGCGCTCCGCCTCCTTACGCTGGGCCGCTGCCGCTCGCTCCGCCTCCTTGCGACGCTCCTGCTCAGCCTTCTCCTGGGCCGCACGGGCCTGCGCTGCGGCCTTCTCCGCCTCGCGTGCCTGCTCAGCCTGGACGAGCCGACGGGCCAGGGCCTCGCTGGCCGAGTCAGGGTCGATGGGCTCGGCGTAGCGGGGCAGCAGCGTGGAGCCAGTGAGGATCTGGCTGACGGTGGTCGCCTGGGCGGGCCCCATGACTGAGGCCGGGGCGTCCACGACCACCGGCGCCACCGGTGCCGGGCGGCCCTTCTCATCCAGCACGCTGACCACGGCCTGGCCGGTGCCCAGGGTCTGCAGGACCGTGGGCAGGTCCAGCGGGGAGGTGGGGAAGGTCGTCACGATCTTTTTCAGGTTGGCCGCGTCCGCAGGGGTGTGGGCGCGCACCGCGTGCTGGACGCGTGAACCTAGTTGCGCGAGCACCTGGGTGGGAAGGTCGGTGGCTGACTGGGTGATGAGGACGATCCCCACGCCCTTGGAACGGATGAGGCGCACGGTGTGGGTGACGGCCTCCAGGAAGGCGGGGGAGGCGCCGTCGAAGAGCAGGTGGGCCTCGTCGAGGAAGAAGACCAGCCGGGGACGCTCCAGGTCCCCGACCTCGGGCAGCTCCTCGAAGAGCTCGCCCAGCAGCCACATGAGGAAGGTGGACACCAGCACGCCCTGGGACTGGACGTCGTCGAGCTCCAGGGCGCTGATGACGCCGCGCCCGTCCGCGGTGGCGCGCATCAGCTCGTGCACGTCCAGGGCCGGCTCACCGAAGAAGCGGTCGGCGCCGTCGGCCTCCAGCGCGGTGACCTGGCGCAGGATGACGCCTGCGGTGGCTGAGGACACCCCACCGATGGTGCGCAGTGCCGCCTTGCCCTCGTCCGTGGTAGTCAGGTAGGTCACGACGTCGCGCAGGTCCCCCAGGTCCACCAGGGCCAGACCCTGCTCGTCCGCCCAGCGGAAGACCAGGCGCAGGGCGGCGGTCTGGGTCTCGGACAGGTTCAGCACGCGGGCGAGCATGACGGGGCCGAACTCCGTGACCGTGGTGCGGATCGGTACCCCGTGGCCCCGGCCACCGAGGCTGAAGAGCTCCACGGGGAAGGCCTGGGGCGCCCACTGCTGCGCGGTGGAAGCCAGGCGGGCCTCCAGGCGCTGAGAGGAGGTACCTGGCTCGGCCAGGCCCGTGAGGTCTCCCTTGACGTCGGAGAGGAAGACGGGCACGCCCGCGGCTGACAGGCCCTCGGCCATGAGCTGGAGCGTGCGGGTCTTGCCGGTGCCGGTGGCCCCCGTGATGAGGGCGTGGCGGTTGAGCAGGCCCATGGGGATACCAACCCGTACCCCGGGCACGGCGGTGGGCTCAGCAGCGGGTTCGGCGGCGGGGGAGCCGCTCGACGCCGTCGGCGCGCTGAGGTAGGTGCCGACCGGCAGCACAGGGCCGGAGAAGGAGTAGCCGGCTGCCACGGAGGCGGCGTAGGGATCGTCCTGGGGTGAGGCATCAGGTGAGGGCTCAGGCGCGCTCGGCGCCTGGGGCGAGGCAAGCGCCGCCTCCAAGGCTGCCTGCGCGGCCGCAGCACGTGCCTCGGCGGCCTGGGCCGCAGCCTCGGCAGCCTCAGCAGCAGCCTGGGCGGCTGCGGCCTTGAGACGGGCGACCTCAGCGGGATCAGTGGGCTGGGTGGAGGAGGCGTCAGTCACAGGGGAATGGTACGTGCTCGGGGTCCGGGACCGGGCCCGGTACTACCCTGGACGGCATGAGCCTCGCCGTCGTCACCGACTCCGCGGCCTGCCTGCCGCCCGAGCTCGCGCGCCGTCACGGCATCGAAGTCGTCCCCCTGCACACCGTGCCTGGCGCGGACGGTACGCCCGCCTCGACCTCTCGACCGAGCGTGGAGGAGCTGCGCCGTG
>NZ_DS999576.1:242030-261958 GCF_000159035.1 Actinomyces urogenitalis DSM 15434
GGACCTCGGAGTGAGCGCGGGGGCGCTGGGCCTGGCGGCGCTCGCGGCCAGCCAGGCTGAGGACCTGCGCCGTGCGCTCGCCCGGGCACGTGAGTCCGCCTCACGCTCGCACCTGACCTTCCTGGTGGACGACCTCGCCCCCTTGCGCCGCGGAGGGCGGCTGGACCGCACGACGGCGATGATGGGCGGGGCACTGGGTATCCGTCCCCTCCTACGGGCCGATGAGCGCGGGATCAGCCTGGTTGAGGTGGTGCGTGGTCGAGCGCGAGCCCGACGCCGGCTCGTTGAGATCGCGGTGGAGCAGGCCGGTGGGGGCCGCACCCGTGGCCCACGCCCGCCGGCCATGCCCGTGCGCCTGGCCGTGCACTATGGGGATGACCCCGCTGACGGGCGGGAGCTGGAGAATGATCTTGCCCAGGCCATGGCCGAGGCCGGCACGCAGGTGGAGGCGATCTTGCGCTCGCCGGTGGATGAGGCGACGAGGGTGCACCTGGGGACCGGGGCGCTGGGCGTCGTCGTCGCCCCGGCGCTGGCTGATCCTCGCCGCTGAGTAGTCCCAGCGGTCTCAAGCGTCCGGTTGCGAGGCTGACGCGCCGGGCGGCGAAGCGTGGTGGCCCGGACGAGGCGAGCCCGGGCTCCACAGGCCGGCCCCGCGACAGGCCTGGCAGCGTCCGTCCACAGGCTCGCAGCGGCCGAGACAGGACTAGCCCTACCGTCGGTGCTATGAGCGGTCGACGTGCCAAGGGCCCAGCGCCTCGCGCCAGCTTGGAGGAGCTGGTGCGTCTGGCCTGCCGCACGGAGGACGAAGCGAGCCAGATCCGTCCCCGCAGGGCCGCTCTCCTGCCACGGGTGGCCCTGGCGCTGGGGGTGTGCCTCATCGCCCTGACCCTGGTACTCGCCGCCCGCACCATGCTGACGGCGCCCACCGGGCAGGAGGCCCCACTCGGCCGGCGGGCTCAGTCGCCGGTCCCCACCTCCTCCCTTGCCCCAGGTGACCAGGACCTGGTCCCCGTGGACCCAGCCTCGCCCGATAGCGGCCCGGCCCAGGTGGTGGTGCATGTGGCTGGCGCCGTGGCCGTGCCCGGCGTCGTGGTCCTGCGGCCGGGTGCGCGCGTGGCCGACGCGATTGACGCTGCCGGTGGCCCGGCGGCGGACGCGGACACTGACCAGCTCAACCTTGCCCGTCCGCTCGCCGACGGCGAGCAGGTGCGTGTGCCGCGGGCGGGGGAGGACACCTCAACCTGGGCGCAGCAACCTGCCGGCAGCGGGAGCGGGCAGGCTACCGCAGGGCAGACTGACGGGCAGCCAGCACACTCGCAGGGGGCGCAGGCTGGCGGCCTCATCAACCTCAACACCGCTGACGCCGCCGCGCTTGAGGACCTGCCCGGCATCGGACCGGCGCTGGCCGAGCGCATCGTCAGTCACCGCGAGTCCCACGGGCCCTTCGCCACGGTTGAGGACCTCCTCGACGTCCCGGGCATCGGCCAGGCCAAGCTCGAGGCGCTGCGGGACAGGGCCACGGTATGACGGAGCCGCAGTATGAGCAGCGGGCAGCAGGCAGCAGATGACCGGCGGGGCAGTAGCAGTCAGCCGGTGCCCGAGGCCGCCACGGCGCCGACTGCTCCCGAACCCCTTGACCTGCGCCTGGTCCCGGCTGCGGTAGCCGCATGGGTGACGGCGTGGTGGGCGGTGGCGCAGGAGGCACACCTGGGCGTCGTGGTTGTGGCAGCCGTGGTCTGGATCGGAGTCGGTGTGCTCGCGCTGAGGCGGGCGCGGCGCTACCGGCCCGCGCGTCACCGCGCCGACCCGCGCCCAGGGGTAGGGACGGACACCGCCACGGTGCGCGGACCGGCGTCGGCCAGTGTTGCCCTCAGTGCTCTGGCAGCCTGCGCCGTGCTGGTGGTCAGCGCTGCGGGTCTGCACGCCCGGGCAGCCGACCCCCTGATCCAGGCGGCGAGGGCAGGTAGAGAAGTGAGCATCGAGGCCGTGGTGGCGACGGCGCCGCGAGCCACGGCCTCCCAGCGCGCCACGAGCGTGCTCGTTGAGCTGACGGTCCTCAGCGTGGACGGCCGGGCCTCACGGCAACGGGCGATGGTCTTTGGCAGGGAAGGGTGGCTACACACGCACCTGGGGGAGCGGGTGCAGGTGCGTACCAGGTTGCAGGCGGCGGAGCCTGGAAGCGGCGAAGCGGCCGTCATCGGGGCACAGGCGCAGCCGAGGGTGGTGGGGCCGCCGTCGGGCGCGCTCGCGGTGGTCGGGCGCCTGCGTGAGGGACTGGTCGAGGCCGCGGGACGCGAGGGCGTGCAGGCCAGGCGTTGGCCACCGGGAAGCCACGCGCTGGTGCCGGGGGTCGCGCTGGGTGACGACTCGGCGCTGCCGGGTCAGGTCCGTGAGCAGATGCGAGCGGTCTCGCTCACCCACCTCACCGCGGTCTCCGGGCAGCACGTGGCGATCCTGGCCGGTCTGGTACTCAGTGCCTTAGGGATCCTGCCGCGCCGGTGGCGTGCCCTGGCTGGTGCGGTTGCCCTGGCTGGCCTGGTGGTGCTGGTGCAACCGAGCGGCTCGGTGCTGCGAGCGGCTGCTATGGGTAGCGTCATGCTCCTTGGAGTGGCGCTGGGCAGGCGCAGCGCCACGCTGCCGTCGCTGTGCGGGGCGCTGGTGGTGCTGCTGCTGGTGGACCCGTGGCAGTCGCGTGACTACGGCTTCGCGCTCTCGGCCGCGGCGACGGGCGGGATCGTCTTGGGGACGGCGCCGGTGCAGGCGGGTCTTGGCCGGTGGCTGCCGAGATGGCTGGCGACGGTGCTGGCCGTGCCACTCGTGGCGCAGGCGGCGTGTGCGCCGCTGCTCGTCATGCTTCAGCCGAGTGTGGGGTTGTGGGCGGTGCCTGCCAACGTCCTGGCGGCACCGGCGGTGCCGGTGGCCACGTTGTGCGGCTTGGCGGCGGCGTTGGTGGCGCCGCTGTGGCTGGGGCTCGCGGCGGTGGTCGCTTGGCCTGCCCTGGTGGGCTGTGCCTGGCTCGCGCTGGTGGCTCGCGCCTTCGCCTCGTTGCCAGGGGCGGTGGTGGCCTGGCCGGAAGGGGTCTGGGGAGCCGTGGCTCTCGCGGCGATCGAGACGACGGCGGTGCTGGTCGGCTGGCGGAGCGCGAGGGCTAAGCGGCGCAGCCGAGGTGGATGAGACGCGATGGGTCCTGTCACGTGCAAGGACGGACAAGGTGAGGCTCGGGGTCCTCAGTCGATGAGTTCCACTGAGGACCCCGGGCCTATGAGATGGCGGCCATCTCCTTAGGAGCGGCTGCGCCTCCTGCTCAGCAGGAGGGCTCCGGCGAGCAGAGCACTACCTGCAGCGGAGAGTGCCAGTGCGGTGGACGTACCGGTCTTGGCCAGGCTGCGCTTGACCACAGGCTTGGCCGACGGCGTGGGCGTCACGGTTGACGTGGGGCCGGCCGTGGGCTTGGACGTCGCGGTGGGCTGATCGGTTGGTGCCGGCACCGGCTTGGTGCTGGCGGTGAAGATCCAGGTGCCGATGAAGTGGGCGTCGGTCTTGTTGATGGTCTGCTCGGTGGCGTCCCAGGCCTGGAAGGTCCAGGTGCCGTCGTTGGCCTCGTCGACGTAGTCGGTGGCGTCGAAGGTGCCGGGGTTGACGGTGGTGCCGTTGAGGATGCCCTCCTGGTTGGCAGGCGTGCGCTTGGTGATCTCGTCGGGCAGGTCCATGCCCTTGGTGCCGGAGACGAACTCGTGGGTCACCTTGTAGGTGTTGGGGGTGAACTCCCAGGCGCCGTAGAGGGTGGTGTCCTGGGTGATGGTGAAGCTCTGGGCCTTGGTGTTGAGGTCGCTGGTGGTGTACCAGCCGTTGAAGGTCCAGGTTCCGGGGGTGCCGTCCTTGTCGGTAGACTCGGTGCTCAGGCCGTCGGCGATGGTGACGCCGGCGTTGTGGGCGTAGCTCGTGGTGACAGGAAGGGCGCTCGACTGTGCAGGCGCGTCTCCCACGGTCTTGTAGTCCACCTGGTGCTTGACCTGCTGGGACTGGATCGTCACCTCGACCGGATCAACAAAGCTCTTGCTGGGGCGGTCGAACGCCAAGGCGCTCCCGCCAATCCCGTGCAGGGACCCACTTGATGTTCCATCAAAATAGGTATATGTGAAAGACGAGGTGGGTCTCAGCGCGAAGGCTGCCCAGAATGGGCGATTGCTCGGGGCCGCAGATATGTGGTCACTGCTGTAGACAGAGTTCTTTGAGCCGCGGTTCGCACTCTTTTCTCCTATCGTGACGGAGCTGCCCGCGTACGCCTTGATGAGGTTGTCAGAATCGATATTGACAGCCTGTCCTTCATCGACGTCTGTGAAGATGAGGAGTGGGGTTACTTCAACAGGTTTTCCGTTGCTCAGGAAGTCAACCTTGATCGTGACGTCATACTTGAGGGTCTCAAACGCAACCGAGCGCTTGTCGATCATGACTGCGTTCAGCGGAACCTCATCGACCTCTCTCACGGTTCCGTCATTGTTGTGGGATGCTGCTGACATCAGGGTCAGTCGCAAGTCAACCCATGATCCCTCATGGGCATTTTGAAAGACGTTCGAGTAGCTCCAGCTTTGGCCGACCGTGACCTTCTTGGCCGTGATGAGGTCGCGTCCGTCCGAGTTCAGTGTGAACTTGTGGTTCTCGTCCCGCTCCTTGGTTGCGGGGGTTATGACTGAGAGACTGTCCCAATCCACCTCGTCTCCAAGAACGAGCCCCTTGTTGCTCTCTACCTCGAGGACCTTTTTGAGTTCCTCTTTCAATTTTGTCTCAAACGCAAGATTGTATTCTTGCTGCTTCGTGACTGCCGTGTTGAGAGCCTTGATCGCCTCTGCGTTAGACCGCTCGATCCGGGTCTTGGCCTGCTCCGCGTCGTTGCTGGCTACAGCATCAAGCTTCTGTTCTGAGGTGGTGACGGTGACGCCGGCCTCGCGGGCTTTGGCGATGGCGTTGTTCAGCTCAGCCTGGTTGCTGGCGACGATGTAGCCGTTCTCGTCCCACAGGGGCGCGGCGTCAGCGGTTACCGCGTTGTCAGTGGCTGGCTGGGGGGGGGAGTGCTGTCGGCGCTGGCGGCGGGGGCGAGCCCGGTCAGCAGGAGGGCTCCTGCTGCCGCGCTGGTGAGTACCCGCCTGAGGTGGTGTGCCACGGCTGTTCACTCCTTGACGTGTGGTGTGGGACCCGGTGGGTGCCGGGCTGGTAGGTGACGCGGCGCCGTCGTCCGTGTCCTGCGTCCTCGCGCGACCAGGTGAGCTGACGCGTTGGGAAGTGCGGGGAGCGGGGGAGAAGTCGGGCGAGCCGGCATCTTGTGCACAGTCTATGTGCCCCCTCAGGCTCAGTCGACCGCGTGACGGACTCGGTGCCATCCCCAGGACCGCACCGGGTGCGGATTCGTGTCCGAGGTCCGTGGCAGGCTTGGCCCATGGCAGCTTCACGGTCCCCACGCGGGCGCAAGGCACCGGCCGGCCCGGCCTGGAACGAGGTCGGCCTGGCGCCGATCATCCTCATCCGCGCCGGTGAGGAGGTCCTGGCAGACCGCGCCGTGGCCCGCGTGCTCTCCCTGGCCCGCCAGAAGGACCCGACGACGGAGGTCGTGCGCCTGGAGGCCGCCACCTACGAGTCCCACCAGCTCGACGCCCTCGTCTCACCCTCCCTCTTCGGCGAGCCCAAGCTCGTCCACGTCCCCGCCCTGGAGCAGATGAGTGACGCCCTGCTCGCCGACCTGCTCGCCTACGCCTCCCACGCCGACCCCGACGTCGTCGTCCTTCTGCGCCACAACGGCGGCCAGCGCGGCAAGAAGCTGCTCGATGCCCTAGCCGCCTCGCCCTACCCGGTGGTCACCATCGAGGCCGTCAAGTCCCCCAAGGACAAGGCGGCCCTCGTGACCGCGGACGTGCGCGCGGCTGGGCGCCGTATCGAGACCGAGGCCGTGGGAGCCCTCGTCGACGCGCTGGGCAGCGACCTGCGCGAGCTGCTCTCCGCCGTCGACCAGCTCGTGGCGGACGTCGAGGGCACCATCACGGTGGAAGCCGTCAACACCTACTACGCCGGGCGCTTCGAGGCCACCGGCTTCACCGTGGCCGACGCCGCAGCCGCCGGCAACGTAGCCAAGGCCGTCACCGCCCTGCGTCACGCCATCGCCACCGGCACTGAGCCCGTCCCGCTCGTGGCGGCCCTGGCCATGAAGATCCGCCAGCTGGCGCGCGTGGCCGCCTCCGGGGGACGGCAGATGAGCCCCAGGGACCTGGGGATGGCTCCCTGGCAGGTGGACCGCGCCCGCCGCGAGCTCGCCGGCTGGTCCGACGACGCTTTGGCCTACGCCATCCAGGCCGTGGCCCGCGCCGACGCCGAGGTCAAGGGAGCCTCACGCGACCCGGTCCACGCCGTCGAGCGCGCCGTCCTGGCCATCTGCAACGCCCGCCACGGACGCATCCCGCGCCCGCGCCACTAAGAGATCCGGAGACAGCCTTCCCGGCCTGCCGCCCTCAGCGCTTGCGGTACAGGGACTTGGTGGCGAAGACCGGCTCGTTGGTCACCTGGATCCCCAGCTGACGGAAGATCCCCTCATCCACCGAGCCCAGGATCGTCGAGGTGTGCACGTCGCAGCCCCGCAGCGAGTCCAGCTGGGCCAGGGCGCGGGCGGCGTTGTCGTCCCCGTTGGCGCTCACTGCCAGGGCGATGAGCACCTCGTCGGTGTGCAGGCGCGGGTTGCGTGAGCCCAGGTGCCGGGTCTTGAGCGCCTGGATGGGTTCAATCGACTCTTTGGCCAGCAGGTCTACCCCCGAGTCGATCCCCGCCAGACGCTTGAGCGCGTTGAGCAGCATCGCCGAGCAGCACCCCAGGAGCTCACTGGTCTTGCCTAGCTCGATCGTGCCGTCCGGCAGCTCGATCGCCGCAGCCGGCGCCTTGGTGGACTTGGCGAGCTTGAGCGTGGGCGGGACCACCGGCCGGTCCTCGCGGTCGATGCCGAGCTTGGACATGAGCAGGGCGATGCGCTCGGACTGGACCGGGTCGGTCATCTCCCGCTTCTCGGCCACCAGCGCCTTGTAGTAGCGGCGGATGACCTCCTGCTTGGAGGCCTCGCGGCAGGCCTCGTCGTCACTGATGCAGTGGCCGGCCATGTTGACGCCCATATCCGTGGGGGACTGGTAGGGCGAGGACCCCAGGATCTCCTCGAACAGCCGGGACAGGACCGGGAAGATCTCGACGTCGCGGTTGTAGTTGACCGTCTGGACCCCGTGGGCAGCCAGGTGGAAGGGATCGATCATGTTGACGTCGTCCAGGTCCGCGGTAGCGGCCTCGTAGGCGATGTTGACCGGGTGGTCCAGCGGCAGGTTCCAGATCGGGAAGGTCTCGAACTTGGCGTAGCCCGAGGCCAGCCCGCGAGCGTGGTCGTGGTACATCTGGGACAGGCAGGTGGCCATCTTGCCTGAGCCAGGGCCGGGAGCGGTGACGACGACGAGGTCGCGCTCGGTCTCGATGTACTCGTTGCGTCCGTAGCCGTGCTCGGAGACGATCCTGGCGACGTCGTTGGGGTAGCCGGGAATCGGGAAGTGGCGGTAGACCTTGATGCCCAGGCGCTCGAGCTTGCGCTTGAAGGACTTGGCCTGACGGTTGTCGTCCGTCCACTGGGTGATGACGACGCTGCCCACGTACAGCCCGTAACCACGGAAGGCGTCGATGTGGCGCAGGACCTCCTCCTCATACCCCGTCCCCAGGTCCGCACGCACCTTGTGACGGGCCAGGTCCTTGGCGGAGACCGCCACGATGATCTCGACCTCGTCCGCCAGCTCGGCCAGCATGACGATCTTGTTGTCCGGGGTGAAGCCGGGCAGGACACGCGAGGCGTGCATGTCATCAATGAGCTTGCCGCCGAACTCTAGGTAGAGCTTGCCGCCGAACTGCGCACGACGCTCGGCGATGTGCTCTGACTGCATCCGCAGGTACTTCTCGCGGTCAAATCCGATTCGCATCGGTGTCTCCTGACGTCGGGGGCTAGCGGGAGGCGGGCATCAGGCACCGGCCCGGGGGATTCTACTGCGTCAGGCTCGCTGACCGCAGACCGCGCGCACTCACCACTGGCACGGATGACAAGGTCGCTGTGTGATCGTCAAGACAAAACTGCTGGGCGCCGATAGGCTCACCCTACCCATCTCATTGCCCCCCCGAGTACGGATCCGGAGACTGCCATGGGCTTCTTCAGCAAGGACGCGTCCACCCCCTCCTACAACCCGCTCGCCCCGCTCAGCCTCGACCGTGTGGCCAAGGTCCTAGAGGATGACGAGCTCAAGTACGGCTATGACGAGGACGGTGACCTCGCCTGCGGCTGGGACACCGGGATCTTCTTCTTCATGCGTGGTGGTGAGCAGGGTGAGATCCTGCGTATCCAGGGGCGTTTCCATCTTCCTCTGCCTGCCGACGAGCTGCCCAAGGCCATGCAGGCGTGCAACGATTGGAACACCAGGGCCCTGTGGCCCAAGACCTTTGCCGCGCTCAACAATGCCGACCAGACGGTCGTCATGGCTGAGCACAACGTGGACTTCGAGCTCGGAGCCACTGACGAGCAGATCGCCTTGGCCGTGCACTGCGCCATGACAACGGGTCTGAGGTTCTTCGATCACCTGACCACCGAGATCTTCCCCGAGGAGTGGAAGGTCTTCGAGGCTGAGCAGGCCGAGCGCGAGGCGCTGGGTGAGTGAGCCTGCGGGGGGTGACGTCTCTTTTCCCAGGAGCTTCCAGACACGGATGGCTGATCGTTTCCAGGTAGACCTGGGCGGGATGGTGGACCTGCTCTCCCGCCACCTGTACTCCGGCCCGCAGGTCTATCTGCGCGAGCTGCTGCAGAACGCCGTCGACGCGATGACGGCGCGCGGCCAGCTGCCCGAGCCCGGGCAGGAGCCGATGCGAGTGCGCCTGCGTACTGGCACGGCACCTGACGGTCAGCCCACGCTCAGCGTCACTGACACTGGCATCGGGCTGACTGCGGACCAGGCGCGCGAGCTGTTGGCAACGATTGGTCGCTCCTCCAAACGCGACTCCCTGCTGGGGGAGGGGCGCCGGGAGTACATCGGTCAGTTCGGCATCGGCATGCTCGCGGCCTTCATGGTGGCCGACGAGATCGAGGTCATCTCCCGCTCCTACCTGCCCGGCTCACCGGCGATCCGCTGGAAGGGCAGGGCGGACGGCACCTTCAGCCTGGACGAGCTGGACCCGGCCGGTCATGAGATCGGCTCCCAGGTCCGGCTCGTGGCGCGCCGGGACTGTGAGCACTGGCTCGCCCCCGACATGGTCACCCAGCTGGCACGTGACTACGCCGGCCTGCTGCCAGTGGACCTGGCTATCGCCACGCAGGTCGACGGCGAGGAGCGCTGGCTGCGCCTGACCGAGCCCGTCCTGCCCTGGCGCAGGGAGTACTCCTCCCGGGCTGCCCGTGACCAGGCCATGTCCGACTACTGCCAGTCCACCTTCGGCTGGCAGCCGCTGGCCTCCATCCCGCTGGAGGTGCCCGTGGCAGGGGTCAGCGGCGTGGCCTTCGTCCTGCCTCAGGCCGTGGCGCCGGGATCGGGCAGCCACCGGGTCTACACCAAGCAGATGCTGCTGGGACCCCGGGTGGACAAGATCCTGCCTGAGTGGGCCTTCTTTGTGCGCGCCGTCATCAACGCTGACTCCCTGACCCCCACCGCCTCGCGCGAGGACCTCCACGAGGACGAGGTGCTGTGGCAGGTGCGCGAGGCCCTGGGCGAGCAGCTCAAGAGCTGGCTCACCACGTGCCTGAGCGCGCGGGGATCCACCGCGCAGGCGATTATCAAGACCCATCACCTCGCACTGCGCGCCGTCGCCCTGACCGACACCACCGTGCTCGACCTGTGCGCACGTGTCCTGCCCTACGAGACCACGGACGGCCTGCTGACCCTGGCCGAGGCCCGCGGGGAGAGTGAGCTGCTCTACACCTCCACCACCGAGGCCTTCCGCCGCGTCAGCTCCGTGGCCCGTGCCCAGGGCCTGACCGTGGTTAACGCCGGCTACGTCTACGACGCCGATCTCGTCGCCGCGCTCGGCAGCCGACTAGGCTGGCCCATTCGCGAGCTGGAGGCCAAGGACGTGGTCCACCTGCTCTGCCTGCCCACCTCCCAGCGCCTGGCGCAGGTGGCCGCGGCCGTGGCGCGGGCTGAGCAGATCCTCCAGTCATCCGAGACCGCCGTCATGCTGCGCGAGTTCGATCCTGCCGAGGTCCCGGCCATCGTGCTGGTGGACCCCGAGGCTGAGCGTCGGGCGGCGCTGCACGCCGAGTCCGAGGCCTCGCCTGACTTGTGGGGTGGGTTGCTGGGCTCGCTGGACACCGCACCGCAGGAACCGGCTCGCACCCTGGTCCTCAACGACCGCAGCGAGGTGACGCACCTGCTGCTGGACGCCTACGGCGAGGAGGTCTTTGACGCAGCCCTGACCTCCCTGCACCTGTCCGCCGTCATGCTCGCCGGAGAGGGACTGGGTGCCTCCCAGGCGCGGGCCTACGGAGCCGGCCTGGCTGAGCTGCTTCGCTCGGCGCTCAGACCTGGCACCGGCCGGCCGGGATAGCTACCGCCACCCGGGCGAGGTATCGGACCGGGCAGCAGGCGGCGTCGTCGTCACGATCTCACGCAAAGGAGCCGTACATGAACGAGCAGGAAGCATTCTCCGAGCTGCGACGCATCTCCTCCATGCCATACGGCCAGGCAAGGATCCTGGCTGCCGAGCGCGTGGTCAAGGACATTGAGACCCATCAGCTGGACCGGCTGCTGCCCGTGGGTCTGCTTGACCTGGTGGAGGCCTATACCTTTGCCGATGAGACCATGAGCACGCTGGCCACCTTCGCCAGGATCCTGCGCCTGTACGACTCCCGGCCCGAGCTCTTTGACGCCGTCGACACCCGCAACCTTTATTGGGAGTACAAGTGGGTGGTCAACGACGCCATCGACTACCCGCAGGTCACTGCCGCGCAGGTCGAGGCGCTTATCGAGGACATGGAGCGGCGCTACCGGCTGGCAGGCCTCGGGCTCGGGCCGGTGCGCACGGCGCGGTTCCTGTGGGCCTCCCACCGCGGGGACCCGGAGGTCTGGCAGCGCCTCCAGGAGGTCAAGACCGAGCCCGGCTCGCAGCAGGACGACTGCCGAGCGTGCCAGATTGGCACTGAGGTCAACACGCTCCTGGATGCGGGTCGCTATGAGGAGACGATTGCGCTGGCACGTACCCAGCAGTGGGAATGCAACCAGGAGCCGTGGAACACCCGCACAGCAATGGCGCTGGCGGCCTTCTACGCCGGTGACGACGAGCTGGCGGTGCATGCCTACAAGGACGCCCTGGCCAGCCGCGACGACGAGCCGCACCACAACCGTGGCGAGAGCCGGCAGATCGAGCTGCTGGCCAGCTCCGGGCACGTGGAGGAGGCCGTCCACCTCATCCGGGAGGCCGAGCACCGGCCGACCCCTGAGCCACCCCGGCCGGCCCTGCTGCGCCTGCTGCACATCATCACCGGGCTCAGCGCAGCCGGGGACGAGCGTTATGAGCCGCTGCGTCAGCGCTCGATCGACAAGGCCCGTGAGCTAGCGGCAGCCTTCGACTCTCGTAACGGCACGACTCGTTACGCCCAGATGCTCGACGCGGCGATCAACACGCCGGTCAGCGGGCGTCACCTGGACTTCGACGCCCGGGCACGCCAGCTCCTGGCTGCCAGCAGCGCCGGCGAGCCCTTGCCTGCGAGCCTGGATGACGACGGCGTGGCGGGGCCGGGTGGGCAGACCCCACCGGCCCCGCCGGCGCAGCAGGACGAGGCCGGGCTGCACGGCGACGGCGCAGGGGCGTGGGCCAAGGCTGAGGAGGCGTTGGGGCAGCAGGACTACCTGCGGGCTGCCTACTACTACCAACGTGCTGCGCTGATCGCCCGCGACGCTGGATTCCTGGAGCGAGCCGGGGCGGCGTACGCCGAGGCCGCGCAGAGCCTCAACGCCGCTGGCGAGGGACTGGCGAGCTCCCTGTTCGCCAAGGCGGTGCCGTTGCTGCGTGCGGGCCAGGCTCCGGCGGACATAGTGGCAGCGGTGCTGGAGGCCTGGGCGCCGGTGGCCTGCGCGCGTGGGGAGGCGGACGCCGTCCTCACTCACCTGTGCCAGATGCTGGAGGAGCTGGCGCGCCGCGAGGACCAGGCGGATCAGACGCGCCTGCGTGCCCGGCTGCAGGACACACTGGCCCGGACGCTGTTCGCCCAGGAGCAGGACCTGGAAGAGGCCTACAAGCTGGCGACCCAGGCTGGCGAGGACTTTGCGGGTTCGGGCTTGGTCAAGGACGTCGCTCACGCCTTCTGGCTGGCCGGACGGATCGCGGTGGCTCTCGGGCGTGACGAGGACGCTGTCTACGCGCTGGAGAGCGCCTTCGAGGGCTTCACGATCGCCAGGTGCCTGACCGAGCGCTCCCAGATCGGGGAGGAGCTGCTGGCGCTGCTGCGCTCAACGGGTCGCACGGACCGGGCCGAGGAGCTGATCAAGGCCCTGTAGCGCGCAGCGACGCGACCAAGGACGAGCCAGGGGCGGGCCTGCACGGCAAGTGCTGGCCCGCCCCTGGTACGCCCGAGGCTCAGATTCCCTGGGTGTTGTAGGACTCGGAGATGAAGTTCATCGCCTGGAAGACCCGGTAGCAGTAGACGAAGGGACCCACGATGATGAGCGAGCCCAGCACCATCCACAGCCAGAAGTCGGCGGAGGAGAGCATCCCGGGACGGCCGCGGCGGGCGGCCTCGGCACCGATGCGTCCGCAGATGTTGTGAGACCACACGAAGTAGCCGATACCAAGTGTCAGCGGGGCGACGATGAGAGCCAGCAGGAGGTAGTGCATCGTCTTGCGCCCGTCATAGCGGGAGGCGATGGCGTTGATCGTTGAGGAGATCTCGCTCCAGCGGTACAGGCTGTACAGGCCGAAGGTGAAGAAGGAGGCAATGAGGTAGCCGATCAGCGAGCGCGAGGTGGTGAAGCTGTTGGCTGCCGTGGGCATGGCCGGGGCTGACTGGCCGTAGGCGCCAGCCTGGCTGGGGGCCGGAGGCGCTGTGGTCACGAGTTCCCCGGTGGGGGCGACGGCCGCGCCGGCCATCGTGCCGGCCGCTTCAGCACTGGTCAGACCAGCGGCAGCCGAGGACAGGGGATCGGGATGCGGCGGCGTCGGCTGAGAGGCACCGGCAGCCGGGGCCGCCGGCAGGCTGATCTGCCCTGTGGCTACCAGCCACGAGACGAGCGCACCGGCCAGCGCGAAGAACATGAAGACCATGGAGATCTTCCCCGTCGTGTAGTACGGCCACACAAGAGAGCTGAGTTGCTCGAAGGGGCCGGTGGTGTACCAGACCCCGCCGGCGCCGATGGCCCTGATGATCCAGTTCAGCACGCGGAAGACGACCTGCCACATCAGCAGCGGCACCACGATGAAGGCCACGGGCAGGGCGAGCGTACTCAGCGCCGCCTTGACAGACGTCTGCCGGGAGGGAACCGCAACGGCCGTAGCAGCCATGTAGACCGCCACGGCGCCACCAGCGAGTGCCCCGACCAGGCAGACCAGGTTGATGATCATCAGCATCATCCCGGTCGCAAAGCCCCAGTAGTCGAAGTCGCCCAGCGTGTACCGCAGTATCCGCAGGTTCAGGAAGGTCATCAGCACGGTGCTCATACCTCCGACCAGCCCGACAGCGGCTGCGAGGGCCTGCGGCAGGTGCGTCTGCGGGCTGGCCAGCATCGTCTGGAACCCGGTACGGACCTGGTCGAGGGAGATCCGGGGCTCAAAGAAGGAACGCACAGCGCTCACCGCTGCGGCACCAGTGACGCCAGCCGTACGGGTACCTGCGCCTTGGCCGGGTGCGGGAGCTGCCTGCGCGCTGGAACCACCAGGCTGAGGAGGCGCCGTCGGCACAGGCGGTACCGCAGCCACGGCAGCGCTTGGAGCAGAGGTCAGCGGTGGCAGGGGCGCGCTTGCCTGCGGGGCGGGCGCAGCTGAGAGCGGACTCGGCGGCGGGGGAACCGGCTGGCTGTAGGCCTGTGATGCTGATGGCTGCGTGGCCGGCGGTGCAGGGACCGGCGTCGTCCAGGAGACGGGAGCCGGGGCGGTGCCCGCAGCCGCCTCGCTGCTGGGAGCTGACGGCGGTGCTGGCGCGACAGTGCGGACGGCGGCGTCGTAGTCGGCCTGGGTGGGCTCGCGGCCCGTGACCTGGCGGAAGGCCTGCGCCCACTGCTCGGGCAGGGTGAGGGGGTTGATCGACATCAGCGGTAACCACTCAATCGTGTTGTTGGGAGGTGATGGGCCCGGGCAGGGACAGGGCAATAGGCATCGGGTGTCACACCAAGGGGATCGTGGGGAGTGGGGAAGACAGCGTCAGCGGCTGCAGTGCCATGCTAGCCGCCGTCGTCATGAGGGAGAAACAACGAGGAGGGCGTCTCCCGCAGTGGGAGACGCCCTCGTGACTGACTGCGGACTCGGTGAGCCGGTCAGGTTCCTCAGATGGAGGCGACGCGCTTGGCCAGCTTGGACTTGCGGTTGGCGGCCTGGTTCCGGTGGATGATGCCCTTGGAAGCGGCCTTGTCCAGCTTGCGAGCAGCCTTCTTCAGACCCTCCTCAGCAGCAGCCTTGTCTCCAGCCTCAACGGCCTCGCGCACGCGGCGCACGTAGGTCTTGAGCTCGGACTTGACAGACTGGTTGCGCAGGCGGGCCTTCTCGTTGGTCTTGATGCGCTTGATCTGGGACTTGATGTTCGCCACTGTGAAAGTTGCCTTCTCGAAGAGTGAATGGTCAATGGCCGGAGAGAGGGTTCGCGTCAGCAGACCAAGAGGTGGTGGAAGCACCCGGCGAGTCCGCCCGCTGGACCCCACAGTCGGCCAGGCCAGAGGTCCAAGGCGTGACTTTACCAGCCGGGCTGCTGGATTTTCCTCACGCAGGCCTGCGTGAGGCGTGAGGTGCGTCAACCTGCCAGACGCTCGCTCAGACAGGCCGCCCGCTCAGCGTCCTGCCCAGTGGGCACGCAGCGCGGCGACCACGCCGTTGAAGGTACCCCGGTCCATCGTCGCGCCTTCGCGCCGGACGGCGTCAGGATCCACCACGAGCAGCCGGTCCAGCCTCACCTCGCTGGGACGCCCCTGGCGGTCCCAGGCCCCGGATCCGACGTCGTGCCAGTAGCGGCCCCAGCGGGCCTCCTGCTCGGCGTCGTGGTCATGGTCCTTGCTCGTCATCTGTGCCACCACGAGCCGGCCGTGCTCACGCGCCAGGACCAGGACCGGGCGGTCCTTGCCCCGTGAGGCGTCCTCCTCGTAAGGAACCCAGGTCCATACGACCTCGCCGGGGTCAGCGTCCCCGTCCGGGTCAGGGGCGTAGACGAAGTCCGGCAGCCCCAAGCTGGCGACGTCGTAAGGCAGAACCGAGGTCGAGGCCGGCGTGGTGGGAGAAGCCGAGCGGGGACGGGTGGTGGTACGGGCGGAGGCGGCACCACCGCGCGGCACCGGCCGCTGACCACGCGGGGCTCCGGTGCCCTGCTCCGTCCGTGACTCTGTCCGCGTCTCCTCCCGCGGCGCCGCGTGGGAGAGGAGGCGTGCCAGGGCCCCCAGGACCTGACCGAGCCTCATCGCGTGGCCGCCTTCATGGCGCTCACCAGCTCGATCAGCTCCGCCCGCAGCGCCTCCAGCTCCGTGGCGCGCTCAGGTGAGCCTGCCGGCGCCGACATCAGGGCGGGGGCGTGGGCCTCGACCACCTTGACCACTGCGGAACCAGAGATCGCGCCGTCCGCCCCGGCCGCGATCGCCTCAGCGACCTGCTCGGGCGTCGAGATCCCGAAGCCCAGCATGACCGGCGCGGCGGCGTCGGCCCGCAGCCTTGCCACCGCCTCAGCCAGCCCGATCGTGGACGAGGCGGTCTCGGTCCCAGTCACTCCGGCCCGTGAGACGGCGTAGACGTAGCCGTGTGAGGCCGCGGCCACGCCGGCCAGCGTGTCAGGGCTGGCCGAGGGCGGGGCGATATAGACCGCGTCGATCCCAGCAGCCTCAGCGGCCTGGGAGAACGCGTCGCCCTCGCGCACCGGGACGTCCGGCAGCAGGACCGAGTCGATGCCGGCCTGCGCGCACTCACGGTAGAAGGTCTCCAGGCCGACGGCGAAGGGCACGTTGCCGTAGATGAGCATGCCGATGGGCAGCTCAGGGTGACGCTCACGCACCCTGGCCACAACCTCCAGCGCCGAGCGGAATCCGACTCCCGCCTCCAGCGCCCGGATGTGGGCGCGCTGGATCGTGGGGCCGTCAGCCACCGGGTCCGAGAAGGGCACGCCCAGCTCCAGAGCGTCCGCTCCGCCCTCGATCAGGGCCTCGATGACGGCCTCGCTCAGACCGGCGTCGGGGTCGCCCACCATGACGAAGGGGACGAAACCGCCCTCGCCGGCATCCGCCAGGCGCTGGAACATCTGAGGGTAACGGGACATCTCAGGCCTCCTCGTTGGTCGTGGTCGGCGCAGCCTCAGTCGCACTGGCTGCCTCGCGTCGGGCCAGCCCCACGTACTCGGTGCGCTTGCCCATCTCCTCCACCATCGCAGCGGCCCGGGCCACCGCGCCGTCGCAGGTAAAGGAGCCGCCCAGGCGCATCCGGATCTGCTCCAGGTCCTTGTCCCCGCGCCCGGACAGGCACACCAGCAGGTGCGGGGTCGGGGCGTCAGCCGGGGTCTGGCGCGCGATTTTGAGCGCCTGGGCCAGCGCGTGGGCGCTCTCCAGGGCCGGGATGATGCCCTCCCACCGGGAGAGCTGGACAAAGGCGTCCACCGCCTCCTCGTCCGTGACCCCCACGTAGCGGGCGCGCCCGGAGTCTGACAGCCACGCGTGCTCCGGTCCCACGCCCGGGTAGTCCAGACCAGCCGAGACGGAGAAGGACTCCTCGACCTGCCCCTCGTCAGTGCGCATGAGGTAGGAACGGGCCCCGTGCAGGATCCCGACCTTCCCGGCGTTGATCGGGGCGCCGTGGTGCCCTGAGTCCAGGCCCTCGCCAGCCGGCTCGACCCCGATGAGGCCCACGCCGTCGTCGCCAACGAACTCGCTGAACATACCGATCGCGTTCGAGCCCCCGCCCACGCAGGCGATGACCTCGTCAGGCAGTCGTCCCGTCATGGCCAGGATCTGCGCGCGGGCCTCGCGCGAGATCACTCGGTGGTACTCGTGGACGATCGTGGGGAAGGGATGGGCCCCGGCGGCCGTGCCCAGCAGATAGTGGGTGTCCTTGAACGAGGCCGTCCAGTCACGCAGCGCCTCGTTGACGGCGTCCTTGAGCGTGCCCGCCCCCGAGGCCACCGGAACCACCCGGGCCCCCATGAGCTCCATACGCTCGACGTTGGCGGCCTGACGCACCACGTCGGTCGCGCCCATGTAGATCGTGCAGTCCAGCCCCAGCAGCGCGCACACCATCGCGGTGGCCGTGCCGTGCTGGCCCGCGCCGGTCTCGGCGATGATGCGGCTCTTGCCCATGCGCTTGGCCAGCAGGGCCTGACCAAGCACCTGGTTGCCCTTGTGCGCCCCGCCGTGGACCAGGTCCTCTCGCTTGAGGAAGATCCGGGCGTTGCCCCCGCGCGGAAGGTGACGCAGCTCGGTGACCGGGGTGGGGCGGCCCAGGTAGCGGCGCATGAGCTCATCGAGCTCGGCGTGGAAGGTCGGGTCAGCCTGGGCCTCGATAAAGGCGTCCTCCAGCTGGTCCAGGGCCGGGATGAGCAGCTCTGGCACGTACTGCCCGCCGTAGGGGCCGAAGTAGGCGGGCAGTCGCGGGTGGGTGTGGCCCTCGTGCTCGCGCGGTGCCGGCTGGGTGGCCGACGACGACGCCGCGCCGTGCGTGGGCTGGCTCGCCTCCGGGGCGGGCTGGGGGGCGTCAGCGTCCTGGCCGGTGCGCCCAGCAACCGGGACCGCCGTCGCCAGGACCTCAGCGACCACGGCCGGGTCAGGGGAGGAGGAGACCGAGGAGCCAATGAGCAGGGCGTCAACGAGCCCGGCCAGGCGGCGTACGTCGTCGGCAGTCTCCACCCCGGACTCACCCACGAGCACCACGCCAGCAGGAGCCAGCGGAGCCATCTGCTCGGTCCTGGCGATATCCGTGGCCAGGGTGCGCAGGTCACGGTTGTTGATCCCCACCACCGTGGCGCCCAGCGCTGCGGCCCGGTGCATCTCCTCAGGCGTGGAGACCTCAGTGAGCACGTCCATGCCCAACTCAGCGGCCAGGGACGCCAGGTCACGGTAGACGTCGTCGGGCACCACCGAGAGCATGAGCAGGATCGCGTCCGCGCCCAGGCTGCGGGCCGCGAGCACCTGGACGGGGTCGACGATGAAGTCCTTGCACAGCACCGGCACGTCCACCACCGCGCGCACCGCCGCGAGGTCCTCGAAGGAGCCTGCGAAGCGGTCAGGCTCGGTGAGCACCGAGACAGCGGCAGCCCAGGGCACGTAAGCGCTGGCCAGAGCCGCCGGGTCGTAGTCGTGGCGGATGGTCCCGCGTGAGGGAGAGGCCGACTTGCACTCCAGGATGAGCGCGGGCTGAGGACTGGCCGAGTCTCCTGAGCGGGTGCGCAGGGCCTTGGCGAAGGAGCGCTGCGAGCGAGGCAGCTGCTCGGCACGCAGGTGACCGAAGCGTGCGCGCAGCTCGGCCAGGCGGGATCGCCGACCGTCCACGATCGAGTCCAGGACCGTGCCGGTGCGCACGAGGCGCTCGTCGACCGGCCGCAGCTCGGGGCGAGGGTCGTTGCCAGTGGTCGAGGTAGTCATCAGGCCTCCTGGGTGGAATCGGTGTGCGTCAGCGCGTCAGCGTTGCGGGTCATGGACTCCAGGTGCTCGGCGACCTTGCCACTGGCCAGCTGCTCCAGAGCAGCCTGGGTGCCTTCGCGCAGCGTCTCCACGCGCCCGGCCAGGTAGAGCAGCGCGCCAGCGTTGACGGCGATGGCGTCACGGTGACCGGCCTGCCCGCCTCCGGCGAAGACCTCGCGCAGGATCGCCGCGTTCTGGCTGGTGGCACCGCCCAGCATCTCGGACAGCTCGTGAGTGCGCACACCCAGGTCCTCGGGCGTGACCTCGAAGGAGCGCACGCCCTGCGGGCTCACCTCGCGCACGGTGGTGGTGCCGTGGACGGTGATCTCGTCCAGGCCCAGGCCGTTGATGACCAGGGCGCGCTCGCGGCCCAGCGCGTGGAGGGTGTGGGCGATCATGTCCAGCTTGCTTACGTCAGCCACACCCATGACCTGGTAGCTCAGGTGGGCGGGGTTGATGAGGGGGCCGAGCACGTTGAAGATCGTCGGGGTCTTCAGCGCCCCGCGCACCGGCGCCACGAAACGCATGGCCGGGTGGTAGGCCTGGGCGAAGAGGAAGGTGAATCCGTCGCGCTTCAGGACGTCAGAGGCCTGCTCGGGGCTCAGGTCGAGAGGCAGGCCGAGCCCGGCGATGACGTCAGCGGCACCCGTCTTGGAGGACACGGCCCGGTTGCCGTGCTTGGCCACGGCCAGACCCATGGAGGCGGCCACGATGCCGGCTCCGGTGGAGATATTGATGGTGCCTACGCCGTCCCCGCCGGTGCCCACGATGTCGAACAAGGGCACGTCCAGCTCGGGGAAGGGACGGGCGGCAGCGCGGAAGGCCGCGGCGGCCCCGGCGACCTCGGCCACGTCCTCGCCGCGTGCGTGGAGGCCGGCCAGCAGCGCGGCGGTCTCGGTCTGGCTCAAGGCCCCAGCCGACAGCGCGGCGAAGACGGTGTACGCCTCCTCGTAGGACAGGCGCTTGCCCTGGATGACGCCGCGCAGCAGGACGCGGGCGGCCTCGGCCTGCTCAGGTTCCAGGGCGTTGTTCTCAGCGGGTGCGGGTGTGGTGGACATGTGATCTCCAGTCAGGTGTGTGTCAGTTGGTGGGAGGGACGCG
>NZ_DS999576.1:262346-277691 GCF_000159035.1 Actinomyces urogenitalis DSM 15434
CGGCAGGTCGCGGGTCCCCAGGGAGTGGTAGCGGGCGACGTCGAGCGGCCCACCCTCCAAGGGGACGAAGGCGGGGTCGGTGAGCCCGGCCGGCATGACCTCCACGCGCACCGAGCGGCCGTGGACGGGGCCGACCCGGCCCACGTGAGCGCCGCAGCCCTCGACGATGGCCTGGAAGCCGAGGCAGATGCCGACGGTAGGCACGTCCTCGCTCAGCGCGCAGGCGACCAGCTCCATGAGGCAGCCGGCCTCACGGGGGTGACCGGGCCCGGGGGACAGGCACAGCACCGGGCGCTGGCCGGCCTCGGCCTCGGCGGGGGTCGGTGACAGGGCGGCGCGCACACGGTCAGCCGGCACCGTGTTGCGGTAGACCTCGATCTCGGCACCGAGCGTGGCGAAGAGGTCGACGAGGTTGTAGACGAAGGAGTCGCGGTTGTCGAGCAGGACGACGCGCATCTCAGGCCTCCTCGGTGGTGGTCGGGGCGGTGAGGGTGGCGGGGGTCTGGGAGTCGATGACGAGCCTCGCCCCGGCGGCCGCGGCCACAGCATGAAGCACCGCCGAGGCCTTGTGCACGGTCTCGGCAGCCTCCTTGGCCGGCACCGAGTCCGCCACGACTCCCGCACCGGCCTGGACCAGGGCCTGGCCTCCGGTCACGAAGGCGGAACGGATGACGATGCAGGTGTCCAGCTCGCCGTCGCCGCGGAAGTACCCCACGGTGCCGCCGTAGGAGCCTCGACGCACGCCCTCGGTGGTGCGGATGAGCTCGGCCGCGCTCAGCTTGGGGGCTCCGGTGAGTGTGCCCATGGTCATCGAGGCGCGGAAGGCGTCCAGCGCGTCCAGCTCCGGGTCCAGGGTGCCGGTGACCTCCGAGACCAGGTGCATGACCCGGGAGTAACGGTCCACACGCAGCAGGTCCACCACCCGGCGGGTCCCGGGAACGCTCACCCGGGCGACGTCGTTGCGAGCCAGGTCCACGAGCATGACGTGCTCGGCGACCTCCTTGGCGTCCGTGCGCAGCTCCAGCTCCAGGCGGGTGTCGCGCTCGTGGTCGATGCCGCCGTCGGCGGTGAGCCCGCGTGGGCGGGTGCCGGCGATGGGGCGGATGGAGACCTCACCGGTCTTGGCCGAGTGGAGCAGCGCGGACTCGGGCGAGGCCCCGAAGAGCTCGAAGTCGGGGGTGCCCAGGTAGAACATGTACGGGCTCGGGTTGGTGCCGCGCAGCTCGTGGTAAGCGGCCAGCGCGTCCGGGCAGGGCATGGTGAAGCCGCGCGAGGGCACCACCTGGTAGACGTCTCCGGCAGCGATGGCCTCCTTCATCGTCTCGACTCCTGCCGCGAAGTCAGCGTCGGACTGGGTGGGCACGGCGTGGACCACGGGGGAGACCGTCGTCTGGCTCGTTGTGCGCTGCTCGTGCTCGTCCGCCAGCGTGGTCTCGTCGACGGCGTCGATCGCTGCCGCCAGCGCGCTGAGGCGACCCTCCAGGTCAGTCGGGTCCACGCTGGCTCCCACGAGGGTGGCCTCACGCGTGGGGTGGTCGATGACGAGGATGATCCGGGCATCGTAGAAGACGTAGTCGGGGCAGGTGTTGGCCCCGGGGGCCACTGCGGGAAGCGTCTCGAAGGTGGCCAGGTAGTCGAAGGCGACGACCCCGGCCTCCAGCGGCAGGTGCGGGTGGTCGACCTCGACCCCGGCCAGCACCCGCAGCGGCTCGATCGAGGAGGTCGCCCGCAGCCGCTCGCGCTCCTCGGTCTGCTCGTGCGCCGTCGGGGCGGGAAAGGTGAGGCTGAGGCAGTCCGCACGGGCGTCGTCAGTGACGTAGGCGGCCAGGTGCTCACGCAGCCGGGCCACGGCCGCCTCGCCGTCGGCCTGGGCCTGCGCCAGGGCCTGGATACTGACGCTCTGGCCCTGGCAGGTCAGGCGTGCGGAGGCCTCCAGCACGGCGATGGTGGTGCGTGAGACCTTGGTGGCGATGTCGACCGACTCCAGCAGGACGGTGTCAACCGGACGGGCGTGGTCGCCGGAGTCCGCGGTGGTGGCGACCAGGCCCTGGGCGGCCAGGTGCTCCAGGAGGAGGCCGCCGTCGGCGTGGTAGCGCACGGACCGGGTGCGGACGGTCGGTGGGGGTGTTGTCATGAGGATTCCTCTGCTTGTGCCACCGGCATCGCCTCCAAGACGAAGAGCCCGCCGGGTGGCGAGCTCTGTCTGTCGTGTTCCGTGTACGCGAAGGAGTGGCTCGCCCTTAGGGGAGCCACCACCACTGACGGTTGCGGAGTACGGTCACGGCACTGAGGCTAGAGCGAAGGGGCGGGCTCGGACAAGTTGGCGTCAGCATCGTGAGACTCTGCGGGGGCCAGGCCGGGCGTCGAGTGTGCAGGTGCGGCGGCCGGTGTGCAGTCCCCAGGTGCACACTCGGGCTCGCGGCTGCACACTGGCGAGGAGGCGGAACGTCGTCGTAGCGAGATGATGAGCGCGGCCAGGGCGACGACGACGGCGACCGCCCACCACCCGCCGGCCTCCATCCACGTGGCAAAGACCGCCAGGCCGACGGTGGAGTAGATCGCCGCCCAGATCGCGCAGCCCACGCTCACTGCCGGTAGGTACAGGCGCAGCGGCATACGGCTGACACCTGCCGAGAGCTGGACCAGGCTCTGGGTGCCGACGGTGAGGAAGGACAGCGGGACCGCCAGGACGCCCCAGCGCTCCGCCAGGTGCTGGGCGCGGGCGTAGGCCGCCGAGGTCAGCACCCCGGCCCACCGGGTACGGCCGGTGCCGGCGGCCACGGCGCGGCCGATCCAGTAGGTGCCGTTGGCTCTACCCATGACGCTGACCCACAGGAAGAGGAAGGCCCACCCCCAGGGCAGAGCGAGGATGCGGTCGATCATGGGCCGATCATCGCATACCAGTGAGGTGAGGCTTGCCTGGCTGACTCGCGGGCTGGTCGGGGGAGGAACGTCCGGTAAGTAATGACTCACACCCGCCGGGCGCGGCGCTGAGGCCTGCGCGTGGGAGACTTGCCCCAGAGTCCGCCACACCGACAGCACCAGCCTGCCTCCTGGCACGCCCAGGCGCTGTCCCGTCCTGGAAGAGCACACGTGTCACCGATCCCCACGCCCGAGCAGATCGCGAGCATCCAGCCCGCCTCAACCCCGCCCGAGCTGCTGCGGAACTTCTCGATCATCGCCCACATTGACCACGGCAAGTCCACCCTGGCCGACCGCATGCTGCAGGCCACCGGCGTGGTCCAGCCCCGCGACATGCGCGCCCAGTACCTGGACCGCATGGACATTGAGCGCGAGCGTGGCATCACCATCAAGTCCCAGGCCGTGCGCATGCCCTGGACCGTCGAGGGGCCCGAGGGCGCGCGCACCTACGCCCTCAACATGATCGACACCCCCGGCCACGTCGACTTCTCCTACGAGGTCAACCGGTCCCTGGCCGCCTGCGAGGGCGCGGTGCTGCTGGTCGACGCCGCCCAGGGGGTCCAGGCCCAGACCCTGGCCAACCTCTACATGGCCATCGAGGGCGACCTCACCATCATCCCGGTGCTCAACAAGATCGACCTGCCGGCCGCCGAGCCCGAGCGCCACGCCGAGGAGATCGCCTCGATCATCGGCTGCGACCCGTCCGACGTCCTCAAGGTCTCGGGCAAGACGGGCGAGGGCGTGCCTGAGCTGCTCGACCGGATCGTGCAGGCCGTGCCCGCGCCGGTGGGGGACCCCGACGCCGCTGCCCGCGCCATGATCTTCGACTCCGTCTATGACACCTACCGCGGCGTGGTCACCTACGTGCGCGTGGTCGACGGTGCCCTCAAGCCTCGTGAGCGCATCGAGATGCTCTCCACCCGTGCCGACCACGACCTGCTGGAGATCGGCGTCATCAGCCCCGAGCCCGTTCCCACCCAGGGACTGGGCGCCGGGGAGGTGGGCTACCTCATCACGGGCGTGAAGGACGTGCGCCAGTCGCGCGTGGGTGACACGGTCACCACGGCGGCTCGTCCGGCCGCCGAGCCCCTGGCCGGTTACCAGGACCCCAAGCCCATGGTCTTCTCCGGCCTGTTCCCGGTGGACGGCTCAGACTTCCCGGCGCTGCGTGACGCCCTGGACAAGCTCAAGCTCAACGACGCGGCGCTCACCTACGAGCCGGAGACCTCGGTGGCCCTCGGCTTCGGCTTCCGCTGCGGCTACCTCGGCCTGCTCCACCTGGAGATCATCGCGGAGCGCCTGGAGCGCGAGTTCGGGCTGGACATCATCTCCACCGCGCCCTCCGTGGTCTACCAGGTCACCACCGAGGACCGCGTGGTCCACACGGTGACCAACCCGAGCGAGTTCCCCGAGGGCAAGATCCTGGACGTGCGCGAGCCGGTGGTCTCGGCCACGATCCTGACCCCCAGCGAGTTCGTGGGCACGGTCATGGAGTTGTGCCAGTCGCGGCGCGGGACCATGAAGGGGATGGACTACCTGTCCGAGACGCGGGTAGAGATGCGCTACACCCTGCCGCTGGCTGAGATCGTCTTCGACTTCTTCGACGCTCTGAAGTCGCGCACCCGCGGCTACGCCTCCCTGGACTACGAGCCCGACGGCGAGCAGAGCGCGGACCTGGTCAAGGTGGACATCCTCCTCAACGGGGACAAGGTGGACGCCTTCAGCGCGATCGTCCACAAGGACTCGGCCTACTCCTACGGCGTCATGCTCACCAAGCGGCTCAAGGAGCTCATCCCTCGCCAGCAGTTCGAGGTCCCCGTCCAGGCCGCCGTGGGCTCGCGCATCATCGCGCGCGAGACCATCCGTGCCCTGCGCAAGGACATGCTCGCCAAGTGCTACGGCGGTGACATCTCCCGTAAGCGCAAGCTGCTGGAGAAGCAGAAGGAGGGCAAGAAGCGCATGAAGGCCATCGGCCGCGTGGAGGTTCCCCAGGAGGCCTTCATCGCCGCGCTGGGCGCAGACACCCCCACCGGCAAGGACAAGTAGCTCCATGGCGCAGGTCCACCCTCCCCGTTCCCACGCGATCCGTTCGCGGGTACGGTCCTTCTCCCGTGCCGGGGGACGCCTGACCGACTCCCAGGTCCAGGCGATGGCTGAGCACGGCGAGCACTACGTCATCCAGGTCCCTCGGGCGGACGCGATCCGTACCGTGGCCGCGGACTTCCGGCTCGATCCGCAGGAGGTCTTCGGTCACGTGGGCCAGGTGCGTCCTGTGGTGGTCGAGGTCGGCAGCGGCGGTGGGGAGGCCCTGCTCGCTCACGCGGCTGCCAACCCTGGCACCGACCACCTGGCGGTGGAGGTGTGGGAGACCTCGATCGCCAAGATTGTGCGTGACGCGGCCAAGGCCGGACTGGACAACGTCCGCGTGGTCCCGGCCGACGCCTCTCAGCTCCTGGCCACGGCGCTGCCGGTGGGCTGCGCCAGCGAGGTCTGGGTCTTCTTCCCCGATCCCTGGCGCAAGCCGCGTCACCGCAAGCGCCGGCTGGTCACGGCGCACTTCGCTGACTCGGTCGCCCGCGTGCTGCGCGGCGGCGGGGTGTGGAGGCTCGCCACTGACTGGGCCGACTACGCCTGGCAGATGCGTGACGTCTTGGAGGACGTCTCGGCGCTGCCGGAGGGCCTGGAGGCGGATATGACCGAGCCCTACTTCCGTTATGACGGCGCCGGTCGCCTCAGCGAGCTCGGGGCGGACACCTGGGAGCAGGACAGCCTGGGCAACGGACCGGACCCCGGATCGCCCTCGGGCACCGTGGGCGGGTGGTCGCCTCGTTTTGAGGGGCGTGTCCTGACCCGTTTCGAGCAGCGGGGTATCGAGGCCGGACGCACCATCCGGGACCTGACGGCGGTGCGGACCGAGACCACCTGGAAACCCGAGCGCAGCGAGGCGATGCTCGTTGCCCTGGACCGCCGAGCCGGTACCCGGCGCGAGGCAAGAAGCGGAAGGAGCCTGGCATGAGCCAGCCACAGCGTCGGCGGCACCTGCCGCGTCGGGCCTGGATCGGCGTCGTCGTCCTGGGCTTCCTCGCCTTCTGCTCGATCCTGCGTGCCCCGATCGGCGTCATCCCGCCTCTGCTGAGCCAGATCGGCGCGGACCTGGACATGGACGACGTCGCACTGGGCGCCCTGACCAGCGTGCCGATCCTGTGCTTCGGGATCATGACGCCGCTGGCCTCCGTCCTGCTGCGACGGATCGGGGCGAATGCCGGCGGCCTGTGGGCGCTGGTGCTCATGAGCGCGGGATCCCTGCTGCGCTCGGGGGGAACCACCTGGGCGGCCTTTGCCGGCACGGTCATCATCGGCGCCGGTATCACCATCGGCAACCTCGTGGCCCCGATGGTCATCGGGCGCGACTTCTGGCACCGCACCTCGCTGCTGACCGGCATGTACTCGGCCATGACCAACCTCGTGGTCACCGCGGGCACGGCCCTTGCGGTGCCGACGGCGCAGCTGACCGGGTGGCGGGGTGCGGCGGCGCTGTGGGGAGCGGTGCCGACTCTCATCGCCCTGGCGCTGTGGCTGTGGGTCTACCCGGCAGGCCTGGGCCACCCGCGCGAGAGCCTCATGCAGCGCTCCGGCATGGTCCACTGGGTGACCGAGTCCGGGCAGGCCGGGACCGAGCGGGTGCGTGTGGCGGTGTGGAAACGGCCCCTGACCTGGGTGATGGCGGCTGCCTTCGCCACCCACACCTTCTCCTACTACGCCATCTCGGGATGGCTTCCCACGGCATTGCACGACCTGACGGGGATGACGGAGGCGGGCGCGGGGCTGGCTGCCTCGGTCTTCTCCCTGACCGGGATCGTGGGGCCGCTGCTCGTGCCCGTCATGTTCGAGACCCTGCACTGGTCCGGGGCTCGTGTGCTGGGAGTGCTCTCAGGCTGCTGGCTGGTGCTGCCGGTGTGCCTGGTGACGGTGCCCAGCGCCTGGCTCGCGGCCTGCCTGGTCTCCGGAATCGCGCAGGGCGCCTTCTTCGCCGCGCTGTTCACCCTGGTCATCCGCCGCTCGGTGGACATGGATGAGAACCGCGCGACCTCCGCCTTCCTGCAGACCTGGGGCTACACCGTGGCTGCTGCGGGTCCGGTGGTCCTGGGCTGGCTGCGCACGATGACGGGCGGGTGGATCGGCCCCTTCCTCGTCATCCTCATCGTCATGACCGTGTGCGGGCAGCTGACCGCCACGCCGCCACGCTGGCTGCAGTCGCGTCCCGGACCGCAGGCGGCCGGCGTCGCCGACCCCTCGTGAGCCCGCGTCAGCCTGAGGGGCAGCCGCTGCCAGGGACGGGGGAGCTGCCCGAGCAGGTCATCGCGCGCCGTCGGGGCAGGGGCGGGGAGCAGGAGCCCGTGCCCTTCTCCGTCTACCTCCACGTGCCCTACTGCCGGGTTCGGTGCGGCTACTGCGACTTCAACACCTATACCAACCTCGAGATGGGTGGTGGCGCCTCAGCGGCTGACTACGTGACCACCCTGGCTGGCGAGCTGAGGCTGGCGGCAGCGGCGATGGAGCGCGCCGGCCTGCCTCGGCGTATGGCTCAGACCGTGTTCCTGGGCGGCGGCACTCCCACGATGCTTCCGGCAGCAGACCTGGCGGCCATGCTGGAGCTGGTGCGCACCACCTGGGGGCTGGCCGAGGGCGCCGAGGTGACGACCGAGGCCAACCCGGAGACCGTGGACGAGCGCTACCTGGCCACGCTCGCCGAGGCTGGTTTCACGCGGGTCTCCTTCGGCATGCAGTCGGCGGTGCCCCAGGTGCTGGCTACCTTGGAGCGTAGCCACACCCCTCAGCGCGTGCCGCAGGTCGTGGCCTGGGCCCGGCGATCAGGCCTGGAGACCAGCCTGGACCTCATCTACGGCACGCCAGGAGAGTCGGTCCAGGACTGGGCACGCAGCCTGGAGGCCGCCGTCGAGATCGGCCCGGACCACCTCAGCGCCTACGCCCTGGTGATTGAGGAGGGCACGCGCATGTGGACCCAGGTGCGTCGCGGCGAGCTGGAGATGCCGGCGGACGACGACGAGGCCACCAAGTACGAGATGGCGGACGCAGTCCTGGCTGAGGCCGGCTACGAGTGGTACGAGATCTCCAACTGGGCCCGACCTGGCCATGAGTGCCGCCACAACGAGGCCTACTGGCGTGACTGGGACTGGTACGGAGCCGGGCCGGGTGCGCACTCGCACTTCGGGGACGTGCGCATGTGGGACACCAAGGCGCCCGTGGCGTGGGCGGCTCAGGTGCGTGCTGGCCGGTTGCCCGTGGCGGGCCACGAGGTCATTGACGACGGCGCCCGCGAGCTGGAGCGGGTCATGCTCGGTATCCGTCTGCGCGAGGGGCTGGACCTGGCGGGTCTGGCTCGGCCCGGCGAGGAGACGACGGCGGACGGCACCCCTCGCCGGCTCGTACCGGTGGTGGGGGCGCTGATGAGTCAGGGGCTGCTGGAACCGGCAGCCGCCCTGCGCGGCCGCGCGGTGCTGACCCTGCGTGGCCGGCTCATGGCGGACACTGTGACCGGCCGGCTGACGGACTGACGCCTGACGGACCGGCGGCTGACGAACGGACCTGGGCTGCGGCGTCGTCCCGCCCGGTGCGAGCATGGCTAGGGCGCCAGGCGGACGTGGCGGAGGGCGGACTCGTCCTGAGCGAGGAGGGAAGAATCCTCCAGGCGGGGGAGGTGCGGCCTCCTACCGTGCGGCAGGATCAGAGTCATGAATGAAACCCCTGCCTTTCAGCCCTATCCGAGCCAGACCTACGCGCAGGCCGATCGTCTGACCGTGGGGCAGGCGCTGACCTGGTCATGGAGGCGCATCGCGGACAACCCGGCCCCGCTGCTGGTGGGCTTTGCGATCTGGACGGTACTGACTGGGGTGGGGGCGTCCGTCTCTTACCTGGGCACGGATTCTGACTCAGGCGGAATCATCACTGCCATCGCGATGATCCTGTCCCCGATCCCCTTTGCGCACGTCGGTCTGCTCACCGCTGCCGGTCGCAAGGCCCAGATCCGTGACTTCTTTACCTTCCCGAACCTGTGGCCGATGGTGCTGGCCGGGATCCTGACCGGGATCCTGCAGACGATCGGCTTCGTCCTGCTCATCATTCCCGGCGTCATCCTGGTCTACCTGTGGTACTTCACCCAGCTGGCAGGGGTGGACCGCGGACTGGGAGCCACGGACGCCATGCGCGAGTCGTGGCGGATCCTGTATGACAACGCCAGTGCCCTGGTGCCTTTTGCTCTCATGGGGGTCCTGCTCGGCTTCGCTGGCCTGGTGACCGTGCTGGGCTGGGTGCTCACGACGCCGCTCGTGGTGCTCATGTCCGCCTACGCCTACGTTACGGCCACGGGCCGCACTGTGGTTGGCTAACAGACCCCGAGAGGATCGTGCGTCCGACTGATGGGGCGTCCCGGGATCCGGGACGCCCCTTGTCGTACAGTGGACCAGTCGTCGTCGGTACCTGGCTCCCTGAGTCCGTGGTGCCGTGCTGTCCAACCCGATCGAGGAGCCCTCGTGCACCTGCAGTGGTGGTCCATCCTGCCCTTCGCGGCGATGCTTGCGAGCATCGCTGTCCTTCCGCTCGTCCCTGCGACCTCGCACTGGTGGGAGAAGCGCTCCAGCCAGCTCACCGTCGCCCTGGTCCTGGGGCTGCCGGTGGCCGTGTGGATGTGGGTGGCCGGGGGATGGCAGGTCGTCTTCGCCTCAGTGGTGGAGTACGTGCAGTTCATCATGCTGCTGCTCGCCCTCTTCGTGGTCTCCGGCGGCATCTTCCTCAAGGGTGACATCCAGGCCACCCCGCGCACCAACACCGTCTTCCTGGCCATCGGCGGTGTGTTGGCGAGCTTCGTGGGAACCACGGGCGCGGCCATGCTGCTCATCCGCCCGCTGCTCAACACCAACGCTGAGCGGCGTTACCGCATGCACACCGTGCTCTTCACGATCTTCGTCGTGGCCAACTGCGGTGGCCTGCTGACGCCACTGGGCGACCCGCCGCTCTTCCTGGGCTTCCTGCGTGGCGTCCCCTTCACCTGGACCTTCCACCTGGTGCCGGAGTGGGCCTTCGTCAACGGCATGCTCCTGGTCAGCTACTACGCCCTGGACCGGTGGTTCTACGCCCAGGAGCCGGCCTCCGCCGTGCGCGAGGACCGCAGCGAGGTTGAGCCCCTGGGACTGCGCGGAGCCAGCAACCTCATCTGGTTCGCCATCATCATCGCGGCCGTGGCCTTTGCTCCCTCGATCGACGCCGAGGCGATCGAGGCGGGACAAGCCAGCCTGACCGACTGGATCCCCACCCGCGAGATCATCATGGCGGTGGCGGCCTTCGGCTCCTACAAGCTCGGTAACCGCCGGGTGCGCTTTGAGGACAACCAGTTCGAGTGGGGTCCGATCGCCGAGGTAGCGACCCTGTTCATCGGTATCTTCCTGACGATGATCCCGGCGCTGCACTACCTGGACGAGATCGCTGGCAAGCTGCCTCTCAACGAGATCACCTTCTTTATCCTCACCGGTGGGCTCTCCTCGGTGCTGGACAACGCTCCCACCTACGTCACCTTCTTCGAGATGGCTGGCCAGATCAGTCACCCGGGCGGCGCGACGGTCGCCGGCGTGCCCGAGCTCTACCTCGTGTCCATCTCCCTGGGCGCGGTGCTGTGCGGCGCGATCACCTATATCGGCAACGGCCCCAACTTCATGGTCAAGTCCGTGGCTGAGAGCCGTGGGGTGCAGATGCCGAGCTTTGGCGCCTACGTGGCCAAGTCCTTCACCCACCTGGTGCCGGTGCTGGCGGCAATGGTCTGCCTGTTCATCGCTCAGCCGGTGTGGGCCAAGGCTCTGGGCGGGGTGATCGTCCTCGCCCTCCTGGCCAATGACGCACGACTCATTGTCCAGGCTCGCCGTCTGGCCCTTCAGGATGCCTGAGCCCGGAGCGCGCTCCGCTTGGAGCCGATTCCCCCTGGTGGAGCTCGGGTGGAGCTCGGGCCCCCGGTCGCGGCGTGCTGCGTCACCGGGACGGCGTGACGTCCTGCCGGGACGGCGTGCACTGGTGCGGGGCCAGTGAGTCTCCTACCGCGTGCCGGGAGCGGTGACGAAGTCGATGAGCTCCTCCATACGGCCCAACAGGGCTGGCTCCAGGTCCTTGTAGCTGCGCACGGTGGCGAGGATCCGCTGCCATCCCTGGGCGATATCGGCCTGGCAGGCGTGTGGCCAGCCCAGGGCCTCCAAGGTGCCGTGCTTGATGTCCGTGCCGCGGGGAACCGCTGGCCAGGCCCGCAGCCCCACCCGCTCAGGCTTGACCGCCTGCCACACGTCCACGTACGGATGCCCGAGCACGAGCACGTTCTCACCGCCTGGCATGGCGCGCACGCGCTCGGCGATGCGTGACTCCTTCGACCCGGCCACGAGGTGGTCAACGAGCACCCCGGCACGGCGCGTGGGACTGGGGGCGAAGTCGGCCATGACCTCCTCCAGGTTGTCCACACCGTCGAGCATGAGGACCACAACACCCTCGTGACGCAGGTCGTCCCCCCAGACCTTCTCCACCAGCTCGGCGTCGTGCTTGCCCTCCACCCAGATCCGTGAGGCCCGCGCGACCTTGGCTGCCTCGCCCTCCACCGCGTAGGAGCCGGAGGCCGTGAGCTTGCGGCCGCTGGCACTGACCGGGCCGGTGGGCTGGCGACGGCGGGGTGCCGGTGGGTCGAGGATGACCGGGCGGCCCTCGATCCAGAAACCGGCCCCGAGGGGGAAGCCGCGGCGCACGCCGTGGCGGTCCTCCAGGACCACGATGTGGCGGCCACCCGACTTCTCCACGGCGACGGCTGCCCCGACGAAGCCTGTCTGCCGGTCCTCGACGACGAGCCCAGCGGTGACCGGCACGTGCACCGAGGCCGGACGCACCGCATGCGGTCCCACACGGTGCGGGTCGGCAGCCAGGACGTCACCGCCGTAGCGGTCCGACGTCGTCGGCCGGGCTGGCACAGCAGCTGAACGACGGCGCTGAGCCTCGGCCTCGGTGAGCCTCCCAGCGGCCCGTGCCTCCTGCTGCTGACGAGCTGCCTGCTCGCGCAAGGCGGCGCGGCGTGCCGCGGTGGATCCCGGGACGGTACGGCGTGGGGGAGTGGTCACCCGGGGCACGGTAGGCCAACCTCTCGCTGGGCGAACGTCAGACCCGCCGAGCACGGCGTAGGATGGCACTCGCACCTGGCGAGTGCTAATTCGGCTCATACGCAGCCGGCTAGCCGGTGCCGGCAGCAACAGACCTGTGGCGTCGTCAGACGCATGGCGAGAGGGAGGGATCAGATGGCCGATGACCGGCGGCTCAAGGTCCTGTCCGCCATCGTCACCGACTACGTGCGGACCCGCGAGCCGGTGGGCTCGCGGGCGATCGTGGAGCGCTACCAGCTGGGGGTCTCCCCGGCCACCATCCGCAACGACATGGCGGCCCTGGAGGACGAGGGCTACATCCACCAGCCCCACACCAGTGCGGGCCGCGTGCCCACGCAGAAGGGCTACCGGCTCTTCGTGGACGAGGTCGCTCGCATCAAGCCCCTGTCCGCCCCCGAGCGCGCTGCGATCACAGCGCTGCTGACCGGCGAGGTGGACCTGGACCAGGTGGTGGCGCGCTCGGTGCGGGTACTGGCTCAGCTCACCGGGCAGCTGGCCGTTGTGGAGTACCCGAGCCTGCGTCGCACGGCCCTGCGCCACCTAGAGCTCGTGGTGCTCGCCCCCACGCGCGTGCTGCTCGTCATCATCACGGACACCGGGCGCGTGGAGCAGCGCACCGTGTCCACCCCGGCCACCGAGGTGCTGGACCCGGTGGCCGTGGAGCACCTGCGCGTGCGGCTCAACGCCGCGCTGGCCGGGCTGCGGGCCGAGTCCGTGATCCCGGTGCTCACGGCCCTGAAGGAGCAGGCCAGTGAGGACGAGCGGGCGCTGCTGACGGCAGTGACCAGCGCGCTCATCGAGGCCCTGCGCCCGGACGCTGAGGAGCGCCTGGCGATCGCCGGCACGGCGAACCTGGCCCGCTCGACCCCGGACTTCTCCTGCCTCGGGCCGCTCCTGGACGCGATCGAGGAGCAGGTGGTGCTGCTGCGGCTGTTCACGGACACCAGCGACGTCCTGCCTGCGGGCGGGGCTGAGGGCATGCGCGTGAGCATCGGCTCAGAGAACCACGACGACGCCCTGGCCGAGGCCAGCGTCGTCACCGCCGCCTACGGCGCGGGGACGGGCGACGCCGTCGCCCACCTGGGCGTCGTGGGCCCCACCCGCATGGACTACCCCGCCACCATGACCGCTGTGCGCGCGGTCGCTCGCTACCTCTCCCGGTTCCTGGCGGGACCGGATCAGGCAGCCTGAGCGGCCGGCGTCGGAGATAACACGTAAAGGACACGTTCTCAGGTGAGTGACTACTACGAGCTGCTCGGCGTGAGCCGCCAGGCCAGTGCCGAGGAGATCAAGAAGGCGTACCGCAAGAAGGCGCGCCAGCTCCACCCCGACGTCGCCGGTCCCGGCCACGAGGAGGAGTTCAAGGAGGTCCAGGTGGCCTACTCCGTCCTGTCGGATGAGGAGAAGCGCCAGACCTACGACCTCGGTGGTGAGGACGCGCTGCGCGGCGGCGGTGGCTTCCCTCCGGGCTTCAGCGGCGACTTCTCAGATCTGGGAGGGATCTTCCAGACCTTCTTCGGCGGAGGCGGCTCGCGCGGGCCGGCCTCGCGTGCGCGCCGAGGCCAGGACGGGCTCGTGGCCGTCCAGGTCAGCCTGGCCGACGTCGCCTTCGGCGCGACCAAGACTGTTCCGATCGACACCTACGTCACCTGCACCACCTGTGGTGGCAGCTGCTGCGCGCCGGGGACCGAGCCGGTGACCTGCTCCCAGTGCAACGGCCAGGGCTCGGTCCAGCGCGTCCAGCGCTCCTTCCTGGGCAGCGTCATGACCTCCTCGCCCTGCCCCACCTGCCAGGGATTCGGCACCGTCATCGTCACGCCCTGCAAGGACTGTGACGGCGAGGGCCGTAAGCACGTGCGCAAGGACATCGAGGTCAACGTCCCGGCCGGTGTGTCCACCGGCACCCGCATCCGCATGTCCGGGCGCGGTGAGGCGGGCGTGGCCGGAGGACCTGCGGGCGACCTCTACGTGGTGGTGGAGGAGCAGCCCCACCCCACGTTGGAGCGCCAGGGAGACGACCTGCGCACTGAGCTGCGCGTACCGATGACCGCGGCCGCGCTGGGGGCCTCCTTCCCCGTGGAGACCCTCGACGGCGAGCGCAGCGTCTCGGTGCGCCCGGGCACCCAGTCCGGCGACGACATCCGCCTGGACGGTCTGGGCGTGGGGCGGCTGCGCCGTTCCGGGCGCGGCAACCTGTACGTCACGGTGGTGGTGGAGACCCCGACCAAGCTCTCGGAGCGTCAGGAGGAGCTGCTCAAGGAGCTCGCGGCACTGCGTGGCGAGGACGGCTTCGCCCCGGTGGAGGAAGAGGGCTTCTTCGACCGGCTCAAGGGTTCCAAGACCAAGGGCAAGAACCGCCGCAAGCGCTGAGCTCGCGGCCTGGCCAGCGGGACGCCGGCTCAGGCTCCGGGCCAGTAGACGGAGTCCGGCGTGGGCCGGGCGCCGAAGATCGCGGTGCCCACGCGCACGCAGGTCGCGCCCTCGGCGATGGCCAGCTCGAAGTCGCCGCTCATGCCCATGGACAGCAGACCGTCGCCCACGGTGCCGGCCTCGCGTCCGGCGTCGCGCAGGCGGCGCATGAGGCGGAAGCACTCGCGCACCCGCTCACGGTCATCGGTGTGGGCGGCCAGCGTCATAAGACCACGCACGCGCAGTGAGGAGTAGACCGGTAGCGCGGCCAGGAACGCGGTCACCGCGTCCGGCTCCAGGCCAAACTTGGACTCCTCACCGGAGGAGTTGACCTGGACGTAGACGTCCAGGCTACGACCGGCGGCCTGGAGCCTGCGGTCCAGGGCCTCGGCCACGTGGAGGGAGTCCAGCGCCTGGAACTCGTGGGCGAAGGCGACCACGTCCTTGGCCTTGTTGGTCTGTAGGTGGCCGATGAGCGCCCAGTGGATGCCGAGGTCTGCCATCTCGGTGCTCTTGCGCTTGGCCTCCTGGACCTTGTTCTCGCCCATCTCGGTGACTCCTGCGGCGAAGGCGGCGCGCAGCCGGTCCTCGGGGACCGTCTTGGTGACCGGCAGCAGGCGGACCTCGCTGGGAGAGCGGCCGGCGGCCGCAGCGGCGGCGTCGATGCGGGTGCGGATCGCGGCGAGGTTCGCGGAGATTTGGGCGACCTCCTGCGGGTCCGGGACAACGGGGGAGTCAGGCGTCATGCCTCCTGACGGTACACCGGTGTCACGGTAGGTCCCGCTAGGCTGTCCAACGTGACTGCCCCTGTCTTCCT
>NZ_DS999576.1:278294-302798 GCF_000159035.1 Actinomyces urogenitalis DSM 15434
CCCTGGCAGCTCCGTCGCCGGCGCGGACTGGTGTCGCCAGCGACCGTGCCGTCTCGCCCGCGCGCGCCCGGCACTGCCCGACCTCCACACCGGCCTCAACACCGTTATCCCGTCTCGGCCGCGCGCGGCCGGCACCGCCAGCGCTCGCCCGGCACTGCCAGGGTTCGCCCGGCACTGCCAGGGTTCGCCCGGCCATTAGCGTGCCAGGAACAGGCAGGCCGTCATCGCCCAGCACAGGGCGATGACGAGGCCGTCGCGCAGCCGCCAGCGGACCTCGACGAGCTCTGTCCGCGTCGGGTAGGCGCCGAAGGCCCGTGAGTCCATGGACGTGGAGATGCGCTCGGCGTGCCTGATGGAGGAGATGACCAGCGGCACGAGTGAGGCGAACCAGCGCAGGATCGGGCTCAGGACAGGCACCGTCCCGCCGGCCCCGCGCAGCGCGCGCGACTGGCGCAGGATCCTGAAGTCGTCGCCGAAGCGGCGCAGGAAGGAGACGCTGGCGATGCCGGCGGCAGCCACGCGATAGGGCATCCGGCACTGCACCGTCAGCGCGGCAATGAACTCCCTGGCGCTGACGCCCAGGCCGGTGATCAGGGCTGCGGCTACGCTCGAGCCGATGATGATGCCGCTGCCCTTGTCAATGTGGGAGAGCGGGTGAACGTCTCCCGAGTGCGTGGCGACTGTCCGCAACGAGCCGACGGACAGGAGCAGGGTGATCGCCCACATGGTCGCTACCAGGCCAGTCTTGTGCCTGGTCGTGCGCCCGAGGGCGAGGGCTGCCAGCGTCGCCGCGACGAGGGTCGCGATGGACGCTGAGAGCGACCTGACCACCAGGAGGGCCACGATGAAGGGAATCAGCCCCACCAGCAGGGTGAAGGGGTGCAGGTATCCGTCGTCCTGCTCGACCTGCGTCGGGAGGTCCTTCGCCTGGGGCTCGGGCAGGACCACGATCTTGGTGGCGTACCTGCGAGCCGCGTCGATGTCGTGAGTGGCCATGACGACGGTCTGACCGCTGTGCTGACGCTCCTGGATGAATCCGAGCAGCTCGGTGGCGTTGGCCTCGTCCTGCCCGTAGGTCGGTTCGTCCAGCAGCAGGACCGGGCGCTGGCTACCGCTGACCGTCGCCACCGACAGGCGGCGGGCCTCCCCGCCTGACAGGGTCATCGGGTGCTTGGCGCGGTACTCGCTGAGCCGGAAGTGGCCGAGCAGCTCCTCGACTCCCTGCGTCCCGTGACTGACGGCGACCTCGCGGGCGACGGTGGTGGAGACGAACTGGTGCTCAGGGTTCTGGTAGACGTAGTCGGCCAGGTGGCGGCCCTTGCGGACCCTGTGACCTCCGACGCGGATCGTTCCGCGGGACCTGAGGGTCCCGACGAGGGCGCGCAGCAGGGACGACTTTCCGCTCCCGTTGGTGCCGACGACGGCGACGAGCTCTCCGGCGCCGACCGAGAGACTGACCTCGGGGCAGCGCCCGTCGACGCTGACGGCGTCCAGGCTGAGGACCGGCTCGTCCGAGCCGAGGGCCTCGACCTGCGTCCACTCCTGGCCGTCTCGCTGGAGGTATCCGACGGCGGAGGGATCCTTCAGGGCCGGTAGCGCGGTCTGGCGGGGTTCGTCCCTGTAGGCGCTGGGCAGCCAGACCCCAGCGGCCTTGAGCTCCTCGCGGTGGCCGCCGAAGACCTCCTCGGGGCTGCCCGTGGCCAGTACTGCGCCGTCGGCGTCCAGGCAGAGGACAGCGTCGAGGTTCTGGACGATCGGGTCGAGGTCGTGGTCGATGACCACGACGCCCGTCCCGGACCCGCACAGGGGGCGCAGCATCTCGTAGAAGGCCTGCGTCCCGGCCGGGTCGATCATCGAGGTCGGCTCGTCCAGGATGAGCACCTCAGGGCGCATCGCGATGGCACAGGCCAGGGAGAGTCGCTGGCGCTGCCCGCCCGACAGCCGCCACGGGTCCCAGCCGGCGCGCTCCGCCAGGCCTACCGCCGCCAGCGCCTGACCGACCCTGGTCTCGATCTCCTCGGGGGCCAGCCGCAGGTTCTGTAGACCGAAGGCGACCTCGTTGAAAATGGTCTGGGTGACCACGGAGGCGTCCGGGTTCTGCCCGACGTAGGCGATCACGGGGCCGATCTGCGCCGGGCCCAGGTCCGCCATCTCGCTGCCGTTCAGCAGGACGTTGCCTCGGTAGACCGAGGGGATGGAGTGGGGGATGAGGCCGCACAGGGCCCGGACGAGGGTGGACTTGCCGCAGCCGGAGGGGCCGACGACGGCGGTCAGGCGCCCGGCGAACTGGGAGAAGTCGATTCCGCCGAGCACCCAAGAGCTTGATCCGGTGTACTGCACCTGCAGCTCGCGGGTCTCGACCAGTGGGCGGTCCTTGGGCGCGGGAGAGGGACTCAGGGCGTCTGTTTGTGGGAGCGGTGTTGTCATCACAGTGTCCTTTGCAAGGGGGCAGGCGCGTCAACCGGGGCCGGCGGTGCGAGAAGGAGAGCACCGTCGGCCCCGGGGCACGCGCAGGGACCAGGGTCTAGGCGTTATCCTTCTGACCGACGCCTGCCTTGAGCGCGGCCCGGCCGATCACCATGCAGAGCGCGCCGCCGACCAGGGCGGAGCACACGGCGACGACGATCAGGACCGGTCCGTTCTCCACCCCCTGCATCGCGAAGGCGGTCATGCAGCCGTTGAGGAGACCAAAGACGAAGGAGCTGAGGGTGAAGCTCCACCAGGTCCACTTGCGGTAGAGCATGAGCGCCAGCGGCGCCTCGATGAAGACGGCGCCCAGCACGTTGCCGACGATCGAGGCCGGGCCCTGCGGGGAGGTGAAGGCGCAGATGATGCCCATGATGAGGCCAGCCAGGACGCACGCACCCGGGCGGCGCACGATGACGGCGGGCAGCAGGTAGGGGATGGTCCACAGGCCCATGCACGAGCACATGATCAGCATGCCCCTCTGAGTGGTAATCCCGATGGCGAAGGTCATGTAGGTCAGCGGGACGACGATCAGTGAGCCGACCACGGCCAGCGCGGCCACGGTCATGAGGTTGCGGGTGCCCAGGACGGAATTGTTCAGCCGGGAGCGGCTGGATCCCTTCACGGTGGCGGTATCGGTCGTGGGTAGTGTCTTAGTCATGTGAGCTCCTTGTGCGGGTCGTAGGTGTTCTAGTGGGATGAGACCAGCGCCCAGCCGGCGGCCTCCTGCCGCCTGGTCCAGAAGCGCTTGTAGGGGCCGTCCTGGGCGACGAGCTCGGCGTGGGTGCCCACCTGGGCGACCCTGCCGTCGTCGTCGAGGGCGACGATCTGGTCCGCCGCGACGATGGTCTCGAGCTTGTGGGCGACGACGATGAGCGTGGCGTCCTCACGCAGCTTCTCCATCGAGGCGACGATGTTCTGCTCGTTCTCGGCGTCCAGGGCGCTGGTGGCCTCGTCGAACAGGACGATTGGGGCGCGCTTGAGGAGGGCGCGGGCGATTGAGACGCGCTGGCGCTCACCACCGGACAGCGCTCGACCGCCCTCGCCGACCTTGGTCTGCCAGCCCAGGGGCAGGCGCTCGACGATCTCGTCGACGCCGGCCAGCCGTGCTGCCTCGGCCAGGTCCGCCTCGGAGGCGTCCGGGCGGGCGAGGCGGATATTGGCTTCGAGGGTCTCGTCGAAGAGGTAGACGTCCTGGAAGACCATGGAGAGCTGACTCATGAGATCGGTGGTGGCGGCCTGGCGGACGTCGACCCCGCCCAGGAGGATCTCGCCGTCGTCGACGTCGTAGAAGCGGGAGATCAGGCGCAGCAGCGTGGTCTTGCCGGAGCCGGAGGGCCCGACGATCGCGCACATCGAGCGCGGGGCGACCTCGAAGGAGACGCCCTGGATCACGGGGTTGTCCTTGTCGTAGGAGAAGTCAACCTCGTGCAGCGCCACGGAGCCGGTGGTCACCAGCGGCTCGGGCTGGTCGGTCTCAGGGAGCTCCTCGGCCTCAAGCAGCTCCTCGACGGTGTTGAGCAGCACGCGTCGATCGTCCATGCCGGTCAGGCTGTTCATGACGGTCGTCAACTCGTTGCTGAACGAGAGGGAGAGCCCCAGGGTGGCGATGGTCTCGATCAGGCCCATTGAGCCGCTGACGGTCAAGGTCGCGATGACCGAGACCATGATGAGCACGCAGCCCTGAACGAAGCCGCCGCCGATCACCTGGGCCAGGGTCTCAAGCCACAGGCTCTTCTTTCGGGCGGCGTTGGCTTGGTCCATCGCCTCGGTGAGCTCCTCGTAGCGTTCGACCGCGCCGGCGGCGCGCAGCGCGCCCTGGCACTGGGCGAACTCGACCACGCGCATCGCGCTCTCCTTCTCCACCGGGTCGACCATGCGGTGCCCCTTGCTGTTCAGGAGTCGGATGGCCAGCAGACCCAGGACGACCAGCGGGGCGGAGAAGGTGAGGGCCAGGCCGATCCGGGCGTCCCAGATCCAGCAGCCGACGATGATGGTGGCGCAGCTGAACAGGCTCAGGTAGAGCCGGGACAGGAAGTGAGCGATCGCCTCGCCCAGCGAGAGCATCTCCTGGGTGACCATGCGGGACAGGCCCGAGCCGGAGTCTCGGTCGAACCAGCCGAGCGGCAGGCGCGAGACCTTCTCGCCGACGGCGTTGTGCATGTCCTCCAAGGCGCCCAGGGACCCCTTGTAGCTGATCTTCTGGCCGATGAAGTCGACCGTGGAGCCGACCACGGCGGTGCAGGCCAGGACGATCAACCAGGGCCCGAGCCCGAGCCCGAGGAAGGGCTCGCCGGTGGACAGCACCATCGACAGCGGCAGCAGCGAGAGGTAGGCCAGGCCGTTGATCACGCCGACGACGCAGCTGATCCGGGTGCCTTGGCGGAGGTAGCCCCAGGAGTGCGCCTCCATGAGCCTGGGGAAGCGCGGGGTCATGAGGTCGTAGCGGTGGTCAGTCATTGTGCCCCTCCTCAGGGTTGCGGGGAGTGCCGGCGTGCGCGGTCCCCACGGCGCTCTGGGCGAGCAGCAGTGAGTAGTGCGGATCGTCCTTGAGCTCCTCGTGGCTTCCGACAGCGCGAACCTCGCCGTGCTCCAGGACGACGATCTGGTCGGCCCCGACGATCACCGCCGGGCGGTGGGCGATCACGATGACCGTCCGGCCCTCGGCCAGGCGGGTGAGGGCCTCCTGGATCTCTGCCTCGGACTCGGGGTCCACCATCGCGGTCGCCTCGTCCAGGACGAGGACGGGGGCGTTGCGCAGCAGGGCCCGGGCGATCGCGATGCGCTGGGCCTGGCCGCCGGAGACGTGGGTCTCCCTGCCGATGACAGTGTCGTAGCCCGAGGGCAGCGTCTCGATGAAGTCGTGGATGTTAGCGGACCTGGCGGCGGCCACGATCTCCTCGTCGGTGGCCTCCGGCCGAGCCAGGGCGATGTTCTTGCGTACGGAGGTGGTGAGCAGCTGGGCGTCCTGCAGGACGAAGGAGACCTGGGAGTAGAGGGTCTTCTCATCGATGTCGCGCAGGTCGACCCCGCCCAGGGCCACCGTTCCCGAGCTCGGGTCCATGAAGCGGGCCAGCAGCGCGCCGAGCGTCGACTTGCCGGAGCCGGACGGGCCGAGCAGCGCAGTGACGGTGCCCTCGCGGAAGGTGAGCGTCACGTTCCTCAGGGCGGTGACCGCACGTTCGCCCTCGCCGTAGACGTAGCTGACGCCCGAGACCTCGATGGTCGAGTCCTTGGGCTGCTTGGGGTTCTCCGGCTGGGGGAGCACCTCGAGGTCGAGCATCTCGCACAGGCGCACGGCCGCAGAGCCGGCGAGCTGGTAGGACCACTGGATCCCGGCGACGATGTTCATCACGCTGGGGATCGCCAAGGCGATCAGGGTGGTGCAGATGAGCTCAGGCAGGGTCACGATCCCGGCGTTGATCATGAGCGAGCCGACGCCGAAGTTCACCGCCAGGATCACCGGGACGCACACCCAGGCGGCGGCGAGGCAGGAGACGTTGAGCAGCGGCATGCACCAGGCTTGGTAGAAGGTGTTGAATTCCTTGGCTGCTCTGGCGTAGGCGGCGTGGGAGCGCCCGGTCTGACCGAAGGTCTTGACCACGGCGATGCCGGAGGCGAACTCGAGCATCGTGGAGGAGACCTTGGCCAGCTTGCTGTCCATCTCGGCGGTCTTGGCTGGCATGGAGCGCAGCATGATCGAGTAGGTGAGCACGTAGAGCGGGACCGTCGCCACCGCGAGCAGGCCCAGGCGCCAGTCGAGGTAGATGGCGTAGCCGAACATGAGAACCGGTGTGGCGACCGCGTTGAGGATGTCCACGGGTGCGTGGGCGATCACGGTGTGAACCGTGGTGGTGTCGTCCTGAACCGCCTTGCGGACCCGGCCGGAGGTGGCTTCGGTGAACCAGCCCAGCGGCGCCTTGGCAAAGCGGGCCAGAAGGTCGCGGCGGGTCTGGTCGCGCAGCCTGAGGTCGACGAAGTGCGTGACCGTCAGGCTGAGCAGCATGAAGAAGATTCTGGTGAAGAAGGCGCCGATGAAGACGTTGATGATGAGCTTGATGCGGGCGGCGTCCAGCGGGGAACCGCCCTGGTAGTGCTCCAGGAGGGTGTCACCCAGCGCTACCAGCGCCACGTAGGGGGCGATGGAGAAGGCAACGCTGATGAGCATCAGGATCTGGGCGATGGCCAGGCGGCCCCTGATGGGCCTCTGGAGCCTGGAGATGGCTGCCTGGCCTCGCTTGTGCTTGTCCATCAGCTGACCATCGGTTGTCTGCGGTGGTGCAGTCTCGGCTGGGACCGATCCGTCCGCGAGCTTCCTCGGCATATGAGACGCCTCCAGTAACTATCAGGTTAGCCTTACCTAAGTGTACGCTAAGAGGTGTTGATCTAGAAATCAAGGTGATAGCATTAATCGGCTAAGCCTTTTACTGTCGGTCCGGTAAGCGGCCGACGGCGCATGAGGACTAGGCTGCTCTCGTCTCGCTCGCCTGGGCGCCCGTCCCTGCTCTCACGGGTAGCGTGGGCGTCCTGCCCCCCCCGCGAGGACCTGAAACAAGGTGGGGGTGGCTGAGGTCTCTGTCAACAGGAAAGGCTGGTGGGCCTGTGTCGCTCACTGCCGAGGAAAGAGCTCGGAACGCCAAGGAGATGCGTGCCGCCCGAGAGCAGATCGACCTGTCGGACGACGTCCTGGTGGATCGACTGGGTTACACCACGCAGTACCTGCAGCAGGTCCTGGACGTTGACGGCTCTCCGCTCGACGTGTGGCGGACCCGGGACCTGCTCGCCGCCCTCGCTGAGCACCGGGGCCAGACACCTCCCGTCTTCACTGTGATGACTGAGTGCATGCGTCCCAGGGCTCAGCAGTGGTTTGGACGATGGGACCTGCCGGACATCGACGACCTCTAGACCCTGGCGACCGTCAGGCCAGGGTGACGGTGGCAGCGGCCGGTAGCGCTCCGCCGTCGGCCATCGCGCCCCGGACAGGACCCCTCCCGGACGTGGACTACTCCTGGGAGAGGATCTCGCGACAGGCATGCTCCATCTCCTGCACAAGAGACAGCCGCGAGTGGATCTCGTTGTAGATCGCGTCCTCGGAGAGGATGGAGTAGCTTCCCTCGCCGGAGGGGAAGGAGTCGATCTCCTCGTGGTCTGTGCTCCACTGGGTGTCGTAGTAGCCGACGAGCTCGGCCAGGCGCTCCTGCATGCGGGGGAGTGCCTCGAGGATGGCGCTGAGCTCGGCGTTGTCCCGTTCCACGCGTGCGTAGAGCGCCTGGAAGTGTGACAGCCGTGCCTGTGTGCCTGCGTCCATGCGTTCCCATCCGATCAGGTCGACGACGAGTGCGTGATGCTGTGAAGCGCCGGCGCTCTGAGACGGCGTCGTGCTGCATCGGCCCGGGCCGGCACCTGGTTGGTTGGGCCGCGCCGCAGGGGCAGCGTACAGCCGCCTTCCTGCCTGCCCCATGTTGTCAGGCGCGGCTGCACGCCATAGGTTCGTGGTCATGACACCACACGGGCAGGGCCCTGCTGCTGCCGTGACCTCCGCCGACCAGGCACCTCCCCTCGTCGTCCACGCCCGTGACCTTCGCGTGGGCCGTGGCGGGAACACGATCCTGCGTGGCCTCGACCTGGACCTGCGCCGAGGCTCCGTCACTGGCCTGCTCGGCCCCTCAGGCTGCGGCAAGACCACGCTCATGCGCAGCCTCGTTGGTGTCCAGCGCTACGACGGCGAGCTCCGGGTTCTCGGGCACCGTCCCGGCTCGCCAGCGACGCGCGGCCGGGTGGGCTACATGGCGCAGGGCACCGCGGTCTACACCGACCTCACAGCACGCCAGAACCTGGCCTACTTCGCCTCGCTCGCCGGCTCCCGCTCCCGCGCGGTGGGGGAGGTCCTGGACACCGTGGGGCTGGCTGACATCGCCGACCGCCCGGTCTCGACCTACTCGGGTGGGCAGGCCGGTCGCGTGAGCCTGGCCTGTGCCCTGGTGGGCGCCCCCGACCTCCTGGTCCTCGACGAACCGACGGTCGGTCTCGATCCGGTGACCCGCGAGGAGCTGTGGACCGCCTTCCACGACGTCGCCGCGGCGGGCACGACGATCCTCGTCTCCAGCCACGTCATGGACGAGGCCTTCCGCTGTGACAGCGTCGTGCTCATGCGTGACGGCAGGCTCCTGGCCCGCGCCACTGCTGAGCAGCTGCTGGAGTCCACGGGTGCCGCGACGCTGGACCAGGCCTTCCTCACCCTGGTCCGACGGTTCGGTGACGACGGCGCGAACGGTTGCCTCGACGCCGCCGCGCAGGGCTTCGCCGTCGGCCCCCTTGCGCACGGGGTTGGCGACGACGGCGGACGTGCTGCCGTGACGGCACCGGTGCCACAGGAGGATCAGTCATGAGGCTGCGCACCTATCTCGCCATCACCCGCCGGGTTCTCGCCCAGCTCGCCGCGGACCGACGCACCGTCGGGCTCATTGTGGTGGTCCCCTCGGTCCTGGCGACCCTGCTCTACTTCGTCTACCTCGACTACCCGGGCGGTGAGCGACTGTTCAACCGGGTGGCCGTCACGATGGTCGCGATCCTGCCGATGCTCGTGATGTTCCTGGTCACCAGCGTCGCCATGCTGCGGGAACGACGCTCAGGCACCCTGGAGAGGCTGTGGACCACGCCCCTGCACCGCGCCGACCTGCTGCTGGGCTACGGCACGGCCTTCACCCTGGCCGCCACGGTGCAGTCCCTTGTCCTGGCGGCCGTGTGCGGCTGGCTGCTGGACGTCGAGCTGGCCGGGTCCTGGGGCTGGCTGGTGCTGGTCGGTCTCCTCGACGCCTTCGTGGGGGTGGCGCTGGGCCTGTTCACCTCGGCCTTCGCCTCCTCGGAGTTCCAGGCGGTCCAGCTCATGCCGGTCGTCGTCGCACCGCAGGTCTTCCTGTGCGGCCTGCTGGTCCCGCGCGGCCAGCTGCCGGGGGTGCTGGAGGCGGTCGGCGACTGGCTGCCCATGAGCTGGGCGGCTGACCTGGCTGCGCACCTGGCGACGGCCCCCGACATGCCCTGGCAGACGGGCCGCAATCTGCTGTGGCTGGCGCTGGTAGGGCTGGCCCTGCTCGTCGTGGCCGCACGAACGATGCCCCGAGCCACGCGCTGATAAGCCGGCAGGCCCGCAGGCCCGGAAGTGTCCGGCGTCGTGGCGCCCAGAGGGCGCGCCACGAGTCCCTTCGCCCATCCCTGGGCCTGCTGTCGTAGGCCGGTAGCCCTGATCCGGTGAGCTAGGATCGGCCCCACCATGACCGGTTCCGCTACTTACCTCGGTGGGTAGTCCAGGGCCGGTCCTCGTCTTACCTGTCGGGTAGGGCTGGCATGAGGCGGAGCCAACTCCCCTCTCAGGCGAGCTCTTCGTCGAAGAAGTCGTCGTCGATCTCGTAGAGAGTGAACTCGCGGGTCTTGTGGACCGCGACGCCGTAGGCGAGCATGAGCGAGGTCAGCCTGAGGCCGTCGATCAGGATGATCCTGCCGTGCCGGTAGCCCTCGGCCGTATGCACTGCGCCCGGCTGGAAGGACGAGGTCGTGATGAAGACGCCGAGGCTCGCGCCCTGGGTGTCCAGGGACCCGATGAAATTGCGGATCTCGGGCTCGCCGACCTTGTTGGTGTCGGCGTAACGCTTGGCCTGGATGTAGATGTTCGTCAGGCCCAGAGCGTCCTGGCGGATGACGCCGTCGATACCGCCGTCGCCCGAGCGCCCCACGTGCTGCTTCTCGCCGTGGGTGCCGCCGTAGCCCATCGCCCACAGCACGTCAATGACGGCGCGCTCAAAGAACTCGGGAGACGCCTCCTGGAGCCGCTTGCGCAGGCTCGTCTCCGTCTGGGCGTTGAACGCACGCTCACCGGCGGCGAGGACCTCGACCGGATCCGCTGCGGCGTCGTCGTCCGTCTCGGCGACGCCGTCGCCGTGCTGCTGGATCTTGCGCTGGGTGATCTCGTCCTGGTACGCGCGCCACACCGGCCACTCGAGCATGTCCTTCTCGGAGTACTCCGGCAGGGAGCGCTGGTCGACGGCGCGCCCGTTCTCAGTGATGCGGTATCGGCCGCGCCGTGGACGCTCCAGGAGCCCGGTCACTGTCAGGCCGGAGCACGCCCAGTTGACGCGGTTGACGTAGCGGGACTGGCCTGAGGCGATCCGCTCCTCACGCGTCGCCTGACAGGCCGAGGAGAGTCGCAGCCTGCTCGCACACGTCTCGAAAATCGCGTTCCTGCCCGTCTGCGAGGACCCGGAGCACCGCGGGGCGGAACCGGTCGGTTGTCGGTGTGCGGTCGGTCGTAGCCACTGTCTCGCTCACGTTCTCTGCGTTGAGGTCTTTCCTCAACCCTATCGGTACCGCCGCGATCCCGGCCCGGCTCGCGGCCATCCGCACCGGATACGGATAGGATCGGGCGCGATGACGAATCCGCCCATCGAAGTAGCCGATCCTTCGGCGATCACCTCAGCACCTGCCACGACACGCGAACCTCACGCCGACGACACGCGCAGCCTCGTCCTGCCCGCGGACTTGCCGCCCGTCCAGCTGCTGGGCGCGCGCGACGAGGTCCTGCGCGCGATCGAGAAGGGCTTCCCCGACGTCGGCCTGCACGTGCGAGGCAACACCGTGAGCGTGACTGGCGAGGCCTCCCGCGTGGACATGGTGGTGCTGCTCGTCTCCGAGCTCATCGACGTCGCTCGCGCCGGGACGCCGCTGACGGCCGACGCCGTCGAGCGCGCCATCGGTCTGCTCGACGCCGCCGCTCGCCCCACCGAGGTCCTGACCGACGACGTGCTCACGACGCACGGCAAGTCGATCCGCCCCAAGTCGCTCGGTCAGAAGGCCTACACCGACGCCATCGCCAGCTCCACGATCACCTTCGGGATCGGCCCGGCCGGAACCGGCAAGACCTACCTCGCTATGGCCCGGGCCGTGGACGCCCTGGCCAAGCGGCAGGTCTCGCGCATCATCCTCACCCGCCCGGCCGTGGAGGCGGGGGAGAACCTCGGCTTCCTGCCCGGATCGCTGACGGACAAGATCGACCCCTACCTGCGGCCCCTCTACGACGCCCTGCACGACATGCTCGAGCCGGACGCCCTGCCGCGGCTCATGGCCGCGGGCACGATCGAGGTGGCCCCGCTGGCCTATATGCGCGGGCGCACGCTCAACGACGCCTTCGTCATCCTCGACGAGGCCCAGAACACCAGCCCCGAGCAGATGAAGATGTTCCTCACCCGTCTGGGCTTCGGCTCCAAGATGGTGGTGACCGGGGACGTCTCGCAGATCGACCTGCCCGGCGGGCGCCCCTCCGGCCTGCTCGTGGTGCGCAAGATCCTGGCCGGCGTGGACGGCATCAGCTTTTGCGAGCTGGGCAGCGCCGACGTCGTGCGCCACCGCCTGGTGGGCCGGATCATTGACGCCTACGCCCGTTACGACGCCGAGCGCGCCGCCCAGGCGGCCGCCACCCGGCCCACCGAGCAGGCCGCACCCTCGCTGACACGTGAGGACCGCCGTCGTCCCTCAGGCCGCACCTACCACCGACCCGCCAACGGGAGGACCCACGCATGACCACCGAGGTCAACAACGAGACTGACGTTGAGATCGACGGCGCGGAGTTCGCCGCCCTGGCCGACCACGTCCTGCGGGCCATGCACGTCAACCCCCAGGCCGAGCTCAACATCCTGTTCATTGATCCTGAGCCCATGGCCGAGCTCCACGTGCGCTGGCTGGACCTGCCCGGCCCCACTGACGTCATGAGCTTCCCCATGGACGAGCTGCGCCCGGGCACCGAGGACTCCGAGACGCCCGCCGGGACGCTCGGCGACATCGTGCTGTGCCCGCAGGTGGCGGCCAAGCAGGCGCTGGAGGCTGGCCACAGCGCGCCTGAGGAGATGCTGCTGCTGACCACCCACGGGATCCTCCACCTGCTGGGCTACGACCACGCCGAGGAGGAGGAGAAGAAGGAGATGTTCGCCCTCCAGCGCCAGCTGCTCCTGACCTTCCTGGCGGAGCGCGGCAAGTGAGCGGGACCCCGGCCGCTCTCCTCATCGTTGCCGCCGTGGCGGTGCTCGCCTGCGGCGCGTTGCTCAGCGCCGCCGAGGCTGCCCTGTCACGGATGACCCGTGCCGCCGCCGAGGACCTGGTTGAGGAGGGACGGCGCGGAGCCCAGCGTGTCCTCGCCCTGGCTGAGCGCCGCTCCCAGGTACTGGGCTCGGTCACGGCGGTGCGTGTGGCGGTGGACATGCTGGCTGCCGTCCTGCTCACCTTGGCCGTGGCCGGGCTGGTCAGCCGCTGGTGGCTGGTGCTCATCATCGCCGTCGGCCTGAACGCCGTGCTCCTGGGGCTCGTCGTCGGGCTCTCTCCGCGCTCGGCCGGCCGGCGCAACCCGGCCGGGGTCCTGCTGGCGCTGGCCGGCCCTCTGGAGAAGGTCGACGCCGTCGGCCGGCCGTGGCGCTGGCTGGAGAACCACTACGGACGCTCATCCACCCTCACCGATGCCGAGGCCCGCGCGGAGGTGACCGAGGACCTACGCGAGATGATCGACGAGATCGGCGAGGCCGAGACCATCGAGGACGAGGATCGGCAGATGCTGCGCAGCGTCGTCGAGCTCGGCCAGACCCTCGTGCGCGAGGTGATGGTCCCGCGCACGGACATGGTGACCATCGACGCGGACAAACCGGTCTCGGCCGCCATGCGCCTGTTCATCAAGTCCGGCTTCTCTCGCGTGCCCGTGATCGGCCAGGACGCCGACGACGTGCGCGGCGTGGTCTATCTCAAGGACCTCCTGCGCCGCCTGGACGCCCAGCCCGAGTACGCCCAGCGCGAGGTCGTCACCTGCATGCGTGAGGCGGTCTACGTCCCTGAGACCAAGCTCGCCGACGACCTGCTGCGTGAGATGCAGACCGACTCGGTCCACATGGCCCTGGCCGTCGACGAGTACGGCGGTACGGCCGGGCTGGTCACCATGGAGGACCTCCTGGAGGAGGTCGTGGGTGACATGACTGACGAGCACGATCACGCCGAGCCCGAGGTCGAGGACCTGGGCGACGGCGTCTACCGGGTCCCGGCGCGCCTGAGCCTGGACGAGCTCGGAGAGCTCTTCGGCCTGGAGATCGACGACGACGACGTCGACACCGCCGGAGGTCTGCTCACCAAGGCCATCGGCCGGGTCCCGCTGCCAGGCGCCAGCGGCGAGGTCCAGGGCCTCCACCTCGTGGCTGACCAGGCCACCGGCCGGCGCCGCCAGGTCACCAGCCTTCTTGTCTCTGCCAGCAGGCCGGATACGGCCCAGACCACCTCAAAGGACACTCATGACTGACGCCCCCTTCCGCTTCCCCTCCGACGAGGAGCTCATGGCCGGCCCCAACGCCCTGGAGGAGCCCGACGAGGTCGCCGCCGACGACGCCCTGCCCGCCTTGGCACGCGCCGAGATCGTGGTCCCGGACTTCCCCGAGGACTTCCGGGCCGGCTTCGCCTGCCTGGTGGGCCGTCCCAACGCGGGCAAGTCCACGCTCACCAACGCCCTGGTCGGCTCCAAGGTGGCCATCACCTCTGGCCGTCCCCAGACCACCCGGCACAACGTGCGCGGCGTGGTCCACCGCGAGGACGCCCAGCTGGTGCTCGTCGACACCCCCGGCCTCCACCGCCCCAAGACCCTGCTGGGCAAGCGGCTCAACGACCTGGTGCGCGAGACGCTCACGGACGTCGACGTCGTCGCCTTCTGCATCCCGGCCAACGAGAAGATCGGCCCGGGTGACCGCTTCATCGCCCGGGACCTGGAGCAGGTGCGTGCGCCGATCGTCGCCGTGGTCACCAAGGCGGACACCGTCAGCCGCCAGGCCCTGGCCGCCCAGCTGCTGGCCGTCAACGAACTGGGGGACTGGGCGGACATCGTGCCGGTCTCGGCTGTCTCCGGCGAGCAGGTCGACGTCGTGGCCGACGTCCTGATGGGACACCTGCCGCCCTCGCCGCCGCTGTACCCCACCGGGGAGGTCACCGACGAGCCCCAGGCCGTCATGATCGGTGAGCTCGTGCGCGAGGCCGCCCTGGAGTCCGTGCGTGACGAGCTGCCCCACTCCCTGGCTGTCGTCGTCGACGAGATCCTCGACCCTCGCACCGACCGCACCGGATCGCGTGTCAAGGGCGCCGGCGAGCGACTGCAGGTGCGGGTGAGCCTCGTGGTGGAGCGTGACTCTCAGAAGGCCATCATGATCGGCAAGGGTGGCTCGCGCCTGAAGGAGATCGGCGTGCGCGCCCGCGCGGGCATCGAGGAGCTGATCGGCCGCAAAGTCTACCTTGACCTGCACGTACGCACCTCCAAGGACTGGCAGTCGGATCCCAAGGCCCTGGCCAAGCTCGGTTTCTAGAGGCCGGCCGTGGCGAACGACCTGCTGACAGCGCAGGAGCTGCGCTCCGGCTGGACCTGGATCAAGGCCTTCCCACGACGCGCCTGGCATCTGCTCCTTGGTCTGTGGCGCCAGGAACGGCGTCGCCTGCTCGTCATGGCTGCCGGCGTGCTCGTGGCCGTGATCGTGCTGGCGGCCCTGGGGACCGGCGGCGCGGAGATCTGGGACATCACCACCACCCTGGCCCTGGGGGCGGTGGTCCTGGCCGTCTCACGTGACCACCGCACCATCGGCGCCGTCATCGTCACCTGCCTGGCCCTGTCCCTGGTAGGGACTCTGGCCGGACCACGCTGGTCCCCGGTGGCGGTCAAGGACTCCCTCGTGCCCTCCACGACGGACACGCGTATCGGCGGGGACGTGGAGACGGCCCCCGTGGGCAGCTACGAGGTGGCCACGAGCCAGGTCACGATCACCCAGGCCGACGGCGAGGAGGTCCCGGCGCTGCTGCGTCGGCCCGTCGGGGTGGACGAGCCGACGCCGGGCGTGGTCTTCCTCCATGGCGCGGGCACGCACACCCAGGCCGGTTTCGCCGAGCAGGCCGAGGCCCTGGCCTCAGCCGGGGCCACCACGCTGGTGCCCAACAAGCCCACGGAGAACTACAGCCTGACCGAGCGTGACTATGTCTCGATGGCGGCCGACTACGAGCAGTCGCTGGTCTACCTGCGGGGCCTGGACGGCGTGGACTCGGGCCGCGTTGGCGTCTACGCCGAGTCAGAAGGCGGCTACCCCGGCGTCATCCTGGCCGGTACCGACCCGCAGGTGGCCTTCCTCGTCCTGGCCAGCGCCCCGGTGGTCATGATCCGCCAGCAGGCCACCTACGCCGCCGGCTCCTACCTCAAGCGTGTGGGCGTGCCTGACGCCCTGCTTGACGCCGCCGCGCGGCTGCTGGGCAGCCGCGAGCTGCCCCGCGGAGCCTTCGACTACGCCGACTTCGACGCCCGCCCCTACGAGGAGAAGATCACCGCGCCGGTGCTCATGCTCTACGGCACGGGTGACTCCTCGATGCCGCTGGTCCAGGGTCCGGCCACGATCTGGGACTCGATCCGCAAGGCCGGCAACACCCAGCTCACCGTGCGCTACTACGACGGCGCCAACCACGGGCTCAAGCTCGGTACGACGACGGACGGCCCGCTCGCGCCAGGCGTGGCCCGGGACCTGTCGCGGTGGGTCACTGGCCTGCCGGCCACAGCCAGCGCGGCGCCGGCGGTGGCCGGGGCGACGCCGGTGCAGGACTTCTGGGCGCAGGCCCCTGGGCCTGCCCGGTGGTACGCCTCGGGCGACCTCATGCTCGGCACCCTCATCGCGGGAGTGGCGCTGCTGGCGGCAGCCGGGGCCGGCTGGGTGATCGGGCAGCTGCCGCGACTGCGGGGCAGGCGGGGCCTGCACCTGCCGGACCCGATCGGACGCTGGTCGGGGGCGCTGGCCCTGTCCGTACTGGCCGCCTGGGTGCTGTACCTGGCGTATATCGGTCTGGTAGCCCGGCTGGCCCTGTCCTACTCCTCCAACCCGTTCATCTCCTACGGGGGCTGGTTCGTGGCCCAGATGGTGGCTTGGGTGAGCGTCATCCTCCTGGTCAAGCTCTCCGGGCGGATCTGGCTCATGCGCGGCCACGTGCGCCGAGGGAGGCGGAACGAGGGCCGGTGGCTGACTCTTCCTGCAGCCGCGGTCCTGTGCGCAGCGCTCGCCGGTACCCTGGTCCTGCTGGTGGACCTGGCCTACTGGGGCCTGTTTCCGTTGCTGTCGTGAGCCTGGTGATCTTGCGGCCCCATTCGCCTGCGCCCAAGGTCCTAGGTGCGGCACACTGAGGAGGTCTACGTCACTTCGACCGGCAAGGAGGCCGCGCGTATGCCGACCACGCTCCCAGACCCCTCGTCTTCCCTCCCCACCCCCGCACGTGTCTGCCCCGACCACCTGTGGGAGCTCGGTCGTCGCGCCGTCGAGCGCGCCCGCCGCTGGGCCGAGGAGTCCGCGCACGAGCCGACGCCCCGCACCGCGGAGATCCTCTCGCGGGTCCTGGCTGACCCCGATGGGCTGGAGTTCACCACCCGCTTCGTCGACGACGTCGTGCGCCCGGTTGACCTGGACGTCGCCTCGGCAGCCTTCACCCGCTTAGCCGCTGGACGTACCTCGTTCCTGCCCGGGCCCCTGGCCGCGGCGATGGGACTGGGCGGAACGGCCTCGCGCCTGGCGCCGCGCACGGTCACCGCCGTGGCCCGGCGCACCTTCCGGGAGATCGTGGGGGACCTTGTGGTCGACGCCACCGAGCGCAGCCTGGGACCCGCGCTCGCGCGCCTGCGCCGGGGCGGCAACCGCCTCAACGTCAACCTGCTGGGTGAGGCCGTCCTGGGGGAGAAGGAGGCCGAGCGTCGTCTGGCTGAGGTCTCGCGCCTGGTGACCCGCGAGGACGTCGACTACGTCTCGATCAAGGTCTCGGCGGTCACCGGCCCGCACAATCCCTGGGGCCATGAGGAGGTCGTCGCCCACGGGGTGGAGGCACTCAGCCCTCTGTACCGGCTGGCTCGTGACCACGGCACCTTCCTGAACCTGGATATGGAGGACTACAAGGACCTGGACCTGACCATCGAGGTCTTCACCTCGATCCTGGACCAGGAGGACATGCGCGGCTACGAGGCCGGGATCGTCCTGCAGGCCTACCTGCCTGACTCTCTGGGAGCGATGCAGCGCCTGCAGAAGTGGGCCGCTGAGCGCGTGGACGCGGGAGGTTCACGCGTCAAGGTGCGCATCGTCAAGGGCGCCAACCTGTCCATGGAGAAGGTCGACGCCGAGATCCACGGCTGGGAGCTGACCACCTGGCCCTCCAAGCAGGCCACGGACACCAACTACAAGCGGATGCTCGACTGGGCGATGACGCCTGAGCGTACCCGCAACATCCGCCTGGGTGTGGCCGGGCAGAACCTCTTTGACATCGCCTTTGCCTTCGAGATGCGCGCCGCGCGCGGCCTGCAGAACGGCGACGCCGTCGAGTTCGAGATGCTCTCTGGCATGGCCACTGACCTGCAGACCGTGGTGCGCCGCGATACCGGGCACCTCCTGCTGTACGTGCCGGTGGTCCACCCCGATGAGTTCGACGTGGCCATCTCCTACCTCGTGCGCCGCCTGGAGGAGAACGCCGCCCCGGACAACTTCATGTCCGGTGTCTTCGACATCGCCACCAGCCAGGAGGTCTTTGACCGCGAGCGCGATCGCTTCCTCGCCGCCCTGGCGGACGTCGACCCCTCGGCTCCGGTACCGGTGCCCAACCGCCGTCAGGACCGGCTGGCGCAGGCTGCGGCTGGCCTGGACGAGCCGCAGGGGAGCGTGGCCGAGCAGGCCCGGCGTCCCTTCACCAGCGAGCCGGACTCTGACCCTGCCCTGGCCGCCAACCGCCAGTGGGCCCGCCAGATCGCCGCCGCCGTGCCGACCTCACGTCGTGGAGCGGAGGCCGTGGCCGCCAGCGAGCAGCGCCTGAGGACGCCGGAGGCTGCCGAGGAGCTGCTGGCTGGCCTGGCTGGCGCGAGCGCCTCCTGGCGTGAGCGTGGCTATGAGGAGCGTGCCGCCATCCTGCACCGGGTGGGAGACGTGCTGGCCTGCCGGCGTGGTGAGCTCATCGAGGTCGCTGCCAGCGAGGCGGGCAAGACGATCGACCAGGCCGACCCCGAGGTCAGTGAGGCCATCGACTTCTGCCACCACTACGCCACCATGAGCCTGCGTCTGGCCGATGAGAAGGAGATGGTCGGCTCGCGCCTGGAGCCGGTGGAGGTCACGGTCGTCGCTTCGCCCTGGAACTTCCCGCTGGCCATCCCCACCGGGGGAGTGGCCGCGGCTCTGGCTACCGGCAGCGCCGTCGTCCTCAAGCCGGCTCCTCCGGCCAGGCGCTGCGCGGCTGAGCTCGTGCGGGCCTTCCACGACGCCGGTGTTCCTGAGGAGGTCCTGGCCCTGGCCGCCGTCGAGGACGGTGAGGTCTCACGCCAGCTCATCGTCTCCGAGCGCGTGGGCCGGGTCATCCTCACCGGGTCCTATGACACGGCCCGGCTCTTCCGTTCCTGGAAGCCGGACCTGCACCTGCTGGGGGAGACCAGCGGCAAGAACGCCATCATCGTCACCTCCTCGGCCGACCCTGACCTGGCCGTGCGTGACGTGGTGTCCTCCGCCTTCGCCCACGCGGGGCAGAAGTGCTCGGCCTCCTCCCTGCTCATCCTCGTCGGCTCCGCAGGGCGCTCCGAGCGCATCGCCCGCCAGCTCGTGGACGCCACCGCCTCCCTGCGGGTCAAGGCACCCGAGCACCTGGACGCCCAGGTGGGGCCCGTCGTCGTGCCCGATGACCCCAAGGCGCTGCGAGGACTGACCACGCTGAGCCGCGGTGAGCACTGGGTGCTGCGGCCCCAGCACCTGGGCGGAGGGCTGTGGCGTCCGGGCATCCGTGCGGGCGTCACCCCGGGCAGCGAGTACCACCGCACCGAGTACTTTGCCCCGGTGCTCGGCGTCATGCGGGTGGAGACCCTCCAGGAGGCGATCGACGCCGTCAACGCCGTCGACTACGGACTCACCTCCGGCCTGCAGACCATGGACGCTGGCGAGCTGGCGACCTGGCTGGAGCAGGTCGAGGCCGGCAACCTGTACGTCAACCGTGGGATCACCGGCGCGATCGTGCGCCGTCAGCCCTTCGGGGGATGGAAGCGCTCGGCGATCGGCTCGACCACCAAGGCCGGTGGACCCAGCTACCTGCTGGGCCTGGGCGAGGTGGTCCGCGACCGCACGCCGCAGGCGCCCTCCGACTCCCACCTGCGCGAGAACATGCACGCCGGGGCCCTGGCCCTCTACGACGCCGTGCGCACTCACCTGGGACGCGAGGAGGCCGCCTTCCTGCACGCAGGGCTGGCCGCGGACGCCGCAGCCTGGCAGGAGACCTACGCACGCAACCTGGACGTGACGGGACTGGCCTGTGAGCGCAACGTCCTGCGCTACCGCCCGGCCGCCGTCACCGTGCGTGCCGAGGCCGGCACGCCGGAGGCCGACCTCGTGCGTGTCCTGGCGGCGGGCATGGTCGCCGGCGCCGGGATTGAGCTCAGCGTGGCCCAGGAGCCCAGTGACGAGCTGGCGGAGGCCCTGCGCTCGTGGATGCGCGTGCGGGTGGAGCAGACCTCGGCTTGGGAGCTGCGCCTGGCGGACAAGGCGGCTTCGGGTGACCTGGATCTGCGGGTGCGAGTGATCGGCCCGCGTGAGCAGACCAGCCAGGAGCGCTGGCGTGAGGCGAGCCGCGTGACCAAGGGCAGTCCCGACGTCGCCCTGTACACCGGTGAGGTCACGGCCAACCCGCACACCGAGCTGCTGCCCTTCCTGCGTGAGCAGGCCGTGGCGGTGACGGCGCACCGCTTCGGCACGCCGCTCGACTTGGCGGCCGGGCTGCTCTAGCGCCGTCGGGACCGTGGTTTTCCGTGCGGGACCGGTACCTACGCTGTCCGTAGGGGACGGTCCCGCACGGAAAACCACGGTCTCGATGACGAGGCAGGCGTCCACTCTGCGGCACATTCCAGCGTCGAGGACGCCAGGGGAGTACCGTCACAGCCATGCGCGCGACCAGCAGCCTCCTGCTTAGCCGCCGCGGCGGGGCCTGACCAGGCCGGCACCCCGACCGCGGCTTACCTGTGTTGCCGGCCTCCCCAGCCTTACCCACACAGGAGTCCTCCGATGCGTACCGCCCGCCCCGCACCCCAGCAGCCTTCTGGCATGCCCTTTGCCAAGTACCGGCCCTTCCGGGACACCGTGGTCACGGACCTTCCGGACCGGACCTGGCCCACCAAGCACCTGACCAGCGCCCCACGCTGGCTGTCGACGGACCTGCGTGACGGCAACCAGTCCCTCATCGAGCCGATGGGCCCGGCTGCCAAGCGCGCGGTGTTCGACATGCTCGTGCGCATGGGCTTCAAGGAGATCGAGATCGGCTTCCCGGCCGCCTCTCAGACGGACTACGACTTTGTGCGCTCCCTGGTGGATGAGGACGCGATCCCCGAGGACGTGACGATCTCTGTTCTCACCCAGTCGCGCAGCGACCTCATCGACCGCACCCTGGACGCCTGCGTGGGTATCCCGCGCGCCACCGTCCACCTCTACAACGCCTTGTCTCCTCTGTTCCGTGAGGTCGTCTTCCGCATGGGCAAGGACGAGATCCGTGACCTCGCCGTCGAGGGCACGCGCCAGGTGATGGCCCGGGCGGAGAAGGTCCTCACCGAGGACACGATCTTCGGCTTCGAGTACTCCCCGGAGATCTTCGTGGACACCGAGCGTGAGTACACCTTGGAGGTCTGCGAGGCCGTCATGGAGGTCTGGCAGCCGGAGGCTGACCGCGAGATCATCCTCAACCTGCCGGCCACCGTCGAGCGCGCCACCCCCAACGTCTACGCCGACCAGATCGAGTGGGTCTCGCGCCACCTGTCCCACCGTGAGGCCGTGTGCCTGTCCCTGCACAACCACAACGACCGTGGCTCGGGCGTGGCTGCCGCCGAGCTGGGCCTGCTGGCCGGTGCCGAGCGCGTGGAGGGCTGCCTGTTCGGCCACGGCGAGCGCACCGGCAACGTGGACCTGGTCACCCTCGCCCTCAACCTGTTCAGCCAGGGCGTGGACCCCATGCTCGACCTGTCGAATATCGACGAGATCCGTCGTACCGTCGAGCACGCCACCGGCATGGACGTGCCCCCGCGCACCCCGTACGCCGGCGAGCTGGTCTACACCTCCTTCTCTGGATCCCACCAGGACGCCATTAAGAAGGGCTTCGCCGCTCGTGCCACGCAGGTAGCGGCCAAGCGCGAGGAGGGGATGGATGCCGAGGCTGCCGAGACCGCGGTGCCCTGGCACATGCCCTACCTGCCGATTGACCCTCACGACGTGGGGCGTTCCTACGAGGCCGTGGTCCGTGTCAACTCCCAGTCCGGCAAGGGTGGGGTCTCCTACCTGCTCGGCCAGACCCACAACCTCGACCTGCCCCGCCGCCTGCAGATCGAGTTCTCCCGGATCGTCCAGCGCCACACCGACACCTACGGTGGCGAGGTCGACGCCACGCGCCTGTGGACCCTGTTCACGGACGAGTACCTGCCGGCCAAGGCCGCGCCTGAGGCCGACCTGCCGACCTGGGGCCGCTATGAGCTCAAGGGTGCCACGCTGACCTCCTCCGGCGAGGAGGAGTCGATCCTGACCGTCACCCTGCGCGACGGCGGCGAGCGCCGCCTGCTCACCGCCTCGGGCAACGGCCCGCTGGACGCCTTCGTCTCCGCCCTGGAGCAGACGGGGGTGAGTGTGCGCATCCTCGACTACGCCGAGCACGCCCTGAGCGAGGGGCGTGACGCGCGAGCCGCCTCCTACGTCGAGGCTGAGGTCGGCGGGCAGGTCCTGTGGGGAGTGGGCATCGACCCCTCCATCGCGACCTCCTCCTTCAAGGCCGTCATCTCCGCCGTCAACCGCGCTCTGCGTTGAATCGCGTCAGCGACTGGGAGACGCACCCACGCAGGACCCGCTCGATCCTCGGCACGAGGACGTGCGGGTCCTGCTGCATCCCGGTGGCGAGCCAGTGCATGAGGTGCCCCAGGACGCACAGGGTGTAGTGGTCAATGATGAAGGCTCGGTCCTGCGGACTGAGGCCGCGGTCATGGTCGAGCTCGGCGACGATCACCACCATCATGGCGCGCAGCTGGCTGTGCAGGAAGCGCTCGAGGTCCTCGTGGCTGAGCGCCTGGATGGTCTGGTAGGTCTGGGCCTTGTGCTGGGCCATCCAGACCATGAGCAGCTCCAGGCCCTCGGCCCAGTGGTCGTAGCCGGCCGCGTCCATGACTCGGTGGGTGACCTCCTGCATGAAGGTCCACACGGCCAGGTCGTAGACGTCGGCGAAGTGGTAGTAGAAGGCCTGCCGGGTGATCCCGGTGGCCTGGGTGAGGCGACGGACCGTGACGCGATTGAGCGGCGTCGTCTCCAGCTCGTCCTTGAGCGCCTGGCCCAGGGCCAGGCGTGTGCGCGCGGCAGTGTCACTCACGGCTGCCAGCCTAACCAGGAAGGCCTTGACACTTCAGCCCAGGTGACAAGTGCGCGTGGTGGCGGCGCTGCCTAGCCTCACGGTGACAGGCAACCTCCTGACTCCCAATGACGTGAAAGGTGCTCGCCATGTTCCTGTACGCCGATATCGCCTGGTACTCCTGGGCCGCCTGGTTCGCGGTCCTGGCCGCCCTCATCGTGCTCAATGAGATCAGCCGCCGCTGGCGCGTGGCCGGCTGGCTGCTGTTCATCGCCCTGCCCGTGGCCCTGACGGTCTTCGTGTGGCCGCAGACCGCCGGGGCCGGCTCCTCCACCGGGACCTGGTTCCACTGGGTCAAGGTCTACTCCGCCCTGGCCGGCTGCCTGGGCTTCATGGCGCTGCGATACCGCCCACGCCTGGATTCCAACAAGTGGGCGCTGGCCTTTCCTCCTGCCATCCTGGCGATCAATATCGCTGAGGCCTGCATTCGTGACTTCCAGGTCGGGGCGATGGGCGCCAACGGCGTGGTGGACGGCGTGTTCATGGTCTCCGGCCCCTGGAACTGGATGAACGGTGTGGCGGGCCTGCTCAACCTGGTGACGATCTGCGGGTGGACCGGCATCTTCATCTCCAAGGCTCCCTCCAAGGACATGGTCTGGCCGGACATGCTGTGGTTCTGGGTCATCGCCTACGACCTGTGGAACTTCGCCTACGTCTACAACTGCGTGGGCGACCACTCCTTCTACGCCGGCGCCGCGCTGCTCATCTCCTGCACGATCCCGGCCTTCTTCATCAAGAAGGGCGTGTGGCTCCAGCACCGTGCCCACACGCTGGCCTTCTGGATGATGTTCACCATGGCAGTGCCGGCCTTCGTCACGGACTCCCGCTTCGCCGTCGAGGCCTCTCATGACCCGGCCGCGCTCATGACGGTCTCGGCCGTGGCCCTGGCTGCCAACGTGGCCGTGGCCGTCTACCAGCTGCGCACCATGGTCCGTGACCACCGCAGCCCGCTGGGCGAGGAGCTCTACACCGGGCACCGGGCCTACCGCGAGGTCGTGGAGGCCAACCGCTGACACGTCCGCTCAGGGCCGACGGCGCCGCCTGCCTGGCGGGGTGAGGCGGCGGCGCCGTCGTGGCACAGTGTCCCCGTGCCCAGCAAGCTCTACCGCGACGAGGCCATCGTCCTGCGGACCTACCGCCTCGGCGAGGCCGACCGCATCATCGTCATGCTCACCCGCGCCCACGGGCAGGTGCGCGCGGTGGCCAAGGGCGTGCGCAAGACAGGGTCGCGCTTCGGTGCGCGCCTGGAGCCTTTCTCCATGGTCGACGTCCAGCTCCACGCCGGGCGCAGCCTGGACGTGGTCACCCAGGTCGAGACCATCGAGCCCTTCTCCGCTCCCGTCTGCTCCGACTACGCCGTCTTCACCTGCGCCTCGACCATGGTCGAGACGGCCGAGCGGCTGACCGAGGACGACGGCGACCTGGGCACCACGGACTCGCCCCAGCAGTTCCTGCTGCTCTACGGGGCCCTCGCCGCCATGGCCAGGCGCCGGCACGCCCCGGGCCTGGTCCTGGACTCCTACCTGCTGCGCGCCCTGGCGCTGGCCGGCTGGGCGCCGTCGTGCTTTGACT
>NZ_DS999576.1:303026-350727 GCF_000159035.1 Actinomyces urogenitalis DSM 15434
CCCCGTGAGCGCTCGGCGGCCTCGGGCCTGGTCTCGGCCTACGTGACCTGGCACCTGGAGCGTCGTCTACGCTCTCTGGCACTGGTGGAAAGGACCTGAGATGACCAGCACACCTGCCCCGCGTGGGGATGACGCCGCTGAGGACCGCGTGCCGCTGCACCGACCGGGACTGAGGCCGCCGGCGCTGGCGGCCGCTGCCGTGCCCGCGCACGTGGCCTGCGTGATGGATGGCAACGGTCGGTGGGCTAATGCCCGAGGGCTGCCGCGCACCGAGGGCCACCGGGCGGGGGAGTCCACCATGATGGACGTCATTGCCGGGGCGGTGGAGATCGGGATCAAGGAGCTGAGCGTCTATGCCTTCTCCACCGAGAACTGGCGCCGCTCACCGGCCGAGGTCCGCTTCCTCATGGGCTTTACCCGCCAGGTGCTGCGCGCCCAGACCGAGGACCTGCGCGCCTGGGGCGTGCAGGTGAGGTGGGTGGGTCGCGAGCCGCGGCTGTGGAAGTCCGTCCTGGAGGAGGTCCGCCGCGCCGAGCGGCTGACCGCCGGCAACGAGACCATGGTGCTCAACATGTGCCTCAACTACGGAGGCAGGGCGGAGATCGCCGACGCCGCCCGCGCGATCGCCCAGGAGGTGGCCGCCGGGCACCTCAAGGCCTCCGCGGTGGGGGAGAGGACCGTGGCCCGTCACCTGTACTCGCCCACGATGCGGGAGGTAGACCTCATGATCCGCACCGGTGGGGAGCAGCGGACCTCAAACTTCCTCATGTGGGAGGCGGCCTACGCTGAGCTGTACTTCTCGCCCCTGCCCTGGCCCGAGTTCGACCGCACGCAGCTGTGGAAGGCCTGCCAGGCCTACGCCGAGCGCGACCGGCGCTTTGGTGGGGCGGTGGACCAGGTCCAGGCCTGAGCCACTCAGTCCTTGCTACAGGAGGCGCACACCCCGAAGAACTCGGCCGTGTGCTCCATCTGCGTGAAGCCCGCCTGGGCGGACACGCGCGCGATCCACTCCTCCAGCTCGCCACCAGCGACCTCCACGGTGTGCCCGCAGCGCCGGCACACGATGTGGTGGTGGTGCTCGCTGCCCTCGCAGCGTCGGTAGAGCACCTCCTCGTCGCTGCGCACCTGGTCCACCTCACCGGCCTCGGCCAGCGCGGTGAGGTTGCGGTAGACGGTGGCCAGCCCCACCTTGGTCCCCTCCGCCTCCAGGGCGGCGTGGATCTGTTGGGCGGAGCGGAACTCCTCGGTGCGCTCCAGGATGTCGCGCACGGCGGCGCGTTGCCAGGTTGATCTCATGCTGAGGCCTCCTTGCGGCCCGCTTTGCGCAGGTAACGGCCCAGGCCGGTCGCCACGGCGACCACGGCGTAGAGCACCACGAGCTCGACGACGATCATGGCTCCTGGAGAGGCCGCCACGACGTAGGTGATGACCAGCCCGCTCACGCAGGCGGCCACACCGATGACCATGGCCAGTCCCATGGTGCGCGAGAACGAGTGCGAGACGAGCTGGGCCACCGCCACTGGCACGATCATGACGGCGCTGACCAGCAGGGCGCCCACCACCCGCATCGACACCGAGACCGTCAGCGCCGCGACCACGGCGACCAGCACGTTGAGCACGCCGGTGGGCAGCCCGATGGCACGGGCGAACTCCTCGTCGTGGCACAGGGCGAACAGAGGACCGCGCAGGCCCAGGCCCACGGCCAGCACGACGGCGGCCAGCGCGATGGTGAACCAGGCGTCGGCCACGCTCACCGTGGCGATGGAGCCGAAGAGGTAGGAGGTGAGGTTCGTCGTCGTGCCTCCGGCGACCTTGATGAGGATGACGCCGCCGGCGATACCGCCGTAGAAGAGGATCGCGAGCGCCACGTCCCCGCGGGTGCGGCCGCGGGCCCGGATGACCTCGATGAGGACGGCGCCGAGCACGGAGGCGATGATGGCGCCGGGGATTGCCCAGGCGTCGTGCGGGGAGACGTTGGCGGCGGCTCCGGCCAGCCAGCCCAGGGCTACTCCGGTCAGCGCGATATGCCCGATCCCGTCTCCCAGCAGCGCCAGACCACGCTGGACCAGGTAGGTGCCCACCACTGGCGCGGACACGCCGACCAGGACGGCCACGATGAGCGCACGCTGCATGAGCAGGCTGGAGAACATCTGCGAGCAGGTGTCGATGAGCTCGTTCACGGCGTTCCTTAGTGCGAGTGCACGCCGAGCGGGCCGGACAGGTCCGGGGCGTGGTGGCGAGCGGGGGCGGCGTCACCGTGCGGGTGCTCGTGCTCGCAGTCGTCGAGGTGGTCGTGGCCGACGACGTCGTGCTCACCGTGGTCGTGGTGGGCCGGGGCGAGCGCGGAGGCCGGCCCGTCAGAGATCACTCGTCCCTCCGACAGGACGACGGCGCGCTCGACGACGTCAGCCAGCTCACCCATCTCGTGCAGGACGGTCAGCAGCGTCAGCCCCCGCTCACGCAGGGTGGTCAGGATGCGTGCGAGCGCCTCGCGCGAGGCGCGGTCGATACCCGCCAGGGGCTCGTCCAGGATGAGCAGGTCAGGGTCACGCACCAGGGCACGGGCGATGAGGACGCGCTGGGACTGGCCGCCGGAGAAGACCTGGACGTGGTCGCCCGCGCGATCAGCCAGGCCTACCGCGTCCAGGGCGGCTAGCGCCCGCTCGCGCGCTCTGCGGCCCCGGTCGGCGAAAGGATGACGAGAGTCAAGTAGGCCCGAGCGCACGACCTCCAGCGCCGTGGCAGGCACACCCGAGGAGGCGCCCACACGCTGGGGCACGTAGCCCACGCGGTTCCAGGCCACACCACAGCGGTGGGTGACGTCATGACCGAACAGACGTACGCAACCGGCCCACAGAGGGTTCAGACCCAAGACCGTCTTGACCAGCGTGGACTTGCCTGAGCCGTTGGCCCCCAGCAGCGCCACGGACTGCCCGGCTGCCACGGTGAGGTTGATACCGGACAGGATGAGGGTGGAACCAAGGACCACGGAGGCGTCCTCGACGACGACGGGATCCGGGTCGTGCCGAGCGGCGCTCACTGGCACCCCAGAGCGGTGCGCAGCTGGGAGAGGTTGGTGGTCATGGCCTCAGTGTAGTCACCGGACTCGGGTACTGACTCCACAGGGTCGAGCACCGCCGTCGTCGTCCCCGTCTCAGCGGCCAGGGCCTGGGTCGTCTTGGGGGAGAGGAGTGCCTCGGTGAAGACCGTGGTGGTGCCGGTGCGGGCCACGATCGTCTTGATCGCCGCGATCTCAGCCGGGCTGGGCTCGGCGTCGGGGTCGATGCCGGAGACCGAGGCCTGGGTGAGGTGGTAGCGGTCGGCGAGGTAGCCGAAAGCGGCATGGGCGGTGACGAAGGTGGTGCGCTCGCACTGGGCCAGGCCCGTGGTGTAGGAGTCATCCAGCGTGGTCAGGGTGTCGGTCAGCGTGGCGAGGTTGGCCTCGTAGTCGGAGGCGTGATCCGGGTCGACGGCGGCCAGGGCCTGGGCGACGGCGCTTGCGGCCGCCTTCATCCTGACCGGGTCGAGCCAGAAGTGCGGGTCGAGGGCCTCGGTGGCCTCGTCGTCGTGGTCGTGGCTCTCCTGCCCGTCCTCGTCCTCGCCGTGGTCATGGTCCTCGCTCACGCCGTCGTGGTGGACCAGGTTCACGGCGCTGGCCAGATCGGTGACGGTGGGGCCGGAGACCTGGGCAACGGCGTCGTCAAGGGAGGGCTGGAAGCCGGAGACGTAGAGGATGGCCGCCTTGCCGCTCAAGGAGGTGACGTCGCGGGGGGAGAGCTCGTAGTCATGCGGCTCGACGTTGGTAGGGGTGACCGCGGCAGCGTCGACGTGCTCCCCGCCGATGGCCTGGGCCAGGTACTGGATGGGGTAGAAGGAGGCGGCCACCTGGATCCGGCCGTCGGCGGCGGTGGTGCCGGTGGCGGTGGCGGAAGCGGACTGCGAGGAGGGGGACAGGGCGGCGCAGGCGGTCAGGGCGCCGCCGAGGGCGAGGGCGCTGACCGTGGCGAGGGCGTGTCGGACGTGGGACTGGGTGATGTTCATGGGAATCATTTTCATCAAGTGGGTGGGGAGTGTCAAATGGACGCCGCTACGAGGTGGCGCCATACTGCCTCTAGACTGACCCCACTCGTTCCCACCAACCAGGTGCGGACAACGACTTGCAGGAGAACATGGTGGCCAAGACCTCCTCCACCCTCGACAACGTCATCAACCTCGCCAAGCGCCGCGGCTTCGTCTTCCCGTGCGGTGAGATCTACGGCGGAACCCGCTCGGCCTGGGACTACGGCCCGCTGGGCGTCGAGCTCAAGGAGAACATCAAGCGTCAGTGGTGGCAGTACATGGTCCGCTCGCGCGACGACGTCGTGGGCCTGGACTCCTCCGTCATCCTGCCGCGCGAGACCTGGGTTGCCTCCGGTCACGTCAAGGCCTTCACTGACCCGCTCATCGAGTGCACCTCCTGCCACAAGCGCCTGCGTGAGGACGAGCTGCAGGAGGCATACGCCGCCAAGCACGGCATCGAGGACCCCGACTCCGTCAGCCTTGACCAGCTCGTGTGCCCCAACTGCGGCACCCGCGGCCAGTTCACCGAGCCTCGCGCCTTCTCTGGTCTGCTCAAGACCTTCCTCGGTCCGGTGGATGACGAGGCGGGCCTGCACTACCTGCGTCCCGAGACCGCCCAGGGCATCTTCATCAACTTCGCCAACGTCATGAGCGCGGCGCGCAAGAAGCCGCCCTTTGGCATCGGCCAGGTGGGCAAGTCCTTCCGCAACGAGATCACCCCGGGCAACTTCATCTTCCGTACCCGCGAGTTCGAGCAGATGGAGCTGGAGTTCTTCTGCGAGCCGGGCACGGACGAGGAGTGGCACCAGTACTGGATCGACTACCGCAAGGCTTGGTACACGGGCCTGGGAATCAAGGAGGACAACCTCCGCCTCTACGAGCACCCCGCTGAGAAGCTCTCCCACTACTCCAAGCGCACGGTGGACCTGGAGTACCGCTTCGGCTTCCAGGGCAGCGAGTGGGGCGAGCTGGAGGGCATCGCCAACCGCACGGACTTCGACCTGAGCACCCACGCCGAGCACTCGGGCAAGGACCTGTCCTACTTCGACCAGACCAAGAACGAGCGCTGGACCCCCTACGTCATCGAGCCCTCGGCGGGACTGACCCGCTCCCTCATGGCCTTCCTGGTGGAGGCCTACACCGAGGATGAGGCTCCCAACACCAAGGGTGGCGTGGACACCCGTGTGCTGCTCAAGCTCGACCCGCGCCTGGCGCCGGTCAAGGCCGCCGTCCTGCCGCTGAGCCGCAAGGAGGAGCTGACTGGTCCGGCCAAGGAGCTGGCTGCGCGCCTGCGCCGAACCTGGAACGTCGACTACGACGACGCCGGTGCTGTGGGCCGGCGCTACCGCCGTCAGGATGAGATCGGCACCCCCTTCTGCATCACCTACGACTTCGACTCTCCGCAGGACGGCGCCGTCACGGTGCGTGAGCGCGACACCATGGCTCAGGAGCGCATCCCGCTGGAGGGCGTGGAGCGTTACCTGGCTGAGCGCCTCATCGGCTGCTGACCTCCTCAGCATCAACCCCCGGTTGAGGCGGGGCGTGGGTGGGAGAGCGTGAGTGAGCGGTCAGGCATGATGGACAGATGAGCACCGAGCCCCGTACCCCTGGCCTCAGACGCGCCGCCGGCCACGCCCACGACCACGGCGGGCCACTGAGGCTGGCGCCAGGCGAGTCCCGGCGTGTGCGGATCGTGCTCGCGGCCCTCGTCGTCCCCCTGGTCCTGGCCACGCTCCTCGGCATCGCGGTGCTGTGGCCCGGGCGCGTGGAGGCCATCGGCTCCCAGCCCTTTGCGGCCGAGGGCGCCAGCCTGGCCACGGCCCGTGTCACCGCCACGCAGGTCTCCTCCTGCGCCGAGTCGGCAGCGAGCCTGGGCGGGATCAGCGACGGCTCGCTCCTGGGCGACGCCGTGTGCGCCGAGATCACCTCGGGTGAGGGACGCGGCCTCGTGGTCCCCGTCCACGTGCCTGCCGAGTCCCTGCCGGCGGCCCAGGTCGGGGACCGGATGCGGGTCATGTACACCGCTCAGGCGCTGGCTGGCGGGACCCCTTACGTCTTCGTCGACTACGACCGCCAGCTGCCGGTTGGCGCTCTCGCCGTGGCCTACCTCGTGCTCGTCGTGGCGGTGGCCGGACTCAAGGGCCTGCGCGCCGTCCTCGGCCTGGTGCTGGCCACCGGCGTGCTCCTGCGCTTCATGATCCCCGCGCTGCTCGCGCTCCACCCTCCGCTCCTGGTCACCCTCGTGGGCTCGGTGGCCATGATGCTGCTCGCCGTCTACGTCGCCCACGGCGTCAGCGTCCGCACGACGACGGCGCTGCTGGGCACGCTGGCAGGCGTCGTCATCACGGTGGTGCTGGCGCTGTGGGGCGTGGACGCCGCCAACCTCACCGGCGCGGTGGGTGAGGACGCCCTGACGCTGACCGCGATCGTGCCGGGCCTGAGCCTGACCTCACTGCTGACCTGCGGGATGGTGATCGCTGGGCTCGGCGTCCTCAATGACGTCACCATCACCCAGGCCTCGGCCGTGTGGGAGCTGCACGCCGCCAACCCCACGCTCAGCCGAGCACGTCTGCTGACCGGTGGGATGCGGATCGGCCGCGACCACATCGCCTCCACCGTCTACACCCTGGCCTTCGCCTACGCAGGCACCGCCCTGCCACTTATCCTGGCGGCCGCCCTCATTGACCGCTCCGTGGTGGACACGCTGCTCAGCGGTGAGATCGCCGAGGAGATCGTGCGCACGCTGGTCTCCTCGATCGGGCTGGTGCTCGCCATCCCGGCGACGACGGCGATCGCGGCCGCCCTGTGCGCGCCGGCCCGGCATGAGGCCGCAGTGGTGGGCAGCCAGGCAGGGTCAGCCTCCGGAGACGTCTGACTCGGCCTGGAGCAGCAGCACGCGCTGGTCCTGGCTGAGGTAGGGCGAGTCCAGCCAGCCGTCGGGCAGGTGCGGACGCTTGGGCGTGCCGGCCCGCCCTCGCGGTCCCTCCACGGTCTCGCCGGGGTAGAGCACCTGCTCGGGCAGGCGTGCGCGCATGGCCTCCAGCCCGGCGTCGAGCTCGGCGAGTGAGGAGACCTTCATCAGATCCCCACGGGCCTGCCCGCCCACCGGATACCCCTTGAGGTACCAGCCAATGTGCTTACGCAGGTCACGTACGCCCCGGTCCTCGCCGAGCTCGGCAGCCAGCAGGCGCGCGTGGGCGCGGATCGTGGCGATGACGGCGTCCAGGTCCGGGTGGGTGCGCTCGACGGAGCCGGACAGGGCGTGGACGATGTCAGCGAACAGCCAGGGCCGGCCCTGACACCCCCGGCCCACGACCACGCCGTCACAGCCCGTCTGCCTCATCATCTCCAGCGCGTGGCTACCAGTCCAGGTGTCCCCGTTACCCAGCACAGGAATCCGGCAGGCCTCCTTCAGACGCGCGATCGCGGACCAGTCCGCCTTGCCTGCGTAGTGCTGGCGGGCCGTACGCCCGTGCAGGGCCAGGGCCGCGACCCCGGCGTCCTGGGCGGCGCGGGCGGCGTCGAGATAGGTCTCATGCTCCTCGTCGACGCCGATGCGCATCTTGACGGTCACCGGCACCTCGCGCTCGCGCCGGCCCAGACGCACCCCCTCCTCGGCTCCGCGCACCACCTCGCGCAGGATTGCGTGCAGCAGGTCCTTCTTCCACGGCAGCGCCGCCCCACCACCTTTGCGGGTCACCTTGGGCACCGGGCAGCCGAAGTTGAGGTCAATGTGGTCAGCCAGGTCCTCCTCGACGAGGATGCGCGCGGCCTTCCCAGCGATAACCGGGTCCACCCCGTAGAGCTGGATGGAGCGCACGCGCTCAGTGGGGTCGGTGCGCACCATGGCCAGGGTCTTGTCATTGCGCTCGACCAGCGCGCGCGTGGTGACCATCTCGGTGACGTACAGACCTGCTGGGGCGAGCAGGCCGCCGTCGTCGGTAGGCAGCGGGCCGGCGGCTGCCGGGCGAGCGTGAGCGGGCAGGGCGCTCTCGCCCTGCTCCCGGCACAGGCGGCGGAAGGAGGCGTTGGTGACGCCAGCCATCGGGGCGAGCTCGACGGGCACGCCAACCGTAATTGGGCCAATGCGTAGCGGGCTGACGCCGAGCGGGGCGAGGCCGAGCTGGGCCGGGTCGGCAGGTTGCGAGGTGGGGGCGTGCGTCACGCGCACACTCTGGCACACGTAGGCTGGTAGTCGTGAGTGGTGTGAGGAACGACGGTGCTCTCGCGTCCCCGACGGCGCTGGTCACCGGTGCCTCTGGCGGCATCGGGGCGGCGGTGGCCGGGGCGCTGCGCCAGGCCGGTGACCAGGTAGTGGGCTGGTCACGCAGCGGCGCGGCGCCGGAGGGCGTGAGGGGATGCAGCGTTGACGTCACCGAGGCCGGCGCTGTGCGGGCCGCGGCTGCCCGGCTGGAGGAGGCCGGGGGAGTCGAGGTCCTCGTGTGTGCGGCCGGGGTGGCCGTGGACGCGCTGGCCATGCGCACCAGTGACGAGACGTGGCAGACCACGGTGGAGACCAACCTTACCGGTGCCTTCACGGTAGTGCGTGCGGTTCTGCCCGGCATGCTGCGCCGACGCAGCGGCCGGATCATCCTGGTCTCCTCCGTGATCGCGGCCCGCGGGGGCACGGGACTAGCGGCCTACGGTGCGTCCAAGGGCGGGATCGAGGGGCTCACGCGCAGCCTGGCCCGGGAGGTCGCGCCTCGGGGCATCACGGTCAATGCCGTGGCCCCCGGGTTCGTGGACACGCCGATGACGGCCGGTCTGAGCCAGCCGGCGCGTGAGTCCTACCTTGCCCAGATCCCGATGGGCCGGCTGGGACGGGCTGAGGAGGTGGCCGCCGTCGTCCGTTTCCTGGCCAGCCCGCAGGCCTCCTACGTCACCGGCGCGATCGTGCCGGTGGACGGCGGGATGGGGATGGGACGATGACGGGTCTGCTGGACGGGCGCACCGTCCTGGTCACCGGTGTGCTGCGTCCTTCCTCGATCGCCACAGCCGTGGCACGCGAGGCTGGCGCGCAGGGCGCCCGCCTGGTGCTGAGCTCGCCGCCACGGGCGCTGCGGGTGACTGAGCGGGTTGCCGCCGGAGCCGGCCTGGGTGAGGTCCCGGTGCTGGCGCTGGACCTGACCGACGCCGAGGCGCTGAGCGGCCTGGAGGCGCAGCTGCGCGGTCTGGGTGTGGACACGCTGGACGGCGTGGTCCACTCAGTGGCCCAGGCTGCTCCCGGCCTGCTGGGAGATCATCTGAGCCCGTCCGATTCGGCCGCGCCTGGTGCCGGGGAGGGGCAGGCCGGAGCGAGCGCCGCCGGCCTGGCCTCCTGGCAGTCGGATCTGGAGCGCGCGCTCACAGTCTCGGTGACCTCGCTGCCGGCGCTGGTGGGGGCTCTCAGCCCGCTCTTGGTGCCTGGGTCAGCGGTGCTGGCCCTCACTTTCGAGTCAGGCAGGGTCGTGCCCGGCTACGGCTGGATGGGACCGCTCAAGGCGGCGCTGGAGGCCAGTGTGAGGGGCCTGGCGGTGGAACAGGGGCCCCGCGGGGTTCGTGTCAACGCCCTGTCCGCAGGGCCCCTGCGGACGACGGCGGGGGGTGCGATCCCCGGTTTTGACCAGCTGGCTCAGGCGTGGGAGAGCCGGGCGCCGCTGGGCTGGGACGCGGGCGACCCGAGCCCTGTGGCGCGCACGGCGGTGGCACTGCTGTCCAGCTGGTTGCCGGCCACGACCGGTGAGGTGCTGCACGCCGACGGCGGGGCCAGCCTGGTGTGACCACCGCTCTCGTCACCTCCCGCGCCTAGCCGCTCGCGTATCCTGGCCGGGTGACTGAGAACGCTGTGAGCGCTGACGAGCCCATGACGAGCCAGCCGGACGAGCGCACCCTCGTGCTCGTGCGCCACTCCAAGGCGGCCCGGGGCATGTCCGACGCCGAGCGACCGCTGACCGAGCACGGCGAGCAGATGGCGGCTGACCTGGCCAAGCAGCTGGGCAGCCGGATCGCTAGCCTCGACCTCCTGCTCGTCTCCCCGGCAGCGCGTACTCGCCAGACGGCCCGCCCTGTGCGCGACCGGCTGCGTCCCCGGGACACACGGGTGGAGGAGGTCCTCTACATGGGCAGCTCGGCCAGGGTCCTGGAACAGCTCACCGTGCTGGACGAGGAGGTGCGTAGCGTCGTCGTGGTGGGGCATGAGCCCACGACCTCGATCCTGGCCTATGAGCTGGACGAGGGCGCAAGCGACCTGGCCCGGCAGATCGAGTTCGGCATCCCGCCAGCCACGGCGCTGGTGCTCTCGGTCCCGGTCTCCTGGTCCGAGCTGGGCCCCGGCCGGGCCCGTCTGACCGAGATCCTCATGACCAGCTGAGCTAGAGGAGCTCCAGGACGGCGCGCAGGTCACGCACGTGCACGGCCGCCGGCGCCTGCTCGACGACGACCGGCTTGGCACAGAAGGCCACCCCCAACCCAGCGGTGGCGATCATGCCCAGGTCGTTGGCGCCGTCGCCCACCGCGACCGTGCGGGAGAGCTCGACACCGTCCTGCCTGGCCCACTGGCGCAGGCAGCGCACCTTCTCCTGCCGGTCCACGATCCGGCCCAGGACCTGGCCGGTGAGGTGACCGTCGCGGACCTCCAGGCGGTTGGCGGCGACGTGGTCGATCCCCAGGCGCTCGGCCAGCGGGACCACCACCTCCTCAAAACCCCCGGAGACCACGCCCACCCGGCAGCCGCGTGCGTGCAGCTCGTTGATGAGCCCGGCCGCGCCACGGGTGGGACGGACCTCAGCCAGCACCTCGGCAAAGACCGTCTCCGGTACGCCACGCAGCGTGGCCACGCGCTCACGCAGGGAGGCGGCGAAGTCCAGCTCTCCACGCATGGCCCGGGCCGTGACCGCGGCGACCTGCTCGCGGGTGCCGGCCCTCTCGGCAATGAGCTCAATGACCTCCTGCTCGATGAGCGTGGAGTCCACGTCCATCACCAGCAGACCCGGGCCCGCCTGCGCCAGCAGGCCGGTGGCGCGGAGCCCAGAGACTCGCGGGGAGGGGGCAGCCGGTGCGCTGGTCGCGTTGCTCATGTGCCGATGCTAACGGCCCCGTCGTGTTGTGAGACGACGAGGCCGTGAGCGTGAGACGCCGCAGCTGCTCAGCGCGTGACAGTCTGCCCCTTGGCGACCACGGTGATCCCAGACTCGGTGACGGTGAAGCCACGTTCCCGGTCGTGCTCGGGGTCGATACCGACCATCGCGCCCTCCTCCACGTGGACGTACTTGTCCAGGATGGCGCGGTTGACCACGGTGTTGCGTCCCACGTTCACCCCGTCCATGAGCACGGACTCGCGCACCGAGGACCAGGAGTTGACGCGCACGCCCGGGGAGAGCACCGAGGAGATGACCTCACCACCGGAGACGATGACGCCGGGGGAGACGATCGAGTCCACCGCGTGGCCCAGGCGCTCGTGGTAGCCGTAGACGAACTTGGCCGGCGGCATGGAGTTGGTGTAGCCGGCGAACAGCGGCCAGCGGTCGTTGTAGAGGTTGAAGACCGGGGTGACCGAGATGAGGTCCTGGTGGGCGTCGTAGAAGGCGTCCACAGTACCCACGTCGCGCCAGTAGTCGCGGTCGCGCTCGGAGGCACCAGGAACCTCGTTGTCCTTGAAGTCGTAGACCCCGGCCGCTCCGCGTGCGACGAACCAGGGGACGATATTGCCGCCCATATCGTGCTTAGAGGACTCGTCCGCGGCGTCGACGGTGACCGCGTCCAGGAGGGCGTCGGCGTTCATGATGTAGTTGCCCATCGAGGCCAGGACCTCGTCGGGGGAGTCGGGCAGGCCCGGGGTGGACTGGGGCTTCTCCACGAAGGCCTTGATCTTGCCCTTGTCCGCCGGGTCGGTCTCGATGACGCCGAACTGGTTGGCCAGCGCCTTGGGCTGGCGGATGCCGGCCACGGTGCACGGCAGGCCCGAGGCGATGTGGTGCTCCAGCATCTGGGAGAAGTCCATGCGGTAGATGTTGTCCGCGCCGGTGATGACCACGTAGTCCGGCCGCTCGTCGTCGAGCAGGTTGAGGGACTGGTAGATGGCGTCCGCGCTGCCCAGGAACCAGTGCTTGCCTACGCGCTGCTGAGCGGGGACCGGGGCAATGTAGTTGCCTAGCATGTCGCTCATCCGCCAGGTCTTGGCGATGTGGCGGTCCAGCGAGTGGGACTTGTACTGAGTCAGCACAACCACCTTGAGGAAACCAGAGTTGATCATGTTCGACAGGGAGAAGTCGATGAGCCGGTAGATGCCGCCGAAGGGCACAGCCGGCTTGGCACGGTCAACCGTCAGGGGCATCAGGCGCTTGCCTTCACCGCCGGCGAGGATGATTGCGAGGACTCGTGGGTACGCCATGGGGCCAGCGTAGAGGGCCCGGCAGGACCTAGGTGGGCAAATGGCGTGACAGGATCATGAACGGTTTTCGTCAGGACGAAAGCGGCACGGCGGGGCGCCAGAGCCGATACCGTCTGAGGGGAGGGCCGGACGGCGTTGCCTGCCACCCGCTCGGCCGCTCACCACGACTCGATACCCACCCTGGCACCCGCAGTGCCCCACGAGGAAGAGATGAGGACCATGAGGGTCGACCTGCTGACCAAGGAGTACCCGCCCTTCATCTACGGCGGTGCCGGCGTCCACGTCAATGAGCTGGCCAAGGTCCTGCGTCCGGTGGCGGACGTGCGGGTCCACGCCTTTGGTGGCCCTCGCGAGCCTGGTACCGAGGGCGCCGATCCTGGGGTCACCGGCTACGCCGAGCTGCCGGAGCTGGCTGGCGCCAACGCGGCGCTGCGCACCTTCGGGGTGGACCTGACCATGGTGGCGGACGTGGAAGGGGCTGACATCGTCCACTCCCACACCTGGTACGCCAACCTGGCCGGTCACCTGGCTGGCCTGCTGCACGGCATTCCTCACGTGGTCTCGGCCCACTCCCTGGAGCCGATGCGCCCGTGGAAGGCCGAGCAGCTCGGCGGTGGCTACGCCCTGTCCTCCTGGGCCGAGGCTCAGGCCTACGAGGGGGCCAGCGCCGTCATCGCCGTTTCCCACGGCATGCGTGAGGACATCCTGCGCTCCTACCCGGCTGTGGACCCGCAGCGTGTCAAGGTCGTCCACAACGGCATTGACCTGGCCGACTGGGCCCGCCCCACGGACGCCGCCTTCGAGGAGCTGGCGGTGCGGGTCCGTGCTCGCTTCGGGATCGAGACCGGCCGGCCCACGATCGTCTTCGTCGGCCGTATCACGCGCCAGAAGGGGCTGCCCCACCTGCTGCGCGCCGTCGCCCAGCTGCCCGAGCAGGTCCAGGTCATCCTGTGCGCCGGCGCCCCGGACACCCCGGAGATCAAGGCGGAGGTTGATCAGGCTGTGGCCGGGCTCCAGGCCACGCGGACCGGCGTCATCCTCATCGAGGAGATGCTGCCCCACCGTGAGCTGCAGGCTGTGCTGGCCTCCTCCGACGTCTTCGTGTGCCCCTCGGTCTACGAGCCGCTGGGCATCGTCAACCTGGAGGCCATGGCGATGGGCCTGCCGGTGGTCGGCTCGGCCACCGGCGGCATCCCGGACGTCATCGTCGACGGCGAGACCGGTTACCTCGTGCCAATCGACCAGCTCACCGACGGCACCGGCACGCCGACGGACCCCGAGCGCTTCGCGGCCGACCTGGCTGAGCGCCTGACCGCGCTGGTCACGGATGCCGAGCTTGCCTCCCGGATGGGGGCAGCGGCCCGACGGCGCGTTGAGGAGCACTTCTCCTGGTCCGCGATTGCCACCCAGACCATGGACGTCTACGAGTGGGCGCTGGCCCACCCCAAGGGCTGAGGGGCTGCTGGCAACCGAGCAGGGCTGCGCTCCTACACGGCCCAGCTCTCGGTCGCTGCGGCCACGCCCTGGCGCGCCACAGCCAGCAGAGGGCGCAGGACCTGTCGGCGCCGCTGGGCCTGCGCCGCCGTCGCCGCGGCGCCGTCGTCACTCAGAGCAAGCTCGCAGATCGCCGCTAGCCGCAGGGACCGCTCCAGCAGCTCACGACGGCGAGGCTCTAGCGACGGCGGGATGAGACGGGGGTCTAGGACCGCGGTGATGAGGTCGGTGAGCTCCTCAGCCAGATCGGGGCGTTCGCGAGCCAGGTCCAGCTCGGTCAGTGCCGTGATGGCCTCCTCGGTGGCCTGGTAGGTGGTGCGACGCGCGTGGGCGGCGTCAAAGGGTGGGACGGCGGCGGTGAGCTCCTCGGCGTGCCAGTGCACCGAGGCCCCGGAGGGCTGCGGGACCAGCAGCAGGCGCCGGGTTGCGGTCTCAACCAGTACGCCCTCGCCAGCCTCCAGCGCGGCTGCCAGGCCGGGCAGGGGATCTGCCGGGCTCGGCAGGACCGCGGCGCAGCGTCGCAGCGCGCCAGTGCGCGCGAGCCATGTCTCCAGGCTGACGAGCCCGAGACCGCCAGGTCCTGGGTCCGCGACCTCGTGCACGGCGTCGGGCCCCTGGACCAGGGCCAGCCCGATCGAGGAGGGGACAGGCGCCCACAGGGCGAGCAGGACGCTCACGGGAAGAACCAGAGGGGACATGGGCGGGAGCCTAACGAGGAGGACCAGCGCGGACGTGACCTGGGTCCCACGCCCTGTCAGGTGTGGGACCCAGGTCACGTCCGCACGATAGGGTGGGGCCATGACCAGCGTGCTGCACCTCGACGACGTCTGCCTCCACCGTGGCAGTCACCAGATCCTGTCCCATGTTACCTGGAGCGTCACCGAGGGGCAGCACTGGGTGCTGCTGGGCCCCAACGGTGCGGGAAAGACCACGATCTCCCGTATCGCCGCAGCCAGGCTCTTCCCTTCCTCAGGCACGGTGGACGTGCTCGGCGAGCGCATGGGGCGTGTGGACGTGACTGAGCTGCGCCCGCGCATCGGGCTGACCTCCTCGGCGTTGGCGCAGTCCGTGCTGGAGAGCGAGACCGTGGAGTCCGTGGTGCTGTCCGCCTCCTACGGCACGATCGGTGTGTGGCGCGAGGAGTATGACGACTTCGACGTCGAGCGTGCGCGGGCCCTGCTGGGTGCCCTCGGGGTCGAGGAGCTGGCGGACCGCCGCTGGGGCAGCCTGTCCTCCGGTGAGCGCAAGCGCGTGGAGATCGCACGCGCACTCATGCCCGACCCCGAGCTGCTCATCCTGGACGAGCCGGCCTCGGGCCTGGACGTGGCAGGACGTGAGCTGCTTCTGGCGGCCCTGAGCGAGATCATCTCGGCTCCCGGCTCGCCCACCATGGTGCTGGTGACCCACCACCTGGAGGAGATCCCGGTCGGATTCACCCACGCCCTGGCCCTGCGCGAGGGAATGATCGCGGGGCAGGGTCCCCTGGAGGAGGTCCTGACCGACGAGGTCATGTCCACCACCTTCGGCCTGCCCCTGGAGGTCACGGTGGACCGGGGCCGCTACGCCGCACGCGGCAAGGACCTGCTGGGCGTCCGCTCAGGCAGGCACTAGACAGACCCTGAACCCTCAAGACACGCACGAGCGAGCAAGGAGGCCCTGATGGACTGGTTGTGGTGGGTTGGAGGCGCCCTCGTCCTGGGGGTGATTGAGACCCTGACCGTGGACCTGACCTTCCTCATGTTCGCCGGGGGAGCGCTCGGAGCGGCGGTGACGGCGGCGCTGGGCGGACCCTTCTGGCTGCAGGTGGTCGTCTTCGCCCTGGTGTCCACGTTGCTGCTCGTCCTGGTCCGTCCCTGGGCCAAGCGGCACCTGCGGGCGACCACGCCGGACATGCGTACCAACGCCGAGGCCCTGGTGGGCCGTGAGGCGGTTGCTCTCACCGTCGTCGACGCCCACGGAGGACGAGTACGGCTGGGAGGTGAGGAGTGGAGCGCGCGCCTGGCTGACCCGGACCCGGCGCGTTCTGGTCCCCAGGAGGCGCGGCTGGCTACCGGTGCCCAGGTACGCGTCGTCGCCATCGACGGGGCCGTCGCCGTCGTCCAGCCCGTATGAGAGCGATGCCCTGACCGGTTCGATCCTCAAGCCCTGACCACGTCCTGACCACCGCACTGCCTGAAAGGCTCCTCATGAGTTCATTCGCGGGACTGCAGATCGTCCCTCTTGTTGTCCTGGCCCTCGTGGCCCTGTTCGTCATCGTCGCTATCGCCAAGGCAGTGCGGATCGTGCCGCAGTCCTACGCGATCATCGTGGAGCGTCTGGGCAAGTTCCAGGCCGAGTACGGCGCTGGCATGCACTTCCTTGTCCCCTTCATCGACCGGGTGCGCTCGACGGTGGACCTGCGTGAGCAGGTCGTCTCCTTCCCGCCCCAGCCGGTGATCACCTCCGACAACCTCGTGGTGTCCATTGACTCGGTCATCTACTACCAGGTCACCGACCCCAAGCGCGCCACCTACGAGATCGCCAGCTATCTGCAGGCCATTGAGCAGTTGACGGTGACTACGTTGCGTAACGTCATCGGCGCCATGGACCTGGAGCAGACGCTGACCAGCCGCGACCAGATCAACGGCCAGCTGCGCGGGGTGCTGGACCAGGCCACCGGACGCTGGGGCATCCGCGTGTCCAACGTCGAGCTGAAGTCGATCGATCCGCCGGCCTCCATCCAGGGTGCCATGGAGCAGCAGATGCGCGCCGAGCGTGACCGTCGTGCCGCGATCCTGACCGCCGAGGGTGTCAAGCAGTCCCAGATCCTCACCGCCGAGGGTGACAAGCAGTCCGCCATCCTGCGTGCTGAGGGCCAGGCCCAGTCCGCCATCCTCAAGGCTCAGGGTGAGTCCCGCGCGATCCTGCAGGTCTTTGACGCCATTCACCGCGGCAACGCTGACCCCAAGCTGCTGGCCTACCAGTACCTGCAGACCCTGCCCAAGATCGCCAACGGCAACTCCTCCAAGATGTGGATCGTGCCGACCGAGTTCACGGCTGCCCTGGACGGGATCGCCGGTGCCCTGGGCGGCAAGTCTGGCGGCTCGCCCGCGGCTCCCGAGAGTGCGGATGAGGTGGGAGTCGACCTGTCCGGTATGGACGACGCCCTGTCCATCGCCTCTGACCTGGCCGAGACGAACCTCCAGACCCCGGAGGAGGCCCTGGCCCAGGCACGTGGCGAGGTGGCCTCGGCCTCCCAGGAGGCCACGGAGGAGCGTCCGACAGGCGGCTCCCACGCCGCTCACTAAGGACTGACTGCCAGATCACGGTGGGCAGGGCCGGAGTGCTCAGGAAATCGTCAGGTGAGTGCTCTAGCCTGCCCGCTGTGCTCTTTCGAACTCTGCGTCACTATCTGAGGCCGTACTGGCCCTCGCTGCTCGCAGTCCTGGCTCTCAAGGTCGTGGAGACGATCGCCGCCCTGTCCCTTCCCACGCTCAACGCTGACATCATCAACGACGGCGTGGTGGCCGGGGACACGGACCGGATCTGGGTGCTGGGCGGGCAGATGCTCGCAATCACCGCGCTTCAGGGAGTCTCCGCGGTGATCGGTACCTACCTAGCGGCCAAGGCCTCCATGGGACTGGGCCGGGCGATGCGCGCTGACGTCTTCAACCACGTCCAGCGCTTCAACACCGAGGAGGTCTCGCGCTTCGGCGCTCCCTCGCTGGTGACCCGCTCCACCAATGACGTCCAGCAGATCCAGATGGTCGTCTTCATGATCGCCTCCATGATGCTCATGGCACCGATCATGCTCGTGGGCGGCACGATCATGGCCCTGCGCGTGGACGCCCCGCTGTCCGCCCTGCTGCTGGTCCTCATCCCTCTGCTGCTCGTGGTGGTCGGGCTGCTGATGAGTCGGCTGCTGCCACACTTTAAGTCGATGCAGTCGCGCATCGACCGCGTCAACCTCGTCATGCGCGAGCAGATCCAGGGCGTGCGCGTCATCCGCGCCTTCGTGCGCCAGCGCCAGCGCCGGGAGGTCTTTGACCGGGCCAACCAGGACCTGACGACGACGTCCCTGGCGATCGGCCGGCTCTTCGCCCTGCTCATGCCGAGCGTCATGCTCATCATGAACCTGGCCACGATCGCCGTCATGTGGTTCGGGGGACAGCGCATCTCCTCGGGCGGCATGGAGGTGGGCGACCTGACCGCCTTCCTCAATTACATCATGCAGATCCTCTTCTCCGTCCTCATCGCCGTCATGCTGGTCACCCTCCTGCCACGTGCCCAGGTGGCTGCTGACCGCATCGGTGAGGTCATGGCCGTCCACCCGGCGATCTCCTCCCCGGCCAGCCCTCAGACGCTGCCGGCCGCCGAGGGTCCGGGCCGAGGACGCCGCGTGCGTCTGGACAAGGTCACCTTCCGTTACCCCGGGGCGGCCTCGCGAGTCCTGGCCGAGATCGACCTAGAGATGGCTCCCGGCACGATGACGGCCGTCATCGGCTCCACAGGATCGGGCAAGACCACGCTGGTGGGCCTGCTGCCCCGGCTCCTGGACGCCACCGAGGGGCGGGTGAGCATCGACGGCGTCGACGTGCGTGACCTCGACCTCGCCGAGCTGCGCTCGGTTGTGGCCACGGTGCCGCAGAAGGCCTTCCTGTTCTCCGGCACGATCCGCTCTACCCTGCGCCACGGCAAGAGCGACGCCACGGACGATGAGCTGTGGGCGGCCCTGGAGGCCGCCCAGGCGGCCGACTTCGTCCGCCAGCTCGACGACGGCCTGGACCACGAGGTGGACCAGGGAGGCGTCAACTTCTCCGGTGGCCAGCGCCAGCGCCTGGCCATCGCCCGGGCCTTGGTGCGCCCGGCCGGCGTCTACATCTTCGACGACTCCTTCTCGGCCCTGGACTACGCCACGGACGCACGTCTGCGTGCGGGCCTGCCGGAGGCCACTGACGGGGCCACCCTGCTGGTGGTGGCTCAGCGCGTGGCCTCGATCCGCGGAGCGGACCAGATCGTGGTCCTTGACGAGGGGCACGTGGTCGGCATCGGACGCCATGAGGAGCTCATGGACACCTGCCCGACCTACGCCGAGATCGTCCTGTCCCAGATCAGCGCGGAGGAGGCAGCATGAGCGCCGGACCCGGACCCCGTACCCTCGCGCCGGGGATGAAGGCGCGCAACTTCTCCGCCACCTGGAAGCGGCTCATCCACGAGCTGCGTCCTGAGCGCTGGCGGATCGGCCTGGTCATCGCCCTGACAGCCGTCTCCGTGGTGCTCAACGTGCTGGCTCCCAAGGTGCTGGCACGCGCCACGAACCTCATCTTCGAAGGCGTCATCGGTACCTTGCTGGGACACCTGGGGCTTCCGGCCGGGATGAGTGGGGACCAGCTCGTGGCCGCCCTGCGCGCCGCCGGGCAGGACACCTACGTCTCCATGCTCTCGGCCTACGACGTGGTCGTGGGTCAGGGGCTGGACACGCGCGCCCTGCTCATCGTGCTGGCCCAGGTACTGGCCCTCTACCTCACCTCGGCGGTCTTCCTGTGGCTCCAGGGACGTATCCTGGCCGGCGTCGTCCAGCGCACGGCGAGCCGGATGCGTGGAGAGGTCGAGGCCAAGCTGGCCCGGGTGCCGCTGTCCTACATCGACCGTGGCAGCCGCGGCGACATGCTCTCCCGGGTCACCAACGACGTCGACAACGTCTCCCAGACCCTCCAGCAGACCCTGTCCCAGGCCTTCAACTCCATCATCACCGTCATCGGCGTCTTCGCGATGATGCTCACCGTCTCCTGGCAGCTGACGTTGGTGGCAGTGGTGACCATCCCGCTGGCGATGATCATCTCCGTCCTCATCGCGCGCCAGGCCAAGCCGCACTTCACCCAGCAGTGGAAGGCCACCGGTGAGGTCTCGGGCGTGGTGGAGGAGGCCTTCACCGGGCACGAGGCCGTGGCGCTGTTCAACTCGGAGGAGACCTTCGCGGACCTGTTCGAGCAGGCCAACAACCGCCTGTACGAGGGTTCCTACAAGGCCCAGTGGATCTCGGGGACCATCCAGCCGGCGATGCGTGTGGTCTCCAACCTCAACTTCGTCATCATCGCGGTGGTTGGTGGTATCCGCATCACGCAGGGAGCGATGACGCTGGGAGATGTGCAGGCCTTCATCCAGTACTCCCAGCAGTTCACCCAGCCCATCACGCAGCTGGCCTCCATGGCCAACCTCCTGCAGTCCGGCGCGGCCAGCGCCGAGCGGGTCTTCGAGGTGCTGGACGCACCCGAGGAGAGCGAGGACACCCAGGACCGCCTGCTGCCTGAGCGGGTGTGCGGTCGCGTGGTCTTTGACCACGTCCGCTTCTCCTACACCCCGGACACCGAGCTCATCACGGACCTCAACCTCACGGTCGAGCCTGGTCAGACGGTGGCGATCGTCGGCCCGACGGGCGCGGGCAAGACCACCTTGGTCAACCTGCTGCTGCGCTTCTACGATCCCCAGTCCGGCACCATCAGCCTGGACGGCGTGGACAACCGCGATGTGGCACGGGGCGAGCTGCGTGAGCAGATCGGCATGGTCCTCCAGGACACCTGGCTCTTCGAGGGCACGATCCGCGAGAACATCACCTTCGGGGCGGCCAGCGCGAGCCAGGAGCAGGTGCTCGCTGCGGCCAGGGCGGCCAGCGTCGACCACATCATCCGCGCCCTGCCCCAGGGCTACGACACAGTGATCGACGATTCCGGCTCTGGGGTCTCGGCCGGTGAGAAGCAGCTGATCACCATCGCCCGTGCCTTCCTGGCCGACCGGCAGATCCTCGTCCTGGATGAGGCCACCAGCTCGGTGGACACACGCACCGAGCTGCTGGTGCAAAAGGCCATGGTGGGGCTGCGGCAGGGACGGACGAGCTTCGTCATCGCTCACCGCCTGTCCACGATCCGCGATGCCGACGTCATCCTGGTCATGGAGCACGGTGACATCGTGGAGCAGGGCAGCCATGACGAGCTCATGGCGCGTCACGGTGCCTATTTCGAGCTCTACCAGAGCCAGTTCTCCGGCCCGGCGGACGAGGAGAGCGCGGCGTCAGGGGACCGGGCGTGATCATCGAGCTCGACGACGTCGACGACCCCCGCCTGGCCGATTACACGAGCCTGACTGACGTCGCCCTGCGGCGCCGTCTGGAGACCGAGCGCGGCCTGTACATGGCCGAGTCCTCCAAGGTGATCGTGCGTGCCGTGGAGGCTGGGCACGCCCCGCGCTCCTTCCTCATGGCGCCGCGCTGGTACGACGAGCTGCGTCCCGTCATCGCCGCCGCTACCGGCTGCCAGGGGCGTGACGACGGCGGGGGCGTCCCGGTCTTCATCGCACCTGAGCCCTTGCTGGAGTCGATCACGGGCTTCCACCTTCACCGTGGCGCCCTGGCGGCGATGAACCGGCCTGCTCTTCCCAGCGTCGGCGAGCTCCTCGCCTCGGCGCGCGGGGGAGCGGGGGCTAGGCGCGTGGCGGTGCTGGAGGACCTGGTGGATCACACCAACGTCGGCGCCGCCTTCCGCAGCGCCGCCGCCCTGGGGATCGACGCCGTGCTGGTGACCCCGCACTGCGCCGACCCTCTGTACCGGCGCAGCGTGCGGGTCTCGATGGGAACGGTCTTCCAGGTCCCGTGGACGCGGATCGACCACTGGCCGGCCCTGGACGAGCTGCACGCCGGAGGATTCACCGTGGCGGCCCTGGCACTGAGTGAGGACTCGGTGAGCCTGGGGGAGTTCTCCGCCTCCCCGGCTTGTAGCGGGGCGGACTCGCGCGTGGCCGTGGTACTGGGGACCGAGGGGGACGGACTCGCGCCGCGCACGATCGCGGCGGCCGACGCCGTCGTGCGCATCCCGATGGCCGGAGCCGTGGACTCCCTCAACGTGGCTGCGGCAGCCGCCGTCGCCTTCTGGGAGCTACGGGTCAGGAGCTGAGATGAGCGGCGGAGCGACCCCGCGGACCTATACGGTCGCGGTCTCCTACGGCCTGCTCGCCGGGGCGGTGACGGCGCTGACCTTCGCCCTCATGCGGGGCCTGCAGCACCTGGTGTGGTTTCATGAGGCCTCCGGCTGGTACATCGCCGTCGTCGTCATGACCGGTGGCGTGCTCCTGGCCCTGCTGCGGCCGGCAGCGCCGCAGCCTTGTCCGGTTTCTACGGCTCGCCGCCCGCCGGAGCCTTCTACCGTGCTGCTGAGGACCCTCAGGAGATGCAGGAGGACCAGGCGCCGGGTTCCAGCCGCCTGCCGCTGCTGTGTGCCTCGGTGGCCGGATTCATCGCATTCGTCCTGACCTGGCGGCTGCTCGGTCTGCAGACGCACGCGCTGGAGCTGGCGGGCGGGCAGAGCGAGGTGATGGACAGTGTGCTGGCCGTGGTACCGGCGGTGGCGAAGGTGGCGGCTATAGCGCTGAGCCTGGCTGCCGGATGGCGTGGGGGAGACATCTTCCCCCTCATGCTGGCTGGTGGTGCGGCCGGAGCCGCCACCCTGGCGCTCCTGCCTGCCTGGTGGCCACGCTCGCCCTCAAGACGCTGCCGCAGCATCCGGCGCTCACGGCCCAGGGGCACTGAGACGACGCGAGTGACGCCGGTAGGCCGCAGGCCGGGCATCGACGGGGTGCCGGCCGGGCACTGCCTCTAGGCAGAGGCGAGGAGCATCTCGATGAGGTAGCTGCCGGTCACCAGGATCCAGGAGGCCCCCACGCCAAGGACCAGGGCGAGCGCGGCCTTGCCCCAGGCCCGCGTCCACAGCGCCATGGCGAGGGCGACCAGCCCCAGGAGCGGGGAGAGCACGAACAGGGGCGACCAGCCGCCGTCGGGCAGGTGGAGCTGGAGGAGGTTGGGTAGCTACACCAGCCAGGCGGCCGCAAGCGCCACCCAGTACACGCTGCGAGTCCAGGTCGGAGCCGCGGAGCGTGGTGGGAGGGAGGTCAGCGGGCTTGAGGATGCCAGGCGGGATGATGACGCAGGGCTGTGGGTTGACATGGTGGCCTCCTTGGAGCGCGTCCCCCCCCCTGGCAGCCGGGCGGAGCCTGGGTGCTGACGCACGACGCTGTGACAGCCAGCACGTCCATGGTGACAGGTCCACTGACTCGTGACAAGAGCACGCGGCCCGCCGGAACTGATCCGGCGGGCCGGCGGGGGGGGGGAGGCGGGCTGGTGGGCTCGCTGGTGGGTTACTCCTCGCTCTGGGCGGTGATGCGCAGCAGCGGCTGGCCGGCGGCCACCTCACCAGAGGCGATGAGCTCGACGTCGGCGAAAGCGGCGGTGTTGGTCACCAGCACCGGGGTGGTCAGCGGGTAGCCGGCCTCCTCAATGACGGCACGGTCCACCCGGACCAGCTCCTGGCCAGCCTCCACGCGGTCCCCCTGGCTGACCCGCACATCGAAGCCCTGGCCCTCCAGGTTGACGGTGTCGATGCCCACGTGGACCAGGATCTCGACGCCGTTGTCCAGCGCGATGCCGTAGGCGTGGCCGGAGGAGGGCGCCACAACCACGGTGCCTGCGGCCGGAGCCGTGACGACGACGTCGCCCGCCGGCTCGATGCCGGCCCCCTTGCCCAGCGCCCCGGAGGCGAAGACCGGGTCAGCGACGTCCTCGACGGCCATGACCGTGCCGGACAGGGGCGCCACCAGCTCGGTGACGGCGCCAGGGGTGAGGGCGGTCGTGGCCGGCTCCTGGGCGGCCGCAGCCTGGGCAGCCTCCAGGGTGGCGTCGGCCTCGTTCTGGGCGGCGATGGCGTCAACCTCGGCGCGGTCCTCGCTCGTGCGGTAGTCCGAGATGATGACGAGCACCATGGCAGTGAAGAAGGCGGCCAGGACGCTGACGGCGTAGACCGGGATGTTGGAGAAGGCCGGGATGGTCAGCAGCGAGGTGAACACGAAGGCGTTCGTGGTCACGCCGCCGAAGACGCCCTGGATGACGCCTCCGACCACGCAGCCCACCAGCAGGCGGGGGTAGATGCGCTTGTAGCGCAGGTGGATGCCGTACAGGCTCGGCTCGGAGATGCCGCCGACCAGTCCGGCGAACAGGGCGCCGGTGGCGGTCACGCGCATGTCCTTCTCCTTGTGCCGCACGGCCAGGACCAGCACGCCGGCGGTGGCTCCGAAGCAGGCGAAGTTCCAGGCGCCCATGGGGCCCTGGATGAAGTCGAAGCCGTTCTGCTGGATGTTGAGCAGCATGACGGCGTTGATCGGCCAGTGCAGGCCCAGCGGCACCATGAAGGGGTAGGCCAGCGGGATGAGAAGGCAGAAGATGAAGGGGCTGACGTTGTTGATCGCCAGCAGGACCTTGGACAGGCCCGCGCCCACGTACACGCCGATCGGGCCCAGGATGAAGCTCGTGAGCGGAATCATGATGAGCATGGCGATGAAGGGCACGAAGATGAGCTGGACGTCGGCGGGGACGAACTTCTTCAGCCACTTCGTCAACGGGCCGAGCACCGCTGCCATGAGCAGGGGCGGGAAGACCTGGGAGTTGTAGTCGAAGATCGTCAGCGGCAGGTGACCGAAGAGGGTGACCTGCGTGATCTCAGAGCCCAGGAAGGTGATCTGGTGGGCCGCGTCAGTCAGGCCCAGCGAGGCAAAGCCCGGCAGCATGGTGAAGCCCATGACCGCGAAACCGACCCACGGGTCCGCCCCCAGCTTCTTGGAGGCGTTGTAGGCGACCATGAGGGGCAGGAAGTAGAACACTGCCCGCCAGGTCAGGTTGAGGTAGGCCCAGGTGGGCTCCAGGGTGACACGTGAGTCCGCCCAGTTGCCGATGACGCCCAGGGTGCCCATGAGCGCCATGAAGGTGATGAAGATCGAGGCGCCCAGCAGCGCGCCGATGAGCGGGCGGAAGGAGTCAGAGAGGAACTCGAAGAAGGAGTCCACCCAGGCAAAGCGGCCGCGGATGCCGCTGGCGCGGGCGGCGGCCTTGATCTCGTCGTTGCTCTTGGCGGCCGAGCCCGTCGTGGCGCCAGCGTCCTTCATCGCGGGCAGGGCCATGATCGACTCGTACATCGACTGGACGGTGCCGCCGATGATGATCTGGTACCGGTTGCCTGACTGTGGGACGGCGCCCATGACGCCTGGGATCTTCTCCACGGTCGGGGTATCGACGATCGAGGCGTCGTTGAGCTCAAAGCGCAGCCGGGTGGCGCAGTGGGTGAGGTGGGCGATATTGCCCGGGCCGCCGACGGCGTCGAGGATCGCCTCGGGGCTCGAGGTTGTGGTTGCCATGACAGTGTCTCCAGCGGGTGGGGCAGGATCGAAAATGCGCTGGACGGGCGCCCGCGCACCAACGAGGGTAGCGGACGAGGATATGAGGGGCTCGGGCTCCACAGGTGCTCCCCGCAACAGGGTGGCGAGCGACCGTCCACAGGCGCCCTGCAGCGAGCCGGCCCGATGGGGCACGGTAGTGGCGACGGCGGCACGAGGTCGCCGCGCACGCTCAAGGAGGAGCCATGTCAGTACACACCGCAGCACCCGCCAGCTCTCGGCAGTCCGCGCCAGGGGGCCGTGCGACTGAGGAGGAGGGGCTCTACGGCCCACGGGGATGGAGCGTGCGCGCCGGGGTCTGGGAGGTCCTTGCCGGTGCGCGCGATGAGCTGCGCTCCACCATGATCCCCGGGCGCTTTGGCATTGCTCCGCAGGGGCATATCGACAAGGAAGGGCCTGTTGACGACTACACCCCTTTCCATGACATGGGGCCCTCGGCTGCCAGGCGCCTGCTGGAGATCTTGCCGGCCCGCCAGCTGGAGGACCGGCAGAACCTGGGGCCCAGCCTGGGCTGCCTCCTACGCGCCTGTGCCTCGGCCTCGGGCCGGGTGCGGCTGTCGGGCTACGGCATCGGCCCTCAGCGCAGTGACGAGCGCGTGACGGTCGAGGCGCTGTGGGTGGCAGATCCGGACCTGCTGGATCTGGAGATCGACGACGATCACGAGGAGGGCTGCTGCTGCCAGCAGGTGTGGCAGATGGTGGAGGAACGATACGGCCTGGACGCCCGGGCCTGCCCGGACGAGATCTCCGTGATCCGGCGCCAGTGGAGCTGGGGGGAGCCGGGGACCTGGCTGTGGTGGGACTGACCGGGTGGGGAGCACCTGGTTCCACCCCGTAGCATGGCGGGGTGATCAACGTCCAGGACCTCACCATGCGTATCGGCGCCCGTCAGCTCGTCGCGGGAGCCAGCTACCGCGTGGACAAGGGGATGCGCGTCGGGCTGGTGGGACGCAACGGCGCCGGCAAGACGACGATGACCAAGCTGCTCGCCGCCCAGTCGGTGGCGCAGGGCACCTCGCGCACCGTCGCCGACGCCGACGAGCGCCACGGCCTGGAGGCGGTGGAGTACGAGGGCACCATCAGCTGCAACGGCTCGGTGGGCTATCTGCCCCAGGACACCAAGGTCGGTGACCTGACGGAGATCGCACGGGACCGGATCCTGTCTGCCCGCGGGATCGACGCCCTGCTGGCGCGTATCCGTAAGGCGGAGGAGAAGATCTCCACCACCTCTGGCGACGCCCAGGCCAAGGCCCTGGACCGCTACACCCGGCTCGACCACGAGTTCACCATGGCCGGCGGGTACGCGGCTGCCTCGGAGGCGGCACGCATCTCAGCGGCGCTGGGCCTGCCGGACAGGGTCCTGGATCAGGAGATCGGGACCCTGTCCGGTGGCCAGCGACGACGCGTCGAGCTGGCCCGGGTGCTCTTCCAGCAGCCTGACACCCTCCTGCTGGACGAGCCGACCAACCACCTGGACCACGACTCGATCCTGTGGCTGCGTGACCACCTGCGGACCTATGCCGGTGGCTTCATCGTCATCTCGCACGACGTCGAGCTGCTGCGCGACACCGTCAACCAGGTGATGTACCTGGACGCCAACCGTGGGGTGCTGGACGTCTACCACCTGGGGTGGGACGCCTACCTGCGCCAGCGTGCCGAGGACGAGGCTCGCCGTCGTAAGGAGCGGGCCAACGCTGAGAAGAAGGCCGCCGCCCTGCGCGCTCAGGGAGAGAAGATGCGTGCCAAGGCCACCAAGGCCGTGGCTGCCCAGCAGATGCTGCGGCGCGCTGACCGTCTCATGGAGGGACTGGAGGAGGAGCGCACGGCGGAGAAGGTGGCTCACCTGCGCTTCCCTGACCCTGCGCCTTGCGGCAAGACGCCCCTGCGTGCCACAGGGCTGTCCAAGGCCTACGGCTCGCTGGAGGTCTTTGCCGGGGTGGACCTGGCGATCGACCGAGGCAGCCGCGTGGTGGTCCTCGGGCTCAACGGCGCCGGGAAGACGACCCTGCTGCGGCTGCTGGGGGGAGTGGAGCAGCCGGACTCCGGTGAGGTCATCGCCGGGCACGGGCTCAAGATCGGTTACTACGCCCAGGAGCACGAGACCATTGACACCTCGCGCACGGTGGTGGAGAACCTGCGCTCGGCCGCGCCGCAGATGGATGACACGCAGGTGCGCAGCGTGCTGGGTTCCTTCCTCTTCTCGGGGGCGGACGCGGACAAGCCGGCTGCCGTGCTCTCCGGCGGGGAGAAGACCCGCCTGGCCCTGGCGATCCTCGTGGTCTCCTCGGCCAACGTGCTCCTGCTGGACGAACCGACCAACAACCTCGACCCGGCCAGCCGCGAGGAGATCCTGCGGGCGCTGGGGACCTTCACAGGCGCCGTCGTCCTGGTCACGCACGACGAGGGCGCGGTCGAGGCGCTCAACCCTGACCGGGTGCTCCTGCTGCCGGACGGGGACGAGGACCTGTGGAGCGAGGACTACCTCGAGCTCGTCACCCTGGCCTGAGCCCCGACTGCCCGGCTCCTGGCGCGGGCGACGGTGAGTGCCGTCACGTGGGGTCAGGCTGTGGCAGGACGTAGGGTGGGCGGGAACAAGTCACTGTGCTGCCGTGTTGGCACAGGCGGTCCGTGGCGCCCGCTGCGGAAGCGACCCTGAACGAGGAGAAGACCATGGCCGAGACAACCCCCACCGACGCCCCCCAGACCGAGGTGCCTGAGCACGAGGTCATCCTCACCCAGGTGGCTGCCGCCAAGGTGGCGAGCCTGCTGGCCCAGGAGGGCCGCGACGACCTTCGCCTGCGTGTAGCCGTCCAGCCCGGTGGCTGCTCCGGCCTGGTCTACCAGCTCTACTTTGACGAGCGTGTGCTGGATGGCGACGCCGTCCGTGCCTTCCCGACCGGCTCGCAGGAGATGAGCGAGGTTGAGGTCGTCGTCGATCGCATGAGCGTGCCCTACCTGTCCGGCGCGACGATCGACTTCGCGGACTCCATCGAGAAGCAGGGCTTCACGATCGACAACCCGAACGCCGTCGGCACCTGCGCCTGCGGCGAGTCCTTCCACTGAGCCCAGCTGCCCGGACCTCATCTCACCAACGTCTAGGAGACTACGTGCGTCCTGCGCCACTGACTCTGTCCGCTCTCGCCCTCACCGCCTGCCTGACGCTGGCCGGGTGCTCGGGCTCCGGCTCCTCCTCGGCCCAGGCCAGCGCCTCGGCAACCGCCGCAGCCACGGCTTCTGGCGTCCAGGAGTGCTCCAGCCTGACCATTGACAAGGACTCTGACGCCCTGCCGACCGTCAACGGCGAGGCCGGTAACCAGCCGACCCTGACCTGGAGCGGCAAGGACGCACCGGCCAACCTCACGGTCAAGACGCTGAGCCAGGGCAACGGCGAGGAGGTGAAGGAGGCTGACTACGTCACGGTGAGCTATGCCGGCTGGCAGTGGGGATCGGACACGGTCTTCGACTCCTCCTACCAGCGTGGGTCGGTGACAACCTTCGGTCTTGACCAGGTCATCACCGGATGGCGCTGCGGGCTGGTGGGGCTGCACGTGGGTGACCGCGTCGTCATGTCGATCCCCGCGGACCAGGCCTATGGTGACTCCTCCTCCAACGGTGTGTCCGGGCCGTTGGTCTTCGTCGTCGAGATCGCAGGGACGGGCTCCTCCGACGAGCTGGCCGCCGGCACGGCCGACGCGACGATGGAAGGCGAGCAGGCCCTGGCTGACCGCGGTATCACGGTCAGCGGGGACCTGGGCGGGGCCGCCACGATCAGTGTCAACGACGGCGCTGCGGAGCCGACTGAGGTGGAGACGATCGTCGTAGCCCGTGGCAGCGGACCTCAGATCACGGCTGAGTCCTCGCTGCTGATGCACATGGCCTTTACCTCCTGGGACAACTCCTCGACCCAGTCAACCTGGGACGTGGGACAGCCTCAGACGGTCTCGATGGCGAACGCGCCGGGCCTGACAGGCCTGGTCGGCGTGCCGGTGGGCTCGCGCGTGGCCATCCTCATCCCGGCCTCGGCCGGTGAGAACGGCGCGGCCTCGGCACCTGCCCAGGCCTACGTCGTCGACGTCGAGCAGGAGCTCTGACGCCCAGAGGCGCGCGGCGCCGACGACGTCACGTACGACAAGACGGGGCTGGTCACCACAGGTGGTGACCAGCCCCGTCCCTGTCACGGTGGGCCAGATACTGGGCTCAGCGCACGATGAGGCCGGAGGCCTGGGAGGTCGCGGTGGCCAGACGCTCGGCGACGTCCTGCCAGTTGGCGATGTTCCAGATGGCCTTGACGTAGTCCGCCTTGACGTTGAGGTAGTCGAGGTAGAAGGCGTGCTCCCACATGTCCACCTGGAACAGCGGGATGGTGCCCACGGGCACGTTGCCCTGCTGGTCGAAGAGCTGGAAGGTCACCAGCTTGCCGGACACCGAGTCATAGGCGAGCACGGACCAGCCCGAGCCCTGGATGCCCAGTGCGTTGGCGGTGAACTGCGCCTTGAACTTCTCGAAGGAGCCGAAGGAGTCCTTGATAGCCTCGGCCAGCTCGCCCTCGGGCTCGCCTCCACCGTTGGGGGAGAGGTTCTTCCAGAAGATCGAGTGGTTGATGTGGCCACCGAGGTTGAAGGCCAGGTTTTTCTCCAGCAGGTTGATCGCGGCGTGGTCGCCGGCCTCACGAGCAGCCTGAAGCTTCTCCAGCGCGGCGTTGGCGCCGGCGACGTAGGTGGCGTGGTGCTTGTCGTGGTGGAGCTCCATGATCTTGCCGGAGATGTGGGGCTCCAGGGCGGCGTAGTCGTAGGGGAGCTCGGGGAGCGTGTACACGGCCATGACTGACCTGCCTTTCGTTGAGCGACGACCTCAGTTCGATAGAACGATCTGAGGTGTTGAACGCTATTGATCATAGTCTGTGATGGCCGCAGGTGCTAGGGGCCGATCGTGATTACACTGACCGCGCAACCCACGGCGCCCGACGCGCCGTCGGCACCCGCCCGCACGGCATCAGCCAGCACCATCCGGAGGAACTATGACCGACCAGGACGCCACCACCCGCCTTGAGCTCCTCGTCTTCTCCGACGACGCCAGCGTGCGTCAGGAGGTCATCACCGGCGTCGGTCGTCGCCCCGCCAAGGGCCTTCCCCTGGTGAGCTGGACCGAGGTGGCCACGGCCGAGGGCGTGCGCCTGGCGATCAAGGACCGCCAGGCCCAGGGCCTGAAGCCCTTCGACCTGCTCGTGCTGGACGCGGAGGCCAAGAAGCTGGGAGGTATGGGGCTGGCCCACGAGCTGCTCACGGAGCTGGACGTGCGTCCGCCGGTCCTGCTCCTGACGGCCCGTCCCCAGGACGCCTGGCTGTCTGCCTGGGCCCGTGCCCAGGCCATCGTCGCTCGTCCGCTGGACCCCATGAGCCTGCAGGAGGGCGTGACCAAGGCGCTCCAGGCTCGCTCGGGCGCCGTCGTCGCCGCGGGCTGAGCGGCGGGTCAGTCGCGCGAGGCCAGCACCTTGCGGTAGCGCGCTGCGCTGCCCACTGGCCAGGTGAGCACCTCGGTGGGCCCCTCGACCTCGACCAGCCGGGCGCCGTCGTCGAGCACCCAGTCAGCCAGTACCAGGGTCTCCTCCACGCTTGTGTCCTGCCCCACGCGTTCGGGACGGCTGACCACCTGAGCGGTGGCGCGCAGCGAGGCGACCATGGGGCGCGGGTCAGCGCCCGGTGGCGTGACGGCGGACCCCGCCAGCCGTCCCCAGCGCACGCAGACCAGCTCCCAGCTACCGCCGCTGCGCCGTCGGGCGGCGATGAGGTGCGGGCAGCTCAGAAGAGGCCGCACCTGGTCCGCCCGTCGGGCCGCGGCCAGCAGGCTGCGCAGGCGCGTCGTCCACAGACCTGCCTCCTCGTAGCGCTCGGCCGCCGAGAGCCGGGCGACCTGCTCCAGCGCCGGCACCGCGACAAGATCAATCTGCTCCGCCAGCGCCTGAAGGATCTCCTGGCTGCGCGCGGCCTGGTCGTGCCAGGCGCGTAGCCCGAGTGCACACTCCACCGCGCGCTGGGCCTGCGAGAGCGAGTGCCGGGAGGAGAAGGGGCCGACGGCGCTGCCCACCTCGCTCGTGGGCAGCACGGTGGTCCCGGCCAGGTGAGGGTGGGAACCTCTGACCAGGTGGAGCCAGGGCTGGCGGCGCGGGGAGCGTGACCGGCGGTTGACTGGCGGGTCAAGCTCGGCGATGAGCCGCAGCTCGCGCACACGCGCCTCAACCTCGGTAGGTGTGGGGATGGCGCGCACCTGCACGGTGGTATCCAGCATCTGGGTCACCCGCGTGCGCTTCTCGGCGGCGGTGAAGTAGGAGCGCACCCGCCGGCGCAGGTCGACGGCGCTGCCCACGTAAAGCACCTGCCCGGCGGCGGACAGGAACTGGTAGACCCCCGGGCTGGTCGGCAGGTCCTGGGCGAGCCGGCTCTTGGCCCGGCGCCTGGCAGGCACCGGGTCTGTGGCTGTGGCCAGGTCCTCCAGATGCGTCACTCCCAGGGGGCCGAGTACCTCCAGGGCGGCGTGGAGGACGTCGACGGTGGCCCTGGCATCGTCCAGCGCTCGGTGCGTGGGCCTGGTGGGGGAACCGACGAAGGAGGCCAGGGTGGCCAGCCGGTGGTTGGGGACCTCGCTGCGCGTCCAGGCCCGCCGCGCCAGGGCGAGGGTGTCCAGTACGCGGGGCTCGTGCCAGTCGAGCTCGAGCGCACGCGCCGCCCCACGCAGGTGTCCGACGTCGAAGCGGGCGTTGTGTGCCACCAGGACGGTCTCCTCCTCCCACAGCCGTGCCCACTGGAGGAACCGCTCCAGCGCCTCGGGCACGGGCGGGGCGCCGGCCACCATGGCGTTGGTGATGCCGGTGAGCACGGTGATCTGTGCCGGGATGGCTCGCCCGGGGTTGACGAGTGTGGACAGCTCGTCCTCCACCTGCCCGCCACGCACGCGCACGGCGCCGATCTCAGTGATGGTGTGGGAGCCCGGACCGGCTCCGGTAGTCTCCAGGTCGACCACGACGAAGGTCGTCTCCTGCAGGGGCGTGCCCATGGACTCGAAGGAAGCCTGGGTGGCGCCGGCGAACGCGGAGGACGGAATCTCGGAGGCGACCACGCTCTGAGGCTAGACTCGACCAAGCGGCCGGTCCAGGACCGCGCTGTCTTACCCAGTACAGGAGGTCCCGTGGGATACCGAGGCATCAAGGCGGCAGTCGGCCCGGCCATGGAGATTCTGTACCAGCCGTGGATCCGTGGTGAGGAGAACATCCCTGCCCAGGGTCCTGCGATCCTGGCCTCCAACCACCTGGCGGTGATCGACTCCTTCTTCCTGCCCCTGCTCATCGACCGTGAGGTCGCCTTCATCGGCAAGTCCGACTACTTCACCGGCAAAGGTGTCAAGGGCTGGGCCGTGAAGAGCTTCATGACGGCCGTGGGCACCATCCCGGTGGACCGCTCGGGCGGGCGCGCCTCCCAGGCGGCGCTCCAGGCGGGAATTGACCGACTGCGCGCTGGCGAGCTCTTCGGCATCTACCCCGAGGGCACCCGCAGCCCTGACGGCAGGCTTTACCGCGGCAAGACCGGGGTGGCGCGTGTGGCTCTGGCCACGGGGGCGCCGGTGGTCCCGGTGGCGATGATCGGCTCCAACCTCGCCCAGCCCATCGGGCAGGCCGTGCCCTCGACCCGGCACCGGGTGGGCATCGTCATCGGTGAGCCGATGGACTTCACCCGCTACACCGGCCTGGAGAACGACCGCTTCGTGCTGCGTTCGATCACCGACGAGATCATGTACTGCCTCATGGCGCTGTCTGGCCAGGAGTACGTGGACCTGTACGCCGCCGACGTGAAGAAGGCCATGGACGCCGAGCACGCCAGCGCCGAGGAGGTTGTTGCGCAGATGCTGGCCGAGCAGGCCGCGCGGCGTCCGGCGGCCGCCCCGGTGGCGGCTCCCGGTGGTCGTCCGGCTCCTGAGCTCGTGGTTCCCGAGCCTCCCCAGGAGCCGACGGCGCAGCCGGGCCCTTCGTCCGAGGAGTAAGTGACGCGGGGGCCGCGTAGAATGGCCCTGGTGCGGCCTGGTCCGCGCCCTGCCGTCCCGTGGCACGTGCCCGGGACGGGTCACCGTTACCTCCTCCGAAAGGTTCTCGATGTCGATCCGTCGCGTCGCCCTGCTCACTGCGGGCGGTTTCGCCCCCTGCCTGTCCGCCGCTGTCGGCGACCTTATCGAGCGCTACACCGAGGTCGCTCCTGAGGTCGAGATCATCGCCTACCAGTACGGCTACCACGGTCTGCTCACTGGCAACTACATCGTCATCGACGAGGAGGGCCGCAAGAACGCCGGCATCCTGCGTGAGTTCGGCGGCTCGCCGATCGGCAACTCGCGTGTCAAGCTCACCAACGCCAAGAACCTGGTGGAGCGCGGCCTGGTGGTCGAGGGTGTCAACCCCCTGGAGTTCGCTGCCGAGCAGCTGCGCAAGGACGGCGTGGACGTCCTGCACACCATCGGTGGAGACGACACCAACACCACGGCCGCTGACCTGGCGGCCTACCTCCACGAGCACGACTACGAGCTCACCGTCGTCGGCCTGCCCAAGACCATCGACAACGACATCATCCCGATCCGTCAGTCGCTGGGCGCCTGGTCCGCGGCCGAGGAGGGTGCTGGCTTCGCCTTCAACGTCATCGGTGAGCACCGTTCCAACCCCCGCATGCTCATCATCCACGAGTGCATGGGCCGTAACTGCGGCTACCTCACGGCTGAGACCGCCAAGCGCTACCACGAGCTGCTGGACACCAAGAAGTGGGCTCCCTCGCTGGGCCTGACCCGTGAGCGCTGGGACGTCCACGCCGTCTTCCTGCCCGAGATGAAGCTGGACTTCGCTGCTGAGGCCGAGCGTCTCAAGGCCATCATGGACGAGCAGGGCAACGTCAACATCTTCCTGTCCGAGGGCGCCGGCGTGCCCGAGATCATCGCGGAGATGGAGGCCCGCGGCGAGGAGGTCCAGCGCGACCCCTTCGGCCACGTCAAGCTCGACACCATCAACCCCGGCCAGTGGTTCGCCAAGCGCTTCGCCAGCCTCATCGGTGCCGAGAAGGTCATGGTGCAGAAGTCTGGCTACTACTCGCGTGCCACCAATGCCAACGCCGAGGACCTGGACCTCATCAAGTCCATGTGCGACCTGGCTGTGGAGTGCGCCCTGCGGGGCGAGTCCGGCGTCATCGGCCAGGACGAGGAGAACGGTGACCGGCTCAGCGCGATCGCCTTCCCACGGATCGCCGGAGCCAAGCCCTTCGACATCACCCAGAGCTGGTTCACCGAGCTCATGGCTGAGCTGGGCCAGAAGGTCGATCCTGCCGAGACCGCTCCCGAGCACTGAGACTGACCGCTCTGGCGCGTCCAGGCCCCTGCGTCCCGCTAGATGGCGGGAGGCGGGGGCCTGGCCTGTGGGGCACGTATGATGCCGCTCGTGATGAATGAGCTCGACGTACCCCGGACCGCTGCCAGCTGGCGAGAGCACCCCGCCGCCCAGCAGCCGCCCTATCCGGACGCCGAGGCGCTGGCTGCCGCTGCTGCTGACCTGCGTAGCCGGCCGCCGCTCGTCTTCGCCGGTGAGGTGGACTCACTGCGCGAGAAGATGGCCGCTGCCAGCCGCGGTCACGCCTTCGTGCTCATGGGCGGTGACTGCGCCGAGTCCTTCCATGACAACACCGCTAACAACATCCGTCTCAAGCTGCAGACCATCCTCCAGATGGCGGCGGTGCTGACCTACGGTGCCTCGACCCCCGTTATCAAGATCGGCCGGATGGCGGGCCAGTACGCCAAGCCGCGCAGCGCGGACACGGAGACTCGCGACGGGGTGACCCTGCCCTCCTACCGCGGCGACTGCGTCAACGACCACGCCTTCACGTCCGCCGCCCGCGTCCCGGACCCCCAGCGCATGGTCGAGGCCTACCTGCGTGCCGGCACCACCCTGAACCTCATCCGTGCCTTCACGATGGGTGGCTACGCCGACCTGCGCGAGGTCCACTCCTGGAACCGAGGCTTCACGGACAACCCGGCCTACAAGCGCTTTGAGTCCTTCGCCGAGGAGATCGACCGCGCCATGCGCTTCATGGAGGCTGCGGGCGTGGACTTTGACGCCCTGCGCCAGGTCGACTTCTACGCCGCGCACGAGGCGCTGCTGCTGGAGTACGAGGACGCCATGATCCGCGAGGACTCGCGCTCGGGCCGCCTGTACGACACCTCGGCGCACCTGCTGTGGGTCGGTGAGCGGACCCGCGGGCCGCGTGACGCCCACGTGGCGCTCCTGGAGGGCGTGCACAACCCCGTCGGTGTCAAGGTCGGCCCGACCACCACGCCGCAGGACCTCATTGACCTCATCGACCACCTCAACCCGCAGGGTGATCCTGGGCGCCTGACCTTCATCACGCGGATGGGCGCGGCTCGCATCCGCGAGGTCCTACCGGCGCTGGTCGAGGCGGTGCGCGAGGACGGGCGGCCGGTGACCTGGGTGACCGACCCGATGCACGGCAACACGATCACCTCGGACAACGGGTACAAGACCCGTCGTTTCGACACGATCATGGACGAGCTGCGAGGCTTCTTCGAGGTCCACCGTGAGCTGGGGACGGTACCGGGTGGTATCCACGTCGAGCTCACCGGTGACGACGTCACCGAGGTCCTGGGCGGCGGGGAGCACATTGACGAGTGTCGCCTGGCTGAGCGCTACGAGACCCTCGTCGACCCGCGCCTGAACCACCAGCAGTCTCTGGAGATGGCCTTCGAGGTCGCGGAGATGCTGCGGCAGTAGGCCGGGTGACCACGTGGTCGGGTCAGACCACTGCGGTCAGACCACGTAGAGCGTGACCGTGGATCCCTTGCGCACGCTCGTGCCCGCGGCCGGGTCGGTGGAGCGTGCGGTACCGAAGAACCCGCCCAGGATCCGGTTGACGCTGACCACGAGGCCCGCGGCCTCAAGAGCAGCCTTGGCATCAGCCTCGCTCTTGGACACGACCTCAGGAACCGTGACCATCTCAGGTCCCTTGGAGACGACGACGCTGACGGAGTCCCCGTAGAAGTACCCCTCGGCCTCAGCGGCAGGGTCGGAGGAGATGATCAGACCCGCTGCGACGTCGTCAGAGAAAGCCTCCGTGGAACCCGACAGCGTCAGGCCCGCCTCCTGGATGGCGGCGGTCGCCTCCTCAAGGCTCTTGCCAGTCACGTCCGGCACCGTGGCGGGGCGACGTCCCTTGGACACGACCATGGCCACGGCCGAGGAGTGGTTGACCATCTCGCCCGAGGCCGGGCTGGAGGAGATGATGGCGCCGGCGGCGACGTCGTCGGAGAAGTCCTCCGTGACGGCTCCGACGCTGAGCCCGGCCTCCTCGACGGCCTTCTCGGCCTCCGCCTGGGGCTTGCCGACGACGTCAGGAACCTTCTTCTGCTCCACCCCACGCGAGATGACGGCAGTGATCGCCGTCCCGACGCGCACGGAGCTGCCGGGGGCGGGGGTGGCGGAGATGACGCTTCCGGCCGGGACGGTGTCGGAGTAGTCGCGGCCGGGTGAGCCCCACTCCAGCTCGGCGCCCACGAGGGTGTCACGGGCCTGCTCCTCGCTGAGCCCGGCGATGTCAGGGACGGTGACTCGCCGGCCCGGACCGATACCGAAGTACCAGGCACCTGTGACGCCACCGGCCAGCAGGACGAGGACGCCAGCCCCCAGCACGGCGCGGCGGCGCGTGCGGCGGGCACCGGCGACCGGGGCGGTCTCCTGGGACTGGGTCACGGCAGCCTCACGCGCGAGCGCACGGGTGGCGTCGCCGCCGATGGAACCGATGGGCAGGGAGACGGTGCGGGTTCCTGCGTCGCTGTGGTCGGTGCCGTCCTCGCCGCGGCGCACCGCTAACTCCTCCTCGGACAGGGAGTCCAGGACCTCTCGCACTGCTGCTAGAGCGGCGTCGGCGTCGGCCAGGCGTGAGGAGCTCTCCCGCCGGGTCATCGCGGCGGCGAGCTCGTCGACGCCTGGTGCCAGGCCAGGAACGAGGAGCGAGGGGGCCGGCACGTCCTCGTGGACCGTGCGGTAGGCCACCTGGATGGGGGAGTCGGCAGTGAAGGGCTGCACCCCGGTGAGCAGCTCATAGAGGATGACGCCGACGGAGAAGACGTCAGCGCGCGGTGTGGCCACTCCCTTGGTGATGAGCTCGGGAGCCAGGTAGGCCACCGTGCCCAGGATGTTGCCGGTGGTGGTCTGGGTCGCCTCGGTGATGGCGCGGGCCAGACCGAAGTCGGCGACCTTGGCCACCGATCCGTCGGCGGGAAGCAGTACGTTCTCGGGCTTGACATCGCGGTGGATGAGGCCAGCGCGGTGGGCGGCCCCTAAGGGATGCAGGACCTGGGCCGTCAGCTCCAGGGCCTCCTTGACGCTGACGGGGCCCGAGGCGAGCAGGACGCGCAGGTTCGATCCCTCGACCAGCTCCATGACCAGGTAGGCCAGGCCGTCGACGGTGCCCTGGTCGTAGACGGCGACGACGCCGGGGTTGGACAGGCGTGCGGCAGCCCGTGCCTCGCGGCGGAAACGAGCCACGAAGTCAGGGGAGTCGGCCAGGTGGGCGTGCATCACCTTCAGCGCGACGCGCCGGTCCAGACGCCGGTCACGGGCGAGGTAGACGGTGGCCATCCCTCCACGCGCAACACGGTCGACGATCTCGTAGCGAGAGTCGACCAAGCGACCGATGAAGGGATCTGTGACCACGCCGCGAGTCTACGATGACTGGGCGCGATCGGCTTGAAGCGACGCGGAGCGTGGGACGCGGCAGTGGAAGGCGATCGCGGCGCGGGTCCCGAGGCCTGGCGCGTGCCCAGGGCCTGGCGTGGTCCCTCAGGCCTGGCGCGTGCCCAGGGCCTGGGCTACCTGAATGAGGGCCTCGCGGCTGGGCTCAGGCAGCTCGGCGTCGGGGACGCGGTCCAGAGCGGCGTGGGCAGCCTCCAGGTGCGCCGTGATCTCCTCCTCATGCGCCTGGACTGCTCCGCACTGGCGCATGAGAGAGCAGGCCTGGGCAATGTCCTGGCTGGAGGCCTCGCGGTTGGCCAGGACGGAGCGCAGCAGCTCACGGCCCTCTTGGCCAGCACGCTGCCAGGTCAGTGCGAGCAGGACGGTGCGCTTGCCCTCGCGCAGGTCATCGCCCACCGGCTTGCCGGTGACCTGCGGGTCGCCGAGGACTCCGAGGAGGTCATCGCGCAGCTGGAAGGCGATCCCGACCTCCTCGCCGAACTGCGCCAGTCGGGCGGCCAGGGCACAGTCAGGGTCGACTCCCGCTAGCAGGGCCCCGATGAGCAGGGGGTACATGACGGAGTACCTGGCTGACTTGCGGCGCACGACCCCCAGGGCATTGCGGTGCATGGTCTGGCCAGCCTCGACGGGGTTCTCCTCGGGCCCCGGCAGCGGCACGACCTCGCTGCGCAGGTCCAGGTACTGGCCGACGGCGACCTCGCTGGTCATGCGGTCAAAGGCCTGGCGTGCAGCCGTGGCGGCAGCAGGGCTCACACCCACCTCAGTTACCGCGTGGCCCATCTCCTCCCCACAGGCCGACAGCAGCAGGTCCCCGAGCAGGATGGCGCCGGAGGTACCAAAGGTCAGTGGCTCGGTGAGCCAGCCGTGGTCACGGTGCACCTGCGCCAGACGGCGGTGGGCGGCCGGTTCACCGCGACGGGTCAGGGCGGCGTCGATGACGTCGTCGTGCACCAGGGCGCTGGCCTGGTAAAGCTCCAGCGCCGCCCCGGCGGAAGCGACCAAAGGACTAGACAGCAGGGCGGTGCGCGCCGGGCCGTGGCTGTCCAGGGCGATCCCGAGCCCGGCCAGGAGGGCGCGCATTCGCTTGCCTCCCTTGAGGAGGACCTCGGCAGCATCGAGCAGCTCGGTGGCTGCCTCGCCCAGGTCCTCATAACGTGCCCGGCGCTCTTGAAGGACCTGGGCGAGGCGGGCGTCGACGCCCGCGCGGACCAGGCGGGCCGTGTCAGACAGATCGCTCATGGGAATAAACGCTACACTTGAGCGGTTGCCTGCAGCGTCGGTAGGGAGCAGGCAGCTCACGAGCATCGGCTCCCGCCTGAGACGTCCGCCCACGTGAAAGGAAATCCGTGGCTACTTCCACAGCTACGCGTCACCGCGACCTTGGTGATGACGACCTCGACACCGCCGAGGACCACGAGGACTTCGACCTCGACGAGGACGAGGAGTTCGACGACGAGGCTGAGGACCCAGACGAGGACGATGAGGACGAGGACCTTGAGGAGGACTCCGAGACGGAGGCCGACGACGAGGACGAGTCTGAGTCGGAGCCGGCCCCGGAGCTGCGCGACTACTACCTGGACGTGACGCTGGAGGAGGACGGTGACGGTTCCAAGCGTCACCCCTTCAACAACCCGGCCTGTCTCAAGAGTGTGCGCCTGGCCCCCGGTGCGACGCTGTACGTGCGTTCGCGCACGACGGTCGAGGGCCTGGAGATCAGCGGCGACGGTACCTTGGACAACCCGATCACCCTGGCACCCTACGGCCACGGCCCGGTGCCTCGCTTCGTCGTGCCTGACGAGGAGGAGCCGGTTGTCGCCCGTGACTTCCTGACCCACAACGGCTACATCTTCCGAGGCTGGGTCATCAAGGGCATCAAGATGAGCCCCTCGATCGCTGCGCTGACCGGTGAGCTGGAGCGCATGCGCCGTGAGGAGGCCGAGAAGGCGGCGGCCAAGAAGTCAGGCAAGCGCAAGTCCTCCTCCAAGGAGAAGGATGGTTCCTACACCGTCTCGGACTCCGACGAGGGCGACGAGCCCGCGCAGAAGGTTGTCACCGCCGGTGCGACGGCTGACCCGGTCAAGGACTACCTCAAGCAGATCGGTAAGGTCGCCCTGCTCAACGCTGCTGAGGAGGTGGAGCTGGCCAAGCGCATCGAGGCCGGGATGTATGCCGAGTACCTGCTGGGTACCGAGGGCAATGAGCTGGACGCAAAGTACCGCCGTGAGCTCCACTGGATCTCTAACGACGGCCAGCGCGCCAAGAACCACCTGCTGGAGGCCAACCTCCGCCTCGTGGTCTCTCTGGCCAAGCGCTACACCGGTCGCGGCATGCTCTTCCTCGACCTCATCCAGGAAGGCAACCTGGGCCTGATCCGCGCGGTGGAGAAGTTCGACTACACCAAGGGCTTCAAGTTCTCCACCTACGCCACCTGGTGGATCCGCCAGGCCATCACTCGCGCGATGGCGGACCAGGCTCGCACGATTCGTATCCCGGTCCACATGGTCGAGGTCATCAACAAGCTGGCTCGCGTCCAGCGTCAGATGCTCCAGGACCTGGGCCGCGAGCCCACCCCGGAGGAGCTGGCCGTTGAGCTGGACATGACGCCGGAGAAGGTGATCGAGGTCCAGAAGTACGGTCGTGAGCCGATCTCGCTGCACACCCCGCTCGGCGAGGACGGAGACAGCGAGTTCGGTGACCTCATCGAGGACTCGGAGGCCGTGGTGCCGGCTGACGCGGTGAGCTTCACGCTCCTGCAGGAGCAGCTGCACGCGGTTCTCGACACCCTGTCCGAGCGTGAGGCCGGCGTGGTGTCCATGCGTTTCGGGCTGACTGACGGCCAGCCCAAGACCCTGGACGAGATCGGCAAGGTCTACGGCGTCACGCGTGAGCGTATCCGCCAGATCGAGTCCAAGACCATGTCGAAGCTGCGTCACCCCTCGCGCAGCCAGGTGCTGCGCGATTACCTGGACTGAGGACTACCGGGACTGGCTGGGCCAGTGGCTCGGCCAGTGAGACGACGGCGGGGCCGTCACCCGATCGGGTGACGGCCCCGCCGTCGTCATCATGACTGGGGACCGAGGGACCGTGCTGATCAGGACCGTGCTGGTCTGGCCGGCGTCGTGATCCCCGTGCAGCGGATTGCGACTCAGAGGTCGGCAGCCAGCTGGCTTGTTTCGTCCTGGATGAACAGGGCCTGCTTCTCCAGCGCGCTCATGTGAGCGTGGCCGTGGTGACCGCAGAAGAGCAGCTCGCCGCTGGCCAGCACGACGCGGATGAAGGCCTGGGCCCCGCAGACGTCACAGCGGTCTGCAGTGGTCAGGGGACGCCGGCTCGTCGTCTCGGTCGCGGAGGCATCCTGGACCTCCGGGGCCTGAGGTGCCTGCGTCAGGCTTGGGGTGCTTGTCTGGCTCATGTCCTTACAACACCACACTCGCCTTCTGCTCTGCCCCACGAGGCACCGCTTTCCGCCCCTGGCGCACGCGGTGCGCCTGAGGCGAACACCGCAGGCCGGGCTGTGAGACGGGCGGGGGCCAATCGGCTAGGTTTCGGACGTGGCCGACTCCTCTAGCTCCTACTCCGCCCGTCACCTCTCTGTCCTGGAGGGGCTCGAGGCGGTCCGCAAGCGTCCCGGCATGTATATCGGCTCCACTGACCAGCGGGGCCTCATGCACTGCGTGTGGGAGATCATCGACAACTCCGTCGACGAGGCATTGGAGGGCTACGGCGACTCGATCGCGGTGACGGTCCATGAGGACGGCTCCATTGAGGTCCGCGACAACGGACGTGGCGTGCCTGTTGACGTCGAGCCTGGATCCGGGCTGACCGGCGTCGAGCTGGTCTACACCAAGCTGCACGCGGGCGGAAAATTCGGCGGTGGCTCCTACGGCGCGGCCGGAGGCCTGCACGGAGTAGGCGCCTCGGTGGTCAACGCTCTGTCCGAGCGGATGGATGTGGCCGTGGACCGTGGCGGCAAGACCTACGCGATGAGCTTCCACCGCGGGGTCCCCGGCGTCTTTGACGACCCCGATCCCGCTCACCCCAGGCCGGATACCCCTTTCACCGAGTACACCGAGGCCTCGGAGCTACGGGTGATCGGCAAGGTCAAGCGGGGCGTGAGCGGCACGCGCGTGCGCTACTGGGCTGACCCGCAAATCTTTCCTCGGCCGAGCGAGTACGACGCCGCGGCGCTGCGGGCTCGGCTGCGCCAGACCAGCTTCCTGGTTCCTGGGTTGAGCCTGACTCTGACTGACGAGCGCAGCGCGGAGGAGGCCGCCCGGGCGGAGAAGGCTGCGCCGTCGGGCTCGGGGGCCGCGGGTGACGACCCCGCCTTGCGCGCCAGCGCGAAGAACGCGACGGAAGAAGCCAGCGACCTGTTCGCCTCGCAGACCCAGGCGCCTGAGGGCAGTGAGGTCTTCCTGGCCAAGGGCGGGACCCGGGACTTCGTCGACTTCCTGGCGACCGACGCCTCGGTGACGGACACCTTCCGCCTGACGGGGGAGGGGACCTACACCGAGACGGTCCAGCAGCTGGACAAGAAGAGCGGGCACTTACGGCCGGTTGAGGTCGAGCGCACCTGCAGCGTCGACGTCGCCCTGCGCTGGGGCATCGGCTACGACACCATCGAGCGCTCCTTCGTCAACATCATTGCCACCCCGATGGGCGGTACGCACCTGACCGGCTTCGAGCAGGCGGTCACCAAGGTGCTGCGCAAGCAGATTGACTCCAACGCCCGCGCGCTCAAGGTCACCGCCCGCGACGGCAAGATCGAGAAGGACGACATCCTGGCCGGCATGACCGCCGTGGTGACGGTGCGCGTGCCCGAGCCCCAGTTCGAGGGACAGACCAAGGAGGTGCTCGGTACCGCCCCGGTCCGTCAGATCGTGGCCAAGGTGGTGGAGAAGGAGCTCACCGCGCTGCTGACCTCCTCCAAACGTGACCTCAAGACCCAGTCCCGGGCGCTGCAGGAGAAGGTCGTCGGCGAGATGCGTGCGCGCATCAGCGCGCGGATGCACAAGGAGATCACCCGCCGTAAGACGGCGCTGGAGACCTCGACCCTGCCGGCCAAGCTGGCGGACTGCCGAAGTGACGACGTCGCCGCCTCAGAGCTGTTCATCGTCGAGGGCGACTCGGCGCTGGGCACGGCCAAGAACGCCCGGAACTCCGAGTTCCAGGCTCTACTGCCGATCCGCGGCAAGATCCTCAATGTCCAGAAGGCTTCCCAGGCGGATATGCTGCGCAACGCCGAGTGCTCTGCCATCATCCAGGTGGTCGGAGCCGGGTCGGGGCGCACGTTTGACCTCGACTCCGCGCGCTACGGCAAGGTCATTCTCATGACGGACGCGGACGTCGACGGCGCCCACATCCGCACCCTGCTGCTCACGCTCTTCTTCCGTTACATGCGACCGATGATCGAGGCTGGGCGGGTCTATGCGGCGGTTCCTCCGCTGCACCGCATCGAGGTCTCGGCGCAGGGACGGCGCAAGAAGGAAGTGATCTACACCTACTCCGACGACGAGCTCGTCCGGACGTTGCGCAAGCTGGAGAAGCAGGGACGCAGTTTCAAGGAGCCTCAGCGTTACAAGGGCCTGGGGGAGATGGACGCTCACCAGCTGGCTGAGACGACGATGGAGCCCGAGCATCGCACGCTCAGGAGGATCACCCTGGGTGACGAGGCTGAGTTGCTGGAGGCCGAGAACGTCTTCGAGTTGCTCATGGGCTCCTCGGTGGAGCCGCGTCGAGACTTCATCGTTGAAGGTGCTCAGGACATCGACCGCGAGCGCATCGACGCCTGAGGCGGTGGGTCGGCACTGCGGGTGCCGGGCCCGCGGGTATCGGGAGGCGGGGCCGGTCTGGGCAGGCCGGGCCGTAGCAGGACCGACACACGACTCGGGTAACCTGCTTCCACGCGTGCGAGAGGTCTGTGCCCAGGCCAGGGCCTGGTCGAGACCTCGTGCACGGCGGCATCATGCTGAACCCAGGGTCAAGACGGCCCTCGGCGGCAGGTTTCCCCAGGCCCGTGATCTGCGAAGGAGGCGAGATGGTTCCCGTTTACGGTACGTCGCGACGCACAGGGCTCGGCCCCTGGTCCATGCTCCGCCCCGGTCCCCGTTCGTCCCTGCCTTCGGTGCTGACCTGGTTGCCTCTGGGGCTGGGGGATAACGGTGAGCTGGCCGAGCTGATCGCGCGGGCGGAGGCTCAGGACGATCCTCCTTACCGCACGACAGCGCAGGAGACGAGCGAGTACTTTCTCGATCCCACCTACTCCGGGGTCGCCGGGCGTGACGACGACGGCGTCATGCGGGCCTTCGGTCTGGTTCGTATTCGGCCTGCGCACGAGATCTACGCCTCGATGACGGGGGTCGTCGACCCGCAGTGGCGCCGTCGAGGTATCGGCGGAGCCTTGCTTCACTGGCAGGCGGAGCGGGCGCGTCACCTCATTGGTGCTGAGCGTGCCGGGGCGGATCCGGGGAGCACGACGGCGACGGCGCCGGCCCACGTCGTGACCACGGTGCTGGAGGACGATGAGCGCATGAAGGGGCACATGCGCGAGCTGGGCTTCACGGCGCGGCGGTGGTACCGCGAGGTGCGCCGTCGTCTGGACGTGGAGATCCCCGAGGTGGATCTTGATGGGTTCCTGTCGATCGAGCCGTGGAGCGAGGAGCTGGACGAGGCCGCCCACCGCGCCCATAACCAGGCATATGCCGAGGGCTTTGGCGCCGCTTCGGTGAGCCTGGAGGAATGGCGTGCCGGGCGTGCCTACTTCGCCCCGGAGTGGAGCTTCATCGCGGTGGATCGTTCTGGCGACCGGGCCAGGGTGGCCGGGTACCTGCGTTCGGGACGCTACGAGCAGGACTGGGAGGCGCTGGGCTGGCGTGAGGGCTACACCGACATGCTGGGAGCCCTGGCGGACTATCGCAGCCGCGGGGTCGCCCCTGCGCTCTTGACGGCGGCCATGCGCGCCTACCAACGCGACGGGATGGAGTACGCGGCCGCCGGGGTCGACTCTGATGACCCGACCGGGGCTGTTGACCTGTATCGCGAGCTGGGGTTCGTCCCGACGCGTGGCTCGATTCTCTACGGTCTGGATGTCTAGATAGCGGTCTGGCTGGGCGTTGAGCTGGGAGGCCTGATCGGGCGTCTGGCAGGAGACAATCACCTGATCAGAAGGGAATCACCTCATCCAGTAGCGCTGCGAGCCGAGCTGATGGAGGACAGGTGGCAGAGGCCTGGTGCTCCAGGCCCCGATGGGCTCGCCAGGACGTGGACCGCGACTCTCTAGCCGGGGCGGCCTGGTGGGTGAGTGCGGCGCGGCCTGAAGCAGCCCTCGTTCGAGCTCGTTGATGACGGCGTCGGTCAGCGCCTGCGAGACGCCGGTGGGGAGGATCATGGCCGGCTGGTGATGGTGCCGAGGACCGACACGGCGTGGAAGGACGGTGATGGTGCCGTTCGGGGTACGGCGGTACCTGGTGCGGCTGGGAGTGTGCCACTCCAGGGAGCCCTCCTGCGTGCGGGTGAGGGACCAAGCCGGAGTGTGCTTGAGGCGGTGATGGGCCTCGCACAGTGCCGTGAGGTTATCCAGGCTGGTGGTCCCGCCCTCGCTCCAGGGCTGGATATGGTCGATGTCGCAGCGTGCTGCGGGAACCTGACAACCAGGGTGGGTGCAGGTGAGATCCCGGGCTCGTACGGCGTCGGCGAGCGCGGCCGGAGGACGGTAACGGGTGCGTCCGACGTCCAGGACGACGCCGGTGACCGGGTCAGTGAGTAGGCGTCGCCAGGTACCGCCAGCGGCCAAGGCAACGGCGATCACGGCAGGAACGGGCGTGCTGCGTCCCCCGGCGGTCAGGGTCGCACTAGAGGCAGCGGCATCAGGTGTGGCGGCGCTGGGCATGACCGTGTTGGGTGTGGTGGCGTTGGGGGTGGCGGCGCTGGGCATGACGGTACTGGCCTCGATATTGCCGATGCTGGGCGTGCTGGGCCAGCCGGGCGAGCCGGAGGCCAGCGTGGCGTCACCCGGTGGGCTAGCAGCAGGGCAAGGGCTTGCTGCCAAGGCGGCGGCTGCAAGCTGGTCGATGGGGGCCATGACGTTGATATGGACCTTGAGACCTGGGGGAAAGATGACGGGTGGGTGACCAGCGGGCGTCCACCAGGGGCTCGTCGAGCCGACGAGCTGACTCAGGCTCGCGAGGAGAGGTTCAAGCGGCACGCCATCGGGCAGGAGCCGGCCCGGATCGGGCTCGCCGGGAAGAGGCAGACCTGGAACTAGCTCGCCCAGCAGACCCTCATTGCGATCAGGAGCGCCTGGGTGAAGGAGGCCCACGAGGCGAGCCGGCCGCAGGCAGCGATCAGCTCGCTGAGTGCATCCAGGCTCAGGTGCGCCAGCGCCTCAGCCGCGGCCATCGCCTGGCCAGGGCTAAGACTGACCGAGCGGAAAAGGTCCGTCTCACCCGGGTCGACGCCGGTGGCGGGCTCTGTGGTTAGGTCGAGAGCCTCAGGACCGCCTGCCCGGGCGGCATGGTCCGGCCAGGTGGCGCAGGAGACGATCCGTTCAATGAGCCCAGCCAGTGCGGCACCTGAGCCAATGCGTCCAGGACCTCATCCTGGCGTTCTGACCCATGGCAGCTGACGAGCAGGGGCGTGCTGCTTCGGCCAGCCTCAGCAGGGTGAGACTGGCGGCTAGATGCACGCGCTGGTTCGAACATGTGTACAGTCTAGCGCACTCAGGTCATGGACGCTAGTGCTTGATCATGTTTGAGTGCGGTCGAGAGGTGAATCCGTGTTCCGTCGTCTTGCCCGCCCGCCGTCTTGCCCGCCGGCGCTACCCCACAGCCGCCACAGGTGCGGACAACGCCGTTCCCGAGGCGTCTCGGCGCTCGTCAACCTCCGGCAGGGCCACCCCCTGGCCGCCGCTGCCGACCGCGCGCGCAGGGCCAACACCCACCCAGGCAACCACCAGCTGGTCCTCGCCGCGAAGGAAGCGCTGGGCACGCACACCGCCGGTAGCCCGTCCCTTAGCCGGGTAACGGTCCAGCGGAGTGACCTTGACAGAGCCCGAGTCCATCCCCGGCAGGGCCCCCTCGGCGTCGGCGATCGTGACGACGACGGCCTCGGCGAGCAGCTCGGCCGGAACCGATGCCCCGGCGATGACCCGGGCACCCTCGTGCAGGCTGATCCCCGCCATGCCCGCGGCCCCGCGTCCCTGAGGGCGGACCTTTGAGGCCTCAAAGCGGAGGAGCTGGGCGTCATCGGTGACCAAGGTGAGCACATCCGTGTCCGCTGCGATACCGGCGAAGACCACACGGTCGCCGTCGGCCAGGGAGATGACCTCCCAGCTCTCGCCACGTGCGGGCTCATCGCCCGGCTTGACCCGCTTGATGACGCCGCCGGCCGTCGCCAGCACAACGGGCTCGCGTTGGGCCTCGCCCACAGGAACGAGCCCGACCACTGTCTCACCGGGCTCCAGGTCCACGAGCAGGCCCACGGGCTGGCCCCCAGCCAGTGACGGCGCCCCCTCCAGACGAGGCACCTCGGGAGTGGAGAGCACCTCCATGACCACCAGCCGCCCCGTGTCGGTGACGACGCCGACTCGGCTGCGCGCCGTCGTCGGCACCTGGCTGGTCAGCGCGTCGTGACGCTGCCGCTCCCCGGTACGTGGGACTGCCTCGGCGCCAGCCACCCGGGCCACCAGCCCGGTGGCGCTGAGCAGCACACGGCAGGGGTCGTCCGGAACCGTGAGCGGGACCTGGGAGGCG
>NZ_DS999576.1:351076-362214 GCF_000159035.1 Actinomyces urogenitalis DSM 15434
CGGCCCCGGCGCTGGCCCCACCGGGAGCTCCCGCGCCACCGGCCAGGGCGCCGGCCCCCGAACCTGCGGCCTCCAGCAGGACCGTGCGGCGCGGTGTACCGAACTCCTCGGCCACGGCTGCCAGCTCGCGTGAGACGACGCCGCGCAGCAGCGTCTCGTCGGCCAGGATGGCCTCCAGCTGCTCGATCTCGCGGGCCAGTTCGTCGCGCTCCTTCTCCAGCTCGATGACGGAGAACTTGGTCAGGCGCCGCAGCTGCAGCTCCAGGATGTAGGAGGCCTGGGCCTCGGACAGGTCAAAGACCTGCATGAGGCGGGTGCGGGCGGTGGCTGCGTCGTCGGAGGAGCGCACCACCTGGATGACCTCGTCGATGTCCAGGATCGCGATGAGCAGTCCCTCAACCAGGTGCTGACGCTCGCGCCGCTTGCCTAGCCGGAAGCGGGTGCGCCGCTCCACCACCGTCATGCGGTGACGCACGAAGACGTCGAGCAGCTCGCGCAGTCCCAGGGTGCGCGGCTGGCCGTCGACCAGGCACACGTTGTTGATCCCGAAGGAGTCCTCCAAGGGGGTGTGCTTGTAGAGCTGGGCGAGCACCGCCTCGGGGTTGTAGCCGTTCTTGACCCCGATGACCAGGCGCGTGCCGTTCTTGCGGTCGGTCAGGTCCGCCACGTCCGTGATGCCCTGGAGCTTCTTGGCGCTCACGGCGTCCTTGATCCGGGCGATCACCTTCTCCGGGCCCACGAGGTAGGGCAGCTCGGTGACGACGATGCCCTTCTTGCGCGGCGTGATGTTCTCGATCCGGGCGGTGGCGCGGGTGAGGAACTTGCCTCGTCCGGTCCGGTAGGCCTCGCGGATTCCGTCCAGCCCCACGATCATGCCGCCGGTGGGCAGGTCCGGCCCGGGGACGAAGGCCATGAGGTCCTCCAGGCTCGCCTCGGGGTGGGTAATGAGGTGACGGGCGGCGCTGACGACCTCGACGAGGTTGTGGGGAGGCATGTTGGTGGCCATGCCGACCGCGATGCCCGAGGTGCCGTTGACCAGGAGGTTCGGGAAGGCGGCGGGCAGGACGTCGGGCTCGGTGAGGGTGTAGTCGTAGTTGGGGGAGAAGTCGACGGTGTCCTCGTCGATGTCCGCCGTCAGCGCCAGCGCGGGAGAGGCCAGCCGGGCCTCGGTGTAACGCGGCGCGGCCGGGCCGTCGTCCAGCGAGCCGAAGTTGCCGTGCCCGTCGATCAGCGGCAGGCGCATCGTGAAGGGCTGGGCCAGGCGGACCAGCGCCTCGTAGATGGCCACGTCACCGTGAGGGTGCAGGCGCCCCATCACGTCACCGACCACGCGAGAGGACTTCACGTGCGGACGGTCTGGGCGCAGCCCCATGCGGTCCATCTGGAACAGGATGCGGCGCTGGACGGGCTTCAGCCCGTCACGGGCGTCAGGCAGCGCCCGGGCGTAGATCACCGAGTAGGCGTACTCCAGGAAGCTGGTACGCATCTCGGTGGACAGGTCCTGCTCGACGATCTCGCCGTCGATGGGTGGGGGCGTCGTGGTGGCGGACTTCGACATGGGCACATTGTCAGGGCTCACCGGCCACCTCGGGGCAGCGACACCCGTGCGTGAGAGGGACGACGGCGCAGCCTGTGGACAGCGGGGCACGGCACCACCCCTGTGGGTGGCGCCGATGGCAGGGGGAGCGAAGATGGCATGATCGTTTCCATGACGACGCAGCAGACGCACAGCGGGCGTGAGACCAGTGGTGACTCCACGCACGCGCTGGCTCAGGAGGTAGCCCGGGCAGGCTTCTACCCGGAGGTCGTGCTCGGGGTGCTCACCACGGCGCTGGCGGGGGAGGAGGCTGGTGCCTTCCTCGTCCAGCCAGAGACAACCTTCGCTGAGGCGGTGCACCGTCACCTCACCGTGCTGGCGCTGACTCGCACGCGCTTTATCATCGTTCACGTCGACGACGCAGTCGGGGAGGACGGCGAGCCGGTGGCCATCGCCACCAGTGAGGCCGTCCCGGTCTCACGCATCAGCTCGGTGGCGCTCACGCACGGGGTCTCGCGTCCGGCGGCGCACGGTGGCAACCTCACGGAGGTCACGATCGCGATCTCCTGGGGCGCAGTACGCCGTATGGAGCTGGAGCCGGTGGCCTGCCCGGACCCGGCCTGCGAGGCGGACCACGGGTTGTCGGGAGTCTCGATGCCTGACGACATCGTGGTGCGCGTGGCCGCAGGAGTCGAGGGGGACGACGCCGTCCACCGCGCCCAGGTCTTCGCTCAGGCCCTGTCAGCCGCGACGGCCCGCGTGGCCCAGGCCGCATGAACGCCGTCGACGCTCCCTCGGCGTGGCCGCTTGGCGTCCAGGAGCAGGCGCTTCCTGAGCTCAGGCAGGTCCTGGGTGCCGGGGCGGTCAGTGCCGGTCTGGCGCTGGCACCCACCGGGCGCGAGGGCGTGCTGACCGACGGCGAGGCCCGCCAGGCCGCGCAGGCCTGGGGAATCGCCGAGGAGTCGGATCGCGGCCCAGGATCGGGAGGAGGCGTCGTCATCGTCCTTGTTGACGGGCTCGGGCTGGAGCTGCTGTGTGAGCGCAAGGGACACGCCCCGACGCTTCGCTCCTGGCTGGCTGAGGCGCAGGCCAGCGCGTGCGGACCGGCTGCGGTGACCTGCCGTCCCTCGACGACGGCGGCCGCGCTGACCACGCTCGGAACGGGTGCGACGCCCGGGGTGACGGGGATGGTGGGCTACAGCGTCCTCAGTCCCCTCATTGACCGAGCACGCCGGACGGGCGCGCCCAGCCACGAGGACAACCTTTGCCTCATCACCTGGGAGGGCCGCGCACCTGAGCCGCGGGCCTGGCAGGACGTGCCGACGCTCTTCCAGCGTCTGGAGCTGGCCGAGGGTGTGACGCGCTCAACCAAGGGGCAGAGCGCGCCGCTGGCCGTGACCATCGGCCCGGCACGCTTTGCCGGCTCGGGGCTGACGGAGGCGGGCTTGCGCGGTACTCCTCACCTGGGAGCCGACCTCATGGAGAGCCGGCCGGCCCTGGCAGCAGGAGCCCTGCGCCGCGGCGTGCGGCTGGTCTACCTCTACGTCGGCGAGCTCGACCACGCCGGGCACGGCCACGGTTGGCGCTCAGCGCAGTGGCTGGCACAGCTGGAGCGTCTGGACGCGGCGATGGCTGAGCTGGCCCGGCGCGTGCCGCGGGGCACCCGCATCATCCTCACGGCTGACCACGGCATGGTGGACACGAGTCAGGACCTGCGCATCGACGTCACGCAGGAGCCTGAGCTCGCCAAGGACGTCATCGGCCTGGCCGGTGAGCCTCGCTTCAGCCAGCTCTACGTTCCCGGCGCTGACGCCGAGATCGCCCAGGAGGTGGCCGAGCGCTGGCGCCGGGTGCTGGGGGAGCGGGCCCTGTGGGTGGGGACCTGGGACGAGGCGGAGCAAGCCCTGGGGCCGGTGGGTCCACGGGCCCGCTCCGTGCTGGGCGACGTCCTGGTGGCGATGGACGGGGCCTGGGTGGTGGTGGACCCACGTGTCCACAGCGAGCAGGCAATCGCCATGCCTGGGGTGCACGGGTCCTTCACCCAGGCGGAGATGAGCGTTCCCCTGCTTCTGACCCGGGCGGGCTGAGCCAGCGCAGGCACGGGCTACTCAGACCGGGGCTTACTCCGGTTTGGCGCCGAAGACGATCTCGTCCCAGGAGGGAACGGAGCGGCGCGAGCGACGTCGGGCCTTGGGCGAGGCGGCAGGCATATCCGGTAGCGCCTGCTGCGTGCCGGCCGAGTCAGCCGCGGCCTCCTCACTGCCGGGCTCGGCGGGCTGGCCGGGCTCGCTAGGCNGCTGCGCGGCCTGCGTGCCGACGGCGTCGGCCTCCTCCTGCGCGGGCACGGCGGCCGTGAGGGTATCGAGCCGAGGCGCCTGGCCGAGCCGGGAGCCAGCCGGATGGTTGCCGGTGTGGGCCCGGCGACGTTCGGACATGGAGACCACCTGTGCCTGGCCACGAGGGGAGGTGGGCGGAGCGGGCAGCTCTGCCTCGTCGTCGAGGTCGGGGATCGTCACCTCCAGGCGGCGTCCGCGGTTGGAGGCCAGGTCAGCCAGCAGCGCGTCGGTGGAGGTGTCCTCCACGGCGCCAGCGCCCGGGCCCGGGGCAGCCTCAGAGGCAACAGCCTGGCTGGCGCGCGCCGAGGCGGAGCGGGCGCCGGAGTCCTGGTCGAAGACCTGGGCCTGAGCCAGGCCGGCGGCCTCAGTCAGCCACCGGGCCTCGTCGTCGAGCGCCGTGACCGAGCGTGCGGTCAGGTCCAGCTCCCAGCGTGCCTGCTTCTCCTCAGCGCCCTGGACGAAGGTGAGGACCACCTGCCACGGCTCGCGTCCCTGGCGCAGAGCGTCCCAACCGAGGCTCGCCGGCTCGACCCCGCGGGTGGCCAGCCGGTCGATGACGAGCTCTCCCAGGACGGGGGAGTCCTTCTCCCACCCGATGCGGCACGAGCGCGCCTGCTCCACGGCCCAGGCCCGCTCGGCCAGGACCGGTCCCTCGAAGCGACGGATGTGGTCAATGTCCAGCCCGGTGGCCTGGGCGACCTCCTGGGCCGAGGCTCCGGCACGCATCAGTGCCTGCAGGTCGCGTGGGCGCACGGCGGAGCCGGGAGCAGGCGGCTGCGGAGCAGGGGCCAGGGCAGCCGGACGGGCACGGCGCACGGCCGCGCGCAGGGCGTCATCGACCACGATGGAGTAGCGCTCGCCGTGCTGGTCGGTCATGACGACCTGGTCGCCATTGGCTCCCAGCAGCTCAAGCTCGATCATGGTCAGGTGCCTCCTTATACCGCGTGGCCCACCGCGTGGCCTGCGGGCGTCGTCTGCTACGCGCACAGGTTGCCACCTGCGGCCCCTGTGGAGCGGGAGGCGGGGCGGGCGTGCCGTGCGCCAGCAGCGCACACGTTCGCCCAACGGGGCGTGTGTGACGAGCAGCGCGTTGCGGGAGCGTGACCGGCCTGTTCACGAGTGGCCCGCCTGGTGCTATGGTGCGCGTGCCCTGCCCGCAGGACGGTAGGCAGTGGATCGGCGCGCCCGCGGATCTGTTGCACGGTCCCGGTCTCGCGGCACAGGGTCGCATCGATTGCCGTCGACGAGATAGAGAGTGACGAGCCATGGCGACCGACTACGACGCCCCGCGTAAGAACGACGACGAGCCCGAAGCCGATTCCATCGAGGAGCTCACCGCTCGGCAGAAGGACCACTCCTCGGAGGCCATTGAGGAGGACGAGAACGAGGTTGCCGAGGGCTTCGAGCTTCCCGGTGCGGACCTGTCGCGCGAGGAGCTGAGCGTGCACGTCGTCCCGCAGCTGGAGGACGAGTTCACCTGCTCGGAGTGTTTCCTGGTGCACCACCGCAGCCAGCTGGCCTACGTGGATGACGCCACAGGCCTGCCTGTGTGCACTGACTGCGCGGGCTGACCGGGCCGAGCAGGGCACCAAGCACACAGCGATCCCAGGGGCCTGACACGCCCCGACCCTGACCTAAGGAGCACGGATGGGTCTGTTCAGCAAGCGAAGTAAGCAGGCTGCGCCGGCGTCGAGCCAGTCGGGCGCCAGCGAGCCCGAGCAGGAGTCGCACGAGGCTGAGCAGGACCAGGAGCAGCAGACGGCGCGCGGTCCCTGGGACCTTGCCAACGCCCCAGAGTCTGCCGGCGGTCGCATCGACCTGGGCGCCCTGCGGGTGCCAGCCGTTGACGGTATGCAACTGCGGCTGGACGCTCCGGGCGAGGGACAGGCGCCGGGGGCCGTGGTGATCGTGCTGGCCGGCTCGGCGCTTGAGCTACGTGCTTTCGCTGCCCCACGCAGCGAGGGCGTGTGGGATGAGCTGCGTGCGGACATCACTGAGGAGCTGGGCCGTACCCAGGCCACTTACCGTATCGAGGACGGCCCGCACGGCCCTGAGGTCCTGGCGCAGGTGCCGACCCAGGGGCCGGAGGGGACCACAGTGACGGCGCCGGTGCGTTTTATCGGCGTGGACGGTCCAAGGTGGTTCCTGCGCGGCGTGCTTCAGGGCCCGGCTGCCACCGATGAGCAGGCGGCGCTCCGGCTGCGCGAGGTGCTTGACGACGTCGTCGTGGTGCGTGACGGCGAGGCCCGTCCTCCCCGCGAGATCCTGCCGCTGCACATGCCTGAGGCCGCGTCCGCCGCGAAGGGGGCGCAGGACCAGGGCCCGCAGCTGGAGCCTCTGGAGCCGGGCCCCACCATCGCTGAGGTCCGATGAGCCTGCTGCGGAGCCTGGGCTCGCGACTGGGCGTGCTGCGCGCCAGCCGCGAGGACCTGGAGGCCAGTGACGAGCAGCGCCGCGCCGTCGAGCAAGGCACGGTGCTCATCAGCCAGGCTGTGCCGCGTCAGCGCGCGTGCGTGTCCGGGGTCCTGCGCGCCGTGACCTACCGCCCGGCGCAGGACAAGCCGGTCTTTATCGGCCAGCTCTTTGACGGCACCGGCTCCATCGACCTGGTCTGGATCGGGCGCCGCTCGATCGTCGGTGTCCGTCCGGGCGTGCACCTGCGGGCCGAGGGGATGGTGGTGGCGGGTCGGACCCGCCCCACAATGTACAACCCGGCGTACGAGCTGTTGGGAGCAGGGCAGTGAGCGGACTACGAGAGGTGAGCAACGAGCACTTTGACGCTGCCTCGGCGGTCGGCGGCTGGCGCGGGATCGTGGAGTCAGTGGCTCCGACCCTGGTCTTCGTCCTGGTCATGGCCCTGCGTCCGAGCGCCCTCGTGGCGGCACTGACTGCCTCCCTGGCGCTCAGCGCCGTCGGCCTGGTGGCCAGGCTCATCCAGCGTGAGCCGCTCACCCAGGTCCTGGGCGGCGCCGTGCTGGCACTCATCAGCGCCGCGTGGGCTTGGCGCAGCGGCGAGGCCCAGAACTTCTACGCCACCGGACTGGTCATCAACGCCGTCTGGCTCGTGGCCTGCACCCTGTCACTGGCGGCGGGCTGGCCGCTGGTCGGGGTACTCATGGGACTGTGGACGAGCGCGGCGCAGCAGAGTCAGGACGCCGGTGACGACGGCGAGGCAGGCAGCTTACCGAGCACCTGGGCCGCCTGGCGTACGCAGGAGTCTCAGGCCGGTGCGCGCCGGCGCTACACGCTGGCCACCGTGGTGCTGGCCGCCATGTTCGCCCTGCGGCTGGGCGTCGAGGTGCCGCTCTACCTGGCTGGCCAGGACGCGCTGGGGGCGCTGGGGGTCGCCCGGTTGGTGGCGGGGGTGCCCCTGTTCGCCCTGACCCTGTGGTTCATCTGGCTGCTGGTGCGGCCTGCTCGTCAGGTTCAGTCTCCTCAACCGGCTGAGGGTTAAAGATCGCCGGGATTTCGGCCAGCGCCGTCTCGCCCTCCTTGGCGGTGAGGAAGAGCAGCTCGTCCCCGCGCTCGAAGCGTTCATCGGCGTCGGGCGTGATGGGCCGGTACTCGCGCAGGATCGCCGCCAGGACCGTGTGAGGCGGCAGCTCGACCTCGCTGACCAGCGTGCCGATCATGGGGGAGTCAGCCGGCAGGGTCAGCTCGTGCATGAAGGCCCCGGACTGGTGGAAGGTGAAGACCGAGACCAGGGAGCCGACGCTCACCGCCTCCTCGACCAGTGCGGTCATGATGCGTGGGGTGGACACGGACACGTCCACGCCCCAGGTCTCGTCGAAGAGCCACTCGTTCTTCGGGTTGTTGACCCGGGCCACGGTGCGCGGCACGCCGTACTCGGTCTTGGCCAGCAGGGAGATGACGAGGTTGGCCTTGTCGTCACCCGTGGCCGCCACGACGACGTCGACGTCACCGGCGCCAGCCTCGGCCAGGGCGTCGACGTCACAGGCATCCGCCAGCTGCCACTCGGCGTCAGGGACCGAGGCGATCCGCATAGCGTCGGGTGAGCGGTCCATGAGGGTCACGTGGTGGCCGTGGCTTATGAGCTCGCGGGCGATGGAACGGCCGACGCTGCCGGCGCCGGCGATGAGGATCTTCATCTCTTAAGCCTCCTGAGGCCACGGGCGGGACAGGGCGCGCTGGATCGAGGACAGGCGCTCGGTCGGGGCCGCAACGTGGATACGGTCATGCTCCTGGAGCAGGGTCTGGGAGGTGGGGACCACGGCCGCTGAGCCCCGGGAGATCCAGGCCACGCGTAGGCCCAGGCGCTCCTCCAGGACGCCGACGGCGGTGCCCACCCAGTCCTCGCACACGTCGGGCTGAGCGAGGGTAACGGTGCCTGAGGGGTCCTCGACCTCCCGGGCCGTGCCCCCGGGCAGCAGACGGCGCATCATCTGGTCCGCGGTCTGCCGCACGGTTGCGACGGTGGGGATGCCCAGCCGCTCGTAGACGTCGGCGCGTCGGGCGTCATAGATCCGGGCGACCACGTGCTCGACGCCGAAGGTCTCGCGGGCCACGCGGGCGGCCACGATATTGGAGTTGTCCCCGTTGGACACGGCGGCGAAGGCATAGGCCTCGTCGATGCCGGCCTGCTCCAGGGCGTCACGGTCGAAGCCCAGGCCCTTGACCTTACGTCCCTGGAACTCGGCGGGAAGACGGCGGAAAGCCTCGGATGACTGGTCGATGACGGCCACGGAGTGGCCCTTGCGGTCCAGCTGGGTCGCCATGGTGGCTCCCACGCGGCCGCACCCCATGATGACGAAGTGCACGGAGGGAACGGTACTCCGACCCTTGGCCCGGCACGAGCTCAGTCGTAGGCTGATGCCTCGTGCGTGACTTCGCTGACCGCCTCAAGCGGCTCCTCGTCGGTCGCCCGGTTCCCAACCAGGCGCTGGGCGAGACTCTCCTTCCTAAGCGGATCGCTCTTCCGGTCTTTGCCTCCGACGCCCTGTCCTCGGTCGGCTACGCCCCGGACGAGGTCCTTGTCACCCTGGCTGTGGCCGGCGTGGCGGCTACCGCCCTGTCGCCGTGGATCGCTCTAGCGGTGGTCGGGGTGCTCGTGGTCGTCGTCGCCTCCTACCGGCAGACCGTGCACGCCTACCCCTCAGGCGGCGGGGACTATGAGGTGGTCTCGACCAACCTGGGCCCGCGGGCCGGGCTGGCGGTGGCCTCGGCGCTGCTGAGCGACTACGTCCTGACCGTGGCTGTCTCGGTGTCCTCGGGCACCGGCTACCTCGTGGCCGCCGTGCCCTGGCTGGCTCCCTACAAGGTCGAGATCGCCGTCGGCGTGGTCACCGTCCTGGCCCTGCTCAACCTGCGTGGCTCACGTGAGTCCGGAGGCGCCTTCGCGATCCCCACCTACCTCTACATGGCGGCGATCGGGGTCATGGCCGTGACGGGCCTGGTCCAGGAGCTCACAGGGTCCCTGGGCCAGGCACCCAGCGCCGGCTACGAGGTCGTCGCGCAGGCGGGATGGGAGCAGGGGCTGTCCGGGCTGGCCGGGGCCTTCCTCATCCTGCGGGCCTTCTCCTCGGGCTGCGCGGCGCTGACGGGGGTGGAGGCGATCTCCAACGGAGTGCCCAGCTTCCAGCGCCCCAAGTCCCGCAACGCGGCCACCACCCTGCTCCTGCTCGGGGGCATCGCGGCGCTGATGCTCATGAGTATCATCCACCTGGCCGGGGCCACCGGGGTAAACATGGCGGAGAACCCGGCTACGGACCTGCTGCGCGAGGGCCAGCCGCTGGGGGAGGGCTACCACCAGGACCCGGTGATCGGCCAGATCGCGGCCACGGTCTTCTCCGGCTTCAGGCCGATGTTCTACCTCGTCACGGCAGTGACTGGTCTCATCCTGGTCCTGGCCGCCAACACCGCCTTCAACGGCTTCCCGGTCCTGGCCAGTGTGCTGGGACGTGACGAGTTCCTGCCGCGCCAGCTCTCCCAGCGCGGTGACCGCCTGGCCTACTCCAACGGCATCATTGTGCTGTGGCTGGGGGCGGTGGCCTTCATCGTGGGCTTCGGGGCAAGCACCAACCGGCTCATCCAGCTCTACATCGTCGGCGTCTTCATCTCCTTCACCCTCTCGCAGATCGGCATGGTGCGGCACTGGACCCGGGAGCTGGCCACAGCCACCGAGCCCCGGGTGCGTGCCCGCATGCGTCGCTCACGCGTGATCAACGCCGTCGGCGTGGCTGGCACCGGACTGGTCCTGCTCATCGTCCTGGCCACCAAGCTCACTCGCGGTGCCTGGATCACCTTGATGATCATGGCCATCCTCTACCTGCTCATGACCGCGATCCGTGGGCACTACGCCCGCGTCGCCTCTGAGCTGGCCGTGACTGACCTGCACGACTCGCGTGTGCTGCCCGCCCACGTCCACGCCGTCGTCCTGGCTTCCCGCCTGCATAAGGCCACCCTGCGCGCGGTCACCTACGCCCAGTCCACCCACCCCACCTCGATCGAGGCGGTGACCGTGGACACCGGTGACGGCGGGGCCGACCGGCTGCTCACGGACTGGGAGAAGGCTGAGCTCACGGTGCCGCTGACCGTTCTGGACTCGCCCTTCCGTGACATCGTCCGCCCGCTGACCGGCTACATCCGTGACGTACGGCGTGAGTCACCGCGCGACCTCGTTGTGGTCTTCCTGCCCGAGTACCTCGTACGCCACTGGTGGGAGCAGGTTCTGCACAACCAGACGGCCCTGCGTATCAAGACAGCGCTGCTGTTCACCCCGGGAGTCGTCGTGGCCTCGGTACCCTGGCAGCTCGGACTGCCTGGGGAGTCCTCGATCCACCACGGCCACCGCGCCACGGTGCCCACGGGGATCCCGGACGCCGACGTCGCCGCGCGGCGCGCCGCGGCCACACGCCTGGCCCCAGCCAGTGACCCGACTCCCAGCCCCCGACGACAGGAGAACTGAGATGGCCACTGCTCGCGAGGAGATGGTGCTGGACGTCGGGGCACCGGCCCACGGCGGCCACTGCGTAGCCCGTCCGGTCGGGCAGCCTGACGGGCACGTCGTCTTCGTGCGTCACGCCCTGCCCGGCGAGACAGTGCGTGCCGTCATGACGCAGAAGACCTCAAAGACCTGGCGCGCGGAGACGGTGGAGGTCCTGGCCGCCTCACCCGATCGCGTGCGCCCGGCCTGGGCGGAGGCCGGGGCCGAGGGAGTCGGTGGCGGGGAGCTGTCCCACGTCGCCCTGCCTGCCCAGCGCACCTGGAAACGGTGGGTGCTGGCCGACTGCCTGCGTCGCATCGGC
>NZ_DS999576.1:362489-394611 GCF_000159035.1 Actinomyces urogenitalis DSM 15434
CGGGCCAGCGAGCGTGGCCGTGGAGGCCATGCCCAGCGAGCGCGAGGCCGAGGCCAGTGCGGATCAACGCGTGCGCGAGCGGGCCGGTACGGCCACCCGCACCCGCGTGTCCCTGGAGACGACGGCGGACGGGCGGATCGGTATGCACGGCTTCCGCTCCGCCGAGGTCAAGGCCGTCAGCTCCCTGCCGCTGGCCGTGCGCGAGATCCAGGAGCTGGGGCTGACCGAGCGTCGGCGGTGGCGAGACCTGGTGCGTGGTTCCGGCCGCCTGAGCGCGGTGGCTCCCAGTGGCGCAGAGCCGGTGGTGGTGATTGACGGGCAGGTCTACTCCAGCCGTGGCAAGCCTACTGGTCGCAAGCGTGTGGACGAGGTCGTTGACGCCACCGGCCTGCGGCTGGGCGAGCTGCGCTACTGCGTGCACGCTGATGGCTTCTGGCAGGTTCATCGCGACGCTCCAGGTGTCCTGGTGGACCGGGTGGTGCGCGGCGCGCTGACCGGGACGCTGGAGGGCTCGTCCTCCCGCCCTGGCGCCGTGCGGGCCGAAGGGCTCAAGGTCCTGGAGCTGTACTCGGGGGCCGGGCTGTTCACCCTGCCGCTGGCGAGCCTGGGTGGCGAGGTACGTTCCCTGGAGGGCAGCGAGCAGGCGGTGCGTGACGCCAGGAGGAATCTGCACGCCTTCCCGGGTGCTCACCTGTTCGCCGGACGGGTGACGCCGGCCTCGGTGGCTGAGCTGGGCCGGGGCTTCGGCGAGGCGGGAGACCAGGCGGCCGACGTCGTCGTCCTCGACCCGCCACGCAAGGGCGCGGGACGGGCGGTGGTCGAGGCCGTGGCGGACCTGGGTCCTAGGCGTGTGGTGCTCGTGGCCTGTGACCCGGCCGCGGCAGCCCGGGACCTGGGGGCCCTGCTGGCGCGGGGCTACAGCCTGGCCAGCATGTGCGCGCTGGACATGTTCCCCCACACCCACCACTTCGAGACCCTTATCGTCCTTGATCGGGACTGAAGTCCTGGATGCTTGCTTCGCTCATATTCCCACCATGTGACGCGTCGTCGTCTAACGTGAGTCGTGGCCCGAGAGCCGACGGCGCCGCCAGACGCCGCCGTCGGCCTCCTCACCAGCGTGACAGGAGCGACGATGACGAGTCTCGACACCTTCCACTCCCGCTCGACCCTCCAGGTGGACGGGACGAGCTACGAGATCTACCGGCTGGACGCCGTCGAGGGCCTGGAGCGGCTTCCCTACGCCCTCAAGGTCCTGGCCGAGAACGTGCTGCGCACTGAGGACGGCGCCAACGTGACCGCTGACCACGTGCGTGCGCTGGCGCAGTGGGACCCGGCCGCCGAGCCGAGCACCGAGATCCAGTTCACGCCTGCGCGGGTGGTGATGCAGGACTTCACCGGCGTGCCCTGCATCGTGGACCTGGCCACCATGCGTGAGGCCGTGGCCGAGCTGGGTGGGGACCCGAGCGTGATCAACCCGCTGGCCCCGGCCGAGATGGTCATCGACCACTCGGTCCAGATCGACTCCTTCGGCCTGGCGAGCTCGCTGGAGCGCAACAAGGAGCGCGAGTACGAGCGCAACTCCGAGCGCTACCAGTTCCTGCGCTGGGGCCAGGGGGCGCTGTCCAACTTCCGCGTGGTGCCGCCGGGCACGGGGATCGTCCACCAGGTCAACATCGAGTACCTGGCGCGCACGGTCTTCACACGTACCGTGAGCGACCCGCAGGGCCGCCAGGTCCTCCAGGCCTACCCGGACACCTGCGTGGGTACGGACTCCCACACCACCATGGTCAACGGCCTGGGCGTGCTGGGCTGGGGCGTGGGCGGAATCGAGGCCGAGGCCGCCATGCTGGGCCAGCCGGTGTCCATGCTCATCCCGCGCGTGGTCGGCTTCCGTCTGACCGGCGAGATCCCGGCCGGAGCCACGGCTACCGACGTCGTGCTCACCATCACCCAGATGCTGCGCCAGCACGGCGTCGTAGGCAAGTTCGTCGAGTTCTACGGCGAGGGCGTGGCGGCGGTGCCGCTGGCCAACCGCGCCACGATCGGCAACATGAGCCCGGAGTTCGGCTCGACCGCCGCTATCTTCCCCATTGACGAGGTCACCCTGGACTATCTGCGGCTCACGGGCCGTGACGAGTCCCAGGTCCGGCTGGTGGAGGAGTACACCAAGGCCCAGGGCCTGTGGCACGACCCTGCGCGCGAGCCGGTCTACTCCGAGTACCTCGAGCTCGACCTGTCGACCGTGGTGCCCTCGATCGCCGGCCCCAAGCGTCCCCAGGACCGCATCGAGCTGTCCCGGGCCAAGGAGGCCTTCGAGCAGGCACTGCCGACCTACGCCGACGCCCCCCACAAGCCCACGCCGGTGACTCTGGCCGACGGCACTAGCACCGAGCTCGACCACGGGCACGTCGCGATCGCCTCGATCACCTCGTGCACCAACACCTCCAACCCCTCGGTCATGGTGGCGGCCGGCCTGCTGGCGCGCAACGCGGTGGCCAAGGGCCTGCGGAGCAAGCCGTGGGTCAAGACCTCGACGGCGCCGGGCTCCCAGGTGGTCACGGACTACTACGCCAAGGCCGGGCTGTGGCCGGCGCTCAACGAGCTGGGTTTCAACGTGGTGGGCTACGGCTGTGCCACCTGCATCGGCAACTCCGGGCCTCTGCCCGCTGAGGTCTCCCAGGCGGTGCAGGACGCCGATCTCGCCGTGGTCTCGGTGCTCTCGGGCAACCGCAACTTCGAGGGGCGGATCAACCCTGACGTCAAGATGAACTACCTGGCCTCCCCGCCGCTGGTCATCGCTTACGCGCTGGCCGGGACGATGGACTTTGACTTTGCCACCCAGCCGCTTGGCCAGGACGGCGAGGGCCAGGACGTCTTCCTCGCCGACATCTGGCCGGACCCCGCCGAGGTCCAGGCCACCATCGACGCCACGATTGACCGCGAGATGTTCACCTCCGACTACGCCGACGTCTTCGCCGGCGACGAGCGCTGGCGCAGCCTGGACACGCCGGAGGGACAGACCTTCGCCTGGGACGAGGACTCCACCTACGTGCGCAAGGCGCCCTTCTTCGAGGGACTCACGATGGAGCTGACCCCGGTGGAGGACATTGAGGGAGCCCGGGCGCTGGCCAAGCTGGGCGACTCGGTGACCACGGACCACATCTCACCTGCCGGTGCGATCAAGGCCGACTCGCCTGCCGGGCGCTACCTGGCCGCTCACGGGGTCGAGCGCAAGGACTTCAACTCCTACGGCTCGCGCCGCGGCAACCACGAGGTCATGATCCGCGGCACCTTTGCCAACATCCGCCTGCGCAACCAGTTGCTCGACGGCGTTGAGGGCGGCTACACCCGCAACTTCCTCACTGGCGAGCAGGAGTCGATCTTCGACGCCTCCCAGGCCTACCAGGCGGCCGGGATCCCGTTGGTGGTGCTCGGCGGTAAGGAGTATGGCTCAGGCTCCTCGCGTGACTGGGCAGCCAAGGGGACCTCGCTGCTGGGGGTCAAGGCGGTGATCGCTGAGTCTTTCGAGCGTATCCACCGCTCCAACCTCATCGGCATGGGCGTGGTCCCGCTGCAGTACCCGGCTGGCGAGAGCGCCGAGAGCCTCGGGCTGGACGGCAGGGAGACCTTCAGCGTCACGGGGCTCACGGCGCTCAACGACGGCGTGACCCCCAGGACCGTGACGGTCAGGGCAGACAAGGGCGAGGGGGACAGCGTGGAGTTCGACGCCGTCGTGCGTATCGATACCCCCGGTGAGGCGGACTACTTCCGCAACGGCGGCATCTTGCAGTACGTGCTGCGCGGCCTGGCGAGCGGGCGGTAAGCCTCAGCGAGGGGCGATCCCCAGGCCCTGGATGACCTCCGCCGTCTCCAGGGCCGCCAGGAGCGCGCCGGGAACCAGGAGCTTGGAGGCCCTGACGCCTGAGCCGATGAGCACCGTCTGGCGTGCAGCCACCTGAGCGTCCACGAGCAGGCGCCAGGAGGTAGGCAAGCCCACTGGCGTGATGCCGCCGTACTCCATGCCGGAGAGCTCCACCGCCTGCTCCATGGGCAGGAAGGAGGCCTTATGGACGTCCAGCAGCTTCTTGACCACGTGGTTGACATCGGCGAAGTCGCTGGCCCGCACGACGCAGGCGGCCACGCGGCGCTCGCCGGCGCGCTTGCCGGCCACGAGGACGCAGTTGCCGGTAGCGTCAGGATCGAGGCGGAAGTGCTCGTTGAGGGCGTCGGTGTCGCTGAGGGAGGGGTCGATGGCGCACACGCGCGCCTGGTCAGCCAGGTCGGGGTGGGTGTGCTCCAGGGCCTGGAGGGCCTCGGCCACGGGGGAGGCGAGCAGCTCGGGGTGGTCCAGCGCGCGCAGCCAGCCGATCTCCTCTCCTAGGACGAGAGCAGGGTCACGTCGCTCGTTACTCATGAGGATCTCCTTGTCGCGGGCCGTCCCGGTCAGGTAGGCAGGGCGGGCTGGCGGCAGTCTAGGAGCGTCGGTCCGCCCTCCAGGACGGGGGCCAGGGAATGAAACGCATGGCACCATGGTTGGCGCGCACACACGTCAGTCGACCCATCGCGAGCCCTCGCGCTCGCGTGCCAAGGAGGAGTAGGTCATGAGCACGCGCAGTCCTGAGCAGGAGCAGGTACGCACCGAGGAGGTCGACCTGCTCGTGGTGGGAGGCGGGAAGGCCGGTAAGTCCCTGGCCATGGCCCGGGCCAAGGGCGGCGAGAGCGTTGTCATGGTGGAACGGGACAAGATCGGTGGCACGTGCATCAACGTTGCCTGCATCCCCACCAAGACCCTCATCTCCTCGGCGCGGGTGCTTCGCGAGGTCCAGGGCTCGGCGGCCTACGGGGTCAGCCTGCCGGAGAGCGCCGGCGGCGCCGAGGCCCTGGCCCAGGCGCGGGTGAGCCTAGCGGCTCTGCGTGAGCGTAAGGAGGGCATGGTCGGCGGCATGGTCGCTGCCCACCGGGACACGCTCTTCCCCTCCTCCGGTATGGACTTCGTGCTCGGTACGGCCCGTTTCGTGGCGCCGCGCACGGTGGAGATCGAGGTCTCTGACGGCGCCACGCGCCGGGTACGGGGCCGCAGGGTGCTGATCAACACCGGGACCACCCCAGCCGTCCCACTGATCGAGGGCCTGGCTGAGACTCCGTTCTGGACCAGTGAGGATCTGCTGACGTTGCCGGAGCTACCCAGCCACCTGCTGATCGTGGGCGGCGGCGTCATCGGCGTCGAGATGGCCTCCCTCATGGGGCTGCTGGGCGTTCCGGTCACCCTCGTCCACGCTGGCGAGCACATCCTGGACCGTGAGGACGAGGATGTTGCCGCCATGGTGGCCTCGGGGCTGGAGGCGCTGGGGGTGGAGATCCTCACCGGCGCCCGCGTCAAGCGCGTCCAGGGTGGACGGGAGGGCGCACGCGCCGTCGTCGTGCACACGCAGGACGGGCGTGAGGCCACCGGCTCCCACCTGCTCGTGGCGCTGGGACGCCGGCCTGTCACCGACGGCCTGGGGCTGGAGGCTGCCGGGGTCGAGCTGACCGAGCGGGGCTTTGTCAAGGTGGACGACCACCTGCGTACGAGCGCCGAGGGCGTCTATGCCGCCGGCGACGTGGCGGGCACCGCACAGTTCACTCACGCCTCCTGGTCCGACTTCCGCGTCCTTCGTGACCTCTTTGCCGGGAAGGAGGCCTCCACGGCGGGTCGGCTCATCCCTTGGGCGGTCTTCACCACGCCCGAGCTGGGGCACGTGGGGCTCACCGAGGCCGAGGCTCGCCAGGCTGGTCATGAGATCCGGGTGGCCAAGACCCCCACCGCGGCGGTGCCGCGTGCCAAGACCCTGGGGCGTACCGAGGGTTTCTACAAGGTGATCGTGGACGCCACGACTGATGAGATCCTCGGTGCGGCGGTGATCGGCGCCGAGGCCAGCGAGGTCATCACCAGCGTCCAGATGGCGATGCTCGCAGGCCTGCGCTGGCAGCAGCTGCGCGACGCCGTCATCACCCACCCCACGATGAGCGAGGGGCTCAATATCGTCCTGGACTCCCTGGGCTGAGGCCGGGCTCCCAGCCTTCTCAGCTACTGAGCGTGAAGGCGGCGGAGAACACGCACGTGCAGCACGTGGCAGGATGTGCCACGTGCTGCACGTGATCTTCTTTGAGCCCCGTATCCCTGGCAACTCTGGAGCGGCGATCCGCCTGTCTGCCAACACCGGCTCGATGCTGCACCTGGTGGACCCGCTGTTCGACATGGACGACGCCAAGCTGCGCCGCGCCGGCCTGGACTACCACGATCTGGCCAACACGCGGGTGCACGCCAGCTGGCAGGAGTGCCTGGAGCAGGTGCCGGGCCGGATCTTCGCCTTCACCGCCCACACCTCGCAGCTGTACACCGAGGTGGAGTGGCGGGGAGACGACGCGTTGCTGTTCGGTCCCGAGCCCACCGGCCTGCCCGAGGAGATCATGGAGGACCCTCGGGTCAGTGGGCGGGTGCGGATCCCGATGATGGAAGGCAATCGCTCCCTCAACCTGGCCAACTCCGCGGCGGTGGGCCTGTACGAGGCCTGGCGCTGCCTAGGGTTTCCCGGCGGGTGCTGAGTGGTTCTGACTGAGCGTGGCTGAGACGCTGAATCAGGCTGAGACGCTGAGCCTTTAGAGCATGCCGGCGGGGCGGATCGACAGGTCCTCGATGCTGGCGTCCAGCGCAGTGTCCACGGCAAGTCGCACGGCAGCGGCGACCGAGGTGGCCGCCATGTGGTCCTTGGCCCGGTACCTGGCGCCTTTGCTCTTCTGGATCCGCCTCTGCATCGGGGTGTCGACCCGGCCCGGGTAGATCGTGGTGACACGGACCGAGCCGCGCTCCTCCTCACGCAGCGCCTCGGCCAGAGCCGTCAGGCCCTGCTTGGAGGCGCAGTACAGGGCCTGCTCGGGCCATGTGTGCAGTCCGGCACCCGAGTTCATCATGACCACCAGGCCCCGGGCGGCGTGCAGCGCCGGCAGCAGCAGGCTGGTCAGGTGGGCGACGCTGACCAGGTTGAGGTCGAGGACCTGACGCCACCGGGCCGGATCGGCCTGCGCGATGGGGCCGGCGTGCTCGACGCCGGCGCAGTGGACGAGCACGTCCAGGCTCTGAGCGTCCAGCTCGGTGACGGCCTGGGCCAGCGCGGCGTCGTCGGTCAGGTCCACGGCCAGGGTCCGCACCTTGGTGTCGTTCTCCTCAGACAGCACCGTGGCCAGCTCGGTCAGGTCGGCCTGGCTGCGTGCGAGCAGGACGAGGTCGTGGTCACGTGACAGGTCGCGTGCCACGGCCAGGCCGATGCCGGAGGTCGCGCCGGTGACGAGTGCGAGGTGACGGCGCTGGTGGCGGCCGCGCGAGGCACGGGTGGTCTGCGAGGCGGAGCGGGTGGTGGAGCGGGAGGAGGCGGAGGCCTCACTGCGACGTCGGGGTGTGCTCACAGCTCTCCCTCCAGGAAGGTGGCGGCCTGTGGGCTGCCGGCGACGGTGTAGGTGGCGGTCAGGACGGCGCGAGCCAGGCTGTGGTGCGAGACCTGGCAGGCGACGGCGGAGGCCGAGGCCTCGTCATCCAGCCCCAGGGTGTCCACGTCCAGGGCGTGGACGGCGAAGACGTAGCGGTGGGAGCCGTCCCCGGCCGGGGGATAGGGACCGGACCAGGCGTGAGTGCCGGCGTCGTTACGGACGTGGAAGGCGGCGCCGTCGAGCTGGAGGTCAGACTCGCCGGTGCCTTGAGGTAGGCAGGTGACGCTGGCGTCCAGGTCAACGATGGTCCAGTGCCAGAAGCCGGCAGGGCTGGGGGCATCGGGATCGAAGCAGGAGACGACGAAGGAACGGGTGCCCTGCGGTGCGCCGGACCAGTGCAGCTCGGGGGAGATGTTGTCGCCGATCGCGGTCAGGCGCAGGTCCATCTCCTCTCCTTCGCGAAGGTCGTCAGAGGCCAGGGAGAAGCTCGTGACCCTTGGCAGGTGGTCATAAGGGAACGGGGGACGACGACGGCTGAGGTCTGCTGTCACGGGAACCTCCTGGGCGGCTGGAACGGGCGCTGACGACGAGGGCTGGACTCTCGCGCGGGGCAGGTCCAGACCGGACAGGGTCACTGTAGACGGAGGCTGTGACAGAAACCTGAGTGAAGTCTGGGGACGGTTTTTTCTGTCAGTGCTCCGCGCTACTCTTCCTCCAGTCGCGAGTGTACATGTGTTCGAGATGAGAGGAGCGTGAGATGAGCGAAGCCAGCCAGCGCGCGGGGGCGCAGCAGCGTCTGGCACGGGCGCGTGAGGCTTTGCTCCGCGCCGAGCAGCGTGCTGGCGTGAGAGGGACGGGGCACGGGGAGCTGCGTCGCGCCGCGGCCCGAGCCTCGGCGCCGGCTTCCGCCTCCTTGCCAGAGGCTGCCTCGCTCGGTGCCTGGCAGGTGCTGGAGCGTGACCTTGACTCCGGGTGGAGCGGGGTGCTCGCCCTCAGCGGCTCCCTGTGGCTCCTGCTGGCGCTGGCCGCCAGGAGGCAGTCGACGCACGGCTGGTGCGCCGTCGTCGGAGGGCAGGATGTGGGATGGTGTGCTGCTGCCGAGGCGGGCCTGGACCTGGCGCGGACCCTGGTGGTTCCGCTCAGTGGGAGGGACGCGCGCTCGCGTGCCACCCTCCTGCCCGGGGTCGTCGGCGCCCTGGTCGACGGCGTCGAGGTCGTGGTCCTGACCTCCACGGTCGCCTCAGGCCTCAGTCACGGTGTCCGGCGCTCTGTGCAGGCTCGTGCGCGCGAGCGGGGCGTCCTGGTGCTGCTTCAGGAGGCCTGGGACGGTGTACGACGCGTGCAGGCGCGCGTGACGGACTATGACACCGGGGGCGTCCTCCATGTCCTGGGGGAGCAGTCTCCTGGCGTCCAGGAGATGCCCGCAGGGTACCTCGTCGGCCAGGAGTGGCAGGTGCGTGACCCTCGCAGCGGGGCCCTGACGAGCCTTCGTCTTGATGCCCAGGGACTGCGTGTCCTGGAGGAGGAGACGGTGCGCGGGGCCCATGAGCCCGCGGCGCAGCCTCGTCCTGCTCTCACCGTGATCGAGGGAGGGGCGCAGTGAGCCGGGAGGAGGCCTGTGCACGCCTCATCGCCGTGTGGGTGCCGGACTGGCCGGTGGCTGCACTGGGGCTGGAGGCGCAACGCAGCCCGGGGGTGCTGACGGACCCGGCGCTGGTCCCGGTGGCCGTCGTGGGTGGGCACGGGGTCGTGGCGGCCTCGCCCCGAGCGCGGTCGGCAGGAGTGAGGACCGGGATGCGTCTGCGCCGGGCTCGGTCCTTGTGTCCTGAGCTGACGGTGCTTCCTGCCCAGCCGGAGAGGGAAGCCCGCAGCTTCGAGCGCGTGATGCAGGCGCTGTCCACCGTCCTGGCCGATCCCGTCGTCGCCCGGCCCGGGCTCGCCCTGTCTGGGGCGCGTGGGCCTGCGCGATGGCTGGGCAGCGAGGAGGAGGTGGCGGAGTCGCTGGTTGAGGCGGTGGCCCGGGAGACGGGGGTCGAGTGCCTGGTCGGCATCGCTGACTCACTCCTGGCCTGCATCCTGGCGGCTCGGCGCGGTGTGATCGTTCCCGCTGGGCAGACGGCCGAGTTTCTCTCACCCTGGCCAGTCTCCTCAGTCCTGGTGGCGCTGGCGACTCGGCGTGAGCGCGAGCAGATGAAGGACCTGATCGAGACCCTGACCCGCCTGGGGCTTCGCCGTCTTGGTGACCTCGCCCAGGTACCGGAGGCTGATGTTACGGCGCGCTTTGGGCCGATGGGGCAGCGCGCTCACCGCCTGGCTAGCGGCAGGGCCTGGATCCTGCCGCGCAGCAGCCGCCCTGAGACGGACGTTGAGGTTGTTGCCGAGCTGGACCCACCCGTCGCGCGAGCGGACGCCGCGGCCTTTGCCGCGCGTCACCTGGCTGAGGAGCTGGTCGCACAGCTGCTGCGACGGGGCATGGTGGCTGGGCGCCTCCGGGTCGAGGCGGGGTGCGAGGACGGCAGTGACTTGTCCCGTTTCTGGATGCTGGAGTCGGCACCGACCAGTGCTGAGCTGAGGGACCGGGTGCGTTGGCAGCTGGAGGGCTGGCTGGCGGGGCGTGCCGGTCAGCCGCCGGCCAGTGCGCTGGTCCGCCTCAGTCTGACGGCGATGGAGCTCAGTGCTGCCGGCAGCGCGCAGACGGGCCTGTGGGCCGGCCCAGATGAACAGGTACGACGACGCGCCTACCGTGCAGCACAGCGGGTGGAGTCCCTGCTCGGGGCTGGTGAGGTTCGGCTGCCCGTCGTGGTGCCGGGCCGCGACCCGCGCTCGCGAGGGGTGCTGATGACCTGGGGCGAGGAGGTGACCGGTGCAGGGCAGGGAGGTGAGGACCTGACGGGGCCCGCTCGGGAAGGAGCGTGGGAAGGGGCGCTGCCCTCTCCCTCGCCTGCGCTGGTGCCGGCCACACCTGTCCCTGCCCAGCTGCGTGACGCGCAGGGCAAGGAGGTGGAGGTTGATGCCCAGGGTCAGCTCGGCTCTGATCCGCACAGAGTGACGGTGACAGGTCTCCTGGGCGCCGAGGGCGTGGACCTGAGGCAGGGGGTACAGGTACGCGCCTGGGCGGGGCCGTGGCCGGTGGATGAGGGGTGGTGGCGGCAGCAGGGGCCCTCGCGGCGTGCTTACCTCCAGGTGCTGACGGAGCAAGGGCCGGCGCTGCTCCTGGTCCGCGCCGGGCGGTGGTGGGTTGACGGGGTGTACTGCTAGGCGTGCTGACGGGTGCTGAAGCGTCTCCAGCCGAGCACGATCAGCGCGGCCAGGCACAGCCAGGCCACTGCCAGCGACCAGCCGGCCAGGACGTCAGTGAGCCAGTGATAGGCGAGGTAGACGCGTGAGAGCCCCACGGCGCCGGCCGCTCCGATCGCAGCGAGCGCGGCCAGGACCTTCCAGCGCCTGGAAGCGCCTGAGAAGACCACGAAGCCTGCCAGTGTCCCCACCAGGACCGCCGTGTTGAAGGAGTGGCCGGAGGGAAAGGAGAAGGTGGACGCCGGATCTCCCAGCAGCAGGTCGATGGAAGGGCGCTCACGGGCAAAGATGAGCTTGAGCATGACAGTGACCACGGACGAACTGATCATGGCCGCCACGAGCACCGCGGCGTGGCGGAGCCGACCTGCTCGTAGGAAGAGGACAGCGGCCACGAGCGTGATGACTGCCAGGCTCATCGCCCCTCCCAGGTGCGTAGCGACCCAGGCGGCACCGGTCAACCATCCCCGGCGCCAGGCCACCATCCAGCTCGTGACCGAGGGGTCGTAGGCGGACAGGTCATCGCCCTCCATCGCGCCGTCGGCCAGGACCGCGAAGGCGATCAGCGCCGTCAGGGCGCCAAGGCCAAGCGCCGGAGCCAGCCAGCGCGAGCGCTGGGCGGCAGGTCCCTGGACCGGGGAGGCGGTGTGCGCCATCAGCCGGTCCGCACCCGCCGACGGCGTGGTCGAGATGCTCTGAGAAGGTGGCGCAGGCGTCATGGCCCTAGATCTTAAGGACCTTCCTGGAAGGGGTCTGGACGCGTGGTTGACGCCGACCTAGGACGGGAGCGGCACCAGGTAGCATCCCTCCCGGTGCCGAGCGGCACACCTGACAGCGCCCACCAAGACGGACAAGGACACCCATGGCCAAGCTCTACTTCCGCTACGGCGCGATGAACTCGGGCAAGACCACAGGACTGCTCCAGACCGCCTACAACTACGAGGAGCGTGACCAGAAGGTCCTTCTCATTAAGGCCGGTGTTGACATCAAGGGGGATGACACCGTGGTCTCCCGCCTGGGGGTGCGCCGGCGTGTGGACCTGCTCGTCTCGCCCGAGGACGACCTACGCGTCCTGGTGCGCCGCGCGGCCCTGGGGGAGCGGGCCAGCCAGCCTCGGGCCACGGCCCGCGAGGGCGTGGACTGCGTCCTGGTGGACGAGGCCCAGTTCCTCACCCCGCTGCAGGTGGACCAGCTCCTAGAGCTCGTCCTCATCGATGACCTGCCGGTCCTGGCCTACGGCATCCGCACCGACTTCCGCACGGTGAGCTTCCCCGGATCGCGCCGCCTGATGGAGGTGGCCCACTCCCTGGAGGAGCTCAAGACCATCTGCCGCTGCGGGCGCAAGGCCATCTTCAACGCCCGCAAGGTGGGCCAGCGCTTCGTCTTCGACGGTGACCAGATTGCCATCGACGGCGTGGATGTCACCTACGAGTCCCTGTGCGGGAAGTGCTACCTGGAGGCCGGCGGCAGCCTGTCAGCGTCGGCCTAGGTCCGCCGTCGCCGGCTCGACGGCGGGGGCCTTGGTGATGAGCTTGTGACCCCACCACAGGGCGAAGAAGACCGGGATCCCGATATAGGGCAGCAGGATCTCGCTCAGGGAGGCTCCTGAGATCATGGGCTCGTAAGCCTGGCCGGCGATGATCGCCAGGCACGCCACGAGCGCGACCACGGCTCCGGCGGGGAAGAAGCGCGCCCGGTAGGGCAGATCGTCCAGGCTGTGGCCCTGCGCCTTGAAGGCGGCACGGAACTTCCAGTGGCACCAGGAGATCCCAGCCCAGGTGATGAAGCCGGCCAGCGCCGAGACGGTGAGCAGGAACTCGTAGGCGCGTCCGTCGCCCACGAGTGAGGTGATGAAGCCGGCCAGCCCCACCAGGGTGGTGGCCACGAGGGCGTTCATCGGCACCTGGTGGCGAGAGAGCTTCTTGAGGAACTGGGGAGCCTGGCCGTTCTCTGCCAGGGCGAAGAGCATGCGGGTGGAGGCGTACAGGCCCGAGGTCCCGGCAGAAAGTACGGAGGTGAGGATGATGGCGTTCATGATGCTCGCTGCCCCCAGGATTCCGGCCTTGGAGAAGACCAGGGTGAAGGGGCTGACGGCGACGTTGGACTCCGAGGAGGACAGCAGGTTCGGGTCGGTGTAGGGAATGAGGAAGCCGATCACCGCGATGGCGCCGATGTAGAACAGCAGGATGCGCCAGAAGATCGTCCGGATGGCGCGCGGGATCGTGGTCTCAGGGTGCTCGGCCTCTCCCGCCGCGGTGCCGATGAGCTCGGTGCCTTGGAAGGAGTATCCGGCTACGAGCAGGACGATGAGGATGCCCTCCGGCCCTCCCACAAAGGGTGCTGCGCCGTCGGTCCAGGCCGCCGTGCCGGGAGAGTCCCCGATGATGCCGGCGATCATGAGCACGCCCAGCACGAGGAAGACGATGACAGCAGTGACCTTGATCGCCGCGAACCAGAACTCGCCCTCACCGTAGGCGCGTGCGGACAGGGCGTTGAGGACGAAGAGCACGAGCAGGAAGAGCGCTGACCACACAATCGAGGGGGTGTGGGGGAACCAGTACTTCATCACCAGCGCGGCGGCCACGAGCTCGGCGGCCACGGTGATCGCCCAGTTGAACCAGTAGTTCCAGCCGATGGCGAAGCCGAAGGAGGGGGAGACGAAACGGGTGCCGTACTCGCCGAAGGAGCCGGCCACGGGCAGGTAGGCCGCCATCTCGCCCAGGGACTGCATGATGAGCCACACCATGATGCCCACCGTCCCGTAGGCCACCAGTGCCCCGCCCGGGCCGGCCTGGGAGATGGTGGCGCCTGAGGCCACGAACAGCCCGGTCCCGATCGCGCCACCGATCGCGATCATCGTCAGGTGGCGCGATCGCAGGGAGCGACGCAGCCCCTCGCTGGTGGTGGCGTCGGGGGATGCGGGAGCCGCAGGTGTGGAGGCAGGCTGGTTGGACATGGGGGCCTCATGGTTGGGGACAAGATGCCGACGGCGGTGCGGGCACGTGCCGTACGGTGCGGGGACTACCGTAGCGGGCTCGGGCGGCGGCCTCATGCCTGGAGATGGTGGTGGCGGTGTGGTGTGATGCGCGTTTGCTGCCGGAGGGCGGGGCGCCGAGACGTCGATCATGCTGTCGCACCCTCCCGCTAGTGTGTACAAGTGTTCGAATCCAGCTATGCCGAGCTGCACTCGCACTCGGCCTACTCCTTCCTCGACGGTGCCAACGAGCCCGAGGACCTCGCTGCCGCGGCGGCCGAGCTCGGCCTGACGGCCCTGGCCCTGACGGACCATGACGGGATGCCGGGGATCGTGCGTCACGCCCAGGCTGGGCGTGCCCTCGGCCTGCCGACGGTCCACGGCACCGAGCTGACGATGTCCGACGGCGCCCACCTGCCGGTGCTGGCTCGCAGCCCCGAGGGCTATCGCCACCTGGTCAGCGCTATCTCCCAGCACAATCTGCAGGCGGGACGGCGCCAGGAGCCGGCGCACCGGCTGGAGGACCTTGCCCAGGCGCTGCGGGGTGGGACAGGGATGGCGGCGCCCTCGTCCTGCCTGGTCCTGACCGGGACGGCTCGGGGCCCGCTGCGACGTGCCCTGGGGGACCCCGCTCGTCCCCACACCTGGGACACCCAGGCTGCTGACATCTGCCTGGGCCGGATGGTTGAGCTCCTGGGGGCGGACGGCGTCGCCGTCGAGATCACCCTCAACGGCGGGCCGACTGACGCTGCCCTGACCCGGATGCTGACCCGGCTGGCTGCCTCGCACCGTCTGCCTGTGCTGGCCACCGGTGCCGTGCGCTGCGCCAGGCCTGCCGACTCGCGCCTGGCTGACGTCCTGACCGCCACGCGGCTGGGGACGGACCTGGAGGGGGCGCGTGGTCACCTGCCGGCGATCGGCCGCTGGCTGCGCAGCGGGGCGGAGATGGCGCGTCTGCACCGCCGGGCTCCGCAGGCGGTGGGGGTGACGGCGGAGCTTGCTGCCGACCTCGCCTTTGACCTCGCTCTCGTTGCCCCTGACCTGCCCGCTGCGCAGGTCCCTCCCGGCCACACCCCGGCCAGCTGGTTGCGCGAGCTGACGCGCCAAGGGGCACTGTTGCGTTACGGCACGCGTGAACAGGATCCGCACGCCTGGCAGGTGCTCGACCACGAGCTGGAGGTCATCGAGTCCCTCGGGTTTCCTGGTTACTTCCTCATCGTGCGCTCCATCGTGGAGTTCTGCGAGGAGTCAGGCATCTTGTGCCAGGGGCGCGGGTCGGCGGCGAACTCCGCCGTCTGCTACGCCCTGGGGATCACGGCGGTGGACGCGGTGCGCCACAAGATGCTCTTCGAGCGCTTCCTGTCACCCGGGCGCGCCGGCTACCCGGACATCGACCTTGACATCGAGGCCTGCCGGCGCGAAGAGGTCATCCAGCACGTCTACACCCGCTACGGCCGCCATCGCGCGGCCCAGGTCGCCAACGTCATCTCCTACCGTCCTCGCTCCGCCGTCCGCGACGCCGCCCGTGCCCTGGGCTACCCCGCAGGGCTCCAGGACGCCTGGGCCCGGTCCATCGAGCACGGGTGGTCACGTGAGCAGGACGGACAGGCCCGCGAGGACGCGGTCCCCGAACAGGTGCTCGACGTCGCTGACCGTCTGCTGCGTCTGCCTCGCCATCTCGGGGTCCACTCCGGCGGCATGGTGCTGGCTGCCCAGCCCGTGACCGAGGTGTGCCCGGTGCGCTGGGCGGCGATGGAGGGACGCAGCGTCCTGCAGTGGGACAAGGACGACTGCGCGGCCGCTGGTCTGGTCAAGTTCGACCTGCTGGGGCTGGGGATGCTCACCGCGCTGCGCCTGGCCTTCACAAGCCTGGGGGATCGTGGGGAGAAGGTTCCGGACCTCACCAGCAGGCAGGGGGATGGGATCCTGCGCCCGGCCCAGGTAGGCAGGCCCTGGGGGCTGCACACCCTGCCGGAGGAGGACCCGGCGGTCTACCGGCTGCTGCAGGCGGCGGACACGATCGGGGTCTTCCAGGTGGAGTCACGCGCTCAGATGGCGACCCTGCCACGTCTGCGGCCTCGGGTGTTCTATGACATCGTCGTCGAGGTCGCCCTCATCCGCCCCGGCCCGATCCAGGGAGATGCTGTCAATCCCTACATCCGTCGCAGGCTGGGGCGGGAGGAGCCGGACTATCTCCACGACCTGCTGCGACCGGCGCTGGAGAAGACCCTGGGCGTGCCGCTCTTTCAGGAACAGCTCATGCAGATCGCCGTCGACGCTGCCGGCTTCAGCCCCGTCGAGGCGGACGCGCTGCGTCAGGCTATGGGGGCCAAGCGCTCGGTGGAGCGCATGGAGGCCTTGCACCTGAGGCTGGTGGAGGGGATGAAGGAGCGAGGCATCAGCCAGGGCACGGCGGAGCTCGTCTTTGACAAGCTGCGGGCCTTCGCTGACTTCGGCTTCCCCGAGTCTCACGCCTTCTCCTTCGCCTATCTGGTCTACGCCTCGGCCTGGCTCAAGGTGCGTCGTCCCGAGGACTTCTACGCCGGGGTCCTAGCGGCCCAGCCCATGGGTTTCTGGTCTCCTCAGACCCTGGTGGCGGACGCGCGCCGCCATGGCGTCCAGGTCCTGGCCGCTGACGTGAGCCACTCCGAGGTCCAGGCGAGCGTGGAGACAGTCCGCCCGGGCGCGCCGTCCCAGGCGTGCGTGGGTGGAGCGGGGGAGGAGGCCTCGACGGCGCTGACCCACCTGGACACCCACCGTGACCTCGCCGTGCGTCTGGGACTGGCCCCGATCAAGGGCATAGGACGTGAGCTCGCGGAGAGGATCGTGACAGAGCGCCAGTCTCACGGCGCTTACCGGGACGTGGCGGACCTGGCTCGTCGGGTGCGCCTGGGGCGCAAGCACCTGGAGACCCTGGCCGCTGCCGGGGCACTGGCCTCGCTCGGGGTCAGCAGGCGTCAGGCCCTGTGGTCGGCCGGCGTGCTGGCCGATGAGCACGGTCGGCCGCACCTGGGCCATCGCACCGGTGGTGACCGCACACCGTGGTGCCAGCCCCCGCTGCCGGGCACGGCGGTGGGGTCCCGGGCTCCGGACCTGCCGGAGATGAGTGCCCAGGAGCGTCACGTGGCGGACCTGCGCCTGACGGGGGTGTCGACCGAGACCCACCCGCTGGCCTTCCTGCGCACCGCGCTGGCCGAGGATGGCGTCGTCGAGGTCGTCCGCGTCGGTCAGCAGGGCAACGGGGCACAGGTGCGTGTGGCTGGGGTTGTCACTCACCGTCAGCGTCCGTACACGGCTGCCGGGACCGTCTTCCTCAACATTGAGGACGAGACCGGGCTCCTCAACGTCATCTGCTCGTCCGGCATGTGGAAGCGGTACCGCCACGTGGGTAGGCGGGCTACCGCCGTCGTCGTGTGGGGGGTCGTCGAGAGCGCCGACGGCGTGACGGCCCTGCGTGCTCAGTCGCTCCAGGGCCTGGAGGGGGTGGTCAGTACCGGCAGCCGGGACTGGGCCTGATCGCGTGGCGTGCTAGCCCTCGCGGCCCGGGCTGTAGGAGGGCAGGCTCCCTTCCAGGGGTGCGTCCTTGACATGGAGCTCGGAGTAGACCGACCAGGCCACGCTCACCAGCGGGACCGCGACCACCGCTCCCAGCAGGCCGGCGGAGAAGGTTCCCACCGCCACGGCGATACCGACCACGACCGGGTGGAGGGAGACCTGACGGCCCATGATAAGGGGCTGAAGGATATGCCCCTCGATCTGTCCGATCCCGGCCACGCCCAGGCCGACGACCACCATCGCTACGAAGCCCTTGGAGGCCAGCGCCACGACCATGGCTACGATCATGGCCAGCGGCGCGCCGATCATGGGGATGAAGGCGCCAATGAACACGAGCACCGCCAGCGGGGCTGCCAGCGGCACGCCGACGACCTGGAGGAAGACTCCCGCCATGACGGCGTCAGTCAGCGCCAGGATGACGGTGCCCCGGGCGTAGCCGGCGAAGGTGTACCAGCCTGCTCCCGCCGCACGGTGGACGCGGGAGCGCAGGTGCGCCGGCAGCTCATTGAGGAACCATCGCCACATCCGCCCGCCGGAGGCGAGCAGGAAGATCGAGGTGAAAACAGCCAGGGCCAGGACCACGAAGACGTTGACCACTGTGCCTGCGTTCGACAGCACCTCCCCGGCCAGGCTCGTGGCGTTGGACTCCACGTACCGCTGGCCCTGGTTGACCAGCCCTTGCATCGTCTGGACCACTTCCTGCTGGCTGAAGTGGATGGGCAGGGGGCCGTGCTCGACGAAGTCGAGGATCGTGTTGACGCCGGTGGAGAACTGGGCGGCCAGGGAGCTCCATTGGTCCGTGACCGAGGACACGACGTAGTACACCAACGCGGCCAGGAAGGCTGCCGTCGTGGCCAGGGCGAGGAAGGTCGCGGGGTAGCGGGGCATGACGCGGGCGAAGAAGGTGACCAGGGGGTGCAGGATCGCGGTGACCACCAGGGCGATGAAGACGCCCACGAAGACGGGCACGATACGACTGATCCCCAGGAAGACCAGGGCGACGACCAGGAAGATGCCCAGCCCCAGCCACGAGCCGATCCCTCCTCGCACCAGCCAGCCGGGCAGGCTGGACAAGACCCCGACCGGTGCCGTCTGTCCGCCGGTCTCCTCAGACGTGCCGGCCTCGTGGGCGCCGCGGCGGGCCGGGAAGCTGTCCAGCCCCATGACCTGGGCGCGGTCGGCGGCGCGCCTGGCCTCGGCGCGAGCGATACCCCGGTGGAGAAGCCGCTGTGTCCGCACCATCACGGCGGCCAGACCTGAGCGGCGGCGCCGAGGCTCGCCGTCGTTCGTCACAGACTCGGTGTCAGCCATCTCAGTCCTGTCCCTGCCAGCCGGCAAGCCGGCCCATGAGCCGGCCCACCAGCGTGGTGAGAGCAGCCGGGTCCGGGACAAGCCAGTCCGCCTGAGCCAGCTCCTCGGCGTCACCGTAGCCCCACAGCACGCCCACGCACTCCAGCCCGGCGTCATGAGCGCCGTCGACGTCATGACGCCGGTCTCCCACGTGAATGACGCGGCGGGTGTCAGCCCCCGCCTGCCCAAGGCGCTTCAGCGCCAGGCGGACGACCTCCTCCTTGGATCCGTAGCGGTCAGCGGGATCGGCACCGGCAAAGGCCGTGAAGGACCGATCCAGTCCGGCGTGCTGAAGGATCTCGACGGCGTAGTCCTCGCGCTTGGAGGTGGCCAGGGATACCGGGATCTGCCACGCGGTCAGCTGCTGGAGCAGGCGGGCCACGCCGTCGTAGAGGGGGGCCTGGTGCATGTGGCGCCGGTAGTGCTGGCGGTAGAGGGCGACGGCGCGGGCGTTGTCCTGGCCCGTCAGACCGGCGTGGAGACGGAATCCCTCGGTCAGCGGCGGGCCGATGAAGCTCATGAGTTCCTCGCGGCCGCCTACCGGCAGCCCGAGGTCCGTCAGGGACGCCTCGACCGCGTCCAGGATGACCGGGCCGGAGTCCGTGATCGTGCCGTCCAGATCAAGCAGGACCGCGGTGACGAGCTGGTCCGACTGCGGGCTGGACGGGTCAGGTACCGGGGGCACGGGCGTGGGTGCGTGGAGGTTCACGGCTCAGATCACTGCTCACTGTCGCTGTCGGGACGATCTCCACTCTACTAGCGTTGAGCCATGAGCACTTCGGATGACACCGGCGGGGCCGCCTCCCTGCACCTGCCTCGCACCGCAGCATTGGGTCCCGGACGCGGTGGTCAGCAGCGCCTGCTCGTTGACGCCCCGGCCGGCAGCGGCGAGATCTACCTGCAGGGAGCCACGCTGACCTCCTGGCGCCCGCGCGCAGGCAAGGAGGCGATCTTCACCTCTCGCCAGGCGGTTTTTGACGGCGTGCGTGCCATCCGCGGCGGCGTGCCAATCTGCTCGCCGTGGTTCGGCTCCGGGCCCCAGGGGGATCGGGTGGCCAAGCACGGCTGGGTACGCGCCATGGCCTGGACGCTGCGCAGCGTGGGGGCCACGGCCCAGGCAGGCGTCCGGGCGCTGCTGAGCCTGGAGCACGAGAACCTGGCCTTCCTCTACGAGGTCGTCATCGAGGAGACGCTGCGACTGAGTCTGTCCGTGCGTAACACCGGGCCGGCCCCGCAGGAGGTGGAGGCGGCGCTGCACCACTACCTGGCCGTGGGGGACGTGACGGCCGTGCGTATTGACGGGCTGGACGGGCAGACCTACCTCGATATGGTCCACGGTGGCGCCCACGAGCAGGCCGGGACTCTTCAGCTGTCCGGACCGACTGACCGCATCTATACCGCCGAGCAGCCGCTGGTGGTCACTGACCCGGCCGCGGGTCGCCGGATCGTGGTCAGCGGGGTCGATGCCTCCCATGCCGTGGTCTGGAACCCCTGGAGCCAGGGCTCGAAGGGCTACGTGGACCTGGCCGAGGATGAGTGGCCCACCTTCGTTTGCGTGGAGTCGGCCCTCATCCGTGAGCGCGCCGTCATGCTGGAGCCGGGACAGAGTGTGTCGATGGGCTCGCAGATTCGCGTCGAGCCGCTGTGATGCACCGCACCGGGTGCCGATTTGCTCCCGCCGCGGCCGCCCGTGCTAGATTTCTCTGCGTCGCGCCGAGCGGTCGCGATGACAAAGTCCGAGTGGCGGAATAGGTAGACGCGCTAGCTTGAGGTGCTAGTGCCTTATTAAACGGGCGTGGGGGTTCAAGTCCCCCCTCGGACACCCGCAGTGAAGGCCCCAGCCGGGAAGGCTGGGGTCTTCCTCGTGCTCGGGCCCGGCTGTCTGCCTGGATGGCCCGCCCTGGCCTCGACGCAGACCAGTCTGACCAGGGCTTGAGTCGTGGCGTGGGTTGGGTGATCGGTGCTTTGGCGAATGGAACGGGCTCTAGGGGAGCGCTAGGGCACGTACTAATGGCGTGTGCACGCACGCATCGGGGGAGGCACGTACCAATGGGGCCGGGGTCCGGGTGGGGATGTACGCCGCCACGGCGCAAGCGCGCGCCTTGGGGCTTGTGCAACGGTTGGCGGTGGCGAGGCGCTGACCTTTCGGTCAGTTTAGCGCTATATTCTCCGTGTTCCGTTCTGTATCTTCGTCCCCTGAGGTTCTTCCCCATGACGTTAGCTTCTCCGGGCGCCGCAACGTCGCATCCCGGCCGCCCCGCGCATGCTCCGGCCCTTGTCAAGGCCAGGATCACCGTTTACCTCACCTTCTTTGCCAACGGGTTGGGCTTCTCCAACCTTGTCCCGCGCTATCCCGAGGTGCTGGAGCACCTGGGCATCACCAAGGCGGCTTTTGGCCAGGCCCTCATGTTCAACTCCATCGGTGCTCTGGTGGCTGGACTGGCGGCGTCATGGTTCATCACCCGCTTCACCTCGGCGCGTGTGGCGAGCCTAGGCATGATCGTCCTTGGTCTGGGCCTGCTGGGAGCAGTCTGCTCAGGGTCGTGGATCCTGTTCGCCCTGTGCATGGCCTGGGTCGGCGGCACCGACGCCATTGTCGACGTGGCTCAGAACGCCCATGGTCTGCGGGTCGAGCGCCGCTGGGGCTCGTCGATCATCACCAGCTTCCACGCCGCCTGGAGCCTGGGCGCGGTGGTCGGCGCTACCCTGGGTCAGGCGATGGCCGGGTGGGGGGTGGGGATCCGCCTGCACATGCTGCTCGTGCTGGTTCTCCTCACCGTGGTCTCGATGTCCGCCAGCCGCTGGACCATCAAGGGCCCGGACTCGGATGACCGCGAGACCGTCTCAGCGCCCTCGGCCGGCTCGGCCAGCGCGCCTGCCGAGGTGGACCTGGACGACGCTGGCCTCGTCACGGCTCGCGCCTCGAGACTGGTCACGGTCGTGGTGATCGTCGTGCTGGGGCTCATGTGCGCGGCCGCGATGTTCCCGGAGGACGTGACGGCCAACTGGTCCTCGCTGCTGCTGACCGAGCAGGGAGCGCCTGTCTCGATGCGTGGCATGGGGCTGGTCGCGCTTCAGACGACGATGATCGTCGGACGCCTGCTCGGGGACGCGGTCATTGACCGCCTTGGGGCTCGCGCCGTCATCGGCGGTGGGGGAGTCCTCGTGGCGGCCGGCATGGGGCTGGCGCTGGTGATGGACTCCACGGTGGGCACGATGATCGGCATGGTCGTGGCCGGGGCCGGGTGCGCCGTCGCCGTGCCGGTAGCCTTCGCGGCGGCCGACGACGTCCCGGGGCTGCGCCCTGGGATGGGACTGACGATCGTGTCCTGGCTCGCACGCTGCATCATGCTCGTCTCGCCGCCGGTCGTGGGCTGGTTCGCTGACGCTTGCGGTACCTGGGTGGCACTGGTCTACGGCCTGCTCGGAGGCGCGATCATGGCGGTCAGCTGGCCGGTGCTGCGCAAAGGTCGGCGTTCGGACGCCATCAGCGCCCAGGGAGTGGCGGAGGCCTGAGCCTCGGGCGCTAGGGTGGCACCATGCAGCCCATCGAGATCTCTGTCCCTGCAGCCACCTACCACGGTCGGTCCCTGCCGGCTCTTGTCCTGTCGGTCCCCGCGGCTGCTGACGTCCCGAGGATCACTGAGATCTGCCAGGACTCGGCGCTTCAGCGCTGGACAACTGTCCCCTCGCCCTACACCGAGGCAGACGCGCGCGGCTTTGTCGAGGACGTCGTGGGGCCGGGGTGGGATAGCGGGGACTCTCCCACGTGGGCCGTCCGCGAGGTCGGGGACGACGGCGCGACCACCCTGGTCGGGATGCTCGGCATCACATCGTGCGGCGAGGGCTGCGGCGACATCGGCTTCTGGCTCGCGCCCGAAGCTCGTGGGCGTGGGACCCTGCACCGTGCCCTGGAAGCCGTGATCGACCTCGCCCTCGACCCTGACGGCCCGCTAGCCCTGCGCCGCCTGGGCTGGGCCTGCTGGATCGACGACGGGGTACCCAACTGGGCCTCCTGGCGAGCAGTGTGGCGGCTGGGCTTCGTGCGCGAGGGGCTGCGCCGCGCCGCGGCGGTCAAGGGCGGCCGCGTCATGGACGAGTGGGTCGGCGCTCTGCTGGCCGGGGACCCGCGCGAACCTCGGGCGCCCTGGGACGGGCCTGAGCCTGCGTCGTCGGAGCCTACGGGACGGGGTCACGGCAGCGCGCACACCGCGGGAGGCTCGACGCCGCTGGTCGCCCTCGACGGCGTCGGACGACGGGAGGGGGACGATCCCGAGGCGCTGGTGCGACGCTTCCACCACGTCTACGGCCTGCCCGTCCAGGTCGACGGGCCGAGCCTGGACCGCGCCAGCCTGCAGATGCGTATGAGCCTGATTGCCGAGGAGTTCGGGGAGCTGATGGGCGCGGTCTACGGCCCGGCTGCCCGTAGCGAGGTCGAGGCGGGCGTGGCCCGCGCGGTGGCCTGCGATGACGGCACCCGGGACACCGTCGAGACGGCTGACGCCCTGGCGGACCTGGTCTACGTCATCTACGGCATGGCGCTGGAGACCGGGATCGACCTGGCGGCGGTACTCAGCGAGGTGCAGCGCTCGAACATGTCCAAGCTCGGGGCTGATGGCAGGCCGATCTACCGTGAGGACGGCAAGGTCCTCAAGGGTCCTGGGTACTTCAGGCCGGACGTGGCCGGGGTACTTGGCCTGGCGGAGGACTGAGACTGGGAGGGCTGGTATCGGCAGGCCCTGCGCCGAGGAGGAGCGGGGCCAGGGGAGTGACGGTTCTCACCGGGTCGTGACGAGGACCCAGAACCTCAGCTCAGCGCCATCGGGTGCCTCGGCGGCTAACCTCCGTGCTGTCGATCCTAGCCATCGTGCCGGTGGTCTGCGCTCTGCACTTCTTCAGCCAGTACCTGCAGCTGGTCCGTGGCTACTCGACCCTGCGCGCAGGCGTGAGCGAGCTGCCGATGGCGCTGGCAGAAGGACGCTAGCGCCGTCGTCGTCATGTCCTGCGACGCAGTGAGGGCCCTGACACCGCTCGGTGCCAGGGCCCTCACGAGCGAGGCAAGGGTCAGAAGCGCGGGATGTTGCGCATATTCGACGTCGCCATCGAGACCACCTCGCCGGCTCCACGGTTAAGGACGACCTTGCTCATGGCCGTGGCGAAGCCGATGAGCTGCTCACCCTTGATCTCCGGGGGCAGGGAGAGGGCGTTGGGGTCGGTGAGGACCTCCACCAGCGCGGGGCCGTCGAAGGCCAGGGCCTTCTCGAAGGCACCCTTGAGCTTCTTCGGGTCGTCCACGCGCTCGGCGTGGAAGCCGATCGCCTTGGCGACCTCGGCGTAGTTGACGTCGTGGACGTCGGTACCGAAGTCGGGCAGACCGTTGACCAACATCTCCAGCTTGACCATGCCGAGGGTGGAGTTGTTGAAGACCACGACCTTGACCGGCAGGTTGTGCATGCGGGCGGTGACGAGCTCACCCATGAGCATGGACAGGCCGCCGTCACCGGAGACGGAGATGACCTGGCGGTGGGGGTAGGCCACCTGCGCGCCGATGGCGTGGGGCAGGGCGTTTGCCATCGTGCCGTGGAGGAAGGAGCCGATGAGACGGCGGCTGCCCAGCGGGTCGATGTAGCGGGCCGTCCACACGTTGCACATGCCGGTGTCTGCGGTGAAGATCGCGTCCTTGGCAGCCACCTCGTTGAGCAGGTGGGCGGCGAACTCAGGGTGGATGGGCTTGAGCTTCTCCGCCCTGCGCGTGTAGGAGCCCACGGGCGCCTTCATGATCTTGGCGTGGCGCCTGAGCTGGTCCTTGAGGAAGCGGTCGGAGCGCCGTCCCTTCAGCCGCGGCAGGATCGCCTCGATGAAGGGGACGACGTCGGCGTGGACGGCGTAGGACACGTCGGTACGGCGGCCCAGCTTCTCGGCGTGGTTGTCCACCTGGACGGTCAGGGTGGAGGGCAGGAACTGGTCGTAGGGGAAGTCCGTGCCCAGCAGGAGCAGGACGTCGGCGTCCTTCATGCCCTCGGCGGCGGCTCCGTAGCCCAGCAGCCCCGTCATGCCGACGTCGTAGGGGTTGTCGTACTGGATGAAGTCCTTGCCACGCAGGGAGTGGCCGATGGGGGCCTTGAGGGCCTCGGCCAGGGCGATGACCTCGTCATGGGCGCCCTTGACTCCGGCGCCGGCGAAGATGGCGACCTTGCTGGCCTTGTTGAGCAGGGCAGCCACCTCCTCCACGTCCACCGGGTTGGGGGCCAGGACCGCGCGACGCGCCGGGGCGTAGACGGGGGTCGGCGCCACGGCCTTCTCATCAGAGATGTCACCGGGCAGGGAGACCACGGCCACGCCCTCCATCGCCACGGCGTGGCGGATGGCGGCGTTGACCACGCGCGGGGCCTGCTTGGGGGAGGAGATGAGCTCGGAGTAGACCGAGCACTCGGTGAACAGGCGGTCCGGATGGGTCTCCTGGAAGTAGGACTGACCGATCTGGACGCTGGGGATGTGGGAGGCGATGGCGAGCACCGGAGCGCCTGAGCGCTGAGCGTCGTACAGGCCATTGATGAGGTGGAGGTTGCCCGGTCCGCATGAGCCCGCGCACACCGCCAGCTTGCCGGTCAGTTGGGCCTCGGCAGCGGCCGCCAGGGCTGCAGCCTCCTCGTGACGCACGTGGACCCAGTCGATCCCGCCCTTGGCGGAGCCGCCGGTCTTGCGCACGGCGTCGACAACGGGGTTGAGGGAGTCTCCAACGATGCCGTAGATCCGGTGGACGCCGGCATCCACGAGCTGGGCGACGAGCTGTTCGGCAACGTTCATACGTGGCCCTCCTGTGGTCGAGGTCTGGTGGGACAAGCGCTCCCACCTGCGCAGCTGTGCCACCAGGCTAGGACCAGACGGGACGAACGGCCTATGAAAAGACGTCCATTGTGAAGAAAGAGACGCCGTCGACATGGCACGATGGGGCCATGAGTGAGACCAGCCTCCCACAGCTGCCCGAGTCCAACCCCTTCGCCGCGCCCTGGACCCTGGACCTGGGACTGCCTGACTTCGTCGCTGTGCGCACGCAGGACATTGAGCCTGCAATCCGTGCGGGGATGGCTCACCAGAGGGCCGAGTGGGAGGCCGTGGCCACCGATCCCGATGAGCCGACCGTGGCCAACACCGTGGCCGCCCTGGAGCTGTCCGGTGACCTGCTGGAGCGGGCGCTGAGAGTCCTGTACGCGCTCACCTCAGCCACCGATTCGCCCGAGCTCGACAAGCTGGAGGAGCGCCTGGCACCCGAACTGGCGGCCCACAGCGACGCCTATGACCTCGACCCCCGTCTCTACCGGCGTTTCAAGGCCCTGGACGAGCTGGTCAGTGACGCCCGGGCGGCTGGGCGCACCCCGGTGGATCCGGCCGGGGAGGAGATTGACGAGGAGACCGCCCGCTACATCCGCCTGGCCGTCGAGGCTTTTGAACGCGACGGCGTGGCCCTGACCGGCGCCGAGGCCGAGCGTCTGCGCGAGATCAACGCGGAGCTGACCTCCCTGAGCACCCGGGTGGGTACCCTCATCGCCAAGGCGATGCACGAGGCCGGGGTCGCCAACTACACCGCGACTCCCGAGCTGGCGGGCCTGGACAGTCACGCTGAGCGCGTGGCGCTGCTGGACAAGGCCATGAGCCGTGGGCTGTCAGGGGAGACGGACACGCGCGCGCTCATCCTGCGCGAGGTGGCCCTGCGCGCTGAGAGGGCGCAGTTGCTGGGCTTCGAGCACCACGCCGCCATCATCGCGGCGGAGTCTGCCGCCGGGACCACGCAGGCGGTGAGCGACATGCTTGCACGGCTCGTCCCGCCGGCCATGGCCAACGCCCGCCGGGACGCCGATGTCTACGCCGCACGTATGGCCGCCGATCCTGCGACGGTGCCAGGGGAGGGCTTCGGTCCGGCTGACTGGCCTCGCTACGAGGAGGCCGAGCGCAAGGAGCGCTTCGGAGTCGACGACGCCGTCCTCGCCCCTTACCTCGAGCTGGGCAATGTGGTGGAAAACGGTGTCTTCTACGCCGCCAACCGTCTGTACGGCATCACCTTCCACGAGCGGGCAGACCTCGCGGCGCATATGTATGACCCGGATATGCGCGTGTGGGAGGTCCGTGATCCCGCGGCCCTGAGCGAGGCCGAGCGGGAGGCAGGCGCCGAGGCCCCGGTGCTCGGCCTGTTCGTGGCCGATTACTACGCCCGTACCGGCAAGCAAGGTGGGGCTTGGATGGACAGCCTGGTCGACCAGGGGCACCTGACCGGTAACAAGCCCGTGGTCATCAACTGCCTCAACCTCACCAAGCCGGACAGCGGCCCCACGCTGCTGACCTGGGACAACGTCATCACCGCTTTCCACGAGTTCGGCCATGCCCTGCACGGTCTGTTCGCGGATACTCGGTGGCCGGGGGCCTCGGGGACCAACGTGCCTCGCGACGTCGTGGAGTTCCCCAGCCAGGTCAACGAGTCCTGGGCCCTGCACCCGCAGGTCCTGGCCTCCTACGCCCGCCATGTCGACACCGGCGAAGCGATGCCTGCCGGGCTCGTCGAGCAGCTGCGCAGCCAGGGATCCTTCGGCCAGGGCTACGCCACCACCGAGTACCTGGGGGCGGCCCTGCTGGACCAGGCCTGGCACACGCTTGCCCCCGAGCAGGTGCCGACCGACCCCGAGGCGGTGGAGGGCTTCGAGCACGAGGCGCTGGCCGCCGTCGGTATCGATGACGCCCTCGTGCCGCCGCGCTACCGCACCACCTACTTCAACCACGTCTTCGCCGGTGGCTACTCCGCGGCCTACTACGCCTACATCTGGAGCGAGGTCATGGACGCCGACACCACCCAGTGGTTCCGCACCGACGGCGAGGGCGCGCGCGACGGCGACCTGGGCCTGAACCGCGAGGCCGGTGAGCGCTTCCGCCGTGAGTTCCTCTCCCGCGGTGACTCGCGCGACCCGCTGGTGTCCTTCCAGGCCTACCGCGGTCGGGCCCCGCGCCTGGAGCCCCTGCTGGAGCGCCGAGGACTGGCCTGAGACAGGTCTGAGACGTAGGTCCCATCGCGGGGCAGATGTGCACGCCGGGACCGTGACGATAGTCTGCCCTCACCACCCGAACGGAAGAAGAGGACTCCATGGTTCGCGTCACCATCGTCGGCGGCGGATACGGCGGTATCACCATCGCTAAGGCACTCGACGACGTCGCTGAGGTCACGCTCGTCGAGCAGAAGGACACCTTCGTCAACCACGCTGCCGCCCTGCGCGCAGCCGTGGACCGCGAGTGGGCCGAGAAGATCTTCATGCCCTACGACCACCTCCTGACCCGCGGACGCGTGGTTCACGGCACGGCGCTGGCCGTCAAGGGCACGACGGTCCAGGTCTCGGGCGGCCAGGAGATCGAGGCTGATCACCTCGTGCTGGCCACGGGCACGGCCTACCCCTTCCCGGCCAAGCACATGGAGTCCTCCTCGGTCATCGCCAAGGCCCGGATCGAGCGCGGGCACGCCGGCCTGGAGCAGGCCAAGACCGTGCTGGTCGCAGGAGCCGGGGACGTGGGGATCGAGCTGGTCGGTGAGATCACCTCGGCCTTCCCGCACGTCCAGGTCATCCTCCTGGAAGAGGGCGAGCAGATCCTGCCGAACAAGGACTACAAGCCCGAGCTTCGCGCTGCCATTGCCTTCCAGCTGGAGCAGCGTGGGGTCGAGGTCATCACGGGTGAGCGCCTGGTCTCCCTGCCCCCGGTGGACCCGGGCGTGCTCTCGCCCTTCCGCGTGGTCACCACCGGCGGGCGGCGCCTGGAGGCGGATATGTGGTTCCGTGCCTACGGGGCGAGCGCGGCCACGGGCTTCCTCGGTGACGACTACGAGGAGATCCGTCACTACGACGGCACGATCCGCGTCGACGACCACCTGCGCGTGGTCGACCACCCCGGTGTGTGGGCGATTGGTGACATCACCGACGTGCGCGAGACCAAGCGGGCCGACGCCGCTCGCGCCCACGCTGCGGTGGTGGCCGCCAACATCCGCTCGGTGATCGCGGGCGAGGCGCCGACGGCGGTCTACCAGCCCCAGCCTGAGCTGGTCGTCCTGCCGCTGGGCCCCGACGGCGGAGCTTCCCAGATCCTGCGCGACGGCGTGCGCGTGGTCGTGGGTCCGGAGGAGACCGCCCGGATCAAGGGTGAGGACCTCTTCCTCGGCTTTGTGCGCGAGCAGCTGGGTCTGGAGGACTGAGCGGCTGCCGCACTGGCACGACTGCCTGATTCGTCTCACGCGCCCGCGTCCGGACTCCTCGTCTGGACGCGGGCGCGGTACGTACCGGTATCCTGGGCCACATGACGAACGACCCGCGGTCCGCGCTCAACCGACTCATCGCTGCCTTCGAGGCGCACCTGGACGCGGCCGCCACCGGGGACGAGTACTCGCCCGCTGTGGTCGTTGCCGAGAATGCCCTCCAGGACGCCTTCTTCACCTACGACGACGCCCTGTTTACCGCCACCGGCATCGAACTGCCCTTCGACATCGTCGACGCTGAGTCTGACGACGAGGAGGGCGACGACGATGACGATGACTACGACGAGGACTACGAGGACGGCGACGACTACGACGAGGATGACGACTACGCCGACGACGAGGACTGACCGGGCCGCATGAGGCGCTCGGGATAGCCCAGGGCCGGCGCCGTCACCTCATCGAGCACGTGACGGATCTGCACCGGAAGGGTGAGGTCCTCAGCCGCCAGCGCCCCCTGGAGCTGGGCAGGCGTACGCGCGCCCACGATGGTCGAGGCGATGCCGGCGGCGTCGCGCGCCCATGCCAGGGCCACCTCGACTGGTCGACGGTCCAGGCCCGCTGCGGCCGTGGCCACCGCCTCGACGACGCCTTCATGACGAGGATCGAGGTAGGGCGCCACGTAGGAGCGTAGGTGCGGGGAGGCCGCGCGCGAGTCCGCTGGGGTCGTGGACCGGTACTTGCCGGTGAGTACCCCGCGTCCCAGGGGCGCGTAGCCGATGACGCCGAGACCCAGCGCCTGGGCGGCCGGCAGGAGCTCGCGCTCGATCCCGCGGCACAGCAGGGAGTGCTCCATCTCGGCTCCCGCCAGCCCCGGACCGCCGTGCTCGCGCAGCAGGTCAGCGGCGTGGACGGTGGCCCAGGCGGGGTGGTTGGACACGCCCACGTAGCGGGTCCGCCCCGAGGCCACCGCGGTGCGCAGAGCGTGCGCCGTCTCCTCCAGCGGGGTCGTGGGGTCGGGGACCTGGACCAGCCACAGGTCCAGGTGGTCGGTGCCCAGCCGCTTGAGGCTGGCGTCCAAAGTGTCTAGCAGCGTGCCGCGAGAGGCGTCCGTGACTGAGCCACGGCTCCCGGTGCGCCAGGTCCGCACGCCTGCCTTGGAGACCAGGACCAGGTCGGTGCGCTCGACGTGGCCGGACAGCAGCGTGCCGATGACCTCCTCGCTCAGCCCCTGGCAGTAGGAGGCGGCGGTGTCCACCAGCGTGCCTCCGGCGTCGAGGAAGACGTCGAGCTGCTCCTTGGCCTCGAGCTCGTCGGTGTCGCGGCCCCAGGTCATCGTTCCCAGCCCGACCGAGGAGACCCGGAGGCCGGTCCCGCCTAGTCTGCGATGCTCCATGACTCCACCCTAGGGGCGGGGTCTAGGCTGCTGGCCCACGGCGCGCCGTCAGGAGCTGGGCCAGGCCGGTCTCGGGCAGCGGGGGAGTCTCGCCCCCAAAGAGCGGGCAGGCGGCCTGGAAGGCGCACCAGTCGCACAGGCGTGAGCGTCGAGGCGCGAACCGGCCCTGGGTCGCACAGTCCTCGACCTCGTCCCATAGGTGCTCCAGTCGCGTCTCCATGCCCTCCAGCTCAGCCAGGACCGGGTCGTGGGTCAGGATGCGGCCGTCCTTGAGATAGACCAGCTGGAGCCTGCGCGGCGCCTGGCCACGCAGACGCCACAGCACCAGCCCGTAGAAGCGCATCTGGAACAGCGCGTCGTGCTGGAAGCGTGGAGCAGGTGACTTACCGGTCTTGTAGTCCACCACGCGCATCGCGCCGTCAGCGGCCACGTCGAGGCGGTCGACGAAGCCGCGCAGCAGCAGACCGGAACGGGTCTCGGTCTGGACGAAGAGCTCGCGCTCGGACGGCTCCAGGCGAGTGGGGTTCTCCATCTGGAAATAGGTGCGCAGCAGCGCGCGGGCCTCCTCCAGCCACGGCGCGACATCCTGGGGTGAGTCGAACAGGTCCATGACCACGGGGTTCTTTTCCCGGTGCGCCTCCCACTGCCCGGGCAGCATGCCGACGGCGGCCTCAAGGGTGCGTTCAGGGGCAGGCAGGTCGTACAGGCGCTCCAGCACGGCGTGGACGAGCGTGCCCTTGTGGGTGGCCAGGGACCCCGGCTCAGGCAGACGGTCGACGGTACGCAGCCGGAACATGAGCGGGCACTGCATGAAGTCCTTGGCCCTGGAGGGGGACAAGGCCGCTCGACGACTGCGGCCGGCCGGAGCGTGGGCCCCTGGGCCTGTTGGCCGAGGCGAAGCGGGGGCGGAGGGTGTCTGGCTCACGTGGGTGAACCTACCTCCCCGCGCCGGCGGGCGCCGGCAGGACCCTGAGGCTGTCCACAGCCTCGCACCGCCCGCGGTGTTCGCCCTGCGCTGTGGAGACCGAGCGGCCGTGGGAGGCGGCGGACGGTGAGATTAGGCTCTCCAGCATGTCTTCTACCTCGACCCGTGCCAGTGGACCGGGCCTGGTCCTGGGCCGCATCGGCGGAGCCCCCGTCGTCATCGCCCCGTCCTCGGTGCTGCTGGGGGCACTGATCGCGGCGACCTGGTTTCCTGCCGTGAATCGATCGATGAACGGCTACACGCTCCTGCAGGTGCTGGGCGTGGTGTTAGCGGCCGTGCTTGGTGTGGTAGTCAGCGTCTTCCTCCACGAGCTGGCCCACGGCCTGAGCGGTACGGCGCTGGGGCGCTGGCCCACTCGCTACGAGCTCTACCTGTGGGGCGGACGCACGAGCTTTCGCCCCCTCAGCGCCCAGGAAGGCTGGAGACCATGGAAGGACGTGGTGACCTCCCTGTCCGGCCCCGCCGTCAACCTGGCTTTGTGGTTGGTGGGACGGTGGCTGGAGACGAGCGTGTGGATGCCCTATCCGCTCTACATCCTCGTGTGGGCCCTGACCTGGGTCAACCTTGCCCTGACAGTCTTCAACGTCCTGCCGGCGCTTCCGCTGGACGGTGGGCACGCGCTGGCGGCCCTCATCGAGCAGGTGACCGGCAAGGCCCGCACGGGCCAGCGCGTGGCGGCCTGGGGTGGGCTCCTCGTCGTGGCTGGCATCGCCTGGATGTGGCTGCTTCGGCCCCTGCTGCTCCTGGGGCGGCGGCCAGACGGCTTCTCCCTGATCCTGGCCCTCATGGTGGCCTGGCCGTTGGCGCAGACCAGCTGGACCCTGCTCGGGCTCGGGCGTGGGTCGCGCGCCGCGGCAGGGCTGGACCTGCGCACGCTGGCGC
>NZ_DS999576.1:396066-400227 GCF_000159035.1 Actinomyces urogenitalis DSM 15434
GTCCGGGGCCGCTGGGCAACCCGGCCAGGCCGCCCCGAAGCTCCCGCCGCGGATGGAGACCCAGGAGGTCCTGGGCCAGGCGGGCCGGCGCGGTCCCTTCCACTACGGCGAGCGGGTGCAAGTCACTGACGTCAAGGGGGCCAAGCACACCTTCCAGCTGCATCCTCAGGGCTACTTCCAGTCCGGCCGCGGGTCCTTCCACCACCGTGACGTCGTGGGCCTGGACGAGGGCACGGTGCTGGTGACCGACTCTGGGCACGAGTTGCTCCTGCTGCGGCCCCTGCTGGCCGATTACGTTCTGTCCATGCCCCGCGGCGCCCAGGTGGTTTACGCCAAGGACTCCGGTCAGGTCGTCGCGCTGGGAGACATCTTCCCCGGTGCCCGTGTCCTGGAGGCGGGTGTGGGCTCCGGGGCACTGACGATGAACCTGCTCTCGGCAATCGGCGAGAGCGGCCACCTGCTGTCGGTCGAGCGCCGCCACGACTTCGCCCAGATCGCCGCCTCGAACGTCGACTCCTGGTTCGGGCGCCACCACCCGGCCTGGCAGCTGCGCTGCGGCGACCTGTCCGAGGTCACGGCAGCCCATGTGGCTGATGACTCGATCGACCGCGTCGTGCTCGACATGCTCGCCCCCTGGGAGAACGTGGCGGAGGTCGCGCGGGTGCTGGTGCCCGGGGGCGTCTTCCTGGCCTACGTGGCCACCACCACCCAGCTCTCACGCACGGTTGAGGCCCTGCGGCACTGCGGACTGTTCACCGAGCCGGAGTCCTGGGAGTCCATGGTGCGCACCTGGAACGTGGACGGGCTGTCCGTGCGCCCTGACCACACCATGGTCGCCCACACCGGGTTCCTGCTCACCGCCAGGCGCCTGGCGGCCGGCTCACGCCCGCTGACCCGCAAGCGGCCGCCGGCACGCGGCGCCTATGACGAGGGCGGCTACTGGCTTCCCGAGGACGTGAAGGAACGCACCTCCACCGACCGCAAGGTCCGCCGGGTCCTGCGCGACTGCCTGGCCAAGCAGCCGGCGGACTCCACGCCTGTGCTCAGCGACGAGGAGTGCGGTGGTGAGCGTGCCTGAGACCCCGGTCGTAGGTGAGAACCTGACGCCCTCGCCGTCCTTCGCCTCCCACCAGCTGCGCGAGGCGCGCGCCCAGGCCGTCAGCCTGGCGGAGAAGAACGAGCGGCTGGCTGCCGCCCTGTCCCACGCCCGTGACCAGATCGCCGAGCTCGGCGCTCAGCTGGACGCGGTCACCCTGCCTCCGGTGACGCTGGCGCTGCTGACCGGCGTGGAGCAGGACCCAGGTGGTCGCTGCAGCGAGGTTGAGGTCGCCATGGCAGGCAGGCCTATGCGCCTGGGCCTGCACCCGAGCCTGGATCCGCAGGACCTGACGGTCGGCCAGCTCGTGGCGGTCAGCGACCAGATGCTCGTCGTCGACGCCCTGGGGGCTCCCGACACCGGTGAGGCCGTCACGCTCGAGGAGGTCCTCGACTCCCACCGGGCGCTGGTGACCACGGGATCAGGTGCCACGCGGGTCCTGCGGCTGGCAGGCGGGCTGGATGCCGGCACGCTAACGCCGGGGGACACCCTGGCGGCTGATCTGCGTGCCGACGTGGCGACGGCGCTGATCGAACGCACCAGCGTCGAGGAGCTCGTCATCACCGAGACCCCGGACGTGTCCTGGCAGGACATCGGAGGCCTGGGGCTGCAGATCGAGGAGATCCGCGACGCCCTGGAGCTGCCCTTCGCCCATCCTGAGCTCTACCGCTCCTACCACCTGCGCGCGCCCAAGGGCCTGCTCCTGTACGGCCCACCAGGGTGCGGCAAGACCCTCATCGCCAAGGCCGTAGCCACCTCGCTGGCCTCCTCGGCAGGAGGGCAGGACGCTCCTGGCGGGGCCGGCAAGAGCGCGGCCTTCCTCAATATCAAGGGCCCTGAGCTGCTGAGCAAGTTCGTCGGGGAGACCGAGCGCCAGATCCGAGCGATCTTCGAGCAGGCCCGCAAGGTCGCCGCGGAGGACCGCCCCGTGGTCATCTTCTTCGATGAGATGGAGGCCCTGTTCCGCACCCGCGGCACGGGCGTGTCCTCGGACGTGGAGACCATGATCGTGCCGCAGGTCCTGGCCGAGATCGACGGCGTGGAGTCCCTGCGCAACGTCGTCATCATCGGTGCCTCCAACCGTGAGGACATGATCGACCCGGCGATCCTGCGGCCCGGGCGCCTGGACGTCAAGATCCGCATCGACCGTCCGGACCAGGCCGGTGCCCGTGAGATCCTGGCCAAGCACCTGCGCAGCAATCTGCCCCTGGACCCGGGGGAGCTTGCTGCGCACGACGGCGACCGGGAGGCCACGGCGGCCGCGATGCGCCAGGAGGTCGTCGCCGCCATCTACGCACGCACACAGGCCAACGCCGTGCTCGTGGTCACCTTCGCCTCGGGACGCCAAGAGACCCTGTACCTCGGCGACCTGGTCAGCGGTGCGATGCTCGCCGCCGTCGTCGCCCGGGCCAAGACCGCGGCGATCAAGGACGAGCTGGCCGGAGGACCCGGAGGGCTGTCGACGCCGCGCCTGCTGGCCGCGGTGGAGGCCGAGGCCCGTCAGAACGAGGAGATCACCGCAGCCACCAACCCCGAGGGGTGGGCGCGCGTGGTCGGCCACCGCGGCGAGACGATCCTGAGCGTCACGCGGCTGGGCGCTGCGCAGGACGAGGCCAGCGGGCCGTCGGGAGCCAAGGAGGCACACGCATGAGGACGCAGGATCCGGTGATCCGCCCGGTGGGTCTGGAGACGGAGTACGGCGTCCTCCAGCCGGGCAACCCCTACGCCAACCCGGTGGCCATGGCCTCCAACCTTGTGGCGGCCTACGGTGCCGTCTCCCGCCCAGGGTTGGAGGCCGACGGCGCCCCGGCGGCCGCGGTGCGGTGGGACTACGAGGGGGAGGACCCCCTGGCTGACCTGCGCGGGGGTCGCCTGGAGCGCGCCGCCGCCCACCCCTCCATGCTCACCGACGACCCTGGGCACCTGGCCCCTTCGGGCCAGAACGACCCGCAGGCCGAGCACGCCGAGGACCTGCCGCCAGCGCCCTGGGGCAACCGGCCCAGGCCCAGTGCGGCCGAGGAGGCCCTGCCTCGGGCGACCACGACTGTGCTGGCCAACGGCGCGCGGCTCTATGTCGACCACGCCCACCCCGAGTACTCCTCGCCGGAGGTCCTCACCCCCCATGACGCCGTCGTGTGGGACAGGGCAGGCGAGGTCGTGGCCCGGGAGGCGATGGCGGCCCTGGCAGCCGGAGCCGGCGGCGTGGTGGCTGACGAGGTGGTGCTGTACAAGAACAACGTCGACGGCAAGGGTGCGGCCTATGGCTCCCACGAGAACTACCTCGTGGACCGGGCCCTGCCCTTCGACACCCTGGCCGGCGCGCTCATCCCCTTCCTCGTCACCCGCCCGGTCTTCGCCGGCGCCGGAAGGGTGGGGCTGGGCCAGCGCTCCCAGCGTGCGGGCTTCCAGATGAGCCAGCGAGCGGACTACGTCGAGAACGACATCGGCCTGCAGACAACCTTTAACCGCCCCATCGTCAACACACGTGACGAGCCGCACGCAGACTCCAGCCGCTGGCGCCGTCTCCACGTGATCAACGGCGACGCCAACCGCTTCGACACCCCGATCTACCTCAAGGTCGCCAGCACCAGCCTGCTGTTGTGGTACCTGGAGCGCGCGCACGAGCGCGGCGAGGGCCTGGGACAGATCGAGGCACTGGTGCTGACGGCGGACCCGGTGGAGGAGCACTGGGCGACCTCCCGCGACGTCACCCTGCGCCACCGCCTGGCCACCGCGGGCGGTCCACGCACGGCCCTGGAGATCCAGCGTGGCTACCTGGCCGCGATTCGCCAGGCCCTGGTTGCTGACGGCTTGGACGGTGAGCACGCCCCCGCCACTGCGAGCGCGGTGGCGCTGTGGGACGAGGTGCTCACAGCGCTGGAGGACTACGCCAATGCGCTGGGTAGCGAGGGCGAGGGCGAGGCGACCACGCGGGCGGCCCGGGACGTGGAGTGGGTGGCCAAGCTCCAGCTGTGCCAGGGCCTGCGCCGTCGCTCGGGCTCGGGCTGGGACGACCCACGGCTGGCTGCCCTGGACATTCAGTGGGCGGACCTGCGCGCGGGTGC
>NZ_DS999576.1:400595-402515 GCF_000159035.1 Actinomyces urogenitalis DSM 15434
GTGGCCCAGGTCCCGCAGGTGGTGGGAGCGTCCTGGACCAGCCTGGTTCTGGACCTGCCTGGCCGCCAGGAGCTGGCACGCCTCAGCCTGCCCGGCGATGTCGTCATGGCCCCCGCACAGGCTCGCGAGCTGATCGAGCTGTTGCGGGCCACGGTCTCGGACTCGATTGGGAGGCTTGACGCATCGGAGGGACAATCACGCCCATGAGCGAGAGCCAGCAGATCCGACCCACCGGTGGCAACGACGAGGACCTGACCGAGGCGGCCGGCTCGTCCGGGCAGACTCAGGTCAGCGGCGTCGACGACATCCTGGATGAGATCGACTCCGTCCTGGAGACCAACGCCGCTGCCTTCGTCCAGGGATTCGTCCAGAAGGGCGGACAGTGAGGTGAGCGCGCCGGCCAGGCGTGTCATCGGCGTCGAGACGGAGTACGGCATCACCTGTGCCTCCAGCGCGGGCGGCCCACCGCCCCTGGACGCCGACCACGCTGCACGGCTCCTCTTTGAGCCGGTCGTGGCCCGGGGACGGTCCTCGAACGTCTTTACCCGGGGCGGCGCGCGCCTCTACCTCGACGTCGGCTCCCACCCGGAGTTCGCGACCGCCGAGTGCGACCGTCTGGAGGACCTGCTGGCCCAGGACCGCGCCGGGGAGCTGACGATGGCGGACCTGGCCGAGCAGGCCAACGCCCGTCTGGCCCAGCAGGGGGTTCCCGGACGCATCCACCTGCTGAAGAACAACCTGGACGCCGAGGGCACCGGCTTCGGCTGCCACGAGAACTACCTCGTGCGCCGTCGTGGGGACTTCTGGAATGACGCCCGCACGCTGGTGCCCTACCTGGTCACGCGCCAGATCCTCGTGGGCGCCGGGCACGTGATGACCGGGCCCCAGGGCGAGGCGGTCTTCGTCTTCTCCCAGCGCGCCGACCAGATGGAGGACGCGGTCTCCTCGGCGACCACGCGTTCACGTCCGCTCATCAACACCCGTGACGAGCCGCATGCCGACGCCGAGCGGTACCGGCGCATGCACGTCATCGTTGGTGACTCCAACATTGCCCAGGGCTCGACCCTGCTCAAGGTCGGTGCCATGGACCTGCTCCTGGACTACCTGGAGGAGGGCGGGGACCTCAGCGACCTCCAGCTGGCCCGTCCCATGCGCGACATCCGTACCGTCTGCCACGACCTTGGCGGGAGCACGCCCCTGGAGCTGGCGGACGAGCGCACGATCACCGCTGTCGACCTGCAGGCCGAGCACCTTCGGCGGGTCGTCTCGCACACCGCGCACATGGACCTCAGCCCTCTCCAGCGTGAGGTCCTGGACCTGTGGGAGCGCGGCGTGGAGGCGGTGCGTGCGGGGCGGCCGCAGGACGTGGCAACCGAGCTGGACTGGGCGGCGAAGTACCAGCTGCTCACCCGCTACGCCGAGCGCGCGGGCACGGGCCTGGACGATCCCCGCGTGGCACGCCTGGCTCTTGCCTACCACGACGTCACGACGGCGGGCCTGCGCGCTCGCCTGGAGGCTAGCGGCCTGCTGCGTCGGTGGGTGGGGGAGGAGGCCTGCCGCCAGGCGGTCACGGTCCCTCCGGCCACGACCCGGGCCCACCTGCGTGGCACCGCGATCGGCCGTGCCCAGGACCTGCGCCGGGACCTGACGGCGGACTGGGTGGGTCTCAAGCTGGACGACGGCCGGACCCCGGCGATCGCCCTGCGCGACCCCTTCGCCTGCCGTGACGAGCGCGTGGACGCTCTCCTGGCCGCGATGGAGGAAGGTGCCCAGGGCTGGGACCACACGCTGGCCCAGGGCGTGTGAGCGTTGCTGTGGGGAGCCTGTGACGCTGGTGGCGTCTGACATACTGGACCGACCATGACACCTGAGGATGACACGCAGCCGATGACCCGCCGGTGCCGACGCGAGTTCGAGCGG
>NZ_DS999576.1:403606-432552 GCF_000159035.1 Actinomyces urogenitalis DSM 15434
CCCCGCCGCGCCAGCTCGGTGGTCAGGCTCGCGGCGAGCGTCGACTTGCCCGAGCCGGTCATCCCGTCGACGACCAGCACGACGCGTGGGCCCTCGGCCGGGCCGAGACCGTCACGGCTGCGCAGGTCCGGCAGGAGGGTGGCCAGGTCACGAGGCAGCGCTGGGGCGGACACCCCAGCAGGCTACCGCGCTCCTCGCGTAGGCTGGCGGTCGTTGCCCACCCAGCTGTCAGGAGTGCCCATGAGTGTTGCCGTCCGTGTCATCCCCTGCCTGGACGTCAAGAACGGACGAGTCGTCAAGGGCGTCAACTTCCAGGGACTGCGCGATGCCGGTGACCCGGTGGAGCTGGCCCGTCGCTACGACCAGCAGGGCGCCGACGAGATCACCTTCCTTGACGTCTCGGCCTCCTCGGAGGGCCGGGCCACGATGCTTGACGTCGTGTCCGCCACGGCCGAGCAGGTCTTCGTGCCCCTGACCGTGGGAGGTGGGGTGCGCAGCGTCGAGGACGTCGACACCCTCCTGCGCGCGGGCGCGGACAAGGTCGGCATCAACACTGCGGCGATCGCGCGCCCGGAGCTGCTCAGCGAGGTCGCCGAACACTTTGGCAACCAGGTCGTGGTCCTGTCCGTAGACGCACGGCGCTGCCCACCAGGGGTGAGCACGGCGTCGGGCTACGAGGTGACGACCCACGGCGGCACCCGCTCGACGGGGATCGACGCCGTGGAGTGGGCACGGCGGGCGGCCGAGCTGGGAGCGGGGGAGATCCTGCTCAACTCCATGGACGCCGACGGCGTGACCGCAGGCTTCGACCTGGCCATGCTCGACGACGTGCGCGCCCAGGTCACGGTGCCGCTGATCGCCTCGGGAGGGGCGGGACGGGCTCAGGACTTCGCCGCTGCGGCGGACCACGGGGCCGACGCCGTCCTGGCGGCCAGCGTCTTCCACTACGGCACGCTCACGATCAGCCAGGCCAAGCAGGCGCTGCGCAAGGCCGGCCACCCCGTGCGCCTGGCCACGCCCGCGCACCCTGAGCTTGACCCCGCCGTCGCCGCGCGGCTCAAGCGCGACGCCGCAGGGCTGGTGGCCGCCATCATCCAGGAGGCTGAGACCGGGCAGGTCCTCATGCTGGGGTGGATGAATGACGAGGCCCTGCGCCGCACCCTGACTGAAGGGCGGGTCACCTTCTGGTCGCGCAGCCGGCAGGAGTACTGGCGCAAGGGGGACACCTCCGGCCACGCCCAGTACGTGCGCTCGGTGGCCCTGGACTGTGACGGGGACGCGCTGCTCGTCCAGGTCGACCAGGTCGGGGCAGCCTGCCACACCGGTGCCCGCTCCTGCTTCGAGGCCGGGGGAGACCTGGGCGCCGTCGTCGGGCACCGTGACGAGCCGCGCGAGGTGTGAGCGGCGGCACGGCGGATTTGCCTCAGCCCTCCCCACCGAGGACGATGGCCACACACTGTGGCGGTGCCAGCACACCAGCTGGCGTCCCTGACCGGACAGGAGGTGAGTGATGATCGCGTTCGAGGAGCTCATCGAGGCGGCACGTCACGCCGTGGCGCGCCGCGAGCAGGAGCGTGCCCTGGAGAGCCTGCGTGAGATGGTGCGCACCGCTCCCGCCTCCAAGGACGCCCTGGCCGCGCTGCGTGCCGAGGGCCGGGCGGTCTCCGTCATCGCCGAGGTCAAGCGCGCCACCGCCACCTTCGCCGACCTCAGCGGCGTGGGTGACGTCGCCGTGCTGGCTCGCTTCTACGAGGCGGGAGGGGCCGCGTGCGTCTCGGTGGTCACCGAGCCGGTCTACTCCAACGGGGACCTGCGCGACCTGGACGCTGTGCGCGGGGCCGTGGACGTGCCGGTCCTAGTCAATGACCTCATCGTCACCCCCTATCAGGTCCATGAGGCGCGTGCTCACGGTGCGGACCTGCTCAAGCTGGACGCCCGGCTGGACCCCCTCATCCTGGAGTCCCTCATCGAGCGCACCGCCTCGCTGGGCATGCTCGCCGTCGTCGAGGCCCATTCCAGGCGCGAGGCCATCACCGCGGTGGAGAACGGGGCGCGTTGCGTGGCCGTGGACGCCCGGGACCCTGACACCCTCGAGGTCGACCCGAGCAGGTTCGAGCAGGTGGCCGAGGTGCTGCCTACTTCCGTGCTGCGCGTGGCTGAGGGCGGGGTCAGCGGCGCCCGCGACGTCATGGACTACGCCCGCGCCGGTGCGGACGTGGTGCTCGTGGGCGAGGCCCTCATCCGCTCGGCCGACCCGCAGCAGTTCGTGGCCCAGCTGGTCGCCGCCGGCTCCCACCCCTCCTTGTTGACCGCCATCCATCGAGAGGCTCTGTGAGTGCTACCTGTTTCGATCCCCAGCCCGTCCCAGAGCGTGTGGTACCTCGGTCCTTTTCCCCTGCGCGCCTACGCCTTGTGCATCCTGACCGGCGTCTTCATCGCCGTGTGGTGGACCGGGCGGCGCTACCAGCGCCTGGGTGGGCACCCCGACACCACCTTGGACGTGGCGATGATCAGCGTGCCGGTGGGCATCGTGGGAGCCAGGATCTACCACGTCATCACCTCACCTGACGCCTACTTCGGCCCCCGCGGGAACCTCGCGCTGATCCCCCAGATCTGGCATGGCGGGCTGGGGATCTGGGGCGGTATCGCCGCCGGGGTCGCCTCGGGTGCGTGGCTGCTGCACCATCGTGGGCTGCGACTGTCCCCTTTCGCTGACGCCGTCGCGCCGACTCTGCTGGTGGCCCAGGCAGTAGGGCGGCTAGGCAACTGGTTCAACCAGGAGCTCTTCGGCGGCCCGACCACGCTGCCCTGGGGCCTGCAGATCGACGACGCCCACCTGCCAGCGGGCTACGCCTCGGGGACGCTGTTCCACCCGACCTTCCTGTACGAGGCGCTGTGGAACCTGGCCGGGGCCGCCTTCCTGGTGTGGCTGGGGCGCCGGCTGCGCCAGCGCCAGGGGGCCACGGGTGGGCGTCTGGTCTGGGCCTACCTCATGGTCTACACCGCAGGACGGGTGTGGATTGAGTACCTGCGAGTGGACGAGGCCCAGGTCATTGCGGGACTGCGCCTGAACGTGTGGACCTCTGTGCTCGTCTTCGTGGCGGGACTGGTCGGCTACGTCCTCGTCTCACGACGTCACCTCGATGACGCGATCGAGACCGCAGCCCCGTGACGATGGTCCCAAGCCGGTGGAACCACCGTGGCGGTGGGCTATCGCCGGCAAACTCACGTAGGATGTGAGCCATGCGTAGAGCCAAGATCGTATGCACCCTCGGACCAGCGACAGACTCTCCGGAGCAGGTGCAGGCGCTCGTCGACGCAGGCATGAACGTGGCCCGTATCAACCGTTCCCACGGTCGGGCCGAGGACCAGGAGGAGGTCATCGCGCGGGTGCGTGCCGCGGCTGAGGCCTCCGGCCGTCCCGTCGCCGTCCTCGTCGACCTGCAGGGACCGAAGATCCGGCTGGGGACCTTCGTCAATGACCAGAAGGTCATGCTGAACAAGGGTGACGAGTTCACCATCACCACCGAGGACGTGCTGGGCACCGTCAAGCGCGCCTCGACCACCTTCAAGGGACTGCCCGGGGACTGCCGTCCTGGCGACCGACTGCTCATCGATGACGGCAACGTCGCGGTGCGGGTCGTGGCCGTCACGGACACGGACGTCGTCACCAAGGTCGAGGTTCCCGGTTACGTCTCCAACCACAAGGGGCTCAACCTGCCCGGCGTGGCGGTCTCCGTGCCGGCGCTGAGCGAGAAGGACCGTGAGGACCTGCGCTGGGGCCTGCGGATCGGGGCCGACCTCATCGCCCTGTCCTTCGTGCGCAGCGCGGAGGACATCAAGGACGTCCACCAGATCATGGACGAGGAGGGGATCCACGTTCCCGTCATCGCCAAGATCGAGAAGCCGCAGGCGGTGGAGAACCTCTTCGATATCGTCTCAGCCTTCGACGGCATCATGGTGGCCCGTGGTGACCTGGGCGTGGAGATGCCGCTGGAGGCCGTGCCGCTGGTGCAGAAGCGCGCTATCGAGCTGGCTCGTCGCCAGGCCAAGCCGGTCATCGTCGCCACCCAGGTGCTGGAGTCGATGATCCAGAACCCCCGGCCCACGCGTGCTGAGGCCTCGGACTGCGCCAACGCCATTCTCGACGGCGCAGACGCCGTCATGCTCTCCGGCGAGACCTCCGTGGGGGCCTACCCGATCGAGGCGGTGCGGACCATGGCCCGCATCATCGAGAACGTCGAGGAGAACGGCGGCGAGCGCATCGCGCCGCTGGGTTCCTACCCCCAGACCCGTGGTGGCGCGATGACCCGCGCGGCCGCGGACATGGGAGAGCAGCTGGACGCCACCTACCTGGTGACCTTCACCCAGTCCGGTGACACAGCGCGCCGTCTGTCCCGGCTGCGCTCGCCCATCCCGCTGCTGGCCTTCACGCCGCTGCGCACGACTCGCAACCAGCTGGCGGTGTCCTGGGGCGTGACCACCTACGAGGTTCCCTCGGTGCATCACACCGATGAGATGGTGGCGCAGGTGGACGAGCTGCTGCAGGCCAAGCACCTGGCCAGCCCCGGTGACGAGGTCATCATCGTGGCCGGTATGCCGCCGGGCACGCCGGGCTCGACCAACTCCATCCGTGTCCACACGGTAGGCGAGACGGTCGACTACATGGCCTGATCGGCCTGACCGCTGACGGGCCGCCAGGCCTGCCAAAACGTCAACGGGTGCGGCCGAGTGAAGAGACCTGTTCTTTCACTCGGCCGCACCCGTACACGTGGGGCCAGGGGCGCGGAGCACAATCAGTACCTCCGGTGGGACTCGAACCCACAACGCTCCGATTTTGAGTCGGATGCCTCTACCAATTGGGCTACGGAGGCGCCAGCGCTGCCAGACACGACACCATCGCGCGACAACGACGGTGACCATACTACAATCACCGCGTGACTACTGAGCCCAGCACCAAACGTCGTGTCCTTGTCGCCGAGGACGAGACCCTGATCCGCCTTGACATCGTCGAGACCCTGACGGAAGCCGGCTACGAGGTCGTAGCCGAGGCTGCCGACGGCGAGCAGGCCGTTGCCCTGGCAGACGAGTTCGAGCCGGACCTGTGCGTCATGGACGTCAAGATGCCCGTGATGGACGGCATCACGGCTGCCGAGAAGATTCTGGACAACCACTCCGTCGCCGTCGTCATGCTCACGGCCTTCTCCCAGACCGAGCTGGTCGAGCGTGCCAGCGCGGCCGGCGCCATGGCCTATGTGGTCAAGCCCTTCACCCCGGCTGACCTCGTTCCCGCCCTGGAGATCGCGGCCTCGCGTCACGAGGAGATCCAGTCTCTGGAAAACGAGATCAGCGACCTGCAGGAGCGTTTCGAGACGCGCAAGCGCGTGGACCGCGCCAAGGGCCTGCTCATGGAGAAGATGGGGCTGAGCGAGCCGGAGGCCTTCCGGTGGCTGCAGAAGACCTCGATGAACCGTCGCCTGACCATGCGTGAGGTGGCCGACGCCGTCATCGAGCAGGTCGGCGCCGCCAAGGAGTAGCCAGGCCGGTCCGGCCGCCAGTCTCAGGCGGGTGCCTAACCGACCGAGGTAAACAGGCTGCGCAAGGTGCCGCGCGCGGCCAGGCAGCCGGCGTCGTCGCTCACCGTGACCTCGTAGACCGCCGTACGCCGTCCGATGTGGACGGGGATAGCCACGGCGGTGACGAGACCGTGACGTACCGGACGCAGGTGGCTGACCTGGAGCTCAGCCCCCACCGGGACCGTGCCCTGGGGAGCGGCCTGACGAGCGGCCACCGAGGCCGCGGTCTCGATCAGGGCCGCACTGGCCCCGCCGTGGAGGATGCCGATCACCTGGAGCGCGCCGTCCACCGGCATCCTGACCACCGTGCGCTCAGCGCTGCGCTCAGTGACCTCCATGGCCAGGGTGGACATGAGGGTCCCGCGCTCGGCCTGCTCAAGGCTGGGCGAGTCCAGCGGGGTCGAGGCGGGCGGGCGTGCAGACTCGGTCGGGCTCATACCCGTAGGCTGGCACGGTGAGCACCACCTCGACTACTCCTGACCAGCCCGGTACTGACCACGCGCCTGCTACGAGTGGGCGGCTGCTGCTCATTGACGGGCACTCGATGGCCTTCCGTGCCTTCTTCGCCCTGCCGGTGGACTCCTTCACGACCTCGACCGGCCAGGCGACCAACGCGGTGCACGGCTTTACCTCCATGTTCCTGTCACTGATCGAGCAGGAGGCCCCCACCCACGTCGCCGTGGCCTTCGACCTGCCTGGTGGGACCTTCCGCACGCAGGAGTACGCCGAGTACAAGGGCACGCGTGAGCAGACCCCCCAGCCGTTTATCGGGCAGATCGAGCTCATTGAGGAGGTCCTGGCCGCCCTCGGGGTGCGGTCGGTGACGGCGCCTGGATTCGAGGCCGACGACATCCTGGCCACCCTGGCCGCCCAGGCCCAGGACGAAGACATGGAGGTCCTCATCTGCTCTGGCGACCGTGACTCCTTCCAGACGGTCACGCAGCGCTGCACGGTGCTCTACCCGATCAAGGGAGTCTCGACCCTGCGCCGGATGACGCCGCAGGAGGTGACCGAGCGTTATGGTGTCCCGCCCGAGCGCTACCCGCACCTGGCAGCCCTGGTGGGCGAGACGAGTGACAACCTGCCGGGCGTGCCCGGGGTCGGGCCCAAGACCGCGGCCAAGTGGATCAACCTGTATGACGGCCTGGAGGGCGTCATCGCCCACGCTGAACAGATCAAGGGCAAGGCCGGGCAGAATCTGCGCGACCACCTCGACGACGTCATCCGCAACCGCCGTCTCAACCGGCTGCGCACTGACCTGGACCTGGGGATCGACCCTGTGGCGGACCTGCGGATGCCGCTGGCCGACCGCAGCGCCGTGGCTCGGGTCATGGAGAGCCTGGAGTTCCGTACGCTCCACCAGCGTGCGCTGCGTGTGCTCAGCTTCTCCGACACCGCCGATCACGCTGAGGAGGTCACCGGTGAGGGCTCCCCGCGGCAGGTGCTGGAGGACCTGGAGGTCTTCACGCTCGGCCGGGAGGTCGCCCCGGGGCAGGTTGAGGGCTGGATCCACCGTCACCTGGGTGACGCAGGCGTGACCATCGGTGTCGACGTCGTGGGCACCCTGGCACCAGGGCGCGGGGACGCCCAGGTGGTGGCGGTCTCCGACGGCGCACGGTCGCTGGTAGTGGACATGACCCTCCTCCTGGCCCAGGACGAGGAGGCGCTTGACCAGCTGCTGTCCGATCCTGATCACCCCAAGGTGGTGGCCGACGCCAAGGGGAGCTGGCACGCGCTGCGGGGCCGCGGCATCGGTCTGGACGGCGTGGTGGCCGACCCCGCCCTGGCTGCCTACCTGTGCCGCCCGGAGCAGCGTAGCTACGACGTCGCCACGCTGGCTGAGCGTTGGCTCGGCCTGGACCTGGAGTCCCTGGCCCAGGCCGAGCCGCAGACGGCCTTCGACCTGGAGTCACTGGCCGACGGAACGCCTCCGAGGACCCTGCTGGCCTCGGCGCGCCGCGCGGCCTGCCTGCTGCCGCTCCAGGAGGTCCTTGGCGAGCAGATGGCCCAGCGCGGGGCGGTCACGCTCTACACCGAGCTCGAGATGCCCGTGGCGGCCTGCCTGGCGCAGATGGAGGACGCCGGTATCGCCGTGGACGACTCGGTGCTGGCGGCACGCGAGGTGGAGCTGGACGCCCGGGTCACGCACGCCGCCGAGGCCGCTTTCGCCGCCGCCGGCCACGAGCTCAACCTCTCCAGCCCCAAGCAGCTCCAGGCGGTCATCTTCGACGAGCTGAAGATGCCCAAGACTCGCCGGACCAAGCGGGGCTACACCACTGACGCCGAGGCACTGGCCGCCTTGTACGCCAAGACCGGGCACCCTTTCCTGGAGCATCTGCTGGAGCACCGCGACGCCATCAAGCTGCGTCAGACCGTGGAGGGCCTGCGCAAGGCGGTGCTTGCCGACGGACGCATCCACACCACCTTCCAGCAGACCGTGGCTGCCACGGGGCGGCTGTCCTCCACCGATCCCAACCTGCAGAACATCCCTGCTCGTACCGAGGAGGGGATGCGGATCCGCGAGGCCTTCACGGTGGGCCAGGGGCAGGAGTGCCTGCTGACGGCGGACTACTCCCAGATCGAGATGCGCATCATGGCGCATCTGTCCGGCGACCAGGCGCTGATCGACGCCTTCCGCTCGGGGGAGGACCTGCACCGTTACGTAGCCGCGATGGTGCACGGGATCGACGTCGCTGACGTCACCGCCGAGCAGCGCAGCCACGTCAAGGCCATGAGCTACGGCCTGGCCTACGGACTGTCCACCTACGGACTGGCTCGCCAGCTGGGGATCGACAATGCGGAGGCCTCGGCGCTGCGCGATGCCTACTTCGCCCGTTTCGGCGCGGTGCATGACTACCTGGAGTCCGTGGTTGCTCAGGCCCGCCGTGACGGGTGGACCCAGACCATGTTCGGACGCCGGCGCTACCTGCCTGACCTCACCAGTGACAACCGCCAGCGCCGTGAGATGGCTGAGAGGGCGGCACTCAACGCCCCGATCCAGGGCAGCGCGGCCGATATCGTCAAGAAGGCGATGATCGACGTCGCCGACGCCCTGGCCGAGTCCGCGCTGGCCTCGCGTGTGCTGCTCCAGATCCATGACGAGCTCCTCCTGGAGATCGCCCCGGGTGAGGCCGAGGCGGTCGAGGAGCTGGTACGCGCACGGATGTCCGGTGCGGCACAGCTGTCCGTGCCGCTGGACGTGTCCGTGGGGCGCGGAGCGACCTGGCGGGCCGCTGCTCACTGAGCGCGGCAGGCCGATGTCTGCATGGCGACGGCGTACAGCTGCCAAACGTGAGCGATTCCACGTGGTCTGCACGCAGTTGGGGGAGGGTCCCAGGGGGTGCATCCTGGGAGCGTCCTGGTAGAGTCACGCGGGTGCGCCCCAGGGCCTCTGTCAGAGGACCAACCGCACCGTGGGCCAGTCCGGGCTGGTTCGCGCAAGGGGGACGCATGGTTTCTGCTGACCCGACCCACCAGTCCGTATTCGGAGCACCTACTCAATGACCACAACCACGCCCAGCCCCGCCCCGGTCGCCGTCAACGACATCGGCTCGACCGAGGAGATCCTCGCCGCCGTCGACGAGACCATGAAGTACTTCGATGACGGCGACATCGTCGAGGGCACTGTCGTCAAGGTCGACCGTGACGAGGTCCTCCTTGACATCGGCTACAAGACCGAGGGCGTCATCCTCGCTCGTGAGCTGTCCATCAAGCACGACGTCGACCCCGACGAGATCGTCTCCGTCGGGGACGAGATCGAGGCTCTTGTCCTTCAGAAGGAGGACAAGGAAGGCCGCCTGCTCCTGAGCAAGAAACGCGCTCAGTACGAGCGCGCCTGGGGCACGATCGAGCGCGTCAAGGAGGAGGACGGCGTCGTCACCGGCACCGTCATCGAGGTCGTCAAGGGCGGCCTCATCCTCGACATCGGCCTGCGCGGCTTCCTGCCCGCCTCGCTGGTGGAGATGCGTCGTGTCCGCGACCTGCAGCCCTACGTCGGCCGCGAGCTCGAGGCCAAGATCATCGAGCTGGACAAGAACCGCAACAACGTGGTCCTGTCCCGCCGCGCCTGGCTGGAGCAGACCCAGTCCGAGGTTCGCACCAACTTCCTCCAGACCCTGCAGAAGGGTCAGGTCCGCACTGGTGTGGTCTCCTCGATCGTCAACTTCGGTGCCTTCGTGGACCTGGGCGGCGTCGACGGTCTCGTCCACGTCTCCGAGCTGTCCTGGAAGCACATCGACCACCCCTCCGAGGTCGTCGAGGTCGGTCAGGAGGTCACCGTCGAGGTCCTCGACGTCGACTTCGACCGCGAGCGTGTCTCCCTGTCGCTCAAGGCGACCCAGGAGGACCCGTGGCAGGCCTTCGCCCGCACCCACGCCATCGGCCAGGTCGTGCCCGGCAAGGTCACCAAGCTCGTTCCTTTCGGCGCCTTCGTGCGCGTGGAGGACGGCATCGAGGGTCTGGTCCACATCTCCGAGCTGGCCCAGCGCCACGTCGAGGTGCCCGAGCAGGTCGTCAAGGTCGGCGAGGAGGTCTTCGTCAAGGTCATCGACATCGACCTGGAGCGTCGCCGCATCTCCCTGTCGCTCAAGCAGGCCAACGAGGGCGTCGACCCCAACTCCGAGGACTTCGACCCCTCGCTGTACGGTATGGCTGCCGAGTACGACGAGAACGGCAACTACAAGTACCCCGAGGGCTTCGACCCGGAGACCAACGAGTGGCTCGAGGGCTACGACGCCCAGCGCGAGGCCTGGGAGGCCGAGTACGCGGCTGCCCACGCTCGCTGGGAGGCCCACAAGGCTCAGGTCGCCAAGGCTCTGGAGGAGGAGACCGAGGCTGGCGAGACCGCCGCTGCTGGCTCCGCCTCCTACTCCTCGGCTCCGGCCGAGTCCACCGGCACCCTGGCCTCCGACGAGGCCCTGGCTGCCCTGCGCGAGAAGCTGACCGGCAACTGAGCCCGGTAGCTGACCACGCCGCCTGAGCGGCCCGGCATATCGCCTGAGATCTGGCCCCGTCCACTGCCAAGTGGACGGGGCCAGATCTCGTGCTACGGTCGTGCCCGCGCCGGGACGACCCGGCGACGCGGACGCACACGGGGACGGCCCCAGCACTATCGAGAGGGGCCGGTCATGTCCTGGATCGTCCTCATTGCCTCCGGCATCTTCGAAGCGGTCTGGGCGACTGCCATGAGTCGCTCGGAGGGCTTCACGAAGCTTCTTCCCACGCTGGTCTTTGCCGTGAGCTGCCTGGTGTCCATGGGCGGCCTGGCCTATGCGCTGCGTGAGATCCCGGTGGGCACCGGCTACGCCGTGTGGACGGCGATCGGGGCGGCAACCACCATCACCTGGGCCATGGTCACCGGCGCTGAGTCGACGTCGGTGGTCAAGGTGCTGCTTCTGGCCGGCCTCATGGCTTGCGTTATCGGTCTTAAACTCGTCTCCGACGCTGAGCACTAGGAAGGTGCTCGCGGCACCGAGCGAGGAGACCACATGGGGCACAGTCGCCCACGCATCGCGATCTGCGGACTGCACATTGAGTCCTCTACCTTTACCCCCTACACCTCGGGAGAGAAGGACTTCGTGGTGCGGCGAGGCCAGCAGCTCCTTGAGCGTTACAGCTGGAAGGACGAGCCGTGGGCGCAGGTAGTGGACTGGGTGCCTGTGCTGCACGCCGGGGCACTGCCCGGGGGCGTGGTCGAGCGCAGGGCCTATGAGGCCTGGCGCGAGGAGATCGAGCAGGGCCTGCGCCAGGCCCACCAGAGCGAGCCCCTGGACGGCGTCTTCTTCGACATCCACGGCGCGGCGAGCGTGGAGGGCGAGGACGACGCCGAGGGCGACCTGGTCACGGCGGTGCGCCGCGCCGTGGGCCCAGGGCCGATGATCTCAGCATCCATGGATCTGCACGGCAACGTTTCCGACACGCTCTTTGACGGCTGCGACCTCATGACCTGCTACCGCATGGCACCCCACGAGGACGCCCGTGAATCAGTGCGCCGGGCGGCCTACAACCTCGTGGCCCGCCTGCGGGACGGCTCTGGTAAGCCTGTCAAGGCCCTGGTGCACGTGCCGGTGCTGCTGCCGGGGGAGAAGACCTCGACCCGCATCGAACCGGCACGCTCGCTCTATGCGCGTGTTCCCGACGTCGAAGCACGTCCCGGCGTCACGGACGCCGCCATCTGGATCGGCTTCGCCTGGGCCGATCAGCCGCGCTGCCAGGGCGCCGTCGTCGTCTACGGCGATGACCGGCAGGCGGTGGCCGACGGCGCGTGCGAGCTCGCAGAGGCCTTCTGGCAGGTGCGCGACGACTTCGACTTTGTTGCTCCGGTGGACAGCCTGGAAGGCTGCCTTGAGTGGGCGCTGACGGCTCGGCGCCCTACCTTCATCTCTGACTCGGGGGACAATCCCGGTGCGGGCGGGGCCGATGACGTCACGGTTGCGCTGGCGGGGCTGCTGGCCTGGGAGCCGGTACGCACCGGCAGCCTGGAGGTCATCCATGCCTCGATCGTGGATCCGGTCGCGGCCGAGGCCTGCTGGCAGGCGGGGGCTGGCGGCGAGGTCAGCGTCGAGCTCGGTGGTCACATCGACACCCGTGAGCCCGGGCCGGTGCCGGTGACGGGCACGGTGACGGCCCTGTGCGACGACCCGATGGGCGGGCGCACGGCCGCCCTGCGCAGTGGCGGTCTCACGGTTATCGTCACCAGCCGGCGCAACCAGTACGCCGAGCATGAGCAGTACGCACGCTTGGGCCTGGACGTACGCCGAGCCGACGTCGTCGTGGTCAAGATCGGCTACCTGGAGCCGGACCTGTACGAGGCGCAGCGTGACTGGAAGATGGCGCTGACTCCAGGCGGAGTCGACCAGGACCTCATCCGGCTCGGACACCGCCACATCGAGCGTCCCATGGTGCCCTTCGACACGGACCTGGGCAAGGCCGGCCCCCACCTGCGGCTCGTCGTGCCCTGACGCGGGCGTCGCGTCGCGCCGGGGCCGCGTGAGGTCGTTAGGCTCGCCTCATGCATCAGGTCAGTGCCCTCATCACGGGATTCGAGCCCTTCGCCGGCGGCAGCGACAACGCCTCCTGGGAGGCAGTACGCGCGCTGCCGGAGGAGCTGACGCTGGCAGGAGGGGCGGTGAGGTTGCGTCGTGAGCTCCTCCCGGTCACTTTCGCCGGGGCCGCGGCACGGGTGCGCGAGCTCATCGCCTCTGGGCGACCGGACGTCGTCGTGCACGTGGGCCTGGACGCCAGCGCAAAGGCGATCAAGCTGGAGACCACCGCCTACAACGAGGCCACGGCCTCCATCCCGGACAACTCCGGCGCCCAGCCCGACCACGCCGAGGTGGTCCCTGCTGGTCCGAGGCGGCGTCACTCCACCTGGGCGGCCCACGCCCTGGCCGGCCGTCTGTCCGCCACCGGCCTGCCGGTGACCACCTCTGACGACGCCGGGCGCTACGTGTGCAACACGACCCTCTACACCGCGCTGGACGCCGTCGAGGAGGACCCCACCCGTCCGACCGGCTTCGTCCACGTACCGCTGGCCACGACTATTGGGACCCCGATCGTGACCAGGACCCTGGCTGCGCTGCTGGTCGAGCTGGCCGACCAGGTCCGCCGTCACCACGCGCACATCCAAGGCATGAGCCGCCTGAGCGTCCCGCGTCCCAGCCGGCCGCTGCGTGTAGGCCTGACCGGAGGCATCGGCTCGGGAAAGTCGACCGTGGCCGGGATGCTCGCGGCACGCGGCGCGCTCGTCGTGGACGCCGATGCCCTCGCACGCGCCGTCGTCGAGCCGGGCACCCCCGCCCTGGAGGAGATCAAGCAGGCCTTTGGCCAGGGCGTCATCGCCGCGGACGGCGGCCTGGACCGCGCCGCTCTGGCAGCGGTGGTCTTTGACGACGACGAGGCCCGGGCCCGGTTGGAGGCCATGACTTTGCCTCGCGTGGCCGCCGCCGCGGCTGAGCAGATGGAGGCGGCAGGACCGGGCCGCGTCGCCGTCTACGACGTCCCCCTGCTGGCTGAGGGCGGCATGGCGGACCTCTTCGACACCGTCATCGTGGTCAGGGCGCCACGCGAGCTGCGGCTGGCGCGTCTGGAGGCACGCGGCCTGGCACGCGCGGACGCTGAGGCTCGGATGTCCCAGCAGGCCAGTGACGGCGAGCGCGAGGCTCTGGCCGATCTCGTCATTGACAACGACGGCGCTGTGGAGCAGCTGGAGGAGCAGGTGGCAGGTGTGTGGCAGGCCCTGGAACGCGGCTAGGCTGGGGCGGTGCCTGACACTGACCACGACGAAGACCTGACCAGCTCGAGCCTGGACCGACGCGGCAGGCGCGTGGTCGGGCTCGTGGTCGGACTCAATCTCGTCGGCGTGCTCACGGAGGTGGCTGTCGCCGCGGCCATCGGCTCGGCCTCGCTGCTGGCGGACGCCGCCGACTTCCTGGAGGACGTCCTCATCAACGCCCTCGTGCTCGCAGCGCTGGGCTGGTCACTCGCCGGCCGGCGCAGGGCCAGCACCTGGCTGGCAGGTCTCATCCTCCTGCCGGCTCTGGCCGCCCTGGCCACGGCCGCTTGGAAGGTGGTCACGGGTGCTGCTCCCGACGGCGGGGCGCTGAGCTGGACGGCCCTGCTGGCCCTGGTCCTCAACGCCGCGAGCGCCCTGGCCCTCATCAGCCTGCGAGGCCGTGGGGGAGCGCTGGTACGCGGAGCCTGGCTCGCGGCCCGCAACGACGTCCTCGCCAACCTGCTCATGGTGGCTGCGGGGATCCTGACCCTCGCCCACCCGAGCGTGTGGCCGGACGTCGTCGTCGGCTCCTTCATGGCCGTGGTCAACCTGCGCGCCGCCCGAGAGGTGCTGGAGCAGGCGCGTGCCGAGGACCCGGCACTGGAGGTGGACGAGGACTAAGGCTCTAGGCTGTGCCCCATGCGTCCTGTCACCGACCTGCGCCGTGCCGACAAGCCCTTCGAGGTCATCAGTCCGTACACGCCGTCCGGCGACCAGCCCGCGGCCATCGCTGAGCTCACCGAGCGGCTCAATGCGGGCGAGAAGGACATCGTCCTGCTGGGAGCCACGGGAACGGGCAAGTCCGCCACCACCGCCTGGCTTGTTGAGCAGGTCCAGCGCCCCACCCTCATCCTGGAGCCCAACAAGACCCTGGCCGCCCAGATGGCGGCGGAGTTCCGCGAGCTGCTGCCGGGCAACGCGGTGGAGTACTTCGTCTCCTACTACGACTACTACCAGCCCGAGGCCTACGTCCCCCAGACGGACACCTTCATCGAGAAGGACTCCTCGATCAACGACGAGGTCGAGCGCCTGCGCCACAGCGCCACGAACTCCCTGCTCACCCGGCGCGACGTCGTCGTCGTCTCCTCCGTCTCCTGCATCTACGGCCTGGGCACGCCCCAGGAGTACGTCGACCGCATGACCCCGCTGGCGGTGGGCGAGCGGATCGACCGTGACGAGCTGCTGCGACGCTTCGTGGGCATGCAGTACACCCGCAACGACATTGACTTCACCCGCGGCACCTTCCGGGTGCGCGGTGACACGGTGGAGATCATCCCGATGTACGAGGAGCTCGCGATCCGGATCGAGTTCTTCGGCGACGAGATCGAGTCCCTGGCCACCCTCCACCCGGTGACCGGTGACGTCATCTCCACCGTCGACCAGGTCTTCGTCTTCCCCGCCTCCCACTACGTGGCCGGTCCCGAGCGCCTGACTCGGGCTATCAAGGGCATTGAGGACGAGCTTGCTGACCGCCTGGCCGTCCTGGAACGCGACGGCAAGCTGCTGGAGGCCCAGCGCCTGCGTATGCGCACCACCTACGACCTGGAGATGCTGGGCCAGATCGGCACCTGCTCAGGCGTGGAGAACTACTCGATGCACATTGACGGTCGCTCTCCGGGCACACCGCCCAACACGCTGCTGGACTACTTCCCCGAGGACTTCCTCCTCGTCATCGACGAGTCCCACGTCACCGTCCCGCAGATCGGGGCCATGCATGAGGGCGATGCCTCGCGCAAGCGCACCCTCGTGGACCACGGCTTCCGCCTGCCCAGCGCCCTGGACAACCGGCCGCTGACCTTTGCCGAGTTCGAGGAGCGCATCGGTCAGACCGTGTACCTGTCCGCCACCCCCGGCGACTATGAGATGAAACGGTCCGACGGCGTGGTGGAGCAGATCATCCGTCCCACCGGTCTCGTGGACCCCAAGATCGTCGTCAAGCCCACCCAGGGCCAGATTGACGACCTCCTGGAGGAGGTGCGTGCCCGCACGGACAAGGACGAGCGCGTGCTGGTCACCACGCTGACCAAGCGCATGGCCGAGGACCTGACCACCTACCTCGCCGACCGCGGGGTCAAGGTCGAGTACCTCCACTCCGACGTCGACACCTTGCGGCGCGTGGAGCTGCTGCGCGAGCTGCGGCTGGGACAGTTTGACGTGCTGGTGGGGATCAACCTCCTGCGCGAGGGCCTGGACCTGCCTGAGGTCTCCCTCGTGGCGATCCTGGACGCGGACAAGGAGGGCTTCCTGCGCTCGTCGACCTCGCTCATCCAGACCATCGGGCGTGCGGCCCGAAACGTCTCCGGCGAGGTCCACATGTACGCGGACAAGGTCACCCCGGCCATGCGTGAGGCGATTGACGAGACCGAGCGGCGTAGGGCCAAGCAGATGGCCTACAATGACGCCCACGGCATCGACCCCCAGCCCCTGCGCAAGAAGATCGCGGACGTCACCGACATGCTGGCGCGCGAGGACGTGGACACCGAGGAGCTGCTGGCCGGCGGCTACCGGGGCCACGAGGACCGCCAGGTGGCTACGCGTCGCAAGAAGGCCGCCGAGGCGACCGTGCGTGAGAAGCTCGCCGGTGCCGCGGAGGCGGACCTGGTCGAGCTCATCAACGAGCTGACCGGGCAGATGCACGCTGCCGCCGAGGACCTCCACTTCGAGCTCGCGGCCCGGCTGCGCGACGAGATCCAGGACCTGAAGAAGGAGCTGCGCGCCATGAGGGCGGCCTCCTGACCACGCTCTGACCACGCCCTGACAGCGTGCCCAACGGCACAGCCGTGGCAGGGTGGTGGCGTTCGGAGGGGCCGGCGTCGTCCGTTAGACTCAGCGGCGTTCATACGGAGGGGAGTACTCCCACCAACAACGGCGTCGTCATCACGGCGGACCGGCCAGGCTTGCAGCCTGACCCGGCCCCCGGCGCCGCGGGCCCTGAAGGTGCCGCACCCAGCAGCGCGTTCCTGGCGGGAGGAGACCTCCGGTACCAGTCCCGTACCGGAGGAGCACCGTGGAGGTCCACGCCCTCGGATGGATCGCGCTGGCCGCGATCATCCTCGCCATGATCACCATCGACATCGTCGGGCACGTGCGCACCCCGCACGAGCCGACCCTGAAGGAAGCCGCCTGGTGGTCCGTGGGCTACATCGCCCTGGCCGTCATCTTCGGCGCCATCGTGTGGGGCGTATGGGGAGGCCAGTACGGTCAGGAGTACTTCGCCGGCTACATCACCGAGAAGGCGCTGAGCGTGGACAACCTCTTCGTCTTCGTCATCATGATCTCCAGCTTCCGGGTACCCCGGAAGTACCAGCAGGAGGTCCTGCTCGCGGGCATCGTGATCGCGCTCGTGCTGCGACTGGTCTTCATCCTGCTGGGAGCCGCCCTGATCGAGAACTTCTCCTGGGTCTTCTACCTCTTCGGTGCCTGGCTGCTGTGGACCGCCTTCTCCCAGGCCCGTGAGGGCGTGCAGGAGCCCGATCACCACTCCGAGGAGTACGAGCCCAGCGGCTTCGTTCGCCTCATCTCGCGCGTGGTGCCGATGACCGACGGCTTCGTGGGCGGCAAGGTCATCCACCGCCACGCCGGACGCACCATGATCACCCCGATGCTGCTGTGCATCATCGCCATCGGCACCGCGGACGTCATGTTCGCCATCGACTCGATCCCGGCGATCTACTCGCTGACGGCCGAGCCCTACCTCGTCTTTGCGGCCAACGCCTTCTCCCTGCTGGGCCTGCGCCAACTCTACTTCCTCATCGACGGCCTGCTCGACCGCCTGGTCTACCTGCACTACGGCCTGGCAGTGATCCTGGCCTTCATCGGCTTCAAGCTGGTCAACCACGCCCTGCACACCAACGAGCTGCCCTTCATCAACGGCGGGCAGCACTGGGAGCTGATCCCAGAGCCGTCCATCGGGGTGTCCCTGGGCTTCATCGTCGTTGTCGTCATCATCACCGTGCTCGCCTCCCTCGTGGCCTCCCGACGCGCGGTGTCCTCCCAGGAGACCACCCCTGGTCAGGAGCAGCCGCGCTCCTGAGGAAGGACCTCCTTCCATGACCGTCGGTCCACTTGCCTGGACGGTACTGATCTGCCTGGTCCTCGGCCTGCTCGCCGTCGACTTCATCGGCCACGCCCGCAACCCCCACCCGCCCTCGATGAGCGAGGCCGTGCACTGGACACTGGGCTATATCTGCCTGGCGGCGCTTTACGGGCTGGGGGTGGGACTCACCGAGGGATGGACCTGGGCGGGGCAGTTCTACGCCGGCTGGCTTACCGAGTGGTCACTGAGCGTGGACAACCTCTTCGTCTTCATCCTCATCCTCGGCGCCTTCCGGGTGCCCAGGCCTTTCCAGCAGAAGGCCCTGCTGGCGGGCATCGTCATCGCGCTCGTGCTGCGCCTGCTCTTCATCCTGGCCGGGGCCGCGCTCATCGCCCGCTTCAGCTGGGTGTTCTACCTCTTCGGCGCCTTCCTTCTCTACACGGCGGTCAAGCAGGTGATTCAGGCGCGCGGCCAGGACGAGGCGGAGGACGAGGACGGCTCGCAGTACGTGGACAATGCCCTCACGCGCCTGGTGCGCCGGGTGGCCCCGGTGACCGAGGGCTTTGTGGGCAACAAGCTCCTTCACCGCCACGCCGGGCGCACCATGATCACGCCGTTGCTCGTGTGCGTGCTCGCCCTGGGTACGGCCGACCTCATGTTCGCCTTCGACTCCATCCCGGCGATCTTCGGACTGACCCAAGAGCCCTTCCTCGTCTTCAGCGCCACAGCCTTCTCCCTACTAGGCCTGCGTCAGCTCTTCTTCCTCATCGACGGCCTGCTCGACCGCCTGGTCTACCTGCCTTACGGCCTGGCGGTCATCCTGGGCTTCATCGGCTTCAAGCTGGTCAACCACGCCCTGCACACCAACGCGGTGCCACTAATCAACCACGGTCAGCCTGTGACCGCCGTGCCCGAGCCCTCCACCGGAGCGTCCCTGGTGGTGATCATCGGGACTCTGGCTATCGTGGCCGCCACCAGCCTCATCCACACTCGGAGGAATGCATGAGCACTGCTGAGGACCGCCAGGGCCTGAGCCAGGCCGAGGTAGCCGAGCGTCAGCGCGCGGGCCAGACCAATGAGTTCAAGGAGACCACCTCACGCTCGGCGGCGCAGATCCTGCGGGCCAACGTCTTGACGATCTTCAACGCGATCCTCGCTATCGCCCTCGTCCTGGTGCTCGTCTTCGGTTCGCCTGCCGACGCCTTGTTCGGCTTCGTCCTCATCCTCAACACCGCCACCGGCACGTTGGCCGAGGTCCGCGCCAAGCGGGCGCTGGACCGCCTCACTGTCCTGGACGCCCCTGTGGCCCACGTGATCCGGGCCGGGCAGGAGCAGGACGTCGCCGTTGGCGAGGTGGTGCTCGATGACGTGCTGCGTCTGCGCAGCGGCGAGCAGGTGCCGGCCGACGCCGTCGTCCTGGCCGCTGACGGGCTGGAGGTAGACGAGTCGATTCTCACCGGCGAGTCTGACGCCGTGCGCCCAGGGCCGGGTGATGCCGTCATGTCTGGTACCACCGTCACCGCCGGCACCGCCGTCGTGCGCACCACGGCGGTGGGGGCGCAGGCCTACGCCCACCGCCTGGCTACCGAGGCGCGTCGGTACTCCCTCGTCGTCTCCGAGCTCCAGGCGGGTACCAACCGCATCCTGCACTGGATCTCCTGGGTCATCGTGCCGGTGGGCCTGCTGGTGGTCTGGTCCCAGATGCGCCTGCACGGGGGAGCGGCAGCCTCCTTCGCCACCGGGGAGTGGAAGGTAGCGCTTGTGGCGGGAGTTGCCGGCGTGGTCGGTATGGTCCCGCAGGGCCTGGTGCTACTCACCAGTGTCAACTTCGCCACCGCCTCACTCAAGCTGGCCCGCCAGCACGTGCTCGTCCAGGAGCTGCCGAGCGTGGAGGTCCTGGCCCGCGTGGACACGCTGTGCCTGGACAAGACGGGGACGCTGACCACCGGCCGGATCACGATGCGGCAGGTGCTCGGCGCCGCGGGCACGGACGACGGCGCCCAGAAGCTACGTGAACCTCTGCTGGCCTTGACCGGCGTGGCTGACCCCAACGCCACCGCCGAGGCCGTCCTGGAGGCGCTCACGGGCCAGGAGACCGGCACGGACACTGACGCTCGCAGCCTGGAGGCCGTGGCGGCCCTGCGCGAGAGGATCGGCCAGGCCGTGCCCTTCTCGTCATCGCGCAAGTGGTCCGGCGTCGAGCTTGACGGCGTCTGCTGGGTCATGGGCGCTCCCGAGATCGTCCTGAGCGGGGCCGACGGCGGTAGGCAGCTGCTCGGCCGCGCCGGCGAGCTCGCCGGTGGGGGAGTGCGGGTGGTCGCGCTGGCCCGCTCCGCCTCCGGCTTTGGCGAGGGCAACGGCGACGGCAAGGCTCGCCTTCCGCACGAGCTCGTGGCAGCGGGCCTGGTGGTCCTGTCCGAGGAGGTCCGCCCCGACGCTGCCCAGACCCTGGAGTACTTCCGTGCCCAGGGTGTGGAGGTCAGGATCATCTCCGGGGACAACCCGGATACCGTGGCGGCGGTGGCCGCTCGGGCAGGCGTGCGCGGACCGGGCGGTGAGGAGGGATCGCAGCTCGTGGCCCTGGACGCCCGCACGCTGCCCACCCGCGCCGAGGACCCAGCAGATCGTGAGGCCCTGGCGGCGGCGCTGGACGGGGCCCAGGTGCTCGGACGTGTCACGCCCGAGCAGAAGAAGGCCGTTGTCCAGGCCCTCCACCTGCGCGGGCGGACTGTGGCCATGACCGGCGACGGCGTCAACGACGCCCTGGCCCTGAAGGAGGCGGACCTGGGCATCGCCATGGGCAACGGCGCGCCGGCTACCAAGGCCGTGGCCCGGATGGTGCTGCTTAGTGGTGAGTTCTCGGCCCTGCCCGGTGTGGTGGCTGAGGGCCGGCGTGTCATGGCCAACACCGAGCGCATCGCCTCACTGTTCCTGTCCAAGACGGTCTATGCCAGCCTCATCGCCGTCGTCGTGGCGATGACGGCGATCAGCTATCCCTTCCTGCCGCGCCAGCTGACGATCGTGTCCTCCCTGACGATCGGTGTGCCTGCGTTCATCCTGGCGCTGGCCCCCAACACCCAGCGCTATCGTGCCGGCTTCCTGCCACGTGTGCTGGCCCTGGCGGTGCCAGCCGGTCTCGTGGCAGGCACGGCGACGCTGGCCACCCACGTGTGGCTCACGACCACCGGCGCCAGCGAGCCACAGGTCACCACCGGTGCCACCCTCGTGCTCGTCGTCGCCGGGCTCAGCCTGCTCACGCTCACCGCCCGGCCGCTGCTGGGATGGAGACTGGGGCTCATTGTCACCATGGGTGCCTTAGCCGTACTCGGGGTCCTGGTGGCGCCGGTGCGCGAGTTCTTCCTGCTGGCCTGGCCGACGACGTCGACGTGGCTGGCCATCCTGATCGGCGGCGGGGCGGCGGTCGCCGGCATCCAGGCCGTGGGTGTGGCCCGGTGGATCGGGCGGCTAACGAGCCGCGTCAGCAAGGAGTGACTCAGCGGATCGAGCCGATGACCGGGTTCCACTCGCGGGGGACACGCTCAGCGATGAACCCGGCCTGGTGGAAGGGATCGTCCTCAAGCAGCGCCAGGGCGCCCTGGGCGTCCTCGGCCCGCACGATGATGAGGGCGTCATGGGTGCCGACGTAGGGGCCGGCGGCGATGAGCTTGCCCTGCTCAGCCAGCTGGCCGTTGAAGGCGCGGTGGGAAGGGCGCACCTGCGCCATCTCCTCGTCCTTGTCCGTGACGTAGTGGTACTCGACGGCGAAGATCGTGCTCATGGGACTCAGCCTAGACCGGCCTGGGGCTGGTAAGTCGGCGGCCGGGCCTGAAGCGGCACCGGCACGTGGCCAAGGCCGCCTTCGCTGGAGTCGAACACGTGTTCCAAGGTGGCGGCCTCTCCCCCTAGAATCTCGCCCGTGAACGACTCCCTCATCATCCGTGGCGCCCGCGAGCACAACCTCAAGGGCGTCAGCCTCGACCTGCCCCGAGACAAGATGATCGTCTTCACCGGTTTGTCCGGCTCCGGCAAGTCCTCCCTCGCCTTCGACACGATCTTCGCTGAGGGCCAGCGCCGCTACGTGGAGTCCCTGTCCTCCTACGCGCGTCAGTTCCTGGGTCAGATGGACAAGCCGGACGTCGACTTCATCGAGGGCTTGTCCCCGGCGGTGTCGATCGACCAGAAGTCGACCTCGCGCAACCCCCGCTCCACGGTCGGCACGGTCACCGAGGTCTACGACTACCTGCGCCTGCTCTACGCCCGTGCCGGCGTCCAGCACTGCCCGGTGTGCGACGCCGTCATCTCCTCCCAGACGCCGCAGGCCATCGTCGACCAGGTGCTCGGTGGCCAGGAGGGCACCCGCTTCCAGGTGCTGGCGCCGGTTGTGCGGGGCCGCAAGGGGGAGCACACCGAGCTCTTCGAGGACCTCGTCACTCGTGGCTTCTCCCGGGTGCGGGTGGACGGCGCCGTCCACCGCCTGGGAGAGGTGCCTGCCCTGAACAAGAAGATCAAGCATGACATCGAGGTCGTCGTTGACCGCCTCGTCATCCGCGAGGGCATGCGCCAGCGCCTGACCGACTCGGTGGAGACGGCGCTGGGGCTGGCTGAGGGCCTGGTGGTCATCGACCGCGTGGACCTGGACGAGGATGATCCGGCACGCTTCCAGCGCTTCTCGGACAAGCGCGCCTGCCCCAACGAGCACCCTCTCCAGCTCGATGAGATGGAGCCGCGCACCTTCTCCTTCAATGCCCCCTACGGTGCCTGCCCGGACTGCACCGGCATCGGCTCTCGACTGGAGGTGGACCCTGAGCTCGTGGTCCCTGACGAGGAGCTGACCCTGGCCGAGGGCGCGATCGCCCCGTGGACCGGGCACCAGGAGCACTTCACTCGTCAGCTCGCGGCGCTGGGGGAGGACCTCGGCTTCGACGTCGACACACCATGGCGCGCGCTGCCGCAGCGCGCCAAGGAAGCGATCCTGCGGGGCAAGGACTATGAGGTCAAGGTCCGCTACCGCAACCGCTGGGGGCGTGAGCGCATCTACTCCAGCGGCTTCGAGGGCGTGCTCGACTACGTCATGCGCAAGCATGACGAGACCGAGTCCGAGCTCTCGCGCGAGCGCTATGAGGGCTACATGCGCGAGGTGCCCTGCCCCACCTGCCACGGTGCGCGCCTCAAGCCCGAGGTCCTGGCCGTGCGCGTGGGGGACAAGTCCATCGCCGAGCTCGCCGAGCTGCCGGTGGGGGAGGCCCGTGACTTCCTGGCCGACCTGCACCTGGAGGGCCAGGCGGCGGCTATCGCCGGCTCGGTCCTGACTGAGATCAACGCCCGCCTGGGCTTCCTCGTGGACGTCGGGCTGGACTATCTCAGCCTGGCCCGCGGCGCCGCCACCCTGTCCGGAGGTGAGGCACAGCGCATCCGGCTGGCCACCCAGATCGGCTCAGGGCTGGTCGGCGTGCTCTACGTCCTGGATGAGCCCAGCATCGGCCTGCACCAGCGGGACAACGACCGCCTCATCGAGACCCTGGAGAAGCTGCGGGACCTGGGCAACACGCTCATCGTCGTCGAGCACGACGAGGACACGATCCGTTCGGCGGACTGGATCGTGGACATCGGTCCCGGGGCGGGTGAGCTGGGTGGCGAGGTCGTCTACGCCGGGCAGCTGCCCGGGCTCCTGGAGGCCGAGGGGTCGGTGACCGGCGACTACCTGGCTGGGCGGCGTCGGATCGAGATCCCGGCCACCCGGCGCAAGCGGGAGAAGGGGCGCGAGCTCACCGTGGTCGGCGCGCGCGAGAACAACCTCAAGGACGTCACTGTCACCTTCCCGCTGGGCCTGCTCACCGCCGTCACCGGCGTTTCCGGCTCAGGCAAGTCCTCGCTGGTCAACTCGATCCTCTACCAGGTGCTGGCCAACCGGCTCAACCACGCCCGCGGCGTGCCCGGGCGCCACAAGACGGTGCGTGGTCTGGACAACCTGGACAAGGTCGTCCACGTTGACCAGTCGCCGATCGGGCGCACCCCACGGTCCAACCCCGCCACCTACACCGGCGTGTGGGACCACATCCGCAAGATCTTCGCCTCGGTGCCCGAGTCCAAGGTCCGCGGATACGGTCCTGGTCGCTTCTCCTTCAACGTCAAGGGCGGTCGCTGCGAGGCCTGCAAGGGTGACGGCACGCTCAAGATCGAGATGAACTTCCTGCCAGATGTCTACGTCCCGTGCGAGGTCTGCCACGGCGCGCGCTACAACCGCGAGACCCTGGAGATCCGTTACAAGGACAGGACCGTGGCGGACGTGCTGGACATGACGATCCACCAGGCTGCGGACTTCTTCGCCGCCACTCCGATCATCGCCCGTCACCTGTCCACGCTGGTGGACGTGGGCCTGGGCTACGTGCGCCTGGGCCAGGCCGCCACGACGCTGTCGGGAGGCGAGGCCCAGCGAGTCAAGCTCGCCACCGAGCTTCAGAGGCGCTCGACGGGCCGGACTATCTACGTCCTGGACGAGCCGACCACCGGCTTGCACTTTGAGGACATCCGCAAGCTGCTCGCCGTCCTCCAGGGCCTGGTGGACAAGGGCAACTCCGTCGTCGTCATCGAGCACAACCTCGACGTCATCGCCAACGCCGACTGGGTCATCGACATGGGCCCCGAGGGCGGCAAGGGCGGCGGGACCGTGGTGGCCACCGGAACCCCCGAGCAGGTCGCCAGGAAGCCGGAGTCCCACACCGGCCGCTACCTGACGCCCCTGCTCGCGCGGGCTAAGGGCTGAGGAGGGCAAACGGCGTGTCACGTCCGGCATGGGAACGCTAACCTGAGGCCATGAGCGAGAACGGACTCAACGCCGCCCAGAAGAAGATGCGTGACGCGGGCGTCGCGCAGCAAGCGATCGACGTCTTCAGCCACTACTACCGCGAGCTGGAGAACGGAGCCACGGGGCTGATCCCCGAGGACACCATTGAGCCACTGACCCAGATCGACTCCCTCGACAGCGTCTCGGTCAGCCCGGAGCAGGCGCGCGATGCACTGTCTAAGACGGTGCTGATCAAGCTCAACGGGGGACTGGGCACCTCGATGGGCATGGACAAGGCCAAGTCCCTCCTGCCCGTGCGCGATGGCAAGACCTTCCTCGACCTGATCGTGGGGCAGGTCAAGGCGGCCCGCGTCAAGTACGGCGTGACCCTGCCGCTGATCTTCATGAACTCCTTCCGCACCCGCTGCGACACCCTGGAGGCCCTTGCGGCCCATCCCGGCATCGAGGTGGAGGGCCTGCCGCTGGACTTCCTGCAGAACCGGGAGCCGAAGCTGCGTGCCGACGACCTGACCCCGGTGACGTGGGAGGCCGACCCGGAGCTGGAGTGGTGCCCGCCGGGCCACGGTGACATCTACACGGCCCTGGTCGCCTCAGGCGTGCTCGATGCCCTGCTGGAACGCGGCTACCGCTACGCCATGACCTCCAACTCCGACAACCTTGGGGCCGCTCCCTCGGCGCTCATCGCCGGTTGGTTCGCCGCCTCGGGTGCGCCCTACGCCCCGGAGATGTGCCGGCGCACGCCCGCTGACGTCAAGGGCGGTCACCTCGCGGTGCGCAAGTCGGACGGCCGCATCATCCTGCGTGACACCGCGCAGACTCCGGCTGAGGAGATGCACTACTTCACCGACCAGTTCCGGCACCCCTTCTTCCACACCAACAACCTCTGGTTCGACCTCCAGGTGCTGCGTGACACGCTCGTGCAGCGCGACGGCATCCTGGGCCTGCCGCTGATCAAGAACGCGAAGACCGTCGATCCCTCCGACTCCTCCTCGACGCCGGTCATTCAGATGGAGACGGCGATGGGAGCTGCCGTCGAGGCCTTCGAGGGAGCCACGGCGATCGAGGTGCCGCGCAGCCGCTTCCTTCCCGTCAAGACCACCAACGACCTGCTGCTGGTGCGCTCGGACGTCTACGAGCTCGACGAGGACGGCCTGCTCCAGATGGCGGCGGACCAGGCCTGCACGGTGAACCTGGATACGCGCTACTACAAGAAGATCAAGGACTTCGAGGCGCGTTTCCCCGCCGGGGTGCCCTCGATCCGTCACGCTCGCACCTTCAGGGTCGAGGGGGACTGGACCTTCGGCCGTGGCGTGGTGGCGACGGCGGACGCCGTGGTGAGCCAGGACGGTGCCCCGGGCACCATCGCCGACGGCACGCAGCTGTAACGCGCTGACAGGAACGACGAAGGCCCGGACCGTACGGTCCGGGCCTTCGTGCTTCCGGTGGGCGATACTGGAATCGAACCAGTGACCTCCTCGGTGTGAACGAGGCGCTCTAACCCCTGAGCCAATCGCCCGGTGCGGGTGACAGGCTAGCGGGCGATCGGCGCTGGCTGCAAATGCGGACCCGGTGAGGTGGATCACCGCGGTGTAGTTTGCGATCGGCCGTGGGGATAATGTTATGGTTCTCCAGCACCGAGCGGTTCGCACGAGCCGCTGGAACACATGCGGATGTGGCTCAGTTGGTAGAGCATCACCTTGCCAAGGTGAGGGTCGCGGGTTCGAGTCCCGTCATCCGCTCCGAGGAGCCGGGAGCCTCCCAGCCCCCAGCTTCCCTGGTGGGTTGGCCGAGAGGCTAGGCACCGGCCTGCAAAGCCGTTTACACCGGTTCGAATCCGGTACCCACCTCGGGCGATTGGCGCAGCGGGAGCGCGCTTCCCTGACACGGAAGAGGTCACTGGTTCGATCCCAGTATCGCCCACCATCAGGCTCGCAGTCTCAGGCTGCGAGCCTCATTCGTTCATGAGGCCCGAGGGTGACGGTCGATGTCGCCCAGAGCTCATAGACTTCTCACATGGTTTCGTGTCCGGTCTGCCACCGCCCCCCTCGAGGTTGGCGCAGCGCGCTGTGACGTCTGTGGCACTGTCATGGCCTGGCAGCAGGCTGGCGCCGAGGTACCACCTGCTGTGCCCGCGCCGTCCTCGCCAGCCACTGGTTCCCGGCGAGGACTGATGGTGGTCGCCGTCGTCGGGGTCATCGCGGTCGTGGCAGCGCTGCTCGGCGGGGTGTGGTGGCTGAGGCGACGGCCCGCGTAGCCGACCGAGAGGCCGACGGATCTGGCCGTCGTCGCCGGCGTGGTCCTGTCCTCCGTCGAGGACGCGGGGGTCCGCGAGGCCGTGGCCAGCCTCCACCTGTCCGCCAATACCAGGCTCACCGAGCTGTCCGTTCATGACGCCACCATGCTCACCGGCCTGGAGCAGGTTCCAGGAGTCACGCAGACCTGGCTGCTGGATGAGGTCTCCAGTGACGTGGCGGGCTTCGGCATGACGCCCCTGGCGAAGGTCATGCGCGACGAGAGCGGACGGGTGACAGGGATCCAGCCGCGCGAAGGACCGACCGACGAGTACACGTATGACGAGGCTGGCCGCCTCGTAGGGACCTCCCTGTGGACCTTCGGCTACGACGAGGCCGGGCGGCTCGCGTCCGCCGTCGCCACCGGTGGAGGGCGGTCGGTGCGTTTCTTCTACGACGCCCAGGGGAATCCGGCACAGGTGTGGGACGCGGACCAGCTCACCGCCACCTACGAGTACGACGCCGACGGCCGCCGAGTCGGTCTATGACTACGACGAGCAGGGGCGAGTCGTCCGTGTGCGCCAGAGCGACGACTTTCTCAGCGGCCCGGTCCCGGACACCGAGCGCACGATGACCTATGACGACGCAGGTCGTCCGGTCCAGATGAGCGTGGACGGCGTGGCAGTACTGGACCTGGAGTATGACGACTTCGGCAACATCAGTGCGGCCACGCAGCTGACCGGCACCTATCCGGGACGCTATGAGCTGAGCTGGAAGCGGTACGTCGGTCCCGCCGACCAGGCCCCCGCCCAGGGACTGGTCCTCGAGATCGGATTCCCTGCTCTTCTCGCGACCCAGGACCCGACCATCGTAGTCCAGGTCGGTGGTCTGGACTGGCCGGTGAGCCTGGACGGCCCACAGAATCCGGGAATGAGCCGTGGGGTCCTGACCCAATTCCAGTGGTAGGAGCCTGCGGTCTCGCCCCCCGGTGCCGGCTGAGCGGCCCTTCTCGCTATCCTGCCCCTCGTGGCTGATCCCTCGACCTACCGTCCTGCACCTGGCGAGATCCCGACCTCGCCAGGGGTCTACCGGTTCCTGGACGGCGAGGGACGTGTCATCTACGTCGGCAAGGCCAAGAACCTGCGCGCGCGGCTGTCGAACTACTTCCAGGACCTGGCCGCGCTGCATCCTCGCACCCAGAAGATGGTGACTACCGCCTGCGCCGTGGAGTGGACGGTGGTGGCCACCGAGGTGGAGTCCCTGGCGTTGGAGTACTCCTGGATCAAGGAGTTCAACCCTCGCTTCAACGTCATGTACAAGGACGACAAGTCCTATCCCTACCTTGCCGTGACCATGAGGGACACCTACCCCCGGGCCCAGGTGGTGCGCGGAGCCCGCAAGCCCGGTAACCGGTACTTCGGCCCCTTCGTCCAGGTCTGGTCCATCCGTGAGACCCTCGACCAGCTCCTGCGGGTCTTCCCGGTGCGCTCGTGCTCGGCCGGCGTGTTCCAGCGCGCCCACGCCTCCGGGCGCCCCTGCCTGTTGGGTTATATCGACAAGTGCTCGGCCCCGTGCGTCGGACGCATCTCCGCCCACGACCACCGCGCCCTGGCCGAGGACCTGTGCTCCTTCATGGCCGGGCGCACCGGACCCTACCTGCGCCAGGTGGAGGCCGAGATGAAGGCGGCGGCCGCGGCCCTCGACTTTGAGAAGGCGGCCCGCCTGCGCGACGACGCGGCAGCGCTGAGGAAGGTGATCGAGCGCAACGCCGTCGTCCTGCCCGACGCCACCGACGCGGACGTCTTCGCGCTCGTGCGTGACGAGCTGACCGCCGCTGTTCAGGTCTTCCACGTCCGTGGAGGCCGGGTGCGCGGTCAGCGCGGCTGGGTGATCGACGTCGTGGAGGACGCTTCCGACGCCGAGCTGGTCGAGCGCCTGCTTCAGCAGGTCTACGCCGACCTCGTTGAGCCGGCCGACGGCGAGCCCGGTGCACCGCTGCGCTCGGGCCCCACGACCTCCCTCGGCG
>NZ_DS999576.1:432851-437551 GCF_000159035.1 Actinomyces urogenitalis DSM 15434
CGAGATCCTGGTCCCGGTGCTGCCACCCGACGCCGAGGCCGTGGCAGCCTGGCTGACGGGTCTGCGCGGGGCGAAGGTGGAGCTGCGCGTGCCCCAGCGCGGGGACAAGGCCGCGCTCATGGACACGGTGCGCAAGAACGCCGAGGAGGCCCTGCGCCTGCACAAGACCCGCCGCGCCGGTGACCTCACCCAGCGCTCCCAGGCGCTGGAGGAGCTGGCGCAGGCATTCGACCTGCCTGAGGCACCGCTGCGCGTGGAGTGCTACGACATCTCTCATACCCAGGGCACCTACCAGGTCGGTTCCATGGTCGTCTTCGAGGACGGTGCACCGCGCAAGTCCGACTACCGTCGATTCCTCATCCGCGGCCAGGACGGTCACGGCGCCACCGACGACACCGCCGCCATGCACGAGGTCCTCACGCGTCGCTTCAAGCGGCTGCTGGCCGAACAGGGCCAGGAGCTCTCCCAGGAGGACGCCGAGCTCGTGGGAGAGGAGGGCGATGGCGTCGCGCTCGCCTCGGGCCCGATCGACCCCGAGACCGGACGGGCCCGGCGCTTCTCCTACGCGCCCAGCCTCGTCGTCGTCGACGGCGGCCTGCCCCAGGTCAACGCCGCGCGTGCGGTGCTCGACGAGCTGGGCGTCGACGTCCCGCTCGTGGGGCTGGCCAAACGGCTGGAGGAGGTGTGGGTGCCCGGCGAGGAGTTTCCCGTCATCCTGCCGCGCACCTCACCGGCGCTCTACCTCCTGCAGTACCTGCGCGACGAGTCCCACCGCTTCGCCATCACCCACCACCGCTCCAAGCGGAGCAAGGGCATGACGCGTTCAGTGCTCGACGACATCGCTGGGCTGGGCCCAGCGCGCCAGGCGGCCCTGCTCAAGGAGTTCGGCTCGGTCAAGCGCCTGCGCGAGGCCAGCGTCGAGCAGATCTCCCAGGTCAAGGGCATCGGGCCGGCGCTGGCGGCGGCGGTCGCCGAGCACCTGGGAGCCCAGGGCCGCTAGCGCGGCCGATCAGGCGGGCTGGGCGGTCTCGGGCGTGGGGCAGGTCGTCACGACGACGCTGCCTGCCGCGCGCTGGGCCCGCTCACGCGCGACCTCCACCTCTGCGGCGCTGGCCACGGCCACGCCCATCCGCCGGCCGGGGTGGGCCACGGGCTTGCCGAACAGGCGCAGGTCGGACTCGGGCTCGGCCAGGGCCTGCTCGATCCCGCTGAAGCACACACCGTGGCCGGCCTCCAGCGGAGACTTGACGACGGCGGAGGCCGCGGGGGAGCGCAGCGAGGTGTCCACCGGCAGACCGAGCAGCGCCCGGGCGTGGAGCTCGAACTCACTGAGCCGCTGGCTGGCCAGGGTCACCAGCCCGGTGTCGTGCGGCCTGGGGGAGACCTCGGAGAAGAGCACCTCCTCACCCACGACGAACAGCTCGACGCCGAACAGGCCCCAGCCTCCCAGCGCGCCGGTGACCTTGGCCGCGACCTCCTCAGCCCGCTCTATCGCGGCGGCAGGCAGGGCCTGAGGCTGCCAGGACTCCACGTAGTCGCCGTCGACCTGACGGTGGCCGATCGGCTCGCAGAAGCTGGTCACGGTCTGGCCGGTGCGCGGGTCGCGTGAGCGGACGGTGAGCAGCGTGATCTCGGTGTCGAAGTCCACGAAGCCCTCGACGATCACCCGACCGCGGTCCACGCGGCCGTCCTGGGCGGCGTAGCGCCAGGCATGCTCGATCTGGCTGGCCTCACGCACCACCGACTGGCCGTGGCCGGAGGAGGACATGACGGGCTTGACGACGCAGGGAAGACCAACCCGCTCCACCCCGGCCCGCAGCTCGTCCAGGCTCGAGGCGAAGACATAGGGGCTGGTCGCCAGCCCCAGCTCCTCGGCGGCCAGGCGCCGGATGCCCTCGCGGTCCATCGTCAGCCGCACGGCGCGGGCGGTGGGCACCACGCGGACCTCGCCTGCCGCCTCAAGCTCGACCAGGGCGTCGGTCGCCAGGGCCTCGATCTCGGGGACGACGATCTGCGCGCCGCAGGAGCGGATCGCGCCGGCCAGCGCGACCGGGTCGGACATGTCCACGGTCAGCGCGTTGTGGGCCACCTGCTGGGCCGGGGCGCCGTCATAGCGGTCGATCGCGGTGACCTCGACTCCCAGGCGCGTGAGCGCGATGGCCACCTCCTTGCCGATCTCGCCGGACCCGAGCAGCGCGACGCGGGTGGCGTCCTGCGTCCACGGTGTACCGATCCTCGTGCCCAACGCCTTCTCCTTCGCTGGTGGGTCGTCCCGACCCTGCCTTCATTCACGGCGGGCACCGGGCCCACGCGGGCACCACGCTACCGGCGTTAGTGCCATGATCAGGTCATGGACGCCCACGACACCACCCCTGCTGCTCCAGCCGCCGCGCCCTCCAGCGACACCGTCCCCTACGGCATCCCAGCGATCGACCGGGCCACCCCGCCGGTCTCGCCTGCTCAGCGTCCCGAGATGCTCGTGGTCACCGGAATGTCTGGAGCCGGGCGCTCGCGCGCCGCCAACGCCCTGGAAGACCTGGACTGGTACGTGGTGGACAACCTCCCTCCCCAGCTGCTTCCGGCCCTGGCCGGCATGATGACGACGGTGGGCGCGGGTGTGCACCGCCTGGCCGCGGTGGTGGACGTGCGCAGCCGTGAGTTCTTCGCCAGCTTCATGCAGTACCTCAGCCAGCTGCGCGAGGCCGGTACGACGGTGCGCCTGATCTTCCTGGACGCCTCCGACTCCATCCTCATCCGCCGCTTCGAGTCCTCCAGGCGCCCTCATCCTCTCCAGGGCACCGGCACGATCCTGGACGGCATCGCCCACGAGCGCACGCTGCTGGCCGGGCTCAAGGGACAGGCCGATGACGTGATCGACACCACCAACCTCTCCGTCCACGACCTGGCCCGACGCATCCGCGAGCTCGTGGCCAGCGAGTCCGATCTCGCCCTGCGGGTGACGGTGAGCTCCTTCGGCTTCAAGTACGGCATCCCGATGGATGCCGACCACGTCCTGGACGTGCGTTTCATCCCCAACCCCTACTGGGTCACCGAGCTGCGGCACCTGACCGGGCGTGACGCGCCGGTGGCCGAGTACGTCTTCCGCCAGGAGGGGGCTGCCGCCTTCGTCGACGGCTACGCCGACCTGCTCGTGCCGGCACTGCCGCACTACGTTGACGAGCTCAAGCCCAACGTCATGATCGCCGTGGGATGCACCGGCGGCAAGCACCGCTCGGTTGCCTCGGCCGAGCGGATCGCCGCCAGGCTGCGTCTGCAGGGATTCAACGTCGTCGTCCAGCACCGCGACCTAGGGAGGGAGTAGCCGTGAGCGAGCTCCAGCACCGCGCCACCACCCTCGACTCCGCCGGCTGGCGGCGCCGAGGCGAGGAGGGACCCGCCGTCGTCGCCCTGGGAGGCGGCCACGGACTGAGCGCCACCTTGCGGGCGCTGCGCCACGTCACCCACCGCCTGACCGCGGTGGTCACGGTCGCTGACGACGGCGGCTCCTCAGGACGACTGCGCCAGGAGTTCGACTGCCTGCCGCCGGGGGACCTGCGCATGGCGCTGGCCTCGCTGACCGACGACTCGGAGTGGGGACTGACCTGGCGCGACGTCCTTCAGCACCGTTTCGCCGGCCAGGGGGAGCTGGACAACCACGCTCTGGGCAACCTGCTCATCCTGGCCCTGTGGCAGCTGCTCGGTGACGAGGTCGAGGGCCTGGACTGGGTGGGACGCCTGCTGGCGATCCACGGGCGGGTGGTACCCATGAGCAGCTCACCCCTGGTGATCGAGGCTGACGTCGTCGACGCCGCCCGACGCCGGCGGGTGCGTGGCCAGGTGGCGGTGGCCACGGCACGCGGGCGGCTGGAGAACGTCTGCCTAGAGCCCTCTGACGCCGTCGCCCATCCCGAGGCGGTGCGCGCGATCGACGAGGCGGACTGGGTGGTCCTGGGACCGGGCTCCTGGTACACCTCGGTGCTGCCGCACCTCATCCTGCCCTCGATGCGCCAGGCCCTGATGTCGACCAGCGCCCGCAAGGTGGCGGTCCTCAACCTCTCGACCCAGCGCGGTGAGACCGACGGCATGAGCCCGGCCGACCACCTGCGTGTGCTGTCCGACTATGCTCCAGGTTTTGGCCTGGACGTCGTCCTGGCCGATCCCTCCACTGTCGACGACCTGGACTCTCTGGCCCAGGTGTGTGAGCAGATGGGGGCGACCCTTGTCCTGCGTCAGGTACGGTCCGGTGACGGAAGCTGCCTGCATGACCCGCTGCGGCTGGCCGCCGCCTTCCGTGACGCCTTCGACGACGTCCTGGGAGACGTTGAGGCCGACCGGCGGGCCGAGCAGGAGCAGGCCTTGTGAGGACCACACTGGAAGGAGCATCTCCATGTCGCTGACGGTCACCGTCAAGGACGAGCTGGCGCGCGTGGTACCTGGCCCCATGCCCCAGCGGCGCGCCGAGGTCGCCTCGATGCTGCGCTTTGCCGGCGGACTGCACATCGTCTCCGGTCAGATCGTCGTCGAGGCTGAGCTGGACCACGGCGGGGCGGTACGGCGCCTGCACCGCGAGCTCAAGGACCTGTACTCCCTGGAGCCCGAGGTCATGGTGGTGCGCGGAGGCTCGCTGCACCGCGGATCGCGCTACGTGCTGCGCGTGAGCGAGCGGGGGCGTGACCTGGCTCGGCTGGCGGGGCTCGTGG
>NZ_DS999576.1:437921-500453 GCF_000159035.1 Actinomyces urogenitalis DSM 15434
CTGACGGAGCCGGGACGCTCCTCCTCCCTGGAGATCACCTGCCCTGGCTCCGAGGCGGCCCTGGCCCTGGTGGGGGCCGCGCGACGTTTCGACATCGCTGCCAAGGCCCGGGAGGTGCGCGGCGCCGACCGCGTGGTGGTGCGCGATGGCGAGGCCATCGGCGTGCTGCTGGAGAAGATGGGGGCGGTTGAGGCCTACCGTGTGTGGGGCGAGCGCCGCTCGCGCCGCGAGACACGGGGAACGGCCAACCGCCTGGCTAACTTCGACGACGCCAACCTGCGCCGCTCGGCCCGTGCGGCCGTGGCCTCCGGGGCGCGGGTGGAGCGTGCCTTCGAGATCCTGGGCGACGACGTCCCCGAGCACCTGGTCCAGGCCGGCAGGCTGCGCATGGAGCACAAGCAGGCGAGCCTGGAGGAGCTGGGCCAGCTCTCTGAGCCCCAGCTGACCAAGGACGCCGTGGCGGGCCGGATCAGGCGCCTGCTGGCGATGGCGGACAAGCGCGCCCACGAGCTGGGGATCGCGGACACCGAGTCCGTCCTGACCCAGGACATGCTTGATATGTAGCCGCGGCCTGGGACCACGGTCCCGAAGCCAGGCGCGACCTGTGTCACGCCCGACCTGGTGACGCCGGTTCACGGGTGCGCTGTTCGCCCTTGGCGTGGTGGCCGGTCGCGCTGGCAGCCCGCCTGCCGCTAGACTCGCCTGTGCCGGACACGAAGGGCTCGGCTCTCGTGCCTCGGTGCACACACTGTGTGCATACAGTTACGAAGACGTGCGCCCGACCGGCGCACTAGGAGGACACAAAGTGACCACCCGCGTTGGTATCAACGGCTTCGGCCGCATCGGCCGCAACTTCTTCCGCGCCGCTCTGGAGCAGGGAGTCGACTTCGAGATCGTCGCCGTCAACGACCTCACCGACATCAAGACTCTCGCCCACCTCCTCAAGTTTGACTCCGTCATGGGTCGTCTGAACGCTGAGGTCTCCTACGACGAGGAGAACATCATCGTCGACGGCAAGGCCATCCGCGTGCTGGCTCACCGCGACCCCGCCGAGCTGCCCTGGGGCGAGCTGGGCGTGGACATCGTCATCGAGTCCACCGGCTTCTTCACCGACGCCACCAAGGCCAAGGCCCACGTGGACGGCGGCGCCAAGAAGGTCATCATCTCCGCTCCGGCGAAGAACGAGGACGCCACCTTCGTCATGGGTGTCAACGACAAGGACTACGACCCGGCGAAGCACAACATCATCTCGAACGCCTCGTGCACCACCAACTGCCTGGCCCCCTTCGCCAAGGTTCTCGACGAGAACTTCGGCATCGAGTCCGGCCTCATGGTGACGGTCCACGCCTACACCGGTGACCAGCGCCTGCACGACGCCCCGCACAAGGACCTGCGTCGCGCCCGCGCCGCTGCCCTCAACATCGTCCCGACCTCCACCGGTGCCGCCCGCGCCGTGTCCCTGGTCCTCCCGCAGCTCAAGGGCAAGCTCGACGGCTACGCTATGCGCGTCCCGGTTCCCACCGGCTCCGTCGTCGACCTGACCTTCAAGCCCTCCAAGCCGGTCACCGCTGAGGAGATTAACGCCGCTATGAAGGCTGCCGCTGAGGGCGAGCTCAAGGGTGTTCTGGAGTACTCGGAGGAGGACCTCGTCTCCACCGACATCGTCCACGACTCCCACACCTCGATCTTCGACTCCAAGCTGACGAAGATCATCGGCGACCAGGTCAAGGTCGTCTCCTGGTACGACAACGAGTGGGGCTACTCCAACGCCCTGGTGCGCCTGACCTCCCTGGTCTCCTCCAAGCTGGCCTGACGTACCGCTCGCAATGAGCACCTGACGACGACGCCCGCGCACGCCACTGCGTGCGCGGGCGTCGCCTCGCCAGGGCTCCTTTGGGCCGCGGGCGTGCCCTGGTACGCCGCAGCCCGCCCCACCCCACTGACAGAAAGAGGCCTCATGAAGACCATCGAGTCCCTGGGCGACCTGCGCGGCAAGCGCGTCCTGGTCCGCTCCGACTTCAACGTCCCGCTCGACGCTGAGAAGAACATCACCGACGACGGCCGTATCCAGGCCGCCCTGCCCACCCTCAAGACCCTCCTGGAGGCCGGCGCCAAGGTCATCATCGTGGCGCACCTGGGCCGCCCCAAGGGGCAGGTCAACCCCGACTTCTCCCTGGCCCCTGTGGCCAAGCGCCTGGCTGAGGTCACCGGTGTCAAGGTGACGCTGGCCGAGGATACCGTGGGCGAGTCCGCCAAGGCCGCCGTGGCCGGCCTGGCCGACGGCGAGATCGTCCTGCTGGAGAACGTCCGCTTCAACGCCGCCGAGACCTCAAAGGACGACGTTGAGCGTCAGGCCTTCGCCAAGGAGCTCGCCTCGCTGGCTGACGTCTTCGTCTCCGACGGCTTCGGCGTGGTCCACCGTAAGCAGGCCTCCGTCTACGACGTCGCCCAGATCCTGCCGGCCGCCGCCGGCCTGCTCGTGGGCAAGGAGATCGAGTCCCTGTCCAAGGCCGTCAACGACCCTGAGCGCCCCTACACCGTGGTGCTGGGTGGCTCCAAGGTCTCCGACAAGCTGGGCGTCATCGCCAACCTGCTGGGCAAGGCCGACCGCCTGCTCATCGGTGGCGGCATGGCCTTCACCTTCCTGGCGGCCCAGGGCTACGAGGTGGGCACCTCGCTGCTGGAGAAGGACCAGATCGACACGGTCAAGGGCTACCTGGCCACCGCCAAGGACAAGGGCGTCGAGCTCCTCGTCCCGGTCGACGTCGTCGTCGCCCCCGAGTTCAAGGCCGACGCACCGGCGACCGTCGTCGACGCCGACTCCATCCCGGCCGAGCAGATGGGCCTGGACATCGGTCCCAAGACCCAGGCTCTGTACGCCGAGGCCATCGCCACCTCCAAGACCGTGGTGTGGAACGGCCCCATGGGCGTCTTCGAGTTCCCCGCCTTCGCTGCCGGCACTAAGGCCGTGGCCCAGGCGATCTCCGACTCTGAGGCCTTCAGCGTCATCGGTGGTGGCGACTCCGCCGCCGCCGTGCGCACGCTCGGCTTCGACGAGTCCACCTTCTCCCACATCTCCACCGGTGGCGGCGCCTCCCTCGAGCTCCTCGAGGGCAAGACCCTGCCCGGCATCTCCGTCCTGGAAGGCTGATACAGATGAGCAACCGCACCCCGCTGATGGCGGGCAACTGGAAGATGAACCTCGACCACCTCGAGGCCAACCACCTTGTCCAGGGCCTGGCCATGGAACTGAAGGACTCTGACCACGACTTCGCCAAGTGCGAGGTCCTGGTCATCCCTCCCTTCACCGACATCCGCACGGTCCAGACCATCGTCGAGGCCGACGGCCTAGACATCACGTACGGCGCTCAGGACGTGTCCATCCATGACAACGGCGCCTACACCGGTGAGATCTCCACCGCCATGCTCACCAAGCTGGGCTGCAGCTACGTGGTCATGGGCCACTCCGAGCGCCGCGAGTACCACAACGAGTCCGACGCCCTGGTGGGCGCCAAGGCTCGCAAGGTGCTCGATGCCGGAATGACCCCGATCCTGTGCTGCGGCGAGGCTCTGGAGATCCGCAAGGCTGGCACCCACGTCGAGTTCGTGCTCGGCCAGATCCGTGCCGCCCTGGAGGGCTGGAGCGCCGAGGACGTCGCCAAGATCGTCATCGCCTACGAGCCCATCTGGGCCATCGGCACCGGCGAGACCGCGACCGCCGAGGACGCCCAGGAGGTCTGCGGCGCTATCCGTCAGGCTCTGCGCGCCGACTACGGTGACGCGACCGCTGAGGCTACGCGCGTGCTCTACGGTGGCTCGGCCAAGCCGGGCAACATCAAGGAGCTCATGGCCCAGGCCGACGTCGACGGCGCGCTCGTCGGTGGCGCCTCGCTCAAGGCCGACTCCTTCGCCGCCATGGCGAGCTTCTACGCCTGAGCCGGCCCCGTGGCGAGGTCTACCTCACACCGAGAGTGACCGAGGCCCTGTCATCTTCTGAGGAAGGTGACAGGGCCTCGGCCCGTTCATCAGGTATGGTCAGGCACTGGCGCGGTTCTTGACCGCCCGGCACGGCCCACACACAGCGAAGGAAAGACGCATGGACATCCTGAAGATTGCTCTCGAGGTGCTCCTCGTTCTCTCCAGCTTCTTCCTCATCATGACCATCCTCATGCACAAGGGCAAGGGAGGTGGCCTGTCGGATATGTTCGGCGGTGGCATCACCTCCTCCGCCGGCACCTCCGGTGTGGCTGAGCGTAACCTCAACCGCATCACCGTCGGCGTGGCGATCGTGTGGGCCCTGGCGATCGTGGGCCTGGGGCTCGTTGTCAAGTTCGGCTGAGCTGCCGGTTGCGCTGGAGCGGGCGCGTCGTGGCTACCTGGCCCACCTGCGCGTCGAGCGTGGGCTGAGCCCCAACACGCTGGCGGCCTACGAGCGTGACCTCACGCGCTACTGCCGCTTCCTGCTCGCGCGGGGAGTCCAGGATCTCGCAGCCGTCACGGAGGCGGACGTAGCCGCCTTCCTGGAGGCGATTCGCACCGGTGACGACGGCGGCCGGGCTCTCGCTGCGTCGTCGGCCTCCCGGACGGTGACGGCGGTGCGCGGCTGGCACAAGTTCCTGCTCGATGAGGGCAACACCGACGTCGACCCGTCGGCCGCGGTCCATCCTCCGCAGGTGGGCCGGCGCCTGCCCAAGGCCCTGTCAGTCGAGGAGGTCCAGGCGCTGCTGGAGGCCGCCAGCACTGATGACTCACCCCGCAGCCTGAGGGACCGGGCGCTGCTGGAGCTGCTCTACGCCACGGGGGCGCGTATCTCCGAGGCGGTCGGCCTGGTCATCGATGACCTCGACCGGGAGTCAGGCTGCATCCGGCTGTTTGGCAAGGGCCGCAAGGAACGCATCGTGCCGGTGGGCCAGTATGCCTGGGACGCGCTGGACGCCTACCTCGTCCAGGCACGGCCCGTCCTGGCGGCCAAGGGCCGGGGCGTGCCGGAGGTCTTCCTCAACACCCTTGGACGCCCCCTCTCGCGCCAGTCCGCCTGGGGCGTACTGCGCCAGGCCAGCGCGCGGGCGGGCCTGGGAGCTGACAAGCACGTCTCGCCGCACACGCTGCGCCATTCCTTCGCCACGCACCTTCTGGCCGGCGGCGCCGATGTGCGGGTGGTCCAGGAGATGCTCGGCCACGCCTCGGTGACCACCACACAGATCTACACCAAGGTCACGGTGGAGCACCTGCGTGAGGTCTATGCCACGAGCCACCCCCGTGCCCGCGGCTGATCTCGGATAAGGTGTGCCCCGTGAGTGACTCCGACCAGCGACACGGACAGCGCAGCCAGCCCGGGCTTATTGACCTGCCTGAGACCCCGCAGGCTGAGGACAAGGTCTTTGCGCAGCCGGCACCGCTGACCACGCACGGGCCGGCCCGCGTCATCTCGATGTGCAACCAGAAGGGCGGCGTCGGCAAGACGACGACGACCATCAACCTCGGTGCCGCGCTGGCCGAGTACGGTCGCCGGGTCCTCATCGTCGACTTCGACCCCCAGGGCGCGGCCAGCGCGGGACTGGGGATCAACGCCCATGAGCTGGACACGACGATCTACGACCTGCTCGTGGCCGCCCGCCCGGACGTGCGCCCGGTCATCCACCACACCTCGACCCCGGGCCTGGACATCGTCCCGGCCAATATCGACCTGTCGGCGGCTGAGGTCCAGCTGGTCGGCGAGGTGGCGCGTGAGCAGGCGCTGGCTCGCGTGCTGCGCCCGGTCCTCGACGAGTACGACGTCATCCTCGTGGACTGCCAGCCCTCGCTCGGCCTGCTGACGATCAACGCGCTGACCGCGTCCCACGGCGTCATCATCCCGCTGGAGACCGAGTTCTTCGCCCTGCGCGGGGTGGCGCTGCTCATTGAGACCGTCGACCGGGTCCGTGACCGCCTCAACCCGCGTCTCCAGGTCGACGGGATCCTGGCCACGATGGTCGACCCGCGCACCCTGCACTCGCGTGAGGTGCTCGAGCGTCTGGTCGAGGCCTTCGGGGACCAGCTCTTCGACACCCAGATCCGGCGCACCATCAAGTTCCCCGACGCCTCCGTCGCCGCTGAGCCGATCACGAGCTACGCTCCCACCCACGCCGGGGCGGAGGCCTACCGGCGACTGGCACGAGAGGTCATCGCCCGGGGCGATGTCGCCTGAGCACCAGGGTGGCGGCTGGCCCGCACCCGCCGGCAAGGAGGCGGTGGGCGGCGAGGCCTCCGCTCCGGCCCGCGTGCCCGGCTTCAACGTCGCCCTGCCCCAGTTCGAGGGGCCCTTTGACCTCCTGCTCACCCTCATCGCCCGTAAGCGCCTGGACGTCACTGAGCTGGCGCTGGCCGAGGTGACGGACGAGTTCATCGCCCATATGCGCAGCGACTGGGACCTGGGGCACGCCAGTGAGTTCCTCGTGGTCGCCTCCACGCTGCTGGCGCTCAAGGCCTACCGGCTCCTTCCGCACGAGGGGGACGAGCCTGACAGCGAGGACCTGGAGCTCCTGGAGGCCCGGGACCTGCTCTTCGCCCGCCTGCTGCAGTACCGCGCCTACAAGGAGGCGGCTGCGGCCTTCCGTGTCCAGGCCGAGCAGGTGGCGCGCTGCCACCCACGGGTGGTCGGCCTGCCGCCGCAGCTGGCGGCGCTCCTGCCCCGGCTCGTGGGCTCCCTGAGCCCGCAGGACCTGGCGCGCCTGGCTGCCGCGGCCTTCTCCCGACCGGCCGATCCCGGTGTCCAGACCGTCCACCTGCACGAGCGGGTGCCGGTGGGTGAGCAGATGAACCTCATCGCCCTACGGCTGCGGGTCCACGGCCGCCTGACCTTCACCGAGCTGACCCAGGACACTGACCGCACGGCCGTCGTCGTCGCCCGCTTCCTCGCCCTGCTCATCCTCCACCGCGAGGGCAGCGTGGACCTGGCCCAGCACGAGGCGATGGAGGAGATCACCGTGACCTGGACCGGCGAGTCAGGCTCCTTGGCTGGCATCATGGCCACAGACGTTGAGGAGGAGTTCGCATGAGCGCACCGGGCGCCCACCAGGGCGAGATCTCCGCCGTACCACAGCCCCAGCTGCGCGCGGCCACCGAGGCGATCCTCATCGTGGCCGATGAGCCGGTCACCGCCGCGGGTCTGGCGCAGGTGCTTGGCGTGGAGGAGGCGCAGGCTGAGGCGGTCCTTGACTCCTTGGCTCGCGAGTACGCCGGTGAGCAGGTGGGTCTGCCCGCACGCGGCTTCGTCGTGCGCCGGGGCGCCGGGGGCTGGCGGCTGGCCTCAGCCGTGCAGTTTGACGACCTCGTCCAGCGCTTCGTCATCGGCGGGGCCACCTCTCGGCTCTCCCAGGCCGCGCTGGAGACCCTGGCCGTCATTGCCTACCGCCAACCCGTCACGCGCGGTCGGGTAGCCGCGATCCGAGGGGTTAACGTCGACGGCGTGGTGCGCACGCTGCACGCGCGCGGTCTCATCGAGGAGGCCGGCTCCGAGCCCTCCGGGGCCCTGCTGTACCGCACCACCACGCAGTTCCTGGAGTACCTGGGTATCGACTCCCTCGACGAGCTGGCACCCCTGGCCCCCTACCTTCCAGACACCACCGCCCTGGCCGAGATCGAGGACGAGGCTGCCGAGAGGAGCAACCGATGAGCCACGAGACCTACCCCGCCGTACAGGTGCCGCTGGGCGAGCTGGGCGGCGAGGAGTTCTATGACGCCGACGACGTCGAGGAGCTGAACGAGGAGGAGGATGCTGAGCTCCTGGCGGCCTTCGACGCTGAGGCCCTCGACGAGGACGAGGAGGCCCGGATCGTGGCCGAGCGCGAGCGAGCCGGACGTGGGGGAGCCGACGACCCGTACGTGGCCACCGGCGAGCGCCTGCAGAAGGTGCTGGCCCACGCAGGCGTGGCCTCGCGCCGTGCGTGCGAGGAGATCATTGCGGCCGGGCGCGTGAGCGTGGACGGCGTCGTGGTCACTGAGCCTGGTGTGCGTGTGGACCCCAGCCGCCAGGAGATCCGCGTGGACGGTTCGCGGGTGCTGACCGACCCCGACGTCATCACGGTCCTGCTCCACAAGCCCGCCGGTGTGGTGACAACGATGGAGGATCCTCAGGGCCGCCCCACGGTGGCGGACCTGGCTGAGCAGTTCATCAGTGAGCACCGCACAGAGCTCGAGCACCCCGAGTCCGTCCGCCTGGTCCACGTCGGCCGGCTCGACACCGAGACCGAGGGCCTGCTGCTGCTGTCGAATGACGGCGACCTGGCCCACCGCCTCATGCATCCCAGCTTCGAGATCTCCAAGACCTACGTCGCCATCGTCGAGGGCCAGGTGGAGGGCTGGGTGCCGCGCAAGCTGAGGCGTGGTATCGAGCTGGACGACGGCCTGGCCCAGGCTGACCGCGTCGTGGTCAAGGACGCCGGCCCCTCCGGTTCGATCGTGGAGATCACGCTGCACTCGGGCAAGAACCGGATCGTGCGCCGCATGCTGGACGCCGTCGGCCACCCGGTGACGCGTCTGGCCCGCACGAAGCTCGGACCGCTGGGCATCGGGGGCCTGCGCCCCGGGCAGATGCGACGGCTGACCGGCGAGGAGATCACGGCCCTCCAGCAGGAGGTCGGGCTATGAGCAGCGCACCGACGACGCCACCGACCAACCCTCACGGCACGGTCGCCACGCAGGGGCCCGTGCTCGTGGTGGGCACAGGGCTGCTGGGCACCTCGCTCGCCCTGGCACTGTCCGCCTCCGGGGTCGCGGTCCAGCTGTCTGACACGAGCCCCACCTCGCTCGCGCTGGCCCGGGACATGGGTGCCGGCCGTGTGCGTAGCGACGGCGATGAGGCGCCCCAGCTCGTCGTCGTGGCTACGCCGCCCGACGTCGCTGCCAGCGTGGTACTCGCGCAGCTGTCGGCCTTCCCCGAGGCCGTGGTCACCGACGTCGCCAGCGTCAAGCAGCGGGTGGTGGCTGAGGTCCGCGCGCACGCGGGGCAGGAGGTGCGCCGCTACGTGGGCAGTCACCCCATGGCCGGGCGCGAGCGCTCGGGAGCAGGCGCCGCGGACTGCGACCTCTTCGTGGGCCGTCCCTGGGTCATCGTGCCCGATGGTGCCACGCCCCAGGCCGAGCTCGTCGTGCGCAACCTCGCCGTCGACGTCGGTGCGACCCCGCTGCGCATGGCGGCGGCGGAGCATGACGAGGCTGTCGCCGCGGTCAGTCACGTGCCTCAGCTGGTCTCCTCCCTGCTGGCCGCCCGACTGGAGGAGCTACCTGAGTCGGCGCTGGCACTGGCCGGGCAGGGACTGCGCGACACCACGCGCATCGCCGCCTCCGACCCCCGGCTGTGGTCAGCCATCCTCGTGGGCAACGCCGGGCCCGTCGTGGGGCTTCTGCGGGCACTGCGCGAGGACCTGGACACGCTCATCGGCGGGATCGCTCCAGCCGCCGTCGACCCGGCCTCGCCCGACTACACCGCCGCTGGGCGGGCGCAGACCATCGCTCCGGGCGCCGTGGGCGCCATCACGGACGTCATGGGACGAGGGAACACCGGCCAGGCGCGGATCCCTGGCAAGCACGGCGGAGCGCCGCGGCGCTACGCCGAGGTCCAGGTCCTCGTTCCCGATACCGCCGGGTCGCTCGGCAGGCTCTTCTCCGACGTCGGCGCCGCCGGAGTCAATATCGAGGACTTCGCCATGGAGCACTCGGCCGGACAGTCAGCCGGTATCGCCATGCTCTCCGTCTCGCCTGCGGCAGCACAGCCGCTGGAGGAGACCCTGGAGGAGGGCGGCTGGCGGGTCGTTCGGCTCTAGCCACGCCTTCGTGGCAGTCTTGCTCCGGACTATGACCGCAACCGCCCAGGCCTGCAGCGCCGGGCGGGGTGAAGGAGGCAGGGATGGGAATCGTCGTCGCTATCGACGGACCGAGCGGGTCGGGTAAGTCGACCGTCTCCAAGCGCGTGGCTGCCCATCTGGGGCTGGCGTACCTGGACACCGGCGCCATGTACCGCGCTGCTGCCTGGTGGTGTGAGCGCAGCGGCGTGGACCTGGCTGATCCTGAGGCGGTGACCGCTGCTGTGGAGACGATGCCCCTGGATATGGGCCTTGACCCGCAGGCTCCCACCGTCGTGTGCGACGGGGTGGACATCAGCCAGGCGATTCGCGAGCCGCATATCTCGCAGGTGGTCTCCACCGTGGCGACCAACCTGTCCGTGCGCGCCGAGCTGGCGCGCCTCCAGCGCGAGATCATCCACGCCGAGTCCCTCGGCGACGCTTCCTCCTTCTCCGGCGGCGCCGGGATCGTGGCCGAGGGTCGTGACGTCACGACCGTCATTGCTCCGCAGGCGCAGGTCCGTCTGCTGGTGACCGCCAGCGAGGAGGCGCGTCTGGCTCGCCGGGCCGCAGACCTGGAGGCGGCCGGCAAGGCGGTGGACGCCGCGGCTCTGCGGGACCAGGTGGTGCGCCGCGACCGCGACGATGCCACCGTCTCCCAGTTCCTCACCGCGCCCGAGGGCGTGACGCTGGTCGACACCAGCGACATGACGCTTGAGCAGTCCGTGGAGCACGTGGTCGACCTCATTGAGCAGGCCCTGGACGAGGCTGCGGCCAGGGACGCTGAGGAGGACCTGCGGGCCGCGGCGCTGCGTGCCGGGCTGGAGGACTACGAGCTGGACGAGGAGGACCGGGCGCTGCTGGAGGCGCAAGAGGTGCCTGAGGCCGACGGCGGGCTCGATGCCGGGCTGCCGGTGCTCGCCGTCGTGGGTCGTCCCAACGTCGGCAAGTCCACGCTCGTCAACCGCGTGCTCGGCCGCCGCGTCGCCGTCGTCCAGGACACCCCGGGCGTGACCCGTGACCGAGTGTCCTACCCGGCGGAGTGGGCTGGACGCCGCTTCACGATCGTGGACACCGGCGGCTGGGAGCTGGACGTCAAGGGGCTCGACCAGGCCGTGGCCACGCAGGCTGAGGTCGCCGTCGAGCTGGCTGACGCCGTCATCCTCGTCGTCGACGCGCAGGTCGGCATCACGGCCACCGACGCCAGCGTGGTCAAGATGCTGCGCCGCTCGGGCAAGCCGGTTGTCCTGGCCGCCAACAAGGTCGACTCCGCCGCCCAGGAGGGCGACGCCGCGGCGCTGTGGAACCTGGGCCTGGGCGAGCCCTACCCCGTCTCCGCCCTCCACGGGCGTGGCTCAGGTGAGGTGCTTGACGCCGCCATGGCGATCCTGCCGGAGGTCTCCTCCGTCGCCGGACCCTCGCCCGAGCACGGCAGCCTCAACCGGGTGGCCCTGGTGGGCCGTCCCAACGTCGGCAAGTCGAGCCTGCTCAACTCCATCGCCGGCTCCCAGCGCGTCGTGGTCAACGAGCTGGCCGGCACCACCCGAGACCCTGTTGACGAGGTCATCGAGCTGGACGGGCGCCAGTGGCTGTTCATCGACACCGCCGGCATCCGTCGTCGCGTCAAGCAGTCGCGGGGCGCGGACTACTACGCCGTGCTACGTACCCAGGGCGCGATTGAGAAGGCCGAGGTCGCCGTCGTGCTCCTGGACGCCTCGGAGAGCGTCAGCGAGCAGGACGTGCGCGTCATCCAGCAGGTGGTCGACGCCGGACGCGCTCTGGTGCTGGTCAACAACAAGTGGGACCTGGTGGATGAGGAGCGTCAGAAGATGCTCACCTGGGAGACCGAGCACGACCTGGCGCACGTGGCCTGGGCTCCCCACATCAACCTCGCCGCCCGCACCGGCTGGCACACCAACCGGCTCGTGCGCGCCCTGGACGCGGCCCTGGAGGGCTGGACCACCCGCATCCCCACCGGTCGTCTCAACGCCTTCCTCGGAGAGCTCCAGGCGGCCACGCCCCACCCGCTGCGCGGGGGCAAGCAGCCGCGTATCCTCTTCGCCACCCAGGTGCAGACCGCGCCACCGCGCATCGTGATCTTCACCACCGGATTCCTTGACGCCGGCTACCGGCGTTTCATCGAGCGACGCCTACGTGAGGAGTTCGGCTTCGTCGGCTCGCCGATCCAGATCGGGGTGCGGGTGCGCGAGAAGCGTCAGCGCCGCTGACGGCCCGCCGGCCACAGGGCAGAGGTGAGGCAGGCGCCGTCGAGCCCTAGACTGGGGCCATGCTCAAGCCTGTTGATGCCACGACCACGCCCGCCTGGGCGACCCTCACTCAGCTGCACCAGGAGCTGGAGCCCGACCTGCGCAGCTGGTTCGACTCCGACCCTGACCGCGCTGAGCGCCTGTCCTACGAGCTCGGCGACCTCTTCGTCGACCTGTCCAAGAACCTCCTGACCGACGAGGTCCGTGACGCCCTCGTGGCGCTGGCGGAGCAGGTGGACGTGCCCGGTCGCCGTGACGCCATGTACGCCGGCGAGCACATCAACGTCACCGAGGACCGCGCGGTCCTGCACACGGCCCTGCGCCGACCGGCGACCGACTCACTGACCGTGGACGGTCAGGACGTGGTTGCCGACGTCCACGCGACGCTGGAGAAGATCTACGCCTTCGCCCGCCGGGTGCGCTCGGGGGAGTGGACCGGAGTGACCGGCAAGCGCATCGAGACGGTGGTCAACATCGGCATCGGTGGCTCGGACCTGGGCCCGGTGATGGTCTACGAGGCTCTCAAGCCTTACGTCCAGGAGGGGCTGAGCGCCCGCTTCATCTCCAACATCGACCCCAACGACTGCGCCGAGAAGGTCAAGGACCTCGACCCGGAGACGACGCTGTTCATCATCGCCTCCAAGACCTTCACGACCCTGGAGACCCTCACCAACGCCCGCATGGCCCGCGACTGGTTCCTTGGCGCCCTCCAGGCCAAGGGCGTGCCGACCGAGGGCGCCATCGCCAAGCACTTCGTGGCCGTGTCCACGGCGCTGGAGAAGGTTGAGGCCTTCGGCATCGACCCGGTCAACGCCTTCGGCTTCTGGAGCTGGGTGGGCGGGCGCTACTCCGTGGACTCCGCCGTCGGCACGGTCCTGGCCGTGACTGTGGGCCCCGAGGCCTTTGCCGAGTTCCTGGACGGCTTCCACACTGTGGACGAGCACTTCGCCACCAAGGCCCCGGCCGAGAACGTCCCCATGCTCATGGGCCTGCTCAACGTGTGGTACCGCAACTTCTTCAAGGCCGCCACGCACGCCGTGCTGCCCTACGCCCAGTACCTCCACCGCTTCCCGGCCTACCTCCAGCAGCTGACCATGGAGTCCAACGGCAAGTCCGTGCGCTGGGACGGCAGCCCCGTGACCACCGAGACCGGCGAGGTCTTCTGGGGAGAGCCGGGCACCAACGGCCAGCACGCCTTCTACCAGCTCATCCACCAGGGCACCGAGCTCATCCCGGCTGACTTCATCGCCGTGGCCAACCCCGCCCACCCCACCAAGGACGGGGACAAGGACGTCCACGAGCTGTTCCTGGCCAACTACCTGGCCCAGACTGCCGCGCTCGCCTTTGGCAAGACGGCCGAGGAGGTCCGCGCTGAGGGCACGCCCGAGGCCATCGTGCCGGCCCGCGTCTTCGCCGGGAACCGTCCGACGACGTCGATCCTCGCCCCGGCGCTCACCCCCTCGGTGGTGGGCCAGCTCATCGCCCTGTACGAGCACATCACCTTCACCGAGGGCATCGTGTGGGGCATTGACTCCTTCGACCAGTGGGGCGTGGAGCTGGGCAAGAAGCTCGCCCTCGAGATCGCACCGGCCGTGGGCGGTGACGAGCAGGCCTTGTCGACCCAGGACGCCTCGACGCGCCAGCTCATTGCCCGCTACCGCGCCGAGCGACGCGACGCGTGAGGGCCCAGGCACAGTCCGCCGCGGCCGTAGGCCGTACCGCAGCCGACCTCGGGGAGTCCGTCATCCCCGATGGTCGGCTGCGGCCGCTCACGGCTGAGGACAGGCTCCGATACTCGCGCAACGCTCTGGTTCCTGAGGTCGGGGTGGTGGGCCAGCAGCGCATTCGCGCTGCCCGGGTCCTGCTCATCGGTGCCGGTGCCCTCGCCTCCCCGGCAGCGCTGTACCTCGCCGCAGCCGGGGTGGGACGGCTCGGGATCGTGGATGACGACGTCGTCGAGCTGAGCAACCTCCAGCGCCAGGTGCTGTACACCACCGCCGGGGTGGGCCAGGACAAGACCGAGTCGGCACGCCAGGCCGTCCAGGCACTCAACCCCGACGTCGAGGTCGTCACCTACAGGGCGCTGCTGCGCAGCGACAACGCCCTGGAGATCATGCGTGGATGGGACGTCGTGGTGGACGGCACAGACAACTTCCCCACGCGCTACCTCGTCAACGACGCCTGCGTCATGCTGGGGCTGCCGCTCGTCCACGGAGCCGTCTTCCGTTCTGACGGGCAGGTCAGCGTCTTCGACGCCCGCCAGGGCCCGTGCTACCGCTGCGTGCATCCCGTGCCGCCCGACCCCGGTTCCGTCCCGTCCTGCGCCGAGGGCGGGGTACTGGGCGTCATGCCGGGCATCATCGGCACGATGCAGGCGACCGAGGCGATCAAGCTCATCGTGGGAGGGGCGCGCCCGCTCATCGGCCGGATGCTCATGGTCAACGCCTGGCAGGCGACGACGGCGCAGCTGCCACTGCGCAAGAACCCCGGTTGTCCGGTGTGCGGCGAGAACCCGAGCGTGCGCGAGCTGATCGACTACGAGGCCTTCTGCGGGCTTCCTGGCACTGGGGCCCAGCCCAGCATCGTGGGGGAGGGGTCTGCGGGTGAGCAGATCACCGCGTCGCGGCTGCGCGCGCGCCTGGCCGAGGGTGAGATCGTTGGCCGTGACCTCACCGTCCTTGACGTGCGTGAGCCGGTCGAGGTGGCTCTCGATCCCTTCCCTGGCGCGCTGCACATCCCGTTGGCGGAGGTGACGGGCAGGATGGGCGAGCTTGAGCCGGCGCGGCCGACCCTCGTGCTGTGTGCCAAGGGCATTCGCTCGGCGCGCGCGATCCAGGTGCTCCGGCAGGCCGGCTACACCGGAGATCTCACCAATGTGGCGGGCGGGATGGCGGCCTGGCACGCGGGGGAGTAGCCGGCGCTAGCGTCCTGGCCAGCGCCGGGATGCGGTGAGCGGGGTCACCGTGTCAGGATTTTTCGTGCGAGGCCGTCATGGGCTAAGGTTCTACTCGTTCCGAGCGGACCTGGTCCGTGAGGTCACGGGCTGTGGCGCAGCTTGGTAGCGCACTTGACTGGGGGTCAAGGGGTCGTGGGTTCAAATCCCGCCAGCCCGACGAAAAGCCCGGTATCACGCGGAAAGTGGTACCGGGCTTCGTCGTACACGCAGGCGGGAGGACTGACATGGACGTGCGATGGGACACGGGCACCTGGACCCATGAGCCGGCTGAGGTGCGCCGTGAGGGGGAGGACCTGCTGGTTACCGCCGTCGAGGGCTCGGATGCTTGGCGGACCACCTCGTACGGCTTCATCCATGCCTCGGAGCACGGTCTGCTGGCGCCCTTTGAGTACGGCACGGCCGTTGAGGTCGAGTACACCGCGGCTTTCTCGGAGCAGTTCGACCAGGCTGGCCTGTTCATCCACCGCTCGCCCTCACGCTGGGTCAAGGCTGCCACGGAGTACGCCGACGGCGTGCTCAGCGCTGGCGCCGTCGTCACCAACGGCTGCTCTGACTGGTCTCTGGCCCAGGTGCCGCAGTGGCTCGGTCAGCGCGTCCGTATCCGTGCCAGCTGGACCGACGACGCCGTCACGATCCGTGGTGGCGTGGTTGGGCAGCCGCTGCGGCTGCTGCGCGTCTTCCCCCTCGAACGGGCTGACGACGTCGCCGCAGGGCCCCTTGTCTGCGCGCCGACCCGCGCCGGGCTCACGGTCCGATTCCACTCCTGGCGCGTGAACGACGCCGACACCTCGCTGCACCCGGACTCCTGAGTGCAGCAGCGCATGGGCTCCAGGCCTAGGAAGCCGAGCCGGCGGAAGGGGCGTCAGGCTGGTCCACTGCGGCGAGCAGGGCGACCCGGTAGTCGTAGGCGTACGCCCGCTCGCCGTCGTCGTCCCCTGCCCGCGAGTGGCGCCGGGAGGCCTCGATCGCCCGAGAGATGAGCGCGGTCACGCCCTCCTGGAAGGCCTGGGCCTCCTCGCGCGTCAGCCGCAAGGGGCCGTCCGCCCGCAGGCCGGGCAGCCCCAGCGCCTCAGTAGCCTCCAGCCGTGCCACGGAGAACAGCTCCAGGATCTGTGCCGCCTCGGCCTGCTCGAACTGCGCCACCACGGCCTCGCCACCGGGAAGCTGCCGGATCGAGGCCGGGTCGAAGGACAGCCCTGTCCAGTCCGGGATCACCCACCAGGTCTCGCGGCCGTCGCCGCCCTCGGTGGGCACGTGGCGCTGCGCGACACCGGCCTTCTCCAGGGCCCTCATGTGGTAGGACACCGAGTTCGCCGGCTCGCCGACCGCCTGGGCGACGTCGGAGACCCGCATCGGCTCTCCGTGCACCATGGTGCGCAGGATCTTGGAGCGGATGGGGTGGGTGAGGAGGGTGAGCAGCCTGGCTGCCTCCTCGGCCGGCACGGGAACCGGCTCGCTCCACGCGGCGGTGTGGGACTGATCGGCACCACCCTGGTGCGCACCTGTGCTCACAGCCCGTCCTCCCCGTGCTCCGACGTCGGTGCTCAGTGCACCCTGCGGGCCTCATCGTATGCGTCACCTGCCTGAGGTGGCACCACGGTGCGAGACACTGCTGCTACCCACCGGTCCGGCCGAGGCAGCTCGCGAATCGACCTGCTTGAGGCCAGGACGCCAGCCGCTGCCGGGAAGAGCACGCAGGTCAGCGCGAGCGTGGTGGCCGAGCCCAGCTGCGTCAGTCCGACCCCGACCGCCGCCGGCATGAGGGCCGGCGCACACGAGATGACCAGGCCGATCGCTGACAGGGCCCGGCCCTGTAAGGCGTCAGGAATCTGGGCCTGCATGTAGCCGCCGAGCGCACCGTTGACCACCGGCAGGGCCAGTCCCACCACCGCCAGGAGCCCGAGCATGACGGGCACGTCCTGGGCGAAGGCCAGGGGGACGAGGAAGACCGCGATAAACAGAAAGCCTGTGATGATGAGCCGGCCGCTCGGCGCGCGGGTAACGAGAGGACCGGCAAAGGTCGCACCAGCGAGCATGCCGACCCCGACCGCGCCGTCGAGCAGGCCGATCTGCCAGGCGGGCGTCCCGGAGGACTGGAGGGTGAGCGTGATGCCGACCATGAGGGCCTGGATGCCGGTATTGACCAGGACCAGGGCCGCGACGATCCTCGGAAGGACCTCGATCTGACGGAAGACGGCGAAGCCGTCCAGGAGGTCAGCGATGACGGAGACCCGGCCGGAAGGGGAGGGGTCGGAGCCGGTCCCCGGGTCCTGCGACTGCTCAGGCCGAGGCCGCAGGTCCGCGCGGATCAGCCGCGTGGCGACCGCCTGGAGCAGAGGGCACAGTGCCCCGGCAAGCAGGGGCAGGCCGTAAGAGATATTGATGAGGAGTCCGGAGACAGGAGCTCCCAGGAGGTTGATCGCGGCGTCCCGGCCCTGGTTGGCCGACACGGCCCTGGGCAGGTCCTCGGTCGGGACCACTGACTTCAGGGCGGCGTCGGAGGCGGTGGAGAACAGACCCGTCAGGGCGCCAGAGACCGCGGCGACGGCGTAGAGCAGGGACGCTGAGAGCCCTGCGCACCACCATGCCGCCGCCGCGGCACCAAAGATGGTGGCGCGAGCCAGGCCGGAGACAGTGAGGCTGAGCCTGCGGTCCCATCGGTCCACGAGCACGCCGCCCGGCAGGGTCAGGACGAGGCTGGCGACGGTGGACACCGTGGACACCAGGCCTGCCTGGACCACGGAGCCAGTGACGGCGTAGCCGATGAGCAGCATGGCGAAGGCCTGGATCGACCTGCCCAGCTGGGAGGAGGTGTCAGCGAGGAACCAGGCCAGGTAGTCCCGGTTGTGGTGTAGCGCAGAACGCCGCTCCTGGGCGGGAGAGGAGGTCAGCGGAGGGGTTGACGCGGGCTGCTCGTCGTTGTTCATGACAACAAGAGTAGGTCTGCAATACCATTTGCGCAATGGCGTTTGCATACTGAGGGCGGCGGCACCCGATACGCGTCGCACCGTTCGTGCGGCCCGCGATCTGGCAGCCTGGCCGGCGCCAAGTACCATGCGGCAGGTACGAACGGTGGCTGAGAGCGGGTCTCGGCAGTCACGGCGCAGGCAGGGAGGGCGGTCATGATCAAGTACCTCGGCTCCAAGCGCCTGCTCGTGCCCGTGCTGGGTCAGATATTTGCCACCTCGGGCGCCACGACGGGGCTGGACCTGTTCACCGGCACCACCCGCGTGGCCCAGGAGATGTGCCGTCAGGGGATCGCGACCACCGCCGTCGACATCGCCTCCTACTCCGAGGTCTTCGCCCGTACCTACGTCGAGCTCGACGCCCAGGCACTCACCCCCGCCGATCACGCTGAGCTGAAGCAGGCGCTGGCCCGCCTCAACGCCCTGCCGGGCGTGCGCGGCTACATCACCCGCACCTTCAGCGAGGCCGCGCGATACTTCCAGCGCGCCAACGCCATGCGGATCGACGCCGTCCGCCAGGCGATCGAGACCGACTACGCGGGCACCTGGCTCTACCCGGTCCTCCTGACCAGCCTGATCGAGGCGGCTGACGCCGTCGACTCCACCGTGGGGGTCCAGATGGCCTACCTCAAGGAGTGGGCCCCGCGCTCGTTCAGGCCACTGACCCTCAAGGCACCGCCGCTGGTGCCGGGTACCGGCCGGGCCCTGCGCGCTGACGTGCTCGACGTCGTTGACAGCCTCGACCCGGTCGACGTGGCCTACCTCGACCCGCCTTACAACCAGCACCGCTACTACACGAACTACCACGTGTGGGAGACCCTGGTGCGCTGGGACGCCCCGGAGTACTACGGCGTGGCCTGCAAGAGGCTGGACTGCCGCGATGAGGCCACGAAGTCGGTGTTCAACAAGCGGCGTCAGATGCCCCAGGCCCTGGCTGAGCTGATCGCCACCGTGCGTGCCGAGGTCCTCATCCTGTCCTTCTCTAACGAGGGATTCGTGCCCCTGGGGGAGCTGCGCGAGATGTGCCAGGTGCGCGGCGGCGCCGTCGAGGTGCTTTCCTTCGCCTCCGAGCGCTACAACGGCGCCCGCATCGGGGTCTTCAACCCTCACGGCCAGAAGGTCAGCCGGATCAGCCACACGCGCAACACGGAGTACCTCCTCGTGTGCGGCGAGCCCCAGCGTGTGGAGGCCATGACACTTAACCTGCAGGTATGAGTGACGCCATCCGCCCCCTGTCCCTGCCCGCCATTGGATTCGGAACCTACAACCTGCGTGGCCGCGCCGGGGCACAGGCCGTGACCTCGGCCATCGAGGTCGGCTACCGTCTCATCGACTCAGCCTTCTCCTACGAGAACGAGGGCTGCGTGGCTGACGGCGTGGCTGGCGCCGTCGAGGCCGGCCTGGCCTGCCGCGAGGAGATCGTGGTGACCTCCAAGGTGCCCGGCCGGTACTACGGCTACGAGCAGGGCCTGGCGGCGGTGGAGGAGTCCGTCTCGCGGATGCGTCCGATCGGCGCCATCGACCTCTACCTCCTGCACTGGCCCAACCCCGCCCAGAACAAGTACGTGGAGACCTGGAGGGCGCTCATCGAGGCTCGCGAACGTGGTCTGGTGCGCCACATCGGTGTCTCGAACTTCCTGCCCGAGCACATTGAGGGCCTGGAGGGGGAGACCGGCGTGCTGCCTGAGGTCAACCAGATCGAGTCCCACCCGTTCTTCCCCAACACCGAGCAGATCGCCTACAACGCCTCCCGCGGTATCACGACGGAGGCGTGGAGCCCGCTCGGGCGCAAGTCGGACATCCTGAGCAACCCGGTGGTCGCCGAGGTCGCCGCCGCGCACTCGGCCAGCCCCGCCCAGGCGATCCTGGCCTGGCACGTGGCTCGCGGCGTGACCGCCATCCCAAAGTCCTCCACCCGGGCGCGCCAGGAGGAGAACCTCGCCTCCGCCTCGCTGCGCCTGACTCCTGAGGAGATCGGCCGGATCACGGCGCTGGGCGATGGTGGCCACCGCTTAGCCGGCCAGGATCCGGCCACCTACGAGGAGCTGTAGCACCGGGCACCGGTGGCGTAGGGAGGCTGGCGGATCTGAGAAGATCCCACCATGCGCACTGCTGACGCCCCGACCCCTCGCTCCGTCATCACTCCCTTGCGTCCAGGCACGCCGGCCGCAGACGCCTCCCGCCTGCGCCTGGTAGTCACCGACATGGACGGCACGCTGCTCGACGGCGAGGGTCGGGTGCCATCGGGCCTGGCTGAGGTCGTGGCTCGTCTGCGCGAGCGCGGGATCGTCTTCTGCCCGGCCTCGGGGCGTCAGCTCGCCAACCTGCGCCACACGCTCGGCGAGCTCGTGGCGGACACCGCGATCATTGCCGAGAACGGCACGATCGTCGTCGACGGCGACCGCGAGCTTTTCCGCGATACGATCACGCGCCAGCAGGCCGTCACGGTCATCCAGACTGTCCGTCAGCTCGCGGGCCCTGGCCACGGGCTCGACGTCGGAGCAGTCGTGGCCACCCCGCAGGTCGCCTACGTCGAGCGCACCGATGAGAGCTTTCTGGCGGAGGTGGACACCTACTACGCCTCGCGCCAGGTGGTGGCGGACCTGACTGCGCTGAGCCTGGACGACGTCCTCAAGGTCGCGGTCCACGACTTTGTTGACGCCGAGCGCCTGTCCGCACCCCACCTGGCCGCTGCCGCCCCGCAGCTGCAGACGGTGGTCTCAGGGCTGCACTGGACCGACCTCATGTCGGCGAAGGCCTCTAAGGGGCGGGCCCTGGCCATCCTCCAGCAGCGTCTGGGCGTCACACCGGCACAGACGGCTGTCTTCGGGGACTACCTCAATGACGTCGAGCTCTTCGACGAGGCGGAGATGACCTTCGCTATGGCCAACGCCCACTCGGACGTGCTGGCTGCCGCCCGGTTCCAGGCGCCGGCTAACACCGAGCAAGGAGTCCTGCGCGTCCTGGAGGAGCTGCTCAGGGCCGAGGCCTGAACGCCGATCCCAGCGCCTCCACGGCCTGGGTACGGAAGGCGCGCATCTGCGGCGACCAGGTGCAGAAGTCCGCACCGTGGTACATCCCGGGCTCCACGTGGACGGTGACCGGCACGTCGCTTTGTTCCAGACGGCGGGCGTAATCCAGGTCCTCGTCAAGAAAGAGGTCGAGGTCTCCCACGCCGATCCAGGCCGCCGGCAGACCAGCAAGGTCCTGACAGCGGGCTGCCGCTGCCCAGGGCCGAGTCTCCTCCTCGCCCGCGGGGTGCCCCAGATAGGCCTGCCAGCCCTGCGCGTTGGAGCGAGCGGTCCACACAAACTCGCCGCGGCCAGGGACCTCCTGGCCTCCGGCACCGGTTCGGTCATCGAGCATGGGGTAGATGAGGAGCTGGAAGACCAGCGGCACTCCCGCGTCCCTGGCACGCTGGGCCACGCAGGCGGCCAGGCCGCCCCCGGCGCTGGCACCACCCACGGCAAGACGCTCAGGATCAACGCCAAGGTCTGAGGCGTTCTCATGCAGCCAGGCCAGGGCGCCGAAGCAGTCGTCGATGGCCGCGGGGTAGGGGTGCTGAGGCGCCAGGCGGTAGTCGACGCAGACCACGAGGCATCCCAGGTCAGTAGCCAAACGAGAGCACAGGGCGTGGTCCTGGGCGGGGGACCCACCCACGAGCCCTCCGCCGTGGATCCACACAAGCGCACCGCTACCAGCCTGCTCCGCCCGGTGCGCAGTCTCATAGAGCCATGCGCTGACGGGACCCTGCGGTGTGCTCAGCATGCGGCGGGTGCCGAGCCCGGCAGGGGTGAACAGCTCCTGCGCCTTGCTGGCCCGCTGAAAGAGGTTGCCGGGACGCACCGTGCCCGGCTCACCGTCCTGACCCCGGCCCAGAACCAGCAGCGGCGCACGCAAGCCTGGCTGGACACGAGCCAGGTCCCCGGCCAGGGACCGTTGCCTGGCCACCACGCCGACGGCGCCGAGTCCGGCCAGCCCCGAGAGTACCAATGCGGAGACGGCTGCGGCCCGAGTGCGCTTGGACATGGTGATCCTTCCTGGGGTGTCTTAGTCGACGTCGAGGATGTGCTCGATGTCCACGTCAGGCACGCCCGCGCGCAGCGCATCCAGGGCGCGCCGTTCCTTCTTCGTGGGCCGGCCGGCACCCCGGTCGCGGATGATCGCGGCCGGTGCGTCCAGGGGAGAGGGACGTGGCGCGGAGAAGTCGGCGTAGGCACGCCGTGCTACGGGAGCACCGACCCTCTTGAGAAGAATCTGAGTGACCAGGAGGATTCGGTCAAAGCCGTCCACCCGGTAGCGCACCTCGTCCCCGACGACGACGTGCTGGGCAGGCTTGACAGGCTCCCCGTTGACCCGTACGTGCCCGGCCTTGCAGGCTGCCGTCGCAGCTGAACGGGTCTTGCACTGGCGCACCGCCCACAGCCACACATCCACCCTGGCCGAGGCGGGTCCGCCGGACTCGGCCGCCGCAGCCAGTGCCTGTGCCCGGACGGTCTCCTTGCTCACCATGGCGGCATCCTAACGACGGCGCCGGTGCCACAGCAGGAGCGCTCCACCTGTCAGGGCCAGTCCCAGTCCCAGTGGCAGGGCGACGGGAGGACGGGCAGTGGCCCTCGCCAGCACCCCAGGACGTAGTCCTGACAGCTGCTTGAGCCATGAGACCTGTCCATCGCCTGCCTGCGTGCAGCTGCCCAGCACCTCGGCCAGCGCCTGGCGGTCGGCGTCAGGCACACCAAGGCGGTAGGCCGCCAGGACGGAGACGAAACGCTGGGCGTACTCGCAGCGGAACCCGGGATCCGGCGGCCACCAGCCCGAGCCGCTCGCCGTCGTCCAGGTACCAGTCTCACTCGTACCCACGGGGCAGGTGGCGGGGCCGCACGCACCCTTGGCGCTGTTGGCCTCGCCGTCGACCGCCAGGAGGTTGAGGGGGTCATTGGCTACCAGGAGCCTGGTGCGCTGGTCCCAGGCCCAGGCGCCGTGGGCGTAGAGGTAGTTGAGAGGGACCACGTGGTCGATCTGGACCGCGGCGGAGGTGTTCTGTCCACGCTGGAAGGTAATCTCCTTGCCGGTATAGGGATCGTGCAGCACTCCGGTCCACACCGTCGCGTCAGGACAGACGCTCGCCCCCTCGCCCCGCCCCTGGTCAGCCGTCTGCAGCCCCGAGGCACGCGAGAAGTCGGCATCGCTCAGGTCACGGGCCAAGACCTCGTTACGAGTGTCGCACCCATCCCCGTCCACGTCCTGCCAGGCCTCGCCGAACCATCCGGTGCGCGATCCTCCCTGCGCCCAGGAGACGGCGGCCGGTGAGTCCGCCGGCAGCCGGTCCAGGGCAGCCAGAGCCTGGTCTGGTGGCAGCACGAGGGAACCCCGTTCATCCCAGGCCGTGGGCGTACCTGCCTTGCTCTGCGTGGCGGTGGACCCGGCGTAGGCCGGGCCGAGCGGCGCCACAGGCGCCAGGCCGCAAGCGAGCATGACAAGGACGGCGAGCGTGGCCGCCGTCATGACGGCCTGCCACCCATGTCGCGGCGCTGAGCGCCGCGCCGCGCCGTGGTGAGATCGGTTCATGCGGCCAGGCTAGGCCGGGGCACCGACACTCATCCCCAGCCATAGCCAGGCAGGCGACCCACCGGCCCGCCTGGGGCAGAGCCGGGTGAGATCAGGGAACGACGTACCCGGCCGCGCGGAAGACCTCGTACCACTGCTCGCGGGTGAGAGGCAGCTCGCTGCCTGCCACGGCGTCGCGCACGCGCTGCGGACTCGTGGTACCCACGACCACCTGCATCGCAGCCGGGTGACGCGTGATCCACGCCGTCGCGATCGTGTCCGGTGAGACGCCGTACTCGGCCGCCAGGCGGTTGAGCGTCTCGTTCAGCGGCAGGTAGTAGCTAGAGTTGCCCACGAACGGGCCGGTGCCGTCGCCGGACTGGAAGGGGGACCAGGCCTGGATCGTCGTGCTCGTCAGGCGGCAGTAGTCCAGGATCCCGTCCGTGCGGGACAGGGCCTGGTCGTGCTGCATGTTGAGGGCCACGCCCTCAGCGATCATCGGAGCGTGGGTGAGGGAGAGCTGCAGCTGGTTGACCAGAAGTGGTTGACGGACCGTGGCGCGCAGCAGCTCCAGCTGACCGCGAGTGTGGTTGGAGACGCCGAAGTGACGCACCTTGCCGGCGGCGTGGAGCTCGTCAAAGGCCTGGGCGACCTCCTCGGGCTCAACGAGGGCGTCCGGCCGGTGCAGGAGAAGGACATCGAGATAGTCAGTTCCCAGCGCAGTAAGCGAACGCTCGACGCTGGTGATGATGTGCTCGGCAGAGAAGTCGAACCAGCCTCCGCGGATACCGCACTTGGTCTGCAGGACCACCTGCTCGCGCTCGGAGCGGCTCCATCCCAGCGCCTGGGAGAACCTCTTCTCGCAAGCGTGGTCACCACCGTAGATGTCGGCGTGGTCGAACATGGTGATGCCGGCCTCCAGGGCCGTGGAGACGAGCTGGCGGATCTCGGCGTCAGACTTGTCCCTGATGCGCATGCAGCCCAGGACGATGTTGGAGGCGGTCAGGTCAGAGGTACCCAGTGGCAACGTCTTCATATCTCCACGATAACGACGCCGCGGTGGCCCGCACAGGCTTTTGAGCGTGTACGAGCCACCGCGCGGTGACCGGGGGAGGGACCGTGCCCTACTGCGAGGCCTGCGCCGTCTCCTGGCCCAGGCAGTGGCAGCCGTGATCAGCAGCGAAAGCCACGAGCACCTCTTCAAAGACGAGATCCGGGGTCAGCCGGCGCAGCTCCTCGTTCATGGTGGTCACAGGCTCACGCCTGGGCATGGTGACGATCTGCGGCGCGGAGCCGTCGGGTCGGGTGATCCGGACCCGCTCCTGGTCCGCGCGCTCGATGAGGTAGGTCCCGGCCTCCGTGTGGGCGGCAACCTGGGAGATCCCAGAGAAGCCAGGCACGTCCACCCGATCGACCTCGACACTGGCCTGCAGGCGCAGCCACCGGATCATCAGTGCCATGGAGGCGTTGGAGGGCTCTCCCGCCACCGCGACGCGACTGACCTGGTGATCGCGCAGCACCGGGCCGAGCGTGGCGGCCACGATGGCCCGCCACAGCGTCATCCGCGTCCACGCCAGGTCGATGTCTCCGCGGGTGTATCCGGGTGCCAGAGCTGCCAGAGCGGCCACAGGATCAGGTTGGGCCGGGGTATTGGTGATCCGCGTGCCGGCGAGCTGGCCCAGAGGGTCTTGCGCCGGGCAGCTCGGCATCGTCGTCGGCCACCAGGTGACCACAGGGACGTCGGGCAGCAGGAAGGGGACCACCAGGGTGTCGGTGTGCTCGGCGGCCTCTCCCCACGGACGCAGGACCAGCGTCTCGCCCGCCCCGGCGTCGTGGCCGACCCGGATCTCGGCATCCAGGTGGCCGGGCAGCTCGGCAGAGACGTGACCGTCTCGTGAGCGCGGCCCAGAGGCGTCCTCGCGCCCGGGCGGGGCGACGACGGCGATGACGCGGCAGGGATGGTCACGTGAGGCCCCGTGCGCGGCCTCCAGGGCCTCCTCCAGGCCGACGGCGTCAGTGGAGATGACCAGGGTGAGCACACGCGAGCTACCGGAGCCGCCCTCGACGGCAAGCAGCTCGGAGACGATGCGGTCGGTCGTCGTCGCGGTCAGGGTGGTGATCATGAACGCCTCCAGGTACGGCCGTCACGGGTGAGCAGGTCATGGGCGCTGTCCGGGCCCCAGGAGCCCGGACGGTAGGAGTCAGGCACCCCTGCCGCGGCCCAGTGCTCGATCACCGGGTCCAGGATGCGCCAGGACAGGTCCACCTCCCGCTGGTGGGGGAAGAGCGGGGCGTCGCCCAGCAGCGCGTCCAGGATGAGACGCTCGTAGGCCTCCGGCGACTCCTCGTTGAAAGAGGCTCCGTAACCAAAGTCCATCAGGACGTCGCGCAGCTCCATGTGGGTGCCCGGCACCTTGGAGGCCAGGCGCATGGTGATGCCCTCGTCCGGTTGGATCCTCAGCACGATCGTGTTCGCCCCCACCCCTGCCGTGGCAGAGGGGTCGAAGGGCAGGAAGGGTGGCTGCTTGAAGACGACGGCGACCTCCGTGACCCGCCGCGCTAGGCGCTTGCCCGCCCGGAGGTAGAAGGGCACACCGGCCCAGCGCCTGTTGGCGATCTCCAGGCGGATGGCGGCGAAGGTTTCCGTGGTCGAGTCCTGCGGCACGCCCTGCTCCTCGGTGTAACCAGGCACGGCCACACCGCCCTGGAAACCGCCGACATAGCGGCCACGGGCCGTGGTGGCGTCCAGGTCGAGCACGCCGTGGCGCGTCAGGCGCACGCAGTCGAGCACCTTCTCCTTCTCCGCCCGGACGGCCGCGGCGTCCATGGAGCTCGGCTCCTCCATCGCGGTCAGGGCCAGCAGCTGGAGCAGGTGGTTCTGGATAACGTCGCGTGCCGCGCCGATAGTGTCGTAGTAGCCGGCACGCGAGCCGATGCCAATGTCCTCGGCCATGGTGATCTGGACGTGGTCGACGTAGCCCTGGTTCCACAGCGGCTCGAACATCGTGTTGGCGAAGCGCAGCGCCAGGATGTTCTGCACCGTCTCTTTGCCCAGGTAGTGGTCGACCCGGAAGACGTCATCCGGACGCACGATCCGCCCCACCAGGGAGTCGAGCTCACGCGCGGAGTCCCGATCATGGCCGAAGGGCTTCTCGATCACCACACGGCGCCAGCTGCCAGGGGCGTCGTCGACCAGTCCCGAGGCGGCCACGCGCTGGGTGACGGCGGGGAACCAGCCGGGCGGGATGGACAGGTAGAAGGCGCGGTTGCCGCTGGTGCCCCTGCTGGCGTCCAGCTCGGCGACCACGCCGGTCAGGCGCTCATAGGCCTCGTCGTCCTCGAAGGAGGAGAAGGTCACGAATCGCATCCCCTCGGCCAGCTGCTCCCAGATGCTCTCGTGCCAGGGGGTACGGGCGTGGGCCCCGACGCTGCCACGCACGTAGGCGCGCATGTCCTCGTCGCTCCAGTCGCGCCGTCCGACTCCCACCAGTGAGAAGGAGGGAGAGAGCAGGCCACGGTTGGCCAGGTCGTAGATCGCCGGCAGCAGCTTGTGGCGGGCCAGGTCGCCGGTGATGCCGAACATCACCATGACGCAAGGATCCGCGATCCTGGGCAGGCGGAGGTCGCGGGGGTCCAGCAGCGGGTTGCTGCCAGCAGCCGCCTGCGAGGACGAGGTAGCGTGAGCGGAATCTGCAGTATCCACGTGCACCTTCCTGACGTCGTGACGACGCCCAGACCTGGGCGCCGTCGTTCAGTGTAGGCACGAGCGCTGGCCTGGTAGCGCTCCGGCGCCGGGCCCAGACAGGCGCTGTCAGTCCCTCTTCCAGCGCTACGCCTGTGGCAGACCGGGCTGACAGGGTTGGTGTCGCCTACCAGCGATAGGCTCCCACCAGAGTCGGCACCACGCCGACGGCCCGACCGACCAGCCCGTGGAAAGGCAGACCATGACCGCCACCAACGACGCCGCTCCCACCACCTTCGTCCCTCAGCCCGACTCTGCCGACATCGGCGTGTACGGCCTGGGCGTCATGGGCGCCAACCTCGCCCGGAACCTCGCCCGCCACGGGCACGCGGTGGCCGTGTTCAACCGGACCCCGGTGCGTACCGAGCGTCTCATGAGCCGCTACGCCAGCGAGGGCACCTTCGTGCCGGCCACGGAGCTCGCTGACTTCGTAGCCTCGTTGCGTCGCCCCCGTGTCGCGATCATCATGGTCCAGGCCGGAGGCGCGACCGAGGCCGTCATCGACCAGCTGCGCGAGCTGCTGGAGCCTGGGGACATCATCGTCGACGCTGGTAACACCTTCTACAAGGACACCCAGCGTCGTGAGGCCTCCCTGCGCGAGCAGGGCATTCACTTCGTGGGCATGGGAGTGTCCGGAGGTGAGGAGGGGGCGCTGCTGGGCCCCTCGATCATGCCCGGCGGCACCGAGGACTCCTACAGGCGTCTGGGCCCCATGCTGGAGTCGATCTCAGCGCATGTGGACGGCGTTCCCTGCTGCACGCACGTGGGGCCCGACGGCGCCGGCCACTTCGTCAAGATGGTGCACAACGGCATCGAGTACGCCGATATGCAGCTCATCGCCGAGGCCTACAACCTCCTGCGTCACGTGGCCGGGCTCAGCGTGGCTGAGGTGGCCGCCGTCTTTTGCTCCTGGAAGGACTCCGAGCTCGACTCCTACCTCATCGACATCACCACCGAGGTCCTCGAGCGCGTTGACCCGGCGACCGGTGAGCCCTTCGTCGACGTCGTCGTCGACGCTGCCGGACACAAGGGCACGGGTGTGTGGACGACGCAGACCGCCCTGGAGCTTGGTGTGGCCGCTCCGGCGATCGCCGAGGCTACCTTTGCCCGCGCTGTGTCCTCCTCCGCCCCGCAGCGTGCGGCGGTGCGCGAGACCGAGATCGAGGCCGGGGAGCGCGAGGTGACCTTTGAGTCCGAGGAGGACCGCCAGGCCTTTGTCGACGCCGTGCGTCAGGCGCTGTACGGCTCCAAGATCGCCGCCTACGCCCAGGGCTTCGACGAGATCGCCACTGCCTCTCAGGCCAACGGCTGGGACGTGGACCTGGGCGCGATGGCGCGGATCTGGCGTGGCGGCTGCATCATCCGGGCCCGCTTCCTCGATGACATCACCCGCGCCTACGCCGAGGAGCCCGAGCTGGCCAGCCTGCTGACTGCTCCGGTCTTCGCCTCTGCCCTGGAGGACGCGCTGCCGGCGTGGCGCGAGGTCGTCTCGGTCTCTGCGCTGTCCGGCGTGCCAGCCCCGGCCTTCGCCTCCTCGCTGGCCTACGTCGACCAGCTGCGCGCTCCGCGCCTGCCTGCCGCCCTGATCCAGGGCCAGCGCGACTTCTTCGGCTCACATACCTACCACCGCGTTGACGACCCCAGCGGCGTCTACCACGTCCTGTGGGCCCAGGAGGGTCGCGCTGAGGAGAAGTGGAACTGAGCATGACGTTCCAGCCCTCTGCCAGTGTCAGCCAGGCCCCTGACCGTCTGCCCTCGCTGACCAACCTCTCTCGCGCTGAGGCCTTGTGGCGCTCACAGGTCCTCAGCGTCCAGGAGCTCGCCGTCGTCATCGACCTCACCAGCGCTCCTGACCCACAGGCGACCGGCTTCGCCGTACGCAGCGAGCTGACCCTTCAGGTGCTCACCCCCTGCTCAGGGGCCTGGATCGACTTCCTGGGGGAGGAGGTCGTCTCGCTCAGCGTCGACGACCACCCGGTCCAGGTCTCCTGGGACGGCGCGCGCGTGGCCCTGCCGGATCTAGAGGCGGGGGAGCACCGGGTGGCGGTGGAGGCCCGCGGTCGTTACTCCAACTCAGGTCAGGGCCTGCACCGTTTCCACGACCCGGTCGACGGGGCGACCTACCTCTACACCCACTTCGAGCCCTCGGACTCGCGGCGGGCCTGGGCCTCGATGGACCAGCCCGACCTCAAGTCGCCCTTCCGCCTGACCGTCGTTCATCCCGCCGGGTGGACCGTCCTGGGTAACGGCGTGGTCGAGGAGTCTCGTCCCTCCCGTGAGCTCCCTGAGGCGGTGATGACCCGCTTCGCCACCACCCTGCCGCTGCCCAGCTACCTCACGGCGCTAGCGGCCGGGCCCTGGCACCGGGTGAGCAGCCAGTGGCGCTCGCCGCTGAGGCCGGACAGCGAGCCGGTCGAGCTGTCCTGGTCCTGCCGCGCGAGCCTGGCCCGTCACCTGGACGCCGACGAGCTGCTGGAGGTCACCGCCGCGGGCATGACCCTGTACGACGAGGCCTATGGCTATCCCTACCCCTGGGGTGCCTACGACAGCGTGCTCGTACCCGAGTACAACCTCGGGGCCATGGAGAACCCCGGGTGCGTGACCTTCAATGAGGAGGCCTATCTCTTTCAGGGCCCGGTCACCCGTGCCCAGCACGCAGGGCGGGCCAACACGATCCTGCACGAGATGTGCCACATGTGGTTCGGTGACCTCGTGACGCCCACCTGGTGGGAGGACACCTGGCTCAAGGAGTCCTTCGCTGAGAACCAGGGCACCTGGGCCCAGGCGACGGCCACACCATGGACGGAGGCCTGGGCGACCTTCGCGCTGGGGCGCAAGGCCTGGGCCTACGCCGAGGACTCCCGGCCCGCGACGACCCACCCGATCGTGGCCACCGTCGACGACGTCGAGGCCGCGCGTCAGACCTTCGACGGCATCACCTACGCCAAGGGGGCAGCGGTCCTCAAGCAGCTGGTGGCTTACCTGGGCCAGGACGTCTTCCTCGAGGCGGCCCGCAGCTGGTTCACCGATCACGCCTTCGCCAACGGCGACCTCGCCCAGTTCCTCGACACCCTCGGTCAGGCCTCTGGACGCGACATGGACGCCTGGGCGCAGGCCTGGCTGCGTACCGCCGGCCCCTCGGTCCTGACCAACGAGCTGGAGTCCGACGGCCAGCGCATCACGCGTCTGACCGTGCGTCAGGAAGGCACTGACCTGGCCACGGGTGACCCCGTCATCCGGCCCCACACGCTCGTGGTCGGGCTCTACTCCTTCGACGATGAGGGCCAGCTCACCCGGACCCACCGGCTGCCGCTGACCCTGGAGACGGCGAGCGTTGACCTGCCCGAGGCCGTCGGGCTGCCTGTGCCTGACCTCGTGACCGTCAACGACGAGGACCTGACCTACGCCGTCATCCGGCCTGACGCCGCCTCACTGGCCACGGCCCGGACCTGCCTGGCACGGCTGGAGGACCCGCTGACCCGTTCGCTGTGGTGGTCCAGCCTGGACAACCTCGTGCGTGACGGACTGCTGTCCGCCAGCCAGTACCTGTCAACGGTCCTCGCTCAGGCCGACGACGCCACCCAGCCCGCCACCCTGGCGAGCCTGCTGGGACGTAGCCGTCATGACGCCCTGGTCTATGTCAGGCCCGAGGACCGGGCGCAGACCCTGCCTCCGTTGGTCGGGGCCGGCCCCGTCCAGGACGGCTCTCCCGATGCCTGGCAGCTGCTGCTCGCCTCACCGGCCGGCTCCGATGCCCAGCTCGTACGTGCCCGCGCCTGGATCGAGGCTGCAGGGCACTCACGCCTGCTCGGCGCTGAGGCCGTGACGACGACGGCGGCCCGTCTGCGCCAGCTGGACGACGGCGGGCTGGACGGACTCACCGTCGACGACGACCTGCGGTGGAGGACCCTCATCGCCCTGGCGCGCCTGGGCGAGGCAGACCGCAGCGAGCTCGACGAGGCCCTCACTCACGATCCCACGGCCTCCGGGCGCACCCGCCACCTCCAGGCGGTCTCCTCGCTCCCGCTGACGGAGGTCAAGGAGCAGGTCTTTGCTCGTGTCCTTGACGACGTCTCCCTGAGCAACGACCATCTCGACGCTCTCATCCAGGGCTTTGCCGTGGACAGTCACCGCGACCTCACCGCCTCCTTCACCCACCGGTACCTGGCCGGGCTGGAGGCCGTGTGGGACGGGCGCGGGCAGGAGATCGCCACCCGGATCGTCATCGGGCTCTTTCCCTCCTGCGGCGACAGCGAGGACCTGGAGGCTGTCGATCAGTGGCTGTCCTCCCACCCCCAGGCGCCCACCGCACTGCGACGGCTGGTCCTCAAGTGCCAGGACGACCTGGCCAGGGCGTTGCGTTGCCGCCGGTGAGCGCCAGGCCGTCCTGTGGTCCTGGCCTGGTCTGGCGTTGTCACAGGAGGGTGTGGCAACGGTATGGTGGGGCTGACGTGGTGCGACCGGCACCACCCGACCCGAGGGGGACATGATGTCGAGCACACCGATACAGCCGGATCCCACCTCGACCCAGACCTTCGGCGCCATTGACGCCACGGACGAGCGCGAGGCTCCCCTCATCGGGCTCTCGCAGCAGGACCGGGCGGCCATCGCGGCGCTGCCGCCGGGCACCGCGCTGCTGCTCGTGGGCCACGGGCCGACGACCGGCGCCCGTTTCCTGCTGGACTCCCAGCAGACGACGGTCGGACGTCACCCGCACGCGGATATCTTCCTCGACGACGTCACCGTCTCGCGTAAGCACGCCATGTTCCTGGCGCTGGAGGGCGGCGGCTACGCCGTGCGCGACTCGGGCTCGCTCAACGGTACCTACGTCAACCGCCAGCGCGTGGAGGAAGCCACCTTGCGGGCAGGAGACGAGGTCCAGATCGGCAAGTACCGGATGAGCTACCACCCCGGTCCGTCCGTTCCCAGCGCGCAGTGAGCCCCGCCGTCCGCAAGGCAGCCACAGCGTCCCAAGCTGCCCCTCGTCCCGAGCCTGCCGACCCAGCGACCTCCTGGCCGCAGGGTGTCTCGCACGAGCCCTCGATGAAGATCGGGGAGGTCGTCGAGCATCTGCGCCCCAGCTTCCCCGCGCTGTCCATCTCCAAGGTTCGCTACCTGGAGAGCGAGGGCCTCATCCATCCCCACCGGGTGGGCAACGGCTACCGTCAGTACTCTCAGGCCGACGTCGAGCGTCTGCGCTTCACGCTGACTGCCCAGCGCGACGAGTACCTCCCGCTGTCGGTGATCCGCCAGCGCCTGGAGCAGATGGATCGCAAGCCGCCTGCGCAGGTACGTGTGCCGCGCGTGGTGGCCTCCCACGGGCGTCTGGTCGACGAGGACGCACCGGTGGACCTGGACGAGCTCATGCGTCGGACCGGGGCCAGTGAGGAGCAGATGGACGAGCTCATCTCCATCGGCGTGGTCGCCGCTGACGCCCGCGGTACCTTCCGTCCCACCGCGCTGCGCGCCGCCGAGCTGGCGATGCAGATCCACGAGCTCGGTCTGCCGCTGCGCAACCTGCGGGCCGTGCGTACCGCGGCCGAGCGCGAGGCGGACCTCATTGACCACGCCGTTCAGCACCAGCGCGGCCGCTCGGCGCAGGCTGCCGAGCAGAGTGCCGCCACGCTGGCGGGAGCCGTAGCGCGCCTGCACGAGGAGCTGCTGCGCCGCTCGCTGGAGTCCCTGGGCTGAAAGCGGCCTTCCTTACGAGCCTCATTCGCCAGACACAGCCGCAGGTGCTCCGTAGCCTTGGACACGTGCACGACATGCGTCTGGTCGCCGTCCGCTCGACCTCACCTGACGAAGGGCTTGTCGCGCTCCTGGTTCAGGAGGGTGGGCCCTCCATCCTCGCCGTGCCTGTCAGCGCCCGTGAAGGCCTGAGCCTGAGCGCGGAGGCGGGCTCGGTGGGGTACTGGCCGCCCTTGCTCCAGCGCTGCCTGGAGGCACAGGGAGGACGGCTGGAGCAGGTCAGGCTGAGCATCGACGACGACGCCGTCCTGCGTGCCGACCTCGTGCTGGCCGCCTGCCAGAGCCCCGGCGAGCAGGCTCCTGGGCGCTGCGTGCCGTGCACGCCTGGGGAGGCACTCATGATCTCCAACGGATGCGGCCTTCCTGTGCGTGCCTCTGATGGGCTGCTGCGCCTGCGGGGCGTGGACCTGGGGGAGGAGAGCATCTCGGAGAAGGTGGCCCGGTGGAGGCAGGACCTCGCGGCAGGGCCGACCGGTATCCGGTAACCACACTGCGACACGCGGGACTGGTGTGACTCATGTGACTATAGATGTGAGGTGCCACACATTGACCTTCCCGGCTATCTTCAACACTCCAGCGCCATACCAAGGAAAAGTGCCGTTACCTCAGGTCTGGCCTGAACCTCATCTTGAGATTGAGACCTAGTCGGTGCCGCAGCGCCGCGCGCCCTTCGTTGAGCAGACCCCATTCGGCCCCTATCGTGGGGTCTGCTGGCGCGGCCACCACGCCACGGTCCCACCCCACCACCCGAACCGACAGGAGCATCACGTGAGCGCGAACGAAGCGATCCGTCACGACGTCGCCCTTCAGCGCACCCAGGGGATGCTCTTCGGTGACCCGCTGCCCGAGCTCGACACCAACACCGGGTACCGGGGCCCCATCGCCTGCCGTGCGGCTGGTATCACCTACCGCCAGCTCGACTACTGGGCCCGCACCGGACTGGTCGAACCCACGATCCGTTCCGCCAAGGGCTCAGGCTCCCAGCGTCTGTACTCCTTCCGAGACATTCTCCTGCTCAAGATCGTCAAGCGACTGCTGGACACGGGCGTGTCCCTCCAGCAGATCCGCACCGCCGTCAACGCCCTGCACGAGCGGGGGGTGGAGGACCTGACCTCCATCACACTTATGAGCGACGGCGCCTCGGTCTACGAGTGCACGAGCAACGACGAGGTCATCGACCTGGTCCAGGGCGGCCAGGGCGTCTTCGGCATCGCCGTGGGCCGCGTGTGGCATGAGGTCGAGGGATCGCTGGCCGAGCTGCCCACCGACCACGCCGGTGACGTGCCGGTCGTCGAGGACGAGCTGGCCGCTCGGCGCGCGGCCAAGCGCCGGGCGATGTGAGGCAACCCCACCGTCTCAGCCCAGCCTGATCAAGGCCCCCGCTTAGTCCTGACGCTGTCCGAGGACGTAGCGACGGCGGTAGCCGTCCGAGATATCGGTGAGCGTGACCTGGATCTGCCCGTCGGCGTCGACCTCGTAACGTTCGTGAACCCGTGGCCCGTTGCCGGTACGCCTGACCTCGACCTGGCGTAGGTCGGCGTGGTCGCGCAGCCCGGCCTCGAGCGGGAAGAGGACGTCCTGGTAAGGGTAGGTGCGTCCGCAGGGCTCGCCACGCTCATCAATGTCCGCACACTCGACGAAGCGGAACCGAGCCACGTTGTGCACCGCCTGGTACTCTCGCTCGATCACCGTGGCCTGGCCCGCGCCGGCCTGGACGGAGTCAGGGCGCAGCAGCACGTCGAAGCTCGTACGCTCGCCGTTCTCTGACTCGCGGAAGACCCCGAAGCCCCGGCTCAGGCGGTCCGACAACGTCAGGCCTGACTGCGGGTCAGCAGCGATGGCCAGCCCGATGGCGGTGGAGGAACCGGGGTAGGGCGATCGGTGTACGCGCCGGCCGTAGCGCTCGCGCAAGGCTCGAGCCACCGGCGGGAAGGCGGAGGCGCCGCCGACGAGGTAGATGCCAGCCACGTGACTCAGGTCCGGGCTGCCGTCGTCGAGCCGGCTCAGCAGAGGCTCCATCACCGCGAGCGACCTGGCCACGAGCGGCGCGCAGCGGCGGTAGATCTCAGCGGTGTCCACCACGACGCTCTGCCCGCGCAGCTCGACCACGACGCGCCTGGTCTGAGGCGTCAGCCCCTCCTTGGCCTCCTGGCACTGCTCCAGCAGGTCGTCCAGCTCGGTGGGGGACAGGTCCTCCTCCTGGGTCCCGCAGCGCTCCAGGACCATCTGAGCCAGGAGGAGGTCGACGTCGTCGCCTCCCAGGTCCGGCAGGCCGCGTGAGGCCAGCACCTCGTGCCGGCCTCCCGTCACGTCCACGACCGAGCTGTCAAAGGTGCCGCCGCCCAGGTCGTAGACCAGGACCCTCGTGCGCCGCGAGGATAGCGTGTCGGAGCGGCGGTGGGTGTACTCCAAGCCGGCTGCCGAGGGCTCATTGACAACAGCCGTGACGTGGAAGCCGGCCGCCTCGAAGGCGTCCCGGGTGAGCATGCGCTGGGCGCCGTAGGCATGGGCCGGTACCGCGACGACGACGCTCGTGGTGGCAGCGGCGAGATCGACCTCAGCCAGTGCCGGCAGGGCAGCGATCTCCTCGCGCAGGTGCCGCAGGTAGCTGGTGAGGACCTCGCCGACTGCCAGCTCCTGACCGCCTAGCCGCACAGGCGTGCTCCAGGTGGTGCGGGGACTGGCCAGCAGCCGCTTAAGCGAGCGCAGCAACGGCGCGCCCTGGCGGGCGGCCTGCCGGGCCCGGAACCCGTGCACCAGGCCCGCCGGCGTCAGGGCGGAGACGGACGGCAGGTAGAAGTGGTCGTCCCCCTCGCCGTCAGTGAAGGGCAGGACGGGGTAGTTGCCCCGGTCGCTGACGGCCACGACGGTGCGGGTGGTGCCCAGGTCAATGCCGAGGGCCGCGACCTGGTCCTCGCGGCCTGGGAGGGTACGTTGCTGGCTGGTCATCTCATACTCCTGTGTGCGAGGGCCGGGGCCCGCCCTGACCCTATCCCGGTCCTGCCCGGGCGCGGGCGCCTGTCCAAGGATCAGTGACGGGCGCGCCCTCGCATGTCCATCCCAGCGTGGGCGTAGGCGCGTGGCACGGCCACCAGCGCCCAGGCTCCGCCGACCACCCCGAGCGCCGCGGTCGCCCACATGCCGGAGGCCAGACCTGCCGTGGAGGTCAGCGCCGAGACGAGGAAGGGACCCGCCGCCGAGCCGATGTTGCCGATGCCCTGCCACCATCCTAGGAAGCGCTCGCGCCCCGGGCTCGGGGCCAGGTCAGCACCCATCGTCATGACGATCCCCGAGCCGAAGCCGTTGCCAAAGCCCATGAGACAGGTCCCCAGGATGAAGCCTGTGGGCGAGGTCCACACGATCGTGACCACCAGCGCCACGCCCATGATGACCAGAGCCGGGACGATGCCCGCCAGCCGGCCGTAGCGGTCCATCCACCTGCCTGAGGGGATGAACATGGCCACGTCCACCAGGGCGCCGGCAGCGAAGGTGAGCGAGATGAGGGAGTCACTCATCCCCAGGTGCGCGCCCCACAGGGGCACGAGGACAGTCCGGTTGGTGCGTAGCAGCTGCAGGCAGGTGATGGCCACAGCGACGACTGCGGTGGCACGGTGGTCCACTCGTGACCGCACTGCCGGCGGCCGCTCGCCCGTCGCCTCCTGGCGCTGATGGGCAACCTGGCCGGTCTGCCGGCGCACCTGGCGCAGCTGGCGGTCGGGCAGGGCGCAGGCCAGCACACCCCACAGGGCGACGAAGCAGGCCAGCAGCTGCAGGACAAAGGGACCACGCCGGCCCGCTACCGCCAGCGCACCGGCACCGATCGCGGGTCCGAGCAGGACCCCCAGGCGCATCATCCCGCCCAGGAAGGACAGGGCCCTGGCCCGCGCCCAGGGCGGGACGGCGTCGGCGACGTAGCCCTGGCGCGCCAGCGCCCACAGGTTGGCCGCCACCGCCTGGGCCACGATGCCCACCACGAACACCGCCACCGCCAGCGGGCCCGGCACGGTCATCGCCAGGAGAATCCCGATCACGGCCGCCACCGCTACCGCTGTGCCCAGCACCATCGAGCGCTGCCCACCCACTCTTCCGACCAGCACCCCGGTCAAGGGGGCCGAGACCACGCCCACCGCTCCCAGCAGGCCCAGCACACCGGCTGCCACTGCGTGTGACATGCCGACGTCGGTCGCCGCCAGGACGAGCACCGGCTGGACGGCGCCGGACCCCAGGGCGAAGACGGCCGTAGGCACATAGACCGAGGGTGCCAGCGCCCGCAACAGGGCAGTGGCCGCGTCAGGCGAGCGCCGGCGCCGGCGGCGCGGGTGGCAGGCGTCGTCGGACGGGATCGGTGGACAAGGGCTCACGTGCTCATCATGAGTCCTTGGCACTGCCTCCTGCCACCGCGGTCCCGCCACCGGGGCCGGCCGGGACGAAGGCCCGGTGTCGTCCGCTCCGTGAGATATCGCACCCCCTATGGCACCGATTGGAGGTCTTCCACGCCGCCACTCGGCTCCCCGAAACCGCCACCGACTGGTAACAATTCTGTCAGGCCATGTTTACTTGGCACTGACCTCCACCCGTCCTGGGTGGTGGGTCTACCTCGCCCACTGGGACTGGAATGAGTAGCACCCTCTTCATCGTCGTCGTCGTGGTCATCACCGCGCTGGTGTTTGACTTCACCAACGGCTTTCACGACTCTTCCAACGCGATGGCCACGTCCGTCGCGACGGGGGCCTTCACCCCCAAGCGTGCGGTCCTCGTGGCCGCCGTGCTCAACGTCATCGGAGCGTGCCTGTCCACCGAGGTGGCCAAGACCATCTCGGGTGGGCTCTTCGACGACGCCCTCATCCAGGCCGCACCGGCCATGGTCTTCGCAGGTCTGGCCGGAGCCATCCTGTGGAACCTGGCCACCTGGTTGTTCGGTCTGCCCTCGTCCTCCTCCCACGCCCTGTTCGGTGGCCTGATCGGCGCCGTCGTCGTGGCCGCGGGGCTGCAGGGCGTGCACTGGGGCACGGTCGTGTCCAAGATCGTCCTGCCGGCGCTCGTCGCCCCCTGCGTCGCTGGCCTGGCCGCGGCGGTGGCCACCTGGATCGCCTATCGCGTGGCCCGTCCCAACGACCGCTACTCCCAGAAGGTCTTCCGCAACGGGCAGCGGCTGTCTGCCTCCCTCGTGGCCCTGGCACACGGCACCTCGGACGGCCAGAAGACGATGGGGGTCATTACCCTCGTGCTCGTGGCCGCCGGGTACCAGGAGGTCGGCACCGGCCCACAGTGGTGGGTTATCGCCACGGCGGGCCTGGCGATCGGCCTGGGCACCTACTCGGGAGGCTGGCGGATCATGAGGACCATGGGCAAGGGCCTGGTCCACATCGACTCTCCGCAGGGCCTCGCTGCCGAGACGGCCTCGACGGTGGCCATCCTGGCCTCCTCCCACCTCGGTTTCGCGCTGTCGACCACGCATATCTGCACCGGTTCGATCCTCGGCTCCGGAGTGGGACGCGGTTCCAAGGTCTCCTGGGCCACCTTCGGCCGGATGGGCGTGGCCTGGCTCATCACGCTGCCCGCCGCCGGCGTGGTAGGCGCCCTGACCTCCTACGTCGCCGTGCGCGGGGGGACGCTGGGCACCCTGGCGGTCATCGTCGTCCTGCTGGCCGGTGCCATGGCGATCATCCGCCAGGCCAACCACAACAGGGTCGACTTCTCCAACGTCAATGACGCCCACACCGTGGTGGTGGCCAAGCAGACCGATCCCTCGCTCACGCGCAAGCCCCGCACCGTCGAGCAGGTCAAGCAGGAACTGGCTGGCGCCGGATCCCGGGGAGGAGACGCAGCATGAGCGGCATCAACATCGACTGGGCCTCCCTGGGAATGGTCACCCTCGTGACCGTGACGGTCACGGCCTTCGTCATGCTCATTACCTCCTCAGCCGCCCGTATGCTCGACGAGGTCCACGTCAAGCGCCAGGCCGGGCAGGTCGAGGGTCTTCACGCCGCGGAGGTAGCGGCTGGCTTCTTCCTGGTCCTGGCCGGGGCAATCGTCTCCTTCGGTCTGTGGCTCATCATTCCCTACTTCCACTAAGCGCCGTGCTCGGGCCTGCCGGCCGGTAGCCTGGAGGTATGACCGAGGACCTGCGCGCCGCCGAGGCGGAGGCCGTGGCCGGCTCCCACGCTGCCAACGACCCCGACTACCCGCTCATCCACGTCGCGCCGCCGGTCGGCCGCCTCAACGATCCCAACGGTCTGCTCATTGACGACGGCGTGGCGCACGTCTTCTTCCAGTACACCCCGATGCATCCCTCCCGCCGGCTGGTCTACTGGGGGCACGCTTCCTCCCACGACCTGCTGCACTGGAGGCATCACGCGCCCGCCATCGTGCCTGACTCCTTCTATGACGCCTCCGGCGCCTACTCCGGCAACGCCCTGGTGCTGGAGGACGACGAGCGCCAGCAGGCTCCCCACGCCGCCCGCTACCAGCTGTTCTACACCGGCAACCTCAAGGACGCCGATGACCAGCGCACGGCCAGTCAGTGCCTGGTCACCTCCCCGGACCTGGTCTCCTTCACCAAGTGGCCGGGCAACCCCCTCATCCCGACCCACGCTGCGGGCTACACCGCCCACTTCCGCGATCCTCAGGTCACCCGCGACCCCGATCGCCCCGGCCGCTTCCGCATGCTGCTGGGGGCCCAGAGGCAGGACCTGACCGGCGCCGCCGTCGTCTACCACTCCAGCGACCTGCTCACCTGGCACCTTGAGGGCGAGCTGAGCTTCCCTGACGCCCGTGGGGTCCTGGACCGTCTGGGCTATATGTGGGAGTGCCCGGGAGTGGTCAGGCTGACTGAGGAGACCACCGGGCAGGACCGCGACGTCCTCATCTGGTGTCCGCAGGGCGCCGATCGGCAGCAGGCTGACGGCTACGAGAACGTCTTCCCCTGCGTCTACGCCGTCGGGCGCCTGGAGGGCACGGCGCTGACGCAGTGCGACGGCACACTGCGCCAGGTCGACCACGGCTTTGAGTTCTACGCACCTCAGGCCTTCTCACGTGCCCCTTCCCAGCCCGGCCAGGCGCTGCTCAGCGGGTGGGCCGGAAACGCCGGGCAGGATGACCAGCCCTCGGTCACCGAGGGGGGATGGGTGCACGCCCTGACCTTTCCCCGTGCGCTCTCGCTGCGCCACGGCCGCCTCATCCAGCGTCCGGTTCTGCCCGAGCCCGAGGAGCAGGCGCAGGTACGGGAGAGCCTGGCCCAGGCGGGTGGCGAGGCAGTCACGGTGCTGGAGGGGCACCGCAGCTGGCACCTCGTGGTGGAGGCTGAGCAGGACGCCGGAGCGCTCTGCCTGCGCATTGGCAGCCAGGCGTCGCACGTCTCCATCGAGCTGGACCTGTCGCAACGTCTCCTGCGGGTGGACCGTTCCTCCTCGCGCTACACCGCTCACGGCGCCACCCGCACCGTCACCCTCGACGGCGACCTGCCCCCCCGGCTGGAGGTGCTGCACGACCGGTCGGTCACCGAGGTCTTCGTCGGCGACGGCGACCTGGCCTTCACGATGCGCAGCTTCGTTGACCCCGCCGCCAGCGGGGCCCGGCTCAGTACCTGCGGCGTGCAGGTCAAGGCGGTCTCGGCCAGCGTCTTTGACTGACATCAAGCCGAAACGTGCCCGGCGGGCCCCTTGTCAGGCCCGGGGGAGTGACGGTAGTGTGACGAACGATTGACATACTCCTGGTCCGTCCTGGTCATCTCGCGACGACCACGGCGACCTGAGCTCAGTGCCGAGGGGCCGGGAAGCACAGAAAGGAGACCCGGGTGGCTATGAACCACGCCCGCGTAGCCGCGGACGTCATCACCTACCTTGGGGGCGCCGAGAACATCAGCGCCGCTGCCCACTGCGCCACGCGGCTTCGTCTTGTCCTGGCGGACATGGACAAGGTCGATCAGAAGGCGCTGGACGCCGATCCCGACCTCAAGGGCACCTTCGTGGCCGGCGGCATGTACCAGATCATCGTCGGGCCGGGAGACGTCGACCTGGTCTTCAAGGAGATGATCGCCACCGGTCGGGTGCGTGAGGTCTCCAAGGACGAGGCCAAGCAGGAGGCCGCTCAGTCCGGCAACCTCTTCACCCGCTTCATCAAGATGATCGCGGACATCTTTGTCCCGATCCTGCCGGCCCTCATCGCCGGCGGCCTCATGATGGCGATCAACAACGTCCTGACGGCTGAGGGGCTCTTCGGCTCCCAGTCGCTGGTCCAGCGCTGGGCCTGGCTGACGGACTACGCCGACCTGATCAACATGGTCTCCTCGGCCGCCTTCGCCTTCCTACCGGTCCTGGTCGGTTTCTCCGCAACCAAGCGTTTCGGAGGCAATGTCTACCTCGGCGCCGCCATGGGCGCCGCCATGGTCTCCACCTCCCTGACCAACGCCTACTCCATCGCCCAGGCGCAGGCCGAGGGCAGCATCGAGGTCTGGCACCTGTTCGGCCTGACGGTGGACAAGATCGGTTACCAGGCCATGGTCATCCCGGTGCTGTGCGTAGCCTGGATCCTGTCCACGATCGAGAAGTGGCTGCACAAGCGCCTGTCTGGCACCGCGGACTTCCTGCTCACCCCGCTCATCACGATCCTGGTCACCGGTTTCCTCACCTTCGTCATCGTCGGTCCGGTGACCCGAGAGCTGTCTGACGGCATCACCTACGGCCTGGACTGGATCTACAACACCCTGGGCCCGATCGGTGGCTTCCTGTTCGGTCTGGTCTACTCTCCGATCGTCGTCACGGGCCTCCACCAGTCCTTCCCCGCCGTCGAGATCCCGCTGCTGCCGGTCAATGGGGGAGTGGGCGACTTCATCTTCCCCATCGCCTCGATGGCTAACGTGGCACAGGGAGCTGTGGCTCTGGCGGTCTTCTTCCGCACGCGCGACGCCAAGATGAAGGGCCTGGCCGGTGCCGGTGGTGTCTCGGCCGTCTTCGGCATCACCGAGCCAGCGATCTTCGGTGTCAACCTGCGTCTGCGCTGGCCTTTCTTCATCGGCATGGGGGCCGCGGCCGTGGGAGCGGCTGGTGTGGCCCTGTTCAACGTGCGTGGCGCAGCGCTAGGAGCAGCCGGCTTCGTCGGCTTCGTCTCGATCAAGACCGAGGACATCCCGGTCTACCTTGTGCTGGAGCTGCTCACCTTCGTTCTGGCCTTCGCAGCCGCCTTCACCTACGCCAGCACGCGTGGCAAGGCCAGCCTGGCCGGGGAGGCGGACGAGGACGCGCTGGCCAGCGCGGCGGTCCAGGAGCACTCACACCAGGCTGAGGCCACCGCGGAGCGCGAGATCGTCGAGCTGCCTGAGGGCGCCAAGGAGGACCTCACGGTGACCTCACCGGTCCAGGGCACGGCGATGCCGCTGCCCGAGGTCGAGGACCAGACCTTCGCCTCGGGCATGCTCGGTCCCGGCGCCGCCGTCGAGCCCGCAGCAGGTCCCGTGGTCTCGCCGGTCGACGGCGAGGTCATCGTCGCCTTCCCGACCGGACATGCCTACGGCCTGCGCTCAGCCTCGGGCATTGAGCTGCTCATCCACATCGGCATGGACACCGTCGAGCTCGGTGGGCGTCACTTCACCGCCCACGTCAAGGCGGGGGACACCGTCCGCCGTGGCCAGACCCTGGTTGAGGTGGACTGGCAGGCCCTGGTCGAGGAGGGCTACAAGACGGTCACCCCGATCGTCGTCTCCAACGCCACCGCCTTCGAGGGGCTGGGCCAGGAGCTGTGCGCGGACGCCGGCCGTCACGAGGTCGGCACGCAGGCCCCGCTCTTCACGGTCCTGGCCGCCCAGCCCGCCGCCACGGACTGAGTCACCGTGGCGTGAGCTGCTGTCCGGCCTAGCTGGTCTGGCCGGGCAGCAGCTCACCTGGCAGCTCGATGGTCGGTGGGCAGGCCAGCGGCTCGCGTCCGGCCGCCTGGGCGGCCATGAGGGCAACCAGACGGGACGCCGCTGTACGCGCGAGCTGCGCGATGGGCTGACGCACGGTCGTCAGCCCTGGCAGAGCCCGTCGCAGGGCCGCTGCACCGTCAAAGCCCACGACCTTGAAGGCCTCGGGCACCTCAAGACCGCGCCCCTTGGCCCAGTCCAGCACAGCCGCCGCGGACAGGTCGTCGGTGGCGAAGACGGCGTCGATGCGGTCTCGGACCCCATCAAGCTGGGAGCTGATGAGCCGTGCGCGCTGGCGGTCCGGGGTGTGGAAGTCAACGGTGAGCACCACCGGCTCGATGCCCGCGTCCGCGAGAACCTCACGGTATCCGGCCTCACGCAGATTGTGCGGGCCTGAGCGCGAGGTCAGCAGCGCCGGCGCCGTGGCGCCGCGCCCGAGCAGGTGACGGGTGGCCGTGCGACCTGCGTCCAGGTTGTCACAGCGCACGTTGGTCACCGTGGGGGACAGGTCACGGTCCACGGTGACCAAGGGCATGCGGATGTGCTGGTAGTCGACCCGGTCCTCGTTGTGGCCCGCTGAGATGATGCCGTCCACCCGGTGAGAGACCAGGAGGTCGAGGTACTCCCGCTCCCGGTCGGCTCGGCCCATCGAGTTGCACACCAGGATCCTGTAGCCGCGCTCAGCCAGGGCGTCCTCCAGCTCAGCGGCGAGCTCGCCGAAGAAGGGCAGCGCCACGGTGGGCACGATGACGCCCACGGTCTGAGTCGACTTGCCGTGCAGGGCCCGGGCGACCTGGTTGGGACGGTAGCCCAGCTCCTCGATCGCCTGCGCGACGCGGAGCTTGGTGGCCTCGGAGAGGTAGCCGCGGTTGTTCAGTACGCGTGAAACGGTCGTGGGGGAGACGCCGGCTGCCTGGGCGACGTCGGTGAGCGTGGGCTCACGGCGTTGACTCACAAGGACCTCCTGACCTGGTCGTACTGCCTGCAGGGGAACAACCCTATGCTCTAGCTGGATTCCTCGCGCACGCACAGCGCGGGGACGACCTCCTGGTAGACCTGGATCATGGCTCGGGCGATGGCGGCGTGGCCGGAGTCATCAGGGTGGATGCCGTCCAGGGCGAGCTTGTCCTCATCGGCGTCGATCGCGCTGCTCATCGCGTCCGTCGACACCAGGCCCAGCCGGGTGGAGGTCTCGTGGACCACACGGCGCACGACGCCGAAACGCGGGCCGACGCCGAGCGCAGGGAAGTAGGGGGCCACGACGACCGCGCGCTCAGGAAGCCGCTCACGCAGGAAGCTCAGGTCATGCTCAATGGCCGCAGTCACTAGCTCCAGCTGGCTAGGCAGGTAGGCGGCGTCGTTGACGCCCAGGCACACCGTCACCAGGTCCGGTTCGGCGCGAAGGACCATCTCCAGCCAGGTCGTGTCCCGGCACGAGGGCGCTCGGCCACCACCGGGCAGATGACCGCCACGCCGGGCGAAGAAGCCCAGGCCGTCAGCCGCGAGGTTGACCTCACGCCAGCGCAGGTTCTCGCACACCAGCGAGCTCCATCGGTTGCGCGGGTGCGTCACGGCTTGCCAACCGGTGGTGATCGCGTCTCCGAGGAACACGGCGGTAGGGAAGGGCTGACGGCGCGGAATCGTGGGCACGTGCTGACAGTACTGCCGCACCTGGGAGGAGCGGGCTCGCCCTCACGAGTATGACATAATGTGCATTATCGGCACATTGGGATCGCGGCGATCACAGTAACCGTGACGATCAGTGATCGATCGCAGCAAGAGCAGCCGCCCCAGCGACAAGCAGCCTCAGTCTGCGCTGAGGGCGGACACGACGGCGTCACCTGGCACTCCCATCATGATGCCCTCTCAGGCATGATCGGACCTTGACTCAGACGACTACCGCCTTAGTCCCAGCCGACGCCCACGACGCCATCGTCGTCATCGGCGCCCACGAGAACAGTTTGCGCGGCGTCAGCGTCCGCATCCCCAAGCGCCGCCTGACGGTCTTCACCGGAGTGTCTGGATCAGGCAAGTCCTCGCTCGTCTTCTCCACGATCGCCTCGGAGTCGCGCCGCCTGATCAACGAGACCTACTCCAGCTTTGTCCAAAGCCTTATGCCGTCCCAGGCCCGTCCCGACGCCGACCACCTGGAGGGACTGACCCCAGCGATCATCGTTGACCAGGAGCGACTGGGCGCCAACCCTCGCTCCACGCTCGGCACGGCCAGTGACGTGGGAGCCGCCCTGCGCGTCCTGTTCTCCCGGCTGTCCGTCCCCCAGATCGGCTCACCTCAGGCCTTCGCCTTCAATGTGCCCTCCGTCACCGGTGGTGGCGCCCCTCAAGACGGTCAAGAACGGCCGCACCGTCACCGCGAGCGCAAGCAGTACACCGTCCAGGCCGGCATGTGCCCTCGCTGTGAGGGCACCGGGAAGGTCACGGACATCGACCTGGCTGAGGTCTATGACGAGATGCTCTCGCTGAGCCAGGGCGCGATCAAGGTCCCCGGCTACACGGCCGACGGCTACTACGTCAAGGCCCTGGGTGAAACCGGCCTGTTCCCCGCCGACAAGCCCATCAAGGACTTCACCCCCAAGCAGCTGGACGACTTCCTGTACAAGGAGCCGACCAAGATCAAGATCTCCTCCCACACCATGACCTACGAGGGGCTCGTCGGCCGCCTGCGCTCCTCGATGCTGTCCAAGGACCCCGAATCCATGCAGCCGCACGTGCGTGCCTTCGTTGAGCGCGCCGTCGTCTACCGCACCTGCCCTGAGTGCGAGGGCACCCGGCTGGCCGAGCCGGCTCGACAGGCACGCATCGCCGGCGTCTCGATCGCCGATGCCTGCGCCATGCCGCTGAGGGACCTGGCTGAGTGGGTCCGAGGCCTCGAGGCAGCCAGCACGGGGGACGACGACACCCCTGAGGCGGCACGCCAGGTCGCCGGAATCACAGGCACCACTCCCCTGCTCGCCCGACTGCGCGAGACCCTGGACGCCTTCATCCACATCGGCCTGGGCTACCTCTCCCTGGACCGTCCCGCCTCCACCCTCTCGGGCGGTGAAGCCCAGCGCATGAAGCTCGTCCGGCACCTGGGAAGCGGTCTGACCGACGTCACCTACGTCTTCGACGAACCCTCGATCGGTCTGCACCCCCACAATATCGACACGATGAACGAGCTCCTGCTCTCGCTACGGGACAAGGGCAACACCGTCCTCGTCGTCGAGCACAAGCCTGAGGTCATCGCCATCGCTGACCACGTGGTCGACCTCGGTCCGGGGCCGGCTCCCAGGGTGGCCAGATCACCTTCACCGGATCGGTCGCCGGGCTGCGGGACTCCGACACGCTCACCGGCCGGCACCTGGCCTACCGCGCTGGTCTGAAGGACACACTGCGATCGGCCACCGGCGTCATCGAGATCCGCGCAGCGCTGACCAACAACCTCGTCGACGTCGACGTCGACATCCCCCGCGGCGTGCTCACCGTCGTCACCGGCGTGGCCGGATCGGGCAAGTCCTCGCTCATCCACGGGCACCTGTCCCCCATGGACGGCGTGGTCACCCTCGACCAGTCCCCGATCAAGGGCTCCAGGCGTTCCAACCCCGCCACCTACACCGGAGCGCTGGAGCCGATCCGCAAGGCCTTCGCCAAGGCCGGAGGAGTCAAGCCCGGCCTCTTCTCCGCCAGCTCTGAGGGCGCCTGCCCGGTGTGCGACGGGGCCGGCGTCATCGACACCCAGCTTGGCTTCATGGAGACCGTCACGACCGTGTGCGAGGCCTGCCAGGGCAGGCGTTACAACGACGAGGTCCTGGCCTACCGCCTTGGCGGGTACAACATCGCCGAGGTGCTCGCCATGAGCGTGGATGAGGCCCTGGCCCTGTTCTCCGCCAAGGAGACGCGCGTGACTGCCGCGGTCAAGATCCTCACCCACCTCCACAAGGCTGGTCTGGGGTACCTGCGGCTGGGCCAGCCGATGACCACCCTGTCGGGCGGTGAGCGCCAGCGTCTCAAGCTCGCGGTCCACCTTGGCCAGGACGGTGACGTTCTAGTCCTGGACGAGCCCACCGTCGGCCTTCACCTGGCCGACGTCGAGGCCCTCCTGGAGCTGCTCGGCCACCTCGTGTCCACCGGACGCACCGACGTGGTCATCGAGCACCACCAGGCCGTCAGGGGCCATGCCGACTGGATCATCGACATGGGCCTCGGCGCGGGCCGAGAGGGCGGTCAGGTGGTCTTTACCGGCACACCCGCCCAGCTCGTGGAGTCCGCCTCGACCCTGACCGGCCAGTACCTGGCCCGCTACGTCGCCGGTGGGGCCCAGGCCTAGCCCAGGTACTCCAGGTTGATTTGCGTGTCCGGGTGGAAGAAGACCGCCGCGCCAGGGCGTGGCCGGGCATAGACCACCTGCCCGGGCTGCAGGCCCGCGGCGCGCTCGACCCGGACGGAGACTCGGTTGCGACGCACCGTCGCGGGGCTGGCCGGCCCGAAGGCCGGGGCAGCGTAGACGAAGGCCTCAGCGCCGAGCTTCTCCACCAGCTCGATCTTGAGGGCTGCCGCGCCGGGAGTGTGGTCGCTCACCAGCTCCCAGCCCTCCGGACGGATGCCGACGACGACGCGCTCGTCGCTCAGACGGCAGGCGAGCTCATGCGCGAGGCCGAAGTCGACATCGGAACCTGGCCCCAGCCCGGCCCGTCCGTCACTGACCACCGTGTCAATGAGGGTGATCGACGGCGAGCCGATGAAGCTGGCCACGAAGGTGTTTCCTGGGTGCTCGTACAGGTGGGTTGGGTCATCGACCTGCTGGAGCACTCCCTCGCGCAGGACCGCGACCCGGTCCCCCAGCGTCATCGCCTCGGTCTGGTCGTGAGTGACGTAGACGGTGGTCACCCCCAGGCTCTTCTGAAGCGAGGCGATCTGGGCACGCGTGGACACCCGCAGCTTGGCGTCCAGGTTCGACAGCGGCTCGTCCATGCACCACACCTGCGGGTCACGCACCAGGGAGCGTCCCATCGCCACACGCTGACGCTGCCCACCGCTCATATGAGCGGGCTTGACGTCCAACAGCTCCTCCAGCTGCAGCATCCGCGCCGCGTAGGCGACCTTCTCCTCGATCTTCGCCTTGGGAATCTTCAGGTTCTCCAGGGCGAAGGCGATGTTCTGGCGTGCCGTCATGTTGGGGTAGAGCGCATAGCTCTGGAACACCATGGCGACGTCGCGCTCGCGCGCACGCGTCTCGGTCACGTCCTTGCCGTCAATGAGGACGGCGCCCTCGTCCACCGGCTCCAGGCCGGCGAGCATGCGCATCGCGGTGGACTTGCCCGAGCCGGAGGGTCCGACCAGGACCAGCAGCTCGCCGTCAGCGATGGACAGGCTCAGCCGGGCCACGGCTGGTGGGCGGGAAGGATCGTAGATACGCGACACTTGCCGGAACTCGACGCTCGCCATGGTGTGTGTGCCTCCTGCTGACTACTTGCCCAGGACCGGGGTGATGTCCTGGTCGATGGTCTTCTGGGTCTCCTCCTGGAGCTCGGCGAAGACCGTGGCCACGTCCTCCTGCTTGAGCGTGATCCGGTCCAGGCCACCGCCAATACGCTGTCCTCCCCCGGAGACGAAGACGCGGGCGGCGTCCTGGCTCTTGGTGTTCTCAGCCAGCTGGTTGATGGCCGTGCGGGCGTTGGGGTTGGCGTCCAGGAAGGCAACCTCGTCCGGGTGCTCCAGTGCGGAGGTACGCACCGGCATGTACCCCGTGCCCTGGGAGAAGGTGATGGTGTTCTGCGTCGAGGTCAGGAAGTCCATGAGCTTGATGGCCTTCTTCTTACGCTCCGGCGAGATGCCCGCCACCAGCGCGATACCGGCGCCACCGGTGGGGCAGGAGGGTCCAGGGCCAGGCAGGTAGGCCGTGATGAACTCGAAGGTGGCGGTCTCGGCCAGGCCAGCAAGCGACCCGGTGGACTGCAGCAGGCCCGCCGCGTTGCCCAGGGAGAAGGTAGTGGTCGGATCGGCGTCGATCGCGATGTGCCCGGCTGCCACCTGCTCCTGGAGGAAGGTACCGGCCTTGATCGAGGCCTCGTCCGTGAAGGTGGCCTTCCAGTCCTTGGAGTAGGCGCCTCCGAAGCTCCAGATCATGCCCTGGAAGTACCAGTCCAGGTAGTCCGTGCCGTCAGGAACTACCAGGGCGGGCTTGCCACCCGAGGCCTCCATGAGCGCAGGTGCCCACTGATCGAACTCCTCCCAGGTCTGCGGGCCCCGGTCGGTGGGCAGACCGGCCTTGGCCAGCATCTCCTTGTTGAGGTACATCAGGCAGGTCGAGCGCGAGTAGGGCATCCCGTAGTGCTTGCCCTCCAACGCGTAGTCCTCACGCAGGGAGTCCACGAAGTCCGCGCTGTCCACGCCCTCGCTGGTCCACAGCTCGTCCAGGGCCTCGGTCTGGCCGTTGAGGGCGAAATTGAACCAGGTCACGTCCGAGGCCACGATGATGTCGGGCAGGTCCCCGCCGGACAGCGCGGCGTTGAACTTTTGTGCCAGCTCCTCGTAGGACGAGCCCGCCGTGACCAGCTCAGCCGGGCTGTCCGGGTTGGCCTTGTTCCAGGCGTCGATCATCGCCTGCTCCAGGTCCTTGGAAGAGCCGGGGTGGTTGGACCAGAACTGGATGGTGCCGGTGCCCTCGTCGCCTTGGGAGCCGGAGCCGCCCCCGGCGCAGGCGGCCAGTGTCGCGGTCACGGTGCTGGCGCCAGCCAGGGTGAGGAAGAGTCGGCGGTTGAGTGCCATGGTCATGGTGTCCTTTGTGTGAGATGGATTCGGAGATGGGTAGATCGGATGCGCTCAGCCCTTGACCGCCCCGGCGGTCAGGCCCTTGATGAGCTGCTTCTGCAGGACCAGGAAGACCAGCAGCATGGGGATGGTCGTCACGACGGTTCCGGCCATAACCGGGCCCCAGTTCGTCATGCCCTCGACGTTCTGCAGCTGGGTCAGTCCGATGGGAAGCGGCATGACGTCGTCGTTGTCGGCCACGAGGAAGGGCCACAGGTACTGGTTCCACTCGTTGACCACGGTGATGAGGACGAAGGCGGACAGAGTCGGCCAGCTCATGGGCAGGACCACCCGGGTCAGGGTGCGCCAGAACCCGGCGTGGTCCATCTCGGCGGCCTCCATGACCTCCTTGGGCAGGGATGCGAAGTGGTTGCGCATGAGGAAGGCGCCGAAGGCGACGCCGGCCAGCGGCACGATGATGCCGATGAAGGTGTTGCGCCAGCCCATCTGGGCCACGAGGGAGTAGTTGGAGATGATGGTGATCTGGCTGGGCACCATGAGGCTGCCGACGACCACGAGGAAGAGGACGTTGCGGCCTGGAAAGCGTAGGAAGGCGAAGCCGTAGGCCGTCAGCACACCGAGGACTACCTCGATGACGGTGAGGATGGAGGTGATGATGAGGGAGTTACGCAGGTAGGTGCCAAAGCTCAGCCCGGAGAAGACCTTGGCGAAGTTCTCCCACACCACAGGAGACGGGAACCAGCTGATGGGGTCGGAGTAGATATCCGCGTACTGCTTGAGGCTGGTGATGACGATGAAGTAGAGCGGGACCAGGAACACCAGCCCTGCGCCCAGCATCGCGAGGTAGCCCAGGACCTTGGCCGGAGTCATCGCCTCGGCCTGGATGCGCTGGCGACGACGGCGCAGCTGGGCCGCGGTCAAGACTGGCTCGCCCTCGACCTGGGTGCCCGGCGTGGGCGGCAGGACCTCAGGGTGGTGCGTGGGGATGTGGCGGGATGCCATTGCTCAGGCCTCCTTGCTGGTGCGGGCCTGGACCACCGTCAGGACGAGGACCACGAGGAACATCACCGTGGCCACCGCCGCTCCGTATCCGGCGCGGTTGTTGACGAAGGTCTCCTGATAGACCTGGTAGACCATCGTCGTCGTCGACGTCTCGAAGGGACCGCCCTTGGTCATGACCTGGATGACGTCAAAGACCTGGAAGGAGTTGAGCAGCACGGTGATCGACAGGAAGACCGTGGTGCCGCGCAGCTGGGGCAAGGTCACTCTCCACAGCTTGCGCCACTGGCTCGTGCGGTCGATCTCTGCGGCCTCGTCCAGGTCCGTACGTCGGCCCTGAAGGGCAGCCAGGTAGATGACGAAGGTGTAGCCGAGGTTCTTCCAGATATAGGTCGCCGTCACCATGAACAGGGCCCAACCCGGCTCCTGGTAGAAGTTGGGAGACGCGATCCCCATCCTGGCCAGCAGGTCCTGGATGAGCCCGTAGCCGGGGTCGAAGACGAACTGGAAGGCAACGCCGATCGCCGCACCGGAGATGACGTAGGGCATGAAGACCAGCGAACGGACGATATTGCGCCCGCGCAGTCGCCTGTCCAGCAGCAGCGCCAGGCACAGGCCCAGTACCATCGAGCCCACGACGGCCGCCGCGGTGAACACCAGGGTGTGCCCCATGATCGCCCAGGACTCAGGGTCGCGGAAGTACTGGACGTAGTTGTCCAGCCCCACGAAGGTCATGCGCGGAGAGGAGATGTTCCAGCGGTAGAGGCTGATACGGATGTTGTCGATCAGCGGCCGGTAGGTAAAGACGAGCAACAGGACCAGGTTCGGGCCGATCAGGGCGGCAGCGAGAAGGACCTGCTTGAGGTCGGTGCGCCGGCGGCGGCGAGGGGGCTCGTCGCCACCGCGCACCTGGAGTCCGGGGATCATCGGGGCGGTCACGGCCGTGACGCTAATGAGGCCTGGCTAACGAGCGGTGACCACCTGCCCCTGAACGGATGAACGCGAGGTAACCGGGACTGTGACTTCAGTCTCCGAAGGACGTACCCACGGCGCGAGCCGCCTGGATCCACTCGTGGTCAGCGGGCACGTACTTGACCTTGCCCGCCACCTTCTTCAGCGGCACGAGCTCGGTGCCGTGCCCACGGTCAGCCACCATGACGCCGAACTTGCCGTCCTCAACGGCCTGCGCCCCGGCCACCCCCAGGCGCGTGCCCAGCAGGCGGTCGGCAGCGTTCGGGGTGCCGCCTCGCTGGACGTAGCCGAGGATGGACACGCGCGCCTCCAGGCCGGTGCGCTCCTCCAGCTGCTCGGCCAGGGTGAAGGTGTTGGCGCGGTGGCTCGCCTCCAGCCGCTTGACGCCCCGCTTGGCCGCCGCCTTGGACTCCGGCGTCGAGGCCTCCTTGACCAGCTGCTCAGCGTGGTCGAGCTCCATGCGGTCGGCAGTGTTCAGAGCCCCCTCGGCCACGGCGATGACGGAGAAGGTCGAGCCGTGGGAGCGTCGGCGCTCGATCTTGGCCACGATGGCGTCGACGTCGTAGGGCACCTCGGGCAGGAGGATGACGTCGGCCCCGCCGGCGATTCCCGCGCCCAGCGCCAGCCAGCCGGCCCGGTGGCCCATGATCTCGGTGAGGATGATGCGGTGGTGGGAGTGGGCAGTGGAGTGGAGGCGGTCAACGGCCTCGGTGGCGATCTCCAACGCCGTGGCGAAGCCGAAGGAGGAGTCGGTCTCCACGATGTCGTTGTCGATGGTCTTGGGCAGGTGGAGGACGTTGAGGCCGGCGTCCATGAGCCGCTTGGCGTTCTTGGCCGTGCCCCCGCCACCCAGGCACACCAGGGCCTCAAGCTTGTTCTTCTCGTAGTTGTCCACGATGGTCGGTATCATGTCTGTCTCCTGGCCATCGACCATCATCCGGTGCACCTTGTCCCGACTGGTTCCCAGGAAGGTGCCTCCGGTGGTCAGGATCCCGGACAGCGAGGCGGAGTCCAGGTGCACGAAGCGGTTCTCCGCCAGGCCTCGCATGCCGTCACGGAAGCCGATGAGCTCCCAGCCATGGACGCCGATGGCGGCCTTGCCAAATCCACGGATCGCGGCGTTGAGGCCGGGGGCGTCGCCGCCGGCGGTGAGGATACCGATGCGCTTGGTTGCCATGGCCGCAATTATGCCGCCGTGAGCGCGCTCAGACCTAGCAACCCGGTACACTATGCGCTCAGAAACCACTGCGCTGCGCCGTCGGGAAGAAAGCGGACGCACGCGGTGTTGGCGTAGGCGATGCCGTGTCCGAGCGGACCGGCACCACGTCCACGCACCACATCCACCAAGGAGAGAGGCAAGCATGGCTGACCGCGCACTGCGAGGCATGACCATCGGCGCGAAGTCGATGGAGTCTGAGGAGGGTGTGGAGTTCGCAGAGCGCCAGACCGTCACCTACGAGTGCCCGATGGCGCATCTGACCGTCGTCCCGATGTCCGTGGAGGCGGACGTTCCCCAGACCTGGGAGTGCGGGGAGTGCGGACAGGTCGCCACCCTGCGTGGCGAGGAGGAGCCTGAGGACGAGGAGCCCAAGAAGGCTCCCCGTACCCACTGGGACATGCTTTTGGAGCGCCGCAGCCTCGACGAGCTCAAGGTCCTGCTCGACGAGCGCCTGGAGCTGCTGCGCTCAGGCGAGATCTACCGTCAGCGTTTCTGAGGTTCCCGCCGGCACGGCGCGAGCCCACCACCGAGCGCTGGTCTCAGCGTCGTCTGCGACGCTCCGACCAGCGCTCGCGCGCGTCCATAAACTGGTTCTCCGCGCGCTGCGCCGCCTGGAGCGCCTGACCACCACGCTTGAGCAGTCCCCACTTCGTGACCAGCGCGAGCTCCTCGGAGAAGATCCCGCCCGAGAGCTTGGACTGACCCACTTCCCGTTCGACGAAGGTGATCGGCATCTCGACGATGCGTCCGCCGATCTCGTCCACCAGCAGCGTCATGTTGACCTGGAAGCCGTAGCCCATGGCCTCAACCTTGCCCAGGTCCAGCCGCCGGAGCATCGAGGCGCGGTAGACCCGGAAGCCGGCCGTGGCGTCCTTGACCCGCAGGCCCAACATGGCGTTGATATACAGGTTGCCAGCACGTGAGAGCGCCACCCGGCGAGCGTCCCATCCCTGGGTCGCCCCGCCTGAGACCCAGCGTGAACCGATGACGAGGTCGGGCCGGTCGGCCATCTCGGCCCGCTGGATGAGCAGCGCCAGGTCCTCGGCCCGATGGGAGCCGTCAGCGTCCATCTCCACCACCAGCTCGTAGCCGCTGGCCAGGGCCCAGGAGAACCCGGCCAGGTAGGCCGGGCCCAGTCCAGCCTTCTCCTTGCGGTGCAGGACGTGGACGTGGTCGTCACGCTCGGCTCGGGCGTCAGCGAAGGCACCCGTCCCGTCCGGTGAGGCGTCGTCGACGACAAGCACATGGGCGTCTGCCACCGCCTGACGCACCCGGTCCAGTGCGCCGGGTAGCGACTCGATCTCGTTATAGGTCGGGATGACGACGACGGTCTTCACGGCAGGGCCTTCCGATGTCTTGCCTCAGTGACGCCGGCGGCGACGACGCCTGAGCTGCTCATGTGCACAGCACAGGATACCGGTCAGGTAGAGCGCCGCGGCGACGGCGAGCACGACACGCCCGGGCCAGGCCCCCAGCCTGTCAGCCACCGTCAGCGAGTGGCGCAAACCGACGTCGGCAGCCAGGGCGGAGCGGGTGAAGGGCTCCAGCTCCTGGACCACCACGCCCTTGGGAGTGATGACTCCGGTCAGGCCCACGGTCGAGACCTGGACGACGCTGCGCCCGTGCACCACCGCCTGCACCCGTCCCTGCGCCAGCTGCTGGGCTGCCTCGGTCGAGCGGCCGAAGCTGGCGTTGTTGGTCGGGATGACGATGAGGCTGCCCCCCTGCTCCACCCCCTGACGCAGGATGTCGTCATAGGCGACCTCGAAGCAGATGCCCATGGCCACGGTGACGTCCTCGTCGCGAGCGGCAGCGTGCACGGTCAGGGTCACCGGTCCGGTACCTGCCACCATATCCGTCCCGATCCGGTCCACCTGGCTCGTCAGCCGGCGCAGCGCCTGACGCCACGGGATGTACTCGCCGAAGGGAACGGGGCGGTGCTTGCGGTAGTACTGCCCGGCGCCCTCGCCCGGGGTCCACACGACGACGTCGTTGTAGCGCACCTCGTCCTCGTAGGCCACGGCGCCCACCAGCACGGGCGCCCCGGCTGCATGGGCCGCGTGCTCAACGAGGACGGCGGCCGAGGAGTGGGTACGAGGGTCCAGGTCGGCAGCGTTCTCGGGCCACACGACCAGGTCAAGCGACCCTGCAGGCTCCTGGCCGGCCAGGTCCAGGGTCGCCTGGGCGTGGTTGCCTGTGACCTCCAGCGCCCTGGCGAAGGCGTCGTCAGCGGCGCGGGCGCTGTCAGCTACGTCCCCCTGGACCGCGCCCACGCGGATGGTCCCGTCCTGGGCTACCGAGTCCACCGGCAGCGCCACCGGTGCCAGGATGAGTGCGCCAGCCAGCGTGGCGGCGGTGATGGTCTGCAGCAGGCGCAGGCGGCGGGCGGCTCCCACCGCCTCGGCCACACACGCCCCCGTCAAGGCCACCAGGATGCTCAGCCCCAAGGAGCCGCCGTAGGCCGCAAAGGGCAGGCTCGGCGCGTCGGCCATCGCGAAGGCCAGGCGACCGAAGGGAAAGCCTCCCCAGGGCCAGCTCGAGCGCAGCTCCTCCACGCCGCCGAACAGCACGGCTGCCGCCAGTGCGCGCCCTGCCATCGCCCTGGCCCGCTCGCCGCGCAGGACCGGTAGGCGACTGACCACCGACCAGGCCATCGCCCAGGCCACGAGGTAGAGGGACTCCACCACCGTCAGGCTGACCCATCCCAGCGCGTTGCCCATGGACACGGCCGTGAAGTGGAACAGGGGCGTGAACATCCCCAGCCCGAAGAACAGACCTCGCGCACCAGCGCTCCCCCAGGTAACCTGCGTCGTGGCTGCGATGATGCCTCCCAGCCCCAGCGGCACTGCCCACCAGGCTCCTAGCGGGGCAAAACCGGCCGACACGGCCAGGCCGCAGCCGCTGGCCCAGGCCCACCAGGCCAGGCGCGCACCCCACCGGCGCCCTCGCTCACGGCGAGCCACCTCAGCGCACCAGCTTTCGTGCCAGGCTCACCAGGCCCGCCAGGACCAGTCCCACGACGACGCCGAAGACGAAGGCCGCCGCCGTGGCCGCCAGCCATGACAGCACCGGGTTGCTCGCCAGCCCCGCGGCCTCCTCCAGGAGGTGGGCGGGAACCGCCACACCGAGCTCGGCGAGGTTGTGAGCCAGGATCTGCCCACCCACCCAGGCCATCGCCACCGTCCCGATGATGCCGATGACCGTAAACAGGCCCGGCGCCGCCCGCACGATCCCGCGTCCCAGCCGCTGGACGTCACTGCCACGACCCCGCGAGGCCAGGTGGAGGCCGAGGTCGTCCACCTTAATCAGTGCCGCCACGAGGCCGTAGACGGCGAAGGTGATGAGCAGGGCAATCATGACCAGCACGATGACCCGGCGCAGCGAGGACTCCCCCGCTACCTCTGCCAGGGCCAGCAGCATGATCTCGGTGGACAGCACGAAGTCTGTGGTCACGGCCTGGCGCACGACGGCGTCCTCATCACGGTCCATCACCTGTTCGGCGGTGGCGTGGGAGGGATGGAGGAGCTTGTCGATGACCTTCTCCCCCGCCTCGAAGCACAGATAGCTCCCGCCCACCACGAGAGCGACCGGCAGCAGGGCGGGCGCCAGCCAGCTGACCACCAGGGCCACCGGCAGGATGATGAGCAGCTTGTTGCGCAGCGAGCCCATCGCGATCCGCTTGATGATCGGGATCTCGCGCTGGGGTGAGATGCCGGTGACGTACTGCGGGGTGGCGGCGACGTCATCGACGGCGGCCGCGGAGACCTTCGCCGAGGTCTTGACGGCCATGGCCGCCGTATCGTCCACGGTGGCGACCGTGAGCTTGGCCAGGGTGGCGATATCGTCCAGGAGGGCGAAGAAACCAGACATGCCGGCAGGTTACATCCCAGAAAAGGCCACGACGCCGCGGTCGACGTCGAGGCTAGCCTCGGCCGCCGTCCGCGAGACCTCAGCCACCTGGGAGCCCAGAGCCTGATCCTCGCGCGAGTCAGGCTGCAGCGTGGCGAGCTGTCCCAGGACGTCCAGCAGCTGCCTGGACCAGCGCACGAAGTCTCCCGCCGTCATCTCTGAGTCCTCCAGGACCTGCGCCAGGCTGGCGCCCTCAGCCCAGGCCTGCACGCCTGCGGCCATGGCTGGCTCCGCTCCGGCCGACAGCTCCAGGCGCGCCAGGGCCTCCAGGTCATTGATGCGCCGGGCGACGTCCAGCTCCTGGCGCAGGCTGCGCCCCAGGGCGGATCCCGGCGCTACGGGCAGGCTGAGGCTGGCCACATTGGCCCGAGGCTCGTAGACGCAGGCGCTCACCGCTCCCGCCAGTTCGCTAGAACCCAGGCCCTGCCACACGCCCTGGCGCAGGCACTGGGCGATGAGCAGGTCGCGCTCGGCATAGACCCGAGCCAGGACCCGGCCGGCCCCGGTGACGGCAAGCTCGCCATCGGGCTCCTGCTGCGCCACCGGGCGCAGGTATCCCAGGGCGACCAGGACCTGGCAGACGGCGTCAAAGAGCCTGGCGATCGTCCCGGTCCGCCGCTCGATCCGCTCGGTCAGGCGCTCAGCCTGCGCCACGGCCTTGGCCCACTTGCGCCCCACGCGTGCGTGCTCCTCCCGGTGCGGGCAGGCGTGGCACGGGTGAGAGCGCATCTGCCGGCGCAGCTGGTCAATCTGCTCAACCGCGCTGCGGCTGGCACGCGGCCCTCGCTCCGGCCTTCCAGCCTCCTCGAAGCGTCCGGCCCGCATTCCCTCCACCAGGCGCGTGACCAACCGGTCACGGTCTCGTGGCCGGCGCACCTCGAGGCTGGCCGCCACGGTCAAGGAGCCCACACGCAGCACCCCCTCGGGGGTGGTGTCCGGGGTGAGGTTATAGATCTTGGAGTCCTCCCCCAGCACCGTCAGGTACGGGGTGCCCGTACGGTCCGCACCCGTACCCACCACCACGGCGTGGCGCTGGCGCCTGCCCTTGCGGAAGACGACGACCGACCCGCGGGCCAGGCCCTCCATCTGGCGTCCGGCCTCAGCGCGGCGCCTGGCCCGCTTGTCACGTGACAGGTCCGCCTCAGCCTCGGCGATACGTTGACGCAGCCGCGCGTACTCGCGAAAGTCCCCCAGGTGGCAGGCCATCTGCTCCTCCAGGGCGCCCAGCGAGCGTCGCGCACGCCGGGCCTGCGCCGCCAGCTCCACCACGCCTCGGTCCGCCTGGAACTGGGCGAAGGAGGATTCCAGCACCTCCCGGGCCCGGGCACGGGAGGAGCGGGACAGGAGGTTGACCGCCATGTTGTAGGTCGGGCGGAAGGCGGAGACAAGCGGGTAGGTACGCCGCGAGGCAAGGGAGGAGACGAAGGCGGGCTCGACGTCGTCGGCGGCCAGGACGACGGCGTGTCCCTCGACGTCGATACCGCGCCGGCCGGCTCGCCCGGTCAGCTGGGTGTACTCCCCCGGTGTCAGAGTGACGTGGGCCGAGCCGTTCCACTTACGCAGTGACTCCAGGACGACGGTGCGCGCCGGCATGTTAATGCCCAGGGCCAGGGTCTCCGTGGCGTAGACGACCTTGACGAGCCCGGCGCTGAAGAGCTCCTCGACCGTCTCCTTGAACACCGGTAGCAGCCCGGCGTGGTGGGCCGCGTAGCCGCGCTGGAGGGCGTGGGCCCAGGAGTGGAAGCCCAGCACCCCCAGGTCCGCAGCAGGGATCTCAGAGGTGCGGCGGTCGATCACCTCACGGATCTGCTCGGCCTCGGCCTGCGTGGTCAGGTCCACCCCAGCGGCCGCCAGCTGGGAGACGGCCTGCTCGCAGCCGGCCCGGGAGAAGACGAAGACAATTGCTGGGAGGAGATGAGCCTGCTCCAGGGCGTCGACGACGGCCAGGCGTGAGGGAGGACGCAGCCGCGCGCTGCGGGCCCCGTCCCGCCCCCGGTGCGGGGCCCTCCACCCGCCCGTGTCGTGGGTGCCACCCCGTGCCCCACGGCTGTAGCCTCCCGCCTGGCCGGCGGCAGCGCGCCGGGCGCTGCGCACCGCCTTGAGCAGGTCCGGGTTGAGCGGCGGCTGGGCGGCATGGCTCGCCTCCTGGTGGGCGTCCTCCAGGGCCACAGGAACGCTGTACAGGTCCAGCAGGCGTCGGCCCACCATCATGTGCTGCGTCAGCGGCACCGGCCGGTGCTCGGAGACGACCACCGCCGTCTTGCCTCGCACGTGGCCGAGCCAGTCCCCGAACTCCTCCGCGTTGGAGACCGTGGCGGACAGGGAGACCACCTGGACCTGCGGATCAAGGTGGATGATCACCTCCTCCCACACGGGTCCGCGGAAGCGGTCCGCCAGGTAGTGGACCTCGTCCATGACCACGAATCCCAGCCGGTCCAGGTCCCGCGAGGAGGAGTAGAGCATGTTGCGCAGGACCTCGGTGGTCATGACGACGACCTCGGCATGAGGATTAACCGAGGTGTCCCCCGTCAGTAGGCCGACCTTGTCCTGGCCGTAGCGGGCGGCCAGGTCCTGGTACTTCTGGTTGGACAGGGCCTTGATCGGGGTGGTGTAGAAGGTCTTGCGGCCCTTGGCCAGCCCCAGGAAGACCGCGAACTCCCCCACGATCGTCTTGCCCGCGCCCGTGGGTGCCGCCACGAGCACACCCTCGCCGCGCTCGACGGCCTGGCAGCCGGCGACCTGGAAGTCGTCCAGGGGGAAGTCGTAGCCGGCAGCAAAACGGGCCAGCTCGCTCCTGGCGGCCTCGGCCCGGCGCTTGGCAGCGGCGAAACGTTCTGCTGGAGAGCTCATAGTCCCACCCTACGTGGCACCAGCGACGCTTACCGCCCCCAGGTCCTGCGGCGCTCAGCCACGAGAGGGGACGATCACCCGCACCGCCCGCCGCTCGGCCTCTAGCCTGAGCGGCAGTCCTGCCACGGGCTCGCCGTCGGCCATGGGGTGGGGTGGGGTACGCAGCCCCTGCCTCCCGCTCCAGGCCTCGATGGTCACCACGCGGCTGCGCTCGTGGTGGACGGCTGGGTGGTCCATGTGCGAGCCCTGGCGCAGCCGGGCCAGGTGTCCCACCAGCCCCGTGCGCGAGACGAGATCAAGCCGGATGACGTCCAGCAGGCCGTCACTGGGGTCAGCCACGGGCACGATGTCCAGCCCACCGCCGATGTACCGGGTGTTGGCCACCGCCAGGAGGACCGCGCCACCCTCCCAGGTCCCCGCGTCCGTGGTGACCCGGTAGCCGTAGGGCGCCATGTGTCTGATCTCGTACGGGATGGCGCGCATGTAGCGCCCCTCCCCCGAGGGCCAGGCCAGGGTGTTGGCCCGGGCGTTGACGGCGGCGTCGATCCCGGCGGAGACGACGGCGAGGCACCACTCGTGCTCGTCGGGCACCGGTGTGCCGTCGGGCCGGGTGGCGTGGATGGCATCGAGCTCGGCGACCGTGGCGCCCTCCTGGCCGCACAGCGCCAGGTGGACCAGGCGCAGGGCCGCCGCGACGTCACGGGCCTGGATGCCTAGGTGACGGGCGATGTCGTTTCCGGTGCCCACCGGCACGATGCCCAGCGGCACCGACGTCGTCGCCACGACGTCCAGACCCAGGTGCACGGTGCCGTCCCCGCCGATGACGACCAGGGCGTCGAGCCCGGACCCATCCTCGACCAGTGCCGTGGCCGCGCGGCGGGTGGAGTCGTAGTCCTGGCCCTGGGCCAGGGCGACCTCGTAGCCCAGTCGCTCCAGCGTCCAGCGGGCGATCTCAGCGGCGTCGGTGAAACGGCCCTTGCCGGAGGTGGGGTTCGCCACGAGCCCCACCCGCAGATGGATCCCGGGATCGAGGGGGCGAAGGAAGGGAGAGGGGGTAGGAGCTGCGGGCACGGGCCTAGCTCTCAGCCAGGGCTGCGTCGAGCTCGGCGTCCAGGGCCGCGCGCTTCTTCTCCACCCGCTTGTCATGCGCCATCGACAGCCCACAGGCACCGAAGTACAGCCCGCAGATGGGGATGGCCATCATGATCATCGACCAGGGGTCAGGCAGCGGGTTCGCCACGGCCATGAAGGCGAAGACGCCCACCACAGCCCAGCGCCAGCCCTTGAGCATGGTCCGCCCCTTCATCAGACCCAGCCGGTTGAGGCCGACCAGCAGCTCGGGCAGGAGGAAGGCCACGCCGAAGACCAGGATGATCCTCATGACGAAGGAGAAGTAGGAGGAGTACTGCAGGAAGCCGGCGGTGTCGGTGGGCATGAAGCCCACGAGGATCGACACAGCGTGAGGCAGGATGAGGACGCCCAGCCCGATGCCGCAGGCGAACAGCACGAGCCCGGCCAGGCCGAAGGCCCAGGTGTAGCGCTTCTCCTTACGGGTCATTCCCGGGCCCACGTAGGCCCAGAACTCATACATCCACAGCGGTGAGGAGAACAGCACGCCCAGCCACAGGGAGATGCGGATCTTCAGGTCGAAGGAGGACAACACCGTGTCGAAATTCATCGTCACGTTGTGCCCGTTGGCCTGGGCGACCTTGAGGGGGTGCATGAGGAGCTGGAAGCACCAGTCGTAGAGGAGGTAGCCCACCACCGCTCCCACGACCACGCCGATAGCCGAGATGAACAGACGGTTGCGAGCCTCCCGCAGGTGGTCGCCGATGGACATGACCGCATCAGGGTTGTCCTTGCGGCGGGTCTTGGTGACCTTCGGCAGCTTGGGCATGCCGATCTCCTCACTCCTACGGGGACGACGACGAACGGCGCCCACGTCCGTCAGCCGGGGCTCACCGGCTGACGGACGCGGGTCGCGTGCGGGCTTCAGGCCTGGGGCGTGGAGCCGTCAGCGTTCTGCTGCGGAGCAGCCTGACCCGGCTGGGTGGGCTGCGTGTAGTAGGTGCCCTGCTGCGGCTGCTGGATCTGGGCCGGGGGCTGCACGGTGGCGGCCGGGTCATCCTCCTCGCGCAGCTCCTTGACCTCCTTCTTGAAGACCTTCATGGACTGGCCGAGGCTGCGAGCGATGTCAGGGAGCTTGCCAGCGCCGAAGATGAGAAGGACGAGGACGAGAAGCACGATCCAGTGCCAGGGCTTGAAAGCTCCCATGGTGTTGCCCTACTTCCGTGTAGACAGGCGATGAGCGGACTGAACGGGCTTGAGTCTAGCCGTAGCCCGCAGCGCGTCCAGCACGCTCGCCTCCGTGTTCCACCCTCGGCGTAGGTCCGCCGGGGCCTGGGCCGCTGCCCTACCCTTCCTCGCCAAGCCGCTCGTAGGCACCTAGTGCGCTCCTGGCGGCCCGCGCCGCCTGGGCCGCCAGCCCAGGCGGCTGGACGCCCAGAAGATCGCGTCCGCAGGACAGGATGAGGCTGACCAGCCACTGCTCGTCGCGGCCCAGCACGACCGCTGTGAGCGTGCCGTCCTCCTCCTGCGTCACCGACTCGCACGGCACCTGCTCGGTCAGCCACCTGGCTCGCCGGTCAAGGTGCAGAGTCGCCCGCGGCCGGTCAGTGTTGGCCTTCTCACGTTTGCGCTGTGCGGCGCGTGCGCGCGGGCTGCGTGCCAGGCGGTGGGCCGTGGCGGGCGTGTCCAGGACCTCAGCCTCCAGGACACGGTCTAGCCGGAAGCTGCGCTCGGCCCGGGTGCTCAGGCACCACGCACGCAGGTAGAGGTGAGACCCGTCAGACTCCAGCTGCGCCGGGTCG
>NZ_DS999576.1:501637-513114 GCF_000159035.1 Actinomyces urogenitalis DSM 15434
CGAGGCCGGGTGGCTGGCCGGGACGATCACCTGCGGCCAGGCCTGGGGCGGTGACCTGGAGGCCGTCAGCCTCCACAACGCCCTGCTCGCTGCCCGTCACGTGCTCGGCGCCCAGGTCGCCGTCGTCATCCAGGGACCGGGCAACCTGGGCACGGACACGCCCTGGGGGTTCTCCGGAGTGGCATGCGGGGAGGCCGTCAACGCCGTCGCCGTCCTGGGAGGGCGCGCCCTGGCCTGCCTGCGGGTCTCCCAGGCCGACGCCCGCCACCGCCACCGCGGGATCTCCCACCACAGCCTCACCGCCTACGGCAAGGTGGCGCTGGCGGGTGCCGACGTCGTCGTGCCCCGGCTCGGTGGTGAGCTCGGAGCCCAGGTCTGGCACCAGGCCGAGGCCCTGTGCGCCCCGCGACCGGTCGGCCGCCAGCACCGTCTGGTCCCGGTGGACACCGCCGGGCTCCTTCAGGCTCTGCACCAGGCGCAGCAGGCCACCGGCGTGCGGCTCGCCACCATGGGACGTGGCCTGGAGGAGGACACCGCGGCCTTCGTCACGGCGGCGGCCGCAGGGCGGTACGCGGCGGACCTGGTCAGCCAGGTGCACTAACCTGAGGCCATGACCCACGATGTGAAGACCTTCGAGTCGCTGTTCGCCGAGCTGTCTGAGAAGGCCGCCACCCGTCCCGAGGGCTCGGGCACTGTGGCCGAGCTGGACAAGGGCGTGCACTTCATCGGCAAAAAGCTCGTTGAGGAGGCCGCCGAGTCCTGGATGGCCTGCGAGCACGAGTCTGACGAGGCCGCCTGCGAGGAGCTGAGCCAGCTGCTCTACCACGCCCAGGTCATGATGATCGCCAAGGGCTACACCCTGGCCGACGTCTACAAGTACCTGTGAGCCGAGCGCTCACCCTTCCCCCTCCCCACCGCCCCGACCCGGAGAAGACCACCGTGCTGCGTATCGCCGTGCCCAACAAGGGCTCCCTGTCCGAGCCCGCCACCACCATGCTCAAGGAGGCGGGTTACCGCACCCGCCGCACCGGCCGTGAGCTCGTCCTCATTGACGAGGCCAACGAGGTGGAGCTGTTCTTCCTGCGCCCGCGTGACATCGCCGTCTACGTCGGCCAGGGCACGGTCCATGCCGGCATCACCGGACGCGACCTCCTGCTGGACTCGGGTGTGCAAGCCGTGGAGCACCTCGCGCTGGGCTTCGCCCGCTCGACCTTCCGCTTCGCCGCGCCCGCCGGCACCATGAGCTCGCTGGCGGACGTGGCCGGCAAGCGCGTGGCGACCTCCTATGACGTCCTCGTGCGCGAGTACCTGCGTGCCCAGGGCGTGGAGGCCACCACCGTCCACCTTGACGGCGCGGTGGAGTCCTCCGTCCAGCTCGGGGTCGCTGACCTCATCGCCGACGTCGTCGAGACCGGCACCACGCTGCGTGCGGCCGGCCTGGAGGTCTTCGGCGAGCCGATCCTGGCCAGCGAGGCCGTGCTCATCACCACCGAGGCCTATCGCGACGAGCCAGGCCTGGCCACGCTCGTGCGCCGTCTGGAGGGCGTGATGCGGGCACGGTCCTACGTGCTCATCGACTACGACGTGCGCATGAACGACCTCCACCTGGCCACGGCCATCACGCCCGGTCTGGAGTCCCCCACGGTCTCCCCGCTGCAGAACCCTGACTGGGTCGCCGTGCGCTCGATGGTGCCGCGCGCGGATATGAACCGCGTCATGGACGAGCTCTACGAGGTCGGCGCGCGCGCCATCCTCGTCTCCTCGCTGCTGGCCTGCCGCCTGTAGCGCACCGACCCGCTGCCTCCTAGACCAGCGGGTCGCACACCGCCTCGACCGTCGGTGCGGCGCCGGTGAGCAGGCCGTGGTCATCCAGGAAGGCGATCATGGCCTCAACCTCCTCGGTGGAGAGGGAGCCGACGGCGGCCGTGGACCCCGCGGGCTCGATGAGCTCAGCGGTCGCCACCGCCACCGCCCGGGCGTTGGCGGCCTGGGTGGCGTCCACGAGGTCAGTGACGTAGGCCTTGGTGGCCTCGACGGCGGCGTCAGGGTCCGCGGCGAAAGCCTCCATCCCGGCGGCGCTGGCCGCCACCACAGCCGCCAGCTCCTCGCGACGTTGCTCCAGCACGGCGTTGGTGGTCACCAGGCTCGCGCCCACCAGCGGCACCTGCTCGGCCACAGCCAGGGTCCGCACCGGCGTGCCTGCTAGCGTGATCTGGACCGCGTCGTTGTTGGAGAAGCCCACGATGGCATCGACCTTGCCGCCCACCAGAGCCGCCTGCTGGGTGTAGCCGATCTCCTGGACCTGCAGGTCGGACTCGCTCAGTCCTGCGCTCTCCATCGCTACCTGGAAAGCGAACCAGTTCTCCCCGAAGCGCCCGGGCAGGCCGATGGTGCGCCCGGCCAGGTCTGCCAGGCTGCGGATCTCGGAGTCCTCAGGCACGATGACGCAGCCGGGGTAGGCCTGGTAGTAGCCGCCGACCACCACGAGGTCTGATCCTCCCGAGGCGGCCACGACGGCCTCATCGGCCCCGGCCACGACGAGCTGCTCGGTGCCTGCGGCCAGCGCGTCGAACAAGCCCTCCTGGGCACCGTGGTGGCGAAGCGTGACGCCCGCGGCATACTGCTCACCGGCCTGGGCCATGTAGAAGGGCGCGAACTGGACGTTGGGTGTGTAGCTCATCCCGATCGTCAGCCCTGCGGACCCGGCGGGCGCGGATGCACCGGCGCTGCTTGAGGACTGGGAGCGGGCCGCGGTGCCCGAGGAACAGGCGGCCAGCACGCTCGTGGCGGTGGCGGCAGTGGCCAGGTGGATAAGACGACGGCGGCTCATAGCAGTCATGACAGGTTCCTTCGGTCAGAGGGTGGGTCGGTGGATCGATGAAGTGGGAGGGCAGTCAGGTCGCGCGTCGTCCGCGCATGGCGTCCACGACCCGGCTGCGGCGCTCGGCCTCGTGCAGGCACCAGTGGATCGCCATGGCCATGGCGCACAGCAGGACGATCGTGGAGAACAGGCCAGCGGTGTCCACGGCGTCGCGCTGGTGGGCGAGCACCATGCCCAGGCCCTGGCCGCCCATGGTCATCTCACCGACCACCGCACCAGTGACGGACAAGGTGAAGCCGGTGCGCAGCCCGGACAAGATGGCCGGCAGCGCCATCGGCAGCTCCATGCGCATGATCATGCTCATCCCGTGGGCGCCGTCGAGCCTGGCCGCGTCCAGGACGTCGGTGTCCAGGCCCCGCAGGCCCAGCAGGACAGTGACCGTGATGGGAAAGAACACCATGAGCGTGCACAGGAGCACCACTGGCACCGTTCCGTAGCCGATCCACAGCACCAGCAGCGGGGCGATGGCGATGGCCGGGACGGCCTGGGAGGCGGCGACGTAGGGCAGCACCGTCCGGGAGAAGCGGGGCCAGTGGAACAGGCCCCAGGCCAGGGGCAGGGACAGGCAGGTGGCCGTCAGGCACCCCAGCAGGGCCTCGCGCATGGTCACCCAGGCATAGCCGGCCAGGCCTCCTTGGGTCAGCGCCAGCCACAGACGTCTGGCCACGCCGGAGGGCGAAGGCAGGAAGACCGCAGGCACCGCCTGGCTCGCGCTGACGGCCCACCACAGGCCTACGAGCACCAGGCCCAGGGTCAGAGCCGGCAACGGCGCGCGCAGGCGTGCGCTGACTCGGCCTGCGGCTGAAGGTGACATCAATGCTCCCGGTGGCCCCGCCCGAGGAGCCTCCCCGGGCCGCTCCGGGGGTGATGGGCCAGCGCCGCGCAGGCGCGCCCGACGCACGGTGAGCAGCGCCATACGCCCTCAACGAGGGTGTGCCAGCGCCAGGCACCATGCGCCTCGTGCTTCCTCCCATCCGGACTTTCACCGTCGGTGCTGGAATTCCACCAGCTCAGCTGCACGCGCGCCCCGGCGGGACGAACGTGCAGGTCGCGGACTGTCACCGCCGGCTCGGACTTTCACCGACCCCGGAGCACGTAACTGTGGCAGACACTAGCCGCGATGGCTGGCCAGGGCAACTGCCCGGTCGAACTCCTCAGCCACCTCAGGGGCCGGCTGCCGGGTCAGCGAGACCCCGATCGCCACGGCAAGGTTGGCCACGAACCCGGGCAGGATCTCGTAAAGCTCGAAGACGCCTCCGGACAGGTTGCCCCACACCATGACGACGACGGCCCCGGTGACCATGCCGGCAAAGGCACCCACCGTCGTCAGACGCTTCCAGTACAGCGACAGCAGGACCGTGGGGCCGAAGGAGGCCCCGAAGCCGGCCCAGGCAAAGGCCACGAGGGCGAGGATGGTGTCATTGCGTTCCCAGGCGAGCAGCGCGGCCACGGTGGCGATAGCCGCCACGCTCATGCGCGAGTAGAGCACGAGCTTGCCGCTGGAGACCGGCTTGCGCGTCACCACGCCGTAGAGGTCCTCGATGAGTGCGGAGGAGGTTACGAGCAGCTGGGAGGCAACCGTGGACATGATGGCTGCCAGGATCGCTGAGAGCAGGAAGCCGGCGATCAGCGGGTGGAACAGGAGCTGGCCCAGCGCCAGGAAGACGGCCTCGGGATCTGCCAGCGCGCCGGGGTCGCGACGGTAGTGGGCGACTCCGACCACGGCGGTAGCGCAGGCGCCTGCGACCGCGAAGAGCATCCAGCCGATGCCGATCCGCCGCCCGGCCCTCGCCTCTGACACGTTCCGAATCGCCATGAAGCGCACGATGATGTGCGGCTGGCCGAAGTAGCCCAGGCCCCAGGCCAGGGAGGAGACGACGCCGACGAGCGTGACCGAGGAACCGATCATGGCCCAGTAGCTGGGATCAACCTCGTGGACAGCCTGGATCACCTGGGCCGGTCCACCCAGGCTCACCACCCCCACCACAGGCACCATGACCAGCGCCGCCACCATCATGACGCCCTGGACGAAGTCGGTGTAGGACACGGCCAGGAAGCCACCGACCAGGGTGTAGACCACCGTGATCGCGGCGACGAGCACCATGCCCAGGCGGTAGTCCATGCCGAAGGAGTTCTCAAAGAACACCCCGCCGGCCACCATGCCGGAGGAGACGTAGAAGGTGAAGTAGACCAGGATGATGATTCCGCTGGCCCAGCGCAGCAGGTGGCGGTCGTCGTGCAGGCGGTTGTCGAGGAAGCTCGGGATGGTGATGGAGTTCCTGGCCACCTCGGTGTAGGTGCGCAGACGCGGGGCCACGTATCTCCAGTTCAGCCAGGCCCCCACTGTCAGTCCGATGGCGATCCAGGACTCCACCAGGCCGGAGGCGTACAGCGCGCCTGGCAGTCCCATGAGGAGCCATCCCGACATGTCTGAGGCCCCGGCGCTCAATGCCGCGACCCAGGGTCCCAGGCCGCGGCCGGCGAGCATGTAGTCGTCCAGGTCGTGATTGCGCCCGTAGGCCCAGCCACCGATGGCCACCATGCCCACGAAGTAGATGATCATGGCGATGGCCTGATAGGTAGCCTCAGTCATAGTGACGTCCTTGTCTGCCGTCAGGAACAGGGTGTGCAGGATGCTACAGGACGATAGTCCCAGGCAAGGGTGCACGGCGAGGACGTCACCGAACTGTGACCGCGGTGACTTTTCCTGGAAACAGACTCAGGTCTCCTTCTCCGACCCGCTCGCCAGGGCCAGTACCACGGCCGCAGCCCAGCCGCCGTCGTGCGTGAGGGAGACGAGCCAGCGTGCCGATGCCGTTCCCCCGGGTCCCAGCGTCGCGCTGACCGCCTGAGCGACCCGGCCCGCCAGCCGCAGGCCCGGACGGTGCCAGTGGTCGCTGACGACCTCGATCTCACGCCAGTCCAGCTCCTGGGGGGACAGGGCCGGCACGACGCCGGTCCCGGCGAGCGTGTTGACGGCCTGTGACCAGGCCTTGACGAAGGCCTCCTTGGCCGCCCACCGCGCCGCCAGGTGCTCGGCCTCCTGAGACCCAGACTCCTGGCTGCGGCGACGTGCCTCGCGGCACTCACGCGGGGTGAAGGCTCGCTCAGCCAGCACCGTGCCCGGCTGGGCGAGCTGGGCAGCCAGCGCAGGGACGTCAACGAGGTCCATCCCCACCCCCAGGACCTGGCCGCCAGGAGGGACAGGCAGGCTCGGCAGCCCCGCCGTGTCAGGTCCGTCCGCCCTCATCCCTCGACCTGGCAGCGTTTGTCTGCCGCCGCGTTGGCCGCACGCTCACAGACCTGGTCGAAGGGGCACCCGGTGCCAGCGGCCGCGTAGGCGGCCAGCAGCCCCTCGACCAGGGGAGCCGGGCTGACCACCGTGCGCTCGGTCAGCTCGGAGTCGATGAGCTCAACAGCCATCTGAGCGCTCATGATCCCGCTGCCCACGTCCGCCAGGAGGAGGACGCCCTCGGAGTCGTCGGCGGCCTCGATCCCCGCCATGACGGCGGTGGGATCCGTGCCCAGGCCCCCGTCCGGCGTTCCCGCGGCCACCTGGACGTTCACGTCCAGGCTCGGCATGAGCCCGGCCACCAGGGCCACGGCCGCCTCGGCCAGCTGGCGCGAGTGGGAGACAACAACGATCCCGCTCATGCCTGCTCCTCCTGCGAGGTCGCTGTCTCAGCCTGTGCCAGCGCCTGGAGGACCAGGGCGGTCGAGGCCGCGCCCGGGTCGATATGACCGACCGAGCGCTGACCGAGGTAGGAGGCCCGCCCCTTCGTCGCCCGCATCGCCGCCGTGGCCCCACGTCCCTCCTGCGCCGCCCGCGCCGCTGCCGCGGTGCCTGCCGCCAGGTCAGACTGGCCCCGCATGGCCTCCAGCGCCGGCAGCCAGGCGTCCAGCATGGTCTTCTCCCCCGCCTGGGAGCGCCCGCGCGCCTGGACACCGGCCACGCCAGCCTCCATCGCCCGCAGCAGCACCGGCAGGTCGATCTCAGGGCTGTCGCCGCACTCGCCAGCCATGCGCAGGAAGAAGGTGCCGTACAGCGGCCCGGAGGCACCACCGATGGTCGAGATGAGAGTCATCGCCACCTTCTTCAGCACCGCTCCCGGCGTCGCCAGGGCCGGGTCCTGCACGGCCTGGGCCGCCGCCTGGAAGCCGCGGCGCATATTGGCACCGTGGTCGGCGTCGCCGATGGCGGCGTCAAGCTCGGTCAGCTCCCGCTCATGGGCGGTGACCAACTCAGCAGCCAGGCTGATCCACTGGCGTACCCCCTGTGCGTCAAGAACCGTGCTCATTTGCCCGCCTCCGTCCACGTCAGCGCCGCCGTCCTCACCGGTGCGTCCCACAGGCGCAGGACCTCCTCATCGGCTCGTACCAGCGTCAGCGCGCAGCCCGCCATGTCCAGGCTCGTGACGTAGGAGCCCACCAGGCTGCGTTCAACCACCACGCCAGCCTGGTCCAGCAGCGCCTTGACCTCGCCGTACATGAGGTAGAGCTCTAGCAGCGGGGTGGCCCCCATCCCGTCCAGCACGGCGATGACGCCGTGTCCGTCAGGAGAGTCCGGCAGCTCGGCCAGGACCGGAGCGACCAGCTCGGCCGCCACCTGCTTGGCCGTCATCATCGGCGCGCGGCGGCGGCCAGGCTCGCCGTGGATACCGATGCCGATCTCGATCTCGTCCTCGGGCAGGTCGAAGGAGGGCCTGCCGTTGGCCGGCACGGTGCAGGAGGAAAGCGCCACCCCCATCGAGCGGCCGTGGTCGGCCACCCGTTGGGCCACGGCCTGGACCTGGCCGAGGCTGGCACCAGCCTCGGCGGCGGCGCCGGCGACCTTCTCCACCACGAGCGTGGTCCCCACGCCCCGCCGCCCGGTGGTGTACAGGGAGTCCTCGACCGCGACGTCGTCGGCCACGACGACAGTGGCTACCTCGGGGCCGTCCTCCATCGCCACCAGCTCAGCAGCCATCTCGAAGTTCATCACGTCGCCGGTGTAGTTCTTGACCACGTGGAGCACGCCCGCCCCGCGGTCAGCCGCCTTGGTGGCCGCCACGACCTGGTCGGGCACGGGCGAGGTGAAGACCTCCCCGGCGCAGGCGGCGTCAAGCATGCCCGGCCCGACGAAGCCGCAGTGCAACGGCTCGTGCCCGCTGCCTCCGCCCGAGATGACGGCCACGCGGCCCTCCTTCTTGGGGCTGGCTCGGTAGACCACACGATGGTCCAGGTCCACCGTCACCAGGTCCGGGTGCGCGGCTGCCAGTCCCGCCAAGGCGTCGGCGACGACGCTCTCAGCATCATTGATGAGCTTCTTCATGGTGCTCAGCCTAGAGCCGGTTGCGCCCCACGTGGTAGACGCCGTCGGCGCCCAGGCGCGCCTGCGGGTCCAGCAGCATGGCGGCCTCGACCTCATGCGGGTCGCGGCCGGCCTCAGCCTGACCCAGACGGCGTGCACGGAGCTCCTCGAACAGGGGCGCGCGGCCGATCATGCCGGCCATGCGCCTCCTGGCACCGGCCGCCAGGCGGGCGTTGGCGCGCTCTAGCCACGCCTGCACCCCAGCCTCACCCTCACGGCTGCGCAAGGCTGCCTCAAAGGCTCCAGGATGGACCAGGGCGATGAGCCCGGACACGTGACCGAAGCCCAGCGAGGTCACCAGTCCGGCGCGAACCACGCCACCGCGGCCTGAAATCCGGATCGGCCTGCGCGGCCACACCCAGAAGGCGTCGGGCTCCATGACCGGGTCCACCACGTCGAGGCTGGCGTTGCCCGGGGCGATGCCGGTGGCCAGGATCTCGGCAAGTCCCGCCACCTGGAACAGGGCCGCCCCGCCCTTGGCGTGACCGGTGACCGACTTCTGGGACACGGCCACCAGCGGGTTGCCAGGGGTGCGTTCCAGCGCCCGAGCCAGCCGTGTGTGCAGCTCGGACTCGTTGGGGTCATTGGCCTTGGTAGAGGTGTCGTGCTTGGAGACCACGGCGATGTCGTCGGCCTGGACCCCAAGGTCGGCCAGCGCCCGGGCCAGGCGCGAGTTCTGTCCGCCTCGTCCGGCTCCCAGGGCACCCAGGCCGGGGGCCGGGATGGAGGTGTGGGCGCCGTCGGCGTAGGAGGAGACGAAGCCGAGCACCCCCGCCACCGGAAGGCCTAGCCGGGCCGCCACGGTGGCCCGGGCCAGGATGACTGTGCCGCCGCCCTCGGCCTCGACGAAGCCTCCACGACGCCGGTCATTGGCCCGGGAGAAGTGACGGGCGGCGATGCCCTGGGCGTACATGGCCGCTGCCTCGGCAGTGGCGTTCATGTTGCCGAAGCCCACTACGGACTCCACCGAGATGTCATCGATGGCACCGGCCACGACGACCTCGGCCTTGCCCAGCGCGATCTTGTCCCAGGCCTCCTCGATGGACACCGCGGCGGTCGCGCAGGCCGAGACCGGCTGGACCATGGAGCCGTAGCCGCCGACGTAGGACTGCATGACGTGGGCCGCCACGACGTTGGGCAGGGCCTCCTGGAGGATGTCAGAGGGGCGGTCCTCGTCCAGCAGCCGCCCGACGAACATCTTGCGCATGGACTCCATGCCGCCAAAGCCCGTGCCCTGCGTCGAGGCGACGTCGCTGGGGTGGACGGCCTGCAGCAGCTCGGCCGGGCTGAAACCAGCGGACAGGAAGGCGTCCACGGCCGTGACCAGGTTCCACGCGGCGATGGGGTCCATGGCCTCGACCATGGTCGCGGGGATCCCCCAGCGCGCGGGGTCGAAGCCCTCGGGCATCTGGCCGCCCACCGTGCGCGAGAGCGTGGCACGGCGCGGGACACGGGCCAGGCAGCCTGCCAGGCAGGTCACCGTCCACTCCCCTGTCCCCTCCTGGGGCGCCACCCGCGTGTGAGCCGGGTCCGCGGCGGCCACCGAGCGTGCCGTGGCCTCGTCCGCCACCGTGAGGGTGATGTCGCGGTCGAGGTAGACGGTGGCGTCGATCTCCGCATCGGGGGCGATGACGCCGTCGTCGACGAACTCGCGGATGCCGCAGCGGGCCACGACCTCGTCACGGTAACGGGCGTAGACCTCCTCCTCGGGCACGAGCTCTCCGTCCATGTCGTACCAGCCGGGCTTGGGCGACTCCTGGTAGGTCAGCAGACCCATCCCCCAGGCCAGCTCCAGCACCCCGGCAGCCGTCAGCTCGACGTCGTCCTCACCCCTCATCCCGAGCTCGGCCTCGCGACGCGTGCGCCCTGACCCCCAGGTGGACACCTCCCCGGTGGAGACAATGACGACCATGTCCTCCAGGCTCGTTCTCACCTCACCCCACTGCGGTGCGGTGGGCTGGCTGGGCACCGCCGGCGTGGGAAGGGCCGGCACCGTCGCGGTCACCGTGGCCGCTGGCGAGGTCTGGCCTGCCAGCGCGCCAGCCTGCTCACGCAGCGCCACGAGGTCGACGCCGTCTCCCAGGCCTCCGGTCAGGTCCGCCTCGACGGGCGCCCGCCGGGCCTGCTCACGCACCTCGGGCGCGCACAGGCCCACCAGCTCGTGGGCGATCTCGCGCGTGGACCAGGTGCGCACGCCTGCCGCCTCCACGGCCGCGACGAGGGGGTCGTTGCCTCCCATGAGGCCGGTGCCACGCACCCAGCCGATCCGGGGGTGGGCGAGGGTCACGCGCTGCGACCACGCGCTCTCCGCCCGCCAGCGGTTGACCACGGCGTCCAGGGCGGACTTGACCTCGCCGTAGGCGCCGTCCCCACCGAAGGTGCCGCGGTTGGGCGAGCCGGGCAGGACGACGTGGAGGCGGGAGTCAACGTGGGTGTGCGTGCCGATGGCAGACAGCGTGGCGATCTGGCGCTCCAGGCTCCACAGCAGCACGCGGGTCTGGGACTCCGCCGCCGGCCCGGCGTCGGCCAGCGTGCCGCTCACGCGCGGGGCGGCGAAGGGGAAGAGAAGGGTGGGAACCAGTGCCTCCTTGGCCACCGTCGAGGTGCCGCCGGAGGTGACGACCTGGTCGTGGCCGATCCAGTGGGCCAGGGCGTCCACGTCCCGGTAGGAGGCGAGGTTCGCTGGGACCATCCACAGCCGGGTGCCGGCCACAGCGTGGGTGCGGTAGAGCTCGCGGGCGAAGGCCAGGCGCTCGTGGCTCAGACGTGAGGAGGTCGCGATGACGCACGCCCCGCCTGCCAGGAGCTCGGCCACCACCGAGGCCGCAATCGAGCCGGGTGCCACGCCCGTGACCACGGCGACCTCACGGGCGTAGCCAGGTGCGCTTCCGACCTCGGGGGCGCTGGCCGCAGCCTGCGCGATCGAGGCCAGGAGCTCGGCGCGCTCGTTCTGGCCGGCGGCCCTGGCCTGGTCCCGCCACCATGCGGCCTGCTGCGCCACCGGCGTCCCCAGACCCGCAAAGCGCTCGGGCGCCAGGGCGTGGCGAGCCTGGTCCAGGTCGCTCTCACCACTGCCCAGGCGTGCCAGGTCCTCACGGGCGCTGGCCCACCAGTCGTCAATGAGAACCGCGCGGCGCGCATCGAAGGCCGGCATCACCGAAGCCATCCATCCCGAGCCAAGCTCGGCGTCCACCGCTGCCACGAGGGCGCCGGTGGCGGCGGCCTCGTCGGCCGCGGCGTCGTCGG
>NZ_DS999576.1:513428-519149 GCF_000159035.1 Actinomyces urogenitalis DSM 15434
GGGCCGTCGTGGCGAGCACGCCGCGCTCCCCGGTGACCGTGGCGGCAAAGGCGTCCAGGGCGGCAGAGTCGACGACGGCGCCGCCCGCCGTCGCGGCGCTGACCCGGGCCACGCTCAGCCCGTGGGCTGCGGCAACCTGCTGGACGGCGGCGTCGATGAGGGCATCAGCCTCGCCAAACGAGCTCGCTGGGGCCGAGGTGCCCAGGCTCGCGAGCTCACCGCCGCGCACGGAGGACCCCTCACGGCTGCCCAGCACGAGGGCGGCACTGGCATGCGCCGTCCATCCCTCGCCCAGGCCCCATGCCGTGCTCAGGCGCTCGCCCACGTAGGAGGCGCGCAGTCCGGCCGGCCCGAGCAGACGTCCCAGGCCCGAGCGCACCACCTCGGTGAGCACCGGCCCGAAGGCCTTGTAGCCCGGAGCACTCTTGGCCACGATCCCGCTCAGGGTCGGCATGTCCGCGTCGGCGGCGCCGTCGATCGAGGCCAGCTCCAGCTCGGCGCCCATATCCATCAGCAGCTGGTTGCGACGCGAGGACACGCCGTTGGTCAGGGTCTCGGTGGTGTCGGTGGCCCCGATCTGCTCCGGAGTGATGCGGGCGGCGTGGGCCAGCAGGACGAGGAGCGCATCGGCTGCGCCGAAGGCGAGGTCAGCCGCGGGCTCGCTCGGAGCCGGACCCGCCTGCGCGTTGGGGACCGAGGCCTTGGTCGACGCCGGAGATGCCTGCGGCGAGGCCGGCTCGGGCTGCGTCCCAGGCTGTGGCGCAGGCTCGCCCGGAGCACCGTGGCTGGAGGTCTCCTCCACGCTCACCGCGGGATCGGTGTCCGTGGCCAGCACCCGCGCCTCATCACGTCGCACGTTGTGGACGGTGACGTGGCGAGCGGCGTGCTCGGGCAGCATGAGGGTGCGCGAGGCGAGGTTGGCTAGGGTCGGCGAGGCCGCCAGGCCCACCTCCACCAGGTGACGCACGCCCAGGCCGCCCTCGGCGCGCGAGCGCACCAGCAGGTCCTGGGTCTCGATCCAGCGCACCGGGGAGGCGAACTGCCAGGCCAGGAGCTCGACCAGCAGCAGGCGGGCGAGCTCGCGTGGACGCTGGGACCACTGCGGCCAGGACTCCAGGACCTGGCGCGCCGGCTCGGAGGGCACGACCTGGAGGATGCAGCGCACGAAGTCCGCGCTCAGCTCGAAGGGACGTGCCACCAGGTTGGGCACGTAGCGCCCCACCAGGCGCTCATAGTCCAGGTCCTCGGGCACGAGCTCCAGCAGGCGGCTGCGGAAGGCCGGCACGCCCGGGCGCAGCACCTCGGAGTGGAAGGGGACGTCGATGCCGGGCACGAGTATGAAGGGGTTCTTGCCCCCGCGGGCCTCGGCGCGCCTGCGGCTGTCCGCGGCCAGCGCCTCCAGGCCCGCGACCGTGCCGGCCACCGCGTACTGGGCCCCAGCCAGGTTGTAGTTGACGATCTGGAGGAACTCACCGCTGGAGGCGGCGATGGAGGCGACGTAGTCCTCAACCTGGCTGGCGCTCACGCCGGCCTGGTTCGGGCGCAGGGCACCCATGCGGTAGCCCGAGCGGCCCTGGGCGTCACGCTCGACCAGGGTGTGCATCGTGGACCCGCGCTGGAAGACGATGGCGATCGTGGTCTCCACGTCCATGACGTGGCCGTAGGCCGCCAGGGCCGTGTACTCACCCAGGGAGTGGCCGGCAAAGGCCGCGTCCTCGACCAGGGCCCCGGCCTCCGCCAGTCGGGCGGTGGAGGCCATGGCCACCGTGGCCAGGGCAACCTGGGTGAACTGGGTGAGGTTGAGCAGCCCCTCGGGGTGTCTGTAGGTGACACCGCGCGCGGTCATCTCCACCGGGTTGTCACGCACGAGGTTGATGACCGAGAAACCGAGCTCGGAGCGGGTGAAGGCGTCCGCGCGCTGCCACACCTGGCGGGCCGCACGCGAGCTGTTCATCTCGTCCAGGCCCATCCCGGCAGCCTGGATGCCCTGACCCGGGTAGAGGTAGGCCGTGGGCTCGGGCGCCGTCAGGGCGGTTCCCCGCGAGACGACGTCGCCGCCGACCTTGCAGGTCACCTCCAGGACGTAGCCGCCCCCGACCACGAGGCCGGTGCGCTCGACGCTGATGACGACCTCGTCCTCCAGCTCGACCGTGCCGAGCATGACGTAGGTCCAGCCCTCCAGGACGAAGCCCACTCCCGAGGCGTCGGTGGCAGCAGCCGCCTGCTGCGCGGTGGCCGACAGCCACATGCCGTGCACCAACGGTGCCTGCATCCCGGCCACCCGGGCGGCGTGGTAACTGGTGTGGATGGGGTTGTAGTCCCCGCTCACGCGAGCGAAGGCGGTCATATCCGCCGGAGCCTTGACCGTGACGCGTCGCAGCAGCCGCCGGGCGCAGCGCACAGTCTGCCTGCCCGTGCCACCAGCCAGATCGGGGGCGCTGGGGGCCGCCGTGCCGTGGGCGCGGCCCCGGATGGCAAAGCGCTCACGCATGAGGGCGATCAGCTCGCCCTTCCCCTGCCGTGAGGGCGCGCCGTCCTCCTGGTCCTGCTCGGATTCGGATACGGCTTCGCGCAGCTCAAGGCGGACGTCCACCACCCGTCCGGCGCTGGACTCCTCCAGGGCCGCCACCCAGCCGGTCACCGCCACGCGCGAGGTGGGACCGACCCAGGCAGCCAGCTCCTCCACGCTGCGGCGCAGGTCGATGGTGTGGTCGAGGTGGACCGCGCCCAGGAGACCCTCGATCAGGGGCATCCCGTCCTCGACGACGCTGCCCAGGGCCGCGTAGACCACCGGCCAGCACGGGCCGAGCAAGGCGTCTGGCACAAGCGGTGCCGCCACCAGGGCCTGGCCGCCTCCGGCAGGCAACGCGTCACCGGTGACGGCCGCGTGGTCGGCTCCCAGGGTCGATGCCAGGGTGAAGGTGTCCTCCACGGTTCCAAAGGGCTGGGTGGCCGCCTGGCCGCGGGCGTCGAGGGCGCCGGGGCGCGCAGGGTGGACCAGGGGCAGGGCGGTGATCCGGTCTCCGGCCGCCGAGGTGGCCCCCACGCCCGCCGTGGCGCGCAGCAGGGCGTTCATCGTCTGCGAGATCCGTCCTGGATCGACCAGGGGCACGGCGCCGTCCCAGGCCGCCGCCAGGCGCAGCGGGACTACGAGGTGACGCACGGCGTGGACGGCCTCACCGCCGGGGACCTGGTCCCAGTGCGTGTCCAGGTGGATGTCGAGGTCGTAGGCGTCCGCTCCGACCTCCGGGCGGGAGACCACCGTGTAGGAGTCCTCCTCCAGCACCCGTGCGGGGTTGACCGTCAGGTGCCCGTTCCACAGCACGTGGGGAGCCCAGCGCACCAGCTGCGCCGCGTCCGCCACCGGCCGGGCCTGGCTGCCCGTGCCGCTGCCCAGCCTGGCCGCGGCCGGCTGAGCCTGAGTGCCCTGGTCCTGGAGCGCCTGGACGGCGGCCTGCTCAAAGCGTCCCAGGATCTGGCTGACCGGCTCGTCCACGCTCGTGATCCCGGCTACCGACACCGGGCCGGGGATGATGCGCACCTGGTCGGCGCTGTAGCGCGGGTCCTGGGACTGCCACAGTGAGTCCGTCCCCCACCAGCGCAGGATGTCAGCGTCCAGGATCGGCACGAAGGGCACGGGCTTGGGGTGCTTGCGGCACAGTGCGGGGAACCAGGCGGCGTCGCCAGGCGTGACCAGCGTGGTGGCGGCCTGCGGGTAGCGCTGGCGCAGGGCGGCCAGGGCGGCGTCGGAGTCGACGACGTCGGCGGTGGTGACGAAGAGGGTCTCCACCTCCCCGTGGTCGGCCGGGGCCAGACGCGCCTCGATGCGGTGGAGCAGGTCGAGGAAACGGTCGTACCAGCCCTCGTCGTTCCAGTCCTGCTCGCCGGCCGGGCGGCCCGGATGGGGCGCCAGGCACAGCTCGGCGTAGCGGCTGGCCCAGGCGAGGTAGGTCATCTCCTCCACGTCGCCGAAGTAGGGCTTGGCGGTGCGGGCCAGGGCCTGGATCATCTCCTGGCGGCGCGCGGCCATGGCCTGCTCGTCCCCGGCCAGCTGCTGGATGAGGCGAGAGGCTGCCGCCGAGGAGTTGTCGATCTCGTACAGGTCCGCCCGCAGGTGGGACAGCCCTGAGGTCATACCGCCCAGGCTCGCGCCTGAGGCGACCCAGCCGCCGTCGGCCCCGCTGTCTGCCGGGGCACGTACGGCGATGCCGGGAGTGTCCACGAGCAGCTGCTTGACGTCAGGGTTCGTACGCGCCTCACGCGCCGTCATGGCGGCCGTGCCGATCATGACGCCGTCCACCGGCGCCGGGGCCGTGTCGTAAGCCAGGGCCCACCGGCCCGTGAGGTAGTCAGCAGCGCGCTCAGGCGTGCCGATCCCGCCACCGACGCAGACCACGACGTTGTCGTGGGCGCGGATGTCGTCGTAGGTGGCCAGCAGCATGGTGTCGAGGTCCTCCCAGGAGTGGTGTCCCCCGGCGTGTCCGTCCTCGATCTGCATGATGACCGGCGTGGGTGCCGCCGCGGCGGCGATGGCGAGCACCGCGCGGATCTGCTCGACCGTGCCCGGTTTGAAGGCCACGTAGCTAAAGCCCTCCTCGCGCAGGCGCTCCAGCAGCGCCGTCGCCTCGTCGAGCTCGGGCACGCCGGCGGAGATGACGACGCCGTCCACCGGCGCCCCGGCAGCACGGGCCTTGGACAGCAGGCGCTGGGATCCCAGGTGCAGGTTCCACAGGTAGCGGTCCATGAACATGGCGTTGAAGGCCGCGGTGCGTCCCGGCTCCAGCTGCTCCTTGAGGCCGTCGAGGTTGGCCTGGAGCACCGCAGGGGTGGTCTGGCCTCCGCCGGCCAGCTCGGCCCAGTAGCCGGCGTTCGCGGCAGCCGCCACGATCTGCGGGTCGACCGTGGTCGGGGTCAGTCCCGCCAGGAGCACGGCCGAGCGTCCCGTCAGGCGGGTGAAGGCCGTGTCCAGCGTGAGGCGACCGTCAGGCAGGCGCGTCAGGCGCGGAGCGTAGCGCGAACGGTCCACCGTGGCCGCAGGGCAGGCTCCGGCACGGTCCAGGTTGTCCAGGTCGCGCGCGGTGCCGGCCGGCACGACCCGGACTCCGGTGCCTGCCACCGCGGTCGCGGTGATGCGGGCCAGGACGTTGCCCGGCCCCAGGTCCACCACCATGCGGGGGTGGCGGCCGTCAGCCGTTGTCGCCAGCGCCTGGCGCAGGATCTCGGGCCAGTCCACGGCATCGGTGAGCACAGCCGTGGCCAGGTCACGCGCCAGCGCCGTCTGCAGGCCGCAGGCTGCGGCCCAGGCCACGACGTCGTCGACGGCCGTGGTCAGGAAGGGGCTGTGGAAGGGCACCGTGGTGGCTAGGAACTCCGTGACCGGGGCGAGCACAGCCCCGCCCAGACGCCGGTCCTTGCGTGCCTTGGCGCTGCGTGCCGCAGCCGCCTCCAGGGCCGAGACCACCAGAACGAGCGTGCCTGGCCGGCCGGAGACGATATGTGCGTCGCGGCCGTTGGCCACCCCGATAGTCAGCTCCTCGTGGCCCGGCACGCGTTCTAGGACCTCCTCCAGGACCGGACGGGTCACCCCACGCACCGAGAGCATGGGCGTCGCCTCACCCACGCTCCCCAGGCCCTGGCGATGGGTGGTGCGGGTCGCCGCGGCGCCGATGAGGCGCGCCAGCGCGTGCACCTGCGCCACCTCGCCCGGCCCGCCGGACAGTG
>NZ_DS999576.1:519494-530436 GCF_000159035.1 Actinomyces urogenitalis DSM 15434
AGGCTCGCCAGGACCGCGTGCTGGGCCAGCAGGATCCCCGGGACCGAGACGGCTGCCTCGTCCCCCTGCCCGGCGTGGCTGGGTGCGGGTACAACTGCCGCGCCGTCGTCGTCGAGCACGCGCAGGCCCCGCGGGCAGATGGTCAGCAGCTCGGTGGCCACCGGCGCCAGCAGGCGGCTGACCTCCTCATCGAGCGCGATGAGGTCAGCCGCCACCTCGCGGTCGGTCTCGAGCAGCTCTGCCAGGCTCGTTCGCCAGGGGGTGGCCTGGCCACCGAAGCTGAGGACGTAGGGCTCGCCCGCCTCCAGGAGGTCGGCCACGCTGGCTGTCGGGGCCGGGGTGGCCTGGGCCGCGCGGGAGGTGTAGCTCATCGGATCGGTCTGCGTGCTGGGCGTGGTCATGGTGTCCTTGCTGGTGGTGCTGGTTGTCAGGGGGCTGAGGGAACGGAACGCGGACGGTGGCTGACGGTGGCTGGTCATGGCTGGTGCTCCTTCCTCACAGCGGCCCGTTGTCATGCTTCTTGACCGCCATGCGGCTCACGTCGCGTTTGGCGCTGAGCGCCGCTAGGGAGTCGACGATGACGGTGCGTGTGTCCTCCGGGGCGATAACGGCGTCGATCTCGCCCAGGGCCACGGCCTTGTCCGGGTTGATGACCTCCTGGGTGTACTCGGCCACGAGGCGCTCGTGCTCGGCCGCAACCGCCTGGTCGCCTTCGCTGCGACGTACCTGCGCCAGCGCACGGCGGTGGATGATGCCAACCGCTCCCTGCGCACCCAGCACCGCGATCTCGGCGCCGGGCCAGCAGAAGTTCAGGTCCGCCCCGATCGCCTTGGAGCCCATGACGATGTAGGCACCGCCGTAGGCCTTGCGCAGCACGATCGTGACCAGGGGAACCGTGGCTGTGGCGTAGGCGTTGATGACCTTCGCCCCACGCCGGATGATGCCGGCGTGCTCCTGCTCGGCACCCGGGCGGTACCCGGGCACGTCGACGAAGGTGACCACGGGCAGGCCGAAGGCGTCACAGCAGCGCACGAAGCGCGCCAGCTTCTCCGAGGCGTCCACGTCCAGCGTCCCGGCGTCGACCATCGGCTGATTGGCCACGATGCCGACCGGGCGTCCCTCCAGGCAGGCGAAACCCACCACGACGTTGGCGGCGAAGTCCTCCTGCACCTGGACCAGCTCACCGTGGTCGACCACGGCCTGGACGACGGCGGTGACGTCGTAAGGCTGCCGGGTCGAGGCCGGCACGAGGTCACCCACCGCGGCCGCCGCGGCCTCGTCGGCGGCCCGGTCGACGTCGTCGTACTCATAGCGCGGGGCCTGCTGGTCAGAGGAGGAGGGCAGGTAGGCCAGCACCGTGCGCACCTGCGCCAGGGCGTCGGCCTCGTCCTGGGCCACGTAGTGCACGACGCCGGAGACCGAGCCGTGGATGTCCGCGCCCCCCAGCTCCTCGGCACTGATCTGCTCGCCCGTGGAGGCCCGTACGACGTCAGGGCCCGTGACGAACATGTGGGAGGCCTCGCGAGTGGCGATGATGTAGTCAGTCAGGGCCGGGCAGTACACGGCACCTCCGGCGCAGGGGCCGAGGATCACGCTGATCTGGGGCACCAGGCCCGAGGCGGCGCAGGTGCGGTTGAAGATGCGCCCGTACTGGCGCAGCGCCCCCACGCCCTCCTGGATCTTGGCCCCTCCGGAGTCGATGAGTCCGATGATCGGGATCCGTAGCCGCAGGGCGTCGTCCAGCAGACGCACGATCTTGTCTCCCTCGATGGTGCCCAGGGCGCCACCGCTGACTGAGAAGTCCTGTGCGTAGACGGCGACCTGACGCCCGTCGATCGTGCCGAACCCGGTGATGACTCCGCTGGGCCGAGCCGCCTGCCCCGTGCCCGAGCCTGCGTAGCGCCCGATCTCCAGGAAGCTGGAGTCATCGAGCAGGGCAGCCACGCGCTCGCGGGCGGTCTGCTTGCCCTTGGCGTGTTGGCGTGCGGCGGCGCGCTCCTCGGCCTGCGCGGCCACGTGCGCCGAGGTCTCGCGGAAGGCCTGGGTCCCTGGGGCCTGGCTCATCATGGTGGTGGACGTGCTCATCGCTCAGTCCTCCTCGTCCTGCTCGTGGCCGGGCCGGAGGTGGATGAGGGTCTGCCCGGCGCTGACCGTGCAGCCAGCCCCAATCGGGATCTCCCCCACCACGCCGTCAACTGGGCTGTGGACGTAGTTCTCCATCTTCATCGACTCCAGGACGACCATGAGGTCGCCGGCGTGCACCCTCTGGCCCGGCTCCACGCAGATGCGCGTGACCACCGCCTGCATCGGGGCGGCGATGACCGAGGGATCCTCGACCTCGCTCGCTGCGCGGTGGGCGGCGCGGCTGGCCGAACGCGAGCGCAGCGGCTGCTGGCTGCGGGAGGTCGGGGCTCCGGGGTAGCGCCCGCCCATCCGCGGTCCGTGCCCGCCCAGGACGCCATCGGGCACGGTGAGCTGGACCCGGCGGCCGTTGAGCTCGATGACGTAGGTTGAGCGGGTCCGGGGATTGTGGACGGGGCCGGCTGGTGCCTCTGACGCGTCGTCATGCTCGCGCAGCCGGTCCAGGACGTCCGTCTCGATCCAGCGGGTGGTCACGCCCAGGCGCCCTGCGGCGTCGGGTCCGGTGAACTCCTCGCGGCGCAGGACGTGCTCGTGCAGGGCGGTGCACACCGTCACGCCCTCGACCACGGTCTCGGCCAGCGCGCGGCGGGCGCGGCAAATCGCCTGGTCGCGGCTGGCACCCGTGACCACGATCTTGGCAAGCATCGGGTCGAAGACCGGGGTGATGACGTCGCCCTGCGTGACGCCGGAGTCGATCCGGATACCCGGGCCTGCCGGCCAGCGCAGGCGGGTGATCGTGCCGGTGGAAGGAGCCAGGCCCTGTGTGGCGTCCTCGCAGGTGATGCGCAGCTCCAGGCTGTGGCCTCGGGGCTCAGGCACAGGCGGCAGATCACCGCCGGCAGCCACCAGGAGCTGGAGGTCGACCAGGTCGACGCCGGCCACCTCCTCGCTCACGCAGTGCTCGACCTGGAGACGGGGGTTGACCTCCAGGAAGTACAGCTCGTCCTGGCTGGTCAGGAGGAACTCACAGGTAGCCACCCCCACGTAGCCGACGCTGTCCAGCAGGCGGCGGGAGTCCTCGACCAGGCGCTCGTGCAGGCCGGCGGGCAGGAAGGGTGCTGGGGCCTCCTCCAGGAGCTTTTGATTGCGTCGCTGCAGTGTGCAGTCGCGGGTCGAGACGACGGCGAAGGCGCCCCGGGCATCCCGCACGCACTGGGTCTCGACGTGCCGTGCGGCGGTGATGAAGCGCTCCAGGATCAAGGTGGCCCCGCCTGAGGCCGCGGCCTCAAAGGCGGGCGTCGCTCGGACCTCATCGTCATTGGCCAGCACCGTGATGCCACGGCCGCCTCCGCCGTCGGTCCGCTTGAGCGCCACCGGGTAGCCGTGGGCGTGCGCGAAGGCGAGCACAACGCTTGCCGAGGTCACCGAGTCCGTGATGCCAGGCACCGGGGCCACGCCGGCGCGCTCAGCGGTGGCGCGGGCCGTCATCTTGTCGCCCAGCGCCCGCATGGCTGACGGGCTGGGGCCGACCCAGATCAGTCCGGCGTCGATGACAGCCTGGGCAAAGGCGTCGTCCTCGGCCAGGAAGCCATAGCCCGGGTGAATCGCCTCAGCACCGGTGGAGACAGCCAGGGCAAGAATCGCTTCGCCGTCGGTGTAGGACGAGCCCTGCGGCAGGGCGTAAGCCTCATCCGCGAGCTCGGCGGCCGGGGACATGAGGTCCTCAGGCGTGTAGGGCAGGATCGAGGTTCCTCCCAGATCACGCACGGTGCGCACAATCCGCAGGGCGATCTCACCGCGGTTGGCGATGAGCACACGCTGTGGTCGGCGTGCCTCCGCTGGTCCTGAAGCCATCGGCATCGGCGTCCCTCCTTGACTGACTTCGTGGTCTCCCACAGGCGCGACATTCCGTCACGAGGACTGCGGTGCCACCGGCGCCCACGACACGCAGGTCAGCCCTCTGACTCTCTCTCGCCCATGAATTCATCATGCGATCCCTATGACTCAGCACTGTCAACAAATCGCGGCAGGCTCAGATCACAACAATCGCGATATTGCGAGGCTATTGAGCAGGGCAGCGGATTGAACATTGTGGGATCGTTACAAAAGCGACGAAAACTCTTGGAGCGTCCGTGCAGGAAGACGCATCGAGCCCGCGATGACGCGAGCCTCGCTGCTATCGACACACTCCAGGCATATCGTTTGTTGATCTTCACAATTCCAACGCAATTTCACCCAAGAGAGTCAATCGTGCACGACATCATCTCTCCACCGACTTATCCACACTTGTGCACATCTCCTCACCTCATCCACCATCATCCATTACCAAGTACTAGACAAGATCATATGAACGCTGCAGCCTGTACACATGTTCGATCCCGTGGGTGACACCCCCTCCTCCGGCCCGTCGTCGCGGCCTGCGCCGACGAGGGGCGCCCCGGACTGCATGAGTCAGGAGGATCGTCTAGCCGCCCTGGCTACCCTGCCGCCCGGCGGACTGCTGGCCTCAGCCCTCGAGCAGATCCTCCAGGCTGCGATCCCCCGCCCTGACCTCAGCGCGGACCGCGCCACCCCCGAACCAGACAGAGACCTCGCCAGCACCCAGGCGCTAGGTGCCGATGAGCGCACCCTGCTGCGCCACTGCCAGCTGGCTCCCGGTGAGCCGCTGTCCGCGGTTGAAAGCCTGGCTAGGCTGGGGCTGGAGACCCTTAGCGAGCTGGTTGCCGCGAGCCAGCGACTGGCCTCATGGTCCTGCTGGCTCCAGTCCCTGCTGGCGGCGGCGATGACTCACAGCGTCGAGGATGAGCCCCTGTCCGGAGACGACGCTGGTCTCCGTCCCGATCGTCAGTCCATCTCCTGCCTCACTCAAGGAGCTGAGCTCACTGTGGCCAGCGAGATCGCGTGCCGGCTCGGGATCTCCAGACGCCGCGCCGCTCAGCTCGTTGATCGGCGGCAGGCGCTGTGCCTGCCGGCGCTGTCGTACGCGGCAGGTCTGCACCGCAGCGGCCTCATCGACGCCGCGAAGACGGCGCTCATCGCCACTCGCCTCGCCCACGTCAGCCATGAGCTTGCCGTCCGCGTTCAGGAGCAGGTTCTGCCCCGCGCGCCGCACCGCACCCATACCCAGCTGGCCCGGGACCTCGACCGCGCTCTGGTTGCCAACGACCCGGAAGGAAGCCCTCAGCGCCGCCGCCGGAACGCGGAGAACCGGCATGTCAGCCGTCCACAACCCGCTGGCGAAGGACTCTCGGAGATGAGACTTCTCCTTCCTAGCCTCGATGCGGCCCTCGTGGACGCGACACTGGATGCCATCGCGGTCTCAGCCCGGGCCACGGGGGACGAACGCTCCGTGTCCCAGCTCCGTGCCGATGCCGTGGTCTCCACGATGCTGAGCCTCCTGCGGCACGAACAGCACGAAATGTGTCGCAGCGCCGTGCCCCCGCGCAGTGCCCTACCCGAGGCTCCGCCCAGCGCGACGCCCGGAGCCCTGCCCGATGTCCCGTACGGTGCTCTCGCAGGCGCCACGCCCAGCACCCTGCCTGGCGTCCCGCTCACCGACCTGCCTGACCTGTCCAGCCTGCCCGGACTGCCTGATCTGCCCGGACTGCCTGAGGACGCCCTCTCGCGCTCGGCCGTCAGCGAGCCCTCCGGCTCTCCCTTCCTCGCCGACGGCGTACCGCTCCTGCCGCTGCTGAGCAGACTCAGCGCGCTCGTCAGCTCCACGAGCCCGTGGTGGACGCCTTCCGGTAGCGGGCCGGTGCTCTTTCCTTCCGGCCTGCAGGTCCAGGTCGACGTGACTGTCCCTATCGACTATCTCCTCCAGGAGCCCTTCCCGCACGCCGATCTCCCGCATGCCAGCGCCGAGTCAGGTCGCCATGCGCAGGCCCGTCCCGGCTCATCTGCTACTCCTACTCCTCCAAGGCTGCTGTCAGGCGACCTGACTGTGCGCATCGGTCGCCAGACCCTCCCCGTCCCCTCCGCGATCGCTACGGCGCTGGCCGGTGGTGGCACCTGGCGCCGTCTCCTCACCGATCCGGTCTCCGGCGTCGTGCTCGACGTCGGGCGAAAGCGCTACCGACCACCAGCAGCCCTTGCTGAGGCCGTCCGGGCCCGCGACCACACCTGCACGCACCCAGGGTGCGCTGTGCCTGCACGCCGCTGCGACCTGGACCATGTCACCGCCTGGAGCATGGGAGGAACAACCTCCTTCGACAACCTCACGCTTCTGTGCCAGACCCATCACCGGCTCAAGCACACGCCAGGGTGGTCCCTCACTCGCCTCGACGACGGTGCGCTCCTGTGGCGTACACCGTCAGGTGCCCGTTACCGTCGCAACCCCGATGGCAGCATCCTCATGCTTCCACGCCGCATCGGCCCGCGCTCCTTCCATCAGCCGGCCCGGCCTGTTCCCGACCAGCTGGCGCAGGCAGTCGACGACGCCGTCCTGGCTCCCCTTGTCCAGACCCTGGAGAACCTGGCGCCCGGCGTGCCCTGGCAGGCCCGAGGACCACGTCCTGGTCAGCCCGTGGGCACCTGGAGCGCAAGGTCCTATTCCGCCGAGCTCCATGCACTTGGCCTAGATGTCTTCCTCGACGAGCTGGTGCCGTTCTAGGCGATGCTCTAGGCGATGCCCGTGGTACTGCGTCCTTCGCCGCTCACGGCCCCAGCCAGCCTGCGCAGCGTCGAGATCGCCTGGGCCGCGTCCTGGCTCTTGTAGACCGCCGACCCCGCGACGAAGACATCCGCTCCAGCCTCTGCTGCCCGCTCAATGGTCGTCAGTGAGACACCGCCGTCGATCTGGATGCGCAGCTGGAGACCCTGCGCGCTGACCATGGAGCGTGCTGCAGCGATCTTGCGCAGCATCGGCTCCACAAAGCTCTGCCCTCCGAAGCCAGGCTCGACCGTCATGATCAGGAGCATGTCAATCTCGCCCAGAAGCGGCTCGACCACCTCCAGCGGCGTCGTCGGCCTGAGCGCGATCCCGGCCTGCGCCCCCAGCCGATGGAGCTCCTTGACCAGGACGAACGGCGCGCGGGTCGCCTCAGCGTGCGCCGTCACCACCGCGCAGCCCATCTCCGCGTACTGAGGCGCCCAGCGGTCGGCGTCCTCGATCATGAGGTGGGCGTCCACCGGCAGGCTCGTGTGCTCCAGGACGGTCTGGGTGAAGGAGGGGCCGGCGAACATGTTGGGGACGAAGTGGTTGTCCATGACGTCCAGGTGCAGTCCGTCAGCGCTCTCGATCCGGGCCAGTTCCTCAGCCAGGTGCGCCTGGTCCGCGTTGAGAATGGAGGGGTGGATCGCGGGGGTGTTGCTCATGGGTCTCCTCGTTGTCAGGCTGTACGACGCAGCAGGGCGCAGAACATCGCGTCCGTCCCGTCCAGGTGCGGCCACAGCTGGAGCATCGGCCTGTCCGCGCCGGCAGGGGGAACCGGTGCCACACGCGTGGCCACGTCGCCAGCGTGCAGGACCTCGGCGCCCCGACCCTCACGTTCGAGACGCCGTATCACGTCGCGCACGACGAGCTCGGTCTCCAGCACGTGGGGCGAGCAGGTCACGTAGGCCACCAACCCGCCCACGCGAACCGCGGCCAGCGCGCTCACGAGCAGCTCGCGCTGGAGCTCAGCCAGCTCGGCTACGTCGGTCGGCTGCCGCCGCCACCGCGCCTCGGGCCGACGGCGCAGCGAGCCCAGGCCCGAGCAGGGTGCGTCGACCAGCACACGGTCGTACCTGCCAGGCTCGGCCTGTCCATACAGGCGGCCGTCATCACAGCGAACCTCGACCACGCCCTCAGGCACGGCCCTGACGCTGGCACGCACCAGCTCGGCACGGTGGGCGGTGACCTCGTTGGCCACGAGCCGTGCTCCGCGCTGCGCCGCCCGGGCGCCCAGCAGCGCGGCCTTGCCACCCGGCCCGGCGCACAGGTCCAGCCACCGCTCGTCGCGTCCTTCCACGGCCGCCTCGCTGAGCACCAGTGCCACCAGCTGGCTGCCTTCGTCCTCGACGCCCGCCGCGCTGGAGCGCACGGCCGGCAGTCGGCCCGGGTCTCCCCCGGGAAGGACGACGGCGTACGGGCTACGGTCACCCACATGGGCATGGCCGCGCGTGGCCTCCTCTGCCTCCTTGACCAGGTGCTCAGGGCTGATGAGGCCGGGTCGAGCGCACAGGACCACCTCAGGGTCGGCGTTGTCCGCCTCCAGCAGAGCCTCAAGCTCCTCCTGCGGCCGGTCATTGCTCGCCAGCGCCTGCCGCAGCGCCTTGACCACCCAGACCGGGTGGGAGTGCGTGGCCGACAGCGCGTTCAGCTCGTCAGCGGCCTGCTCGGTCAGCTCAGCCAGCCACTGCTCCAGGTCCTTCTGGCTGATCCGGCGCAGGACGGCGTTGACCAGGCCCGCTGCGCCGCGGCCGGCCGCGTGGGACGCCAGGTCTACAGTCGCCGAGACCGCGGCATGGGTCGCCACCCGCATCCCCAGCAGCTGGTGGGTCCCCAGGCGCAGCACGTCAAGGACGACACCGTCGAGCTGGTCCAGCCGGCGATCCACGCATTGAGCGATGATGGCGTCATACCGGCCCTGCAGGCGCAGCGTCCCGTAGGTCAGCGCCGTCGCGAATCCCGCGTCGCGGCGGTCCAGCCGCGCCGCATCCAGCATCGGAGGCAGGACCAGGTTGGCGAAGCCACCGTCCTGACGCACCTTGGTCAGCGCTTCCAGACTCACCAGCCGCGCTGCGTCCACCGTGCTCGGCCGACGGCGCCGGTTGGAGCCTTCCGCATCCGCCTGACCACGCTGACCACGCGTGCGGTTGTGGCGTCCGGAGTCATTGCCCTTGCCCCGTTCGCGTCCCTGCCCGCGGCGCTGCGCTCCTGCCTGGGAACGCCGACCCGCCTGACCTGAACGAGAACCTGCGTAGCCCGCCATCAGGCCGCACCGCCCTCGACGCCGAGCTGGCCGACGCCACCAGAGCCAAGGACCGCGCCGGCAGCCGGATGGGCGCCGCGGGCCCAGGCGTCAGCCGCCATCCACTTCTTGCCGGCTGGCGCCACCTGGCCTAGCCGCACGGCGCAGCCACCGGTACCGACCAGGACCTCATGCTTGGAGACCTGCAGCATGCCTGCTGGCAGGTCAGTGACCTCAGGCACCTGGGTGACCGGGCCTAGGCGCAGCCGCGCTCCCTCATAGGTGGTGTGGGCGCCCGGCGCGGGCGTGACGCCGCGGATGCGCCGGTCGATGGCGGCGGCGGTCTCGCTCCAGCGGATCTCACCGTCGGCGGGCGTGAGCACAGGAGCCAACGTGATCCCGTCCTCGCGCTGGGCCACAGGTGCTGCCGTCCCCGAGGCCAGCTGCTCCAGGACCTCATCCACCAGCGCCACACCCTTCTCAGCCAGGCGGGCGAGCAGGTCACCAGCGGTGTCCTCGTCCTCGATGCTGGCGGTGACATGGGCGTAGACCGGGCCGGTGTCCAGGCCCTCCTCCAGGCGGAAGACGCTGGCTCCTGTCAGGGTGTCGCCGGCGATGATGGCACGCTGGACCGGGGCGGCTCCGCGCCAGGCGGGCAGCAGGGAGAAGTGGAGGTTGAGCCAGCCGTGCTGCGGTACCTCCAGCAGCGCGGCCGGCACCAGGCGGCCGTAGGCGACCACGACGGCGACGTCAGCGTGCAGGCCGCGGACCCACTCCTGGGTCTCCTCCTCACGCAGGGTGGCAGGTGTGCGTACCTCCAGGCCGGCTTGGCGAGCCAGCGCTGCCACCGGTGAGGGGTGCAGGGTCCGGCCGCGGCCCTGGCGGGCATCGGCGCGGGTGAGAACCCCGACGACCTCGTGGGAAGGTGAGTCCATAAGCCAGCGCAGCACGGGCAGGGCGACCTCAGGGGTACCGGCGAAGAGAACACGCATGGGGCAAGTCTAGGGGCCGGTGTGCTCGCTAGGCGCGCCCGCGAGCAGGCCCGCCTCGGTCAGCGCCGCGCGCAGACGTCCTGCTCCCCGAAAGAGATGTCCGTGAAGGCCCAGGGCCTCAGCCGCGGCCACGTTGGCAGGCGAGTCGTCCACGAAGAGCGTGCGCCGGGCCTCCAGGCCGTAACGACGCAGCAGGATCTCGAAGATCTCCCGGCCAGGCTTGGTGACGTGCTCGACGCCGGAGACCACGATCCCGGTCGCCAGCTCCAGCTGCGGGCACAGATGACGGTTGGCCTCAAAGAGCTCGTCGTTGAAGTTGGTCAGCAGGTACAACCGGACCCCGGCCGCGGCCAGGTCCTCCATCACCTGGGCCGTGCCAGCGACCGGCCCGGTGAGGGTAGAGCTGAACCTGCTCCAGTACAGGCGCTGCAGCTCCAGCCAGTCCGGGCGCTGCGGGTAGGTGGCAGCCAGCTCAGCCTCGATCTGCTCGCGGGGCACGCCAGCATCGCACATCTCGTTCCAGCGAGCGAAGTCCCCGTGAGCGACGAAGTCCTCCCACTGCCTCATCGTGGCCCTACCTGGCAGCGCCCCGTAGGGGTCCCAGGTGTAGACCACGTTGCCGTAGTCGAAGACGACGGCGTCCAGGCTGGCAGCGTCATCGGGGCTCATGACCAAAGGCTCTCACCACAACACGGTCGGGTCGAGCTCCACGCGCACTGCCTCCTCGCGGTGGACCGAGCGCTCACGCAGCTCAAGGCGAAGCATGGTGGCCAGCTCGCGCCCCTGGGACAGGGGGACCCGGATCAGCGCTCGCGACTGCACCGAGGCAGCAGCTCCCTGTGCTGCAGGCCCAGCCGCCGAGGGACGCCGTAGCGTCCTGACGTCGACTGGCCCGAGTACGTCCCAGCCGCGCGAACGCGCCTCCTCCAGCACGGACTCCACCGCCTTGGGCGGCCCGTCCAGACGTGCGCAGCG
>NZ_DS999576.1:530710-536451 GCF_000159035.1 Actinomyces urogenitalis DSM 15434
GTGCGCTCCGCCAGCTCCCGGCGTGCGAAGCCCGCGTGGTCCCAGCGCACCAGCGCCTGCGCCACCTGCTCGGCAGGCCCGCCGAGCAGGATGACGCGTGCCTGTGGCCGGGCCAGGACCACCGCGCCCGACCACCGCCGCAGGGCCTCGCTGGAGGCTCCCAGGTCCGGACGGGCCGACAAGGTCGCGCCGTCAAGCAGCAGCACCGCGTGGTAGCCGCCCTCCGCCACCGGCTCAGCCCCCGGGGTGGCGACGACGAGCCTGGGCCGGGCATCAACGGTCTGGATGACGCCATGATCCTCTCGCGCTCCGGAGACCACCACCGGCACCATCGGAAAGGCCCGTCCCAGCTCATCGGCCGTACGAGCCGAGCCCACGGCGACCATCCTCAACAGCGTGTGTCCGCAGGCCGAACAGGACCATGACGCCATCTGGCGCCCACACCACCGGCAGGAGACCTCACCACTGCGGCTCATCATCACCGGCCCTGCGCAGGTGGCACAGTGAGCCGGAGTCCGGCAGGAGGCGCAGGCCACCACAGGCGCGTATCCACCACGTGGTACCTGGACCAGCACCGGCCCGCTGTGGAGAGCCTCACGCAGCGCACGGTGTGCCAGGGAGGGGATGCGGGCGTAGCCGGAGGCGCCCTCGGCCTCCAGCTCAGGCGCACCAGGAACCTGCACCCGGGGGATGACGTGCCTGATCAGCTCACGCGGCGCCGTGATCTGCTCGGCCCATCCTTGAGCGACGTAGCTGTGGGCCTCGATGCTGCGTGAGTACCCGGCGATGAGCAGCCCTGCCTTCTCCAGACCGCTGCGCAGTGCCAGGACTGTCCGGGCGTGGACGTAGGGCGAACGTGGCTCGTCCAGACGATCATCACCGTCGTCCCAGATCACCGCCAGGCCGAGGTTGTGCACAGGGGCGAAGGCAGCGGCCCTGGTCCCCACGACCACGCGAGCGTGACCGAGCAGGGCAGCGAGAAAGGCCTTGTAGCGGCGTGCTGGACCGTGCTCGGCCGACAGGACGACCACCGGCTCCGCCTGCCCCTGCTCAGCCTCCAAGCAGGCCGCCAGGCGCGCAGCCAGGCTCTGTGCCCCAGCAGTGGTCGCGGTGAGCACGAGGGCCCCTCGGCCAGCCGACAGGGTTGCGCTCACGGCACGGGCGAGCAGCACCTGCCAGTCCTCCACCACCCCGGTGCGCCCGGGCAGTGCCGTCCACACCGCACGCGGAGCAGCTGCCTGAGCCAGGGCCTGAAGAAACTGCGGACCGCCGTCATAGGCCGCCCAGCCTGTCTCACCGTCCGCGGCAGGCGTGGGCAACGCCGGCACGCTGACCTCGCGGTCGCGCTCGGCGCGCTCGGTACGCGCGTGCCGCGCCGGCACAGCCAGACGCAGGACGTCCGCCCTGGTGCCCGCCGTGCGCTCGGCCACCGCCTCCACCAGCCGTCTGGTGGAGGGCGGGACAACAGGCAGGTCCGAGACCACCCGGCGCAGCGCGGTCAGGCGCCCGGTATGGGTGGTGGTACTCCCCCGCTCCCACAACCACCCGTGGACCTCCTGGCCGCCGAAGGCCACAGTGACCCGCGTGCCGACGGCCGCGGCGACGTCCAGCTCAGGAGGGACGAGGTAGTCGAAGGGACGGTCCAGGTGCGGCAGCGGGCTGTCCAGGATGACCCGGGCAACCGGGTCGACGACGCCGGGCACGCGTACCGTGCGCTCTGCCGGGGCCGGTACCACGAGCAAGGCATCCTGATGACCGCTCTGGCTCATCGTCATCCCCCCCCCGCAGCCTGACGGTGTCCCTGTCCCTCGTCACTCTACGGCGTACCACCGACACGAATACCCGGCCGTGCCAGCGGCGTCCAGAGGCCAGCCAGTCCCATGGACCGGCCGGCCCCGCGTGCCGACCGGGATCAGGCGCCGACGGCCTGGCGCAGCGCCTCGGCCCGGTCGGTCTGCTCCCAGGTGAAGTCCGGACGACCGAAGTGCCCGTAGGCGCTGGTGGAGCGGAAGATCGGACGCAGCAGGTCCAGGTCACGGATGATGGCGGCCGGGCGCAGGTCAAAGACCTTGCGGATGGCCTGCACGATGCGCGCCTGGGGCACGGTCTCGGTGCCGAAGGTCTCGACGAACACGCCCACCGGGTGGGCCGAGCCGATGGCGTAGGCCACCTGGACCTCGCAGCGCCGCGCCAGGCCGGCTGCCACGACGTTCTTGGCGACCCACCGCATGGCGTAGGCCCCGGACCGGTCCACCTTCGAGGCGTCCTTACCGGAGAAGGCACCTCCACCGTGACGAGCCATCCCGCCGTAGGTGTCCACGATGATCTTGCGACCGGTCAGGCCGGCGTCGCCAGCAGGGCCGCCGATAATGAACTGACCCGAGGGGTTGACGAGCACCTCCAGGTTGCTCGTCGCCAGCTCCAGCCCCTTGGCCTCCTCGGCCTGGAGCACCGGACGCAGCACCTCATCCACCAGGGCGTCGCGCAGCCAGGCCTGGCTGCGGTCAGGATCGTGCTGGGTGGAGATCACGACGTTCTCCAGGCTGACCGCGCGTTCGCCGTCGTAGCCGATCGTCACCTGGGTCTTGCCATCAGGGCGCAGGCCCTCAACGATCCCCTGCTTGCGCACCGCTGCCAGGCGCTCGGCCAGACGGTGGGCCAGGTGGATCGGCACGGGCATGAGCTCGGCAGTATCGGTACAGGCGTAGCCAAACATCAGTCCCTGGTCGCCCGCGCCCTGGAAGTCCAGCGGGTCGAGGTCACCAGCATCGCCACGCACCTCCAGCGCCTTGTCCACTCCGGCAGCGATATCCGGGGACTGCTGGCCGATCGAGACCGACACCCCGCACGAGGCGCCGTCAAAGCAGACCTCGGAGGAGGTGTAGCCGATCGCGACGATCTCGTCGCGCACGATCTGGGGGATCTCGACGTAGGCCTCCTCGGTGGTCACCTCTCCGGCCACATGAACCAGTCCCGTGGTCACCATCGTCTCCACAGCCACGTGCGCAGCCGGGTCCTGCTCCAGGATCGCGTCGAGGATGGAGTCGGAGATGCGGTCACAGACCTTGTCCGGGTGGCCTTCAGTAACGGACTCGGACGTAAACGGACGCAGGGAAGAGATCACGGGCTCACCCTACCGGCGGCGTGCGACGCGAACGAGGTCCCCCGGGCCGGCGCCGATGTGGATCGCGGCACGTCATGGACGCTGACGCTGGCCTCAGCGCGTCTGCCCGTCCCGCGCGTCCAGGCGCTCGGCAACCAGACCCACCAGCGCCCGAGCGACCTCAGCCTTCGACCCGCTAGCCTCCGCCACCGGCTCGCCCACGCGGTCCAGAACCACGACGCGGTTGGGCACGTCCCCGAATCCCGTGTGCTCGCCCACGGCGTTGACCGCCAGAAGATCCGCGCCCTTGCGGCGCGCCTTGGCGGCACCGTGCGCGAGGACGTCACCCTCACCGTCCCCGGTCTCGGCCGCGAAGCCCACGACGAGCGTGCGCCCGTCCTGGCGCGGCGGATCAGCGACCAGCTCGGCCAGGACGTCTGGGTTCTCCACCAGCTCGATCCTCATGCCTCGCTCGCCGGTGAGCGAGCCTGCCGGCTGCCCGTCCAGCGTGTGCTTCTTGATCTTCGAGGATCGCACCTGCGCCGGACGGTAGTCAGCCACCGCCGCCGCCATGACGATGACGTCGGCGTCCTGACCCGCCTGACGCACCGCCTCGCGCAGCTCCAGCGCGGTGGAGACCTGGACGACCTCGGCCTGCGCCGGCAGGTCACGCAGGACCTCGGCCTCGATATTGGCGGCCACGAGGGTCACCCTCGCACCAAGCCGGGCAGCCTCGGCCGCCATCGCCACGCCCTGGCGCCCGGAGGAGCGGTTACCCAGGTAGCGCACCGGGTCGATCGGCTCGCGAGTCCCCCCGGCCGAGACGACGACGTGGCGGCCCGACAGGACCTGTGCGGCGCCCGCCGCCTCCTCCTGGGTGAGCACCGCCAGCGCCTGGGCTACGACCCGCTCGGGCTCTGGTAGGCGTCCGAGCCCTGAGTCGCTACCCGTCAGGCGCCCGGAGTCCGGGTCGATGACCTTCAGGCCACGACGGCGCAGCGTCGCCACGTTCTCCACCGTGGCCGGGTTCAGCCACATCTGGGTGTGCATCGCCGGCGCCAGGACCACCGGGGCCGTCGCGGTGAGGATGGTGGCCGTCAGCAGGTCGTCGGCGCGGCCGGCGGCCACGCGGGCCAGGAGATCGGCCGAGGCGGGGGCCACCAGGACCAGGTCCGCCCACTCCGCCGTCGCCACGTGCTCGACGGCGGCCGGGTCGTCGAAGACGCCCGTGCTCACCGCACTGCCAGACACCGCCGCCAGGGCAGGGGCCCCGATGAAGCGCAGGGCCGCCTGGGTAGCCACCACCTTGACCTCATGACCGGCCTGACGCAGCAGGCGGATGATCGTGGGGGCCTTATAGGCAGCGATGGAGCCGGAGACACCGACGACGACGCGCCGCGGCCCGTCCAGGGCCGCGGCGCGCTCACTGATCACCGACGCCACGTCGGCTCAGAACTGGATGTCGTCCAGGCTGGTGGCGGCGTTGGAGCCGTCCTCACCCTCGGCCTCGCCCAGCGTGACCGGAGAGTCCAGCGAGATATCGGAGAACATGTCCGCCTCAGCAGCACGACGGGCCTCTTCGGCCTCAGCGCGGCGGGCACGGGCAACGTCACCGGGGATGACCTCGAGCTTGTCCTCGACGATCTCGCGCAGGGCGATGCCCAGCGGCTTCTCCTCAGGGGCGACCTCGACCAGCGGGCCGAAGTACTCCAGCTGGTTGTCCTCCAGCTGCTGGGTGTAGCTGTTGATCTGACGAGCGCGCTTAGCGGCCTCCACCACAAGCCCGTACTTCGAGTCGACCTTCTCCAGGAGGTCGTCGATCGGCGGGTTCGTGATGCCCTCCGGCTTCGGGGAGGTTCCGAGCATGTGCGTGACCTGCTTTCGTCATCGTGTGCCCGGCCGTGTGAGGCCAGGCGGTAACCGGGACAGTCTAGCCTGCCAGGCCAAGAAGAGACTCGAGCTCGCTCGTGGCACGCGCCACGGTGTCGTTGACGATCGTCACGTCGAACTCCCCTTCGGCCGCCATCTCCGTGCGGGCGGTAGCCAGGCGCCGTTCCTGCTCGGCCGCATCCTCGGTGCCACGGCCCCGGAGCCTGGCCACCAGCTCCTCCCAGCTGGGAGGAGCAATGAAGACCAGCTGGCATCCCGGCATGGAGCGGCGGACCTGACGTGCGCCGTCCAGGTCGATCTCCAGCACGGCAGGCCTGCCTGCCGCCAGCTCCGCCTCCACCGGACCGCGCGGGGTGCCGTAGCGGTAGCGTCCGTGGACCAGGGCCCACTCAAGCATCTGCCCGTCAGCCACCAGCCGGTCGAACTCCTCGTCGGTGACGAAGTGGTAGTGGACCCCGTCAACCTCTCCGGGCCTCGGAGCCCGGGTGGTCGCGGAGACCGAGACGAACAGGTCCGGGTGACGACGGCGCAGCTCAGCCACAAGCGTGCCCTTGCCCACCGCGGTGGGGCCGGCGATGACGGTGAGCGCCGGCGTCGGCCGATGTGACGCCGGGGAGCCCGGGGCGCAGGTCGTGGGATGGTCGGGTAGGGAGGGGAGGCTCATGCCACCATCATGCCAGGCGAGCCGCCCCTGCCCTGCCCACTACCTGCCAGTCAGCCGCGCAGGGCGCTGGCCGCGCTCGCGCTC
>NZ_DS999576.1:536698-549979 GCF_000159035.1 Actinomyces urogenitalis DSM 15434
GGCCGAAGACCTCCTCCAGCTCCGCCGCCCCCGCGCCCTGGGCGCCCACGCCCGGCGCGAGCAAGGGGGCATTGGCCGCGGCCAGGTCCAGGTCAAGGCGCCTGACGGCGTCACCGATCGTGGCACCCACCACCAGGCCCAGGCTTCCCAAGGTCCCTGCCGCCCGCGCCGCGGCGTTGAGCTGCCCGACGCCGGTTACCACGCCTGCGGCGACCGACTGCCCCTGCTCGTCACGTGCGTGCTGGACACTGGCTCCCTCGGGGTTCGAGGTCAGGCCCAGGACGAACAGGCCACGTCCCGTGGCCTGGGCCAGCTCGATGGCCGGCGTCAGCGATCCCAGGCCCAGGTAGGGCGAGACGGTGATCGCGTCAGCCGCCAGCGGGGCGCCGTCGGCCAGGTAGGCCTGTGCGTAGCCAGCCATCGTGGAGCCGATGTCGCCACGCTTGACGTCCAGGATAGCCAGCGTCCCCACCTGTCGCAGGGCGGCCAGGGTCTCCTCCAGCACGGCGACGCCGGCTGAGCCGTGACGCTCGAAGAAGGCCGACTGCGGCTTGATCGCAGCCACCCGCCCTCCCAGAGCCTCAACCACTCGTGCGGAGAACTCCCTCAGGCCCGCGACGTCGTCGCCCAGGCCCCAGGCCTGGAGCAGGCCAGGATGCGGATCGATGCCCACGCACAGGGGGCCCAGATCGTCCATGGCGTCAGCCAGACGGGCCCCAAAGGGCAGGATCCCGGGAAAGTCCTGGTCGGCGTGGTCAGTCAGGCTCATCGCTGCTCACTCCTCTCGTGGCGAGCGGCGCGGTCAGCGTTGTGCTCCTGGAGGCTGCGCACCTTGAAGGGGCCGCGCAGCTGGGCCTCCAGCGCCTGGACCGCTGCCTGCAGCTCCTGGACGGTGGTGATCATCGGCTTGTTGGCGCTCGTCGTCGCTGCGCGGATGGAGTAGCCGTCAGCGCGCGCTCCCTGGCCCTTGGGAGTGTTGACCACCATGTCGACCGCACCGGACTCGATCAGCCCCACGATAGTCTGCTCGCCGTCCTTGCTCACGCCCTCGCTCAGCTTGCGCACGGGCGTGGCCGGGATGCCGTTGCGTCGCAGGACCTGGGCGGTACCGGTGGTGGCCAGGATGGTGAAGCCGAGCTCGGCCAGACGTGCCACCGGCAGGATGATCGCGCGCTTGTCACGATCAGCCACCGAGACGAACAAGGTGCCCTCGTCCGGCAGCCCGCCGTAGGCCCCCGCCTGGGACTTGGCGAAGGCGCGCGGGAAGTCGACGTCGTAGCCCATGACCTCGCCGGTCGAGCGCATCTCCGGTCCGAGCACGGTGTCCACCACCCGGCCCTGCGGGGTACGGAAGCGCTTGAAGGGCAGGACCGCCTCCTTGACCGCGATCGGATCAAACAGGTCGGTGACGGAGGCGTCCTCGGCCGGCAAGTAGCCCTGGGCCTTGAGTGAGGCGATCGACTCCCCCGCCATGAGCAGCGCCGCCGCCTTGGCCAGCTGGACGCCCGTGGCCTTGGAGACGAAGGGGACCGTACGCGAGGCACGCGGGTTGGCCTCGATGACGTAGAGCGTGTCGCTCATGAGCGCGAACTGGATGTTGAGCAGTCCCCGCACGCCCACCCCGGCGGCGATCGCCTCGGTAGAGCGACGGATCCTGGCGATCTCGGCGTCCGACAGCGTCATCGGCGGCAGGACGCAGGCCGAGTCCCCGGAGTGGATACCGGCCTCCTCGATGTGCTCCATGACCCCGCCCAGGAACAGCTCGTGGCCGTCGTAGAGGGCGTCGACGTCGATCTCGATAGCGTCGTCAAGGAAGCGGTCGATGAGGAGGGGGCCGTTGGCGTAGGCGCCACCGCTCTCCGCACCGGCTCGGGCCAGGTAGTCCTCCAGGCCCGAGCGGTCATAGACGATCTCCATACCGCGCCCGCCCAGCACGTAGCTGGGACGCACGAGGACGGGGTAGCCGATGCCCTCAGCCACAGCCAGCGTCTGGTCGTCACTGCGCGCCGTGCCATGAGCCGGGGCGGGCAGTCCGGCCTTCTCCAGGACCACGCCGAAGACCTGACGGTCCTCCGCGGCGTCGATCGCCTCGGGGCTCGTGCCCAGGATCGGCACGCCGGCAGCCTTGAGCCGGGCCGCCAGGCTCAGCGGAGTCTGCCCGCCCAGCTGGACGACCATGCCGGCCACCGGGCCGGCTGCCTTCTCCGCCTCGTAAACCTCCATGACGTCCTCGAAGGTCAGCGGCTCGAAGTACAGGCGGTCCGAGACGTCGTAGTCGGTCGAGACGGTCTCCGGGTTGCAGTTGACCATGACGGTCTCGTACCGCTCAGCCAGGGCCATCGTCGCGTGGACGCAGGAGTAGTCGAACTCGATCCCCTGACCAATGCGGTTGGGGCCCGATCCCAGGATGATGACCGCCTCACGCTCGCGCGGGGCCACCTCGGTCTCCATGTCGTAGGAGGAGTAGTGGTAGGGCGTGCGCGCGGCGAACTCAGCGGCGCAGGTGTCCACGGTCTTGTAGACCGGGCGCAGGCCGAAGGCCCGGCGAACCTCGCGCACCGTGTCCTCGCTGATGCCCCGCAGGGCTGCGACCTGGGAGTCGGAGAAGCCGTGGCGCTTGGCCCGGGCCAGGACCTCGCGGGTCAGGGCCGGCGCCTGCTGGACGGACTCAGCCACCTCCTGCAGAAGCATCATCTGGTCCAGGAACCACGGGTCGATCTTCGTGACCTCGAAGAGCTGGTCCAGGGTGGCGCCACCGCGGATGGCCTGCTGGAGCTCCAGCAGACGGTGCTCGGTGGGCACCTGGATGGACTCCAGGAGGGCGGCGGTGGCCTTGGCATCGGGCCGGGGACCGTCCCAGTGGAAGACCGTGCCCTTCTTGTCGATCGAGCGCATAGCCTTCTGCAGCGCCTCGGTGAAGGAACGGCCGATGGCCATGGCCTCGCCCACCGACTTCATCGTGGTGGTCAGCGTCGGGTCCGCGCCGCGGAACTTCTCGAAGGCGAAGCGCGGGACCTTGACCACCACGTAGTCGAGCGTGGGCTCGAAGGAGGCCGGGGTCGAGCCGGTGATGTCGTTGGGGATCTCGTCCAAGGTGTAGCCCACAGCCAGGCGCGCGGCGATCTTGGCGATGGGGAAGCCCGTGGCCTTAGAGGCCAGCGCCGAGGAGCGCGAGACACGCGGGTTCATCTCGATGACGATGACGCGCCCGGTAGCCGGGTCCACGGCGAACTGGATGTTGCAGCCACCGGTGTCCACGCCGACCTCACGGATGACGGCGATACCGATGTCACGCAGGCGCTGGAGCTCGCGGTCCGTCAGCGTCAGCGCCGGAGCCACCGTCACCGAGTCACCGGTGTGCACGCCCACCGGGTCGACGTTCTCGATGGAGCACACGACCACGACGTTGTCCGCCTTGTCCCGCATCAGCTCCAGCTCGTACTCCTTCCAGCCCAGGATGGACTCCTCCAGGAGTACCTCGGTGGTGCGTGAGGCAGCCAGGCCCTGGCCCGCGATGCGCTCCAGGTCCTCGGCGTCATAGGCCACGCCTGAGCCCAGGCCGCCCATGGTGAAGGAGGGACGCACCACCACCGGGTAGCCGCCCAGGGCCTCAACGCCCGCGTGGCACTCTGCCATGGTGTGCGCGATGCAGGAGCGGGCAACCTCCGCCCCGCAGCGCTCGACAACCTTCTTGAACTCCTCGCGGTCCTCGCCGGCGTTGATGGCCGCGGCGTTGGCCCCGATGAGCTCGACGTCGTACTTGTCCAGCACGCCGGCCTCCACCAGGCTCATGGCGGCGTTGAGGGCGGTCTGGCCACCCAGCGTGGGCAGGAGGGCGTCAGGGCGCTCCCGCTCGATGATGGTGGTGAGCACCTCGGTGGTAATCGGCTCGACGTAGGTGGCGTCAGCGATATCAGGATCGGTCATGATCGTGGCCGGGTTGGAGTTGACCAGGATGACCCGGATGCCCTCACCACGCAGCACGCGGCAGGCCTGGGTGCCAGAGTAGTCGAACTCGCAGGCCTGCCCGATGACGATCGGGCCGGAGCCGATGACCAGGACGGAGCGGATGTCGTCGCGGCGGGGCATGTCAGCGAGCCTCCTTCATCAGGCGCACGAAGCGGTCAAACAGGTGCTCGCCGTCGTGCGGCCCGGCAGCAGCCTCAGGGTGGTACTGGACGGAGAAGGCCGGCAGGTCCAGGGCTCGCAGGCCCTCAACCACACCATCGTTGAGGCCGACGTGGCTGACCTCGACCCGTCCGTAGCGCCCGCCGTCGTAGGGCGCCAGGCTCGGCTCCTCCACCGGGGCGTCGACGGCGAAGCCGTGGTTGTGGGCCGTGATCTCCACCTTGCCCGTCGCCCGGTCCAGGACCGGCTGGTTGACCCCGCGGTGGCCGTAGCCCAGCTTGTAGGTCCCGTAGCCCAGCGCCCGGCCAAAGACCTGGTTGCCCAGGCAGATGCCGAAGAAGGGCAGGCCGGCGTCGAGCACACCGCGCAGCAGCTCGACCTCGCGGTCGGCCGTGCCCGGGTCCCCCGGCCCGTTGGAGAAGAAGACGCCGTCCGGGTGAAGAGCCAGGACCTGGTCCAGGGTGGTGGACTGGGGCAGGACGTGGACACGCACACCGCGCTCGGCCAGCTGCCAGGGCGTGCGGTTCTTGATACCCAGGTCGATGGCGGCCACGACCGCCACCGGCTCGCGCCCGGCGAACTCGCCGCTGGGCTCGACCACGTAGCCCTGCGGCGTGGTCACCTCAGCGGCCAGGGCTGCGCCGGCCATCTGGGGGGCGCTGCGCACCGCCTCCAGGCAGATCTGGACGGCTGCGGCCGAGGGGCCGCCGGCGTCGTCAGCCCCTGCCGGCAGGGCGTCACCGGAGAAGATGCCGGCGCGCATGGCGCCGCGCTCACGAAGGTGGCGGGTCAGCGCACGGGTGTCGACCTCGCACAGACCGACCACGTCCTGGTTGACCAGCTCGTCCTCCAGCTCGCGCCGGGAGCGCCAGCTGGAGGCACGGCGCGCAGGCTCGCGTACGACGTAGCCGGCCACCCAGATGCGCGAGGACTCCGGGTCCTCGTCGTTGACGCCCGTGTTGCCGATGTGCGGTGCGGTCTGGACCACGATCTGGCGGTGGTAGGAGGGGTCGGTGAGGGTCTCCTGGTACCCGGTCATCCCGGTGTTGAAGACGATCTCCCCCACCGTGCGCCCGGTGGCGCCGTAGGAACGGCCGCGCAGGACGTAGCCGTCCTCCAGCACCAGCAGGGCGGTACCGCGGTCACTGCTGCGTTCACTCATCTCTTCAGTCCTCCTGTGTCGCGGTCGGGGCGCCGCCGAGTACCGTGGGGCGGCCGTGCAGGAAGGTCGCGATGACCTGTCCAGGCAGCTCCATGCCGGCGTAGGGCGTGTTGGTTGAGGCGGTCCACTGGGCGCGCGGGTCGACCAGGCGGCGCACGCTGGGGTCGACGACGGTGATGTTGGCGCTGGCGCCCACGCTCAGGCCCTGACCCTGGTCGCGCAGGCGCCCGATGAGCGCCGGTACGGTGGACATGGCCCGGGCCAGGTCCCGCCAGCTCATCCGGCCGGTGGAGACCATCGTCTCGATCAGCACCGGCAGGGCCGTCTCCAGCCCGGTCATGCCGAAGGCGCCGGCCTGCCACTCGCAGTCCTTGGACTCCAGGGGGTGGGGAGCGTGGTCGGTGCCCACGACGTCGATGGTCCCGTCCGCCAGGGCCTGGCGCACGGCCTCGACGTCCTCGGCCGTGCGCAGGGGCGGGTTGACCTTGTACAGCGGCGAGTAGCTGCGGGCCAGCTCGTCGGTGAGCAGCAGGTGGTGCGGGGTGACCTCGGCGGTGACCTGGATGCCGCGGCCCTTGGCCCAGCGCACCAGGTCCACGCTGCCGGCGGTCGACAGGTGGCACACGTGCAGGCGCGAGCCCACGTGCTCGGCCAGGAGCACGTCACGGGCGATGATCGACTCCTCCGCCACGGCCGGCCAGCCTCGCAGCCCGAGCTCGGCGCTGACCGCGCCCTCGTGCATCTGGGAGCCCTCGGTCAGCCGCGGGTCCTGAGAGTGCTGGGCGATGACGCCGTCGAAGGCCTTGACGTACTCCAGCGCCCGGCGCATGAGGACCGGGTCGGACACGCACTTGCCGTCGTCGGAGAAGACCCGCACGCGGGCGGCGGAGTGCGCCATGGCACCCATCTCGCTCAGGTGCTTGCCCTCCAGCCCCTGGGAGACGGCTCCCACCGGGTGGACGTCGACCCACCCGGCCTCGCGCCCGAGCCGCAGGACCTGCTCGACCACCCCGGCGTTGTCCTGGACCGGGTGGGTGTTGGCCATGGCGAAGACAGCCGTGTAACCGCCTACGGCCGCGGCACGGGTGCCGGAGAAGACGGTTTCGGCGCTCTCGCCGCCTGGCTCGCGCAGGTGGGTGTGCAGGTCGACCAGGCCCGGCAGCGCCACCAGGCCCTCCAGGTCATGGCGCTGGGTGCCTGACGGCGCCTGCGAGGCTGCCTCGGGCCCGAGGGCCGCGATCTGGCCGTCAGCGATGAGGATGTCCGTCGGGTCCTCGCCGTAGGGGCGGACACCGGTCAGGAGGTGGGAGGAGGTCACAGCTGGTTCCCTTCGTCGGCCAGGAGCAGGTAGAGGGCTGCCATCCGCACTGACACGCCGTTGCCAACCTGCTCGATCACGCGTGAGCGCGGATCGTCGGCAGCCTCGGCGGTGATCTCCAGGCCCCGGTTCATCGGGCCCGGGTGCATGACGATGGCGTGCTCGGGCATCGCCGAGCGTCGTGCCAGGTTCAGGCCGTAAGAGTGGGAGTACTCCGCAGGGCTGGGGAAGTAGCCGCCGCCGGCGGCGCTCATGCGCTCGCGCTGAACCCGCAGCATCATGACGGCGTCGGGACGCACCTGCTCGATCGTGGCGTCCAGGTCGTAGGAGACCTCGCAGGGCCAGCCCTCCATGCCCACCGGCAGGAGGGTCGGCGGGGCCACGAGGGTGACCTGGGCGCCGAGCGTGGTGAGCAGGTCCACGTTGGAGCGGGCCACGCGCGAGTGCAGCACGTCGCCCACGATGACGACCTTAGCTCCGGCCAGGTCCCGTCCCTGGGGCGCGGGCGAGCCATCGGAGCGCTCACCGCAAGGGTCGTACCAGCGGCGCAGGGTCATGGCGTCCAGCAGCGCCTGGGTGGGGTGCTGGTGCTTGCCGTCGCCGGCGTTGAGGACAGGAACGTTGATCCAGCCCGCGTGCGCCAGCAGGTGAGCGGCGCCGTCGGCGCTGTGGCGGATGACGACGGCGTCAGCACCCATCGCCATGATCGTCTGGGCCGTATCCTTGAGGGACTCCCCCTTGGAGACCGAGGAGCCCTTGGCGGAGAAGCTGATGACATCAGCGCTCAGGCGCTTGGCGGCTGCCTCGAAGGACAGGCGGGTACGGGTGGAGTCCTCGAAGAAGAGGTTGACCACGGTCTTGCCCCGCAGCGTGGGCAGCTTCTTGACGGCGTGACGCTGGGTGGCGGCCATGGCCTCGGCGGTGTCCAGGACCATGACGGCCTCGTCGTGGGACAGATCCTTGGCGCTGAGCAGGTGCTTCATCGTGCCTCCTCGTTCCCGCCGGCGATCGTGACGGCGTCGGCGTCGGCTCCGAGCTCAGTCAGGGAGACGACGACCTTCTCGGTGCGCGAGGTCGGCAGGTTCTTGCCCACGTAGTCCGCCCGGATCGGCAGCTCCCGGTGGCCGCGGTCCACGAGGACCGCGAGCTGGACCGCGGCCGCGCGTCCGATCGAGCCCAGGGCGTCCAGGGCGGCGCGGATGGTGCGCCCGGAGTAGAGGACGTCATCGACCAGGATGACCGTGCGTCCCTCCAGCGTGCCACCGGGAATGAGGGTGGGCTGAGGGACGCGGATGGGGTGACGACCCAGGTCGTCGCGGTACATCGTGATGTCGAGGGTGCCGACGGGGACCTCACGACGGTCCGCGCCCACGGCGGTGGCCAGCGCGGAAGCCAGCCGCCTGGCCAGCGGGACGCCGCCGGAGGGGATACCGAGGAGGAGGACGTCGTCGACTCCCCGGTTGCGCTCAACGATCTCGTGAGCGATACGAACGAGGGAGCGCGCGATCTCGGCCTCGCCGAGGATCTGCTTCCCAGTGGACTGCGTGCTGGCCACGGTGCGTGGACCTCCTTCCCCGCCTCACTGGACGGGCTTCAAGGATGTCGGACGCCTCAATCGTAGTCCCACCACCCAGCTCGCCGCGCGCCTGACTCCAGATCAGGCGCGCGGCGAAGGTCACGTTGGAGGCGCTCAGCGCAGCGTGTCAGCCAGGTCCCCGATCCGCCCCAGGACGCCACCGAGGTAGCGAGGGGAGTCGTCGGTTGAGAGCATCTTGGCCAAGGTCTGGGCCTCGTCAAGGGCAACCGGCACGTCGACGTCGTCGTTATAGACGATCTCCCAGGTGGTCACGCGGGCGATCGCCCGGTCCACCGCCGGCATACGAGTCAGGCTCCACCCCTGGGAGTAGGTCTCGATGTGCTCGTCGATCTGCTCCAGGTGGTCCGCCACGCCCGTGAGGATCTCACGCGTGTAGGCGGGAGCCTCGGTGTGGTTGGCGGAGTGGACGGCCCGCTCGGCTGCCAGGGCGCGCAGGTTCTCAGCCGCCTCGCCCGCCCGCAGCAGGCCGCGCTGGTCGGCCTCGAAGAGGATCTCGATAGCCCGCCGGCGCGCCTTGGTCCGGGCGGTGACGGTGTGCTTGATCCGTGCGGAGTCAGTCATACCGATCAGTCGGTGACGCGGGAGATGTAGTCGCCGCTACGGGTGTCGACCTTGACCTTGTCACCCTCGTTGAGGAAGAGCGGCACCTGGATCTCGGCGCCGGTCTCCAGGGTGGCCGGCTTGGTGCCCGCCGAGGAGCGGTCACCCTGCAGGCCGGGCTCGGTGTGGGAGATGGTCAGCACGACCGCCGCCGGGAGCTCGACGAAGAGCACCGAGTCCTCGTGGAAGGCGACGATGACGTCCTGACCCTCGAGCATGTAGGTCGCGGCCTCGCCGACCGTGTCAGCAGGCACGTAGGTCTGCTCGTAGGTCTTGACGTCCATGAAGACGAAGTCGTCGCCGTCCTTGTAGGAGTACTGCATGTCGCGGCGGTCGACCGTCGCGGTCTCAACCTTGATGCCGGCGTTGAAGGTGCGGTCCACGGTCTTGCCGCTCAGGACGTTCTTCAGCTTCGTGCGCACGAAGGCCGGGCCCTTGCCAGGCTTGACGTGCTGGAACTCGACCACCTGCCACAGCTGGCCCTCGATGTTGAGCACAAGGCCGTTCTTCAGGTCGTTCGTCGTTGCCACGAGTGGGTTCCTCACTGTTGGGGGCGAAAGTCAGACGCCTGCCAGTCTATCGCGCCTCTGCGGGAGCGAGGACAGGGCCTGGGCCACCTCCTGGGCACTGGTGTGCGTGGTGTCGATGACACCATCGGCCAGAGCCTGGCACTGCGCATCGCGCTCGTGAAGCATCTGGGTGAAGACGTGGTTGACGTTGCCCAGGGCCACCGAGCGCGGAGCATCCAGCCCGTTGCGGTAGGCCAGGCGGCGTACGGAGGCCGTCAGCGCCACCACCCGCGCACCGCGCTGGCGGGCGCCGGCTAGTGCCGCACCCACCTCGGCGCGCCCCAGGCACCCCGAGCCCAGCGCCACGACGTCGCCGTCCTCCAAGGCCTGCAGGGTCTGGACGGCCACCGCCGCCTCCACCTCGCGGTAGCGCTCCTCCCCCACGGCGACCAGGGCGCTGGCCTCAGCCACGCCCAGGTGCTGCGCCACGCGCTGGGCCAGGTCGATAGACCTGCCGCCGCGCTGGGCAGCCAGGGCTGCCCCCACGCTTGTGCAGCCCGATCCGGGTGGGCCCAGGAGGATGACCGCGACGGTCCGCTCACCGCCGTCACGAGGCTGGTTCATGACGCCGGCCTCGTGACGGCCTCGTGGGCCGCCTCCAGCACGCAGTCCTCAGGCTCCACGCCTCGCACCGGGTGGGCCAAGGCATCGAGGAGCACCATGCGGATACGACCAGCGCGGACCTTCTTGTCCCGGCGCATCACCGCCACCATCTCCTCCCATCGTCCTTGCCCCTGGGGGAAGGCCAGCGGCAGCCCGGCGCTGGCAAAGGCCTCACGGTGCAGGCGAACCAGCTCATCGTCCATCATCCCCATGCCCCTGGCCACCTCGGCAGCGTAGAGGCAGCCCACGGCCACGGCCTCGCCGTGACGCCACTGGTAGTGCGTCACGGTCTCGATCGCGTGGGCGTAGGTGTGACCGTAGTTCAGCACCTCGCGCAGGCCGGACTCCCTCAGGTCCTGGCCGACGACTCCCGCCTTGACGGCCACCGAGCGCGCCACGAGCTCGGCCAGGGCAGAACCGCTCCAGCGCGTCAGCTCCTCACCAGCGGCCAGGACCCGCTCGATGATGACCGGGTCAGCCATGAGCCCGCACTTGACGACCTCGCCCAGACCCGCACGCAGCTCGGCCTGCGGCAGGGTCTCCAGGCTCCCCAGGTCGCACAGGACCGAGGCTGGGCTGTGGAAGGCACCGACGAGGTTCTTGCCGGCGGCCGTGTCAATACCCGTCTTGCCGCCCACGGCCGCGTCCACCATCGCCAGCAGGCTCGTAGGCACCTGGACCACCGGGATGCCCCGCAACCAGGTCGCTGCGGCCATGCCAGCCAGGTCCGTCGTCGCTCCGCCGCCCACAGCGACCACGACGCCGTCGCGCCCGATCCCTGCCCCTCCCAGGGCCTCCCACAGGCTTGAGAGGGTCTCGGCGTTCTTCGAGGCCTCACCACCGGGGACCTCGATGACGCTCGTGCGCAGGCCCGCCTCGGTGAGCGCTGCCTCATAGCGTCGGGCCACCCGGGCTACCGAGTCCGCGTGGATGAGCGCCACGCCGCCCGCGCCCCCTCCAGGAGCCTTGCCAACGCCCTGGACGACGTCGGCTGACAGCTCGTGACCAATGACCACGTGGTAGGGACGGGCCCCGCCCACACGGATGCGTACCTTGCCGTGCTCGTCAGGCGCGCCGATCGGGACCGCTACCGGGGTGCGGGTCGGCACCTCGCCAACCTGGCCTGATGCGGCACCGGCGCCAGCGGGCTCAACCTTGCGCAGCAGCGCGAGGATCTGCGAGGTGATCTGCTCCGGGCTCAGGCCGTCGGTGGACACGGTGTGGGCCGCCACCTCCTCGTACAGGTGGTGACGGGCGCGATGGAGCTCCTCCATGCGCGCGAGCATGGGATTGGCCAGCAGGTCCTCGTCGTCCGAGCTCGATCCTGCCGGCCTCATCAGCGGCCGACCGGTACCGTCACCGACGTGGGCGGCCGCCGTCGCGGGCTCAGCCGCCAGGTGGATCACGAGCCGGCCCGTGAGCATGCGGCGGTTCTCCTCGCGCAGCACCGCTCCCCCGCCCAGTGCCACCACGCCCTGGGCCGCCGCCGGGGAGGTCAGCACGTGGCGCAGGGTGCGGGTCTCCCGATCGCGGAAGCCCTGCTCACCCTCGGCGGCGAAGATCTCGGGAATCGTGGCGCGAGCACGACGGCGGATCTCGGCGTCGGTGTCAGTGACCTGGACCCCGAGGGCGACGGCGAGCTGACGCGCCACCGTGGTCTTTCCCGCACCGGGCAGGCCGACGAGGATGATGGGCAGGATGTCAGTGTTGATGCGGGGCTGGTACTTCACCACTGGGTCCTCTCTGACACACGAGCGAGGTAGGACTCCAGGTTACGCCTGGCCTCTGACACGCTGTCCCCTCCGGTCTTCTCCAGCAGGGCCTGAGCGAGCACCAGCGCGACCATGGCCTCGGCAATGACGGCCCCAGGCACGACGGCGGTGGTATCCGATCGCTGGTGCAGGCCCGTGGCCGCCGAGCCGTCAGCCAGGTCAATCGTGCGCAGCGCGCGGGGCACGGTCGAGATGGGCTTGTAGGCGGCCCGCACCACGATATCGGCGCCGTTGGAGATGCCGCCCTCGATGCCGCCGGCCCGGTTAGAGGCACGCTCCAGCCGGCCGGAGCTGACCGCGAGGATCTCGTCGTGGGCTGCGCTTCCGCGCCGGGCGGCCTCGGCGAAACCGTCACCGATCTCGACGCCCTTGACCGCCTGGATGCCCATGAGGGCGCTGGCCAGACGGGCGTCGAGCCGCCGCTCGGCCTCGACGTAGCTCCCCAGGCCCACTGGCACCCCGGTAGCCACGACCTCGACGACGCCGCCCAGCGTGTCTGCAGACTTCTTGGCGGCGTCGATCTCGGCCACCATCCGGGCGCTGACCTGCGGGTCCGTGCACCGCACCGGGTCCGCGCTCAGCCGTGCCTCGTCCTGCGGGGTCGGGCGGGCGGCGTCGTCGGGCAGGGCCACGGAGCCCACACGCACCACGTGGCTGACCAGCTGGATACCGGCCACCTGCTCCGCCAGCGCGCTGGCCACCGCACCCAGGGCGACCCTGGCAGCCGTCTCGCGGGCCGAGGCCCGCTCCAGGACCGGACGGGCGTCAGGAAGGTCGTACTTGAGGATGCCGGACAGGTCTGCGTGCCCGGGCCTGGGCCGGGTCAGGGGCCGGTTGCGCGCGATCTCGCGCTCGTCCCCAGTGCCGGCGTCCACGAGCAGCGCGGCCGGGTCCACCGGGTCGGGGCTCATCACCACCGACCACTTGGGCCACTCGGAGTTGCCGATCTGCAGCGCCACCGGCGAGCCGATCGTGCGCCCGTGGCGCACGCCGCCCAGGATCGTCAGGGCGTCAGCCTCGAAGGCCTGACGGGCACCGCGTCCGTGCCCGAGGCGCCGGCGTGCCAGCGCGCGACTGATCTGCTCGCTCGTAATCTCCACACCCGCCGGCACGCCTTCTAGCAGGGCGGTCAGGGCCTGGCCGTGTGACTCACCGGCAGTCGTCCATCGCAGCATGACGCCATCTTCCCACACGCCACCGACGCCGTCGGCCGGGGTCTCAGCGCACGGGTCTACCGGGCGGACAGCGCCTGGAGGACGGCGCGACGCATGACCTGCGCATCCGGAAGGTGACCGGTCATGAGTCGCACCTGCGGCACGGCCTGGTGGAGCAGCATGAGCCAGCCCGGAGCCACCACTCCCCCGGCCTCCTGCCAGGCAGCAGCCAGGGCAGTCGGCCACGGGTCATAGACGACGTCGAGCAGCGTGGCCTGCTCCAGCGCCGAGCGCGATCCAGCGACCCGGCGCAGCGCAGGCACGAGCGCGTCCGCCGCGCCAGCCGGCAGGGTGGACACCGCCAGCTGCGCACCGGCG
>NZ_DS999576.1:550226-570928 GCF_000159035.1 Actinomyces urogenitalis DSM 15434
TCGGTCAGCGCCGCCAGGGCCGAGCAGGCCGTCGCTCCCGAGCCGAGGACGAAGGCCGTGCCGCCTCCTGCTGCCGCGGGCCCGGCAGTCTCACGCAGCGCCCCGACGATCCCGGCAACGTCGGTGTTGAAGGCCGCCAGCAGCGCCGGGCCCGTACCTGAGCGCTGAGCAACCACCGTATTGGCGGCCCCCACCGTCTGCGCCAGAGGATCGACGATGTCAACGAGAGTGAGCAGGCGCTGCTTGTGCGGCATCGTCACGCTCAGCCCCTCCCAGGTAGGAGCCTCGCCCGCCGGTGCCCCCAGCCGAGCCAAGAGCTCCTCCAGCTCACCCGGCGCGACCTCACGGCTGAGGTACTCCCAGTCCTCCAGGCCTAGGTCCTCATAGGCCGCTCGGTGCAGCACCGGTGACAGGGAGTGTGCGACCGGCTGACCGATGACGGCGGCGCGGTGCCTGACAGACATGGTCAGTTCCCGGCGCTGCTGGTCGACTGCCCCGAGCAGGTCTCGGCATGCTCCTGGCACCAGGCGGTCAGCTGCTCAGTGTTCTTCAGCTGCTCCTCGTGAGTGGCTGAGAAGAGCGTCTCTCCGGTGTCCAGGTTGACCGTGACGAAGTACAGCCAGTCACCGGCCGGAGGGTTGATGACGCCCTGGATCGCCTCCAGACCGGGGTTGGAGATCGGGCCGGGCGGCAGGCCCTCGTGCTGGTAGGTGTTGTACGGGTTGGAGGCGTCGGCGACCTCGTCCGCCGTCGGGATGCCTCCGGTACGTCCGAGCCCGTAGAGCACGGTGGAGTCCATCTGCAGCCTGCCCTTGGTCTCGCCGTCAGTGTCCGCCAGGCGGTTCTCGATCACCCGGGCCACCTGGCCGTAGTAGCTGGCCGAGGCGACCTCACGCTCGACGATCGAGGCCTTGATGAGCACGGTCTCGTAGTCGGAGGCCGCTACGCCCGCCGACTCCAGACGGGAGAGCGTCAGGCTCACCATCGCCCCCACGACGTCAGTCGCCGCCGCGTTCTCCGGCACGTCGTAGGTCGACGGCGCCAGCCAGCCCTCCACCTGGCCACCGGCGGCCTCAGGCAGACCGATACCTGAGGCGTCAGCGAAGGCGGCGTCGACCTCCTCGGAGGTGAAGCCGGCCACGGAGACCAGGCGGTCCTTGACCTGGGCCATGGTGTAGCCCTCGGGGATGGTCAGGGTGTGGTCCGATCGCGAGGCCGGGTCCAGCAGGGCCGCCACCGCGTTGGCAGCCGACATCTGCAGGCGCAGGGTGTAGGTGCCGGCCTGGATCTTGGAGGCGTTGGAGTTGGCGGCATAGGCGTCAGTGAAGGCTCCCACCGTAGCCACGACGCCGGCGTCCTTGAGGATCTGACCGATCTCGCCGCCGGAGGCGCCCTCAGGAATGGTCACGACCACCTCACCGGTACCGGCCCCGGTGTAGTCCGAGACCGTACCCGAGCCGCTGACCGCGCCCTTGACCACGTCCAGGGCCTGGTAGGCCACGAACCCGACGCCGGCCAGCACCAGGACGAGGACGAGGGTAGAGATGAGAGCGCGACGGCGACGCCGCCGACGCTGCTGGAGCCACTGCCGGCTGCGCTCACGCCGAGCGGAGCGGGTCTGACGCGGCGCAGGCGGCTGCGCCTCGCCCTCGCCCTCGCCCAAGGTGGCGAAGAAGTCGTCCTGGCTCATAGTCCACCTCTCTGGCTGGGCGTCACGGGCTCGCCTGCTGGCCGCCCCGTCCTGCGTTCGATCTCCAGGGCCTGCTCGAGGATAACGACAGCCGCGGCCTGGTCAACCACTGGTCGAAAGTCCTTGGCGTGCCGTCCTGAGCCGTGCAGGGCCTGGTGGGCACTGACCGTACTGAGTCGCTCGTCAACCAGGCGTACCGGAACCGGGCCGACGCGCGCCGCTAGCTGACGGGCCCAGCCACGCGCGTCACGGGTGGAGGCCGTGGAGCCGCCGCTGAGCTGGATCGGCAGGCCGACCACGACCTCAATCGCCTCGTAGTCCTCGACCAGGTCAGCCGCCTCCTCCAGATCGGCTCCGTAGCGGTCTCGGGTCAGTGTGCACTCTGGGACGGCCAGGATCGCGTCGGCGTCGCACCGGGCGACGCCGACGCGGGCCTTGCCGACGTCAAAGGCGAGTCTACTTCCCAAGCGCACAGGCACCGCCGATTCAGCCGGCCAGGGCGTGTGAGAGCGCGCGCAGCGCCTCGTCCAGGGCCGCCGCGTCCTGGCCGCCGCCCTGGGCCAGGTCCGGCTTACCGCCGCCACCACCGCCCAGGGTCTTGGCCGCCACCCGGACCAGGTCTCCGGCCTTCGCGCCCAGGTCTCGGGCGGCCCCGTTCGTCGCCACGATGACCAGCGGGCGCTCGCCGCTGACTCCGCCCACGGCCACGACCGCCGGCTCGCCCTCCCCCAGGCGCTGGCGCACGTCGAGCACGAGGCTGCGCAGGGCGTCGGCCGAGCCGACGCTGCCCAGATTGGCCGAAGCCAGGAGGTAGCCGCCCACACGCTCCGCTGAGTCAACGACCTCGGCGGCCTTGGCCACCATGGCCGCCTGCTCGGCTGCAGCGAGCTTCTTCTCGGCCTCCTTCAGTCGCGTCATGAGCGAGGCGATGCGCTCGGGCAGCTCGTCCGAGCGGCCACCGACGATGGCCGTGACCTGGGAGACCAGAGCGTGCTCCTTGGCCTGGAAGTCGTAGGCACCGTCACCCACGAGGGCGTCGATGCGTCGCACGCCCGAGCCGATGGAGGACTCTCCCAGCACCGCCACCCGGCCGATGTGGCCGGTGGAGGGCACGTGGGTACCGCCGCACAGCTCCTTGTCAAAGCCGTCACCGATGGTGACCACGCGGACCTCGGTGCCGTACTTCTCCCCGAACAGCGCAATGGCACCGGCCTGGCGAGCCTCGTCCAGGCTCATGACGTCGGTGCGTACCGTCAGGTCCTGGGCCAGCTTGTCATTGACCAGGGCCTCAATGTCGCCCACCTGGCCGGCCGACAGCGCCGAGCCGTGGCGGAAGTCAAAGCGCAGGCGGGACGGAGAGTTCTCGCTTCCGGCCTGGTCGGCATGCTCGTTGACCACCTGGCGCAGGCCCGCGTAGACCATGTGGGTCGCGGTGTGCGCCCGAGCGATCGCCAGGCGGCGGGCGGAGTCGATCTCAGCGTAGGCACGCTCACCCAACGCGATCGTGCCCTCGGTCAGTCGACCGCGGTGGACTGACAGGCCACGGATGGGAGCCTGGACGTCGACGACCTCGACGACGCCACCGTCAGCCAGGCGGATGACGCCCTGGTCGGCGAGCTGGCCACCCATCTCCGCGTAGAAGGGGGTGCGGTCCAGGACGACCTCGACCTCAGCGGGAGCCGTGACAGCGGGCTGTGGGACGCCGTCGACCAGCAGTCCGGTGACCACCGCCTCGGCGCTGGACTCGGTGTAGCCCAGGAAGGTGGAGCCACCACCCATCGCCTTCTCGATCTCCTGGAAGGCGCGGATGTCAGCGTGGCCCGCCTTCTTGGCGCGGGCGTCAGCGCGGGCCCGTTCCTTCTGCTCGGCCATGAGGTTGCGGAAGGCGAGCTCGTCGACCTCGACGCCCTGCTCGGCAGCCATCTCCAGGGTCAGGTCGATGGGGAAGCCGGAGGTGTCGTGCAGCTCGAAGGCCACCGAGCCGGGAACCACCGGCTTGGTCCCGGAGTCCTTGGCCTTCTCCTTGGCGGCGGCCACGGCCGTGTCCAGGATCGTCGTGCCGGCGGCCAGGGTACGGCGGAAGGCGTCCTCCTCGGCGTAGGCGACCTCGGAGATCTGCGCCCAGCCGGTCTCCAGCTCGGGGTAGGACAGCTTCATGACGTCCTTGGAGGCTGTCAGCAGGGTGGGCATCGCTGCGTCCTGCACGCCGAGCAGACGCATGGAGCGCACCGCGCGGCGGATGAGGCGACGCAGCACGTAGCCGCGGCCGTCGTTGCCCGGGCGCACGCCGTCGCCAATGAGCATGAGGGCGCTGCGGACGTGGTCGGCGACCACGCGCATGCGCACGTCGTCCTCGTAGGCCTGCCCCGCGCTAGGGCCGGCCGCTCCCAGGCCGTACTTCTTGCCGCTCATCGCCTCAGCAGCCGCGATGACGGGGTAGACCTCGTCGATCTCGTACATGTTGGGCTTGTCCTGCATGATGAAGGCCAGCCGCTCCAGGCCCGCACCGGTGTCAATGGCGGTCTGGTCGAGCTTGCCGACGAGCTCAAAGTCGTGGCCCTCGCCCTCCCCGCGCAGGAACTCATCGAAGACGAGGTTCCAGATCTCCAGGAAGCGGTCACCCTGAGCATCGGCCACCGGGCCGCCGTCCGGACCGTACTGGGCGCCGCGGTCGTAGTGGATCTCGCAGCAGGCACCGGCGGGGCCGGGCTGGCCGGTGGACCAGGAGATCTCCTCAAAGGGCAGCTTCTGGACGTGCTGCTGCGGCACACCGATCACCTTGGTCAGGTGGTTCCAGGAGACCTCGTCCTTCTCCCAGATCGTCATCCACAGCCGATCACCGTCCAGGCCGTACTTGCCCTCGGACTGGGGCCCGGTCAGCAGGTCCCAGGCGTAGGAGATGGCCCCCTCCTTGAAGTAGTCCCCGAAGGAGAAGTTGCCGTTCATCTGGAAGAAGGTGCCGTGACGCGTGGTGCGGCCGACGTTGTCGATGTCATTGGTGCGGATGCACTTCTGCACCGAGGCGGCGCGAGGCCACGGCGCCTGCTCCGTGCCCAGGATGTAGGGAATAAAGGGCACCATGCCGGCGACGGTGAAGAGGATGGAGGGCTCCGGGGAGACCAGCGAGACCGAGGGACGGATCTCGTGGCCCTGCGAGGCGAAGTAGTCCAGCCAGCGTGAGCGGATCTCGGAGGTGCGCATAGGAGTGTGCTCTGTTTCCTCAGTGGTACGAGTGTAAAAGACCAGGGCTGAGACTACCCCGGAAAACCGGAACGCCCCGAACCGGCCAGCGGTTCGGGGCGCCCGGCTGCGTCACGCGCGGGGCGTGATCAGCGCGAGTAGTACTCGACGACCATCTGGACGTCGCAGGTCACGGGGACCTCGTCGCGCTTGGGACGACGCACGAGCGTGGCCGAGAGCTTCTCCAGCTCGACGGTCAGGTACTCCGGGACGGCGGGCAGCACGTCGCGGTGTGTGCCAGCAGCGGCGATCTGGAAGGGGACCATGACCTGCGAACGCGGGCGAACCTGGATGGTCTGGCCGGGCTTGACGCGGAAGGAGGGACGGTCCACGACCTTGCCGTCGACCAGGATGTGACGGTGGACGACGTCCTGGCGGGCCTGGGCGATGGTGCGGGCGAAGCCGGCGCGCAGGACGAGGGCGTCCAGACGCATCTCCAGCAGCTCAACCAGGGACTCACCGGTCAGGCCCTTCTCGCGACGAGCCTCCTCGAAGACACGCTGGAGCTGAGCCTCGCGGATACCGTACTGGGCGCGCAGGCGCTGCTTCTCCTTCAGACGCACGGCGTAGTCGGACTCGGTGCGACGGCGGGCACGGCCGTGCTCACCGGGGCCGTAGGGGCGCTTCTCGAAGTAGCGCACGGCCTTGGGGGTCAGCGGGATGCCGAGGGCGCGGGACAGGCGCACCTGACGGCGGGAACGGGAGGAGCTCATAAGTCTCTTCTTCCTGTCGGATCGTGTCGCACGCCGGCAGCGGGTGCTTCCGGCGCGGGGTCAGCCTCGGAGGGCCAGGACCCCAGGAGCGCCAGCACGCACTCTCGCACGCACTGGCAACCCCGGCACTCTAGCGGTTGCTCGGCCCCGTCAGCGAGCCAGGACAGGCCGGTGTGAGGCGTTCCTCAGCCCTGCTGCGAGGCCCGGACACAGCGTCGGCTGCGCACGAGGGTGTGGACGACGACGGCGAGGAGGAACAGGCTGAAGGCCACGTTACCGGCCGCCGGGCTCAGGGCGGCCGCGCTGCTCACCCCCAGCGGCGCCGCTGCCACCGCGGCCACGCCCACGAGCAGGCTGGTCCTCAGGTCCACCATGTGGTGACGGGCGTTGGAGACCGTCCCAGCGATCCCGGTGGGGATCATGACCAGCAGGGAGGTGCCGCGCGCCAGGAGGTCGCCCACGCCGACCACGAGCTCCAGACCAGGGACGATGACGCTGCCACCGCCTACCCCCACCAGGCCTGAGAGCACACCCGCCACCACGCCCACCCCCACCAGGGCGACCACGCGCGCAGGGTCGAGCTCAAGCGCCGCCTGCCGCACCGGTACCCGCAGCTGCTGGGTGATGATGACCAGGGCCACGAAGCCGATGAGCGTCCACGGCAGGACACGTTCAGGAAGCCTGCGCAGCAGCCAGGTGCCGAGCTGCGCTCCCAGGAGCGAGCCGGCCACGAGGACGCCCGCCCCGACCACTGAGATCTCACCCCGGGCGGCGTAGGAGGCTGAGCCCACCGCCGCCGTCACCACGATCGCGGCCAGCGAGGTGGCCGCGGCCCGGCGCTGGTCCATGCCGAGCACGGCCATGAGGGCGGGCACGATGACCAGTCCCCCACCTACGCCGAACAGGCCGGACAGGAAGCCGGCCACGAGCCCGGTGGCCAGGGTCGCCACCACGCCTGGCAGCCAGCCCGGGCCGGTCAGCGCGCACCTCACGGGCGACCCAGGATCCGCCGCACGGCCTCCAGCCGAGCCGCCAGCTGCTTCTCGTGCCCGTGGGAGGTGGGTTCGTAGTAACGCGCGTGGGCCAGCTCCTCAGGCAGGTACTGCTGGGCGACGACGGCGTGAGGGAAGTCATGGGGGTAGAGATAGCCCTCCCCGTGGCCCAGCGCCTTGGCACCGGCGTAGTGGGCGTCGCGCAGATGGGGCGGCACCGCCCCGCCCTTGCCCGCTGACACGTCCGCCAGGGCCTGGGAGATACCCACCGTCACGGCATTGGACTTGGGCGCCGTAGCCACAGCCAGCGCCGCCTCGGCCAGGACCAGCTGGGCCTCCGGCATACCGATCAGCGTCACCGCCTGCTGCGCGGCCACCGCCGTGGTCAGCACCGAGGGGTCAGCCAGCCCGACGTCCTCGGCAGCGTGGATGGTGATGCGCCGGGCGATGTAGCGCGGGTCCTCCCCCGCCGCGATCATGCGCGCCAGGTAGTGCAGGGTCGCGTCCGGGTCCGAGCCCCGCATCGACTTGATGAAGGCGCTGATGACGTCATAGTGCTGGTCACCCTGGCGGTCGTAGCGCACCGCGGCCACGTCCGCGGCCTGCTCGACGTCGGTCAGCGTGATCACCGGGCGCGACTGGTCCTGGCCGGCCTCCTGGCTGCGCGAGAGCACCGCCCCGGCTGCCGCCTCCAGGACGGTGAGGGACTTGCGTGCGTCCGAGCCGGCCATGCGCACGACCTGCTCCCGGGCCTCCTCCTCGATACCCACGGCGTCGCCCAGGCCACGCTCGTCGACGAGCGCGCGGTCGACCACCTTGCCCACGTCCTGGGCAGACAGGGGATGAAGCGTCAGCAGTAAGGAGCGTGAGAGCAGGGGCGAGACCACCGAGAAGCTCGGGTTCTCCGTCGTGGCAGCCATGAGGGTGACCCAGCGGTTCTCCACGCTGGGCAGCAGGGCGTCCTGCTGAGAGCGGGAGAAGCGGTGGACCTCGTCCACAAAGAGCACCGTCTCCTCGCCGCTGGAGGCCAGCAGCCTCCTGGCCGCCTCGACCACGGCGCGCACGTCCTTGACCCCGGCGGTCACGGCGCTCAGCTCGACGAAACGGCGCCCCGATCCCCGGGCCACGAGGTAGGCCAGGGTGGTCTTTCCGGTTCCGGGAGGGCCCCACAGGATCACTGAGGACACCCCCGCGCCCGCCACACCGCCGTCGTCCGCCGGGCAGACCAGGCGCCGCAGCGGCGAGCCGGCGGTCAGCAGGTGCCCCTGGCCCACGAGCTCGTCGAGGGTACGCGGGCGCATCCGCACCGCCAGAGGGGCGTGCGGGTCCACGGGCAGGCCCACCTCGTCCCGCCCGGCGCTGTCAAACAGGTCCACAGGCCGAGCCTATCTCTCGTGGGACAATGACCTCATGCTCACCTGGCTCGCACGACGTCTCCTCAAGGACGCCTGGATCGTCGTCGCCGTCTGGGCCGCGCTCGCGGCCGTGCTCATGGTTCTGGCCCTGACCGGACTGGGCGGCAAAGGGCTCTTTGACCGCCTGGAGACCGACGCCGCCACCATCGGCGGCACCCAGTCGGCCCAGGGCGAGGAGATCATCTCGACCCTGACCGGGGACGCACAGACCGTCAGCCTCCTGGTCACCGGCGTCGACATCTCACAGGCCACGACCCAGCAGGCCGTGGCCACGGCGCTGGAGCCTGTCCACAAGGAGCTGGGGTCCCTGGTCGGCCAGACCAACGTCCTCGACCCCTTCGTCGTCCCCGGCATGCTCGACCAGCCGGCCGCCCGCGTCCTGGCCTCCAAGGACCTCGATGGCTTCCTTCTGGTCGTCACGGTCGACCCCAACGGCGAGGAGGTCTCCTCCCCCGACGACCAGGAGTACCAGGAGAAGGTCGCCGACATGGTCGAGCAGGTCGAGGCCCGCCTGGCCCAGGTTCCCGGCGAGCTGCGGTCGGTCAGCGCCACAGCCCAGGGCATCGTCTCCGATGACCACCTCATGTCCGCCGCGGTCAGCCAGCAGGTGGAGTCCGATCTCGTGCGCGGGGAGATGATCGCGCTGCCGGTGACCCTCGTGGTCATGGTGCTCGTCTTCGGCGGCTTCCTGGCGGCCGGGATGCCCATCCTGGGGGCCCTGTCCTCCATCGCAGGCTCCTTCGGCGTGCTGTGGATCGCCTCCACGCTCGTGGACCTGCAGTCCTTCGTCGTCAATATCGTCACCGTTATCGGCCTGGGCCTGTCGATCGACTACGCCCTGCTCATCACCTCGCGCTACCGCGAGGAGCTCGCACAGCCGGCTCAGGTGCCGCAGGAGAGCGCAGGTGCGGGCCAGGCCCGCCGCAACCGACGTCGTAGCCGTCGTAGCGGCCCGGTAGCCCAGGCCCTGACGACGACGATCACGACCGCCGGCCGTACCGTGCTGTTCTCGGGCCTGACCGTCGCCATCTCCCTGTTCTCGCTCCTGCTCATGGGCACCGACGTCCTGCGCTCGATCGCTGTGGCCTCGATCGCCGTCGTCCTCATCGCCGTCGCCGCGGCACTCACCCTCGTTCCCGCCGTCCTGGTGCTGGCGGGAGAGCGACTGGCTCGGCCCTCACCGCTGGGACGACTGCCGGTGCTGGGGACCTTGCAGCGCCACCTTGGCGACGTCACCCGCCAGGAGGGCTTCTTCTCACGCCTGGCGCGTGCGGTCCACCGGGTGCCCTGGCTCGTGCTGGGAGCCTGCCTCCTCATCCTGGTCGCCCTGGCGCTGCCGGTGCGCGGCATGCACCTGCTCACCTCCACCACCGAGCTGCTGCCCAGCGCCTCGCCCCAGCGCACCTACCTCACGGTCCTGCAGGAGGACTATCCCGCCACCCAGCAGCAGGACGCCACCCTCATCATCGCCGCGACCGGGCAGGAGGTGACCACCTTCATCAATGACCAGGTCGCTGCCGCCCCGGGAGTGGACTCGGTGCTCCAGTCCGCCACCGCCGGGCAGTACACCGTGGTCTACCTCGACCTGGCCGGAGACGGTACGCAGGCCTCCAGCGAGCGGGCCGTCCAGGCGGTGCGGGACCTGGCCGCCCCCGCCGACACCTGGGTGACCGGGCAGGCGGCCAGCCAGCTGGACTTCCGCTCCGCCGTGCTGGACGGCCTGCCCTGGGTGGTCGCCGTCATCGCCCTGGCAACCTTCGTGCTGCTCTTCCTCATGACCGGATCGGTGCTCGTCCCGTTCAAGGCTTTGGTCATCAACGCCCTGTCCCTGGCCGCCTCGATCGGGGTCCTCGTGTGGGTCTTCCAGGAGGGGCACCTGACCGGTCTGCTCGGCTTCACCCCGATCGGGGGTGTGGAGGCCTACGTCGTGGTCACCGCCGTCGGCGTCGGATTCGGGCTGGCTATGGACTACGAGGTCTTCATCCTGGCCCGGATCAAGGAGTACTGGGACGCCGGCTGCGACAACGACACCGCCGTCGAGCGCGGCCTGCAGCACTCAGGACGGATCGTCACCTCGGCGGCGCTGATCATGGTGCTGGTCTTCCTCGGCTTCGTGGGAGGCGACCTGCTCATCATCAAGCAGGTCGGGCTGGCGCTAGCCGTCATCGTGGCACTGGACGCCACGCTCGTGCGCATGCTGCTCGTGCCCGCCACGATGACCCTCCTGGGTCGGTGGAACTGGTGGGCGCCGCAGCCGATGCGCCGCCTCTACGAGCGCTACGGTATCCGGCACTGAGGCGGCCAGCGAGACAGTGCCCTTAGAGCAGGCTCACGTCCCCGGCGCCCTCGCGAGCGACCTCGGGGACGTCACTGGTCAGGTCCACCACCGTCGTCGGCTCGGTGGAGGTCACCGGCCCCTCGATGACGACGTCAATGAGGTGACCCAGGGCGTCCTCGATCTCCCAGCCGCTGGTCTCGGGCTCCTCGTTGCCGGGACGGATGAAGGTTGAGGACAGGATCGGGGCGCCGAAGCCGGCCACGAGCGCCTGGGTGATGGCGTGGTCAGGGATGCGCACGCCCAGCGTGTGCTTCTTGGGGTTGAGCGTCATCCGGGGGACCTCCTTGGTGCCCTTGAGGATGAAGGTCCACGGCCCCGGAGTCAGGCGCTTGATGAGGCGGAAGGCGTTGTTGCCCACGATCGCCAGCGGGCCGGCCTGGGCGAAGTCGGCGCACACGAAGGTGAAGTTGTGCTTGTCATCGAGCTGTCGGATGGCCCGGATGCGGTCCAGGCCCTCCTTGTTCCCCGGGGCGCAGGCCAGCGCGTAGCCGGAGTCCGTGGGGTAGGCGACCAGGCCGCCGTCGTGAAGCGTGTCCACGACCTTGGAGACCAGGCGTGCCTGCGGGTTGACCGGGTGGAGCTCGATGTAGCGCGACATGGCCCTATTGTGCTCCAGGTCTCGACGCCCGCGGGGCCGGACGGGGCCGACTCCCAGGACGACGGCGGCCGGCGGCTCACGCTCGTGCGTGGCCGCCGGCCGCGGTGCCGCCTCAGCCTGGGCGAGGCTGAGGCGTGAGTGCTCAGTCCGCCTTGGCCGCAGCCTTGGCGTCCTTGTCCTCAGGCACGGTGTCCACGCCGGCCTCCTTGCGCTGCTCGGGCGTGATGGGAGCAGGCGCGTCCGTCAGCGGGTCGTAGCCGCCACCGGACTTGGGGAAGGCGATGACGTCGCGGATGGAGTCGGCGTGGGTGAGCAGGGAGACGATGCGGTCCCAGCCGAAGGCGATGCCACCGTGGGGCGGGGCACCGAACTTGAAGGCGTCGAGCAGGAAGCCGAACTTCGCCTGCGCCTCCTCCTCACCGATCCCCATGACGTTGAAGACGCGCTTCTGGACGTCGTTGCGGTGGATACGGATCGAGCCGCCACCGATCTCGTTGCCGTTGCACACGATGTCGTAGGCGTAAGCCAGGGCGTGGCCCGGGTCCTTGTCAAAGGAGTCCAGCCACTCAGGCTTGGGCGAGGTGAAGGCGTGGTGGACGGCGGTCCAGGCGGACTTGCCCAGCGCCACGTCGCCCTCCGCCTTGGCCTCGGCCGAGGGCTTGAACAGGGGGGCGTCCACGACCCACACGAAGGACCAGGCGTCCTCGTCAATGAGGCCGCAGCGCTTGCCGATCTCCAGACGGGCCGCGCCCAGGAGGGCGCGCGAGGCGTCCACGCCGCCGGCGGCGAAGAAGATCGCGTCACCAGGCTTGGCGCCAGCGGCCTCGGCCAGGCCCGCACGCTCGGCCTCGGTGATGTTCTTGGCCACCGGGCCGCCCAGCTCCCCGTCCTCGGAGACGGTGACGTAGGCCAGGCCCTTGGCGCCACGCTGCTTGGCCCACTCCTGCCAGGCGTCAAAGGTGCGTCGGGACTGGGAGGCACCGCCCGGCATGACGACGGATCCGACGTACTCGTTCTGGAAGACGCGGAAGGTGGTGTCCTTGAAGTACTCGGTCAGGTCCGTCAGCTCCAGGCCGAAGCGCAGGTCCGGCTTGTCCGAGCCGTACTTCTCCATGGCGTCCTTGTACGTCATGTGCGGGATCGGAGTGGGCAGGTCGTAGCCGATGAGAGCCCAGACCTCCTTGAGGACGTCCTCGGCGACCTTGATGACGTCCTCCTGCTCGACGAAGGACATCTCGATGTCGAGCTGGGTGAACTCGGGCTGGCGGTCAGCGCGGAAGTCCTCGTCACGGTAGCAGCGGGCGATCTGGTAGTAGCGCTCCATCCCGGCCACCATGAGCAGCTGCTTGAACAGCTGGGGGCTCTGGGGCAGGGCGTACCAGGAGCCCGGCGCCAGACGCGCGGGCACGAGGAAGTCGCGTGCACCCTCAGGGGTGGAACGGGTGAGCGTCGGGGTCTCGATCTCGACGAAGTCGTGGCTGGCCAGCACCTTGCGCGCGGCCTGGGAGACCTGGGAGCGCAGGCGGATGGCGTGCTGCATGGAGGAGCGACGCAGGTCGAGGTAGCGGTACTTCAGTCGCGCCTCCTCCCCCACGCTTCCAGCATCCTCGGCGTGGTCGGAGACCTGGAAGGGCAGCGGGGCGGAGGGGTTGAGGATCTCGACGTCGGAGACGACGACCTCGATCTCGCCGGTGGGCAGGTTGGGGTTGGCGTTGCCCTCGGGGCGGGCACTGACCTCGCCGGTGACCTGAAGGACGTACTCGGCGCGCAGGTCGTGGGCGACCTCCTCGCGGATGACGACCTGGGCGATACCCGAGGCGTCACGCAGGTCGATGAAGGCGACCCCTCCGTGGTCACGGCGGCGGTCCACCCAGCCGGTGAGGGTGACGGTCTGGCCGATGTCGGTGCGACGCAGGCTTCCTGCGGTGCGGGTTCGCAGCACGGGTTGTGGTCCCTTCCGTTGGGGGGCGCATGGTTCCGGCGCCCGGCGGAGCGCACCGCGAGACGGGCGGGCGCTGAGGGTGATCCTAGCGCTCGGCCCTCCCACTGCCCGACAACGGACGGCGCCGCGGGCCAGGCTCAGCGCGCGAGCTGCGTGCGCAGCTGCCCGAAGACCTCAGTCATGGCGGTGATCGCGCCGTCGACCTGGGCAGCAAGCTGGGCCTGCGTGACGCCGGCGCCCCAGTCCACCCCGTACGCGGCACCCACACGCACGGCGTGCCCCTGCTGGTTCCAGAAGCAGGCGGGCATCGGGTGGCTGCGGTGGCCGGCTTCCAGCAAGTCACGTAGCGCGGCCAGGCCAGAGACCGGCAGGTCCAGCCCCAGGTCGCCGACGACTACCAGGGAGCTTCCACGGCCACCACGGACCATGAGGTGGAAGACGTCCTGTCCTCAGGGCAGCACGACGTCGCCGGCGGGCGTGACCTGGTAGGTCCAGGAACGAGATGCCAGCAGGTCCTGGACCCGCTGGCTGCTCGGCAGCGGCAGGACGCTGGTGGGCTCGGGCGCCGGCGGGTCCGCCACCGGCAGGGTTCCCAGACCGAGCTGACCGGCAGCCACGGAGAGCATCACGCTGAGGGTGTGGACGGCGTGGCCGACCTGGTAGGCCATCTGCTCAGCCGTCAGCCCGTCGGGATAGCGCACGCTGGTGCTCACTGCCAGGGCAAGCCGGGAGCCAGGCGCATGTGCACCGCGCCCGTCGCCCACGGAACCTCTCGGCGCCACTGGTCGACGACGCCTCAGACCTGAGCCTCCGGGTCCGCGGGCACGAGCGCCGGCAACTGAGCCTGTACCGACAGCGTGTCATGGCGGTCACCGTAGACCTGGAAGAAGCAGGGGCCGAAGGGCGAGTCCCAGATGAGGTCGCCCTCGCCATCGAAGCGGGCCTGCCAACCACGTTCAGACAGGATGCTCGCCAGGCCCACCGTAGACAGCGGCACCTGCGAGGACCCGTTGGTCGCAGTGATGCCGTAGCCCGGACCCTGGAAGTGCTCAGTCATCACCACTGGCTCTCGTTCAGGTTGTCGGCACGCAGTGCGAGCCGGCTCCGCACATCCGCGAAGGCGTCAGCGATCGTTCCCATCGCACAGGCCACCTGCTGCTCGAGCTGGCAGTCAGCCACCCCGTGCTCCCAGTCGACCATGTGGGAGGCGCCGACGGAGAAGGTCAGGGCGTCATCGTTCTCGCGCCAGAAGCAGGTGGGCCAGATGTGCTCGCGGTGCCAGTCCTCCAGCGCGAAGCGCACCTCATCCAGGCGCTCCAGGGGCAGGTCCTCAAGCATGTAACCCATGACGTTGAGCATCTCCCCGCTCTCGCCACGCACCATGAAAGTCAGCAGGTCATCGTCCCAGCGTCCTACCAGGTCGCCGTCACAGTCCGTCTCGTAGACCCAGCCGTGACGCTCGAGCAGCTCCTGCACACGCTCACGCGTGAGGGGACGCACCTGCTGGGCGTCCGGCGCGCTGGCAGCGCCAGAGTCCCGACGCCGCGCCCTGGAGAAGAGACCTCGCACGCCCCTCACCGTCCTAGCACCTCGTTGAGATCTGCGAACAGACCGTTGACCGTGGCGATCGCGCAGTCCACGTGCTGGGCCAGCTGGAGATCGCTCAGACCGTACTCGTAATCCACCGCGTGGCAGGCGAAGACCCGCACCTCGCCGTCGTCGTCAATCCGGTAGCACGCGGTGGGCCAGGCGCTGCGCCGGTGCGAGGTGTCCAGGACCGTGCGCACCTGCTCCAGGTGGCTGGCGTCGATGGTGCCTGGCAGCTGTGCCCAGATGCGCAGCACCTCCTGCTTCTGCCCACCCAGGTTGAAGTAGAAAGTAGCATCGTCCCATATCCCGCCCAGGTCGCCGTCGGAGTCGATGAAGTAGCGCCAGTCCCGCTCCTTGAACAGAGCAAGCAACCGGTCCTGGCTCAGTGGCGCGAGCACCTGCGATGAGTCCGCGCCTGCCCGCGGCGTCGGGTCAGGGCGCGAGAAGCGTGACAGAAGGCTCAAGGTAGGATCCCGGTGGCTGGTCGGCGCGAGCGCCGAGGTGGAAATGAGATGATGCTCACGCATCCTACAGGAGCACACGCACGGTTCAGGAATGCCTCACCTGGTGTCCGGCCTCACGTGTGACCTGAGGCGGTGCGGCGCGCCAGCCCTCGCCGTTTGGCTCCCGGCCCCGTAACCTTCGAGGCAGGAGCGATCCGTGCTGTCAGCCCCGTTCGGGTCCTGCACCGTCCCTGGAGGCGGGCAGGGACCCGTGAGTCTGTGCGTCAAGCCCGTCAGTCACCGCCGTCCATGGCCTGGTGCGGGGCGAGTGTGGTGGGTGCGGTGCGGCAAGAGGCTGGTCGAAGGGACCTGCCCCACACTCCGCGACCGGCCCCGACGGGCCACAGACGGGAACATCAATGAGTAGCACCACTGGGTCCACTGCATCTTCTGCCTCCTCGGGCCAGGGCGATCGCCCCCTGAGCCTGGACGACCTGTTCAACGCCGAGGTAGCCGGCGCCTCCTCCCAGACCCCGGACGAGGAGCTCGACAGCTTCGTCGAGTCCGAGGACGAGCCTGACGACGTCGACACCGCTGGCGAGCTGAACCTGCCCGAGAACGATCCCGAGGACGGCTCTGAGCCTGACGAGGACGACGCTGAGGGCGAGGAGCTGGAGGAGGACCAGGTCGACGGGCACCTGCCCTTCGCCCCCACCAGCGCCTCGGCGGCCTCCGCGGACGAGGCTGAGCAGGACGACGCCGCTGACCTCAAGCCTGAGGACGTCACCTTCGCCGATCTCGGCCTGCCTGCTGACCTGCTCAAGGCCGTGACCGACATGGGCTACGTCACCCCCACCGCGATCCAGCGCGAGGCGATCCCGGTCCTGCTGTCGGGCCGTGACGTCGTCGGCGTGGCCCAGACCGGCACCGGCAAGACCGCCGCCTTCGGCCTGCCGCTGCTCGACGCCGTCGACGCCCGTGACGGCGAGGTCCAGGCCCTGGTCCTGGCGCCCACCCGTGAGCTGGCCCTGCAGAGTGCCGAGGCCATCACGGACATGGCCTCACGCTCACGCGGGCTCGACGTCGTCGCCGTCTACGGTGGCGCCCCCTACGGCCCGCAGATCGGCGCCCTGAAGTCGGGCGCCCAGGTGGTCGTGGGTACCCCCGGGCGCGTCATCGACCTCATCGACAAGGGCGCCCTGCGCCTGGGCGCTGTGCGCTACTTCGTGCTTGACGAGGCTGACGAGATGCTGCGCATGGGCTTCGCCGAGGACGTGGAGACGATCGCCGCCTCCCTGCCTGCCGAGCGCCGGACGGCGCTGTTCTCTGCCACCATGCCCCCCGCCATCCAGGCGGTGGCCCGTCAGCACCTGAGCGACCCGGCACGGGTAGAGGTCTCGCGCCAGTCCTCGACCGTGGACACGGTCCACCAGACCTACGCCGTCGTGCCCTTCCGCCACAAGGTCGGCGCGGTCTCGCGAGTCCTGGCCACCACCGAGGCTGAGGCCGCCATCGTCTTCGTGCGCACCAAGTCCACGGCCGAGGACGTAGCCATCGAGCTGGCAGGCCGAGGGATCCAGGCCGCTGCGATCTCCGGCGACGTCCCCCAGCGTGAGCGCGAGCGCCTCGTCGAGCGCCTGCGCAGCGGCACCCTGGACGTGCTGGTGGCCACGGACGTGGCTGCACGTGGCCTGGACGTGGACCGTATCGGCCTGGTCGTCAACTTCGACGTACCTCGTGAGGCCGAGGCCTACGTCCACCGCATCGGCCGCACCGGCCGTGCCGGCCGCCACGGCGAGGCGGTCACCTTCCTCACCCCCAAGGAGAAGGGCAAGCTCCGCCAGATCGAGCGTCTGACGGGCACGAGGCTGGAGGAGATCACTCTGCCCTCCCCCGCTGACGTCTCACGCCACCGCGCGGCCACGCTGCTGGACAAGGCGGCGCAGCGCCACGAGCGCGGCCGGCTGGAGATGTACACCGAGATGGTCCAGGACAAGGCAGCCGAGCTGGAGATCGAGGTGAGCGACCTGGCGGCCACGCTGCTGGCCCTCGCCGTAGGCGACGCCGGTCCCAAGACCTGGCAGGAGCGCAAGGAGGAGCCGCGCCAGCGCGTGCGCCGCGAGGAGAACGTCGACTCCGAGGGCACCTTCGTCTCGGCCACATTCGAGGGCGGACGTGACCGTGGCGAGCGTGGGCGCGGCCGTGACCGGATCGAGGGCAAGCCTGGCGCCAGCCGCGGCGGGCGCCGTCACGAGGACGGCACCGGCACGGTCTACCGGGTCGAGGTCGGTCACCGCGACCGCGTGCTGCCCGGGGCGATCGTGGGCGCACTGGCCAACGAGGGAGGGATCTCCGGGTCGGATATCGGCAAGATCGACATCCTGCAGTCCTTCTCCCTGGTCGAGATCCACACACCGCTGAGCGACGAGCAGCTTCAGGCCATGGGACGGGCGACCTTCGGCGGCCGCGAGCTGCGGATCCACCCCGACCAGGGGCCGGGCCACGGCTGGGACGGAAGCGACAACGCTCCCTCCGAGCACAGCCAGCGCCGCGCTGAGCGTCCCCGCCGTGAGGACGGCGGACGCGGCGGCTACCGTTCCGACCGCTCTGAGCGCGGCCGGCGTNGACGAAGGACGTGGTGGCTACCGCTCCGAGCGCGCAGGCCGCGACGGCGGACGCGGCGGCTACCGCTCGGACCGCGGGCGTGACCGGGACCGCTGGTAAGCATCTTGACGACGGCGGCCGGCCCCAGCTGGGGCCGGCCGCCGTCGTGCTGCGTCACTGATCGCGCACAGGTCTAGCGGCGCTCCGGCGCGGCCAGCTCGGACAGCACACGCCTGACGTCCTCCCACCGGCTGACCTCGGCGCGCGCCGGTTCGACCACGCCTGAGCGCACGACGCCGTCCGTGGCCTCACGCAGCCTGCGCGCAGCACGCCGCTGGGCACGACGCGCCCCGGCACGTGCCAGGGCCCGTCCCAAGACCCAGGCCACCAGCCCGAGCACGACGCCGCCCACGAGCAGCACCGCCGGCCAGGGCACCAGGCCCCAGCGAGGCGGCTGCAGGTCCATCAGAAGCAGCATGCGCAGCAGGTGCGTGAGCCCCAGCCACGCGCCACCAGCCAGGGCCGTCCAGACCAAGGCCCACTGCAGGACGCTGGCCGCAGACCACCACCGCGGGGTTCGGGGCGCGATGAGCGGGGTGCGGCTCACCGCCACGTCCAGGTCCTCCAGGAGCGCCTCGGCACGCTCCTCACCGTGGCTGACGATCTCGTCGCGTGCGGGCTCGGGCAGGTGGGAAGCGAGCGCCGCGGACCACTGCCGAGCTGCGGTGCGCAGGCGGCCGCTGGCCGCGGGGCGGACAGGAGGCAAGGAGCTGCGGCCGATGACCTCGCTCCTGGGCGTGACGCCACGAGGCTGGCCGGTGGGCTGCCCAGCTCTTCCAGCGCTCAGGTGCAGGCCGCGTAGCGGGTCCTTACGCAGTCGCGCCACCCACCGCAGCGGTGGCCAGCCGACGTAGCCTGCGGCCTGCAGGACGAGGCTACGGCCGACGGCGCGCGTGACCGTCTCCACGCCCGCGGCCGCGGCCGCGGCGTCCTCCAGCTCAGCCAGAGCGGCCCGCTGGTCAGCCTCGCTGGCTCTCCCCTCCATCTCGCCTGGCCCGGCCACAGCCTGGCTGGCCGCGCGTGCCACCGTCCGCAGGTCCGCCTCCAGCCGGGCGCTCGCCGCTTCCCGACGCCCAGCGACCTGGCGGATCGTGTCACGCAGTTTCTCTACGCCCTGACCGGTGCGGGCACTGACGAGCACCGGCGCCACGGTGGCCCAGCCCTCGCCCGCCAACAGCTGGCTCAGGTGGCAGGCCAGCGCCGCCTGCTCGTCCTGGGTGAGCCGGTCGACCTGGTTGAGGACGACGACGCTGACCGCGCTGTGAGCGGCCATCGGCGCGAGAAAGCCGTGATGCACGACGCCGTCGGCGTACTTCTGCGGGTCCAGGACCCACACGAGCACGTCCACCATCCCGGCCAGACGCGCCGCGCTCGCGCGGTGAGACGGCTCGTCAGAGTCGATATCGGGCAGGTCCAGCAGGATCGTGCGCTCCCCCAGGTCCGCCGGCACCCAGGCCCGCTGAGTCACCTCCAGCCAGTCCAGGAGCTCGCTGGCCTCATCGGCCTGTGTGGGGGAAAGAGCGGCCAGCGGCGCCGTCGTCGTCGGGCGGCGAAGGGAGGCCTGGGCGACCTCGCTACCCAGGAGCGCGTTGAACAGGCTCGACTTGCCCGAGCCGGTGGCTCCCAGCAGGGCCACGACGCAGGACAGCGGGGCGAGGGCACGCCGCTGGCCGGCTCGTGTGAGCAGGTCATGGGCCGGGGCAAGGGCTACGGAAAGGGTGGGCTCGTCCAGCTCCTGGGCCAGGGTGACCGCCTGGTCCAGGGCGGCCAGCTTGTCCTGGAGGGTCTTGCTCATCGCCACTCCTGCACGGCTACCTCGACCCCTCTGACATGCTCGCGCAGGAGGCCGGACTCAGGTGCGCTGCTCGGCAGGGTCTTCAGGACGGCGCGCTGCTGCGTGGCAAGCAGCTCCTGGACCCGCCTCATGAGGTCGTCATAGGCACGCTTAGCCATCGTGCGCATCGCCTGGTCGCCGAAGACAGCCTCCAGCAGCCGCTGCGCCACCAAGGCGGTACCTCCCGCGATCCCGACCTCGGCGCCGCTCAGTCCGCCGGTGTGGGCGAAGACCAGCACCATGAGCGCCACGCCGACTCCTCCCACCCCGTAGGACAGGACACGCGCCGTCAGGCGTCTGTCCGTGCCCTCGGCACGCACCATCTCCAGCACACCAGCCTGCCAACCACGCACCAGCTCACCCGCGCGCTCGCGCAGGTCCTCCTCCCCTGCTCCCCACTGAGCCGCCTGGCCCGTGCGGCTGGGCAGGGTCCCCACGCGCCGCCAGGACCGGAGCGTCTGGCTGGCGGCCCCACCGGCCTCAGCCACGAGCAGGTCGACGACGCTGGACTCGATCGCCTCCCCCACCTGGGCGGCCGGGGTGGGTCTGCCCAGGAGCGCCGCCGAGACCCGGTCACGCAGCCGGGAGACCTGCCGCTCCAGCCCTCGCAGCCACTGGCCGGTTCCCACCAGGTCCTGCCACCGGGCCAGGACCTCACCGCGCAGGAGCGTTCCGTCAGACACGGCCTCGGCTACCCGCCGCCCGGCACGCTCATGGCAGGCCTGAGCCTCCTGCGCCAGCTCCTGGCGCTGTGTCTCCTGACTCTCCAGGGCGTCGCCAACATGGCTCGCCTGCGCCACGGCAGCCTCGAGCGCCCCGTGAACCGTGCGCCTGGCGACCTGACGGCGAGCCTGGGCGTCGGCGGCCAGTGACCACAGCCAGCTACGCACGGGCTCAACCTCGTCGGGGGCAAGCAGCCCGTCCCCGTCGCGAGCGGTCTCAGGGATGACAAAGACCGGGCAGTCCTCTAGGCCCGCGGCACCCAGCCGTGAGCGCAGGTCCTCCTCGACCTCCTGCGCCTGGGCCGGGACCCGGTTGAGGACCACCGCAACGGTGACGTCCCGCTGGGCCGCCTCACGCAGGTGCCGCCAGGGCACGGCGTCCGCGTAACGCGCGGCGGTGGTGACGAAGACCCACAGGTCCGCGCTGGCCAGCAGGGTGGCGGCCAAGGCGCGGTTGTCATCGACCACGGAGTCCACGTCCGGGGCGTCCAGCAGCGCGATGCCCGCCGGCAGCTGCGAGC
>NZ_DS999576.1:571321-580681 GCF_000159035.1 Actinomyces urogenitalis DSM 15434
AGCACGGGCCGGCGCGTCGTGGGGCGGATGGCCGAGGAGGCCACCACCGCCTGTCCCACCAGCGAGGAGACGAGGGTGGACTTGCCGGCGCCTGTCGAGCCGCCGACGACCGCGAGCACGGGGGCGTCAGCCGACTCCAGGCGCGGCAGGACGTAGCCGCCCAGCTGCGCCGCCAGGTCATGGGCCTGCCGACGGCTCGCCTCGGCGCCGGGCAGCCGGTAGGGCAGCTCGACGGCGTCCAGGCAGGCTCGCAGTCCGGCGACCTGCGTCAGGAGGGTGTCAGGCACCGCGTACCCGCAGCTGGGGACGCAGGTCCTGCGGGTCGGAGGGCACCCAGGTCTGCGCGTCGGCCGGGGTCTGCTCGCCGGAGCGGATGTCCTTGACGGAGTCCTCCTCGCCCTGGGCGCCGGGGAACCAGACGAAGGGGATCCCGCGCTTGTCCGCGAACTTGATCTGCTTACCGAACTTGGCCGCGGTGGGCGCGACGTCGGTGGCGATGCCGCGTCGGCGCAAGGCGTCAGCCACGGCGTCCGAGGCAGCTCGGTGCTCCTCGTCGGTCACGGCCACGAGGACGGCCGTCGGCACCGCCCGGCTGACCTCGACCAGCTCGTCGGCAATGACGCGTGAGAGCAGGCGGGACAGTCCGATCGAGATGCCCACGCCCGGGAAGGTGCGCTTGCCGTTGGAGGCCAGGGAGTCGTAGCGCCCGCCCGAGCACACCGATCCCAGGTCCTCGGCCCCGGCCATGAAGGACTCGTAGACGGTCCCGGTGTAGTAGTCCAGGCCTCGGGCGATCTTGAGGTCCGCCACGATCGCGCCGGGACGACGGCGGGCGGCGGTGGTCAGCAGGCCGGACAGCTCATCCAGGCCCGTGGCCAGCAGCTCGGTGGGCTCAGCGCCGTCAAGGGCCTGGGCCACCGCCTCACGCACGGCCTGCGGGTCCGGGGAGCAGATCGTGGCCAGGCGCAGGGCCGCCTGCGCCTGGGCCTGCGTGGTCCCGACAGCCTCAACCAGCTCGGCCGCCACGGCCTCGGGACCGATCTTGTCGAGCTTGTCCACCACGCGCAGGACCTCGATGAGCTGGTCGTCGCCGATGCCGATGGACTGGTAGAAGCCCTGGGCCACCTTGCGGTTGGACACGTGGATGGTCACGGCCGGGATCGGCAGGGCGGACAGGGCCTCGTGCATGATGAGCGGGGCCTCGACGTCGTAGTGCAGCGGCAGGGCGCCGTCACCCACGACGTCGATATCCACCTGGTAGAACTCGCGGAAGCGGCCCTCCTGCGGGCGCTCACCACGCCAGACCTTCTGGATCTGGTAGCGCTTGAAGGGGAAGTGCAGGACTCCGGCGTTGTCGACGACGTAGCGGGCGAAGGGCACGGTGAGGTCGAAGTGCAGGCCTAGCTGCTTGGCCGGATCGACCTCCTGCTCCCGCTCGCTGGGATCAGCCTGGAGACGGGACAGGAGGTAGACCTCCTTGGAGGTCTCCCCCTTCTTCGTCAGCTGGGTCAGGGGCTCCACCGCGCGGGTCTCGATACCGCTGTAGCCGTGGAGCTCGAAGGTGTGCCTCAGGGTGTCGATGAAATGCTGCTCGATGACACGTCCGGCGGGAAGCCACTCGGGGAAACCAGACAGGGTGGACTGGGCTGGGCGCGCAGATACGGATGAGGCCATGGCCGGCATTCTCCCACGTCCTGGCACCGGCGCTAAACCCCGGGCGCCACGGGCGCGGAGCGCGCAGGATCAGGCGTGTCGGTCCCCGCCGCGGACCTTGGCCTCGGCCAGGTAGGGGTTGCCTCGGTGCTCGTGCTCCATCGTCGTCACCGCCCCATGCCCGGGCAGGAGGACCGTGGCCGGGTCCACGGCCTGGGCTAGGAAGCGCAGCGTGGCCCACATCTGCACCTGGTCCCCGCCGGGCAGGTCGGTCCGTCCCACGCTGCCCTTGAAGATGACGTCTCCGCTCAGCGCCAGGAGGTAGCTCTTCTCCTCGACCGTCGAGGGGTCGTCAAGGACCTCGGCCTCGTAGAGCAGGTCGTTGTCGCCCAGGGTGGCGTTGAGGAAGAACATGCTGGAGCCCTCCGAGTGCCCCGGGGCAGCCACGGCCTGCAGGGCCACGCCCGGCACGATCTCGAAGGCCTGGGAGAAGGCGGAGGCGGGCAGGATGCGCAGGTCGCTCGGAGCCAGCCACGGGCTGGAGGCGAGCTGGGCGAAGGTCATCCCGTTGGCCCGGATCGCCGTCGTCGTGTCCGGGTCCTCCAGACGGTAGCGGTCGGGCTCGGGGACGTAGACGGGCACGGTTACCGCGTCCTGACTGGCGAGCATCCCCTCTGCGTGGGCGGCGTCAATGAGCCGCTGTGCGTCCCAGACGTGGTCGGCGTGGCCGTGGGTGAGCAGGACCGCCCCCAGGCTCAGGCCGTGGGAGCGCAGCAGGGCCAGGGCGCCGCGCGTGGCACCGGCTCCGGGGTCGACGACGAGGGCCGGGCACCCGGGCCCGTCAGCCAGCACGTAGCAGTTGGCGCCGAAGACAGCAGCGAGGGTGCGCTCAAGGATCATGAGCCCAGCCTAGCCGGGCAGGATGATGCGCTCAGGATGGGTGTAGACGTTCATCCGCTGCCCGCGCACGAAGCCGATCAAGGTCATGCCGACCTCCTGGGCGACCTCGACGGCCAACGATGACGGAGCGCTGATCCCGGCCAGGACGGGGATGCCGGCCATGGCCGCCTTCTGAGCCAGCTCAAAGCTGGTGCGCCCGGAGACGAAGAGCACCGTGCCGCGAGCCGGACGCATCCCCTGCTGCATGGCCCAGCCCACGACCTTGTCGGTGGCGTTGTGGCGCCCCACATCCTCCCGGGCCACGAGCAGCCGGCCCGAGGCGTCAAAGAGCGCGACGCCGTGCAGGCCCCCGGTGGAGGAGAAGACCTTCTGGGCCTCGCGCAGCGCCCCAGGCATGGCCAGGACCGTAGCCGCCTCGACCTGGACGTCGTCAGCGTGCAGGTCCCAGGGCACCTGGGTGCGCAGCAGGTCGATCGACTGGGTCCCGCACACCCCGCAGGCCGAGGAGGTGACCACCTGTCGCAGGCGCTCACGCGGGACCTCCACACCCGGTGCCAGGCGCAGGTCCAGGACGTTGTAGGTGTTGACGGGCTGGCCGGTGGCGTCGTCCATGACCGAGCCCGCGCAGTAGCGCGCCGTCCGAACATCCTCCAGCGTGGTGATGACGCCTTCGGCGGCGAGCAGGCCCTGCGCGAGCTCGACGTCGTGGCCTGGAGTGCGCATCGTCACCGTGTAGGGCTCACCACCCACGCGAATCTCCAGCGGCTCCTCGACACTGAGCGTGTCCACCCGGCCCCACCCCGCGGGGTGGTCGGCGTCGATCGCCAGGATGCGGTGACGCGAGGTCAGCCTCGACATCAGAAGATCGAGTCCTCGGGCCACTGGCCTCCAGGCTCAGTGACCGAGCGTCCCTGCGCCAGCTTGTCCATGAAACGACGCCGCTGGGGACGCACGGTGTAGACGGGGTCCTTGGCGCTGGCCAGCCCCGCGTAGTAGATCGCGAAGCGCGTGCAGGCGCTGCCGGCGATGAGGGCGGCGCCGCTGACCGCGGCCACGGCCCGGTTGCGACCGGCGAAGAGCGCCCCGACGCCGCCGATGCTTGTCAGGATCTTCGCGGCCTTGTGCAGAGTGCCGGCCCGTCCCTCGTGCAAGGGCTGGCCCTCCTCGCCCAGACGCCGCTCCATCATGTGGTCGGCTGCCAGGTCACAGGCAGCGGCCACGGCGGCCAGGCGCCGCACCGGCGCGGTCTCACAGGGCCTGTTGAGCAGGAGGTTGAGCCCGCAGCCCGCTCCCTGGCCCGAGGCCACGAAGAGGAAGGGCATCTCGCGGTAGGCCTGGTGCCACAAGGGCGTGGCGGTGTCGGAGAAGAGCACCGCCGTGTAGGCCGCCAGCGGCGGGGCAAAGAAGGCGGCTCCGGCCGAGGCGAAGATGGAGGAAACGTCCACCAGCTCCCGCCACCACGACTCACGCGGCAGCCAGGGCTGGATGATCTCCAGGGCCGCAGCTCCCCCGGTGAAGACCGAGAAGCCGGTGAGGATCCACGAGCCCACGCTCATGGGGCTGGTGAGCTTGGCGGTGCGCATCATGTTGAGGAAGCGCTCGGGCCGTCCCAGGTCGATGACCAGGGCCGTGGCCCCGATGCCCAGTGAGCCCAGTCCCGCGATACGGGCCACACGCCTCAGGGAGTGGCGGTGGGTGATGTCCGCCCCTGCTCCAATGAGACCTGATCCGGCTGCCATGCCACCGAAGAAGAGGTAGATCGCGATCTCCTCCTCCCAGGGTGCGGGCTTGACGATGTTCTGCCCGTAGTAGGAGGTGAACTCGGCCTCCGGCACCACCCAGTCCGGGCCCACGGCCTTGCGACGTCGCCGCTTCCCGTCGCGCTGTGGCACGGGCGGACGCAGGGAATCGAGGTCGGTGACGGTCACTTCTGCCTCCCGTGAGCGATGAACATGCCGAGGGCCGTGGCGATCATGGCCGTGCCCGCGACGCCGGCGAAGTTGAACATGGAGGCCAGGTCAGCCGTGGGGACCTCGGGGTCCGGCGGCAGGCCGTATGCCTCAGGCTCGTCCATGAGCAGGAAGACCGAGCCGGTGCCGCCCACCCCGTCCTGCGGGTTGGCGCCGTACAGGCGGGCCTCGGTGTGTCCCTGGGCGTGGAGCTCAGCCAGCCGTGCCCGGGCCCGGCGCACCATCTCGTCGTGGTCACCGAACTGGATGGACTCAGTGGGACAGTTGGTCGCGCACGCTGGCCTCTTGCCTGCCTTGAGGCGGTCGTAGCACAGCGTGCACTTCTGGGCGTTGCCGCCGTTGGAGATTTCCTCGCTGTGCCCACCGATCGTGATGGTGCCCTTCTCACGGCGGTCGATAACGCCGAAGGGGCACGCAGCCACGCAGTACCCGCAGCCGTTGCACACGTCGGCCTGGACGACGACGGAGCCGAACTCGCTGCGGAAGAGCGCCCCGGTGGGGCACACGTCCAGGCACCCGGCGTGGGTGCAGTGCTTGCACACGTCCGAGCTCATGAGCCAGCGCACTACCGGCAGTCCCTGAGGCTCCTGCGCGGCACCCTGGCCCGGCCGAGGGCCCTGACCGGGAACTCCGCCGTCCGCCGTTGTCCCCTCCTGCTCGGCCCAGCCGGGCCGGTGCCCGGGCATTCCCAGCGCCACCACCCCCGAGCGCCGCGCAGCGGCGACCTGCTCGCTGGTCTGCTCGACGAAGGCCACGTGGCGCCACTGATTGGCACCCAGGTGGTAGGTGTTGTCGAAGGAGTTGCCGGAGAAGGTGTTGCCGTGCTCATGCTCCTGGCGGGCCGGGACGCGGTTCCACTCCTTGCAGGCCACCTCACAGGCCTTGCAGCCGATGCAGATCGAGGTGTCGGTGAAGAAGCCCTGGCGCTTGTACTCACGGCCGTACCCCACGTCACGCAGCGGGTCGGTGGGGCCGTGCAGCTGGTTACGAAAGATGCTCATGCGATGCTCCCGGATGCGGTGGCGAGGCTGCCCAGCGGGTCCTGGCCGGTGGTGGGGGTCAGGCCCGCACGGCGCTGGTACTCACGCATGAGCTCCAGGCGCGCCGGGCCCGTGGGACGCCGGCCGGGACGGATGTCGACCGTCGAGGCCTTGGAGTCCTGGATGTGGGTGTTGGCGTCCAGCACGATGCCGAGCAGGTCGTTGGCCGAGTCGCCGGTGGTGATCGAGGTGGTGCCGTTGCCCCAGTGGAAGGGCATGCCGATCTGGTGGACGGTGCGTCCACCGATCTGGAGCGGGGTGAAGCGGTCGGTGACCAGGACACGCGCCTCGATCACGCCGCGTGGCGAGATGAGCGTGGCCCATCCCCCGTTCTCCAGCCCCCGCTCGTCGGCCAGCTGGCGGTCAACCTCGCAGAACATGGCGGGCTGGAGCTCAGCGAGGTAGGGCAAGGTACGGGTCATGCCGCCGGACGTGTAGTGCTCGGTGAGACGGTAGGTCGTGAGCACGTAGGGGTAGACCTCGGCACCCGGCTGGCCTGCTGAGGGAGCGAAGAGGTTGTCCGCCCGGTCGAAGTTCTCCCGGGTCGGGTTGGCCTGCAGGGCGTACAGCGGGTTGGCCAGGGGCGACTCCTGCGGCTCGTAGTGGGTCGGGAAGGGGCCGTCCACCAGTCCCCGCGGGGCGAAGAGCCAGGCCTTGCCGTCAGCCTGGGCGGTGAAGGCATCCGTCCCGTCCAGGCCTGCCAGCCCGTGCACGCCCTGCGGCGCCACGTAGTCCGGGGCCTTGGTCGCCGGGAAGTCCGGGACGTCGTCGCCGACCCAGCGTTGCGACTCCTCGTCCCACCACACCAGCTTCTTGCGCTCGGACCACGGCCGGCCCTCGGCATCAGCCGAGGCCCGGTTGTACATGATGCGGTTGTTGGCCGGCCAGGCCCAGGCCCAGTTGTGCGCCAGCGGCCCGTCCTGCTCGTCACGGTCAGGGCGCAGCGCTGCGTGGTTGACGCCGTCGGCGTAGATGCCGGTGTAGAGCCAGCACCCCGCCGAGGTCGAGCCATCGTCCTTGAGGTCGGCGTAGGCACTGAGCGGCTGGCCCTTCCTCTCCCCCTCCAGGTGGTAGCCGTTGATCTCGGCCACCACGGACTGCGGGTCGATCTCCCCCTCAGCGTCGGTGAGGTAGTCCCAGGTCATGTCCAGCAGGAGGCGGTCCATCGGGTCGGTGGAGTGGGCGAGCTTGTCCTGGATGCGCTTGCCAAGCAGGTAGTAGAACTGGAGGTCTGACATCCCCACCCCCGGAGCGTCCACGGCCTTGTGGCGCCACTGGACCAGACGGTGGGTGTTGGTGAAGGTGCCGGCCTTCTCCGCGTGAGAGGCGGCAGGCATGAGGAAGACCTCGGTGCCGATCTCCTCGGTGACCAGCTCACCAGTCTCGATCTCCGGGGCGTCGCGCCAGAAGTTCGACGTCTCGGTCTCGCGCAGGTCACGCACCACCAGCCACTTGAGCCTGGACAGCGCCAGACGCTGCAGACGCGAGTGTGCCTGGGCCACCGCCGGGTTCTGGCCGATGACGAAGTAGCCCTCGACCCCGCCGTCCATCATGCGCAGGACTGTCTGGTAGGTCCCGTGCGCACCGGTGAGCCGCGGCAGCTGGCCGAAGTAGAAGTCGTTGTCCGGCGTGGCGGACTGCCCCCACCAGGCCTTGAGCAGGCTGACGGTGTAGGCCTTGGCCGCCGCCCAGCTACCCTTCTGCTCGGTGGAGGACACTGCGGCCAGATACTGCTCCAGTGTGTCCGACTTCCCGGCCACGGGCATGGGCAGATAGCCGGGCAGGATGTGGAAGAGCGTGGGGATGTCGGTCGAGCCCTGGATCGAGGTGTGCCCGCGCAGGCCCATGATCCCTCCGCCCGGACGCCCCATGTTGCCCATGAGCAGCTGGAGGATGCCGGCGGCCCGGATCATCTGGGCGCCACCGGTGTGCTGGGTCCAGCCCAGGGCGTAGCAGAAGGTCGTGGTGCGCTCACGGCCCGAGTTCGCCACGACGGCGTCGACCAGGTAGTCCAGGTCCTCGCGGCTGACTCCGCAGACCTCCTGGACGAGCTCAGGGGTGTAGCGGGCGAAGTGACGGCGCAGCAGGTTGAGCACGCAGCGGGGGTTGGCCAGCGTCGGGTCGGTCCTGATGCGCGAGCGGCGCATCGGGTCGCCCTCCAGGCCGTCATCAGCCTCGTACTCCCACATCGCGGCGTCGTAGGTGCCGGTCGCCTCGTCGTAGCCGGAGAACAGCCCGTCCAGGTCCTCGGTGTCGGCGTAGCGCTCGCTGACCACGGAGGTGGCGTTGGTGAAGGTCAGGACGTAGTCCTTGAACCACAGCTCCTCGCTCAGGACCCGGTTGATGACGGCGCCCAGCAGGGCCACGTCACTGCCGGTACGGATAGGGATGTGCCGGTCAGCCTGGGAGGAGGTACGCGAGAAGCGCGGGTCGATGTGAATGACCGTGGCCCCACGCTTCTTGGCCTCGATGACCCACTGGAAGCCCACCGGGTGCGCCTCGGCGAAGTTGGAGCCCTCGATGATGACGAGGTCGGCGTTGGCGATGTCCTGCAGGGACAGGGTCGAGCCTCCTCGCCCGAAGGAGCCGGTGAGCCCGGGCACGGTAGCCGAGTGGCAGATCCGCGCCTGGTTCTCCACCTGGATGACACCCGAAGCCGTGTACAGCTTCTTCATGAGGTAGTTCTCCTCATTGTCCAGGGCCGCGCCGCCCAGGTGCGCGATGCCCAGGGTGCGGTGCAGACCGGTGTGACCGGCGTCGTCGGACTCCTGCCAGGTACGCCGGCGGGTGTCGATGTAGCGGTCTGCGATCATGTCGATCGCCGTGTCCTGGTCGAGCTCCTCCCACTGGGTGGAGTAGGGCCGGCGGTAGCGTACGGTGGCGATGCGGGTAGGCGAGTTGACCAGCTGCTCAGAGGCAGAGCCCTTGGGGCACAGCCGTCCACGGCTGATCGGGGAGTCCGGGTCACCCTCGATCTGGATGATCCGCTCGTCCTTGACGTAGATGAGCTGTCCGCAGCCCACCGCGCAGTAGGGGCACACCGAGCGCACCACCCGGTCCGCGGTCTCGGTACGGGCCTGGACCGCCTTGGTGGTCGGCGAGGTGACCGAGCGCCCACGTCCCAGGAAGTCGCCGGAGACGACCTGACGGACGACGGGCCAGTCCAGGAGAGTTGGCAGCTGTGCCATGGGGACCTCCGGGTCGCGAGTACTCAAGGAGCGAGGCAGGGGGCCTGCGTCTGCTGGGGCAATCGTAGGCCACAAGTCCCACCTGCGTGACGCACCTGGCACACAGAGACTCTCCACCCTTGTTCCGCCCCGGGATGACGTACCTGGAGGCCCCGGCCCCGGCGGGTCGGCCGGCCCCAGAGCCGGACGAATTTAGAAAGACAGGTGTCCAACAAACCTCGATCGGCCTCGACGGCTTTCGCCCTGGGCACCACGAGCACCGCCTCCTGCTCACCGCGGGCTCCTAACGGGTAGGCTCGTGACGCTGTCGCCCTGCGGCACCACCACCATCACCCGGCCTCGGCCGGGCGGACACGGAAAGGGCACGCGCGTGCCCGACCCCGTCAACCACTGAAGGAGCACATCGTGACCGAGCAGTCCGAGCAGTTCGAGCCGTCCCAGCCTGAGACCCTCAGCGCTGCTGAGCCTGTCACCGAGTCCGTCGCCGCCCAGGCGACCGACCCCCAGCCCACCAGCCCCGAGCCGGAGGCCTCTACCGAGCCCGAGGCCGCGGCTCCTGCCGAGCCGGCCCAGGAGGCTCAGCCCACCGCCGAGGCGGACCAGGCCCCG
>NZ_DS999576.1:580971-591407 GCF_000159035.1 Actinomyces urogenitalis DSM 15434
GCCCCCGCCGCTGCGCCCGAGCCCGAGATCGACCCGCAGGAGGCCATGGACGCCGCCAAGTGGGGACGTGTGGACGGCGAGGGCAAGGTCTACGTCCAGGACGGAGGCACCGAGCGCGAGGTCGGTCAGTTCCCCGACGCGCCGATCGCCGAGGCGATGGCCTTCTACGTCCGCCGCTTCCTCGACCTCAAGGCCACGGTGGACCTGTTCGCCACGCGCCTGCCCCAGCTGTCGGTCCGGGAGATCGACTCCACGCTGGCCTCCATCGAGGAGTCCCTCAAGGAGCCCGCTGCGGTGGGTGACCTGGACGGGCTGCGTGCCCGCTTCGCCGCGCTGCGCGCCGTGGCGGCCGAGCGCCGTCAGGCCGTGACCGCCGAGCGCGCCGCGGCCAAGGAGCAGGCTCTCAAGGACCGCACCGCCCTGGTCGAGCGCGCTGAGGCCATCGCCGCCCAGGACCCGGCCCGCACCCAGTGGAAGAGCTCGGGCGCCGAGCTGCGCGAGCTGCTGGAGCAGTGGAAGGGCGCCCAGCGCCGTGGACCGCGCCTGGACCGCCCCACCGAGGACGGCCTGTGGAAGCGCTTCAGCCACGCCCGCACCACCTTCGACCGCCACCGCCGCCAGTACTTCAGCGAGCTGGACGCCAAGCAGGCCAAGGTCAAGGCCGCCAAGGAGGCGCTCATCAAGCGCGCCGAGGAGCTCCAGCACTCCACCGACTGGGCCGGTACCTCCCAGAAGTACCGCGAGCTGATGGAGGAGTGGAAGAAGGCCGGCCGCGCCTCGCGCAAGGAGGACGACGCCCTGTGGGCCCGCTTCCGTGCGGCCCAGCAGGTCTTCTTCGACGCCCGTCACGCCAAGGACGCGGCCGTGGACGCCGAGTTCGCCGAGAACCTCAAGGTCAAGGAGGCTCTCGTTGCCAAGGCTGAGGCCCTGCTGCCCATCAAGGACATCAAGGCCGCCAAGAAGGCACTGCGCCCCATCCAGGACGCCTGGGAGGAGGCCGGCCGCGTGCCGCGTGGCGCGGTGCGCCGCATCGAGGGACGCATGCGGGCCGTCGAGGACGCCATCCGCGAGGCGGAGAACGCCGAGTGGCGCCGTAGCGACCCGGAGACCAAGGCCCGCGCCGAGGGCCTAGCCGGTCAGCTGGAGGACTCCATCGCCGAGCTCGAGGCTGACCTCGCCGCCGCCCAGGCCGCTGGCAACTCCAAGAAGATCGCGGAGGCCGAAGCGGCTCTGACCGCCCGCCGCGCCTGGCTGGAGCAGGTGCGCCTATCGGCTCGCGCCTGACCAGGTTCCCTCCGGTGCCCTCGTGCCCCGTGTCCACAGCGCACGAGGGCACCGGCGTACCAGGACTCGTTGTCCACAGGGCCTCGCCTGCCACTAGCCCCTGCCGCGCCACGCCACCACCATGGCCCTATGACGACGACGTTCCCGCCCTCCAGGCAGCCACGCCCCTATCCCACCGCTGACCGCTGGTGGTCACCGCCTGTGACCACCGCCGTGGTGGAGGCGCTGACGGACCGCGAGCTCGGGCTGCTGCGGCAGGCGAGCACCGATCCGCTTCTGACTGAGCAGGTCCTCGGCCGCCTGTGGCCAAGAGACCGCCTCGTTCTGCCTCGCCAGCGCATGCACGCCCTGCGCCCGGCGCTTCTGCCCTCTGTTGTCCTCACCGGCGCCGGGGCGCTGTGGGTCCACGCCGGCGGCACCCCGCCCCAGGTCATCGTCGTCGCCTCACCCGAGCGCTGCGGACACACCCCGCGTACCCTGACGCGGCGTGTGAGGCTGCCTGCCGTGGACGTCACCGACATCGCCGGCCAACGCTGCACCACCCTGGAGCGCACCGTCGTCGACCTCGCACGCACCGCACCGGCCCTCCAAGCCGTCCAAGCCGTGCTGTGTGCCATGGCGCGCGGCACCCGCCGTGCCGCGCTGCTGGCTGCCCTGGAGCGGTGCCGAGGTTCCTGCGGCGTGGGACGCCCGCGGGCCCGCGCCATCATCCACGCCGTCTATGACGCCCCGCCCGCGTAGAGGTGCTGGCGCGCGGGCGCGGCCGCTGCTCAGGAGTGGCGGCGCGAGGTCGAGGTGGTCCGGCGGGCCTCGAAGACGCCGTCGATACGCCGCAGCGAGGCCAGGGTGTGGTCCAGGTGGCTCGCCTCAGCCAGCTCGACGACGAAGTGACCAGTGACCACCCGGTCACGGCTGGTGCCAATGTTGGCGCTCATGAGGTTAACGTGGTTGTCCGCGAGAACCCGCGTGATATCGGCCAGCAGTCCCCCGCGGTCCAGCGCCTCGACCTCAACCTGGACCAGGTAGGCACTCGGGGCGTGATCGGCCCAGTGGACCTCGATCATGCGCTCGGGCTCGCGCTGGAGCTGCTCGACGTTGAGGCAGTCGGTCCGGTGCACCGAGATCCCCGAGCCCCGAGTGATGAAACCGACGATCGGGTCACCAGGCATCGGTGTGCAGCAGCGCGCGAGCTTGACGTAGACGTCCCCAGCGTCCATGCCCTTCACGACCACGCCGGAGTCCGTCGGGCGCGGACTGCGGTGGGAGGAGGCGCGCGTGGGCACCACGCCCTCAGCCAGGGTCTCCTCCGCCCCGGCCTCGCCGCCCATGGCGGCCACCAGGGTGTCCACCACGTGCTGGGCCGAGATATGCCCCTCCCCGACCGCCGCGTACAGCCCGTCGATATCCCCCTTGTCCAGGGTCTTGGCCACGTCCGTGAGCGAGTCGTGGCTCATGAGGCGCTGGATCGGCAGGTCCTTCTTGCGCATCGCACGCGCGATGGCGGACTTGCCCTCCTCAATGGCCTCCTCACGGCGCTCCTTGGAGAACCAGGAACGGATCTTGTTGCGGGCCCTGGGCGAGCCCACGAAGCTGAGCCAGTCGCGCGAGGGCCCCGCGCCCTGGGCCTTGGAGGTGAAGACCTCGACCGTGTCTCCGTTCTCCAGCTGGGTGTCCAGCGGCACCAGCCGGCCGTTGACCCGGGCACCTACCGTTCGGTGCCCCACCTCGGTGTGGACCGCGTAGGCGAAGTCCACCGGCGTCGACTTGCCGGGCAGCGCCAGCACGTCCCCCTTAGGGGTGAAGACGTAGACCTGGGTACCGGCCATCTCGTAGCGCAGGGAGTCGAGGAACTCCGCCGGGTCCTGGGTCTCCTTCTGCCAATCCACGAGCTGGCGCAGCCACGCCATCTCACCGGCGTCGGCGTCCACGGCGCGTCCGCCTGCGGGGCTGGGACCGGTGGCGTTGGGATCCTCCTTGTACTTCCAGTGCGCCGCCACGCCGTACTCGGCCATCCGGTGCATCTCGTGGGTACGGATCTGGATCTCCACCGGCTTGCCGCCGGGGCCGACGACGGTGGTGTGCAGGGACTGGTAGAGGTTGAACTTCGGGACTGCGATGTAGTCCTTGAAGCGACCGGACATCGGCGTCCAGCGCGAGTGCAGCGCACCGAGCACGGCGTAGCAGTCCTGGATGGTGTCCACGATGACGCGCACGGCCACCAGGTCGTAGATGTCGTCGAAGTCCTTACCTCGCACGATCATCTTCTGGTACACGGAGTAGTAGTGCTTGGGCCGGCCAGTGACCGTGCCCTTGATCTTGTTGACCCGCAGGTCCTCCTCGATCTGCAGGCGCACCTGGCGCAGGTACTCCTCGCGGGCGGGGGCCCGCTCGGCGACCATATGCTCGATCTCCTCGTAGACACCGGGGTACAGCGCCTTGAAGGAGCGGTCCTCCAGCTCCCACTTGATCGTGTTCATCCCCAGCCGGTGGGCCAACGGGGCGTAGATCTCCAGGGTCTCCTTCGCCTTGCGGGCCGCGCCCTCGGCCGAGACGTACTTCCAGGTGCGAGCGTTGTGGAGCCGGTCCCCCAGCTTGATGACCAGGACGCGAATGTCCTTGGACATGGCGATGATCATCTTGCGCACGGTCTCGGCCTGCGCGGCCTCGCCGTACTGCAGCTTGTCCAGCTTGGTCACGCCATCGACCAAGAGGGCGATCTCGTCGCCAAAGTCTGCCCGCAGACGCTCCAGGGTGTAGTCGGTGTCCTCGACGGTGTCATGCAGCAGCGCCGCCGCCAGGGTCTGGGGCGTCATCCCCAGCTCACCCAGGATCGTGGCCACGGCGACCGGGTGGGTGATGTAGGGCTCGCCGGACTTGCGGCGCTGGCCCTCGTGCGCCTTCTGAGCCACCTCGTAGGCACGCACGATGAGGCTCGTGTCCGCCTTGGGGTGATTGGCACGCAGCGCGCGCAGCAGCGGCTCGATCGCCGGTGGGGTCGAGTGCCCGCGCGAACCGAACCAGGCCAGACGGCTGCGAACGCGCGAGCCGGGGACGACGCTCTGGGCGCCGGCGTCGTTGGTGCTCCTCGTCTCCGTCATAAACGGATCATAGCCGCGCCGAGGCCGCCAGCGCCCGCAGCCGCAGGCTCAGGACGAGGCGAAGGTGACCACGGAGTCGATCCGCCGTCCTGGCAGCTTGGAGCGCCCGCCGAGCCCCGCCAGCTCCAGGAGCATGCACAGGCCGACAACCTCAGCCCCGGCTTCCTCCAGCAGCGCGATCGAGGCCGCGGCCGTCCCACCCGTGGCCAGGACGTCGTCGATCACAAGGACCCTCTGACCGGGCACCACCGTCTCGGCGCGCAGCTCCATCCGGGCGCTGCCGTACTCCAGCTCGTAGTCCACGCCCAGCACCGGACCGGGCAGCTTGCCGCCCTTGCGCACGACGATCAGCGGCAGGCCCAGGTGGACCGCCAGCGGGGCGGCCAGGATGAAGCCGCGCGACTCCAGGCCGGCGACGGCGTCGACATGACCACGGTAGTGGGTTGCCAGACCGTCGACGAAACGCGCGAAGGCCTCACCGTTGGCCAGCAGCGGCGTGATGTCCCGGAAGAGGACGCCCGGCTCGGGAAAGTCCGGAACCTCCCGCAGGTTGTCCAGCACCAGGCTAGACAGCTCGGCGGGCAGCGCGGGCAGGTCAGGCTGAGGAGCGGTCATGAGTGCTTCTTCTTCCTCTTGGGCTGGGCGGCCACACCCAGGTGGCGCCCCGGCGTGAGCGGCGCCGCCACCGGCTGCGCGGCCAGGACCGCCAGGGCCTGCGGGTCGTCACTGGCCTCAGCCTCGCGCTCACCACGAGCACGGGCCACACGAGCGGCCTGCTCACGCACGCCCTTCTCCCGGCGTCGCAGGTCCACCAGCAGGGGCGTGGCCAGGAAGATCGAGGACATCGTTCCCGCGATCATGCCGATGAACAGGGTCAGCGCGATGTCTCGCAGCGTGCCGGCGCCCAGGATGAAGGCACCGACCACCAGCAGCGAGGCCACCGGCAGCACACCGACCACAGAGGTGTTGATCGAGCGGATGAAGGTCTGGTTGACCGCGAGGTTGGCCAGCTCGGCGTAGGTCGAGCGCGTCTGCGTGGCGAAGTCCTTGGTGTTCTCGCGGATCTTGTCAAAGACCACGACGGTGTCATAGAGCGAGTATCCCAGGATCGTCAGCACACCGATGATGGTGGCCGGGGTGACCTCGAAGCCCGAGGCCGCGTAGACACCTACGGTGATGATGATGTCGTGGACGAGGGCCAGCAGCGCAGCCACCGCCATCTTCCAGGTGCGGAAGTAGGCCCAGATGAGCGCCCCGACCAGGACGAAGAAGATCACCAGTCCACGCAGAGCCTTGTCCGTGACGTCAGAGGACCAGGTCGGGCCGATCGTCGTGGCCGACACGGCGCCGGCATCGACGTCGTAAGCCTTGGCCAGGGCCGCGGCCAGGGAGTCGGACTGCTCCTTGGTCAGCTCGGTGGTCTGCACGCGCACGGAGGACGAGCCCATCGTGGTCACCGACGAGGAGGCGGACATCCCCTCCTGGTTCAGGACGTCATTGGCCGGTCCCTCGGAGGGGGAGGCGACGCCGGTGATAGTCACCTCGGTGCCGCCCTTGAAGTCGATACCGGGGTTGAGACCGGGCTTGACCACGAGCACGGCCGAGATCGCGATGGCGACCAGGGCGACGATGTACCAGATCTTGCGGCGCGCGACGAAGGGCATCGACGTGCGCCCGGAGTAGAGGTCGTTACCTAGCTGGGCGAGACTCTTCACTTGTCCTCTCCCTCCTCTCCGCTCGTGGTACCGGGGTCGACGGCGTCAGCCTCCTGGTCGTGCTCGGGGCTCGGCTCGTCCTCGGCCTGGCGCGCCTGGGCACGGGCCTCGGCCTTGCGCCGGGCCAGCGAGGAGGTCACCGAGTCAATCGCGCTCTGGCGGCCCTTGCCGTAGGCGGCCAGGGAGCGCGCCCCCAGGTGCTCCGGGTCCAGGCCGGACCAGCGGTGGCCCTGGCCGAAGAAGCGGAAGCGCAGGATCCACACCATCATCGGGTGAGTGAAGAAGACGATGATCGCCAGGTCCACCACCGTGGTCACGCCCAGGGTGAAGGCGAAGCCCTGGACGCCTCCCACCGCAAGGAAGTAGAGCACAACCGCAGCCAGGAGGTTGACGGCGTCGGAGACGATAATCGTCTGGCGGGCGTGGGACCATCCTTCATCCACGGCAGCCACGAGGGTACGTCCGTGACGGACCTCGTCACGGATACGTTCGAAGTAGATGATGAAGGAGTCCATCGTGATACCGATGGAGATGATGAGTCCGGCCACTCCCGCCAGCGACAGGCGGTAGCCCATCGCCCAGCTCAGCAGCGCGATGGCCAGGTAGGTCACCCCGGCCGCGGCCACCAGCGAGGTCACAGCCACCACCGCCAGGCCACGGTACTGCCAGGCCAGGTAGACGATGATGAGCAGGAAGCCGACCAGACCCGCGATGAGGCCGTGGCGCAGCTGCTCGATGCCCAGCGTCGCGGAAATCTGCTGCTCGGACTGCACGGTGAAGGTCAGCGGCAGGGAGCCGAAGGACAACTGGTTGGCCAGCGTGTTGGCCTGGGCCTGGGTGAAGCTGCCCGAGATCTGGACCCGGCCGTCGGTGATCGGGGTGGTCACGTCCGAGCTGAAGCCTGAGGCCATGAGCGTCAGGCCGTCGAGCACGATGGCGAACCGGGCCTTCTGGGAGTCGGTCGAGCCCGTCTGGGTCGTCGTCGAGGCCGAGGCGGCCGCCGCGTCACGGTAGGCCAGCAGGCGCTTGGAGACCGCGGCGAACTCGTCGGTGCCCTTCTTGTCGAACTCCAGGGAGACGACCCACTTGTTCGTCGTCGTGCCCTGGCTCGTGGTCTCCAGGCCGGAGCTCGCACGCGAGATATCGGTACCGGCGATATCGGCCGGGCCCAGGATGTAGGTGGCACCCGAGCCGTCCTTGGCGCAGGAGATGACGGCCTTGCTCGGGTCCTGGCTCACGCCGGTGAGGTTGTCCGCGGCCGTGCAGTCAGTCATGTAGGCGTCGTAGATCATCTGCTCGGTGATCCACTCGTCGGAGGAATGGTCGTCTGAGGTCGCCGGCAGCGGGTCAGAGCTGATCGTGCCGTCCTGGTTGACGTCGGCGTAGGTCTGAGCGACCTGCTCGGCCGTCACGGTCGGCACCGCCGTCGCCTGCGGCGTGGGCTCCTGGGCCGGCTCGCTTGCCGGCGCGCTGGTCGCGTCCTGGGTGGCGGCGTCGCTGGCCTGCGGCGAGGCAGAGGCGCTGGCCGCTGCCTTGGCGAGGTACTGGTTCTGAGCCTGGGCAATCGCCGTGGCCGAGCCCTGGATGATCCGGATGACCGGGCGGAAGTACAGCACCGCGGAGGTGCGCACGAGCTCCAGGGTCTCCTGGCTGGGCTGGCCGGGCAGGGCGACGACGATGTTCTGACCACCCTGACGAGAGATCTGTGCCTCGGCCACGCCAGAGGCATCCACACGCTGGCGGATGATCTCAATGGCCTGCTGCACGTCCTCGTCAGTGATGGTCGAGCCGTCCGTGGTGGTCGGCGTCAGGATGATCTGGGTACCGCCCTCCAGGTCGAGCGCCAGTCCCGGCGTCATCGAGGTGCGGTGGGTGGCAGCGCCCAGGGCCAGTGCGGCGTACCCGATGGCGATGACGACGAGCAGCACAAGGAGCCGTCGGCCCGGGTGCTTGATCTGCTTGCTAGACACGCGGTCTCTTCCTCGCAGTGGTGGGGTCAGCGGACGTCTTGCGGGCGACCGCAGTGGGATCGGGAGCAGGACTGGTCGGCGCCGCGGGGCACGGCGGGCTCAGTCCTGCTGGTCACGGGCAGGGGCGTGAGGCTCGGCCGCCGAGCTCAGGGGCTCAGGAGCGGTCTGCTCCGTCTCCTCCACCGCGTCCTCGACCGTCTCGTCAGCGGCCAGGTCGTCGCCGTCGGCCAGCTCGGAGAGCTCATCCTCCACGGAGGCGAAGGGGGGCTCCTCCGCGCCCAGGATGGAGGCCTTGGCCCACAGCGACTCATCTCCCAGGGCCGTCGCCAGGGTGACGACCTCGCCGTCGACCTCCACGACCTTGCCGTAGAAGCCCGCGCGCGTGCGCACCCAGGTGCCCGGAACCATGGCCTCCTCGATGCGCGCGTTCTGCTGAGCCGTCATCTTCTCCTGCTGCTTGCGCGCAAAGCGCGACATGAGCCAGAAGGCAAGGACCATGACGATGAGCATCCAGAGCATCCAGGCTCCTCCGTTCGAGGGTGACACTGTCCCAGGCAGGGACAACCTTGCCGAGTCTAGGGCACTTGCGGCGTCAGTCGGTGCGGTGAGCGTCACCTGAGAGTGTGAGCCCCGCCGCCCAGGCGCTCACACCAGCAGCATCCCACCCTCAGGCGGCTGCAGGCCGAGGTGCTCGTAGGCGGCGGCCGTGGCGCTGCGACCGCGTGGCGTGCGCACGACCAGCCCCTCGCGCACGAGGTAGGGCTCGGCCACGGTCTCCACTGTCTCTGGCTCCTCCCCCACGCTCACCGCCAGCGTGGTCAGCCCCACCGGGCCTCCCCCGAAGCGGGTGCACAGGGCCTCCAGGACGGCGCGGTCCAGGCGATCCAGCCCGAGGGCATCGACCTCGAAGACCTCCAGGGCGGCCCGCGCAGCCTCCAGGTCCAGGTACCCGGGAGTGCCGTGGACCTCGGCCCAGTCCTGGACCCGGCGCAGCAGGCGGTTGGCGATACGCGGGGTACCACGCGAGCGGCGAGCCAGCTCCGCACCGGCCTGCGCCTCCAGCTGCACGCCCAGCAGCCCGGCCGAGCGGGCCAGGATCCGGGAGAGCTCGGCGGGACCGTAGTACTCCAGATGGCCGGTGAAACCGAAGCGGTCGCGCAGCGGCGCGGGAAGGAGGCCGGCTCGGGTCGTGGCGCCCACGACGGTGAAGGGAGGCAGTGACAGCGGGATCGAGGTGGCACCGGGGCCCTTGCCCACCACCACGTCAACCCGGTAGTCCTCCATCGCCAGGTACAGCATCTCCTCCGCCGTACGCGCCAGGCGGTGGATCTCGTCGATGAAGAGGACGTCCCCCTCCTCCAGGGAGGACAGGATCGCTGCGAGGTCGCCGGCGTGCTGGATAGCCGGACCGCTGGTCAGCCGCAGAGAGCCCTCGACCTCCGCGGCAATGATCATCGCCAGGGTCGTCTTGCCCAGTCCCGGGGGGCCTGAGAGCAGGACGTGGTCGGGAGTCGTGCCGCGTGAGAGCGCGGCCCGCAGCACCACCGAGAGCTGACCGCGGACCACCTCCTGGCCCACGAAATCCTCCAGCCGCTTGGGTCGGAGCGCTGCCTCGGCCGCACGTTCGAGCTCGTCAGCCCCGCCGCCAACCACGCGGCCTGGGATCGCCTCAGCCACGGTGACCACCACCGAGCCAGCGCAGCGAGGCCCGCAGCAGCTCCGGGACGCTGAGCGCCTCGCCTTGCTCCTGGGCTCCTGACTCCACCGCGCCCACAGCCTGGCGGGCCGTCGCCTCGTTCCAGCCCAGCTGGACCAGCGCCGCCACCACGTCAGGGTTGGCTTCCTCGCCCGTCTCAGCCGGAGCCTGAGGCCTCTCCGCAGCCAGGTCCTGCCCGGTCAGCGGTCCCAGCTTGTCCCCGACGTCGATGATGACGCGCTGTGCCCCCTTGGGCCCCAGGCCCGGTACCCGCTTGAGCGCCGCCACGTCCTGGCTGGCGATGGCACGGCGCAGGGCGTCAGGAGTGTGCACAGCCAGGATCGCCAGCGCCAGCTTGGCGCCGACCCCCTTGGCGCCCAGCAGGACCCGGAAGCACTGGCGCTCGTCGGCGTCAGCGAAACCGAAGAGCGTCAAGGCGTCCTCACGCACGACGAGCTCGGTGTGAACCGTGCCCTCCTCGCCCACGCGCAGCCCGGCCAGCGTGGTGGGCGTGGCCTGGAAGGCCATGCCCACGCCACCGACCTCGATGACGGCGCCGGTCAGCGAGATGTCGAGGACCGTGCCACGCAGGGAGGCGATCATGCAGGCTTCTCCTTCTCACGCTCGAACGTCTGTACAGACAGTAGCAGGCCGGGCAGGGCGGTGTCGCCGT
>NZ_DS999576.1:591567-595523 GCF_000159035.1 Actinomyces urogenitalis DSM 15434
CGAGACCATCTCCGCGCCGCCGTCGATCCCGGTGCCGCCTCCGCGCCAGCCGTGGCAGATGGCCTGGGCCAGTGCGTCGGCCGCGTCAGCAGGCTTCGGCGGGGCGTCCAGACCGAGGATGCGCGCGACCATCGCCTGGACCTGGGGCTTGTCCGCGGTACCTGAGCCGGTCACCGCAGCCTTGGCCTCGCTGGGAGTGTGCTGGGCAACCTCGAGGCCGGCCCGGGCCCCAGCCACCATGACCACACCCATCACCTGGGCCACCGAGATGACCGAGCGCAGGTTGTCCTGGGCGAAGACACGCTCGACCGACACGCTCGTAGGTCCCAGCCGGGCGATCCAGTCATCCAGGGCGTCGGCGATCGCTGCGAGCCTGAGCTCCGGGCTCATCGACGGCGGCGTGCGCACGACCCCGACCTCGACCAGGCGGGCGCGCCGCCTGGCGTCGATGTCAACGCAGCCCAGGCCGCACCGCGTGAGACCGGGATCGACCCCGAGCACCCGCTGGAGCGCGACCTGGGCGGTACGCGAGCGAGGAGAGCGACCTGGCTGGCCGCTCAGCGTGGCAGCCAGCTCAGTCCTCGTCCTCGTCGAGCTGGGCGGCGACCTCGGCAGAGATGTCCACAGAGGTGAAGACGTTCTGGACGTCGTCCAGGTCCTCCAGGGCGTCGATCAGGCGCATCACCTTGCGGGCGCCGTCGAGGTCGACCTCGACCTTGGTGCCGGCCACGAACTGGGACTCGGCGGAGTCGTACTCCATGCCAGCCTCGGTCACGGCGTTGCGCACGGCGATGAGGTCGGTGGGCTCGCACAGGACCTCGAAGGACTCCGGCCCCTCGACGACCTCCTCGGCACCGGCGTCAAGGACGGCCATGAGGATGGAGTCCTCGTCGATACCGTCAGCCTTGGCGATCTCCACCACGCCCTTGCGAGTGAAGTTGTAGGCGACCGACCCCGGGTCAGCCAGGTTGCCGCCGGTGCGGGTGAAGGCCACGCGCACGTCCGAGGCCGCACGGTTGCGGTTGTCAGTCAGGCACTCCACGAGGAAGGCCACACCGGCCGGACCGTAGCCCTCGTACATGATGGTCTGCCAGTCGGCGCCACCGGCCTCCTCGCCGCTACCACGCTTGACGGCGCGGGTGATGTTGTCCGCCGGCACAGAGTTCTTCTTGGCCTTCTGGATGGCGTCGAACAGGGTCGGGTTACCTGCGGGGTCCCCACCGCCGGTGCGGGCAGCGACCTCGATGTTCTTGATCAGGCGGGCGAAGAGCTTGCCGCGCTTGGCGTCAATCGCAGCCTTCTTGTGCTTGGTGGTCGCCCACTTGGAGTGTCCCGACATATGTGCTCCTTGGGTAAGTCGGTGCCCGCCAGGCAGGCAGGCACCGAAAGCCTGTGACGCACCGGTCCTAGGACCGGTGCCTCACCATCTCGACAAAGACGTCATGGACCCGGTGATCGCTTCCGACCTCAGGGTGGAAGGACGTGGCAAGCAGCGGTCCCTGACGAACCGCGACGATCCTACCGCCTGTCCCAGGCCGGTCCGCGCCGGCACGGCCAGATCGCGTTGTGGCAAGGACCTCCACGCCCTCGCCAACCTCCTCCACCCAGGGCGCTCGGATGAAGACGGCCCGCAGGGGACGCTCCTCATTAGCGCCCAGGGTCGGAGCCACCAGGTCCTCCTCGTAGGAGTCGACCTGCCGGCCAAAGGCGTTGCGTCGCACCGTCATGTCGATGCCGCCGATCAAGGGCTGGCCCGAGGCCGCCCCCTGAACGCGATCGGCCAGCATGATCATCCCCGCGCACGAGCCGTAGACCGCCATTCCGTCGCGCACCAGCGCACGCACAGGCTCCAGCATCCCGAAGGACGCCAGGAGCTTGCCCATGGTGGTGGACTCCCCACCGGGCAGCACCAGACCGTCCACTCGTGCGCCGTCGGCTCCAGCCAGCTGAGCCGCGCTGCGCACGGCCACGGCCCGAGCCCCCGCCGCTTCCAGGGCCAGGCAGTGCTCGCGCACGTCCCCCTGCAGCGCCAGGACACCAATGCTCACGCGCGAGTCAGGCAGCGAGGCGGCCGGGAAGAGGGCACGCGGGGTGTGCTGGCCCATGACCGAGGTTCCGACGCGCCGCGCAGGCTCGCTCCCCGTCACGGCTCCCCTCACCAACCGCGCTCAGCCAGGCGGTGCGGGGCGGGAACGTCCTCGACGTTGATTCCCACCATGGCCTCACCCAGGCCGCGCGAGACCTCGGCGATGACGTCGGGGTCGTCAAACTGGGCCGTGGCGCGCACGATCGCGGCGGCGCGCTTAGCAGGGTCACCAGACTTGAAGATGCCCGAGCCCACGAAGACGCCCTCAGCGCCCATCTGCATCATCATCGCAGCGTCCGCCGGTGTGGCGATACCACCAGCCGTGAACAGGACGACCGGAAGGCTGCCCGTGCGCGCGACCTCGGCGACCAGCTCGTAGGGGGCACTAAGCTCCTTGGCAGCCACGTAGAGCTCGTCCTCGGGAAGCGAGGTCAGACGCCGGATCTCGTCGCGGATGGTGCGCATGTGGGTCACGGCGTTGGACACGTCACCGGTGCCGGCCTCGCCCTTGGAGCGGATCATGGCCGCCCCCTCGGTGATGCGCCGCAACGCCTCGCCCAGGTTGGTCGCCCCGCACACGAAGGGCACGGTGAAAGCCTGCTTGTCGATGTGGTGGGAGTAGTCGGCCGGGGTGAGCACCTCGGACTCATCGATGTAATCCACCCCGAGGGACTGCAGGACCTGCGCCTCCACAAAGTGGCCGATGCGGGCCTTGGCCATGACCGGGATGGAAACGGCCTCGATGATGCCGGTGATCAGGTCCGGGTCGGACATGCGGGCCACCCCGCCCTGGGCGCGGATGTCAGCGGGCACACGCTCCAAGGCCATGACGGCGACGGCGCCCGCGCCCTCGGCGATGCGCGCCTGCTCGGGGGTCACGACGTCCATGATGACGCCGCCCTTGAGCATGTCGGCCATGCCTCGCTTGATCGTCAGGGTGCCGGTGGTCGGGCTGGTGGTGCTCATGCGTGTCCTCAAGGACGGGCCGTGGAGCCAGGCCCACGGCGACAACGGTTCGGTGGCGGCATCGTACGCCGGGCCCCGCCCCGCGCGGACCTCAGTCCCACTCCGTGATCGACCAGGCCACACCGTTCCACCCGGCCAGCAGCTCGCGGGCCAGCCCGGGCAGCTGGGTCGGGTAGACCGTCATGCCTTGGCTCACTGCGCGCTCCAGCTCCTCCAAGGGCCACCAGCGCACGGAGTCCAGGACCTCACGCTCCAGGTCCGTCCATCCGCTGCGGTCCATCTCGCCGTCCGGGTCGGCGCTGGCCTCGGCCTGGCCTGGGTCCAGCAGCGCGAAGAAGAGCTCCTCATCCTGGCGGACGGTGACCAGGTTGAAGTCGAAGCGGCTGTCGCGGTAGACCACGGGGCCCCTCAAGGCGTCGTCGGCCAGCTCGATGCCGGTCTCCTCGGCCAGCTCGCGTGCCGCGGCCTGGCGGCTGGTCTCGCCCTCCAGGATCCCGCCACCGGGCGTGAAGGACCACCAGTGGCTGGCGTCGGTGCGATCGTGCCCCGTGACCAGGAGGATCGCGGGAGTGGGAACCGTCCGCAACGCGATGACCCGGGCGCCCCGGCGTCGCGGCAGACCCTCAGCATCCAGGTGCCACTCCCCCGCCGGGTCGATCAGCTCGCGCCAGTTGCGAGGAACCAGCTTCGGGTCACGCCCGTCCGGGGTCAGCTCAGCTCGACTCATCCTTGTCCCAGCTCCTCCTTGGCTCCACGCACCCGCTCCAGCAGCTGGCGCTCCTGACTGGCGTAGTCCGCCTCGGCGTGCCCGTCCAGCGCCTGCTGGCGCAGGGCGGCCAGGCTCGCCGAGGCCGCCAGGAAGTCCTTCATCGCGGCCTGGGCCGCCGGTCCGCGCTGCCTGGCC
>NZ_DS999576.1:595705-622351 GCF_000159035.1 Actinomyces urogenitalis DSM 15434
CGCGTGGCCGTGGCCCGGCCGGCCCCGGTGGTGATCATCGTGATCTCCGCAGGCTCGTACCAGCCGGCGCGGGCATAGTCCGCCAGGCGCTGGCGCATCGTCATGCGCTCGCTCCAGCGTAACCAGACCACCAGGCCCACGCAGGCCAGGAAGAAGGGAACCTCCACCAGGAGGTAGAGGGAGGGGGCGGCCGAGAGCACGCCGTTCCAGAACGCGTGGAGGGCGACGGCGCCCACCAGCCCGCACGGCGTCATCCACACCCAGGCCACGGGCGAGCGCATCCGCGAGGCGAGCCCGATGGCCAGTCCCGTGCAGGCGGTGAAGGTGACGTGGGCGAAGGGCGAGGCGACTGCCCTCATGACGAAGGTCGCCATGAGCTGGTCACGGAACTGGACGAAGTAGAGGATGTTCTCAGCGAAGGCGAAGCCTGCCGCCACCACCGCCGCGTAGACGATCCCGTCCACCGGGCCGTTGAAGGAGCCTCGCCACACCAGGAAGATGATGAGGACTCCCAGCCCCTTAGTCATCTCCTCGATCAGGGGCGCGGAGACGATCGAGGCCACCAGGTCCCCACTGGCCACCGAGGCCGAGGCCGCCAGGACCGCCGTCGTCGTGTTGACCGCCAGAGAGATGACGGTGGCTACTCCCGCACCCCATAGAAAGGCCACGAGCAGGTTCGGGACCGGCTCGGGCTCCCACCGGTCGATCCACCGCACGGCCACCAGCACGATGCCTAGGGGGACCAAGGCCAGCAGGGCCGGCCAGATCATGGCAGCGCCGTCGCTGGCCTGGGCGTAGATGACGGCGAGCACGATCAGCAGTCCCACCCCGCCCAGGGCAGCCATGAGGTAGGCCACGACATCACGCACACGGCGACGCCGTAGCGCCTGAGGGCTGGACCAGCTCGCCCGCCGCTGACCGGTGGACGGGTCAAGGCTCACGGGGTCTCCCGGGCCGGGTCGGCGTCCTCAACGAGGTCGGCTGCTGGCAGGGGCGTGACGTCGTCGTCCATGTCCAAGGCCGCTGGCATGGGGGCGTGCCCGGCCAGGTGGGCCACGCGCACCAGGGTGCGAGCGCGCAGCTGACGGGCCTGGGCCACGTGGGTGTTGTGGAAACGGCGGGCGATGACCAAACGGTAGGAGCTGCGGTCCAGCCGGTCCAGGGCCTCACGCCCGGCCTCGGTCTGGCCGAGCTCCTGGCGGACTGGCTCGGACAGCACCGTGCGCAGGACCCGGGACAGGTCTGACTCTGCAGCCGCACGGCTACGTACCTGGGCGGCGGTCTCAGCCTCCGGGTCCAACCCGTCGTCAACCAGGGGGCCGCCAGCCTCCAGCGCCTCGTGCGCAGCCCGGGACACCAGGAGGGCCGAGGCCGGGTCCAGCAGGCCCAGGGAGGCGATCTCCGCGGCCGCCTGGGCACGGTGGACCAGCTGGGCCTCCAGGGTCGCGCGCGAGCCCAGGACCTGGCGGTGCAGGCGGTCGACCCGCAGGGCGTGGGCGTACAGGACCCACCCGGTCACGAGTACCACCAAAGCCAGGAGCGCCGTGACAAGGCCGGCCAGCTGCCACTGCGCCGTCTGCTCACCAGCAGCGATCACCTGGTTCATCGCTCCCCCACCTCCAAGGCGTCACGGATGCGGCCCACCACCGTACGCGCGCCCTTGGCCGCGGTCACACGCGTGTGCGCCGTGGACAGCGCCATGTCGTAGACGTCGAGGACGGCGTCGGTCACGGTCGACCAGTCGTAGCGGCCGACTACGCCGTCAGCCGCCTGGCGCCGGGCGCTAGCTGCCTCAGTATTGGTCAGGGTCTCCACGATGACCCGGGCCAGGTCCTGGCTGTCCTCGTTGCGGAACAGCGCGCCGTAACGGCCCTGGCCCAGGACGTCGGAGAAGGCGGTCAGGTCTGAGGCGATGACGTGGCTGCCTGCCGCCATGGCCTCCACGAGCACGATCCCGAAGGACTCTCCCCCTGTCTGCGGCGCCACGTAGCAGGTCGAGGAGGCCAGCATGGCGGCCTTGTCCTCGTCGCTGACCCCACCGAGGAAGACCACGTGCTCACCCCAGGGCGCCAGCTGCTCACGCACCTCACCGGCCTCGCCACGTCCGGCGATGAGGAAGCGGGCGCCGGGCACGGCCTCCAGCACGGTCGGAATCGCCCCGGCCAGGACGGACAGGCCCTTGCGAGGCTCGTCCAGGCGCCCGAGGAAGCTGATCGTGGGCGCCTGGTCGGTGCCGGCGAAGCGCGGATCGTCATCGGGCGCGCTGGCGAAGGGGGCGACGTTGACGCCGTTGGGGATGACGACGGCGTCGCCACCGTGGAAGTGGACCAGGGTGCGCCGGGCCTCTTCGGAGACCGCGATCCGGGCCGTGATCCGCTCCAGGAGCGGAGCCATGACCGGTGAGACCAGCTCACGAGCGATCGAGCGGTCCATGGCGGCGTGGAAGGTCGCCACCACCGGCGCCTGGGCGGCCTGGAGGACGAGCATCCCCACGCTGGGGGTGATGGGCTCGTGGATATGGACCAGGTCGAAGTCGCCAGCCTCGAGCCAGCGCCTGGCCCGCCGGGCCACCAGCGCCCCGAAGTTGAGCCTGGCCACGGAGCCGTTGTAGGGAATGGCCACGGAGTCGCCCGCGCTGGTCACCCAGTCGGGCAGCTCCAGGTCCACCGAGGCCGGCGCCAGGACCTGGACCTCGTGGCCACGGCGGATGAGCTCACCGGCCAGGTCCATCACGTGCACCTGGACACCGCCGTGGGCGTCCATGGAGTAGGGGCACACCAGCCCGATCCTCATGACTCCTCCTCATCCACGCGGCCGGTACCCCCAACCGTCTGCGAGGCCTGGCTCGCAGCCTCCCTCGCGCGGGAGCGGGCCAGACGCTCCTGGTCCAGATCGGCATCGAAGACGGCCTGGAGCATGTGCCAGTCGACGGCGTGGCGGGTCAGCCCGGGCTCCAGGGCAGCAGCCCACGCACGCGTCCAGGCGGCCACCACCTGGCGGTCGCGAGCCCTGGTGCTCGTGGCCTCACCGCTCTCGGCCACCGGCGGGACCTGGGGGCGCTCCACCTTGGTCAGGACCAGCTCCACGCCCCATGCTCCGCCCGCGCGACGCCGTCGCTCGCCGTGCAGGCGCTCGTAGGACACCGTGGCCACGTACAGGGGCAGGTCCAGACGGTGTGCGATGGCCGCCGGACCTGCCGCCACATGTGCGACCTCACCGGCCAGCTCCACCTCGATGCCTGAGGAGGACAGGTCCCGGTCGGCCAGCAGCGCGACGACGTAGCGGCCCTCGCCTGCGGCCGAGACCAGCTCGTCAAAGACCTTTTGCCCGCGGGCCTGCCCGATGATCCTCATGCCCAGGCCCTGGCGGAAGGCCACGAACTGCTCGAAGAGGTCCTGTGGCTCCAGCTTCTCGGCCACGGTGAGCACGGGAGCCAGGACACGGCTGGCCCAGGCCCCCACGAGGTCCCAGTTACCCATGTGGGGCAGGGCCACCACGATGCTGCCGCGCTCCAGGTCCGCCTGCAGCCGGGGGTCCAGGACCGCTCGCACCCGGGCGTCCACCTGCGTCGGGCTCAGTCCTCGCAGGGCAAAGACCTCATAGAAGTAGCGCATGTAGGAGCGCATGCCCGCCCGCGTCGCCGCCTCCAGGTCTCCTCGTGAGGTCCCCTCGGGCAGCAGACGGGCGAGGTTGCCACGCAGCTGAGGCACGCCGCCAGTGCGAGCGTTGCCCGCGAAGCCAGACAACCGCTGTACCGCCCAGGCCACGTCCGCCCCCAGGTGGAAGGCACCGTAGCCTACCCGCGCATGCAGGCGCGGGACCCAGCGCCAGGCCAGGCGATAGAGGTCCTCGGCTCCCAGGCTCACCGCTGGTGCTCCTGGTCAGGCTGGCCCTCACGACCGTCGCCGCGTGCCAGGAGCTGGCTGCGCACCGTGAGCACGCGCTGCACCACTGTGATCAAGGAGGCTGCCGCCACCAGGACCAGGGCCGCCGTCAGCACCCACGTCGGCGCTCCCAGGCCGACCACGAAGGTGGCCAGCAGAGCCACGACCAATCGATCCGTGCGCTCTGCGATCCCGATCGAGGCGGTGGCACCCACCGACTCCGCCCTGGCCCGGGCGTAGGGGACGGCCGCTGCCAGCACCACACAGGCCAGGGCGGCGCCGAGCGTGAGAGTGCGCTGCGTGCCCTCGGGCAGGTGCAGCCCCGCCCAGGCCGCCAGCGAGGCGAAGACGGCGCCGTCGGCCAGGCGGTCCAGGGTCGAGTCCAGGAAGGCGCCGAAGACCGAGGTCCGTCCGGTGGCGCGGGCGAGGATCCCGTCGAAGGAGTCCGCCACGAGCACCAGGGCCGCCAGCACCGGTCCCAGGATGAAGTGGCCCTGGGGCAGGGTGGCCACCGCCACCGCCACCGAGGCAATCGTGCCGGTGACGGTCAGCATGTTGGGGGTGATCCCGATCTTCGCCATAGCGAGGGCGGGTGTGGTGAACAGGGCCTTGGTCAGGCCACGTCCGTGCTGTCCGAGCATGTCTTCCTTGGGATCGGGGTGGGTCGACGGCGGGGCGGGGCAGGAGCCTCAGGCCTCACCGGGGACTGGGGTTGTCAGGGTCAGCGCCCCACGCCTGGGCGAGCAGCTCACGCTGCTCGCCCAGGAGCTGGGGCACAGGCTTCGTCTTGCCGATGATGGGCATGAAATTCGCGTCCCCCGTCCACCGGGGCACGATGTGCTGGTGGAGGTGCGCCGCGATCCCGGCACCTGCCACCTGTCCCTGGTTCATCCCCAGGTTGAATCCGTGGGGGTGGCTGACCTGGCGTACCACCTCCATGGCACGGGCGGTCAGCTCACTGATCTCCGCGCGCTCGGCGGCGGTGGCCTCGGTCCAGTCTGCGATGTGGCGGTAGGGGCACACGAGCAGGTGGCCGGTGTTGTAGGGGTAGAGGTTCATCAGCACGTACGCCCTCTCGCCCCGATGGACGATGAGGGAGTCCTCGTCGCCGCGACCGGGCGCGGCGCAGAAGGGGCAGCTGTGGCTGGAGGAGTCAGCCGGCTTGTCCTGCCCGCCGATGTAGACCATGCGGTGCGGGGTCCACAGGCGGCCGAAGGGGTCAGGGGCGTCAGCGTGCTGGAAGGGGGCCTGGATCGTGACCGGTCCGAGTGGACCGTCCACGACGGTGCCGGGCAGGTCCGTCAGGTCTGCCCGGCCTGCGTCGTCGGCCGCAGCGTGCTCACTCATCGGGCGAGCTTCTCCCCCGCCGGGTCGTTGACCTTGCGGGCGATGACGTCGGCGATGTGCTCGATCGCCTCGTCCACCGGCACGCCGTTGGTCTGCTCGCCGTCACGGAAGCGGAAGGAGACGGCGCCAGCCTCAGCGTCCTCACCACCGGCGATGAGGGTGAAGGGGACCTTCTCCTTGGAGGCGTTGCGGATCTTCTTACCGAAGCGGTCGTCGGACAGGTCCGTCTCCACGCGCACGCCCCGCTCGCGCAGCCTGGCGGCGACCTGCGTGACGTAGTCGTCGAAGGCCTCGGCCACCGGGATCAGACGCACCTGGACCGGGGCTAGCCAGGCCGGGAAGGCCCCGGCGTAGTGCTCGGTGAGCACGCCGATGAAGCGCTCGACGCTGCCGAGCTTGGCCGAGTGGAGCATGATCGGGCGCTGGTGGGAGCCGTCCGCGGCGGTGTACTCCAGGTCGAAGCGCTCGGGCTGGTTGAAGTCGTACTGGATCGTCGACATCTGCCAGGTGCGGCCGATGGCGTCCTTGACCTGGACGGAGACCTTGGGGCCGTAGAAGGCGGCGCCGCCCGGGTCAGGCACGAGGTCGAGGCCCGTGGAGGCGCAGACCTGGGACAGGGTGCGGGTGGCCGCCTCCCAGTCCTCGTCCGAGCCGATGAACTTGTCCTTCTTGGCCCCGTCCTCGTCGCGGGTGGACAGCTCCAGGTAGAAGTCCGTCAGGCCGAAGGCCTTGAGGATCGAGATAAAGAACTCGATCTGCTTCTTGATCTCCTCCGGAGCCTGCTCGCGTGTGCAGTAGGTGTGGGAGTCGTCCTGGGTGAAGCCGCGCATGCGAGTCAGGCCGTGGACCACGCCGGACTTCTCGTAGCGGTAGTCGTGTCCCATCTCGAACAGCCGCAGCGGCAGCTCACGGTAGGAGCGTCCGCGCGAGCGGAAGATGAGGTTGTGCATGGGGCAGTTCATGGCCTTGAGGTAGTACTCCTGGCCGGCCTTGGTCACGTTGCCCTCGGCGTCGGTCTCCTCGTCGGCGAGCATCGGCGGGAACATCGTGTCCGCGTAGTAGGGCAGGTGACCCGAGGTGTGGAACAGGCCCGCCTTGGTGATCTCCGGGGTGTGGACAAAGTCGAAGCCGGCCCGCTCGTGGCGCTCGATGACGTACTTCTCGATCTCGTGGCGCAGCATGCCGCCCTTGGGGTGGAAGACGACCAGACCCGGGCCGATCTCCTCAGGGAAGGAGAACAGGTCCAGCTCGGCCCCGAGCTTGCGGTGGTCGCGCTTGGCGGCCTCGGCCAGGCGGGTCTGGTAGGCCTTGAGATCCTCCTTGGAGGCCCAGGCAGTGCCGTAGATGCGCTGGAGGGAGTCGCCGTGCTGGTCACCCTTCCAGTAGGCCGAGGAGGACTTGGTCAGGGCGAAGCCCTGGCCGATCAGCTTGGTGGAGGGCAGGTGCGGGCCGCGGCACAGGTCCTTCCAGGCCACCTCGCCGTTCCTGCGCACGTTGTCGTAGATGGTCAGGCCGCCGGCGCCGACCTCCACGCTGGCCGAGGCCTCAGCGCCCTTGCCCTTGGTGTCGATGAGCTCGAGCTTGTAGGGCTGGTCGGCCAGCTCGACGCGTCCCTCCTCCTCGCTGATCTCACGGCGGACGAAGGACTGCCCCTCCTTGACGATGCGCTTCATGCGCTTCTCGATGTCCTTGAGCAGCTCCGGGGTCACGGCGTCGATATTGCCGAAGTCGTAGTAGAAGCCGTCGGTGATGAAGGGTCCGATGCCGAGGTTGACCTCGGGGAAGATCTCCTGGACGGCCTGGGCCATGACGTGGGTGGCGCTGTGGCGCAGGATGTTGAGACCGTCCTGGCTGGCCAGCGTAATGGGCTCGACGACGGCGCCGGTGTGAAGCTCGCGGGACAGGTCCCACGGCTCGCCGTCGACCTTCATCGCCACGACGTCGCGGTCGCCCTCGAACAGGGTCGTTCCCGTGGTGCCCTCCTCGATGATGCGCTCGGCGCCGTCGAGGGTGATGGTCAGTTGCTGGGGTGACACGGGTACTCCTTCAGGTAGGCGGCGCGGGCTGTACTGGTGCTCGCGCGTACGCACCGGATCATAGCCAGTGGCGCCACCGTGCCGCTGCCTCAGACTCCCAGGCGCCGCCTGACCAGGTGACGGCCCCGGCGAGCCAGGCTCAGGAGCCGGTAGGTGGCCGGGCGCAGGTAGACGTCCCAGGCGCCGTCGACCTCCGTGGGAGCCTGGGCAAAGCGTCGCTTGTAACGGCCTACGGAGTACAGCTCCGGTACCCGGGAGGACTCCGCCCCCATGAGGTCCAGCCCTTCCTTGCCCTCGGCTGCCATGGTGCACGCCACAGCCCAGTCCAGCGCCTCCGCGCCGCGGAAGCCGCGGGACTCGTCCGAGGAGGCGCCATAGTAGGCCGTAGCCATCGTGCCCGAGACCGTCACCAGGTCCCAGCAGTGCGCGACGCCGTCGCGACGCAGCACGAACAGCCGCGCGTGCTCGCTGCCCAGCTGGGTGAGCATGTCCCAGTAGACCTGTGAGGGATGGGCCCGGAAGCCGTCACGCCGCGCCGTAGCGAGCATGACCTGGTAGACCTCCTCGAACTGCTCACGGCTCAGGCCGGTCTCCTCGGCGATGACGCAGCCGGCCTCACGAGCCACGCGCTCGGCCCGGCGCACACCACGGCGCCCGTCCTTTGGCATCGCCTGGCTGATCGCCTGCGGCGTGCCGGGCCGCAGGTCGATGACGTAGGTGCGGTCATAGGTGATCGAAGCCATGAGGGGGTGGGTGTCGCGGGCCTGGAAGCGGGCGTGCATCCGGATGAAGACGATCCGAGGCTCGCGCCTGCGCACCTCGGCCACCAGCAGGCGCCGGAGCTCGGCCTCGCGCTGCGGGCTCTGCTCCTTGAGCCAGACCGGCCCTCGTTTGGCCCACAGGTAGGGTTGTCCGGCGATCTCGTAACGGTAGAGCGCGAGGACGGCCACCGGCTTGTCCTCGATCATGTAGGCGTAGCGCCCGAAGAGCGGGTGCTCCTGGCTGGCCTCGAAGGCCTCCCAGACCTGAAGCTGTTCGACAGGGGCCGGGGTGCAGCCGACGGCGATCCGCATCTGACGAGCATCAAGCGGTACCAGGCGCGCCGTCTCGGCAGAGGAAGACCCCCCCCCAGACGTCTCGGCAGAGGCAGGGTACGAGGGCATCAGGATCTCTCCTCCGGGCATGTAGTGACCGGCCCATGGTATGGCAGCCGTAGGAGCCCCACCAATCCTCCCCGAGGAGGAGTCGCCCCCGCCTCAGGGGGCCTACCCGCGTCGCAGCAGGGGCCGGGGCCGGTAGCGGTGGAACTTGCGATCGTGGTTGAGCCTCTGAGCAGCCAGGATGACCCGACGCCGCAGCGACTTCTCGGCAGGATCCTGCAGAGGATCGACGGCGTGGCAGGCCAGGCGCAGCACGCGCCTGCGCAGCTGGCGGTCACGGACCTGGTGGAGGATGAGGTGGATGGGTACCAAGGTGTAAAGAACTTCTTGGCACGCCTGCCTGCGCGGCCCCGGGCGGCCATCGACCAGGTCCTCGATCATGGGCACCATGGGATTGACCCCGGCAGCGGTCATGTAGTAGCTGTTGCGGCCGATGCGGGGATTGACTTCGAAGAAGACGGCCTGCCCAGTGCGGGGATCAACCTTGAGGTCAAAGTTGGCGAATCCCCGGTACCCGCTGGAGGCGAGCAAGGACTCCACGCCCGCCCACAGCTCGGGGTAGGGCTCGGTGATCATGGCCACCGGGTTGCCGATGAGGCTCGGCGCGTGGTCCTCCAGGAGCACCCGGGCCGATCCGATCATCGTGACCTCGCCCGTGGAGGCCACATAGGCCGTCACCGAGCGCATCGCGTCATCCTCGCCCGGGATACGCTCCTGAATGAGGAAGGTGGAGGCGAACCCCGCCTCGCGCAGGTCCTGCCACAGCCGGCGCAGCTGGTCAGGAGTGTCGATCTGGTAGATCTTGCGCTTGGAGGGGAAGCTCAGGGCGTCCCAGTCCGCCCCGACGGCCGGCTTGCCGATCAGGGGAAAGTCGATCCCCACCTCAGGGTCCCCCGCTGCCAGCTGGCTGCCACGGACCACGACCTGTCGCGGCGTGGTCAGCCCGTGCTCGGCGCAGGCACGAGCGAAAGCCACCTTGTCGCTCAGCGCGTCCATGGCCTCCAGGCTCGGGAAGGGAACGACGTACTGCGGTTCGAGCTCGTGACGATGGCGGGCCAGGAAGCTTGCCGCCCAGTCCCAGTTGCCGATGACGACGGCGCTACGCGGCCCACGACCGTCGACCAGGCTGCGCAGGGTGTCCATCAGGGCCGTCTGGTCGGCATAGCCCTGGTTGATGACGTCGATGTAGCAGGACAGGGCAATCGCCTGGACCGGGCTGGGAGAGATGAGCCGGACCCGTTGTCCGGTCGCCTCGTGCAGCTGGCGGGCCAGGGCGTAGGCACCCGTGTCTCCGCCCAGCACCACGGGAAGAATGTCAGGGCGAACGGCGGGCATACGGTGTGCAGTCAGCTGTCAGTCCTCCGGCCATGAGGTCGTCGTCAGGTCGATCGAGCCAGGTTAAGGAAAACCCCGGACGCGGGTCCGGGGCAACTACCGTGGGCGATACTGGGATCGAACCAGTGACCTCTTCCGTGTCAGGGAAGCGCGCTCCCGCTGCGCCAATCGCCCGAGCGGATGACGGGACTCGAACCCGCGACCCTCACCTTGGCAAGGTGATGCTCTACCAACTGAGCCACATCCGCGTGGCACCCTCATCGGGTGCGGAGAAAAAGTTAGCAGGTCATTGACCTGGCCGCCAAATCCCATGAGTGTGACTCCTCACCTAGTCGCGTGGTCCGCTGCACACAATCCTCACACGTGACAGGCTTGGCCTATGTCGTCTGCCACCACCGCCCCTGAACCCTGGGCGCCACAGGTGTGGCCCGGACGGGCTTATCCGCTGGGCGCTACCTTCGATGGATCGGGCACGAACTTCGCCCTGTTCTCCTCCCTCGCCCAGGCCGTGGACCTGTGCCTGTTCGACGGGGAGGGCCACGAGACCCGCGTGGCACTGACTGAGGTGGACGCCAACGTCTGGCACTGCTACCTGCCCTGGGTGCGCCCCGGTCAGCACTACGGATTCCGGGTCACCGGCCCCTATGACCCCGCCGCAGGGCACCGGTGCGACGCCTCGAAGCTGTTGCTCGACCCCTACGCCAAGGCGATCTCGGGCCATGTGACCCCCTCCCCCTCGCTGTACTCCTACAGCTTCGAGGACCCTTCGGCCCGCAACGAGGAGGACTCAGCCCCCGCCACGATGCGCTCGGTGGTCACCTCCCCCTTCTTCGACTGGGGCCACGACCGTCCCCCGGCCCGCGCCTACCACGACACCGTCATCTACGAGGCCCACGTCAAGGGCATGACCCGCCTGCACCCCCTGGTGCCCGAGGAGCTGCGGGGGACCTACGCTGGCCTGGCCCACCCCGCGGTCATCAGCTACCTCACGGACCTGGGCGTCACAGCGATCGAGCTCATGCCGGTCCATCAGTTCGTCAACGACACCCACCTGCAGGAGAAGGGGCTGTCCAACTACTGGGGCTACAACACCATCGGCTTCTTCGCCCCGCACAACGCCTACGCCGCCTACGGCAGCGACGGCCAGCAGGTCCAGGAGTTCAAGGCCCTGGTCAAGGCCATGCACGAGGCCGGTATCGAGGTGATCCTCGACGTCGTCTACAACCACACCGCCGAGGGCAACCACATGGGTCCCACCCTGTCCTTCCGCGGCATCGACAACGCCGCCTACTACCGGCTGGTCGACGACGACCGGGCCCATTACTTCGACACCACCGGCACGGGCAACTCCCTGCTCATGCGCTCCCCCGCCGTCCTTCAGCTCATCATGGACTCGCTGCGCTACTGGGTCACCGACATGCATGTCGACGGGTTCCGCTTCGACCTGGCCTCGACCCTGGCCCGGCAGTTCGCCGAGGTCGACAAGCTCAGCGCCTTCTTCGACATCATCCACCAGGACCCAATCCTCTCCCAGGTCAAGCTCATTGCCGAGCCCTGGGACGTGGGAGAAGGCGGTTACCAGGTCGGCGGCTTCCCTCAGCTGTGGAGCGAGTGGAACGGCAAGTACCGTGACACGGTCCGCGACTTCTGGCGCGGGGAGCCCTCAACGCTGGGCGAGTTCGCCTCGCGCCTGACCGGCTCGTCCGACCTCTACCAGCACTCCGGGCGCACCCCGGTAGCCAGCATCAACTTTGTCACGGCCCATGACGGCTTCACCCTGGCCGACCTGGTCTCCTACAACTCCAAGCACAACGAGGCCAACGGCGAGGGCGGAGCCGACGGCGACTCCAACAACCGTTCGTGGAACTGTGGGGTCGAGGGGCCCACCGATGATCCCGCGGTGCTCGACCTGCGCCGTCGCCAGGTCCGCAATTTCCTCGCGACCGTGCTCTTTAGCCAGGGTGTCCCCATGATCTGCCACGGCGACGAGCTCGGGCGCAGCCAGGGTGGCAACAACAACACCTACTGCCAGGACAACGAGACCAGCTGGGTGAGCTGGGACCTGGATGAGGAGGCCAAGCAGCTCCATGACTTCACCCGCCAGATGGTCCGCCTGCGCCGCGACCACCCGGTGATGCGCCGTCGTCGTTTCTTCTCCGGCGACGCCGGGCACGGCGGAGAGTCAGCGCTGGGCGAGATCGCCTGGCTGCGCCCCTCGGGCGAGCGCATGACCGATGCTGACTGGGGTACCTGGTACGCCCGCGCCATGGCCGTCTTCCTCAACGGCGGAGCGATTGCCGAGCCTGATGAGCGCGGCCAGCGCCTGGTGGACGATTCCTTCCTCGTCCTCATCAACGCCTCGCCCGACGACATCGAGTTCACCCTGCCCGGCGCCGACTACGCCGCGGCCTGGAGCGTCGAGCTGGACACCGCCCCCACCGAGCGCCTGGAGCCAGGCTCGACCCATGAGGCCGGCGCAGTCATCACCGTTGAGGCGCGCTCGATGACCTTCTTGTCCGCACCAACCTGCGAGTCCGGGACGCTCGCGGCTGTCCCGGTCCCTCCCAGGACTGACGCCAGCCCGCAGACCGCCGACAGCTGACAGGGAGCGGCCTAGAACTTGGTGCGCATATGCTCGAAGTTGATCCGCGCCCACATCCGCTGAACCAGGCGGTCCTCGCGGTTGAGCAGAGGATTGGCCCAGGTCCCCTCAGCGAAAAAGGGCTCCAGGCGCCGGCGCAGCGCAGGGTCGCCCGCCTCACGTAGGGCCACGGCCGCCGGCACCATGGAGAAGAGGAAGGGGCGGTCCGCGGCGCGCTCGGCGTCGCTGAGTGAGGTCGCCACGTCCCGGCCTAAGACATAGTGGTCAACAAGAGGCCGGACAAAGGGGCAGCCGGCCAGCGTCACGTAGTAGGAGTTACGGCCCGGGCGGGTGTTGACCTCCAGGAAATGGGGGTTGCCCTGGGCATCGTCCATGACGTCGAAGTTCGCGTAGCCGCTGTAGCCGGTCTCGCGGATGAAGCGGCGCGCGTGGTCCAGAAGGTCCTGGCGCCTGCGGTCACCCAGGATGACCAGGGGGTTGCCCACGCCCTTGGCTGAGCGGTCCTGGACGACGACGTCGCCGGAGACGGCCATACGGACCTCACCGCGGGCGTCGGCAAAGACCGTGAGGGTGTGCAGCGAGGTATCCGCCGTCGAGAGCACCTCCTGGATGATGAGGCTGTGGTGGTAGCCCGAGGCCTCGACCTGGGCACTTACCCGAACCAGCTCCTCGTAGGACCCCAGCGTGTAGACCTTGTGCTTGTCCTCAATATCGGCGTAGTGCCAGTCCGCGGAGTTCGACGGCTTGACGATGAGGGGGAAGTCCGCGCCGCGCAGCTGCTCGACCCCACCGAGCACCTCCAGCCCGGAGTCGGTGACCTCCTGTGCCACCTGGCCGAAGGGCAGGACCCAGGTGCGCGGATAAGGGATCCCCAGACGCTGGCACAGCGCGTAGAAGCGGTCCTTCTGCGTCAAGCGGTCCAGCAGGTCGAAGTCGATGACCGGGACCGCGTACCCCCAGGCCTCCAGGTCCGCCCTGTTCTTGGCCAGGGTACGAGCGTGCCAGTCGCTGGCACCGGAGAGCACGAGCGGCCGAGTGCCATCGGGGATCCTCCCGGCCTGCTCACGCAGCGCCCGCAGCAGGGTCTCCTCCTGGTCCAGCCCGTCGATGACGGTGTAGGAGGTGAAGCGGCTGGTGGAGGTGTAACGGATGTCGGCCGAGGCCAGGACGGTCGAGGTCAGGCCGTAGACCTCGTGGAACTGCCGGGCGTAGGAGTAGCCGAGGGTGTCTGCTCCCAGAAGCACAGGATGAAACTGCGGCGCCATACTCCCAATACTCCGTTCCACGACGGTCACGTCACTGTCGGACGCCGGCAACGTTGGCTGTCACCGGCGACTCACTGTAACCCATCGGTGCACCTGCTCCCTGAGGCGGCGTGGGAGCCACCGCCAGGGGCAGGTACGCCGCTAGCCTGGCCCGGTGACCCCACCGTCGACCACCAGCGTCTCGCCGCCGCTCGATGCCCGTGCCGATCAGGAGACGATCCCGGAGCGCTTTGAGCAGGCGCTGCTGTCCCTGCGTCACGCCCCTCGTGCGCGCGGGCTCATCCTCGATGAGGTCCCTGCTCCACGACGGATAGCGCCCTACGCCGCTGCACTGACGGCAGAGACCACCCTGACCCTCGATGGCGCCCCGGAGGCCTCCGGGCGTTTCGTTGTGCTGCACGACCCTGCGGGTCAGGATGCCTGGGACGGGGACTTCCGCCTGGTGGTCATGGCCCGTGCCCGGCTCGACGACGAGGTGGGCACCGACCCGTTACTCGGCTCAGCAGTGTGGTCCTGGCTCGCGGACGCGCTGGACTCGGCCGGCGCCGGGCACCGAGCACTGGTGGGCACGGTCACCCGGGTCCTGTCCGAGACCTTCGGAGGTCTTGAGCTCACGGACGCCTGCGCCCACGCCGAGATCCGGGCCTCCTGGTCACCCACCACCCCGGACCTGGGACCGCATCTGCAGGCCTGGTACGAGCTCATCCACCTGGCTGCCGGCCACGAGCCTGAGCTGGCCACCTCACTCCACCTGGCAGGCCGGTGAGCACCGTGTCCGCCTCCTCTCCCCTGCCCGTGGCCCACCCAGGCACCACCGACAACCCCGTCCCGTCTGCCGAGGTACGTGACTACGTCCATCCGCACGAAGGGCTGCCACCGGTCACTGACTCCCCGGAGCTGCTCTCCCAGGCTGCCGACTGCCTGGCAGCCGGTCATGGGCCGGTCGCCGTCGACGCCGAACGCGCCTCGGGCTTCCGCTACGGCCAGGACGCCTACCTCATCCAGCTGCGCCGCGAGGGTGCCGGGACCTTCCTGGTGGACCCGGTCACGGCCGGGGACATGAGCGCACTGGCAGCCGCCCTGGACGGCCCCGAGTGGATCCTGCACGCTGCGGACCAGGACCTGCCGTGCCTGAGCGCCCTTGGCCTGCACCCTCGTTCCCTGTTCGACACTGAGCTAGCCGCCCGGCTCCTGGGACGGGCCCGGGTCGGGCTGGGCGCCGTCGTCGAGGAGACCCTGGGCCTGCGGCTGGCCAAGGACCACGCGGCCGCGGACTGGTCCACCCGGCCACTCCCGCGCACCTGGCTCGTGTACGCCGCGCTCGACGTCGAGCTCCTAGCCGACCTGCGCGTGGCGCTCGGTGCCGAGCTAGAGGAGGCAGGCAAGGCTGAGTGGGCTCGCCAAGAGTTCGATTACGAGCGCACTCGTCCACCGCGTCCAGCCAAGATCGACCCCTGGCGCAAGACGCCCCGGGCTGGGCGAGCCATGCGCTCGGCGCGGTCCCTGGCGGTGCTGCGAGAGGTATGGACGGCGCGAGAGGAGCTGGCTCAGCAGCTGGATCGCACACCCTCGAAGGTGCTTCCCCACAGCGCCGTCGTCGCCGCGGCCGTCGCCCGTCCTACCTCCAGGCGCAAGCTGGCTGCGCTCAAGGAGTTCTCCTCCCGCCAGGCCCGCCTCAACCAGGAGGTGTGGTGGCGCGCGGTCGAGAAGGCGCTCGAGCTTCCTGAGGACCAGCTGCCGGCGATGCACGCTGCGCTCGCCCCGGGCGAGCTGCCCCAGCCGCGCTCGTGGGCACGTCACCACAGTGAGGCAGCCATCGCCCTGGATGAGGTGCGTGGTGCCGTACGTCAGCGCGCCGAGCAGCTGCGCGTGCCCCAGGAACTGCTGCTCGCACCGGACACGCAGCGTCATCTCGCCTGGCAGATCGGCGAGGAGGAGGCGGCCGGCCACGTGCCTGACGTCTCGGTCATCGCGGTGGCCCGACGTCTGGAAGAGCTGGGAGCACGGCCGTGGCAGGTCGAGCAGACGGCGGCCCAGCTCTCCGACGCCCTGGCCTGATCCGAGGCTGACTCACGCCTCGATCCAGCCACCGCACTGCCTGAGAGCGGCGGCAGGCCGGAACCTGCCACCGCGCCGAACCGGTCAGTGGACCGTGAAGCCGTGGGAGCGGAAGACCTCCCGGGTGGACTCCACCAGCTCCGGCGAGGGCGGGGGGACGTCGCGCAGGGTGTAGTTCAGTCCCAGCGCGTCCCACTTATCCGTGCCCATCTGGTGGAAAGGCAGGACCTCGACCCGCGAGACCACGTTCCTCCACCGCTCGATGATCTGGGCGACCTTCTCGATATTCTCCGGGTCATCAGTCAGTCCCGGCACGAGCACGAAGCGCGCCCAGATCTCGATGCCCTTGGCCGCCAGGCGGTCACCGAAGGCGATCGTGGGGGCGAGCTGGCGTCCGGTGACCCGTTTGTAGGTCTCCTCGTCCCCGCTCTTGACGTCGAGCAGCACCAGGTCGACGTTGTCGAGCATCTCGTCGCTGGCGTTGGCGCCGAGGAACCCGGAGGTGTCGATGCAGGTATGGATCCCCATCTTCTTGGCACCCTCCAGCAGCCTGCCCGCAAAGGCGGGCTGCATGAGCACCTCTCCTCCGGACAGGGTGATGCCGCCCTTGGAGGCGCGGAAGACACCGCGGTAGCGCCTCATGCGCCGCAGCAGCTCCTCAGCCTCCACCGGCTCACCGTCCTTCATAAGGAAGGTGTCCGGGTTGTGGCAGTACTGGCAGCGCAGCGGGCAGCCGTTGAGGAAGACGGTCATCCGTGTGCCGGGGCCGTCCACCGCCGTGACCAGCTCCCAGGAGTGGATCGAGCCGAGCGAGCCGTCGCGCATCCGGGCCAGACGGTCCGAACGCTCGATGTCGCTCAGCTCCTCAAGTCCTCCGATGCCCGCCCCGCGCAAGCGGGCGGCCGGGGCCAGGAAGTCCTGGTCCCGGCCGCCCGATGCTGCAGGGGCAGAAGTGTCAGTAGTGCTCATCTGGCTTCTTCAACCCCGTACCGGCTCAGGCGCCGGCGTGGAAGGTGCGGTTGAGGACGTCAAGCTGCTGCTCACGGGTGAGCTTGACGAAGTTGACGGCGTAGCCGGAGACGCGAACGGTGAGGTTCGGGTAGTTCTCCGGGTGCTCCATCGCGTCCTCGAGGGTGTTGCGGTCCAGGACGTTGATGTTGGCGTGGTACAGGCCCTTGACGCCGCCGTTGTCCTCGCGCTGAGCCTTCATCGAGGCGAGGCGCTCTTCGTACGTGGCCATGAGTGGCCCCTTTCATTCAAGTGGTGTGTTTCGACACGAGTGTCGAGTGGTTGTCCTGCCCGCCGGCCGGCGGGTGGACGCATGAGGGATCAGGCCTCGGCGGAGTCCTCGGGAACGAAGCCCGCGTCGAGGATGCCCACGAGGTTGGACACGCGCTCGTCGAGCGTGCGGCCCAGGCCCTGCGGGGTGATCGTGTTGGTGAGAGAGATGCCGTCGAGGGCGTCGTTGTAGTCGAGCTTGCCCACGCTCAGCATGGAGGCCACCATGCCGTGGGTGTCCATGCCGTTCTCCGGGTTGGCACCGGGGGCGAAGGGGGTGCCCTTCTGGTGACCCGAGGGGAAGGCACCGGTGGCCTTGCCGTAGACGACGTTCGAGGTGATCGTCAGGACCGACTGGGTCGGGATCGCGTCACGGTAGAAAGGCTGAGCCTTGATCTTGGACATGATCGTGTGGACCACGGTAGCCGCGATCTCGTCGGCGCGGTCGTCGTCGTTACCGTAGATCGGGAAGTCACCCTCGGTGACGTAGTCCACCACGAGGCCGGTCTCGTCGCGCACCGGCGTGACCTTGGCGTACTTGATGGCGGACAGCGAGTCAGCCACGATGGACAGGCCCGCGATACCGCAGCCCATGGTGCGCACGATCTCAGAGTCGTGCAGCGCCATCTCGATCGCCTCGTAGGCGTAACGGTCGTGGCAGTAGTGGATGATGTTGAGGGCCTCGACGTAGGTGGCCACCACCCAGTCGAGCATCTTCTCGTACTTGTCCCAGACCTCGTCGAAGTCGAGCGGGCCGTCGCCCTCGATGCCGGGCAGGCCGGTGACAACCTGCTTGCCGGTCATCTCGTCGCGGCCGCCATTGATGGCGTACAGCAGCGCCTTGGCGGAGTTGACGCGGGCGCCGAAGAACTGCATCTGCTTGCCCACGCGCATCGGGGACACGCAGCAGGCGATCGCGGCGTCGTCGCCCCAGTGCTCACGGATCTGCTCGTCAGCCTCGTACTGGATGGAGGAGGTCGTGATCGAGATCAGCGCACAGAAGTCCTTGTAGCCCTGCGGCAGCTTCTCGTCCCAGAAGATCGTGATGTTCGGCTCGGGGGCCGGGCCGAGGTTGCGCAGGGTCTGCAGCAGACGGAAGGAGGTCTTGGTGACCAGCGGGCGGCCGTCCTCACCGAAGCCGGCGTCAGACCAGGTGGCCCAGTAGGGGTCACCGGAGAAGATCTGGTCGTAGTCGGTGGTGCGCAGGAAGCGGGTGATGCGCAGCTTCATGACGAAGTTGTCGATGAGCTCCTGGGCGTAGGTCTCGTCGATGACGCCCTCGCGCAGGTCGCGCTCGAAGTAGATGTCCAGGAAGGCCGACAGGCGACCGATGGACATGGCGGCGCCGTCCTGGGACTTGACGGAGGCCAGGTAGGCGAAGTAGGTCCACTGGACAGCCTCGTGGGCGTCCTTGGCCGGGCCCGAGATGTCAAAGCCGTAGGAGTCGGCCATGACCTTGAGCTTCTTCAGGGCCTTGATCTGCTCGGCGTGCTCCTCGCGGTAGCGGGCCCAGTGCTCGGAGAAGGGCTTGTCCGCGACGGCGTCCTTGGCCTTCTGCTTCTCCTCGATGAGGTAGTCGACGCCGTACAGGGCCACACGACGGTAGTCACCGATGATGCGGCCGCGTCCGTAGGCGTCGGGCAGACCGGTGATGATGTGGGAGGAGCGGGCGGCGCGGATGCGCGGGGTGTAGATGTCGAAGACCGCGTCGTTGTGGGTCTTGCGGTAGCGGGTGAAGATCTTCTGGACCTCGGGGTCGATCTCCTTACCCGCCTCCTTGATGGCCTGGGCCACCATGCGCCAGCCGCCGTTGGGCATCATGGCGCGCTTGAGCGGGGAGTCGGTCTGCAGGCCGACGACGACGTCGTCGTCCTCGGAGATGTAGCCGGCCGGGAAGGCGTCAATGTCCGACGGCGTGTGGGTGTCGACGTCGAGGATGCGGACCTTGCGCTCCTCCTTGAGGTAGTTCTCCTCCAGGGTGTCCCACAGGCGCAGGGTCTTGTCGGTCGCACCGGCAAGGAACGAGGCGTCGCCGTCGTAGGGGGTGTAGTTGCGCTGGATGAAGTCGCGGACGTCGATGCCCTGCGACCAGGAGCCCTTGACGAACCCCTCCCATGCGTCGCGGCTGGTGCTCTCGTCCGCGGTGGCGGATGCTGTGACCTCGGTGGTCATCCGTGCCCTCCTGTAGGTGGGTGGCGGCTGGCCACCCGATGGTGTCCGCCCTTGTGGGGCGCTGCGGCACGTCCTCGCGCCGTCGCTACCAGGGTATGCGTCCGCGTGGCCCAGGTGAACCTTTCACACGGTCGAAGCCGGTGGGATCACTCACAGGGGAATCGTTAGGCACTCCGTCCTACTCCCCTGCCGTCACGCGTCCGTGACGCAAGCCTCAGACCGGGAGCGCGATGACAGGACAAACCGGACCTTGGTCCCATGCGTCGACGGCGTCCGCCAGATCCTCAGGCGCTGCGCGTGCGCACGATCCGCCGTGCGGCCCGGGCAACGCCGTCGGCGTCCATTCCGAAGTCAGCCAGCAGCTGGTCGCGCGAGGCCGTGGTCAAGAAGCGACGCGGCACGCCGATACGCGCCACGAGCGGCGGGCGCTCAGCCCCCAGGGCCACCTCGCCGTCGCCCTGAGAGCCGGTCCACCGCTCCTCCAGCGCGTCACGCAGCTGGGAGCCGATACCACCTTCCACCAGCCCGTCCTCCACCACGACGGCGCCGCGGCAGCGCGCGACAAGGTCGACCAGGGTCTGCGGCACCGGGATCGCCCAGCGTGGGCTGACCACGAGCACCGGCTCACCCTGCTCGGCCAGCCGGACGCCGGCCTGGAGGGCGGCAGGAACCATCGCCCCGATACCGACGATGACCACCGCGCCGGACACGTCCCCCTGGGTGGAGTCGGCCAGCACGTCGAGCGCCTCGAAGGGATGATCGGGGTCACCGATCGTGCGTAGGACCGGCTGGGGCGCAGGAAGCGCTCCCTTGGCGTAACGCAGGACGGTCGGTCCGTCCTGGGTCGCCACCGCCGTGCGCAGCGCCTGGCGCAGGGTCTGCTCGTCACGGGGCGCGGCCAGCCGCAGGCCTGGCACGTGAGACAGCAAGGCCATGTCCCACATCCCGTTGTGGCTGGCGCCGTCCGTGCCGGTCAGGCCCGCACGGTCCAGGACCACCGTCACCCCAGCCCAGTGGAGAGCGACGTCCATGAGGAGCTGGTCAAAGGCACGATTGAGGAAGGTGGCATACAGCGCGACCACCGGGTGCATACCCGCGAAGGCCATGCCAGCGGCCGCCGTGAGCGCGTGCTGCTCCGCGATCCCGACGTCGATGACGCGCTCGGGCATCGCGTCCGCCAGGGGCTGGAGCCCAACCGGTTGCTGCATGGCAGCCGTGACGCCGACGATCCGCTCGTCGCGGCGGGCCAGCTCCAGGACCTCCTCGGCGAAGACGGCAGTCCAGCCGAAGCGCTCGGGCACCACCGGCAGCCCGGTCTCCGGGTGGATCCTGCCCACCGCGTGGAAACGGTCAGCCATGTCCTCCTCGGCCGGGGTGTAGCCACGGCCCTTCTGCGTGATGACGTGGACGATGACTGGCTCGGCGTACTCACGGGCCCGGGTCAGCGCGAACTCCAGGGCCGTCTCATCGTGCCCGTCCACCGGGCCGGTGTACTTGATCCCCAGGTCCTCGAAGAAGGCGGAGGGTACCAGCACGTCCTTCAGGCCCCGCTTGAGCCCGTGCAGGGCGTCATAGGCAGCGCGTCCCGGCGCTCCCTGGCTCAGCAGCCCCTTCTTGACGGTTGACAGCATCCGCTCGTAGCCGGGGTTGGTACGCAGTGCGTCCAGGTGGTGGGCGAGCCCGCCGATGGTGGGGGCGTAGGAGCGGCCGTTGTCGTTGACGACGATGACCAGGTGCTTGTCCACCGAGTCCGCGATGTTGTTCAGGGCCTCCCAGGCCATGCCGCCAGTCATGGCGCCGTCACCGATCACCGCCACCACGTGCCGGTCCTCGCGGTGGGCCAGGTGGTTGGCCCGGGCGATCCCGTCAGCCCAGGACAGGGCGGTCGAGGCGTGGGAGTTCTCCACCACGTCATGAACCGACTCCGAGCGCGCCGGGTAGCCGGAGACCCCGCCACGCTCACGCAGGTGGCTGAAGTCCTGGCGTCCGGTGAGCAGCTTGTGCACGTAGGCCTGGTGCCCGGTGTCGAAGACGATGGTGTCGCGAGGAGAGCTGAAGACCCGGTGCACCGCCAGCGTCAGCTCGACCACACCGAGGTTGGGGCCCAGGTGGCCGCCGGTGCGGGCCACCGTGGCCACCAGGTACTCGCGGATCTCCTGCGCCAGGGCGGTGAGGTCGTCGCTGGTCAGGCGCCGCAGGTCACTGGGGCACCTGATCGAGGACAGCAACGGCGTGGCCGGCAGGTCCTGGCACGCCTGGACGTGCGCACCGCCACGCACGTGCTCCTGGCCCGAGCCGGGAGCCTGGGTGCTCAGGTTCATCGCCGTCGTCCTCCCGATTGGTCCCTGCCCGCGCATGAGGTGCCCATGCGCGGGGCTGGCGTGGCTGCCGCCTGTCATCGGCCGCCGAGGTGCACCTGCAGGGTCGGTGGCCAGACACCACAGCATAGGCGCTGAGTGACCACCCCTGCTCCCGCGGCGCATGCTGTGTGTCACCCAGGGGACACGCAGGGCACGTAGGGTATGGCATGGCACGCGTCACGCGGCCTCCTCACGGCCCGACGCGACGCACCAGCCCAACGGACAGGAGCAACTCATGAGCACCACCGCCCCCTTCGGCACCTGGCCCTCGCCCATCTCACCAGGCACGATCACCACCCGCACGGTGACCCTGTCACAGGTGCGCGTGGACGGCCCGGACACCTACTGGGTCGAGCAGCGCGCCTCCCAGGCAGGGCGCCAGGTCCTGCTGCGCCGTGACGGTGACGGCCAGGTCGGCGAGGTCCTGCCGCTCACGCCCTCCGACGAGCTGGTGGACGTGCGCACCGGCGTCCACGAGTACGGCGGACGCGCCTACGCCGTCGACTCGGGCATCATCGTCGTCTCCCACGCCGGGGACGGCCGGCTCTACCGCTACGACGTCAACCACCGTCTGCGCGGCCTGGTACCGCTGACGATCTACGGGGACGTGCGTCACGGGGACCTGGAGATCGACACCGCCCGCGGGCTGGTCTACGCCGTGCGCGAGGACCACCGCGGGGGCGGCGAGTCGGTCAACACCCTCGTCGCCGTCCCCCTGGACGGCTCGGCCGCACGCGACGACTCGCCCGTGCGCACCCTCGTATCGGGCACGGACTTCGTCACCTCTCCCACGCTGTCCCCCGACGGCGAGCACCTGGCCTGGATCACCTGGAACCACCCCTCGATGCCCTGGGACGAGGCGGTTCTCCACGTCGGCGACCTCCAGCCGGACGGCACCATCGGCTCCCAGACCGTGCTGGACGGGGGCGAGGGGCACTCCGTGTCCGAGCCGCGCTGGACCGAGGAGTGCGACCTGGTCCACGTCGCCAACGGCTCGGGCTTCTGGAACCTCTACCGCACCGAGGGGTTCCCCCGCCGCGGTACCAACCGCGAGGGGTGGACCCGCCAGCTGCGCACCCGTCCCCTCCACCCGGCCGAGGCCACTTTCACCTTCCCGGCCTGGCAGCTGGGTCCGCACCACTTCGACGTCCTGGACGGCGAGCACCTCATCGCCTCCTGGGCCCGCGACGCCGTGTGGCACCTGGGCACCATCCGTCTGGCCAACGGCGAGCTGGAGGAGTGGAACGTGGGCTGGCAGCCGTTGGGCAACGTCGCCTCGTCCTCCTCGGGGCGGGTGGTCATGCTGGCCAGCAACGAGCACTGCCTGCCGGCCATCGTCGAGGTCGGTCACGGCGGCGTGCAGGTCCTGCGTGACTCCGGCGAGCTGGACCCGGAGTCGATCGGGATCTCCTTCCCCGAGGCGGTGTCCTGGCCGAGCTCCGACGGCGCCACCGCACACGGCTTCTTCTATCCTCCGGCCTCGGCCGGCTACACCGGGCCGGACGGTGATCTCCCTCCCCTGATCGTCAACGTCCACGGCGGGCCGACGGCGGCCTCGCGCCCGGGCTACGACCTGCGCGTGCAGTACTGGACCAGCCGCGGATTCGCCTACCTCGACGTCAACTACCGCGGCTCGACCGGCTACGGCAGCTCCTACCGCAAGGCGCTTAACGGCGCCTGGGGGCTGGTCGACGTCGACGACGTCGTCAGTGGCGCCCGGTACCTGGCTGAGCAGGGCCTGGTGGATCCCAGCCGCATGGCGGTGCGAGGTTCCTCGGCCGGTGGCTTCACCGTGCTGTCCAGCCTCATCCGCTCCGACGTCTTCTCCGCCGCCACCTCCAGCTTCGGGGTCACGGACCTGGCACAGATGGCTCGCACGACCCACAAGTTCGAGTCGCGCTACATCCACACCCTGGTGGGTGCCACGGATACCGAGGACCCGGTCCTGGCCGAGCGCTCCCCGATCTCCCACGTCAGCGACATCCACGCCCCGCTGCTGCTCCTGCAGGGCAGCGAGGACCCGATCGTCCCGGCTGACCAGGCCACGACCCTCTACCGGGCCGTGGCCGACCAGGGCCTGCCGGTGGCCCTGGAGGTCTTCCAGGGCGAGGGCCACGGGTTCCGCTCGGCGTCCAACATCCACCGGGCCCTGGAGGCCGAGCTCAGCTTCTACACCCAGGTCTGGCACCTGCCGGTCACTGAGGAGCTGCGCACCGCGGTACGCGTGGACAACCTCGATCCCGCCAGGCAGGACTGAGCCAGGTGCCTGGGCACGAACTGCCCCAGGGTTCTGGCCGTCCCCGCCTGCGCCAGCGCGCCGCAGCCGACGCCCTGGCCATCCTGCGTTACCACCGCTCTGGCCTGTACAGCCTGGCGGTCCTGGTAGGCCTGGCAGCGGGAGCCGGTGCGATCTGCTTCCGGCTGGGTATCGACGCCTGGGCGCAGCTGCTGACCGGCAGCCACGCCCCGGCTACCAGCCCGGCAGGTGGCGGTCTGCTGTCCTTCGCAGGGGGCTGGTTCCTCCTGCTGGTACCAGTGGTCTCGGGCCTGATCGTCGGACCGCTCATGGCATGGCTCGGGCCCACTCCCACCGGTCACGGCGTGGCGGGAGTCATCTGGTCTGCGCGCCGCAGGGACGGCGCTATGGCTCCCCGCGCGGCCACGGCCAGCGTCGTGGCCGCGGCCCTGACCATCGGCGGTGGCGGCTCAGTCGGCCCTGAAGGACCCATCGCCGAGCTCGGTGCCTCCACCGCTTCGCTCGCCGGACGTCGGATGGGCTTGCCGAGCCGGTGGGTGCGGATGCTGGCTGCAGCAGGCACGGCCGCCGGCGTCGCGGCCGCCTTCAACGCCCCGCTGGCTGGTGCCTTCTTCGCCATGGAGGTCATCCTCCTGGACTTCACGGTTGACGCCTTCGCCTTCGTGGTCCTGGCTTGCGTCTCCTCCACCGTCCTGTCCCACCAGGTGCTCGGTGAGGCGGTGACGATGCCTCTTCCTGAGCTCGACCTGGCCGGGGACGCCCGCCTGGGCTGGGTCGCCCTACTGGGCGTGGTCGGCGGCGTCGTCGGCGTCGTCTTCTCCCGCTGCCGCTACCTCATGGCCGACGCCGCAGCCTGGCTGTGGCGGGTGACCCACCTGCCGATATGGGCCCGCCCGGCGCTGGGAGGGCTCACGGTTGGCGCCCTGCTCATGATCTGGCCGCAGTCCTACGGGGAGTCCTCCGCGGTCCTGTCCACGATCCTGGACGGCGGCTACAGCGCCGGGGCGCTGGTGGGGCTCATGAGCCTGAAGATCGTGGCCACGAGCCTCACCCTGGCGGTGGGCTTCGCCGGCGGGGTCTTCGCCCCCTCGCTCTTCATCGGGGGCGCCCTGGGAGCCGCCTTCGGCCTGGCGCTGGTCCCCGACCACCCTTCAGCAGCCGCGGTCTTCGGAGTCATCGGGATGGGCGCGGTCTTCACCGGTGCCGCACGGGCTCCGATCACCGCCGTCGTCCTCATCATCGAGATGACCTCGCAGTACTCCCTGCTCACCCCCCTCATGCTGGCCAGCGTGCTGGCCACCTTCGCCAGCAGGTTCCTGACCCGCACGACGATCTACACCGAGGAGCTGCGCCGCCGCGGGGAGGACGTGGAGGACCCGCTCGCCTCGACCCTGGTCGGGCGTGCCACGGCACGGCGGCTCATGTCCTCACCGCCGGCCGTATTGCTGGCCAGCGACCGCCTCACCCACGCCGCGCGGGTGCTCCAGGCCTCCGGCTCCTCAGTCCTGCCCGTGGTCGACGACGCCGTGGCGCCCGGTGCCGGGAGCCTGGGCTCCCTCCTGGGCTGCGTCAGCGCGGTCCAGATCGCCGAGACCCTGGCGGAGCCGGACCACAGCCGCGCCAAGACGCTGGGCGAGCTGCGGCTGACCCACGAGAAGGTCGACGAGCACGAGGAAGCCACCGCCGTCCTCGCCCTGCTCTCACGCAGCCACGCTGACGGGGTGCCGGTCGTGCGCGGGCCTGGCGCCAGCGGCGGCGCGGCCTCGTGCCAGCTCGTCGGCTGGATCTCCCAGCAGGACATGGTTCGCCGCCTCTACCGTCACCAGCGCGCGGCCCAGGAGGCGGCCGCCAGCCGCACCTCACTAGGTGCACGCGTGCAGCGCCGGCTGCGCCGTCGCCTCTCCTCGCGCTAGCCCTGGCGCCGGGTCAGCTCCTCCCGACGCTCAGCGGCCACGACGATGCGCCGCGGGTCGCTCATCCACATCCACACCGCGGCCACGGCCGGCAGGAGGAGAGGCAGGAAGGCGAGGCGACGTCCGCCGTCGGCCCACACGCTGGAGTCCAGGCCAGGCGCCGTGCCGGTCCACGTCAGCAGGCCGAAGAGCAGCGCGCCGGTGAGCAGGGCGGTCAGGCTCATCCACCCCACCATGCGCATCCGCCGACCGTTGTGGGCCACGCATACAGCCGCCAGCAGGTAGAGGATCCCCGCCGCCACGTCGAGGGAGTCGACCACAGGGGTCTGGGTGGGGCGGCGGATGAGGTCCACGGCCGAGGGTGCCAGCACGAGGGCTCCGAGAACTGCCAGGGCCACCACCAGCAGGCGGCTCCAGCCCCGTGCCGGACGACGATGGTCCTCGACGGTGCGCACCACGAGGGGCTGGTCGCCGGCTGCCTCGTGATGCGACGTTGCTCCAGGTCGCTCCATCGTGCCCGTGTCCTCCTCAACCTCACCTCACGCCGTGCCACGCCCAGCGCCGGCCACGGTCGTGCCCAGCCACGTCACCGACTGTGCGGCCCAGGACACTACCATTGCCGGGGTGAGCACCACACAGAGCGCGCCCAGCAGCGCCAGCCAGACCACTTTGTCCCTGACCAGCCTTCCTGCGAACCAGGTCCAGGCCCAGACCATCGTCCTAGCGGCCGTGCGTGAGGCAGGCACCTCGCCTCGCGCACGAGTGCTGACCGACGGCGTCGACACCTCCGGCCTGGACGTGGAGGCCTTGGAGCAGACCCTGTCCGCTCTCGGCTACACCGCAGGCCTGGACGAGGTCGTGCGCCTGCACTCGCGCGGCCTGGGTGAGGTCACCGCCGCCACCCTGCTCGTGGTGGGCACGGGCACGGACCTGGAGCTGGCCGCGCAGGCCGACGCCGACGCCGTGGCCCTGGGCGGTA
>NZ_DS999576.1:622667-625630 GCF_000159035.1 Actinomyces urogenitalis DSM 15434
GGTTACTCCTGGGCGGGGCGCGTTCCTGCGCCCACAGCGGCACTGACTGAGGCCGTCATCGCCACCAGCCTCGCCGGTGAGGCGGCCGAGCAGGCCCTGGCGCGTGCCAGCATCCTTGGCGGAGCGCTGCGACTGACCCGTGATCTGGTCAACGAGCCTCCCAACCGTCTGACTCCGCAGACCTTCACCGAGCTGGCCCAGCGCGTGGCCCAGGACTACAGCCTGGATATCGAGGTCCTGGACGAGGTTGCCCTGGCCGAGGGCGGCTTCGGCGGGATCGTGGGTGTGGGCCAGGGATCGGTCCACCCGCCGCGCCTGGTGCGCGTGAGCTGGGTTCCCGAGGCAGCGGCACGCCGTGTGGCGCTGATCGGCAAGGGCATCACCTTCGACTCCGGCGGCCTGTCCCTCAAGCCGCCGGCCTCCATGCCGGAGATGAAGTCTGACATGGCCGGTGCTGCCACCGTGCTGGCCACGGTGGTCGCCGCCGCCCGTCTGGGGCTGGAGGTGCGGGTGGACGCCTGGCTGGCACTGGCGGAGAACATGCCGACCACCGACGCCCAGCGTCCCAGTGACATCGTCTCGATGTACGGGGGTACCACGGTCGAGATCACGAATACCGACGCCGAGGGCCGCCTGGTCATGGCTGACGCGCTGGCGAGGGCCGTGGAGGACGAGCCTGACGCGGTGCTCGACGTCGCCACGCTGACCGGCGCCCAGATCGTGGCGCTGGGCGAGCGCGTCAGCGGCGTCATGGGGACGCCGGCCCTGCGCCAGGCCGTCACCGAGGCCGCCGTGGCCGCCGGCGAGGCCTTCTGGGCCATGCCGCTGCCCGAGCACCTGCGCGCCAACCTCGACTCTCCCTTCGCCCAGCTGCGCAACGCCAGCGTCGGCAACCGCGCAGGCGGCATGCTCGTGGCCGGCCTGTTCCTGCGCGAGTTCGTCGGCCAGGTCCCCTGGGCCCACCTGGACGTGGCCGGACCGGCCTTCAACGACAAGTCCGCCTGGGGCGGGGTGCCGGTGGGTGGCACCGGCACCGGCGTGGCCACGCTGGTCGAGCTGCTGCGCTCGATGGCTTGCTAGGAGGCCGACGGCGTCGCCAGCCACCCCACCAGATGAGGTGACCCTTCTCACGGCTCGGTCAGGACCCTAGTCCTGACCGAGCCGTCTGTTCAGTGGGTGCGGGAGCCGCGGAGGTGAAACAATGTGCAGCGTGCCGGGCCCCGACTGGGCGATGGACAGAACTGAGGAGAGTTTTCGTGACAGACACCGTCTACGACATGGTCATCCTGGGCGCTGGCTCGGGCGGCTACGCCGCAGCACTGCGCGGGGCCCAGCTGGGTCTCAAGGTCGCCCTCATCGAGGCTGACAAGGTCGGCGGCACCTGCCTCCACCGCGGGTGCGTTCCCACCAAGGCCATCCTGCACGCCGCTGAGACGGCCGATGCCGTCCGTGAGGCTGGGGCCCTGGGCATCCAGGCCGAGCTGCACGGCATCGACATGGCCGCCGTCAGCGCTTACAAGGACGGCATCATCACCAAGATGTACAAGGGCCTGCAGGGCCTGGTCTCCTCGCGCGGGATCGACCTCATCACCGGATGGGGCAAGCTGGTCTCCCCCACCACCGTCGAGGTTGACGGTAAGGCGATCACCGGCAAGAACGTCATCCTGGCCTCCGGCTCCTTCTCCAAGACCATCGGGCAGACCATCGACGACAAGGTCATCACCTCCGAGCAGGCCCTCGAGCTCGACCACGTCCCCTCCTCGGCCGTCATCCTGGGCGGCGGGGTCATTGGTGTGGAGTTCGCCTCCGCCTGGGCCTCTCTGGGTACTCAGGTCACCATCATCGAAGGCCTGCCGCGCCTGGTCCCCAACGAGGACGAGGCCATCTCCAAGCAGCTGGAGCGCGCCTTCCGCAAGCGCAAGATCGCCTTCAAGACCAAGACGATGTTCAAGTCCGTAGACCGCACCGCCACGGGCGTGACCGTCCACACCGAGGACGGCAAGTCCTACGACGCCGAGCTCATGCTCATCGCCGTCGGCCGCGGGCCGGCGACCGCCAACCTGGGCTACGAGGAGGTCGGCGTGTCCATGGACCGTGGCTTCGTCCTGGCTGACGAGTACGGCCGCACCAACGTTCCCGGCGTGTGGGCCGTGGGCGACATCGTCCCCGGCGTCCAGCTCGCCCACCGCGGCTTCGCCCAGGGCATCGTCGTGGCGGAGAAGATCGCCGGTCTGGACCCGACCCCGGTCGATGACGTCAAGGTCCCCAAGGTCACCTTCTGCGAGCCCGAGATCGCGTCGGTCGGCCTGAGCGAGGCCAAGGCCAAGGAGATCCACGGCGAGGACGCCATCACCACCGCCGAGTTCAATGTCGCTGGCAACGCCAAGAGCCAGATCCTGGGGACCCAGGGCTTCGTCAAGCTGGTTTCTCTCAAGGACGGCCCGATTCTCGGCTTCCACGCCATCGGCGCACGCATGGGCGAGCAGGTCGGCGAGGGCCAGCTCATGGTGAGCTGGGAGGCAGACGCCGACGACGTCGCCTCCCTCGTCCACGCCCACCCCACACAGAACGAGACCCTCGGCGAGGCCGCTATGGTGCTTGCTGGCAAGCCCCTGCACAACCACGGCTGACACGTCGGCGTACCGCAGAAGAGATCAAAGGAAGACAGATGTCTGAATCCGTCAAGATGCCCGCCCTGGGCGAGTCCGTGACCGAGGGAACCGTCTCCTCCTGGCTCAAGGCCGTAGGTGACACCGTCGAGGCCGACGAGCCCCTGCTGGAGGTCGCCACCGACAAGGTCGACACCGAGGTCCCCTCCCCCGTCTCCGGCACCCTGCTGGAGATCAAGGTCGCTGAGGACGAGACCGTCGAGGTCGGCACCGTCCTCGCCATCATCGGTGACCCCTCCGAGGCCGGTTCCGCTCCCGCTCCGGCCGCACCGGCCCCCGCTGCTGCGCCCGCCC
>NZ_DS999576.1:627052-669838 GCF_000159035.1 Actinomyces urogenitalis DSM 15434
GGACGACGTCGTGCAGGCTTCGTCCGCGTGGGTACCGCCAGCTGCCCGCGCAGCGCCGTGGCCTGAAGGAGCGCTTCCTGCGGCAGCTCAAGGGGCCGAGGACGTCCCAGCTCCTCGGCTCGCGAGGCAAGCTCCGCCGCGCTCGGGCGGCGAGCCGGATCGGCGCTCAGGGCATCATCGACCACCGCGTGCAGACGTGCCTGAAGGGCCAGGGTACCCTGGGCGCACGAACGCAGCACCGCTGCCAGGGAGTAGACGTCGGTGGCCAGCGTGGCGTTACCCCCACGATCCTGCTCAGGAGCCGCCCATCCAGGCGTACCGGTCTGCGTGGGCGCGCCCATGAGGTCCACCAGGACGCCGTGGCCGCCCGTCGTGACCATGATGTTGGCCGGGCAGACGTCCCCGTGAACGATGCCAGCCTCGTGCAGGCGCGCCAGGCCCGCGGCCACCTCCTGCAGCAGCGTCGCCGCCTCGCCGCGAGTCAGGCTGCCCCTGGCGGCTAGCAGGACACCAAGATCGACCCCCTCCACCAGATCCATCACCACCGCCAGGTACTCACCCGCCAGATCCAGCACCGCACGGACCGCCACCACGCCAGCCGTCTCCAGCTCTCGCAGTACCTGAGCGCGCTGACGCAGCTCGCGGCCACGCCGCCCAGGTGGGAGCCGGAGCACACGCACCACCAGGTCGTGGCCCTGCTCATCGACCCCACGCAGCACGGCGCTGGACGCGGTTCGGCCGGCAGGAACCAAAGGCTCAGTGGCCAGGCCATGAAGCTCCAGCTCCTGGGCCACCAGGACCTGCTCACTCGTCTCGGGCCGGCTGGTCCCCTGCACCCTGGCCACCTGGGTGCGCCGTGCCCGCGTAGTCCGTCTCATGGCCTCATGCTCACCATGCTCGCCCCACCGTGCCAGCCGGCCCGGTACGGCTGTGGACACAGCCGAGCGATCCGCCGTCGTCCACAACCGTGCGCCGCGGCCTAGGCTGGCCCGCGTGCAGCGACTTGACCTCGACCTCGCCTCCCGGCTCGTGCCCTACCCCGAGGCCCGCGCCCTCCAGCAGCAGGTGCATGATGAGGTCGTCGCCGGTACCCGGCCCGGCACGCTCATCCTCGTCGAGCACGAGAGCGTCTACACCGTCGGCCGGCGCGCGCACTCCTGGGAGCGTCCTGCCGGCGACGTCGTCGAGCCTGGGCACGTGCCCGTCATCGAGGTCGACCGCGGGGGCAAGACCACCTGGCACGGGCCCGGCCAGCTGACCGTCTACCCGATCGTGCGCCTGGCCAGCCCCATCGACGTCATCAAGTACGTGCGCGCCCTGGAGGCAGCCGTCATGGAGGTCTGTTCGGCCTATGGCGTCAGGACCATGCGGGTCGAGGGCCGCTCGGGCGTGTGGGTGCCCCCGGCGCCCGGCAGCCCGCCGGCCGCGCGTGAGCGCAAGATCTGCGCCCTGGGGGTGCGGGTGGCGCGAGGAGTGACGCTGCACGGCATCGGTCTCAACGTCGACCCGGACCTGGCGGCCTTCGGGCTGGACCGGATCATCCCGTGCGGGATCGACGACGCCGGAGTCACCTCCCTGGCTGTCCAGACCGGACGCCACCTGGCCACCAGCGAGCCGGCCGACGCCGTGGTCGCCAGCCTCCAGGAGCATCTGGCACCGTTGACGGCCGAGGGATGAATCTGGGCCGTCGGTCCCACACGGCGGCAGTACGGGCATAGGATCGGCTCGCACCTGCCACTGGCCAAGGAGGAAGAGCACGTGACGGACACGATCGCCCCGCAGGGTCGCAAGCTGCTGCGTGTCGAGGCGCGTAACGCCGAGACCCCCATCGAGCACAAGCCCAGGTGGCTGCGGACCAAGGCCGTCATCTCCCCCACCTACCAAGAAGTGCGTGGGATGGTGCGGGACAAGCAGCTGCACACCGTGTGCGCGGAGGCGAACTGCCCCAATATCTACGAGTGCTGGAACGACCGTGAGGCCTCCTTCCTCGTCGGCGGCGAGCTGTGCACCCGCCGCTGCGACTTCTGCGACATCGCCACCGGCCGCCCCACGGCCTACGACGAGGACGAGCCGCGGCGCGTGGCCGCCTCCGTGGCGGAGATGAACCTGCGTTACGCCACCGTCACAGGTGTGGCCCGCGATGACCTGCCCGACGGCGGCGCCTGGCTCTACGCCGAGGTCGCCCGCCAGATCCACCAGGTGCTGCCTGGCTGCGGCGTCGAGCTACTCGTGCCGGACTTCCGTGGCAACCCCGATGCCCTGGCTGAGGTCTTCTCCTGCGCCCCTGAGGTCTTCGCCCACAACCTGGAGACCGTCCCGCGGATCTTCAAGCGGATCCGTCCCGCCTTCTCCTACGAGCGCTCACTGTCCGTCCTCCAGCAGGCCTCCGCCGCGGGGCTGCTGACCAAGTCCAACCTCATCCTGGGCATGGGCGAGACCCGCGCCGAGGTCGAGGAGGCCGTCGACGACCTCGTGGCCAACGGCGTCGACATCCTCACCATCACCCAGTACCTGCGCCCGTCCAAGCTCCACCACCCCATCGACCGGTGGGTCAAGCCCCAGGAGTTCGTCGAGCTGGCCCAGATGGCACAGGACAAGGGAATTCCGGCCGTCATGAGCGGGCCGATGGTGCGTTCCTCCTACCGCTCGGGACTGCTGTGGTCGCGCGCGATGAAGGCCAAGGGCCGCCCGATCCCCGCCGAGATGGCCGAGCTCGCTGTCGCCGGAACAGCCCGGCAGGAGGCCTCCTCTCTCGTGGCTGCAGGCCTGGGCGCACAGGAGTAGCGCTGACTTCGGCTAAGGTGGGCAACCGTGAGCACATCCGCCAGCCCCGCCCCGAAGAAGAAGCGTCGCTTCGGGCAGTACATCCAGAACATCAAGGACTCCTACACCGTCTCCCGGCGTACCTACCCCTGGGTGGGGTGGGCGCTGCTCGCCATCACGGCGGTCATCCTGGCCGCGGCGGTGGTCCTGTCCCTGGTGACCAGCCAGGCTCTGTGGTACTGGCTCATCATGGCCGTGCTCCTGGCCCTCATGGCGGACATGGTCCTGCTGTCGTGGACCGTGCGACGCGCCTCCTACACCCAGATCGAGGGGATGCCCGGGGCGGCTAAGGCCGTGCTGGACCAGATCGGCCGTGGCTGGTTCGTTGAGCCCGACCCGGCCGGGATCAACCCCAAGACCCAGGACGTCGTGTGGCGCCTGGTGGGACGCCCCGGCGTCGTCCTCATCGTCGAGGGCCCGGTGGGACGCACCCACAAGCTCGTGGCTGACGAGTCCAAGAAGGTCACCCGGATCCTGCCCACCGTCCCGCTGCACGTCATCCATGTAGGCACGGGCAAGGGCCAGACACGCCTGATCGACCTGTCCAGGACCCTGCGCCGGCTTCCCACCAAGCCCACCAAGCTCACCAACACCGAGATCACCCAGGTCTCCAAGCGCCTGTCCTCGCTGTCCTCCAAGGGCCTGCCGATCCCCAAGGGCATCGACCCCAACAACGTGCGCCCCGACCGCCGCGCAATGCGAGGACGCTGATCGGCCTGGTCCTGCCGCCCGAAACACCAAGGACACACTCACGGTACGCCAGCGTCACTCCTGGACCCTAACGTTGCCGTGTCAGCGCCGGGCGCACGCGCCTGGGACGCAGTGAACCGACCCTCGCAAGGAGCAAGCATGTTCAAGGACGCCGCCGAGGCACTGGCTTATATCGACAAGGAAGAGGTCGTCCTCATCGACGTCCGCTTCTGTGACCTGCCCGGCGTCATGCAGCACTTCACCATCCCGGCCAAGGAGTTCAAGGCCGAGGCCCTGGTGAGCGGTCTCATGTTCGACGGCTCCTCGATCCGCGGGTTCACCGCGATCCACGAGTCGGATATGAAGCTGGTTCCGGATGTGACCACGGCCTTCCTCGACCCCTTCCGTGAGCAGAAGACGCTGGTGATCAACTTCTCCATCGTCGACCCCTTCACCGACGAGGTCTTCTCCCGCGACCCGCGCTCGGTGGCCGCCAAGGCGGAGAACTACCTGCGCTCAACCGGTATCGCTGACACCTGCTACATCGGGGCCGAGGCCGAGTTCTACCTCTTTGACTCCATCGAGTACGAGACCACTCCGGCCTCCACCCGCTACGCCATCGACTCCGCCGAGGCCGCCTGGAACTCCGGGCGCAGCGAGGAAGGCGGGAACAAGGGGTACAAGACCCCCTTCAAGGGTGGTTACTTCCCCGTCTCCCCCAACGACCAGATGGCTGATATCCGAGACGCTATGGTCCGCACCTGCCAGGAGGTGGGCCTGGACATCGAGCGTGCCCACCACGAGGTCGGCACGGCGGGCCAGCAGGAGATCAACTACCGCTTCGCCTCGCTGCTGGCCGCCGGTGACGACATGATGAAGTTCAAGTACGTCATCAAGAACGAGGCCTGGCGCCAGGGCAAGACAGCCACTTTCATGCCCAAGCCCGTCTTCGGGGACAACGGCTCAGGTATGCACTGCCACCACTCGCTGTGGAAGGACGGCGAGCCGCTGTTCTTCGATGAGCGCGGCTACGGCCAGCTCTCAGACCTCGCCCGCTGGTACATCGGCGGCATCCTCAAGCACGCCCCGAGCCTCCTGGCCTTCACCAACCCTTCCGTCAACTCCTTCCGCCGTCTGGTCCCCGGCTTTGAGGCCCCGGTCAACCTGGTCTACTCCGCACGCAACCGCTCGGCGTGTATCCGGATCCCGGTCACCGGCTCCTCCCCCAAGGCCAAGCGCGTGGAGTACCGGGTGCCGGACCCCTCGGCCAACCCCTACCTCGCCTTTGCCGCCGTGCTCATGGCCGGGATCGACGGCATCCGGGGTCGGATCGAGCCCCGTGAGCCCATCGACAAGGACCTCTACGATCTCGCTCCCGAGGAGTACTTCGACATCGACAAGCTGCCCTACTCCCTGGACCAGGCTCTGGACGCCCTGGAGGCTGACCACGACTACCTCACTGAGGGAGACGTCTTCACCCCTGACCTCATCCAGACCTGGATCGACTACAAGCGCGAGCACGAGATCGCTCCGCTGCGCCAGCGTCCGCACCCCTACGAGTTCGAGCTCTACTACAACCTCTGAGCGAGAACCTCTGAGCAGGCCTTGTAGACAGGGTCCCGATCCGCTGCGGATCGGGACCCTGTCCGTATGCACCCCTTCTGGAGCCTTCCATGTGGCCAGAACGACACCGTTCTATGCGATTTTGACTGCATACTTATACGCCGAACCGGCTATTGTTGCTTCTGGACCTACTCGCAGCGGTCGGGTCCACGCTCTGTCCAGCGCGCCACCCCGACCACGTACCTCCCCAGGAGCCCTCTGATGAAGCGCCTTCCCGCCCTCGCCGCCCTGGCCGCCTCCGCCTGCCTCGCGCTGACGGCCTGCACCTCCGCCTCGGATCTCAAGACCGACGACGCCGCCTCCTCCGGCGCCTCGGCCGGCACCAGCGCCGAGATCCCCAGCTTCGACGTCTCTGGTATCGCCAAGCAGGACGACATCGCCGCGATGCTGCCCGAGTCGATCTCCTCCGACGGCAAGCTCACCATCGGCGTGTCCGCCGACTACCCGCCGGCCGAGTTCCTGGACACCTCCAACCAGCCCGTCGGCTATGACATCGACCTCAGCCGCGCCCTAGCGGCCGTGCTTGGCCTGGAGGCCACGGCTCAGCACGCCGAGTTCGACTCCATCATCCCGTCCATCGGCTCGAAGTACGACCTGGGCATCTCCTCCTTCACCATCACCCCCGAGCGCGAGGCCTCCACCGAGATGGTCTCCTACATCTCCGTCGGCTCCCAGTTCAACGTGGCCAAGGGCAACCCCACCGGGCTGGACCTGTCCGACACCCTGGGCCTGTGCGGCAAGACCGTCGGCGTCCAGACCGGCACCGCCCAGGAGGAGGACATCCAGGGCTTCAACGAGGACTGCCAGGCTGCTGGCAAGGACGCGATCGACATCAAGTCCTACGCCCTGAACTCCGACGCCACCACCGCTCTGGCCGGCGGCACCCTGGACGCCGTCTTCTCTGACTCCACCGTGGCCGGCTACGCCCAGATCCAGACCGGTGGCGCCGTGGAGACCGCTGGCAAGGTCTTCGACGCCGCCCCGCAGGGCATCGTCATTGCCAAGGGCGACGAAGCCACGGCCAAGGCCATTCAGGCAGCCGTGCAGTACCTCATGGACGAGGGCATCTGGAACGACATCCTCACCTCCTGGGGTGTGGACACCTCCCAGGCCCTGACCACCGCGGAGATCAACCCGGCCGTCTGACCCGGCGACACCTGACCATCGTGCCTCAGGGGCTCGCGTCCCGAGGCAGGACCCCGTGCGAGGACCACTACTGATGACTACCTCTTCTGCTCCCTCGCGGAGCACCGCCCCGGCCTCCGGGGTCGTCCTCAACAGGCTCAAGCCTGTTCCCCACCCCGGTCGCTGGATCTCAGCAGCCGTCGTCGCCCTGCTTGTGGCGATGCTGGTCCACGGCCTGGTCACCAACGAGAAGTTCCGTTGGGACCTGGTGTGGTTCTACTTCCGCTATGACGACGTCGTACGGGCCGTCGGCTGGACGCTAGCACTGACGGTGGCCGCTATGCTCATCGGTATCGTGCTGGCAGCGGCCACGGCCGTGGCTCGTCAGAGTGAGAACCCGGTGCTGCGCTACGTGGCCTACGCCTACGTCTTCTTCTTCCGTGGTACCCCGATCTACACCCAGCTGGTCTTCTGGGGCCTGCTGCCGGCGCTGTACAACAAGCTGAGCCTGGGTGTGCCCTTCGGGCCAGAGTTCTTCGTCTTCTCCACCAAGGAGGTCTTCTCCGGTGCGGTCGCAGCCATCCTGGGCCTGGGACTGAACGAGGGCGCCTACCTGTCTGAGATCATGCGCTCGGGCCTGAACTCGGTGGACGCCGGTCAGCGCGAGGCCGCCTCGGCCTTGGGGATGTCGAACGGCACGATCCTGCGCCGGATCATCCTGCCCCAGGCGATGCGCGTCATCGTGCCGCCCACGGGCAACGAGACCATCTCCATGCTCAAGACCACCTCCCTGGTGCTGGCTGTCCCCTTCACCAAGGAGCTGACCTTCGTCGCCAACAACGTGGGCAACCGGCTCTTCCAGCCCATCCCCCTGCTCATCGTGGCGGCGTTGTGGTACCTCATCATCACCTCCATCCTCATGGTGGGCCAGCACTACATCGAGAGGTACTTCGGTCGCGGCTTCGACACCGTCGGCACGCCCTCCCCGCGTGCCCACCGCGGCATGTCCAAGCGCCAGCAGGCCATCCTGGACGCCGGCACCACCACCTCCGACCCGATGATCGAGTACACGCCATGACCACGACGACCACTGACCACGCCCCGACCGACAAGGTCCGCATCCGTGGGCTGCACAAGCTCTTTGGGGAGCTGCACGTCCTCAAGGGCATCGACCTGACCGTCGCCCCCGGATCCGTCACCGTGCTCATCGGTCCCTCCGGCTCCGGCAAGTCCACGCTGCTGCGTTGCATCAACGAGCTGGAGTCGATCGACGCCGGTCGGGTGTGGGTCGACGGCGAGCTCATCGGGATGCGTGAGGAGCAGCGTGCCGACGGCAGCGTGCGCCTGCACGCGCTGAGCAACAAGGCCCGTGCTGCCCAGCGCGCCAAGATCGGCATGGTCTTCCAGCGCTTCAACCTCTTCCCGCACATGACGGCCCTGGCCAACGTCATGGAGGCCCCCGTCCAGGTCAAGGGCATGGCCCGCGCCCAGGCACGCGAGCTGGCAGCGAGCCTGCTGGAGCGCGTCGGTCTCGGTGACCGGCTCGGCCACTACCCCTCCCAGCTCTCGGGAGGCCAGCAGCAGCGCGTGGCGATCGCCCGGGCGCTGGCGATGGACCCCGAGCTCATGCTCTTCGACGAGCCCACCTCAGCCCTTGACCCCGAGCTGGTCGGCGAGGTGCTTCAGGTCATGAAGGACCTGGCCGCGGACGGTATGACGATGGTCGTCGTCACTCACGAGATGGGCTTCGCCCGTGAGGTGGGCGACCAGCTGGTCTTCATGGACGAGGGCGTCATCTGCGAGTCCGGCCGGCCCACCGATCTCCTGGACCACCCGCGTGAGGAGCGCACCCGCGCCTTCCTGTCCTCTGTGCTCTAAGGCCTGTTCTCGACCTGCCTTACCGTCCGGCCATGACCTCGACCAGCAGCGTCTGGCACGCCAGGAACGTGGTCGGTCCCAGGGCCTGCCCCAGGGCCGTCGTGAGATCCTCACGACGGCCCTGCTCCAGCAGCCGGTAGCGCGAGGTCGTCCCTAGGAGCTCCAGGTAGTGGCGCGTCGGCATCTGCCAGTCCCAGGCATAGACGCGGCGGCGCCCTTCCCTGAGCCTGTCGGCCCCAGGGCCCTCCAGCACGGGTTCCTGCGTCCAGCCCCCTCCCGTGTCACGGGCCTCGGTGTCCACGGGCACGGCGGTACCCCACCGACGGTTGCGCTCGCTCACCACCGCCTCGACCCGGCCGGTCTCATGGTGGGAGGCCTTCAGGTGCCAGCCGTTCCACGCCAGCGCGGCCATGGCATCGTCGGCCAGCAGACCGGCCAGGCGCACCCAGCGGGTCGCAGGATCGGTCCAGTGCCAGGCCTGGGCGCTGACGAGCAGGTCGATCTTCTCCTCGGTCTGCGGGTCCAGGTCCTCGAAGCTCCCCTGACGCAGCCGCACGCGGGCAGCAAGCCGTTCCTGAGCGGCCCGCTGGCCCAGGACCGCAAGCATCTCAGCACTCGGGTCCAGGGCCGTCACCTGTGCTCCCGCGCGGGCCAGGGTCAGGCTCGCCTTTCCGGTGCCCGCCCCGACGTCGAGCACGCTGCCCTCCAGACGCGCTCCCGCGTCCGCACGCAGGTCAGCCCACATCTGCTCCGGATAGCCCGGACGCAGCCGCTCGTAGTCCTGGGCCCCGAGCTGAAGGAGGCCGCACGGAGGTGACGGTCGGAACGCTGGCTGATCCCGTTCTGCGCGGCGCTCACCGCTGCCGGCCTGCCGGGTCGGCAGCGCGCCACGTCCCTTCCGCCCAGTCCTCCAGGCGCCAGCCATGCTCGTGGTCACCCATGACCACGGAGAAGGCCGTGTTCGTCATGGGATGGTTGGCGATCCAGGCCGGGTCGGCGCCGGCCGCCGTCGCCGCCACCAGGGCGGTCCATACCCGTAGCACCGTGCCGTGAGCCACGAGCAGCGCAGTGGCGTCAGGAGCGGCGACCTGCGAGATCTGCTCGACGACGGCGCTGAAGCGGCCCACCGTGTCCGCGCCGTCCTCGGGCGAGCCGGGCAGCCGGGCGTGCAGACGGCCGATCATCCACGCCCGGGTGGTGTCGGTGTAGCAGGCGATCGAGGCGGCATCGGTATTCATCTCCAGGTCCCCGGCCAGGACCTCCCGCAGACCGGAGCAGATCTGGGCCTGCAGGCCCGTGGCCTGCTCGACGGGGGCGATGGTCTGACGCGCGCGCAGGATGGGCGAGACCCACAGCGAGCTGATGTCCTCCAGGTGCCCGGCCTCACGCAGCCGGCCCGGCAGGCTGGCGGCCTGTGCCAGCCCGACCTCATCAAGGGGGTTGCCTGGGAAGGCGGTGTCCAGGGCGCCCATGACGTTGGCGATCGTGCGGCCGTGGCGAACAAGAATGAGCTTCACGGCCCCATCCTGCCAGCAGCCTGCGGCCTGGTAGCTCACCCTGGGGTGTGAGGAGGCTCCGCCAGGCGCGCGGGGTCCACCGAAAAGCAGGGACCACCGAGAGCCAGGGACCGCCTAGGACCACGGATAGGGACCGGTCCCGGAGCGTGGACGCCCGTGAGCCGGCCTGCGCACGACCTTGCCGTGCTTGTCCCCTGCCTTGGGCGTCTGCCCGGCCTCGGGCCGGTCCCCCACGCTCGCCGTCGTCCCGCCCGCTTGGCCAGGACCCGGCGCCGCGTTGCTGACCGCCGCGCTCCTTTCGTCTGCGGCGGCCCGGCCGCGTGGCTGCCCGTTCGCCAGGCCCCCGGCTGGGTCGTCCGGCTCAGGGGCATGGGAGCCGAAGATGAGCCGCGCCGCCACCGGTCTGGCGTGGCGGGCCATGCGGCGGTAGGTGTCCTCCAGATCGCGCTCATGACCTGGTGCCAGACCGATAAGCCGGCCCACGACCCGGATCTGACGCGGGTCAGAGGGCAGGACGTCCACGCGGGCTCCGCCGTCGCGTCCGGTCCCGATGACGTTGGCCGAGCGCAGACGGGTGGCGGTTTCCCAGGAGGCGACCAGCGCCGTCGTCTCCGCCCCGGTCAGCAGCCCGGCCAGGGCGGCGGCCCGCAGCGCGGTCAGGGTCGAGGTCGTGCGCAGCCCGCCCACGCGCCCGGCGTGCTGGAGCTGAAGGACCTGCACGGCCCACTCCACGTCGCTCAGGCCCCCCGGCCCGAGCTTGAGATGACGGCCGGGATCGGCGCCGCGCGGCAGCCGCTCGGACTCCATACGCGCCTTGAGACGGCGGATCTGGCGCAGCTCATCGGGTGCCAGACCGTGCTCGGACCAGCGCAGCGGCGCCACGAGGTCCTCGAAGGCGCGACCCACCTGCGCGCTGCCTGCGCAGGCGCGCGCACGCAGCAGGGCCTGACGCTCCCAGGCACCCGACCACCGCGCGTAGTAGTCCCGGTAGGAGTCCAGGGACCGGCTCATCGGGCCCTGACGTCCCTCGGGGCGCAGGTCGGCGTCCAGGGCAAGCGGGTGGGGGCCTACCGTAGTCAGCAGACCGAGGGTGCGCCGAGCCACCTCCTCTGCCTGCGCCGCGGCAGCGCGCTCGTCGGCCCCGTGACGTGGCTGGTGGACAAAGAGCACGTCCGCGTCCGAGGCGTAGGTGGTCTCGCAGCCTCCGAGACGGCCCATCGCGATGATGGCGTAGTCCGCCAGGGCCTGTGGCCACCGGCCGTCCTCGCCGGGCAGCTCGACGCCCTCGCCGGGGTCAGCGCTCTCGGCCAGGGTCAGCGCCGTGGCTACCGCGAGCGCTCCGTCCAGCACGGCGTCAGTGGCGTCGGTGAGGATCTGGGCGGTGCGCTCGGGATCCAGACCGTCCAAGGAGTCGGCCAGGGCCGCCCGCAGCAGCTCACGCGAGCGTACCGAGAGCAGGGCGTGTACGGCCTCGACGGCCTGGTCCTGGCGGTGTTCGCCAATCAGGCCTGGCAGACGCCGCCGCACCAGGCGCGTGACCTCCTCGCGCAGCGCTCCACCGGAACGCGGACGCAGCTCAGCGTCATCATCGAGCCACGCGATCGCCTCCGGGCGCTCAGCCAGCCGGTCCGTGGTCCACCTGGCACCGGACAGCACATGGCACAGGCGCCGTGCCGCCACCGGCGAGTCACGCAGCATCGCCAGGTACCAGTGCGAGCCGCCGATCGCCTCGGACAGACGCCGGAAGGACAACAGCCCTGTGTCCGGGTCGGGGCCGTCCCCCAGCCACCCGATCATGACCGGCAGGAGCTGACGCTGAATGGCCGCGCGCCGGCTGACTCCCTCAGTCAGGGCCTGGATGTGGTGCAGCGCCCCGTCCGGGTCGAGGTAGCCGCCGGCGGCCAGACGCTCGTGGGCGGCGCGCGGGGCCATCGCCATCTCATCGCGGCTCAGCGCCGCCGCGGCGCCCAGCAGCGGCCGGTAGTACACCGACTCGTGGACGGAGCGGACCTGGCGGCGCACCGACTGGAAGAGCTCGCGCAGCTCCTCGGGGTCAGCCAGGTGCTCCCGGTCAATGCCCCGCCCGATCCGCCTCAGGTTCTCCTGGCGGCTAGGCAGCTCATGCGTACGTCGCAGGCGCAGCAGCTGGCTACGGTGCTCCAGCAGCCGCAGGGTGCGGTACCCGTGGTCGAGCACGGCTGCGTCCTCACGAGAGACGTAGCCTCCGGCGCTCAGGGCCGCCAGGGCCCGCAGCGTTCCACGCACCCGTAGGGACTCGTCGGCCCGGCCGTGCACGAGCTGGAGGAGCTGCACGGTGAACTCCACGTCCCGCAACCCTCCCGGGCCCAGCTTGATCCGGCGGTCCTGCGTGCCGGGGCGTGCGGAGTCGTGCTCCACGCGCTGTCGCATCGCCCGTGCGTCGTCCACGAAGTTCTCCCGGCGGCTGGCCTCCCACACGAGAGGAGCCACCCCCTCCTCGTAGGCCCGGCCCAGGCCCGGGTTCCCGGCGCAGGCGCGCGCCTTGAGCAGCGCCTGGAACTCCCAGGAGGAGGCCCAGCGCTCGTAGTAGGTCAGGTGCGAGGCGAGCGTGCGCACCAGGGCCCCGTCCTTGCCCTCCGGACGCAAGCCGGTGTCCAGCGGCCACAGGGGCGGCTCCGTGCCGGAGGCAGAAACCACGCGGGCCAGCTCCGTAGCCAGGGCCGTGCCCGTGATCAGCAGCCGCTCCTCTCCGGCTTGCGCGGCCTCGTCAGCCGACCCGGTGGCGCAGGCAGCCGGGGCGACGACGTAGACGACGTCGACGTCGGAGATGTAGTTGAGCTCGCAGGCCCCGGTCTTGCCCATCGCGATGACGGCCAGGGCCACCTCAGCTGCTGCCGGGCCGACGGCGTGACGCGCCACGAGCAGGCCGGTCTCCAGCGCGGCATCCGCCAGCTGAGCCATCCGGGTGCCGACGACCTCGGTGTGCGCCAACGGGTCCGCAGCGCACAGGTCATCAGCCGCGATGGCCAGCAGCCGGTCACGGTAGGCCACGCGCAGCGCCGCGGTGGCGCGGGTGGTCGCCTGGCTTCGTTCCTGGCAGGAGGACAAGGCATCTCGCACTGCTCGACCCAGGACCTGCGCCGCCTCGTGCGGCCCCTCGTCCTGCCACGAGCGCGAGGGGTGGAGGGCCGTCAGGCACTGCGGGTGGGCCACCAGGAAGTCGCCCAGCGCGCTAGAGGCCCCGAGCACGGCCAGCAGGCGCCTGAGGTGGTGGTGCGCGTTGCCGCGAGCGCCGGGCTCCGCCTGCGGATCCTGTGCCGCGGTCAGCGTGCCCAGGAGCGAGGCGAGCAGCCGGGCCTGGCTGCTGCGTGAGGGACCACGCACCTCGTGCGCCAGGCGGACCAGGGTCAGCAGAGCCAGGTCCGGGTCAGCCGTACGCCCCAGGGCCTGGACCAGGCCCACTGCCGCCGGGCCCAGGCTCGCCTGCGCCGTCGGACCGTGGGAGGCAGGCGGGTCCGCGAGCAGCTCACGCAGCGCCGCGTCCTCCAGGCAGGCGCGTGCGCGCTCGGAGTCCTGGAAGCCGGCCGCCAGGAGCCGTGAGCGCACCGAGCGCTGACGGGCCCCGGTGGGCGGCAGCTCGCCGCCCACGCTCAGGCCTTGGGGAAGAACTGGGAGAGCTCGAAGTCCGTCACCTGGGCGTCGTAGGCACGGTACTCGTGACGCTTGTTGCGCATGAAGAACTCAAACGCGTCCTCGCCCAGGGTGTCAGCCACGAGATCGGACTTGGCCATCGCCCCGACCGCACGCTTGAGCGAGGTCGGCAGGGCCGCGATGCCCAGGGCCTCGCGCTCGCGGTCGGACAGCGCCCACACGTCGTCCTCGGCCTCAGCAGGCAGATCGTAGCCCTCCTCGATCCCCTTCAGGCCTGCTGCCAGGATGACGGCGAAGGCCAGGTAGGGGTTGGCCGAGGAGTCGATGCCGCGGAACTCGATGCGCGTGGACTGGGCCTTGCCGGGCTTGTGCATGGGCACGCGGACCAGGGCCGAGCGGTTGGAGCGGCCCCAGCAGATGTAGCTGGGGGCCTCGTCCCCGCCCCACAGCCGCTTGTAGGAGTTGACGTGCTGGTTGGTCACCGCGGAGATCTCGCTGGCGTGGTGCAGCAGACCAGCGACGAAGGCCCGGCCCGTGGCCGAGAGCTGGTACTGACCGGCCGGATCGTGGAAGGCGTTGCGGTCACCCTCGAACAGCGAGAAGTGGGTGTGCATCCCGGAACCGGGCTGACCGACGAAGGGCTTGGGCATGAAGGTCGCGGTGCACCCCTCCTGAAGGGCTACCTCCTCGACCACGGCCCGGAAGGTCATGATGTTGTCCGCCATCGACAGGGCGTCAGCGAAACGCAGGTCGATCTCGTTCTGGCCAGGGCCTCCCTCGTGATGGGAGAACTCCACCGAGATCCCCATCTGCTCCAGCATGAGGATGGCGCGGCGGCGGAACTCGTGGGCCGTGCCCCCGGCGACGTGGTCAAAGTATCCGGCGTGATCAGTCGGGCTGATGGAGCCGTCCTCGTGGCGATTGACCAGGTAGAACTCGATCTCGGGATGGATGTAGCAGGTGAAGCCCGCCTCAGCCACGCGCGCGATCTGGCGCTCCAGGACAGCACGCGGGTCCGTGCGCACCGCCTCGCCCGCCGGGGTCAGCACGTCGCAGAACATCCGCGCCACGGAGTTAGCACCAGTACGCCAGGGCAGCATCTGGAAGGTCGAGGGATCGGGAGCCAGGAGCATGTCGGACTCGAAGACGCGGGTGAGTCCCTCGATGGCTGAGCCATCAAAGCCGATGCCCTCCTCGAAGGCGCTCTCGACCTCGGCCGGGGCGATCGCCACGGACTTGAGCTGGCCCAGGACATCGGTAAACCACAGGCGGATGAAGCGAATGTCACGCTCCTCGATCGCCCGGAGGACGTACTCCTGCTGCTTGTCCATGCTCGGAACCTCTCTGTGGCAAGGGCCGGTGGCGGGTGAGCCGTCGGTGCGGTAGGTGGCACCATCATGCCGTGCGCGCGTGTCCGGCGCGTTGCACGCGCTCAGGTGTCTCGGGATGCGCCTAGGCTGGAGCCCATGACTGAGACACCCTCGTCCTCCTCGTCCCTGGGCCACAGCCAGCCGCAGGCAGGCGAGACCTCGGCTCCCTACGGGTCTGCCGTACCTGCTTCCTCACCTGCCTCCAGCGCGCCCCGGCCACGCAAGGTCCGCGTCCAGCACCTGGCACAGATGCGCGAGCGCGGGGAGAAGATCGTCATGCTCACGGCCTACGACGCCGTCACAGCACGGATTCTCGACGTCGCAGGAACGGACGTGCTCTTAGTGGGTGACTCCATCGGCAACGTGAGCCTCGGCTACGACTCCACCTTGCCGGTAACCCTGGACGAGATGGTCGTGGCCACCCGCTCGGTGGCACGCGCCACCGAGCGCGCCCTGGTGGTGGCCGACCTGCCGTTCGGCACCTACGAGGCAGGCCCTGAGCAGGCCCTGGCCAGCGCCGTGCGCCTGGTCAAGGTGGGGGCCAACGCCGTCAAGCTGGAGGGGGGTCGCACCCGGGCCCAGACCGTGCAGGCCCTGACCGACGCCGGGATCCCGGTCATGGCCCACGTCGGCTTCACCCCGCAGTCGGTCAACGCCCTAGGAGGATTCCGCGTCCAGGGACGAGGTGAGAAGGCCGCCGACCGGATGGTGGCCGACGTCCAGGCCCTGGGCGAGGCAGGCGCCTTCGCCGTCGTGCTGGAGATGGTGCCCGAACCCGTTGCCGCGCGCGTGACAGAGCTCTCCCCCATGCCCACCATCGGAATCGGCGCGGGCGGCAGGTGCGACGGCCAGGTGCTCGTGTGGTCGGACATGGCGGGGATGACGCAGTGGACCCCGCGTTTCGCAGCGCAGTTCGGGCAGGTCGGCACGGCGCTGAGCCAGGCTGCCGGAGCCTTCGCCCAAGCGGTTCGCTCCGGCAGCTTCCCCGCGCCCGAGCACTGGTTTGACGCCTGAGCCAGACTCCTATGCTTAGGACCATGACTGAGCACGACGCTGCCTCTTCCACGATCTCGCTGGCTGACCGGGCTCCCCGCGGCACCTTGACCAAGGGCGTCGTCGGCCCCGAGCGCCACGTCCCGGGCTCCATCGCCCGCCCGGAGTACATGTTCCACGACGGTCCCGAGCGCGTGACCGCCTCTGACGTCAAGGACGCCGAGACCGTCGAGCGGATCCGCCAGGCCGGTCGCCTAGCCGCCCGTGCCATGGCCGAGGCCGCCAAGGCGATCGCCCCGGGCGTGACCACCGACGAGCTGGACCGGATCGCCCACGAGTACCTGTGCGACCACGGCGCCTACCCCTCGTGCCTGGGCTACATGGGCTTCCCCAAGTCGATCTGCACCTCGGTCAACGAGGTCATCTGCCACGGCATCCCCGACTCCACCGTGCTCAAGGACGGCGACCTCATCAACCTTGACATCACCGCCTACATCCACGGCGTGCACGGGGACACCAACGCCACCTATGCCGTGGGTGAGGTCGATCCCGAGACGGCCCTGCTCATCGAGCGCACCCGCACCGCCATGGAGCGGGGCATCAAGGCGGTGCGCCCGGGCCGCGAGGTCAACGTCATCGGCCGTGTCATCGAGAAGTACGCCAAGCGCTTCGACTACGGCGTGGTGCGTGACTACACCGGCCACGGAGTCGGCGAGGCCTTCCACTCCGGCCTCATCATCCCCCACTACGACGCTGCCCCCGCCTACGACGACGTCATGGAGGTGGGCATGGTCTTCACGATCGAGCCCATGCTCACGCTCGGCACTGAGGACTGGGAGCAGTGGGACGACGGCTGGACGGTGCTGACCAAGGACCGTTCGCGCACCGCCCAGTTCGAGCACACGCTGGTGGTCACCGAGGACGGGGCAGACATCCTCACCCTCCCCTGAGCCTCAGTGGGGCTGCTCAGTCTGCGTGCCAGGCCTGCGCACATGGCTGGTGAGCGTGTAGCGTCTGTCATGGCGTGACCAGCGTGACGCCGCCCACGTCCCTCTACCACTCCCAGGAGATGTCGCCCTATGGCACCGCGTTTCAACCCTCCGCCCAACTGGCCCGCTCCTCCGGAGGGTTTCATCCCGCCACCCGGGTGGCAGCCTGACCCCTCCTGGGGCCCTGCCCCAGAGGGCTGGCAGCTGTGGGTTGACGACGGAGCTGGTCCTGACCCCACGGCCGTCATCCAGCCGGCTCCCGGCGCTGGTACCCCGGCCACAGCACCCGCCTCCTCGCCGGCGCCGACCGTCCCGGTCCAGCCCTTCGGAGCCTCGGCCGGGTCTGCGCCGTCGGTCTCCTCACCCCCCGCCTACGCCGGAGCCACGGCCGTCTTCCCCGCCGCCGCACCGACGATGCCTGCAGCCCCCGGCGCCCCCGCTTTCGCCTCCCCTGGAGGTCCAACAGGTCCGACGGCGGGTGGCTGGCAGCCCATTGACGTCGGTACTCCCGGCGCAGGCAAGGACCCACTGACCCGCAAGTGGTGGTTCTGGCTCATCGTCGTCGTGGTCGTCCTGGCCGTCGTCGGCGGCGCCGCCGGGGCGATCCTGTTCCTGGTCAAGGGCTCCGAGCCTGGTTCCGGTAGCGAGTCCTCCTCCGAGGTCTCTGTCTCCGCCCCCGCAGATGAGTCGGAGGCCGCAGCCGGCTCCGAGCAGGACTCCGAGGCTGAGGAGTCAGAGGCTCCCGAGGCCACCAAGGGCGCGGGCTCATCCATGGACGACCCCCTCGACCCCAGCCAGCCAGTGACCTTCAAGGCCGGTGAGTTCGACGATGACCCGCAGGCCTCGATCGACGTCACCCTCGGCGCGGTGGAGTGGAACGCCAACGAGTCCATCAAGGCGGCCTATGACGCCCAGGGCTACTCAGAGGGTTACAAGGATCCGGGTGAGGGCAAGGTCTACATGCGGGTCCCGGTGACCATCACCTACCACGGCTCCGGCCAGCTCAGCAGCTTCGAGCTGGAGATGGACTACGTCAAGGACGGCAACACCCACACCACTGAGTCCGTCTTCCTGGATGACGAGTTCGATCTCCAGGACATGCCGCGTGACGGCGGTTCGGCGAGCGGGTACTACACCTACGTCATCAACGCCTCTGACGCCAACAGCGGTGTCTTCGCCGCCTCGGCCTTCTCCTCCAGGTACGACGGCACCGGCGAGGTCTACATCCAGGCCAAGTAAGCAACCCACGTCATGGCACGGGCCGCTGTCCGGGGATCCCGGGCAGCGGCCCGTGCCGTGCGCCGCAGGAGGCGCGCACGAGCGGACGAACGAGCCGACCTGTACGCCGGGTTCTGTTGCCGCCCGCCGTGACCGGCGATGGCGGTGGCGACCATCCATCTTGGCCTGCTGTTGCCAGCAGGCTCACGCGACCTACCCGCAGGCTCGGGCGAGCAGCCCTCTGGCGCCTGCTGTGCGGTCTTGCTCCGGGCGGGGTTTACCAAGCCGCTGTAGTCACCTACAGCGCTGGTGGGCTCTTACCCCACCGTTTCACCCTCGCCGACCAGAAGCGAGCTTCCGGCCGGCAGTCTGTTCTCTGTGGCACTGTCCCGCGGGTCACCCCGGGTGGCCGTTAGCCACCGCCCTGCTCTGTGGAGCCCGGACGTTCCTCGATCCACGGGTCGCCCCGCGGTACCGCGGCCGCCCGGTCGGCTCGTCCGCGCCGGACAGCCTACCCCTAAGATCGGTGCGTGCTCATCCTCCTACCTCCCTCTGAGGGCAAGACCGCACCCGACGCCGGCCCGGCCCTGGACCTGGGCAGCCTGTGGGAGCCAGACCGGCTGACTGGGGCCCGCCGCACGGTCATGGCCGAGCTGGCCGCGCTCAGCGCCGGTAGCGAGGCTGCCCGCGTGCTCGGGCTCGGACCACGCTCGGCAGATGACGCCGCGCTCAACCTCGTCCTGGAGCAGGCCCCCTGTGCCCCGGCCTACGCGCTGTACACCGGGGTGCTCTTCGACGCCGCCCAGATGTCCCTCCTGGGCTCCTCCGCGGACACTCGCGAGGTCCTGCGCCATGAGGTGATCGTCTTCTCCGGCCTGTGGGGCGCGGTGAGAGCCACGGACCTGCTGCCCGACCACCGGCTGTCGATGGGCGTGAGCCTGCCCGACGCCGGGCGCCTGGCGTCCTTCTGGAAGCCCGTCCTGGCGCCGGTCCTGACCAAAGCGGCCGACGGCGTCGTCGTCGACTGCCGCTCCGGGGTCTACTCCCCTGCCTGGCAGCCGGGTCCGGGGGCGCAGGGCCAGCTGGTGCGCGTGCGGGTGGTCAGCCGGAGACCGGACGGTAGCCACGCCGTCGTCTCCCACCACGCCAAGCACACCCGCGGGCTGCTGGCCGGAGCGCTCGTGCGTGCCCGCGCCACGTCCGGCCTGCCCGCTGACGCCGACGTCGAGGACGTCCTTGCCCTGGCCGCTCAGATCGAGGGCGTACGCGATGGCTGGCTCGGCGAGCCGGACTCGCGCGGCCGACGAGATCTCACGCTCGTCGTGTGAGAGATCAGCGCTCCATCCGCACGATGATGACGTCACCGTCCTCGGCGTGGATGACCTCGTCCTCGTCAGCGGCGGCGATGCGTGCGTGCTCCTGCGGGCTGATCTCCACGGCGGCGCCCTCGACGCGCCGTCCGTACAGTGCGACCGCGCCCACCCCACCGGTAGCCTCGCGCACTGCGTCATAGTCGGCCAGGAGGTCCGCAGCGACGGAACCGGCCAGGAAGTCCCGCTTGCCCTGCTCCTCGGCGATAGCGGCGTCCAGCCGCGCGAACTCGGCGTCACGCTCAGCGGTCAGCTCACGGCCAGCAGCCCGGATCGCCGTCTCTTCCTCGGCCAGGCGATCGACCTCACCCTGCGCCGCCTCCAGGGACTCCATGGCGGCCAGCTGGGCCTCCTCCAGCACGGCCTGACGCCGTCCGAGCTGGTCGATCTCACCCTGGATAGCCGTCAGGTCCCGGGCGCCTGCCCCGCCCGAGGACAGGCGCTCGCGCAGCACCCCGGCACGGCGCACCACCTGGCCGACCTCGTCCTCGCGGCGTGTGGCCTCCTTCTTGGCCTCGCTCAGGCCGGCGTCAGCGATCACGGCCTCGCGCTTGTTGGCCTTCAGCCGCTCCACCGTCGCCTCGATGCGGGCGAGCACGGGCAGGTGCCGGCGCTCGTGCCTGAGCCGCGCCAAGGCAGAGTCCAGTGCCTGGAGCTCGATGAGCAGCCGCTGCTGGGCAAGTGGTGCGCGCGTCACGTCGGGGGTCCTTCCGGTGGTGGCGCCCTCAGGCGCCCGTGCTCAGTCTCAGGGTCCAGGCGTCGGTGACGACGCACGAGACCTGTGCGGTGAGTCTACGTCCCTGGGCGGCCGCCTCGGCCTCAAGACGCGTGGCCAGCGGGGGCAGTCCCACCCACTCCGTCGCCCAGTGCGTACCGCACAGCAGGAAGGGGCGTCCCTCAGCCAGGTGGTCGGTCGCAGGGTGGTGCCGTAGGTCCGCGGTCACGAACACGTCCGCGCCAGCCGCCCGGGCGGCGCCGAGCAAGGAATCCCCAGAACCACCTGAGACAGCGATCCGGCTCACCTGGGCGTCCAGGTCTCCGCCGACGAGCAGGCCGGGGACGCAGTCAGGCAGGACCGTAGCCACGGTCTGGGCGAAGGCACGCAACGTCGTCGGCTCCGCCAGCTCCCCCACGCGTCCGATCCCCAGCTCAGGGTCAGCCTGGCTCGGGCTGAGCACGACGGTCCGCGTGAGTCCCACGGCCGCTGCCAGTGCGTCAGCCACGCCGCCGGCCGCCGAGTCCCAGGAGGTGTGGGCGTTAGCCAGGGCGATGCCGGCGCGGATGAGGCGGTGGACACTGCGGCCCTTGGAGGTCGTGGCCGAGACGTGGTCAGTGCCACGCAGGAAGAGGGGGTGGTGGGTGATGACCATGTCCACGCCCGTCTCGATCGCCTCATCAACGACGGCGGGCAGCGGGTCGACGGCCAGCAGTACCCTGCGTACCGGGTCCGCGGGGTCTCCGCAGATGAGCTGGTTGGAGTCCCAGGGCTCAGCGAGCTCGTTCGGGGCGATGCGACGCAGGAGGCTGACGACCTCGCCGACGGTCAATGGGGTGGTCTCGCTCATGGTCCCAAGCCTACGGCCGGCGACCCGCCAGGCAGGTCCCGCTACCCACCCATGCCCGTCGCTACCCGTTGAGGTTGCCCGCTACCCCGTAGCGCGCGCTGAGGGGTAGCCACGGATACCAGGGGGTAGCCACAGGCGCCAAGGGGTAGCGACGGCGGTCAGGTGCCCCCAACGGGACTCGAACCCGTACGCCCAAGGGCATCGGCTTTTAAGGCCGCTGTGTCTACCGATTCCACCATGGGGGCGTGGCTGGCTGAGCCAGTACCCCCACTGGGATTCGAACCCAGGACCATGTGCTTATCAGGCACGGACGAGGTATAAGCTCGCTGCTCTAACCACTGAGCTATGGGGGCCCGCCAGGGTGCCAAGTAAGCACGCTGACCGGCTGAGACTACCGCAGTCACGGCCGTCGCTGTGCACGTGGTGGACCCGGCCGGACTCGAACCGACGACCGACGCGGTGTAAACGCGTTGCTCTACCAACTGAGCTACAGGTCCGTGGCGCCCGTAGGCGCTGCTGCTCGCCGCAGCATACGGCACGCCGTCGTTCGACGACGCACCCGGCGTCAGTGCCGCCGGCTGGAGATGCGGATGCCGCTCCAGTGCTGGCCCATCGCCGCGGCCGAGGTGGCATGCATACCGGCAGTGCGGGCAGCCTCCTCCACGTCCGAGGAGGGAACGGCCCCGGCCGTACGAGCCTTGGGGGTGAGCACCCAGATCACGCCGTCGCCGTCGAGGTTGGCCTGCGCGTCCACCAGGACGTCAGTCAGGTCGTCGACGTCACCGTCGTCATCGCGCCACCACACGATCGTGGAGTCGGCTACGTCCTCATAGTCCTCATCGACCAGCTCGGTACCGGTCAGCGCCTCGGCGGCCGCGCGGAGCTCGTCGTCGACGTCGTCGTCGTAACCGAACTCCTGGATGATGAGGCCGGAGGTGAAGCCAAAGGCCCCACCTGCTGTGCTCGCCACTGTCGTCTCTCCGTCCCTCGGGCTCGCAGTGCGTCCCGTTCTCGTGCGCGGTAGCGCGGTTTTCAGTGCCCCGTGGGGCGCTACGGAGTCTAGCCCACAGCATGTGACCCCACTGACGCAAGCCCATACGCTCAGCCGGATTTCGGTGGCTGACCTCACAGCATCACTGGGACCTTCTTCCCGTCACCTGGGCGACGCTGTGACGCAAAGGCCGTAGATTTGTGGTGGACTACAGTCCATGCGACCCGGCCGGGCTCGCCGGCCCGACGCCGCCGCGAGCCTGAACTGCCACCGCACCGAAGCGAGGAAAGAGGAACCCGTGAGCCCGACCAGTGACTCCACGCCGCTCATCGACGGCCTCCTGACCAAGGTCACCGACAACGACCCCGAGGAGACCAGGGAGTGGCGCGAGTCCCTTGACGCCCTCATCCAGGAGAAGGGTGGCCCCCGTGCCCGCTTCATCCTGCTGTCGATGCTGGCGGAGGCACGGCGCAAGAACGTCGCCGTCCCCTCGCAGACGACGACGCCCTACGTCAACACCATCGACGTCGCCGACGAGCCCTACTTCCCTGGCGACGAGGACGCCGAGCGCACCTACCGCCGATGGAACCGCTGGAACGCCGCCGTCATGGTCACCCGCGCCCAGCGCCCGGGGATCGGGGTGGGCGGACACATCTCCTCCTACGCCTCGACCGCCACGCTCTACGAGGTCGGCCTCAACCACTTCTTCCGCGGCAAGGACCACCCTGGCGGCGGCGACCACGTCTTCTTCCAGGGCCACGCCTCCCCCGGCAACTACGCCCGAGCCTTCCTCGAGGGCCGTCTGACTGAGGATGACCTCGACGGCTTCCGCCAGGAGTACTCCCACCCCGCCGCCACCGGCGGACGTGGCATCCCCTCCTACCCGCACCCGCGCCGGATGAAGGACTTCTGGGAGTACCCGACCGTCTCGATGGGCCTGGGCCCGGCCGAGGCCATCTACCAGGCCTGGTTCGACAAGTACCTCCAGGGTGCGGGCATCAAGGACACCTCCCAGCAGCACACCTGGGCCTTCCTGGGCGACGGCGAGATGGACGAGCCCGAGTCACGCGGCATGCTCCAGCTGGCGGCCTCCCAGCAGCTGGACAACCTCACCTTCGTCATCAACTGCAACCTGCAGCGCCTGGACGGCCCGGTGCGTGGTAACGGCAAGATCATCCAGGAGCTGGAGGCCTTCTTTAAGGGCGCAGGCTGGAACGTCATCAAGGTCATCTGGGGCCGTGGCTGGGACCAGCTGCTGGCCGCGGACAAGGACCACGCCCTGGAGCACCTCATGATGGAGACGCTCGACGGCGACTACCAGACCTTCAAGGCCAACGACGGCGCCTACGTGCGCGAGCACTTCTTCAACCGTGACCCGCGGACCGCCGAGCTGGTCAAGGACTGGACCGACGAGGAGATCTGGGCCCTGCAGCGCGGCGGTAACGACTACCGCAAGATGTACGCCGCCTACAAGGCGGCCATGGAGCACAAGGGCCAGCCCACGGTCATCCTGGCCCACACGGTCAAGGGCTACCTGCTGGGCTCCCACTTCGCGGGCCGCAACGCGACCCACCAGATGAAGAAGCTCAAGCTCGACGACCTCAAGGGCCTGCGCGACCGGCTGCACATCCCGATCACCGACGAGCAGCTGGAGGCTGACCCCACCCGTCCTCCGTACTACAAGCCTGCGCCGGATGACCCGGCTCTGCTCTACATGCTCGAGCGCCGTCGCCAGCTCGGAGGCTTCGTGCCCGAGCGCCGTGACGCCGGCACCGAGCTGGAGCTACCCGGTGACAAGGTCTACGACATCCTCAAGTCCGGCTCGGGCAAGCAGGAAGTCGCCTCGACGATGGCCTTCGTGCGCCTGCTCAAGGAGCTCATCAAGGACAAGAACATCGGCCGCCGCTTCGTGCCGATCGTTCCTGACGAGTCGCGCACCTTCGGTCTGGAGTCGCTGTTCCCCACGAAGAAGATCTTCAACACCCAGGGACAGAACTACACGCCGGTGGACGCGGACATGATGCTGTCCTACCGCGAGTCCACCTCCGGTCAGCTCATGCACACCGGCATCAACGAGGCTGGCTCCGCCTCACTGTTCCAGGTGGCCGGTACCAGCTACGCCACCCACGGCGAGCCGATGATCCCGGTCTACATCTTCTACTCGATGTTCGGCTTCCAGCGCACGGCCGACCAGTTCTGGGCCGCCGGGGACCAGCTGGCCCGTGGCTTCGTCATCGGTGCCACGGCCGGTCGCACGACGCTGACCGGTGAGGGTACCCAGCACATGGACGGCCACTCCCCGCTCATGGCTTGGACCAACGAGGCCTTCGCCTCCTACGACCCGGCCTACGCCTACGAGATCCGCCACATCGTGCGTGACGCGCTGGAGCGCTGGTACGGCCCGGACAGCGGTCGTAACCGCAACATCATGTACTACCTGACGGTGTACAACGAGCCGATCGTCCAGCCGGCCGAGCCCGAGGACGTCGACGTCGAGGGCATTCTCAAGGGTCTGCACAAGATCTCCGACGCCCCGGCAGGCGACGGTCCCGAGGTCCAGCTGCTGGCCTCCGGCGTGGGGGTGCCGTGGATCGTCGAGGCTCAGCGGATCCTGGCTGAGGACTGGGGCGTGCGCGCCAGCGTGTGGTCCGTAACCTCGTGGGGCGAGCTGCGCCGTGAGGCTCTGGCGGTGGAGAAGGACAACTTCCTCCACCCCACCGCTGACCAGCGCGTGCCCTACGTGACCGGCAAGCTTGCCCACGCCACCGGTCCCTTGATCGCCACCAGCGACTTCGACCACGCGGTGCCTGACCTCATCCGTCCGTGGGTCCCTGGCGACTACCACGTGCTGGGTGCCGATGGCTTCGGCTTCTCCGACACCCGCGCTGCGGCTCGCCGCCACTACCTCATCGACGCCGATTCCGTCGTCGTCAAGGCGCTTCAGGCGCTGGCGCAGCAGGGCAAGCTCGACCGCGAGGTCGTGGCCCAGGCGATCGAGCGCTACAACCTTGAGGACGTCAACGCCGGTTCCTCCGGCAGCCAGGGTGGCGAGGCCTGAGGGCTGCCGTTCTCGCTGAACGCGTGAGTGCGGCCGGTGAAGGGTCTTCAAGCCCTTCACCGGCCGCACTTGCACGCGCTGGGCGCTGGCGTCAGTCCTCGTCAGCGTCCTCGGCCCGGGTACGGGGAACCGACGGGTCAGAGCCGGAGTAGTAGCGCATGTCGCGGTAACGCGGACGCAGGAGGTTGTCCACGCTCAGCAGCTCGTCCAGCGTCTTCTCGTCCAGCAGCTCCATCTCCAGGACCACCTCACGCACGTTTCGTCCTGAGCGGGCGCACTCACGTCCCACCAGGTCACCGTTGTGGTGACCGATGACCTCGTTGAGGTAGGTGACGATCCCGATGGAGTTCAGGACGTTGTCGCGGCACACCTCCTCATTGGCCTCGATGCCGATGATGCACAGCTCGCGCAGCGTGCGCATGGCGTGGGTGAGCAGGCGGATCGACTCAAAGCTCGTCTGGCCGATCACCGGCTCCATGACGTTGAGCTGGAGCTGGCCGGCCTCGGCAGCGAAGGTGAGCGCCACATCGTTGCCGATGACCTTGAAGCAGACCTGGTTAACGACCTCGGGGATCACCGGGTTGACCTTGGCCGGCATGATGGAGGACCCCGCAGCCCGCTCGGGCAGGCGGATCTCCCCCAGGCCTGCACGCGGTCCGGAGGACAGCAGACGCAGGTCGTTGCAGATCTTGGACAGCTTGACCGCCAGCCTCTTGATGGCCGCGTGCATGGAGACGTAGGCGCCGGTGTCGCTGGTGGCCTCCATGAGGTTCTCCGCGCCCTTGATCGGCAGGCCCGTGACCTGCTGGAGGTAGCCCACCACGGAGTCCTGGTACCCCTCAGGAGTGTTCAGTCCCGTCCCGATCGCCGTGGCACCGAGGTTGACCTCCAGGAGCAGGCTGGAGTTGGCCCGCAGCCGCGAGATCTCCTCGCCCAGCAGCACGCTGAAGGCCTCGAACTCCTGTCCCAGGCTCATGGGCACGGCGTCCTGGAGCTGGGTGCGCCCCATCTTGAGCACGTCCTTGAACTGGGTGCCCTTGGACGCCAGGGCGTCGATGAGACGGTCCAGCTCAGCCAGGAGCGCCTCGACCTGGGCGTACAGACCCAGCCGGAAGCCGGAGGGGTAGGCGTCATTCGTGGACTGGGACTTGTTGACGTGGTCATTAGGGTTGATGACGTCGTAGCGTCCCTTGGCGTAGCCCAGGTGCTCCAGCGCAAGGTTGGCGATGACCTCGTTGGTGTTCATGTTGACGCTCGTGCCAGCCCCGCCCTGGAAGACGTCGATGGGGAACTGGTCCAGACAGCGCCCGTCGTCGAGCACCTGGTCGCAGGCCCACACGATGGCGTCAGCCACCTCGTCAGACAGCGTCCCCAACTCGTGATTGGCCAGTGCCGAGGCCTTCTTGACCTGGACCATGCCGCGGATGAAGGCGGGCTCCTCCCCGATCTTCACGCCAGAGATCTGGTAGTTCTCCTGGGCGCGCAAGGTGTGGATACCCCAGTACGCCTCGAGCGGTACCTCGCGGGGACCGAGGAGGTCTTCCTCGGTGCGGGTGGCCTGCGACATCGTGATTCCTCCAGTGCGCCCCAGGCGCACGTCGACGTTGACGGTCTGCTCACGGCCCAGCGCCGTGTTGCAGGCCCCAGCCTAGCGACCCGCAGCAGGGCCCGGACGCCATTGCCGGGCGAGATCCGACGGCGTCCACGGACTTTCGCCCCAGATCTGCCGTATTCCGGCCCCGCCGTCGTTTTTCTGTCGGTTCCCTCAAAAGGTCCCACCTGCGGACCGTTCCGGTGTCGTGGGTGCAGGCTAGGCTCTCAGGCATGAAGGACCTCAGTGCACCCGCGGTCGCAGCTCTGCGTCAGGCCCAGGAGCCCATCATCGAGCACGCTCTGGACCGCATCAGCGCCGCGCACCCGTGGTACCGCACCCTGGCTGAGCCTGCCCGCAAGCAGATTGCTGCTGTCGCCCGTCTCGGCGTGACGATGTTCGTCGACTCCATTGAGTTCCCAGACACCGCCGTCGCCCCCGGCAAGATCTTCTCCGTGGCGCCAGCAGCCCTGACCGGCACGATCACGCTGGAGCAGACGCTCGGCATGGTACGCACCGCCCTCGACGTCGTCGTGGAGGAGGCCCCCCAGGCCGTTCCCGAGCAAGATCATGACGCCCTGACGGTTCTCGTCCTCACCTTCGGCCGGGACGTCGGTTTCGCCGCAGCGGAGGTCTACGCCCGCGCGGCAGAGGCTCGTGGCGCCTGGGACGCCCGTCTGGAGTCGGTCGCCGTGGACTCGATGCTCCACGGGTCCCCGGAGGAGGCGGCCTCCCGGGCCGGTTCGGCCGGCTGGAGCGGAAACGGACCGGTGGTGGCGATCGCCGCCCGGGCGAGCCTGGACGCCATCGCAGCCTCCCGGCTTCGCCACGAGGGCAGGCAGCACGCTCACGACTGTCTGGTCTCCGTGCGCGGGGACTCAGTCATCATCGTGCTGGGGGGCCAGCCCGAGGCGGCGCAGTCCTCCGGCAGCCCGGATCAGGCGGTCGACGCCGCAGCCGCCCTCATCGCTCGCCGGCTCGACGGCGCCGCCGTGCTCGGTCCGGTGGTGAGCGCAGTCAGCCAGGCGGGTCGGTCGCTGCGCTCAGCTCTGGCTGGGTTGCGCGCGCTGCCGGGATGGATCCAGGCTCCGAACCCGGTGCGCGCTGACGATCTGCTTCCTGAGCGTCTGCTGCTGGGCGATGAGCTGGCCACCGAGCGCGTCGAGACCCTCGTGCATGAGCCGCTGCGTGCGATGGGTGAGCCCTTTGAGGAGACTGTCGCCACTTACCTGGCGCTGGGCCGCAGCCTGGAAGCCACCGCGCGGGAGCTGTTCGTCCATGCCAACACTGTGCGCTACCGGCTGGGCCGCGTCAGCGAGGTGACGGGATGGGACGCCACCGACGCGCGTGACAGCCTGGTCCTCCACCTGGCCATCATCGCCGGCCGTCTGCACGAAGGCGATCAGCGATGACGACGACGCCCCCGCCGCCCGCAGCGAGCGCCCGCGCACCGCTCGGTCCTGCGCGCGCTGAGCCCGAGATCCTGGCCCTGGCCCTCCCAGCTGGCACCGCCGTCGTCTGCCCCGGGCAGGGTTCTCAGCGCCCCGGCATGCTCACGCCTTGGTGGCAGGGCGCCAACGCCCGCTTCCCCGGCGTACTGGAGGCCATGTCCGAGGCGGCGGATGCGGATCTGGTGGCCCTGGGCACCACGGCCTCGGCCGAGGCTCTCCGCCCCACTCAGGTCGCCCAGCCGCTGACGGTGGCCACGTCCCTGGCCTGCGCCATCGCCGTCGGGCTCGCCGGCCCTCGCCCCGTTCAAGCCTCACCTGGGCCAGCGCCGGTGCTCGCTGGGCACTCCCTCGGGTACCTCACCGCCTTGGCACTGGCCGGGGTTCTCTCCCCGGCCGAGGCCGTCGGGCTGGCTGCGCTGCGGGGCCGGGCGATGGCCCGGTGCGCGGCCGAGCACGACGGTGGGATGGCGGCGCTTATCGGCGGTAGCCGGGAGGAGGTCCTGGCGGCTATCGACCAGGCCGGCCTGACTGCCGCCAACGTCAACGGCTCAACCCAGGTGGTTGCCTCGGGCAGCCGCGAGGCACTGGCGGCGCTCGTTCCTCCTGCCGGCGTCCGCGTGCTCCCTCTCGCCGTGGCAGGAGCCTTCCACTCCCCCGCGATGTCCGCGGCGCAGACGCAGGTGGCTGCGGCCGTGGCGCACCTGCCCCGACGGGCCTCCACCGCCGCCGTCATCGATGACGCCGACGGCGTAGCCCACCTGCCGCACGAGGGCAGCGAGGGCCTGCTGGACGCCGTCTGCGCCAAGATCACCCGGCCCGTGCGCTGGGACCTGGTCCAGGAGACACTGCGCCGGCAAGCGATCACCTCGATCATCGAGCTCGCCCCCGCAGGAACCCTCACCGGCCTGGCTCGCCGCGACCTGCCAGAGACGCACCTGACCCGCCTGCGCTCGCCTGAGGACCTGGTGGAGCCGGCGCGGCGCCAGGCCTGACGCCCGCCTCGCGCCGCCAGCCGCCCTGTGGCAAGCCGACGCGCCGTCGGTTCACCCCCGCCCCTGCTTGTGAGACACAATGACCGGTAGCGGCCGCTCACCGGCCCTACCGCCCGGACTCGGCCGTGGCCAGAGCCGGCGCCACCACGAATCTATGACCCCTTAGGAGACCCTGATGCCTGAGCAGACCGACGTCCTCGCCGTCATCGCTGAGATCACCGCTGAGGAGGCCGGCGTGGAGGCCAGCACCATCACGCCTGAATCCCGCTTCGCCGACGACCTCGACATCGACTCCCTGGGCCTGCTCACCATCGCCACCCAGGTCGAGGAGCGCTTCAGCGTCGCGCTGGACGACTCCCTCATCCCCACCCTGCCGACCGTTGGCTCGCTCGTCGAGCTCGTGACCGCGCAGAAGCAGGGCTGAAACGTGGCCCGTCCCGCTCCCGAGGCCTCGGCCCTGGCGCCACGCACCGTCGTCGTCACCGGCCTGGGTACCACTAATCCGTTGGGCGGGGACGTGCCCACCACGTGGCAGGCCCTGCGCGAGGGGCGCTGCGCGGTGCGCGAGCTGGACGAGGACTGGGTGGCGACCCACGAGCTGCCGGTGCGGATCGGGGCTCGGCTCGCCCTCGAGCCGCAGTCCTGCCTGACGCCTAAGGAGCTGCGGCGACTGGACCGTGCCAGTCAGTGTGCCCTGCTGGCGGCGCGTGAAGCCTGGCAGCAGGCGTTCGGCCCGGGCGCGGCAGGCAACGGGGTGGTCGACGGCCAGAGGCTGGCTGTCTCGATCTCGCCGGGCATGGGCCCCGTGCTCTCGGTCATGGAGGCCTGGGACACCCTGCGTGAGAAGGGACCACGCCGGGTGCTGCCGACGGCGGTCCCGGCTCTCATGCCCAACGCTCCGGCGGCCACGGTTGGTATCGAGCTGGGCTCGACGGCGGGGATCCACGCGCCGGTGTCCGCCTGTGCCTCAGGAGCCGAGGCCATCGCCTACGGCGCCGACCTCATCGCCTGGGGGCGCGCCGACGTCGTGGTCGCCGGTGGCACGGACGCAGCCCTGCACCCCATGACGGTCGCTGCTTTTGCCGCCATGCGGGCCCTGTCCACCCGCAACGAGGAGGCGGCGACGGCGTCGCGTCCCTTCGCACCCGATCGCGACGGCTTCGTCCTGGGTGAGGGGGCCGGTGTTGTGGTCCTGGAGTCCGCTGCGCACGCAGCAGCCCGCGGCGCCCAGGTGCTGGCGGTCCTCGCAGGTTCGGCCGTGACCGCAGACGCCTATGACGTGGCCCGGCCCGATCCGAGCGGCGCCCAGCAGGAGCGAGCGCTACGAACCGCCCTGGACCAAGCTGGCCTGGAACCCAGCCAGCTCGGGCACGTCAACGCCCACGCGACCTCGACGCCCGCCGGGGACGTGGTCGAGGCGCAGGTGCTGGCGCGAACGGCGCCAGCAGCGGCAGTCTCGGCGACCAAGTCAGCGACTGGCCACCTCCTGGGCGGAGCCGGCGGCCTGGAGGCGGTTCTCAGCGTCATGGCACTGGCCGAAGGCTGGCTGCCACCGACCTTGCTGCCTGGCGGCATCGATCCGCAGATCGCCGAGCTCGGAGTGGACATCGTCGGTCCGCAGGGGCGCCAGGTCCCTGGGCTGCGGGCCGCAGCCAGCACCTCCTTCGGTTTTGGCGGGCACGACGTCGCGCTCGTCTTCACGCGCTGAGCGCAGGCTCAGCCCACCCGGTGCAGCCAGCGCACCGGCGCGCCCGCACCGGCATAGCGGAAAGGCTCGAGCTCGTCGTCCCAGGCTTGACCGAGGGCCAGATCCAGCTCGCGGCGCATGACCTCAGGTTGGGAGGCATGCACGAGCGCCGCGCGCACCCGGTCCTCAGGTACCACCACATTGCCGTGCACGTCGGTCTGGGCGTGGAAGATCCCCAGGTCCGGGGTGTGGGACCAGCGTCCGCCGTCGGAGCCCGGGGCGGCCTCCTCGGTCACCTCGTAGCGCAGGTTCGCCCAGCCCCGCAGCGCGCTGGTCAGCCGGGCACCAGTGCCTACCGGCCCCACCCAGCTGGCCTCGGCACGCAGCATGCCGGGAGCCGCAGGCTGCTCCGTCCAGTCCAGGTGGACGCGTGCGCCCAGCACCTCGGCGGCCGCCCACTCGATGTGCGGGCACAGCGCGCGAGGCGCAGAGTGCACGAAAAGAACACCGCGGGTGTAGGCACCGTTCACGATGGATCGCCTCCTGGTTGGTTCGAGAGCCGTCTTCCCCTACGTTCTCGAGCCCGACCGGGCCTCCTCATGACGCACGCGGCGTGCAAGGTCATGGTGCCATGAACCGCCCCTCAAGGCCAGCACCGCCACACCTGCGGGCGCTGCCCGCCACGCTGGCGCGACGGCTAGCGCACCTCAGCGCATGCGCGAGGCCGCGATCCGGTGCCAGGTGTGACGCCGCCCGCGCACCGCGAGGCTGTAGGCGTAGATGTTCTCCGGCGGGGCGATTCCGAAGAAGCCGGAGTCCCCGATGTGGTGGATATCCGCACCGGTGGTCTTCGAGTCCAGCCCCAGACGCTCGATGACGCTCGTCGAGGCCCCCTCCTGGGAGGTACCGATCGAGTTCCACGCCAGCATGCCCCGCGCGTGCGCCGCAGCCACCCAGGCCTCGCTCGCGGACACGCTCGTGCCTGGCGTGGTACCCGGAGCCGGCAGCACGACGCCGTGGGCACCGGCGTCAGCCAGGCGAGCGACGTCGTCGGCCGTCATCACCGGCTCACCCGAGCCAGCAGCGTGCATCCGACCAGCGAGCAGCACCAGCTCACCGTCCGTGGCTGCGCGAATCTGCCTGGTGGCCTCGATAATCGCCTCGATCGTCACCCCCGTACCGGGGTTTCCCGTGATGACGGCGATCTGCCCGCCCTGCTCGACCAGCATCTGCGCGGCACGCACCGTGGCACGCCGGCCCTGCGGAAAGGTCGCTTGAGGGAAAACCGGCTCCAGGTTCACTGCCGTGACCCGCCCCGTCCACTGGGACACCTGTCCGGCGGTCACGCCCCGGCCCAGACCGACCGAGCCGAAGGCGAAGGCATCGGCGTCTCCAGCCTCCTGCTGGCCCTGCGCATCAGGCATGCCGGCCACACACGGGTGATCGACGTCGTAGAGGTTGAGCACGACGATGTCCGCCCCCGCAGCAGCAGCCAGCTCGGGGTTGGAGACCTTGTCCAGCAAAGGGCCGGTAGCCACGATCGTCTCGGCGGCGACGGCGCGTCCCTCACTGTCAGCGATGGCACGCACGAGCTCCTCGCCGCGCAGCCCTGGCAGGGCCGAGGAGGGAAGGTCGATCAGTCGAGTCATGGAGGGCTCCTTCGTCGCAGCCGGGCGGGGGGTGGGAAAGCTGTCAGATGCAGCCTCGTAGCGCCTACAGACCCTGGGCGCGCAAGTCCTTCATCGCCTTGGCCCGGTTCTTACGGTCCAGGCGGTCCAGGTAGAGGTGCCCCTCCAGGTGGTCGCACTCGTGCTGGATGCACCGGCCCATGAGCTCCTCACCCTCGACCACGACCTCCTTGCCGTCCAGGTCGATGCCGGTGGCGCGCGCGTACCAGGCACGCTTGGTCGGGTACCACAGCCCGGGCACGGACAGGCAACCCTCGTCCCCGTCCTGGTACTCGTCAAAGTTCAGCTCATCGATCCGGGGGTTGAGGATGTAGCCGATCTCGCCGTCGATGTTCCAGGAGAAGGCACGCAGCCCCACACCGATCTGGTTCGCGGCCAGGCCCGCGCGGCCGTCCTCGTCCACGGTCTCCAGCAGGTCCTCAACCAGCTGCTTGACCGAGTCGTCAATGTCAGTGATCCACTCGCACTGGGTGCGCAGGACCGGGTCGCCGATGATGCGGATGTCGCGGTAAGCCATGGGCTCATCTTCGCACGTGGCACCGCCTGGGGCAGAACCCCGCAGCTCCTCTCCCGCCGCGCGCCCCGGCCCTTGGCCGACTCGCCCCTAGCGGACCGTCGCGGCGTCGAGCCAGGTGGTCGTCGTCGGCGGGACCTGCAGCAGCCCGTCCTTCTGGTCCAGCTGCTGGGAGCTGAGCAGGACAGAGGCGTGCTCAGGCAGGGCCACGGCCTGGTCAGTGGTGTTGACCAGGACGACGACGTCGCGCACGAGCAGGGTCAGCGCCTGCGGCGGGCACCAGTCCAGGCCGGTGACGAAGGCGAGGGTGGAGGTGGCCAGCTTGCGCTCACGACGCAGCCGCGTGGCGTGACGCACGGTAGCCAGCGGCGAGCCGAACTGGCTGGCCTGGGTGTGCGCGTGGGCGCCCACCAGCGCCGCCAGCTCCATGGCAGCCTCCGGCTTGTCCTGGTCCAGCAGGGCGATCTCGTCGCCCTGGCGCAGGTAGAGCGCACCGGGCAGGGCCAGCATGAGGGCCTGCATCGACAGTCCTCGACGACGCCGTTCCTCCCCCGCCACGTCGAACCAGCGCCGCCCGTCCCCAGGATCGGTGGCCGCGCTGAGGCGGAAGCTGGGCAGGTAGCGCCACACCGGCGGCGCGCCGAAGCGGTCATGCTCGGCCAGTGAGGCCGTGATGTGACGCGTCAGGGACTCCACGTCCCAACGCGTGAGGGTCAGGGCGTCGTCGCGCAGGTGGTGCAGCCAGTCCTCCTGGAGGTGGTGGCGCATCGTGTCCGGGTAGTCCGCGGACACGTCCGCCCCGAGGATCCCGTCCTCCACGTGCATAGCGACCAGACCGTGCAGGATCGTGAAGTACTCGGTCAGGCGTCCCAGGTCCGTGCGCTCATCGACCTCCGGGGGAATGATCGTGCCCAGGTCGACGCCGTCGGCCCCGGCGGCTAGGAAGGCCTCTGCACGCTCCAAGATCCCCTCACCGCTGCGCTCGGCGCCGACGACGAAGCGGTCATCATCGTGCACGTGCGCACCCGTGACCGGGCCCAGGGCACCGGAGACCCGCACCACCACGCGCAGACCACGCTCATGCGCCTGCTCGGCCAGTGCCCGGAAGGAGTCGATCTGGCTGGTGGAGGTCTCCAGGAGGCTGGGACGCAGCAGTAGCGCGGTGAAGCCGAGGGAGACCACGTGGTCAAGCATGCGGTGGGCACCAGCCAGATCGGCAGCGCCCAGCTCAGGCGAGGCAATCTCATAAACCAGCCCGTCACGCCACCACTCAATGGGTCCGGAGGACGCACGGTGGACGAGCGTTGTCGTGGTCGTCACGGCAGCTGGCTCCCTTCTGCCGGGCACACCGCCCGGTCACGAGGCCGGGGCGGCACCGGTGAGCACACCTGTGACTGGCACAGGCCGCTAGCGATCGTCCTCAACCTTTCGGCCATACTAGCGCGCCGCTGCGTAGGCTGAGGCCATGTCGTCACCCGAGCACGTCTTGACTACCCCCGCCACAGCCGTTGGAGAGGACCGGGGCGACCTCATCGGCTACGGCGCCCACGACGTCGAACGCTTCGTCACCGAGGCTGCCAAGAACCCTCAGCGCACGCCCTTTGAGCGCGACCGAGCCCGTGTTCTCCACTCCTCCGCGCTGCGGCGCCTGGGGGCCAAGACGCAGGTGCTCGGTCCCTCTGCCGATGACTTCGTGCGCACGCGCCTGACCCACTCCCTGGAGGTGGCTCAGGTTGGCCGGGCGATCGGTCAGGCGCTGGGCTGCGACCCGGACGTCGTCGACACCGCCTGCCTGGCCCATGACCTCGGCCACCCGCCCTACGGGCACAACGGCGAGAAGGCCCTGGACCAGGTGGCCGCCTCGATCGGCGGATTTGAGGGCAATGCGCAGACCCTACGGCTGCTGACCCGGCTGGAGCCCAAGACCCTGGACGCCTCCGGGCGCAGCGTGGGCCTCAACCTCACGCGTGCGAGCCTGGACGCCGTCGCCAAGTACCCCTGGGCCCGTGGTGAGGGGCCGGGCGGGCCTGAGGGCAAGAGCGCCCGCAAGTACTGCTGCTACGACGACGACCGCGAGGTCTTTGCCTGGATGCGTGCTGGTGCGCCGGCGCTCAGACGCTGCCTGGAGGCTCAGGTGATGGACTTCTCCGACGACGTGGGCTACTCCGTCCACGACGTCGAGGACGCCATCGCCCTGGGCAAGATGGACCCGGCCACGCTGCGCTCGGCCGCGGAAAGCCAGGCCGTCGTCGAGGCGACGCTGAATTGGTACGGACACGACCTGGACGCCCAGGAGCTGGAGGCAGCCTGGCGCAGGCTGACGGCGCTGGAAAGCTGGATCGCGGGATACACCGGGTCCATGGCCGACGCCGCCGGCCTGAAGAACATGACGAGCCAGCTCATCGGCCGCTTCGTCTCCGAGGTGGCGCGCGCCACCCGTGAGGTCTTCGGCGACGGCCCGCTGGCCCGCTACGACGCCGATTTGGTCATCCCCGAGGGAACCCGCGCCGAGATCCTCGTGCTCAAGGGGGCGGCGGTGCGCTACGTCATGGCGCCGCGCGAGCACGAGCCGGTCTACCTGCGCCAACGCACCGAGCTGTTCGATCTGGCAGACGTGCTGACGGCCTCGGGCGACGAGCACCTGGAGCCCGTCTTTGCCGAGGCCTGGCGGCAGGCGGCCGACGACGCCGGGCGACTGCGCGCGGTGGTTGACCAGATCGCCTCGTTGACGGACACCTCGGCCAGGCAGTGGCACGCTCGGTTGTGCGGGCTGTTCTCCCAGGTGTGAGGGCTCCACGAGGAGGCGGGGCTCTCCTGGCAGGAGCGGGCCTGGCTCAGCACGTTCATTGATGTCGGTGGGCACGCCTAGGATGACGCCATGGCGGGACTGATCAAGCGCGAGGACATCGAGGCGGTGCGTGAGCGCGCCAAGATCGAGGACGTCGTCGGCGAGCACGTCACGCTCAAGAGCGGCGGCGTGGGCTCGATGAAGGGACTGTGCCCCTTCCACGATGAGAAGACCCCGTCCTTCCACGTCCGCCCCCAGCTGGGCCTGTGGCACTGCTTCGGCTGCGGCGAGGGAGGGGACGTCATCTCCTTCGTCGAGAAGATCAACCACCTCTCCTTCGCTGAGGCCGTGGAGTACCTGGCTGGACGCGTCGGGGTCCAGCTGCGCTACGAGGACTCCTCGGGGGACGTGCGCCGCGGTGTCGAGCCCGGCACGCGCCAGCGCCTGCTGGAGGCCAACCGCGTGGCCGAGGAGTGGTTCCGCTCCCAGCTCTCCCCCGCCAACCCCGCTGCCGCCTCAGCCGGCCGCTTCCTCTACGGACGCGGTTTCGACGACGCCGCTCTCGCCCGCTTCGATGTGGGCTACGCGCCCCCCGGCTGGGACAACCTGGCCGGGCACTTGCGCTCAAAGGGCTTCACAGAGGCAGAGCTCGTAGCCTCCGGCCTGTGCGGCCAAGGAGGAGCCGGCGGCGGACGTGTCTACGACCGCTTCCGAGACCGGATCATGTGGCCCATTCGGGACGTGACCGGAGCGACGGTGGGCTTCGGTGGCCGCCGACTGAGCGACGAGGACAAGACCGTCCCCAAGTACCTCAATACCCCGGAGACCGCGATCTACCACAAGAGCCAGGTCCTCTACGGACTGGACCTGGCCAAGAAGGACATCGCTAGCCAGCACCGGGTGGTGGTCGTCGAGGGCTACACGGACGTCATGGCGGCCCACCTGTCCGGGGTGACGGTAGCCGTGGCTACCTGCGGAACCGCGTTCGGCGAGGACCACGTGCGGATCGTGCGGCGTCTCCTGGGAGACGCCGCTGATCCGTCGGTCGGCGTGGTCATGGGCAACCGCGTTCGTGGCGGCGAGGTCATCTTCACCTTCGACGGCGACGCCGCCGGCCAGAAGGCGGCCTTGCGCGCCTATGGCGAGGACCAGCACTTTGCGGCACAGACCTTCGTCGCCGTCGAGCCACACGGCCTGGATCCCTGTGACCTGCGGCTGGAGGAGGGTAACCAGGGCATTCCTCGCCTGCTGGAGCGGCGCAAGCCCCTGTTCGAGTTCGTCATCCGCACCTGCCTGGCCAACCTGGATCTGGACACTGCTGAGGGCCGGGTACGCGGTCTGCGCACGGCGGCGCCGATCGTCGCCGGGATCCGGGACAGGGCTCTGCGCCGTGAGTACACGCGGCGTCTGGCCGGATGGGTGGCCCTTCCCGAGTCAGACGTGCTGCGCGCCGTCCAGTCTGCCGAGAGACGAGGACCTGGCGCCGTCCAGGCCTCCTCCGGTGGCAGTGGGGATGCGGTCCTGGGCACGGATGCCCGGCGTCCTGCGCTTGAGCCGGTGACGGACCAGGTCACGGCCCTGGAGCGTCAGGTTCTGGCCACCATGGTGCAGCAGCCGATGGCAGCAGCGCGCGCCGGGGCGGACACGATTGAGTCCGCCGCCTTCTCCAACGCCGTCCACCGCGCCGCCTTCGAGGCGATCGAGGCTGCGGGAGGCGTCAGCCGGATGCAGGACGAGGTCACGGCACTCACCGCCGGGGGCAAGGGTCTGAAGGAGATCGAGCGCACTGCCTTCGCCCACTGGGTGGAGCAGGTTCGCCTCGGTGCCACCCCGGAGATTGATGCGGCGCTGACGGCGCTCGCGGTCGTCACGCTTCCGGTGGCCACACGGCGGGGATCGCAGGAGATCGACCCTGATGCCCTTCAACGCTACGCACGCGACGTCGTGACCTCGCTGGCTCGAATGGGTGTCAACCGTAGGCTCACTGAGCTGCGCGGCCGGCAGAGGCGTATGTCTGCCGAGGACCCCGGGTACCGCGAGCTCTTCGAGGAGATCGTGGGCCTGGAGAACAAGCGCATGCAGCTGAGCCAGGGCTGAGCAGGCCCAGACTCGCTCGGCCCTCTGACAGCCAACCTGCCAGGCGTCGCCCAGGACCCGCTCGGGTCATACGCCAGGCTACGTTTCCAGAGGGGGCGAGTCCCCCCCCTGCACGCACCAAAGCCCCACACGCCGCCCCATCTCCGTCGCCTCTTCCCGTCGCTTTAGGCCCTGAACAGTCGATCCCCATCCCCGCCACACCCGAACCGACTGTTCAGCGCCTAAACCGACGCTCCTAGGCCACACGCCAGCCCCAAACTGACGGTTCAGGGCCTCAACTGACGCAGCCATCAAACCCACCACCCCCACTGGAACGTGCATCCCCCGATGCGGACGTGCACACGTCATTGGTGCGTGCCCTAGCACTCCCCTAGAGACCGTCGCATTCGCCAAAGCACGCACCAATCACCCACCCCACGCCACAAAACCCCCACGCGCCACCGTCGTTCGGAGCCTGCTCCCCAAGGTGCCCAGAACCAACTTCAACCCCGACTATCCAGCACCAGCTCGCTGAGGCCATGGGCGTCAGTCGCGCAACAGTCAGCAACTACGAAACGGGCTTCTCCAGTAAGCCACGCAAGATCGTGCTCAACGTCTGGGCTATGGCTACAGGCGTGCCGATTCAGTGGATCGAGACCGGGACCGCGCCAGGAGCCGGAGACGACGGAAGCCCCGGCCGGTGGGGCCGGGGCTTCCGAGAAGCTCCTGCGGTTGGACTCGAACCAACAACCGTCCGATTAACAGTCGGATGCTCTGCCATTGAGCTACGCAGGAATCGCGCTTGGCGCGGAAAGAACTTTAGCAACCGTTCACGGCCGCGTCGAATCGGCACCTGAGGCTAAGACCGCCAGATTCCGCCATTTTCTCACGGTGTGGGCAGACCCACACCATCACGGACCTGACGAAGCAGGGCCTGAGCAGCCTCACGCTGCCCCGTATCCAGACTCTCGAGCGCCGGATCAAGCACCGCGTACAAGCTCCCGTCGCCACGGCGACGGATCGAGGCTGTCACGCGCAGCCCATCGGGCAGGGCCTGGCTGACGTAGTGGACAATGGCACGCTCAACCTGCTGTCTGACCACCCGCCCGAAGGCGGACTCGTCGACGTCCACACTCTCCCAGCCGCCGCCAGGCCTCCCCTGACGCAGGGCCGCCGGCACGCGCAGCAACCGTGCCCGCCTCTCATACAAGACATGAAACGAGAAGCAGCGCTCCTCGGCATCCCACCGCGCCCGAGTCACCTGGTCCCAGCCCGTCAGCCCGTCCCAGCACCATGGTTCCGCGGCGCCTGCGGCCTTAACCTCGGGCTCGGCCGCGGCAGCACCGCCCGCCGCGGCAGCACCACCGGCAGCCCCAACCTCGACCTCATCCCCGGCAGCACCGCCGGCCGCAGAGGCCTCCGCCGACCCGACCTCAACGCCCCGCAGACCGTCCTGGCACGCCACGAGCCAGCGCCGACCATCCGCCGAGACCGGTACAGCCGCAAGCAGACGAGATTCTGCCGCAACCTCCGCGACTACCTCAGCAGGCAGGGCAAGGTGAGAAGAGCGAGAACGACGCAGCCATGACATGGCCGCAGGCTACAGGCACCAGGCCCGCCCCGGCGCCCCCTCCCCCTGCTCACGACACCTATCTTGCATAGTCTTACATTAAGCCGTTACATTCATACATGACACGGGTCCGCCCCTGCCTCGATTCGACGGCGAGTCACGGCGCCCCGTCCGCGGTCCGTCTGCGTCGTTGTCATCTAACGCCGCACCACGAGCTGCACCGACTCGAAGGAGATTTGAGGTGCCTCAACGCATCACCTTGGCCAGTATTGCCGAGCAGGCTGGCGTCTCGACGGCGACCGTCTCCCGTGTCCTCAACGGCAAGTCCAACGTCGCTGAGGTCACCCGGCGTCAGGTGCTCGTGGCCCTGGACCTGCTGGGATATGAACGTCCCGAGGCCCTGCACCAGGCCTCACGCGGGCTGGTCGGGCTGATCGTGCCCGAGCTGTCCAACCCGATCTTCCCTATGTTCGCCCAGGAGATCGAGCAGCTGCTGGCTCCCAGCGGCCACACCCCACTGCTGTGTACCCAGAACCCTGGTGGCACCACCGAGGACGAGTACATCGAGATGCTCGTGGACCGTGGAGTCTCCGGCATCATCTTCGTCTCCGGCCGCCACGCCGACACCTCCAGCGACGTCACCCGTTACCAACGCCTGCGCGAGCGCGAGGTCCCCCTGGTCACGATCAACGGCAACGCCCCCACGATCAAGGCCCCCGGCTTCACCACGGACGACCGCACTGCCGCGCGCATGGCGGTGGACTACCTCATCAGTCTGGGCCACCGCCGAATCGGCCTGGCCATGGGCCCCTTGCGTATGGTCCCCGCCCAGCGCAAGCGCTCGGGCTACGAGGACGCCATGCGTGCCGGTCTGCCTGGCGAGCCCCTGCGGACCGTCGAGGCCCTGTACAGCTATGAGGGCGGCGCCGCAGGCGCCACCCGGCTGCTGGAGCAGGGGTGCACTGCCATCGTGTGCGGCTCGGACATCATGGCCCTCGGCGCCATCCAGGGTGTGCGTGCCGCAGGTCTGTCGGTCCCCGGCGACGTCTCGGTCATCGGCTACGACGACTCCCCGCTCATCCCCATGACCAACCCGCCGCTGACCACGGTGCGCCAGCCGGTGACTGCCATCGCCCGCTCGGCCGTGACAACCCTGCTGGCCGCGATCGCCGGCGAGGACGTCCCGGATGGGGAGATGTTCTTCTCCCCCGATCTCATTGTCCGCGGCTCCACGGGCCCGGCGCCCAAGGAGTAGCGAGGCCGCCGCCTAACGCGACCAGCTGCGGGCCAGGCGCGCGCCCATCTCCTCCAGCCGACGGCGCACTGCCTGCTCTCCCTCGCTGTGCCAGACGCCCATGGTGCCCGCCCCCATCTCCTCCAGGCTGTAGGAGGCGCTCACACCAGCCACTGCCAGCTCACCGCGCGGCACAAGAGCGCGGCCGCTGACCAGGGCTACCGGCAGCGCCCGCGCCGAGGCAGCCTGGCCCACGACGGCGGTCAGCGAGTCCGCCAGGACGTCGTAGACCTCTCCCGCTGCAGTCACGACGAGATCAGCGTCCTCCACCCTCGCCTCCAGGCCGAGCAGGTCCGCCATCACTCGCGTGCCGGGCATCGCCCGCGCGCCGAGCGCCTGGAGGAGGAGGGCAGCCCCACCGCCGGCCCCACTGCCCCATGAGGTGACGCTGAGCGTGCCCGGTGCGCTCCTTTCGGCCCCAACCACTGGCAGGACCCGGCGCACCGGCCCACCGACCCCGGAGCGTTCGGTCAGCTGCGTGAGGAGACTGCTGGCAGCCGCGCAGGCATCCCGGTCACGTTCCTGCGCCTGCTCGGCTCCCAGGGAGGTCACGGAGACCAGCCCCTGTCCGGCGCCAGACAGTCCGCCGAGCGGGACGTCGTCGGCCAGGGCGAGCAGGAGCCGCCGCTCCGCGAGCATCCGGGCGGCCTGCTCCACTCCCCCGAGCCCGTCGACGAGGCCCGCCCCACCGTCGTGGACACCGCTGCGCGCCAGGCCCACGACAAGCAGGTCGTCGGGTGCGCTCGCCCTCACGGCGGCAGCCAGCACCTGGCCGAGGCCGTAGGTGGTGCCCTCCATCGCCTCGCGCGCAGCCTCCTCGCGGTCCGCCGGCAAGGCCGTCAGGCGGGCTGCGTCCAGGAACCACGTGGTCCCGGAGCCCGACGACGGCGCAGCCGCGTCACTCGGTCTCTTTGCCTGCGGCGGGGCGAGCCTGAGCAGGTCCACCTCACGGACCTGGCCAAGCGGCCCGGAGGCCTGCACAGCCAGGCGGCCAGTGACCAGGGAAGAAGGAAAGACCGCAGCGCTGCCGGCAGCGCCGTCGGCCATCGGCAGGAGCGCCAGGCGGTCCTCGGGCCGCTGGCTGCGCCATCCCGCTGACAGGGCCTGGGCCACGGCGTGAGCAGGCAGGCCCGTCCCCGCCGTGGTCACAGGCACGCCCCCGGGCTCGGGATACATCCCACCCGGTGCAAGAAGGACGCGCACGCGCTCAGCCCTTGGCCGGCTCGTCCACGGCCCCGCCCAGCCGCGCCAGCAGGAGCGCCTCGGCGGTAACGATCTTCTCCAGGTCACCCAGGTGCATGGACTCGTCCTCGCTGTGGGCACGCGTGTCCGGGTCCTCGATGCCGGTCACCAGGACCTGAGCACCGGGGAAGGTCTCCTGGAGGGTGGAGATGAAGGGGATGGAGCCACCCTGGCCGATGTCCACGCAGTTCTCGCCGAAGGCCGTGGACAGCGCCCAGTGGGCCGCACGGCCGGCCGGGGTGTCCGAGGACCCGTCGAAGGCGGGACCGGCCTCGCCCTGGGAGACGGTCAGGCGCGCCCCGAAGGGCACCTGCTGCTTCAGGTAGGCCACGAGCGCGGCCTGGGCCGCGGCAGGGTCCTGGCCAGGTGCCAGACGCATTGAGATGCGGGCGGTGCAGGAGGGGGCCAGGACGTTGCCGGCCAGGTGGAGGGGCGTGACGTCCATGCCGATCACCGTGATCGTCGGCTTGGTCCACAGCCGGGCGGTGAGGTCCCCGGTACCGGCCAGCTCGACGCCGTCGAGCACGCCAGCGTCGGCGCGGAAGGCCTCCTCGGGGTACTCAGGGAAGTCAGGAGCAGCCTGGGCACGGGAGACCAGCCCCGGCACGGCGACGTCGCCCGCCTCGTCGTGCAAGGTGGCCACCAGGCGGCACATGGAGGTCACGGCGTCGAGCACCGGGCCGCCGTACTGTCCCGAGTGCAGGGCGTGGTCGAGGACGTCCAGCCGGGCGTCGACCTGGACCACGCCGCGCAGCGAGGTGGTCAGCGCCGGCACACCGACCTTCCAGTTGGAGGAGTCGGCCACGACGATGACGTCAGCCTCCAGACGGTCGCGGTAGGCAGCCAGCAGGTTCTCGAAGGAGGGCGAGCCGACCTCTTCCTCCCCCTCGATGAAGACGGTGACCGAGCAGGGAAGGCCCCCGAGGAGCTCGTCCAGCACCCGCAGGGCGTGGACGTGGGAGATGACGCCGGCGCCGTCGTCGGCCGTACCGCGTCCGAACAGGCGGTCGCCGCGGCGCTCGGCAGTGAAGGGATCAGCCTGGGCCCAGGCGC
>NZ_DS999576.1:670142-691313 GCF_000159035.1 Actinomyces urogenitalis DSM 15434
GCCCCTCGCGGTGGGCGAGCACCGCCGGACGGCCAGGCACGCCGTCCGGCCCGTCGACGCTCACGACCTCGGCCTCCAGCCCCACACCCCGCAGCAGGCCGGCCACGTGCTCGGCCGAGCGCGTCACCTCCGCCTGGTCGTGGCTGGAGGCCGAGACCGAGGGGATGGCGACGAGGTCGACCAGGTCGGCCACGACGTCGTCGAAGGAACGGTGGACGGATGCGCGTACAGCGTCGACTGAGATCATGGTTTTCAGCGTAGCGCGACCGAGCCGGTAACCTAGCGGCGTGAGTCTGTTCAAGAAGGAGAAGGCCGCCGAGCCCGCGCCGGAGGCCGAGAGCACCAAGCCCGGTGGCAAGGGACGTCCCACGCCCAAGCGCAAGGACGCGCAGGCCCGTGGCGTCCACCCCGTGGTCCCCACCGACCGCAAGGCCGCCAAGCGTGAGGCCCGCGCCAAGCAGGATGAGGCCTGGGAGCGCCAGCGCCGCGCCATGGTCACCGGGGACGACCGCTACCTGCCGGTGCGGGACAAGGGACCGATCAAGCGCTACATCCGCGACTACGTGGACGCCCGCTTCAGCGTCGGCGAGCTCTTCCTGCCCTCGACGATCATCCTGCTGCTCGTGGTCATCGGCTTCCAGGCGGTCTCACACTCGGCGCAGGCGGCTGTGGGCACCTTCTACCTCATGCTCTTCATCTACGGTCTCTTCCTCATCGCGATCGTGGACGCGGTCATCTGCTGGCGTCTGGTTCGCAAGCGCCTCATCGCCAAGTTCGGCGAGGCTCGCGTCAAGGAGCAGGGTGTCATCTTCTGGTACGTCTTCTCCCGCTGCTTCAACCTGCGGCGCTGGCGTCAGCCGGTTCCTCAGGTGGGACGCCGCGAGTACCCCTCCTGAGCCCGCTCCGCCTCGTTTCCCGGCCCGGTTCTCCGCCGACAGCGGAAGCCGGGCCGACGACGTCCCTGGCCCTGTGACCGAGGACTCGCCCCGGCGCCTGCTCCCCTAGGCTGGAGCCATGGTTGCTTACCGTCATCTTGGCAGCTCCGGCCTTCGCGTCACGGAGATCACCTACGGAAACTGGCTCACCCACGGCTCGCAGGTCGAGGCTGACACGGCGACGCAGTGCGTCCACACGGCCCTAGACCTGGGCATCACGACCTTCGACACCGCCGACACCTACGCCAACACCAAGGCCGAGGAGGTACTGGGCAAGGCGCTGGCCGGCACGCGCCGTGACGGCGTGGAGATCTTCACCAAGGTCTACTTCCCGATCCAGGACAAGGGCGCTAACGACTCCGGGTTGTCGCGCAAGCACATCCTGCGCGGCATCGAGGGATCGCTCAAGCGCCTGGGCACCGACTACGTGGACCTCCTCCAGGCCCACCGCTACGACGACGCCACGCCGCTGGAGGAGACCATGCAGGCCTTCGCCGACGTCGTGCGCTCGGGCAAGGCCCTGTACATCGGCGTCTCGGAGTGGACCGCCGAGCAGATCCGGGCCGGTCAGGAACTGGCCACCCAGATGGGATTCCGCCTGGTGTCCAACCAGCCGCAGTACTCGATGCTGTGGCGTGTCATCGAGGACAAGGTCGTGCCCACCTCCGAGGAGCTCGGCATGGGCCAGGTCGTGTGGTCCCCGATGGCTGAGGGCGTGCTGTCCGGCAAGTACCTACCCGGTCAGCAGCCTCCGGCAGGCTCGCGCGCCACGGACGAGCGTGGCGGCAAGGACATGATCGCGGGCTGGATGCGCGACGAGGTCCTCACCGCGGTCCAGAGCCTGCGTCCGATCGCTGACGAGGCAGGCCTGACCATGCCGCAGCTGGCGATCGCGTGGGTCCTGCAGAACCCGAACGTCTCGGCCGCCCTGGTGGGCGCCTCCCGGCCCCAGCAGCTGGAGGAGAACGTCAAGGCCTCGGGCGTGCGCCTGGACGCGGACATGATGGCCGCGATCGACCAGGCCCTGGGCGACGTCGTCGAGCGTGACCCGGCGCTCACCCGCTCCCCCTCACGCAAGGCTGACGAGGAGCTGCGCTGACCTGTGACGCGAGCGGGTAGCTTTGCGCACGAGCGAGGAGCCTGGCGTTCTTCACTCGGAGGCAAAGCTACCCGTTCGGCCCGTCAACGCCTGCGCTGCGGCCAGAGCGAGTATGACCGCACCGGCTGCCACAGCCGGCAAGTTGGCGTAGTGGAGGTTGGCCCCGAGCGCACCCGTGGCCACCGAGCCGAGGGAGACCCCCAGGACGTTGCAAGTAGCAGCCACAGTCATCAGGCTCGTGACCCGTCCGGATACAGCCACCGCCTCGATACGCGTGTAGGAGGTTGCCAGGACCGTGCCCACGCCCGCTCCCATGATGAGGATCATCGCCAGGGTCAGCGGCGTGCCGGGAACCGCCGTGAGGACGGACGAGCAGATGAGCACCAGAAGGCCACCCAGAGCCGTCCTCGCGAGGACGCCGGTGCGCAAGGAGGGCGCCACCATGCCGGCCAGCGCCGAGGTGATCCCCATCGAGCCGTAGATCGGGCCGGTCAGCCCTGGGGTCCCGTGAGCCGTGTGCACGGCGGTCAGCGCCGTCTGGGTGGCGCCAAAGACCACGCCCACAGCACCGATCGTGAGCAGTACCGGTGCCAGCGCCACCCACGGCGTACGCGCCTGCGCCTGCGTGGAACCGGCCCCGCCGTCGTGGTGCGGACGAGACAGCGCCGGGCGGCAGGCGAGCCACAGGGCGAAGGCTCCTTCACCCAGCACGGTGAGGACCAGCAGGGACAGGGCCGCCCCCTCGGCCCCGAGCAGCGTCACCAGCGCCCCGGCCGCGACCGGCCCGACGACGAAGCTCGTCTCATCCGCGGCCGTCTCGAAGCCCAGGCCGAGCCGGATCGTCCGCAGGGCACGAGCAGGTACGGCGTCCGCACGAGCAATGGCCGACCAGCATGCACGCGCAATCGAGCCTGCCTGAGGGTTCGCACATCCGAGGAGTGCCGCGAAGATGAGAATGAGGGCACTTGACAGGTCCGCATACAAACAGGCGAGTACCCCGGCCAGAGCCAGTGACTGCACCACGAGGGCGCAGGCGAGCACACGCACCGCACCAATCCGGTCCACGAGGCGGCCGACGAGTGGCGCCCCAGCGGCAGTCCCCAGGCCCACGGCCGCGACTATCGAGCCGGCCAGGGCCAGGCCTCGGCCGGAGGCGGAGACGATGAGGAGCATGCCCAGCTGGTTCATGGCCGCTGGCAGCCGGCCCAGAAACCCCAGGGCAAGGAAGGAGCCACCGGCAGCCTGCACGAGAGCACGCAGGGGCCGGTCGGGTGCAGGCGGCTGCGCGCCGGGCACCTGAGAGGAGGGGGCTGAATGAGTCACTGGTGTTCCCGGGGTCGACGACGTCGGACTACCAGCCCGACCTCACAGGTAGCCTCGTCTCCCACTCATGCGCCGTGGCGCGCGGCCATGGTAACCGTTCAGCGCGGGCGGCGCATGGTCGCCAGCGCCCGGTTGATACGGCCCGGCCACGCCGGACCGTTGTAGATGAAGGCGGTGTAGGCCTGGAGCAGGTCCGCACCGGCGTCGAGCATGAGCTCAGCGTCCATGATGGAGGAGATCCCACCCACGCCGATAATCGTTGGCCCTTCGCCCAGGCGCGCGCGCAGCCGGCGCACGACCTCCAGGGAGCGCGGAAGCAGCGGCGCCCCGGACAGGCCTCCCTCCCCCAGGTCGTGGTCGATGGTGGTGTTGGTGGCGACCACGCCGTCCAGGCCCATGTCGGTGACAAGGTCAGCGACGGCGTCGATGTCCGCGTCCGCCAGGTCCGGGGCTATCTTGACCAGGAGGGGCACGTGGCGGTGGGCGGCAGCGTCACCAGCTTCCCGCACGGCCTCAAGGATCGGCCGCAGGGACTCCACGTTCTGCAGGTCGCGCAGACCCGGGGTGTTGGGGCTGGAGACGTTGACGACGAGGTAGTCGGCCCAGCGCGCCACCGCGGCCGCGGAGTAGCGGTAGTCCTCGACGGCGTCCTCCAGCGGGACCACCTTGGTCTTGCCGATGTTGGCCCCCACGACGATGCTGCGCCCGCGCACGGTCGAGCGCAGCTCGCGCAGGCGGCGGGCCGCCTCGTCCGCACCGGAGTTGTTGAAGCCCATCCTGTTACGCACGGCTCGCGTAGCCGGGTACCGCCACATGCGGGGCTTGTCATTGCCAGGCTGGGCCTGCGCGGTGAAGGTGCCGACCTCGATGAAGCCGAAGCCGAGGGCGTCCATGCCCTCCACGGCCTCGCCCTCCTTGTCCATCCCGGCAGCCAGTCCCAGCACGCCGGGAACCGGGCGGGCGAAGGGCCCTCCCTGACCGGCAGAGGGCACGGGGATCGCGGGTCGGCGTCCCCAGGCCTGGCGCACGACGTCCCGCACGAAGGGCAGGCGACCGGTGAGCGCGACGCCCTTGACGCAGACGTCGTGGATAACCTCGGGGTCAATGCGTGTCAGGACGGTCTTGTACAGCAGGTCGTAGAGCACGGGGTCAGGATACCGGGGGCCACGAGGCTCATGCGTTACGCCGGTGGGATACTGGCACGGCCACGAGTGAAGAGAGGCGAGAGACCGTCATGAGCCTGGACGTCGTGCTCAAGTCCGTCCGTGAGGAACCCAGCGCCGAGGACGGGTACCGGGTGCTGGTGGACCGGTTGTGGCCGCGAGGGGTGTCCAAGGAGCGCGCAGCACTGGACGAGTGGTGTCAGGAGATCGCTCCGTCTGGCGAGCTGCGTCGCGGCTTCCACCACGGCGAGATCAGCTGGGAGGAGTTCCAGGCGCGTTACCGCGCCGAGCTGGCCCAGCCCGAGCGTGCCGAGGCTGTGGCACACCTACGCGGCCTGGCCGAACGCGGACGCCTCACCCTCCTGTACGGCACGAGGAACGGAAACCAGCGCTCCAACGCGCCGGTGCTGCGCGAGGTACTCCTCAGACGTTGAAGCCCAGCGCCCGCAGCTGCTCGCGCCCCTCGGGCGTGATCTTGTCCGGGCCCCACGGCGGCAGCCACACCCACTGGATGCGGACCTTGTCCACGATGTAGGCCAGGGCCTGGGACGCCTGCTCCTCAATGACGTCGGTCAGCGGGCAGGCTGCCGTCGTCAGCGTCATGTCCAGCACCACGGTGCCGTCGGGCTCGATGGCGATGCCGTAGAGCAGACCGAGGTCGACGACGTTGATGCCCAGCTCCGGGTCGATGACGTCGCGCAGGGCTTCCTCGATCGCGGCGACGTCGACGTCGGAGAGCTGGGCGGGGGCGTGCTGGGCCGCCATGGGGTTGTCGGCCGGGCCGGCAGGTGCGGTGGTAACCGGGCTGCCGGCCGGGTTCTCGGCTCCGGGCGCCGGGGCGCCGGTGGGCTCGCTCATGCGGTCTCCTTGAGGTTGTCAGGACCGATCCGGTCCTCGTCAGTCAGTGGTGAGGGCAGGTGAGGGGACGCCTCAGCTGGCCGGTGCGCCGTCGGCCTCCACCTGCGGAAGGACGACGCCGGAGCGCGCCAGGGCGTCCTTGAGGGCCATCCACCCCAGCAGCGCGCACTTGACGCGGTTGGGGTACTTCGAGACCCCCTCGAAGGCCGCCCCGTCCTCCAGGGCGTCGAGCACGGCCTCGTCCACGCCCTTGCCGCGTGAGTGCATGAGGGCGTCGAAGTCCGCCTCCAGGCGGGCGACCGTCTCTAGGTCCGCACCGTCGACCAGGTCGTGCATGACCGAGATCGAGGCCTGGGAGATAGAGCAGCCCTCCCCCTGCCAGCCGACGGCCGCGATGGTGCCGTCCTGGACCTTGACGTCAAGAGTCACCTCGTCCCCGCAGGTGGGGTTGACCTGGTGGGACTGGCCGTCAGGGGCGTCGAGCGCGCCCGCGCCGTGGCGCTCACGCGAGTGGTCGAGGATGACCTGCTGGTAGAGCTGGTCGAGGTCGTTCATGCTCACCTGCCAAAGTAGGAACGGACGGAGGCGACCGCCTCGAGGAAGCGGTCAACCTCCTGGGGCGTGGTGGTCGGCCCGAAGGATACGCGCGAGGAGGCGTGCACCCCGAAGTGGGCGTGGATGGGCTGGGCGCAGTGGTGGCCGGTGCGCACAGCGACCCCGGCAGCATCGAGCACCTGGCCGACGTCATGAGGGTGGACGCCATCGACGACGAAGGGCACCACGCCGAGCCGGTCGCGGGTATCGGTCGGCCCGAGCACGCGCACGCCGGCCACGCCCGTCAGGCCGTCCAGAAGACGCCCAGTCAGCACCTGTTCACCGGCGTGCAGACGGTCCAGGCCCAGCCGTGACAGGTAGCCCACCGCCGTCGTCCACGCCGCGGCCTGGGCCAGCGGCTGGCTGCCGGCCTCGAAGCGGGCGGGACCGGTCATGTAGGTCGAGGACTCCATGGAGACGACCTCGATCATCGAGCCCCCGGTGAGCACCGGTGGCATCGCCTCCGTCAGCTCCTCGGTGGCCACCAGCGCGCCGATGCCGGTCGGCCCGAGCATCTTGTGGCTGGACAGGACCATCGCGTCCACACCGGCAGCGGACAGCGCCGCGAAGTCCAGCGGGAGGTGGGCCCCGGACTGGCAGGTGTCCAGCAGGACGAGGGCACCGACTGCCTTGGCTGCCGGCAGGATCACATCCAGCGGGGTGAGCGCTCCGATGACGTTGGAGGCGTGGGCCACAGCCACCACGCGGGTGCGCTCGGTGATGACGTCCACCGTGCCGGGATCGATCCGGCCCTCGGGGGTCAGGTCCAGCCACCGCAGAGTGGCACCCGTGCGCGCCGCCAGCTCCTGCCAGGGCACGAGGTTGGCGTGGTGCTCCGCGCGCGAGACGACGATCTCGTCGCCCTGGCCCAGGCGGAGCCTGGCCGAGGGGTCATGAGCATCCGCTGCCGCGCCCCCGCGCCCGGCCGGGCGCCCCAGGCTCGCGTGCCCGATCGCCAGGGCCACGAGGTTGACTGCCTCGGTGGCGTTCTTGGTGAAGACCACCTGACTGGCCCGCGCTCCCACGAAGGCGCCGACCGCCTCGTGAGCCTCCTCCCAGGCGGCAGTCGCCTCATCGGCGATCTGGTAGGTCGAGCGGCCCGCGGCGCCGTTGGACATCCGCAGGAACTCGGCCTCACGAGCGATGACGCAGGCTGGCTTCTGGCTGGTGGCTGCCCAGTCGAGATAGGCCAGCTGCCCGCCCGAGCGCGCGGGACGCGCCAGGTACGGGAAGTCCGCACGGACGGCGGCGAGCTCGTCCGCGCTCAGCGGCTGCGGCGGCCTCACCTGCGCGGCAGACGGGACGGAGGATGCAGAGTCAGTCATGAGGGTGCCTCACTTGAGGAAGCGGTCGTAGCCCTCGTTCTCCAGGCGCTCAGCCAGGTCCGGGCCACCCTCCTCGGCCACGTGCCCGTCAACGAAGACGTGGACGTGGCTGGGCTTGATGTAGCGCAGGATCCGCGTGTAGTGCGTGATGAGGAGGAAGCCGGCGTCGGAGGAGTCGTGCAGGCGGTTGACGCCCTCGGAGACGATGCGCAGCGCGTCCACGTCCAGGCCGGAGTCGGTCTCGTCCAGGACGGCGAACCGGGGCTTCAAGAGCTCCATCTGGAGGATCTCGAAGCGCTTCTTCTCGCCTCCCGAGAAGCCGGCGTTGACGTCACGCTCGTTGAAAGCAGGGTCCATGCGCAGCTTCTCCATCGCGCCGGAGACCTCGCTGACCCACTGGCGGACCTTGGGGGCCTGGCCGTCGATGGCGGTCTTGGCGGTGCGCAGGAAGTTGGCCACGGACACGCCGGGGACCTCAACCGGGTACTGCATGGCCAGGAACAGGCCGGCGCGAGCGCGCTCGTCCACGCTCATGTCCAGCAGGTTGACGCCGTCGAGCAGGACCTCACCGTCGGTGACCTCGTAGTCGGGGTGACCGGCGATGGAGTAGGCCAGGGTGGACTTGCCCGAGCCGTTGGGGCCCATGATGGCGTGGACCTCGCCGGAGTCAACCGTGAGGTCGACGCCCTTGAGGATGGGCTTGGGGCCGTCGTTGGTGGCGACCTGGACGTGGAGGTTCTTGATCTGCAGAGTGCTCATGCTCGTGTGCTCTTCTGTTGCGGGTACGGGGTGGTCAGGTGCGGCTCAGGCGGTGGGAGCCTGCTCGCGGGCGGCGATGACGCCGGTGAGCTCCAGCTCCTTCTCGATGGCGCCCATGAGGGTCTCCTCGACCTCAGGCACGCCGATCTCGGCGACGATCTCATTGAAGAAGCCGAGCACCACCAGGCGCCGAGCCTCAGCCTCGGGGATGCCGCGGGCACGCAGGTAGAACAGCTGGTGGTCGTCGAAGCGCCCGGTGGCCGAGGCATGGCCGGCGCCCTCGATGTTGCCGTTCTCGATCTCCAGGTTGGGGATCGAGTCCGCCTTGGCGCCCTCGGTGAGCACCAGGTTGCGGTTGAGCTCGTAGGTGTCCGTGCCGCGGGCGGCGGCGCCGATGAGGCAGTCCCCCACCCATACGGCGTGGGCATTCTCGCCCTGCAGCGCGCCCTTGTAGGTCACGCGGGAGTAGCAGTGCGGCTCGGTGTGGGCCACGTAGGGGCGGTGCTCCTGGTGCTGGCCGGCGTCGGTGAAGTAGACGCCGTAGGCCTCGGTACGCCCGCCCTCGCCAGCGAAGCCGAGGTCGGAGGAGATGCGCACGTCTCCACCCAGGCTCACGACCACGTGCTTGAGGGTGCCACGCCCCTCCACGCGCACGCGGTGGTTGGAGGCGTGGACGGCGGCGTCGTCCCAGTTCTGGATAGTCACCAGGGTCAGCTCGGCCTCAGGGGCGACGACAACCTCTACCCCCTGCGTGTAGGCGGCAGTGCCGGTGTGATCCAGGACCACGGTGCCGCGGCTGCCCTTCTGGGCGGTAATGAGCAGGTGGCCGGCAGCGGGGTGGGCGAAGCCCTCCTCGCCGGGGACCTCGTGGCCCGTCACGCTCACGCGCACGGCGCGCTCGAGCTGGGCGCCAGCCTGGAGGGTGACGGCGGTGGCGGTCTCGAACGCCGCCCAGGCGACGACGCCGGTGCGGTCCACCGGGGCGCCGACGGTCCCCAGGCGCTCGTCGGTGCGTTCCAGGCTCTCCACGTCCACGCCCTGCGGGGCGTCGACGGCGACGGTGACCGAGTCCGTCGCGCTTCCGGCACGCACGGCCTCCAGGTCGAACAGCGGGCGGAAACGCTTCATGGGCGTGAAGCGCCATTCCTCCTCGCGCCCGCGTGGCACCGGGATGTCAGCCGGGTCGAAGGAGGTAGGGCGGTCCGCACGCGAGGCGACGTAGCGCCCCTGAGGCGCTGCGGCGCGCCCGTGAGTGTGGGCGCCGTCCAGGCTCGCCTGGGAGTGGTCAGTGGACAGGTCGGGCATGAGGTGCTCCTGTGCCGGGTACCCGGCGGATCGAGTGGAAGGTGGTGTGCGTGGGGCGGGCTGCGCCGTCGGCCTCATCCGACGGAGTTCTCCATCTGCAGCTCGATGAGGCGGTTAAGCTCCAGGGCGTACTCCATGGGCAGCTCGCGGGCGATAGGCTCGACGAAGCCGCGCACGATCGTGGCCATGGCCTCGGTCTCGGTCAGCCCGCGCTGCATGAGGTAGAAGAGCTGGTCCGCGCTCACCTTGGACACGGTGGCCTCGTGGCCCATCTCGACGTCGTCGGTACGCACGTCGACGTAGGGGTAGGTGTCCGAGCGCGAGATCTCGTCGACCAGCAGGGCGTCGCACAGCACGTTGGACTTGGAGTGCCGGGCGTTCTTCATGATCTGGACCAGGCCGCGATAGCCCGAGCGCCCACCGTGGCGGGCCACGGACTTAGAGACGATGTGGCTGGAGGTGTAGGGCGCCATGTGCACCATCTTGGCGCCGGTGTCCTGGTGCTGGCCCTCGCCGGCGAAGGCGATGGACAGGGCCTCACCGCGGGCGTGGGGACCCATGAGGTAGACGGCCGGGTACTTCATGTTGCGCTTGGAGCCGATGTTGCCGTCCACCCACTCCATGGTGGCGCCCTCGGCGCAGGTGGCGCGCTGGGTCACCAGGTTCCACACGTTACTGGACCAGTTCTGGATGGTCGTGTACCGCACGCGGGCGTTCTTCTTGACCACGATCTCCACGATCGCTGAGTGCAGGGAGTCGGTGGAGTAGATGGGGGCGGTACAGCCCTCGACGTAGTGGACGTAGGAGTCCTCGTCGGCGATGATGAGCGTGCGCTCGAACTGGCCCATGTTCTCGGTGTTGATCCGGAAGTAGGCCTGCAGCGGGATCTCGACGTGGACGCCCTTGGGCACGTAGATGAAGGAGCCGCCGGACCACACCGCGGTGTTGAGGGCGGCGAACTTGTTGTCACCAGCCGGCACCACCGAGCCGAAGTACTCCTGGACCAGCTCGGGGTACTCGCGCACCGCGGTGTCGGTGTCGACGAAGATGACGCCCTGCTTCTCCAGGTCCTCACGGATCTGGTGGTAGACGACCTCAGACTCGTACTGGGCCGCCACGCCCGCCACCAGCCGCTCGCGCTCGGCCTCGGGGATGCCGATGCGGTCATAGGTGGAGCGGATGTCGTCGGGCAGGTCGTCCCAGGAGCTCGCCGGCTTGTCAGTGGAGCGCACGTAGTACTTCACCGAGTCCATGTCCAGCTCGGACAGGTCCACGCCCCAGGTGGGCATGGGCTTGCGCTCGAAGATCTCGTAGGCCTTGAGGCGCTTGGCCAGCATCCACTCGGGCTCGCCCTTGATGGCGGAGATCTCCCGCACGACCTGCTCGTCAAGACCGCGCTTGGCGTTGGCACCAGCCTCGTCAGAGTCGTGCCAGCCAAAGTCGTACTGCGTCGAGATCGAGTCGATGATCTCGTCGTCGGAGACGCGAGGCTTGTCGGTGCTCGGTGATGTCATCGGGTTCCTTCCGTTCGCTGGGCCCGTGGGCTTCGCGTGTCTGCTGCTGCTCGTACCGTGCGCTTGCGCAGGACGGGCATCGCGATGGGGACGTGCGTGGTGCACACGTGGTCGCCGCCGGCGAGGGTAGCCAGACGCTGCACCGGGACTCCAATCAGGCGGGCGATGGCCTGGGTCTCGGCCTCGCACAGCTCGCCGAACTGTCCAGCGACATCACGCACCGGGCAGTGGCCCTGGCACAGCTGGACGGCAAAGGAACCGTCTCCCACGTCGCGGACGGTGGCGGCGTAGCCGTCCAGGGTCAGGGCGTCCGCCAGGGCGCGAGCGCGGTCCGAGGGATCCTTACCTGCGGCCTCGACCACCGGCATGTAGCGGCGTTCCAGGTCGCGTCCGCGCACGGCCGCAAAGGAGTCGATCGCCTTGTCCCCGGCGACCTGCTGGAGGTAGGACAGGGCTCGCGTGGCGATATCGGAGTAGCCCTCGGCGAAGCTCGTCCTCGCTTTCGAGGTGGCCACGTAGTGACGAGCCGGACGGCCACGCCCTCGCTTGCCGCAGGCAGCGGCCGCGTGGACCTGGATCTCTCCGCTCTCCTCCAGGGCAGTGAGGTGGCGACGCACCGCCGCAGGCGTCAGGTCCAGGACCCTGGCCAGCTGGGCTGCGGAGACCGGCCCCTTCTCGACGATGAGGTCAAGGACCCTGGCCCGGGTCGAGTCGTCGTCGACCGTGCTCATGACCTCTCCTCTCCTCCTCGGGCGGCGCACGTAGGCCGGATGGCCTACGCACTGTCCCACTTTAACCAAGATCGGCCTTCCGATATTAGCAGGACGAGAGGATCGGTCGATCTCGGTACGTGGGATCCAGCACGCATACCGGTCAGAGGAGTGGCCTATGCCGGGCCCCGCACGGTGACGACGGCGCACGGCGCCGGTCGGATCGTTTCTTGCACTGGCGGCGTTTCCGGCAGACGCACGACGCTCGATGGGGGTGGGAGCGAACCGATGAGGTTCGCTCCCACCCCCATCGAGCGGTCACATCGGGCATGGCCCCATCGGAGCGCTACCCGAGCGCGCCGAGGCCGCTTGGCGTCAGCGCGCTGGAGCCTGAGACAGCTGCACCTCGTTCCAAGGCAACGGGTCCGGGATCACTCCGCGGAAGACGCCGTCCTCTCCGTCGTCAAAGCCGGTGAAAGCCCACTGCCCGTCTGCCATGTCAAAGACCTGGCCGGCGTACAGGTGCGTAGGCTCGACATAGCGGGCATTGTCCACATCCCACGGCCCCAAGGGCCCCTCCCCCTCGGCGACCCACACCGTTCCGTCGCACGCAGCGGCCTGCATGTCACGCCCGCAGGAGAAGACCAGCAGGTGCTTGCCGTCGACGAACCGTGACTGACTGACCTCAAGCTGACCGAACTGGCTGGGCTCAGTCAGAGGCTCGAGCACCTCCCAGTGGTCCAGGTCATCAGACACGGCATGGCCAATCACGCCGGCGTGCAAACGATCCACACCGGCACGGCGCGCCGTGACCAGCATGTGCCAGCGCCCCTCATGTTGGAAGACATAGGGGTCCCGCCACGGCTCGTCCCACGGGTAGGAGGGGTTCCACTTCTCGTACCAGCGTCCGTCAGCCTCCACAGGCTCGGCGCAGGCGCGGGTGAAGGTCACCCCGTCCTGCGAGTCAGCCCAGCCAACTCGCTGAACCATCCCTCCTTCGCGACGGGAGATGCCGGTGTAGAAGAGACGGATCGTGCCGTCATCCTTGACGACGGCCGAGCCGGTCCAGGTCGCCTGGTCATCGAAGGCAGGACCATCAGAGTGAACCAGGGCATCGGGCAGTAAGGTCCAGTTGCGAGCATCTGAGGACACCGCGTGCCCAATCGATGCCCGCCAGTGACGCCGGTCCGGGTTGTGCAGCGCCTTCGACGCACGCAGAAAGAACAGGTGGTACTGGTCTGCGCGACGAGCGATCCAGTGGTCCCACATCCAGTGGTCAGCAAGGCTGAAGGCCATCTCGGTCTCCTTGTCCGGGTTGCAAGTGTCTCAGCCCTTGACGGCCGTACCGGCCAGAGACTGGACAAAGGAACGTTGGAAGATGATGAACAGCACCAACATGGGCACTGTGATGAGCGTGCCGTAAGCCATGATCTCGCCCCACACGGGGTTGAGCTGGAAGAAGTACTGCATTCCTACGCTTACCGGGCGCATCGCCTCCTCCTGAACCACCATGAGCGGCCAGAGGTAGGAGTTCCACGCCGGCAGCATCATGATGATGGCCACCGTGGCGAAAGTCGGTCCAGACAGCGGGACGACGATCTTGCGATAGATGGTGAACCAGCTCGCGCCGTCCACGCGCGCAGCCTCGTCGATCTCCTTGGGAATGTCTCCAAAGTGCTGCGAGAAGAGGAAGATCGCCAGCGCGTTGGCAATGTAGGGCAGGATCTGGACCTGGTAGGTGTTCAGCATCCCCTGCTTGACCAGGAACCCGTCCACGACCCACTGCAGCGACGGCAGCTTGGCCACCCAGAAGACCAGCGGCACCGCGATGGTCTCAAAAGGCACCATGAGGGTGGCCAGGACCAGCGAGAGGATGATGCGCTTGCCCTTCCACCGCATCCGGGCGATGGCAAAACCGATCATGGAGTTGACGACGAGGCCGAGGACCACGATGCACACGGTCACGATCGCCGAGTTCAGCAGGAAGCGACCTGCTGGCACACGTTGGAAGACACCCTCGTAGTTGTCCAGTGACAGCTCGCCCACCGGCAGGAACGCCTTGACACTGCCCAGGTCCGCGAAGATCTGCGAGTCAGGCTTGAGCGAGGAGAAGATCATAAACAGCAGCGGGAAGACCGCGACCGATGCGGCGACAACCAGCCCGATATAAGTCAGGACCCGCGAGCGCCGCTTCGTTGCCGCCCGGCCACGCCTTCCAGGCACACGCTGAGCGGTGGGCTGCTGGGCCGGGGTGGTCAGTGAGTGAGACGGGACAGTATGCGTAGCCATGTCAGTCCTTCTCCCTGGTCAGCCAGCGCTGGATAAGGCTGATGAGGAGGACGCAGACGAAGAAGATCAGCGAGATCGCGCTTCCGTAGCCCATGTCCTGCTCGCGGTAGCCCTTGCGCACGGCGTGGTAGACGAGTGTTGAGGTCGCGTCCTGCGGACCTCCTGAGGTCATGACATCAACCTGGACAAACAGTCCGAGCGCAGCGATGGTGATGGTGACAAGGATGAACACCATCGTCGAGCGCAGGCCTGGCCAGGTCACGTAGCGGAATCGCTGCCAGCCGTTGACACCGTCGAGGTCCGCAGCCTCATACAGCGCAGGGTCGATGCCCTGTAGTCCAGACAGCCAGATGATCATGTGCAGACCGACCGCCTGCCAGATCGACAGCACGATGATCGCCGGCATCGCGGTACCCGGATTGTTGAGCCAGGCCACCGCCGTCCAGCCGCCGCCCGTGATGGTGTTGAGCATGGAGTTGACCAGGCCATCGTCCTCGTAGAAGAAGCTCCACAGGATCGAGACCACCACCATGGAGGTGACCACAGGCATGAAGATCATCGTCCTGAAGGCCGTGACGCCCTTGACCTTCTGATTGACCAGGATGGCCAGGGCCAGGGCCAGGCCGGACTGGCACGGAACGACGATGAGGGCAAAGAAGGCGGTATTGGTCAGCGAGCGCAAGAACGTGGGATCAGCTCCCAAGGCACGCTCAAAGTTGGCCAGCCCGACGAAGGAAGGCGGGTTGGGCGAGATCAACCGGGCGTTGGTGAAGGACAGCCCGAAGGTGAGAAGGATCGGGATGCCCATGAAGAGCAGTAACAGGATGAGGGCAGGTGAGCTCATGAGCCACGCCTGCAGCGCCTCGCGACGAGAGCTCGCGCTGCGCCTTGCCGCAACAGAGGTGGACACGTCTTTCTCCCTTCCCGGTGGGAGGCACGCTCGTGCCTCCCACCGGATCAGTGAGTTCAGGGCAAGGCTCGTCAGGAAACCTTGTAGCCGTTGTTGGAGGTGATATCGGCGTCGATGTCCTTGACCGCCTGGTCAAGGCTGGCCTGGACGTCAGCGCCGGAGGCGATGTCACGCAAGGCCTTGTCGAAGACCGAGGAGATCGTCTTGTATCCCGGGGTCGCTGGGCGCAGCAGGGCAAAGGCCTTGCCGATCTCATAGACGGGCTCCAGCGGCTTGCCCTCACCGTAGTTGGCAGTGCCCGGGATCGCCGACTCAATCGAGGGGTAGGTGCCGATCGCGTCGGAGTACTTGATCAGGTACTTGTCCTGCATGAGCAGCTCGATGTACTTGTTAGCCGCTTCCTGGTTCTTGGAGGTCGCAGACACCGCCCACTGCCAGGAACCGCCGCCGACCTTGGCACCCGCACCGAAGTCCACTGGCGGCAGGATGAGGACCTCGTCCAGGCCGTGCGTCTCCTGCGCCTGCAGCACCTTCCAGCCGCCGGTGTAGACCATCGGGACCTTGCCCTGGAGGAAGTCCTGACCGTCCGTCGCCGGGGTCTCGGAAGCCAGGCCGTCAGCGAACAGGTGACGGAACCACTCGCCGAAGGCCTTCGCCTCAGGACCGTTGAGAACGCCCTCGGCGCTCGCCATGGTCTTGCGGTCAATGAGGTCACCACCGAAGCTCTGCAGCATCGGGGCATAGGCGTAGGGCCACCACTCCGCGGCGTCCCAGTTCGACAAGTCGATGGCGTACTCGTAGTCGGGCAGCGCCTTGAGCTTGGTCAGCACGTCCTCGAACTCGTCCTTGGTCCAGGGAGAGTCAACGGTGGGGACGCGGGCCCCGATCTGCTCGATCGCGGACTTGCGGGCCAGGAAGCACAGCGAGGTGTCGTACGGGCCCACGGAGTAGAGCGTGTCGTTGAAGTACCCCTTGGTGGAGTCCACCATCTTGTCGGTCAGCGAGCTGGGCAGCGTCAGAGGAGCGAGGTAGCCAGACCAGGCCCAGTTCGGCATGATCGGACCGTCCAGGTCCAGGATGTCAGGCAGATCACCGGAGGCAGCCGCCGCCACGATCGCGTCGTTGTAGGAGGCCTGGGGGAAGGCCGTGATCGTGATCGGGGTGTCGGGGTTGGCGGCATTGAAGTCATTGACGATGCCCTCGATAACGGCGTACTCATCTGTTCCGCCGGCGCTGTGGGTCCACAGTGTCAGCCCGCCCTTGCCGCCGGAAGCAGAACCTGAGGAGTCCTTACCCTGCGAGGAACAGGCCGCCAGGGTCAGGGCTACCGCACTGGCAGCGCCCAGGCCGAGGAAGGTACGACGAGTCGTGATCATGGAACACTCCTTTGTGTCATCTGGGATGGGAGTTCCCCCGGCTCGTGTGAGCCGGAAGCTTGTGCGTGCCCGGGCTGCTCAGCCCAGGTCTGAGGAGCGGACAGGCTGACTGGGCGGCGCCGTCGACGCTCGTTGAATGAGCTGGCAGTGCATACGAGTGACCCCAGGAGGCGGGTTCTGCTCGTCCTCACAGATCACCGCGCGCGTCATCCACTCAGCCATCTCGTAGTGCGGCAGCCGCATGGTGGTCAGCTGGGGATCAAGGTTGGTGGAGATCAGCTCCAGGTCGTCAAAGCCCACCACTGACAGGTCCTGAGGGATCCTCAGGCCTCGACGCGCCACCTGCCGGTACACCCCAGCGGCCATGGCGTCGTTGTAACAGAAGACAGCTGTCGGGCGAGGATCGAGGTCCAGCAGCCGCGTAGCCGCCTCGTCAGCGCCTGCAGGATCATTGTCTCCGCGCAAGAGCAGGCGCTCGTCCCACGGCAGGCCGTGGCTGACCAGGGCCCGGCGATAGCCCGCGATGCGCAGGCCGACCGCCGCCGCGTCAGAGTCGTGCGCCAGGTGGGCGATGCGGTCGTGGCCAAGCTCGATGAGATGAGTCGTCGCCTCATAGGCGGCACGCTCCTCGTCCGGGACCACACCGGGCACGTCGTCGCGGTCAGCGAAGCTGTTAAGCACGAAGACGTCTGACAGTCCCTCCTCAACGACCACCTCCTGGTGGTACATCGCCGCGTAGATGATGGCGTCGACCTGGCGCGAGCACAGCTCATCGACGGCACGGCGACGCTCTGAGGTGTCACCGCCAGTGTCGGCGAAGATCACCGACCACCCCTGTGACCGTGCGGTGGTCAAGATGCCGTCAACCATCGAGACGGCGTAGGGGGTGGATAGCACGTCATTGGCGACCACGCCCAGCGTCCGGGTGCGCTGACTACGCATCGAGGCCGCCAGGGCGTTACGCACGTAGCCCAGGTCCCGGGCGGCGCCACGTACCCGCTTGGCCGTCGTCGCCGAGACCCGCCCGTTCGCCTTCCCTGACAGGACCAAGGAGGCCGTGGCGGTCGAGACCGCGGCAGCCTGCGCCACATCCGTCAGAGTCGTCATCGCACCTCCTCGCGCCATTGCCATCACGTAGCAGACACCTTCGTATGCCGATGGGCCCATCCTACCTTACCGCTGACCGCTCGTCAACCGTTTAACGCCCTTAATCTCAGCACGTTAATCGCTTCACTGAAGAACGCCAGTCCTGGCAACGAAAAGTGGCCCACGGCACGTGTCGTGTCGCGGGCCACCGTGTGCGGCGCAGCCGCTGTGGTGCTACAGACTCACCGGGCTCCTCAGCCACGGCGCATCGGCCGGGCGCAGCCCTTCCCAGCCGCAAGCGCGCAGCCGGTCAGCCGCCAGCACCCCCGCCACCGTGGCCGGGTTGTGGAGCCGGCCCTGCAGGACTGCCGCCACGACGTCGTCGAAACGGAACCAGGTCGGCACGAACTCAGCCTCCTCCGCCTCACGAGGCACCCGGCGCTCCTCCGGCAGGAGGCTGAGGTCACGAGCGAGGAAGGAGCGGCAGCCCTCCGTGGTGAAGCCCGGCGAGGCATAGTAGTCGACGAGCGTGTGCCAGGTACCGGCCTCGTAATCAGTCTCCTCCGCCAGCTCCCGCCCTGCAGCCACCGCCGGCGCCTCGCCAGCAACGTCAAGCAGGCCTGCCGGGACCTCCCACAGGTCGGCACGCACCGGGTGACGGTACTGACGCACCAGGAGGATCTCCGCAGCGCCGTCGTCCTGGGAGGAGTCCACCCCCTCACGCCACGCCACGATGCTCACGGCGTCATGGTGGGCCACGGTCTGCCGGCGCACGGGCTCAGCACCAGGGGCGAGCGCGATCTGCTCGTCCTGGATGGTGAAGATCGGGCCGGCCCACACCTGCTGGCTGGCGGTCACCTGCCGCGAGTCACGCTGGTCGTCCAGCTCGCGCGCCTGTCCCCTCGTGCTCACCGTGACTGCTTTCCCGCCGTGGCCTCATCCTTGACGGGTGCCACGCTACCCTTCTGGGCAGCCTGCGCGACCTCGGGCTCCAGTCCCTCCTCGCCACGAGCGGCGAAGCGGTCACGCTGGCGGTCCAGCCCGGCATTGATCAGCCCCGTGAACAGCGGGTGGGCGTGGGTGGGCCGCGATTTGAACTCCGGGTGGGCCTGGGTGGCCACGTAGTAGGGATGCAGGGCGCGGTCGAGCTCGACGAACTCGGTCAGGTGCCCGTCCGGTGAGGTGCCGGACACGTGCAGGCCCGCCTCCTCCAGGCGCTCACGGTAGGCGTTGTTGACCTCGAAGCGGTGGCGGTGGCGCTCGCTGACGTGGGTGGCGCCGTAGGTCTGGGCGACGACGGAGCCCTCGGTCAGGACCGCCGGGTAGGCACCCAGCCGCATCGTGCCGCCCAGGTCTCCCCCACCGGTGACGAACTCACGCTGGGCGTCCATCGTAGTGACGACGGGGTCGGGGGTCTCGGGCGCCATCTCGGTTGAGGACGCGGCCTCCAGCCCCAGCAGGTGGCGGGCTGCCTCGATCACCATGCACTGCAGCCCCAGGCACAGGCCCAGGGTGGGCACCTGATGCTCGCGGGCCCAGCGCAGCGCCCCGAGCTTGCCCTCGATGCCGCGCACGCCGAAGCCGCCGGGCACGACGACGGCGTCCACCCCGGACAGCGCACGCTGGGCTCCGTCCGGGCTCTCGCAGGTGTCGGAGGCGACCCAGCGGATCTCCACCTTCGCGTCGCAGGCGAAGCCGGCGTGGCGGATGGCCTCGGAGACGGACAGGTAGGCGTCGTGCAGGTCGATGTACTTGCCCACCAGCGCCACCTCAAGACGGCGGGAGGGGTTGTGGACGTGGTCGAGCAGGCCGTTCCACTCCGCCCAGTCCACGTCCCGGAAGGTCAGGCCCAGCCTCTGGACGAGGAAGGCGTCCAGGCCCTCACGGTGCAGGGTCGGCGGGACGTCGTAGATGCTCGCGGCGTCCTTGCACTCGACGACGGCCTCACGGTCGACGTCGCACATGAGCGCCACCTTGCCCTTGACTCCCTCAGGCAGGGGCCGGTCGGTGCGCAGGACCAGGGCGTCAGGCTGGATACCGATCGAGCGCAGCGCGGCCACCGAGTGCTGGGTGGGTTTGGTCTTGAGCTCACCGGCCGCCGGCAGGAAGGGAATGAGGGAGACATGGACGAAGGCCACGTGGGCCCGCCCCAGATCGGCACGCACCTGGCGAGCCGCCTCGAGGAAGGGCTGGGACTCGATGTCACCGACCGTGCCGCCGATCTCGGTGATGATGACGTCAGGTACCTCGCCGTCCGGGCCAGGCTCAGCCTGAGAGCGCATGACGCGCTTGATCTCGTCAGTGATGTGCGGGATGACCTGGACGGTGTCTCCCAGGTACTCCCCCCGCCGTTCCTTGGCGATCACGCGGGAGTAGACCTGCCCGGTGGTGGCGTTGGCCTTGCCGGAGAGGTTGACGTCAAGGAAGCGCTCGTAGTGGCCGATGTCCAGGTCCGTCTCCGCTCCGTCCTCGGTGACAAAGACCTCCCCGTGCTGGAAGGGGTTCATCGTGCCGGGGTCGACGTTGATATACGGGTCAAGCTTCTGCATCGCCACGCTGATACCGCGCGAGCGCAGCAGTCGTCCCAGGCTGGAGGCCGTCAGCCCCTTACCGAGGGAAGAGACGACGCCACCGGTGACGAAGATGTGGGCAGGGACTTCACTCTGGTGACCGCTGGAGCGGTTAGACGTGCTCATCACGGAACTCCATCATATCGATGACGGCGAAACCTGACAGACACGGTCGGCTAGAGCCGCCTCACACGCCTGGGTCCAGCACTCGCTGCAGCTGGGCCGCCAGCGCCGCGTGGTCCGGCAGCTCACGCGCCGCCTGACGCGCGCGGTCCTGGGCCTGGCGGCGAGCACCGTCGTCGGCCAGGAGCCGGGCCACGGCCTGGGCAACGGCCTGGCTGCTCGGCGAGACGAGCTGGGCTCCACCGCGAGCGGTCACGCCCGTGCCTCCCACGTCCGTGGCCACGATCGCCGCCCCAGCAGCTAGCGCCTCCTGGATCGTGATGGGCTGGCCCTCCCACAGCGAGGTCTGGACAACAACGTCCGCGGCCTGCATGAGGGAGCTGACATCTCCTCGGCGGCCCAGCAGGCGCACGGGCAGCTGCTCGCGCGCGATCCGTGCGGCAAGCTCATCGGCCTGCGGTCCGTCCCCGGCCACAGCCCACGTCAGTGAGGTGGCACCGCCCTCGCCGCCAGCCTCGGTCACGGCGTCGGCCAGCTGCGCGGCGGCGTCCAGGAGCAGGTCCAGCCCCTTCTGGGGAGCCAGGCGCGCCACCGTGAGCACGCGGTAGCCCTCGGGCCACACCTCCTGCACCGCCGCGGCGTCCAGTGCCTCCTGCTGCACGTGGCCGGAGGCGGGGATGACGGCCAGCTCTGCCTCTCTCGCGCCCAGCTCACGCGCCTGTGCCAGCAGGTCGGGGCTCACGGCCAGGACCTGGTCGGCGCGGGCAGCCACCACGCCAGCCAACCCCCGGCCCGTGGCGGTGGTCAGGCGTCCTCCCACCGGCAGGTTGTGCTCGGTGACCACCAGGCGCGTCCGCCGTCGTCCCAGTGCCAGTGCGGCCAGCGCGCCGGCGCGAAGGCCGTGGGCATGGACGACGTCAGCCCGTCGTCCCAGACGACGCAGGCGCGCCAGCACCAGTAAGTCGCCTGGGCCCGGACGCGGGCCGATCTGGAGGACCTCGCTGCGCGCAGCCCCCAGCGGTGCCCCGTCCAGCACCGAGGCAGGAGCCTCGACGATGACGTCGTGGCCCGCCTCAGCCAGGAGCCGGGCGCAGTCGGCCACGTGGACACGCACGCCGCCGGCTGCTGACCCGCACACCTCCAGCACACGCAACCGCCGCTGCTCAGGCTCGACGCGTGAGGTCATCACCTGCCACCCTTCTGCTCATCCGCCGTGCCGGCGGCGTCCTGGC
>NZ_DS999576.1:691600-693743 GCF_000159035.1 Actinomyces urogenitalis DSM 15434
TGGCGTGCTCAGCCAGCCTCGAGGTGGCCTGCAGCGCCGCCGTGCCGCCGACCGCGGCCACGGCCCCGCTGACCAGCAAGGCGCGCAGCACCGGTGTCAGCACCGCCGTGCCCAGCAGGCGTGCCAAGGCTGCCAGCAGGCCGACCCCAGCCACCGTCATCCCCACGCTCAGCCCGATCGCCAAGGCGATGAGAGTGGCGCACGAGTCGCCGCCGTGGGGGGCCATGACCCGCACCGCCACCGTCGAGACGACGATGACGCACACCCACCCGGCGCAGGTCGCGGCAGCCCCCGAGCCCGCACGGTCAGCAGCAAAGAACACCCGGGTGACCTGGAAGATCAGCGCGTAGCCGATCAGCGCCGGGGCGAGCACCGCCAGGGACTGCCCCATCCCCGCAACGTCGGTGAGCAGAGAGAAGAAGGTCTGGGCCCCCTGGCTCACGGCCAGCAGCGCACCGCCTCCGGCGGCCGCGACAGCCACCACCAGCGCCGTCGAACGCGCTGCGAGCTCGCTGACCGCCGACTGCTCAGGTCCGTCCGCTGCCAGCGCGGCGGCCAGACGGGGGTAGAGCACGGACGCCACCGGGACGGCGAGCACCGCGTAGGGCAGGACGTAGACCGCCTGGGTGTACTGATAGACGGCCACGGTGCCGGTGCGACCACCGCTGCGGGCCAGCGCCAGCACCACGAGCACGCTGGCCTGCTGCGCCAGCAGGGTCCACAGGCCCGCGCCTCCCAGGCGCCCCAGGCGCCTGAGCTGCCCGCCACGCAGGCCCAGCCTGGGACGGATCCGCAGTCCCAGGCGCGCCACCGGCCAGATCAGCGGCAGACTCAGTGCGGCCACCCCCAGGGTGGTGCCCCAGCCCAGGACCTGAAGTGACGCGCCGGAGGGGGTCTCAGGTGCCGAGGCGCTCATCTGCCCGTAGACGGCGTAGGTCGCCATGACCACGAGGCTGGAAGCCACCGGCGTCAGCGCAGGCCAGGCGAAGCGGCCATGTGCCTGCAGGACGCCGGTGAGCACCACCCCGACGCCGTACAGCGGCACCTGGAGGGCGAACATGCGCAGGAAGCCGGCCACCAGCTCACGCTGGTAGGCGGGGTCAACACCCTGAGAGAGGGGAAAGAGCGAGGCGATTGGGCCGGCAAGCACAGCCAGGGCCACGGCCAGAGGGGCCAGGACCATCAGGACCAGGCCGAGCAGACCCGAGGCCGTGCGTTCGACCTCCTCGCGCCGACCTCCTCGTACCGCCCCGGCCAGCAGTGGAACGATCGTGGCGGCCAGCGCACCGCCGACCACCACCTCGTACAGGACGTTGGGGACCTGGTTGGCCGTGGAGTAGGCACCCGCCACCGTCCCGGCCCCGACCGTGGAGGCCTGGACGATCCAGCGCGCGAAGCCCAGCGCACGGGAGACGAGCGTGAGGCCCGCCACCGATCCTGCGGCTCCCAGCAGCCCGCTGCGGGCGCTGGAGGGAGCAGGTCCGCTAGTCCTCACGGCGTCCCAACGCATCCAGGGCGGCCAGGGCAGGTGTGCGGGCGATGACGCCAGAGAAGGAGATCTTCTCGCTGGCCAGGACCAAGGCGGTGCCAGCGCAGGCGCTGGTCAGGCGGAGCACAGGGCTGGGATGGCTGGCCAGGCTCGCCCCGGCCAGGGCGCCGACCGTGTTGGCGCCGGTGTCCCCCAGCATGGTCTGCTCGGCCAGGTCCTCTCTCAGCCCCGCCGCGCAACAGGCCAGCGTGCCGCCAGCCAGCGCCGCCGAGGCCGGAGCCCGTCGCGCCTGCGTCAGTGCCATCGGAGCGGCCAGGAGCCCCGCGGCCTTGAGGGCACGGCCCGGACGCAGGTCGAGCAGGTTGTGCACATTGGCCCACGAGGCGATGGCCACGGTGCGCACGCCCGCGTCCACCAGGCCGCCCAGCCCACGATGAGGCCTGGGGTCCGCGGCCGTCATGACGGCGCCGGCCACAGCGGAACCGGCTCCGATGACGAGGATCTTGAGGGCTCCGGTGGTCACGCGTCCGCGGGCCAGGGCACCGAGGTGTCCTTTGAGGCCCTTGGCAGGGGCCTCACCGTCATGGGCTCCCTGGTCGAGGTCGTCGACCAGGCCCGCCGCGCCGGCCGCCGTCGTGGCCACCGCCGCTCCCA
>NZ_DS999576.1:694114-700201 GCF_000159035.1 Actinomyces urogenitalis DSM 15434
CCCTGCGGCCGTGGAAGTTCTCGCGCTCCAGGACGGCCTCCAGGCGCGGGCTGCGCGCCAGCACCCGGCTCACGGTCCCCACGAGGCTGCCTCCGGCCACGGCGGGCAGCAGGTCCAGGGCGCGCTGCGGCGTCGTCACTGCTCTGTGTTCTCCGTGGCGGCTGGCTCGGTGGCCTTGGTGGCCGCCGACAGCTGCGGCATGACCGCCTCGGCGCCTTCATCGAATCCGTAGGAGCCGGTGGTCCCGGCAATCGTCTGGGCCAGCGCCAGCGGGACCGAGACCGCGGCCGCGACCTGCCCCACCGAGTCAACGGTGGTCACCTTGGTCTGCGAGGAGCGCAGCTGCGCCACGAGGTCGGTCTTGACGTCGGCCGCACCGATCACCACGGACGGCGAGACGGAGGCCAGACCTCCAAGTGCCTCGTTCCAGGCCGCCAGGCTGATGCCCTCGGTCGAGGCCGGGGTCGGGTCGTCCCCCGTGGTCATGGTGGTGCGCGGGCCGACGACGACGACGCTGTCCGCCGGCTCGCTCGGCTCGGCATCCACCGTCATCAGCGGGCTGTCCGAGGCCTTGAGCAGGTCGGTCAGGGCCGAGGCGCTTGCCTCCGACGACGTCAGCGCCGTGGCGAGCCCAGCACCCAGGACCGTGTTCCCGCTGCCGGACACGGCCTCCATGTAGCCGGCGAACTGGCCGGAGTAGGTGGAGCGGAAGGTCTCCCGGGAGGTGTCGATCCACGCCGTCGTCAGCGTGACCCGGGCCACCACGCTGGCGCCGGCTGCCTCCAGCTGGGCCACGACTGCCTCGATGTCAGAGCTGTCGGCCTCAGGCAGGGCGACGAGCGCGACCTTGCGGTCGGTCAGGGTGCCGGGCAGGTAGGCAGCCGCCGCGGCGGTGATGTACTCGTCGCGGTCGTTGACGGCCGTCTCGGTCTGTTCCAGCTTGCCCTGGGTGGCGTTGCGGTCCTCGCGCAGCGAGGCGACCTGGTCGTTGAGCGCGTTGCCCAAAGAGCTCTGCAGCGGTCCTGCTCCCAGGACGACACCGACGGCCAGAGCCAGGAAGACGGAGATCAGGGAGACCAGGTGGTAGCGGAAGTCGATCATGAGGTGTGCCGTTCCTGTTCCAAGTCGTCAGACGGTCGGGGCCGACGGAGCCAGCCCCAGCAACGAGCGTATGAAGTTGACGATGTCGTCCCACACGGCACCGGACAGGCCGAGGAAGGTCTGCCCGGCGGACGTGGCCGCCAGCGCCACACCCAGGGCGATGAGCCCGGCCAGTGCCAGCAGGACAAGCTGCCAGGTGGAGATGCGGGTGCGGTACAGGCGCGAGACGCCCTTGGCGTCGATGAGGCGGCTGCCAACCTTGAGGCGCGTGAGGAAGGTCGAGGACATCCCGGCGCGTCCCTTGTCCAGGAACTCCAGCAGGGTCGCGTGCGTGCCCACCGCCACGATGAGCTCGGCGCCAGCAGCGTCGGCCAGGAGCATGGCGATGTCCTCGCTAGTACCGGTGGCGGCGAAGACAAGGTGCTCCACACCCAGGTCCTCCACGCGCGCCAGGCCTGGCGCGCGGCCGTCACGGTAGGCGTGGACGATGATCTCAGCCCCGCAGCGCAGCGCCTTGTCTGAGACCGAGTCCATGTCCCCCACGATCATGTCCGGCTTGAAGCCGGCCTTGAGGACGGCGTCGGCCCCGCCGTCCACGCCGATGATGACGGGCTTGTACTCGCGGATATAAGGCTTGAGGGCCTGCAGGTCCTCCTTGTAGGAGTAACCGCGCACCACGACCAGGACGTGGCGCCCACTCATCTGCGTGCGCACGTCCGGCATCCCCACGCCGTTGAGCAGGAGGTCGCGCTCCCCGCGCATGTACTCCATGGTGTTGGCAGCAAAGGCCTCAAGCTGAACTGCCAGCCCCTCCTTGGCTGCCTCCATCGCCGCCTCGACGCTCTGGGCGGTCTGGACGGTGCCCTGGGCAATGGACTGCTCGGAGCCGGCGAGTACCACAGTGCCTCGGGAGGGCGAGTCCTCAGCCAGGTCGATGACCACCCGCTGACCCTCACGCAGACGCATGACGTCAGAGCCCAGGTCATCAATGAGGGGAATACCGGCCTCCAGCAGGATGCCAGGACCGAGATTCGGATAGCGTCCGGAGACCGAGGGCGCGGCATTGAGGACCGCGGCGGGCTGACACTCGACGAGCGCCTCGGCGGCTACGCGGTCCAGGTCACTGTGGTCGATGATGGCGATGTCGCCCGGGCGCAGGCGCTTGGTGAGCGTCTTGGTCCGGGCGTCCACGCGCACGACGCCGCTGGGGCGCTCCGGCTCCGACGGTAGCTGCTTGCGGAAGGGGTTCCTCACGGCTGGGATTCTGCCACGTGGGCCTCTTCCAACAGCTCAGCGGCGTGGCGCAACGCCGAGTCTGAGTCATCGTGGCCCGAGAGCATACGGGCCAGCTCACGCACGCGCTCCGGCCCGTTGACCGGCAGTACGGTGGTGCGGGTTAGGCCCGGCACGACGCCGTTGCTCGCCTGAGCCTGCTGCCTGTGAGAGTCCTGAGCCTGCTCCTTACGCACCACCAGCTGGGTGTCCGCCCATGCAGCGACCTGCGCCAGGTGCGTGACCACCACCACTTGGTGGGAGCGCGCCAGCCGCGCCAGGCGGCGCCCGATCTCACCAGCGGCCCTTCCGCCCACGCCGGCGTCAATCTCGTCAAAGACCAAGGTGCGCCGGTAGCCGTCCGTACTCGCCTCGGCCAGGACGACCTCCAGGGCGAGCATGATGCGGCTCAGCTCGCCGCCTGAGGCTCCCTTGCCCAGCGGCAGCGCAGGAGCACCAGGGTGGGAGACCAGCTGCAGCGTCACGGACTCCGCCCCCGTCGGTCCGGGCTCGTCGAGCCTGTCCAGGACCACGACCAGGCGCGATCCCTTCATCTGAAGCCCTTCGAGCTCGCTGGTCACGCGCTCACGCAGCAACTCAGCCAGCTGCGCGCGGGCCGCGCTGAGCTCGCCAGCACGCGTGTACAGGAGCTCGCGAGCCTGCTCAACCTCCTGCGAGAGTGCGCTGCCTGTGTCCGTCGGACCGTCCAGGACCTCCAGCCGCGCGGCCGCACGCTCAGCAAAGGCGAGCAGCGCGTCAGCGTCCTCGATCTCCTCGTGTGCGCCGCCAATCTCCCGGCAGGCTCGGGCCAGCTCGCCGCGACGGTCCTGGACCCACGCCAGCCGGGCCGGGTCCGCGTCCAGGCCAGCCAGGTACTCACCCAGCTCGGCTGCCACATCAGCCGCCTCGATCGACAGGCGTTCAACCCGCGCCCCCAGCTCGCCCAGCGCCTTGTCCACCTCCGCGACAGGCGCGATCGCACGCTCTGCCTCTGCCAGCAGTGACAGCGCGTCGGCCTGGGCGGCCAGGGCGTCGTCGTCACCGGCCAGCGCCGTGCGTGCCACGGCGGCGGCACGCCGCAGGTCCTCAGCGTGGTCGAGGCGTGTGGCCTCCTCAGTCAGTGCCACGTCCTCGCCCGGAGCCGGGTCAAGCTCCTCGATCGCCTCCAGCCACCCCCGCAGGCGGGCTACCTCCTCAGCACGGGCAGCGGCTCCCTCACGCCACTGGCGCAGCCGCTGGGCGGCATCCTGATAGGCACGGTAGGCCTGGGCATAGGACCGGCACCGGGCCAGGTGCTCGGCCCCGCCCAGGCTGTCCAGGGCGGAGCGCTGGGCCGCCGCGCTGCGCAGGCGGAGCTGGTCAGCCTGGCCATGAACCGAGACGAGCTCGGCTCCCACCTCTGACAGGACGGCAGACGGCACCGAGCGCCCCCCGAGGTAGGCGCGGGACCGTCCCTGCGCCGGAACGGTCCGCGAGGCGATGAGCAGGTCCTCATCCAGCTCGGCGCCGGCCTCCTGGGCACGCGCGGCAGCGCGCGAGTGCTGGTCCAGGACAAAGCTGCCCTCCACGACCGTGCGATCGGCCCCAGCCCGCACCACGGTGGACTCGGCGCGCTCGCCCAGCAGCAAGCCGAGCGAGGTGAGCACCATGGTCTTTCCGGCACCTGTCTCCCCGGTCAGAGCCGTCAGCCCGGGGCTCAGCGTCAGCTCAGCCTCCTCGATGACGCCCAGGTCCTCGATGCGTAGCGACTCGATCACGGCTTGACCTCCTGCGGAGCACGAGGGGCAGGCCGCTCGGCGGCAGCCCGCCACCCGTCAACGGGAAGGTCGAACTTGCGCACCAGACGGGTGGAGAACGGGGCCTGGTTCAGGCGCGCCACACGGACCGGACGAGCGGCACGCCGGGCACGGATCCTGCTGCCGGCAGGAGCCAGCAGGCGACGTCGGCCGTCGCACCACACCTCGGCACCTCCCAGGCCGGCGTGCTGGACCACGACCTCCAGGCACGAACACGGTCCCAGGACCAGGGGACGGGTGAACAGGGCGTGGGCGGCCAGGGGGACCAGCAGAAGAGCCTCGACCTCAGGCCAGATCACGGGGCCTCCTCCGGAGAAGGCGTAGGCCGTGGAGCCCGTCGGGGTGGACATGACCAACCCGTCGCAGCCGAAGGAGGACACCGCCTGCCCGTCCACCCCGATGGCGACCTCGAGCATGCGCGCACGGTCACGCTTCTCCAGGGCGGCCTCGTTGAGCGCCCAGCTGCGAGTGACCGTGCCGTCAGGAGCAGTGACCTCCACGTCCATGGTCATCCGGTTCTCGACCGTATAACGCCCGGCCACGATGTCAGCAACGACCTGGTCCAAGTCGTCAGGGTCAGCCTCGGCGAGGAAGCCGACGTGCCCGGTGTTGACCCCGGCCAGCGGGATGTCACGCTCACGCGCTATCTCGCTGGCGCGCAGGATCGTGCCGTCACCACCCAGGACGAGGACGAAGTCGACCTCGTCCTGGCAGTCCTGGTCCACGGTGTCCACGCCGTGGGCACGCAGAGCCGCCTCAGCGCGCTCAACGGCGCGAGCCGTCGGCGCCGCCTTGCGGTGCGGAGGCACAGGCTTGTCACCACGGTCACGCTGGATGACCATGACGCGGCGTACGGTCACCGTCATCTCCTTCCTCTGGCTCGCCGAGCCTGACCGGCCGGGCCGGCGTCGACGGCGCGGCGCGCCTCGTCCACCAGCGCCTGGCCACGCAGGTCCTGCGGCGCGCCGGCACATGAGGCGTGCATGGAGACAAAGTACTCGACGTTGCCGGCCGGCCCCGGCAGCGGTGAGGCCGTCACGGCGTCGATACCCAGTCCGAGGCCGTGAGCGGCCTCGGCCACCGTCAGGACGGTCTCCACGTGCAGCTCCGGGTCCCGCACGACTCCCCCATGGCCCAGACGCTCCTTGCCGACCTCGAACTGCGGCTTGACCATGAGCAGCAGGTCCGCATCCTCGGCGGCCGCTGCCACGAGCGGGGGCAGGACGAGGGTGAGGGAGATAAAGGACAGGTCTCCCACGACGAGTCCTGGGGCCGGAGCCACGGCCTGCGGATCCAGGGTGCGCACGTTGGTGCGGTCGAGCACGGTCACTCGTGGGTCGGACTGAAGGGACCAGGCAAGCTGCCCGTAGCCGACGTCGACGGCCACGACGTGCTCGGCGCCGCGGCGCAGCAGCACGTCCGTGAACCCGCCTGTGGAGGCTCCGGCGTCCAGGCACCGACGCCCTTGGACGCGTGGCGCCAGGCCCCGCTCGGTCAGCGCGTCCAAGGCGCCGGCGAGCTTATGGGCGCCACGGGAGACATAGTCGTCACCAGTGGGGATGACGACCTCGATCGCCTGGGCCGGGTTGACCTGACGCGCCGGCTTGGTCACGACGGCGCCGTCGAGGGTGACGTGGCCGTCCGTCACCAGCTGGGCGGCGTGGGTACGCGAGCGTGCGAGCCCGCGACGTACGAGCTCAGAGTCAATGCGGATCAGTCTGGCCATGTCGTCCTCCGGTTGTCTGCCCACGCCTGGTACCAACTCAGCCCTCCGCCTCCCGCAGGAGCGAGGCCAGCTCCTCGTGAACGGCAGCCAGGCCTGCAGACCGTTCCTCAAGTGGCAGGGCGCCAATCTCCTCCAGGCGGCCGGCGTAGTCCGGCAGGTCACGTGCCTGAACGCTGCCCGCTGCTCCTGGCG
>NZ_DS999576.1:700688-703219 GCF_000159035.1 Actinomyces urogenitalis DSM 15434
GCGCATGCCAGGGCGCGGTAGGCGTCCAAGGCGAGCTCTGCCGTCGTGCCCTGGGGGTCAAGCTCCCAGGTACCGTGCTCGCTGCGCAGCCGCGCGACGCCGCCGGACACCTGGGCCGCCCAGGCACCGACCTGCCACCATCCCGTCTCTCCGCGGCTGGGGGTCGGGTGAGGCTCGTTGAGGCCTCGAAGGTCGGTGTGCAGGTAGCTCGGGCGCTGCTCGACAGGAGCCAGGACGACGTCTCGAGCCGTCGAGACCCCGGTCAGGACGTGCATGCCAGCGATCCCCGCCGCGCGGGCGCCCACCAGGTCAGTGTCCAGGCGGTCGCCGACGGCCAGCGGCGTAGAGCCGCCTGCGCGTGCCAGTGCCCGGCGGTAGATCCCGGGGAAGGGTTTTCCTCCCGCCAGGTAGTCCTTGCCTGAGGCGTTGGCCACGGCCACGACGAGGCTGCCGTTGCCCAGCGCGAAACCGCGCTCCGTGGGCAGGGTGGCGTCCGTGTTGGTGGCCACGTGGAGGGCACCGTCGCGGATGGCGTACACGCCCTCCGACATCATCACCCAGTCCACCTCGGGCGCCCAGCCCTGGACGACGGCGACCGGATGGTCCTCAGCGCTGTCCACCAGGCGGTAGCCCTCATCGAGGAGAGCCTGGCGTAGACCGTCACCACCAATGACGAGGACGGGGCTGCCCGGCTCGACGTGCTCGCCCAGCAGCGCCGCGGCGTCCATGGCGGCGGAGAAGACCTCAGTCGGGTAGGCCTCGATGTCATTGGCCGCGAGCTTGTCGACGACCGTGCGCGGGGCACGGGAGGCGTTGTTCGTCACGAAGGACAGGCGCATGCCAGCTCCGCGCGCGCCGTTGACGCCCTGCGCGGCGTGGTCGATGCGCGCCTGGCCGGCGAAGCACACCCCGTCCAGGTCCAGCAGCGCGACGTCGTAGGCCTGGGACAGCGGGGACGGCGAGCCCAGGAGCGTGGCTGCGCAGGGCACTGCGGGTGAGGTCATGCCTGCTCCTCCTGCGAGGCGGCAGCCTCGGTGGCCGGCGTTGTCTCGCCGAGCAGCTCGGCCATCTCCTCCTCCACGCGCTCAGCGAAGGACGCGGACCACTCAGCGTCAGAGTCGTCATCCGGCTCGTCGTCGTCCTCGGCCGGCGGCTCGTGCACCTCGGCCTCCGCGGCCTCCGCAGCCTCGGAAAGCTCCTCCTGCGACTCTTCCTCGATGTCGTAGACCTCGACGTCCTCCGGCTCAGTGTCCTGCGGGCCCTCGCCGATGCGCTGGCGAACCGCCTGCGCCTCCTCGATGCGTCCAAGCTCCTCCAGCCGATCCGCACGCACCGAGTGAAGCCGGCGCAAGGTCTCGCGGTCGCCGCGGAACATCATGATCGCTTCCTCGATCACGATCAGGCCCAGCTCAGTCTGGCCCATCTCGTGACGGACACCGGAAACCACCATCGCGATCTCGGCCTCCTCGACGTCATCGAGCTGACGTGGGTCCGCCTCCTCGGCAGCCTTGAGCGCACGCCCGAGGTGTCCCAGAGCCCGCTCACAGTCGGCCTCGATAGCCCGGTGCAGGTCGAGACCGGACAGACGCCTGGCGGCGCGGATGTCACGCAGGGCCTCCTGATAGTGACCCGAGAGATAGGCGGCCACGCCGGCAGCCTCACGCACCACGGCCACCCGGCCGGCGTGAGAGGCCGCGTAGCGTGCGTGCTGGAAGGCCAGCTCGGGGTCAGAGTCCAGCAGGCGCTGCACCATGACGAGGTGCCGCGAGACGTTCTCAGCGTTGGCACGCCCCAGTCCCCGCAGCTCGCGGCGCGCCGAGGCCTCCAGGTCCGCAGCCTGAACCTCCTCGGGAACCGCCGGCTCAGGCACCCGGTGACGCTGAGGCGGCCGGGAATCCCGACGTTCGCCCGAGCGCGTGTCACGCCCGCCGAAGCCGCGGCCTGCGCGCCCGCCACGAGACAAACCCTGGCCGCGCGAGCCGGAACCGCGCCCACCCTGGCCGCGACGCTCACCGTCGCCGTAGGACCGAGTGCGACGCTCACCGTCGCCGTAGGACCGAGTGCGACGCTCACCGTCGCCGTAGGACCGGCCGCGGTCCCCACCGTCACGAGCCGAACGGCGGCGATCACCATCACCGTAAGCACGCCCCTGGCCTGCGTCCCGGCGCTTGTAGCCGCCCTCGCCGCGGGATCCGTCTGCGCCCCGGTAGGAGGATCCTGAACCGCGGCGTGACTGGCCACCGTGTCCGCGACCGAAACCGTGCCTCTCCCCTCCTGAGCTGCGGCGGGGTCCGCGGGAACCGTGGGAAGAACGCTCAGCCATGCTGTCTCTCATTTCGTTTTCAGGACGACGACCATCCAAGGCCGCATATGCGCTGCCGGCATCCTATCGAACGCACCGGGCGTGGCCTAGACCAGAGCACAGGAGGAGGTCAAGGTCATGCTTCCAGAGTCTCCACACCAGTCGTGAGAGCAGAGGCAATCCAACAGCGGGCCGCGCCTACGCGAGCCAGTCTGTCATCGAGGCCCTT
>NZ_DS999575.1:0-7423 GCF_000159035.1 Actinomyces urogenitalis DSM 15434
AGCGGGGGTAGAAGTCCGCTCATCATCGAGGACCCCGACGTCTATCCCCAGCTACCCCCCATCACCGGCGCGCCCACACTCAACTCTGAAGAGCCAGTGAAAGACGCCGTAGTTGCGCCCCTTAGTCCCATTGGTGACAGACATCTGAAGTTTCGAACCATCGTCTGTGACGCTGAGTCCCTGATTGGCTCGGTACCAACGAGGGCCATCGCCTTCGGTGACGAAGATGGGTCCCATCGAAGCCTTTCCAAAATCCTCTGCGCGCATACCAAGGATGCCGCCTAGGGTCATATCCCGCCCGAAGAAACCAGTGAGGCTCTTGTCGTTGACAAGCTTGATGTCGACGAGCTTGGGGGTCTGGCTCGGATCCGTCACGGGAATCTGCTCGCCATCGCGCTCAACGGTCAGCCCATAATTGAGAATCCAGGTCTGAGCGATCATCGGGTCAAGGCGTTCGTTGCCCTCCCCAACGGAACCCGTATCGTGTTTAACGCCAGTTGGCATCACAAAGGACAGAACCGAGTAAAAGCGGCCATATACGGCTGCACTGTCCCCAGCAGCGTCGCGTGCCGACTTGGTGGCGTAGAACGCGCCTGTCGTTGCGTTGTAGTAACCGGAGAGCTTGAGCCCATCATCTCGGGGTCCTGTGTGCTATTGAAGAGATTGTAGTGACCCTCCACCGTTCCAGAAACGGATTGAGAGACTTCGGAGGTCTTGGCGCTCTGCTCGCTGTCCTCAACCAGCCATGAGGTGCGTTTAACCGTCACTTCATCTTTGTTGCCTGTCCTTGCCTGGGTGATCACAAGAGTGTTTGTGGAGACACCCGGGTTGGAGTCTACGACCGTCTGGTCACCACTTAGTGTGACGTAGGGGATATCATCAATAACGACCGTTTTGATCTTGGTGTTCAATAGCCATGATTGGTAGCCATCGACGTTATAGGCGCCATCAAAGACCCAGCCGTCCATGGTGGTGTAACTCGCCGAGGTCTTTGTGATCAGAAACTCGTGGTGCACCACTGTGTTCGTGAAGCCACTGTAGGTGCTGTCCTTGTTGATCTCGATAGCGGTCTCAACCTCGAAGGTGAGGTTCTGATTGGTCAGCGGGTTCTCATCGGCCGGCGTCATCTTGACGGAGGCGAGAGTTGAGTTCTCGGCGGCCTAGTTCTCAGCTCTGCCGCTGCTATCAGTGGCAGATGCTGTGGCGGGGGGGGGGAGTACGAGGGACGCTACTGCCAGGAGCAGCGTGAACAGCGCTAAGGGTGAGCGCACGACGCGTGTCATGCCTGCTGTCCTTCCAGGTTGAAGGCTCGGCCGCAGCCAGTCAGGGGAGGGAGAGGGAAAGGCGGGGAGGCCAAGGACTGTGTACAGGTCATGAAAAGGCTAAGTGACGGGCGAAGGGTGCAGCAAGCGGCGTCGCCAGGCGAACCGAGAGCCTGGAGCGCGCACGGGCAAGCCCCCGGGGGGTACCCGGTTCACCTGCTGTGGTGAGCTGGGCGCCGCCTGGGGGCTTGCGTGCCGCGTGCCGGCTGCTCAGATCCAGGAGCCGAGCCACATATGCATGCGCCAGAAGCTGTAGCTCACGGTCTGGCCCGTCCAGATCGGCCACCACAGCACGGCACAGACCAGTGCTGCGACGACTACGGCTCCCACCAGCCACACGCCCTCGGTTCGTGTGCGCCACACCGGTACCCCGGTCCAGGCCTCGGGTAGGCCGCGCCGCGTTGGGCACATCCCGAATCCCACCTGGGTCGCGAGCCAGCCCCGCGGCGCGGGACGCTCGGGACCGATCCTGCCCTCTGCCAGAGCGTCCTCCTGCGCCAGGGCCAGAGGAGAGCCGGGAACGGGCCTCAGCCAGCCGGTCATCACCCCGAGGGCCAAGGTGAGTACGAGGACCACGAAGGGCACGAAGGCCACCGTGTAGAAGGTGAAGATCGTGCGGTCACCGTAGAGGAACCAGGGCAGGTACAGGCCTACGTACCCGATGAGTGCCGCCCACATGCGCCAGTCACGCCGTCGCCATGCCAGCACGACCAGGCAGAAGGCGAGCGCTACCACGGCGCTCCACCACACGGCGATGTTCCCGATCGAGGTCACGGCCTGGACGCACTGGTCCGAGCCGCAGCCTGCCCCCGTCATCTCCTCGGTTCCCCGCCAGTAGAAGGAGGTCGGGCGCCACTGCACCAGCCAGCCGATCGGCTTGGACATATACGGGTGGGTGGAGTCCAGGCTGACGTGGAAGCGGTACATGGACAGGTGGTACTCCAGCAGGTCGTTGAGGGAGTCAGGCAGCCAGGACCGCACGGGCGTGCCCGCCTGGCGCATCTGCTCGGCCCACCCGTGCTTGTAGGCGCCCGCGTGCGTGAACCATGACCACCAGCCGGCCACGTACACGGCAAAGGCCACGGGCACCAGGTGGAGGAAGTCCAGGCCTCCACGGTGGAGGATGCCGTCAGCCAGCCAGCTGCGCGCCTCAAGCCGACGCAGGGCCGTGAGGTCCCAGACCACCACGAGGATTCCCACCGCGGCTAGCAGGTAGGCGCCGGACCACTTGATCGAGCAGGTCAGTCCTGCGCTCAGCCCTGCTGCCAGCAGCCAGGGCCGCAGCAGCGGAAGTGGAGCCCAGGCGCCGGGCAGGGTCCCATCGAGCCCGGCAGCGAGCCGGGAGCGGAACCACTCGCGGTCACGCACCAGGCAGTAGACGGTCAGCAGCCCGAACAGCCCGATGAACACGTCCAGCAGGCCGATGCGCGACTCGGTGATCCCGACGCCGTCGACCGCCAGCAGCAGTCCTGCCACCCCGGCCAGGGCCGGAGAGTGGGTGAGCCGGAGCGTGAGCCGGGCCAGCAGCGCCACGGTGAGGATCCCGGCCACCGCGGGCATGAAGCGCCAGCCAAAGGAGGAGTCCGCCCCAAAGATCTCCATCCCCAGCCCAATGAGCCACTTCCCCAGCTGCGGGTGGACGATGTAGGAGGGGTCCGTCGTCAGGGCTGAGAAGTCCCCCTTGGCGAACAGGGCGTCCGCCCCGTCCTTCCAGGTCGACTCGTAGCCGTTGTGCCACAGGGCGTAGGCGTCCTTGACGTAGTAGATCTCGTCGAACATGAGCGAGTGGGGATGGCTCAGGCCGATCAGGCGCGTCAGCGCCGCCACCACTGTCACCACGGCCGTCACCACCCAGCCGCGCAGGCGCACGGCGGGTGCCAGCGTCCAGTCCAGAGGATTCAGTCCGAGGCGTTCGCGCAGGAAGGTCTCGCTACGCGGCTGCGGCTCAGCGGGCTCGATGTTGCCTGCCTCGCCGCTGTCCCCGTCGAGGCCGTCAGTCAGCTCCTCGATGGCGGCCTGCGGGACCTGCGCGGTGGCGGCTGTGACCTGCTCGGCCTGCGCCGTCGGCTCAGGCCTGTCGCCCTCCGAAGGGCTCGGGGCGGAAGGGGGCACGGCTGCTGGCTCGTTCACGCCGCGAGTCTAGGGAACCAGCCATACTGAGCCCATGACTGAGGCCCCGCACCCTGATCGTGCCGACTCCACGCCTGCGACGCAGGAGGCACCGGCCGCCCCGCGCGCCGGCGTCATTACGCTGGCGGCCACGCCGATCGGCAACGTCGCGGATGCCTCGCAGCGGCTGTGCGCGGGACTCGCCGAGGCCGACCTCATCGCGGCCGAGGACACGCGTCGGCTGCTCAACCTCGCTCAGCGCCTGGGCATCCACGTAGCCGGGCGCGTCATCGCCTTCCACGAGCACAACGAGCGCGAGCGCGCCGGCGAGCTGATCGAGGCGGCCCGAGCCGGCCAGCGCGTCCTCATGGTCTCTGATGCCGGGATGCCCTCCGTCTCCGACCCCGGCTACCGGCTCGTCACCGCGGCAGCGCAGGCGGGTGTCCCCGTCACCGTGGCCCCCGGTCCCTCTGCGGTGCTCACCGCCCTCGCCTTGTCCGGTCTTGCCTCGGACCGCTTCTGCTTCGAGGGCTTCCTGCCTCGTAAGCCTGGCGAGCAGCGCCGCGCCCTGGAGCAGCTGGCCGGCGAGGAACGCACCATGGTCTTCTTTGAGTCGCCCCGCCGTGTCCATGCCACCCTGGAGGTCATGGCCGAGGTTCTGGGGGCCGGGCGGCAGGCGGCGATGTGCCGTGAACTGACCAAGACCTACGAGGAGGTGCGTCGCGCCACACTGGGTGAACTCGCGGCGGCGACGGCGGCCGGTGCCCTGGGTGAGATCGTCCTGGTGGTGGCCGGGGGACAGTCGGTGCAGGCCGATCCGCGCGACGCCGCCCGCCAGGCCCTGGCTCTGGCTGACGCCGGACAGCGGCTCAAGACGGCCGCCGCTGAGGTGGCCCGACAGTCGGGGCTGCGCCCGAATGAGGTCTACCGGGCTGCGCTCGCGCTACGCGACGAGCGGGCCCAGGACTGATCCTGGGCCCGCTCGCCGGCGAGAGCCTGGGGGCTTGGCCTGCCTGCGCCGTCGGCTCAGGAGCGTGGGCCGGGGCTGGCTTGCCGGAGGCCCTCAGACCACGATATCGGGGTAAGCAGGGGAGGGCTCAGGGGCGGAACTGCTGACCGTTCTGGTAGGGGGCGACGCCCGGCTGCGGCACGGACTGGGGGTAACCGGGCCGGGAGTAGGCCGGCCCCATGGCCTGAGCCTGGAGGATCCTGCGGTTGCGTGAACGGCGCACGAGGAGCCAGACGAGGCCGCCGATGAGCAGGCCGGCCCCCAGGAAACCGCCCAGCACCGATCCGACGGCGCCAACGGCCATCCGGCCGATCTCCTTGGCGTTGGTGGCCTCGCCGAGGAAGATCGGCTCGTTGCCGGAGGCCGTGCAGGCGATCGTGTAGGAGCCGGAGACGGTGGGGATGAAGGTAGACAGGAGCTTGTGGTCGTTGACCTCGATCGAGGAGTGGACCTCGATGAGCGGGACCTCGACTCCGTCGGGGTCGGCCACCGTGCACTGGGCGGCGGGGAGGGAGCTGGAGTAGATGCCGTAGACGCTGCCGGTCCTCAGCTCGGCTGCGACCGCGCTGCCGGACGGGATCTGGGACAGGGTCGAGGAGACCTGGGCGACGGAGACGACCGATCCGACGAGGACAGCCGCTGCTGCCACCAGGAGGACCACGCCGACGATGATGAGGGCGAGCGGCCCCTTCTTTCCCTTGATGCCGGGGACGGAGGTAGGCGGTGCCGCAGCGTAGGCGGGTGCCGGCGTCGTGTAGGGGCCGGGTGGTGTCTGCGGTGCGGAGGCGTAGGGCGATCCGGAGGCAGGAGGAGTGGACATCGTCAGGCCTTTGGTCGGAGTGCGTGTGGGGCGCAGGGCGCCGCTCGTAGCGCCCAGGGTAGGGGCCAGGCCGCCGTAGGGCCTCCTCCTGCGGAATGAGGGCGCCGCAGCGTCAAGGAGGAGAAACGGGGCCGGCGCTGGGCGGGATAGGCTTTGCCCCATGAGCCACATCCTGTCCGCGGTCGCCTGGCCTTACGCCAACGGCCCCCGCCACATCGGTCACGTCGCCGGCTTCGGAGTCCCCTCCGACGTCTTCTCCCGCTACATGCGCATGGCTGGTCACGACGTCCTCATGGTCTCGGGCACGGATGAGCACGGCACCCCGATCCTCGTGGCGGCCGACGAGGAGGGCATCAGCGCCCGCGAGCTGGCTGACCGCAACAACCGCCTCATCGTGGAGGACCTGGTCGCCCTCGGCCTGTCCTACGACTTGTTCACCCGCACCACCGCCGGCAACCACTACCGGGTGGTGCAGGAGATGTTCCGCACCGTGCGCGACAACGGCTACATGGTGGAGCAGGTGACGCGCTCGGCCATCAGCCCGTCGACCGGCCGCACCCTGCCCGACCGCTACATCGAGGGCACCTGCCCCATCTGCGGCACCCCTGGCGCCCGCGGCGACCAGTGCGACGCCTGCGGCAACCAGCTCGACCCCACCGACCTGATCGATCCCCACTCGCGGATCAACGGTGAGGTGCCTGAGTTCGTCGAGTCCAACCACTGGTTCCTTGACCTGCCGGCGCTGGCCGAGGCCCTGGGGGCCTGGCTGGACGAGCGCGAGGCCTCTGGCACCTGGCGCCCCAACGTCATCCGCTTCTCCAAGAACATCCTGGAGGAGATCCGCCCGCGTGCCATGACCCGAGACATCGACTGGGGGATCCCGGTCCCCGGCTGGGAGGACCAGCCCACCAAGCGCCTGTACGTGTGGTTCGACGCCGTCATCGGGTACCTGTCCGCCTCCATCGAGTGGGCCCGGCGCACCGGGGACCCCGAGGCCTGGCGCCAGTGGTGGAACGACCCGCAGGCCCTGTCCTACTACTTCATGGGCAAGGACAACATCGTCTTCCACTCCCAGATCTGGCCCGCCGAGCTCCTGGGCTACAACGGTCAGGGGGACAAGGGTGGGCACAGCGGTGAGCTGGGCGTGCTCAACCTGCCCACCGAGGTGGTCTCCAGCGAGTTCCTCACCATGGAGGGACGTAAGTTCTCCTCTTCCCACGGCATCGTCATCTACGTGCGTGACTTCCTGGCTCGCTACCAGGCTGACGCCCTGCGCTACTTCATCTCCGCCGCGGGGCCTGAGACCGCGGACGCTGACTTCACCTGGGCCGAGTTCGTGCGCCGCACCAACGGTGAGCTCGTGGCCGGCTGGGGCAACCTGGTCAACCGCACGGCCTCGATGATCCACAAGCGCTTCGGTGAAATCCCCGAGCCGGGCGAGCTGGAGGAGATCGACCGCGTCCTGCTGGACTCCATCGAGACTGGCTTCACCACGGTCGGCGAGCTCATCCGCCACCACCGCCAGAAGGCGGCTCTGGCCGAGGCCATGCGGCTGGTGGGTGAGGCCAACAAGTACGTGGCGGACACCGAGCCCTTCAAGCTCAAGAGCGAGGAGCAGCTGCCGCGCCTGGCCACGATCCTGCACACCCTGGCCCAGGCGGTGGCGGACCTCAACCTCATGCTCTCCCCCTTCCTGCCCCACGCGGCCAACGACGTCGACCGCATCCTGGGAGGTGCGGGCGAGATCGCTCCGATGCCGCACATCGAGGAGGTGGCCGAGCTTGACCCCGAGGTCCTGCCTGCCGCCTTCGACGGCCGCGACGGCTACCCGATCATCACTGGCGACTACACCGGTGCTCCGACCTGGGGCCGCCACGAGGTGGTGGTCGGTACCCCGATCGCCAAGCCCTCGCCGGTCTTCGTCAAGCTCGATGAGGCCATCGTGGAGGAGGAGCTGGCCCGGTACGCCGACTCCCGTCCTGACGACGTCACCGGCGCCTGAGGGCCCGCGCCGCTGATGAGCCGCAAGCACCGCGACCGCTCCTGGCCGCCGGCCGACGCCGTCGCCCCACTGGCGGGTGAGGTGACGGACAACCACACTCACCTGCCGGTTCCCGGGCTGCCGGCCAGCGGGCCGGGCAGCCAGGAGCCGCTGACCGCGGC
>NZ_DS999575.1:7638-12114 GCF_000159035.1 Actinomyces urogenitalis DSM 15434
GGCGTGACGCGCGTGGTCACCTCGGCCTGCGAGACGCCGACCTGGGCCGGCTCGGTGGAGCTGGCGCGGAGCCTGCCGGGGGTGCGCGTGGCGCTGGCCGTCCACCCCAACGAGGCCGTGCTCCACGCCGGCGTGCGCGAGGTCGGGCCGGACGGACTGGAGCCCGCTGCGGTCCCTCACCACGACGAGCCTGTGGACGCCGCCATGGCGCGGCTGGAGGCGACGATCCGGGAGTGCCGGGACGTCGTCGTCTCCGTGGGGGAGAGCGGGCTGGACTACTTCCGCACCGGCGAGCGTGGCCGCCAGGTCCAGCGCGAGGCCTTCCGGGCGCATATCGCCCTGGCTAAGGAGCTCGGGCTGGCGCTGCAGATCCACGACCGTGACGCGCACGAGGACTGCGTGCAGGTGCTCCTGGCCGACGGCGCCCCTGAGCGCACCGTCTTCCACTGCTTCTCCGGTGGGGCCGAGCTAGCCCGAGCGTGCGCCGAGCATGGCTGGTACGCCTCGGTGGCCGGGCCGGCGACCTATCCGGCCAATGAGGAGCTGCGCTCTGCGCTGGCCCTGGTTCCGAGCGAGCTGCTCCTGGTTGAGACCGATGCCCCCTATCTGCCTCCCAAGGCGTGGCGCGGGCGTCCCAACGCCTCCTACCTCATGGGAGACACGGTCCGTTTCCTGGCTGACTCACGCGAGGTGGATGAGGCTGCGCTGTGCCAGATGCTGGCACGCAACACTGAGGCGGTGTACGGCCGCTGGCGAGCGGCGCCGTCGGGCCAGGTACGGGGCGGAGGTGTGGAGCGCCGTCGTTCCTCGTCGATGTGGTGAGGACACGCCGCATGTGATCAATTCGTGATCAAATTTATTGCGGGAGCCTGGTGCATCGGCTACCGTCGTTGCCGGTCCCCTAAGGTGAGGAAGTTTAATCGTGGGTCGTCACTCTCAGAGCAGCTCTGTCAGCACGACGCTCGTCGGTCTCGGAGCACTGGCTCAGCGGAGTCTGACCTCGGGCTCTCGTGACCACGGCCGCCGTCGTGCTGAGGGCCCTGTGCGCACCTCGATGACGCCCGTCATGATGCGTGCCGGTGGTACCGCTGCCACCCTGGCGCTGGCCGTCTCCGGTGGTGCCTACGCCGCGGTCAACGCCTCCGGCACGGACGTGCGCCCTCTCAGTGAGACGCAGACCCAGCTGCGAGCGATCGGCGCGCAGTCCGAGAGCGCGACGGCGCAGACGGCCAGCCTCACGGTCTCGGGCGCACAGTCTCAGGTCTCGACCGTGACTGAGGACGTCGAGCAGCCCTACGAGACCGTCGAGGAGCGCACGGACACGCTCCTGGAGGGCGAGACCCAGGTCAAGACCGCAGGCGTCAACGGCGTGGTCCGCACGACCTACCAGGTCACCACCACTGACGGCACCGAGACCTCGCGCGAGGTCCTGTCCCAGGTCACTGTGAGTCAGAAGGTGGACGAGGTCGTCCTCGTGGGCACCGGTACCGCTGCGACGACGGCGGGACTGGCGGCCGCTGGTACGGATGCCGCCTCCGCCCAGGCTATCGCTCGCTCGATGCTCTCCTCCTACGGCTGGGGGGACGAGCAGTTCTCCTGCCTGGTCAACCTGTGGACCCGCGAGTCGAGGTGGAACTACCAGGCGCAGAACTCCTCCTCTGGCGCCTACGGCATTCCTCAGGCGCTGCCCGGCTCGAAGATGGCCTCGGCTGGCTCGGACTGGGCGAGCAACCCTGCCACGCAGATCACCTGGGGCCTGGGATACATCTCTGGGCGCTACGGCAGCCCGTGCGGCGCCTGGGCCCACTCCCAGAGCGTCGGCTGGTACTGATTCCTGGGCGCCGGCGAGTGTGCAGGTAGGTGCACGGGTGTGCACCTTGGGACTGCACACTCAAGGGCGCACCTGCACACTCGCGATGAGAACCGGGGCGTGAGAAGCCTCATTGTGCGCGTCGTGATCTTTTCGTTACCGTGATGGCTCCCGACGAAAGGACGGTTCTCATTGTGGGACACCGCACCTCAGCTCATTCCACGCACGCTCACCACGCCGAGCACGGGCGCTGCGGCGCTCACCACCACGCTGCGGCGAGCGACCACCACGTACTGCGCAGCTCCCTGCTGCGCGCCGGTGGGATCGCCAGCGTGCTCGCGATCGCGGTCAGCGGTGGAGCCTACGCGGCTGTCCAGGCAGCCGGCCCCGATATCGCGCCCTTGAGCGCCGCGCGGGCCAGCCTGACCGGGATCGGGTCCGCGGCGCAGGCCACAGACGGCCAGGAGGCGTCAGCCTCGATCGGTCTGACTGTCACGGGTGCTCAGACCACGGTCTCTACCGTGACCGAGGACTCTGAGCAGGCCTTTGAGACTGTTCGCGAGGAGACCGCCTCCCTGCCCGAGGGGGTGACCCAGGTCAAGACGGCAGGTGTCAACGGCGTGGTCCGCACCACCTACCAGGTCACGTCCCAGGGCGGGCAGGAGGCCTCACGCGAGGTGCTGTCCCAGGTGACCGTCACGCCCGCCACCCAGGAGGTCATCCTCGTGGGCACCGCCTCGGCCTCCTCTGCCACCACCTCGACCACCGCGGACTCCAGCGCCGGCGCAGCCTCGGGCGATGTGTGGGCGGCGCTGGCCCAGTGCGAGTCCGGTGGCAACCCGGCGACCAACACCGGTAACGGCTACTACGGCATGTATCAGTTCTCCCTGAGCACCTGGCAGGCGCTGGGAGGCACCGGCCTGCCCTCGGAGGCCAGCGCTGAGGCGCAGACCGCCATGGCGCAGAAGCTCCAGGCCCGCTCCGGCTGGGGCCAGTGGCCCGGCTGCAACTCACGCCTGGGCCTGCGCTGAGGCCGCAGCCCTCGGGTCGGCCAGGCCGTTACGCTGGCCCCATGCCCGAACCCACTGTGCAGCCCGACGGCGCCGCCTCCGGTCTCCTTGGGCCTGCCGACGTCCGTGCGCTGAGCCAGGCCCTTGGGGTGCGCCCCACCAAGACCTTGGGGCAGAACTTCGTTCACGATGCCGGAACCGTGCGCCGCATCGTACGCGCCGCCGGCGTGCGCAACGGTGAGACGGTTCTGGAGGTCGGTCCAGGCCTGGGCTCGCTCACCCTGGCCATCCTGGAGGCCGGAGCCAGCGTCATCGCCGTCGAGATCGACCCGCCGCTCGCGCAGGCCCTGCCCGTGACCGTCGCCCAGCGCATGCCTGAGGCAGCCGGGCGCCTGCGGGTGGTGGGAGCCGATGCGCTGAGCATTGACGGCCCCGCCGCTCTCGGGCTCGCCGATGGTGACCCGCTGCCCACGCGCCTGGTGGCCAACCTGCCCTACAACGTCGCCGTCCCCGTCCTGCTGACCCTGCTGGCCGCCTTGCCGAGCCTGGAGTCGGTCACCGTCATGGTGCAGGCTGAGGTCGCCGACCGTCTGGCCGCCGGCCCCGGCTCCAAGGTCTACGGCGTGCCCTCGGTCAAGGCCGCCTGGTACGCCTCCGCTCGCCGGACCATCACCATCGGTCGCACCGTCTTCTGGCCGGTTCCCAACGTCGACTCCGCCCTAGTGGAGCTGGTGCGCCGCGAGCCGCCGAGCACCCGAGCCAGCCGCGAGGCCGTCTTCGCCGTCGTCGATGCCGCATTCGCCCAGCGACGCAAGACCCTGCGCCAGGCCCTGGCCGGCCTCGCTGGGAGCCCGCAGGCAGCCGAGGCGGCGATCCGGGCGGCCGGCATCGACCCGACCCGGCGTGGCGAGACCCTCGACGTCCACGACTTCGCCGCCCTGGCTGAGGCCCTGGAGGACCAGGGATCCGACCCCAAGGAGGAGACAACCCGATGAGCCACCTGCGCGTTGTCCCCGGTGGCGCCCCGCGCGCCGCCGGCCCCAAGGCCGGCTCGGCAAGCTCCGTGCGCGTCGAGGCCCCCGGCAAGGTCAACCTCTTCCTGTCCTGCGGCGCCCCTGGCGCGGACGGCTACCACCCGCTGACCACGGTGTTCCAGGCTGTGCGGCTCATCGAGACCGTCACCGCCCGGCGCCAGGCCGCTGACGCCCGCGGCGCCGTCACCCTCACGCTGGCCGAGCCTGACGACGCCGTCCCCACTGACGAGCGTAACCTCGCCGTCCGCGCCGCCCGCCTGCTCGCACGCGAGACCGGCGTGGAGGAGGGCGTTGACCTGCTCGTGCGCAAGCGCGTGCCGGTGGCCGGCGGGATGGCGGGTGGTTCGGCCGACGCCGCGGCCACGCTTCTGGCCTGCAACCAGCTGTGGGGCACCGGCCTCGCTCTGGGTGAGCTCATGGAGCTCGCCACCCAGCTCGGTGCGGACTGCGCCTTCCCCCTCATCGGCTCGGCCGCCGTCGGACACGGCCGCGGGGACCAGCTCAGCCCTCTCATGACGCGCGGCACCTACCACTGGGTCTTTGCCACGGCGCGGCAGGGTCTGTCCACGCCGGAGGTTTTTACCCGCCTGGACCAGATACGCGCGCAGCACGAGGCCGCCGA
>NZ_DS999575.1:12446-25879 GCF_000159035.1 Actinomyces urogenitalis DSM 15434
GAGCCGGTCCCCGAGGAGCTCACCGCCGCCCTACGCAGCGGTGATGCCCGGGCCCTGGCCGCCACCATGCACAACGACCTGCAGGCTGCCGCCCTCGACCTGCGCCCTGAGCTCGCCGAGGTCATCGAGGTCGCCGAGGCCGCCGGCGCGCTGCGGGCCATCGTCTCCGGTTCCGGCCCCACCATCGCGGCCCTGGTCGCGGACACCGGCGCCGCGATGCGCGTATCCCGTGCGCTTTCGGCCTGCGAGCTGGTGGCTGACACCGTGCGGGCAGACGCCCCGGTGGCAGGCGCGAGGGCGGTGGGCTGATGGCGCACCTGCTTGGCCTGGAGTCCATCAGCGTCATGGTGGGCTCGCGCATCCTGCTCGATGACGTCACCTTGGGTATCGAGGACGGCACCCGGGTGGGCGTGCTCGGCCCCAACGGTGCGGGCAAGTCCACGCTGCTGTCAGTCCTGGCCGGAACCCGTCCGGTCGACGGCGGACGCGTCACCCGCGCCGGGGACACCCGCGTGGCCATGCTCACCCAGACTGACGACTTTGCCCCCGGTGCCACGGTGCGCCAGGCGGTCCACGGCGACGTGCCCGAGCACGTGTGGGCCTGCGACCCGGCCGTGCGCGACGTGCACGCCGGGTTGCTGGCGGACCTCGACCTGGACGCCGAGGTCGCCCGGCTCTCCGGCGGCCAGCGTCGCCGGGTCGCGCTCGCGGCCGTACTCACCGCTCCTAGCGACGTCATCATCCTGGACGAGCCGACCAACCACCTTGACGTCGAGGGCGTGGACTGGCTGGCCCGGCACCTCAATACCCGCTTCTCCGGGCGCCGGGCCTCCGCCGGCGCGCTGGTCACCGTCACCCACGACCGCTGGTTCCTCGACGCTATCTGCACCAATGTGTGGGAGGTCGTGCCGGGGATCGACCCAGGCGGCGGTCGCCCTCAGGTGCCCGGTCGCATCGAGACCTACGACGGCGGTTACGCCGCCTACGTCCTGGCGCGCGCTGAGCGGGCCCGACAGGCCGCCGTCGCCGCTGAGAAGCGGGAGAACCTCCTGCGCAAGGAGCTGGCCTGGCTGCGCCGGGGCGCGCCCGCGCGCACCTCCAAGCCCCGCTTCCGCATCAACGCCGCCGAGGCGCTGATCGCCGACGTCCCGCCGCCGCGCGACAGTGTTGAGCTCATGGCCATGGCGACTGCGCGCCTGGGCAAGAAGGTGCTCGACCTGGAGGACGTCACCGTGCGCTACCCGCTGGAGGGCGGCGGTGAGCGTGAGGTCCTGCGCAAGGTCACCTGGCGCCTGGCGCCGGGCGAGCGCGTGGGGATCGTCGGTGTCAACGGAGCGGGGAAGACCACGCTGCTGCGTCTGCTTGAGGGCGTCCAGGAGCCGAGCGAGGGGCGTGTGGTGCGCGGCAAGACCGTCAAGGTGGCCACGCTGTCTCAGTCCACCCACGAGCTCGACTCGCTGGCCGACATGCGCGTGGTCGAGGCTGTGGCGATGGTGAGCGAGCACGTGAGCGTGGGTGGCAAGGAGCTGACGGCTGCCCAGCTCGTTGAGCGCCTGGGATTTACGCGTCAGCGCGCCTGGACGCGCGTGGGCGAGGTCTCCGGCGGTGAGCGCAGGCGTCTGCAGCTGCTGCGCCTGCTTATGACCGAGCCCAATGTGCTGCTGCTCGATGAGCCCACCAATGACCTGGACACGGACACGCTCGCTGCGGTGGAGGACATCCTCGACTCCTTCCCCGGCACGCTGGTTGTGGTCTCTCACGACCGCTACCTCCTGGAGCGCGTCACTGACCACCAGGTCGCTCTCCTGGGGGATGGGAGCGTGCGCGACCTGCCCGGCGGCGTCGAGCAGTACCTCCAGCTGCGGCGCGAGGCTGAGGGCTGCGCAGGCGCCCCCGCCCGCTCGGCCTCGGCATCGGCGGGGAACGACGGCGCAGCGGCGGGAGGAGCTGGATCAGCTGGGCTGACGGGCGCCGCGCGGCGTGAGGCCCAGAAGAACGTGGCTCGCATCGAGCGCAAGATGGACAAGGCCGCCCAGGCGGTGGAGGCGCTGCACGCCAGGATGGAGCAGGTCTCCGTCGATCCGGCGCGCGTGGGGGAGCTGGTCGAGCTGGGCCGCCAGCTGGCGGCTGCCGAGGCTGAGCAGGCCGAGCTGGAGACCCAGTGGCTGGAGGCGGCCGAGGTCCTGGAGCAGTAGCTGACGGGGAAGGCCCGGGCGAGGTTGGGGCAGGTGCCTTTGGCTACCATCCGCGTCGCTCGTTCCTCGCTCCGCTCCCGCCAGACCCGCCATGCCTGCAGGCACCTGCCCCAGCCTCGCCCCTGGCATCGCGGCCGATCCTGGCCCCGGATCAGCCGCTACTGGCCGGTGCTGGTGGCTTCGTCGTCGCCGCTGTCGGCGTGCTCGCGCAGCTGGGGCCGCGGCTCCATGGCCTTGAGCCCGTTCCAGGCGAGGTTGACCATATGGGCAGCCACCTCCTCCTTGCTCATCCGGCGGTTCTCCAGCCACCACCAGGCCGGTGAGGAGACGATGCCCACGAGCATCTGCGCGTACAGCGGCGCGGTGCGCGGGTCGAGGTCGTGGGCCGAGAACTGCTCGGCCAGGATCCCTGAGACCTGGATCGCGACGTCGGCCAGCAGGGTCGAGTACGTCCCGGCCGCGCGGTCGGTGGAGGAGGACAGCAACCTGAAGCCGTCGGGAGAGTCCTCGATGTAGGTCAGCAGCGCCAGCGCGGCGCGCTCGACCACGGCCGAGGGCGGGGCCGGGGAGGACAGGGCCGCGGTGATGGTGGAGGAGATCGTGCTCAGCTCGCGGTCCACGATGACGGCGTACAGGCCCTCCTTGCCGCCAAAGTGCTCGTAGACCACGGGCTTGGAGACCTTGGCGCGGCTGGCGACCTCTTCGATGGAGGTGCCGTCAAAGCCCTTCTCGGCAAACAGGCCGCGGGCGACGTCAATCAGCTGCTCGCGCCTCTCGCTGGCACTCATCCGGGTCCGTTTGCTCGCTTTGGTCGACATAACACCATCATGCCGTCTTCTGCGTGCGCCGCCGGCAGCGCGGGCATGAGAGGATGTGACGGCCTTGCCGTCCCGCGCTCGTACGGGCAGGATGACGACGGCTGATCCGCCCTGGTGTAGTGGCAGCACGCAGGCCTTTGGAGCCTTGAGGCCCGGGTTCGAACCCTGGGGGCGGAGCGAGTGCGGGCCCAGGAGGGCGTGGTGGGTGGCATCCGCCCCGACGTCGTAGAATGGCCTTGCACTGCGCCCGATACGTCCGTGTCAGTCCCCACGCGCGTGGGGCAGGCACGCTCACCAGCGAGAAGAGGACCCGTGGTACCCACTGCCCCCGCTGCCGTCATCGTCATGGCTGCCGGTCAGGGAACCCGCATGCGTTCGGCCACCCCGAAGGTCCTGCACCGCATCGGTGGACGCAGCCTCGTCGGCCACGCAGTCAGTGCCGCTCGTGGACTGGACCCCGAGCACCTCGTCGTCGTCGTGCGTCACCAGCGTGACGCCGTCGTCGCTCACCTGGCTCAGGTCGCTCCGGATGCTGTGCCCGCGGACCAGGATGAGATCCCCGGGACCGGGCGCGCCGTGGCCTGCGGCCTGGCGGCGCTTCCTGGGGACCTGGACGGCGCCGTCGTCGTGACCTCCGGTGACGTCCCCCTGCTGGACACGGCCACACTGGAGGCGCTGGTCGCCCAGCACGTGGACCGCGGTGACGCCGTGACGTTGCTGACCACCGAGCTGGAGGACCCCACCGGATACGGCCGCGTCATCCGGGCGACCACCAGCGCCCCGGACGCTGACCCGCTGGCTGTGGCCGCCGTCGTCGAGCACCGGGACGCCACCCCTGCCCAGCGGGCGGTGCGTGAGATCAACGCCGGTGTCTACGTCTTTGACGCCGCCTTCCTGCGCCGCACCCTGGCCAGCCTCGGTACGGACAACGACCAGGGCGAGGTCTATCTCACCGACGTCGTCGCCGCGGCCTGGCAGGCCGGGCGTTCCACCTCCGCGCTGACCGTGAGCGATCACTGGCTCGTCGAGGGCTGCAACGACCGGGCCCAGCTGGCCAGCCTCGGCGCTGAGCTCAATCGGCGCGTGCTGGCCCGGTGGATGGCTCAGGGCGTCGGCGTGGCCGATCCGGCCTCGACCTGGGTGGACGTGGACGCCACGCTGGCCCAGGACGTCATGCTGGAGCCCGGTGTGCTCGTGCGTGGACGCACCCGCATCGGGCAGGGCGCCGTCGTCGGGGCATACTCCATTCTTGAGGACGCTGACGTCCCGGCAGGCGCCGTCGTCGCGCCATACAGCCAGCTTGACGCCAACGAACCACAGACCTCAGCTGCCGTGGACCAGGCACGGCACTGATCGCGTGACAGGACACTCCACACGCAGGAACCAGGTCCCCAGGGGACTCGAGAGGGGTACTCGCTCATGACGGGCATCATCACCAGCGGCGAGAAGCGACTCGTCATCGTCTCGGGGCGCGCGCACCCCCAGCTGGCGGCCGACGTCGCAGCCGAGCTGGGGACGGAGGTGCTGTCCTCGACCTCCTACGACTTTGCCAACGGCGAGACCTACGTCCGCTTCAACGAGTCCGTACGTGGCTGCGACGTGTTCGTCATGCAGTCTCACGGCGACCGCGTCAACGACTGGCTCATGGAGCAGCTGATCATGGTCGACGCGCTCAAGCGTGCCTCGGCCAAGCGTATCAGCGTGGTGGCGCCCTTCTTCCCCTACGCCCGCCAGGACAAGAAGCACCTGGGGCGTGAGCCCATCAGCGCGCGCCTGGTGGCGGACCTGTACAAGCAGGCCGGTGCCGACCGCCTCATGAGTGTGGACCTGCACACCAGCCAGGAGCAGGGCTTCTTCGACGGGCCCTGGGACCACCTGTGGGCCCAGCCGGTTCTCGTGGACTACATCCGCGGCCGGGTTGATCCTGCCAACACCACCGTGGTCTCGCCGGATGCGGGCCGTATCCGTGTGGCTGAGCGCTGGGCGAACTCCCTGGGAGGCACGCCGCTGGCCTTCGTCCACAAGACGCGTGACATCACCCGGCCCAACGAGTCGGTGGCCAACCGCGTGGTTGGTGAGGTCGCGGGTCGCTCCTGCGTCCTGGTTGATGACATGATCGACACCGGCGGCACCATCGCCAAGGCGGTCAAGGTGCTGCTGGACTCCGGCGCCAAGGACGTCATCGTCGCGGCCACGCACGGCGTGCTCTCCGGCCCGGCCGTGGAGCGTCTGTCCACCTCGGGTGCGCGTGAGGTTGTCATCACTGACACCCTGCCGATCTCTGAGGTCAAGCGCTTCGACCAGCTGACGGTGCTGCCGATCGCCCCGCTGCTGGCCCGGGCGATCCGCGCCGTCTTCGACGACGGGTCGGTGACCTCGCTGTTCGAGACTGCTGGGGTGTGAGGCGTTGCCTGCCGGGTTTCCTTGCGTGAGGTAACCGGGGTCTGAGGCGTTGCCTGCTCTTCCTCCCTGCCTTCCCGCGTGTACGACTGCAGGGTTGCGGAGCTGACCGACTTGCGGGAGCTCCTCCCTTCCTTCCCACGTGTATGACGCCGCGTCACCAGCTTGTGGTGGCGCGGCGTCGTTGTGGGTGTGGGTCTGGTCCGTGTTGTTGCTGCCCCTCTGTTTTTGTCGCTACCCGTCGTCTGCGGTCGCTACCTCTCTCCTTCTGCCGCTACCCCTTTGTTTCCTTCGCACCCCCTCTGCGCGCGCTGCGGGGTGGCGGAGGACGGGAAGGGGTGGCGACGGAAGGGAAAGGGTGGCGGGGGAAGGGAAACCACGGACAGGCTGGGGATCGTGCAGATGCACCTGTGGTGCTGTGGAGAGAGCGCGGCGTCGTGCCGTAGTGTGGAGGTCAGCAGCCCGGAGCGGGGAGGGGGGCAACATGGCACAGCGGACTTATCTGACCACAACCTACGTGCGCGTCTCAGACCAGCATCAGCTGCACGAGATGACTGATCTTCTTCGCGAGATGTTCGTCGAGGCGGTTCGGGATGTTGCTGATGTCTGCGTCGATGACGTGCGGGCGGCGTCATCCCTGTGCTCAGTGGTTGTCACGCTTCGTGTGGAGGCAGAAGGAGCGCAAGCGGCCGCTGATCGCGCTGACCGGATTTATGACACAGCCATGAACCTCATGGGTCAACGGGCGGATGGACTCGTGCAGCGTCAGTCCTCGCTGACATATGCATAGGTGTCGTCATGGGGAGTGGACCGCGCGGTGAGCCGTCGACAGACAGAATTCTGACGCTGCGGGCTCGCCGGTGGATCGAGGGCAACGCTAGTGATCTGCTCTCGCTGCTGGCGGCGCTTCTTCTTCTCATTCCGAGCCTTTTCAACGGTGAGGACAGCACCGGGTGGCACGGACGTACATGGTGGTGGCTGACTGCTCTGGTCTTGGCGATCGTGCTCATGATCGTGTCAGTGGTGTGGAAGGTCAGAATCCGACCAACGCGAGAACAGCTGTTAGCCGAGGCCGATCGGCTATCTGAGCACCAGGAGCGTTGGCGCCGGGAGCTGCGCGAGGCGGTGCGTGTGGTCGCGATGGAGCTCTTTGTCCACACTGTTGCCCGTCCTACAGAGGCACGTGTCACGGTGTACTTCCATCGGGATGGCGGTTTCGTTCAGGTTGCTCGGGCTTCGCGCAACCCAAAGCTTGATACGGCGGGACGGGTTCGTTATCCGGACAACGTTGGGGTGATCGCGCAGGTATGGGAGAACGGTGCGGCAGTTGTCACGGGGTTGTCGGGTGATCGGGACGAGTGGGTGAGAAGCGCGGTCGAAGAATATGGGCTGGATCCTCTCGACGTTGAGAACGTTGCGGATCGCATGATGAGCCGATCAATCGTCGGAAAGCGGCTGGAGCACGGGCGAGGGTTGTCGGGCATCTTGCTCGTTGAGTCCCTGTCTCCACGCGGTGTCTCTGGGCAGACTCTCGACCTTCTCAATGGTGACGAGCCTTTGGTCAAGAGCCTGCTGTCTGTGTTGAACGAGGTTCTTGACGTGATGAGTGAGAACTTCGAAGAAGCAGCAGATGATGGGGTGGTTCCCTCGTTGTTTGAGACTGCTGGGGTGTGAGGCGTTGCTTGTTCTTCCTCCCGTCCTTCCCGCGTGTATGACCACAGGGTGGCGGAGCTGACCGGCTTGCGGGAGCTCCTCCCTTCCTTCCCGCGTGTATGGCGCCGCGTCACCAGCTTGTGGTGGCGCGGCGTCATTGTGGGTGTGGGCCTGGTCGATGTTGTCGCTACCCCATTGTTTCCTTCGCACCCCCTCTACGCGCGCTACGGGGTGGCGGAGGAAACAAAGGGGTAGCGGGGGAGGCAGAGGGGTAGCGATGGGCGCTCAGGGGCAGCGCAGCCCCTCGTGCGACGGCCCCGCACGCCCTAGAATCCCCGGCGATGCGACTGACCGCCCTCCTTCCTGTTCTCCTGACCGACCCGACGACCGCCGCACTCGTGAGCGCCGCGGGCTCGTCCGCGCGCACGGACCGCACCACCGTGGTCGCGTGTGGGGCCCGGCCAGCCGTCCTGGCCGCCATGGCGCTGGGTGAGGACGGGGTCGCCAGAGCCGTCGGCTCCGTCCACGCCACGGCCGCCGCGCGCCCAGACGCCGCCGCGTCCCAGAGTCAGGGCACACCTTTGCTGGTCATCACCGCGACCACCCGTGAGGCGGAGGAGACCGCCGCGGCGCTGACCTGCTACCTGCCTGAGAGTGACGTCGCTGTTTTCCCCGCCTGGGAGACCTTGCCCCACGAGCGTCTGTCCCCTCGAGCGGACACCGTGGCCACCCGTCTGTCCGTCCTGCGTCGCCTGGCTCATCCCGAGGACGGCGACGCCGGCGCAGACGGTCCCGGAACCGCAGCCGACCCCTCGCGCGGCCCCATCCGGGTCCTGGTTGTCCCCGTGCGCGCGTTGCTGGCCCCCGTGGTTGATGGCCTGGGGGAGCTCGAGCCCATCCACCTGGCCCCGGGCCTGGAGCTCGGGCTGGAGGCCACGGCCCAGCGTCTGGCCGACGCCGCCTACACGCGGGTCGACATGGTGGAGAACCGCGGCGAGTTCGCCGTGCGTGGCGGCATCCTCGACGTCTTTCCCCCGACCCAGCCCCGGCCGGTGCGTGTGGACTTCTTCGGTGACGAGATTGAGTCCGTCTCCTCCTTTGCCGTCGCCGACCAGCGCACGATCGAGGAGGTCGGTGCGGTCACCGCGACCGCCTGCCGCGAGATCCTGCTGACCGAGGAGGTGCGAGGGCGCGCCAAGCGCCTTATGGGCGTCATTCCTTCCGCGGCCGACATGCTGGAGAAGATCGCCGCCGGCATCCCGGTTGAGGGGATGGAGTCCCTCGCTCCTGTTCTCGTGCCCCGGATGGTGCCCCTGCTTGACCTCGTCGGTGACCGGCTCGTCGTCGGCCTGGAGCCTGAGCGAGTGCGTAAGCGGGCCGAGGACCTGACCGCCACCACCCAGGAGTTCCTCGCCGCTGCCTGGACCTCGGCCGCCTCGGGAGGCCAGGCTCCGGTGGACCTGTCCGCCGCCGCCTTCGCTCACCTGGCCGAGGCGCGCGGCCTGGCGCTGTCCACCAACCGCGGCTGGTGGTCCTTCACTTCCCTCAAGGCCAGCCCGGACACCGTCGAGCTCGACCTGCGTGACCCGCGTGGTTACGCAGGCAGCCTTGACGAGGCGGTCACGGACCTGGGCCGCCTGGCGCGCGAGGGCTGGAGTGTCGTCGTCGCTACCGATGGCCCCGGCCCCGGCCGGCGCATGGCCCAGCTGCTGGGCGACGGCGGAGTGCCGGCCCGGATCGTCACCCAGCTTGACGAGCCCGCAGACCTCGGCGCGGCTCGCGATGACGGCGGGGTGGAGGGCGACGGCGTCGTGCGCGTCACGCAGGCCAGCGCCGGTCACGGCTTCGTGGCCGAGGACCTGCGCCTGGCCCTCATTGCCGAGTCTGACCTGACCGGGCGGGCCTCGGCCGGGCCGCGCTCGCGCAAGGTGATGCCCGCCCGGCGCTCGCGGCGCAGCGTCGACCCGCTCTCCTTGCACTCCGGTGACCTTGTGGTCCACGCCCAGCACGGTGTGGGGCGCTTTGTTGAGCTCATGCGCCGCAACGTGGGCACCGGCAAGAACGCCGCCACCCGCGAGTACGTGGTCATCGAGTACGCCCCCTCCAAGCGGGGCCAGCCAGGCGACCGCCTGCTTGTGCCCACCGACGCCCTGGACCAGGTGAGCAAGTACGTGGGCGGGGACAACCCGACCCTGAACAAGATGGGCGGGGCGGACTGGGCCAAGACCAAGTCCAAGGCCCGCAAGGCCGTACGTGAGATCGCCGGCGAGCTCGTGCGGCTGTACGCCGCCCGCTCGGCCACCTCCGGCCACGCCTTCGCCCCGGACACCCCCTGGCAGTCCGAGCTGGAGGAGTCCTTCCCCTATACCGAGACCGCTGACCAGCTTGCCACGATCGACGAGGTCAAGTCGGACATGGAGAAGGCCCAGCCCATGGATCGCCTCATCTGCGGCGACGTCGGCTACGGCAAGACCGAGATCGCGGTGCGCGCCGCCTTCAAGGCCGTCCAGGACGGCAAGCAGGTGGCGGTGCTCGTGCCCACCACGCTGCTGGTCTCCCAGCACGCCGAGACCTTCACCGAGCGCTACGCGGGCTTCCCGGTGCGCGTGGCCCAGCTCTCGCGCTTCCAGTCGGCCAGCCAGTCCGAGGAGGTCTTGAAGGGCTTGGCATCCGGGGCGATCGACGTCGTCATCGGCACCCACCGCCTCATCACCGGGCAGGTGCGTTTCAAGGACCTGGGGCTGGTCATCATCGACGAGGAGCAGCGCTTCGGGGTTGAGCACAAGGAGACCCTCAAGGCCCTGCGTACGGACGTGGACGTGTTGTCCATGTCTGCCACCCCGATCCCGCGCACCCTGGAGATGGCGGTGACTGGCCTGCGCGAGATGTCGACGCTGGCCACCCCGCCCGAGGACCGCCACCCGATCCTGACCTACGTGGGTGCCTACGAGACCAAGCAGGTCTCGGCCGCGATCCGCCGTGAGCTGCTGCGCGACGGCCAGGTCTTCTACGTCCACAACCGCGTGGAGGACATTGACCGTGTGGCCGCCCGCATCCAGGAGATGGTGCCCGAGGCGCGTGTGGCCACCGCCCACGGGCAGATGGGGGAGGTACGCCTGGAGCAGGTCATCGACGACTTCTGGCACAAGGAGATCGACGTCCTGGTGTGCACGACTATTGTGGAGACCGGCCTGGACGTGTCCAACGCCAACACCCTCATCGTCGACCGGGCTGACCGCATGGGGCTGTCCCAGCTCCACCAGCTGCGCGGACGCGTGGGGCGCGGTCGTGAGCGGGCCTACGCCTACTTCCTCTATCCCGCGGACAAGCCGCTGACCGAGACCGCCCTGGAGCGTCTGCGCACCATTGCCACGAACACGGACCTGGGCGCCGGCATGCAGGTGGCCATGAAGGACCTGGAGATCCGCGGGGCCGGCAACCTCCTGGGAGGTGAGCAGTCCGGGCACATCGCCGGGGTCGGATTCGACCTGTACGTGCGCATGGTCTCTGAGGCGGTGGCCGCCTACAAGAAGGCCCTCAAGATCAACCCCGAGACCGCTGGCGACGCCGCTGAGGCCGAGGCGGAGATCGACCAGGACCTGCGGGTCGAGCTGCCGGTGGACGCCACGATCCCCGAGGACTACGTCCCCCACGAGCGCCTGCGTCTGGAGGCCTACACCAAGTTCGCTGCCGCTCGTAGCGACGACGACGTCGCCGACGTCCTGGACGAGCTCACCGACCGCTACGGTCCGGTTCCCGAGCCCACCCAGCGTCTGGCGGCCCTGGCGCGCCTGCGTGCGCTCGCGGCCCGGTTGGGGGTGCGCGAGATCGTGGCGCAGGGCAAGTCGATCCGCTTCGCGCCGCTGGACCTGGCTGAGTCCGCGCGTATGCGGCTGACCCGGCTCTACCCCGGCACCACGCTCAAGCCCGCCACTCGCACCATTGTGGTGCCGGCCCCGGGCACGGCCCGGATGGGTGGGGGCCCGGTGGAGGGCGAGGCCCTGCTGCGCTGGGCCGAGGTGCTGCTGCGTGCGGTGGTCGAGGGGGATAAGGACTACGAGGTCGAGGCCACGACCTACCGACGCCGCCGCTAGCCTTGCGCCGGGCGGGCTACCATGTGCCTGTCCCGACGCCTCGTCACAAGGAGATCCTCGTGCTCACCACCGCCTCGCGCCGCGTGCGTGCCCTCGCTGCCGGCGTCCTTCTTGTTGCCAGCGGGGCCCTGACCGCTTGCTCCGTGCACCCGGGCCAGGCCGCCGTGGCGCAGTTCACGGGGCTGGACGGCGCTCAGCAGGAGATCAGCGTCTCCGAGACTGATCTGGCTGAGGCCACCAGCGACCTTGCCCCGCTGGGGTGGACGCGCGACCGCGTCCTGAACGGGCTGCTCCAGGCGCCGGTCTACTTCGAGCTGGCCGAGAAGTACGGGCTGTCGGTGCCTGACGCGGACGTGGAGACGATCCTCGCCCAGGCCAACCCTGAGGCCTCCTCCTTCTCCGAGGGCGCCAAGACCATCGCCCGCCTGTCCGCCATCAGCGCGCAGCTTCAGGGCGTCAGCGCCGATGAGGCTGAGCAGGCGCAGGCCGACTTCACCGCTATGGCCCAGTCCTTCCAGCCCACGGCCTCGCCGCGTTACGCCGCCGAGCGTCCCTGGGAGATCCAGGACGCCTCGGCCCTCTCGCTTGACGGTGCCCAGGAGTGATTCGGGCGAGGCAAACGTCACGCCCGGCGTGAACATGGGAATCACGGGGGACCTCCGCCCTCGTGCCTGAGGGGCAGGCCCGGTAGTCTGGGCTTTGCATCCTGATATCAATCCAACAAGGAGCACCCACAGTGGCCCTCATCGAGAACGTTCACGCACGCGAGATCCTCGACTCCCGTGGCAACCCGACCCTCGAGGTCGAGATCCTGCTTGAGGACGGCGCCTCCGCCCGCGCTGCCGTCCCCTCCGGCGCCTCCACCGGCGCCTTCGAGGCCGTCGAGCTGCGCGACGGCGACAAGTCCCGTTACCTGGGTAAGGGCGTTGAGAAGGCCGTTGCCAACGTCAACGACGTCATCGCCCCCGAGATCATCGGCTACGACGCCGCTGACCAGCGCGGCCTGGACCGCCTCATGATCGAGCTCGACGGCACCCCCAACAAGGGCAAGCTCGGCGCCAACGCCATCCTGGGTGTCTCCCTCGCCGCTGCGCAGGCGTCCGCTGAGTCCGCCGGCCTGGACCTGTTCCAGTACGTCGGTGGCCCCAACGCCCACGTCCTGCCCGTGCCGATGATGAACATCCTCAACGGTGGCTCCCACGCTGACTCCAACGTGGACATCCAGGAGTTCATGATCGCCCCGATCGGCGCCAAGTCCTTCCGCGAGGCCCTGCGCATGGGTGCTGAGGTCTACCACTCGCTCAAGGCCGTGGTGAAGGAGAAGGGCCTGTCCACCGGCCTGGGTGACGAGGGTGGCTTCGCCCCCAACCTTGAGTCCAACCGTGAGGCCCTGGAGCTCATCTGCGCCGCCATCGAGAACGCCGGCTACAAGCCGGGCGCTGACGTCGCTCTGGCCATGGACGTGGCCTCCAGCGAGTTCTTCGACGCCGAGACCAAGACCTACGCCTTCGAGGGCGAGGCCCAGGACACCGCCTCCATGGTGGCCTACTACAAGAAGCTGGTTGAGGACTTCCCGATCGTCTCCATCGAGGACCCGCTGAGCGAGGACGAGTGGGATGACTGGAAGCACCTGACCGAGGAGATCGGTGACAAGGTCCAGCTCGTGGGTGACGACTTCTTCGTCACCAACCCCGAGCGTCTGGCCAAGGGCATCGAGCTCGGCGCCGCCAACGCCCTGCTGGTCAAGGTCAACCAGATCGGTTCGCTCACCGAGACCCTCGAGGCCGTCGAGATGGCCCACCGCGCTGGCTACAAGACGATGACCTCCCACCGCTCCGGTGAGACCGAGGACGTCACCATCGCCGACCTCGCCGTGGCCACCAACTCCGGCCAGATCAAGACCGGTGCTCCCGCCCGTGGCGAGCGCATCAACAAGTACAACCAGCTCCTGCGCATCGAGGAGGCCCTGGGCGAGGACGCCGTCTACGCCGGCCGCTCCGCCTTCCCGCGCTTCCAGGGCTGAGCTCCTGGCTTGAGGTTGCACGTGGCACAGGGTGACCCCTGAGCCGCACGCACCGACGGGGTGCGACCTGACGATCAGGTCGCACCCCGTCGTCGTCTGCGGGCGCGGTGGCAGTAGACGCGTGAGCAACGCACCGGCAGGGCGTGGTGCCACTTCCCAGGCCCGTGAGGCAGGATCTCCCCATGACACCGCGCCGACCCTCACCTGCCCGCCCGGGCGCCCGTCCGGGTGCGCGTCCGGGCGGGCGCGC
>NZ_DS999575.1:27637-42656 GCF_000159035.1 Actinomyces urogenitalis DSM 15434
AACCGGGGCCGGGCCTGTGCTCGGGGCCGAGGCTGGCCGACGGCTTGCGGAAGGTGTGTGGCCCGCGGTCCAGCAGGTGGCCGCGGCCGTGGCCACCACGCGCCTGCCGCTGCTGGCCACGCTCCGTACCTCCGCCGAGGGCGGCGGGGTCGAGATCGACGACGATGCCTACCGGGCGCTGCTGAGCGCAGTGCTCGCAGCCTGTAGCCAGGACGAGGCAGCCCGCCAGGTGGTCACGGCCCTGGACGTCGAGCTGGCGCGCGACTGCGTCAGTGAGCTGGCGGCGCTGGCCGGGCCGAGCGGGATCGATGTTCTTGCCTCGGCGCACTTCTTCTCCTCCGCCCCGGCCGAGGATGAGATCGTCAGTGTCCTGGAGAGGATGGAGACGCAGGGGGCCCAGGTTGCCAAGGTGGCGGTCATGCCCGCCAGCCAGGACGATGTCGCTCGTCTCCTGCGCGTTGCAGTGCGGGCGCGAGGCCGTCTCCAGGTTCCGGTGATCGCGATCGCGATGGGGGAGGACGGAGTCATCAGCCGGCTGGCGGGTGGGGTCTTCGGCTCTGCCCTCACCTTCGCCACCGCCGGCGCCACCGCGTCAGCGCCCGGCCAGCTCCCGGTGGCACAGGTGCGCAGCGCCATGGAGGAGCTGGAGGCCAGCGAGGAGCGGGCCTCGGCCTGGAGCGGCAGCGCGCTGGAGGGGCGGTGAGTCCGGTCTCACCGCGGCGGCGTCTGGCCCCGCCTGCGAGCGAGCAGGTAGTGTAGGCGACGTTGCCCCGGCGAGGGACACGTGCTGCGCACGTGCATCCGTGATCGACGTGGTGGTACCAGGAGGTACTGCGCGTCGCCGCGCCCTCCCGGACCACCAGACCTGCGGGGCCCGGCCCCGCCTTAAGAAGAGGAGAACCCTCATGGCGAACAAGGCCATCACCCTCAAGGGCACTGACCGCACCAACTTCGGCAAGGGCTCCGCCCGCCAGGCTCGTCGCAACGGCCAGGTCCCGGTCGTCGTCTACGGTCACGGCACCGAGCCGCGTCACTTCCTCCTGGAGGAGCACGCCACCCGCCTCGCCCTGCGCGGCAACGAGAACGCCCTGGTCGAGCTCGCCGTGGACGGCGAGACCATCCTGGTCCTGACCAAGGACGTCCAGCGTCACCCCATCCGCCCGGGCGTCCAGCACGTGGACTTCCAGCTGGTCAACCGCAACGAGCGCGTTGAGGTCGAGGTCCCCGTCACCGTCATCGGCGAGCCCGTGGCCTCCACCATCCACATGGTCGAGGCGGCTCACCTGCTCGTCTCCGCCCCGGTGATCTCCATCCCCGAGGCCATCGAGATCGACATCACCGGCGTCGAGGCCGGCACCACCATCCGCGTCTCTGACATCACCCTGCCCGAGGGCGTCGAGGCCGTCACCGACGCTGAGGAGGACGTGGTCAACGTTGTGGACGAGGCCTCCATCGCCGTCGATGTCCCGGAGCCCGAGGCTGGCGCTGAGGCGGCTGACGAGGCTGAGGCTCCTGCCGAGGCTGAGTGAGCCTGACCTGACGTGAGCGGCAGGCGGCTGCGCCGCTGACCGCATGACGACAGACAAAGGAGCTCCTATGAGCGACCCCTGGCTCATCATCGGGCTGGGGAACCCCGAGGCCCGGTACGCCCGCAACCGCCACAACGTCGGCCATATGGTGATCGACGTCCTGGCTGGGCGTGCCGGGTCTCGGCTCTCCAAGCACAAGGCTCGCGCGCAGGTGGCTGAGGTGCGGCTGGGCATGGCGCCCGGCGGCGCCCCAGGACCGCGTGTCATCCTGGCCGAGCCCGCCACCTTCATGAACCTGTCCGGAGGCCCGACGGCGGCGCTGGCGAAGTTCTACGGCATCGACCCGGCCACGAACCTGCTCGTCATCCACGACGAGCTCGACCTGCCGGCTCACACGCTGCGCCTCAAGCGCGGTGGCGGCGAGGGCGGGCACAACGGGCTGCGTTCCATCAGCCAGGCGGTGGGGAGCCGGAACTACGCACGCCTGCGTGTGGGGATCGGTCGGCCTCCAGGGCGTCAGGACCCGGCGGACTTCGTCCTGTCCGACTTCCCGGCCCGCGAGCGGGCAGAGCTGGACGTCACCCTGGAGCTGGCGGCAGACGCCGTCGAGGCAGTGGTGAGCGCGGGCTTCGAGGCGGCCCAGCAGCAGGTGAACTCGCGCTAGCGAGCAGCGGTGTGGTGGTCAGGCCATCAGGCCGGTCTCGTAGGCCACGACGACAGCCTGGACCCGGTCACGCACGTCCAGCTTGGCCAGCACGTTACCCACGTGGGTCTTGACCGTGGTGGCCGAGACGACGAGCTGGTCCGCGATCTCCGAGTTGGACATGCCCTGGGCGATGAGGACCAGGATCTCGCGCTCACGCGGGGTCAGCGAGGCGATCCGCGGGTCCTCGGCGGCGTCCTGCGCGCCGTCCTGCGGCAGGTGGGAGGCGAACATCTCCAGCATCCGGCGCGTCACGCGCGGGGAGACCACGGCCTCGCCGCTGGCCACGGTGCGGATCGCCTCGGCCAGCTCGGCGGGGCGGGTGTCCTTGAGCAGGAAGCCGGCGGCCCCGGCGCGCAGCCCGGCAAAGGCGTACTCGTCCAGGTCGAAGGTGGTCAGGATGAGGATCTTGGTGCCCGGGCACTGCTGAGTGATGGCCTCAGTAGCCTCGATCCCGTTCATCCCCGGCATACGCACGTCCATGAGGATGACGTCGGGGTGCAGGGCGCGCGCCTGGGCCAGGGCGGAGGCGCCGTCGGAGGCCTCACCGACCACCTCGATACCCTCCTCAGCGTCCAGCACCATACGAAAGCCCATGCGCATCAGCGCCTGGTCGTCAGCCAGCACCACGCTGACTGGACGTGAGGGGACAGCGCTATCGCCCTGCGCCTGCGTCTGCGCCTGGGCCGGCTCGTTCTCGTTCAGAGCGGCAGCTGCCAAGGTGAAGTCCCTTCGTCGTCCTCGTCCCAGCGCAGCACGGCACGAACCTGCCAGCCGGTGGGTGTTGGTCCAGCATCAACGGTCCCACCATAGACGGAGGCCCGCTCACGCATGCCGATCAGTCCCTTACCCGAGCCGTGCATCGGCGTGGCGCCTGGGGCGGCCTCGTTGGTGACGCTCAGGACCACCGTGCCCGTGTGGCGCTGCACGGTGACCTGGACGTCCTTGGTGGTGGGGGCGTAGCGCAGGATGTTCGTCATCGACTCCTGTGCGATACGGAAGAGCGTGAGCTGCAGGCCCTTGTCCTCAGGCAGGGCGGCGCCGGTCCACGTGTAGGACACCGGGACCCCGGCAGCCTGGAAGCGCTCGACCAGGGCCTCCAGGTCCGCGGTCTCGGGTGCCGGGGCCATCGGGATCTCACCGGTGGTGCAGTCCTGGGCGGCATCGGTGGCACGACGGCGAAGATCGGCGATCGGCTGGCTCGGCTCGCTGGGTGCCACGGTGCCGGGCGGGGCGAACTCGGGCACCGGGAGCTCTCGCACCACCGGCAGCGGGCCGGTCGACGGCGGAAGTGGGGGCAGGGGGCCCGTCGCCTCGCCTGCCGCCCGCGTGGGGCTGGCGTCGTGGGAGGCGAGGTCGCCGGCAGGATTCTCGGCGGCGGAGGACTGCGGGGCCGAGGAGGCGCCCGGGTCGTCACGCAGGACACCGACCAGCCGACGGGTGTCGGCCAGGGCCGATCGCCCGGTGTCACCCAGGACTGTCAGGGCCTGCTTGGCCATCTGCGGGTTGCGGTCCACCGCGGCGGCGGCGCCGTCGGCCATCGTGATCATGACGGCGAGGGAGTGGGCGACGATGTCGTGCATCTCGCGGGCGATGCGGCTGCGCTCGTTGGCTGCGGCCAGCATCATCGTCTGCTCACGAGCCAGGGACAGTCGCGCCGAGCGCTCGCGGACCTGGACGAGCTGGGCGTGCTGAATGCGCAGGATGATGCCCACCAGTGTCCCGATGACGTCAATGAGCGCCAGCGGCAGCAGGCTGGAGCTGACCGCGCCGCAGGCCAGGATCGACACGGCGCAGGCCGCCCAGGCCCAGCCCATGCGGTAGCGGGTGGCCAGGGTCGCCAGGCTCAGCGGTGTGCCAAGCACGATGACGGCGGTCAGGGCCTGGCTCGCCGCGGCGGCGTCAGCGCCCTGGAGGTCAAAGACTGTCAGGCTGGCGACCAGATGCGCAGGCGGCGTAAAGGTGACCACTGCCCAGGTCAGGATCGGTAGCCGACGCCGTAGTGCCAGTCCTAGGCTGCAGGCCGCCCAGATGGCGTAGGTCAGGGCGAGCCAGCCGCCCTGGGAGGCCGTCATCTCCCACTGGGCGGCGAGCAGGCCCATAGGCAGGCCCAGGACGAGGATGACCAGGGCGAGCAGCGCGTCTGCCAGCGCGGCGTGGCGCTCCTGCCAGCGCATGAGACGCGTGGCGGTGGGGGAGACGGTCGTCAGGTCGTCCTCGGTTGGTGGCATGGGGTCATTGTGGCCCGAACGGAGCATGACCGACGGGTGGTGCCTGGTGGCGCCACCCGTGGTGGTCAGGAGCTGATCGCGGCGGTGGGCAGTGCCTGCCAGGCTCAGGCGTCGCGCTTGGAGAAGGCCAGCCAACCGGCCAGCAGCGGGATGACGCACCAGGCTATGAAGACCAGGACTCCCTGGGTGTGGGTCAGGGAGAGGCTGGAGCCCTCAGTACCTGCCCAGGCGACCTGGGTGGAGTAGGGGTCGACGACTGCGGTGGAGACCTGGCTCAGGGTGTACTCCATGGCCTTTCGAGCCCAGCTCCAGACGCCTCCTGCGAGACTGAGCGGGATGTTGATGACGAACAGCAGGACCGTGACCACCGTGATCGCGCCGGCGGTGGAGCGCAGGAGGAAGCCCAGTCCCAGGGACATCAGCGCGATACCGGCGTAGGCCAGGCCGGATCCCCACACGTAGCCGAGGAACTCGGTGCGTCCCAGGGAGACAGGCTCGCCCTGCACCAGCGGCGCTGAGATGGCCCAGGCCGCCAGGATCGAGACGGCACCCAGCAGGAAGGACCACACGGCGATGGTGAGGGCCTTGGCCCAGAAGGAGCGCGAGCGGCGCGGGATCGCTGCGAGGGTGGAACGGATCTGGCCCGAGGAGTACTCGCCGGTGACGATGAGCGCTCCCATGACGGCCACGACGATCTGGCCGAAGGTCGTGCCCACCATCATGTACTGCCAGGACTGGTCCCCCATCTTCTCGGGGTCCGAGCCGATGATGACCATGGCAGCGCCGATGCCAGAGGTGATCAGGAGGGTGATGAGGCTGGAGATCCAGGTCGAGCGCAGGGTGGTGAGCTTGAGCCACTCGGCGCGCACGGCGCGCCAGAAGGTCTGGCGGCCGGCGATACGTAAAGAGCGGGAGGAGCGCGTGCCTCGGGCGGCAGGAGCAGCGGTGGTGGAGGTGGTCATGGTCGTGTCTTCTCCGAGATCAGTTCGTGGGCGGGATGAGGGGGCCTGTCTCAGGCGTGGGTGGCGGCCGGGGCCATCGCGGGAGCCTCGCCTGCCTGGCCGGTGGCGTACTCAACCTCACCGCCGGTCAGTTCCAGGTAGGCCTCCTCCAGCGAGGCGTGCTGGGTGTGCAGCTCGTGCAGGACGATGCCCTGGGCGGCCGCGATCTCACCGACGCGGGCGGCGGGCGCCGTCGTCATGAGGGAGTCTGCACCGGTGGACCGCACGTCCAGGCCGGCGCGGCTCATGGCCTCGGCCAGGGCCGGGGCGGAGGGGCTGACGATGCGGACCGTGTCCGAGGCCGCCGAGGCGATGACCTCCTGGACCGGGCCCTGGGTGAGGATCTTGCCGCGGCCGATGATGATGAGGTGGTCAGCGGTCAGGGCCATCTCGCTCATGAGGTGAGAGGAGATGAAGACCGTGCGGCCATCGGCGGCGAGGTTGCGGCAGGTCTCGCGCACCCACTTCACGCCCTCGGGGTCCAGGCCGTTGACGGGCTCATCGAAGATGAGCACCTGGGGGTCACCCAGAAGAGCGGCGGCGATGCCCAGGCGCTGGCCCATGCCGAGGCTGAAGCCCTTGACGCGCTTCTTGGCCACGGGGGTGAGCCCCGTCAGCTCCAGGACCTCGTCCACGCGGGTGGTGGGGATGCCGTTGGACACGGCCAGCTGGGTCAGGTGCGCGCGGGCCGAGCGCGAGCCGTGCAGACCCTTGGCGTCCAGCAGGGCGCCGACCTCGCACAGCGGCGCCGCCAGGTCCCGGTAGGCGCGGCCGTTGACCTTGACGGTGCCGGAGGTGGGCTTGTCCAGGCCCATGATCATGCGCATCGTGGTGGACTTGCCGGCACCGTTGGGGCCGAGGAAGCCTGTGACGGTGCCCGGCTGGACGGTGAAGGAGATGCTGTCGACTGCGGTCTTGTTCCCGTAACGCTTGGTCAGGCCGGTGGCTTCGATCATGATCGTCCGATCGTTCCTCGTGGGTGAGTAGGTAGGTGGGGAGGGCGGGCAGGCGGGCCGCTGTGGTGGCCGTCTGTCTCCCGGTGCCCTCGGTATGGCCTCAGCCTAGGAACGGGGCAAGTGGGAGCCATCGCCCCGGGTGACGAACCTGGAGGAGGGTGCTCCTCCTCGTCAGGTGGGGGAGGAGTCCTCCTGAAGGAGGAGTACGGGCAGCGGTTCAGGACGCTCCCAGGAATCTCCGGGATGATGGACGCGTTGACCAAGGCACGGCGGCACTGCTCGCCGCCTCGCGACGACGCCCGTCCCCAAGGAGAGAGGACACTGCCAGATGAGCAACCCCTACTTCGATCGCAGCCCTGCCTTTAAGGAGGGCGGCACCGCCGTCGTCGAGCGCACCCCGCACGGCTACCCGACGATGCCTGGGTACGAGCCAGGGCGCGTGGGCCAGACGGCCACCAGCGGCCAGCAGGCCGCCCGGTACGGGCAGGTGAGCCCGCAGCAGGTGGCTGGTCTGGAGCAGCAGTACGCGGCGCCGTCGGCCGTGAACGTGGACCGCGGCCGCATGACCTATGACGACGTCATCATGCGCACCGCCGCGATGTTCGGCGTCATCGTCGCGGTCGGCGCCCTGACCTGGAACCTGGCGACCAGCCCGGCGACCTCCGGGATCGGCATGATGGTCATGATGGCGGGCGCCATCGGTGCACTGGTGCTCGGCCTGGTCAACAGCTTCAAGCGTGAGCCCAGTCCCGTCCTCATCCTGGCCTACGCCGCCTGCGAGGGGGCGATGCTCGGTGCCTTCTCCGGTGTCATGGAGCTCGCCTACCCCGGCATCGTGCTGCAGGCGGTGCTCGGTACCCTCGCGGTCTTCGCCGTCATGCTGGCGGCCTACAAGGTGGCTGGTTTCCGCGTCAGCGGCAAGGCTGCCCGCATCCTCCTGCTCGCCATGGGCGGCTACCTCATCTTCAGCCTGGTCAACTTCCTCCTCATGGTCACTGGCGTGGTCTCCGACCCCTGGGGCCTGCGCGGAGTGACCGTGGCGGGTATCCCGCTGGGTCTGGTGATCGGCGCGCTCGCGGTGGTCATGGCCGCCTTCAGCCTGGCCATGGACTTTGAGTCCATTCAGCGTGGGGTTGAGCGGGGACTGCCCACCCGCTACGCCTGGGCGGGGGCCTTTGGCCTCACGGTCACGCTCGTGTGGCTGTACGTGGAGATTCTGCGGATCCTGGCGATCCTGCGCGGGGACGACTGACCGCGACCGCGGTCCCGTAGGCTGAGACCATGATCAACACGCACATGCCCGCCGTTGACGGCGCGAAGGGCACCAAGCCGGTTCTCACCTTCCCCTCCGATGAGGCTCCCGAGGGCCTGCAGATCCAGGTTCTCGACGCCGGTGACGGCCAGGTCGTCGAGGCCGGAGACCACATCGTCTGCCACTACCTGGGCCAGACCTGGAACGGCGACGTCTTTGACAACTCCTACGACCGTGGCGCCCCGCTGGACTTCCAGATCGGGGTCGGCATGGTCATCCGCGGCTGGGACGACGGCCTGGTCGGCCAGCGCGTGGGCTCACGCGTCCTGCTGTCGATTCCCTCCGAGCTGGGTTACGGCGAGCGCGGCGTGCCGCAGGCCGGAATCAAGGGTGGGGACACCCTCGTCTTCGTCACGGAGATCCTCGGCGTCATGTGAGCCCGTTGAGGGCAAACGACGTCCTGTGGGTGGGCTGACCATGCCAGTCATGGTCAGCCCACCCACATTCGTCCTGACGGTGTGATCGGCCCTTCGCGTGTATGTCCGGGGCGCACGCAAAGGATGAAGGAGAACGGGAGCTCCCGAAGGTCATGAGTGAGGTTCACCTTGGTCCGCGTGATGACCCTCGCGCGTCCCGACCGTTGGAATCGCACTACCCTGAGACCAGCTTTCAGCACACGTTGTCAGGAGCACTCATGCCTCGCTATCGCAGCGCCACTTCCACCTCCGGACGGAATATGGCTGGTGCCCGCGCCCTGTGGCGCGCCACCGGCGTCAAGGACGCCGACTTCGGCAAGCCGATTATCGCGATCGCCAACTCCTTCACCGAGTTCGTCCCCGGTCACGTGGGCCTGCGCGACGTCGGCAAGGTTGTGGCCGAGCAGATCGAGGCCAGCGGCGGTATCGCCAAGGAGTTCAACACCATCGCCGTGGATGACGGCATCGCCATGGGCCATGACGGCATGCTCTACTCCCTGCCCAGTCGTGACCTCATCGCTGACTCGGTGGAGTACATGGTCCAGGCCCACTGCGCCGACGCCCTGGTGTGCATCTCCAACTGCGACAAGATCACCCCCGGCATGCTCATGGCCTCCCTGCGCCTGAACATCCCGACGATCTTCGTCTCCGGTGGCCCGATGGAGTCGGGAAAGATGACAACCGCGGACGGGACGACCCGCAAGCTTGACCTCATCGACGCGATGATGGACTCCGCCGACCCCACGGTCTCCGACGCCGAGGTTGACGCCATCGAGCGCCTGGCTTGCCCCACCTGCGGTTCGTGCTCGGGTATGTTTACCGCCAACTCGATGAACTGCCTCACCGAGGCCCTGGGTATGGCCCTGCCGATGAACGGCTCCCTGCTGGCTACCCACTCCGACCGTGGTGAGCTCTTTGCCGAGGTGGGACGCCAGATCGTGGCCATCACCCGCGCCTACTACGAGGACGACGACGCCTCCGTCCTGCCGCGCTCGATCGCCACCAAGGCGGCCTTCGAGAACGCCATGAGCCTGGATATTGCCATGGGTGGTTCCACTAACACGGTGCTTCACCTGCTGGCTGCCGCCCAGGAGGCGGAGGTCGACTTCACCATGGCGGACATTGACCGCCTGTCGCGTCACGTCCCCCACCTGTGCAAGGTGGCTCCCTCGACCGCGCTCTACCACGTCGAGGACGTCCACCGTGCCGGCGGCATCATGGGCATCCTTGGCGAGCTCGACCGCGGTGGGCTGCTGGACACCTCCACCTCCAACGTGCTCGGTTCCACGCTCGCTGACGCCCTGGCCGCCTATGACATCGCCCGTCCGGGTGCCGACGGCGTGCCGGGCTCGGATGTGAGCCCCCAGATTCGTACCCGCTACCTCGCTGCCCCTGCTGGCGTGCGTACGACCCGGATGTTCTCACAGTCCTCGCGCTGGGAGTCGCTGGACACCGACCGCGAGAGCGGCTGCATCCGCGACATCGACCACGCCTACTCCGCCGACGGCGGGCTGGCCGTGCTGTTCGGCAACATCGCGGAGAAGGGCTGCATCGTCAAGACCGCTGGCGTGGACGCCTCGATCCTTACCTTCGCCGGACCGGCTGTGGTCTTTGAGTCCCAGGAGGACGCCGTCGAGGGGATCCTGGGTGGCAAGGTCAAGAGCGGGGACATCGTGGTCATCAACCACGAGGGTCCGCGTGGTGGCCCAGGGATGCAGGAGATGCTCTACCCGACCACCTACATCAAGTCGATGCACCTGGGTAAGGAGTGCGCGCTGCTGACCGACGGCCGTTTCTCTGGCGGCACCTCAGGCCTGTCCATCGGCCACGTCTCCCCGGAGGCTGCGGCTGGTGGCCTCATCGGTCTGGTCCACGACGGCGACCGCATCGAGATCGACATCCCCGCGCGCCGCATCGAGCTCATGGTGGACGAGGCGGAGATCGCTCGCCGTCGCCAGGCTGAGGAGGAGCGAGGAGACGCCGCCTGGTCCCCGCACGTGGAGCGGCCCCGTCAGGTCTCCACGGCCCTGCGTGCCTACGCCATGCTCGCCACCAGCGCGGACCTTGGTGCGGTGCGGGACAAGTCCAAGCTGCCGCGCTACTGAGCCTCAGGCTCGCAGCCCCAGTCGCGCGCGAGGATGGGGTCTCCGCTTATATTGATAATGAGTATCATATAGATATAGTCTCCCTGTGAGACAATCATTCTCAACAACTTGCGGGTGATGACGCAGGCATCTCGCCGCAGTCGACCTCAGCTCCTGCTGGCCGGGGTGGGGTGCTGCGTGCCGCAGGGTGGATCTCTGGCCATCCTGGGAGCATCGGGCGCCGGGAAGTCCCTCACCGGTGCGGCGATCGCGGGCACGCTGCCGGCAGGCCTGGCTGCAACAGGGTCGCTGACCATCAACGGGCACGAGGTGCTGGACCAGCCCGCCTCCAGGAGACAGGCCTCGGCCCGGGTCTGCCTCATGCGCCAGGACCCGGCGACGGCCCTCCACCCTCTGCTCCCGATCGCGGCCCAGGTGACTGGGGCGGCCCGGGCGGCAGGGGCGGACCGTCGTCGTGCACGTGAGCGTGGCGAGCAGGTGATGGGCGAGGCAGGTCTTGACCGGCTGCTGTGGCCGCGCCTTCCGGGGCAGATGTCCGGTGGTTAGCGCCAGCGCGCGGCCCTGGCCCTGGCCCTGGCGGCCAGCCCGATCGCGCTGGTGGCCGACGAGCCAACCAGCTCCCTCGACTCCGTCGCCCGGGCGAGGTTCGTGCGCCTCTTGCACCATCTGCGTGCTCAGATGCGCGGCCTGGTCCCGGCGCTCATCCTCATCACGCACGACTGCACCGTTGCCGAGGCCTGCGACCAGGTCCTCGTGCTTGACGGCGGCAGGGTCGTGGAGACCGGCGCGGCCTCGACGCTCCTGACCGCTCCGCGCCACCGCGTGACTCGTGGGCTCGTGGACGCCTGGCGCCAGGAGCGCGACGCCGTGCTCGGGGCACGGCCGCGAGCGCGTCAGCCTCAGGGATCCCGGCGCCGGGCGGTGGGAAGGTGACGGCCTCTGCCCTCGCTGCGCAGGGGCTCGTGCGCTCCTACGCCGGCCCTGGCGGCCGGGTGCGCACGGTGGTGCAGGACGTGGACCTGTCCGTCTCGCAGGGCGAGCGAGTGGCCCTCGTGGGTGAGTCAGGATGCAGCAAGACCACCGTGCTGCGGGCTCTGGCTCTCCTGGATCGCCCCGGTCGCCATGACGGCGGACGAATCCTGCTCGACGGCGTGCCGCTGACTCGCGCCCGGCTTGCGGGCACTGGCCGACGTGCCTACCGCAAGGCGGTGCAGTACGTCATCCAGGACCCGGCCGCCAGTCTTGACCCGCGGCGCGACCTCCTCTCTCAGGTCCTCCTGCCGCTGCGCTACCTCGGCCTCGGCGACGGGCGCCAGGAGCGTGAGGCGATGGCGGCGCACCAGCTCATGTCCGTCAACCTTCCGGACCGCCTGTGGAGGCGCTATCCCCACCAGGTCTCGGGAGGCCAGGCCCAGCGCGTGGCGATCGCGCGGGCCCTGGTTGTCAGCCCGCGCTTCCTGCTCATGGATGAACCGCTCTCCGGGCTGGACCCAGCGACCAGGCGCATGGTGACCGACCTCCTGGCCCACCTAGCCCGGCCGGGCAGCCCTGGCAAGGCCGGCGGCGCCGCCTGAGCAAGGGCCTGCCCTGCTCATGGTCTGCCACGACCTGGGTGCGGCCTGCCGGCTGTGCGAACGCACCCTCGTCATGGAGGCGGGGCGCGTGGTCGAGGACGTTGCCACCTCCCAGCTGCTCAACGCCCCAGGCCACCGAGCCTCCCGGGCGCTGCTGGACGCGCTCGCGCCCGCCACCGATGTGATCACTCCCGCCAACCCTGACCGACAAGGAGAACGATGACTGTCTTGACCACATGCCCTCCCGTGTGCTCGCGCCGCCGGCTTCTCGCGCTCGCCGGCGTCGTGGCACTGGCGGGCGGCGGCGCTGCCTGCACCGCTTCCCCTGCCTCCGCTCCCAACGGACGCCTCCGCCTGGCGATGCTCCAGCCACCGCGCTCGGGCCTGAGCCCCTTGAGCGACGACGCCTTCAAGCTCTCGCGCTGGGCGACGGCGCAAACCCTGCTCTACCTCGACTCAGACGGCGGGATCCTGGCCGGTCTGGCCACCGCTTGGAGCCGCGAGGACGAGTTGACCTGGCGACTGTCACTGCGTCAGGGCGTGACCTTCCATGACGGCACGGAGATGACCAGCGACCATGCCGCAGCCAGTCTGGCCTACGCGGCGGGCTACAGCGTCCCGCCACGGATCCTCGACGGTGTGCGCATGAGCGTGCGGGCGGACGGGACGGACCTGGTGGTCTCGACGGCGGAGCCGGACGCCCTCCTGCCTCAGCGCCTGACCAGCCCCCAGCTGGCGATCCTCTCCCCGGCTGCCTATCCCCCCGACGGCAGGGCGGATGGTCCGGTGGATCCCGTGGGGCACGGCACCGGCCCCTTCGTGCTGACGGCGGTGGACGGCACCGCCGGAGCCACCCTCGACCGTTTTCCTGGCTACTGGGGGAGTGCGGCCACGCTGGAGGGGATTGACCTCACCTTCGTGCCGGACGGCACGGCCCGGGCTGCCGCCCTGCGCTCAGGCGAGGCGGACCTGGTCGAGGCGGTCCCGGTCTCCCAGGCGGCGACCATCGATCCCTCCCTGGTCCACGAGGTTCCCATGCCTCGCACGGCCACGCTCTACCTCAACACCGCCCGCGGGCCCATGAGCGATCCTGCCGTCCGCGCCGCGGTGCGCGACGCCGTCGATCCGGGGACGCTGGTGGACACGATGTACGAGGGCCACGCCGACGTGGCAGCGGGCCTGCTCGGCCCGGCGCTCAGCTGGGCGGCACCTCGACGCGGCTGGGGCTCTCAGCCCTACGCCGGGGCGCAGGGAGCCGCAGCGCGTGGCCTGGTGCCGGGAGCGCAGCAGGCCGGGACGGTCGCCCCGGGAACGGCGATCACGATCGGCAGCTACTCCGACCGTCCCGAGCTGGCCGAGGCCGTGGTCGTGATCGCCCAGCAGCTGGAGGCAGCCGGCTTCACCGTGGCCACCGACGTACGGGAGTACGCACAGATCGAGGCCGACGCGCTGGCCGGACGCTTCGACGTCTTCCTGCTGTCACGGGCCACCGTCCTCGACTCAGGCGACCCCGTGGCCTACATGGTCTCTGACTTCGCCAGCACGGGGTCCTTCTCACTGTCCTTCCTGTCCGACGACGAGGTGGACCGGGCGGGGGACCTGCCGGTGGGGCAGGAGCGTCAGGATCTCATCATGCGGGCGGAGGAGAAGATCCTTGCCTGTGGGGCGGCCGTGCCGCTGCTGCACGAGCGGGTCCTGCACGGCGAGGCCGCCACCGTCAAGCAGGCCCAGCGCGATCCGCGGGAGCGGGAGCTCGTGACGACGAGCACGCGTCTGGCATGACGGCGCCCGCTCTTCCGTCTCTGACGCGGCTGGCACGCGGCGCGGACGGGGTGGTCCTGCTCTCGCGTGTGGCGGCGGTAGCCGGGGTGCTCCTGGGGATCGGTCTCATGCCCTGGTGGTCGAGCCACGACCCGGCGCTCACGGTCCTGCGGGCCTCCAGCACGGAGAGGGAGGCGACTGAGGAGGTCGTGGCCTCCCTACGCCGTCGCCTCGGGATCCAGGACGGGCCGTGGGCGACGATCGGTCACTGGCTGGCCAGGCTGGCCCACGGGGACCTCGGCACCTCCTGGGTCTCCGGGCAGCCGGTGGCCCATGGGACGGGTCAGGCGCTGGCGGTCTCCCTCACGCTCATGGCGGCCGCGATGGCGCTGGCGCTTCTCATCGCCGTCGGCCTCATGGTCCCGGCCCTGCGTGACGGGCTGGCTGGTCGGCAGCGACGACGTTCGGGTGCGCTCGGCGCTGCCCTGACCGCCCTGCCGGAGTACCTTCTCGCGCCCGTGCTCGTGCTGAGCGTGTGCGTCGGTCTGGGCTGGCTGCCGCCCTACGGCTGGGGGCGGGCCGAGCAGGTCATCCTGCCGGCCGTGAGTCTGGGCGTGCCGGCGGGCGGGCTGCTGGGCGCGCTCGCGGTCGACGCCGTCACGGAGGTCTTTCGCCAGCACTGGGTGACGACGTGGGTCACGGCAGGTATCCGTGGACGCCGGCTCGTCCTGGCAGTCCTTCACCAGGCCCTCGTCCCCCTGCTCGGGCAGGTGGCGCTGGTCGTCGTCGGGCTGACCGGGGCCGGCGTGGCGGTGGAGAAGGTCTTCGCGGTCCCCGGCCTGGGGCGGGCGCTTCTTGGCGCGGCCAGCGCCCAGGACGTCCCGGCGCTCCAGGCCGGGATGCTCCTGCTCCTCCTGGTCGCCCTCGTCGCAGGAGCGCGGCCAGCGCCCCTGCGACGAGGGCTGGCTGGGGGTGCCGACGGCACAGGGTCCCTGGCTGCCGCACCACCGGCGCAGCCGAGTGGCCGAACGTCCCTGGTCCTGGCGTTGGCCGGTAGCGGTGGCCTGGCGGTCCTCATGCTCCTGGGAGCCGGCCGTGACCCCTACGCCGTCGTCGCCTCCCGCCTGGCCGGGCCGACGGCGTCGCTACCGCTGGGGGCGGATGCGCTCGGCCGCGACCTCCTGGCCCGGGTGGCGCACGGCGCCGTCGCCACACTGAGCAGCGCGGTGGTAGTCACCGGCGCCTGCCTGGTCATCGGGATCCTGGCGGGTCTGCTCCCGCGGGCGAGCACAGGGCTGGTCGAGGTCGGCAACGCGGTCCCCGCGGTGCTAGCGGGGCTCGTCGTCGCCGCCGTGGCCGGTCCCAGCCGGCACGGTGCGGCGATGGCCGTGGCCTGCGTGTCCTGGGCGCCGCTGGGTGCCCACGCCGCTG
>NZ_DS999575.1:42972-69211 GCF_000159035.1 Actinomyces urogenitalis DSM 15434
CCCGCCCTGGCCCTCGTGGCCCTGGCTGTCAGCGCGCTGGCCACCAGCCGGGTCCGGTGACGCACGCTGGACCAGCGCGGCCCGCTCCGGTGCGCCACGGCTACCCTGGGCGCGTGAACGAGCTCGGAAGCAATGGCACGACCTGGGACTCCGCCCGATACCTGCGGGAGGTGCTGCGAGCCCCTGTCTACGAGGCGGCGCAGCACACCCCGCTCCAGGTCATGGCGGGACTGAGTGCTCGGCTGGGTAACACCGTTGAGGCCAAGCGCGAGGACCTCCAGCCCGTGCACTCCTTCAAGATCCGTGGGGCCTACAACGCCATGCGCGCGCTCAGTGATGCCGAGCGCTCGCGTGGCGTGGTCACCGCCTCGGCGGGCAACCACGCCCAGGGCGTGGCGCGCTCGGCCGCGCTGCTGGGCGTGAGCGCCACGATCGTCATGCCGGTGGTGACCCCGCGGATCAAGGTCGACGCCGTGCGCGAGCTGGGCGGCCAGGTCCTGCTCTTCGGGGACAACTTTGACGCTGCCCAGGCAGAGGCTCGCAGGCTCTGCGAGGCGGAGGGACGCACCTTCATCCCGCCCTTCGACGATCCTCGCGTCATCGCGGGACAGGGAACGATCGGCCTGGAGATGATCCAGCAGGACGCCGAGCTCGATCGCGTGTTCGTTCCGGTGGGCGGCGGCGGTCTGGTCTCCGGGGTCGCCGTGCTCATCAAGCAGCTCATGCCCCAGGTCAGGGTGATCGGCGTGGAGCACGAGGAGTCGGCCTGCCTGACGGCCGCCCTGGCGGTGGGTGAGCCGGTGACGCTGGAGCGAGTGGGTCTGTTCGCGGAAGGCGTGGCCGTCAGGCGGATCGGGGATGAGACCTTCCGCATGTGCTCGGCCCTGCTCGACGACGTCGTCACGGTCTCCTCCGACGAGGTCTCCGCTGCCGTGCGGGACCTGTTCGAGGACCTGCGGGCGGTGCCCGAGCCAAGCGGTGCCGTGGGGCTGGCGGGTCTGAAGAAGTATGTGGCGGAGCACGCGATCCGCGGCGAGCGGCTGGCCTGTGTGCTCTCGGGCGCGAACCTCAACTTCCATCAGCTGCGCTATATCTGTGAGCGCAGCGAGATCGGTGAGCAGCGGGAGGCGATCCTCGGGGTGCACATCCCTGAGGTCCAGGGCGAGTTCCTGCGCTTCGCCTCCGTGCTGGGCGGGCGCGCGGTCACGGAGTTCAACTACCGTGTCTCGGCCTCGGCTGAGCCAGGGACGCCGGCGCGCATCTTCGTGGGTGTACGGCTGACCCGTGGGCGTGAGGAGCGCGCCGAGATCGTGGCGGACGTGGAGAGGGCGGGCTACGCCGTGGTCGACCTGACGGATGACGAGCTGGCGAAGGTGCACGTGCGCTCGATGATCGGTGGGCGGGCACCGGTGGGGGTGACCGAGCGGCTCTTCTCCTTCGAGTTCCCTGAGGCTCCCGGCGCGCTGGTGCGCTTCCTGGAGGTCCTGGGCGCGCGCTGGAACATCACGCTCTTTCACTACCGCACCGACGGTGCGGACTACGGGCGGATCCTGTGCGCCTTCCAGACCGGGCAGGAGGCCGGTGAGCTGGAGGACCTGGTGGCTCATATGGACCAGCTGGGATACGCCTACCGGGACGAGAGCCAGGATCCCTCAGCCCAGTTCTTCCTGGCGCGGTGAGGCCTGCAGGATTATTTGATGAGCTGATACTTGCGTGGGGACTCATCACGACTTAAAGTAGTTTACGGATCAATCAATTCTTCGTGCTAAGGAGTGCGTCATGGCCAAGATCGCCGTCGTCATCGGTTCTGTCCGTCCCAACCGGATCGGCGCCCAGGTCGCCGAGTGGGTGGCTGGCAAGGCCGCCAGCGTCGAGGGCGTCGAGGCCCAGGTGGTCGACCTGCGTGAGCTGGACCTGCCCCTGTTCGCCGAGGAGCTGCCCACCGCCATGGCGGCCCCCAAGGAGCCCAAGGCCCAGCCGTGGCTGCAGGCGATCAGCGAGGCTGACGGCGTCCTGTTCGTCACCCCCGAGTACAACCACTCCATCCCGGGTTCCCTGAAGAACGCCCTCGACTTCCTCACTCCGGCCTCGCTGGCTCACAAGGGTGTTGGCATCGTCTCCTACGGCTTCACCGGAGGTGTGCGCGCCGCCGAGCAGCTGCGTCTCATCCTGGCCAATTTCGAGGCGGCCACGGTCAACGCCCAGGTCATCCTGTCCATCCCGACCGACTTCGAGAACATGAGCGTGTTCAAGCCTGCTGCCTACCACGACGGCGAGGTCGAGAAGCAGACCGAGGCCGTCGTCGCCCGCAGCCAGGCCCTGGCCTCCCTGCGCTGAGCCCGGCTCGGGGCGTCCGCGCCGCCCCGACGGACCACACAAGGACCGTCGGACCGCGAGTGCCTCGTTCGACCACGGTAGTGACGTCACTACGGTGGTCGAACGAGGCACTCGCGGTCGTAGGAGACCGAGATGGTCCTACGCGGCCTGAATCCTCAGGCCAACTCCAGGCTGCGGTAGCGGTTGATGGCCGCGGCGACGTCAACCATGCGTGGGCGGGCGAAGAAGGCCGGCCGCTGGCCAGGTGCGGCCACGGCGTCCAGCCCCTCCTCGTCCAGGAGCGCCTCAAGGTCCTCCAGGCACTGGGCGAGGGACGACTCGCCGTCGAAGCGCTGTTCCAGCAGGGCCCGCACGCAGAAGGCAATCGCCTCAGCCTGCCCCGGGTCCACGATCCCAGCCACGTCGGCGACGTCGATCTCCTCGCGGTCGAGCGTCAGCGCCTGGGTGCCGCGCGAGCGCGTGCGCACCGGACCACGGCGTACGCGCTCGGGCGTCGGCAGGGGCACGCGGGAGGCAGGCTCGGCGAAGTCGGCCAGAGCCGTGGCCTGGCGCGGCTGCTCGGTGACGACGTCGGCCGCGGCCTGGGTGGCGTCGCGCAGCTGGTAGGAGTCCAGCAGCAGGACGCGGTCGGCGACGTCGAGGTAGTCACCGGACCCGCCCATGACCAGGACCGTGGAGACACCCCGCTGCTCGGCCAGGGCGCCCACGCGGTCGACCAGCGGTGTGATCGGCTCGCGGTCGTCAGCCACGAGGGCGCGCATACGTCGGTCGCGAATGAGCAGGTTGGTCGCAGAGGTGTCCTCGTCCAGCAGCAAGGCGCTGGCGCCGGCCTCCGCCGCCTCAATGAGGGAGGCTGCCTGGGAGGTGGAGCCCGAGGCGTTCTTCGTGGTGAAGCTGGCGGTGTCACGGTCCCCCGGCAGGTGGGAGATGAAGGGCGTGAGGTCCACCCCGGTCACCGCACGACCGTCCGCGGCCCGCACCTTGACGGCGTCGGGCACGGTCGCCACGAGCTCACGGCCGTCACCGGGCACGTGCGGGTAGACACCCCGCTCGATGGCTGACAGCAGAGTCGACTTGCCGTGGTAGCCGCCGCCCACGATGAGCGTGACACCGGAGCCGATCGCGGTGCCGCGCACCGTGCCCGCATGAGGCAGGGACACCGTGGCGGCCAGGGACTCCGGAGCGGTCAAGGGCAGACCGCCAGAGCGCATGGGCTCGTCGCTCACGCCCGAGCGGCGGGGCAGCAGCGATCCGTCAGCGAGGAAGGCTACCCAGCCGTTGGTCATGACGGCCTCGCTCAGGGCGCGGTGGTCCTCCAGCGCCGCGACGTGGGCGAGCAGCCGCTCGGCGCGCTCGCCGGTCAGATCGAGGGCGGCGCCGACCTCACGGGTCAGGTCGCGGTTGAAGATCCGCGAGGCCTCATGCCCCTGGATGGAGCGGCCGCGGGCCGGCAGCGCGACCCGTGCGCGGATCTCGATCATCCATGCCGCGGCGTCGGCCTGGCCCTGCTCGGTCTCCTGGGCTGGCCTCAGGGTGACGCTGGAGCGCTGAAGGATCTCCTGGCCGGGTGCGGCGATGGACAGGTTCGTGCCCTTGAATCCGGCGTGCAGCTCGCGGGTAAGGAAATCGGCCAGGGCGATCCGGCGATCGGTGGTGGCGAGCAGCTCGTGCTCGCCGAGCAGCGCCAGGCTTGGCAGGCTCGCGGGCACGAGGACGCGGATCTGGGTGGGCGGGGCGTAGGGGTCGGGCTGGACGCGGTCGACGTGCAGGGTCCACCCCTGCGGGGTGGAGTAACGGCCGACGATCGCCTTGTATGCAGCGTAGGAGCGGTTGTCCAGGGCGTGGAGATGGCCGACCAGGTCAGCCAGCACGCCGTCGCGCGGCTCGTCGTCATAACGACGCCGTGGCTCGCCGGAGCGTGAGCCGTGGCGGCCTCCGCCCTCGCCGCGCTGGTAGTCCTGGTTGCTGCGGCGAGAGCCAGGGCCACCTCGGTACCCACGGTCACCCCGACCACGCTGCCCGTGTCCTCCGAAGGTAGGTCCGTACTCACTCATGGCCCTGATCCTGGCACAGGAGCAGGGCCATGAGTGAGTACGGACGCATCCCCTGCTCGCGCGGGGGACACGGTCTCCTGCCTCAGCCCTCCAGGGCGTCGGGCGCGAGGATGTCCGTCTGGGCCGGCATGCTGGCGATACCGACCGGGCAGGTCACGCCGTTGGGTCCGTGGTTGCAGTAGCCGTCCGGGTTCTTCTCCAGGTAGCCCTGGTGGTACTCCTCGGCCAGGTAGAAGGGGCCGCCGAAGTCACGGTAGAGCGAGGCGGCGTCGTCGATCGTGGTGACGCACTGCCCCATGCCGAGCCGGGTGAGCTCGCCCTGGAAAAGCCCGCGGATCTCGCGGGCGGCTGCGGCCTGCTGCGGGGTCGTGGTCCACACCGCGGAGCGGTACTGGGTGCCGATGTCGTTGCCGTGGCGGTTGAGCTGGGTGGAGTCGTGGTTCTCCCAGAAGGTGCGCAGCAGCGCCTGCGCGCCCTCGCCGACGACGGCGGGGTCGTAAGCCACCCGGACCGTCTCGGCGTGGCCGGTCTCGCCCGTGCAGACCTCGCGGTAGGTGGCGTTGGGGGTGGTGCCGCCCATGTATCCCACCGCCGTGGCGACGACGCCGGGCTGGCGCCACAGGAAACGCTCGACACCCCAGAAGCAGCCGCCAGCAAGGTAGATGACCTCGGTGCCCTCGGGCCACGGGCCGGACAGGGGTGTGCCGAGGACGGCGTGCTCGCCGGGCTCGGGTAGCAGCGTCTCCTCGCGGCCGGGAATGAGGGTGTTGCGTGCGGGCTGGCTCGTCATAGGAACCACGCTACCGGGCGGCCGGGGACGGGTGAGTGTGAGGAGAAGCAGGATCCGCCGAGGGCGGAGTCGGATGGTGCGAGCGAGGCAGGTCGCATGGGGGGGGCGACGGCGCCGGCGCGGTAGGTGGACCGGGCGGGAAACGCGTTGCGGGGCAGGGCTACAGTGGCGGCTCAGCCGGTCGGGCCTGGCGTAAGGCTCGCGCGGACAGACAAGGAGCCAGGAGGGCACGTATGGGGTTCGATCGTGCGCCGCAGGTCCAGGTACGGCGCTGTACGGCCCAGGACGCGGCTGTGCTGGCACAGGTCTGCGCCGAGACCTTCCAGGACACCTTCGCCGCAGACAACACGGCCAAGGACATGGAGGTCTTCCTCGCCGAGTCCTACAGCCCGCAGGTCCTGGCCGCCGAGCTGGCGGACCCGGAGAGCAGCTACTGGCTGGCCACCGTGGACGGCATTCCGGCCGCCTACCTCAAGACCAACGTCGGCAAGGCGCAGACCGAGCCGGTGGAGGGCCGTATCCCGCAGCCGTCCCTAGAGGTCCAGCGGATCTACGTCCGCCTGCCCTACAAGCGCCGAGGGCTGGGAGCCAGGTTGATGGGGGTGGCCTTGGACGAGGCTCGCGCGCACGCAGCGGCCTCGATCTGGCTGGGAGTGTGGGAGCGCAATACTGCTGCCCTGGCCTTCTACGAGCGTCTGGGCTTCACCCGCTTTGGTGAGCACGTCTTCCAGGTGGGCTCTGACGCGCAGACGGACTACCTCATGGTCTGTCCGGTGGAGCGGCTTGCCATGGTGTGACCTCGCGCGGTGCCACCGCCCACGTGCGGGGCGGTGGGCTACAGTGAGGAGTTCCATCTCAATCGTCGACTTCAAGGAGAGGTCATGGCCCAGGACACGGAGGCCACCAGCCAGGGCACCTGGCTCACCAAGGACGCCTACGACCGGCTCACCGCTGAGCTGGCCCGGCGCCAGGAGGTGGACCGCAAGGAGATTGCCCAGCGCGTCGAGGCTGCTCGCCAGGAGGGCGACCTGCGTGAGAACGCTGGCTACCACGCGGCGCGAGAAGAGGCGGCGCTCAACGAGGCCCGCATCGCCCAGCTCACCGAGCTGCTGGAGAAGGCGGAGATCGGAGAGGTCGCTGACGACGGCACGGTCTCGGCCGGCACGATCGTCACCGCCAAGATCGGTGCCAAGGAGCAGGTATTTGCTCTGGGGGGGCAGGAGATCACGGCTGACGTCCCCGAGGGTGTCAAGGTCTTCTCCCCGGACGCCCCGCTGGGCAAGGCCCTCATGGGGCACAAGGCTGGCGAGACCGTCTCCTACCAGGCCCCTAACGGCAAGGAGATCAAGGCCGAGATCATCGACGTCAAGGTCCTGTGAGCCCTGCGGGGCTCTGAGAGCCCACAAGGGCCGGGGCCGGGCTGTCCGGACGGGCGGGTGTGCATGCGGCGCACCCGCCCGTGCCTTGTCCCGGCGCCTGTCAGCCCAGCACCGCGAGGTAGCAGGCCACGCACTGGCAGACCCACGCTGCCACGGTGCACACGTGGAAGACCTCGTGGAAGCCGAACCACCGCGGGAAGGGATCAGGGCGCTTGCGGGCGTAGATGACTCCGCCGATGGTGTAGATGACGCCGCCGGCCACCAGCAGCCACACGATCGCCGCCCCGCCCGCAACCCAGAACTGTGGCAGGAACCAGACCGCGACCCATCCCAGCAGGATGTAGAGCAACGTGGAGAACCAGCGCGGCGCCGTCGGCCAGGCCAGCGAGGTGATGATGCCGGCCGCCGCGCCTCCCCACACGATCCCGAGGACCAGCAGTGCGGTGCGTGGGTTGAGCAGCGAGACGGACAGGGGCGTGTAGGTCCCGGCGATGAGCAGGAAGATATTGGCGTGGTCGAAGCGCTGGAGGGCGGTCGAGACCTTGGTGGGCCAGTAGCCGTTGGACAGGTGGTAGATGCCCGAGTTGCCGAACAGCAGCAGGGAGCACACGAGGTAGGCGGCGCAGGCCCAGCTGCGCGCGGCACCGGGGGCCAGGACCGTGAGCACGATGCACGCCGCCAGTGCCAGGGGCGTGGTGCAGGCGTGGATCCATCCACGCAGCCGTGGCTTGACCATACGTACCGCCCCGGCTGCGGCCTCCTTGACGGAGCCGACCGTACTAGCGACGTTCTTGGTCACGGCGCCAGCCGTCTGCGGCGTCGTGGGGGTCTTCCTGGGCACCGTGGCCTCCTCGGTGTCGGGGTTGGGCGGCGACGGCGAAGCGTGGCACCTACGTAACCTACGGTTCCGTAGGTTACGCATTCGTAGGTTACTCCTGTGGTGGGGAGGGTGGGTAGCGGGCGTGCGTGTCATGCCCGTGCTGATCCGCCACGACGGGGCGACGCGCTACCGTTGCCGCAAGGCCCAGGTCCCTGGGTTGCCCGGCGTGTGGCGGGTGCGGAGAAGGAAGGCTGGTAGAGCGTGGCTGGAGACGGTCTTGTCTACGAGATCTACGAGCGTCGCCTGGCTGCTCAGGTCGACCCGCAGCAGGTGCCTGGGCACGTAGGCGTCATCCTGGACGGCAACCGTCGGTGGGCCAAGCAGATGGGCTTCGTCACCTCTCAAGGGCACAAGCGCGGTGCGGACAAGATCGAGGAGTTCCTCGGCTGGGCCGAGGACGCCGGCGTGAGGGTGGTGACCCTGTGGCTGCTGTCCACGGACAACCTCTCGCGCGACCCCGCCGAGCTCTCCCCTCTCCTGGACATCATCGCCCAGGCGGTTGAGAGCCTGGCGGCCGCGCAGCGCTGGAGCCTGCGACTGGTCGGAGCGGTTGATCTGCTCCCCGATCCTCTGGCTGAACGCCTGCGTCAGGCCGTGGCCTCCACCCACGCCGCCGGCGGTGAGGCGGACCCGGGTGACGGACGGGTCCAGGTCAATATCGCCGTCGGCTACGGCGGCAGGCAGGAGATCGCCGACGCGGTCCGCGATCTCCTGCGCGAGCGGGCCGCGGCCGGGGCCACCCTGGAGGAGGTAGCGGACTCGCTGTCCGAGGAGGACATCACCGAGCACCTGTACACCAAGGGGCAGCCTGATCCGGACCTGGTCATCCGCACCTCGGGTGAGCAGCGTCTGTCCGGCTTCCTGCTGTGGCAGTCGGTGCACTCGGAGTACTACTTCTGTGAGGTCTACTGGCCGGATTTCCGGCGTATCGACTTCCTGCGCGCGCTGCGCGACTACTCGCGCCGGGAGCGCCGCCTGGGCCGTTAGTCCCTCGATCTGGGGCCTAGTGGCGCTGAGCGAACTCGTTACGCAGTGTTCGCCTGACCTTTGCCCGGATTGGCCGCAGGTGGCGAGTGTGAGGAGCGTAACGTCGAGGCAAGAGGTGGGTGGCCACCAGGGCGCCTGCCGCGACACCGGAGACGCGCCCCATGCGTACCTACGTCCTGGACACCTCCGTCCTCCTGTCCGACCCCCGCGCCATTCTCCGCTTCGACGAGCACGCGGTGGTGCTGCCGATCGTCGTCATCACCGAGCTGGAGGGCAAGCGGCATGATCCCGAGCTGGGCTACTTCGCCCGCTCGGCACTGCGGCTGCTGGACGCGCTCAGAGCCAGGCACGGCAGACTGGACCGCCCCGTCCCGCTCAATGACGACGGCGGAACCCTGCGAGTTGAGCTCAACGGCACCGATCCCACGGTCCTGCCGGCGGGGATGCGCCTGGGGGACAACGACACGCGCATCCTGTGCGTGGCCGTGTGCCTGGCCGAGGAGGGACAGGACGTCACGGTCATCTCCAAGGACCTGCCGATGCGTATCAAGGCGGCCTCGGTCGGCCTGCACGCCGACGAGTACAAGGCCCAGCTCGCCGTGGACTCCGGCTACACCGGTATGACCTCGCTGTCCGTGACTGCTGAGGAGATGGCCGGGCTGTGGGACGCCGGGGTGCTGGACCTGGAGGGCCTGGCGCAGGGAGAAGGCGGTGCTGAGCTTGCTCGCCAGCCGGTGCACACCGGGGTCGCCGTCACCTCCCCGCGCGGCAGCGCCCTGGCGACGGTGGTCGACGGCGCCCTGCGGCTGGTGCGTCCCGACCGGGAGGTCTTCGGGGTGCGGGGACGCTCGGCCGAGCAGCGGGTGGCGATCGATCACCTGCTCAACCCGCAGATCGGCATCGTCTCCCTCGGGGGCCGCGCCGGAACGGGCAAGTCCGCGCTCGCGCTCGCGGCCGGGATCGACGCCGTGGTCAATCGCCGTGAGCACCGCAAGGTCCTGGTCTTCCGGCCGCTGTACGCGGTGGGCGGTCAGACGCTGGGATTCCTACCGGGCGACGCGACGGAGAAGATGCAGCCGTGGAGTGAGGCGGTCTTCGACACCCTGTCCTCGGTGGTCCCGCAGGAGCGCATTGACCGGATCGTCCAGCTCGACCAGCTGGAGGTCCTGCCGCTGACCCACATCCGAGGGCGGTCCTTCCATGACGCCTTCGTCATCGTTGACGAGGCGCAGTCCCTGGAACGCAACGTCCTGCTCACGGTGCTCTCCCGCGTGGGCCAGAATTCCAAGGTGGTACTCACTCACGACGTCGCCCAGCGTGACAACCTGCGCGTGGGCAGGTGGGACGGTGTGGCCTCGATCGTCGAGTCGCTCAAGGGCAACCCGCTGTTCGCTCACATTGACCTGGTGCGCACCGAGCGCAGCGAGATCGCCGAGCTCGTGACCACGATGCTCGACGACGTGCCGTTGTACTGAAGGCTGTCAAGGAGCCGCCCTTGGTCCCGGGCGGAGCGCTGGCGCTGGTATTACCCTGGTCACACCCTGACTGTCCCTATAGAGGTACCGGCATGTCCGTGTCATGCCCGCAATCGTCGTGCCCGCGCGCCCAGGAAGCCGCTGAGAAGCACGAGTCCTCCCGTTCTCGCGTGACCCTGGCGGCGCGTGCTCTCATGGCGGGTGCCGTGTCCCTCAGCCTTCTTGGGCTGGCCGCGTGTGGCGGCGGTGACGAGACCGTGGCTGAGGACAGCGCCAGTGCGACGGCCGTGGACACGGCTGCGGCCAAGGCTTCCGCCTCAGCTGCCGCGGCTCGAGCCTCGGCCTCGGCTGAGGCCGCCGCCCAGCAGGCTGCGGCGCAGCAAGCTGCCGCCAACACCTACTACCCCAACTGCGCGGCTGCGAGGGCTGCCGGCGCGGCGCCGATCTATCGGGGAGAGCCGGGATACAGCGGCAAGCTGGACCGCGATGGTGGCGGCGTCGCCTGCGAGTAGTCGCGGGTCACGGTGCGGGCGGCCGGACTGAGCGGCCGGCTGCGTACGCTCGCGCTTCGAGCACATCGTTGATACATCAGGAGGGCCCTGCCGGAACACATCCGGCAGGGCCCTCCTGATCAGTTCTGGTTCGCAGCCAGATAAGGCCGATCAGGCCTCAGCGAGCTCGGCGCGGGTGGGTGGGTTGGCCCCGGCCCGCGAGACCGTGATGTCAGCGATGGCAGCCGCGTGGCGCACCACGCGCTCCAGGGTCTCGGCGTCGATAGCGCGCAGCGCCTCACGCTGCCCGGCCCCGACGAGCCCCTCACTCCACAGCCCGTCCTCCAGGCCGCCCATGAAGGAGTCGCCGGCACCCACCGTGTCCGCTACGACGACGCTGGGATCGGCAGGAACCTCGATCCGCACCCCCGAGGCGGACAGCGCCAGGGCACCTCGCTTGCCACGGGTGACAACGACGAGCGCCGCGCCCAGATCGAGCCAGATTTGCAGGACCTTCTCCAGGGCCTCGTCCGAGCTGGAGTCCACGGAGTAGAGCCACTCGATGTCCTCGTTCGAGCACTTGACCAGGTCCGACAGGGAGACCAGGTCCTCGACCGTGCGACGAGCCTGGTCCGGCTCACCCATGAGCTGGGGACGGGCGTTGGGGTCGTAGCAGATGGTGGAGGAGGCCCGATAGGTCTCCAGCGTGCGGCGGACGGTGTCCGTGCCGGGGGCGAGGATCGCAGCGATCGAGCCGGTGTGGACGAGCACGGGCGCCTGGTCGCTGGTCAGCTCGGGGAAGGGCGGGTTCCAGTCCAGGTCAAAGAGGTAGGTGGCAGCGCCGTCGGCCCCGATCGAGGCCTGGGCCGTGGAGGTGCGCTCCGCCTCGTCCGAGCCGGGGGTCAGGCGCACCCCGGAGGCCTCCAGGTGCGCCCGTACGGCGAGTCCGCGCAGGTCCTTGCCGATCCAGCAGTCGAGCTCGGCGTCACGGCCGAGCCGCGCCAGGCCCAGGGCGACGTTGGCCGGCGAGCCGCCCGGGATCTCCTGCGGCTCGGCACCCTCGTTGAGGACGACGTCGACCAGGGCCTCGCCGATAACGAGTGCGGTTCCGCTAGGGCCGGGTGTGACATGGGTGGTCATGGGGTGCGTGTCCCTTCGGGTCGCGTGAGGGGGCTAGTGCTTGGTCGTCGGGGCGTTGGTCTCGCGCTGGCTCACGGCGTCCAGGCGACGCCGGGCCTCGTCCAGCCAGGCCTGGCAGCGCGCGGCAAGAGCCTCGCCGCGCTCCCACAGGCTCAGTGCGTCCTCTAGCGGGACCTGGCCCGCCTCAAGGCGCTGGACGACGGTGACAAGCTCCTCGCGGGCCTGCTCGTAGGGCAGGGAGGGGACGTCAGCATTGGCGTCGTCACCGGTAGGCGAGCTGACAGGCGTGAGGCTCATGGGCTGATTCTTACACGTTGGCAGTATGGACGATAGGACGTTAGGGGGAGAGGAGATGGCGGAAAATCTGTTGTCAAAACGTCTTGACGGGGCGCGATGGAGCTACTTACGATCTCGATGTCAAAAAGATTTGACAATGTCCTGAGCGTGGCCCTCCTCCCGAAGGACAATGATGTCGACCTCTCGTAGCGCCTCTTGGCGGGGTACTCCCTCACTCCTGGCACGTGTGGCCCGGCACTGGCAGCTCTACCTGCTGCTGGCACCCGCCGTCATCTACCTCATCGTCTTCAAGTACTGGCCGATGTACGGCGTCCAGATCGCCTTCCGCAACTACAACCCGATTGACGGCTTCATGGGGAGCGAGTGGGTGGGGCTGGAGCACATCTCCCGTTTCCTGCACTCATTCCAGTTCTCCCGGGTCTTTGTCAACACGATCGCCATCAACGTCCTGGGTCTGGTCTTCGGCTTCCCGGTGCCCATTGTTCTGGCGCTCCTGATCAACCAGCTCGGATCGCGCAGGCTGAAGTCCTTCATCCAGACGGTGCTGTTCTCGCCGGCCTTCATCTCCACGGTGGTCGTGGTCGGCATGCTCTTTGTGCTGCTGTCGCCTCGCTCAGGCCTGGTCAACAACGTCATCTCACTGGCAGGTGGTACCCCGGTCAGCTTCATGAATGAGGAGGGCTGGTTCAGACCGATCTACGTCCTGAGCGATATCTGGCAGAACGCGGGATTCTCGATGATCATCTACCTTGCGGCCTTGGCCGGGATTGATCCCAGTCTCCACGAGGCCGCGCGCGTGGACGGCGCCAACCGCTGGCAGCGGCTGTGGCACATTGACCTGCCCGGGATCCGGCCGGTGATCTTGATCATGCTCATCCTGGCAGTCGGGAACCTGCTCAACATCGGCTTCGAGAAGGCGCTGCTGATGCAGACCGACCTCAACCTCGGCACCTCGCAGATCATCCAGACCTATGTCTACGACGTCGGTCTCAAGAGCGCCCAGTTCTCCTATTCTGCGGCGATCTCGCTGTTCAACTACGTCCTCAACATGATCCTGCTCCTGGTGTTCAACCAGGGTGCCAAGCGCGCGGGTCAGACCAGCCTGTTCTGAGAGTCGAGGTCCACATGAGTTCCGCTACTGCTTCCGCGACGGGCCTGCTCACCTCCACCAGTCCCGCGCGTCGCAACCATCCTGCTGGACGCTTCTGGGAACGCGTCGCCGATCCTCTGTACGCCGCCTTCGTCGTCATCCTGCTGGGAACCGCGGTCATCGCGATCATCTACCCGCTCTACTTCGTCGTCATCGCCTCGATCTCGGACCCCAACCAGATCTACGAGGGCAATGTGTGGCTGTGGCCCAAGGGCATCACCTTTGAGGGGTACGCACGTATGTTCTCCACCTCCACCGTCATCCGAGGCTTTGCGAACTCCCTGCTCTACACGGTCGTGGGCGCCACGATCTTGGTGTGCTCGATCCTCGGAGCCGGATACGCCCTGTCCCGCAGGACGCTGCCCTTCCGGCGCACGATCATGGCTGCCTTCATCGTCACGATGTTCTTCGACGGCGGCATGATCGCCCGGTACCTCGTCGTCAGGGAGCTGGGCATGCTCAACACGATGTGGGCGGTCGTGCTGCCCGGCGCGATCGGGGTGACGAACCTCGTCATCGCTCGCACCTTCTTCTCCACCACGATCCCCGAAGAGCTCCACGAGGCGGCTGAGCTCGATGGTTCCAGCGAACTGCGCTACTTCTTCCAGATCGTCCTGCCGCTGTCCAAGGCACTCATCATGCTTCTGGTTGTTACTCACGCGGTGGCGTACTGGAACCAGTTTTTTGACGCGATGATCTACCTCAATGACGAGACGAAGTACCCCCTTCAGCTCGTCCTGCGCACCATCCTCATCCAGTCCGACGCCTCCGGATCCGGATTGTCGGCCACGGGCATGGACTCCTACGCCGAGTCCCAGCGCATTGCTGAGCTCATGAAGTACGGGATGATCGTGGTATCGACCTTCCCGCTGCTCGCCGCGCTTCCCTTCGCTCACAAGTACTTCGCCCAGGGCGCCATGATCGGCGCCGTCAAGAGCTGAGAGGCAAGACAGATGTCCTTCCTACCCTCGCTGCGTCCAGGCGCCTCAGCCTCGAGGTTGAGTCGTCGTACCGTCCTTCGTGGCGGCGCACTGACAGCCTTGGCCCTGACCCTGGCGGCCTGCTCCGGGAAGAAGACGGACGCCGACTACAGGGTCGAGGAGATCTCGGCCTCGGCTGGGCTGAATGATCCTGGGACGCTACCGATCGTCACCTCGCCTGTCACGGTCACCGCCACGGGCTCACGTGGCGCGCTCTTGGTGCCCTACGACCAGATGAAGCTGCCCCAGCAGTGGGCCGCGGACACAGGGATCGAGGTGAGCCGGTCGATGCTGACCGAGGACGTCTACGCCGAGAAGAAGAATCTTCTGCTCGCCTCCGGGGACCTGCCGGACATCCTGTGGAACACCGGGCTCAGCGACGCCGAGGTCGCGACCTACTCCTCCAACCACACCCTCGTGCCGCTCGACGAGCTGATGGAGGGCAACTGCCCCAACATCCTCGCCCTGTTTGAGGCCCGTCCTGATATCTGCTCGGCGGTGACCAGCGATGACGGCCACATCTACACCCTGCCCAGTGTCGAGGAGCTGGGCCTGGTCCAGTTCCCGAACTTCCTCTACATCAACACCGACTGGCTTGCGAAGGTCGATCGTCAGATGCCGACGACTATCGAGGAGCTCCACGAGGTCCTGCTGGCCTTCAAGAAGGAAGACCCTTCTGGCAGCGGCAGACCGATCCCCCTGTCCTTCGTGCCAGGCTCCTTCTGCGCCAACCCCTGGGACCTCGTCGCGGCCTACGGCGGGCAGGCTGACAACAACGACCATCGCATCGTCATCGATCGCAAGGCCGTGTTCACCGCGGCCAGCGAGGCATGGAAGGAAGGCGTGCGTCAGCTGGCGGCGTGGTACCAGGAGGGGCTGATCGACTCAGATTCCTTCTCCCAGGACGACACTGCCTACCTGGCCAAGGGCAAGGCGGACACCGAGTCGCTGGGCGCCTTCTACTGGTGGGAGGCGACCGAGTTCGTCGGTGCTGACCGTGAGGGGCACTACGCCCTGTGCCCTGTGCTCAAGGGTGTGGACGGCCAGGCCCGTGCGAGCGTGTCCAACAACCAGGAGATCTCTCGCGGCGCCTTCGCCATGACGCGGACCTGCCGTTACCAGACGGCAGTGATGCGCTGGGTGGACCGGATGTATGACCCGGTGATGTCCGCCCAGAACAACTGGGGCCCCATTGGGGTCACCTTGGAGTACAACTCCGACGGCTTGCTGGACCAGATTCCCGCAGCCGAGGGGGAGTCGGCTGGAGAGCGACGTCAGAAGGTCGCTCCTGGCGGTCCCAAGGCCATCACTGAGGAGGACTTCCGGACCGTCGTGCTTCCTGAGCCCCGTGCGGCACTGCGTCAGCAACAGGTCACCGAGGGCTACCGCGGCCACGCGGCCAATGACGCTTTCCCACCAGTGGTCTTCACCAACGCCGAGCTGGACGACCTGTCCCTCATCGAGGCCGATGTCACCAGCCTGGTCAAACAGCGCTTTGCTCGGTGGGTCGTGGACGGCGGCATCGACAAGGAATGGGAGGACTATCTTGAGGATCTGCGTTCCAGCGGGCTGGAACGGCTGATGGAGATCTACCAGGCCGCCCTCGATCGCTACTACGAGCAGCTTGACGCTCGCTCGTGACACGACCACCCGGCACGCCACGCCCCTGAGAACCGAAGGACACCACCATGAAGCACCCGGCCATCACCCCGCGCCACAGCCTAGAGATCGACCGCGCACAGATGCGTGAGCGCTCGCTGACGGATCCGCTGCGACCGCTGTGGCACATCACTCCTCCCTGGGGCTGGCTCAACGATCCCAACGGCTTGCTCGTCCATCCTGGGCCTGATGGCCAGGACATCCTGCACGTCTTCTACCAGCACAACTCCCACGCACCGGTCCATGAGCTCATCGAGTGGGGTCACCAGTGGAGCGACGACCTCGTCCACTGGCACGACCTGCCCGTCGCCCTCACGCCCGGACCTGCTGGAGCCGACGCACTGGGCTGCTGGTCCGGCGTCATCGTTGAGGATGAGCGCTCCGATGGCCGGCGCGTGCCCACCATGGTCTACTCCGGGCACGACGGCGGCCCGACCCAGAACTGCTGCGTGGCGGTAGCCCGCGAGGGCGATCCACTGCTGCGCAGCTGGGACAAGGACGTAGCGAACCCAGTCATCGAGTCCGCGCCGCAGTCGGTGGGAGCGGACCTGCCGGAGATGCGTGACCACACCGTGTGGCGTGAAGCAGGCCGGTGGTACCAGGTCATGGGCTCGGGCCTGCCCGGCCAGGGCAAGGACGGAGCGCAGGGTGGCGCTGCGCTGTGCTTCTCCAGCCCGGACCTGCGCGAGTGGACCTATGAGGGGCCGCTCGCCGTCGGCGACGGTGACGTCAGTGCTACCGGAACTATCTGGGAGTGCCCCGACCTCATGCGCCTGGAGGGCCCGGACGGTGAGGTGGACGTGCTGACTGTGGCCGCCTGGCACCAGGGCGACACGATGCGCTCGATGTGGATGGTGGGTCAGCGTGAGGGCACCCGGATGACGATTGAGCGCACGGGACGCATGGACCTGGGGGAGAACTACTTCTACGCCCCGCAGTCCCTCCGGCTTCCTGACGGGCGGCGGGTCGTGATCGGCTGGATGCAGCCCAATGGCACGCAGGAACAGCGGGTAGCCGCCGGCTGGGCCGGGTCAATGAACATCCCGCGTGAGGTTGTTCTGGCACAGGACGGCACGGTGCGTTTCTTCCCGATCAGGGAGATCGACTCCTTGCACCTGGGTGAGCCGGTGCGCCTGGAGGGCGAGGAGGTCGACGGCGCGCAGCTGTCCGGCCGCAGCCTTGACCTGCGGATCGCCGGGGTCCTGGGTGAGGCTCCCATCGAGCTTGACCTGCTGGCCTCTCAGGACGGCAGCTGCGCCACACGGATCACGCTGTCTCGTCGCCAGGCGAAAGGGATGAGCGGCCAGGAGGCCTGGACTGGGTGGCTCAGCGTGGATCGCTCGTCCGCGGCTGACGCAGACAGCCCGTGGCGTGGGGAGGACACCCGCCTGCTCCAGGGGCCTGTCCCCCTCGGAAGCGACGGCGTGGTGGAGATGCGTGTGCTGCTGGACCGCTCCAGCCTGGAGGTCTTCGTGGACGGGCAGCCGCTGTCAGTCCGGGTTGGTGCCGACCCAAGCCATGACCAGGTGCGCGTGCGAGCCGTGGGGCTGGAACATGCCACACTCAGGGCATGGCAGATGAGCGAGGCCTACACCAGCGGGCGCCTGGAGGCCTGAGATGACGCGCGTGACGATCAAGGACGTCGCGCGCCAGGCGGGGGTCTCGGTCACCACCGTCTCTCAGGCCCTGAACAACCCTGAGGGCTCACGTGTAGCGGCACAGACTCGTGACGCGGTGCGCAAGGTGGCCGACTCATTGGGCTACCGCGCTAACCCGTCGGCGCGGGCCCTGCGTACTCGGCGCACGGACACAATCGCCCTCATCGGTCAGCATCTGGCGACCACCGAGTTCCTCGGCGGACTGATCGGCGGCGCGCAGCAAGAGGTCCGTCACCACGATGGACTGCTGATCGTGGCGGACACGGCTGACGACATCGACGGCGTGGTCCAGACCCTGCGCGACCGTCAGGTTGACGGCATCATCCTCGGTGCCTTCTACCACCAGGAGCTGAGTGTGCCGGTCTCGCTGCTGGGGACTCCGACGGTGCTGGTCAATGCCTTCACCCGTCAGGAGGGGTACTCCTGGGTGACTCCGGATGAGGTGGCGGGGGGACGAGCGGCGGCGGAGGTCCTGCTGGCTGCCGGCCACCGTCAGGTCGCGATGATCGGGAACGTTGACGACATCCCGGCGACCCACGGACGCCGCGAGGGCTTTCTCGCACGCTGCCGGCAGTCTGGGATCGAGCCCCGTTACGTGGCGACCTCGCCTCACGCGGAGGCTACGCAGGCCTTGTCGACTGAGCTGCTGGCCGGACCGGACCGGCCCACCGGCGTCTTCTGCTTCTCGGACGCCATGGCGATCGGCTTCTACTTCGCTGCGGCAGGTCTCGGGCTGCGCATCCCTCAGGACGTGTCGGTGGTCGGCTTCGACGCGATGCGCCTGATCGACACCTCCTTGTTCCCCCATCTGACCTCGGTGGCGCTGCCGCACGCGGAGATGGCGGCCTGGGCCGTGGAGCGGCTCTACGAGCAGCTTGAGGCTCGTGGCGGTGCGGTCGGGACACTGCCATCTCGAGGCGAGCGGATCGTGGGGCGCGTTGTGGAGGGTGAGTCCGTTAGCGCTCCGCCGGCGCTGTAGACGGCGTCGGGCTGGGCTTGGTGGCTCCGACGACCTGGGCCACCATGCGTCCGTGGGCCAGGACGCCCTCAATGAGATCGCCCTTCTTCAGCTCCTCGCTGGAGGTAACGACGCCGACGCCTGGCTTGCGCAGGATCGCGTAGCCCCGGTCGAGCACCCCCTGGGGGGACAGAGCAGTCAGCCGGGCGGTCTCGGCGCGCAGATCGGCACCGGCCAGGTCCAGGGTGGTCAGGAGCGCTCGGCGCAGACGCTCACGGCCCTGGGACAGGTCTGCCTCCTTGTCCCGGACGATGACGGTGGGATCGGTCATGACCGGGCGCTCGCGCACACGATCCAGGCGCGTCTGCTCCTCGGTGACTCTGCGAGCCAGCGCGGTGCGGATACGAGAACGGGCCTGGTCCAGGCCAACGGTCTCCTCCGCCAGATCTGGCACGATGCGGCGTGCGGCGTCGGTGGGGGTCGAGGCGCGGTAGTCGGCGACGTCGTCGAGCAAGGGGCGATCGGTCTCGTGGCCGATCGCGGAGACCAGGGGAGTGCGGCACATGGCGGCGGCACGGACAAGACCCTCATCGCTGAAGGAGAGAAGGTCCTCCACGCTCCCGCCGCCGCGGGCGACCACGATGACGTCGACCTCCGGGCGGGCGTCCAGCTCCGCGATCGCCGCGCCCACCTGGCTGACGGCATGGACGCCCTGGACGGCAACCTCACGCACCTCGAAAGGCAGACCCGGCCAACGCAGGCGCGCGTTGGTGATGACGTCGTCACGCGCCTTGGCGTCCCGTCCGCACACCAGCCCGACCACGCGGGGCAGGAAGGGAAGAGGACGCTTGCGCTCGGGGGCAAAGAGTCCTTCAGCGGCCAGCACGCGTCGCAGCTGCTCGATGCGCGCCAGCAGGTCGCCGGTGCCGACGAGGCGGATCTGGTCAACCTGGAGCTGGAAGGAGCCGGAGCGGGTCCAGAAGGTCGGGCGGCCGTGGACGACCACCCGCATGCCGTCGCTGAGCTCGGTGCCCATGGCCTGCTCGCTGGCCACGAGGTCGCGGCGGTACATCGAGGCGCGCAGTGAGATCTCTGCGGACAGGTCCCGCAGCGTCAGGAAGGACATGCCGGCACGTCGGTTGAGCTGAACGACCTGTGCCTCCACCCACACCGGTGTCATCTTGGCGACGTACTGGTCAATCTTGGTGGACAGCAGCGCCAGGGGCCATGGGTTGTCAGCCGTGGTCTCGCGTGCGAGCCGGGCGGGCACGCGTGCCGTGGCCGGGTTGGCTCGTTGGGCGTCTGCCCGAGCCTGCTGGAGAGGGGAGGGCTGGTCTGTCACGTGTACCACTGTGCCACGTGATCTCTGGGAGCCAAGACTCCGCTGTGGCACAGTGGGGGACGTGACGACACCAACGCAGACCATGACTGAGCCGGTCCAGGACGTCGCTGAGCCGGCACAGGCCCACGGCGAGGGCAAGCGCATCCTGTTGGCGGCCCCGCGCGGGTACTGCGCAGGCGTGGACCGGGCCGTGGACGCCGTCGAGCAGGCGCTGGCGCACTACGGCACGCCGATCTACGTGCGCAAGGAGATCGTGCACAACAAGTACGTGGTCGAGGCGCTGTCCCAGAGAGGTGCGGTCTTCGTTTCCGAGACGGACGAGGTTCCCGAGGGTGCGCGCGTGGTCTTCTCGGCTCACGGGGTCTCCCCGGCGGTCCATGTCCAGGCCGAGGCTCGTCACCTGCAGACCATTGACGCCACCTGCCCGCTGGTGACCAAGGTGCACAAGCAGGCGGTGCGCTTCGCCCATGACGACTACGACATCATCCTCGTCGGGCACACCGGCCACGAGGAGGTCGAGGGCACCCAGGGAGAGGCTCCTGAGCACATCCAGGTGGTCAACGGCCCCCACGAGGTGGACCAGGTGCAGGTCCGTGATCCGCAGAAGGTGGTGTGGATCAGCCAGACCACGCTCAGCGTGGACGAGACGATGGAGACTGTCCGTCTTCTGCGTGAGCGCTTCCCGCAGATGATCGATCCCCCGAGCGACGACATCTGCTACGCCACTCAGAACCGTCAGGTGGCGGTCAAGACGATCGCGCCGCAGGTTGACGTCATGATCGTGGTGGGCTCCGGCAACTCCTCGAACTCGGTGCGGCTGAAGGAAGTGGCCCTGGAAGCGGGTGCCCCGGCTGCCTACCGGGTGGACTACGCCAGCGAGATCGACCCGGTCTGGCTGGAGGGTGCACAGACCGTGGGCCTGACCAGCGGGGCGAGCGTGCCGGAGATCCTGGTGCGTGACGTGGTCTCACGCCTGGGTGAGCTCGGGTTTGACGACGTTGAGCAGGTGCGTACGGCGACGGAGAAGATCGCCTTCTCTCTGCCCAAGAACCTGCGCGCGGACCTGAAGGCGGCGGCCGGGCAGGCGCCCGAGCGGCACGGGCGCCGTGAGCCCGCAGCAGACCACACCTGCTGACGCCGTCATCTGCTGCGCTGACCACCCTGGCGGCGCCAGGGCCAGCGTGAGAGCGATGGCGGTGGCCAGGACCGTTAGTCATCGCTCTCACCCCGGCCGTGGGTCCCTGACTCCACGGTGAGCTCCGGGGTAGCGAAGGAGCGCACCTGGGCGTCGTCAGGGCAGATGCTCCGCGGTGACGGTACTGACGAAGCCAGGGTCTCGAAGGACCGGGCCGTGACCAGCAGGCGCGACTCCATCGAGGCCACCGTGCGGTTGTAGGCCGAGACGCTGCGGGTCAGGGCACCACCCAGGGCATCGAGGTGGCCAGCCACCGTCCCCAGGCGTTCGTACAAGGTGCGTCCGAGCTCTAGGAGCTCGCGGGCGTCCTCATTGACAGCCGTCCTCGCCCAGGCCGTGGCGCACACGCGCAGCAGAGAGAGCAAGGAGGCCGGTGAGGTCAGCGCTACCCCCTGCTCCAGGGCATGGTCCATGAGCGTGGGGTCGGCATCCAGAGCGGCTGCCAGCACAGGCTCGGCAGGGACAAAGAGGACCACGAGCTCGGGGGAGGACCCCAGGGCGCGGTCGTACCGGCGCGCTGCGAGCTGGTCCACGTGGGAGCGCAGTGCCTTGGCATGCTCCTTCATGAGCGTGCGGCGCTCGGTGTCCGCGCTGGCCGGCTCGCCCTCCACGCCGCAGGCTCGTAGGTAAGCATCCATCGGAGCCTTAGAGTCCAGCGCCAGGTAGCCACCACCAGGCAGGTGGATGACGACGTCAGGCCGCGACGCCGTCGTCCCAGAGGAGGCCGTGGCACTGGAGCGTGAGGCAAGCACGGAGCCGACCGAGCGCTGCTCGCTGAAGTCGACATGCGGCATCATTCCACTGATCTCCAGCACACGGGCCAGCTCCACCTCACCCCACAGCCCACGGCTGGAGCGCGAGCGCAGGGCTGAGGCCAGGGACGACGTCGTCACGAGGAGCTCGCGCTCGGCCTGGGCACGGGCGCGCAGCTGCTCAGCCAGCGAGGCGTGCTGCCCGGCACGCTGGCGCTCCATCTGCTCGACCCGTGCCCCGACCTGCTCCAGCTGGCTGCGCACCGGTGCCAGGGCCCGCAGGACTGATCCGTCCCGGTCCGCCCGCTCCTCCGCCAGCTGGGCTCGCGCGGACAGCTCCTCGGCGCGAGCCCGCCACTGCGCGGCCTCGGTCTGTGCCCGCGCGGCACCGTCACGACCGGAGGCCCGGGCTGAGGCGTAGCGGGCCACGGCCACGGCGTATCCGAGGACGGTGCCAGCCAGGAGACTAACGACCAACAGCAGGACGGTGGAGATGGACGTGCTCATGGCCCTACCGTGCCATCGGCCACCGACACAAACTCCTGCGCTCTCCTTCGCCAGGACGACCTCGCACCCTGCAACGTCCTCCGCCCAGGGGTAGGCAGGGTATGGCGCCACTGTCTACAGTCCAGGGTATGCGAGAGACACTGATCACGACGCTGGCCGGAGAACCCCGTGCCCTGGCGCCTCAGGCGCTCACGCACGTCTCCTTGGTCTCCACGTCCCTGGTCCACACGGTGTTCCTGGCGGCCGTGGTGGCCGTGGTCCTGACGGGTGTCCTGGTGGCTGTGCGGGTGCGGCCGGGGCAGCGGCGTGCCCCGCGTGCGCTGTTGGTCTCCACCGTGGCCGCGCTCGTGCTCAGCCAGGTCCTGGTGCTGGCGGCCGTGGGCCTGAGGGTCAACGCCTCCCTGGGATTCGTCCAGACCGTAGGAGACCTGGCCGCAGTCGCCTCGTCCCGGGACTCCCAGACCGAGGCGCAGCTGGCGCCCGTCGGTGCTGCGAGCGCGCAAGACGGCCCCACCCAGCCCCCGGCAGAGTTCACCCCGGCGCAGGACGGATTCGTCAAGGCGAGCGTCACCGGGGCGCGCAGCGGCGTCACCCAGGAGGTCTGGGTCTGGACGCCGCAGGGGTACTCGACCACGGACCAGCGCTCCTACCCGGTCATCGTCTTCCTCTACGGCGACCCGGGAAGCGCCTCGGGGACGGTCGATACCCTCAAGGCCAGTCAGGCCATGCAGGCCGCGATCGACTCAGGCGCGCTGCCCCCGGCCATCTTCGTCATCCCTGACCTCAACGCCGATGAGCAGCAGAAGTCCAGTCCTGACTGCGCCGACATCGTTGGTCACGCCAAGATCGGCACCTGGATCCAGGACGACGTTCCTGCGGTGGTGCGTGCCAGCTTCCCGAACGTGAGCAAGGACCGTCACCAGTGGGCGCTGGCGGGGCTGTCCTCAGGCGGGTACTGCGCAGGGTGGACGGCGATCATGCGCTCGGACGTCTACAGCTCGGCGATCATGATGAGCGGCTATGACGTGCCGGTGCTCGGAGGAATGAGCACCTCGGCCGAGCTGCGCCGTGAGAACACGCTGTCCACGCTCATCACTCATCACGCCCACCAGCCCCTGGACCTGTGGGTCCTGGGCGCGCAGGATGACCACGACTCGGCGGAGGTCGCGCGCAACCTGCGTGAGACGGCGCCGTCGAGCGACTCGGTTGAGATCACCACGCCCTCCAGCGGCGGGCACTCGTGGACCCTGTGGTCCTCCCACCTCCCGCAGGCACTGACCTGGTGGGGGCAGAAGATGGGGGTGGCGTCGGCCTCCTCCGCAGCGGGACCGGCCGACTCGGTTACCCCGGATACGGGCCGTGGAGGGCTGGCGCGCCTCGCGGACACCGTCCTGCCAGTGGACGCGGTGTGGACGATCGCCCTGGCATGGGTGGCGGCACTGGCGGTCTCAGTGCTTGCCGTGTGCCGCCGTCGTGCGAGCCGGTGGTCCGCACCTGGCCGCCTGTCACGGGGAGGTCAGGACAGGCCGACGGCGCAGCGCGGGCAGAGCAGCGGGCCGGGCCGATCCGGGGTGCCGTGCGGTTCCTGGCGAGCACGGTGGTACGGACGGCGCTGGTGGGCCTGGCCTGTGTGCTCACGACCGTCGCGGTCGGTCTGCTGGCCAACCACGTGGGGGAGTTCTACTCCACCTGGGGGGACGCGACGGCGGACATGAGCCACGCGCTGGGGCTGGGACGGGTGCTGGCCAGGCTGCTGAGCGGCGGTGGGCTGTTCAGCTGAGGCGGACGGTCCGGCTGAGGCGGACGGCCCGGCCGCCCGGTGGAGATGACAGACGGTGCCAGCTGTGGGCCGTCGTCGTCATGGGGCGGTCAGGCCCGAGCCTGACCTAGACTCTGCCCCGTGGCTCTTACCATCGGAATCGTCGGGCTGCCCAACGTCGGCAAGTCCACCCTGTTCAACGCCCTGACGCGGGCGACCGTCCTCGCGGCGAACTACCCCTTCGCCACGATCGAGCCGAACGTGGGCATCGTCCCGCTGCCGGACGAGCGCCTGGACCGCCTGGCTGAGATGTTCCACTCGGTCAAGACCGTGCCGGCGACGGTGTCCTTTGTGGACATCGCCGGCATCGTGCGCGGTGCGAGCGAGGGCGAGGGGCTAGGAAACCAGTTCCTGGCCAACATCCGCGAGGCTGACGCCATCTGCATGGTCACCCGTGCCTTTGACGATCCGGACGTGGTCCACGTGGACGGCAAGGTGGAGCCGGCCAGCGACATCGAGACCATCGCCACTGAGCTGGTGCTGGCCGACATCCAGACCCTGGAGAAGGCGATCCCGCGCCTGGAGAAGGAAGTGCGCGGGAAGAAGACCGATGCTTCCGTGCTGGACACCGCCCAGGCGGCGTTGAAGATCCTGGAGGAGGGTACGCTGCTGTCCGCCGCGGCTGAGAAGGCGGGGCTGGACGCCGAGGCGCTGCGCTCCTTCCAGCTCATGACCACCAAGCCCTTCATCTACGTGTTCAACATGGATGACGAGGGCATGCACGACGAGGCCAAGCAGGCCCAGCTGCGCGAGCTGGTGGCTCCGGCCGAGGCCATCTTCCTTGACGCCCAGTTTGAGGCCGAACTCGTGGAGCTTGAGCCCGACGAGGCCGCGGAGATGCTGCACGACAACGGCCAGGAGGAGTCCGGTCTGGACAAGCTGGCGCGCGTCGGCTTCGACACGCTGGGGCTGCAGACCTACCTGACCGCCGGCGAGAAGGAGTCGCGGGCCTGGACGATCCACAAGGGGTGGACGGCTCCTCAAGCGGCTGGTGTCATCCACACCGACTTCGAGCGGGGCTTCATCAAGGCCGAGATCATCTCCTTCGACGAGCTCATGGAGCTGGGGTCGATCGCGGAAGCTCGTGCCCACGGCAAGATGCGCATGGAGGGCAAGGACTACGTCATGCAGGACGGGGACGTGGTCGAATTCCGCACAGGGCTTACGTCTAAGAAGTAAACTGGAGGTATGAACTAGACCTCCTCTCAGCCAGTCCGCGCAGCCATCTATCTCCGTATCTCACTCGACAGAGAGATGGACGGGCTCGCTATCGAGCGCCAGCGTGAAGACTGCGAGAACCTCGCACGGTTTCGCCACTGGGAGGTCGTGGAGACCTATGTTGATCAGTCGATCTCGGCTTCAGACAAGACGAAGAAACGTCCTGCCTACCTACAGATGGTTGCCGACTACGAGGCCGGTCTCCTGGACGCTATCGTCTGCTATGACCTCGACCGGCTCACCCGCCAACCTCGGGAGCTGGAGGACTGGATCGACAGAGCGGAGTCGCGAGGACTACTCCTCGTAACCGCGAACGGAGACGCGGACCTCAGCACAGACGGCGGGCGCATGTATGCCCGTATCAAGGCCGCTGTGGCTCGTGCTGAGGTGGAGCGCAAGGGTGCTCGGCAGTCCCGTGCCCACGTCCAGCGAGCCCGGCAAGGTAGACCTCCCAAGGGTGTCAGACCCCTGGGATACTCCACCTCTGGTCAGATCATCCCTCACGAGGCCGAGGGAGTCAGAGCCATATACGCCGCGTTCCTGCGCGGAGACTCGCTCCAAGGCATCGCACGCGCTCTGAGTGGCACGCAGATGGACGGTGAGGGTCTGGGAGTGCCACACCTGCCACTTCACAGCCGGACAGTCGTCCTCGAGCGCAACGCACGGCGCGAGGTCGAGGGCAAGGTACCGCGCCCTGTGCCTGAGGATCGCCCGTGGAGTGCGTCAACGGTGCTCGGCATTCTGAGAAACCCACGCTATGCCGGGTACTCGGTCTACACCTCAAAAGACGTTCGTCGGCAGGAGACTGGGGAGTCTCGGCGTAAAGCCCTGCGTGACAACCTCGTCAAAGATGAGAACGGCGAGCTCGTCCTCGGGCAGTGGGAGGCGATTGTCGAAACAGACCAGTGGTGGACGGTTCAGAACTTCCTCGACGACCCCGCCCGCGTGACGAACCGGAGCGGCTCGACCGTCAGGAAACACCTCGGAGCAGGGCTCTATCGGTGTGAAGTGTGTGGGGAACCGGTGCGGACTCGGGCTCGTTACTACTCGTGCAAGGCTGGGCATCTCAACAGAACCCGAAGTGCTATCGATGACTTTGTTCGGGCTCTCGTTGTGGAACGACTCAAGAGGAAAGACCTCAGGCGACGCAAGAAACAAGCAGACCCTGAGA
>NZ_DS999575.1:70643-86069 GCF_000159035.1 Actinomyces urogenitalis DSM 15434
TGTTAAGGGTTAAAAACAGCGGCCAAGCCCTGGCCTGGATGGCCGACTACCAGGCCTGGGACCAGCACTGGAGTGATTTTTTAGCCGAGAAAACTCTTACTGCTACAGGGTGGGTCTACACTCATGAGCGCTTAGTTCGAGTGCGTAACAGTATTAACAAGCTCATCAGTCGTGGCGTGATGTTCACGTTTTGTGATCCCGTCTGGCAAATGCCTATGCCGGCTATGAATAACCAAATCGAGGGCGCAGTAAACTCCTCTCTTCGACAAATGCTGCGCGACCATCGCGGCATGCGTCTAACCCGGCGTATCAAAGCAATCTTTTGGTGGTGCTACATGCACACCGATAACCCGCTACCAGCCGCGCAAATCCTTAAAACCATGCCTACCGACACCGACATAGAAAACGCCTGGCAACAAGCCAGCCTTAAACACCAAACCAGTGAGATCATCCCAAAATGGGGAGACGTCGTCGCATGGAACGAACTACACCACTCCACCCCATACAACAACACCTGGGACTAACCCCCAGCAACACAATTTGTCCTATAACCCGGAAAGTTGGAGTCACGGGGCAAACTTGTATAGCGCGTGGAACGAGCGTGGAACACTGAAACCGGGTCCCCCCGAGAACTGCGCGACTCTGCCAGACGTTCAGGTTGAAGCCCAATGGGAACGCGCCTCACACGCCCACCCTGCCAACGGTGTCATCCCCCCGGTGGGGACGCTATCGCATGGCACGATCTCCACCACACAAGCCCCTACCGAAACGAGTGGGACTAACCCCCGAGCAACACATTTTGTCCTATAACCCCGAATCCCCCTGTGCACACCGTTGAAAGCGGTGTGCACAGGGGGATTCGCTCGCTATGGGCTACTGCGCGTTGAGCGCGGCGGTCGGGGAGGTCTTCGACGCGCGGATAGCCGGATACAAGCCAGCAATCGCGCCGATGACGACCGTCACGCCGAGTCCGGCCCCGATCACCCATGCGGGTAGCGAGAAGGGCCACGAGTTCACCAACGACATTCCGCCGGTGACGCTCACTCCGATGACGCAGCCGAGTGCTCCGCCGAGGAACGAGAGGAGCAGCGCTTCGGCGATGAACTGAATGAGGATGTGCGAGCGTTTGGCGCCCAGTGCTCGCCTCAAACCGATCTCACGGCGCCGTTCGAGCACGGAGATGATCATCGTGTTGGCGACTCCAATTCCACCGACGAGCAGGGCGATGGATCCGACTCCCGCGAGTAGAGTCGTGAACGCCTGATTCGCAGCATTCTTAGCGGCGAGCGCATCCGAGGGCCGCGACACCTCGACGGCGGTGGGCGCCTGCGGATTGAGCGTCGGTCCGAGGAGTTCGCGGACCTTCGCCACCGCATCGTCACTGGAACGCTCATAAATGGTCGTCGGACGCATGTCTTGACCGAATGCGGAATGCGCATTGTCCTGGCCGATGAGGGCCGAGGAGTCGAGCTCGGGGGCGAGGACCACCGGCTTAAGAATGCCGATGACGGTGTAGAGCGAGTCACCGAGCCAGATCTGCGATCCGGGGGAGACCACTCCGAGGCGCGCGGCGGCCGTGGCACCGAGGACCGCCGTCGGGTACGAACCCGTTGCCTTGTTGAGCCACGTGCCTTTATCGAGTTCGCCAGCGACCACGTCGAGGAGGCGTTCATCGGCGGCGAGCGCCTCAATGCCGCCGGTCGCCTGCTTGTTAGAAAGAGACGAACGGTAGACATTCGCGGGAAGCTTTTGCGTTGACGATGCCGCCTCGACTCCGTCAATGAGGAGTGTTCGCCCGACGGCGTCCTCGGAGAACTTCGTTTGCTTACCGGCGAGGTCGGAGCCTGCGGTTGCCGTCAGCATGTTGGTCCCCAGCGCATCGAGTTGATTGGCGAGTTGGGCACGTGAGGATAGAGAGATCCCGATGACGGCGATCATCGCGGCGATGCCGATGGCGATTCCCAGCGCCGACAGGAGCGCTCGAGTCGGACGCGCGCGAATTCCAGTGGAGGCGAGTCGCACGACATCGGAACCGCGCAGGTGCGAAGCAAGGCGAGTGTCGGATCGTGACATCAGGCGCTCTCCTCTAGCGAATCGTTCTGCGAATCGGACACGATGCGTCCGTCGCGGATCATGACGCGACGCGGCAAGCGGGCTGCCAGATCATTGTCGTGCGTGATGACGACGATGCTTGTGCCCTCGGCGTGCAGACTGTGGAGCAGCTCGACGATGGACTCACCGGAGCGGGAATCAAGATTCCCCGTCGGCTCATCTGCCAGGAGCAAAGGCGGGTTCGAGACGACGGCGCGGGCGATTGCGACGCGCTGGCGCTCGCCGCCCGACATCTGGTGGGGACGGTGATCGAGACGGTGCGCAAGACCGACGCGCTCCAAGGCCTCGCGCGCCTTTTGGCGGCGGACCGATCGGGGAACCCCGAGGTAGAGCATTCCGTCGGCCACATTGTCGAGGGCGGAAGAACCCTCGGCGAGGTGGAACTGCTGGAACACGAAGCCGATCGAGTGTGCGCGCAGCGCCGACAATTCCGCGTCTGACAGGGTCGAGACATCAACACCGTTGATGCTGACGACTCCCGAGGACGGACGATCGAGAGTCCCAATGAGGTTGAGCAATGTGGATTTGCCCGACCCGGAGGGCCCGACGATCGCGACGAACTCGCCGGACTCGACGCGCAGGTCCACACCCGCACAGGCAGCCACGGGAGGGTCGCCGTACAAGCGTTTCACCTGATCTAATTCGATAATGGCGCTCACTGCTTCGGCACCACCACGGAATCACCCTCGGCGATGCCCTCGCCGCTGATCTCGACGCGTCCTGCGGCGAACAGGCCGGTCGTCACGGGGACCTTCTTCGTTGTTCCATCTGGATTGACGATCTCCACGCCGAAGGTCTTGGAGTCCAGGGCGATGAGCGCACTCACCGGAACGTGCAGGACGTTCTCCTTCGACTCGGACGGCAGCCCGATGGTGATCGAGGCCTCTTGGAAAGCGCTGGTCTTTTCCGGATCATCGGGCGTGATCGTCACCGGGATGATGCGGGTCTTCTGGTCGGAAGACTCCGAGGATTTCTTATCCGTGGGCGTGCCGACGGTCGCGATCTTCCCAGTCGTTGTCGTCCCGTCGGGCAGGTGAAGGCTCACCTCTCGACCAATGGTTGCCAGGGACTGATTCGCGAGGGGGATTTCGGCCTCAACGGTCTGGGTGGTCGACGTTGCCTTGTACAGTTCGGCGCCCACTGAGGTTCGGTCACCGGGACGGACACTCAACTGGCCGACTCGCAGGTCATGGGGCTCGAAGACGATGCGCCCCAGAGGGATGGTGCCGGTCTGCCTGAGCCCGTTCGCCTTCTGCCAAGCGACGACCGCCTTACGGGTCACCCAGTCGAAGCAATTATCCGGTTCGTCCTCGAAGAATCCCAGCTCCTTCAATGCGGTCTCTAGCTGGTGGATGTCTTCGCCATTCGTTGAGTCGATGTTCAGCTCGCGCCATGCCGGCACTGAACCGTGCATGAGGTAGGAAGGCTCGTCGCCGACTTCGGCGAGTTCCTGCCCCTGTCCGATGATGTCACCGGGCTTGGGCAAAGACGTGACGACGCCGTCGAATCCGGAGGCGACGCCGTGTGAATTCGAGTAGCGAAGAGTCGCGGTCAAAGAGGTCTCTCCCGACAGGGTGCCCTTGGCGATCTTCTCGGTCGAACCGGTGAAGCTCTGTGCCTCGGAGTCGGCGGCCTGGGTCTGCCCGTAGTAGTGGGTCCCTATTGCGGCGCCGCTGCCAGCGAGGACGAGGAAGGCGATCGTTGCGGCTACAGCCCATTTTTTCTTCGAGCGACGCGGCTCAACGGACGTCGCGGAGTTCTTCTGATCATGCGCCATAGTGGTATTCCTCACTTGATGTCCTCAACCGTCGACAAGCACTTCTCAACCTCTTCCTTGGGAACGTTATTGAAGACGATGCCTTCGCCAGCCTTCGGATCGGGAACGTCGAAGCCCTTCTTGCGCAGGCACTCCGCCGTCTTGATACCGATCTCCGTGAGGTCTGCCCCGGCGGAACCGTCCGCATCGGTTACCGGAGCGGGACCGAGCTTGTCGGTGCACTTCTGAAGGGCCTTGTCGAAAGCGGCCTGGTCGATGTCGGCGGGGATCTGATCGTCCTGGTCCGGCTTGGGATCGGGGATGTCGATCCCGGAATCGCGCAGACACTGGCGGAAGGCCAGGGTGTAGTCCTCGACGGAGCTCGCTGAGGACGATGACGAAGAGGAGGACGGGGATGAGCCGGAGGACTGCTGCGAGGACTGAGAGCCGGACGAGCAGGCCGCCAATGCGACCATCAGGACGAGCGCGGAAGCAGAGGTGGCGAGCTTGCTGCGAGCCTTCAACGGATTCTCCTTGTTGTTCATGCCTCGTTGATTCCTTGTTGATCGGTGAGGCGAAATCTGTACCGGTCAACCGGCGATATTTGACACGATGAGGTGTTGCGAGAGTGTTGCTCTTTTTGCTTATGTTTTCGAAACACTGAGGGAATACTCTGAAGAGGCGTGGTTGTTCAACGGCGCGGAGACTGAGACGCGTAGAGGGGGAGTATGAGGGTTCTGGTAGTCGAGGACGAGGTGTTCCTCGCCGACGCTGTTGCGCGGGGACTCAGGCATGAATCGATGGCGGTGGATGTCGTTTACGATGGCGAGGACGCTCTCGACCGCATCTCGATGACGGACTACGACGTCGTTGTCCTCGACCGTGACCTTCCCGGCGTACACGGAGACGATGTGTGCAAGGAATTGACCCTGACGTGTCCGGGAACACGTGTGCTCATGCTCACTGCTGCGCGAACGCTCGACGATAAGGTGAGCGGTCTGGAGATGGGGGCGGACGACTACCTCGTCAAACCTTTCGAGTTTCCAGAACTCGTCGCCCGAATTCGTGCCCTTGAGCGTCGTATTGCCCCTGCGCGCCAACCCGTTCTCGAAGGGTATGGGGTGAGCTTGGACCCGTTCCGGCACGAAGTGACGCGCGATGGTCGCTTCGTGCGTTTGAGCCCGAAGGAATTCGCCGTGCTCGCAGTACTTATGGAGGCTGACGGGGGAGTGCTGAGTGGAGAAACCCTTTTGGAGAAGGCTTGGGACGAGAACGCCAACCCGCTGACGAATGCGATCCGCGTGACGATCTCGCACCTGAGGCGCCGCTTGGGCGAGCCCTGGGTCATTCAAACCGTTCCCGGACGCGGATATCGCTTCGGACGATGAGCAGAATGTCGATTCGCCCTTAGCGAGTGAGAAGGAAGCTGATGGGACATCATGAAACGCGCTTGCGTGACGGCGTGCGGCACCGTCGAAGGCTCCCTCTGCGCATGTCACTGACTCTCACCTATACGGGACTGGTGACTCTGTCGGGCGGATGCCTTATCGCGGTCGTCTACGCGTACATGAGATTCGTTCCATTTCAGCTGTCGTTGGGCTCGCCGAGCGACGGAGGAGCCCTCGACATCAGCCTGCAACTCACTCTCTTCAACGAGTTCCTCAACGCCCTGCTCGCGTCCTCGCTCGTCGCCCTTCTCATTCTTGCGCTTGTGTCGGCGGCTGTGAGCTGGTTCGTCGCCGGGCGCGTCCTGACTCCCGTGGCGACCGTGGCGGATGCTGCACGACGCGTCGCGCAGGGAAACCTCGACGAGCCGGTCGCATTGGGTGGCCCACACGACGAGATTCGCGACCTGTCGGATGCCTTCGATGCGATGCAGGAATCCGTCAAGGCGTCCATTGGAACGCATCGGCGATTTGCGGCCAATGCGTCGCATGAACTGCGCACCCCGCTGGCGACGATTCAAACCCTCGTTGACGTCACTTTGAGCGACCCTCAAGTGACCGCTGATGATTTCCGAGACGTTCTCGGCAAGATCCGGCAGGTCAATTCGGCGAACGCCGAGACCCTTGATGCGCTGCTCGATCTGTCAGACGCACAGATGGGGACGCTCAATCGTGAACTTGTGGATCTCGCGGACATCATGCGCGAGTCTCTGTCTCCCCTGAAGCAGCAGATGGCTGCGAAAAACTTGAGAGTCAGCACACAGCTGACGTCGACAATTGTCGAAGGTGACCATGTGCTGTTGCGGCAGGCATTGTCGAACCTCGTCCGAAATGCGATCGTTCATAATGTCGACGGGGGGATGATCGACATTAAGGTTCGTTCCCACGGCCACCACGGTGACACCGCACGGGTGTCGGTCAGCAATGACGGCCCTCGCGTAGATCCTGCGCGCGTGAGCGAACTCGTCGAACCGTTCGTCAAAGCGAGCGGGCGTTCATCGACGCGCGACAACGGGCATGGGCTGGGACTGGCCATCACACAGACGATCGCCGACGCGCATCATGCGGCGCTGACTCTGACCCCCCGCGTAGAGGGTGGAATGCTCGTATTCTTCGACATGTCGGCGGCGACTTCGGACTTGCCCCAATCTGACGAAGGCGGCCCCGCTCCAATCTGACGCGCAGGGCGGGTATGCGGCGAGGTGGGCGGAGCCGACCTCGCCCGTATGCCTACCCTGGCGCGAGGAAGGCGAGCTCTGCGTGAGTGCGGCTAGGTGTGATATTCGGGGAGCTTGTTCAGTTTCGTGATTAGTGGTTGCTTCCCGATCGAGGTGTGGGGCCTGTGGTGTTTGTGGAAGTAGATCCAGTCGGGCAGGGCCGCGAGGTGGTCTGCTTGTGAGGGATAGGGCTTCGTGAAGGCCCATCCTTCGGTCAGGGTGTGGCGCAACAGTGGACACCTTCACACACGTCATCCAACCAGCAACACCCTCCCTCACATTCACACTCCCGAACCGCAGCCCTTCAAGCAAGTTCACCGATCAGCACACCAGCTGCGCCGCGTTGACCTCGAATACAACACGAGGGTGGTGTGCGGGCTATAGGACATTTGGTGTTGTTTTTATTCCGGGTTTTGGTTGGTGTGGTGGGCGAAACTGGGGTTTTGAGTTGGTTGGTCTCAACTGCGAGGTCGGACAGGATGTGTTGGTAGAGGGTAGGTTTTTGGGCTCTTCACGAACGAGGGTGTAGCGCGGGTCTAAACCCTCCGGCTTCGAGCAGCGACCGAGCGATGTAGTGGGTGAGGTTGCGGAAGCCGAGGGCGGAGCCGCGGAGGCTGGCACAGGGCTCCGGCGCCGCTTGCCACCTTCTGGACCGTCACCTGCCGGCAACACCAGCCTTCCGTAGGGTGGACGGTGCACCGGCTCCCAGACACCAGGAGAATACATGATCCGCGTCGCCATCAACGGATACGGCAACCTCGGCCGCGGGGTCGAGCGTGCCATCGCCAAGAACGAGGACATGGATCTCGTCGTCATCTTCACGCGCCGTGATCCGGCCACTCTCACCACAGCCGGTGCCCCGGTCGCCCACCTCGACGACATGCCGAACTGGGCGGACAAGGTGGATGTGTGCCTCAACTGTGGCGGCTCGGCCACGGACCTGAGCGCCCAGACCCCGGCCGCTACCGCCTACTTCGACGTCGTCGACTCCTTTGACACCCACGCTCGCATCCCCGAGCACTTCGCCGCCGTCGACGCCGCCGCCCGCGAGGCAGGGCACCTTGCCGTCATCTCGGCTGGGTGGGACCCGGGTCTGTTCTCCATGCTCCGCGTGCTCGGCGAGGCCGTCCTGCCCGACGGCGCCTCCACGACCTTCTGGGGCCCTGGCGTCTCCCAGGGTCACTCTGACGCCCTGCGCCGCATCGACGGCGTGGCGGACGCCAAGCAGTACACCCGTCCTGTCCCGGCCACCGTCGAGGCGGTCAAGGCGGGCGAGCCGGTTGAGCTGACTGCCCGCACCATGCATACCCGCGACTGCTACGTCGTGGCGGAGCCGGGCGCGGACCGCTCCCGCATCGAGGCCGAGATCAAGGCCATGCCCCACTACTTCGCCGACTATGACACCACCGTCACCTTCGTCAGCGCCGAGGAGCTGGCCTCCCGTCACGCAGGCATCCCGCACGGGGGCCAGGTCATCCGCCGTGGCGAGACCTCCGACGGCGTGGCTGCCACGATCGGCTTCGACCTCGCCCTGGGCTCGAACCCCGAGTTCACCGGAAGTGTCCTGGTGGCGGTGGCGCGCGCCGTCGTCGCCATGGCCGGACGTGGGGAGCGTGGGGCCCGCACGGTCTTTGACCTCACGCTCGCCGACCTGTCCGCCCGTAGCGCTGAGGACCTGCGCGCCCACTACCTGTAAAGCCCGGGGGCTGGGCGCCGGGCGCCCAGCGGGGGACTGGATGCCGGGCGACAGCCGGCGGCGCCCAGGCTGGCCCTGGTGACCCAGCCGGGTGATACTGGACGGGGGAGGAGGGTCATGAAGATCGCACTTGTCCTCGGTTCTGGCGGTGCCCGCGGCTACGCGCACATCGGCGTCATCGAGGAGCTCACGGCTCGCGGGCACGAGGTCGTTGCTGTTTCAGGCGCCTCGATGGGTGCCCTGGTCGGTGGCCTGTACGCCGCCGGTGCCATGGATCGCTTCACGCAGACCGTCCGCGGGATGTCTCGCACCGAGGTCCTGCGCTTCGCCGACCTCACCTTGACCCAACCCGGCCTGCTACGGGCAACGAAGATCGTCGGGCTCCTGGAGGACCTGGTCGGGGACCAGCGCATCGAGGACCTGCCGATTCCCTACACGGCCGTGGCTACGGATATCGAGCGTCGGCGTGAGGTGTGGTTCCACGAGGGCCTGCTCGTCCCGGCCATCCGCGCCTCGATCTCGATCCCGACCGTCTTCACGCCGGTGCGCCTGGGCGGCCGGCTGCTGGTGGATGGTGGAGTGCTCAATCCCTTGCCGATCGAGCCCTCGCTCAGCCAGGAAGCCGAGCTGATCGTCGGTGTCTCTCTGTTTGGCAGGCGTCTGGGCCTGGATCCCAGCTCCCCGGACCGTGAGGCTGCCGCTACCGAGCTGGAGCGCTGGATTGACCGCCTGCCTGAGAGCCTGCGTCAGCTCATCCCAGGACGCGTCGCCACTGAGAGCAAGCCGGCCACGCCCTCGGTGACGTTGGCGGACATGCTCTCCACCACCCTGGACGTCATGCAGGGACAGATCGAGCTGGGGCGCTCGGCCATGAGTCGCCCTGACGTCATGATCTCGGTGCCGATCGAGACCTGCCGGGTCACCGACTTCCAGGAGGCCGATCGCGTCATCGAGGTCGGGCGTGACCTGGCGCGTGAGGCCTTCGACACTGCTGGCCTGTGAGGCACTGAGATGTCCTTTCCAGGGCGCCGCCCCGCCCTGCACAATGGCCGCATGAGGACCCGCCCGCCCCGCCGCCACCAGCGTCGCGTGGCTTCGTCAGCCAGGCCAGTGGCACCGCGCCGTCGGCCGGGTCCCTCTCACCGGCCCCTGTCTCCCGGCCACGCCTGCGTGCACACCCCCTCCCGCTTGTTGCGCCTGGCCGCGGCTCCGGGCGGCCCTCGGGCCGTGTGGCTGGGTGCCCTCCTCGTGGTGGTGGCGGTGTCTGCCGTACTGGTCCTGCTGCGCCCGGTTCTGGCGCCTCACGAGGCGCAGGCGGCGCTCGGACTGGCGGCGACGGCGCAGGCCACGCCGAGCACAACGGCCTCCCCCGCCGCCCAGGCGCCGCTGGCTCTGACCGGAGACTCTGAGGGCGAGGAACAGGAGGCCGCGGACTCCCCAGGCCTCTCGGCGCCACCGGTGGCCCGCATCGACGAGATGGGGATCGCTCACTCGGACACCGCCGGTGACGGCACCTGGCGCGTGGCAGCGGCGCTTGAGACTCCTAGTACGCTGCGCTCGGGAACCCACCGCTACCTGTTGCAGGTGGAAGGCGGGACGGGGATCGACGCCGACGCGATCGCCCCCTTTGTCAACGCTGTGCTCAATGACGACCGGGGCTGGGCGAGCGTCGACGACGTCAGCTTCGAGCAGGTCCAGGACCCGGCCGAGGCCGACTTCACTCTCAACATCGCCACCCCCGCCACGACGGACCAGCTGTGCGCCCCATTGAGCACCGAAGGGCGGTGGAGCTGCCGCCAGGCAGCGACCGTCAACCTCAACGCCGATCGCTGGAACTACCTCGTGCCCTGGTTCCCCGACGCCGAGACCTACCGTTCCTACCTGGTCAACCACGAGGTGGGCCACTGGCTGGGGCGCGGGCACCAGCGCTGCCCGGGGGAGGGGCTCAAGGCGCCGACCATGATGCAGCAGAGCGGTGGCCTGGATCGCTGCCTGGCCAACGCCTGGCCTACTCAGGACGGTCAGCCCGGTTAGGCACGCTCCCGGCTGCGGACAGCGCAGCCTCGACGACGGTGTGAGCGTGGTCAAGGATGACCTGGTGCGAGGCGCCTTCGGCCACCCGTACCGAGCCGGTGGCGCCGCTGCGCTCGAGCAGCTCCTCGGCCCAGGCCTGCGGGCAGAGCAGGTCGTGGGTGCCTCGCACGATCTCCAGGTGCCCGCCGATGGCGCTGACGCGCTCGGCAAAGGGATAACGCAGCACGAAGGGCAGGGTCCGGGCGGGCCAGACCAGGCCGGCGTGTAGGAAGCCGGAGATGGAGACGAGGGCCCCAGTCGGGCGCTCGTGGAGGCTGGAGCGAGCGAAGGCCAGCGCGGCGTGGTCCAGTCGCTGCGTGCCAGGGCCCATGACCGGTGCGATGAGCACAAGCCGACCAGCCAGGCGCGGCGCGCGGCGCGCTAGCTCCAGGGCGACCTGGGTTCCCATCGAGTGCCCGATGAGGACGGGGTTGTCCACGTCGAGCTCCTCGGATAGGTCGATCCGCTCGACCAGGGCCTCGACGCTGGCGGCGAAGTCCTCCATCGTCATGGGTCTGCGGGGGCGCGGCAGGTTGGAGAAGCCGGGGAGGTCGACGACGAGCACGCGTCCGTAGCGCCGCAGCTCCTCGATAACCTCCTGGAAGAGCAGCGCACCGGCTCCCAGGCCGTGCAGGAGGACGAAGACCGGGCCGCCCTCGCCGTCGAGCTGCGCCACGTCCCAGGCGCGCACGCGACGGTCACCGACGGCGCGGACCAGGACGTGGGCGTCGGGGGCAGGTGGCTCGTCAAAGTCCAGGTAGTTGCGGCCGACTCGCTCCTGGATGCGACGGGTGGCTTGCGAGTCCTGGGAGGCGAGACTGTGGGAGGGCGTGTGGTGGCGGGGCATGGCTGGTCCTGGAGCAGGGGGTGGTGTGAGAGATTCTCGCACCACCCCCTGCTCTGTCTGACCGGATCAGGATCCGGCTCCTGGACCCACGGTGACGGCGTCAGAGGCGCCGATGGCGCGCCAGGCTCGTGCCGAGGGCGCCGGCCACGACAGCGGCGGCTGCGACGACTGCCGGTGCGGTGGTGCTGGTACCGGTGCGGGCCAGGCTGCGGGCCTGGGCCTTCGGAGCGGACGACGGCGTGGGCGCGGAGCCTGATGCGTTAGGCGGGGGCGAGGCTGTGCTCGGTGCCGAGGACGCCGTCGGGGTGGGCCCGGGTGCACGGTCTCGCACGGTGACGTGGATGGTGCGGGTGACCGTCTCCCCGCCCGGGCGAGGCTGGTAGGTGTAAGTCACCGGGTAGACCCCAGCGGCGGAGGTGTCGACTGCCGAGGCGTCGTAGGAGACCCGGGGGTCGTCCAGCGCAAGTCCCTGGCCGTCGTAGGTGCGGATCCAGGTCAGGGTGTCCTGCGGGGAGTAGCTGTCCCCGACCCACAGGCTCAGGTCGTGAGCCTCGATGTCCTGGTAGAGCTCAACGTACTGGCGGTCAGTTGAGACCTGGCTGGCCTGGCCGTCAGAATCAGTGATGACGGCGCGGCCCCAGGTCTGGTAGGCGTAGACGTCGGAGACCTGGTCCGTGTCGTTGTGGTAGCCGGCGTGGGTGAGGTTGTTGACCGACCATCCCGAGCCGGCTAACGCCGCCTTGATGCGGGTGAGGTCGAGGTAGTACAGGCTGCCGCTGTACAGGGCGGTGTCCTGGGCGGCCGAGCTCATGAAGTTGGAGACGACTCCTTGGTAGTTCGCTGAGGAGTCGCCGCGATTGACCATCTCGGTGACGAAGTCTGAGGCAGACATCGCTGGCATGAGAGCCTGCACCTGGGCAGGAACGGTGGTGTAGGTCCTGGTCTTCTTATCTAGGACCGTGCCCAGGTAGGGCTGGGTGCCTGCGAGGTAGTCCTGGCCGTTGGAGGCCTTGACGCAGGTGACGAATCGCACCCAGGCGGTCGCCAGCCGTGTCTGTCGCTGGGAGCTGACGGTGATGTCGTTCTCCTGGATCGAGGCGTAGGTGCCGGAGAACCCGCCGAGGGACATGTCCAAGGTGTCCAGGTTGGTCAGCGTCAGGGGTACGGTCACCGTCGCGGAGCTGCCGGCCCCTAGGGTGCCGGTGAGCCGAAGGAGCTTGGGAGCCTGGTCGTTGTCGTAGCTGAGGGTCAGGTTGGCTGCGCCGTCCAGACGTGCTGGTCCTGAGACGGCCAGGCGCGGGGCGCTGGGGTCCTGACTTGTGCGACGTCCTTCTGGCAGGAGGTAGCTGGCGCTCGGCGTGACGGCGGAGTCAGTCGTGTTGGTCAGCGTCAGGGCGGCGCTGAGAGCGGAGGGGGAGGCCATCTGGTCGACGTCGATGAGCGCGGCGTTGTCCATGCCGTGCGCCGACCACTGCTCGCCCGAGGCATTGTTGGTCTCCTCGACGTCGCCGGATCGGTTCGTGACCTGGAAGCGCAGGGCGCGGGTGATCCCGAGGTAGTCCGGCGCGGCGGTGTGTGGACTTGTCCCGTTGTAGACCGCTGCGGTGGCGGGGGTCTGGGCGCTGGCCAGTGGGGCTGCGAGCCCGGTGGGCAGGACGAGTCCGGCGGCCAGGGCGAGAGCGAGCAAGGGGCGGTAGTGACGGCGTCGGAGGGCGTCAGGCTTCGGCCGTCGCCAGGTGCGGATACTCATGGCGGTCCTTTCAGGGAGGTACAGCCCGCCTCGGCGTATCGGGCCAGGGACGCGGCCCGCGGTTCAGGGGGGTGGGTCTTGCGGGGCTGGTCTGCCGCGTGAGGGGGCATAGAGGTTATACCGCGTGGCGGTGACGCGCGGGAGGGAGAGCCTCGCAGTGACTGTCATGCCATAGCCCGGGCCATGAGTGGAGTCACGCTGAAGGGTGGGAGTGAGGGGAATAGGGTGACAACCTATATAGTTGAAGATTACATGAAGTCGTTTGGATTCCTTAGCTTTGGCCACTACGGACACGGGCGAGGCCCTGGTGACCTCAGCGCTGCTCAGGCCCTCCAGGACGCCGTCGAGATCGCCGTCGGAGCTGACGAGATCGGCGTCAACGGCGCCTACTGGCGAGTCCACCACTATGCCCGCCAGGCGGCGGCGCCCGTCCCCGTCCTCGCGGCGGCCGGCGCGAGGACCAAGCGGATCGAGGTGGGCACCGGTGTGATCGACATGCGCTACGAGAACCCGCTTTACCTGGCGGAGGAGCTCGGCGCCCTGGATCTCCTGCTTGACCAACGCATTGCCATCGGGATCTCGCGCGGGTCCCCGGAGCAGGCGCTGCGCGGCTGGGAGTCCTTCGGCTGCACCGGCTCCACCGACCCTCGTGGCGCCGATATCGCCTACGCGCACACTGAGCGGCTTCTGGCGGCCGTCAACGGCGTGCCCCAGGCCAAGCTGGACAAGGGCGGCATGCTCATGGAGGGCGAGCCGCTGACCACTCCTGGCCTACGTATCGAGCCGCACTCTCCCGGCCTGCAGCGCAGACTGTGGTGGGGAGCAGGATCGCGTGAGACTGCCGAGTGGACGGCGCGGCAGGGACTGAATCTCATGAGCTCGACCCTGTTGACCGAGGCCACCGGTGCGGCCTTCGCGGATCTTCAGCTGGAGCAGATCAGGTGGTACAAGGACGCGTGGCGGGCGGCTGGGCATGGCTGGACCCCACGCGTGAGCGTCTCGCGCTCGATCTTCCCGATCGTCTCCGATCTGGATCGTCAGCTCTTCGGTCTGCGTGGCGAAGGCTCGCAGGACCAGATCGGCATGATCGACGGTCTTCGCTCGACCTTTGGCAAGACCTATGCCGCTGAGCCGGACGTGCTGGTAGAGCAGCTGGCGGCCGATGTTGCCGTCCAGGAGGCGGACACCCTCATGCTCACCATTCCCAGCCAGCTGGGCGTGGACGACAACCTGCACGTCCTTCAGGCCTTTGCCGAGCATGTGGCGCCGGCGCTGGGCTGGCAGCCCAACACGTCCGGCCCGGCTACGGGGTACGCGCTGGACTGAGGGGCAGACGGCAGACTCCAGCCCGCCTCGCGGCGGACGCCGAGGGCGCGATCCAGGAGGCGGGCTGGAGGTGTCGCGGGTCGGAGGCTACTGGGGCGGTGCCTGGTGCTCAGAGACGTCCCTGGGACGTGGCCTCGGGTCGGCCAGGCGCAGCACGTCACGCGGGACGTCATAGTGCACGCCCGGGTAGCGCCCGAACTGCTCCTCGCTCGTGCCCTGGGGCTGCGTGGCGTCCAGGACTGCCAGGACCTGGGCAGGGGTCGGCCACACCCCGGAGGGCAGGGAGCCGGCTGGCTGCACGGGCGGGAACCACGCCGTGGTCTCCTGGGGTCGGAACATGACGCGACCGGGCCGTCTCCGGTCACGCAGCGCGTGCGCGCGCCAGGTCGTCACCGGATGGGAGGCCATCCACACGCTCAGGTGCAGCCAGAATCCCTTCTCTCGGGTGGCGCGGTCCGCCAGGGCGTGAAGGTTGACCTGCGAGCCCAGGTACTTGCCCGCGGCGAGCAGTCCCATGACCCCGGGCACGCCCTGAGGCGCCAAGGCGTAGCCGTGGTTGTCCGCCGTGTACTCCTGGGCGCGCGAGAGCGCGGGGCCCAGCAGCGGGATCTGAGCGGCAAGCTGAGTGAACAGGAGACGGACGTAGCCCACGTGCCCGGCCGCCAGGTGGCCGACCTCGTGGGAGATAACGAAGCGCAGTGCCTGCGGGTCGCGGGCGGCGCCGCCGACCTCGAACAGGTCGGAGTAGACCACCACGAAGCGACGGAAGCCGTGTCCGGCCGCAAAGGCGTTGATCTGACCGTTCCCGAGCAGTACGTAGGCGTCGGGCACGCGCCGCATGCCAAAGGCCTTGGCTGCCTCAACCACCATGCGGTAGCCCTCGGGGAACTGGGTGGGGCTCATCTGCACGCCCTGGCCGCGAAGCTGGGCGTACATAAGAGCACGCATGATCCAGATGGCGATCGGCATGACGGGCAGGATCAGGAGGACCTGGGAGATGAGCCCGCCGTCAGTGAGCAGGTTGTGCAGCTCGGTGGTGATCTCGCCGGCGGTGCCCTCCTCCACGGCGTCACCGGTCAGCGCCATCCACACCAGGGTCACGATCCACAGCAGGTAGCCGAGCACCGTGACGACCGCGCTGACCCACACCAGCGGCATCTCCGCAGGGTGGCGCAGGCCCGGTACGCCGCCCAGTCCGTGGACG
>NZ_DS999575.1:86319-109936 GCF_000159035.1 Actinomyces urogenitalis DSM 15434
CAGCCGGGCGAGCATAGGGGTCAGCGGGGGCGGGTGCCGGCGTGCCCTGGATGGGCGGCTCGCTCGGCTGCGGGCCTGGAACGGGCGACGGTGGCTGGAAAGGTCCATCGGTCATAGCACCACGTTAGCGACGCTTCTTGTGAGTCGGGTATGAGGTCTGCTCCGCGGTACGGTCGGGTCGTGCGTGCCCGTGGATCCTTACCTTCCTGTCCTGCGCCCCTGTCTCCCCTCGTGGCGCAGGGCGACGCTCCGGCTGATCCCAGCGTGCCGTGGGGTATGCAGATCGCGGTGCGCTACGACAAGGTTCACCCACCCCGGCGTGTCGACGTCGCCGAGGCCACCGCCCGCGCCGTCGTTGCCCTCCTGGCCTCCCCTGAGGCCTCGGAGGGCGGGCCGTGGCACGAGGCCGTGAGCTACTGGCAGGACGGGCGCATTCGCAAGCTGGTGCGGCGCGCTCGCGGGGCGCGCTGGGACGAGGTCCAGGGCCTACCAGGCGTCACCGTGAGACAGGACGGTCCGCGTGGCTGGGGGCAGGCCTGTGCGCGTGCCTTCGTCCCGGCGCCGGTACGTCCCCTGCCGACGGCGCTGGCCAAGGCCCAGGTTGAGGGCACCCACTTCCCGCACGGCGACGAGCTGCCCGCGGCGCCTGCGGCCGTGACGGCGGCCCTGCAGCGCGAAGCGCAGGTGCGGATCGAGGACGTCATCGCGCTCGGTCCTGGCTCCTCCAGTCAGGACGCGCTGGTCACGGTTGAGGTCACGCCCCTGGAGGAGATGACGAGCGGCAAGCTGTGCGCCCAGGTCGCTCACGCTGCCCAGCTGGCCTGGCTCAGCCCCGAGATGCCTGCTCGCCTGCGTCAGGCGTGGGCGCAGGACGGCTTCCGTGTGCGCGTCGACTTTCCTTCCCGATCGGTCTGGGAGGGGGCGTCTCGCCCGGTCAACATCGTGGACGCGGGCCTGACGGAGCTTGACGGTCCGACGGAGACGACGCGCGCCTGGTGGTGAGCGCGGGAGGAAGGTCGAGCCAGGGTGCCCGGTTCCCAGAGCACTGAGGTCAGCGGCTCAGGCGACGACCTTGACGGTGGCCGGCTGCCCCGTGTGGGCCGTGCCCCTGTCCTCCACAGGCTCGGGCGTGCCCCGGAAGACCCATAGGCGCATGAGGACGTAGAGGTAGACGCCCTCGCAGCAGGCTGAGACAAAGCGTGCGAGCTCGGCGTTGACCCCCAGCCAGTGCAACAGGCTGGACAGGCCGAGGATGAAGATGACGTACTGGCTGGCCAGTCCTACCAGGTAGCGCGACCCCTGGGCCGCCAGGTGCCCGTGCGCCTGGAAGTTCAGCCACCGGTTGAGCAGCAGCGAGTAGGCCCCGGCCACGGCGTAGCCGATGGTGACGGCCAGCGGGTAGAACAGGTGCAGATGCTCGTAGGTCATCCACAGGATGGAGACGTCCAGGATGAAGGCTGAGCCGTTGATGAGCGCGTACCCCACGAAGGTCACCGGAATGATCCTGCGCATGAAGACGGGCAGCAGGCGGTGGATCCGGCTGATGATGCGTAGGAAGACCTGAGGGGCGCGGCGGGAGGGGTCATTGAGCCGCTCCGCCAGACGCTGCCGTGAGGAGGACGGTGCGGTCACCTGAACGGTCTCCTGCTTCACCACGCCTCCTGAGGGGGATTGTGCTGTCTGTCAGGCACGAGTCTGTCCTCTTGGCCGGGGCCCTCACAAGGCCTCAAGGATGAGACTTCGCACGGGCGGTCCTCCTCCTGAAGGAGGAGGGTGGTCTCAGTCTTCGCCAGCGGCTCGCTGAGAGCGCTGCAGCTCCTGGCTGACCCCGGCCCACAGCACCTCCCCGCCGGCGTCAGCGCGGTGGTGCAGGGTGTGGATGCCCAGGGAGGCTGCGGAGGCGATGTTCTCGGCATTGTCATCGACGAACAGGGCCTCGTGCGCGGCCACCCCGGCCCGCTCCAGCACGGTGGTGAAGTAGCGCGGGTCTGGCTTGGCTACCCCCAGGGTGCAGGAGTAGGCGTCCAGGTCGCACAGGCCGTCATAGTGCAGGTGAGTGCGCATCCACTCCATCCGCTCGCGCTGCTGGTTGGTGGCCAGCACCGTGAGGTAGCCCGCCTGGCGCAGCCGCGTGACCAGATCGCGGGCCACCGGGTCAGGGGTTGCCTGCCACCACAGGGTGGCCAGCTCCTCGGGCGTGGGGGACAGGTGCAGGCGCCGGACCAGGCGAGTGAGAACCTCCATGAGGCTCTCCCTACCCTCCAGCGCGCAGACCTCCTCACGCAGAAGGGCCTCGCAGAACTCCGGTCCGGCAGCCTCAGTCAGCGCCTGGTGCCACGGGGTGCCGATGAGCTGCAGGACGCCGTCGGCGTCGAGCAGGACGGCGCGGACCGTCGTCGTCGAGGCAGGAGGAAGCGGGGCGGGGGAGGCGGGAGTGCTCATGGCCCGATCATGCCCTGGGCCCGGCGACACCGTCCTGTCACGCACCGGTGCCACACTGAGGGCATGTCAGCGCACACCTACAGCCAGACCCTGCATGACGTCGACGCCTACGCGGCCTCGCTCGCCGACCTCGTCGTCTCCTCGCCGACCTCCTACCACGCCGTCGCCACGGCCGGCGCGCGCCTGGACGCCGTCGGCTTCAGCCAGGTCGATGAGAAGCGCACCTGGAACGAGGTCCCCACGCGTGGCTACGTCCTGCGTGACGGCGCCATCATTGCCTGGATGCTGCCGGACTCACCTGGCCAGCACACCGGCCTGCGGATCCTGGGTGCCCACACGGACTCACCTGCGCTCAAGCTCAAGCCCACCGCGGCCGCCACCAGTCACGGCTTCCAGCTCATCAACGCCGAGGTCTACGGCGGCCCGCTCCTCAACTCCTTCCTCGATCGTGAGCTGGGTCTGGCTGGTCGCCTGGTCACCCGCGACGGCGAGGTGCACCTGGTGCGCACCGGGCCGGTTGCTCGTGTGGCCCAGGTGGCTCCGCACCTGGACCGTGGGGTCAATGACTCCCTCCACCTCAACCCGCAGGCCAACCTCCTGCCGCTGTGGACCCTCCTGGACGACGCCGCAGGCGCGCCCACGAGCGTCAGTGGCCCCGCCCCTGCCCACTTAGCCACGCGCCATGACGATGCCGCCTCGCGCGGCGAGCGCGGCGCGGTCGAGGAGTACCTGTGCGAGCTGGCCGGCATCGACCCGGCCGACCTTGCCTTCCACGACGTCCTCACCTTCCCCACCGAGGCTCCCGCCCGCTTCGGCAGGCACGGGGAGTTCCTCGCCTCCTCGCGCCTGGACAACCTCTCCTCGGTCAGCGCGGGCCTGGTGGCCCTGGAGGCTCTGGCGGCCGGGGACGGGACCTCCTGGGACGCTGCGAGCGCGCGCGACGCGATCGTCTTCGTGGCCAATGACCACGAGGAGGTGGGCTCGGAGTCCCGCTCGGGGGCCGGCGGCCCCTTCCTGGAGCAGGTGCTGGGGCGTCTGGCCGGTGCCATGGGCTTTGAGGGGGACGCGAGTCAGGCACTCCTGGCCCGCTCGGTGTGCGTGAGCGCGGACGCCGGGCACTCGGTCCACCCCGAGTACGCCCAGCTGCACGACCCGGTGGTCCAGCCCCTGCTTAACCGCGGGCCCCTGACCAAGATCAACGCGCGTCAGCGCTACGCCACCGACGCCGTGGGCGTGACCGTGTGGGAGCGGGCCTGCCGTGCTGCGGGTGTGCCCTCGCAGAGCTTCGTGTCCAACAACGCCGTGGCCTGCGGCACGACCATCGGCCCGATCACGGCTGCGCGCCTGGGCGTGACCACGGTGGACATCGGCCAGCCGCTGCTGTCCATGCACTCCCTGCGTGAGATGTGCGGCGTCGAGGACGGCCCCTGGATGGCCCAGGCGATCCGTGCCTACTGGGTCGGGGACCAGGCGTGAGCCCCGAGCCTGTGCTGCGCGCCGGGGCCGGGGCGAGCGATCCCTGCCCCTGCGGGAGCGGGAAGACCTTCGGGAACTGCTGCCAGGCTCTGCTCGACGGCGGGGCCGTGGCGAGCGCCGAGGCGCTGATGCGATCGCGCTACACCGCTTTCGCCCTGGGGGACGAGGACCATCTCTTCCGCTCCTGGTGGCCGCGCACCCGGCCCGAGGGTCCCTACTGCCATCCGGGCACGCGGTGGACCGGACTGGAGGTCGAGGAGGTCCACGGTGGTGGGAGCGAGGCGGCCGACGGCGAGGAGGCCCGCGTGACCTTCACGGCCCACTTCCTCACCTCAGACCTCAACGGCCGGGTGGTGGCGGACCAGATGCGCGAGCGCTCGACCTTCCGCAAGCGTGCCGGGCGCTGGTTCTACGTCGACGGCCAGGCGCTGTGAACGACGTGGGCGGGCAGAGGAAAAGACCTCTGCCCGCCCACGTCCTTGACTCAGCGTCCTCAGACGCCGGTCAGCGCCATGTTCCGCGCCAGTAGGGCAGCGGGAAGCCGGCCTTGTCCCACTCGGTGACGCCGAGCTCGTGGGCCCAGCGCAACGGGGCGTAGGGGTCACGGAGCGCGTAGCGGCCCACGGCGACGGCGTCGGCCTGGCCGGTTATGAGCACCTGCTCGGCCTGGGGGCCGTTCTCGATGAGCCCGACGGCGATGACGACGGGCTCGCCGCCACCCGGCGTCGTCATCCCTGCGACGGCCTGCTTGACCTCGGCGGCAAAACGCACCTGGTACCCCGGGCCGATCGGGAAGCGGGCTGGGACGTTGCCCGAGGTGGAGATGTGCAGGACGTCGGCGCCCTGGGCCACGAGCTGGTGCGCGAGCTCAGCCGTGTCCGCGCTGGTCAGGCCGCCTTCGGCCCAGTCCGTGGCGGACAGGCGGATGCCGACGACCGTGTCTGGTCCTACTGCCTCGCGCACTGCGGCCACAGCCTCCAGGGCCAGCCGACGGCGTCCCTCGGGCGAGCCGCCGTAGGCGTCGGTACGGTGGTTGGACAGGGGCGAGAGGAACTGGTGGATGAGGTAGCCGTGGGCGCCGTGCAGCTCGACGAGGTCATACCCGGCCTCGACGGCCCGGCGGGCGGCTGAGGCGAAGTCGGCGATCGTCTGGCGGATCTCCTCCTCGCTCATCTCACGTGGTGTGGCGTGGCCGGGGTAGGCCTCGGCACTGGGTGCCACGAGGTCCCATCCCTCTAGTGTGGTGGTGCGGCCGGTAGCGGTGCCGTCTGCGGCAGGGCGCCACGGGGGCGTGCCAGCCTTGCGGCCGCCGTGACCGAGCTGGACCCCGGCCAGCGCGCCGCCGGCGTGGATCGCGTCCACGACCCTGCGGTGGGCGGGGACCTGCGAGTCCTCCCACAGGCCGAGGTCGGCAGGGGACAAGCGGCCGTTGGCGGCCACGGCCGTCGCCTCAACGATGACCGTGCCGAAGCCGCCGGCGGCGCGCGTGCCGTAGTGCAGGACGTGGAAGTCGGTGGGGACGCCGTCGCCACTGTCGACGCAGTACATGCACATCGGCGGCAGGACCAGGCGGTTGCGGGCCTGCCGGTGGCGCAGGGGCAGGGGGGTCAGCAGGAGCGGTGCACTCATGGCGTTCACGCTACGTGAGCGTCAGTGGCGCCGGCAGGGCACCTCGATACGCTGAGGGCGATGTGCTCACAACCCTGGTCTGTTCCTGCCCGTCCTGTTCCCTTCGGCCAGCCCGGCCACGCGCCTGCGCCTGTGACCCGGCAGGTGGAGGACGTAGCCCTGGTCTTCGAGGGTGGTGGCATGCGCGGGGTCTACACCGCGGCGCTGGTCCAGGTCATGCTGGAGGCGGGACTCGCCTTCCCCTGGGTGGGTGGGATCTCCGCGGGGTCAACCAACACCGTCAACATGGTTTCCCGCGACCTGTGGCGCACGCGTGAGGCCTTTGTCCGCCTGACCACCGACCCGCAAGCGGGCGGGTGGGGCAGCTTTGCCAGGCGCCAGGGCTACTTCAACTCCGAGCACATCTACCAGCACACCGCGAGGCCGGAGGAGTCCATCCCCTTTGACCTGCTGGCCTTTGCCGCCTCGACCAGCCAGGTGCGCATCGGCTCCTTCCGCTGTGACACCGGGGAGGAGGTCTACTGGGGTGCTGAGGACATGCCGAGCCTGGAGGCGCTGACGATCCGGTGCCAGGCCTCCTCGTCCATGCCGGTACTCATGCCGACCGTCTTCATTGACGGTGTGCCCTACCTCGACGGCGCCCTAGGGCCCACCGGGGGCTTTGCCACGGACGCTGCGGCGGCTGATAGCTACGAGCGCATGCTCGTGGTCTCGACCCGGCCAGCGGGCTACCGCAAGCCCGAGGAGAAGCGCCCCGGTGCCTTCCGGCGCCTGTTCCGCCGCTATCCGGCCGTGGCCGAGGCCATCATCGATCGCCCGGCGCACTACAACCGCACCATGGATGAGCTGGAGCAGGGGCGCCGTGAGGGGCGGGTCTACCTGTATCAGCCCACGCGCATGCCAGTGGAGAACGGCGAGCTGCGCTATGACCGGGTGGTCTCGGCCTATGAGGCGGGGCTGGTCCAGGCGCGCGCGGAGCTGCCGCGAATCCTGGGCTTCCTGGGATGTGACTGAGGCCTCGGAAGATCGGAGCCTTCAGTTTAGTTGAATAATCAACGAACTAGGGAGGTTCTTATGTCCGATGCTCGCCACCCCGTTGCCGCCGCAGTGGCGTCGGCACAGCCGACTGTCGCGGCTTCTCCTGTGGCCACCATGACACCGCTGCTTGACGTCGCGCACCGCACCGACTTGGCGACTCGTGCGCAGCGGCCAGAGGCGGACCGCCTCGCGCAGGCCACGCGCATGGGCGCGGTGGAGCTGCGGACCGCTAACCGCCGTGCGCTGGAGGACTTCTACGTGCGTGGCGTGGGGCTGAGCCCGCTGGCCACTAAACCGGGGCGCACGGTGCTCGGGCTCGGTGAGCGCGTCGTCGTCGTGCTCGTGGACGCTCCCCATCTGCGGCCGGCGGCGCCGGGCAGCGCCGGACTGTTCCACACCGCCATCGTCTTTGACTCCCCGCGTGAGCTCGCCCGGTCCCTGACCCGCATGTGGGTGCGTCACCCGGAGGCTTTTGAGGGGCCCGGGGACCACCTCGTCTCCCAGGCCTTCTACTTCCACGACCCCGAGGGCAACGGCGTTGAGCTGTACTACGACCGGCCGCGCTCAACCTGGCAGTGGGGGTCCCAGGGAGTGACCATGGGGACCTCGTACATCGACCCCAACGAGTTCCTCCTGACCCACCTGGGCGTGTCCGGGACCCAGCGGGAGCTGGATGCTGCCCGCGCGATCACGGCTGCTCCGCGCGACCGCGAGGTCAGCGCGGACGATGCCCTGGCCGTGGCCGGGCAGGTGGGGCACGTGCACCTCCAGGTCGGTGACGTGGAGACCGCACGCCGCTTCTACGTCGACGTCCTCGGCTTCGACGTCACCAGTGACATGGGCAGCGCCCTCTTCGTCGCCGCCGGCGGCTACCACCACCACATGGCGATGAACGTGTGGGGGACCAAGGGGGCGGGGCTGCGTGCCCCGGCGCTGGGCCTCGGCGTCGTCGACATCCTCCTGCCTCAGGCAAGCGACCTCACGGACACACGCGAGAGGCTGGCCTCCCGTGGCGTGAAGGTTCGTCAGGACGCGGGTGCTGACCGCCTGCTCGTCGGCGACCCCTGGGGCAACGAGCTGCGGCTGCAGGTGGGGTGAGGGCGGCCCTCAGCCGCGTGCCGGTCCGTGGTCACGGGCCGTGACATAGCGGTCGATCTCCTCGCCATCGAAGCCGAAGACCGTGACGGCCGGGACCCGCGCCCCGCCGTCGAGCTCGGAGGCGAGGAGGCTGAGGACTGCCCGCTCATGAGGTGGGACCTTCTCAGGCAGGGACTCCAGGGGCCACCAAGACAGTCCGGCGTTCTTCTCGCTCTCACGTACCTGGGGCTGGCCGGACCAGCGCTGTAGGGTGAAGAAGAAGTCCACCCGCTGCTCCAGCGCTGCCCCGGCGACGTCATTGGAGCGGTGCATCGCGGTCAGCGGCCGTAGTTCGGCAGGGTTGACCGTGATACCGATCTCCTCGGCCGCCTCACGTACCGCCGTGGACAGCACGCTCTCTGCGGCCTCGACGTGCCCGGCCACCCCGCAGGCCCAGTAGCCGTCCATGTAGCCGGTATTGCGGCGCAGCTGGAGAAGGACCTCGGGCTGGCCGTGCTCGCCGGTGCGAAGCAGGAAGACGTAGGCGGCGGGGACCAGGGTGAAGGTGTGGATGGCCATGGCGTCACGGTACGCGCCACGGGGTCTCGGCACGGGGTGCCGAGGATCGCCAGCCTTAGAGGCAGGCTCGGACGAGGGCGAGGATCTCGCCAGTGCGTTCACTCTGGTCGGTAGGCAGGGTGACGACGGCGGGCCAGGGGCGAGGATCGAGCCTGCCCTCCGGCCGGTCCCAGGTCACCGGACCCCACAGTGCTGCCTCGGACAGGGCGGTGCGTAGCCGGTCGACGGCGTCGGCCTGCCCACGCAGGGCCACGCATCCGGCGCTCGGTGAGGGCAGGAGCTGAAGGTGGTCGGGACGTGCCTGAAGGAGCTGGGCCAAAGCATGGCGCAGAGTGGCGCTGCAGCCACGCCGCTCGACATATGAGCCTGCGCCGGCCAGGACTCGGCGCGTCAGCGCGCTCGCGGCGCGGGGCTCCATGGCGCGCTCGATGGCCTCCTCGTGGGCCTCGGCCAGGCGGCAGACCTCCAGGCGCCCCTGTTGAGCCTGTGGTGACAGGTGCGCCGAGGCTCCGGTATCGAGGACGGTGCGGGACGCCAGTGTTCTGGCGAGTCTTGTCTGGGCTGAGAACAGCTGCTGGCCCAAGGACGCGATCGTGACGTCGGCGCCGCGGCCAGTGGCAGTGCGGGCCAGCTGGTGCAGGCCAGCGTTCGCAGGGCCGTCGCACCATGCCAGGACTGCGCCGTCGGGAACGGGCAGGAGCTTGCGGGTGCTCGCCAGCGCCACCTGCCACGGGCCGGCAGGCAGGGCTGGGGAGGTGGCGAGCAGTTCAGGGCGTTCCAGGAGCGAGTGGGTGGCGTCGAGGATGACGGGGCTGCCCGCGCGGCGTGCCTGACGCAGGAGACGGGTGAGGGAGGGGCTGGCCTGTGCGCCGTAGGTCTCGCAGTGGAGGACCGCGGCCCCAGGTTCCTGGTCCAATGCGTGGGCGAGCTCGGTGGGGTCGAGCAGGAGGTCGTCCCCGACCTCGACCAGGCGCAGGTGCATCCCCTCCAGCTCAAAGGGGGTCAGCATCGTCTCGCAGCTGTAGCGCGGGGCCAGCACGGTATGGACGCCGGCGTCGCGCAGGGCGCAGGCGACCAGGCTCAGCGCCTGCTTGCCGTTGCCGAGCAGGGCTCCGGTTTCGACGGAGTTGTGGCCGCTGGCTTGAGGCTTGGTCGATGCCTGGTGAGGCGGGAGGGGCGGCTCCTGGGCAGGGGCTGGGCCCGGGTGCGGGCCCTGCGGGCAGGAACGGGCGACCTCGGGCACGGCAGCCACCGTACGCCGTTGGATCAAGGGGGAGGGGCTGCGGTGGCGACCTAGCGACCGACCACGCATGCCGCGACCGACCGTGCAGAGTGCGACTGACCACGCAAAGTGTGACCGACTATCTGACGGTCGACCGCACACGCCACGACCGACCATGCAAAGTGCGACCGACCGCCAGAACCACCCCGGACCACGGGATTTACGCATATTCGGTGGTCGGTGGAGGCATAGGTGGTCGGTGGAGACACTGGTGGTCGGTGGAGACACTGGTGGTCGGTGGAGGGGAGAGAAATCCTGGGGCCGGCGTGAGTGCGGGTGGATCTGCGGGCCTGGCGGGGCTGAGCGTGGCAGCATGTGGCTGAGCGGACAGTCACAACAGCGACGTGGAATCGATGCCGAGGCACGGAGGCGGCTATGAGGACCGAGACGACCTACCTGGTGGCGCGTGACGGCAAGCAACTGTTCGTCCGTGCCTGGCTGCCCGAGGGCGTGATCCCCTTTGCCTCGTCGACCGGCCAGGCCGGCGCGTCCCCGGCCGCCACCGACCAGCCGCGTGCGGTGATTCAGCTGGCTCACGGCATGGCCGAGCACTCGGCCCGGTACGAGCGCTTCGCGACCCAGGCCACCCAGGCCGGCTACGTGATCGTTGCCGATGACCACCGTGGGCACGGCGGCACGATCGCCTCGGCCGACGAGCGCGGTCATACGCACGACGTCGAGGGGTGGGAGCTTGTCCTGAGCGACCTCAGCGCAGTGCGCGAGGCGATCGACGCCGCCTGGCCCGAGGCTCCGGTTATTCTCTTCGGCCACTCCTGGGGCTCGATGCTCGTGCGTGGCTGGGTTGCCTCTCAGGGTGAGCAATCCCGGCTCGCGGGCCTGATCGCCATGGGCACGATGGCTAGCCCCGGGCTGCTTGGCCCGATCGGGATGCGCCTGGCGCAGGCCGAGGCGCGCCTGTCCGGGCCGCGTCACCCCTCAGCCCTGCTGGAGAAGCAGGCCTTCGCGGCGAACAACAAGCCCTTTGCCCCGGTGAGGACCGACTATGACTGGCTCAGCCGGGATGAGGTGGAGGTTGACCGCTATATCGCTGACCCGCTGAGCGGCCAGCGCTGCACCGCCGCCTTCTACCGGGACCTGACCCACGGTGCGATGGAGGTCAACCGTCCCCAGGCCTTCGCGGCTGTTCCCAAGGACCTGCCGGTGCTTGTCATCTCAGGTGACCAGGATCCCGTCGGTGGCATGGGGCGGGGCGTGCGCCAGGTGGCTACCGATCTGCGGCGTGCGGGTGTGCGAGACGTGACCCTGCGCTTGTATCCCGGGGCGCGCCATGAGCTGCTCAACGAGGTCAACCGCGAGGAGGTCACGGCGGACCTCATGCGCTGGATCGGCCAGCGGGTATGAGGCGACGGCGTTGAGAAGCGGTCGCAGGGAAGCGTGGCGAGGATCGGCCGAAAAGGTGAGATTTGTGTGATCCCACAAGGATGGCTCTGCTTGCTCGGTCTGTTCCTGTGGAACGACCACGCATCGGCTCCCTTACGGTTGTGTCATGACGACGAACCAGTCTTCCTTACAGTCACTGACGGCAGCTTCTGACCAGGCGCGGTCCCGCAGCTGGGTGCGTACGGCCCTGGTGGAGGCCGGGCTGGTCCTGGCTGGCACCGCAGCCATTGCCCTCATCGGCCAGGTATCCTTGCCGCTGCCCTTCACTCCGGTGCCGGTGACGCTGGGCACCCTGGCGGTCATGGGGGTTGGCGGCGTGCTCGGCGCGCGTCGAGGACTGGCCTCGGTCGCCGTCTTCGCGCTGGCCGCCTGCCTCGGTGTGCCGGTGCTGGCTGGCTGGGGCAGCGGCGTGACCGCCTCCTTCGGTTACGTCTTGGGCTACGCACTGGCCGTCGTCGTCGCTGGGAAGGCGGCGCGTGCGGGCCTCGGCCAGGGCGCGGGGGCCGGCTTGTCCTGCCGGGCGGGTGTGCTCGGCCGGCGTATCGCCCTCCTGCTCGTGGCCTCGGCGCTGGTCTACGTGCCCGGCGTGATCTGGCTCAAGGCGGCCACCGGCGCCGCCTGGGGTGCGGCCTTCTCGATGGGAGTGACGCCCTTCGTCCTGGGGGACGTGCTCAAGTCCGTCGTGGCGGGGCTGCTTCCTCTTCGTCGCGCCTGACAGTGGCCCGCCCCACTGGTCAGATCGTGAGATTTATTGTCCGCATCGCGGAACCACGTGTGAGGGTAGAGCCATGACCTCCCCAGTCGAACCCGTAACCTCATCTCAGCCCGCTCCTGCTGCCCCACGCAGTAGCGCCAGTAACGAGGACCGCTCGGCGCGCCGCGCCGTCACCGTCTTTCCGCTGCTGGTCCTGGCCTCTTTCGCGGTGGCGATGCTGGCGCCGGACACCTTCAAGCCGTTGGCGCAGGGCACCAACATCGCCCTCGGCGTCATCATGTTCGGCATGGGCCTGACCCTCACGCTGCCGGACTTCGCGCTCGTGGCCAAGCGTCCTCTGCCGGTGCTCATCGGCGTGGTCGCCCAGTACGTCATCATGCCGGGCCTGGCGGTCGCCCTGACCTGGGCCTTCCAGCTGCCTGAGGCGGTGGCCGTTGGCGTCATCCTCGTGGGCTGTGCCCCGGGCGGGACCTCCTCCAACGTCATCTCCTACCTCTCGCGTGCCGACGTCGCGCTGTCGGTGACGATGACCTCGATCTCCACGCTCATCGCGCCGATCATGACCCCGATCCTCACCCAGTGGCTGGCTGGGGAGTACATGCCGGTCGACGCCGGAGCGATGGCCCTGTCCATCGTCAAGATGGTGCTCGTTCCCGTCATCGGCGGCCTGGTGGTGCGCAGCCTCTTCGGCTCTCTCGTGGCCAAGATCCTGCCGGTGCTTCCGTGGGTCTCCGTGCTCGGCATCTGCTACGTGGTCATGGCCGTGGTGTCCAACTCGGCCTCCAAGATCGCCTCGGCCGGTCTGATCGTCCTGGGGGTCGTGGTGTGCCACAACCTGCTTGGCTACCTGCTGGGCTACTTCGCCGGCCGTCTGGGCGGCGGCAAGGAGCGCACCGCGCGCACTACCTCGATCGAGGTCGGGATGCAGAACTCCGGGCTTGCCGCCACTCTGGCTGCGGCCCACTTCGCCTCGACCCCGGAGACCGCCCTGCCTGGTGCGGTGTTCTCGGTGTGGCACAACCTGTCTGGTGCCGTGCTGGCGCTGTACTACCGCCACCGTGACAAGAACCCGGCCACTCGCGCCGTCGTCGAGCACTGAGGCGCCGGAGCTGACCTCACTGCGGAAGGGGTCGTAGGTCCCGTGATCGGGCCTGCGGCCCCTTCATGGTCCCCGCTGAGGGCGCCATGTGTGAGTCGTAGGAGAGCGGTCCCAGACCGAAACCGCCTCGGCGCACCTAGGCTGACGCCATGCCTGACACAGTGTCTTCTCCCGTGCTGTCGGTGCTGGACCTCGTCCCTGTTTCCGCAGGTCGCACCCGACGTGACGCCCTGCAGGAGATGATCGCCCTGGCTCGTACCGCTGAGGACCACGGTTACCACCGGTACTGGCTGGCGGAGCACCACGGCTCCATCACCTTCCTGGCCTCGGCCACCACCGTCCTCATGGGCCAGGTACTGGCCTCGACCACGCGGATCAAGGTCGGTTCTGGGGGCGTCATGCTGCCCAATCACGCCCCTCTCGTCGTGGCCGAGCAGATCGGGACCCTGGCGACCCTCTACCCCGGCCGGGTCGCCCTGGGCCTGGGCCGTGCCCCGGGTACGGACCCGCTGACCGCCACCGCCCTGCGCCGCCGTGCGGCCGACCCGCGCAGCTTCGCCGAGGAGGTGCTGGAGACCCTGTCCTACCTCGGGCCGGCCCAGGACGTCGCGGTGGTGCCCGGGTCGCTTGCCAACTTCGTCCCGCAGGCCCAGCCCGCTTCGCAGGCGACGGCGCCCAGCCAGCAGGATGAGGGCTCGCGTCCGGCGCATGTGCGCGCGATCCCCGGCGAGGGGGTTGAGGTGGAGCCGTGGATCCTCGGGTCCTCGGTCAATGGGGCCCGTGTGGCCGGCACGCTGGGGTTGCCCTTCGCCGTCGCCTCCCACTTCGCTCCGGCTCAGGCTGAGCCGGCCGTCGTGACCTATCGCTCCGTCTTCGACGCCGAGGCCCCGACCTCGCAGATGGCGGCACCTCGCGCCGGGGCATCGGTCAACGTCATGGTGGCTCCCACCCACGCCGAGGCGGAGGACCTGTTCACCACGGCGATGGCTGCCTCCGCCCGCATCATCGGGGGGTGCCCGGCGCCGCTGGACCCGCCGAGCATGGACCACCAGGCCTGGCAGGAGCTGGCCAGCGGCCGCGAGGCGGCGGTGGAGCAGGCGATGGGGCTGTCCTACGTTGGCACGCCCGAGGAAGTGGTGGACGGCCTGCGCGACCTGGCTAACCGCTGGGGCCTGGAGGAGATCTTCGTGGTCACCTACGCCCATGACGCGGCGGCGAGGCGACGCTCCTACGAGCTGCTGGGACAGGCCTGGCAGGCCTCGGCTCCTCGCTCGTAGGCGGCGGGTGTCGTGCCGTCTCACTGTGTGGCGGTCAGGTGCCGCGCGATTGGCGCCACATATGAGTGAAGTTCGCGGTCATGATGACGCCGTGCCCACATAGAGTGGGCTGCGCCACGCCGTTCATGCACAACAGGTTTCAAGTTCCGGGTATCGTGTGACGGTCCGACCTGTTAGATCTCACATCGTGGGACCTGTGCAGGAGCGGAGATGTCCGTAACCGGACGGGGCCCACCCAGACGTGGCGGAAGCCGTTCGGTCCTCCGGAAGAGAAGACCACATGCTCCCCTACCTTGCGCGCAGAATCGCGAACTACGCACTCCTGCTGTTCCTCGCGACCTCGCTGGCCTACATCCTGGCCTCCGCGTCACTGGACCCGATCAACAACTGGAACCGCGAGGACCCCACCCTCAACTGGGACGCCATCCGGGCCAACCTGATCGAGTACAACATCAGCTCTGAGATCCCGGTGTGGGACAGGTACGTCACCTGGCTCCACTCGATCGTCACCTCCTGGGACTGGGGAGTGACTCCCAAGGGTGAGTCGGTCAACGGCCTGATCAGTACCAAGATCGGCGCCTCGATCCGACTGGTCTTCGCCGGTGCGGCCATTGGTATGACCGGTGGCGTGGCGCTGGGCGCCTGGACGGCCACCCGCCAGTACAAGTTCTCTGACCGTGCGGTCTCGCTGTTCGCGATGATCATCATCTCGACCCCGGCTATGGTCATCGCCATCCTCCTGCAGGTGCTCGCGGTGCAGATCAACCGCTCCACCGGCTACCAGATCTTCGAGTTCACCGGTGAGGGAAGCGGATTCGCCGGGCGTTTGCAGCACCTGGTGCTGCCGACCTTGTCGATGTCCCTGGGAGGACTGGCCTCCTACTCGCGCTACCAGCGCAACCTCATGCTGGACACGCTGGGCGCTGACTACGTGCGCACCGCTCGTGCCAAGGGCCTGATCAAGCGCAAGGCCGTGACCCGTCACGCGCTGCGCACCGCGCTGATCCCGATGGCCACCTACTTCGCGTTCGCCCTGGCCGGGCTGTTCACTGGGGCCGCGATCACCGAGCGCGTCTACGGCTGGCACGGTATGGGTGAGTACTCGGTTAACTCCATCGCCGGCTACGACATCAACGGAGCTGTCGCGGTCGTCGCCTTCTCCGGCCTGTGCACCCTGACCGGTGCGTTGCTGTCGGATGTCTTCGTCGCAGTCGTCGACCCCCGAGTGAGGGTGAGCTGAACATGGCAAGCAACCACAACGGCATGGACTCCATCGGCAAGCAGATGACCGTCGGTGGGCACTCGCCCATGGACCAGCCTGCGGACATGCCGGTCAGCGAGTCTGAGGCTGGTGACCTGCGTGAGACCAACCCGGCGGAGTCCAAGCGCCTGACGCGCGGTCAGATCACGCTGCGCCGCTTCCTGCGCAACAAGTCGGCAGTGGCTGGTGCCATCGGCTTCATCCTGGTGGCGCTGTTCGCGATCTTCGGCAGCTACATCGGCAAGTGGGCCTACATCGACGTCGACACCTCCGCATTCCTCTCCCCGCCGAGCTCGGAGCACTGGTTCGGCACCACCCAGGGTGGCCGTGACGTCTTCGCCATGGTGGTGGAGGGCACGCGCAAGTCGATGATGATCGGTGTGTGCGTGGCGCTGCTCCAGACCTCGATCGCCGCGCTCATCGGCTCCTCGGCCGCCTACTTCGGCGGTTGGTGGGAGAAGGTCGCACTGTGGTTCACCGACCTGCTGCTGGTCGTGCCCTCCTTCCTCATCATCGCCATCCTGTCCCAGCGTGCCGGAGCCGCGAAGGGCTCCATCGCCCTGTTCATCATCCTGCTGGCTGGCTTCGGCTGGATGCTGACCGCCCGCGTGGTCCGCTCCCTGACGCTGAGCGTGAAGGACCTGGACTACGTCAACGCCGCGCGCTTCATGAACGTTCCCAGCTCGCGGATCATCCTGCGCCACATCATCCCGAACATCGCCTCGCTGCTCATCGTGGACGCCACCGTCAACGTCGCCTACGCGGTCATCAGCGAGACGACGCTGTCCTACTTCGGCTTCGGGGTCCAGGCTCCCAACACCTCGCTGGGCACGCTGATCGCCGAGGGACAGCGCTCGGCCACGACCTATCCCTGGATCTTCCTGGCGCCGGCTGCCGTCCTGGTCATCATGCTCGTGTGCGTGAACTTCATGGGTGACGGCCTGCGCGACGCTATCGATCCCTCGTCTAAGTCCGGAGGCAAGGCATGAGCCGCTCCAGCAAGAACGCTCCCGTCTTCGATTCCGACGCCCTGCCTGACCCGGCCTCGCCGGCTCCGCTCCTGGAGGTCACCGACCTCCACGTGTCCTTCCCCTCCGAGGACGGCCGCGTCAACGCGGTGCGTGGGGTCAACCTCTCCGTCGCACGTGGTGAGGTGCTGGCGCTCGTGGGTGAGTCCGGGTCCGGCAAGTCCGTCACCTCGACCGCCGTCATGGGGCTGCTGGATGAGTCCGCGCAGATCTCCGGCTCGGTCAAGCTGCACGGCACCGAGCTGCTGGGGCGCGACGACGCCTACATGTCCAAGATCCGCGGCACGCAGGTCTCGATGGTCTTCCAGGACCCGTTGTCCGCGCTGACACCGGTCTACACCGTGGGCAACCAGATCGTTGAGGCCCTCAAGGTCCACAACCCGGGCCTGTCCGAGGCTGACGCCCAGGCTCGCGCCGTCGAGCTGCTCGACCTGGTGGGTATCCCCAACGCCGACGTACGCGCCAAGGCCTACCCGCACGAGTTCTCCGGTGGTATGCGCCAGCGCGCGGTCATCGCCATCGCCATCGCCAACAACCCGGACCTCATCATCGCCGACGAGCCGACCACGGCCCTGGACGTGACGATCCAGGCGCAGATCCTTGACGTGCTGCGCACCGCCCAGAAGGAGACCGGCGCCGGTGTCATCATGATCACCCACGACCTGGGCGTCGTGGCCGGGATGGCCGACCGCGTCTCGGTCATGTATGCCGGACGGATCGTCGAGACCGGCGACGTCGATGACATCTTCTACCGCTCACGCATGCCCTACACCATCGGGCTGCTGGGCTCGCTGCCTCGGCTGGACGCCAAGAAGGACTCCGCCCTGGCGACCCTGGAGGGCAACCCGCCCTCTCTGCTGGAGCTACCGACCGGGTGCCCCTTCGCTCCGCGCTGCCCCATGGTGGCCCCGGAGTGCCGCGAGGGCGAGCCGGACCTGGCGCTGGTGCGGCAGGGATCCACGGACGCCTCCGGGGACCAGGCTGCTGGCCCGCAGTACTCCGCATGCCGGCGGTTCCCGGTCATCGAGGAGAAGAGCCTCGACTACACCGACATCTACCCGGTGCCTTCTCTCAAGACACCTGACTCCCTCAACCTCCCGCACGCCGAGCGCACCGAGGTGCTGCGGGTGACCGACATGGTCAAGGAATTCCCTCTCATGAAGGGTGCGGTCTTCAAGCGGCGCGTGGGCACGGTCCACGCCGTCGACGGCGTCTCCTTCGACATCCGCGAGGGTGAGACCCTGGCGATCGTGGGTGAGTCCGGCTGCGGCAAGACGACGACGCTGATGGAGGTCCTGGGTCTCCATGCTCCCCAGTCCGGCAAGATCGTCGTGCTGGGCAAGGACACCGGTGAGCTGAGCCGTTCCCAGCGCAAGGAGGTGCGCCAGGACCTGCAGATCGTCTTCCAGGACCCGATGGCCTCGCTTGACCCGCGTCTGCCGATCTTCGACATCCTGGCCGAGCCCTTGTGCGCCAACGGGTGGAAGAAGGAGGACATCGCCCCGCGCGTTGAGGAGCTCATGGGCCTGGTGGGCCTGGAGCCCAGCCACGCCAACCGCTACCCGCGTAACTTCTCCGGTGGTCAGCGCCAGCGCATCGGTATTGCCCGCGCGCTCGCTCTCCAGCCCAAGCTGCTCGTCCTGGACGAGCCGGTCTCGGCGCTGGACGTGTCCATCCAGGCTGGTGTCATCAACCTGCTGGACGAGCTGCGTGCGACGATGGGGTTGAGCTACCTCTTTGTCGCTCACGACCTGTCTGTGGTGCGTCACATCGCTGACCGCGTGGCCGTGATGTACCTGGGCAAGATCGTCGAGGTCGGTGACGTGGACGCGATCTTCGACGCTCCTGCTCACCCCTACACCCAGGCTCTGCTCTCGGCGATCCCGATCCCGGACCCTGCGAAGGAGCGCACGCGCAGCCGGATCCTGCTTCAGGGTGACATGCCCAGCCCGGCCAACCCTCCCAGTGGCTGCCGCTTCCGCACGCGCTGCCCCAAGTTCGCCAGCGTTCTCAGTGAGGACCAGCGTCTGGCCTGTCTGGGGGAGATGCCGGGATTCGCTCCCCAGGGACAGGATCACGAGGTCGCCTGCTACTACCCGGAGCAGACGGCGGTGTTCTGACCCCGGGGTGCCGAGCGTTCCGACGCTCGTGTCTCATCATCTAAGACAAGTGAGAGTCTATGCGTCTCAATGTATAGACTCTCACTTGTTCGGGCTCTGTACGAACGCTCCCTGGTGCGTCGAGCATGTTTCGGGTTGGTGACGATTCTGCAAACGTCTGTTGCATGGCGGGAAACATTCGTATGGTTTGCTTCATTGTGATGGCGGGTGCGCCTCACGGTTACCTGCCTTCCCACCCGTCCTTTGAAACGGAGATCCCCATGATGATGATCAACCGCCGCCTCTTCCTCGGTGGCACCGCCTCCGTGGCAGCCATGGCGGCCCTCGCGGCCTGCGCCAAGTCCAGTGACTCGGGCTCTGGCTCCGGCTCGGCCTCCGAGGGCGCCCAGGAAGCTACCAAGGCCATGAACATTCAGGAGCGCTCCGCCCTGAAGGAGGGTGGTGAGCTGAAGCTCTCCCTGACGGCCACGATCGCTAACTGGAACCAGGCCACGGTCGACGGCAACGGTGTGGACACCCGTAACATCATGGACTTCGTCAGCCCCTTCGTCCTGGACTGGGCGGACGACGGCTCCCCGACCCCGAACCCCGACTTCCTCACCAAGCTCGAGGGCACCGAGGAGAACGGCAAGACCGTCGTCACCATGGCTGTCAACGAGAAGGCGGTTTGGGGCAACGGTCGCAGCTGGGACTCGGAGGACATCAAGGAGTCCCTGTCCCACGGCCTGGACGAGGAGTACCTGTGGGCCTCCACTGACGGTTACGACCAGATCGAGAGCGTCGAGATCGTCGACAACCTCACCGCCAAGATCACCTTCAAGTCCGTCTTCCCGGACTGGAGCAACGTCGCCTCCGGAGTCTCCCCCAAGGAGCTCATGTCCACCGCTGACGCCTTCAACAACGCGATGGCGGGTGAGGACAACTTCAACAACGACTACTTCGCTGGCCCCTTCAAGATCGAGAGCTTCGACAAGTCCCAGCAGGTCGTCACCCTGGTCCCCAATGACAAGTGGTGGGGCGAGAAGCCGCTGCTGGAGAAGGTCACCTTCCGTGTCCTGGACGCTGCGGCTCAGGCCACCGCCTTCGCCAACAAGACGCTGGACGTCATCGACTACATCATCTCTGCTGACGTCTACCAGCAGTGCATCGGTCGCGAGGACGCCGAGGTCCGCCAGAACTACGGTCTGCAGTGGCGTCACTTCACCCTCAACGGCTCTACCGGCGTCCTGGCCGATAAGGCCGTGCGTCAGGCCCTGCTGCGCGCCTGCAACCGCCAGGCCATCGCCGAGTCCGACCTCGCCGGCCTGCCGGTGGACACCTCCAAGGTGCTGCTGGGCAACCGCTTCTTCATGCCTAACCAGGCGGGCTACCAGGACAACTCTGGCGACTGGAGCTACGACGTCGAGGCCGCCAAGAAGCTGCTCGACGACGCTGGCTGGGTCGAGGGCAGCGACGGTATCCGTGAGAAGGACGGCCAGCGCCTGTCCGTCTCCTTCACCCTGCCTGCTGGCACCCCGACCACGGAGAACGAGGCCACGCTGCTGCAGTCCCAGGTCAAGGAGATCGGCATGGAGATCAAGCTGAACTCCGTGGACTCCAACGGCTACTTCAAGGACTACATCAACACCGGCAACTTTGAGCTCACCGCCTTCACCTGGCAGGGCACCCAGTACCCGATGGCCAACATCGGCCAGATCTACGGCACCGGCTCGAACCAGAACTACTCCGGTATCTCGGTCCCCGAGATCGACGAGTACATCCAGAAGGTCGCCACCACGGCCGACCAGGAGGAGCGCTACAAGCTCACCAACGAGTGCGACGCCCTCATCTGGGAGAACGTCATGAACTTCCCGATCTACGAGCGCATGGAGCTGACCGCCGTGCCGAAGAACCTCGCGAACTTCGGTGCCAAGGGCCTGGCCTCCTACCGTGCCGAGAACATCGGTTACATGAAGGACTGAGCTCGGCATGACTGCCTGAGTCGCTGACTGTGGCCCCGCACCCACCGGTGCGGGGCCACACTCGTGCTGGGAGCGGGTGGTAGGTCGCGCCGTCGGCCCGCTCAAGGCAGGATGGGCGGGTGCCTACCGTCATCATCCGTTCCCTGCTTGGTCGCGTCGGCTCGGTCGTGCTCGCGCTGGGAGCCGCTGCCGTCCTCGGCATGGTCCTGCGCTCCGACGGCGTGGCCGGTCTGGTCCCGGTGCTCGGCTGGGGCGGCCTGGCCGGTGTCGCGGTCTGGGCGCTGTGGTGGGCGCCGGCGATCACGCTCAGCGACGAGCACCTGCGGGTGCGCAACGCCTGGAGGACCCACGTGGTCCCCTGGACGCAGGTCGCCCACTGCTCGACCCGCTGGTCCCTGGTCATCATGCTGCGTGACGGAAGCGCTGTGACGGCAGCGGCGGCCCAGAGAGCGGGCGGCCTGGCGACCTCCTGGCGACGCCGGCAGGAGCTGCGCGAGCGTGAGATGCACACTGGCCGCGGGGTGGGTGGCAGCGCCGTCGCCGAGGCTCTGACGCACCGAGGGGTACGCGAGGAGTACCTGAGCCCCGGCGAGGGAGTCTTCCGCACGAGCCTGGACGCCGACGGCGCAGGGGACCTGATCGAGGCCTACGCGGACCGGCGCGCCGTTCACGAGCGGGTCCGCTCCCATGAACGACGCCGTCAGGAGCGCCTGGCGCGCTCATCGGGGCGCGGACCGGCCGAGCGTGCCGACGGCGAGGCGGGGCGCGGATCCAGCGAGCAGACGGGCTCGCCCGCGGGCTCGGGCGGCCAGGGCCTGGTCAGCGTGGTGAACTGGGCGCCTGTGGCGGTCCTTGCCGTCTGCCTGGCACTCATCGTGGTCTCCTTCCTGTAGCGGGAGCCGCGGGCGCTCGGCGTGAGGGGGCGCACAGCCTGCGTGTCATCCCCGTCATGGCACACACCGCCGGGTCTTACCTACCCTTGGTCTGCTGTGCGCCCGGCGACGACGGACCCCTCCGCCGTCGTTCTACCTGGTGGGCGCGCCTCCCGGACGGAAGAAGAGCCCGCTTATGACCGTGCGCCAGGACCTGCGCAACGTCGCCATCGTCGCCCACGTCGACCACGGCAAGACCACCCTCGTCGACGCGATGCTGTGGGAGGCGGGCGCCTTCGGCGCCCGCGCCACCGCTGAGAACACCGGTGAGCGCGTCATGGACTCTGGCGAGCTGGAGCGCGAGAAGGGCATCACCATCCTCGCCAAGAACACCGCGGTCCACTACGCGGGTCCTGCTGCGGCTGAGGCCGGCGTCCCCGAGGGCATCGTCATCAACGTCATCGACACCCCTGGCCACGCCGACTTCGGCGGTGAGGTGGAGCGCGGGCTGTCCATGGTCGATGGCGTCGTCCTCCTCGTGGACGCCTCCGAGGGGCCGCTGCCCCAGACCCGCTTCGTCCTGCGCAAGGCGCTGGCTGCCAACCTGCCCGTCATCATCGTGGTCAACAAGGTGGACCGGCCTGACTCGCGTATCAGCGAGGTCGTCTCCGAGACCACGGACCTGCTGCTGGCGCTGGCCTCCGACCTGGCGGACGAGCACCCTGACATCGACCTGGACGCCGTCCTCGACGTCCCGGTCATCTACGCCTCGGCCAAGGCGCGGCGCGCGGACACGGTCCAGCCCGCCGACGGCGAGCTGCCGGCCAACGAGAACCTCGAGCCACTCTTCCGCACGATCATCAACCGCATCCCCGGCCCCTCCTACGACGAGGACGCCCCCCTGCAGGCGCACGTGACCAACCTCGACGCCTCGCCCTTCCTCGGCCGTCTGGCCCTGCTGCGCATCCACAACGGCACCCTGCGCAAGGGGCAGAACGTCGGCTGGGCCCGCCACGACGGCACGATCCGCTCCGCCCACGTCTCCGAGCTGCTGGTGACCGAGGGCCTGGAGCGCAAGCCTGCCACCGAGGCCCACGCCGGTGACATCGTCGCGATCGCCGGCATCGAGGACATCACGATCGGTGAGTCCCTCGTGGACCCCGAGGACCCGCGTCCGCTGCCGCTGATCAAGGTCGACGACCCGGCGATCTCCATGACCATCGGCATCAACACCTCGCCGATGGCCGGACGCACCAAGGGCGCCAAGGTCACCGCCCGCCAGGTCAAGGACCGCCTGGACCGCGAGCTCATCGGCAACGTGTCCCTGCGCGTCCTGCCCACCGACCGCCCCGACGCCTGGGAGGTCCAGGGCCGCGGCGAGCTGGCGCTGGCCATCCTGGTCGAGCAGATGCGTCGCGAGGGCTTCGAGCTGACGGTGGGCAAGCCCAAGGTCGTCACCAAGACCATCGACGGCGTCAAGTGCGAGCCGGTTGAGCGCATGACGATCGACGTGCCCGAGGAGTACCTGGGCGCGGTCACCCAGCTCATGGCGGCCCGCAAGGGGCGTATGGAGACCATGACCAACCACGGCACGGGATGGATCCGCATGGAGTTCCTCATCCCGGCCCGCGGCACGATCGGTCTGCGCACCCAGTTCCTCACCGAGACCCGCGGCACCGGTATCGCCTCCTCCATCGCCGAGGGTTACGAGCCCTGGGCCGGCCAGATCGTCTCGCGCACCACCGGCTCCCTGGTCTCTGACCGCGCCGGCGCCGTCACGGCCTACGCCCTCATCCGGTTGCAGGACCGCGGCACCTTCTTCGTTGATCCCACCCAGGAGACCTACGAGGGCCAGGTGGTGGGTGAGAACCCCCGCAACGAGGACATGGACGTCAACGTCGTGCGTGAGAAGCAGCAGACCAACATGCGCTCCTCGACGGCTGACTCCTTCGAGGGACTCGTGCCCCCGCGTCATCTCACCCTGGAGGAGGCGCTGGAGTTCGCCGCCGAGGACGAGTGCGTGGAGGTCACGCCCGAGGCCGTGCGCATCCGTAAGGTGATCCTGGACTCCCAGGAGCGCTTCAAGGAGGCTGCGCGCCGCCGTCGTGGCCAGGCCTGATCCCTGCCCTCTCCCTCCCCGGCTGCTGCCGGATCTCACGCCCAGGAGAACCTGTATGAGCGACGCCAAGCCGCCTGCGGCGGCTCCTGACAGCCCGGACGCCCCGGCCGAGGTCGCTACCCCGGCCCAGGCGTCGAGCCTGGCTGAGGCTGCGAGCCTGGCCCAGGCCGCGACGCCGGCCGAGGCGGCCGAACCCGCTGAGACTGCGCTGGCGAGCGAGGAACCGGCGCGAGCGCAGGAA
>NZ_DS999575.1:110240-121917 GCF_000159035.1 Actinomyces urogenitalis DSM 15434
ACCACCCAGCACCTCTTCGGCTCCTCCAGCGTCTCGGGGGTCGCCGTCGGCGGCATGAGCCCCGCGCAGGCGCGCACCGCCATCGCCCACGTCCTGGCGCCGGAGCTGGAGGAGCCCGTCACCGTGACGGCAGGGCAGGCCAGCGACCAGCTGGTCCCGGCCGAGTCCGGCGTGAGCCTGGACGCGCAGGCCTCGGTGCGCCGGCTCACCGGCTTCACCCTCAACCCCCTGACGCTGATCAGCCGTCTGCGTGGCGAGACGGTCGCCGCGGTCGCCCCGGTGGACGCAGCGACCCTGCGCACGGCTCTGGATGCCCATCTGGAGACCCTGTCCTCCGGGACCAAGGACGCGACGGTCTCCTTTGACGGCACCACACCGGTGCTCACCCCGGCCGTGGCCGGCACTGGACTGGACGTCGAGGCCTCCGTGGCTCAGCTGTCCTCCGGCTGGCCGGTGGGGCAGGACAGCGTCGCCCTGGTCAGTGGACAGACCGAGCCTGCGGTCACGGACGCCGAGGCCCAGGCCCTCATCGACGACGTCCTCACGCCGCTGCTGTCTGGTGACCTCACTGTCACGGCGGAGGGGACCGCCGCGCAGTCCGCGGCCTCGGGGCAGCTCACCCTCACGCCTGAGCAGGTCGTGGCGCTGACCTCCGTCACGAGTGCCCAGGGCGAGATCACGGCCTCCCTGGACCCGGACAAGGTCCATGAGGCCGTCCTCGCGGCCATGGGCGCCGGCATCGAGTCCGCGGCCCAGGACTCCTCCTTCACCATCGAGGGCTCGCCGGCCGGGACGCCGAGCTTCGTCGCTGCCACGCCGGGCGCCGCCGTCGACTCCAAGGCCTTGGCCGACTCCCTGCTCCAGGCAGGGACCACAGGCAAGGACGCGACCGCTCGCACCGTGCCCCTGGAGCTGAGCGAGGTGGCTGCCGCGCACGCCGAGTCCGAGGCGGAGCTGGGGGTGGCTCAGGTGGTCGGTGAGTACGCCACGGCCTACTACTACGACCCGGTGCGCACCCAGAACCTCGTGACCGGGACGGCAAAGATCAACGGCACGCTCGTGCGTCCCGGTGAGACCTTCTCCCTGGCGCAGGTGCTCGGCCCCATCGACGCCGAGCACGGCTTCACCTCCTCCGGGGTCCTGTCCGGCGGCGTGCACTCCAACGCCATGGGCGGCGGCCTGTCCCAGGTGACGACGACGACCTTCAACGCCGCTTTTGAGGCCGGCATGGACGACGTCGAGCACCACCCCCACTCGGTGTGGTTCACCCGGTACCCGGCCGGCCGGGAAGCCACCTTGTGGACCGGGCACCTGGACCTGAAGTGGAAGAACTCCACCCCATACGCCGCTCTGGTCCAGGCCTGGGCCGCTGACGGGCAGGTGCACGTGCGCCTGTGGTCGACCCCGTACTACACGGTGTCCATCACCTCCTCGGACAAGACCAACATCCGGCCGGTCCAGGTGGTTCACTCCACCGCCGCCAGCTGCGTGCCCTACGGCGGTGGGCAGGTGGGCTTCGACATCACCGTCACGCGCTCGCGCCGCGCGCCCGAGGACGCTTCCCCGGCCGACGACGTCCTGTCGACCTCCTACCAGGCCGACAACGTGCTCGTCTGCCCCTCGCCTGAGCCTGCTGAGCCTGCCGAGGCCGCTGGTGAGGACGGCGGCGGGGGCGAGTGAGCTCTCAGGCCCCGGCCGGGGCGCCTTGGCAGATCGGCGAGCCGCGGCTTGCGAAATACCGGGCCGGTCGCCGGCGCGGGTGCCGTAGCCTCGCCGTCAGGACGCCGCCTCCTTGGGTGCCGGCGCCCAGAGGTTAATACTGGCACCAGACACGCGCGCCACCCGGGCGCTCCACCTGAGAAGGACACGAAGGACACTGCCTGATGACTTACGTGATCGCCCAGCCATGCGTCGACGTCAAGGACCGCGCCTGCGTTGACGAGTGCCCCGTCGACTGCATCTATGAGGGGGAGCGCAGCCTCTACATCAACGCCGACGAGTGCGTGGATTGCGGAGCCTGCGAGCCGGTGTGCCCCACCGAGGCGATCTTCTACGAGGACGACGTCCCCGAGGAGTGGAGCGACTACACCCGCGCCAACATCGACTTCTTCTCCCTCAAGGACCTCGGCTCGCCCGGCGGCGCCCAGAAGACCGGCGCCCTGCCTTATGACGACCCGATGATCGCCGCGCTGCCGCCTCAGAACGAGGAGTACAAGGCCGAGCACGGCTTGGCCTGACCGCTCGGCCACCGCCCTGCGAGCGCGCTGACGGGCTGGTCGCCAGGCGGCCGCATGACTTCTTGCGCTGCGGGCGCCCGGAGCCCCAGGCTGCGCCCTGTGGCAGGATCGCGGCATGACTGAGGTCCACACGCCTGACGCTTCCCGGCTCCTGCCTCGCCCCCTTGCCCTGCCGGACTTCCCCTGGGACTCCCTGACTGCCTACCGAGCCCGTGCGGCCCAGCACCCGGACGGCGTCGTTGACCTCGCCGTCGGCACCCCGGTGGACCCCACGCCCCAGCTGGCGCGTCAGGCGCTGGCTGGCGCCGCTGACGCCCCGGGCTACCCGACGGCGATCGGTACCCCGCAGGTGCGCGAGGCCATCATCGGCTGGATGGCGCGACGGCGGGGCGTCCAGGGACTGACCCATGACGCCGTCATCCCGACCATCGGCTCCAAGGAGAGCGTGGCGTTCCTGCCCCTGCAGCTGGGCGTGCGTCCCGGTGACCTCGTGCTCCACCCCCGCGCTGCCTACCCGACCTATGACGTCGGCGCTCGCCTGGCCGGCGCCACCCCGGTGCCGGTGGATACGGACGCTGACCCGGCCACCTGGCAGCTTCCGGAAGGGGCCGAGGGCGGCCGCGTGGCGCTCGTGTGGCTCAACAGCCCGGGCAACCCGGACGGGCACGTCCTGTCCGTCGACCAGCTCGCGCGGATCGTGGCCTGGGCGCGTGAGCGCGGCGCCGTCGTCGCCTCGGACGAGTGCTACGCCGAGCTGGCCTGGAGCGAGCCCTGGGCCTCGACCGGGGTCCCGAGCCTGCTGGACCCGCGGGTGACGGGACGGCGCTGCGACGGCGGCCCTGACCTGCACGGGCTGCTCACTCTCTACTCCACCTCCAAGCAGTCTAACCTGGCCGGGTACCGCGCGGCCTTCCTCGCTGGTGACCCGGTGCTGGTGGGGGCAGTGACCCAGGTGCGCAAGCATTCTGGCCTGTTGGTGCCCACGCCGGTGCAGGCGGCGATGACGGCGGTGTTGGCGGACGACGCGCACGTCGAGGCGCAGCGCGAGACCTACCGGGCTCGGCGTGAGGCCTTGGTCGAGGCGACCAGCGTGGCCGGGCTCGTCAATGACCCTGCCTCGGTGGCCGGGCTCTACCTCTGGCTCGCCGGGCCTGCCTCCGTGAGCGCCTTCGACCTGGTGGGGGCCTTCGCGGAGCTGGGCATCGTCGTCGCCCCGGGCGACTTCTACGGTGAGGCCGGAGCCGGACGCGTGCGCATGAGCCTGACGGACACTGACGAGCGCGTGGCCGCTGCCTGCCAGCGTCTGCGGAGCACGGAGCTGTTCCGCTAGCCCTCTCTTGTTCTGCGCACGGCGGTTCTCAAGGTGTGCTCGAGCCCCGCCGTCGTCTCGAAGCCATTAAAGTGGCCTACGGAACAGGACCTAGGCCCCAGCGGGTGCCGCGTGGCAGTACGAGCTGCCCGGGTCCGCGCCTCCATCCGCAAGGAGTCATCATGACTGAGCAGAACGCCCCCACAACCGGCTCCGCCGTCGACCTGTCCGAGGCTGACGGGCCGGGTGTCCTCACCGTCGAGGACACGAGCCTGGAGCTGCCCCGCGTCCACGCCACCGAGGGCTCGGACGGCCTCGCCGTCGGCAGGCTCCTGGGTGCGACCGGCCTGGTGACCCTGGACCCGGGCTTCACCAACACCGCCTCGTGCACCTCGGACATCACCTATATCGATGGCGGTGCGGGCATCCTGCGCTACCGCGGCTACCCGATCGACGAGCTGGCCAAGTCCTCCACCTTCCTGGAGGTGGCCTACCTGCTCATCAACGGAGAGCTGCCTGACGCCCAGACCTATGAGCGCTTTGAGCGGCGGATCTCGCGTCACCGCCTCCTGCACGAGGACTTCCGCTCCTTCTTCACCTCCTTCCCCTCCTCCGGCCACCCCATGGCGATCTTGCAGGCAGGGATCTCCGGCCTGGCCACCTACTACGAGGACACCCTCAACCCGCACGACCCCTACGAGCGCGAGCTCGCCACGGTCCTGCTGCTGAGCAAGATGCCGACGATGGTCTCCTACATCGCCCGGCGGGCCATCGGACTGCCGCTGCTCTACCCCGACCCCAAGCGCGGCTACGTCGACGACTTCCTCCACATGACCTTCGGCATGCCCTACCAGTCCTACGAGATCGACCCGGCCGTGGTGCGGGCCCTGGACATGCTGCTCATCCTCCACGCCGACCACGAGCAGAACTGCTCCACCTCGACCGTGCGCCTGGTGGGCTCGGCCGACGCCAATATGTACGCCTCCGTGGCCGCTGGCATCGGTGCCCTGTCCGGGCCGCTGCACGGTGGGGCGAACGAGGCCGTGCTGCGCATGCTGGACATGATCCAGCGTGAGGGGATGACCACGGCTGAGTTCGTGCGCAAGGTCAAGGACAAGGAGGACGGGGTCCGGCTCATGGGATTCGGCCACCGGGTCTACAAGAACTACGACCCTCGCGCGGCCCTGGTCAAGGAGGCCGCCCACGACGTCCTGTCCCGCCTGGGCTCGGGCGAGGGGGACCGCAAGCTGGAGATCGCCATGGAGCTGGAGGAGGTCGCTCTGCACGACGAGTACTTCGTCTCCCGAAAGCTCTACCCCAACGTCGACTTCTACACCGGGCTCATCTACCAGGCCATGGGCTTCCCGACCAAGATGTTCACCCCGCTGTTCGCGCTGGGCCGCCTGCCGGGCTGGATCGCCCAGTACCGCGAGATGATCTCCGACCCGGCCAAGCGCATCGGCCGCCCGCGCCAGGTCTACACCGGTGAGGCTGAGCGCCACTACGTCGCCATGCACCGCCGCGAGCGCGAGGCCAAGGAGTACCCGGCCTTCCGCGACGGCGTGCCCAGCCTGGACCGCGTCGCGCGGGTGTGAGACAGGCTGCGCGCTGGAAGGTGTGACGACGGCGGAGCGGGCCTGCGCCGTCGTCGTCACACCTTCCAGCGCGGCCAGTGGCTTGGCCGGCGGCGTTGAGGGTACGGCTCCTGCCGTGCTCCTACTGACGCGAGTGCAGCTCCGGGTTGAGCTCGATACCCTTGCCGCCGCGCGCCAGCGCCTCGACGGCGCCGGACTGGGAGTTGCGGCGGAAGAGCACGTTGGAGGCCCCGGCCAGCTCACGGGCGGAGATGACTCGCGGCTCCTTGAACAGGCCGTGAGCACCCGGGACCACGCCGCCCGAAGGCAGCAGGGAGACCTTGGTACCGGCCGTCAGGTACAGGCCCGCCTCGACCACGCAGTCGTCGCCCAACGGGATGCCGAGGCCGGAGTTGGCACCCAGCAGGCAGCGCTCGCCCAGGGCTACGCGCTGACGACCGCCGCCGGACAGCATGCCCATGGTGGAGGCACCGCCACCCACGTCCGAGCCGTCGCCGATGACCACGCCCTGGGAGACGCGGCCTTCGACCATGGAGCGGCCCAGGGTCCCGGCGTTGTAGTTGACGAAGCCGGCGTGCATGACGGTGGTGCCCTCGGACAGGTACGCGCCCAGGCGGACCTTGGCGGCGTCACCGATGCGCACGCCCGAGGGCAGGACGTAGTCGGTCATGCGGGGGAACTTGTCCACGGAGTTGATCTGGACGGGGTGGCCGAGCTTGGCGCGCAGGCGCATCCGCGTGGTCTCGAAGTCCTCGGTGGCGCAGGGGCCGGCGGAGGTCCACACCACCGAGGGCAGGCGGGAGAAGATGCCGTCGAGGTTGACGGTGTTGGGGCGGGCCAGGCGGTGGGACAGGACGTGCAGGCGCAGGTAGGCACCGGCGACCGTCTGAGGGGCGTCATCCAGGTCCGCCCAGGTGCGTACAACGGTGGTGTGGACGCCGCGGGCTTCGTCGCGTGCCTCCATCGCGGTCAGGCGAGCCAGGAGGTCGGCGTCGCCGTCCTCAGGCTCGTCTCCCAGGATCGGCTTCGGGTACCACACGTCGAGGGTGTGTCCGTCGTCGGTCACGGTGGCCAGGCCGAGGCCCCAAGCGCTGCGAGTTGTCATGGATCACAGGATAGGGGACTCAGGTCCCGTCTGCGGATCCTTTCCTGAGATCTGATCGTGCGAGAATCGCGTCATGGCGCGCACCACGATTCACCTCATGCGACACGGTGAGGTCCACAACCCCGAGGGCGTCCTGTACGGGCGCATGCCGGGCTACCACCTGTCAGACCTCGGCCGGGAGATGGCGGCCCAGGTGGCGGATGTGCTGTCCGCCGCCGGCCATGACATTGCCGGCGTGGTCACGTCCCCGCTGGAGCGTGCGGTCGAGACCGGAGCGCCCACTGCTGCTGCCTTCGGTCTGCAGGCGGACACGGACGAGCGCCTTATTGAGGCGGACAACCACTTCGAGGGTGTGGCCGTCAACCGCAACCGGTGGGTCCTGGCCCGCCCTGAGCACTGGCGCTACTACCTCAACCCTGAGCGACCCTCGTGGGGAGAGCCCTATACCGAGCTCGTGGCCCGCATGACGGCCGCCGTGCGTGAGGCGCGCACACGCTTCGAGGGTCACGAGGCCCTGCTGGTGTCACACCAGCTGCCGGTGTGGGCTACGCGCCTGTGGCTGGAGGGGCGGCCGCTGCTTCACGACCCCAGGAAGCGCCAGTGCTCCCTGGCCTCACTGACCTCCCTGACCTTCGACGGTGCCACCCTGGTGGGGCTGTCCTACTGGGAACCGGCCGGCGACCTGCTGCGGCGGGCTGAGGACATGGTTCCTGGGTCCTCAGCGGCGGCGGCGAAGATCGGCCAGGAGGCCCGGGCGTGACCCAGGGGCCGGTGCCGCAGGAGCCTGGTGGCGAGGTCGTCCCGGCCTCCGCCTCCAGTCTGGAGCGTTCCTCCGCCTCGGCCTCAGCGTCAGTCTCGGGATCGGCGGGCAGGCCCCGGCCTGCTCCGCGCCGTCCCTGGACGGGGCAGGACTTCGTGTGGTGGAACACCGCGGGCGTGCTCACGGCGCTGTGCGCGGGCCGGCGTCCTAACCCGGTCTCGCCCGTCGTCGACCCGGTGCGCCGAGCCTTCGCCGGTGACGAGGTCATGCTGGCGACCTGCGACGCTGAGATGCTTATGTGGCGTCGGGGGGACGCCACCTACAACCCCTCGCGCGGTTTCTTCCTGGCTGGTGGGCCCGTGGGCCTGGCGCTGACGGCGGCCTTCTTCGGCGGTCAGGCCTATCTCAATTCCCGGCGCAAGAAGGCGGCGCAGGCGGATGCCGTCGAGCGCTGGCGGCACCTGGCAGACGCGCGCCTGACGGTCTCGACCCACGGCATCTACCTGGGAACGGGGGAGGGGATCATGCCGATCGCCTACCGCGACGTGCAGGAGGTGCAGCTCACTGCTACGGGGGAGATCGTCATGGCGGCGGCCAATGCCTCCGGATCGGCGCGATGGAAGCTGCGGGCGCAGTGGGCCGAGCTCATCCTCATCCTGTGGGCGGCGCGTTATATGCCTGATCACCCCCAGGTGCTCGGACGCACCTGGCTGCCCGGGGACTGGTTCCTGCACGCGGCCGCCTACGGCTATGACGTCGACACCAGCGCCTGGCCTCGCTACACGCCGCCCGCCCTGCGCCCCTGACGGTTCTCTGCTCCAGGCCGTCCTCGGTCTTCCCCCGGCCTGTCTTTCTCGCGTCCTCCCTCGCTTGTCCCTCCTTTCCCTCCTCTCGTTCCCTTCTCTTTTCCTCTCCCCTTCTCCCACGCTCCCGGCCCTGGGCCTGGCCCTGGTCCACAGCCCTGTGCCGGGCCCATGTCTTCCCTCTCTTCCTTCGCCATATCGCCCGCGCTCCGGCTCTGCGCTCTGGCCTTGTGACTGCCGGTCCGTGTTTCCTCTTCCTTCTCCGCTTTTCCTCCCCTGCCTCCAGCTCTGCGCCCGTCTTCACCACCCTCGCCTTGGGGACTGGCTGCTGTCTTCTTGCGGACCCTGCTGCCAAGCGGGGTCTTTCGCTACCCCTTCGTGGCTGTCGCTATCTCTTGGTCACCGTCGCTATCCCGTGGCGCGTGCTGCGGGGTAGCGGAGGGCGTGGACGGATAGCGGAGGGCGGAATGGGGTAGCGGGTGGTGCGGAAGGAGAGCGGAGAGCGGAATGGGATAGCGATCGGCGGGGCCACGCCAGTGCAGTCTGGGCCGGCCGGCGTGATGGGGGAGCGAGCGCGGGCACTGCGTCCTGGCACCGGCTCACGTGACCGGACACCGACGCAGACAGGCGAGAACGACCTACCCTTGCGATCCCCAGACCAGCGCCTTCACCGTCTCACCTCACCGGGGAGAGATCGCCTTCGCCTAGCGCTCGTGGCCCCGCGTGTCCTCGCCCTGATCGCCCTCGCCACCAGGCGGGTTTGACTCGTCCTCGGAGGAGCCCTGGGAACCGCCTTGGTGGTCCTGCGTCGTTGCGCCCTGTGAGCCGGAGTCGGCGTCATGGCGCTGGCGGCGCAGATCCTCGTCCAGGCGGCGCAGGAACTCCGGGTCGTCATCCGGGGCGGCGGGACGCGGACGCTGGGGACGTCTGAAGGAGGTGCCCTCCTGAGAGGACCAGACGGTGGGCTCGACGTAGCCGCCTCGCTCCTCGGCTGCCTTGACCCGACTGACGATGATCCAGGCCACCGGACCAACGACGGCCACCATGACGATGAGGATGATCCACATCATCTTGGGCATTCGGGCAGGCATGTCCTCATCAGGTGTGCGCGCGCAGTCGATGAGCGCGTACAGGGTCAGTGCCAGCGCGAGGACCGGGAGGAGCGCCTTCATGGGGCCCCACCCTAGTAGAAGCCGGGCAGGCCAGCGGGCCGCCAGGCTCCACGAGCGGAGTGCGCAAGCAGCCAGGTGTGCCACCCTGGTGCCGTGTCTGATCCCCTGCGCCCCACCTTCCCGGGCGTCACCTTCCCGGGCGTCACCTTCCCGGGCGTCACCTTCCCGGGCGCCCCCGACCCCGCGCCCTCTGACTCCCCGCGAGCTCGCGGCAGCGCACTCCCCGGCGGTACCCGGATCCACATGGTCCCAGGTGGGACCTCGCCGGCGCAGGTAGCCGAGCTCTTCCAGGCGATCTCCTCGCTCCTGGCTACGTCGCTCCCGGCCACGGCGCCCGGCAGCGCGGACACTCGGCGTACCTCTGACGACGCCGAGGGCCACGGCGCACCGGCGGCCTCGCCCTCTCAGCCGAGCGCGCCCTCGACCCTCCTCGTCCCCGTGGCCCCGGGGGAGGACCGCGCCGCACTGCGCGAGCGCCTGGAGCGCGTGCAGGCGCAGGGCGTGCCACCGAGCGCCGACCTCATCCTGCGAACCTCCGGCTCCTCCAGCGGCAGAGGAAGCCTCGTGGCCATGAGCGTCGCCGCCCTGATCTCCTCGGCGCGGGCAACCTACGCGCGCCTGGACGGCCCAGGCCGCTGGGTCCTGGCCCTGCCGGCGCATCATGTGGCCGGCCTGCAGGTGCTCGTGCGCTCTGCCCTGGCCGGGTACCCGCCCGTCGTCGTCGACACTCACGCGGGTTTCAGCACCCAGGCGCTGGCTGAGGGGCTGGAGGAGGTTCTCAGCCAGCGCGGACCGGCGCCGGTCTACACCTCGCTCGTCCCCACCCAGCTGCTGCGCTGCCTGGAGGACCCGCGTGCCGTGGCTGCCCTGGCCCGTGCGGCGGCCGTCCTCGTGGGAGGAGCGGCCACGGATCCTGCCCTGTATGAGCGTGCGCTCTCGGCGGGGCTGAGGGTGGTGCGCACCTACGGCATGAGCGAGACCGGTGGTGGCTGCGTCTATGACGGCCGGCCGCTGGACGGGGTCAGCGTGCGCCTGCTGGACCCTGATGGCGACGGCGTCGGCCGGATCGTCCTGGCCGGTCCGGTCCTGGCCGAGGCCTGCTGGGAGGGGTCCTCGCTGCTTCGCCCTGGCCTGGACGGTCGGGCCGAGCTGCTGACCTCGGACCGGGGCAGGCTCGACGACGGCGTCCTGACGGTGCTGGGACGCCTGGATGACGTCATCGTCACCGGCGGCGTCAAGGTGGAGCCGCGGGTGGTGGAGGAAGTGGTAGCCCGCCTGGCGGGGGTCGCCCAGTGCTGCGTCGTCGCCGTGCCTGACGCCCAGTGGGGCGCTGCCGTGGTCGCCGTGGTCGTGGCGAGCCCCGGCCAGTCCCTCGATGCTGAGGGCCTGCGGGCGGCTGCGCGTGCCAGGCTCGACGGCGCCCACGCGCCCAAGCACGTCCTGGTCGTCGACCGGCTTGCCGAGCGGGGCCCGGGCAAGGTCGACCGGCGGGCGGTGGCTGCCCTGGCCCGCGCGCGCCTGGTGGGGTAGGTCAGGACGCCTGGCAGGTATCCCAGTCCGGGGCTCGTCTCAGTCTCTGGGCGCTTCCGCGGTAGGCTCGTGGGGCCCTAGTCTGAAGGAGAAGCGTGTCCGCTTACGATGGTCCTGTTCCCCCGTCCACGTCGCGCCCCAGTGCGCCGGAGGCGGAGGGCCCGCGCGCTACGAGCTGGGCCGAGGTGGTGCGGCTGCGTACTCTCCCGGCAGCCCTGGCGCCGGTCATCCTCGGGGCGGGAGCCGCGGGGGCGCTGGGAACCTTCTCCCTGCCGCGCACGCTCCTGGCTGGCGGCGTGGCCCTGGCCCTCCAGATCGGCTCGAACCTGGCCAATGACTACTCCGACGGCGTGCGGGGCACCGACGACGATCGCACCGGCCCACCGCGTCTGACTGCCTCTGGCCAGGTACGTCCGGCTGTGGTCAAGTACGCCGCCTTCGGCTGCTTCGCCCTGGCGGGCCTACTCGGCCTGGCCCTGCTGGCACTGTCTGGCCAGTGGTGGCTGGTCGGGGTCGGTATCGCGGCGGTGGCGGCGGCCTGGTTCTATACCGGAGGCTCCCACCCCTACGGCTACGCCGGGCTGGGCGAGGTTTTCGTCTTCGTCTTCTTCGGACTGGTGGCCACCAGCGGGACCGTCTACGTCCAGGGTGGCCTGGTGCCAGGGTGGGTCTGGCTGTCTGCCTGCGGCATCGGCCTCATCGCCTGCTCGCTGCTCATGGTCAACAACCTGCGTGACATCAACACTGACCCGGCTCACGGCAAGCGGACCCTGGCCGTGCGCCTGGGCCAGGCGCGGGCGCGCTCGGCCTTTGTCCTCATGGTGCGCCTGCCCGTCCTGCTGGGGATCGCGGCGCTGACCTGGGCGCGCTGGAGCGAGAGCCGGGACGGCAATGCGCTGGGAGGAGCGCTCATACTGATCGTCGTGGCGGCGGTGCTAGCGCTCGCGGCCCATCGTGTGAGCCTCCCCGTGCGCGGCGGCGCGCAGGGGCGTGCCCTCATTCCGGCACTGCGGGACGCTGGTCTGTACGAGCTCGTCTACGGCGTCGTCATGGCGCTGGGCCTGCTGGCCGTGACCGCGGCCTGACCGGTCTCGCGCGCTCACAGCAAGGCGGCGTGCTTCTAGCAGCTGAAAACATGCTGCCACGAGTTCGAAGCACGCTTTAAC
>NZ_DS999575.1:123343-128898 GCF_000159035.1 Actinomyces urogenitalis DSM 15434
GCTTTAACTAGCGAAGCACGCTGCCACAGTGGTGGGTGTGCTGACGCCGACAGTGCGCCCACCGGCTCGTGTGCTGTGCGGTGGCGGGTGGGCTCAGCCGGGCGGCAGCCCCGAGGACAGGCCTGCGCTGCCGCCCGGCCCCTGATGGGTCAGTGAGTGGCCGCCTCCAGGGCGACCTCGGCGTCAGGCTCGTGGGTGATGCGGTTGCGCAGGTCGCGTCGCACGATCTCGATGGACCACATCCACACGATGTGGCCGAAGAACTCAGAGAAGTGCTCGGACCAGGTCTGAGCGCCCTCGACCCACGGGAAGGGGTTGGGGGCCCAGCCCATGATCGGCATGAAGATCACGTGGGCGAAGACGTAGACGGCGATGCCGAAGACGGCGCCCTGCCACAGCTTGATCTTGGGGAAGTACTCCGCGGCGATGCAGTAGATGAGGCCGAAGACGATTGCGAAGCTGAAGTGGACGATGAAGGAGTAGATCGGCAGCGGGTTGTTGGAGAAGGTGACCGTCGCGTGCGAGGTCTCCGGGCTCATGCCGAACCACTCCAGCATGGCCTGGGGCGGGTTGGTGTCCGAGCGCAGCCCAGGGGTGCGGGGCGGGAAGGGAACCTCCCAGCCGAACTTGACGATGGCGGAGAAGACGCCGCCGATCAGGCCGACGAGCGCGGCCGTTCCGAGACGACGGCGGTTGGGCTCGGTTGAGCCGAGCAGGCGGGTGATCCAGGTGGGCATGGGAGACCTCCGGGCACGGGACGGCGGCGCCGTCTGGGGAAGGAGGGCGCCACCGGCGGGCCGGGAGACCGTCGGGCGCACGCCCTCGTGGTCGTTACCACCATGACACTGCCGGCCCGCGGCGTCCACGTGAGGCGTGCGTGAGATATGTCAATCGTTAGTCATAAGGGGGGCGCCCTAGAAGTAGTAGGGGAAGGCCGACCAGTCCGGCTCGCGGCGCTGGAGGAAGGCGTCACGGCCCTCAACCGCCTCGTCGGTCATATAGGCCAGGCGCGTCGCCTCTCCGGCGAAGACCTGCTGGCCCGCCAGGCCGTCGTCGGCCAGGTTGAAGGCGAGCTTGAGCATCCGGATGGCCTGGGGAGACTTGCTGGCCACAATCGCGGCGTACTCCAGCGCCTTGTCCTCCAGTGCGGCGTGGTCCACCACCTCGTTGACCACGCCCCAGCGCTCAGCCTCCACTGCGTCATAGGTACGGGCGAGGAAGAAGATCTCTCGCGCCCGTTTGTCCCCCACCTGGCGAGCCAGAAGCGCCGAGCCGTAGCCGGCGTCGAAGGAGCCGACGTTGGCGTCGGTCTGCTTGAAGCGCGCGTGCTCGCGCGAGGCGATGGACAGGTCGCACACCACGTTGAGGGAGTGCCCGCCGCCTGCGGCCCACCCTGAGACCGCCGCGATGACGACCTTGGGCATGGTGCGAATGAGCCGCTGGACCTCCAGGATGTGCAGCCGGCCCGCCCGCGCGGCGTCGATACGAGCCTGGCGTGCAGCCACCTCGGCGTCGTGGGAGTCCTGGTCACCTGAGGCGGGGACGGAGGCTGAGGCGGGGACGGAGGCTGAGGCGGGGACAGCGTCCGAGACCGAGCCAGGATCGACGCCGTCGCCTGGGTGAGTCTCGCGCTCACCAGCCCCCGGCGCGTCGTCGCTCCTCTCGTAATGGTAGCCGTCGCGGCCGCGGATGCGCTGGTCCCCGCCGGAGCTAAAGCCCCAGCCCCCGTCCTTGGGGGAGGGGCCGTTGCCGGTGAGGATGACGGCGCCCACGTCACCGCTCATCCTCGCGTGGTCGAGCACGCGGTAGAGCTCATCGACTGTGCGCGGCCGGAAGGCGTTGCGCAGCTCGGGGCGGTCAATCGCCACCCGCACCACGGGGAGGTCACGCAGCCAGCGGCCGGAGGCATCGCGCTGGCAGCCGCGGTGGTAGGTGACGTCAGTCAGGACGACGTCGTGGCTGGCCGAAGGGCCAGGCTCGCCCGGGGCGCCGGCAGGGTGGTGGGCGTGACGGAAGCCCTCGACCTCACGCCAGCGGGAGGGATCGAAGATCTCGGACACGCGCGCAGGCACGGGGAAGGACTCGCTCATGCGCCACAGCCTAGGTCAGGGGCGCGGCTGCGGCTGGCAAAGGCCCTCGCGCAGGAGGCGGCCTCGATACCCTGTGGGCATGGGGCAGCACAAGGACGCGCACGGGCCTGCTGGCGGCCCGCACCAGGACGACCGTCACGGCGCCGTCCCAGCCGACCTGGCTGGTGGGCGCAGCGCGGGGAAGGACCGTTCCTTCATCCCCGTGCGCGACGGCGGTGGCCGGGTCGACTCCGAGACCGGGCGCCTGCGCGAGGTGATCGTCCACCGTCCAGGTTGCGAGATCGCGCGCCTGACGCCGATCAACGCCCCCTCCCTTCTCTTCGACGACGCCCTCAATATCGACCGGGCCCAGGCTGAGCACGACGCCCTGACTGCGATCCTGCGGGCCGAGGGCGTCCTCGTCCACGACTTCCGCGAGCTGCTGACCGAGTCCCTGGCCTACCCGCAGGCCCGCGAGCTCGTCCTTGCGCAGACAGTCGGTCCCCAGACTGTGGGTGTATCCACCTCGCAGGTCCTCACAGACTTCCTCCAGTCCCTGCCTGACGCTGAGCTGGCCGAGGTGCTGCTGGCCGGCATCACGCGCGCCGAGCTGCGCGAGAGACTCAGCCCCGCGGATGCGCGCACGCTGTTCGACACCACCTTCCTGTCCACCCTGGAGGGCCAGTTCGTCATCACCCCGCTGCCCAACCACCTGTTCACCCGCGACACCTCGGCCTGGCTCTACGGGGGCAAGCACGTCAACACCATGGCCCTGGCTCCCCGGCGCCGCGAGGCGGTCAACTATGAGGCCGTCTACCGCTACCACCCAGCCTTCGCCGGGCGCGGCCTGTTGTGGAGCGAGGAGCACGGGGCCTCGATGGCCACGGTCGAGGGTGGTGACTTCCAGGTCCTGGGCAACCGCAGCCTCGTGATCGGCCTGTCCCACCGCTCCAGCGCCGCTGGGGTCGAGCGCCTGGCCGCCAGGCTCTTTGACGACGGCGTGGCTGACCGGGTCATCGGCGTGCACATGCCCGACCGTGCCTTCTACACCGAGCTGGACGCCGTCATGCACCTGGACACCCTCATGACGATGGTCGCCCCGGACACCTACCTGCGCTTCGAGGGCTTCAAGGAGGTCACCACCGTCGAGATCGAGCCAGGGGCCAGCCACGGCTCCACCAAGGCGCGCAGCGCCGGCCGCTCCTCGCTGCGGGTGACGGTCCATGACGGCGCCGAGATGGACAGGGTCCTGGCCAGGGCCGCGGGGATCGACTCCTTCACCGTCATCAGCCCGGACATGTCGGACGAGGCCGAGGCGCTGCGCGAGCTGGCGCGCGACTCATGCAACGTCGTCGCCCTGGCTCCTGGACGGGTCATCGGCTATGCCCACAACCAGGCCGCCAACGACGTCCTGCGCCGTGCCGGCGTCGAGGTGCTGGAGACCCCGGGGGTCGAGCTCGTGCGGGGGCGGGGCGGCGCCCACTGCATGACCTGCCCCGTCACCCGCGACCCGGTGTGACGCACCTGCTGGCGCTCGGCTTGGGACGGGTAGTGACCACGGCATAGGCTCGCCCGCGGATACTGCGGACCCAGGCCAGGAGGACACGTGAGACACACTGGTGGCGGAGCTGAGCACACTGGCGCTGACCAGCGGCAGCTGAGCCTGGCCCAGGCTGCCCGGGTTCTCTATGAGGCGGGGATCCTGCGCGAGGTCGTCACCACCGACGGGTGGTTCGTGGACCCCGATCACCTGCCCGAGCTCTGGCTGAGCTCGGTGGTCTATGACACCCGGATGATCACCCCGGGAGCGCTGCTCGTGGTCAAGGGCCGCTTCAAGGAGGACTACCTCCTCCCGGCCCAGGAGCAGGGCATGGTGGCCTACGTCGCTGAGCGGGAGTACAGCTCGCTGACCACCTGCCCCGGCCTTATCGTCACTGACGCCCTGGAGGCGATGAGCCTCCTGGCCGCCGAGCTCTACGGTCACCCGGAGCGCGAGCTGACCATCGTCGGGATCACGGGGACCAAGGGCAAGACGACGACGGCGCACCTGGTCCACGCGGTCCTGAGCCAGGTCACCGGTGGGCGCAGCGCGATGTTCTCCTCTAATCACCTGTGCCTGGACGGGCGGACCTTCACTCCCGCGGTGCTCACGACCCCCGAGTCAGCTGACTCCCTGCGCATGATGCGCCAGGCCCTGGACGCTGGCATGACGCACCTGGTCATGGAGGTCTCCTCCCAGGCCTACAAGCTCAAGCGGGTCTTCGGCCTCACCTTTGACGTGGGGGTCTTCCTCAACATCGGTCAGGACCACATCAGTCTCGTCGAGCACCCCACCTTTGAGGATTACTTCTTCTGCAAGCGTGAGCTCATCCGTCACAGCAGGCAGCTCGTGCTCAACGCGGACACGGACTATCACGGCCTGCTGACCGAGGAGGCGCGGCTGGCAGGGGCGAGGACGCTCACCGTCTCGCGTGAGGACGGGGACCTCATCCTCACCCAGGAGGGCAAGGGCTTCACCCTGCGCTACCACGGTCAGGAGGTCGCCGGCTCCGCTGACCAGCCGATGCGGCTGCGCCTGGCCGGCGCCTTCAACCAGGACAACGCCGCAGCAGCAGTCGCCGTGGCCCTGTCCCTGGGATCACCTGCCGGCTCCCCGCAGCTGCGCGCGCTTGAGCAGGTTCAGGTCTCGGGGCGGATGGAGCGGCTCGTGAGCGCTGACGGCGTGGTCGGCTATGTCGACTTCGCGCACAACCACCTGTCGACCTCCTCCCTGCTCGACGAGGTCGAACGGGTCTACGGTCGTGAGAACCCGCGGATCATCCTGGTGTCAGGCTCGACCGGGGGCAAGGCGGTCAACCGACGCCAGGGCATTGTCACCGCCGCCAATGGACGCGTGGACTCCTTCATCTTCACCGAGGACGATCAGGACCGGGAGAACGCCACCCAGATCGCCCGCCAGATGCGCGGCTACGTCACGGACACCGAGGCCTCCACCCAGATCGTCATGCCCCGGGCCAAGGCCATCGAGGCGGCCGTGGGCCAGGCACGTGAGTACCCGGGACGACGCAACGTCATCCTCGTCATCGGTAAGGGCGACGAGGTCTACAACGTCGTCAACGGCGTCAAGCAGCCCTACGAGGGCGACGCCGTCGTGCTGCGCCGGTTGCTGGGCTGAGCCGCCCAAGCCCTCGCCAGACGGCGGTGAGGTCTGAGTGGGGGCGGGGTGATGGGCCTGCAGGCGTGGCGGGTCTGGCGGGAGCGGCGCGAGGAACGAGCGACGCGGATGGTAGCCAAAGGCTCCTCACCCCGCCCCCGCTACTGCCAGGCCGCGGCTCAGCCCAGGCGGCTGGCGCTGGCGCCTGGCCGGGTGACGATCGTCGTCGCCGCGGCCGGGCCACCGGCCTCGCGCTGGTAACGCTCCAGCCAGGCCGTGGCAAAGTCCTCGGCGCCCGGAGCCGGGACGACGGCGTAGACCGAGCCACCCCA
>NZ_DS999575.1:129356-135322 GCF_000159035.1 Actinomyces urogenitalis DSM 15434
GCCGGTACCAGGACGAGGGACTCGATGAGGAACTGCTCCACGCGGCCACGCTCGTAGCCCGGCTCAGTCAGGTCGAGCAGGCGGTGCAGCTCGGGCGACCCGGCCGCCTCCTCGCCGGTGGCCTCGCCGATGAGGCAGGCCACGGCCGAGGCCAGGAAGGCGTCCTGGCGCCCGGTGGACTTATTCCACCGGGCCAGGACCGAGCGCAGCGTGAGCGGGCCACGGTTGTAGTTGGCCAGGGCCGCTCCCGTCTTCTCCGCCAGCACGCCGCTGACGCCGACGACGATGGCCCAGTCCTCGGGGAAGGCGACGCGCTCGCGGATCTCCATGGGGGCGAAGCGGGCCAGCAGGAGGGTGTCGGCCTCACCGCAGAGCATGCCCGTGTGGTCCTCGGAGCCACCCTGGGTGCCCACGCCCTCGGCGCCCAGCAGCTCGCGCCACGGGCGCCCCGCCTCGACCCCGGCGAGGTACCCGGCCAGGGACAGGCGGTCGGGGATGTTGCGTCTCCACAGCTCGGTGGAGCTCCAGCCGTTGAGGTCGGCCAGAGCCAGGGCGCTGGCGCAGATGAGGGCAGAGGAGGAGCTCATCCCCGAGGCGGGGGGTAGGTCGGAGGTGATGGTCAGGTGCGCGGGCACGCTGGGCCCGAAGTTCGCCGTCAGGCGGTCGAGCACCGTCTGCAGGTAGCGTCCCCAGTGACCGGCCGCAAGGCCGTGGTCCATGCCTGCCTGCAGGCTGACGGGCTCGCCCCCGGCCGTGGTGGTGGCTGAGAGGAAGCCCGCTGCGCCGTCGACCTGCTCGGCCACGGCGCTCACGCCCCGGTCCACGGCGCCGACCAGCACGTTCCCGCCGGCGTAGTCGGTGTGCTTGCCGAGGAACTCGATGCGGCCGGGCACCCGCCAGGCGCCGCGTGTACCGACTGCGCTCACAGTGCCACCTCCGCGTGCGCCAGGCGCGCTTGGACGTCAGCGACGTCCTCGCGGCGCGAGAGGTCCAGGACCGCGCCCTGGACGGGCAGGACGCTGACCGGGCTGGCCAGGGCCCGCACGGCGTCGACGATCTCCAGCTCGCCGCGGGGCGAGGGGGCGATCCGGGAGCAGGCCTGGAAGATCTCGGGGGTGAAGACGAAGGCGTTCATGGACACCAGTGCGTGCTCGCCGGCGGCATCGACCACCTCGGGGGCGGGCTTCTCCACGATCTCGGTCAGCAGCCCGTCGGCCTCGCGCACCAGGGCGAAGGCCGCCACCCGCTCAGCCGGGATGTTGGAGCCCGCCACCAGTGCGGCCCGGTCGAATCCGAGCAGGGCGTTGCCCTCGTGCTCGGCCAGGGCCCGCAGTCCGTGGGTCGGGTAGTAGTTGTCCCCGTTGACCATGAGGAAGGGCTCCTCACCCACCACCTGCTCGGCGCAGGCGACGGCGTCGGCGGTGCCTCGAGGCTCGCTCTGGACGGCCAGCTCGATGCTCAGCCGCATGGGGGCGAGGTCAGCGATGTGGGCGTCGAAGGCCTCGTGCTCGGGGCCGACGACGAGCACGACCCGGCTGATCCCGGCGTCGGCCAGGGCGGACAGGCTGTAGTCGACGAGCAGGTGCTCGCCGATGGGCATGAGGGCCTTGTACCCGCTGGCGGCCGCGGCGGCCTGGGCGGGGGAGAGAGCGGCCTGGGCGCCGGTCTCGGCGCGCATGCGGGTGCCGAGACCGCGTGCCAGGACGACGGCGGTGCGTACCTGCGTGGCAGGGGTGGTGTGAGCCTCAGTCATGGGAATCTCCTGAGTTGGGGGGCTACTGGCCGAGCCCGTAGTGGGAGGCGACGGCGTCGGCCGTGCGCTGCGCCAGCTCGCCGTCGGGCATCTCGGCGAAGACGCGCAGCAGGGGCTCGGTGCCGGAGAAGCGGATCGTCACCCAGCCATCGCCCTTGAAGTACACCTTGCAACCGTCGGCCCAGCTGACGTGGTCGGTCTGCAGACCCAGGGCCGTAAAGTCCGGCAGGTCGTGATGGGTGAAGATCTGCTCCGTGAGCTCAGCGCGGCGGGTGGCGGTGAAGCCGTAAGCCTCCTCGACCATGACCAGCTCGCCGTAGCGGGAGACCAGGTCGGCGTAGAGCTCGGAGAGCTTCTTGCCGGAGGCCGCCACCGCCTCCACGAGCAGGGAGCCTGCGTAGACGCCGTCCTTGCCTGGGATGTGGCCGCGCACGGTCAGGCCGCCCGAGGACTCGCCGCCGATGACGGCGTCAGTCTCGGCCATCTTGGCGCTGATCCACTTAAAGCCCACCGGCACCTCGTAGCAGACCTGGCCGTGAGCCTTGGCCACGCGGTCCAGCAGGTGGGTGGTGGACATATTGCGCACCGCCGGGCCGCTCCAGCCCTTGCGGGTGAGCAGGTAGTCGTAGAGGAGGACCAGGACCTGGTTGGGGGTGAGGTAGTGCCCCTCGTCATCGATGATCCCCAGCCGGTCTGCGTCGCCGTCGGTAGCGATGCCCAGGTCCGCCCCGCGCTCGACGACGGCGTGCTGGAGGGCCGCCAGGGTCCCCTTAGCCGGCGAAGGCATGCGGCCGCCGAAGAGCGGGTCATGGCGCTCGTTGATGACGTCAACCTGGCAGCGGGCCGTGAGCAGGATCGTCTGCAGGCTGGTCTGGGCCACGCCGAACATGGGGTCCAGGACGAGGTGGAGGTGGGCGTGACGGATCGTCTCGACGTCGAGCTTGTCCAGGATGGCGTCCAGGTACCAGTTGATGGAGTGCTGGATGGTCACCAGCTCGCTGCCGCGGACCTCGTGGGGCTCCAGGGCCTTGACGTCCTCCTCGCCCAGGGCGTTGACCTGCTGGGTGAGGGACTCAGTGAACTCCAGGTCCGCGTCACGGCCCCCGGGCAGGAAGACCTTGATGCCGTTGTACAGGGCGGGGTTGTGGGAGGCGGTGACGGCCATGCCGTAGGCGGCCCCCAGGTTGCCCACGGTCCACATCGTGGTGGGGGTGGGGGTGGGACGGTCGATGACGGTGACCGGCACGCCGTTGCCTGCCAGGACCTCGGTGGCCCACCAGGCGGCGGTGTCGGAGAGGAAGCGTCGGTCGTAACCGATGACGACGCGGCCGGGCCGGGCGCCGGGGGAGGTCTCGGCCAGGATGCGGTTGGCCAGGCCCTGAGCCAGGAGACGGACGTTGGCGCGGGTGAACTCGTCGCCGATGACGGCTCGCCAGCCGCCGGTTCCGAAGTGGATCATGACTACCTTCTGTGGCAGGTGGGAGGGTGTGCAACTAGGAGGCTGGGTGGTGCTCAGCCCTTGACGGCGCCGGCGGTCAGGCCGGCCTTCCAGTAGCGCTGGAGGATGAGGAAGAGGATCACCAGCGGCAGGACCCCGAGCAGCGCTCCCTGGAGGACGGCGCCGTAGGTCGGGTCAAAGTAGGACATCATGCCGTACAGGCCCAGGGTGACGGGCTTGAGGGCGACGTTGTTGGTCACCATCATCAGCGGCAGCAGGAAGTTGTTCCAGGTCGCCACGAAGATGAACAGGAAGATGGTCACCATGGCCGGCGCCAGGATGGGCAGCACCATGGTGAAGAAGATGCGGAACTCGCCGGCGCCGTCGATGCGGGCGGCGTGCCCGGCCCGGCCGATGGGTAGTGGGTGGCGGGATCTCAGGCGTCGTCGCCGAGAAGCCACTGCTGACCTCCTGCCTCTAGGTGGATGGTGCGCGGACCCCTGGGCGTGTGGACCTGGGTGGTCACCGGCTCCAGGGTGTTATTGAAGGCCAGGAGCTGTCCTCCTGGGTAGGTGGCGACCTCGACGCGCGGGTCGACGGCGGCCCAACGCTCGAAGTCCGACTCCGCCCCGGCAGCCCAGAAGATGGCGCGGTGCAGCAACCGGGAGTTGTCCGCGTTGTAGGGCAGGCCGGTGGCGTAGACGGTGCGGCCGGCCCCGAAGTGGCTGGCTGCCAGGCGGACCTGGCCGTCGGCGGCGTCGAGGACCTGGGTACGGTGCCCGGTGACGACGACGTCGGGGGTGCCTTCGCCGTCGTCGAAGCTGGCGGTGAGGTCTGCGGTGATGAAGTGGTCCGGCTGGACCTCCAGGGGCCGGTTGGTGCTCAGGCCCCAGCCGGTCTCGCGGTCCACGCCCAGCGCGTCAGCCAGCTGGAAGGTGACGCCGTCGCGGGGGTGATCGGAGGGGGCGCCCACGCCGATGAAGCCGCCGCCGCGGGCGATGAAGGCGTTGACGGCCTCGACCAGGGCCGGGTCGTCCCACTCGCGCCCGCCGGAGAAGGCCGTGCCTGTACCTCCGGCGTTGATGAGGACGGCGACGTCGCTGGGCACGCCCTCGCGCAGGTCGTCGAAGGACAGGAAGCTGACCTCCAGCGGCAGGCCGGACAACGCCTCCAGCACGCCGATGTAGGAGTAGGTCTGGCGATACCACAGGGCGTGGGCCACCATGTGGGTCATCCACGAGCGCAGGCGGCCCCAGGAGCTGATGACGGCAACCTTGAAGGGAGCCGCGAGCGGGCGCTGGCCGCCGCTGCAGGTGTGCAGCGAGCGGAACTGCGCGACGATCTCCTCCACGCGGTCGATGAAGTCAGGGTGCTCCACCGCCAGGGACAGGTAGCCGCCGTAACCGATGCGGTCCAGTGGGGAGCGCACGATCGCGCGGCGTGCCTGGAGCCAGGACTCGTTGGCCTCGGCCACCGGGTCCCCATCCGGGTGGAAGACGTCGGGGAAGAAGTAGGGCAGGAAGCGGCCCTCGGTGTAGCGCACGTGGGGGATGTCGGCGATCATGCGGCAGGTCGCGCCCGAGCCCACGGAGCCCACGACGGCGTCCAGGCCGGCGTCGGCGAAGTGCTCGCCGTAGGGCTCGGTGCCGATCCAGTTGTCCCCCAGGAACATCATCGCCTCCTTGCCGGCGGCGTGGACGGCGTCGGTCAGCTCGCGCACGCGGGAGGTGACGAAGCGGTGCTGGAAGCTGATCCAGTCGCGGAAGGCGCGGGTCGGAACGCGGAAGGGGGAGTTGTAGTAGCCGGCGTCGACGAAGTCCTCGGGGGTGAGCCGGTAGCCGTACTCGGCCTCGAAGGCCTCCAGTGCCGGCACCGAGACCGAGGCGGAGTAGCCGAACCAGTCGACGAAGCGTTCCTTGGCGTCCGGGCCGTAGACGAGGGTGAAGTGGTAGAAGAAGGTGGTGAAGCGGACGACGTCGACCTCGGGGTGGTCCCGGAGCCAGCCGTCGAGGTGGGCGCGCACGTGCGCCCAAGTGGCCTCGTGCCGCACGTCGAAGGGCTTCTCCTTCACGCGCGTGGGGTCTTGGTCCCAGCCGTTGGTGAGGTAGTTGTACATCTGGGTGGGGTCCCAGGTCTGGGTGGCCAGGTAGCTGACCGTGTAGGCGTGGCCGGCCTGCGGCTCCAGGACCGTGACCGTGTGGCCGTCCTCCTCCAGGCGCCAGGCGGCGGGGGACAGGGGCTCACCGACGGTACGGTCGTAGGCCTGCCACCAGCGGGCGGTGTCACAGGTGACGTCCGGGCGGACCTGCTCGGCGAACCAGGAGGCGGTCAGGTCAATGGCCAGCGGGCTCTCGTCGGTGGCGACCACGCGGTCAGAGGACAGGAAGATCCGCGTGGCCTCGTCCGGGTGGGCGTCAGCCCAGGCGTTGTCCCCACGTCCGACGAAGTAGGTGGAGTAGACCTTGGCGGCCAGTTCGTGGACCAGCTCGGGCAGCTCGGTACCGTCCGAGTTACGCACGGCGTCCGCGCCCAGGCGCTCCATGAGCTCGCGCACCTGGGCGTCCATGCCGGTCTGGATGGGGAGGGTGAGGCGACCGGCGCCGGCTGCGTCGTCGCGTCCAAGGGCCTGAGGGGCCATCAGCACTCCTTCGGGCTGAATATTTCGAACTACGAACAAACTACAGCATGATCGCGTCTCGCGCTAGTGGGGAGGACAAATTCGCCTGTGTCCGCTTGGTTGTTGGGTCGGTTGAGGTCCTCAGCCGGCCACGCCCA
>NZ_DS999575.1:135599-139698 GCF_000159035.1 Actinomyces urogenitalis DSM 15434
CCCCATGCTCGCCACAACCGAACCGACTGTTGAGGGCCTGAAGCGATGGGAGTGGGGGTGAGTGTGGAGCTCATCAGCGCCGGGGCGGATGGTCTGGGTTGTGTCGGAACCTCGAAACTGACTGTTTGGGGCCTAAACCGATGGCCTGGGTTCGCCTGGCTGGCCGCTCCAATCTGTCGCTTTAGGTGCTTAACCGTCGATTCCCATGCTTGCCACAACCGAACCGACTGTTGCCGGCCTGAACCGACGACCTTGGGCAAGTTGAGAGCCCCGAACCGACTGTTGCCGGCCTGAACCGACGACCTTGGGCAAGTTGGGGGCACGACGGCGAGGCGCGCCCCGGCGCTCCTGGCACGCGGCCTGGGCTGGCTCAGTCCTGGGGCTGGAGGACGGTCGGATCGGCTAGGACCGGTTCGAGCGAGACCAAGGCAGCTCCCAGTGACGGGGCCCAGGGGCCCAGCCGGGAGGCAAGGAGGTGAACCGCGGGACGATCGTCCAGGCGCCGTGCTTCCAGCGACGCGGCCGTCGGGGCGAGGAGGACGTCATCGAAAGCGGCGAGCCAACCTGACAGGACAATGACCTGAGGGTTGAGGACGTCAACCAGGATCGCCAGGCCGCGCTCCAGGTCGTGCTGCGCCTGGGCCAGCCGCTCGATCAGGACCTGGTCCCCGGCGTCAAAGCGCTCGCGCAGCATGGCGATACGCGACACCAGGGAGCGGGCATCGTCATGGACCGGGTCCTGCGGCGGGTAGATCGCGGTCAGTGAGTGCAGGCCGATGAGAGTCTCCCAGCACCCGCGCCGGCCGCAGCGGCACACCTGCCCGTCCGTCTCAACCGGCATATGCCCAACCTCGCCGGTCGATCCGTACCAGCCGCGCAGCAGGTGGCCGTCAGCGATGATGCCCGCACCCACGCCCTCTCCGCCTGAGAGGTAGAGCAGGTGCCGCACGCCCTTGCGGGCGTAGTCGCCGTAGGCGGCCAGGGCCGCGAGCTTGGCATCGTTCTCCATCGCCAGCTCCGGCAGGGCGGCATCCTCGGGAAGGTCGCGCGCCAGAGCGGAGCGCAGGGCCTCCAGCAGCGGGGCGTCGTGCCAGCCGAGCGAGGAGGAGAAGCGTACGGTGCCGCTGGTGTAGTCCAGGGCGCCGGTCTGCGCGACGACGACCTCCAGCACCGCCACACCCTGGCTGCGCAGCTTCTCCAGCTGTGCCGTCAGCAGGGCGGAGAGCTGGTCGATGACGGCGGTAAAGGAGCGAGCGGGGTCCGCAATAAGGCAGGACTCCTGGGTCACGACCCGTCCTGCCAGGTCCACTACGGTCAGCAGCAGGGAGTCGATGCCGATCTCGGCGCCCACCCCGGCCACCGCCTGCGCCGCGATCTGCAGCGCGGTGCTGGGGCGACCGACGTTGCCTGACATGTCTGGAGCGCCCTCGCTGACCAGCCCCCGTGCGCACAGCTCGGCGACGAGCGTGGAGACCGTGGCCTTGGACAGCCCGGTCTGGCGGACCAGCTCCGTGCGCGAGCACGGCGGCCCGGCCTGCAGGTGTCGCAGGATGAGGGACATGTTGGAGATACGCACGTCTGCGTGCGCCTTGGGGCCGCCGGCTCCGGAGGCTGCAGGGAACCCGGGCGCAGCAAGAGCGTCGACCGGGGTCCGTCCGACCACTGGCACGCTTGCTCCTTCCTGCTGACGGTACCGGGGCAGGGGTGGTCTCACGACGGCGGTGGCGGGCACCTGTGCCCACCGCGGCCTGGGGCTCGACGACGTGGCACACCCTAGCCTGTCTCGCACCGGTGCCGTGGGCCATACTGGATCCAGGGACCGTCCGGTGCTCGTACCGGACGCGTCGTCAGCCGCCGGTTCCTCCGACGCGCTGTAGCCCACCACTGAAAGGGTCGCCCGTGACCAGTACCTCTGCCAGCCCCACAGCCTGCCTGCCGGCACCTGACCCCACCGTCCTGGCCGGGCTGAAGGGGAGGTCCTTCCTCCGCGAGCTCGACTTCTCCCCCGAGGAGTGGATGACCTTCATCCAGCTGGCGGCCCAGCTCAAGGCGGAGAAGAAGGCCGGGCGCGAGACCCAGCGCCTGCGCGGGCGCAACATCGCCCTGGTCTTTGAGAAGACCTCCACCCGCACCCGTTGCTCCTTCGAGGTCGGTGCGGCCGACCAGGGCGCCTCGACGACCTACCTCGACCCCTCCGGTTCCCAGATGGGGCACAAGGAGTCCGTGGCGGACACCGCCCGGGTGCTCGGCAGGATGTTTGACGGGATCGAGTACCGCGGGGACGAGCAGGCCAAGGTCGTCCAGCTCGCAGAGCTATCCGGCGTGCCGGTGTGGAACGGCCTGACGGACCAGTGGCACCCCACCCAGATGCTGTGCGACAGCCTGACGATGCTCGAGCACGCGGGCAAGCCCACCGGCGAGATCTCCTACGCCTACGTGGGTGACGCGCGCTTCAACATGGGCCGCTCCCTGCTGGTCAACGGTGCCATGATCGGTGCGGACGTGCGCATCGTCGCCCCCCGGGCCCTGTGGCCGGATGAGGAGTGCATCGCCCAGGCCCACCAGGTGGCCGAGCGCACTGGTGCGCGGATCACGGTGACGGAGTCGGTACCGCAGGGCGTGGCCGGCGTCGACTTTGTCCACACCGACATCTGGGTCTCCATGGGCGAGCCCAAGGAGGTGTGGGACGAGCGGATCGCCATGCTGCGCGACTACCAGGTGAACGCCTCCCTCATGGAGCTGGCCGGCCCCCAGGCCCGCTTCATGCACTGCCTGCCCGCCTACCACAACCGCCAGACCGCCATCGGTGAGGAGATCTACCAGGCCACCGGCATGGACGGGGTCGAGGTGACTGAGGAGGTCTTCGAGTCCGAGCGCTCGATCGTCTTCGACCAGGCCGAGAACCGGATGCACACCATCAAGGCCGTCATGGTGGCCACCCTGGGCGACTAGGCCAGGCCAGCCCGGCCGCTGACCGGGCCTGCGGCTATCCTGGCTGGTATGACGAGCCAGATCTTCCCCAGCGCTGACGCGACTGCGCGTACGGCCGGCGAGCTCGATCTCGACCTGCTGCGCCGTGCCGACCCGACCGGCCTGCTGGAGGGGATCGACCGCGTCGTCGTGTGGGACCTGCCGATGCGGACCTCCTTCCGCGGCATCGTGCGCCGCGACGGCATCGCCCTGCACGGGCCGGCCGGGTGGGGAGAGGTCGCACCCTTCTGGAACTACGACGCCGCAGCCAGCGCCCCCTGGCTGGCCAGCGGGCTGGAGCAGGCCGTCAGCGGGCTGGCAGACCTGGAGACCCACCGCAGGAGCGTCCCGGTCAACGTCACTGTCCCGCTTGTGGCCGCTGAGCAGGCCTACGAGCTCGTGGCCCAGTCGGCAGCCACCACCGCCAAGGTCAAGGTCAGTGGCACGGCCGACGGCGTCGCGGAGGACCTGGAGCGCCTGGCGGCGGTCCGTGCGGCCCTGGGCGCGCAGGGACAGGTGCGCATCGACGTCAACGCCGCCTGGGACCTGGAGACCGCCCGCGCCACCTTGCCGGTGATGAACAAGGCCGCCGGGGGACTGCAGTATGCCGAGCAGCCCTGCGCGGACGTGGAGGACCTGGCCCGGTTGCGCAGGGCCGTCAGCGTCCCGATCGCTGCCGACGAGTCCGTGCGCCTGTCCGAGGACCCGCTGGCCGTGGCCAGGCTGGAGGCCGCCGATGTCGCGATCGTCAAGGTCGCCCCGCTGGGCGGGGTACGCCGTGCCCTGGCGCTGACCGAGCGGCTGGGCCTGCCCGCCGTCGTCTCCTCGGCCCTAGACACCTCCATCGGCATCGCGGCGGGGCTGCGGCTGGCCTCCGCCCTGCCCGAGCTGGCCGGCGCCTGCGGGCTGGGCACCGTGAGCCTGTTCGAGTCCGACCTTGCTGTGCCCGCCCTGGTCCCGCGCCGCGGCGAGCTGGCGGTGCGAGCGGCCCACGTCTCCCAGACCATGCTGTCGGCCTCGATGGCTGACGACGAGCTGGCCTCGCGCTGGCAGGCGCGGCTGGTCCACATGCTGGGGGCCCTGGCCGCACGCAGGGCTCAGGAGAGCCAGGACCCGGCCACGGCCGTGG
>NZ_DS999575.1:141157-142854 GCF_000159035.1 Actinomyces urogenitalis DSM 15434
CCGGGCTGGGGCGGCGTCATCGCCGCGACCCTGGCTGCGGCGCTGCTGGCCTCGGGAGGCACCGCCGCCGTCATGCACTACGCAGGCTCCTCCGGCTCTCCCACGGCCTCGGCGCCGATGTCCGTGGCGACCGGCTCGACCACCAAGACCGTCTCCTCGACCGGGACGGCACCTGACTGGGAGGCCGTGACCAACGCCGTAGCCAACTCGGTGGTCTCGATCACCGTCAAGACTGCCTCCGGCACCGCCGTGGGCTCCGGCGTCATCTACGACTCCGAGGGGCACGTGGTGACGAACAACCACGTCGTGGCGGGCGCCTCGCAGATCCAGGTGACGTTGGCTGACGGCCGGATCTACGCCGCCGAGCTGACCGGAACCGACCCGGCCACGGACCTGGCCGTCATCAAGCTCACCGACGCCCCCTCGGACCTCACCGTGGCACAGTTCGGTGACTCCGACCAGGTGGTCACCGGCCAGGACGTCATGGCGATCGGCAACCCGCTCGGCCTGTCCTCGACCGTGACCACCGGCATCGTCTCGGCGGTCAACCGTCCTGTGGTCACCACCCAGGAGGAGTCCGACGACTCCCCGACCCAGTCCGAGGGGTCCTCGGGGCTGCCGGAGGGGCTGGAGCAGTTCCTGCGCCCGCAGACCACCACGACCTCGCAGACCTACACCAACGCCATCCAGATCGACGCCGCGATCAACCCGGGCAACTCCGGTGGCCCGCTCTTCGATGAGACGGGCAAGGTCATCGGCATCACCAGCTCGATCGCCCAGGTCTCTGAGAGCTCGGGCTCGATCGGACTGGGCTTCGCCATCCCGGGCAACCTCGCTACCAAGGTCGCCAACCAGCTCATCGAGTCCGGCAAGGCCACTCACGCCTACCTGGGAGTCTCGATCGGCGACGGCGCGGCCCAGGTCGGGGACGTCACGCGCGCAGGCGCCCAGGTCGGCTCGGTCGAGTCCGGCTCGCCGGCGGAGAAGGCAGGGCTGAAGGAGGGCGACCTCATCACCGCCATCGACGGCAAGGCCACGAGCCAGGCCGCGGCGCTGACCGGATTCGTGCGTCAGTACTCGGCCGGGGACACCGTCACCCTCACGATCGTGCGGGCCGGCCAGGAGCAGCAGGTCGAGGCGACACTGGCTGAGCGCGAGGACTCCTAAGCGCCCAGGGCGGCGAGCATGGGGCGCATCTTCGCCTCGGTCTCGGCCAGCTCGTCGCCCGGCTCGGAGTCGGGCATGATCCCGCCCCCTCCGAAGACCCGCACCGGGGCCTGGGGGCCGGCCGGGGCGCCGGAGAGCTGGCCCGAGCGTAGGGCGATGCACCACTCGCCTTCGCCGTGCCAGTCCACCCAGCCCACCGGGCCGGCGTAGCGGCCGCGGTCCATGCCTTCCTCAGCCTCGATCACCGCCAGCGCGGCCGGCGTGGGGGTGCCGCCGACGGCTGCGGTCGGGTGCAGCGCGCCCACCAGGGACAGGGCACCGGTGTCCCCGGCTACCACCCCGGTGACGTCCGAGGCCAGGTGCAGGACATTGGGCAGCGTGATGACGTGGCGAGGTGGGGCCTGGACCACCGAGCACAAGGGCTCCAGCGCCTTGAGGGCGGAGGCCCTGGCCAGGGCGTGCTCCCGGTTGTTCTTCTGTGAGCCCTCCAGCCACGCCGCCAGACGAGCGGCCTCGCGCTCGCGGGCGCC
>NZ_DS999575.1:143589-151695 GCF_000159035.1 Actinomyces urogenitalis DSM 15434
GTGGCGGCCAGGCCCAGGCGCGCGGCATCTCGGGGGGCTAGAGGCGTGGTCCGCACGCTCAGGTGCGGCGCAGCGGCTGAGCCGTCAAGGACCTGCGCGGCCTCGAGCCAGGGCTGGGGCATCTCAGGGCCTCGGGGCCGGCGCCTGGGCGGGGCGCGTGGCCCGGTGGACGGCGACGATCCCGCCCGAGAGGTTCTTGTAGCCCACCTCGCTCCAGCCGCAGTCCTGGATGAGGGCGGCCAGGGTCTGCTGGTCCGGCCAGGCGAGGATGGACTCCCCGAGGTAGCTGTAGGCCTCGGTGTTGGAGGAGACCAGGCGGCCGGCCGCCGGTAGGGCCGTGCCCAGGTAGAAGCGGTACAGGTCCCGGAAGGGCGCCCACGTGGGCGTGGAGAACTCAGCGATGACCAGGCGGCCGCCAGGACGGGTCACGCGCGCCATCTCGCGCAGGGCGAGGGCGGTGTCCTGGACGTTGCGCAGGCCGTAGGAGATGGTGACGACGTCGAAGGTGGCGTCCGCGAAGGGCAGCGCCATGGCGTCCCCTGCCACGAAGGTGATCTCGGGGTGGCGGCGCTTGCCCTCAGCGACCATGCCGGTGGAGAAGTCGCAGGCCACGACCTGGGCGCCCTCGCGCGCGTACTCGGCTGAGGAGGTGCCGGTTCCGGCCGCCAGGTCAAGGACCCTGGTCCCTGGCCTGGCGTCGACGGCGGCGCGCGTGACAGCTCGCCACATCCGCACCTGCCACAGGCTCATGACGTCATTGGTCAGGTCATAACGGCGCGCGACGGCGTCGAACATGCCGGCGACCTCGCTGGGGTCCTTGGCCAGGGTGGCTCTGCTCATGACCCCATCATGACAGCCCGGGACCCGGCTGCGACGTCACGGAGGGGCCGGTCGGCTGAGAGCCAGGAGACAGGAGAGATATTTCGTGACGGAAACTATGCCTAAATGCCAGGGTCCTTCCTGTGGCCGCTGACCTCGGCGGGAGTGGGTGGCTGGCGTCATCGCGCCGAAAGGCTGGAGCGCTCCGGCCCTGGTTCGAAGTGGCTGACGGCGTGAGTAGAGTCAGGCGAGGTCCGCTCTGTCCTGGGCGGTCGTCAACCAGCTCTCCCAAGGGATGGTGTCCGAAGCATGAACCCCTTCGTCTCGCTCCTCATCATGGCGGCGGTCGCGCTCGTCGTGGCCGTCGGCGGTCTCGCCCTGTCCGCCATCGTGAGCCCGAACCGGAAGAACAAGGTCAAGACCGCCAACTACGAGTGCGGCATCGACCCCACGCCCTCCAACACGGAGTCCGGTCGCTTCCCCATCGCCTTCTACCTGGTTGGCATGACCTTCATCATCTTCGACGTCGAGGTCGTCTTCCTCTACCCCTGGGCCACGGCCTTCCACCAGCTCGGCTTCTTCGGCCTGAGCGCGGCCCTGGTCTTCATCGCCCTCATCACCGTGCCCTACGTCCTGGAGTGGCGTCGCGGCGGGCTGGACTGGGACTGAGCCCGGTCCGCGACCCCACCAGTACGAGCAAAGGCAGAAAGCAGCATGGACAAGACTGAGTACAAGGCCTACCGGGAGAAGATGCTCACCATCCCCTCCAAGCGGGGGGATCTGCAGCTGCAGGCCGAGGAGTCCGTCGAGGGCCCTGGGTTCCTGCTCACCAGCGTCGAGAAGCTCAGTGCGCTGGCCCAGGCCCGCTCGCTGTGGCCGGTCACCATGGGCCTGGCCTGCTGCGCCATCGAGATGATGGCGACGGCGGCCCCGCGCTTTGACCTCTCGCGCTTCGGCTGGGAGGTCTTCCGCGCCTCGCCGCGTCACGCCGACGTCATGCTGGTCTCAGGCCGCGTCTCCCACAAGATGGCGCCGATCGTGCGCAACGTCTACGACGCCATGCCCGAGCCCAAGTGGGTCATCTCCATGGGCGCCTGCGCCTCCTCGGGCGGCATCTTCAACAACTACGCGATCGTGCAGGGCTGCGACCACATCGTCCCGGTGGACATCTACCTGCCCGGTTGCCCGCCGCGTCCGGAGATGCTCATCAACGCCATGCTCGAGCTCACCCGTCAGATCGAGCGTCGTCCTGTCTTCAAGCACCGTGAGGAGATCGCGCGCGCCGTCGAGGCCGCTGCCCTCAAGGCCACCCCGATCCACGAGATGAAGGGCCAGCTCGCATGACTGACACCAACCTTCCCGACCCGGGCTCCGAGGTCGACGCCGCCACGCCGGCCGTGCCCGAGGTAGCCGGCCAGGCCGTGCGCCCCGAGCTGCGCCTGGAGGTCATCTCCACCCACACCGGTCACTTTGGTGCCTCCGACGCCGGGGACACCACCGGCTACGGCGGCACCACGAGTGTCGTGACGCTGGCTCCGGCGGCTACGCGCCCCTACGGCGGCTGGTTCGACGAGGTCGTCGACATCCTCATCGAGGACCTCCAGGCCGCTGGCACCGCTCCGGCCGAGGCCATCGAGAAGGTCGTCATCGAGCACGGCCAGCTCACCCTGTTCATCACCCGGGAGCACCTGCTCGACGTCGTGCGGCCCCTGCGTGATGACCAGGACCTGCGCTTCGAGCTGTGCCTGGGGGTCACCGGGGTCCACTACCCCGCCGACTCCGGGCGAGAGCTGCACGCCTGCTTCGAGCTCGTCTCCCTGACTCACGGCGGGCGCCAGCTGCGCCTGGAGGTCACCTGCCCCGAGTCGGACCCGCACGTGCCCTCCATCGTCGAGGTCTACCCCGGTGACGACTGGCACGAGCGCGAGACCTGGGACCTGATGGGCATCGTCTTTGACGGTCACCCGAACCTCACCCGCTCGGCCATGCCTGACGACTGGGTCGGGCACCCCCAGCGCAAGGACTACCCGCTCGGCGGCATCCCCGTCGAGTACAAGGGCGCCACCACCCCGCCCGCTGACACCCGGAGGTCGTACCGCTGATGACTAGCGCGAACAGCACCACGTTCCGGGCCGCCGGTCCGGCCACCGACGCTCTGGCCGCCGGCGCCCCCCAGTGGACCGCCGAGGGCGGGGACTGGGACGAGATCGCCGAGCAGATCGCCGCCCGTGACGAGGCCGACCGCCTCGAGCACGACCGCGTCGTGGTCAACATGGGTCCCGTCCACCCCTCGACCCACGGCGTGCTCCGTCTGGTCCTGGAGACCGACGGTGAGAAGGTCACCGAGGTCCGCGTGGGCACCGGGTACCTGCACACGGGTATCGAGAAGAACATGGAGTACCGCACCTGGACCCAGGGCGAGACCTTCGTGACCCGTATGGACTACGTGGCCCCCTTCTTCCAGGAGGTCGGCTACGCCCTGGCGGTCGAGGAGCTGCTGGGCATCACCGATGACGTGCCGGAGAAGGCCACCGTCATGCGCGTGATCCTCATGGAGCTCAACCGCATCTCCTCCCACGTCATCGCCATCGGTACCGGTGGTAACGAGCTGGGCGGCACGACCCTGCTGACCATCGCCTTCCGGGCGCGCGAGAACATCCTGCGCGCCTTCGAGATGGTCTCCGGCCTGCGTATGAACCACGCCTACATCCGTCCCGGCGGCCTGGCCCAGGACGTGCCGGAGGGCTTCAGCGAGTTCGTCCGCTCGGTCATGCCGGACATCAAGAACGACATCCAGGAGCTGCAGGCCATGCTCCTGGCCAACCCGCTGCTGAAGTCGCGTTTCATCGGCACCGGGGAGATCAGCCTGGCCGCTGGCCTGGCCCTGGGACTGACGGGCCCGTGCCTGCGCGCTGCTGGCTACCCGCTGGACATGCGCAAGATCAAGCCCTACTGCGGCTACGAGACCTACGACTTCGACGTCCCGGTCTACGACCGCTCGGACTGCTACAACCGTCAGCTCGTCCGCTTCGACGAGTGCTTCCAGTCCCTCAAGATCATCTCCCAGGCGCTGGACCGCCTCGACGAGATCTCTGCGCGCGGGGACGACCCCTCCAACACGACCATGGTCGCGGACCCGACCATCGCCTGGCCGGCCCGCATGGCCATCGCCACCGACGGCCAGGGCCAGTCCCTGGAGCACGTGCGCGAGATCATGGGCACCTCGATGGAGTCCCTCATCCACCACTTCAAGCTGGTGACCCAGGGCTTCCACGTCCCGGCCGGACAGGTCTACACCACGGTCGAGCACGCCAAGGGCGTCCTGGGCGTCCACGCCGTCTCCGACGGCGGGACCCGCCCCTACCGGGTCCACTTCCGTGACCCCTCCTACTCCAACCTGCAGTCCCTGGCCATGATGGGTGAGGGCGGCATGATCGCCGACCTCGTTCCCTCCCTGGCCTCGATCGACCCCGTCCTGGGAGGCGTGGACCGCTGATGACAACCCAGCAGATTCCTGGCAGCACCGGCCAGGCCGGAGCCTCCGAGGGCGCCTACTCGCCTGAGACCGAGGCCCGGCTTCGCGCCGACATCGAGCAGATCAAGTCTCGCTATCCCTCCGGGCACGAGCGCAGCGCCCTCATCCCGATGCTGCACCTGGTCCAGAGCGAGGACGGCTACGTCGCCCCGCGCGGCATCGCGCTGTGCGCCGAGACCCTGGGCCTGACCCTGGCCGAGGTCTCCGCGGTGGCGACTTTCTACAGCCAGTTCCGCCGCCACCCCGCAGGCGAGTACCACGTGGGCGTGTGCACCAACGCCCTGTGCGCCGTCATGGGTGGTGACGAGATCTGGCAGGCCGTGGCCGAGCACACGGGTCTGGGCAACGACGAGACCAGCGAGGACGGGCGGATCAGCCTGGAGCGCATCGAGTGCAACGCCGCCTGCGACTACGCCCCCGTCGTCATGGTCAACTGGGAGTTCTTCGACAACCAGACCCCGGCCTCCGCCGTCGACATGGTCTCGCGCCTGGAGCGCGGCGAGGACGTGGCCCCCACCCGCGGGCCCGAGACCCTGCCGACCTTCCGCGAGAACGAGCGCGTCCTGGCAGGCTTCGAGGACGGCCGCGCCGACGAGGGCATGGGTGCTGGCGAGGCCAGCCTCCTCGGGCTGCGCATCGCGCGTGAGAACGGATGGACCGCCCCGAAGGAGGAGAGCAAGTGAGCGACAACGCCACGCCTACCGATCAGGCGCAGGCTCCCGCCTTCACCGCTCCTGGCACCCTGACCCCGGTGCTGACGGACATGTGGGACAAGGAGCGCTCCTGGACCCTGGAGGCCTACCGCGCCAACGGCGGCTACGAGGGACTGGCCAAGGCCAAGACCATGAGCGCCGAGGAGCTGGTCAACTACGTCAAGTCCTCCAACCTGCGCGGACGAGGCGGCGCCGGCTTCCCCACGGGCCTGAAGTGGTCCTTCCTGCCTGCCCCTGACGGCAAGCCCCGCTACCTCGTGGTCAACGCCGACGAGTCCGAGCCGGGTACCTGCAAGGACATCCCGACCATCATGGCCAACCCGCAGGCCCTCATCGAGGGCATCGCGATCACCTGCCGGGCCATCGGTGGCGACCACGCCTTCGTCTACCTGCGCGGCGAGGTCACCCACGTCTACCGTCGCCTGCTGCACGCCGTGCGCGAGGCCACCGGGTCCGGCCTGCTGGACACCGGCTTCGGCCTGGACGGCAACCAGCCGCTGCGTATCACCGCCCACGCCGGTGCCGGCGCCTACATCTGCGGTGAGGAGACGGCGCTGCTGGACTCCCTGGAGGGACGTCGCGGCCACCCGCGCCTCAAGCCCCCCTTCCCGGCCGTGGCGGGTCTGTACGCCCGCCCCACCGTGGTCAACAACGTCGAGACCATCGCCTCGGTGCCGGGGATCCTGGCCCGCGGTGCCGACTGGTACAACGCGATGGGCACCGAGCGCTCCAAGGGGCACGGCATCTTCTCCGTGTCCGGTCACGTCAAGCACCCCGGCCAGTTCGAGGCACCCTTCGGGATCACGATGCGCCAGCTCATCGAGATGGCCGGTGGAGTCCGCGAGGGCCACGAGCTGAAGTTCTGGGTCCCCGGTGGCTCCTCCGTGCCGATCTTCGGCCCTGAGGAGCTTGACGTCCCGCTGGACTACGAGTCGGTGGGTGCGGCGGGCTCGATGCTCGGTACCCGCGCCCTGCAGGTCTTTGACGAGACCGTCTCGGTGGTGCGCGTGGTCACGCGCTGGACCGAGTTCTACCAGCACGAGTCCTGCGGTAAGTGCACCCCCTGCCGCGAGGGCACCTACTGGATGCGCCAGATCATGCTGCGTCTGGAAGCCGGTCAGGGCCTGCCGGGCGACGTCGAGAAGCTGGAGGACATCGCGGGCAACATCGCCGGCCGCTCCTTCTGCGCCCTCGGCGACGCCGCGGCCACGCCGGTGCGCTCGGGCATCGCCCGCTTCCGCTCCGAATTCGAGGCCGGCTACACCACGGCCGCCAACGTGCTCTTCCCCTACGCGGCCTCCTCCATCGTTGAAAGTGCACGGTGAGACATGACTGACACCCACGTGGACATGGTCAACATCACGATCGACGGCGTCCCCGTCGAGGTCGCCAAGGGCACGCTCCTCATCCGCGCCGCCGAGAAGATCGGCGTTCGGATCCCGCGCTTCTGCGACCACCCGCTGCTCGCGCCGTCGGCCAACTGCCGCCAGTGCCTGGTGGAGGTGGCCATGCCGGGCCGCGACGGCGTCGTGCGCCCCATGCCCAAGCCCCAGCCCTCCTGCGCCATGACGGCGATGGAGGGGATGGAGATCTCCACCCAGGCCACCAGCCCCGTCGCCGCCAAGGCGCAGGCCGGCACGATGGAATTCCTCCTCATCAACCACCCGCTGGACTGCCCGGTGTGCGACAAGGGCGGTGAGTGCCCGCTGCAGAACCAGGCCATCGAGCTCATGGGCTCGGGCGCCCAGGCCACCAGCCGCTTCACCGACGTCAAGCGCACCTTCCCCAAGCCGCTGCGCCTGACCAGCAACATCCTGCTGGACCGCGACCGCTGCGTCCTGTGCCAGCGTTGCGTGCGCTTCGCCGACCAGATCGCGGGCGACCCCTTCATCGCCCTGCAGGGCCGTGGAGCCGGCCACGTGGGCGGCGAGGTCACCGGCGGGCTGTACGGCGAGCAGATCGGCCGCTTCGACTCCACGGTGCTCGACTTCTTCGACCCTGAGGGCCTGGCGGGCGTGTCCACCCAGACCATCCGCGGCGAGGCCTACCTGGCCCCGGAGTCGGACCTGGCCGGACCCTCCGGCGAGCCGGGCGTGGTCGACGGCGCCGTCTACGGACCGGGCCGTGAGGACCTGGACGTCTCGGGACGTCCCTTCGCCTCCTACTTCTCGGGCAATATCATCCAGATCTGCCCGGTGGGTGCGCTCACAAGCGCCCGCTACCGCTTCCGCTCCCGCCCGATGGACCTGGTCTCCACCGACTCGGTGACCGAGCACGACGCCTCCGGCTCCGCGCTGCGCGTGGACATGCGCCGCGGCGTCGTGCTGCGCCGCATGGCCGGCAACGACCCGCAGGTCAACGAGGAGTGGATCACGGACAAGGACCGCTTCGGCTTCGCCTGGTCCTGCCAGCCTGACCGCCTCACCATGCCGCTCGTGCGTGACGAGGAGTCCGGCGAGCTGGTTGCCACCAGCTGGTCCGAGGCCCTCGACGTCGCGGCCCGCGGCCTGGAGGCAGCCAAGGCCGACGGCGGGGTCGGCTTCCTGCCCGGCGGGCGCCTGACGCTGGAGGACGCCTGGGCCTGGTCGCGCTTCGCGCGCACCGTCGCCCACACCAATGACATCGACCAGCGCGTGCGTCCCCACTCCAAGGAGGAGGACTCCTTCCTGGCCAAGCGCGTGGCGGGTACCGGGCTCGGCGCGGTGACCTACTCCAGCCTGGAGAAGGCCGGGCAGGTCCTGCTCGTGGCCCTGGAGCCCGAGGACGAGTGCGGATCGCTCTTCCTGCGCTTGCGCAAGGGCGTGCGAGGAAGCGGCCTCAAGGTCGCGACCCTCACCACGCTCGCCTCGCGCTCGGTGCGCAAGCTCTCGGCCGAGCTCATCCTGACCGCCCCGGGCCAGGAGGCCCGCGCCGTGGCCACGCTCAGCCAGACCCACCCCGAGCTCGTCGAGGCGCTGAAGAACGAGGGCGCCACGATCCTCGTGGGTGAGCGCGCCGCTGCGGTTCCTGGCCTGCTGTCCGTCGTCGACGCCCTGGCCA
>NZ_DS999575.1:151942-154137 GCF_000159035.1 Actinomyces urogenitalis DSM 15434
CCGGCGGCTTCCCGGTGGCCGACGCCGCCGCCCGCCAGCGGGTCCAGGAGGCCTGGGGAGTGTCCACCACCGGCCTGTACGCCCGTCCGGCCCTGCCGGCCGAGCCTGGCCGCGACACCACGGAGATCCTCACGGCTCTGACCGACGGCGAGCTCGGCGGTCTGGTGATCGGCGGCGTCGACCTGCGCGACTTCCCGGACCCCGGTCTGGCGCGCGCGGCACTGGCTGCCTCGGGATTCACCATCCAGCTGGAGGTGCGCCGCAGCGAGGTCAGCGAGCACGCCGACGTCGTCCTGCCGGTGGCTCCGGCCGTGGAGAAGAACGGCACCTTCGTCAACTGGGAGGGGCGCGTGCGTCCCTTCGGTCAGGCCTACGTCTCCCGCGCCCGTACCGACCGTCAGGTCCTGGGCGCCCTGGCCGCGGAGCTGGGGGAGGACCTGGGCGTGGACTCCCTGGAGACCCTCCACAGCGAGCTGGCCGGCCTGGGCCTGTACGCCGGCACGCGTGGTGAGGTCACCTTCGTTCCTACCGACGCTCCTGAGGCTCAGGCCGAGCAGGTCAGCGTCGAGGGCCGCTCCACGGTCTCGGGCCTGGATGCGGTCCTAGCCACCCACAAGCCGATGCTTGACGCCGGCCGTCTCCAGGACGGCGAGCCCTTCCTGGCCGCCACGGCGCTGCGTCCGGTGGCGCGTGTGGGCGAGGACCTCGCCCAGCGCCTGGGCCTGGCCGGCGGCGAGCTGGTGAGTGTTTCCACGGCCACCGGCGAGATCACGCTGCCGGCGGTCGTCGGCGGTGTGGCTGGCGGCACGGTGTGGCTGCCGGAGTGCTCGGCCGGCTCGACCGTGCGTCAGAGCCTGGGCGCGGGCCACGGTGACCCCGTCTCCCTCTCCCTTGCAGTTACCTCAAGCCACTCGGAGGTGGTCCGGTGAACTCCGCGACTGTGCTGTCCTCGGGCCTTGCCACGGCTCTGCCCACGGCGGGAGGTGTGACCGCGGACTTCTCTGAGGAGACCTGGTGGCTGTCCGTCATCAAGGCCGTGTTCATCATGGTCTTCCTCATCGTCAGCGTCATCCTCGCGATCTGGGCCGAGCGCAAGGTGCTCGGACGCATCCAGACTCGTCCCGGCCCGAACGTCAACGGCCCCTTCGGTCTGCCTCAGCTCATCGCCGACGCTGCCAAGCTCATCATGAAGGAGGACTTCTGGCTCTCAGGGGCTGAGAAGCTCATCTACCTGCTGGCCCCCTTCATCACGGCCTTCAGCTCCTTCATGATCTACGCGGTCATCCCCTTCGGGCCGGAGGTGTCCATCTTCGGCCACTACACGCCCCTGCAGCTGACCGACTTCCCCGTCGCCATCCTCTACGTCCTGGCGATCACGGGCTTCGGGGTCTACGGCCTCATCCTGGGTGGATGGTCCTCCCACTCCACCTACCCGCTGCTGGGTGCGGTGCGAAGCGCGGCTCAGGTCATCTCCTACGAGCTGAGCATGAGCCTGTCCATCCTCACGGTCTTCCTGGCCTCGGGCACGATGTCCACCTCCGGGATCGTCTCCGCTCAGGAGCGTCTGTGGTGGGGTCTGGCGATGATCCCGAGCCTGCTCATCTACGTGGTCTCCATGGTCGGCGAGGTCAACCGCCTCCCCTTCGACCTGCCCGAGGCTGAGGGCGAGCTCGTGGCCGGCCACATGGTGGAGTACTCCTCGATGAAGTTCGCCTGGTACTACCTGGGCGAGTACATCAACATGTTCAACGTCTCGGCGGTGTGCGTCACCCTGTTCCTGGGAGGTTGGCGCTCCTTCATCCTGGCCAGCATCTGGGACGGCTTCAACACCGGCTGGTGGCCGATGCTGTGGTTCATCGCCAAGGTGTGGTGCGTCATGCTCTTCATGATCGTCACCCGAGGCACGCTGGTGCGTATCCGCTACGACCACTTCATGCAGCTGGGATGGAAGTTCCTCATCCCGGTCTCGCTGGCCTGGTTCGTGCTCGTGGCCGTGGTCCAGGGCTACCGGGCCTTCACAGATGTCTCCTCTCAGGGCCTGCTGCTCATCCTGGCGCTGGTCTTCCTGGTCGCGATGCTCATCCTGTTCTTCCTGCCCGCCAAGAGCGAGGGCGCGCCGGCTGGTCGCGAGGTGGCGGACGACGACGTCGTCGCACCGGGCGAGGAGGCTGACGCCTTCGCCGGTGGCTTCCCCG
>NZ_DS999575.1:155337-173135 GCF_000159035.1 Actinomyces urogenitalis DSM 15434
CCGGTCGCACCCGCGGCGCTGGAGGCCGGGGACGAGCACGAGGCCGCCCCCGCCATCGCCGAGGAGAAGGAGGAGGAGAAGTGACTCTCCCCGTCACCGCCTACGTCATCCTGGCCGGGGTGCTGTTCACCCTGGGCGCGCTCACGGTGCTCCTGCGCCGCAACGCGCTCATTGAGCTCATGGGTGTTGAGCTCATGCTCAACGCTGTCAACCTGGTCCTCGTGGCCTTCTCCCGCATGCACGGTAACCTCACCGGGCAGGTCTTCGCCTTCTTCGTCATGGTGGTCGCCGCCGCCGAGGTCGTGGTGGGACTGAGCATCGTCGTGTCCATCTTCCGAACCCGCAGGTCCACGTCGGTCGACGACGTCAACCTGCTCAAGAACTGAGAGGGAACAGGACGTGACTACTCCTCTCGCACTCGCCGCGCAGTCCGTCGTCGGCGCGGGTGAGCCGGCAACGGGCCTGGCCGGCCTGGCCTGGCTCCTCATCGCCGTCCCGGCTGCCTCGGCCGCGATCTTGCTGCTGGCAGGACGGGCCTCGGACCGCTGGGGACACCTGCTCGGTCTGCTGGCTGCCGCCGTCGACGCCTGCCTGGGCATCGCCCTGCTGGTCCAGGTCCTGGGCCTGCCGGCTGACGCCAGGGTCCTGGAGATCGACCTGTGGCGCTGGTTCGGCGCTGGTGACCTTGACGTCACCGTCGGACTGCGCCTGGACCCGCTGTCCCTGACCTTCGTGGTGCTGGTGACCTTCGTGGGCTTCCTTATCCACCTGTACTCGGTGGCCTACATGGAGCACGACCGCGACCGCCGCCGCTTCTTCGCCTACCTCAACCTCTTCGTCGCCGCGATGCTCACGCTCGTGCTTGGCAGCTCCTACATCGTGCTGTTCGTCGGCTGGGAGGGCGTGGGTCTGGCCTCCTACCTGCTCATCGGCTTCTGGAACACCGCCGACGCCGACGCCCCGCAGGCGCAGCAGGCCAAGAGCCGCGAGAACGCCACGGCCGCGAAGAAGGCCTTCGTGATGAACCGTATCGGTGACGTCGGCCTGCTGCTGGCCATGATGGCCATGGTCTCCCAGGTCGGCTCGGTGGCCTTCAACGACGTCCTGTCCGCAGCGCAGGCCGGGGCGGTGTCCACCGGCTGGCTGACGGCCATGGGCTTCTTCCTGCTGCTGGCGGCCTGTGGTAAGTCCGCGCAGTTCCCGCTGCAGGCCTGGCTGGGTGACGCTATGGCCGGTCCGACCCCGGTCTCCGCCCTCATCCACGCTGCCACCATGGTGACCGCCGGCGTCTACCTCATGGTCCGCTCCGGAGCCGTCTTCGAGGGTGCTCCTGACGCCCAGCTCGCCGTCGCCGTCATCGGCGCCATCACGCTGGTGCTCGGTGCCCTCATCGGTATGGCGAAGGACGACATGAAGAAGGTCCTGGCCGCCTCCACCATGAGCCAGATCGGTTACATGATGCTGGGTGCGGGCCTGGGCCCGATCGGCTACGCCTTCGCGATCTTCCACCTGCTGACCCACGGCTTCTTCAAGGCCCAGCTCTTCCTGGGTGCCGGCTCGGTCATGCACGCCATGAGCGACCAGGTGGACATGCGCCGCTTTGGCGCCCTGCGCAAGGCCATGAAGATCACCTGGGTCACCATGGGCATCGGCTGGCTCGCGATCCTGGGCATCCCGCCCTTCTCGGGCTTCTGGTCCAAGGACAAGATCATCGAGGCCGCCTTCATCGGCGACGGCGCTCGCCCCTGGATCCTGGGGACCGTGGCGCTGGTGGGCGCGGGGCTGACCGCCTTCTACATGTCGCGCCTGTTCTTCATGATCTTCCACGGCCAGGCCCGGTGGACCACGGACAAGGACATCGAGGGCGAGGTCCACCCGCACGAGTCGGGCTGGCTCATGACCGCCCCGCTCATCATCCTGTCCGTCTTCTCCGTCGCCCTGGGTGGCCTGCTAAGCGTGAACGACGCCTTCGTCACCTGGCTGGAGCCCGTGACCGGGCACGCCGAGCACGGTGAGCCCGTCCTCGCGGTGCCGGTCATCATGGGCCTGACCCTGGCGCTGGTCGTCATCGGTGCCCTTGCCGCCTGGTTCATGTACGCCCGGCGCGAGGTGCCCACCGTCGTCCAGCCTGGAAACGTCCTGGTCGAGGCGGCCCGCCACGACATGTACCAGGACACCATCAACGAGGCCGTGGCCATGCGCCCCGGCCAGGGCCTGGTCATCGCCGCCTCCGCCTCGGACCGCTACGTGGTCGACGGCGCGGTCGAGGGCCTGGCCAAGGGCACTGCTGGCCTGGGCCAGCTGGTGCGTCGCAGCGAGACCGGCAACGTCCGCTCTTACGCCTCGTACATGATGATCGGATCCGTGCTTGCTCTCGTCGCCGTCCTGGCGAGCAGGTTCTGAGAGGACACGCCATAACATGCAGACACTTGCCGCAAGCTTTCCCGTGCTGACCGTCATGGTCCTCGTTCCCCTCGCGGGAGCGCTCCTGCTCGCCCTCATCCCGCCGCTGCGGGCTCAGGCGCGCGCCGTCGGGCTCCTGTTCTCCCTGGCCACGCTGGGCGTGGGCGTGTGGGCTGCCACGCAGTTCGACGTCGCCCAGGGCTCGGTCATCCAGCTCGCTGAGACCCACTCCTGGATCGCATCCATGGGCGTGTCCTGGGCCCTGGGAGTCAACGGCCTGGGCCTGGCGATGCTCCTGCTGGCCGCCTTCCTCACCCCGATCGTCCTGCTCGCCTCCTGGGGCGAGGTCCCGGCCGACCGCCAGGGACTGTTCACGGGCCTGGTCCTGGTCCTGGAGGCCTTCGTCGTCGTCATCTTCGCCGCGCGCGACGTCGTGCTGTTCTACATCTGCTTCGAGGCCATGCTCATCCCGGTGTACTTCCTCATCGGGCGCTTCGGCGGGCCGAACCGCCGTCGGGCGGCCCTGAAGTTCTTGCTGTACTCCCTGGCTGGCGGACTGGTCATGCTGATCGGTGTCGTCGCCCTCTACGTCTACGGGCCCGGTGGCGAGGGTGCCTACCTCCTGGACAACCTCGTCGGCAACATCAACGCCTCGACCACGGTGACGCGCTGGATCTTCGTGTCCTTCTTCATCGCCTTCGCGATCAAGGCTCCGATGGTTCCGCTGCACACCTGGCTGCCGGACACGGCCGAGCAGGCCACTCCGGGCACCTCCGTGCTGCTGATCGGCGTCCTGGACAAGATCGGAACCTACGGCATGATCGCCCTGGTCCTGCCGCTCTTCCCCGAGGCCTCGCGCTGGGCCGCTCCGGTGGTGCTGGTTCTGGCCGTCATCGGCATCCTCTACGGAGGCCTGGCTGCCATCGGGCAGGACAACCTCTACCGGCTTATCTCCTACACCTCGATCAGCCACTTCGGCTTCATGGTGCTGGGCATCTTCGCGGGCTCCTCGGTGGCGGCCACCGGTGCCATGGTCTACATGGTTGCCCACGGCCTGTCGATCGCCGGTCTCTACCTCGTCACCGGCTTCCTCGCCCGCCGCACCTCAACCGTCCAGATCAGTGAGCTGGGAGGGATGGCCCGTGTGCTGCCCCTCGTGGCAGGCACCTGGCTGGTCTCGGGCCTGGCCTCCATCGCGCTGCCCGGCCTTTCCGGCTTCGTTCCTGAGTGGATGGTGCTCACTGGCACCTTCTCCCAGTCCGTGGCCCTGGGCGTGGTCGCGGTCCTCGGCGTCATCATCGCCGCGGTCTACGTGCTGCTGCCCTACCAGCGTGTCTTCACCGGTGCTCCGGCTGCCGACCGCGTGGGCAGCACGGACCTGGACGGACGCGAGAAGCTCGTCCTGGTCCCCGTCATCGCCGCCATGCTGGCCCTGGGACTGGCGCCGGCGCTCCTGACGGACTCGCTGGAGAGCGTGGCTGACCAAGTCTCCACGACGATGAGCCAGGCCGACGTCCCGGTCGCCGCCTCCGCCGTCGTCGCCCCGACCTTCTCCGAAGGGATCACCAAGTGAGCGTCACCGCCCCGACCATCTCCTGGGCCGGACTTTCACCGGTCATCGTCATCCTGGGGGCAGCCGTCCTCGGCATCCTCCTGGAGGCCTTCGTGCCCCGTAAGGCGCGTCTGGCCTGCCAGACGGGCCTGGGCGTGCTGGCCATCGTCGGATCGGCCGTTGCCCTGGCAGCCCGCTGGGACGCCGTGCGCGACGGCTCCGGAAGCGCGCTGACGCCGGGCTTCAACGAGGACCCCTTCGGCGTGGCGGCCCAGGGCGTCATGCTCGTCATCGGTCTGCTGGCCATCCTGGTCATGGCGGACCGCACCAGCGCCGGCGACGGCGCCTTCGCGGCCCAGGCTGCGGACCGTCCCGGAAGCGCTGAGGAGGCCGAGTCCCTCCACGCCGGCTGGATGGGTACCGAGGTCTTCCCGCTCATGCTCTTCTCGCTGGGCGGCATGATGCTCTTCCCGATGGCGAGCGACTTCATCACGCTCTTCGTCATGCTGGAGCTCATCTCCCTGCCGCTGTACATCATGGCCGCCACCGCGCGTCACCGCCGCCTGCTCAGCCAGGAGGCCGCCATGAAGTACTTCGTGCTGGGCGCCTTCGCCTCGGCCTTCATGCTGCTGGGCTCGGCCTTCCTCTACGGCTTGACCGGCCAGGTCAGCTACTCCGCCGTGGCCCAGGCGCTGGGTGCCGGCGGGGTGGAAGGCATGGACTGGCTCGCGCTGGCCGGTGTGGCGCTGGTGACGGTCGGTCTGCTGTTCAAGATCGCCGCCGCGCCCTTCCACGCCTGGAGCCCGGACGTCTACCAGGGCTCGCCGACCCCGGTGACGGCCTTCATGGCCGCGGGCGTCAAGGCGGCCGCCTTCCTGGCGCTGCTGCGCTTCTTCTACGTCGCGGGCGCCGCGCTGTCCTGGGACATGGCTCCCTTCCTGTGGACCGTCTCGATCCTGACCATGTTCGTGGGAACGGTCGTGGGTATCGTCCAGGGTGATATCAAGCGCATGCTCGCCTACTCCGCGATCGCCCACGCCGGCTACATGCTCATCGGCATCGTCGCGCTCAACCAGGCCGGTATCCGGGCGCTGCTCTTCTACGCCCTGGCCTACGGCGTGGCGACCGTGGGTGCCTTCGGCGTGGTCACGCTCGTGCGGGTGGACCACGACGGCGCCGCGGGCCCGGAGGCCACCGACCTGGAGGCCCTGACCGGCCTGGGGCGGCGCTCGCCGTGGCTGGCGCTGTCGCTGACGGTCTTCCTGCTGTCCTTCGCGGGTATCCCGCTGACGGCTGGTTTCATTGCCAAGTTCGAGCTCTTCGTCGCCGGTATCGGTGGCGGGGCCACCTGGCTCGTCATCGCCGCGGTTGTCTCCTCGGCTGCGACCGCCTTCTTCTACATGCGGGTCATTGTGCTCATGTTCTTCCGTGAGCCGGCCCAGGACCGCGTGGTCGTGGTGACCTCCAACGGCCTGTCCTCGACCGCGATCGGTGTGGCGGTCCTGCTGACCATCGCCCTGGGCGTCGTACCCCAGACGGTGCTGGCCACGCTGGGCAACGCCGCTATGCTCGTGCCGTGATCGGTACGTTCCCGCTGGATACCCCTGAGCTCGAGGGCCGGATCTCTCCGGCCCTCGAGGCCGTTGAGACCAGGCTTCTCCAGGTCGTCAACAACGCCGACGAGACCATCAACCCGCCCACCTCGCACCTGGCTGAGGCCGGCGGCAAGAGGTTGCGGCCGGTGCTGACCCTCCTGACCGCTCAGCTCGGCGACCCGCAGACGGCCACTGGGGAGAAGGTGCGCGACGCCGGTGTGGCGGTGGAACTGACGCATATCGCCACGCTCTACCACGACGACGTCATGGACGACGCCCCGCTGCGCCGGGGTGCGCCCAGCGCCCAGACGGTCTGGGGCAACTCCGCGGCGATCCTGACCGGCGACGTCCTGGTGGCGCGCGCCTCTCAACTCGTGGCGGCGCTGGGCCCGGAGGCGGTGCTGGCGCACGCCAAGACCTTCGAGCGCCTGTGCATGGGCCAGCTTCACGAGACCCTGCCCCGCCCGGTCGGCACGGACCCCGTGGCGCACTACATCCAGGTCCTGGCGGACAAGACCGGCTCGCTCATTGCGGTCTCGGCCCGCTACGGCGCCATGCTCACCGAGGCGGGAGAGGAGACCGAGAGGATCGTCGAGGAGTTCGGCGAGAAGATCGGCGTCGCCTTCCAGCTGGCCGACGACGTCATCGACCTGACCAGCGACTCCGAGACGACGGGGAAGACACCGGGCACCGACCTGCGTGAGGGAGTGGAGACCATGCCGGTCCTCCTCCTGCGCCAGGCGCTGGCTGCCGGCGAGCTCGACGCCGCCGGGCAATCGATCCTGTCGACCCTGTCCAGTGGCGACCTCCAGGATGACGCCGTGCTCGGCGACGTCGTCGCCCGCCTGCGCGAGCACCCGGTGCTGGCGCGCACCCGCGAGATGGCGATGGCCTGGGCCGACCAGGCCGTGGCGGTCCTGGGTGGGCTGGAGGAGACCGTGGTGACCGGTACGCGTGAGCGTCTGGCGGCGGCCGGGACCCAGGGGGCCCAGGCCGAGGCAGCCGTGGCGGACGCGCGCGTGCGCGTGGGGCAGGTGCGCGAGGCGATGGAGCAGTTCGCCCGGCTCCTGGTTGACCGCGCGGCGTGAGGTGCGTCCCGTCCCCTGGGTAAGGACGGCCTTGGTCCGTAGACTGTGCGATGGCCTGCGCCGTCGTCATGCCCTGAGTGGGGCCTGAGGCGGTGCCGGCGAGATTCGTACCCGAGGTCAGGAACCAAGTCACCGTGAGCACACGTCCCCTGTCAGTAGCCGTCATCGGTGCCGGCCCCGCCGGTATCTACGCTTCCGACATCCTGTCCAAGTCCGGGCTGGACGTGAGCATCGACCTGTTCGAGCGCCTGCCTGCTCCCTACGGCCTGGTGCGCTACGGCGTGGCCCCGGACCACCCGCGCATCAAGCAGATCATCGTGGCGCTGTACAAGATCCTGCAGCGCGGGGACATCCGGCTCATCGGCAACGTGGAGGTCGGCCGCGACATCTCGGTGACCGAGCTCCACGAGCACTACGACGCCCTCATCTTCTCCACCGGCGCGGACACTGACGCACCCCTCGACATCCCCGGCATCGACGCCCCGGAGTCCTACGGCGGCGCCGACTTCGTGTCCTGGTACGACGCTCACCCCGACCACCCGCGCACCTGGGACCTGTCCGCCCGCGAGGTGGCGGTCATCGGCGTGGGCAACGTGGGCCTGGACATCGCGCGCGTGCTGGCCAAGCACCCTGAGGACCTCATGACCACCGAGATCCCCGCCAACGTGGCCGAGGTCCTCAAGACCTCACCGGTCACTGACGTGCACGTCTTCGGGCGCCGTGGCCCGGCCCAGGTCAAGTTCACCCCGCTGGAGCTGCGCGAGCTCGGCAAGCAGCCCGACGTCGACGTCACCGTTGACGAGGAGGACTTCGAGTACGACGCCGGAAGCGAGGAGGCGCTGCGCTCCTCCAACCAGCAGCGTCAGGTCGTCAAGGCCCTGGAGGGCTACGCCATGCAGGAGCCGGAGGACCTGACTGCCTCCCGCACCATTCACATCCACCTCTTCCAGGCTCCCCACGAGGTGCTGCTGGACGAGGACGGTCACGTGCGCGGCCTGCGCACCGAGCGCACCCGCCTGAACGGGGACGGCACCGTCTCCGGCACGGGGGAGTACCGCGACTGGCCCGCCCAGGCCGTCTACCGCGCCGTTGGCTACGCCGGCAGCCCGATCGAGGGGCTGCCCTTCGACCAGGCCCGTCACGTCATCCCCAACGAGGGCGGGCGTGTCATCGGGGAGGACGGCAACCCGCTCACCGGTGTCTACGCCACCGGGTGGATCCGCCGCGGGCCGGTCGGCCTCATCGGCTCGACCAAGTCCGACGCCCAGGAGACCATCTCGCACCTGGTGGAGGACGCCCACGCCGGCCTGCTGCACGCCACGACCGACGACGAGTCGCAGGTGGGGCACGACGCCCTGCTGGCGCTGCTTGAGGGCCGCCAGGTGCCCTACACCACCTGGGAGGGCTGGGAGCTGCTGGACGCCTACGAGCGTGAGCTCGGCCAGGCCTACGGCGAGGTCGAGGTCACGGGCGGGGCCCTGAAGCCGCGCGAGCGCGTCAAAGTGGTCTCCCGCGAGGCCATGACGGCGATCTCCCGCCAGGAGCAGGTGCCCTGCGACCTCATCGGCCAGCCCGATCCTTCTCGGGTCCCGGAGCGTGTGGCCCACCGCCTGTCGGAGGGCTCGCAGGGCTGAGCGCAGCCCCGTCTTCGCGGCGTGCCTCGGTGCTGCGGGTGTGTCTGAAACCTGTGGCGGCGTGTCTTGCTGGCGGAGGCGGGACGGACCCAGAGGACTCCCAGGTGGCGTCCATACAATCGCGCCATGACCGGTACCGACCACCACAACGGGCTCAAGACCGCCGTGCTTATGGGCGGGCTGTGGAGCCTCCTGCTGCTCATCGGCTGGCTGCTCGCCCAGGGCACCGGCTCCAGCGTCTGGCTCTTCATCATGCCGGCGATCGGCGTGGCCCAGACGGCCTACACCTACTGGAACTCTGACAAGCTGGCCGTGCGCTCGATGGGGGCCATCGAGGTCACGCCCGAGCAGCAGCCGGTGATGTACGCCGTCGTGCGTGAGCTGTCCACCAAGGCCGGCCAGCCCATGCCGCGGCTGTACGTGGCCCCGACCATGAGCCCCAACGCCTTCGCTACGGGACGCAACCCTGAGCATGCCGCGGTGTGCTGCACGCAGGGCATCCTGCAGCTGCTCAACGAGCGCGAGCTGCGAGGCGTGCTGGGCCATGAGCTCTCCCACGTCTACAACCGGGATATCCTCACCGGCTCCGTGGCCGCCGGGATCGCGGGCGTTATCTCATCGGTGGCGCAGATGGTGCTGTGGTTCGGGGGAGGCCGGGACCGGAGGGACTCCAACGTCCTGGTCCTGCTGCTCATCTCGATCCTGGCCCCACTGGCTGCCACGCTGACTCAGTTCGCCGTCTCCCGTACCCGCGAGTACGACGCCGACCATGACGGCGCCGTCCTCACCGGTGACCCGCTCGCGCTGGCCAGCGCGCTGCACAAGCTGGAGACCGGCGTGGCGGCCGCGCCGATGGCTCAGGAGCCGCGGCTGGAGCCTGTCAGCTCCATGATGATCGCCAACCCCTTCGGTCGCTTGCGCAGCCTGTTTGCCACGCACCCTCCGATGGACAAGCGCATCGCGCGCCTGGAGCAGATGGCGGGCTACTGACGCGTACGGCTGCGGCCCCGGACACCACAGTGGTGTCCGGGGCCGCAGCCGTGTCACGCGTGGCCTGTGGCAGCCAGGACCGCCGGCCTGCGGCAGGCAGACCGGGGGGCAGCTCAGCGGTAGTTGACGAACTGGAGGGGGACGTCGACGTCGAGCTCCTTGAGCAGGGCGATCACCGCCTGGAGGTCGTCACGAGACTTGGAGGACACGCGGACCTCGTCGCCCTGGATCGTGGCCTTGACGCCCTTGGGACCCTCGTCGCGGATGGCCTTGGTGACCTTCTTGGCGACCTCCTGGGTCAGGCCCTCCTTGAGCGGGCACACGAGCTTGTAGATCTTGCCTGAGGGCTTGGGCTCCTTATCCCCTAGGTCGAGGGCCTTGAGGGAGACTCCGCGCCGGAAGAGCTTGGACTGCAGGACGTCGAGCACGGCCAGGACCCGCTCGGCGGAGTTGGCCTGCAGGGTGATGGTGTCGCCTGCCAGCTCGACGCCGGCGTCCACGCCGCGGAAGTCATAGCGCTGGGAGATCTCCTTGGCGGTCTGGTTGACGGCGTTGTCCACCTCCTGGCGATCCAGCTTGGAGACGACGTCAAAGGAGGAGTCAGAGGCCATGTCCGTCCTGTCCTTTCTGTGGGCGAGGTGAGCGTGGGCGCTAGGCCCGCTGACCTGGCGAAGGCGGCGGCCGCCTTCGGACAGGCTGTGAGCAGGGTCCTACGCGTGCGATTGGCGTCCCGGGTACCGGGCTTGCTATTCTTCCACGGCACCGAACAGCGATCACCTGATCGATGAGCGGAGCAAGGCGGGTTGCCCGAGCGGCCAATGGGAGCTGACTGTAAATCAGCCGCGGAATGCTACGGGGGTTCGAATCCCTCACCCGCCACGATGATCGCCAGGTCAACAGGCTTGGTGATGATCTCCGCCCTCACGGGGGCGGGCCGCAGTGAGCGAAGCCACGCGGAGCCGGATTGCGAGAGTAAAACGGATCTGCTTAAGATTCCGCTCGTTGCCCCGATAGCTCAGTCGGCAGAGCGTCTCCATGGTAAGGAGAAGGTCAAGGGTTCGATTCCCTTTCGGGGCTCTGACACTGCGGGGGCCAAGCGGCCCCCATTGTGTTGATATGGCGAGGTAGCTCAGCTGGTTAGAGCGCACGACTCATAATCGTGAGGTCGAGGGTTCGAGTCCCTCCCCCGCTACGCAAGGTTTCGAGCAAGGCGCCCACCGGCTCGAGGATCAATCAGAGGAGAGACACGTGGCTAGCAAGTCCAGCGACGTTCGCCCCAAGATCACTCTGGCTTGCTCGGAGTGCAAGGAGCGTAACTACATCACCAAGAAGAACCGTCGGAACACCCCCGACCGGCTCACGCTGAAGAAGTTCTGCGCCCGTTGCGGCAAGCACACGGAGCACCGCGAGACCCGCTGAGTCTTCTGGCTCGACCCGGTAGCATCCGGGCATGAGCATGAACCCCGCCGACCCTGCGTCGGCGGGGTTTCGTCATGCTCGTGCCCGTGGCGAGGGCGTTCCGGCGCCTCGTGATCGCGCGCTGGCGCAGGTGATCTCTTCGGTCCTAGGGCGTTGTGGGGACGAGGCGCTGCCCCCAGGCGGGGTGGAGCGCGCGGCGCGGGACGCCGTGAGCTACCTGCGTCCCGCCCTGGAGCTGCTCCGTGATCTGCGCGGCAGTGACCGCCTCGTCTGGGACGGCCTGGTCCACCGGCGCCTGCGGCTTGTCCCGCCTGCGTCGGGTCCGGCTCGGTCGACGGCGCAGCCACGGCTGGTGACCGCCCGGCGTGGTGGGTGGGAGCTCACCGAGGTCACGGCGACGGCCTGTGGGTGGCAGACCACGATCTGGCTGGCTCGTCGGGACGGTGATTCGCCTCGGCTGCAGGAGGTCTCGCCCCGCGCTGGCACCGTGCCGAGCCGGATGGGGGATGCGGGGCACAGGCTCCTCGTGCGCGATGAGGACGTGTGGACCTGGGTGAGCGCGAGTGGGGATGACAACAGGATTCATCTGGAGCCAGGAGCGGGGCGAGGGATCGGGCTCACCGCCCATGACGGCGTGGTGGTGCACGGAATGCTTCTGGCGGCCCTGAGCCTGGCGCTCGTCCCGGCCCGGGACGGCCTGGACGCGCGTCTGGTCGCCCCGGTCGTCGTCGACGGCGCGGCTGAGCTGCGGGCCTCGCCCAATGGGGACCTGTACGGGGCTGACGGGCTGGTGCTGCGCCGTCGATCCTGACCGGGCCTCGCAACGGCCGCGAGGTGACGGCGAGACGGCAGCGCTGATGCTGAACCGGGCGGGCCATAACGTCTGCCTGTCAATAGGGTAGGCTCTCGCAGGTCTGTCATCCCCTCCCGCGCGGCCACGAGGTCCTCAGTTGTGGTGAGCGACCGCACAGCGTGTGTGCGCGGACAGTGATATACAAGGACGGTCGTTCAATCATGGACGATCTTGAGGTGAAGGAGTATGACATGACCAGCGCGCACGGGACCTCGGAGCAGGCCTCACAGGGCGATGCTGGGTCGGCGACGGTGACCGGCTGCGGGCAAGACCTCGCCCCGAGCCAGGAGGCGGCCGAGACGGGCTCGTGCGGCCAGGAAAGCGCCCCACCGGCGCAGGCCTGCGGGCAAGAGAGTGCCGGCTCCTGCGGTCAGAGCTCACCCCGCCTGCTCGACGCCCAGGAGATGGCCGCGTGGCGCGCCTTCCTGGCCGCCTCCATCGGTGTGACCGCAAGCCTCAACCACGAGCTGGAGGCCGGCGCCGGTATCTCCATGTATGAGTACGAGATCCTCGTGCGCCTGTCCGAGGCTCCCGACCACAGCCTGAGGATGTCCGCCCTGGCTGACCACGTCTCCCACTCCCGCTCGCGTCTGACCCACACGGTGGGACGGTTGGAGAAGGAGGGCTACGTCGAGCGCAGCTCGTGCTCCTCGGACCGCCGCGGCGTCAACTGCCACCTCACGCCTGCTGGCTTGGACTTCCTGCGCACCGCGGCCCCGATCCACCTCGACGGCGTGCGTCGCCACGTCATCGAGCGGCTCGACCCCGCTGAGCTGGAGCAGTTCACCTCGATGCTGACGGCGCTAGCCGGCCCCGACGAGCAGCTGTGATCCCGGAGCCGGTAGCAGGCCAGCCAGCTCGGGCCACACGGTGCCCAGTGCGGGCAGGAGCGGCAGGCTGCCAGCTCCCGGCTGCTTCCAGGACTGGCCGCTGGGCTCCAGCCTGACCCACTCCAGCCGCGTCGACTCGCCGTCGACGGCAATCAGCCGGTCCCACGCCGGATCGGCCGGCGCCTGGGCAACGAAGGTGGAGTAGCGCCACGCACCGTGCTCCTGCACCTGTGCCGTCCCCAGGTGGAGCACGCGCGCCGGCAGGCCGGCCTCCTCCTCGCACTCACGCAGGGCAGCCTCGGCGGCCGTTTCCCCGTCGGCAACGGCGCCCCCTGGCAGTCCCCAGGTCCCGCCCTGGTGGGTCCAGCCGGCGCGCAGCTGAAGGAGGACCTCGATGCCATCGTGGACCGCCTGGCCGGCGCTGCCCCTGCGGACCGGCTCGGGGCGTGCCGCTCGCCAGACCAGGAGCCCAGCCGCTCCGTTCATGCCCCAGTGCCGCGAGCCGCAGGTGCACTCCACCCAGCCGTCGCCCAGGTGTCGCAGGCCGCCAGGACCCGTCAGCCTCAGCACAGCGCCCGTGCCGGCTGGGATGTCGTCATCAGTGGCGACGTCGTCACGGGTGCCAGGGAGTGCGTCTCCCGGTAGGGAGGGGTCATGGCTGGACTGCCTGGACCGATCAGCGGCGTGGGCCAGGCAGCGAGCGATCCAGGAACGGGTCTGCTCCGGCGCGACCAACTCATCCACCCATCCTCGGGACACAGCGTTCTGCCTGGTCTGGCCCTCCAGCGTGTCCTCAATCAGCGAGCGGCGCAGCTCCTGCACGTCCTCACCATCCTGCCGCGCCTGGCGCAGCCGGCGCCGGTGGATGAGGTCGACGGCGCTGGAGGCGTCCATGACGCCGATGCGCGCGCCGGGCCATACCCCGGTGCGTCCACCAGCCAGTCCCCGGGAGCCGAGCGCGACGTAGGCGCCGCCATAAGCCCGGCGGGTCACCAGCGTGAGCAGAGGACCGGCCTGGGCCTCATAGCTGGCGTAGGCGGCCACCACCCGTGCTCCCTGCCGCACCGTTCCGGCTTCCTCAGCCTCGATCCCAGGCAGGAACCCCGGGGTGTCCACGATCGTGAGCAGTGGTAGCCCCAGCCGGGAGCACAGCTCAAGGTGCTCGGTGAGCTTCTGGGAGGAGAGAGGATCAAGCGAGCCGGCCAGGACCGCGGGCTGGGTCGCCACGACGCCGATCGGGACCCCCTCCACGCGTGCCAGGGCGGTCACCACATTCGGCGCCCAGGCCTCACGCAGCTCGATCAGCTCCCCGCGGTCCGTCAGCCGCCGCAGCAGCGAGCGCACGTCATAGGGCTCGGCGAGGTCGGCAGGGACAGTCCGGGCGGTGAACCGGTCCCCAGGCGTGACCTGGGTGCCGGCACCCCCGGTGCGCAGCGGCAGCGCCGGTCCCCGGTCGGTGGCGACCGGGGCCATGCTCACCAGACTCCGGGCAGCCTGCCAGGCGGCAGACTCGTCCGGGACCGTCAGGTGCGCGGTGCCAGCACGGCGGGCATGGAGGTCGGCGCCGCCCAGGGCCTCGGGGTTCGTGCGCTCGCCGGTTGAGGAGGCCAGGACCGCAGGACCGGTGAGGAAGACCTCGCCAGCTCCCTCCACCATGACGAGCAGGTCCGTCAGCGCCGGGGCGTACGCCGCCCCTCCGGCCGCCGGTCCCAGGACCAGGCCGAGTTGGAGGGTGCGCCCACGCGCGCGGGTCTCGGTTGCCAGGATGAGGCCGACTCCGGCCAGCGCGTCCACACCCTCCTGCACGCGGGCCCCTCCGCCGTCGAGCAGGCTGATGACGGGAATGGTGCGGCTGGCGGCCTGGTCGATGAGCCGCGCCACCCTCCGGGCCCCGGCCAGGCCGATGGTGCCTCCCAGGACGCTGGGGTCCTGCGCCCATACGGCGACCTCACGCCCCTCCAGCCGCGCCCAGGCAGTAAGGACGGCGTCCTCGTCCACGAGCTGGTGCAGGCTGTCAGGGTCAACCAGCTCGGCCACGCGCTCGGCGGCGCTGGGACGATAGCGTCGGGGCGCCGGTGTGACCCGCGCGCCGGCCGATCCTGCCTCGGTGGTGGGGGAGAGGGCAGCCACCGGCTCGCTCGCGCGCTCGCGGGTCAGGCCGTCCGGGACCAGCCGGGCCAGGACCTCGCCTGCTCGAACGGTGCGCCCGGCCTCCATGGCAGGCTCGGCCGGCTCGATCGTCCCGCTGCCGGGGGCGGGCACGGGAAGCCGCATCTTCATGGCCTCAATGACCGCGACGCTCTGGCCGGCACTGACGGGACCGGGCCGGGCCGCCATGACCAGGGTTCCAGCCATGGGCGCGCGCAGCGCGGTCACGGGTACGGCAGGGGCGGGGGCCGCCTTGGCTGGTTCAGGAGCCTCCTGCGGCAAGCCGGCGCCCGCGGCGTCGGGGCGCAGGTGCTCCTCGACCCAGCGCGTGGTGACGCGATAGTCCATGGGCTCACGCATCTCCGGATCGGCGAGTGCCTGGCGCAGCAGAGGAACCAGCGTGGCCGGTCCCTGGACCTCAACCTGCTCCAGCGCTGCGTCCAGGGTGGCCAGCGCCTCCTCGCGGCTAGCGGCGGTGGCGGATACCAGCGCAAGCGGCTCGGAAAAGGCGGGTTGGGGCGCGTCGCCTGGGTAGGTGCCTCGCTCCACCCGCAGGCGTGGCAGGCTCGGTGGGCGGTGCGAGGCCACCTCGGCGCGCTCATCGGGCGTTGACAGAGGGATCGAGAGGGCGCGTAGCGCCACCTGGGAGGGCAGCAGCGTGTCTGGGTCCTCGGCGTACAGGCGGGCTTCGACGGCGTGCCCGTCCACGCGCAGGCGCGTTCCGGCGCCGCGGCTGGAGGGCAGTGGGCTTCCCCCGCAGGTTGCCAGGACCTCATCCAGGTCGCCCCCCTGAGCCAGGACCAGCTGGGCACGCACGAGGTCCATGCCGCTGACCTCCTCGCTCACTGCGTGCTCAACCTGGAGGCGGGCGTTGACCTCCAGGAGCACGGGCGTGCCAGCGTGGGGTAGGAGGAACTCGCAGGTCGCCACACCCTGCAGCCCCGCCGAGCCCAGCACCAGGCACGTCCAGTCCTCCAGCTCCTGGACCAGGTCCTCAGCCAGGAAAGGCGCGGGAGCCTCCTCCATGATCTTCTGGGCCCGACGCTGCAGCGAGCACTCACGCGTGCCCAGGGTCATCACCCCGCCTGCGCCGTCGGCCAGGGCCTGGACCTCAATGTGCCTGGCGTTGGGGACGTCAGCCTGAAGAAGGAGGGGACCCAGGCCCGCCAGGCTCTGCCAGGCTCTCCGCAGCTGGCCGGCGCTGGACCCAGGCAGCGGGAGCACTCCGCGCCCGCCCCCGCCGTGGACCGTTTTGAGCATGGCGGGCCCCGCCACCTGGGTGGCGGCCTGGGCGAGCTCTTCCAGGTTCGTGACCGGGCCGAGTGTGAGTGGCACCGGCACCGAGAGCTCTGCGGCTCGGCGTGAGAGGGCCAGCTTGTCCGTCACCAGCTCCAGTGCCTGTGGGCTAGGGCCCACCCAGGTCAGTCCTGCCTCCAGGCAGGCGCGTGCCAGGGCGGCCGACTCGGCAGCGAAGCCGACTCCGGGGTGGAGCACGCTCGCCCCTGTCTGCCTGGCGGCGGCCAGGAGGGCAGGGACGTCGTCATAGGAGGGGACCTCGGCGGCGTCGTCGAGCAGGCTCAGCCAGCGGGCGTCACGTTCGGTCTGGGTGAAGACCCCGACGGGGCTCAGACCGTGCCGGCGGGCGCTGCGGGCCACACGCGCCGCCGTGGTGGCACGCGCGGCCACGAGCAGGCGAGTCACGGGCGTGCCTCGCGCGAGGCCGGTGCATCAAAGGCCGCCGGCTGCGTGCCCGGCGTGCCGGCGCCGAGGTCCCACAGGTCCGTCCAGGTCACGCCGAGCTCGCAGACCAGGCGGCGCAGCAGCGGCAGGGACAGCCCGACCACGCCATGCGGATCACCCTCAACCCCCTCGATAAAGGCTCCTCCCAGGCCGTCGATCGTGAAGGCGCCGGCGCACCACAGCGGTTCCTGAGTGGCGATGTAGGCCTCGATCTCCGCCTCGGAGGGGAAGGCGAAGTGGACGATCGTGGAGGACACGCCCTCCACGCTCTCACCGTCACGGCCACGGATGACGGTGTGACCGGTGTGCAGCACCCCGCTGCGACCGCGCATGGCCAGCCAGCGCTCGCGGGCTGCCTGCGGGCTGCGCGGCTTGCCGATCACCTGGCCGTCGATCTCCAGCATGGAGTCGCATCCCACCACGATCAGCGCCGGGTCGCCGGCCAGGTCCTCCGGGCTGAGCGTGGAGGCGACTGCGTGAGCCTTGGCCCGTGCCAGGGCCTGGACCTGCTCGGCAGGACCCGGTGCAGGAGCCCCGCTCCGGGCGGCAGCGGCAGCGAGCTTGGTGAGCACCGCCGGCTCATCAACCTCGGAGACCTGGACCCGTGGGGTGATCCCAGCGGCACGCAGGGTAGCGAGGCGACCGGCTGACTTCGAGGCGAGGAGAATCACGGCCCCAGCCTAGTGAGGGGCTGAGACATCCTCGGCGGCGTGAAGGTGGGCCACTAGGGTCAGGGTGTGCACCACTCCTGCCCGACTGACCCGGATGAGCCTGACGCCCCGGCGCGCACTGCCGTCCAGGAGCTGACCGGGCGGGTGGCAGGACACGAGGCTGCGCCGCGCGCTCCTCGTCACGTCCTGGTCCCACGCACCGGGTCAACCAATGACGACCTGCGCTCGGCGCTGACGGGCGTGGACGGCCTGCTGGACCTGCGAGCGGCCCGTGCCTGGCCGCACCTGTCCAGCCTGCGGGCCGTGGAGCAGACGGCGGGCCGAGGCCGAGGCGCACACGTGTGGACCACCCCGCCGCGTGGTGCGCTGACCATCTCCTTCGTGCTGCGGCCCGTGGTGCCCCTGGACCGCCTGGCCTGGCTGCCGCTTCTGGCCGGCCTGGCGATCCACGACGCCTTGACCGAGGACGCCTGCCTGGCCCAGCGCGGCTGGAGGGTCGCCACGAAGTGGCCGAACGACGTCGTCCTCCTTCCTGCGCCTGAGAGCACCTGTGCCGGCCTGGACCAGGTGCCTGGCTGGGGGCGGGCGCGCAAGGTGGCCGGGGTCCTCACGGAGCTCGTCCTGCCTGCCGAGGCACTGGGGAAGGCGGATGACGCCTGGCGCCCGCAGAAGCGGGACCAAGCGCCCGCCGTCGTCCTGGGCATCGGGCTCAACGTGGGTCAGCGCCCGGAGCAGCTGCCGGTGGACTGGGCGATCTCCCTGGCGGCTGCCGGCTGGCAGGTGGAGGTTGAGGAGGTGGCGCAGCGCCTGGCCGCTCACCTGGCGCGGCTCGTGGACCAGTGGGAGGCGGACGACGGCGACCCGGACCGCCAGGG
>NZ_DS999575.1:173293-187226 GCF_000159035.1 Actinomyces urogenitalis DSM 15434
CCGGCACGCGGGCCTGGGTGGGCGGCTGCGCGAGGTGTGCTGGAGCCTGGGCCGGCGAGTGCGTGTGCGCACCCCCGCCGGGGTGGTGCGTGGCGAGGTGATCGACCTGCGCCCTGGCCTCGTGCTGCGAGGCGCGCAGGGCGAGGTCCTGGTCCAGGCCGGTGACGTGGAGGAGGCTCGGGAGGGCGAGTAGCCCGGGTGAGCGTTCTCATGTGATCTGCGCTACTGTTGCGTGGTGACTGACCAGCCTGAGCCCCACCAGCCCGTAGGAGGCGGGCTCCGCATGCCTTCCCGTCCGCAGACCTCAGACCTGCCGGAGACGCCCTCACCCGGCATCGGTGCCTGTGCCCCTGACCGTGTTGGCGTTGATGGAACTGCGCCGCACCCGGCCGCCTGGGACACGATCAGCGGTCACGAGAAGCGGTTGCTCGGGGCCGTGCCCAGCCTCACGCTCCAGCAGGTGGCTCAGGAGGCCGGGACCGGCGTGGAGCTGGCGCGCCGCTTCTGGAGGGCGATGGGCTTCGCTGACGCCCAGCCGGACGCCGTGCGCTTCACTGAGGCTGACGTCGAGGCACTGCGGGCTCTGGCCGAGGTGGTTGGCCTGGGTGGGCAGGCCTCGCAGGACGGTTCAGGATGCGTCGGCGGCCAGGGGGCTGTTGGCGGCCTGGCCACCTCCAGCGCACTGGAGATGCTGCGTGCCCAGTCCTACACGATGGACCGCCTGGTCTTGTGGCAGCTGGAGACCCTCGTCTCCGACGTCGCCCAGCGTTACGACCTTGATGACACCTCGGCCCGGCTCGTGGCGCTGGACCGGATCGAGGAGCTGTTAGAGCCGCTGCGCACCCAGCTCGACTACGTCTGGCGCCGGCACCTGACGGCCCTGCTCTCGCGCACCGAGTCCGAGGTGGCCAAGCGCGGCAAGGAGGAGGCCGGGCCGGACCTGTACCCGCTGACTCGCTCCCTCGGCTTTGTCGACATCGTCTCCTTCACCCAGCGGGCCCAGACCATGGGGCGCACGGAGCTGGAGACCATGCTGACGGACTTCGAGAACACGGCGCGCGACGTCGTGACCTCCCGCGGCGCCCGCGTGGTCAAGACCATCGGTGATGCCGTCATGTACATCGCCGACGACGTGACGACCGCTGCCGGAGTCGTCACCGCCCTGGTCGAGGAGCTTCAGCGCGGGCCGGAGATGATTCGGGTGCGTGCCTCCTTGGTGCAGGGGCGGGTGGTCTCGCGCTCGGGGGACGTCTTTGGCCCGCCGGTCAACCTCGCCTCCCGTCTGGTGGACACCGCTGAGCCTGGCGGGATCCGCATGGATGAGCCGACCGCCCGCGCCATCATGCGCGGGCCCCAGGCGCAGCGCTACGTGGTGCGTGAGTGCCACGAGGTGGTGGCCAAGGGGCTGGGCAACATCGTGCCCTGGTCCCTGGAGCGGTCTGGCGGCGGACGCTGACGCCCTTGTGGCCGCCTCGCGACCGGGTCGGTTCCTCCCCTGCGGGGGAGCTGAGAGGGCCACGGTGCGAGACGGCAGTCACAATTCATCCGCCCGGATGATGACGTGAGGGCTTTCAGTCGCCTACGATCCGTAGGTATGACGACTGTGCTTCTTGTCGAAGACGATCCGGCCATCTCCGAGCCGCTGGCTCGCGCCTTCGGGCGTGAGGGCTACGAGGTGCGCGCCCACGGCACCGGCAAGGGCGCCCTCGCCGAGGTTGCCGACGCTGACATCATCGTGCTGGACCTGGGACTGCCCGACATCGACGGCCTGGACGTGGCCCGTCAGGTGCGGTCCCAGGGGCTGACCACCCCCATCCTCATGCTCACGGCGCGCTCGGAGGCCACCGACCTCGTCGTCGGCCTGGACGCGGGTGCCGACGACTACGTGACCAAGCCCTTCCGCCTGGCCGAGCTGCTGGCGCGTGTGCGCGCCCAGGTGCGCCGCGCCTCGGGCGAGCCCACCGAGGAGGACCTGAGCGTCGGGGACGTGCGGGTCGAGGTCGCGCAGCACCGCGCCTTCGTCGGCTCGCGTGAGCTGCAGCTGACCACGCGTGAGTTCGAGCTCCTGCGGGTGCTCGTGCGCGCCGGCGGTGCCGTGACGGCCAGCGAGGACATCCTCAAGGAGGTCTGGGGCGAGGACCCGACGGCCAGCCAGCAGGCGCTGGACATGCACGTGACCTGGTTGCGTCGCAAGCTTGGCGACGACGTCGAGGCACCTGCGCTGCTCGTGGCGGACGCCGGAGGCTACCGACTGTCCGTGTGAGTCCTGGGCCTGTGGCTCCAGCTTGATCGACTCAGCGCCCCGGCCCCGGTGGGGGTCGGGGCGCTGTGCTCCCCACGACCGGAAGGAAGACTGACCACCGATGCGACGTCGTGCCATGCAGATGACCATGGGGGCGGTCCTTGTTGCCGTCCTCATCCTCGGTGTGCCCCTGGGCGGTGCCTGGGTCTCCCTGGCCATGCGCTCGATGCGGGACTCCGAGGACCGCGTGCAGGTGGTGGTCACGGTGATCCTCACGATCGTGGCGCTGACGGCCGTGGCCCTCATCGCGGCCTATATCGTGGCCGCGCGCGCCTCCCGGAGGATCTCGGCGCCGCTGATCTACCTGGCGGCTGAGGCGGAGCAGCTGGGCAGCGGCCAGGTGCGTCCACGCCTACGACGCTCAGGGATCGAGGAGATCGACCTGGTCCAGGCTGAGCTCGTGCGATCGGCTGAGCGCGTGGCCGGGCGCCTGGCGGCAGAGAGGCAGTTCGCCTCGGACGCCTCCCACCAGCTGCGCACGCCCCTGACCTCGCTGAGCCTGCGCCTGGAGGAGATGGAGCTGCTGGCAGGGGACGAGGAGACCCGGGCGGAGGCGCGTGCCTGCATCGAGCAGGTCGACCGGCTGACCGGGGTGGTCCAGGACCTCCTGCGGGTCTCGCGGCGCACCGGCGGTGGGAGCACCGAGGCGCTGCACCTCAGCGACGTCTTTGACCAGCAGCGGGAGGAGTGGGAGCCGGCCTTCCAGGCTGCCGGGCGCGAGATCGTGCTGTGGGACGAGGTGGGGCTGCCGGTCCTGGCGACCCCCGGCTCCCTGGCGCAGGTCCTGGCCACGGTGATCGAGAACTCGCTGCGCTACGGGGCGGGGACCACCTCGGTCAGCGTGCGCAGCGCCAAGGGCGGGCACGGCGTCTTCATTGACATCGCTGACCAGGGCGAGGGCGTCAGCGACGAGCTGGCCCCGACCGTCTTCGAGCGCTCGGTCTCGGGCCACGGCTCCACGGGGGTAGGCCTGGCGCTGGCCAAGGACCTGGTGGAGGCCGACGGCGGGCGGATCGAGCTGTCCCAGCGTCGCCCGCCGGTCTTCTCCGTGCTGCTCAACGCCGTGCCCAAGAGTCTGGACCCCAACAAGGTCCTGCCGCAAGGGGCCCTGGTGAGCGTGGGGCGCCGTCGTCGTTTCTGAGCACGAGAGCCCGATCTCCTGGCCAGGCGGCCGCCGTGCCTTGACCTCTCCCCGTCCCGACACCCGCAGAGAGCGCCTCATGAGCACCACGACGCATGCTGACCCCGCCCAGGCAGCCATCAGCATCTCCGGCCTGACCAAGCGCTACGGCTCCGTCTGCGCCCTCGACGGCCTCGACCTCCACGTGGCCCCTGGCGAGGTCCACGGCCTCCTGAGCCCCAACGGCGCCGGCAAGTCCACCACGATCAGGATCCTGCTGGGCATCCTGCGCCAGGACCGCGGAACCGTGCGGCTGCTGGGAGGCGACCCCTGGAGGGACGCGGTGGATCTGCACCGCCGCCTGGCCTACGTGCCTGGCGACGTCGAGCTGTGGTCGGGGCTGACCGGAGGCGAGGCGATCGACCTGTTCACCTGCCTGCGTGGCGGGGTCGATACCCGGCGCAGGGATGAGCTCATCGAGCGCTTCGAGCTCGACCCCCCCCGCAAGAAGGGACGGACCTACTCCAAGGGAAACCGGCAGAAGGTCGCGCTCATCGCAGCGCTCGCCTCTCCCGTTGAGCTGCTGCTCCTGGATGAGCCGACGGCGCAGACGCGATGCCCGCTGAGCTGCTTCAGCTGTTTGGGGAGCGGAGGGAATCGTGGACGGCTTCCTCGGCTTCATGGGCGTCTTCATGTCCGTCATGATCTCGGTCTTCGCCATCCTCGCCGTCCAGGGCCTCAAGGCTGGGGAGCAGGGGCGGCGCACCGAGCCCGTGCTCTCCGTGGCGGTCTCGTGTGCGCGATGGATGGGTGCATGGGTCGTGGTCGCCGGTGCCGGGAGCCTGTGGCTGACGCTGGTGTGCGGCCTGGGCACGGCCGTGGGCGCCGTCGCCGCGACCGGTCAGGGCGGGCTGTGGTGGCCGGCACTGGTGAGCGTGGTGGTCCACGTACCGGAGGCATGGGTGCTGCTGGGAGCCGGCCTCCTGCTCTACGGCGTGGCCCCGTGCCTGGTGGGGCTGGTCTGGGCGCTGGAGGTCTACGGGGCGATGCTGACGGTGTTCGGGCAGATGATGGGGCTCGACGACGCCGTGCTGGCCACCTCCGTCTTCCACCACATCGGCCAGTACCCGGCTCAGGAGGTCTCTTGGGGCGCCTTGGCCCTCATGACGGTGGTCGCCGCAGCCCTGGTGGGGGCGGGGATCGTGGGCCTGCGCCGTCGTGACCTCATGACCGCGTGAGGCTGGTTCGACGACGAGGCCTCGTCTGCCGCGCGTGGCGTGGGCAGGCGAGGCCTCGTGGCCAGCCGCGGCTCAGGCGCCTGCGCGCCTGGCCTTGAGCCTGCTGACCAGGCCGGAGATGATCATCGGCAGCAGGGAGACGAAGACGATCGCCAGGATCATCATGTCGATGTTCTCCTGAATCCAGGTGATGTTGCCCAGGAAGTAGCCCAGCCACGTGATGCCGAAAGCCCAGAAGGTCGCTCCCAGGAGGTTGAAGCCCAGGAAGTGGCGGTAGTGCATCTTGCCCACGCCTGCCATGACGGGGGTGAAGGTACGCACGATCGGCACGAACTGCGCCAGGGTAACCGCCTTGCCACCGTGGCGGGCGAAGAAGGCACTGGTGCGCTCGACGTACTCCTGCTTGAACAGACGCGAGTCCGGTTTGTTGAAGATCGCGGGGCCGGCCTTGTGACCGATGAAGTAGCCGGTCTGGTTGCCGGCGATGGCTGCCAGCCACACCAGCGGCGCAGCGATCCAGATGTGGACCGGGACCCCCTTGGTCGGGTCGGCCTCGCCCATGGCCACGAACATCCCCAGCGTGAACAGCAGGGAGTCACCGGGCAGGAAGAAGCCGACGAGCAGCCCGGTCTCGGCGAAGATGACGAGCATGACGCCGAGGATGGCCCACGGGCCGATCCATCCGACGAAGGTGGTGATGATATTGGCCGGGTCCAGCCAGTCCGGCCCGAGGGCGGGAGCAGGCATAGTAGGTAGGGATGAGGCCAGGTTGGTGGCCAGGGCTGTGGCAGTTGCGAGTGAGGTCACGGGGCCAGGCTAAGGAAGGATCCTCATGCCCGCCTGGCCGGCACGTCACATCTCATCAGTGCGATCGGGCACGTTCGTGGAGGAGGGGGACGCGCTCTGCTCCTCAGCCTCGTCCGGGAGGCCGCCACCTGCGCGGGTGGCGGGTACCCCGCCGACGACGGCGCCGTGGACCGCGGTGGGGGAGGCGGGCTGGTCAGGGGTGCCGGTAAAGACGATGTAGTGGTAGAAGACGAAGCGGAAGGCCGTGCCCAGGACAAAGCCGACGACGTAGGCCGCCACGTTGTCCGCCAGCGGCGAGTGCAGGCCCAGGACCTCGTGGCTGAAGAAGAGACAGAACTGGGTGATGAGCACCCCGCCGACGTTGGCGAAGGTGAACAGGAGAGCCTCGCGAGCCACGTTGGCCTGGGTGCGGCCCCGGTAGGTCCACAAGCGGTTGGCAACCCAGGAGAAGATCGTGGCGATCGTCGCGCTGACGACGTTGGCTGTGTTCGGGTGCCCGGCCAGGACGCCGATCGGCCCGTGCTGCAGCACGTTGAACAGGCTCAGGTCGATGATGAAGGACAACGCCCCGACCAGCCCGAACTGGATGAACTCGCGCACCCAGGCCACCACGCGTTCGCGTAAGGAAGCCGGTGGGGTTGACTGGGCTGAGGTGCTGATCTCTGCGCTGGGCACGGGGGTGATCCTAAGCCGTGGCAGCGTGGTGGCCCCTTAGGGCACCCACAGGATCGAGATGCTGGAGTAGTCCCATACCCAGCTGATCCACAGAGCCTGTCCGGCCAGGCACGCACAGGCCAGTGCCAGGCGGCCTCGCTTGGTGCACGCCGAGGCCAGCGCCCAGGCCAGGGGTGTCAGCGGCAGGAGCAGGCGGAACAGGGAGGTGGTGGGATCGAAGAAGGCCAGGAGGTAGAGCACGTAGCCCAGGCACCAGGTCCAGGCCTCCGGTCCCAGCGCCCGCAGCGCACGTGAGCCCAGCGCCAGCGCGGTCAGGGCCAGCACGGCCATGAGCAGCGCCCAGCCCAGGTGGTCGCCTACCCACCAGCCCGCACGCGTGAACCAGGGTTGGAAGGGCGCCAGGTGGCTGCCCCGCCACGCGGTCTCAGTCGCGGTGTAGGCATCCATCCGTCCCGTCGTGGCCCAGGCCAGGGCGGGCCAGGCCAGGGCGCAGGCGAGGCTCCACGCTGTCAGGACCGCCAGCTGCAGGCGCTCCTGGGCCGCCAGGGGCGTGGGCACGTCAGTGTCCCGGACCACCTCGGCGCTCACCGCGCCTACTCGGGCTGGTACCCAGCGCCAGCCACGGTCGCTGGCCGTCTCCCACAGCCACCACAGCCCGAAGCCGACGGCTAGCGGCAGCCCGACGGGACGAGCGATCGCGGCCAGTGCCACGAGCGGAGCAGCCAGGAGGAAACGGCGTCGGCTCACCGCCAGCAAGGCGCCTGTTGCCAGGGCCAGCGCCAGGGACTCGGCATAGGGAATCTGCAGCACGAGCGCGCACGGACCGGACCAGGCCAGCACCACCGCCCACAGCGAGGTCCTGGCTCCCACGCGCGGGGCCAGCCAACGGTCGGTCAGTACGGCCGCCGTCGCCGAGGACGCCAGGCTCACCACCGTCGCGCTGGCGGTAAAGGACATCCCGGTCCAGGTCAGCAGACCAGCGAGTACCGGCAGCAAGGGCATGAAGGCCCAGGTGCTCTGGGCTACGTTGCCTGACTCGTCCAGCGGCAGCTGGGTGGGGTAGCCCTCCTCAAGGATCCGCTGGTACCACCCCGAGTCCCAGAAGGTCACATGCGTGCTCCACGACGGCGCCGCGGGCCCCCAGTACGTGGCGGGAGTGTCCTGCGCGCCCAGGCGGGCCAGCAGGGCCGTCAGCGCCGAGGCACAGGCCCAGATGAGGAGGACCTGCGCGGTGCGGGGCAGGCGGGAGAAGCTGGGGCTGGTCCGAGACCCGGCCGGAGGTGGGGGCGTGGGGGTGGCTGAGGCGTCCGAGGCTGATGAAGCGGGCACGACGCCGAGGCGAGAGGTGGTGGGCACCTGTCCAGCCTACGGGGCAGGTAGCCTGGGCCTGTGAGCGCTCCACGCACCGTGTCCCCCGCTGTCACTGACCGTGAGCCCGTCGTGGCCGTCATCGGAGGAGGCCAGCTGGCCCGCATGATGCAGGAGGAGGCCAGCGCACTGGGCATCCACCTGCGTGCGCTCGTCGAGGCTCCGGACGGCTCGACCGCCCAGGTCACCGTGGACGCGCCCGTGGGACTGGCCGACGACGCCGCAGCAGTCCGCCGGGTGGTGACCGGACAGGCTCGGCCCAGTCAGGACGCTGCCAGCTTGCAGGCCGCGGCACCCGCTGACGTCCTCACCTTCGAGCATGAGCACCAGGACGCGGATCTGCTGCGTCAGCTTGAGGACGAGGGGGTCTCGGTCCAGCCCACCCCTGCTGCCCTGGAGCTGGCACGTGACAAGCTCGCGATGCGCCGCGCGATGGCGCAGGCCGGCCTGCCTCAGCCTCGGTGGAGCGAGGCCGCCGGCAGCCAGGAGGAGATGCGCGCTCAGATCCTCGCCTTCGGTGAGGTCACAGGATGGCCCCTGGTCATCAAGACCCCACGAGGCGGTTACGACGGTCACGGGGTCCTGCTGGTGCACTCTCCGGCTGAGCTTGACCAGGGCGAGGCCAGTCAGTGGATTGCTCAGACGGCTGCCGCGCGTGAGGGACGCCGCAGCGCTCAGACCGGAGGCGGGGGAAGCCTGGGAGGTGCGGCCGTGACCAGCTTGCTGCTGGAGGAGGCCGTGGCCTTCACCCGTGAGCTGGCGGTCCTGCTGGCGCGCAGCCCCAGCGGCGAGGTTGCCTGCTGGCCCGTGGTCCAGTCCGTCCAGGCTGACGGCGTGTGCTCCGAGGTCCTCGCCCCGGCCCCGGGCCTGGATGAGGCCGCTGTCCGGGAGGCCGAGCGCATCGGCCGCGCGGTGGCCACCGGCTTCGGGGTGACCGGAGTCCTCGCCGTCGAGCTCTTCGCCGTCGAGGAGCCGGGCCAGCCCACCGCGCTGTACGTCAACGAGCTGGCTATGCGCCCGCACAACTCTGGTCACTGGACCCAGGACGGGGCCGTGACGAGCCAGTTCGCCCAGCATCTGCGGGCCGTGGCCGACCTGCCGCTGGGCTCGACCGAGCCGGTCGCCCGGGCCACCGTCATGGTCAACTACCTCGGTGGCCAGCACGAGCCGGGCCCTGGCGCCCTGGCACGCGCGCTCGCGGTCGACCCGCAGGCCCGTATCCACCTCTACGGCAAGCAGTGGCGCCCAGGGCGCAAGCTCGGGCACGTCAACCTCACCCTGCCAGGGGATCCGGCCCAGCCGCTCACGCTTGAGGAGGCCGAGGCCCTGCGCGAGCGCGCCCGCGCCGTCGTCGCCGTCCTACGCGGTGATGCCTGAACCGTCCCGCCAGCCACTGACCACCAACGGAAGAAGGAAGCTCATGAGCGCCACCACCCAGCCCGTCGTCGGCATCGTCATGGGATCGGACTCGGACTGGCCCACGATGGAGGCCGCGGCCCAGGCCCTGGACGAGCTCGGCATCAGCTACGAAGCCGACGTCGTCTCCGCCCACCGCATGCCCACCGAGATGATCGACTACGGCCGCACCGCCTCCAGCCGGGGCCTGCGCGTCATCATCGCCGGAGCCGGCGGCGCGGCGCACCTGCCCGGGATGCTCGCCGCCGTCACCGAGCTGCCGGTCATCGGTGTCCCGGTGCCGCTTAAGCACCTCGACGGGATGGACTCCCTGCTCTCCATCGTCCAGATGCCGGCCGGCGTGCCGGTGGCCACCGTCTCGATCGGCGGGGCCCGTAATGCCGGTCTCCTGGCGGCCCGGGTCCTGGGAGCTGGCGAGGGCCCTGAGGCTGAGCGGATCCGCAGCGCCATGCGGGACTTCCAGGCTGAGCTGGCGCAGGTGGCTCACGCCAAGGGCGCTCGCCTGCGCCAGCGCCGCGCCCAGGCCTGAGGCTCCAGGCAGGTCAGGCCCTCCAACCCGCCTGCGAGGAGGCCTGTGCCACTAGGCTGGCACCATGAGCATCCTTGTTGCCGGAGGCGCCGGATACATCGGCGCCCACGTCGTCCGTCTTCTCCTTCAGCGTGGGGACGAGGTGATCGTGGTCGACGACCTGTCCTACGGCACGCCCGAGCGAGTTGAGGGGGCAGACCTTCTCCAGCTCGACGTCGCCTCCAACGAGGCCGTCCAGGAGCTGACGGATGTCATGGAGTCCCGCGGGGTCACCGCCGTCATCCACTTTGCCGCCCGCAAGCAGGTGGGGGAGTCCGTGGCGCGTCCGGCCTGGTACTACCAGCAGAACGTGGGCGGCCTGGCCAACATGATGCTCGCCATGGAGCGTGCCCGTGTGGACCAGATGATCTTCTCCTCCTCCGCAGCCGTCTACGGCATGCCTCCGGTGGAGGTCGTGCCTGAGGACATCGAGTGCCACCCCATCAACCCCTACGGCGAGACCAAGCTCATCGGCGAGTGGATGATGGCTGACGCCGAGCGCGCCTGGGGCCTGCGCTGGGCCGGCCTGCGCTACTTCAACGTCGCTGGCGCGGGCTGGGACGACCTGGGAGACATGGCGACCCTCAACCTCATCCCCATGGTCCTCGAACGCCTGGCCGAGGGAGACACCCCCAAGATCTTCGGCACCGACTACCCCACGCCGGACGGCACCTGCATCCGCGACTACATCCACGTGCGTGACCTGGCAGCGGCACACATCGCGGCGCTGGACTACCTGGCCAGCGGCGAGGAGATGAGCGAGCACGTCTTCAACGTGGGCACCGGGCAGGGCGCGAGCGTGCGTGAGGTCGTCTCGAAGGTCATCGCCGCCACCGGGCTCGCGGTGGAGCCGGAGGAGCTGCCGCGCCGCGCTGGCGACCCGCCTCAGCTCATCGGCAACGCCACCCGCATCGGCACGGTCCTGGGGTGGAAGGCCGAGCACGACCTTGACGACATCGTCACCTCCTCCTTCACCTCCTGGCAGGCGGACCCCAACCGTCCGCACTTCGGCTGAGGCGCTTGCCAAGGCGAGACCAACACGCTTGGGACACGGGCCTGACGTCCTACACGGCAGCATGTGCTGGTAGGACATCAGGCCCGTGTCTGCACGCGACAAGGCCAGGACCGCCGCTGGCGCACAGAGGTGACGGCAGTGTTAACGCTGTCGTTATGCGCCGCTCGCCTAAGGTGGCTAGGCCGCCCGGAGACCGGGGGTGGTGCCGTGGGCTCCAAGGTGAACGGCACCGTCGAGACACGATGGAGGTCGCGCACGTGCGCATTCTGCTCGCCGGGGACGAGGCCTACCTGGCCAAGGCAATCGCTACGGGCCTGCGCCGTCAGGCCATGGCGGTCGACGTCGTCTCTGACGGCACCTAGGTCCTGGAGCAGGTCGAGATCAACGACTACGACGTCGTCGTCCTGGACCGGGACCTGCCCGTCGTCCACGGAGACACGGTCTGCGCCGCCCTGTCTCGCACCCACCCCGAGGTCCGCATCCTCATGCTGACCGCCGCCCGCTCCCTGGAGGACCGGGTCGCCGGGTTCCGGCTCGGGGCGAATGACTACCTCACCAAGCCCTTCGAGTTCCCCGAGCTCGTGGTGCGCTTGCGTGCGCTGGGCAGGCGAACGCACCTGGCCCAGGGGCCGGTGCTGGAGTCTCACGGCGTGCGACTCGACCCCTTCAAGAGGGAGGTCCTGCGGGACGGCAAGAATGTGCGGCTCAGTCCCAAGGAGTTCGCGGTGCTCCAGCTCTTCATGGAGGCCGATGGCGGAGTCCTGTCCGCTGAGACCCTGCTGGAGAAGGCCTGGGACGAGAACATCGATCCCTTCACGAACACGGTGAGGGTGACGATCTTCAAGCTTCGCAAGAGGCTCAGGGAACTGCCCGTGATCCACACGATTGCCGACGTCGGCTACTGCTTCGGTGAGTGAGCCGGAGGCCACACGTTTGCGACACCGTACCAACGACGCCCATGACGAGCCCGATCAGCACCCGCAGGACACCTCACCGCCGCCTCGGCCCTGGCGGCCCGCGATCCGTACCCGGCTCACCCTGACCTACGTCGCGCTGGTCACGGGGGCAGGGGCGATCCTCATCGCGATGGTGGGGTCTAGCCTCGGTGGCCTCGGTCAAGATCAGCTTCGGTGGGGCCGGGCACACACCAGCCGGTGTTGAGCTCGACCTCGCCGTCATGCGTGAGCTGCTCCTGTCCATTCTGGGTGTCTCCGTGGTGGTCCTGGTTGCCCTTGCCCTGGCCTCGGGACTGATCGGCTGGATCGTGGCAGGCAAGGTGCTGGCACCCCTGGCGACCATGAGCACGGCTGCTCGAGAGGCTGCGCGCGGCGACCTCAGCCAGCGGCTCGACCTTGACGGCCCGCGTGACGAGATCCGGGAGCGGGCGGACGTCTATGACGCCATGCTTGACTCCCTGGAGCAGTCTCTGAGCTCTTACCAGCGTTTCGCGGCCAACACCTCCCACGAGCTGAGGACCCCGCTAGCCACGATCCAGACCATGATCGACGTCACCTTGGCAGATCCTCAGGCTGACGCCCAGGAGCTGCGTGATCTGCTGGAGCGGGTGAGAACCACCAACGCCCGCAACGCGCGGACCGTGGACGCGCTGCTGGACCTGGCCCAGGCGCAGTCAGCGAGACTGCGACGGCGTCCGTGCGACCTGGAGGTGCTGGTCCACGAGGCGGTGGAGGATGTTGCCGCTGAGGCCCGGGAGGCTGGGGTGAGGCTGGACATGCGAGCCCACCCCGGCCAGGCAGCAGCCAGGCCGGGCCAGGACGAGGACGAGCCCTGGGCCCTGTGCCTGGGTGACTCCCGCCTCCTGCGCCAGGCGGTGCTCAACGTGCTGCGCAACGCCGTGCGTCACAACACGGTGGGCGGCGTCGTCGAGATCATGCTGGAGTCCAGGGGCGGCGAGCTCATGCTCACGGTGACCAACACCGGCCCCGTGGTCGACGCCGAGAGCCTGGCGTCCCTGACCGAGCCCTTCGTCCGGGGCCAGGACCGTGCGTCAGGCAGCGGCTACGGCCTGGGGCTGGCCATCGTGGACGCGGTGGTGCGCGCCCATGACGGCACGCTGAGCCTGCGTGCGCGTGAGCGTGGTGGGCTGGTGACGACGTTGCGGGTGCCCGCGCAGTCCTGAACTGCGCCCGTGCGGCCTAGCCCGTGGCCAGCTGGTTGAGATCGGCTGTGGTCAGCTCGCCTGAGCGCACCTTGGCGAAGAAGTCTGGCGCGGTGGTGTCCTGGAGCAGGACCGCCGAGCCGATGCCACCAGGCCGGTAGTCCAGGGAGGAGATCGGCGGCGCCCCGGTCAGGCCCGCTGAGGAGGCGGAGCGGAAGGCCATCATCATCTGGGCCAGGTCCGTGGTGCCCGTCTTGTCATCCACCGTCAGGGCGTGCGTGCCGGCCTCAACCAGGGCGTCCTGGCGCGAGAAGCTGGTCAGCGTCTTGAAGGAGGCCGCCTCGGAGACGACGGCGGAGATCACCGCACGCTGACGCAGTCCGCGGCCAATGTCTCCAGTGGGGTCCGATTTGCGCATCCGGGAGTAGGCCAGTGCCGTGGTGCCGTCGACCCGCTGGCAGGTGCCCTGGGAGGTGTCCCAGACCAGCCCGGAGTCGGGGTCAAAGACGTCATAGTCCAGGCAGACCTCGACTCCGCCCACGGCGTCGACCATCTGCTCCACCGCGCCCATGCCGACCTCGGCGTAGTGGTCCACGGTCAGGCCCGTGAGGTCCTGGACCGTCTGGACCAGGAGCGGGGCGCCGCCGAAGGAGTAGGAGGCGTTGATCTTGTTGCCGCCGTAGCCCGGGATCGTCACGTAGGTGTCACGTGGCAGGGAGATGAGTGAGGTCTGGCCGTTGGGCGCCTTGTTGAGCACCATGACCGAGTCCGCGCGGGCCCCGGAGGTCTCGTCCTGGACGGTGCCAGAGCCGGCCCCGCGGGCGTCGGAGCCGACGATCAGCCAGGTCTCGCCGTCAGAGGTATCCGGGGAGGAGACCAGCGCGTCCACGCGCCCGAGGCCGGAGTTGATCGCGTGGACCAGCCCAACCCACCCGGGCAGCCACGAGGACCAGCGCCAGGACGAGGACGGCTGCTACCCACCGCAGCCGGTGGCGGCGACGGCGTCGACGTGCCGGGCGTGGTGCCGGCTGCGGAGGTACGGGACCCCGGGGGCCGGCAGGCCAGTCAGGGGACGGGGACGGACCCGAGGCAGGCGCACGCGGCGGCAGGGAGGGGCCGGAGGGAGCCTGAGCAGGGTAGGAGGCCCGTGGCGGGTAGGAGGCGGGCTGCGGGCGGGCTCCAGCGTGCTGGGACCCGGCAGGCATGACCCGGGTGGGCTGGGGGGCCGCCTCGGAGCCGAGCCCAGGGGGACGGCAGAGGAGCCGGGACGAGCGTGGCTGTGCCCGGCAGCCGGACGGCGTGGTG
>NZ_DS999575.1:187582-198742 GCF_000159035.1 Actinomyces urogenitalis DSM 15434
CGCGGGGCGGGCTGTGCGTGATCGTCCTGGCGCGGGCGAGACCGGCGCGGCTCGCCGGAGCCGGGGGCGAAGGACGGGGGCAGGTCGCCGGAGTCGGTCGGAGTCACAGGTGGAGGGCCTCGCTGAGCTGGGGGTCAGGGCAATCGACGTGCAGGAACCAGGTCATGAGCCGGAGGCGTAGCACTGGGCGGCCGGGTCCTGGCTCACCTCGGAGGCGGCTTCGCCGGTCGTCGTCGTGTCAGTGGACTGCTGGGGATCCTGCGCGCCCTGGGCGCCAGCGGCCTGGTCCTGGGTGGTCGCCTCAGCCTCGGTCCCCGGCTCGTCGGCCGACGGCGTGGCGCCGGTTCCCTGGAGCGAGACGTTCTCGGAGCCGACGGGGACGTCGTTGATCAGGGCGTCCCACACGCTGTCTGCCTCGTAGGTGGGGACCACGCGGGCGCCGACCAGGGCGTTGGGCATCGTGATGAAGCTGACGTTCTCCATCCCGATGGCCTGCAGCGACTGGGCTAGGCCCGCCAGGGTCGTCAGGCTGCCGATGCGCGGGGAGGTGGTCAGGGTGGATAGCGCCGAGCGGGCGAAGGAGTACAGGTCGTCGGCGTTGGACAGCAGGCTCTTGGACTGGGCCGCGCGCAGCATGGCGCCCATGAGGTTCTGCTGGCGCTCGATGCGGCTGAGGTCCGAGCCGTCGCCGGCGCCGTAGCGTGCACGCGCGTACTGCAGGGCCGTGGCGCCGTCGAAGTGGTAGCAGCCGGCGTCGAGCACGAGGCCGGTGTGCTCGGCGTCGCTGATGTCGTCACTGACGTAGACGGTCACGCCGCCCAGGGCGTCCACCATCCGCTGCAGCCCGGCGAAGTCGACGACGACGAACTCGTCGATGTGGATGCCGGTGAGCTGCTCGACCGTCTTGAGGGTGCAGGCGGCGCCGGCGGCGATGTCCTCGGCGGTGGTGCCCTCTCCGGCCCCGTTGGAGAAAGCGGAGTTAAACATGGCGTTGGACTGGGCGTAGGTCGTGGTCCCGTCGGCGCGGGTGCACGAGGGGATCGCCAGCAGCGTGTCGCGTGGGATGGAGACGACCTCGATCCGCGAGCGGTCGGCGGACACGTGCATGATCATCGCGGTGTCCGAGCGGGCCCCGGCGACCTCGTCGCTGCCGGCGGAGTCATCGACGTTGTTGTCACCGGCGCGGGTGTCAGAGCCCAGGACCAGGATGTTGACGGCGACTCCTGCGTAGTCGTCCGGCACCTTCTCCGCGTCCGTGCGCGTGGGCCGGGCGGTGCCGACCATGCCGGCCACGTCGACCCGCGTGACCTGGCTCTGCAGGTCGTGGTAGGCAATCGCCACGAAGGAGGCGGCAAAGAGCACAACGGCGAGGACGCTCACCATGGCGGTGCGTCCGCCGTGGCGGCTCAGGTCCTTGACAGAGTGGCGCGCGTGAGGCCTAGGTCGTGAAGACACGAACACGATCATAGGGAAAGGCTCTGTGTTTTCGGCTGTGATCCCGTCCTCCTTGAGGAGGATCTTCACGGGCGGGCCGTGGCGTGAGCCTCATTGACGGTCCTGCTGATCTGGCCCACGGCGGCGGGTGGTCGGGTCGGCTAGTCTCCTGGCGTGACCTCCTCCAGCCCTGAAACCGTCAGGATCGTGACCGTCGCCTACAACCCCGGCAACGAGCTCGAGCGCTTCCTCGACTCCGTGCCCGCGTCCACGAGCCGTGACGTGAGCATCGTCATTGCGGATAACGGCACCGAGCACGAGCGTGTCCGCGCGGCTGCGGCCCGGCACGGGGCCCACGTGGTGGGGGACGGGACGAATCTCGGCTACGGCCGCGGGGCCAACCTGGCGGCGTCCGGGCTCACCGAGGACTGGGTGGTGGTGGCCAACCCGGACATCGTGTGGCGCCCCGGAAGCCTTGACGCCCTCATCGACGCCTCGCTGGCCGATCCCACCGCGGGGTGCCTGGGGCCGCGTCTGCTGGGCAGTGACGGCAGCGTCTACCCCTCCGGCCGGGCTCTTCCCACCCTGGTCAAGGGCACTGGTCACGCCCTGCTGACCCGGGTGTGGCCCTCCAACCCCTTTTCTGCCGCCTACCACGACCAGGCCGGGTCAGACCGGCTGCGGGAGGTGGGATGGCTCTCCGGGGCCTGCCTCCTGCTGCCTCGCGCGGTGTGGCTCAGGCTCGGCGGCTTCGACGAGACCTACTTCATGTTCTTCGAGGACGTGGACCTGGGGGCCCGGGTGAGCCAGGCGGGCTGGCGCAATGTGCAGGTGCCCTCCGCCGTCGTCGTCCACGAGCAGGGAGCCAGCTGGAAGGCGCGGCCGGAGCGGATGATCCGCGCCCACCACGCCTCGGCGCGCCACTACCTCGACGGCGTCTACGACGCGCCCTGGCAGGCGCCGCTGCGCTGGGCCGTCAGCGCTGGTCTGCGCCTTCACGAGGAGGCTGAGGTGCGGCGGGCGGCTCGGGCGCCTCGCTGAGGGCGATGCGGCGGGCGAGCTGGGTGATCTGGCGCTCGCGGGCCGCGTTACGCCGGAAGGAGGACAGAACCTGGGCCAGGAAGGCGATGACGAGGGCGTAGAGCAGCAGGTCCGTCCCGCGCCCGACGCCGAGCACGTGAGCCACGCGCGTGACGAGCCCGGGCACCGTGATGGCGACGACGGCGAAGAGCACGAACAGCAGCGTCGTCAGACGTCGAGCGGCTTGGTGGCGCGCGCCTCCGGGCGAGCGCAGCATCATCCAGCCCAGAGCCGCCACGGCGATGATGAGCAGGGTCTGGATGAGGAACTGGGAGCTCATGGTGGTCCTTGATCAGCTGAAGAGCAGGTCGACGAGGATGTTGACCGAGTTCCACAGGGACTGGCCCTTGGCCTTGGAGTACTCGGTATAGGCAATGTGGACGGCGTGCTCGCTCCAGGGCAGGCCGGTGTCCCCCAGCTGACGCACGATCTGGGAGGCGTGAGCCATCCGGTTCTGGGTCAGGTCGAGCATCCCGGCGGCGTCACGGCGCAGCACCCGCAGCCCGTTGTGGGCGTCAGACAGGCGCATACCGGAGGTGCGGGAGGCCACGCGGGCCGCGGTGCGCAGCACCAGGCGCTTGAGCCAGCCCACCTGGGCGGGCCCCCCAAGGAACCGGGAGCCGAGCACGAAGCCAAGGTCCTCGGCCTGGGCGCGGGTGACCATGGCAGCGGCGTCGACGGGGGAGTGCTGACCGTCGGCGTCGAAGGTGACCAGGTAGCGCGCGCTCGTGCGGGTGAGCACGTAGTCGATCCCGGTCTGCAGCGCGGCTCCCTGCCCCAGGTTGATGGGGTGGCGGATGACGACGGCGCCGGCGGCCTCGGCCTGGGAGACGGAGTCGTCCTTGGAGCCGTCGTCGACGACCACGACGTAGGGGAAGGTCTGGCGTGCCTGCGTGATGACCTCGCGCACGACCTGGGCCTCGTTGTACAGCGGGACGACGAGCCAGGTGGTCTCGGCCAGGTCGTGCCACGCCGGGGCAGGCCGGTCTGAGCTTCTCGTCTGAGTCACCTCGGCATTCTCGCACGCGCGGGCCGTAGGATAGGCCTGAGCTGGCTCACACCTGGGACGCTCCCGGGTCAGCACGCGGAGCCGGTGCCATGACCACACGAGGAGAGCGATGACCGTACGGGTTCAAGACTCCGCCGACGTGTCCCCGGACGCGGTGATCGGCGAGGGCTCGAGCATCTGGCACCTGGCACAGGTTCGTGAGCACGCGGTCCTCGGCAGCCAGTGCGTGGTGGGGCGCGGGGCCTACATCGGTGAGGGCGTGGTCATGGGCCAGCGCTGCAAGGTCCAGAACTACGCCCTGGTCTACGAGCCCGCGAGGCTGGGGGACGGGGTGTTCATCGGTCCGGCCGTGGTGCTCACCAATGACCACTTCCCGCGCGCGGTCAACCCGGACGGCTCGCTCAAGTCCGCCTCGGACTGGGAGCCGGTGGGAGTCGCCATCGAGGAAGGCGCCTCGGTCGGCGCCCGGGCGGTGTGCGTGGCGCCGGTGCGGATCGGTGCCTGGGCCACGGTGGCCGCCGGCGCCGTGGTCACCAAGGACGTTCCCGCGCACGCGCTCGTGGCGGGTGTGCCGGCTCGGCGCATCGGCTGGGTCGGGCGCGCGGGCGAGCCCCTGGTGGCCGTGAGCGAGGGCGAGGAAGGCTATCTCGCCGGTGCCACGAGGTGGCGCTGCCCGGTGACAGGTACTGTGTTCGACCAGTCCAATGACACGATCCGAGAGGTGACCCGCTGATGTCACGCGAATTCATCCCCGCCGCCAAGCCGATCCTCGGGCAGGAGGAGCGTGCGGCCGTTGACGCGGTCCTCGCCTCCGGCATGGTGGTCCAGGGCCCGCAGGTGGCTGCCTTCGAGGAGGAGTTCTCCGCCCAGGTCGTGGCCGGTGCCCACGCGGTGGCCGTCAACTCTGGCACCTCCGCCCAGCACCTGGCCACGCTGGCGTCCCTGAGCGACTCCGGCCGCCCGGTGGACCCTGAGGCCGAGGTCATCGTCCCCTCCTTCACCTTCGCCGCCACCGGCAACTCCGTGGCCGCGGCTGGCGCCCGCCCCGTCTTCGCCGATATCGACCCGGCCACCTTCACCCTGGACCCGGCCAGCGTGGAGGCTGCGATCACGGACAAGACCGTGGCCATCGAGGTCGTCCACCTCTACGGCCTGCCTGCCAACATGCCCGCGATCCTGGAGATCGCCGGGCGTCACGGGCTGGCTGTGTGGGAGGACTGCGCCCAGGCCCACGCCGCCGCGATCGACGGCGCGCCCGTGGGCACCTTCGGTCAGTGGGGCTCCTTCTCCTTCTACCCCACCAAGAACATGACCGCCCTGGAGGGCGGCATGGTGACGACTGCGGACGCTGAGCTGGCCCGCAAGGTGCGCCTGCTGCGCAACCAGGGCATGGAGAAGCAGTACGCCAACGAGCTGGTGGGCTTCAACAACCGCATGACGGACGTCAACGCCTCGGTCGGCCGCGTCCAGCTGGGCAAGCTGGCCGGCTGGACCGTACAGCGTCAGGCCAACGCCGCCGCCCTCAACGAGGGTCTGGCTGGCGTGACCGGGGTGGTCACCCCGTTCGTGCCTGAGGGCTACACCCACGTCTACCACCAGTACACGGTCCGCTTCGAGGGAGCCAGCGGAGAGGAGCGCAGCCGCATCCAGTCCTTCCTCAAGGACGAGTGGCAGGTGGGCTCCGGCGTCTACTACCCGATCCCCAACCACCGCCTGTCCTCGCTGGCGCCCTTCGCTCAGGGCCTGGAGCTGCCCGGCACCGAGAAGGCGGCGCGTGAGTGCCTGTCCCTGCCGGTCCACCCCTCCCTCAGTGAGGCTGACCTGGAGCGGATCGTCGAGGCTGTCAGCGCTGCAGTGAAGGCAGGTGCCTGAGCATGAGCGAGAAGAACCTGCGCGTCGGCCTCATCGGCCTGGGCTCGATGGGGCGCCACCACGCCCGCGTCATCCGCGCTACGCCAGGCATGGACCTGGTCGCCGTCGCGGACCCGGCCGGTGACAAGTTCGGCGTGGCCGGCGAGCTGCCTGTGCTGCCGGACGTGGCCGCGCTCATTGATGCGGGCCTGGACGCCGCCATGGTCGCCGTTCCCACGATCTATCACGAGGACGTGGCCCTGGCCCTGGCTGAGGCCGGCGTCCACACGATGGTGGAGAAGCCCATCGCTGCCACCGCGGCCTCGGGCCGCCGGGTGGCGGAGGCCTTTGACAAGGCGGGCCTGGTGGGTGCCGTCGGCTACGTCGAGCGGTGCAACCCGGCGTTGCGGGCGCTGCGTGAGCGTTTGGACGCCGGTGAGCTGGGGCAGGTCTACCAGGTCCTGACCCGCCGCCAGGGTCCCTTCCCGGCGCGCATCAGCGACGTCGGCGTGGTCAAGGACCTGGCCACCCATGACATCGACCTCACCGCCTGGGTGGCTGGTGCCCCCTACGAGAGCGTCTCGGCCCAGGTGGCTTACCGCTCCGGGCGTGAGAACGAGGACATGGTGGTAGCCACCGGACGGCTCGCTAACGGCGTCATCGTCTCCCACACGGTCAACTGGCTCACGCCCTTCAAGGAGCGCGTCACGATCGTCACGGGTGAGAAGGGCGCCTTCGTCGCGGACACGCTGACCGGGGACCTGACCTTCTACGCCAACGGCACGGTCGAGTCCACCTGGGACCAGATCGCGAACTTCCGCGGCGTGAGTGAGGGCGACGTCATCCGCTACGCCATCCCCAAGCGCGAGCCCCTGGCCCTGGAGCAGGAGCACTTCCGCGACGCCGTGCGCGGGGACGCCTCCGGCATCGTCACGATGGCTGAGGGCGTGGCCACGCTTGACGTCATCGACGCCGTGCTGACCTCCGCGGCCGAGAACCGGACGGTCACGCTCTGACCGCCGAGCAGGATGCCCCCACGCGCCACGAGGACGAGGCGGCCACGCCGGTCGCCGCCGGCCTCGTGGCGCGAGCGCGCACGTGGACGGCCTCCGTCATGGCCTCCTCGCCCTTCCTGCGTCACGTGCTCACCCTCGTGACCGGTACGGCCGTGGCCCAGGCGGTCTCCTTCCTCATGACCATGGTGCTGGCGCGTGTCTACAGCCCGCACGACATGGGGATGCTGGCCACCTACACCTCCGTGGCAGGGATCGTGATGGCGGTCGCCGCCCTGCGTTACGACATGGCGGTCATGCTGCCGCGCAGGGACACCGAGGCGCTGGCGGTGGCCCGTCTGGCCCTGTGGTGCATCGTTGCCGTCTCCGTCACCGCCACGGTCGCCGCCTTCCCCCTGCGTGCGGTGGTGGCACGGCACTGGGGGCAGGAGGTCGCTACCTGGATGCCGATGGTCGGGCTGACCACCCTGCTCATGGCGGGCATCGAGCTGGCCAAGTACTGGTTCAACCGGCACTCCGACTACCGGGTGATCGCCGTCAACCAGGCCGAGCAGCAGATCGGTCTCACTGGTGGCCAGCTCCTCCTCGGGGTCGCCGGCCTGGGAGGGCTCCCAGGCCTCGTCATCGGTCACACCCTCGGCCAGTTCTACGCCTTCTGCAACCTGGGGCGCCAGGCCCCCGCCCTGCGCCGTCGGCTGCCCCAGGACGCGCCGAGCCTGCGCGAGGTCGCCAGCCGCTACCGGCGCATGCCGCTGCTCAACGCCCCCAACGCCCTGGTGGACGCCATCCGGCTGTCGGGGATCCAGCTGCTCATCGCTGGCTACTCGGTGGCTGACCTCGGCCAGTTCCAGCTGGCGTGGCGTGTGCTCGACGCGCCGCTCATCCTTATCAACGGGGCCGTCTCACGCGTGTTCTTCCAGAAGCTCTCCGTCATCGAGCCAGGCCAGATGCGTCCGGCCGTGCGGGGCCTGATCAAGCGGGCCCTGGTCATCGGCGTCATCCCCTTCGGCGCGATCTACGCCCTGGCTCCGTGGATCTTCCCCTTCTTCTTCGGCGGGCAGTGGGACAGTGCCGGAGGATTCGCCAGGGCACTGACTCCCTGGCTGTTCATGCTGCTCATCACCTCTCCGGTCTCCAACCTGTTCGTGGTCACCGGTCACCAGGACTGGATGCTCGGCTTCTCCCTCGTCTACGCCGCCGCCCCCCTGGCATGGCTCGCCTGGTCCCCGCTGGACCTGCTGCCCACCGCCTACGTCCTGGGCGTCGGGATGGCCGTGCTGCTGGTCGGCATGACCCTCATGGCCGACTACGCCGCCCGGCGCTTTGACGCTAACGGACCCCGTGAGTCAGACGGCGCGCCACCCCAGGACGAGACCACCACGACCGGCACGACGAAGGAGCAGGAATGAGCCCGACCTCCCCCAGCGCCCCCCAGGGGCCCTCGACCCTCCTGCTGCTGACCGACTTTTACCCCTACGAGGTAGGGGAGGAGTTCCTCGAGCAGGAGATCGAGACGCTTGCCGCAGCCTTTGACGAGGTCGTCGTCGTGCCGGTGCGTCTGTCTGAAGGTGCCCGCCAGACACGGACCCTGCCGGCCAACGCCCGGTGCACCCTGCTGTCCGCCTCCCGCTTCCCGGACTGGCGCTGGCAGGCGCTGGGGCGTGCCGGCCAGATCCTCCTGGGCCGTGAACGGATGGTCGAGACCCCGCCGTGGCGCTCCTTCGGACGCTTCGGGATGGACGTGCGCTTCGCCGCCATCGCCCTGAGCGCGCGCGCACGCCTGCGCCGTCTCCTGCCGGCCCTGGGGCTGGAGGGAGCCGGCCGGATCACGATCTACTCCTACTGGTTCTTCACCGGAGCGGCCCTGGGCGGGATGCTGCGCCGACGCGAGCTGGCGGGGCGAGACGTGCGGGTCGTCTCGCGCGCCCACGCCTACGACGTCGACGAGGCTGACGCCCCGCGCGGCTACGTCCCCTCGCGGCGCTTCGTCATGGAGGCGGTCGACAAGGTCTACCCCATCTCCGACTACGCCGCCGGCTTCCTGCGCCGGCGCTTCCCGCAGGCTTCGGACAAGATCGAGGTCCGGCGCCTCGGGGTCCCGCAGGCCACCTACCGCCAGCGCCGCCCCAGCGAGCCCTTCAGCCTGGTCTCCTGCTCCCACATGGCCCCCTACAAGCGGGTGGGTCTCATCCTCGATGCCGTCACCGAGCTGCACCGCCGAGGTCGGAAGGTGCGCTGGACGCATGTCGGCGAGTTCAGTACCGAGCGCCTGGAGGCCATGCGCGAGCGTGCCCGCACCCAGGCCCCGGGCGCTGACATCACCTTCACCGGGCACCTCACCAACGCCCAGGTCAGGCAGCTGTACGCGACGCAGGACTTCTCCTGCTTCCTCAACTGCTCGGACGGCGAGGGCGTGCCCGTCTCCGTCATGGAGGCGCAGGCCACCGGCCTGCCGGTGGTCGCCACCGCCGCCGGCGGCACCGGGGAGATCGTGCACGACGGCGTCAACGGCCGCCTGCTTCCGGTCGAGGTCACGACTGCGCAGGTTGCCGACGCGATCGAGTCCGTCATGGACATGGGAGAGGACACGTACGCCCAGATGAGCCAGCAGGCCCGAGACACCTGGGCGCGCATGAGTGATGCACGCCGCCAGTACGAGGACTTCGTCGCCGGGCTCGCAGCCCTGTGGCAGTCTCGGTGACCCCCTGCAGGGCGGCCCGGCTCAGGCGGGGCAGCGGGCGCTGAGGACCTCAGCCACCGCACGGGCCGCGTGCCCGTCCCCGTAAGGGTGAGCCACCTGGGCACCCGGCTCGGCCGGGCGCGGGCGGGAGACCGCCTCGAGCAGGGCGGAGCCGGGCTCGACCAGCACGTTCCAGCCCAGCTCGACGGTCTCGACCCACTCCGTCTGCGGGCGCACCGTCGTGCACGGCACCCGCAGCAGGAACGCCTCCTTCTGCAGGCCGCCGGAGTCGGTGACGATACCGCGGGCGTGAACCGCTGAGGCGATGAGAGCGGGGTAGGCCAGCGGCGGATGGACCCGCAGCGACCCGCGGTCGGTGAGGTCGATGCCGTGCTGGGCGCACTTGGCGACCAGGCGGGGGTGAGCCAGCAGCACGACCGGGTGGTCCACCGCGGCCAGGGAGTCCAGCACCGCGCGCAGGCGCTCAGGGTCGTCGGTGTTCTCCGCACGGTGGATCGTGGCCAGGCAGTACCCGCCGTCCTCCACCCCCAGCTCCTCCATGACCGGTGAGGGAGAGCCGGCGACCTCGTCGCGGACCTGGAGCAGCACGTCGGTCATGACGTCACCGACCACGACGGTACGCCCGGCCAGGCCCTCTTGCGCCAGGTGAGAGGCCGCGACCTGGGTGGGGGCCAGCAGCAGGTCCGCCGCGTGGTCCGTGAGCACCCGGTTGATCTCCTCAGGCATCGCCCGGTTGAAGGAACGCAGCCCCGCCTCCAGGTGGGCGACCGGGACATGGAGCTTGACCGCGGCGAGGGCTCCCGCAAGCGTCGAGTTCGTGTCCCCGTAGACCAGCATCCAGTCGGGACGGTGCTCGGCGAGCACCGAGTCCATCGCGGCAAGCATCGCTCCGGTCTGGACCCCGTGGGAACCCGAGCCCACTCCCAGGTGGACGTCAGGGGAGGAGATGCCCAGGTCGGAGAAGAAGACGTCGGAGAGCATCGGGTCGTAGTGCTGCCCGGTATGGACGATGATGTGCTCAGTCCCTGCGGCCCGGAAGGCCGCGTCCACGGGAGCCAGCTTGACGAACTGGGGGCGGGCACCGACGATCGACATCACGCGCATAGGGGGAAGCCTACCGGTGGCCTCTAGACTCGCACCATGCGCGTCACCGTCGTCACCACGTGGTTGCCTACCGTCGTCGCCCCCTCCTCCGGCAGCTTCGTGCTGCGTGACTGCACTGCCATCCGTGACGCCGGCGCGCACCTGCGCATTGTCCACCTCGTCCCGCCCCACCAGGACGACGGCACGCGCCACTTGGTCATGAACGGTATCCCGGTCCTGCGCCTGCCTATGGCGCCCGCCAGCCCACTGTCCGTGGCTGGCGCGGCCAGACGCCTGCCGTCGCTGCTCAAGGGAACAGACGTCCTGCACTCGATGGCGATGAGCTCCCTGCTGCCGCTGTCCGCCGCTGACCTGGCGGGCCGGCTGACCACGCCGTGGGTCCACACCGAGCACTGGTCGGGGCTGACCAACCCCGGCACGCTCTCGGCGCCGTTGCGGGCCGGATGCCTCGTCATCGGCCAGGCGCTGCGGCGCCCCGACGTCGTGACGGCCGTGTGCGAGTACCTGGCCGAGCCGATCCATCACTTCCGAGCCGAGGCCCCCACCCTCGTCGTGCCCTGCATCGTGGACCCCGACGGCGAGGCGGCTCCCCGGCGCTGGGAGGAGCGCAGCGACGACGGCGTCATCCGCCTGGTGACGGTCGGTGGCCTGGTCGAGCGCAAGGACCCGCTGGCGTGCCTGGAGATCGTCGCCGAGCTGATCTCGCGCGGTGAGCAGGCGACCCTCACCTTCGTGGGGGAGGGGCCGATGCGTGAGCAGGTCACCCGCCGTGCCAGCGAGCTCGGGATCGCCGAGCAGGTGCGGTTGACCGGCAACCTCGACGCCGCAGGCGTGCGTGAGGAGCTGGCGCGAGCCGACCTCTTCCTCGGCCCCACCCGCGGCGACAACTTCTTCGTCTCCGCTGCGGAGTCGATCGTGGCCGGGCGTCCTGTCGTCGTCTCCGACGCAGGAGGCCAGACCGAGTACGT
>NZ_DS999575.1:198920-248566 GCF_000159035.1 Actinomyces urogenitalis DSM 15434
AGCTACCACGAGGTCTACGCCGGCCTCCTGGCCGGGGCCTGAGCCAGGGTGTGCTCGGTCTAGGCCTCGGCCGGGCTGACAGGCGGGGTCACTCCCCCTCGACCACCGGCAGGTTGCAGAAGAGGCGGGCGCTGCGTGACCACGAGTCCGCCAGGAAGGCGCGCGTCCAGAACCCCAGGGTCTTGCGCCCGGCCATGAGCTCGAGCGCGGCGCGCGGGCGCGAGGTGTCGGTGATGAGGGCGTCGAAGGCCATTGAGGAGTGCAGCGAGGACCAGGTGGAGAAGCTCCGCTCTGCCGCGCCCAGCAGGTGCGTGGCGGCCAGGGCCTGCTTGAGACGCGAACGCGTGGCCTGGGACACCTGCGTGACCTCGTAGTAGTCGTCCTGCCCGCTGGTGGCGGAGCCGGTAGCCTCAGCCCACAGTCGGTCGATGAGCGCGCGGTACAGGTTGCGGTCCGCGGTCAGGCGGGCCGAGCCGGCGGACCAGGCCTGCCACACCTCGTGGTCGAGCATGGGCAGGGCCCAGTCCATCCCCAGGTGCTCGTAGGTACGCATCGAGTTGTTGATGTACTTCGTCTGGCGCTCACGCAGGTTGTACCCCTCCACGGCACTGCGCAGGCTCCGCTCGCTGGTGTCGTAGCCGGCCAGCGTGAGGGCCTCACGTACTCCCTGGGTGACCCAGTGGTCGTGCCAGGCACGCTGCGGGTGCCCCTGAAGGTTGTGGTGGTACCACACGACGGCGCGGGCCACCTGGCTGCGGGGCAGAGGGACCTCGTCCAGCAGCTCGAGGTTGTGCATGTTGCCGACCACCGTGTGACCGGGCAGCAAGACGTCGCCCTCGCGCACCACGCCCTGGTCGCGCAGGGTCGACAGGGCGTACCAGTCCTGGATGTGCGGCAGCGCGGACCACTGGTGGGCAGCGTCCAGGAAGCGGCCGGTGGCGGGGGAGTGCCAGTGCTCGAGCACCGCACGGCGCTCGTAGGGCACGGTGTGCCACTCCAGACCCACCTGCTGGGCCACCTGACGCGAGACCTCCACCTCACGGGCCCCCGGGACGCCGTAGGTGAAGGCCAGGGCGCGTCCGGGACGGATCTGGTCGTGCAGGGCCAGCCAGGCCACGAGCAGGCGCGAGTCCAGGCCACCAGACAGCGGGATGACGAGGCGGAGCCCCTGGCTGGCCTCCACGAGGCGGGTCATCGAGCAGTCCAGGGCCGCCAGGAAGCGCTCAGCCATGACCTCGGGGTCGTCCAGGGACTCAGAGGTGTAGGTGAAGAAGGAGTAGTCCTCCTGGTGCGCCTGGCCGGTGGCGCGGTCGATCCGCACCACGGCGCCCTGGGGGACCTGGTGGACCCCGGAGAGCAGCGTGCGCGCCCCGGAGACGAAGCCGGCGTCCGCCAGCTCACGACGCGCCGGGGCCAGCAGGGCCGGGGCGTCCAGGGAGCCGAGCAGCTCGGAGGGGGAGTCGGTGACCAGCAGCCGCGAGCCGAAGTCGGTCAGTGCCCAGAACAGCGGCCACGAGCGCAGGCGGTCGACGGCGAGCTCCACGGTCGAGGCCGTCACCCGGACAGCCGCCAGGCGCCCGGGGTGGGAGCGCAGGACCTGTGGGTCCGTGGGGGCCGGGCACGGGTAGTCGGCTCGCACGTGCACGGACGACTCCGGGGCGACGGCGCAGGGCCCACCACAGTCTGTGGGCGTCAGGGCCGCCCACTGCGGCGCACGCAGCGCCAGGTCGATCTTCACGGCTTCCTCCCTCGGGTGGCGAGCTGGTGCTGCTAGTGTGTCACACGGCCTGAAGGGTACTGACGGCCTCATCGTCCACCAGGGCAGCTCCCGCAGCGTGGGGCGGAGAGGTGAAGCGTGAGCCAGCGAGAGACGAGGCCGGCAGCCACCAGTACGCAGCGCCCTCTTATGGTCTTCCACGCCCCCTACCCGCTGGTGGAGCGTGCGGCCGCCTCCCGGCTGCGCCCGGTGCGCATGCGTCAGGCCTTCGCGGCCCTGGGCTACGAGGTGGTCGAGGTGACGGGCTACGCCGCCGCCCGGCGCCGTGCCATGAGGCGTGCCGAGGAACGGCTACGTCGCTACCAGGCGCAGCGCGAGGCCGACCCGACTCTGCCTCCGGCCTTCATCTACTCCGAGAACGCCACCATCCCCAACGCCCTGACCGAGCCGCGTCACCTTCCGCCGCACCTGCTCATGGATGCCGCCTTCTTCGCCCGTGCCCGCAGGCAAGGCGTGCGCACCGGCGTCTTCTACCGCGACCTGTACTGGCGCTTCCCACGCTTCCGTCAGGACATCAACCCGTTGGTGGACCGGGCGCTGAGCGCGCTGTACCTCACCGAGCTGCGCCAGTGGAAGCGGGCAGGGGTGAGCGTGTACCTGCCTAGCGCCGCGATGAGGGCGCATATGCCGGTCCTCGCCCCCGAGGCGATGAGCGCGCTGCCGCCGGGCGCGGACCCGGCCGCCGTGCGTACCCCCTCGCGCTCCGCCCTCGAGCGCGACCCCGGTGCCGGGATCGACCTGCTGTTCATCGGCGTGCTCGGCGACAACTACCACCTGGAGGCTGTGTGCCAGGCTGTGGGCGAGGTCGAGGGCTGCCACCTCACCGTGTGCACCCGCCCCGAGGCGTGGCAGGCCACCGCCGAGCACTACACCCCGCTGCTGCCTGACGGGAGGCACGAGGTCCTCCACGCCTCAGGTGCCGACCTCGAGCCGCTCTACGAGCGGGCCGGCCTCGGGGTGCTACTGGTCGAGCCTAACGAGTACTGGGACTTCGCCGTGCCCTACAAGCTCTACGAGTACCTGGCGCACGAGCTGCCCGTCATCGCTACGCAGGGCACCGAGGCCGGCAGGATCGTGGCCGAGCTGGGGATCGGCTGGACGCTGCCCTACGAGGCCGGCGCCCTGGCGGCGCTGCTGCGGCGCCTGGGCGCTGACCCTGGGGAGCTGGCGCAGGTGCGCGCTCGCATGCGTCAGGTCCTGCCTGGGCAGACCTGGTCGGCCCGTGCTCGTCAGGTTGCTCACGATCTGTCAGGACGTGAGGTGCCACCGTCTACCATCGGGGCAGCAACACGGGGCGAGGCGCACGACGAGCCTGTCGGGAAGGACCAGGGATGAGCACAGCGAGGCTGCGGGACCGAGTGCGCCAGGTGCGCCGGCAGCTGACCACCGCTCCCGACCTCGCCCGCCGCCGTGGAGTCCTGCTCGCCACCCGCATCCACCTGCCCGAGGCTGCTGCCGCCTCCTTCCGCCTGGACGGCGTGGAGAAGGCGCTCGCGGGCCACGACGTCCCGGTCCGGGTCCTGACGACCACGCCCCCGGCAGCCGCCGGAGCCGGCAACGGCACAGCCAAGGACAGCCAGGAGGCGCAACCCGCCTACCGTGACCCGGAGGGCGTGAGCGTCTCGCGGTGGCCGGCGCTGCGTGACGCCTCGGGCTACCTGCGCGGCTACGTGCCCTACATGTCCTTCGACGTCCCGCTGCTCGGCCGTCTGCTGGTCCAGCCTCGCCCTGACGCGGTACTCGTCGAGCCGCCGCCCACTACTGGCGTGGTCGTGCGCGTGGCGGCAGCCCTGCGAGGCCTGCCGTACGTGTGGTACGCCCCGGACGTGTGGTCCGTGGCCGCGACCTCCACCTCCGCTCCCGGGGTGGTGCTCGCTGCTGTTCGCGCCATGGAGTCCTTCGCCGTGCGCGGCGCCCAGCGGGTGATCGCCGTCAACGAGGAGGTGGCGGACAAGGTCCGTCAGCTCGGTGCCCACGACGTCGAGGTGGTGCCCAACGGCATCGACACCTCCGTCTTTGACACGGCCGGGGACCTGCCCCGCGCCCAGGAGCGCCAGGAGATGGGGATCACCGGTCCCTACGCCGTCTACGCCGGCACCGCCTCAGAGTGGCAGGACGCCGGCGTCTTCGCCCGCGCCCTGGCCGCCGTGCGCCGCGACCACCCGAGCGCTCAGGTCCTGTACCTGGGTCAGGGCTCGGACTGGGAGGCCATCGCGCAGGCAGCGGCCCAGATTCCGGCGGGGGCGGACGGTGCCCCCGCCGTCGTCATGCACGGGCTCATGCCGCCGGAGCAGGCCGCTCGCTGGCAGCGAGGCGCAGCCTGCGCGCTGGTGTCCATCAAACCCGGACTGGGCTACGACTTCGCCTACCCCACCAAGGTCCTGGCCGCACTGGCGTGCGGCACCCCGGTGCTCTACGCCGGCCCCGGACCGGTCACCGACGACGTCGCGGCGCACGACCTAGGCTGGGTCGCCCGGCACGAGGACGGCGACGTCGCCCGGGCGCTGAGCGAGGCCTTCGCGGCTGACGCCCGCCTGGACCCGGCCGGCCGCCAGGAGCGTGCTGCGAGGCTCCACGGCTGGGTGGAGGCCCACCGGTCGCTGCGCGCCACCGGGGAGGCCGTGGCCCACCTCATGCGCGAGGTCGTCCTGGAACGGCGCGCCCGCCCCGACCTGCTGACCCGGCTGGGAGAGCGCCTGCGGCAGGTGCGGCAGGCTCGCGACGTCAGGGAGCGCCGGTGACCGTCTGGGCCCAGGCCGTGCCCACCCTGGCGATGCTCGTCGTCGTCACCTGGGCTCCCGGCCTCGTCATCCTGCTGGCGGCTGGTGCGCGTAGCCGGCTGGCACGCCTGGCCTGTGCGCCGGCCCTGACCTTCGCCGTCTACGGCGTGGGCGCGATCGTCTTCGAGAAGCTCGGCGTGTGGTGGCGGGTGCCGACGGTGGCCACCTACGTCCTCGGCCTGGCTGCGCTCATCGCGGCCGGCCGGCGGGGAGTCCTGGCTGCGCGCGGGCGCCGGCTGACCTGGCGGACCTGTCTGGCTGTACCGCTGGACCGAGCCGGGTACCCCGAGCAGGGCAGCAAGGGCGGGGCTCCTGGAGAGCCGACCGGCTCCATCCCCGCGCTCGCCGGCCCCAGGTGGCTGCCCACGCTTGCCGTGGTGGTCACCTGGTTGGTGATGATCAGCCCGATCCTGCCGGGCACCGGGCCCTCGGTACCGATCCAGTCTGCGGACTCCATCTACCACTACAACCAGGCCTGGCTCATCGAGCACACCGGCAACGCCTCCTCGCTCAACGGCAACGCCGGCATGTACGGCCTGGACGGGCGCTACGCCTTCTACCCGCTGGTGTGGCACGAGATCACCACGCTCGCCTCCTTCGGCTGGGACCAGGTCGTGATCTCCACCAACACCATGCTCCTGCTGGTACCGCTGGTCTACCTCATAGGCCTGGTCTACCTCGTGCGGGTCATACTGCCCGAGATCCGCGGCGCGGCCTGGACGGCGCTGGGAGCCAGCGCCCTCATCCCCATCTACCCGATGCGGCTGCTCATGGACACGGCCGTGTGGCCCTACACGCTCGCCCTGGCGGCGTGCCCGGCGATCGCCGCCAGGACGATCGCCCTGTGGCGGCGCGGCCTGTGGCTGTGGAGAGCCCACCGGCGCCGCCGTGCCGTCGTGGCCCTGGCCGCGGTCGCGCCAGCCTACCTGGGACTGCTCCTGACCCACCCCGCGACCCTCATCATCATCGGCTGGCCGCTGGCCGCGGTGGCCTGGACCGGCCTCCTCCTGGCCGCGTGGCGACTGTGGCGCCACGGTGGTAGCCAGCAGCGTCGGTTTGCGGTGGCTCTCCTTGCCCTCACCGTGCTCGCCGTCATCGCCTTGGCGGTGGTCGTCCTGGGGCCGGGGCCGCAGCAGGCGCACTTCGGACGCCGCCCCTTCCGCACCTGGGACTACAGCTGGAAGAAGGTCGTCTCCGCACTCGTGCTGTTCTACGGCGGCGGCGGCTGGACGATGAAGGCCACCCTGGTCGCCATGGCCCTGCTGTGCCTGGGTGGCGTGGCCGTGAGCATGAGGCGGGCGCGTCACCGTGGCGCCGTCGTGGCCTGGCTGGCGTGCCTGCCACTCATCATCGCGGCGATGGCTCCCGTTCCCGTGCTCTCGGCGCTGACCGGCGTCTTCTACAACAACCCGCACCGTATCAAGGCGATGACGGCTGCCCCGGCGCTCCTCCTGGTCACCATCGGTGTGTCCGCCCTCGGCCCCTGGGTCGTGGTGCACGGCCAGCGGCTGGTGGCCTGGGGCGTGACCCGCGTGGCCGCGAGGACGGGGCGCCGCCCTGACCTTCGTGCCTGGGAGCCCAGGACGAGGGCGTGGACCGGCTCGGTACGGGCCGCGGTCACCGGTAGTCTCGTGGGCCTGCTCGTGGCGACGACGGCGACCTGGCCGGGCGTGAGAGCAGACGTCAGAGGTGCCTTCGCCCCACGGTCCTCCAACCAGCGTTACGTCGCCTCCGTGTACGAGAAGGAGATGATGGACCGGCTGGCGGACGAGCTGCCGCCGGACGCTGTCGTCATCGGGGACCCGGTGGCCGGGACCGCGATGCTTCCTTTTATGGCCGGTGTGCGCTCGGTGTGGATGTTCGCCGGGCAGGCTGAGTCCGATGAGGACGGTCTGTACCTGCGTGAGCACTTCCGTGACATCCACACCGACGCTCACGTGTGCGAGATCCTCACCAGCCACCGCATCCGCTACTACTACGAGGACGCCTCGACCTTCTTCAACGGTGCCTGGCTGGCTGGCCTGCGCCCCGGTCTGTACTACGTGGACACCCGTGAGGGGTTCCATCTCGTTGACGTGGGGGGTGCTGCGCGAGTCTGGGAGATCACGGCCTGTGACTAGGGCGGCCTGTAGCCTGCGGCCCTGGCACTGGCCGCTATCCTGGTGGCCGTCAGGCAGAGCGCCTGACGGCCTGGAGACAAGGAGCTCGGATGCGTATCGCCGTCGTCGCCCTGGGAAAGATCGGGCTGCCCCTGGCCGTCCAGTACGCCGAGAAGGGCCACGAGGTCATCGGGGTCGACGTCTCCGAGCGCACCGTCAGGCTCGTCAACGAGGCGACCGAGCCCTTCCCGGGTGAGGCCTTCCTCCAGGACAAGCTCAGCGAGCTGGTCCCGGCCGGCCGCCTGCGTGCCACCACGGACTACTCCGAGGCCATCCCCGGTGCGGACGCGATCGTCCTCGTGGTCCCGCTCTTCGTTAACGACGAGACCTGGGAGCCGGACTTCGCCTGGATGGACGCCGCCACACGCTCGCTGGCCGAGCACCTGACGCCGGGAACCCTCATCTCCTACGAGACCACCCTGCCCGTGGGAACCACCCGTGGGCGCTGGAAGCCCATGATCGAGGAGATCAGCGGCCTGCGCGAGGGCAGCGACTTCCACCTCGTCTTCAGCCCCGAGCGGGTGCTGACCGGCCGCGTCTTCGCGGACCTGCGCCGCTACCCCAAGCTCGTGGGTGGACTAACCGAGGCTGGCACCCAGGCCGGTATCGCCTTCTACGAGCAGGTCCTTGACTTTGATGAGCGCCCTGACCTGCCCCGCCCCAACGGCGTGTGGGACATGGGTACGGCTGAGGCTGCTGAGATGGCCAAGCTCGCCGAGACCACCTACCGCGACGTCAACATCGGGCTGGCCAACCAGTTCGCCGTCTACGCGGACAAGGCCGGCTTTGACATTGAGCGTGTCATCGACGCCTGCAACTCCCAGCCCTACTCCCACATTCACCGCCCTGGTATCGCGGTCGGAGGCCACTGCATCCCGGTCTACCCGCGTCTGTATCTGTCCACGGACCCCGACGCCTCGGTGGTGCGCACGGCCCGCCAGTTCAACGCCACGATGCCGGCCTACGTCGTCGACCACGCCGAGCAGGTCCTGGGCTCGCTGGAGGGCCTGCGTGTGGTGGTGCTGGGCGCCTCCTACCGCGGCAAGGTCAAGGAGACCGCCTTCTCCGGAGTCTTCCCCACCGTGGAGGCCCTGCGCGCCAAGGGCGCCGAGGTCCTGGTCCAGGACCCGATGTTCTCCGACGACGAGCTGGCCGGCTTCGGCTGGACCCCCTACCACCTGGGTGAGGCGGTGGACGTGGCGATCGTCCAGGCCGACCACCCTGAGTACCGGACCCTCACGCCGGCAGACCTGCCCGGCGTGCGCCTGCTGCTGGACGGTCGGCGCGCCACGGACCCGGCGCTGTGGGTGGGCACCCCGCGCTTCGTCATCGGCGGAGGCCGGTGACGACGGCGCTAGCCTGCCTCACCGCCCTCCTGCTCCTTGGAGGGCCCGGGGCCCTGATCGGGCGTGCCAGCGGCCTGCGCGGCGCGGTGCTCGCAGCAGCCAGCCTGCCGCTGAGCTGCGCCGTCATCGGCCTGGCAGAGATCACCGCCGGATACCTTAGGCTTGCCTGGCTTCCTTGGGGCTGGGAGGTCACGGTCGTGCTGGGCGTGGCCCTGACGGCCCTGACCTGGGGGGTGCTACGCCTGCCTGCCTGGCTGCGACAGGGGAAGATCCAGTTGGACAGACCTGCGCAGACAGCCTCCGTCGGCCACGCGGTCGTCCTGGATGGAGCCGCTCCGTCCTGGGCACTGCCGCTGGCCGCAGCGGCAGCCGCCTGCCTCGTGGGGGCAGGGCTGCTCGTCGGCGGAGGCGCAAGCGGCCCAGCTCAGGCCTTCGACGCGATCTTCCACCTCAGCGCGGCCCAGGAGATCCGCCAGGGTGGTAACGCCTCGAGCCTGGGTGGGCTCGCTGCGCTCTACCACGGGCAGAAGGTCTACTACCCGACGGTGTGGCACGGCGTCGTTGCGCTGCTGCCGGGCACGGTCCCTCAGGCTTCCAACGCACTGGTCCTCATACTCGCCGCAGTGGCATGGCCCGTGGGAGTGGGCGGACTCGTGACGGCGGTGCTAGGGCGTAGGCAGTGGGCGAGTGTGGTGACGATGCTGGCGGCGGCAAGCACCGTGGGTGCACCGACCGTGCTTCTCACCACCCTGAGCGTGTGGCCCTACGCGCTGTCCGTGGTCTGCCTGCCTGGGGTACTTGCCCTTGTCGCGTGGGCCAGGCGCTCAGCACAGTGGGGCCCAGGGCTGGTCCTGGTCGCGGAGGCGGCTGCAGGCACTGTGCTGGCACACGGGTCCGGGGCCTTCAACCTCCTGGCGCTCGCGGTGCCGGTGGCGACGACGGCGACGGTACGGGGTGCGCGTCGACGCCTCCGTGTGACGGCGGGACTGGTGAGCCTGGCGCTGGCGCTGGCGCTGGCGCTGGTGAGCGGCGTCTGGGCGATGCGTGCACCGATCGCGTCCCTCCTCGGCTACGAGAGGCCTGGAGGTAGCGCCGTAGGCACCCTGGCCCAGGCCGTGGCTGACGCGCCGATGTACGGGCCGCTCGCCTGGCACGGTGTGCCGACGGGGCTGGTGGTAACGGCCCTGGCCGTTATCGGATGGCGTCACAGACGATCGCGCGCTGGTGTGGTGACCTGGACGGCAACGGCGCTCACGGCCCTGGCACTCGTGACGTTGGTCGGCGGTCCGCAGTGGGGTGGACGCCAGATCGGCAGTCTGTGGTACCTGCAGAAGTCGCGGGTGGAGCCCTTAGTCATCATCCCGGGTCTGGTTGCGGCCGGGCTCGGGATCCAGGTACTGGTCGCGCGTTGGCGTGACCGAGGACGCGACACACGGTGCGTGGCCGCCGTGCTGTGCGCTGGTGCGCTCGCGATGGGGGCAGCCCGCCTCCCGCTGACAACGGGGTTGAGCCAGAGCGTGCACGCAGAGGACCAGATCGCCTTCGGCACCCTGACCACGCGGGAGGAGCTGGCCTTTTACGACCGGGTCGCTGACAAGCTGCCCGAGGGTGCCGTGGTGGTCGGAGCGCCGTCGCTGGGCGCCTCCTACCTGTGGTCGCAGGCGGGGGTGCGGGTGGTGTACCCCATGAGGTCAGGACCGGAGGACGGTACTGCTGAGGACGTCCTGGCGGCGGCTGAGCCTGAGCTCGTGCCGGGGTCACGCACCTGCGAGGCCCTGACTGGGCTCGGAGCCCGCTACTACCTGCGCGTTGAGCGTGAGAGTGCTGGTCTGCGCTACGGCAACGCTCCCCTGCGCTGGGACAAGAACCTGGCCGCCTGGCCCGATGACGGTCTGAGGCTGGTCGACGCCCAGACCACCTCCCGAGGTCAGGTGAGCCTGTGGGAGGTCACAGGATGTGACCGGGGACAGGGACCACAGGGCCCACAAAGGCCGTAGCAACAGCCGTGACAGTGACGGGTTGCCCCGTGCTCAGCTAAGGTTGACGCAGATTTTACGGCGGACAACGGAACGGCTTGAGCTGATGGCGCTTCTCATTCAGCTGGTGGTGGCAGCGGTGTCTGCCGCTGCTCTCGCTCCGGTCCTGCGGATGCGGCGCTCGTGGGAGGCTGCGGTCCGTCGCTCCGTGACGACCTCATTGGCTGCAGCTGTCGTCGTCACTCTCATAGTGGCCTTCGGTGCGAGCGACCATCTGCTCTACACCGCGAAGCGGCTCCCGTACGTCTACAAGTACACGGTGGTGTACCTGGCGGTGTGGATCCCTCTTGCTCTGTGGTCACTGGCCTTGGGCGGGGTCCTGCGGCTGCGTCGAGACCCGGAGGGTCTTGTGTGGTGGAAGCGTGTGCTGTGGGCGGTCGGCAGCGCGCTCGTGTACGCCGTGGCCGGGCTACTGGGCTTCGGCACGAGGTGGGTCTCAACGTACTTCGGTGAGGTTGATGCCGACGAGGTGGTGTTCACCCTCACCACCGGGCGGACCAACTCGACGTCTGAGGTGACCAGCCAGGTCATCAACTACGTGGTGGCGCCCACCGTGTGCGCGGCTGCGATCGGTCTGGTGATCGGGTTGTGGGACATGCGTCTGGTGCTGCGCAGCGCGACGGGGCGTGACAGGGTCATGCCTGCCAAGGCGGTGCGTCGCGTGGCGGCTGTCACCGGGGTCCTTGCGGTGGCAGCCACCGGCACCTGGTTTACTCGGGCTCTTCCGGTGAAGGAGATTCTCTTCCCGGCAGCGCCGTCGACCTTTATCGAGGACAACTACGTCGACCCGGGCTCCGTGCAGCTGTCCTGGCCGACGCAGAAGCGAAATCTCATTCAGATCTTCCTTGAGTCCTATGAGAACACCTTCTATAGCACTGTTCAGGGTGGCGGGATGCCAGTGGACCTCATGCCTGATCTTGCGGAGCTGACGGAGGAGAGCATCAGCTTCTCCAACACCGAGCTCAAGGGAGGGTTTCACCAGCTGCCTGGAGCGACCTTCACGGTCGGGGGCCTGCTTGCCCAGACCTCAGGTGTGGCCTTGAAGTCGCCTGTCCTGGCAACTGATATCCAGCAGTTCAACTTCCCTGACTTTGCGACCGTTGGTGACCTGCTTAAGGAACAGGGGTACACCAACGAGATCATGATGGCTGCGAACGCTGACTTTGGTGCCAAGCGCGACCTGTTCCAGGATCATGGAGCCTTTAAGATCTTTGATCACGTCTATGCGACCCAGAACGGTTACCTCCCTGAGGACTACTCCGTGTGGTGGGGGTACGAGGACGACAAGATGTATGAGTTCGCCAAGCAGGAGCTCACACAGCTGGCGGCTCAAGGCGATCCCTTCTATTTCATCCTCGAGAACGCGGACACGCACTTCCCCGACGGTTATCTCTCCGAGGAGGTGACGGAACGGCCCCATGCCGAGCAGCTGTCTAACGTGGTCCTGCACTCTCAGCAGCAGGTGACGGCTCTGGTTCGGTGGATCCAGGAGCAACCCTTCTACGACAACACGACCATTGTCATCACTGGTGACCACCTTTATATGGATGACTCCTACTTTGAACGCGTAGGGGTGAGCGCAGACTATGATCGGACGGTTGTCAACCTCATCGTCAACCCTGCGCCCGGAGTGACGGCGGAGGGGCCAGTGACTAACCGGAGCTTTACCTCGGTCGATATCTTCCCCACGACCCTGGCCGCGATGGGGGTGGGGATCAAGGGTGATCGTCTGGGCCTGGGGACCAATATGTTCTCGTTGAGCCAGACCCTGGCCGAAGAGCTTGGTGTTGACACGCTTAGCGAGAGGCTCAATGACTCGTCCGAGTTCTATAACGCGCACATCAAGGTCAAGATCGTTCCCAGCGCGGATGAGGCACAAGGCACGATAACCGGCTAGCGGTGCCAGCAGTCTGTAGGAAGAAATCTGGTTCCCCAGCCGACCTGATCCCGACAGTGCTCTATGGTTGCGGACCTTGTCGCGTCATTGTTTGTCGTCTTTCCTGCGCCTGGGGCTGTAGCAGCCAGCGGGAGGCGATTCATGTCATGGCCTTCGCGGGATCTGATGCCATCATCCTGGAGAGTAACGGCCGCTTTGCGTTTGTGGACTCGGGTGAAGATCGTGACTATCCGAACGGCTCAGATCCTCGCTACCTTCTTCGTCCGCATACCGTCACCTCGGGCCCGGACTATGAAGGAGAGCCCTGGCGGTACCTAGGACAGATCGGCGTCAACGCATCAGATGCCGACTTCTATATCGGTACGCATCCTCACTCGGATCATATCGGCACGGCAGACACCGTCATCGAGCGATACAGGCCGAAGAGGATCTACGCTCCTGAGTACTGACCTATGGATCTCCGACTCGGCGCGGCTGTGGGACAAGCAGTACATCTACGACCAGCTCGTCGAGGCAGGGAGCAAAGCGGGGAAGGATTATGGTGCCTTGCTGATCCAGCGGCGCCGGTTGTCCCTGATCCTTCTGCGTTCCATACTGCTTTCCCGGTCTTTGAGCTCGGAGACATGCAAGTCGAGATCGTCAGCTACTCCGAGGACTACAAGTATCCCGGCGCGTTGTCGGACGCCAATCTCATGTCCTGGGGCGTCAAGGTCACGGCGCACGGCAAGACGGCATTCTTGTCGGGCGATATCGAGAAGACCGATGGGGATGAGAGCCGTCTAGCAACTGAGATCGGGAAGGTCGACTTCCTCAAGCTCGGGCACCACGGTCTCGCCACCTCAAACAGTGAGGAGTTCCTCGAGGCTCTTGATCCGGAGTTTGCTGTTCAGACGGGCTCATACTCCTACATGTTCAGCGACACGGTTGATGTCCTCAATCGTCGTGGTGTCAGCTGGTACCCGGCAGACGAGATCCGCTCGAATGGCAGTAAGGCCGTGGTCCTCACCATGGATGAGAGCTCTGTGGCTATCGCTGGGGTCAAGACGTCTCTCGTCTATCGCTGGCGAGCCTCGCCGGGACCTCATGTCACGGCCTATCTAGGAGGAAAGGCCGCTCCTCAACAGGGATGGAAGAAGCTCTGGGGGCAGTACTACTGGTTCAACGGCAAGCCTGACGCAAGTGAGAACACGTGGGTCCAGGACCAGGGACGGTGGTACTACCTCACCGACACCGGCGTGATGGCGACTGGGTGGGCCAAGGACGGTGTGACGTGGTACTTCTTCGAGGCCTCTGGCGCGATGCGCTCCGGCGGTTGGATGAAGCAGGGAGGTACCTGGTACTACCTGGGCGCTGACGGCGCTATGAGGACTGGGTGGCAGGATATCGGTGGGGCTCGTTACTACCTGCAACCCAGTGGTGCGATGGCGACCGGTTGGGTGAAGGTGGACGGTGCCTGGTACTTCCTCCATCCCAATGGTGCGATAGCAACCGGGTGGCAGAGTGTCGCTGGCACCTGGTACTACCTGGGTACGGATGGTGTGATGGTCGACAAAGACACCGTCGTCATTGATGGCCGTGAGTCTCGTTTTGCTAGCAGTGGAGCATGGCTCGGGTATGCCTGATGTTGTTTTGGACGTGAAGTCTAGGCACCGACCGGCTTCAGGACGCTAGCCTCGAGTTGTGAGGCATCATGTTCTTTCCGCAGCCCTTAGCGTCGCACTTCTCGTCCTTGGCTCTGCAGCCTGCACAAGTCCCGGCTCTGATCCGGTAGGGGCTCAGCGGCCAAGTGCAGCCTCCTCGGCGGCTCCTGTTCCATCCGGGCCTCCCCAGACCATCGCACCGACGAATGGATGTGCTGCGATGGATTCGATTCTCGCTGAAGCCCTCTCGACGACCTCGGAGGGCCAGGCATTTTCAGCAGATGTTGCCGCTGGACAGGACTCGCAGTCGCACTGGCTGGCCTTCGTGACACTGGTTGACGGCCAGTACCGGTCGCAGCTGGAGGACGCGGCTGGAGGTGATGAGACCGCACAGGCCGCCATCCAGGCTCTCGATGACTATGTCATGATTACTACGCGCCTGTCTCAGGGGGAGATCCCGGAGTTCGCTGATGAACGAGAAGCGGAGATGGCTGTCAAGGAGGGGCGAGACCCGGAAGTGAATCCGGCACATCAGGAAGCCGCTGACACCCAGGTCGCCGCACACACCACCTTGACGGCCTGCATGCCGTCCTGGCCTGTGGTCTTCTAGACGACGTGAACGAGAAGTGCTATGAGGGGGCTGTCCGGAAAGCTCCGGGCAGCCCCCCTCATAGCATTGTGGGTGCGCATGGATCACGGGAAGGGACGAACCACCTCCGGGGCAATGGCTCCCCAGGAGTACCCTGCAGTGACGTTGTCAATTCGTGCAGGCCGCCCCATGTAGTCGGTGTGGATCACCTGGTCGTTGCCAAGGTAGATCGAGACATGGACGACGGTCCCTCTGCTGCGATAGAAGACGATGTCCCCGCGCTGTCGCTGACTGAAGGGGACGTGCATGAACCCCTGGTAGGCGTAGAGCTCGCGGGACGTGCGGTAGGCCGGCCACGCGTGCTTGATGACGTTGATGGGCTGAGGGTCCATGCCACCGTGGTACAGCGACTGGAGCACCAGTCCGGAGCAGTCAAAGCCAAGACCGTAGGTACCCGCTCCGCCCCACGTGTATGAGGAGCCGAGCTGGTTCCAGGCATAGCCGATCATCGCCTCGATGCGCTCACTCCTGGTCGCGCTCAGCCCGATCGGTGTGGCCTGGTACTGGTCCACCCACCAGGAGAAGCCGGTTCCCATGGCGTTCCAGGTCTGCTGGTCAACAACACCAGTCTGAGGGAGCCCTGCTCGCCTCTGAAAGTTTCGGACAGCATTCTGAAAGGTCCCGTTGGCGGTTGCCAAGGCGCTTCCATTACTAATGCCTAGACGCTGCTGGACGATACGGACCTTGACACCGTTCATCCCCGGCGTCAGCTCGTTCGTGGCCCAGCCAAGGGGAGTAATACGATCGGTCGGCTGCAGATAGCCAGCAGGAGCGGTGTACCCGATCCACGCCCCGCTCGGGCTCAGGTTGTAGGTCCCGCCGTTTACGGTGATGGTGCCGGTGGCCATCTTGCCGGTGGTGGGGTCGAGGTAGTACCAGGTGCCGCCAAGGTCCAGCCAACCTTTAGCGAGATCCCCCGAAGAGGTGTAGTAGTACCAAGCACCGTCGATCTTGGTCCACCCGGTAGCCATGGCGCCTGAGCCGGTGAGGTAGTAGGTCTTGCCGTCCACGGTGATGGTGCCGGTGGCCATCTTGCCGGTGGTGGGGTCGAGGTAGTACCAGGTGCTGCCGAGCTGGAGCCATCCGGTAGCCATGTGACCGTCACCGTGGAGGTAGTACCAGGTGCTGCCGAGCTGGAGCCATCCGGTAGCCATGTGACCGTCGCCGTGGAGGTAGTACCAGTGCGAGCCCACCTTTGCCCAGCCGCTGTGCATGTGTCCGTCGGAGGGGTCGAGGTAGTACCAGGTGCTGGCGACCTTGGCCCATCCCCTCGCCATGGCGCCGGAGCCGGTGAGGTAGTACCAGGCGTCACCATCCTTGAACCAGCCGGTGTGCATGGCTCCGGAGGCGGTGAGGTAGTAGGTGCTTCCGCCTGTGTCGAGCCAGCCGGTGGCCATCTTGCCGGTGGCGGGGTCGAGGTAGTACCAGGTGCTGGCGACCTTGGCCCATCCCCTCGCCATGGCGCCGGAGCCGGTGAGGTAGTACCAGGCGTCACCATCCTTGAACCAGCCCGTCCGCATCCATCCGGAGCCGTCAAAGGCGTAGAGGCTGCCCTCAACCTCGCCCCACACGCCGTGCGGGTACGAGCCGTCATTGTCTCGCCACCACCAGCGACTGCCTGAGGCTATCCATCGGCCTTGCCCGGTCAGCCTGACGGGTGACTGGGCGCTACCGTCAGCCTCAGGGGCCTGGGACGGGACCGGAGGCTGAGAAGTACTGTCCGATCCAGTGCCGACCGTCTCCTGCTGCTGGGGGGAGATGGTGGTCGTAGGCATCGGTGTGGACGCCACGTCATCGGCGTGCGCCGGGATAGCGACGCCGAGGGCGAGGGTGAGGACAGCAAGCGGGACGTACGCTGTGCGCAGGCGTCGAGACGATAATGTCACTATATCGGGCGTGATTGTCATCATGCAGTAATTCGGGGCGTCTCCTGACAGGCCTGGAGCTGTTACTGTCCCTGTGCGGCGTACTTGGCTTCGACCTCGGCCTTGAGGGGGCGCCACCAGGCCTCGTTGGTGGTGTACCAGTCGATGGTGGCCTGGAGGCCGGAGCGGAAGTCGGTGTACTTCGGTGACCAGCCGAGCTCCTCGACGAGCTTGGAGTTGTCGATGGCGTAGCGCATGTCGTGGCCGGGGCGGTCGTTGACGTGCTCGTAGTCGTCCTTGTCGTAGCCCATGAGCTCGAGGATGAGCTCGACGACCTCCTTGTTGTTCTTCTCGCCGTTGGCGCCGATGAGGTAGGTCTCGCCGATGCGGCCCTTCTCGATGATGTCCCACACGGCGTCGTTGTGGTCCAGGACGTGGATCCAGTCGCGGACGTTCTCACCGGCTCCGTAGAGCTTGGGCTTGACTCCGTCGATGAGGTTGGTGATCTGGCGGGGGATGAACTTCTCGATGTGCTGGTAGGGGCCGTAGTTGTTCGAGCAGTTGGAGATGGTGGCCTCCACGCCGAAGGAGCGGACCCAGGCGCGTACGAGCAGGTCCGAGCCTGCCTTGGAGGAGGAGTAGGGGGAGGAGGGGTTGTAGGGCGTGGTCGGCTCGAACTTGGCCGGGTCGTCTAGCTCGAGGTCTCCGTAGACCTCGTCGGTGGAGATGTGGTGGAAGCGCACCTTGTGGCGGCGTACTGCCTCCAGCAGGGTGAAGGTGCCGACCAGGTTGGTACGGATGAAGGGGGAGGGGTCCAGTAGCGAGTTGTCGTTGTGGGACTCGGCGGCGAAGTGGACCACGACGTCCGCCTCGGCGACCAGCGGGTCGACGGTGTCAGCGTCGGCGATGTCGCCGACGACGAGGGTGACGCGCTCGCCCAGGTCCGCCAGGGATCCCTTGTTGCCGGCGTAGGTGAGCTTGTCCAGGACCGTGACCTTGGCGTCTGGGTGACGTACGAGGGTCTGGTGGACAAAGTTGGCACCGATGAAGCCGGCACCTCCGGTGATGAGGACGTTCATGTACAAGCTCCCTGAACGATCGGGTACGGCGCAGCAACGCCGTTCTGCCGCTCGCCATGATGCCACAGGGGCCGTGTCCGGGGTGGAGTGCTGCAGGTGGGTTGATGGTCGATCCTGTCATCCGGTACATGAGCATGAACAACATGCATGTAGTTACGTGATCCTCCTCAATTGGCCGTTTCTTGCGGTGGAATCTCAGTATCGTTCCCACTAGTCACATCAGTCACGGCTGCCCCACACGTCTCGGCGATGTGGGAACTCCTTCACGTGCCGAAAGGACCCTCCATGCCGGCGTCTCGTTACCTCCGTGTCGCATCCGCTATCTCCCTGGTACTCGCGGGTGCTGGACAGGTTGCCGCGGTTCAGGCTCAGCCGGCTGCTGGCGAGGCAGCCCCCGCACCGGTCCAGCTCATCGAGCTCACTACTGCCAGTGGTGAGACCACTGAGCTGGCGCAGGCGGGGCTGAGTGAGGAGGAGCCGGGCTCTGGGGCCGGTGCTGAGGTACCTGCAGGGACGGTCGAGGGAAACGGGGTCGCTCCTGCCCGCGCATCTCTGCTGGCTGCAGCCACAGATGCTCCGGACCTGGAGCGGGACGCTGATCTCCTCACTGAGCCTCTGGAGGTTGACGGCTTCCTCGTCGCAGGCTTCACGTGGAGCGGTAGTGAGGCCCTTCCCACGGGGACGCAGATCTACCTGCGAGTGCGTGAGAGCGGTGTCTGGTCATCCTGGTACCTCAATGAGGCTGCCGATGCTGGTCCGGATGACGCTGAAGGCAACGGAGGGACGGATGAGTTCGTGACCGGCGGTGCTGATGCGATTCAGGCGGCGGTCGTCAGTGGAGGCCGTGCGCTGCCCACGGACCTCACTCTGGCGCTCGTTCCGGCGAAGCCTGCTGGCGAGGAGGTTCTGTCCGACGATGACGTGACAACTACTCAGGCGGATCCGACGGAGATTGCTCAGGACACTGCGGTCACGCAGGAACAGCTGGTGGATCGGTTGGTGGACGCCACTGCGCCGGTTGGCTCTGAGGACGGGACGACCGCCGATGAAGGAACGGATGTCTCTGAGACGACTGGTGCGACTGCTTCTGCCGCGACGAGCGCAGGTCATGGTGTCAATCTCGACCTGCCAACGGCGTTGGCTGCGACAACGACCGCCAACGGCTTGCCGGTGCCCGTCGTGACGCGCGCCGAGTGGGGAGCCAATCAGGCCTACATGACGTGGTCCCCCAAGTACGCCAACGCTGCGCACGTGGTTGTGCACCACACGGCTGGAACCAACAACTACACCGCAGCGCAGTCAGCGTCGATCGTCGCAGGAATCTACTACTACCATGCCGTGACGCTGGACTGGGGGGACATCGGATACAACTTCCTCGTCGACAAGTACGGCCAGGTCTTTGAAGGCCGCTATGGCACCCTCTCATCGGCCGCCGGGAAGATGGTCATCGGCGGGCACGCACGTGGCGTAAACACGGGCACCATGGGCATCTCCATGATGGGGAACTACGTCTCGACAAGCCCCACCGACGTGCAGATTGACCGCGTAGGGAAGATGGCTGGTTGGTTCCTCAAGCGCTCTGGCGTCACCAACGCGTCAGCGTCGGCGAGCTTCACGATCCTGACGACGGAGAAGTACAAGGCTGGTCAGGTGGTGAACCTGCCCAGGATCCTTGCGCACCGCGATGTCGGGTACACAACCTGTCCGGGTGACGGGGGCTACTCCAAGATGGGGCAGATTCGCTCTGTCGCTCAGAGCCAGATCAGTAGTGGATCGACTGGTGGCGGCTCATCGACTCCTGCCGCTCCCACGTGGAGGCTTGTTGACAAGACGTGGTACCTCTACGGCGCGGACGGCGCACGGCTGACTGGCTGGCAGAAGGTCAACGGGAGCTGGTACTACCTCTCGCCGGTCAATGGCGCTATGGCCACCGGATGGCAGGCAATCAGCGGAAAGTGGTACTACCTCACCGGGTCTGGTGCCATGACGACCGGCTGGGTTGAAGTTAGCGGCAGCTGGTACTACATGAGTGACTCCGGCGCGATGGTGACGGGGTGGCTGCACCTGGGCTCGACCTGGTACTACCTGCATCCCAGCGGTGCCGCAGCGCTCGGGTGGCAGTTGATCAACGGCACCTGGTACTACTTCAGGCCAGGCAACGCCATGGTTGTTGGTTGGGCTCATGTCAACGGACGCTGGTACTACCTCGGCTCCTCTGGCGAGATGATGACCGGCTGGCTGAGTGTCAACGGCACCTGGTACTACCTGGATCGTTCTGGCGTAATGCTCACTGGCTGGCAGAAGATCGGTGGCTCGTGGTACTACCTCAACGCCTCCGGAGCGATGTCCACGGGGTGGATCAATCTCTCCGGCACGTGGTACTACCTGCGTGGCAGCGGTGCCATGGTGACTGGTACGCAGCTGATCGACGGTCGGTACAGCGAATTCGCTCCATCGGGAGCCTGGAAGGGCTACATCTCTGAGGCGGAGGCCAAGGGACTGCACCTCGTGATGGCCGCACCGACGAGCACACGATCAGTGACGGTGGCCAAGATGGTGGCTGCCTACCAGCGCTCAGGAGAGACCTACCCGGCCTCTGTGCTGGGACGTGGTGGGGCCAGCACGATCTCAGCTTTCGCCGGGCTTGCCTATGACGAGGCTGCCGCCGAGGGCGTGAGTCCTGAGCTTCTCTTTGTCCAGGCGATGAAGGAGACCGGCTGGCTTCAGTACGGCGGGGACGTCAAGGCCACTCAGTTCAACTTTGGTGGACTCGGTGCGACTGGTGGAGGTAACCCGGGAAACAGCTTCGCGAGCGTCCAGATCGGGCTGAGGGCACAGGTACAGCACCTACGGGCGTACGCCGACCCGACTGTGACGACGGCCAGGCTGGCCCATGACGTGGTCGATCCTCGTTTCTCCTACGTGAAGAAGGGGAGCGCCCCCTACATCGAGTACCTGGGCACCCAGGAGAATCCGAGTGGTGCTGGGTGGGCCACGGCGAAGGGGTACGGAACTGACCTGATGGCGATGGTGCGCAGCCACTTCGGCTGAGAGACGGAGCTGCCTTATGCTGCCGATGGTGTCCGGAACCTGACGGTTGGACACCGTTACTCTCAATCGCGTGGATAGGTGAGCATGAGCGGAGCTGAGGTCGAAGGTCTCTCGAGTGAGCTCAGAGCGTGCCGGCGAGCGGGTATCTACCTCTTCTATGACCGAGACGGTGTCGTTGATGACTACGTGGTCCAAGTGATCAGGAGCTTGCTCCCCTTTCTTGACCACATTCTCGTCGTCGTTAACGGTGCTGTGTCAGTGGCTGGCAAAGCACGGCTGGATGCGGTTGCCCATGATGTGCTCGTACGCGGTAACGAGGGCATGGACGTCGGCGGATATCAGGACGGCTTGGCTCACCTCGGTTGGAACCAGATCGGAGACCTTGATGAGCTTGTACTGCTTAACAACACCTTCTTCGCGCCGGTGCGTCCTTGGGAACCGGTCTTCAAGGAGGCTGCTGAACGGGTAGAGGCCTCGTTCTGGGGACTGACGGAGCACGCGGAACAGCGTCCTCACCCCTTCTTAGGTCAGGCAGTGATGCCTCGGCATCTACAGTCTCATTTCCTCGCTGTGCGCTCGCCTCTGCTGAGGGATCCGGCTTTCCGCCGCTACTGGGAGACCATGCCGCCTGTCAGCAGCTATCACGACTCCATCGCACATCATGAATCGCGTTTCACGCCATATTTCAACGCACGCGGGTACAGCTCCTTTGCGGTGTACCCGGCGGAAGAATTCGCCAGCCTCAATCCGTCTCTCGAAGAACCCATGGCTTTGCTCCAGGCGGGCTGCCCGGCACTCAAACGTCGCATCTTCTTCCACGACCCGCTCTATCTGGACGCCTGTGGTGCCAACGGTGCCGACATCCTGAGGACGGTGAGTCAGACTCCGGACAGCGCGGTGAGTGAGTCCATGATCCTCTCCGGCCTGGTCCGTTCGAGCGAACCACGCACTCTGCTTGCGAACGCTGGGCTCACTGAGCAGCGTCCAGACGACGTAGCCTCACCCGAGGTTGAGATGCCCTTCTACGCGCACCTTCATGTCGGAGATGGGGCGTCAGCTGAGCAGATTGTCGCGAGGCTGAGGGTCCTCAGCGATGCCCGCACATGCGTACGCGTGATCCTCACCGTCGATTCCCGCGTTGAGAGTGAGGCAGAGGCTGCTCTTTCACAGGTCGGAGAAGACCTGCGCGGGCGGGCGGAGCTGCGTGTGGCAAGTCAGCCGGATCTGGGCGCGCTCGCAGCGCTCCTGAGCGACGCTGCCGACCTTCTGGATGATGACGAGAAGGATCGTGTGCTCCTGCGCCTGACATGCGCTGGGGGAGAAGAGACCCCGGAAGAGTGCACCGCACAGGTTCCTGACGGGGAGGGTGAGCAGCCGGTCACTCGTGATCTGGCTATCCTGCTGGCGGCGCGATCGTTGTTCTACCAGCATCCGAGCCTGGGCGGCCTGGGCCTCCCAAGCCCCGTGCGTGGCAGCTCAGCGCTGGGACACGGCTGGCAGGGCCTCCGGGATGCTGCTGTTGACTGCGCTTCGGCGCTGGGCCTGAGCGTTCCGTTGGATGCTCACAGCCCAGTCAGTGCCTATCGCGCTCCTATCCTTGTGCGTCCAGCAGGTCTGACAGTGCTGCGTTCCTGTGATCTGTCTGCGCTGAGGACCGCATACGGTGCCCGCGATGCTGGTCAGCTCCTTGAATTCCTTGAAGTCCCAGCCCTCCTTAGTACGGGTGCCCACTATCGTCAGCTTCTGACCGGCCGAGCTCAGCAGGATTACGCTCTGCTTGAATATCGTTACCAGGCGCTCGCTGCCTTGCTGCCCGAGGATGTTGAAGAGGCCCAGCGCTATCTCGCTTCCCGCAGCGGTCCGCAGGCGAGCCTCGGCGCGATGGTTCGACGCGAGCTTGAACACCGCCTACCAGGTCTCGCTGAGACTCTCAAGCCTGCCTACCGACGTCTAAACGGTGGTATCACGCGACTCCTCCCCAAACCGCGCCGCCGCCCCTGATACGATCCTGGCCGTGGGAAAGTCTGTTCTTGTGACTGGTGCTGGGGGATACATCGGTCGGCATGTGGTGACGGCGCTTTTGGACCGTGGCCTGGAGGTCACTGCTGTTGACCTGCGGCTCGACGGCGTGGATGAGCGAGCGGACCGTCTGCCTCTTGATCTTTTCTCTGGTGGTAAAGACATCTATGACCAGATGGGACGGCCGGATGCTGTGCTCCACATGGCCTGGCGTGATGGCTTCAAGCATGGATCTCCCGCTCACATTGACGACCTTCCGAGACACTATGAGCTCATTGAGAACCTCTACGCAGGAGGTCTGAAGCAGCTCGCTGTCATGGGCACGATGCATGAGGTCGGCTACTGGGAAGGCCCTATCACAGAGGACACTCCGTGCTCGCCGGCGTCCTTGTACGGCATCTCAAAGAATGCTCTGCGCGAGCTTGCTTTTCTCTCGGCCCAGGCGCACGGTGGCATTCTGCAGTGGATCCGTGCCTACTACATCGTAGGGGATGACAAGTTCGGCTCCTCGATCTTCTCCAAGCTGCTTGACGCCGCTGAGCAGGGGCGTAAGACCTTCCCCTTCACCACGGGCAAGAACAAGTACGACTTCATCTCTATCGATGAGCTGGCCCAGCAGATCTCTGCCATCCTCGCTCAGGAGGAGGTCAACGGCATCATCAACGCCTGCACAGGCCGTCCGGTGGGCCTCGCTGAGCGAGTCGAGCGCTACATCGCTGAGAACAACCTCAATATTACCCTTGAATACGGGGCTTTCCCGGACCGGCCCTACGACTCGCCAGGCGTGTGGGGTGACCCGAGTAAGATCAACGAGATCCTCGCTCGCTGACCTTGTGACCGAGCCCTAGGGTGCTTCATATGTGATTCCCTGGGGTCCTGTGCTGAGTACGAAGGGCTGTCCATGATCCTCGGTACTGATTCTCGCCGTCTAGGAATCTTCTTCTTCTACGACGGCGAAGGCATCGTGGACCGTTACGTCGAGGTCATGCTGGAAGGCATGAATACCCAGCTTGCCGAGCTCGTCGTCGTCGTCAACGGGAAGCTGACTGATCAGGGTCGTGTCGCCCTGACCCGCTATGCCGATCATCTTCTTGTGCGTGAGAACAGAGGTCTGGACGCATGGGCGTACAAGGCCGCTCTTGACCACTACGGGTGGTCCGCCTTGACGCAGTTCGATGAGATCGTCCTCTTTAACGCCACCATCATGGGGCCGGTGTACCCCTTTGAGGAGATGTTCTCCGAGATGGCGGGCCGAGACCTAGACTTCTGGGGCCCCACATGGTTCCACGCCGCGCCGTCGGAGTATCGCGGTGAAATTGACGAGCTTCACCACCCTCGCCACCTGCAGTCCCATTTCCACGTCTACCGCCGCTCCCTGGTGCAGAGTCAGGCATTCCAGGACTACTGGGACAACCTGCCGGAGATGGAGACCTACCTCGACTCTGTCACCAAGCACGAGATTCCCTTCACCCGCTACTTCCAGGACCGCGGATTCAAGGCAGAGGCGTACGTCAACACAGACGACCTCGAAGGTTTCACCTACCAGCCTATTGTCTTTGCGCCGGTCACCCTGATCAAGGACAAGCGCTGCCCGATCTTCAAACGCCGCTCTTTCTTCCACGACTACGGCGATGTCCTGGACCAGTCTGTTGGCACCACCACGCGCGAGCTCTACGACTACCTGCGCGACCACACCGACTTCGACACGGACCTCATCTGGGAGAACCTGCTACGAACCAACAACCTCGCAGATCTCGTCAAGAACCTTGAGCTCACCTACATCCTGCCCACACAGGCGGTCGCGGTGCAGCCCGAGGAGAGCAAGATCGCGCTGGTCATGCACGTCTACCACATGGACCTGCTGCCCCAGCTTCTTCACTACGCCGCTTCCATGCCGGCTGGCTGCGACCTCATCGCCACTGTTGATACTGAAGCGAAGGCGCAGCAGGTGCGCGAGGCGACAGCAGGTCTTTCACTCAATGTTGAGACCATCCTCATTGAGAACCGAGGGCGCGACGTCGCTGCGCTGCTCGTGGGTGCTCGCCCACGCCTGCTGGACTATGACCTCGTCTGCTTCATCCATGACAAGAAGGTCACGCAGATCCGCCCCGGTTCCGTCGGTGAGGGCTTCGCGAAGCGCTGCTTCGAGAACGTCCTGGCAACGCCAGAGTTCGTCTGCAACGTTATCGCTACCTTCCAGGCTGAGCCCAGGCTGGGTGTTCTCACCCCTTCGGCTCCCCACCACGGGGACTACTTCCCGATCTCGGCCTTTAGCTGGGGCCCCAATGACAAGAACACCAAAGAGCTCTTGGCGTCCTTCGGGCTGCACGCTCCCATCGATCCGGACAAGGAGGCGATTGCTCCGTTCGGCTCAGTTTTCTGGTTCCGCCCGCAGGCCATTCGACCACTCTTGGAGCGTAAATGGCGATATGACGACTTCCCGGCAGAGCCACTTCCTATTGACGGTACGATCAGCCACGCCATTGAGCGTGTGTACTGCTACATGGCACAGGCTCGGGGCTACTACTCCGGCTGGCTCTTCTCCGACTCGTTTGCCCGCGCTGAGCTCACAGCCCTGGCGTATTACACGCATTCTTTCGCACGAGCGATAGCGAAAAGATGGGGAGGCAGGACAGCGATGGAGATGCTCCTTCGTCTCAACAATATGCGTAGTACACGCCAGATCGTCAAAGCCCAGGTGGCCGTTCTGGTACCGCAGGCGATGCGTCCGAGAGTGCGAGCGCTGTGGCGGTCGGCAAGTTCTATGTGGAGGAAGAGATGATGGGGGACACCGTGAGCGAGACCATGAGTTCGCGAGAAGCAGAGGTGTCCGTGGCCCCAATTGCGGCTGTTACGCAGATGATGAAGCGACGCCCACGCTTGTTCTATCTGGATCTCGTACGTGCGTTGGCAACTTTGCTCGTTGTTCTCTCGCACTTCAATAACCCCTTCTTGAGTGACGGACGCTACCTGCTCACTAACCAGCCTTTTGGTATCTACGTGGGCGACCTCGGTGTGTCCCTCTTTCTTATCATCTCTGGTGCTGCGCTGGCCTATACCTACGAGCGCCCTGTCGATCTTCGTCGCTTCTATTGGAAGCGATTTAAAGGAATCTATCCGGCATTCTGGATCGCCTGGCTACTGGGGACGCTTTACTTCTTTGTGGCCCTCAATGGTGTACCACCGAACGCGGCTCCGGCACGTTCTCTTATCTGGACGCTCCTGGGCGTCGATGGCTTGGCAAGCGTCCTCGGATTCACGACGGCCTATTTGCTGGGTGAGTGGTTTCTAGGTTTCATCATCCTGTTCTATGTGGTGTTTCCCCTTCTATTGTGGTGCGTGGATCGCTTCCCAAAGACGTCAGCAATGAGCCTCCTCCTCATCTTCGCTGTCACCTTCGTCGTGATGAAGACCTATTTCCCGTCAATCCCGGGTTCGGTGATCCTTACGATGCGCCTGCCAGAACTCGCCTTCGGTATCTATCTCGTTCGTCATATTCGCCGAGTCCACCCGTTCTCAGCCATAGGTGCCGGCCTTGTCCTCCTGGCAAACTCGCTGTGGCCTGCGGTACTGCCCAAAGATGTGGGTACGGCGCTCGTAGGTATCTCGACTTTCCTGATCCTCGTCGCCGTGGCCCGATATGTGGCCATTGGTCCAGTCCGCCTCCTCATTGAGTGGGGGGCAAAGTACTCCTACCCGATCTTCCTGGTACACCACGTCGTCATCATGCGTTTGTTTATGGTGATGGATACCAGCGCTTTCCTCCCCATTCAGTTCGCCATGATGTTCCTGGCCTCCCTGATCATCATCGCGGCTCTGGCTGTCGCCCTTGATCACTTGGTCAAGGCCGTCGTCGCTTTTGTCACCAAGGCCTTTGAAGGTCGGTGGTGGAGACCTCTCGATAGGGCTGTGCTTTCCTAGGCCACTGAACTCATCCCCTTGAAGCGATGCACGACCCTCTTTCCTATTGAGGGCCGGCGGCCCCTGTCAACAGTCGTAACGCCTTTTGAATCTCCGTCAGTTCTGTGGTCGCGAAAGGCATATAGGGGTCAGTCTTTGGCTGCTCCCAGCGATCCAGAATGAACTGGTGCTCCCATCCGTGCACTGTATTGACCCGCGACTTGGATTCAAAGTGATAAGCTTGCACGTCGTGGAGCCATATCATGCGCTTACCCTTATGCTGCAGTTTAAAGGCAAAGTCAACGTCGTTGAAGTTGCTTGGCAGGTCAAGCGTAAATCCTCCGATCTCCTCGAAGGTTTCGCGACGTGTAGCCACAGCAGCACCGGTCAGGCCGCTGACTTCGTGATCGACACATAGTTCAGCAAAATGACCGGGATCTGTCTTTTGGGCGCCGAGATAGGGGTGAACGAATTCGTTGTCTTGGAATCCAAGGCCTGCGTGCTGAATCGTGGAGTCCTCATAGAAGAGCAGAGCACCTGTTGCTGCGACATCTTCTTCAACGAGCGGGGCACATAGTTCCTCAACGAAGCGATCAGAGATGATCTCCGTGTCATCGTTCAAGAAGACAACAACATCACCTGAGGAGGCGAGGAAGCCTCGGTTGCACTTGTCGGAGAAATTGAAGGGAGCATCGTAAGGAAGCAAAGTGAGCGAGGCGCCTGCGACTTCTTTGAGCTCAGTCAGGACTTCTTGGGGGGTGTCGAGGTCATAGACGACGACGATCTCCAGCTGCTCATGCGAGGTATGAGTCAGCAAAGAGCGAATAGCGTCGACGACGAGGACACGACGCTTGCCCCAGATCCTGCCTTGTGTTCCGCGCGTTGGAATGACCACGCTTACGAGCGTGTCTTCAGGAAGCTCACGGTGCAGGTTATAGGTGTATGGAATTGTAGGGTGTGGTTCAGCGGTCATCGTTGCATCCAGGCCTACTCGCTCCAAGTGTGCTTGGACTGCCTTCAGCCCTGCTACGCTGGCGTAGTCCTTGGCGGTGGAATCTCCAGCGGTGGAGCCAGGGACGATACGCCAGTGATATAGGGTGCGGGGGACATGGACCACTTCCTCGCTGATCTCGGTCACGCGTAAGGCGAGATCATGGTCCTGAGAGCCATCGAACCCTTCATGAAACCCTCCGACCTGTGTGACAAGATCGTGGCGGAGTCCTGAGAGATGTCCGAGATACATCTGGTGACGTAAACGTTCTGGCGACCAATCTGGCTTGCGAAATTCCTGTGACAGGTTGCCGTCGTTGTCGATTTTGTCTTCATCGGTGTAGATGTAGCCCGCTCGAGGATGAGCGTCAATGGCTGCCTTGATGACCGTCAAAGAGTCGGGAACAAGAAGATCATCATGATCGACCAGGATTATCCAGTTGCCCTTGGCGCGGGCAAGCGCATCATTGGAAGCAGCGACGATATGACCATTCGTCTCTCGCTCGACGACGTGAATGCGCGGGTCACGCTGTGCCGCTCGGCGAAGCACCTGAAGGACTGCCTGATCTCCTGAGGCATCATCGACAAGGATCCACTCCCAATCCTCACAGGTCTGGGACCGGACAGACTCAATAGTCAGTTCCAGGTGATCGGGGCGTGGCTTGTAGACCGGTGTAAGGATGGAGAAAAATGGGGCGCTCATGTTCACTCGCCCTTCTTAAACCTACGCAGAGTCTTGCGTACTGCCCGATAGGTAACGCCCTCAATGGTCCTGTCTAGTCGAGAGTGAGCACGCACGAGCTGATCGTGCAGCGCAATGGCCTCGATCTCGCGGTCATTAAGCTGTTTCTTGAGCAGAGCAACCTGAGCCTGAAGACCAATGATTTTGTCGCGAGTCGTCAGCGTGTCGTATCGCTGCTGGGCTGTTGTCTCAAACAAGTGCTCACGGCGCTGGCTCACAAGGTTTTGATGGGCTTCGAGGCGGTGGCGTTCAGCATGTTGGTCATAGGGGCGCGACGCAGGTGCCTCGCGGATGACAGCAGGCAGGGGAGCATTAGGTGGTGTCTGAGGTGAACAGGTGAAAACGTACTGATAGTCGCTTGTCCCGTCCTGGTTGCGAACCCATTCAACAATCGACCCGGGCAAGCCTGCGTCGTCAATCAAGACCTCGGTGTCTAAGACCTCACGGCTAGTCGCCTTGATCTCACTAATCCCCAGGCCGCATGAGCGGATGAGCTCAGCAGCTGAATTCAGCGTGAAGAAACGCGTGTGAGTGCTATCAAGCAGTCCCTCCTCAGTATATCTCCACTGGCCCTGAAGCAGAGAGAGACGCAGCGCGCCGTGAGCAACATTTGGCACTGAGATCAGAACAACACCCTCAGTGGCTAAGAACTCAAGGGCCTCACGAAGAAAAGTAGCAGGCTCGGTGAGCTGGTCGATAAGGTCTCCCAGACAGATCGCGTGAAAGGACTCGTTGGGTGCCACATCACGAAGTGCTCCCACCCACGAGCGCTCCGCCAAATCTGCCTCGAGGGTGCGTGCCATGCGGTCCTTAGCAATTGCGAGCGCCTCAGCGTCTCGATCGATACCTGTGACATGAAAACCTTGCTCAGTGAGAGCCGCGCCGAGGTCTCCTGCTGCACAGCCAAGATCAAGGACGCGGGCTCCCCGCGGGCACAGGGCGTCAATCTGTCTGGCGATGATGGCTTGACTCGAATTCGGTTCGCTGAGGTCGACAATTGTGCGGTATTTCAAGGTGGGCTCCTAATGAAGTGTTCAAAAGATCGTAGGAGAAATATCAGGCTGGTGAGACAGACAGCAACGGAATTGAATTGATATTTCCGATCGTGAGGCCTGGTCCGTGCACAACGAAACTCAGGGCATCGTTTGCTTCGGCGATGGGAGTCATCGTCTGGTCGAGAACAGCGAGGGTTACCTTGTACTCGCCGTCACTGAGCTGAAGATCTTGGAGAACGACCTCAAAACTGCCGCTCTCGTGGAGCCGGGGCAAGCGGTGATTGAGCAGCTGTGAGTTTGTGCCAATCACGGAGGCGCCCTCCGTGTTGGATACCATCATTGACAGCACCCAGCCTTCAGGTAGACCGGAAGGCGCAAGAATCGTGCCGCGGATGATCAGCGGATTTCCTGGTGCAATCTGTCGCCTGCCGTGCGGGTCAAGAGTTGCGTCGATGTCGACGTTTTTGAAACTCAGACCAGTGGAGGATCTGGTGACAATAGGTGCCACTGTCCTGTTAGCCTCGATGATCTGCTGATACTTATTGCGCAGGCTTGCCATCACCATGTTGGTAGAGCCATCCTGAACAACATGACCGTGATCGAGCATAATTGCGCGATCGCACACCTCGCGTACTTGCTCCTCGGAGTGAGAGACTAGGACGATGGTGCGTCCTTCTTGCTGGAACTGCCGGATCTTTTCGAGGCACTTACGCTGGAAAGGCTCATCGCCTACCGCAAGAACCTCGTCGACCAATAAGATATCTGGGTCGACATGGATAGCGACTGAGAAGGCCAGGCGTACGTACATGCCGGAGGAGTAGAACTTCACCTGGGTGTCGATGAACTCTTCGATCCCGGAAAAGTGGACGATCTCATCAAAGTGTCGCTGAGTTTCTGCTTCCGACAGGCCCAGGATTGCTGCGTTGAGGTAGATGTTCTCGCGGCCAGTGAGGTCTGGGTGGAATCCGGCCCCAAGCTCTAGCAGTGCGGCTAGACGACCTCGCAGGCGTACCGAGCCACGATCGGGGGTGAGAATGCCCCCGATCACCTTGAGCAGAGTCGACTTGCCCGAACCATTAGCACCTACCAACCCCACGCTCTGGCCTGCAGCGATCTCGAGAGAGATGTCATCGAGGGCCCAGAAGTCCTCACGATGTCTCCGTGAGGCCCGGGCGTTGACAACACGTTCTTTGAGGGACTTGTCCTTATGGACGACGAAGCGTTTTCCAATGCTTTCTGCGGAGATGACAGTGGTCATGTTAGAGCTCCTGAGCAAAGTTGCGCTGAAGGACGGCGAAAAGACGCTGCGCCAAGCCGAGGCTGATCAAGCCGATTACCAGGCTAACGCTCATGCGAGTAAGGAGGTGCGGCGCGAGAACCTGGTCTGCCCCCGCTCCCCACATGGAGCGTTGGAAGCCCATGACGACTAGGGTGACAGGGTTAGCGAGGTAGAGACCCTCAATCCAGGACGAGCCGTGTGCCACCTTTGTCACCATCTCCCAGGAGTAGACGATAGGAGAGGCCCACATGCCGACTATGAGAGCAATCTCGACGAGGTACTGAATGTCTCGCAGGTAGACATTAAGAGCAGACAGGGCTAGGCCCAGGGTGAGGGCCCAGACAAGTAAAAGCACCAGAGCGTAAGGCAGGTAGAGGAGATTGGCTCCAAGCTGTGGTGGCGTCGCATTGCTGGTGAGAGGCAGGATCGTGACGGCGAGAACGAGGATCATGAATTGCATCAGGAAGTTAAACAATGAGGCGCCGGCCGCGGAGATTGGAAAGATCTCCCTGGGGAGCTGAATCTTCTTGATGATCCCTGAGTTATTGATAATTGAGGCAGTGGAGGTCGAGATGATGTCTGAGAACAACTGCCATGCGGTGAGACCGGTGAAGACATAGATAGCGAAGTCTGGGATAGAGCGCTCGGCACCCATAATGCGCCCTAGGACCAGGACGTAGATGAGGAGGTTGACGAAGGGCTTGAGAAGGCTCCACAGGACACCGAGGACTGAGTCTTTGTATTTGGCCCGAATCTCACGTCGAGTAAGGCGTCGAATGAGATCTCGGCGACTCCAAATATCATGAAGGGATTCACCAGTACCCTTGAAGAAACCTGCTGGAGGGGTTGCTGCACGCATTGGCTCCAGTGCTAAACGCTCAGCGCGTTCCGAGGCGGTGGTCACCTGCGTTCCTCCTTGACCTGAGCTTGTGCCGTCATCGCGCTGTCCGCGAGACATTGTGATCCCATGGCGCAGCACTGTTGCACAGGAGCATAGCGGTTTCGAATCTGAGGCTGCGTGCTCGGTTGTGTCAGTGCGGAGGCTTGAGGCTCTTGTCCGTGAGGCGCCTCAGGGCTTCTCGGAGACCCTGAGCGACGGGACCTCTCAACCCCGTGCGGAGGGCCCGCACGATGGTGCGGACCAGTGCATCGAGGAAGACCACGCGCGAGGCGTGGTCGGCGGCCACGAGGAGCCGGTTTCGGGTATTGACACGGATGAACATCTCCGAGTTCGTGCCCGATGACGCCGAGTGCTCGTGCTGCGCCACTGCTTCCTCCACGAAGCGCACTTCATAGCCTGCCTGACGTAAACGGTAGGAGAAGTCGCTGTCCTCGTAGTACATGAAGAGGTCTTCGCGAAGCCCTCCGAGTTCTTTCCAGGGCTGTGCGGCGATGGCGCAGGCCCCGCCACAGATGCCGAAGACCTCCGCTGGTGCGTCGAGCTGGCTCACGGGAGTGAGCCAATCACGGTCATATCCGTTGCCGTGCCGGTCGACGACATTGCCCGTGGAGTTCACGAGCTCTACGCCTTCTCCCTGCTCACCAACAGTGGTCCTGGTGCCCTCATCCACACGAGTCCACAGCCGACCGTCGAGGGCGCGCTCGCCTTCTTCGCCTGGTAGCGCAAGGCGCCAACGGCCCGTGAGCAGCAGGAGCGCCGTCGTCGCCCCGACAGAGCCGCCGAGACCTCCCAGCAGGGCAGAGAGGAAGCCCGGTCTGGCCACAGCGTCGTTATTGAGCAAGACGAGTGCGTCTTCCGTGAGATCTTGCGCTCCGAGATTGACGCCGGCCGCAAAGCCACCATTTGTGGCGGCTTCAACGACCTCGAAGCCGGCCTTGCGGATGCGTGGGGCAGAGCCGTCCCCAGATCCGTTATCGACGACGACGAGACGGTCCCCCTCACTCAGCTGCGACTGAAGTGAGCGTGCAGCCTGGATAGTGAGATCGCTCTGGCGCCAATTGACGATGACGATGCGCGCGCTGGGGCGCCTGCCCTGTACGTCCTTCACCGGGCGATCTCCTCATAGAGCGCGAGATGGGAGGCCGCAGAGGCTTCCCAGGTAAAACGAGCGGCCTGTACCCGCCCTGCCTCGACGAGCTCATCGTGGGCACTGCCCGCCGCTAGGACGAGCTGCGCGGCAATATCTTCTGGTGAGGAAGGATCAGCGAGCAAACCAGCATCTCCCACAACTTCCTCCATGCATGTACCGCGACTGGTGACCACCGGTGCCCCGTAGGCCATGGCTTCTAGGACGGGGAGGCCGAATCCCTCCCAGTGCGAGGGAAAGGCGAAGGCACGTGCTCCACGGTAGGCGCCAGCAAGGTCGTCATCAGACAGCCGGCCCAGCACATGGACTCTTGCGCGCAAGGCCTCTGGTACGGGCTGCTGGTTCGAGTCTTCGCCCCATCCGGCCGGGCCCACGAGGACCAGGTCGAGATCAGGTAGATGCGGCGCAGCTAGCTCAAAAGCAGCCAGTAAACCCCGCAGGTTCTTACGTGGCTCACGTGTGCCGGTCCACAACAGGTACGGACGGGTGAGGCCGTAAGTCTGCCGGAAGGACTCCACATGCGCTGAGCTGACCGTCCGGGGGCGAACACCATGTGGGATCACCTCGATGCGCTCGGCCGCAATACCGGCATCGACACAGTCGTCAGCGGTGGCCCTAGACGGGGCGATGACGGCGTCGGCGTGGGCGATGGTTCGAGCCAGGCAGCGGCGGAAGTAGGCGTTGCCTCGGTGAGTGAAGTGCTCGGGTGATCGGAGGAAGGCCAGATCATGGACAGTGACTGCCAGGGGCAGGGTAGTGCCCGGGATGGCCCACGTCGTCGCGTGCACCACCTCACTGCCTGGCAGGAGGGCCTCTGCACGTGGGTAGCCACCGTGGTTCCAGGATTCATAGAGGGCCAGGCGAGGCAGGCGTGAGGAGCGCAGAGGCATGGCTGCCGGCAGTCCGACGTCGGCGGGGTCGAGCGAGTCCCCATGATGCGCTGTTAACCCGGCGATTCGTGCCCCACGTGCCAGTGCGGCCTGAGCGAGCTCGGTGATGTACGTGCCGCTCCCGCCAGGGACGGGTTGGTACATCTGCTCCACCACCATGGCGACACGCGGCGAGGCGGCAGAGGGCGAGGGCGTCGTCGAAGGCGAGAGGCACATGACCCTAAGGGTACGGGCAGGGTGTGTGCCCCAGCACTGTGCCTCGTTTCCTCGCTAGTCTCAGGTCCATGAAGGTTCTTCTCGACGCCACGGCGATCCCCGCCAATCTGGGCGGTGTCGGCCGCTACGTGGATGATCTTGTGCCGGAGCTGGTGGCAGAAGGCGTCCAGCTAGCGATGGCTGTGCAGGAGCGCGACGTCGAGCACTTCTCCGCCAAGGTGCCCCAGGCCAGGCTCTTCGCTGTACCGCCGGCCTTCACCAACCGTGGGGCGCGCATGGCCTGGGAACAGACGGGACTACCGGAGCTCATCCGCCGCCTGCGGCCCGATGTACTGCATTCTCCTCACTACACCTACCCGGCCTTGCACCGGGTACCGCTGGTGGTCACCTTGCATGACGCCACCTTCTTCTCCCACCCACAAGCCCATACGCGTCTCAAACGTCGTTTCTTCACCCGTGCCATCCGCCGTGCTGTGCGTGGCGCGGATGCCCTGGTCGTCCCTTCGGCTGCTACGCGGGATGAGACCTTGCGCTTCGTCGACGGCGACCCTTCACACTTCTACGTGGCCTATCACGGAGTGGATACCGAGGTCTTCCATCCTGTCGACGATGCTGAACGGGCTCGTGTGGCGGCCTCTCTGGGCTTGGAGGGAGGCGACTACATCGGCTTCCTCGGGACGCTAGAGCCGCGCAAGAACGTGCCGAACCTCGTCCGAGGGTGGGTGCAGGCTTTTGAACACGCTCCCGAGCCGCCTGCCCTGGTCCTGGCTGGTGGCAAGGGGTGGGATGAGGGGATCGAACCAGCGTTGGCTCAGGTTCCCGGCCATATGACGGTGATCCGTCCCGGCTACCTCCCGCTTGAGGACCTGCCAGGCTTCCTGTCCGGCTCTCAGGTGCTGGCCTACCCCTCAATCGCTGAGGGCTTCGGGCTGCCTGTGCTGGAAGCCATGGCATGCGGTGCGGCAGTGCTCACCACGCGAGAGACCAGCCTGCCGGAGGTCGGGGGAGAGGCCGTCGCCTATTGCGGCACGAGCGCTGAATCCATCGCGCAGGCCCTAAGTGACTTGGCCGCTGATCCATGTCGGCGAGCAGCACTTGGGACCGCGGCGCAAGAGCGGGCCGTCAGCGGACAGTTCACCTGGCGTGCTTCTGCTCGCGCCCATCTTGAGGCATACCACGCGGCTGCGGCTGCGTGAAGCGATTATGCTGACGCAGTGCCACGGGGTCTGCACGTGCCCCATGTGCGCAGGGACGTAAAGTTGGCACGTGCATGGATTGCTCCCAGATCTGTGCAGGCCTTCGATGAGCAGCCCACGGATTTACTTCGGATGGAGACTATGAGCGACACCAAGCCCTTGGGGATCGAGACCACGCCCATTCCGGGCTTCCTGCGCATCGACCTCAGTGTGCACGGGGACAACCGCGGCTGGTTCAAGGAGAACTGGCAGCGGGAGAAGATGGTTGCTCTTGGCCTTCCAGACTTCGGTCCTGTCCAGAACAACATCTCGTTCAATGACGAGGTGGGCGTCACCCGCGGTATCCACGCTGAGCCCTGGGACAAGTTTGTTTCTGTCGCGACGGGCCGAGTCTTCGGTGCCTGGGTGGATCTGCGCGAAGGCCCTTCTTTCGGAACGGTCTACACCACCGAGATTGACCCGTCTGTGGCTGTCTTCGTGCCTAAGGGTGTGGGTAACGCCTACCAGACCTTGGAGCCGAACACCGCCTACACCTACCTTGTCAACGACCACTGGTCGCCTGAGGCGCGCTACACCTTCTTGAACCTTGCCGATGAGACGGCCAACGTACCGTGGCCTATCCCGTTGGAGGAGGCCGTCCTCTCTGACAAGGACAAGGCGCACCCGCGTCTGGCTGAGGTCACGCCTTTCCCGGCGCCTGAGACTGCTGGCCGTCGCGTCCTGGTGACTGGTGCGAAGGGCCAGCTGGGTCGAGCTCTGATGGCTCAGCTCCCCAAGGCTGGTTTCAGTGCCACTGGTGTGGACCTGCCGGAGATCGACATCGCTGATGCTGCGGCCCTGGCCGAGATCGACTGGTCTGACTACGACGTCATCGTCAACGCCGCGGCGTGGACTGCTGTCGATGCCGCTGAGACGGCTGAGGGGCGCCCGGCTGCCTGGCGCGCTAACGCTACAGGTCCCGCGAACCTGGCTCGTGTCGCCTCCGAGCACGCACTGACCTTGGTGCACATCTCCAGCGAGTACACCTTTGATGGCGCGCAGAAGATCCACACCGAGGACGAGTCTCCGAGCCCCCTGGGCGTCTATGGCCAGTCGAAGGCTGGTGGCGACGCTGCTGTGGCTGCCACCCCGCGCCACTATCTGGTACGTACTAGCTGGGTGGTCGGCGATGGCAAGAACTTCGTCAAGACCATGGCGGGCCTGGCCGAGCGCGGCGTGAAGCCCTCAGTGGTGGGGGACCAGACTGGTCGACTCACCTTCACGACGGATCTTGCTGCCGGCATCATCCACCTGCTCACCACACAGGCCGAGTACGGTACCTACAACCTCTCCGGTGAGGGGCCTGTGGTCTCATGGTTCGAGGTCGCGCGCCGTGTCTACGAGCTGCTGGGCCACGACCCGAGTGAGGTCACCAGTGTGAGTACGCAGGAGTACTACGCCGGCAAGGAAGGTATCGCCCCGCGCCCCGCTCACTCCGCGCTAGACCTGAGCAAGATCAAAGCCGCCGGCTTTACGCCGGCGGACTCGATGGCGCGTCTGGAGGCTTACGTGGAGACACTTTCGTGATGGTTAAGTCTACTGTGGAACTGTGTGAGGAAGTGAGTGCAAGACCTGTCGTTGCTCGGCGAGCGCAGGGTGAGAAGTCTGGGCGGCGTTCCTACTTCCTCTATTTTGCGGCGCTTCTTGCCATGTTGCTGACCGGCCTCGGATGGGCGGTTGCTTCTCCAGTTGCTTCATCGCCTGACGACGACTATCACCTGGGCAGTATCTGGTGTCCGCGACCAGTTGCGGAGCATTGCCAGACCACAGAGGGGCAGGATGGGACTTGGATCAGTGTTCCTGAGGGTGTGAGTCCCCGGGCGATGACTTGCTATTCCTTTGAGACCGCTAAGTCTGCTGCCTGCGCTTCGGGCATGAAGGATGATCGATACACCTATTCATTCCGCTATGACGATGGTGGTTATCCCGTTGGTTACTACCAGTTCCACCACTTGTTGATTGGTAAAGATATAGAGAGCTCCGTCGTCCGGATGCGAGCGGTAAATGTGCTCATCTCCGTGATATTGATCGGGGCGATCTCGGCGATGTCTCGGCCTTCCGTGCGCCGCGCCATAGGGCTAGCGGTTGCGGCGTGCTGGTTTCCGATGGGTGTATACTTTATCGCCTCCAACAATCCGACCTCGTGGGCAATCGCCGGTCTTTTTTCCTTCACGACGGCTGCCTTTTCTGCCGCGCAGTCGCATGGATGGCGGCGCTGGGCGCTCATTTCTGCGGCAGCGATAGGGGCGATTCTGTGTCTTTCTTCACGTTTTGACGTGAGTTTTTACATGCTTGTCGTGGCCCTTGCCCTCACCTTCGCGATCCGATGGAACTTCAGGTCGCGCTGGCCTGAGTTTGCTTTTATGTGGATGGCGGGCCTGTGGGGCGTGTATTCAATGCTCGGAACCACCAATCAGACCGCCCTCCCGACCAACGGTGGAGGTAGTGGAGGCGGAGCGGGGTTCTCTCTACCAAACTTCCTCTGGGCACTTGCTTCAGCGCCGCGTTACCTTGCTGGATTCTATGGTTCCAGTTGGTCGCCTGGATGGGTTGACGTCCCCACTGGCGAACACGCTCCTTACGCCTTGTCCTTGATTGCAGCAGGTGCTGTTCTCATGGTGGCTCTCAGGCGAGGCAGTCTAAGGAAGTGGTTCGCGGCTCTCGTGATATTTGGTGCTCTTGTCTGCTTGCCGGCTGTTTTCCACGGGGCTGGCGTGTTTCCTGTCCTCTTTGGTTATCAGGCGCGTTATATCTTGCCTCTGTTTGGAGTTCTTTTCTTCTTGCTCCTTGCTCTAGACCTTGACGATACGGCTCTGCTCAGCCGACCGCAGCACGTGGCCATAGTGCTTCTTATCGGTGTTGCACACTCGCTGACTCTATACATCACGATTCTTCGTTTTACTCGCGGTGTTTTAGGGGGGCAGCCTCGCACGCTCTTGAATGGGATCGAGTGGTGGTGGGATATGCCAGTCTCACCTTTTGCTGTGTGGGTCGGCACCAGCCTTACGGCTTTTGTCTTCCTGGCGATTGCGCTGTCTGTTGCGCGACAGAATTTGTCCTTCAACACTAACTCGGGGACGAGGGTCTGATGAATCACGTTCTCGTCATCATTCCTGCCTGGAACGAGGAAGCAGTTCTGGGATCCGTCCTGGACGAGATAAAGGAGCGTGCACCTGAAGGGGCCGAGATTCTTGTTGTCTCTGATGGGTCCACGGACCGCACCGCGCGCATTGCTCATGAGGCAGGGGTCAAGGTCCTTGACCTACCGTTGAACCTCGGCGTTGGCGGAGCCATGCGTGCTGGCTATCTCTACGCCGAACGTCACGGCTATGACTATGCCGTCCAGCTCGACGCTGACGGGCAGCATGATCCGGCCGAGATCCCCGCGCTACTGGCTGCTGCTGAGCGCGAGGACGCAGATCTCGTCATCGGTGCGCGCTTCGCCGGCAAGGGAACCTATGAGGTACGCGGCCCACGCCACTGGGCCATGGTCGTGCTCGCGGTGATCCTGTCCCGTATCTGTGGCACACGGCTCACGGACACCACCTCCGGGTTCAAGCTCGCTGGCCGCCGAGCAATCGCCCTCTTCGCCCGTGAGTATCCTGCCGAGTACCTCGGCGACACTATTGAGGCTCTCGTCATCGCCGCACGTTCGGGACTCACCATTCGCCAGGTCGCCGTCGAGATGCGACCGCGTGCGGGTGGTACGCCGTCGCACAATCCTCTTCAGGCCGCACGATTCCTTCTCCGCGCTTTCCTCGCTCTCGGGATTGCCCTCACTCGCCGCTATGACGCCAACCTGCGTGAGGACGGTGACCAGATATGAGTCCTACCTTCTCGACCTACCTGCTGGGACTTCTTTTCGGCCTCATCGTTCTCGGCGCTGTCTTCCTGCGGATGCGCAACTCCGGGATGAAGGAGGGCTATGCCACGTGGTGGATCGTCATTGCGCTCGGCAGTCTTTTCTTTTCTGTCGTACCCGGAGCCCTGAAGCGCCTTTCCACCCTCTTGGGCGTGCAGGTGCCTCTCAACCTCGGTTTCTTCACTGCAGGCATCATTCTGCTTCTGCTTTCCCTGCGCTTCAGCGTGGACTTGTCCCAGGCGAGTGAGGACCGTCGTCGCCTCACTGAGGAAATTGCTATCTTGCGGGCGGAAGTCGATGAGCTTAAGGCGTGCTCCGCCGTCGAGAATGAGGGTAGTCAGGAAGATACGGCTGACGGCGCAGCCTGAGCGGGTCGACTCAGCGAACCTGCGCCGCGATGACCTGCTCGGCGATCGTGGCGTACTGCGCCGCACGTACTGGCCACGTCCACTGCGTGATGAAGGACGGATCCGCAGGACCAGGCGGTGCACTCAGCATCTCGATCAGCGCTTGAGACAGTCCCGCGGCATCTTTGCTTTCACAGATCGTGACCGGCGCACCTTGCTTACGGAGAAGATAGGCTCCCGGTACATCAAAGGTGACGACACGCCCACGTTCAGCGATGGCCTCCAGCAGGGTGGTTTGGAAACCCTCCGAGAGGACGGTGGGGTTGACGAGGGTTGAGCCGCGCAAGGCCTGACGTACCTGCTCCTGGCTCACTCGACCGCGCACGGCGACGACCTCGCTCACGCCCAGCTCCTGAGCATATGCAACGGCACGTTCTCGCTCCGCTCCGTCACCCAGTATCTCGCCCGTTACCTCCGTGCCGCGCTCGCGTAGCCGGCGTACTGCCTCAAGGAAGGTGTCCCACCCCTTTCCTGCGACGACGCGGCCCACAAAGACAAGGTGAGTAGGACGGTCGGGGGAGGGGGGCGTGGGCTGGGGCGGAGTAATCGCGTTGTAGAAGACCTCTGCCGCAGGGGCACCAAGCTTTTCTGCGAACCGCGCAGCCGGCTCGGAGACCCCGAGCACCTTGTCGGCATGCGTGAGCACGTAGCGGCCCATCGTGAGGTCGACAGCACGCGAGCCCACGAAGATGACGGGAGAGGAGTTAGCAACGTAACCGCTGCCGTGTTCGGTATGGATGACGGGAATCCCAGCGCGGCGTGCGGCCTGAAGGCCCACGAAGCTCATCGGGAAAAAACGTGTATGGGTCGACACGAGGTCGATCCCGTGTTGGACGAGGAATCGGGTGAGTGCCTGTGTCGTACCCAGGCTCGGCAGCGTAATGACATCCGCGATGGGCAGATGGGCGCGGCCTGTGAGTACCCGTACCTCACCATCGATACGGCGGCCCGGCGTGGAGGAGATCGTGAGCACCCACACCTCATGGCCGAGGTCGCTCAGTCCCTGGGCGAGATTCTCGATGTGGTACTCCAAGCCACCCACGCGAGGCGGGTAGCTGTTGACAACCATGGCGATCTTCATGTCCCTCGCTTCCTTCGTGGCGATCCTGAGCCGTCTCGGCGCTCGTTACTGCTCGGGGTCCTGCCAGACGCCGAAGCTCACCTCGACCGCTGCGTGGTTCACCCTCTGGTCCTCGGGTGGCAGGTTCATGTAGTCGCCGTAGCCACGAGTGAGGACTGCGTCGAACTTGCGAGCGACCTCCACCTCAATGTCTCCAAAAGGCATGCGGATGGAGGGGAAGAGCTCATCCTCGCGGGCCGACCAGCGCAACGGATCCTGTGTGCAGTAGTCACCGAGCACCGGGGAACCAGTGTTGTTGTAGCGAGTGGCCACCTTCTCCCATTGACGGTAGAGATGGGATGCGGACACGTGGAGCACTTTGAGACCCTGATGTGTGGCGTGGAAGACGGCCTTAGCCAGAGTCTTGGCGGGGCCGGTCAGGCCAGTGTCTGGCGTCGGCGTGCCGTGGAGAAACATGAGGCGCCCCCAGACCCAGCTCTCAGCGCTCTGGCGCTTGAACGCGCGGCGATCCTTGGGAATGCGGTCCAGCGGGAACAGGTCGATGCCAAGAGGCACCTGGAAGGCGCGGTTTCGAGCCACGCTGGGTGTAAAGACCGAACCTACAATGCCCAGTACGCCGAAAGGACGGGGATAGTCGGGATGAGTGAGCTGGGAGACCACCTCAAATTCCGGGGCTAGGAGTGGCGGTGCCTCGCGCAGGAAGCGTTCATAGTCCTCACGTGGCATGCAGACGTCGACGTCGTCGTCCCACGGAATGAAGCCCTGGTGGCGTACCGTGCCAATCGCGCTGCCGCCATAGACGACGTAGCGAATGTCCAGCTCATGGCAGACACGGTCGAGCTCAGCGAGCGTATCCGTTGCTGCGCGCTGAATCTTTGCCAGGAGTTGCGGATCGCCAAGCTCTGCCACAGATGTGCCCCTTCGGTGAGACGTCATGCAGCCTGCGCTGCGCTGGGGTCATTGTGTCACGGGCTCATGAAGGCGGCTCGGAAGCCGCACCCTGCGCCCGAACGCGCAGCAGGCTGGCCCAGTGGGGCGTCGCCGCGAGGACGGTTGCGGTGAGGATCACTACGCAGCACACGACCTGGTAGGCCGTGGGCACGGTGTGCTGGAGCAGGAAGGCGAAGATCACGGCCCACGCCGAGTAGGAGATGTTCAGAGCCATCCCTCGTGAGGCGCCAATGGTGTTGATCGCCTTGTAGTAGAAGAGGTAGGACACCGTTCCTGCCAGCGCCGCAGCCGCAACCACCGCGGCCGCTGGCGTGACTGAGGCACGTAGTCCCAGCCCCAGCGCGCCAGCCACGGGGGCGACGACCACCAGGTACACCAGCGCCGAGGTGGTCTCACGCAGCTGAAGCGCCGTCTCGTTGTCCACCGTCTCGTCGCGCATGCCCCAGGCGAGGATGACCGCCTCTGAGCCCCAGCCGATGACGCACGCCAGTGCTGCGAGGGTCCCCAGCACGGCCGAGCCTGGGACCTCGGCGCCTGAGGAGGACCATCCCACCATGATGACGGCGCCCAGGGCCACCATGAGCGCCACGACCTGCCGCGGACGCATCCGCTCCTTGAGGAACAATGCTGCCAACGCCGTCCCGACTGCGGGGTAGAAGGTGGAGATGATCGCGGTGTAGGCCGGTCCGATGTTGTCGATAGCGATGAGATAGCCAGACATTCCGAGCGGTCCGCCAAGGAGCGCAGCCCCCATGACCGCCCGGCCGCTGCGGGTGCGAGCCGCCCGGAGCGTGTGCCTGAGCCTCCCACGCACCCCCATGTACACTAAAAGGATCAGCGCGCAGGCGAGGTCGTGAAGAAGGGCTGAGGCGATTGAGGACTGGCCCGCCCCCAGGAACGGGGCCAGCAGCAGTGCCATACCAAGAATGACGGTGTCCAGTCCCCACAGGGCGCCGCTAAGAATTCCGTAACGCATGGTCAGCTCTCCTTGCTTCCTGCCAGGACACCTGTCAGGACCGGGGCGCTGCCTCTCTCGTAGGCCTCGAGCAGCTGATCCACGTAGGCGGCAGCGTGACGGTAGTAGATAAACAGCCACTCGCCGACGTCGTCGCCCTCTGCCTCCTTGAGGAGCGCCCACACGTACCAGCACCAGCCTGCGAAGACCACATAGGCCCAGAAGTGGCGTCGCTCAGCATCAGTAGGTGTCCGACCGAAGTAGTAGCCCAGGGCCTCCTCGCCGTGCGCGGGCGTCATCTGTGTGCACACGACCATGGTTCCAAAGTCGCTGGCGACGTCGGACATGCCGGCGTACTCCCAGTCGATGAGCTCTATCGTCCCGTCCTCGATCACGAGGAAGTTGAGCGGGAAGAAGTCGTTGTGGCTCGGTCCGGTGGGGAAGCCGTCCGCACTGGCGTGGTCCTTGAGCCGCATCACCTTGTCTCGCAGCTCTTGGTAGCCGGGAACATCGATCGGTCCGAGCTGCTCCAGCAGGGCCTCGTAACGCATCCCCTCACTGACGAAGTCGAAGGTACGGGGAAGCGTGCGTCCGCAGCCGTGCAGCTCGCGCGCCATCTCCATGGCGCGCCGAAGCTCCTCAGGACTTGAGACGTCAAGGTTGCGAGCACCAGGGACAAAACGAGAGATCTTCCAGCCGTGTGTGGCGTCGCCTTGGACGAAGGTCTCATCCAGCCCCAGCTCGCTGGCGAGCGTAAGTGCCTCGAGCTCTGCCTGACGATTGACAAGCTTCTCGGTACCGATACCGGGGTGGCGGTAGACGTACTCCTTGTCGCCCACGGCGAAGTGACACGACAGGTTTGTGATGCCCTGCTTGAGGGGATAGAAGTCGGTGATCTCGGACTTGGCGCAGTCCAGGGCCCTGGAGATCGTGTCAAAGACCTCGGAGTCCACGTTCTCCATGAACAGCGGGTCGAAGGAGCGGATCTCGTCCACTGAGTCGAACTCGTTGATGACGCCGGCGGGGTACTTGCGCATCACCATGTCGAGCTCCTTGACGTGGTCCAGGTAGATCGACTCCCACAGCTTTCCCTCGGTCTCTGGCAGGTCGTAGACCTGCTCCAGGATCTGGACGAACCTGGTGGAGAACGCTCGGTCGAAGTAGACGTGGCCCAGCATCGTCCACGCGTCGGCGCCCCCGACGCTCGCTCCGGTGATGCGTCCGCCCTTGCCGGTGGTGATGCACCACTCCTGAGTAGGGCCCTCGACGTACTGGGCGGAGTAGTAGGCCTGGTAGACGTAGAGCTCGAAGGGGTTGGTGGTGAAGTAGTCGTCAGAGGAGCACACGTAGGTGTTTCCCAGCTGCTCGCGGACCCGCCACAGTGACCCGTTGTTGTTGCGGGTGAGGTAGTCGTCGTTGACGACGATCGTGGCGCCGAAGCGCTCGGCGAGGTAGAAGAAGTACTCCTTCTTGTAACCCACAACCACCGTGATGTCAGTGATACCGGCCTCGTGCAGCTGTCTGATCTGGCGCTCGATGAGGACCTCGCCGCGGACCTTGAGAGTGCCTTTGGGACGCTCGTAGGAGATCGGAGCGAAGCGTTGTGACAACCCTGCGGCCATAATGACAGCGTTGTCCACCTTGTAGGGGGCCAGGGCCTCTAGGCCCGACGGCGTCAGGGCGCCTTCGGGGGAGAGGTAGCCCGCTGCCTGCAGCTCACGCAGTCGTGAGTTCACGGTGCCCAGGGAGACTCCTACTGCCTCAGCGAGTTCGCGTTGCGTGAGTCTCTCGCTGCTCGCGCGCACGGTGTTAAGGATGTGGAACTGGGTGTGCCTGAGCGGCATCATGGTCTCACTCACTACTCTTGCCTCCCTTGTTCAGTTCTTAAACTGAAGGGTTCGTGTTTGAACTCAATGTACCGCACTCGTCAAGTGAACACGGGATCTTCGTCGAGAGCCGGTAGTGGATGGCCCCTCGGTGATGTGCTAGGCCTCGGCCAGGTCCTGCGAGCAACGCGCGGGTAGTTGCGGCGACTTGCTATGACCTGCGACTAACATGGCGGCGGCACGGTGAGTCCAGGAGCGACGTAGTGGAATCTGCGAGAGGGTCGGTGATGGCTGCGTTAACGATGGAGGAGATTCGAGAGGTAGAGCTCGGGTGTCTACGCGAGCTGGATCGTGTCTGTCGAGCACATGGGCTGCGCTACGCCCTGGCCTATGGCACCCTCATCGGCGCGATGCGCCACAAGGGCTTTATTCCCTGGGACGATGACATCGATGTCTACATGCCTCGCAGTGACTATGAAGAGCTCTATCGCCTTTTTCGGGTGGGGGAACTGGGCTCTCGTTACACGCTCACTTCCTATCGTGATCACTCCTCGATCTACCCCTTCTTCAAGCTTGTTGATACTCGGACGCGTGCCGAGGAGTCTTTCCTCAATGAGCGTCATGCTTCGGGCTTGTGGGTCGATATTTTTCCTCTCGACTATGTCGATATTGAGTCGCCGCGTCTGAAGCGCGTCGCTGCCCAGGCGTATCGCCTCGTCTATTGGCGACACGTGGCGGCCACCGACCCACGCTTTGCGACGTCAGCTCGGGCACGAGCTCTCAAATACGCCATCTATCCGCTCACTCGCCGCATTGATCAGTATCGGCTGGCGCGCCGAGCTGACGAGCTTGCTCGGTCGGTGAACCTAGATCCGGCGGCGCGCTCCCCGCGCGCGCGTTATGTCCTGCTTGTTGACGACCGTATGGAGCGCAACATCCTTGCCCCCAGTGACCTCTTCCCTGTGGGGGAAGCGTTCTTCGAGGGCGAACGCTTTCCGGTTCCTGCGAAAGCCGCCGATGTCCTCACCGCCTACTACGGGACGTGGGAACAGATCCCCCCCCCCGATCAGCGGCCTCCAGCCCACCTGAGAAGAGTGGTGTGGGTAGGTGGGGACAGTGAGAAGTGAGGACACGATGACTGATCGACCACCTGCAACACCGCCCACGGTCTGCGTCTTCACCCCGACCTACCAGCGTGCGTATACCCTGCGCAAGCTCTATGAAAGCTTACTTGCTCAGACCTCCCACGATTTTGAGTGGCTGATCGTCGACGACGGCTCAAGCGACGGCACCGACGAGCTCGTCCGCTCCTGGCAAGAGGAAGCACGCATCCGTATCGACTACCTCCACGTGGACAACGGCGGAAAGCCTCGGGCGATCAATCGCGGCGTCAAGCGCACGGGAAGTCCGCTTTTCTTCGTCGTCGACTCAGATGACTGGCTAGTGCCCACTGCGGTTGAGCACATCCTCAAGGTCTGGAAGCGTATCGAAGGCCAGGATCGTTACGCAGGCTTCGTCGCACTGCGCGGGACAGATGAAGCCACTCCTATGGATACCTGGATGCCCGCCGATGGTATCGACGTGAAGTACTGGGATCTGTTCGAGACGATGGGCTTTCGTGGCGACACCTCTCTCATCCACCGCACTGAGGTGCTGCGGGACTACCCCTACGACGTGGCTCCAGGTGAGATCTTCATTGCGGAGACCTCCGTGTATTACCGGCTCGACGAGCACTACGACATGCTCACCGACAACACGATTCTCACCATTTGCCACTACCTGCCCGATGGGCTCACCCACAACTTCGTGGCCAATGCCAAACGCAACCCCATTGGCTATTGGAAGCACAAGCGATACTGTGCCCAGCGATCCACCACTGTCAAGGGACGCATCCGTGAAACCATGCTCTACCTGGTGGGCTGTGATCTTGCTGGGAAGAAGGACCCGGTCCGTAGCGCGCCCTCGCGGCTGCTGGCGGCCTCCCTCTTCCTGCCCGCCAAGGTCGTCCGCCGTACGCTTTTTAGATGAGGAAGTGGTGCCGTGCCTGCTAGTTCCGAGCTGAACGGATCTCAGGACGGCCTGTCTCTGCGTACCAATATGCTGTGGAATACCACAGGCTCGATGGTGCGACTGGCATGTAATTACCTTGTCACCATCGCCGTCGTACGGCTGTCGACGGGCTTTGATGGAAACGGTGTACTTACCTTGGCCTCCACAGTCTCAAGTCTGGCGATTCCGTTTGCAGAATTTCGTCTGCGTACCTTGCACGTTACCGATATCAGGGGTGAGCGTGCTTCGGGGGAGTACATCGGTCTACGGATCCTTAGCTCGACGATCGCCTTCGTTCTGGGCGTCGTCTACTCGCTGCTCACCAATGGTCTTGCCTCCTTGGGCGTGGTGACGCTCTACCTCATCTACTCCATTGCGACGGCCTTTATTGAGGGCTTCCATGCCATCGATCAACGTCATCGACGCATGGACTACATCGGTCTGTCCTACATCCTGCAGGGCCTTAGTACGTTGGCTGTCTTCTGCCTAGGCCTGTGGCTCACCAACTCCCTGGAAGTCGCGGTGGGCGCCATGGCGCTCGCGGCAGTCGCCGTCGGAATCTTCTATGACGTACCGCGCACGAGGCGCTTTGACTCCATCACGCCCATCCTCGATTTGCCGACAGCGGTTCGGACCCTCCTCGCCCTGCTGCCTCTCGTGCTTGCTCAGGTGGCGAGCTCTGCCGTTCTCGCTATTCCTCGCCAGCAGCTTGCTCGGGAAATGGGGGAAGCAGCGCTCGGTATCTACTCCTCGATTGCGGCACCCGTTGTCATCGTCCAGATGGGGGCGGCCTATGTCTATGGCCCGCTGATGGGAGAGTTCGCGGAGTCCTTCTATCGTGAGAGACGAGCGGGCTTGCGCCTCCTGGGTAAGACAACTCTCGCTGTGCTGGCTCTGGCTGCGGTGCTGGCTGTGGCGCTCCTGATCTTTGGCCGTCCCTTGCTGTGGCTCATGTTCGGAGAGAAGGTTCTGCCCTATATTTCGCTGCTTCAGCCCACGATCATCTGCACGGTCTTCACGGCATTCGCCTGGTTCTTCAACGATCTGCTCCTCGCCCTGCGCGATTTCAGGGGGGCCTTGATCGGCAATATCGCAGCCGTCGTGACCACGGCTGTCTGCTCGACGTATACGGTGCGTGCCTTCGGCATGAATGGTGTGAGCTGGGCGGGTGTTGCCTCCTATGGCGTCGCCCTGGCGGTCATGGCGCTCTTCTTCGCGCGCGACTACCGGCGCCTGGGGCGCTAGATCTCAGCACCTGCATGATGCGAAGTTGTTCTCTTCTTGAGGGGAGGGTTTGAAGGACTCTCAACTACGGATATTTGTCGTCATGGTAGGAGTCTCACGGGGGAGGGGCTCTCGGCTCACAACGACTGCGGTACGAGGGGTTCAACAGAGCCTGAGAGCGGGCTCCGCAGCAGTGCAGAACCCGCCCTGAGGGTGTCGTCAGGCCTCTCTGCTCAGCGCCGCTCGCGCTCCAGCAGGTCCAGCAGGTACTGGCCGTAGCCGGACTTGACCAGGGGCTCGGCGCGCTCACGCAGGCCGTCGTCGTCAATGAAGCCCATGCGCCAGGCGATCTCCTCGGGGCAGCCGATATTGAGGCCCTGACGGTGCTGGATCGTGCGGATAAAGCTCGTCGCGTCAGCCAGTGAGTCAAAGGTTCCCGTGTCCAACCAGGCGGTACCGCGGGGGAGGACCTCCACCTCAAGACGGCCGGCCTCTAAGTAGGTCCTGTTGACGTCAGTGATCTCGTACTCGCCACGCGCCGAGGGCTGGAGGTTCTTGGCGATCTCCACGACGTCGTTGTCATAGAAGTACAGACCGGGAACGGCGTAGTCGGACTTGGGGTGAGCGGGCTTCTCCTCAATCGAGATGGCCTTGAAGTCCTGATCGAACTCCACCACGCCATAGGCCGTGGGGTCCGCCACCTGGTAGGCGTAGACCACACCGCCAGCGGGGTTGGTGTGGCGGCGCAGGCGCGTGCCCATGCCAGGGCCGTAGAAGATGTTGTCTCCCAGGACCAGCGCGGCGGGCTGATCTCCAATGAAGTCCGCGCCCAGGACGAAAGCCTGTGCCAGACCGTTGGGGACCTCCTGGACGGTGTAGGACAGGTTGACACCCAGCTGTGAGCCATCACCAAGCAGGCGATGGAAAGCCGGAGCGTCGTGCGGGGTGGTGATGACCAGGACGTCCTGGATCCCTGAGAGCATGAGGGTGCTCAGGGGGTAGTAGACCATCGGCTTGTCATAGACCGGCACCAGCTGCTTGGAGGTGCCAAGCGTGATGGGGTTGAGTCGCGTGCCGGAGCCACCGGCCAGGATGATGCCTCGCATAGGGGCAAGTGTGGCCTACTTTGGCCAGTTGTGGGGCGAGGCGCGAGTACGAGTGCCGGGAGAAACCTGGCGGGTCCCGCGTATTCGGCGCGCCGTCGGCTAGCGTGGCGTTTATGGAGCGACTCGACGGTGCCCGTCAGTCCTATGACTGGGGCTCACGCACAGCGATCCCGCAGCTGCTCGGTACTGAGGCGGACGGCCGGCCCTGGGCTGAGCTGTGGTTCGGTGCTCACCCGGCCGGCCCCACACGCTTGACCACTGGGGCCACTCTCGCCTCCCTCCTGGAGTCCTCGCCTGATCGGCTTCTGGGGGAGGACGTGGTACGGCGTTTTGGCCCGCAGCTGCCGTACCTGCTCAAGATCATCGCTCCGGACAAGGCGCTGTCTCTCCAGGTGCATCCCTCCCTTGCTCAGGCACAGGAAGGCTATGAGCTGGAGAGTCAGGCTGGTATCCCGGTGGATTCGCCAGTACGGAATTACCGAGACTCCAACCACAAACCGGAGATGGTGCTGGCGCTCACTCAGTTCGAGGCGGTCGCCGGTTTCCGGGCTCCGCGCCGGGCAGCCGAGGTGCTCGGAGGGCTGGGCTCCGGGCTGGCACGGCGCATCCGCCGCGGGCTGCGCCTCAATCCCACGCGCTTTGGCATCCGTCAGGTCTTCTCCGAGCTGGTCTCCGCGGGCACGCGACCCTCGGCCCAGGAGGTGACGGAGCTGGTCGAGGAGCTTGGCCAGCGTCTGGAGGCGGGAGACTCACCGTCCCGCCGAGTGGATTCCAATGCCCTCACCATGGCGCAGGCCTTCCCTGGCGACCCAGGCATCGCGGCGGCTCTCCTGCTCAACCCGGTCACGCTGCGGCCTGGAGAAGCGCTCTTCGTCCCGGCAGGAGCTGTTCACGCCTATATCTCCGGTCTGGGTGTGGAGATTATGGCTAACTCGGACAATGTGCTGAGAGCTGGGCTGACCTCCAAGCACATTGACATCCCGGCCATGCTTGCCTGCGTTGACTACGTTGCGGCGCCGCCAGTGCGTCCGGCTCCCGAGTACCTCTCGCGCGCCACCCGGGTCTACTACGCCCCCGTGGACGACTTCGAGCTCATGGTCACCACGATCGTCCCGGAGGACGATCGCTTGGCTCTCCCTGGACGTGGACCGAGGATCTTGCTGGCCGTTGAGGGGGTGACCACAGCCACAACCTCAGCTGGTAGCGCCGAGCTGAGCGCCGGTCAGGCCCTGTTCGTCGGCGCTGACGAGCGCACCGTGTGGCTTGAGGGGCATGGAACGGTGATCCAGGCTGACGTGCCCTAGGGCGAGGAACGTCAGCAGCCAGCCGATGGGCTCATTCGTGCGGCCCGCTCCTGGCGCGCCGCGGTGGCCACGAGGGACTCCTCAGCATCGGGCGCCACGAGCACGGCCGTGCGGCCGGCGCGCCAGGCGGCCAGGACGGCCAGCATTGCCGTCGCGCTCGCGGACTCCTGGATGAGCACGGCTGGCCCCTCCTCAGGCAGCCGGGCGGCCTCGTGGGCTGTCTCCTGCCGGCTGAGCGTGGCCCAGGTCGGCTCGCCTACCGCCTCGTGCTCCTTGTCCGCCTCGCTG
>NZ_DS999575.1:249805-252099 GCF_000159035.1 Actinomyces urogenitalis DSM 15434
AGCCCGACGCCGATTCCTCCTTCCGTGCGCGTCGCATGGCCCAGCTGCGGTCCTGGGCCGCCTTCTCCTCTCGGCCGCTGCCGGCGTTGCTGCTCTGGTTCCTCGTGCTGGGACTGGGGCGTGGCGCTTGGAGGCTGCTGACCAAGGACCCGGCTCTGGCCCGTGACGAGCTTGCCGCAGCCGCTGCGACGCTGCGTTCGGCGCGGCGACTGCGCCGTGACCGACGGCGTCTGGGCTCGCGCGCCACCGTCTCACGCTCCGTCCTGGCCGAGCTCTACCTGCCGGCCTCCGAGATCCGCGCGGTGCGCCGAGATCGCGCTCGTCAGGCGCGCGAGCGGGCCGCTCGCGCTGCCGCCCCGAGCGAGCTGGAGCTGCGCGAGCTGGCGGGTCTGGCTCGCCGTCGTCGTCGGGTTCTCGGTGTGGTCCTGCTGCTCACCCTCGCCCTGGCACTGGTCGCGACCTCGCACGTGCTGACCACTCGTGCCCTGACCGGTGGAGCCCTAGCCTCCCTGGACTCCGGCTGGCGGCAGCTGTGGGACGCTGCCTGGAGCACCTGGAACCAGGCTGGCGACGGCTATGCCGGCACCCTCAGTCCCTTCCTGGCCATGCTGGCCCTGCCCCTGGCGGTCGCCTCGATGCTGGGCATCAGCGGTGACCTGGCGGTCCATGTCCTGCTCGTCGCAGCACTGCCCCTGGCCGCGGCGGGCGCCTGGTACGCCGCCGGCACTATCACCAGGCGCACGAGCCTGCGCGCCTGGGCCGCGCTCGTGTGGGCCACCACCCCCACCCTCCTGCTCGCTCTTGGCCAGGGACGCCTGGCGCCGCTGGTCGTGCACCTTGCCCTGCCGTGGGCGGCTACCGCCCTGGCCCGCGCTATCGGGGCGGACCGGCGTGATGTCATCCTCTCCGGGCTGGTGGGCGCACGTCACGTCTCTGAGGCCGAGCGCGCCGAGCTGGACCGCTTCGCCTCTGAGACGGTTGAGTCTCTCGCTCACCTGGGTGAGGACGCCGACCGCGAGCCGGACACTGACCGTGAGTCGGACGCCGAAGCGGCCGACGCTGCCCGGGCCGAGGATGCGGCTCAGGCGGAGGACTCGGGCGTCCTGGCGGCGGACTCCGAGGACTCGGGCGGAGCGCAGCCGGGCGATGACGCGGCCGAACCCTCACCAGCCTCGCAAGCCTCGCCGTCGCCGTCGCACGGTCCCTCCAACGGGCCCGTTGATGATGACCCGGCCACCCCGGTGCTCGACGACACTCAGGGCGTTCTCGTCTCCGCTCAGACCACCCGTGGCGCGGCGGTGCGCGCCGCAGCGACTGAGCAGTACGGCAACGGATCGCCCACGGCTGCCGCGGTAGCCGGTCTGCTGCTCAGCCTGGTCGTGGCCGCGGCCCCGGCAACGGCCCTGGTCATCCTGCCGGCGCTGGTCCTGCTTATCCTGGTCTCGCCGCGCCGTCTGGCGCGCCTGGCGCTGACGGTGGTGCCGGTGGCTGTCACCGCGCTGCCCGCCCTGTGGCACGCTGTGCGGATCGTGCAGGAGCTCGGAGGCCTCGCTGCCTGGCGTCAAGGCCTGCGCTACCTGCTGACCGATCCGGGCGCGCCGGTTGCCGCGCCGACCCCGGGTGGCCTGGAGCTTGCCCTCGGCCTTCCTGTCTCCCTGGAGGCACTGACCGAGGGGTCCGTGCACGCCGTCGTCGCCAGCATGGTGCTGCTCTTCGCGCTCGCTGTCCTGCCGGTCCTGGCGCTCAGCGGCCTGCTGGTGAGCGGAGTGCGCGGGCACCGGGCCCGGGCCGGGGTCCTGATCGCGGTGTGCGGCCTGGTGCTTGCGGCCCTCGCGGTGCGTCATGTCACCGCCATCGGCACGGCCGTGGACGGCACCGGCTCCCTGCTCGTGACTGGATGGCCGGGGCCCGGACTCAGCCTCATGCTCGCAGGACTGCTCACCTCCGCCCTGGCAGGGGCGGACGCCGCCCGGGCCACCTTGGTGCGTCACCACTTCGGGTGGCGACACCTGACCGTAGCCGGCCTGGGGTGCGCGGCGCTCCTGGCTCCCCTGGTCCTTGGCGTGGCCTGGGCGGCTGCCGTGCTCAGCTCCTCCGGCACGGGCAGCCAGGCTCTGGTCATGGCGCTGCGCCCGGCCTCACAGCAGATCCCCGTCATCGCAGCGGAGATGGAGCGTTCCTCAGCCGCCGGTCGGGTGCTCGTCCTGACCTCCACCTCGGAGGGCATGAGCGTAAGCCTGTGGCGGGGCGACGGCACCCGCCTGCTCGACACCACCCCGGACGTCCTGGCGGCC
>NZ_DS999575.1:252621-260826 GCF_000159035.1 Actinomyces urogenitalis DSM 15434
TGCCTCTGACCCTGAGCGACCGCGCTGACCAGGAACTCGCCGACCTCGTCGCGCGGGCCGTGGGCGGCCAGGACGAGCAGGTTGCCGACGAGCTGGCTCGCCACGGCGTCGCCGTCGTTCTACTGACCGAGCGCGCCGGCGACGAGGTCACCGCCAGTGCACGGGCCGGGCTGGAAGCCACCCCCGGCCTGGAGTCCCTGGCCCAGACCCCGGTCGGTGTCTCGTGGAGGGTCGGCCCCTCCCAGGCGGCTGAGGTTGCTCGGCTCTCGCTCGTGGACTCCACCGGCCAGGCCACTACGGTGTCCGACGAGCCAGGCGCTCAGGTGACCGCCTCCGAGGATGAGCGCACGCTCGTCCTGGCCGAGCGGGCCTCGCAGGGCTGGACCGCCTCCATCGGCGGAACCGAGCTGGAGGCCACCAGCGTCTCCGGCAGCGACTGGCGCCAGGCCTTCACCGTTCCGGCCGGGGTCTGCGGGACCCTGACCCTGAGCCACGCCTCGCCGCTGGCCGTGGCGGCAACCTGCGTGATCTGGGTCGTGTGGGTCCTGACCGCCCTGGCGGCCCTGCCCCTGCGGCGTCGGAGGAGCCTACGATGACGACTCCGCGTACCTTCCTTCGCCGAGGCACGGCCCTCCTGGCTGCAGCTGGTCTCCTGGCCGGCGCAGCTGGCGCGACCTGGTGGGCCACCTTGACCCCGACCGCCGCCCAGGCCGAGGTCGGCGCAATCAGCGTGCCCGCTGCCGTGACTGAGTCCGTCTACGCCTGCCCTGCCAGCCCTGGTAACTCGGTGGGCGCCGTCGACCTGGGGCAGACCAGCTCGGCCACCTCGATCACGGTTCTCGGCGCGGGGACGCGAGCGGCCTATGGGGGCCAGCGGCTGGAGGACTCCACGTTGTCTACCGACGACGCCGTGGGCGGAGTCCTCACCCTCGCCCCCGGGCAGGACTCCGAGGCCTCGGCCACCGGGCTCGTGACAACCTCGACCGCCTCGGGCGACCTGAGAGGCCTGACCGCCTCGGCCTGCGCCCCGGCGTCGGCGGTGTCCTGGATCGTTGGCGGCTCGGCGGCGCTGGGCTCCTCCTCTGAGCTGCGCCTGGTCAACCCCGGCCGCACCACGGTCACGGCGACCGTCACGCTCTACGGCTCGACGGGGCCGCTCACCCTGCCTTCTGGCGGACAGGTCGCGGTGCCGGCCGGTGGCTCGGCCTCGGTGCTCCTGGAGTCGGCATCGTCAGCTGACGCGCGCGTGGCGGTCTCCGTGGAGGCTGACGGCGGGATGCTCATCCCCTCGCTGGCCACGGAGTCTCTCGACGGCGAGACCCCGGCCGGCACGGACGTCTTGACGGCGGGGGCCGCTCCCTCCACGGACTTGCTGGTGCCTGGGGTGGTCCTGGCGGATCCTGAGAAGGATGCTGGGAGCTCGGATGCGGGTAGCTCGGGCGGCGAGGCGCACTCTGGTGCTCAGGACGGCGGTGGCGTGCAGGCCGCGGCTGGCCCGGCGCTTCGGATCGTCAACCCTTCCGAGGCTGAGGCCACCGTCTCGGTCACGCTCGTCGGTGCTGACGGGGAGAAAGAGCTTCCTGGTGCGCAGTCGCTCGTGATCGATCCCGGCGCCGTCTTTGACGTGAGCCTGGAGGGCGTGGCAGCGGGGACCTACGGGATCCGCGTGACCTCCGACCAGCCGGTGGCTGGCGCCGCGCGGCTCGTGCGGACAGCGGGGGAGTATCCGGCCGGGTCGGGCACGTTGATGCGTGACGTGGCCTGGGTGCAGGCGCAGGACGCTGCTGTGGTGGCGGACGCCGCCCTGACGGTGCCGGCGCCGGGTCGCGGACAGACCATTACCTCTACGCTTGTGCTGACTAACCCGGCGAGGCAGTCGGCCACCGTCACCCTGGCGGCGGCGACGGGCTCCTGGTCTCAGGAGGTCACGGTGTCGGGCGGCAAGACGGTGAGCGTCGACCTGGACGCCGACACGCTGCCCCAGGGAACGGGGGCGTTGACACTCTCCGCCCCTCAGGGCTCCCAGGTGCGTGCGGCTGCGGTGCTCACCCAGAGCGTGGAGGGCGACGCTGCGGGCACGCTGATCGCCGTCGTCCCGCCCGTGGCCGACGCCGCAGCGGCCTCGGCCAGGTCCCTCCAGCTGCGCTGAGCCCCACGGGGTACGGGGCGTCCAAAGCGGCGTGCCGGGACAGAGGCCCCGTCCTTGGACGCTGGGGATCGCGGCTCAGGAACCGAAGGCAGTGGGGTCGATGTCCTCGGGCCGGCGACCGAGCATCTGCGCCACTTGCTCCACCACGACCTGCCGGACGAGCTCAGCCAGCTCGTCTTCACCGTCGGCGCGAGAAGAGACTGGTTGGCGGTAGATGATGATGCGGGAGGGCAGTCCTGCCCGAGGCTCGGCGGAGAAGCCGCGTCCCAGCACCACGCCGCGCTCCCACGGTGCAGGGTCGGAGGGGGGAACCTCCTCAACGGCGAACTGGATCGTCTTGACCACCGGCCAGCGCCGTGAAAGATCCTCAGCAGCTGAGGCGACCATCTCGTCGAACTTCTCGGCTCGTGTACGCCAGGCCGGCAGGTGAGGCGGCAGCAGCGGTCCGCGCAGGCCGCGTCCGTGGCGGTCGCGCCGACGTCCGGGTGTAGTGAGGGCCGGGCGGCTGTCTGGCTCAGGGGCGGGCAAGGAGGTCACGCCTCAACCCTACGAGTCGTTGGGGCCGGGACAGGTGATCGTTGCTCCCACCGCTTCGGGTTGCGCCGTGGGAGATCCGGCCCCGTGACCGAGTGGCGCTGCCGGGCCCGGGCAGGAGGCGCGGTAGCCTGCGACGGTGAGAACCGTCAGAAGCTGCCGCAGACCAGGTTGCGAGAATCCCGCCGTCGCGACGCTGACGAGTGTCTACGCCGACTCCACGATTGTGCTTGGCCCCTTGGCCACTGAGCGTCAGCCTGAGGCCTACGACCTGTGCGAGAAGCACGTCGAGTCCTTTACCGCCCCGAGAGGCTGGCAGGTCATCCGCCTGGCGGCAAGCTTCGAGCCTGAGCCCCCCAGTGAGGACGATCTTCTTGCCCTTGCGGATGCTGTGAGGGATGCCTCGCGTCACCAGCGTCCCCGCCCTCAGCCGGCGGAGCGGACGGGGCGTCCTGGCGGGATCTTGCCCTCGCCGCTGACGCAGCAGGCGTCGGAGACCCTGCCGGAGATGGATGGTTCCGAGATCATGCGACGTGGTCACCTGCGGGTGTTGCGTGGGCAGAAGGAGGACTGAGATGAGTACCCAGGCCTGGACGCCAGTTGACGGGTCTGTCAGCGGTGCGGACGCGCAGATCCGCGCGTTGTTGCGCTGCCCGGTGACGGGAGAAGAGCTTGTGGACGTCCGCGGCCCCTCTGGCGAGGTGGGGCTGGCTTCTCGCGGCGGTGGTCTGGTCTACCCAGTCCGTGACGGTGTGCCGATTCTTCTGGCCCACGAGGCGAGTCCTCTGGAGAACTAAGGCGGCTCTGCGCCGTTGCGCGGCACTGCTGCCTCTCTCTTCCGTGCTGCCGCTGCGCCGCCCCTGGGCGCTGCTGCCCCCTCTCCCGTACTGCCGCTGCGCCGCCCCCCGTCTGTCGGTACTGCCGCTGCCCCGCGGCGTTCTTCGCCTGTCCGTCATCGCCACATGCGTCGGTTTCTCGCTACCCCTTGGCCGTCTTCGCTACTCCTTTGTTTCCTTCGCTACCCGGTGGCGCGCGCTATGGGGTAGCGGTTGGCGTGAAGGGGTAGCGGTGGTGAGGGCGGGGTAGCGACCAGCGCCAGAACGGGGCAGCGGGAGCAGTACGCGCAGGGCTCGGCGGCTCAGACCACGCCGTAGGGCAGCCGCTGCGAGCGCTCGAGCTCACGCTCCTCCAGTGCGCGGTCGCCCAAGGCCATCTCCAGCTCACGGTCGCGACGCTCGCACAGCACGGCAGCCAGGAAACGCTCTGGGTGCGTGCCTGTGGGCGGGACAGTGACGTACTGCGAGACCTGAGCGGCCAGCTCCTGACCCACCCGGGCGCGTGCCTGCGGCGCCAGAGTGGAGGCCCGCTGGAGGAAGGTCCGTGCCGCAAGCGCCAGCGTGCCCGGCAGCGCCCGCATGTCCGCCTGGGCGGCCCACTGCGCGAGCTCGGGAGGCATGAGCAACGGGGGAGCGCTCAGAGCGCCTGAACGGACGGTGAGCACGTAGGTCCCGGCCAGCAGGTCGCCCAGCCGCTTGCCACGCCGGGTGACGATGCATGAGGCGATGGCGATCCCTCCCGAGGTCGCCCAGATCTCGATCACCGCCGTGAGCGCACGCACCAGCGCATGGCGGAAGCGAACCGCACCACCGTCGTCCCGCACCACACGGGTCCCAGTGACCATGCGGCCTGCGCTGCGTCCCCGAGACAGCGTCTCGACGGCCACCGGTACGACCACCATCCAGCACAGGACCACCAGCGACACAAGGACGCCGGAGCCGGCGCTGCCCGGCTCTCCGAGCCTGACGTACAGCGTCAGCCACAGGAGCAGGGTGACGATCCCGCCCAGGGTGTACAGCGCGTAGTCGATGAGCCCAGACAAGATCCGCGCTCCCACCGAGGCCGCGGTGACCTCGAGAGCCACCGCCTCCCCGATGACCACGCGCTCAGGGACCATCATCCGCTCGGAGGAGGTGTCACTCAACCACGTCATGCCACACTCCTTTCGTGGATATTGACGCCTTCAGTGTGGCCCACCGCGACCAGTGGGAACGGCTGGACCACCTCGTAGCCGCTCCCCGCCTCAGCGGGGCCCAGGTCGACGAGCTGGTCACGCTCTACCGCAGTGCAGCCCGTGACCTGTCCCGCCTTCGCACCGGCGCCCCGGACCCGCAGCTGCTGGCCGAGATGTCCACTCGCGTGGCGGCCGCCCGCGGACGCATCACCGGTGCTCGTGACCTGCGGGTCAGCGACCTGCGTCGCTACGTCACGGTGAGCATCCCAGCGGCGCTCTACCGCCTGCGCTGGTGGACGCTGGGTGTCACGGCGATCGAGCTGCTCATCGCTGTGGTCGTAGGCGTGTGGACCCTGCGTGAGCCTTCTGCCATGGCCGCCCTGGGCAGCCCGTCCGAGCTGGACGCCTACGCCCACAAGTCCTTCGAGGCCTACTACTCCGCCTACTCGGCCCCTGACTTCGCCTCCATGGTCTGGACCAACAACGCCCGTATCGCAGCCCTGTGCGTGGCTGGAGGGATCACCGGCATCGTTCCGGGCTACATGCTGCTGGCCAACGCGGTCAACGTGGGGCAGGCCGGCGCCATCATGGCCGACCATGACATGTTTGGCCTCTTCCTGGTGCTGATCTCCCCGCACGGTCTGCTGGAGCTGACCTGCATCTTCATCGCCGGCGCCGCAGGCCTCAAGCTCTTCTGGACCATGCTGGTTCCGGGCCCGCGTTCGCGTGCGGTTGCCCTGGGGCAGGAGGGTCGTTCCCTGTTCACCGTTGCCGTGGCACTGACGGCGGCGCTGGGTGTGGCCGGTCTCATCGAGGCCTTCGTGACTCCCGCCCCGGTTCCCTGGGCGCTCAAGATCGTGGCCGGCGTGCTCGCCCTCGCGGTCCTGTGGGCCTACACCGTGGGGCTGGGACGGCGTGCGGTCCTGGCCGGGCACAGCGGGGACCTGGCCAATGAGGAAGCCGGTCAGGTTCCGGCCCAGGTGGGCTGAGGCACTCATAGCCGCCCCGCGGCCTTGAGGGCCAGGTAGGAGTCCGCCATGGCCGGCGCCAGGCGGACGGCCGGAGCCTCCACCACCTCGATACCGCCACGGCGCAGCCGGTCCTGCACCGCCGCCAGCTCCAGCAGGTCGCGCTCAGCCGAGGCCGCCAGGTAGGCGTCCTCGGCGTCCTCGCGCCGGCTGCGCAGCTCCTCCAGCTCCGGGTCCGAGGCGGAGGCCACCAGGACCGTGTGGTCGCGCGCCAGCGCCGCCAATGAGCGCAGAAGCCCGGCGTCCGTGCCGGCACCGTCCAGCGCCGTGAGTACGACGACGAGTGCGCGCTGGGACAGGGCGCGGCGCACGGTCTGCGCCAAGGCGGCCCAGTCGGTCTCGCTGAGCTCAGGGCTGACCGGGGCCAGGGCATCGGCCAGGGCGCTCATGAGCGCCGGCCCGGACTCCCCACGCACCTGGACCCCCACCTGCTCACTCATCGTGAGCACGTCCACGCGGTCGCCCGCGCGCGAGGCCAACGCCGCCAGCAGGAGGCAGGCCTCGATCTGGGCGTCCAGGCGCGGCTCGTCTCCCAGCCTGGCAGCGGACAGGCGGCCGGTGTCGATGACGATGAGGACGCGTCGGTCCCGCTCCGGACGCCAGGTACGCACCACGACCTCGCCCCGACGCGCAGTCGAGCGCCAGTCGATGGAGCGCACGTCGTCCCCGACGACGTACTCGCGCAGGGAATCGAACTCGGTGCCGGCCCCGCGCACCATGACGGCGCTGCGGCCGTCCATCTCGCGCAGCCGCGCCAGACGACTGGGCAGGTGGCGCCGCGAGGCGAAGGCCGGCAGCACGCGCAGCCGCGCCGGGCTGCGCAAGGAGGCCTGCCTCCCGGCCAGTCCCAGCGGACCTCGGGAGCGTACGGTCACCAGGTCCGCCGTGCGGTCACCCCGGCGAGTCGGGGTCAGCACGGTGCGATGACGACGTCGCTGGCCGGCAGGCACCTCCAGCCGGCCTCGCTCGTTGCTGGCTCCGGCCGACGGCGGCCACGCGTCACGCAGCTCCAGGCGGGCCGTGCGCCGGCCGTCGTTGGCGACGGTGAGGGTCGCCGTCGTCGACTCGCCCAGGCGGATGGTACGGGCCAGGCTTCGCTCCACCCGCAAGGCGCGTGGGGAGGGAGCCGCCAGGACGTCCAGGGCCACCAGCGCTACCACGCCGGCGCACCAGGCCAGCACGCTGACGGGTCGGGGAACCAGGAGGACCACGAGACAGCCCAGCGCCGTCAGCCACACGCTGCGGGTGGTCAGGTACATCGTTCCTCCTGCGAGATCTGGTACGTGATGAAACGGGCAGGCCTGCACGGCCGATGCACTGGGACCGGCAGGGCCGGCAGGTTCTCAACGCGGGACGGGCACCGAGCGCAGGACGCCGGTGATGACGGACTCGGTGGTCACGCCCTCCATCTCCGCCTCGGCCCGAAGCTGGATGCGGTGGCGCAGGGCAGGAACCGCCAGCGCCTTGACGTCGTCAGGCGTGACGAAGGAACGCCCGGACAGCCACGCCCACGCGCGGGCTGTGGCCAGCAGCGCCGTCGCCCCACGCGGAGACACGCCCAGCGCGACGCTGGGGGCCTGGCGGGTGGCTCGCACGAGGTCGACGACGTAGGCCAGCAGCTCAGGCGAGGCGCCGACGGTGCGTACCTGCTCACGCGCGGCTGCCAGGTCCGCGGGGGAGGCAACCGCCTCAAGCCCGGCGGCTACCAGGTCGCGCGGGTTGAAGCCGGAGGCGTGGCGCGTGAGCACCTCGATCTCCTGGGCGCGCTCGGGCAGCGGCAGGACCAGCTTGAGCAGGAATCGGTCGAGCTGGGCCTCGGGCAGGGGATAGGTTCCCTCGTACTCGACCGGGTTCTGCGTGGCCACCACCATGAAGGGGTCAGGAAGCGCGCGGGGCGTACCGTCCACGGAGACCTGGCGCTCCTCCATGGCCTCCAGCAGCGCGGCCTGGGTCTTGGGTGGGGTGCGGTTGATCTCGTCAGCCAGCAGCAGGTTGGTGAAGACCGGCCCGGGCCGGAAGGAGAACTCGGCTGAGCGAGCGTCGTAGACGAGGGAGCCGGTGACGTCACCAGGCATGAGGTCAGGAGTGAACTGGACACGCTTGGTCTCCACGTCCATGGCCTGGGCCAGGCTGCGCACGAGCAAGGTCTTGGCCACGCCAGGCACGCCCTCCAGCAGGACGTGCCCGCCGGCGAGCATGGCGATGACCAGTCCAGTGACTGCAGCGTCCTGGCCGACCACGGCTTTGCTCATTTCCGAGCGCAGCGCCACCAGGCGCTCGCGCGGGTCGTAGGCCTCAGCGCGCGGTGAGGCGGTGTCCTGAGCGGTGTGCCGAAAGGACGTGGTGCCGTCAGGAGTGTTGGTAGTCATCGGTGGGAGACCTCGCTCTCGAGATGGTCAAGCTGGGAAGCCAGGTCCGCCAGGGACCTGTTGGAGTCTGGCACAGGGCCGTACAGGAGCTGGTGGACCTGGCGCTGGCTGTGG
>NZ_DS999575.1:261198-268131 GCF_000159035.1 Actinomyces urogenitalis DSM 15434
CGCAGGGCACGGGCGGCCCGGTGACGGTCACCGACCAGGTGGTACAGGCGCGCACGCCCCCGGGTGGTCTCGGTGGCGCGGACGAGCACCGGCAGGTCCTCGTCCACGAGACGGCCAAAGCGCCGGCCGCGGACCAGGGCCAGCACGCCCAGCGCCAGCAGCGCCTGGAATCCGGTGACGGAGAGCCAGGCCGGGAGCGAGCCCGGGTTCCACACAGTCAGGGCGGCCTTGTGGGAGGCGTCCATCCACAGGAGGGTCTCGTGGTGGCCCAGTGCGCGCACGCCAAGTGCCGCGTTGCCCTCCTGGGCCAGGCGGTCGTTGGTCACCACCGAGGCGTCGGAGATGACCCGCAGTGTCCCTCCGCCCTCCAGCGGTGCGACGACGTAGGCGTAGTCCCCCTCAGCGCTAACCGGGAAGCAAGCGACGACCCCGTCGGGGGCGGGGGAACCGGCGGCCACGTCGTCGGACAGGGCCAGTGAGCCGGCAATGCCATCGAGGGACTGCGCGGCCTGGGCGTCAGGGTCAGAGCACTGGGGGGGCAGCCGCTTGCCGGTCGAGGAGGAGACTCCGCTGGGCACGAGCTCGGTCAGCCCGGTCAGGTCCTCGTAGGTTGAGCCGATGACGGTGACATCCGCTCCGGAGCGTGCCAGCGCGGACCGCTCAGACGCCGAGAGCTGGCCGGCGTGGATGAGCGCGACCGTGACCCGCTGGGAGGAATCGGAGGCGCCTGACGAGCCTGCGGTGGCCTGGAGGACCTCGCTGACGGACCTGACGGTGCGCGGGGAGACTCCCTCCTCGCGCAGGAGCGCGCCCACGGCCTGTGCGCCGTTGGATCCTGGATTGTCCAGGGCGTAGGGCACCTTGGACACCGAGGGGCGCATGAGCGCCGTCGCCACGGAGATGACGACGAAGACGGCCAAGGCCAGCAGAAGAGGGCGCCACCGGCGTACTCGTGCGCGCCAGGTCTCGCCCACCACCTGGGAGTCGTCCAAGGACGTGGGGGAGGAGGGTGCGGGAGTCTGCGAGCGCACGGACGCGGTGCTCATGAGGCCACCGCCTGGGTGTCGAGGGGACGGGTCTGCGCGATCGCCTGGGCCAGACGGCGCATCCACTCGTCCTGGACCGCGGTCGAGACCACCTCGCCGTAGCGTACCGAGTCGAACAGATTAGCGGCCTGGCGCAGCTCCCCGCCCAAGGTCCCCAGCGCCGCCGCGCTGACCTCGGCGGCCTCGTGCGCCGTCATCCCCGGGTAGTCGTCAATGAGGCCGCGTTCGTCCAGGGAGCGGATGATGGCGCGGAAGCGTTCGACGACGGCGGTCGCCCAGTCACCGCTGCGCGCGGCCTGGTCGGCGGCCTGGGTCAGGGCGGCGGAGTCGCGGTCGTCGTCAAACAGTGAGGCGCCTCGCCGCCGGGAGCGGCCGGCGAGCGTGACCCGGCGTAGCAGGACGACGAGCAGCCCCAGCAGGACGGCCAGGGCCACGGCGACGATGAGCATGGACAACCAGGCCGGTGCCCCCGGGATGACCTGGGTCAGCTGCAGGTGGCTGATCAGCCACTGCCAGATCTGCTCCAGCAGGCTCGGGCGTGGGTGGTAGGCCGGCTTGGACAGCTCTTCGACGGCGGCCTGGCGCGCCTCCTCGGCGCTCGGGGTCGCCGGCACGTCCGCGGCGAGCGCAGTGGAAGCCAAGAGGGCAAGAGCGGTCATCATCGGGTCCTGACGGGAATCAGGCGGCAGCCTGGCGCAGCTCGACGTCCAGACCTTCGCGGCGCATGCGCAGGTCGATGTAGGTCAGGGCCGTCACCGCCGCGGTAAAGGGCATGATGACGGCGCTCAGCAGCGCGCCCAGCAGCGAGGACAGGGCGCTGACAAGCGCGAAGGACCCGATGATCGTGCCGACGATCCCCGCCACGATCCCGGTGACACCTCCCACCACGGACACCGCGACGTTGGAGATGATGGCGGCCAGCACCAGGACGCCGAAGACTCGCCAGAAGCCCTGCCGCGTCAGCTCCCACGAGCGGCTCATCGCGGTCAGCACCCCGACGTTCTCCAGCACGAGCGCTGCTGGCGCCATGGACAGCCGCACCCACAGGAAGGCCGTGAGGCACACCGTGGTCAGGGCGAGCACGACGATGGCCAGGGCGAACACCACCGTGAGCAGGGCCGAGCGCTGGGAACCAAAGGTGGTGAACATCCCGACGCTTGCCGCGACGGTGACTCCTGTGCCCACGGCGAGGACCCCGTAGACGATCAGGGAGGTCAGCAACGACTGCCCGATCAGCGCCCACACGCGCGAACGAGTGCGCTGCCAGACCTCGCCGGGGGTGGCCAGACGTCCCAGGACGGAACGAGAGACTGCGACGATGAGCAGACCGGTCAGGACGGTGCTGGCCAGGGACATCAGCAGCGTCGTCGCGCCGGAGCCGAGGAGTGTGGTCAGAAGCGAGGCCGGGGAGGTCGAGGTCGTCAGGTCCAGGCCGACGACCACGGACTCCAGGTCAGAGGTGGAGGAGGTCGCCAGCGAGTCCAGGCCGAGCGAGCTGGTGAAGCTCAGGACGGCCGAGATGACCCCCAGCACGCTCATGACGATGAGCGCCGGGACGAACATAGCCTTGGGGTTGGCGCGCAGAGACTCGAAGGCGCCGCTGATGATCTCGCCGATGCTCAAGGGGCGCAGCGGGATGATCCCGGGCTTGGGGGCGAGGAAGAAGCCGCCGGGCACGCCGGAGGAACCGGGCGCGCCGTAGGGCTGCGCCGGGTCCGCCTGTCCCTGGGCCGGCTCGTAGCCCGGGTACCCAGACTGCCAGGATCCCGAGGTGGCCTGGCCCGGCGGGGTCGCGCCGTAGGCGCCGAACCTGGGCTGGGTGCTCGGAGCGCTGGTGCCGGCGCCTAAGGAGGCCGAGGGCTGGTCAGGGGACCAGGAGGGCTGCGCGGCGTCGTCGTTCCCGGAGGGGCCTGCTGAAGGCGACTGCCAGGGGGTCTCGTCACTGCTCATGACCACATGCTTGCACGCGGCGGACCTGGCTGGCCTCCCTCCACAGGAGGAGCTGAGGAGCCGACCGTGCCAGGCTGGAGGATGATTCCTGCGCTGCGGCCTGGTTCCGCGGAGGGAATCTGCTGTGTGAACCTCGCGGGCGTGCCAGGATATGAGGCATGACGACCCGGATCCTCGTCGTCGATGACGACACCGCCCTGGCAGAGATGATCGGCATCATGCTCGAGTCCGAGCACTATGAGCCCTTCTTCTGCGCTGACGGTGCCCAGGCGCTCGCCACCTTCCGGGAGGTCAACCCCCACCTGGTCCTCCTGGACCTCATGCTTCCGGGGCTGGACGGCGTGGAGATCTGCCGGCTCATCCGCGCTGAGTCGGACGTGCCGGTCATCATGCTCACCGCCCGCACGGACACCCAGGACGTCGTCGCCGGGCTGGAGGCCGGAGCGGACGACTACGTGACCAAGCCCTTTAAGTCCAAGGAGCTGCTGGCCCGGGTGCGTACGCGACTGCGCCGGGGCACCGAGGCCGGGGCGGTGGAGCACGTGCGTGTGGGCGACGTCGATATCGACGTCCTGGGCCACCGGGTGACCCGGGACGGCGCTGCCCTGGCTCTGACCCCCCTGGAGTTCGACCTGCTGCTGACCCTGGCACGCACCCCCTCTAAGGCCTTCACCCGCGAGGAGCTGCTGGCGCGGGTGTGGGGCCACCAGCACGCGGCGGACACGCGCCTGGTCAACGTCCACGTCCAGCGCCTGCGTTCCAAGGTCGAGAAGGACCCGGAGCACCCCACCATCGTCGTCACCGTCCGCGGCGTGGGCTACCGGGCCGGCGACCCCCGGTGAGCGCGGGGCGGTCCGCGACACCGAGCGTGAGTGAGACGACGCCGTCGGACACGGGCGCGAGGCGAGGGCGCTGGCGTGACTGGATCAACCCCGTCCGGGTGGTGCGGCGCAGCCTGCCGGCCAGGATGGTGGTCTCGGCGCTGACCGGCGGCATCGTCCTCATCCTCCTGCTGTTCCTCGTGGTCTCCGCCATGATCCGCGACGACGTCTACGCCGAGCGCAGGGTCTTCCTGCTGGCCGACGCCCGCATGAGGACTGTGAGCGTGCAGGCCGAGCTCGACCTGCTGGAGAGTGCCACGCCCGAGGAGCTGACGACGGCGGCCCAGCAGATCGTTGACCGTCTGGGCCAGGGCTCCGGTAACGCCCGGCGGATGGGTGTGGCGCTCGTGCGCAACCGGGACGCCGCCGGTGAGGCCTCGATCGGGGACCTGGCCTCAGACGAGGACCTGCTGCCCCTGATCAGCCAGGACCTGTCTGCCGAGCTGGCCGGCAGCGCGGAGGGAACCCAGGCGTGGCGGCAGATCACCCTGCCTGATCCCACCGAGCGGGTGCCGGGCGTGGTCATCGGCTCCCAGGTCACGATGCCTCAGGCCGGGGCCTATGACCTCTACCTGTTCTACAGCCTGTCTCCCGAGCAGCGCCTGGTCAGTTTGACCACGCGCAGCACGGCGCTGGCGGCGGCGGCCTTCCTGCTCATGCTCGTCCTGGCGGTGTGGGCGCTGGCGTGGAGGGTCCTGCTGCCGATCCGGCGCACCTCGGAGGCAGCGCGGCGCCTGACCGACGGCCACCTGGACGAACGCGTCAAGGTCAGTGGTGAGGACGAGATCGCCTCGCTGGGCAGGGCCTTCAACGAGATGGCTGACTCCCTGGAGCACCAGATCGACAGCTGGGAGCGCCTGTCTGCGGTCCAGCGGCTGTTCGTCACCGACGTCTCCCACGAGATGCGCACGCCACTGACCTCGATCGGGCTGGCTGCCGAGCAGCTGGAGGAGGCTCGTGACGAGATCGCCTCGCCTCTGGCCCGCCGCAGCCTGGACGTCCTGGTCTCCGAGACCTCTCGGCTGCGCAAGCTCTTCGACGACCTCCTGACCATCTCCCGGGTGGATTCCGGCAAGGTCCAGCTCTCCGCCGTCGATCAGGACCTGCGGCTGCTGGTGACCTCCGTGGTCCAGGACAGCCAGACCCACATCGAGCGCATGGGTGCCCACGTCACCCTCGACCTTCCTGATGGGCCGGTGATCGCGCAGATGGATACCGTCCGGGTCGAGCGGATCGTGCGCAACCTCCTGCTCAACGCCCTTGAGCACGCCGAGGGCACCCAGATCGACCTCACCGTGGCCGGGGACGAGGTGGCCGTGGCAGTGCGGGTGCGTGACCACGGAGTCGGGATGACGCCAGAGGTCGCGAGCAAGGTCTTTGACCGCTTCTACCGCGCCGACACCTCGCGTCAGCGCACCCTGGGCGGTTCTGGCCTGGGGCTGTCAATCGCCAGTGAGGACGCCTCGCTGCACGGCGGGGCGCTGGAGGCCTGGGGGTGGCCCGGGGAGGGAGCGTCCTTCCTGCTCACGCTGCCCAGGCTGCTCGGCGAGGAGGGCGCTCCCGGTGACTTGCAAGGCCACCGCCCGCTGCCCGTGGTGCCCGACGACGTTCCGGAGATCGCCCGCTACGTCCCCACCAGCGGCACCCTGGGGACGCCTGGGTCTGCTGCGCTTCCCACCACCCCGGTGACGCGGCGCTCGACCGAGCTGGCTGCCGAGGTGCCGGTTGTGGGTGGGGAGAAGGTCGGCGCCGGCGTAGGTGCCAGTGAGGGCGTGGCAGCGGTGGCGCTTCCCCCCAGCGTGCGACGACCGCATCGGATGAGGCAGGTCTCTCGTGGCGGCAGCGGCGTGACGGTCCACGGCCCCCACGAGGTGCCGACGGCGCAGACCCCCGCTGAGGCTGAGGACTAAGAGGCTTGGGGCCAAGCACCCCGGCCGGCTCTGGCAGCTGGGGCGGATGCGATTGAGCCGGCCTCGGGCCCATGCAGTGCGGGCACGCACAGGGGCGGCGTCGGTACGGTGACCGACGCCGCCCCCAGTCAGTGCGGCGAGAGGCCTGTGCTGTGGCTAGAGCACCTGGGCGTCAAGACGGATGACGCCGTAGGTCCAGCCGTGGCGGTGGTAGACAGCGCAGGGCTGCTTGGTCGACTTCTCAATGAACAGGTAGAAGGGGTGTCCCACCAGCTCCATCTGGTACAGGGCTTCGTCCACGGTCATGGGCGTCGCGTCGTGCAGCTTCTGGCGCACGATGACGGGAGAGTCTCCCAGCTGCGACTCCACTGCCACGCCCTTCTCGGTGGGCGCCTTGGGCGAGTCCTCGATCGGGGCGTCGTCGGTCTCGTGCAGGCTGCGCAGTTCCTCGGCAGCCGGGGCCTGGGTGCCCTCCGGGACGTCCACGGGGTAACGCCGGTGGTCCTTCTTGCGGTCACGGGCCCGGCGCAGACGCTCGGTCAGCTTCCCCATGGCGATGTCGAAGGCGGCGAAGCGGTCGGAGGAGGAGGCCTCGGCCCGGATGATCGGGCCCTTGGAGATAACGGTGATCTCGGCACGCTCTGCGGTGTCGGCCTGGCGTGGGTTGCGCTCGTGGGTCACCTCGACCTCGACGCGCTGGACTCGGGGGTCGAACTGCTCGACCTTGGTGGCCTTCTCCTCGACGTAGTCGCGCAGTCGAGAGGAGATCTCAGCGTTACGGCCGACGACGGTGATGTCCATGGTGGAACCTCTTTCTGGGTCCTGATGATCCTTCTCAGCGGATCGAACGGAGCCACCCGCCGCACCTCGCGACGGGCTCTGGATGGAACGTGACCACCTCCTGCGTGCCGTCCGCCCGGTGAGGGCGGGACGGGGACACCGCCATGGGATCCCCGTGCCTTGTGTGCGTTGTGCCACACAACTTACACCATGTGGACGCCTGCCGCTCACTTCCCCGCCGCCTGATCGCCATGCGCTGACACGCGGCCGGCAGGACGGGTCCTGGACAGGCGCGAGGGCGCCGGCCCGCCGGGAACGGCAGTCACCTGGGCCCGGGGTGAGGGGGCGGCCGCCAGGACGACGGCG
>NZ_DS999575.1:268344-273338 GCF_000159035.1 Actinomyces urogenitalis DSM 15434
GGCGCCCAGGCACCGGGCCCGGGCAGCCTCCAGGGCCCGGGCGCACGAGCCGAGGGTCGAGCCCGTGGTGACGACGTCGTCGACCAGGAGCACGGGCCATCCCTCGACCGGTGCCAGCACGCGCGGGGATGATGCCCGGTTCGAGCGCCGACGACGTGCCGACCGTCCGCTCTGATGGGCCCCGCGCAGCTGTGGCCGGCGGCGCAGGACGTCGGCGCAGGCCACGAGCAGGTCGCCCTGCCCAGGCCAGGAGCGTGCGATGCCGCGTGCCACGGCGTCGGCAAGGTCCGCCGCCACGAGGCGGCCGCGCAGGCGTCGCGTGAGTCCTGAGGGGGCGGGGACAACCAGCAGCCTGCCTGCCTGGGTCACCTCGCGCACCAGCGAGGTCTCCAGTCCCGCGGTCCACAGGCCCGCCGCCCGCTGGCCTGCCTCATGCATGACCTCGGCCAGGTCCTCACGCCCACCGTTCTTCCACCCCAGGACCAGGGCGCGTACCGGGCCGGCGTAGGCCGCCAGGGCGTGGATGGGCAGGTCCTCGGCGCCGTCGGCGTGGATGACCTCGGACAGCGGGCCGTTCAGGAGACTGCGGCAGCGCTCGCACAGCCGGGTGTCCCAGGTGCCGCACCCCGCGCACCGGGCAGGGATGAGCGCGCCGGCAGCGTCGTGGACGAGGCGTTGCAGCCACCGTGCAACCCTCCGGGCGTGAGCGGGTAACCAGGTAGGAGGACCTGACGGCGGCGTCCTGGACGGTGGTGGCGCGTCCCTGGTGGCCACGGGCGGAGGTGAGGGCATGGAACGAGCCTGCCTCGCCGTCGTCGGCCTCCTCCACAGCCGGCGGCGGGCAGCGCCCAGGCACCCTCGGTGTGGACAGCGGCACTCTTGTGCGAGGTACCGGCAGAGGCGTGGGGCGGGCACAGTCCACTACGATGAACGACGCCTGCACCCGTCGTGGCTCTTTCGGCCTGGGGCAGGACCGCCAGGACGTGGCTTCCGGGTGCGGCTGCGGCTGCGCCCTGCGGACACGCTCCGCCGTCACCACAGGGAGAAACCAGTATGTCGCTTGTCGACCGGATCCTTCGCATCGGAGAGGGGCGCACCCTCAAGAAGCTCGACGCCATCGCGCACCAGGTCGAGTCGCTTGCGGACGCCTACGGTGAGTTCACCGATGCTGAGCTCAGGGAGGCGACCGACGAGCTCAAGACGCGTTACGCCGATGGCGAGAGCCTGGACGCCCTGCTGCCTGAGGCCTTCGCCACCGTGTGCGAGGCGGCTGACCGTGTGCTGGGCATGCGCCCCTACCACGTCCAGATCATGGGCGGCGCGGCTCTGCACCTGGGCAACATCGCTGAGATGAAGACCGGTGAGGGCAAGACCCTGGTCGCCACCATGCCCTCCTACTTGCGTGCACTGACCGGCAAGGGCGTCCACGTGGTGACGGTGAACGACTACCTGGCTGAGTACCAGTCCGACCTGATGGGCCGTATCCACCGCTTCCTGGGGCTGACCACCGGATGCATCCTGGCCGGGCAGAGCCCAGCCGAGCGCCGCCAGCAGTACGCCATGGACATCACCTACGGCACGAACAACGAGTTCGGCTTCGACTACCTGCGTGACAACATGGCCCAGCGCCCCGAGGACCTGGTCCAGCGCGGGCACGCCTTCGTCATCGTCGACGAGGTCGACTCCATCCTGATCGACGAGGCCCGTACCCCGCTCATCATCTCTGGGCCTGCCACCGGGGACGTCAACAAGTGGTACCAGGAGTTCGCCAAGGTCGCTGAGCGCCTGACCGCCGGCAAGGACTACGAGGTCGACGAGAAGAAGCGCACCGTGGGTGTGCTGGCTCCGGGTATCGCCCGGGTTGAGGACTACCTGGGGATCGACAACCTCTACGAGTCCGAGAACACCCCGCTCATCGGCTTCCTCAACAACGCCATCAAGGCCAAGGAGCTCTTCCACCTGGACAAGGACTACATCGTCCGCGACGGCGAGGTGCTCATCGTCGACGAGCACACCGGACGTGTGCTGCCCGGGCGCCGTTACAACGAGGGCATGCACCAGGCCATCGAGGCCAAGGAGCGGGTGGAGATCAAGGCCGAGAACCAGACCCTGGCCACGATCACCCTGCAGAACTACTTCCGTCTCTACCCTGAGGGTTCGCGCTCAGGCATGACCGGTACCGCTGAGACCGAGGCAGCCGAGTTCGCCGGCACCTACAAGATCGGTGTGGTGCCCATCCCCACGAACAAGCCGATGATCCGCACCGATCAGCCCGACCTGGTCTACAAGTCGGTGCGCTCCAAGTTGCAGGCTGTGGTCGACGACATCGAGGAGCGCCACGCAGCCGGTCAGCCGGTGCTCGTGGGTACCACGAGCGTGGAGAAGTCCGAGCAGCTGTCCCAGATGCTCACCCGGCGCGGCATCCCCCACGAGGTCCTCAACGCCAAGCAGCACGCTCGTGAGGCGGCCGTGGTCGCGATGGCCGGGCGCAAGGGTGCGGTCACCGTGGCGACCAACATGGCCGGTCGTGGTACCGACATCATGCTCGGTGGCAACGCCGAGCACATCGCGGTCACCGCCCTCAAGGAGTCGGGACTGGACCCGGAGGAGGACTCCGAGGAGTACGAGAAGGCCTGGCCGGCTGCTCTGGAGGCCGCTCGTGAGGCCTGCAAGGCCGAGCACGACGAGGTCGTCGAGCTCGGTGGCCTGTACGTGCTGGGCACTGAGCGCCACGAGTCGCGCCGTATCGACAACCAGCTGCGAGGCCGCTCCGGCCGTCAGGGAGACCCGGGCGAGTCCCGTTTCTACCTGTCTATGGAGGATGACCTCATGCGCATGTTCGCCTCCGGCCTGGCCCAGCGCATCATGGCCTCCGACGCCTACCCCGACGACGTCCCGCTGGAGTCCAAGATGGTCTCCAAGGCCATTGCCTCGGCTCAGCGCCAGGTGGAGTCGCGTAACTACGAGATCCGCAAGAACGTCCTCAAGTACGACGACGTCATGACCGAGCAGCGCGAGAAGGTCTACTCCGAGCGTCGCCGGGTGCTGGACGGGGAGGACCTGGAGCCGCAGATGGAGGCCTTCCGCGCACGGACCGTGGACACGGTGGTGGCCTCGCGCACCAGCGAGGGCCGTCCTGACCAGTGGGACCTGGACGCCCTGTGGGACGACCTGGCCCACCTCTACCCGGTGGGGCTGACCAAGAACGAGATCCTGGGCGCCGTGGGCAGCCTTGACCAGCTGACGGCCGAGCGCCTGGGCGCTGAGCTGACCGAGGACGCGGCCGTCGCCTACGAGGACGCCGAGCGGCGCCTGGACGACAACCCGGTGGCGCTGGCCCAGCTGGGGCCTGAGCCCATGCGGACCTTGGAGCGGCGCGTGCTGCTGGCCGTGGTGGACAAGCGCTGGCGTGAGCACCTGTACGAGATGGACTATCTCAAGGAGGGCATTGGCCTGCGGGCGATGGCCCAGAGGGACCCACTCGTCGAGTACGCCAACGAGGGTGCCCACATGTTCAAGGCCATGATGGAGGGTATCCGCGAGGAGACCGTGGAGCAGGTCTTCGCGAACGCCGCTCGTTTCGACGCCGCTGCCAAGCGCGCCGAGGAGGAGGGCAAGACTGAGCTGGCCCGCACGATCGCGCAGGCTGGCGGGGACGCCGCCGGGAGCCTGGCTGGTGGCACCGTCATGGGGGACACCGGGCGCGAGGCGATGAACCAGCGCGTGAGCTACTCGGCTCCGGGCGAGGACGGGAGCGTCTCTGCCAACGAGGACGGCGAGGCTGCTGGCATGAATCGCGCTGAGCGTCGCGCGGCCAAGCGCCGCCGCTGAGAGGGGGCATCGCCCACCATCGCGGCCGCGGGGCCTCAGCCGATCTCCACGACGGCGAGGATCCAGCGGCCGCGGTGCATCTCCAGGCGAGCGGCGGCAGCGCGCAGCTGCGGCCCGACGTCGAGCAGGACCATGGCCTCGCACGCGCCTGAAGGGGTGAGCTGGACGCTGGCCCGCCGCGGACGCGGGCGGGGTGAGGTGACCTCGCCCAGGATCCTGCGAGCCAGGCCTGCCCGACGTGCCAGGGCGTCAAAGAGCTCTGGCGTGGTCCAGCCGGACAGGTGATCGACCGGGCGCAGTCCTGCCAGGACCTCGGCTGCTGCCGTGACCAGGGCCTGAGCCATTCGCGTCGCCGTGGCCACCTGCCTGGTGCCAGGAGACTGCTCACCCGAGGAGGGGGCCTCCTGACCGGTCCGCGCCTCACGGATGGACTCGATTGAGGCCTCGGTCTGCTCGACGGTCGGCACGAAGCGGAACCGGTCCCACCGGGCCGGACCTCGGCCCGGCCGGCTCCCAGGTTCTTGGAGAGGGTGAGTGGGGCAGTGCGTGAGCTCGGGCGCAGGGCTGGTGAGCCGCTCAGCGAGAGCGAGGGCGTCGGCAGGGGTCGAGATATGGACCGGAGCCAGGCGGACAGCCTGCGGCGTTCGCAGGTCCGGTGCGGTGAGGGTGGCCATAGCGCATGCGTCCTTGCCAGCAGGGATCGTTAGCCGCGCAGGCTGGCGGGCACCGTGAGCACGGTGCCAGGGTGGATCAAGGAGGGGTCTGGGCCGATGACGGCGACGTTGAGTGCGTAGAGCTCGGGCCAGGAGGTGAGGACCTCGGCGTCGGTGACCTCGCCGTCCTTCGCGGCCTGAAGCAGGCGGCGCGTGATCTGCCACAGCGAGTCCCCGGGTTCCACCGTGACCGTGGGCCTGGAACCCGCTTGCGGGGTGGCCTGGTGCGACTGCGAAGGGTGCGGTGAGCGGGGGCGTTCCTGAGGGCGGGGTGAGGCCGGTCGGTGGCCTGTGGCCCTCTGGTCCGCGCCCTGCGTGGCCTGGCCTGCCTGGAAGAGGGGCGCCGGCGCCGGTCCTGCCTCGCCGTGTGGGGCGCCGGCGGGCGCGGCGGCGTCCGTGGACACCGAGGCGTTCGGGGGTACGAGCTCAGAGGGGCGCGGCTGGGCTGGG
>NZ_DS999575.1:273747-275726 GCF_000159035.1 Actinomyces urogenitalis DSM 15434
AGGGGACGTCCTGCCCAGGGTCTCCGCCCTGCTCGCCCTGGGCGGAGGAGCCCTCGCTCCCGGCTGCGCCGTCGGGCGCGGACTCCTCCAGGGGACCGGGTTGCGGCGCCGCAGGCTGCTCAGGAGCCGGGGAATCGGCCTGCGAACTGGTCGGGGACCAGCCCAGATCGTCGCCAGGGGTGGTGCCCTGGGCGGCTGCAGGGCTCGCCGTCGCCATCCCGAGCAGCAGTGTGCCGGCAACGGTGCGGCGCATCGCTGGTGCTCCGCGGCGTGCCACTGCTCGCAGGAGGGCCTGGCCCAGGCAGCTGGAGACAACGTCCTCATCTCGGGTGGCGGCCAGGGCCAGCAGGCCGGAGGCCACGTGCCAGGCGCCCGCGAGCGTGAGGACCGCGCAGGACAGCACGCCGAGCCAGGCCAGGCAGATCGGGCCCCAGGGCTCCTGGGGGACCGTGAGCAGCGTCTGGGTCCCGCCAACCGTGACGGTGGCGAGGACGACGGTGAGGAGGAAGGCGAGTGCCGTCATCGCTGACAGGCGCATACGCAGTGACATGGTGACCTCCGGGAATCGACTATGATGTTTGAGGTTGTTTGATCATCGACAATTGTGGGAGGAGTGTCAAGAGGGGGAGTGAGGTCCCATGCGAGCCTTCTCGCTGAGTGATGGGGTTGGGGTCATGGACCCGATCACCTATCTCGACGAGCTCGAGAGCGTCTTTGATGCTGAACGGCGGGCTCAGGTTGCAGGTCAGGGAGCGGACCTGGCTGAGGCTGAGGCTGCGACGGTGAAGCTGGAGGCGCGTCTGCGTGCCAGGCTCGGCCAGCGGCTGCGCGTGCTCACGCGCGGCGGGGCCTTAGTGGACCTCCTCGCGCGGCACCTGGGCGATGATGTCCTGATCGGCCAGGCGCCTGGCGGCGGGGTGGTCATGGTGCGAACGGCCGCGATCGCCGTCGTTGTTCCACAGACTGCTGGCGAAGCTGGCCAGGCGCGCAGATGGCGCAGTGCGCGGGCGGTGTTGCGCGATCTGCGACGGCGCAGGGCGCGAGTCAGTCTCAGTCTGCCTGCCGGCAGCGTGACGGGCACGATCGTGCAGGTCGGTCAGGACTACGTTGAGCTCGCCGTCGAGCTGAGCCATCGAGTGCCTGTGGGAGGGGGAGGTCAGCGGGTCGCGATCGCGCTAGGGGCGATCGAGGTCGTCAGGGAGTGCTAACGCCCTCGACGCCCTGAGCTGATCGAGCTTCAGGAGTGCTGAGAGGACCTCTCCGAGGCCACCATCTGGCGTGTGGAGGCGAGCTGGCGCTCGACGTACTCGTCAAAGGCGTCCTCGGGGATCCGCCACAGCTTGCGGGCGCCGACCTGGATCGCTGGCAGGTCCCCCGACAGGATGAGGGCGCGGACGGCCTGGGTGGACAGCTGGAGCCTTTCGGCGACGTCTGCGATGGTCAGGAATGAGGCACTCATAGAAGGATTGTCTGCCTAGAGGACACGGAAACCGGCGAGCAACACACCATCCGACGTCAATTCACTCTCATGACCCTGATATGGGGTCATGAGTATGCAAGGAGGCTCTCGTGAGCTCGATCCCCTGGCACCGTTCCCACCGTGCAGCCTGCCTGGTCCCCACGGCAGTCGCCCTGGCCGTGGCGGACGGCCACCCGGCTCTGGCGCGAGCCCTGGACCGCTGCGGCACCGGACTGAGGGTCGCGCGTCAGTGCGCGAGCGTGACTGAGCTGCTGTCAGTGAGCATCACCCGGCAGGTTCACCTGGCCGTCCTTGACACTGCCCTTGCCGAGCTGGACCGGACCGTGCCCGAGCGCCTGCGACGGGCAGGTGTCGGTGGGGTCCTGCTCGTGGGGCCCGGAGAGGGCGACTGGGGGCAGCCGGGCTGGACGGTGCTGCCCCGAGGCTGCCCGGAGGCAGCGGTGGTGCGAGAGCTCCAGGAGGTCGCGCGCGCAGAGCGCGGGCGCGATGGCGTCGGCAA
>NZ_DS999575.1:275970-293608 GCF_000159035.1 Actinomyces urogenitalis DSM 15434
CACCGGGCCGGACCACCGTCGCGGCTGCCTTGGCACATGCCCTGGCACAGCGAGGCGGCTCCATCCTGGTCGACGCCGACGTCCAGGCCCCGAGCCTCAACCAGGTTCTCGGCCTGGGTGAGCAGCCTGCCTCCGTCGCCACGGCTGCCCGCCTGGCTTCACGTAGCACCTTGGACCAGGAGGCGCTCGCGGCCCTCCTCGTGCCCGTCGGCCCGGGAGAGCGCGTCCTTGGCGGGGTGGGGCGTGCGGGGAGATGGCGTGAGCTGCCGCCAGTGGCTATGGAGCACGTGTGGGAACTGAGTCGGCACCTGGCGGCCTGGACGGTGGTGGACGTGGCCGGCGGGGAGGTTGAGGAGGAGGTGGACTCCTACACCCTGGAACCGGGCCGAGGAGCGCTGGTGGCCTCCCTCCTGCGCCAGGCGGACGTCATCGTCGTCGTCGGGCAGGCTGACGCCGTCGGCATGCGCAGGCTGACCCAGCTGCTGACGGGCCTGCGGCAGATGGAGGCAGTCAGGGGACGGCTCCAGGTTGTGGTCAACCGGGTGCGTCCCGCCAGCGCCGGGCCAGACCCTGCCCGGGCCGTGCGTCGGGTTCTGGCGGACAGGGTTGGCTCGGAGGAGCTGGTCCTCCTGCCCGAGGGGCCGCAGGTGGACCGTGCGCTCAGGCACGGACGCAGCGTGCTGGAGGACGATGCGGACAGCCCGCTTGGTCTGGCACTGACCGGCCTGGTCAACCACCTGGCTCCCGCCGCCTGTGACCCTGCGCCGGCGTGCCCCGGGCGTGGGCCGTGCAGGAGCCGGGCGGTCCCCGCCTGGCTGACCTGGCGGACGCGGTCGCTGACCTAGGCAGGCATCTCCCAGGACGGCCGTGACCCAGCCCGCGCACAGCGGCTGGTTACCCCTCGTGCGCTGGAGGGTCGGCTAGGCCGCTCACCGTTGTGGTGGGGGACACGTCCTGCTCGCTACCTGCTTGCCGGGGCTGCGTATACATGACGAGGCGCCCGTCACATCGCCGTCCGGCGAGGTCCGACGGCGCGCCAGTGAGTCCCGAGTTTCCCTCCCGAGGAGAGCTGACACGTCATGCCCCGTACCACCCGGACCGTCCTGGTCCCCTCCCTCTCGCTCGCGGTGGCGCTGACGCTGGGCGCCCTGCCTGCCGCCAGCGCCACGCCGTCGACCGCCCTGCCCGTCTCCCACTCAGCCCTCTCCGCCGCCCGCCCCTCGCTGCCCGAGCCGCAGGTTGAGGCGCCGGTTCCCGACGTCCTGGACGTCGACGAGGGAACCCAGGACCGTGCCAGTGGCCGCACCGTCACGGTCTACGGCCCGCAAGCCCCTGTGTCCACCGACGAGGCACTGGGACGGCCGGTGATGGGCTTCGACGGCTCCAACGCCATCGGCTACGACTACCTAGACGGCTACGAGGCCACGGCCCAGCAGGTGACGATCGAGTGCACCTTCCGCTTTGACGCGCCGCTGCCGGGCGGATCCGAGGAGACGACCGGCAACTTCTGCGCTGCGAAGGAGGCGGGTGGTTACTCCCTGACCATCTACGGCTCGACGCTGAAGATGATGGTCAACGTCACCAACGAGGAGAAGAAGACCCGGTACTTCGGGCCGGGCGTCGATATCCGTGCCGGCCAGTGGTACCACGCAGTAGGCGTGTGGGACGGCAACGACCTCATCCTCTACCTCAACGGTCGCAAGGTCGCACAGACCTCGACCTGGGCGGGCACGATCACCGCCCCCAAGCCTGCCACGCGGAAGCTCTTCATCGGGGCAGACACCTCCTCCACCGGCGACCCACAGTTCAATGGCACGGTGAGCCTGGCGCACGCCGGTGTCTTCAGCCGCGCCGTCAGCGCCCCGGAGGTCGAGGCACTTTACGCCCAGGCCTTCGCCTCGCGTACCACGGACCAGGTGAGCTTCACGGCCTCCAGCCCTGCCACCGGAGCCCACCTGGAGGCCCCGTGACCTTCGAGGGCACGGTTGACCACCCTCAGCTGCTGGCCGGCGAGCTCAACTACGCCCTGGACGGCAGCCCGATCCAGCTGGGACAAACGATCGGCCAGGGACTGGCTGGAGGTGAGCACACCATCACCTACACCGGTACCGACGCCCTGGGCGAGGCGATCGAGGGTGCCGTCACCTTCGCCTCCTCCTCCATCCCTACAGCCGACGGCGTCACGCAGCAGTCCGGGCAGGGGACGGCACTTCTGACCGCCAGGGCCACCAACCCCAGCGGTGCGGGGCTCCAGACCACCTTCATTGCGGGCGACGTCGCCACCGCCGGTTCCCTGCGCCAGGGTTGGATCCACGTGGCCGACTTCGATGGGCAGAGCGTGGCCGCCGATATCCAGGTCCAGGACGCTGCTGCCCTGGAGGACCCGTTGAGCCCCGACGACGAACGCACGGCACAGGCACCGGCCACCAGTGAGCTTCCGGTGCTGGTCGGCGAGATTGACTACGCCCGCCCCGGCCAGCGAGTGGTGTGGCGAGGGCAGGCCGAGCGCAGCCAGTGGGACGAGGCCTACCGTGACTCCTACCAGTGGCTGGCGGACAACGCCGCCACGCGCAAGATCGCCTTCGTGGCCCACACCGGTGACATCATCGAGAACTGGAACGGCGGGGCGAGTGATGAGGCGCGGGCGCGCAAGCAGCTCGAGTTCGCCTCCCAGACCCAGAAACTGCTGGAGGACACCGGCGTTCCCCACGCCATCCTTCCTGGTAACGATGACAACCTCGCAGGCGGCGACGTCGGAGAGACCAGCGTCTACAACGACTACTTCGGTCCTGAGCGCTACCATGCCCTGGCGGCCTCTGAGTCCTGGAAGGCCGCGGGCGCGCAGTACCACCCGTGGAAGGAGGGGGACAACCAGAACAGCTACAACCTGTTCTCCGCTGGCGGTCAGGACTTCGTCACCGTCAACCTGGGCTACGACGTGACGCCGGAGGAGGCGCAGTGGGCCTCCAGCGTCCTCAAGCAGTACTCCACCCGCAACGCGATCATCCACCCACGCCTACCACGCGTACTCCTCCAGCCCGGATGGGCGCGGTACCAAGCTGTCTCACGACGGCGAGATCATCAACGACCTGGTGATCGCCGACAACCCCAATGTGGCCTTGGTCCTGTCCGGTCACGAGCGCGGGGTGAGCATCATGGTGCGCAAGGACGTGGGCAGCGCGGGGCACAACGTCGCCGAGCTGCTCGCTGACTACCAGTTCTACGAGATCGGTTCCGACGACCTGGGGCTGACGAGGATCGGTGGCTACGGGAAGAACACCGGCCTGCGGTTCGGTTCCTCCTTCTTCCGCCTTCTTCAGTTCGACCTCAAGGCCGGGCAGATGAGCGTGGACACCTACTCCGCCTACCTCGACAACTTCGGGGCCAGCGAGTACGACACGAAGAAGCGCTACAACGGCACCGAGGACGACCTGCGGCTGCCGATCGCCTTCCACGGACGGACCACGAGCCTGACCACGGACACCCTGCTGGGACTGACCCCGAGCGACCGGCTGATTGGGACCGTGCGCCACGAGTCCGGCCAGCCGGCGAGCGTGGAGTGGGCTGACGGAGGGAACGCCTTACGGCTGGTTCGCCGTGAGCAGGGACCTGGGGTAGGGCGCCAGCGCCCGGGCCGCTCAGGAGCAGGCGCTCCTCGCTCAGGAAGGCGGCATCATCCAGTACTCGGTCTTCGCTGGCACCGGAGGCCGGCAGGACGACGAGCCGGAGCAGCCCGCCCCTGGAGGCGAGGGTGAGAAGCCGCAGGATCCGGGCAGCGGCTCGGGCACCGGGAACGGGACAACAGACGCAGGTTCAGGCTCCACCGGTGGTTCAGCCGGTGCAGGTGGCGGCTCCGGTTCCGGGGCAGTGGACTCCGGTGCCGTGGAGGCATCGGGCAGCGGTGACTCCTCTCAAGGCTGTGCCGAGGGTGCCGGCTCGCCGAAGGGCGAGGCCCACAGCTCCAAGGGCTCAGCCCAGGCCAGGGGAGGGGCGGCCGCGGGCCGGACGGGTCTGGCGCGCACCGGCGCGAGTACCCTCCTGGGCGTCAGTGCCCTCGCCCTCGTCCTGGGCGGGATCGTGCTGCGACGTCGCCGGGCCTGAGCTGGGGGCGTGACCGTGGGGCTCTGGTTGGCGTCAGGCAACGCCAGCCAGAGCCTCACGGCGTGACACAGGGACTGCGCCGTAACCGCCGTCCCGCCTCATAGCAGGGCACACTGGTGCCATGCGCATCTACCTGCCGGCCACAGCCGCCGACCTGTCCGCTGCAGAGATCAGCCCCCGCACGGCCCATGCGGCAACGCAGGCCCTGGTCGCCGCCCTGCCGGAGGAGGACGAGGAGGGCCTGGAGGTCTCGGCGAGCCTGTGCGCCGCGGACTCCTCCCTGGTACGTCTGGCGGAGCCGGAGGCTAGCGGGCTTGCGGACCGCCGTGTGGTGGTGGCGGCTGACGTTGACCCCGCTGACCTGCGTGAGCTGGCGGTCGAGGGGGACACCCTGCCCGGGACGGTGGAGGTGACGGTCCCGGTCAGCTGGGACGACGTCGCCGCCCTCCTCGTTGACGACGTTGAGGCTGAGTCTGACGTCCGGCTGGCTCGCACCGGGGACGAGGAGGCCTTTGAGCGTGCCGCGGATGCTGACCTACTGTGGTTCGACGTCTCCGAGCGAGGGCACCTGGCGTCCCAGCTCGGTTGAGGTGGCCTAGGAGGCCACGACTGTCAGTCGTGAGCCCTCAGGCGTTGCGGTGACCCTGACCTGGTCGGGGATCTGACGGCGCAGCTCCTCGACGTGGCTGACGATGCCGACCGTGCGCCCGCCCTGCTGGAGCTGGCCGAGCTCGTTGAGGACGTCCTGGAGGGTCTGGGGGTCCAAGGAGCCGAAGCCCTCGTCCACGAAGAGGGTTTCCATGAGGATCCCGCCGGACTCGGTGGCCACGACGTCCGCCAGGGCTAGGGCCAGGGCGAGGGAGACGTAGAAGGTCTCGCCTCCGGACAGGGTGCGTGGGTCACGAGTCCGTTCCCCGCCAAGGCGGTCCAGGACGCCCATGCCCAGGCCCCGCCGGCGGGCGCTGTTCTTTTCCTCGTCCACCTGGATGAGCTCGTAGCGTCCGCCGGACATGGTCTCTAAGCGGTGGTTGGCGAAGGTGAGCACGTCCTTGAATCGTTCGGTCAGGACCCACGTGGCCAGCGGCGTAGCCTCGGGGTTCTCACCCGCCGCCAGCGCCGCCACGTGGAGGAGGGCGGCGTTGTCCCCGACCACGGTGGTCAGATCGGCTGCGGCCTGGCGCAGGCGGCGCGCACGCGTACGCACAGACTCAGCCTGTGCCTGGACGCTGGCGTGCTGTGAGACCGCGGACTGCCAGGCCTGTTCGGCCTCGGCCAGGACCGTCCGGGCCTGCTCGAGCCCGGGCTCCTCCTGGCCCGTGAGCATGCTGATCTCCGGACGGGCCAGGCCTGCGCGCACGCGCGCCGCCTCGGCGTCGCGCTCGCGCACGAGGCTGGACAGATGCTTCACCTCAGCCTCTGAGCGCCGTGCCGCCTCCAGACCAGTACGAGAGCTGAAGCCGGCCTTGGTCATCTCGCCTGCGAGGTCCTGCTGGGAGCTGCGTGAGGTCTGCACGAGTGCGCCGATCGTGCGCCAGTGGGCCGTCAAGGCCTCAGCCACCTGCGCGAGGCGCCCGAGCTCGGCGCGCCGCGACGCCACGGTGGTGTAGGTACCTCGTGCCGTCGCGATCTGCTCCAGGTCACGGTCTAGTGCTTGCTGCTCGGAGGCGAGCGTGGCGGCTGTGGCTGCGGCTGCCTCCTTGTGCTCGCTCAGCTGCTGGCGGAGCTCGGACTCTCGTGCTGTCAGTGAGTCCAGCTCCTCCTGCAGGCGCGTGCGTGGTTCGGCCTCCTCCTGGGCTCCGGTCAGGGCCGTGCGCGCAGCGGTGAGCTGCGCTGCTGCCTGCTCGGGCGAGCGGCCCTCGGCTGCGGCGGAAAGCTGGGTGAGCCGGGCCTGGAGAGCTGTGACCTCGGCGCGGGCAGCCTCCAGGTTCTGGCGGGCGCGAGCCGAGGACTGGTCGGCGGCGTCCAGGTCCGCGCGTGAGACGGGCTCGGCGACGGCGGAGGCAGGGTGTGGATGCTCGGACGAGCCGCATACGGGACACGGCTGGCCTGGTGAGAGTTCTCCGACCAGGGATGCCGAGGTGGCGTTGATCCAGGCGCTGCGCAGGGCGTGGGCCTGCTTCTCAACTGCGTCAGCCTCCTTGCGGGCCTGTTCGGCGCACTCCCGGGCCTGAGCGAGCGCGGTGGAGACGGGCTGAGCCTGCTCGGCAGCCTCGGCCCGGCGCCCGGCGGCCTCGTAGGCGGAGCGAAGGTCGGGCAGGCGCTCCTGGGCCTGGTGCGCCGTGGCCAGGAGCGCACGTAGCTGTTCGCCGCGCTGCGGAAGCGAGGCCAGCGCCTGACGGGTCTGTTCGGTCTGCTCGGACTGACGCTCCTGCTCCTGGCGCAGGGCGTCCAGGTGCTCGCGGCGACCAGAGACCTGGGACTCCGTGGCCTCGGCCTCCGCCAGGGCGGCGGCCTGGTCGCGTTGCTCGCGCGCCTGCGCCTCCAGGTGCGCGAGCAGACGGTCGGAGGCTGGTAGCTGGAGAGCGGTGCCCGGCTGCGGGGCGTGCGCCACCTGGTCCCAGTCGCGCACCGTGCCCAGGGCCTGCTCGCACTCACTGAGCGCCTGGGCGAGGAGCACGGTCGTGGCCTCGTCCTGCGGCTGCTGGCCAGGCTCCTGCGTCAGGACCTGGCTGGCAGCCTCAGCATCCTTGCGGGCTCGCTCGACCATGACTGCCACCGAGGCCGCCCGCTGGGCCAGCTCCAGGGTGCGGGCAGTCAGGGCGGCGTCCTGAGCGCCAGCCTCCAGCTCATCGTGAGCCTGGAGGAGAGCGCGACGCTGTGCCAGCAGTTCGGTCAGCGCCTGGGCCTTATCCAGCGCCCCACGTGCCGTCTCACGCCTGCGCTGTGCGCAGGCGACTTCGTCCTGGGCCTCGCGCAGCCGCGCCGCCGTCTGCCCGGTCACCGACGAGGTGATCTCGATGATCACCTCCTGGCCGGGCGTGGCAGCCTCGACGGCGCGACGCAGCCGCTCGGCGGCGGTGGGGTGGAGCGCCTCCGCCTCCTCTGGTGCGCTCGGGGACGGCGATGCCTCGCTTGCCCCCGCCTGCTGGGACGCCGTGCGCTCCGGACTGTGCTGGTCGGCCTCCTCGGGCGAGATAACCTCGGCGAAGGCCTCAGCAGCGGCGAGCAGACGCTGATGCGACTGCTCGACCTGCCCTCGCGCCGCCAGGGAGCGGCGACGCAGCTCCTCCTGAAGCTCGTCATAGACCCGTGTGCCAAAGACGTCACGCAGGAGCTTGTGACGCTCGTCAGACGAGGCACGTAGGAAGGTCGCGAACTTGCCCTGAGGCAGCACGATGGTCTGGGTGAATTGCTCACGGCTCAGCCCGATGGCGCGTAGCAGCTCCGCTCCGGCCTCATCCGGGCGCAGAGCAGCGTCCTGGCTCGGCCGGCCGGCAGGGTCAGTAAGCCGCCAGACCTTGAGCGAGGCCTTTTGCGTGGTGGTTCCGCTGCCGCGCAGCTTGAGCCTCTCGTAGGCCGGGGTGCGGCGCACACGGTAGGTGCCGGCGGAGGTGGAGAAGACCAGCTCGACGACGGTCTCGGTGCCGGGACCGGCCAGACGGGAGCGGATACGGTCCTTGGAGGAGTCCTTGTCCCCGGCCACGTCCCCGTACAGGGCGAAGACGATGGCGTCGATGATCGTCGTCTTGCCGGCGCCCGTAGGCCCTGTGAGCAGGAACCGCCCGGAGGCGGCGAAGCGGTCAAAATCGATGACCTCGGTGCCGGGATAAGGTCCAACGGCAGTCATCGTCAGGCGGTGCAGGCGCATCAGGCGCTCCTCCTCGCTGCGAGAACGGCCTCATAGGCCTGGGTGAGGACCAGCTGCTCAGCGGCAGTCGGTTCGCTCTGCGCCGCGGCGTGAAGAAACTCATGAGCCACCTCCAGGGGATCAGCGGCCCTGGTCACGCTCGCTGCCTGGCGGGGAGCCTGGCCATCATCCTGCCGGGCGATGGCCAGCACCTCACCGAAACGCTGGCGCAGGCGCGCGGGAGCGCCCAGCGGCAGGGGACCGCGCACGATGGCACGTACCCAGGCTCCTACGGCGTAGTCGAAGGCGGGGCCTTCCAGCTCCTCCATGGTGCCGGTGACCGTCTCGATGCGGTGCGCCACTGGCGTGGGGATCCGCTCGAGCCTCGTCACGCCCTCGGCCGTCAGGTCCACCAGGACCGAGGACTTGGGCCACGGGGCCTCGGAGAAGGAGAACGGCAGAGGACTGCCGGAGTAGACCAGGCGGGGACGCGCCGATGCGCCCGATCCCGCGCTCGGGCGCTGCGGAAGGTGGATCTCCTGGGGACGGTGGAGGTGCCCGAGTGCCACGTAGTCCAGCCCGCCGCTGGAGTCGGCGACCGCAGACCCGCCCAGGGTCTCAAAGACCTCGGAGGGCACGCTGTCCACCCCGCCGACGCGGATGTCCCGCTCGGAGTCCTCACAGGCCTGCCCACCGACGACGAAGGCGTGGGCCATGACCACCACCGGCACGCGCGTCCTGCTGGCGGCACGCCGTCGGGCCAGGTCCTGGCCCACCAGGCGCAGCGCCCCACTGACCACGGCCTCGTGGCTGCGAGCCAGGCGCGCAGGTTGTGGCGGTCCAGCTGGCTCCCCGGCTGCGGGTTCCTCAGAGTCCTCTGGGTCTGCCCAGACCTCTCCTGTCCGCTCGCTCAGGAGTGCTGGCAGGACCCCGCGGGTCGCGTCCGGATCGAGGTAGGGCAGGGCGTAGACCAGCAGGCCGTCTCCGCCGTCCGGATCGGGCACGATGACCGGCTGATCTACCTCAGCCACCTGCGCGCGCACGGCCAGGGACGGGCGGAAGAGCGCCGAGCCGAAGCCCAGGCGCTGGGCGGAGTCGTGGTTGCCCGGCGCGAGCACCACCTGCGTGCGGTCCGTGAGGCGGTTGAGGGTGTCATTGAGCAGCCGAACGGAGTCCGTGGGCGGGATGGCGCGGTCATACACGTCCCCGGCGATGACGACGGCGTCGACTGACTCCGCCTCAACGAGCTCGACGAGGTGGTCCGCGAAGGTGGCGTGGGCATCATCGAGGACTCGGCCGTGGAAGGTACGTCCGAGGTGCCAGTCTGAGGTGTGCAGGATCCGCATGGACGCACCCTCTCACAGGGGTGCGACACGTATCCGTGCACGAGACCGCCGGGGCCGCTCTACGGACAGGCTCAGGCAGCGACCGTCCCCGTGGCCACCAGGACGATGATGACCAGGCCCAGCGCCACGCGGTAGACCAAGAAGCTGGTGAACTTGTTGGCGGAGACGAAGCGCAGCAGCCAGGCGATCGTCGCATAGGCCACGACGCCACTGGTGACAGTAGCCAACAGGGTGGGCGTCCATCCGACCTCGGCGGAGATTTCCGAGGCCGCGGTGACAGCCTCCAGGGCGCCTGCAGCCACGAGGGCCGGGATGCCCATGTAGAAGGACAACCGAGTCGCCGTGACCCGGTCAAAGCGTAGGAACAACCCGGCCGAGATCGTGGCCCCGGAGCGCGAGATGCCCGGGAAGATCGGCGCGAGCGCCTGGAAGAGGCCGATGATGAGCGCGTCCTTGACCCCGACCTGCTCCATGCCCTTGCCCGTGGTGGCGTGTGCGGCACCGGGGGCGCTAGAGCGACGGTCCGCCAGCCACATCACCGCGCTCCACACGATCAGTGCCGCGGCGATGACCCACAGGGAGCGGGAGGTGACCTCAATGAAGTCCTTGAACGCCAGGCCGATCACGGCCACCGGCACCGAGCCCAGGATGATGCCCCATCCCAGGACGTAGTCCGGGTTGCTGCGGCGCTCAGCGTGGGCCAGGCCCGCGATCCACGCACCCACGATCCTCACGATGTCGCGCCAGAAGTAGACCACTGCCGCCAGGATCGCCCCGACCTGGATAACCGCGGTGAAGGCGGTCATGCCCACGGTGTTGATGTCATAGCCGAGCAGCTTCTCCGCGATGTTGAGGTGCCCGGTCGAGGAGACCGGAAGAAACTCCGTGATGCCCTCGACGATGCCGAGGATGACGGCGTGCAGCCAGTTCATGACGCTCCCAGCGTGAGGTGGTAGGGCTGGCACGAGGCTACCGGCCTGGCGTGGTGGCGTACCTCAGGAAGGTCGTGGTGCCCGCCTCACCTCGCTCCCGTCGGCATACCCTGGAAGGGGGTGCGGGCGAGGCCCAGCAACCTGAAGGGCCCCTCCCGGGAGCGAGTCGTGGTGAGTCAAACCAGTCTTGAGGGCCCTGCATGGGGCGAGGGACGCCGTCGGATCTTGCTGACGGGCGCTACCGGCGCCTGGGGGCGAGTGACGCTGACGGCGTTGAGGCAGCATGCTGACCACCTTGCCATCACCGCACTCGTTCTGCCCACGCGCGATCAGGACGCCGCCGCGGAGGAGATCGGCGAGCCTGGCGCCGTCAGGGTGGTGCGCGGTGACCTCACGGACGCACCCCTCATGGCCCGTCTGGTGACTGAGGCTGACCTCGTCGTGCACCTGGGCGGCATGGTCTCGCCGGCGGCGGACCAGGACCCGGTGCGCACGCGGCGAGTCAACGTGGGGACGATGCGCAATATCGTGGCCGGGGTCAAGGCGCTGCCCGACCCGAGCAGGGTGACCGTGGTCGGGGTCGGCTCGGTGGCACAGACCGGCCCGCGTCCCCAGCCGGTGCACTGGGGGCGCGTGGGCGACCCGCTGCGCGCCTCGGACATGGACCTGTACACCCAGTCCAAGATCGCCGCCGAGCGGATCCTGGTGGACTCTGGCCTGCCTCGCTGGACGTGGCTGAGACAGACCGGGATGCTGTCTCCCGCGGTCCTGCGCCAGCGTGATCCCATCGCCCTCCACGTTCCTCTCGACGGGGTCATCGAGTGGGTCTCGGACCTCGACTCAGCGCGGTTGCTGACCAGGATCGCCCTGGGGGAGTGCGACGAGAGCCTGTTCGCACGCGTGCACAACGTCGGTGGTGGCCGGGCCTGGCGGCTGACGAACTGGGAGATCCTGACTCGTCTGGCTCGCGCGATGGGGGCACGGGGGATCAGCCAGTGGTATGAGCGGAACTGGTTCGCTACCGGCAGCTTCCACGGGCACTGGTTCACGGACTCTGACGCCCTGGAGCAGATCGTCCCCTTCCGCAGCGAGGACCCGACGACGGCGATCGCGCGGTGCGTGGCTGCCTCGCCGTGGGTCGTGCGCAGGGCCGGCTTGTGGCCGGGCTGGTTGGTCCGCGCCCTTGTCACGGGCCCGATGGCGCGGGCGCCGCGTGGCACGCTGCGGGCCCTGCACGACGGCGACGAGCGGGCCGTGCGGGCGTTCTTCGGCTCACGGCAGGCGTGGGAGGAGATCGGGGACTGGTCAGGTTTCGTGGTACCCGCGCCCTCGCGCCGGCCCAGCTACCTCGACCACGGATACGACGAGTCCGTGGGGATGCGTCAGTGGGACGCTTCGCTCTACCGGCAGGCGGCGGCCTTCCACGGAGGAGAGCTGCTGAGCGCGGACGTGGTGGCCGGGCAGGCCAGGCGGCTGCTGACCTGGCGCTGCTGCCAGGGGCATGAGTTCACGGCGAGTCCTGTGCTGGTGCTGCATGCAGGCCACTGGTGCCCGCGCTGCACTGCGGACACGCAGGGGTACGAGCGCCAAGCCGAGGAGAACGCCTTCCTGGCCCAGGTGGTCGTGCCGCGTTGACCGGTTGATGCCGTGCAGCGTCAGACGGGGTCGGTGGCCTGAGACAGGCAGGCCAGGGCCTCAGTGTGCACAAGTCCGTTGGAGGCCACGGCGTTGCCGCCCCATGGGCCGTCCTGACCGTCCAGGGAGGTGAAGCGACCCCCTGCCTCGGTGACGATGGGGACCAGGGCCGCCATGTCATACAGCTCCAGCTCCGGCTCTGCCGCCAGATCGACGGCGCCCTCGGCCACCAGCATGTAGGACCAGAAGTCGCCGTAGGCGCGCGTGCGCCAGCAGGACTGCATGAGACCGAGCATCCCGCGCAGCCTGCCTTGCGCGGCCCAGCCGGACAGCGAGGAGTAGGACAGTGAGGCGTCGGCCATCTCCGAGACCGCTGACACGTGTAGACGCCGGGCTGAGGACAACGAGCGGCCGCTCCAGGCTCCGCCGTCCTTGACCGCCCACCAGCGCCTGCCCAGTGCCGGGGCTGAGACCAGTCCGAGGACCACCTCGCCGTCCTCAACCAGGCTCAGCAGCGTGGCCCACACCGGCACACCACGGACGAAGTTCTTCGTGCCGTCAATCGGGTCAATGACCCACTGCCGTGGAGAGTGCCCGGTGGTGCCGAACTCCTCCCCGTAGACGGAGTCACGAGTGCGAGCCCGGGCCAGGTAGTCGCGGATGCGCTGCTCGGCCTCGCGGTCCGCCTCGGTGACCGGGGTGAGATCCGGCTTGGTCTCAACCTCGAAGTCCTGGCGCTCGAAATGCGCCTGGGTGAGGGGGTCCACCTGGTCAGCGATGGTGTGGGCCAGGTAGAGGTCGTCGCGCCAGCGGCGCGAGGTGAGGGAGGGGGAGACGGACGGGCTCATGATCCGAGGGTAGCTGTGCCGTGGCGTCGTAGCTCCCGCACCCGGCCGTGGCGGGTGGACGGGGCTGCCTGGAGGATGGTGTCGATCATGGCCTCCATGAAGGGACCCGGGCCCAGCTCTGAGGGGAAGACCTCCGGGCGCAGGCGGACCTCGCCGCCGGGAAGCGGCTCGTAGCAGATGAGGGTGGTGGTCGTGTAGCCGTTGCCGTCCCCGCGGTCACGCAGCTTGAGCATCATGTCCACGGCCTTGTCCACCTGGGTGGGCTCAGCCAGGATCGCCGCGCTGACTACGAAGGCGAAGCCCACCGCCGCCAGAGGGTAGCGCGCCCGCAGGTTGCCGGCATCGCCGTAGGCCTCCTCGAAACGGTTGGCGAGGTTGTTGCCAAAGGAACCGCTCTGGGACTTGGTGGACAGAAGGAGCTCGGGGCCGGTCTGCCAGGAGGACATGACGACGTCGACCTGCTTGGTGTAAGCACGGCCGAGGATCCGAGCGTCCTGGGGAGCGACGCTGCGCATGCGGCCCAGGCGTCGCTCTAGCTCGCGGCGCAGCGGTGCGGGCAGCCCCTCCAGCAACGCAGTGAGGTCGGTGGGAAGCACACGCGGGTCCTGGGCGCGGGGCCAGACCGCGTCCGGGTCAAAGCCGGCGCGGCGGAACTCGTGCGCGAACCACGCGTCCAGCCCTTTGCCGAGCAATCCGCTCTGGGTCGTGGCCTGGGCGCGGACAGGGACGGACAGGATCCGGGCCAGCAGGTCCAGGTCAGGCAGGTAGCGTGCCCGGGGCCGTGCGTCCTGCATGGCCGGGCCCGCCAACGGCGTGGAGGACGCCTGATGATCAGGGACGGCCGCTGCCTGGCCACTGAGCTGCCACGGGGACTGCGCGCGTGCCTGGGCCACAAGCGCGTCATACTGAGCGATGCCACGTGGCGGGACCGTGATGCCTGCGGCGGTGCTGGGTGCTTGAGTCACTGGGGTCCCTTCGCTCGTGAACGACGGCGGGTGGCGAGCTGGTGGTGGGCGGAGCGCAGCTCCTCCAGGCCCTGGGCGCCGACGACGTCCGCCAGGCTCAGGATGGCGTCCACCTGCTCGCGTACCTGGCCGTGCTGTGCCTGCGCCAGGAGGCGACGCGCCTGGGGCAGGAAGGCCGCCAGCTCCTCGCGATGGCGACGCACCAACGCCAGGGCGGGCACGGCCAACCGGGCGGCCTCTCGCGGCTCCAGCTTGAGCAGGCCTCCTCCGTAGGAACGGCCCACCAGCTCCGCGCTCAGGGCCGTCACGGAGCTGGAGGCGGCGAGGGCCAGCACCGGCGCCCCGATGCCCTTGGCCTCCTCAGTGAGGTACAGGCCGTGGACGGAGTTGAGGTGGTGGACCCTGGCCTCATTGGCGCACAGCGCCACGGCCTCATTGTTCATGTAGGTGACGAACAGGTCCGCCACCTCAGGCAGCGGGACCCTCCACCACGGTGAGCGCACGCGGCACTTGTAGGCTTGGTGGACGCCGGTGGCCTCGCCCGCGACGATGTAGCGCCGTCCCGCCGCTGAGGGCCTGCCTGCGGGAGAGAACAGGAGCGTGCGCGCGCCTGAGCGTCCCAGCGCGGCCAGGGCGTGATCATCGAGAACGAGGGAGCGCAGGTGGGTTGATCCCGGAGGGCTCAGCGGCAGAAGGTCCTGCTTGCGCAGCCCCTCCTGCTTGGCACGCTGCGGGCTGAGAGCAAAGAAGTGGTTGGCGCCGCTGACCCCGCCCAGCGCGATCCTGCCCCAGGTGGACAGCTCGCCAAAGAGCGGGGTGGCATCTGGGCCCTCAGGCGTCATCACCGGCACCTGGCGCGCCTGGGCCGGTTGCGCGGCAGGCAGCGTGCTGGCCTGACCGCCGGTGAGCAGGGCGTAGGCCGGTGAGGAGGCCAGGGCCGGGGTCCAGCGGTCTCCGCGGCGCTGAGGGCGCCAGGTGCTGGGCTCGCTGCTGCGCTCCAGGGCCGCCAGGTTCGCCAGCTGGACCAGCTCAAAGTGATCGACCCCGGGGCCGTGGTGGGAGAAGCCCTCAGCCAGGAGGAGGACCACCTCCTCCTGGACGTCGGGGAAGACGCGCTGCGTGAACAGCACCAGGCGCACCGCCGTGAAGGAGCGCAGCAGGTACTCGCGGACCTCGGCGGCATAGTTGACGCTGAGCAGCTCGGCCGGAAGCACGAGTCCCAGCCGGCCACCCTCGGCCAGGAAGCTGGTGGCGTGCACGGTGAAGGCGGCCCAGGACGAGGCCAGGTTGGTCAGGCGGACTCCTTGGGCGAGCGCCGCCCGCTGCGCCTTGAGACGGCTAGGTCCGCGAAAGTCCTGGTAGCGGATATAAGGCGGGTTACCGATGACCGCCTGGACCGGCGCGGGGGCGAGGAAGTCAAAGAAGTCCCCGACGCTCAGACGTGCCTGGGTGCCATCGGCCTCCAGGAGCCGCCGTGCGCGGTCAACCGAGGCCGCGTCCAGGTCCACCCCGACCAGCTGGGACTCCTGGCCGCCGCCTCCCAGCTCGCTCAGGCGTGCGGCTGCGGTGCGCAGGAAGACAGCCTCCCCGCACGAGGGCTCCAGCACGCGATCGCTGCCCTCGCGCAGCGCCCACCGTGCGATGAAGGAGGCGATCGGCTCGGGCGTGAAGAAGGCACCGCGTTCCTTGCGCACTGCGCGGGGGTCGACGTAACTCATGGCCCGATCCTCCCGCCTGCCACCGACACGAATTCCTGCGCCACCTGTGTCCTGGCGCCCGGCTCATCGTAGAGGACGCTGCCGTAGCATCGCCCGCCGCCAGTCAGCCAGGCATGCAGGTGGCCAGGGCGCGCAGGTGGGCCGACGCCGCCGCTTGCGCTGCGCCGTCGGCCCACCCGTTGGGGGGATAACCGCTAGGTGTACCGGGAGGGGTCACACCTCAAGCATCACCTTGATCTCGCGGCGCTCGTCCATGGCCTTGTAGCCCTCGGCCGCCTGCTCCAGCGGAATGCGGGAGGTGAAGACCTTGCCGGGGTGGATCTGGCCAGCCTGGATCCGCTGGATGAGATCAGGCAGGAAGCGGCGCACCGGAGCCGGCCCGCCCAGCAGGTGGACCTGACGGAAGAACAGGTCCTGTCCGTCGATCTTCTGGTCGTGGGAGACGCCCACGAAGCCGACGTAACCGCCTGGGCGGCAGGAGGCCAGGGCCTGGTCCATGGACTCCTGGGTTCCCACGGCCTCGCACACGCCGTGCGCGCCCAGGCCGCCGGTCAGCTCCTTGACCTTGGCCGCGCCCTCCTCGCCTCGCTCGGCGATGACGACGTCGGCCCCGAACTCGCGAGCGAGCTGGGCGCGGTCCTCGTGACGGGAGAAGGCAATGACCTTCTCCGCGCCCAGGGTCTTGGCAGCCAGGACCGCGGACAGCCCCACGGCGCCGTCGCCTACGACCGCGATGGTCTTGCCCGGGCCAGCCTGCGCGGCGACGGCGGAGAACCAGCCGGTGCCCAGCACGTCGGAGGCGGCCAGGTAGTCGGCCAGGCGCTCGGGGTCCTGCGGCGCCCCACCGGGCACGACGACGAGCGTGCCGTCCGCCTGCTCGATACGCATGTACTCGGCCTGGCTGCCGGTGTAGGAACCGGCGTTGGCGCAGTGCGAGGGGAAGCCTGCCTGGCAGATCTCACAGGTGGAGTCAGAGACCATGAAGGAGCCGATGACGAAGTCGCCGACCTTGAGGGTGGAGACCTCCTCACCGACCTCGACGACGGTGCCCACGTACTCATGCCCCATGCGCTGGTTCTCCACCGGCTGCAGACCACGGAAGGGCCACAGGTCCGAGCCACAGATGCAGGCGGCAGCCAGCTTGATGACGGCGTCGCCGGGCGCTGCGACGTGGGGGACCGGGACCTCCTCGACGACGATGTCGCCGGGGGCGCGCATGATGACGGCCTTCATGGTGTCGGGAATGGTGGGTGCAGACTGCGCAGTCACCGTGTTCTCCTCAGATTGGGGCGTGTTCTGACTCGCCTCCAGGCTATGGCGGGCTTATCGCGCGAACCAGGTACTGCGGGGGCCACCATTGCCGCGCGCTGGCGCAGGCGCCTACGGGGAGGGGACAGGCGCGGGGAGGATTCGGACCTGGACGGCCTTGACCACGGCGCTCAGGCAGGCACCGACCTCGATGCCAAGATCGGCCACGGCCCCCGCGGTCACGACGGCGGACAGATGCTGGTCCGTGCCTTGCGGGCCGGCCACGGCCAGGCGCACGGTGACCATCGCCCCCGCCTTCTCCAGCCCAGTGACCCGCACCGGCAGGTGGTTGCGTGGTGACCCACCCGGATCGTTCTGGCTGAGCGGGTAGAGGCCGACGGCGTCGGGCGGGACGAGCGCGACGCCCTCGCCTCCGGCCGCGCCCTCCCAGTCCCCCTGCGGGCGGCCGACCAGGCGCAACCCGGCTCCGAGCACGAGGGCCGGGGCGTCGGCGTCGCCGTCAAGAGTGCCGGCGAGTACCGCGGTGCCGGTCAGCTGGGCGGCAAAGTCGGACGCGGGGGCTGCCAGCACGCGTGCCACCGGCCCCTGCTGGGCGACGTGCCCCTCCTCCAGGACGACGACGTCGCTGGCCAGCGAGGTCAGGTCCACGACGTCATGGGTCACCAGGAGCAGGGTCAGCCCTTCCTCAGCCACACGTTGGCTCACCAGGGCGCGCATCTGGGCGCGAGCGTCCACGTCCAGGGCGGCCATGGGCTCGTCGAGGACCAGGACGGCGGGCCGTGTGGCCAGCGCCCGGGCCAGAGCCACTCGCGCCGCCTGGCCTCCCGACAGCTCGCTGCCCCCGCGGCCAGCCAGGTGTGCGGCGCCCACGGCCTCCAGCTCAGCCATGGCCAGGGCGCGGGCTCGGGCACGAGGCATGCCCTGGCAGCGTGGCCCGAAGGCCACGTTCTCCAGTACGGACATGTGGCCAAAGACGCCGGGCGCCTGGGCCAGCAGCGCGACGTCGCGGCGCCCGGCCGGGACAAAGACCCCCGGTG
>NZ_DS999575.1:293959-305407 GCF_000159035.1 Actinomyces urogenitalis DSM 15434
CCCCACCGGCTGGCACCGTGAGGTCGACGGCGACGCCGCGCTCGCGCGAGGAGAAGGCCAGGCGGACCTGGCGGCCCCGTGGCACGGCCTCGCTCACCTCTCGCCGCCCTGCACCCGCCTGGCTGGTGACCGTGGTGGGCTCCGGGCGAGGCGGCCTCAGGCGCAGGACCAGCTGCGGCCAGGGGACGTTGGTGGCGCCCACGACGACGAAGGACAGAGCGATGAGCACCACCGCCAGGGCCAGGGAGGTGGCGGTGTCGTTCTCGCGCTCCAGGTAGATCGCCAGCGGCATCGTGCGGGTCACCCCCTCCTTGGAACCAGCGAAGGCGATCGTCGCCCCGAACTCCCCGAGGCTGCGCCCCAGGGCGAGGGCCGTGCCGCGTGCCAGTGCCGGGGCCACCAGCGGCAGCGTGATCCGGCCCAGGAGCGTCCAGGGACCAGCCCCCAGGGTGCGGGCGATGGTCTCGGCGTGGGTGTCGCGTGAGCGCAGCGCCGCCTCCAGGGTCACCACGAGGTAGGGCATGGAGACGAAGACCTGCGCGATGACCACCGCGGCGGTGGTGAAGGAGACCTGGAGGCCGAGCTCGTCCAGGACGGGGCCGAGCACGCCACGCTTGCCCAGCGTCGCCAGCAGCGCGATACCAGCCACGACCGGCGGCATGGTCATGGGCAGCACCGCGAGCACCCGAGCCAGGCGCACCCCGGGCCAGGACCGTGAGAGCACCAGGGCGCTGGGAACCCCGAGCGCCACGCTGATGAGCGTGGAGACCAGGCAGGTGCGCAAGGACAGCCCCAGAGCCGCCTGGGCCGAGTCAGAGCCCAGCAGCACGGGAAGCTCGGTCCAGGCCACGCGTGTGCCCAGTCCGGCCAGCGGCAGCACGATCACGGCCCCGCCCAGCAGGGCGAGGACCAGGACGAGGCGGGGCAGCTGCCTCACTTGGACGCCGGCGCGCCGAAGCCGTAGGTGTCCTGGAGGACCTTCTGGCCCGCCTCGGACAGGATGAAGTCGACGAAGGCCTGGGCGGCCTCGGCCTGGGCCGCGTTCTTGGTCACGGCGATGGGGTAGTGGTTGACCACGGAGTTATCGGGCAGGGCGATGGACTCCACCTTGTCCCCGGCGTCCGCGGCGTCGGTGGTGTAGACGATGCCGGCGTCCGCCTCGCCGGACTCGACCTTGCCTCGCACGTCCGTGACCTTCTGCTCCTCGGAGACCGGGCTGAGGGTGACGCCGAGCTCGTCGGCAAGCTTTGCCGTCGCCTCACCACAGGGCACGGCCGGGGCGCAGATGACCAGGTCAGCCCCCTCCAGGGAGGAGTCCAGGCCGGTGACGCCAGCCGGGTTGCCCGCGGGCACGATCAGGGTGAGCACGTTGGTGGCGAACTCGGTGGACTGGCCCACCAGGTCCTGCTCGGTGGCGTCCTTCATCGTCGAGGTGTTGGCAGTGGCCAGGACGTCCGCGGTGCTGCCCTCGGCCAGGGCGGAGACCAGGTCCTGGGAGCCCTGGAAGTCGAAGGTGACGGAGAGGTCCGGGTGCTGCGCCGTGAAGTCGTCGGCCAGCTCCTCGAAGGCGTCCTGCAGGGAGGCGGCGGCGAAGACCGTCAGCTCACCGGACAGCGAGGTGGCGGAGGCCTGGTCGTCGGCGGTGGCGGAGGCCTGGGAGGAAGTGGCGCCGGACCCGCATCCGGCCAGCGCAGCGGCGGCCAGGGTCAGGGCGGACAAGGTGGTCACTACGGTGCGGCGTGAGCTGCGCATGGCGTTCCTTTCGGGGATGAGGAGGATTGCGAGGAACGGCCCGCCAGGCTCCCGCCCCGGTCCCGCTCCCCCCGGGCGCCGTCATGGGCCTGCCTGGCTGGCAGGGACGATGGCGCCGCCGCCAGTATAGAAGTCAGCCTGCGCCGCCAGCTGCGCTCACGCCCCCTGGGACGGGGCGAGGTCGTCGTCCCCCTGGTTGCCGGTGCCCTGGGTACGCACCGGCCTCCAGCCCGGCCGGTAGACCGAGGAGGTCGGTCCCGCAGGACGGGAGCGGTAGACCACGTAGGGCCGCGTCACGTAGCCCACCGGTGCCGAGACCACATGGACCAGCCGAGTGAAGGGCCAGATCGCGAACAGGAGCAGCCCCGCCACGATATGAGCCTTGAAGACCAGCGGGACCTCGGCCATGAGCGAGGCGTCAGGCTGGAGGGTGAGGATCGAGCGCAGCCAGGGGCTGATGGACTCACGGTAGTCGTAGCCCCCGTCCAGGCCGCCCAGGAGCTGGGTGGAGGCCGTTGCCCAGGCTCCCAGGAGGATCGGGACCGCCAGCAGGACGTACATGATCGTGTCATTGGTGGTCGTGGCCAGGCGCACCGACTTCACGACCACGCGACGATAGAGCAGCCCCACCAGGCCCACCACCGTCATGATCCCGGCGATCGTGCCCGGGATCACGGCGGCCAGGTGGTACACGTGCTCCGGTATCCCTGCCGCCTCGGTCCAGCTCTTGGGCAGAAGCAGGCCCATGACGTGGCCCGCCCCCACCAGCAGGATGCCGACGTGGAACAGCGGTGAGGCCCAACGCAGGATCGCCGACTCGTTCCACTGCGAGGAGCGGCTGGTCCAGCCGAACTGGTCGGTGCGGTAGCGCCACACCAGCCCCACCACGAGCAGGACGAGGCAGACATAAGGCAGTGCCGTCCAGACGACGGCGGACTCGAAGGTGCTCATGCGCGTTCCTCCTGCCGACGAGCAGCGGGTTGGCCAGCCCCTCGGGCTGGCGCGGTGGGGTAACGGACGGGAGTGGTGGGGAAGGGCAGGAGGTCGGTGACCCCGACGGTCTCGGTAGGCGGCCCGGCAGACACCAGCGCGCGCACGCGCTGGGCGGTGGCCTGGTCGATCTCGGGCAGGGTCAGGCACACCGCCTCCACGAGGCCGGCATAGGGGCTGGTCGCCTGGGTCAGGGCCGTGCGCAGCACCTCCAGGCCCTCGCGGTGGGAGGAGAGCAGCACCTGGGCTACCTCGTCACCACCGCAGCGGGCTGACAGCTCCAGCACCACCGGCAGGTAGTCCGGCAGCTCGTCACGGTCCATCTCGTAGCCGGTTGCCGCCAGGGCCTCCTTGAAGGCCAGGATCGCGGCACCACGGTGCCGGGTGTCGCCCACCGCGTAGTAGCTCAGGTACAGGCAGCAGCGCCGGCGCTGGTCAAAGGTCGCCACGTAGTGCTCGGCCATGGCGCGCTGGCCGCGCTCGCGGGCACCGCGGACAAAGGTTTCCAGGGGCTCACGCACCGTGGCGGGGAGGCTGCCGGGCGCGCCCAGAGCCTGCTCGACGGCGTCCAGGCGAGCGGTGAAGGACTCCTCACCCGGGTAGTCCAGCAGCAGTGAGGCGGCCATGTGCACGGTGGCGCGCTGGTGCTCGGTCAGGGGCAGCACGGCTCTCACTGCTCCTGCCGGTAGCCGGTACCGGCTGCGGGGCCGGAAGGAGCAGGCACCGGCTCACGGCGCACCACCGGGACGGGCAGCATGACCGGCGTCGTCAGCGGTGAGTCCGCCTCAGGGCCGGCCTGGCCGTGGAAGGAGGCCACCGTGTGGCAGCCGGCCGGGGCTCCCTGGCCCAGCAGCGTGCGCACGTCCGGTCCCATCGCCGCCATACCGCGGGGCACCTCGGGGGAGGTGGTGGGGATGACGTAGCGGTCGTCGTACTTGGCGATGGCCAGCAGCCGGTACATCGCCTCCAGGTGCTCGCCCGTGACTCCTACCGCTGCGGCGATCGCCGGGTCAGGGGTACGTCCCAGCGTCACCTCGCGCATATGACAGCGCATGGCGGCGAGCCTGCGCAGCGAGAGCTCGACGGGGTTGGTGTCCCCGGCGGTCAGCAACCCGGCCAGGTACTCCAACGGGATGCGCATATCCGCTACCGCCGCCAGCAGCACGCGGTGGTCCTCGGCGTCCATGCCGGTGGAGGCGACCTCGTCCACCACGGGGGACAGCGGCGGGATGTACCAGACCATCGGCATGGTGCGGTACTCCGGGTGCAGAGGCAGGGCGACCTCGTAGGTCTGGATGAGGTCCCACAACGGGGAGGCCTGGGCGGCCTCGATCCAGCTGGCCGGCACGCCCTCGGCCCGCGCAGCCTCGACGACGGCGGGATCATGAGGGTCGAGCAGGATCTCCCGCTGGGCCATGTACAGGTCCTGCGGGTCGGCCACGGCCGCGGCCTGGGAGACCCGATCGGCGTCGTAGAGCAGCACGCCGAGGTAGCGCAGGCGCCCCACGCAGGTCTCCGAGCACACGGTGGGCTCGCCCACCTCCAGCCGGGGGTAGCACAGCGTGCACTTCTCCGCCTTGCCGGTGGCGTGGTTGAAGTAGACCTTCTTGTAAGGGCAGGCGGACACGCACATGCGCCAGCCACGGCAGGCGTCCTGGTCCACCAGCACGATCCCGTCCTCGCTGCGCTTGTACATCGCGCCGCTCGGGCAGGCCGCCACGCAGGTGGGGTTGAGGCAGTGCTCGCAGATGCGCGGCAGGTAGAACATGAAGGCCTGGTCGATCTCGGTGCGGACCTTCTCGTTCATCCCGGCCAGGACCGGGTCCTCGGCCAGGGTCTCCATCGAGCCGCCCAGGTCGTCGTCCCAGTTCGGGCCCCAGGAGATCGTGGGCATGTACTGGCCCGTCAGCTGGCTCTTGGCCCGTGCGACCGGCAGCGTGGCGCTGTTCTGAGGGGCTGAGAGCAGCTTGTCGTACTCATACGTCCACGGCTCGTAGTAGTCCTCGACCCCAGGCATCTGCGGGTTGGCGAAGATCGTGGCCAGCTTGCGCAGCCGCCCGCCTCCACGTGGGACCAGCCGCCCGTTGGCCGTGCGGACCCAGCCACCCTTCCACCGCTCCTGGTCCTCCCAGGAGCGCGGGTAGCCCACGCCCGGACGGGTCTCGACGTTGTTGAACCACATGTACTCCGTGCCCTCGCGGTTGGTCCACGCCTGCTTGCAGGTGACCGAGCAGGTGTGGCACCCGATGCACTTGTCGAGGTTCATGATCATGCCGATCTGAGCCATCACCTTCATCAGAAGGTCACCTCCTGGTTGGAGCGGCGGCGGATGACCGTGACCTCGTCACGGTTGTTGCCGGTGGGGCCGATGTAGTTGAAGGCGTAGGACAGCTGGGCGTAGCCGCCGGCGAAGTGCGAGGGCTTGAGGACGATGCGCGTGAGCGAGTTGTGCGTGCCTCCGCGTTTACCGGTGGACTCGGTCAGCGGCGTGTTCATCGTGCGTTCCTGGGCGTGGTACATGAAGACCGTGCCTTGCGGGATGCGATGGGAGACGATGGCACGCGCGGCGACGACGCCGTTGCGGTTGTAGGCCTCGACCCACTCGTTGTCCCTGACGCCGATGGTCTCGGCGTCCTGCGGGCTCATCCAGATCGTCTGGCCCCCACGCCCCAGGGTGAGCATGTGGAGGTTGTCGTAGTACTGGGAGTGGATGGCCCACTTGTTGTGTGCAGTGATGTACCGCACGGCCACCTGCGCCTGGCCCGACTGTGCGGAGCTGACCGTGCCCGGCGACTGCTCTCCGTAGAGGGTGGTGAAGTCCAACGGTGGGCGGAAGGTGGGTAGGGCCTCGCCCATGTCCCGCATCCAGTCGTGATCGAGGTAGTAGTGCATCCGCCCGGTCAGCGTGTGCCAGGGCTTGGCGTGCTCGACGTTGACCACGAAAGCGCTGTAACGCCGTCCGCCGTGCTCCGAGCCTGACCACTCGGGTGTGGTGATGACGGGCTGGGGGCGGCTCTGCGTCTGGGCGAAGGTGACCTGCTTGCCGGCCTCCTCCTGGCTCAGGCTCGCCAGCTGCGTGCCCGTGCGGCGGGAGAGGGTCTGCCATCCCTGTGTGGCCAGGCGCCCGTTGGTGGCTCCGGACATGTGCATGACGGCGTCGCCGGCCTTGATCGGGGTGTCAATGAGCGGACGTGCCTTCCCAGCGCCCTCGCCCGTGCCGTGAGCGCGGCGCAGCGCCTCGATCTCCTTGTCCGGCACCAGCATGATCCCCTTGGTGGGGATGCCGGGGGACTCCACCAGCGGCCCGATCGTGTTGAACTTGTTGAGCAGCTGGGTGTAGTCACGCTCGACCGCGATGAGCTTGGGCATGGTCACCCCGGGCACCCACTGGTGGGGCAGGCGGGACACGTCCCCGTGGGCCATGGTCATCGCGTCCGGGGTGTCGTGGGTCAGCGGGGCGGCGACGACGTCGGTCTGCGTGCCCAGGTACTTCGGTGCCCACTGGGCGATCATGCCTGCCAGCTGCTGGTAGATCGCGAAGTCGGTACGCGCCTGCCACGGCGGGGTGATCGCCTCGTTGAAGGAGTGGATGAAGGGGTGCATGTCCGTGGTGGACAGGTCGTACTTCTCGTACCAGGTCGCCGCCGGCAGGACGACGTCGGAGTGCAGGGTGGTGGAGGTTGTGCGGAAGTCCGCGGTCCACATGAGGTCGAGCTTGCCCTGCGGGGCCTGGTCCCGCCAGGTCATGGAGACCGGACGCCTGCCCTGCGGGGTCTCGGTGGCCTGGACGTCATTGTCAGCGCCCACCATGTGACGCAGGAAGAACTCCGTGCCCTTGGCCGAGGACCCCAGCAGGTTGGTGCGCCACGAGGCCAGGATCCGCGGGAAGTTCTCCTCGGCGTCCGGGTCCTCGCAGGCAAAGCGCAGCTCGCCGCGCTCAAGCTGGTCGACGACGTAGTCCGCCGGGTCCATCCCGGCCTGCCTGGCCTGCTGGCCCAGGAGCAGAGGACTGCGGTTGAAGGTGGGGTAGGAGGGGGTCCACCCGCGCTTCATGGACTCCACCATCGTGTCCGCGGTGGTCTTGCCGGCCAGGCTCCCGGCCCCCAGTGGTGAGGCCAGGCGCTCGGCCGGGGTGGCGTCATAGCGCCACTGGTCGGTGGTCAGGTACCAGAAGCCCGTGGAGATCATCTGCCGGGCCGGGCGCACCCAGTCCAGGGCGAAGGCGAACTGGGACCAGCCGGCGATGGGACGGACCTTCTCCTGACCCACGTAGTGGGCCCAGCCGCCGCCGTTGACCCCCTGGGTGGCGCACATCGAGGTCAGCGCCAGGATCGTGCGGTAGATCTCATCGGCGTGGTAGTAGTGGTTGATCCCCGCGCCCATGACGATCTGGGAGCGGCCGCCGGACTCGATGGAGTTGCGCGCGAACTCCCGGGCCACTCGGATCATGGCCGGTCCGGACACGCCCGTCAGCTCGCTCGCCCAGGCCGGGGTGCCTGGCACCGTGGCGTCCTGGTAGTCCGCAGGCCACTGGCCCGGCAGGCCCTCCCGCTTGACGGCGTAGTTGGCCAGCAGGAGGTCGTAGACGGTGGTCACCATTCGCCCGTCAGCCAGGCGTGTGGCCGGTACGCCGCGGCGCAGGATGCCGCCGCCCACGCTCCCGGTGGGGGTGGCTGAGCTGGGCAGGTCAAAGCGCGGCAGCAGCACCTCGACGGCCTCGACGACGCCGTCGGCCGCGCCGGGCTCGGACAGCTCCATCATGCTCATGACCGGATCCACGCCCTCCATGAGGAGGTTCCACCGGCCCTCGCCCTGCGGGGTGAAGCGGTCGGCCAGGGTTCCACCGGGATCAGCCGGTCCGCGCTCGCGGTCCCACACCAGCGGGCGGAACTCGTTGCGGGTGGCGTCCTCGGCGGCTGAGCCGGGCACGCAGTCGGCGGTGAGGAATCGGCCAGGGACGTAAGCGCCGTCGTCGCGGGCCTCCAGGTCGATGAGGAAGGGGGAGTCGGTGTGACGGCGCATGTAGTCCAGGAAGAAGGGCTCGCCCTGGCCGACGTGGAACTCGGAGAGGATGACGTGGCCCATGGCCATGCCCAGTGCCCCGTCGGTGCCCGGCGCCACTCGCAGCCACTGGTCGGCGAACTTAGTGTTGTCGGCGTAGTCGGGGGAGACCGCGACGACCTTCTGGCCGTGGTAGCGCGCCTCGGTCATGAAGTGGGCGTCGGGGGTACGGGTGAGCGGCAGGTTGGAGCCCCACATGATGAGGTACTGGGAGTTGTACCAGTCCCCGGCCTCGGGCACGTCGGTCTGGTCCCCGAAGACCTGCGGGGAGGCAGGGGGCAGGTCGGCGTACCAGTCGTAGAAGGAGAGCATGGTGGCGCCGATGAGCTCGTGGAAGCGCGCGCCGGCACCGTAGGAGAGCATGGACATGGCTGGGATGACGGAGAAGCCGGCGCAGCGGTCCGGGCCCCAGGTGCGAATGGTGTGGACGTAGGCCGCGGCGATGATGTCCATGGCCTCGTCCCAACCCACGCGCACCATCCCTCCCTTGCCGCGGGCGGACTTGTAGGCGCGGGAGGTGACCGGGTCACTGGTGACCTCGGCCCAGGCGGCCACGGCGTCGCCGCCCAGACGCTGGCGCGCGGCGCGGAAGGCGTCCAGCAGCACCGAGCGGACGTAGGGGTAGCGGATGCGCGTGGGGGAGTAGGTGTACCAGGAGAAGGACGCCCCGCGCGGGCAGCCACGGGGCTCGTACTCGGGCATGTCCGGTCCGGTGGTGGGGTAGTCGGTGACCTGCTTCTCCCAGGTGATGACGCCGTCGGTCACGTAGACCTCCCAGGCGCATGAGCCGGTGCAGTTGACCCCGTGGGTGGAGTGGACCATCTTGTCGTGGCTCCAGCGCCGGCGGTAGAAGGTGTCCGCCTCGCGGCCGCCCTCCAGGAACAGGCGGCGTGCGTCCTTTGAGGGCTTGCCTCGGCGCAGATAGGAACCGAGCGCGAACAGCCCGGGCACGGACTGCACGGGGGTCTCAGGTCCGGGGACCACGGGCTGGGAGGAGGGGGAGTCGGTCATCGCTGCTCCTTGAGGCGGGGACGGTGAGGTCGGTGGGCGGCTGAGGCTCGGCGCTGGGCCTCAGCCGCGGAAGGGGGCGCCGGGGCGGGCGTAGCGGATCCAGCACACGACGGCGCACACGGCGGAGTAGGCGGCGCAGAGGGCCAGCCAGGTTCCGGCGTCCAGGGCGGACAGCGCCACGCCGACGAAGAAGGGGCCGAAGCAGGCGATTGCTGCGGTGAAGCCGATTGCGCCGCCGGCCTGGAGGCGGGGCATGATCATGGGCATCTGCTTGAAGGTGCCGGCGTTGCCGATGCCGGCGAAGAAGAACATGGCCAGCATGGCCCACAGGAAGGGTGTGAACTCCGCGGGGGAGTCAGGGTGCATGTAGAGCGAGGCCCAGGCCAGCGTGACCGCCATGCCGAGCGCGGAGATGAAGGTCCACAGCCCTCCGGAGAAGCGGTCGCACAGCGGGCCCCAGGCCATGCGTACCACTGAGCCGATCAGTGGGCCGAGGAAGGCGTAGGTGGCGCCTAGCGGCAGGTTGTCAAAGCCCTGCTCGGCCAAGGGCGAGGAGGCTCCGAAGGTGTTGTTGACCAGCAGGCCGAACTGCGCGGCGAAGCCGGAGAAGAGCCCGAAGGTCAGGACGTAGAGCATCGTCATGTACCACGTGTTCGGGTTGGAGAAAAAGGACAGCTGGGCGCGGATGTTGGCCGTGACGGGGACGTCCTTGAGCAGGGTGAAGGCGAGCGCCGCGGCGGCCAGCGCCCAGGGGACAAAGAAGATCGCGGCGTTGTGGACGAAGATCGCGGTGTCGTCGGCCTGACGCTGTGGGGCGATGAAGGTGATGCCCAGCAGCCCGAAGCCCATGAGCCAGGGGCCGGCGAGCTGGATGAGGGACATGCCGAGGTTGCCGATGCCGGCTTGGAGGTTGAGGGCGGTGCCGGACAGGCGCTTGGGGAAGAAGTAGCCGGTGGAGGGCATGTAGCCGGAGAAGGTGCCGCCGCCGATGCCGCACATGAAGGACAGCACCAGCAGGACAGCGTAGGGGGTGGAGGTGTCCTGGACGGCGAAGAACCAGCCGAGCATGGGGATGACGTAGAGCAGTGAGGAGATGCCCACCAGCTTGCGTGTGCCCAAGATCGGAGGCAGGAACATGTAGACCAGACGGATGAGCCCGCCAGACAGGCCTGGCATGGCGGTGAGCCAGTAGAGCTGGCCCGGGGTCAGGTCGAAGCCGATGAGGCGCAGCTTGGGTGCGATGGCTGAGACAAGGAAGAAGACGCAGAAGGCGATGACCATGGAGAAGGTGGAGATCGCCAGGGTGCGCCAGGCAATGGCCTTGTCCCAGTGAGCTGGGTCCTCAGGGTCCCAGCCCGCCAGGACACGTCCACTGGTGCCCAGGGCGGTCGGGTGGGAGGCGGCATCTGGGGCCGGTGAGGGCCGGGAGGCGGCGTTGCTCATGGTGGTCCTATCTCAGGATCCGGCGGGGCGGCAGCGGTCACCTACCATGATCGGTGGAGACGGCGCACCCCGCGACAGATGCGGAAGAGCCTTGGGATTGCAAGGATGGAGGCGCCCGTATTTTTTACGGTCATCCCCAAAATAGTAATGATCGAATGCTCTAAATAAATCGTCTGGGCAAACCCGGTCAGGGTCGCTACGGTGGGGCCATGACGCACGCTGCCCCACCGACTGCTCACGAGCCTCGTCTGCCACGGCAGGCTGCTGCCGCGGGGGAGGAGCAGCCCGAGGCGGCGGAGGTTGTCCAGAAGGCGCTCAAGACGCTGGACACCCCGGTGCGTGGAGCCGTCATCACGGTGTCGGACCGCTGCGCTGCGGGTCGCCGTGAGGACCTGTCCGGACCGCTGGCGCAGCGGCTGCTGGCTGGCTACGGGGTCCAGGTTGAGCGGGTGCGCGTGGTGCCCGACGACGTCGCCGCCATCCGCCGAGCCGTGAGCGAGGCCGTGGCTCAGGGGGCGCGGGTGGTGCTCACCACCGGTGGCACGGGCGTGACCCCCATGGACCTGACTCCCGAGGCGACGGCGCCTCTGCTTCAGACCCGCCTGGAGGGCCTGGAGGCGCAGGTGCGTGACTACGGGCTGAGCAAGACCCCTCTGGCGGGGCTGTCGCGTGGGCTCATCGGGGTCACAGGACGGGGCGCGGACGGCGCGCTCGTGGTCAACGCCCCGGGCTCGCGAGGCGGCGTCAAGGACGCGGTCACCGTGATCGGTCCTCTGGTGCCCCACGTGCTGGAGCAGCTAGGCGGCGGGGACCACTAAGAAGCCTCGGCGCCGTGGGCGCCGGGCCCTACCGCCCCTCGCGCTCCCACTGGCGCACCTGCTCCCAGGTGTCCAGGTCCTGCGCCGCCTGGTCCAGGCCCGCTTCCTGGGCCAGGTCCACGTAGCCCAGGTTCAGGCGTCCCAAGGTCCGGTGCACCGAGACGTCCCTCAGGCCCACTCCGCCCGGCGCCACGAGCGCGCGCAAGGCCTCTGTGCGGTAGATGCCAACCAGGTGCTGGACGTGACGGCCTGAGTCGTCCTGCGGCTGCACGCCGACCACGCCGTCACAGGCCCGGCCCTCCGCCAGGGCCGCCTTCAACCGTGCTGCCAGGACGGGCAGCGCACGCCAGGCCTGCGGAGCGTCGCAGGCCAG
>NZ_DS999575.1:306391-317207 GCF_000159035.1 Actinomyces urogenitalis DSM 15434
GAAGCCGCCCAGGCGAGCCAGCGCCGGGACGACGATGAGGGTGAAGGAGACCAGGACGCTGACCGGGTTGCCCGGGAGCATGAGGATCGGCACCTCGCGGCCCGGGCCTGCCTGCGCGTCCTGCCGGGTGTGCAGGGTGCCGTGACCCTGCGGCTTGCCCGGCTGCATGGCGACCTTGGCGAAGGACAGCTCCGCGCCGGCCAGGGCGCGCAGCCGGCCCGGGTCTGCCTGGCCGAGCATCTTGAGGGGGTCGAAGGCGCCGGCGGACACGCCCCCGGAGGTCAGCACGAGGTCCGCCTGGCCGGCCGCCTCAGCCAGCACCGTCTCCAAGGACTCCACCGTGTCTGCGGCGCGAGCGGTGAAGGTGACCCGGCCTCCGGCCTCCTCCACCAGCCCGGCCAGCAGCAGGCTGTTGGAGTCCGGGATGGTGCCGGGGCGCAGCGTGTCCTCGGGCTCGACGAGCTCGGAGCCGGTGGAGACGACGGCGACCCTCACCCGGGGCAGGACCCGCACCCGGGAGCGCCCCACCGAGGCCAGGGCCGAGATCGCCGTGGCTGACAGGAGAGTGCCGGCGCCAAGGACCGGGTCGCCGACGGCGACGTCCTCACCGGCCGTGCGGACGGACAGCCCTACGCAGGCCTCGGCCCTGATCGCGACCTGGGAGGGAAGCGGGTGGTGACCGGCCTGCTGATCGGTGTCCTCCACCTTGACCACGGCATCGGCGCCCTCGGGCAGCATGGCGCCGGTCATGATGCGCATGGCGGTGCCTGCCTGGAGGGCGGGTGGGACCGCGCCGGCCGGGACGTCTCCGGTCACCGCCAGCATGACGGGCGTGCTCGTGGTGGCACCGGCTGTGTCCGCGGCCCGCAGCGCGTAGCCGTCCATGGCCGAATTCGTCCAGGGAGGGACGGGCAGGGCCGCGGTGACGTCCTCAGCCAGGACCAGGCCGTGGGCCTGCGCCAGGGGTAGCTCCACGCTGGCCAGGGGGCGTAGAGGAGCCAGGACCTTGGCGACGTAGTCCTCGACGGGAATCATCTGTGGCACGGCTCCTCCTGTGGTGGTGTGGGACTGAGGTCCATCATGCCGCGCGGGCGGGCGGATCGCCGAGCCGAGGCGGGCGTGCGGTGGGGGGTGAGCGGGGAGGACGGATCCCGTGTACCGTCGTCGCCGCGACGGGCACCCAGCCTGCGCCCAGGACCGAGGACCTACGGAGGATCGATGGAGAGCATGCCAGCTGCGCAGGCGGGCGGAGCCGGGGCTGCGGGCCAGGCGGCGCGCGTGGTGCGCGCTGAGGTGACCGAGGCCCCGGTGAGCGTGGCGCAGCTCGCCGCCAGCGTCGAGGACCGCGGTGCGGGAGCCGTCGTCACCTTTGACGGGATGGTGCGAGACCACGACGGCGGACGTGGGGTGCGTGGGATCGCCTACTCCGCCCACCCCACCGCTGGCAACGTGGTCGCCCAGATCGCTGCCGAGGTCGCCTGCCGCCCGGGCCTGCGGGCGATCGCCGTCGTCCACCGGGTCGGGGACCTGGAGATCGGCCAGACGGCGCTGGGGGTGGCGGTGAGCGCGGACCACCGCGCGCCGGCCTTCGACGCCGTGCGTGACCTGGTGGAGGAGGTCAAGAAGCGTATGCCGGTGTGGAAGCACCAGCTCTTCGATGACGGCACACGGGAATGGTCCAATATCGCCTGAGCGCGGTGGCCGGCCAGGCACCTCAGCCGCCGGCAAAGGGCGGCAGGACGTCAATGCGGTCGCCGTCGGCGAGCGCCGTGAGCGAGTCCGCGGGCGTGGACAGGGAGTTGACGAGGTAGCTGGAGACGGCGATGACCTTGGCCATGGCCAGGCCTCGTCCGGCCAGCTGCTCGCGTAGCGCGGCGAGCGTGGTGCCGCTGGGCACCTCGATCCGCTCCTGGGCGCGGCCGGCTGCCTCGGTCGCGGCGGCGAAGTAGTGGACCTCCAGGCTGATGGTGTCGTGGACGGGATCGCTCATAGGCGGGTGACCTCCTCGGGATGGCGTGGTGTCGACGGGACTGGCGGTGCGGGAGTGGCGCAGGCGCCCTCAGCCGCCGATGGCGGACATGGTGCGGGCGGGCCTGGTGAAGCCGTCCGGAACCGCCCAGGGCTCGTCACTGCCGTGAGCCAGCGGCTTGGCCCAGGTCGCCCCGGCCCAGAGACGAATGAGGTCCTCGTCCGTGGCGCCCTGGCGCATCGGCGTGCGCAGGTCCGTCTCGGTGGAGGAGAACAGGCAGGTCATGAGCCGGCCGTCGGCCGTGACCCTGGTGCGGTCGCAGTCGTGGCAGAAGGGGGCGGTGACTGAGGAGATGATCCCGACGCTTCCTGCCGGGTAGGCGCCCGCCCCCTCGTGGGAGGACAGCGCCCGAGGGTCCAGGCGGCCGGCCTTGACGTGCCACAGGGCGGCGGGGCGGCGGTCGGCGCGCCCGGCCTGGCGCAGGGTGAAGCCTGCCTGGGTGAGGACCTGGAGGATCTCCTCCTGCCCCACGACCTGCTCGGGGCGCCAGGACTCACGCGGCCCCAGTGGCATGTGCTCGATGAAGCGCAGCTGCCAGCCCCGGCGCAGGCACTCGGCCAGCAGGCGGGCGGCCCTGCGGTCCAGCGTGCCCGGCATGGCCACGGCGTTGACCTTGATGGGTGCCAGGCCGGCGGCCTCGGCGCCGGCCACTCCGCGCAGGACGTCCTCCAGGCGGTCGCGGCGCGTGGCCAGGCTGTACTCCCGGGGGTCCAGGGTGTCGATGGAGACGTTGACCCGGTCCAGGCCGGCCGCACGCAGGCGGGCGGCCCGCTTGTCCAGGCCGAGACCGTTGGTGGTGATCCCGATGTCCGGCTTGGTCCCGGTGCGAGCCGAGCGCAGCGTGGAGACTGAGGCGACGATCTCCTCCAGGTCCTTGCGCATCAGCGGCTCGCCCCCGGTCAGCCGGATGCGCTCGATCCCCAGGCGCTCCACCCCGATCCGGGCCAGGCGCGCAATCTCCTGGGTAGTGAGTAGGGACGGCGTGGGCAGCCATTCCAGGCCCTCGGCGGGCATGCAGTAGGTGCAGCGCAGGTTGCAGCGGTCGGTTACCGACAGTCGCAGATCGCGCACGGTGCGCCCGTGGCGGTCCACGAGCACGTCGGGGACCGCCACGGGCGCACCGGACACAGACGTCAGGTCGGCCAAGCAGGTCATAGATCGATGGTAGCGGGCCTTAAGGCTCAGGCGGTGCGCAGGATCTCGACCCGCGCGAAGCCCTCTGAGGTCTCGATCACGCTGTGACGGAAGGTGAAGGGGAGCTGGTCGATCTGGTTGAGCAGTGGGGTTGGTACGTGCGGGGCGACGAGGTCGAAGCCTTCGCCCACCGTGAGGCTGGAGGCGGCTCCGATGACGGCGGCGTGCCGCAGCCGGTGAGGAATCGCACGTGCGTCCAGCGTGAGCCGCTCGGACTCGTGGCCGCATCCGCAGCCGCACCCGCCGTGGGCCTGCGAGGGGGAGACGTCCTGGACCGGGATGGTTGTGGGAGCGTCGCTCATGCTGCTTCCCTCTTCCTGTCTGGGTAGGTTGCGGCTCACAGCGGCATACGGTAGCTGTGAGCCGTGCGTCGTTGCCGCACGGAACTGATTTTATTACGGTTTGCCTTGTGAAAAACAAGGTGCTGCCGCGACTCGCGCTGCTTGTCCTGGCTGCGGCGTGCGTGCTCAGCGGCCTGGACGCTGCGCTGCTGCGCCTGGGGACAGGGGCACCTGTGGCTGGGACGTTGACCGCACGCCTGGCTGCGCTGCACGGCCCGCTCATGGAAGTGGGCTTCCTCGGCACGCTCATCAGCCTGGAACGCGCGGTGGCCGCACGTGCGCGCTGGGCCCTGGCCGCACCGGCGCTGAGCGCCGGCGGCTGTCTGGCGCTGGTCGCCGGGGCGCCACAGGTCCTGGGACAGGGCATGGTCCTTGTCTCCGGCCTCGTCCTGCTCACGGTCTACGCCTGCGTCTACCGCCGAGCCGTCTCAGTCGCCCTGGACGTGGAGTCCCTGGGCGCGGTGGCGCTGGTCCTGGGCAACCTCACCTGGCTCGCAGGCCACGACGTCGTGGCCGCAGTCCCGCTGTGGCTGCTCTTCCCGGTCCTGACCGTGGTCGGTGAGCGTCTGGAGCTGGCGCGGGTCGCCTTTCTCGATCCTGTGGTTGAGGCCGTCGTGCGCGCTCTGGCCGTGATCGCGCTGCTAGGGGCGTGCGCGCTGCCTGTCACCGGGACGGGCAGGCTCGCCAGCGGCCCCGCGCTGCTGGGGCTCGGCGTCGTCATGGCCTGGTACGACGTCGCCCGACGCACCGTCCGCGCAACCGGGGGAGTGCGTCTGGCGGCCGCCTGCATGATGGCCGGATACCTCTGGCTCGCCGTGGGCGGTCTCGCCTGGACGCTGACCGCCTGGACCCAGGGAAGCGGGGCTGCCTACGAGATCATCATCCACGCCCTCTCGCTCGGCTTCGCCTTCTCGATGGTCCTCGCCCACGCTCCCACGATCCTGCCGGCTCTCCTGCACCGGCAGCTGCCCTACCGCAGGATCATGTGGCTCCCCCTTGTCCTGCTGCACCTGAGCCTGGTGGTCCGTGTAGCCGGACTGGTCAGCGAGCAGGTCCGCGCCTGGCAGGCCGGGGGGATCATGGGGGTCCTGGCTGTCCTCGTCTTCCTGGTCACCTCGGCCCTGATCACGCTGAGGGCCGGACCGCTCGGCGTCGGATCCTCGTCCCAGGGCGGGGGCGCCACGGCGGGCAGGGTGACGCTCTCACCGCTCCAGGCGGCACGTGGCCGCCGTGGACACCGGCGCCGCGAACAGGTGCGGCGCAACGGAGTTGTCCTGGCCTGGGTGATCGTGGCCGGAGTGCTCGCCGTCCTCATCCTGGCCGGCCCGCTGGCAGCCTGGGGACAGTGGATAGCGCTGCACACCCTGCTGCTGGGCGGGATCGGCTCAGCCATCACCGTGTGGTCGGCCCACTTCGCTGACACCCTCCTGCACCGCCCGGCGCTGGGAGGCGCGGCGCTGGTGGACCTGCGTCTGGCGGTACACGGCCTGGGAACGCTCGCGGTCCTGGTCGGCATCACCTCCCACCACCAGGTGCTCGCGATGGCCGGGATGAGCCTCGTGACAGCCGCGGCCCTAGCCGGAGCGGTCGCGATCGCGGTCCAGTACCACCGCGCCGTCGCCCCGCGCCTGGCAGGGCTGGCGGTCCACTACGCCCTGGCCCTGATCCTGCTTGCCATCGGGGCGGTGCTCGGCTATCTCACCAGCTGGGCCGCGGAGCGTGGCTGGGCACGCTTGTCTGACGTCTTCTACCTGGCCCACACCACCACCATGCTGCTCGGCTTTGTGGGAACCACGGTGCTGGGCACCCTCACCGTGCTGTGGCCCACCATGCTGCGCACCAAGATGGAGCCCTGTGCCCCCACCTGGACGAGCCGAGGCCTGCCGGCGCTGGTCGGCGGGACCGTGATGGTCGCCTGCTCGGGCCTGTGGCAGCCGGCTGCTGGGCTCGGGACCCTGGTCTACCTGGCCGGGGCCGGCGGCGTCCTCGTGCCAGCCTGGCGCACGGCCCGTCGCGTGCCACCCACCTCCTTCTCCACTGCCTCATCCGCGGCCGCAGTCGCCTGGTTCCTGGGCTGCGTGGTGTGGATGGGCCTGGGCGTGACCACGGCGCCGAACCTGGACCAGGCCCGCGAGGTCATCCACCTCCTGCGCGTGCCGCTGGCAGCAGGATTCGCCCTCCAGGTCCTGGGAGCGGCGTTGAGCTATCTCACCCCCGTCATGCTGGGTGGAGGACCGGCGACGACCCGGTTGACCAACCGTGTCATGGACCGCGCCGCCGCCTACCGGGTCACGGCGACCAACGCGGGTCTCGCGCTCGCGGTGGCCACGCCCTTGCCCTGGACCGTCCGTATGGCGGGCGCCCTGCTCGCCGGCGCGGTGGCGGCCTACGTCGTGGTGGGGATGGGGCTGAGCGCGCGGGAGCTGGTCCGCCGCACCCGCCGCGGGGACGACGACGTCGTAGCCACCAGCCTCACCGTCGGCCCGCCGGCGCTCGCCCCAGGCGCCGCCCATCTACCCGTTGGTGCCCTGTCCCCACGTGAAAAGGAGCCTCGCCGTGCCTGAGACCACCAGTCCGTCTGATTCGCAGGACGCCACCGGCCCTGTTGCTGCTACCTCTCGCCGCGAGGTCACCGCGGGAACCGCCCCGGCCGTGGCCAGAGGCAAGGGGAGCGCACGTGATGAGCGTGCGGCAGGAGGGCAGACTGGCGTTGGAGCGGGCCGGCGCGGGGTGCTGCTCGGTCTGGTCAGCACCGGGGCTGCCGTCGTGGCAGGCGCCGCCGCGTCCACCTGGCGTCAGTGGTCAGGGGACCGCGGGACCCGCGACGTCGTCGCCGCTACTGGCCGGACCGTTGAGACCACGCTGCGGGTGGAGGGCATGCGATTCGTCCCGGACACCGTCCAGGTCCAGGCCGGAGACCGGCTCGTGATCACCCTGGACAACACCTCCGACCAGGTCCACGACCTGGTCCTGGACACCGGCGCTACCACCGGTCGGGTCTCAGCCGGGGGCAGCGCCCGGCTGGAGGTCGGCCTCGTCACCGGCCCCCTCCAGGGCTGGTGCTCGATCGCCGGGCACCGCGCCCAGGGCATGGTGATGCAGGTGGTTGTCGGGGCCGCTGCCTCCGGGACGGACGCGCCCGCGGACCACGAGGACCACGGCGCGCAGGTGAGCCCCACCGTCGACCTCCAGGCACCGCTTCCCGAGGGCTTTGCTCCCTACGAGGCTGCCCTGGTCCCGTCTTCTCACGACAGCGTGCACCGCGTGACCTTCACCGTCACTGAGGTCGAGCAGGCCTACGTGGGAGCAGGGGTCTACCAGACGCGCTGGACCTACAACGGCACCGCGCCGGGCCCCATCCTGCGCGGCAAGGTGGGCGACACCTTCGAGGTCACGCTCGTCAACGGGGGCACCATGAGCCACTCCATCGACTTCCACGCCGGGATCGTCTCCCCGGACAAGCCCATGCGCTCGATCGGACCAGGAGAGTCGCTGGTCTACACCTTCACGGCACAGCACTCAGGGATCTGGCTCTACCACTGCTCAACCGCCCCCATGAGCCTGCACCTGGCCTCGGGAATGTACGGTGCCGTCATCATCGACCCCGATGGCTTGGCCGAGGTAGACCGCGAGTACCTGCTCATCCAGGCCGAGACCTATCTCGGTCTGGACAGCGGCCAGCAGGAGGAACAGACCGCGACCTCGACGGCGATGACGGACAAGATCGCTGCCAAGACGCCGGACCTCGTGTGCTTCAACGGGGTGGCCTTCCAGTACGCCCTGGCGCCCTTGCAGGCTCGTGCGGGAGAGCGCATACGGCTGTGGGTGCTCGACGCCGGTCCCAGCCTGCCCACCTCCTTCCACGTCGTCGGTCTGCAGTTCGACACGGTCTTTGCGGAGGGCACCTACCTCCTGGGCGGGCCGCAGGAGATCGGACGCGCTTGGCACGGCGGGTCGCAGGCCCTGGCCCTGCAGCCCGCCCAGGGAGGCTTCGTCGAGGCCGTGGTGCCTGCGGCTGGGCACTATGCGATGGTGACCCACGTCTTCGCTGACATGGACAAGGGCGCCAAGGGGATCCTGGAGGCCGTCTAGGGCAGGCCCTACCCCCGCTGCCAGCGCAGGTGGCAGCCGTCAGGCAGCAGGGGAGTGAGCTCCAGGTGAGGGCGCTCGCCAGGCTCCTGCGGCTCATCGCGCGACGCGACGCCGGCCAGGGCCTCGTTGAGGAAGCCCTCGTGCATGTGGCAGACCATCTCGTGGGGGACCCTCGTGCCCGTCACCAGGGGGCAGGCGCGCAGGACGAGCGTGTCCTTGCTGGGGTCGGGGGCAAAGCCCATGCGGCTGAGCGCCGGCAGCAGGCGGCGCAGGAGCTGAGTGGGATCCGCCTGGGCGGAGTCGGAGTCGGTCGTGGTGCTCGCGGCGTCGTCGAGTGCGGCCTCGTGGGCCCAGCGGCGCCCGATCTCGTGGGCCAGGCGCCTGGCATCCTCGCCGCTTCCCAGGGTCTGGGCGATGGCGTCAAGGAGGGCGAGGTAGGAGTCCAGGACCTCGCCTGGATCCGGGGCGACGGCGGTGTAGGCCAGCGCGGGGCGGCCCCGCCGGCCGGTGGGCTGGGCGGCAGCCGAGACGAATCCGGCGCTGACCAGGGCCTCGAGGTGCTCTCGCACGGTGTTGTGGTGCAGACCCAGCATCTGTGCGACCTCGGCGGCGCGCAGGGGCCGGTGAGCGGTCTCGACCGTCTCCAGCACACGCAGATGAGCGGTGGACAGTTCAGCCCTCGTTGACAGGTCGTCCCAGGACGGGCGAGGCAGGCGAGAATGCTGACGGACAGGCACGCGAAAACTTTATGCCCGCGGACGGGAAAAAGAGTGGTCATGCAGCCCGGCGCCGTGGGCGGGACGGGTCATCGCCCAGTAGGTCGGCAGCGGCGGGCTGGAGAGCTCGGCGACCTCGCGGTAGCCCAGGCGCTGGTACAGGCGCTTGGAGGCTGGCGTGGTGGACTCCAGGTGGGCGGGCAGGCCGTCAGCGTCTACTCGCTCCAGACCGTGACGGAACAGGGCGGTACCCGTTCCGGTGCCGCGAGCCTCGGGCGCGACGGCGATCATGTAGGCGTACCAGTGCGGCTCGGTGGGGCGCTGGGCATCGCACTGGGCGCCGTCGAGCAGGACCAGGTCCCAGGCCCCACCCAGCAGGTCCAGGTCCAGACCCTCAGGAAGGGCGTCGCCAGGTCCCAGCGGTCCGGCAGGATCGCCGTCGGCTGGCGGGTCCCACAGCATGGCGCCCAGGACGCGTTCGCTGCCGGCCTCGCCCTGGACAGCGAGGTCGACCCGGGCGCCCAGGCACCGATCCGGATCGGGGGACAGGTAGTGATCGGCCAGCTCCACGCGGTGGAGGTGGTCCAGGGCCGCGCGTGGATCGGGGGCAGGAGCCACGATCGCGCTCATGAGCGGGTCCTGGATGAACACCGAGGTCAGCAGGCCAGCCACCGCGTCTAGGTCGGTCGGGGTAGCGGGGCGAAGATGCATGTCTCTCCTTCAGTGGCGATGGGTGGTGGGGACCGGGTCCTCGGCCTCCAGGGAAGGGGCAAGGAGGCGGCGGAAGGAGTCCAGGCGGGCGCGTCTGATCCCCTCGGGTCCCACTGCGGCCCACGCGTCCAGGGTGCAGTCGATCACTCCCTCGGCGTGGGTGCAGCCGCGAGGGCAGTCCGCGGCCACCTCGGCCAGGTCCGGGAAGCCACGCAGAACGTCGGCGCTGGAGACGTGTGAGACGCCGAAGGAGCGTACACCGGGCGTGTCAATGACCCAGCCGCCGCCCGGAAGCTCCAGGGCCTGCAGGCTGGTGGAGGTGTGGCGGCCCCGCCCAGTGACCTCGTTGACGTGGCCGGTGACACGGTCGGCGCCGGGGACCAGGGCGTTGATGAGTGTGGACTTGCCGACCCCCGAGTGCCCCACGAACACCGCCGTGCGCCCGGCGATCGCCTCGCGCACCGCGGCCACGCCGTCACCGGCAGCGCGTGTGGCCTCAGCGCGGCTGGAGGGATCCAGGTACGTCGGGAAGGTACGCACGCCCAGTGGCTCGTACAGGGCCAGGAGCGGGCCGGCGTCGGCCAGGTCGGACTTGGTGAGCACGAGCAGCGGCTCCATGCCGGCGTCGTAGGCGGCCACGAGGTAGCGGTCGATCATGCGCGGTCGCGGCTCGGGATCGGCCACGGCCGTGACGATGACGAGCACCTCGGCATTGGCCACGACTGGCTTCTCCGTCCCGGCTGCGTCGCCGTCCTCGGCGCTGCGGCGCAGCAGGCTGGCGCGCTCCTCGACCCGCACCATACGGGCCAGGGTGTCCTTGCGGCCGCTGACGTCGCCGACCACGGAGACCTCGTCGCCGACCACCACCTTGCCGCGGCCCAGCTCACGGGCCTTCATCGCCGTGATGTCTCCCGACCCGTCCTGGGTGAGTGAGGGGTCGGTGAGGCGAATGCGGTAGTGGCCGCGGTCGATACGCGTGACCATGCCACGCACGGCGTCGTCATAGTTGGGACGCTGCTTGGTGCGCGGACGCGATCCCTTGCCAGGGCGTACGCGCACGCGGGGGTCGTCGGTGCCGATGTCGCGGCGAGCCATCAGGCCTCTCCTCTCGGGGACGTGGGAGATCCGGTGCCTAAGCGCGAGGTTCCTGCTCCCACGGTCAGCAGGCGGGACCACATCGCGGGGAAGTCAGGCAGGGTCTTGGAGGTGCAGGCCACGTCATCCAGCGTGGTGCCCGGCACCCCCAGGCCTACGAGCGCGGCGAAGGTCGCCATGCGGTGGTCGGCGTAGGCATGCAGCTCGGCGGGGTGCAGACTGGCTCCGGCAGGCAGCGCCTCAATTTCGATACCGTCCTCGGTCTGGCGAGCACGGCCCCCCACCCGTCTCATCTCGGTCACGAGTGCCTCCAAACGGTTGGTCTCGTGGCCCCGCAGGTGCGCGATCCCTCGCAGGCGGCTGGCGTGGCCCTGGGCACTGGCCAGCAGCGCGAGGGCCGCCACACTCGGAGCGAGCTCTCCCACGGCTGACAGGTCCGCGTCGATCCCGCACAGCTGTCCCGTGCCGCTGGCGGTGAGCACCAGGGAGCCGTTGGGCTGAGGCTCGGCACTGACCTGGCCGCCCAGGCGCGGCAGCAGGGACCGCCAGGCGTCGCCGGCCTGTGTGGTCTCAGCAGGCCAGTCGGGCACGCGCACGCGCCCCCCGGCCACCAGGGCGGCAGCAAGGAAAGGCCCGGC
>NZ_DS999575.1:317890-323418 GCF_000159035.1 Actinomyces urogenitalis DSM 15434
TGCGCACGCGCAGGGGCGCGGGTGCGGGGATGACGTGCAGGGTCGTGGCGTCGGCGTCCACGGGATCGAAGCGGGCGCCGAAAGCTTCCAGGGCGGTGCGCATGAGGTCGGTGTCCCGTGAACGCAGGACACCGGTCAGGATGGTCGGCTCGCTGGCCAGGGCGGCGAGCAGGAGGGCGCGGACCGTGAGCGACTTGGAACCGGGCAGGGGCACGACGGCGTCCAGCGGCCCTGGGGCGCCTGGCGCGGGCCAGGGGGCGCCTGGCGCGCTGGCGGTCCTGGGTGGAGCGTCGACGGAGGTGCGGGCAGGGTCGTTCACAAGGGGCATTGTCGCAGGCGATGGACGGCAGGCTTGCGGATCGCGGTTCCTCAAACACTGAGGCACAAGAAAAGGGTATCAACGACATGCTTTGACCCCCGTGGATCATCGCCGACGTGATGTAAGGACAAAGGTCCTGATTTGCGGGAGCTGCTGCGGGGCGGACCAGGCTGTGGCCGGTGAGGTGGCGAGGCAGGACGCGGGAGGGGAGGGCTGTTAGTGGGCCGTGTGGGATCTGTGGGCAGCGAAATGGGGGCGTTCTTGTGGTTCTTCAGTGCTGGTTGAGCTGATGTGGTGTTGTTTGTCGTGATGAGGTGTGTCATCGGAGGTGTGCTCGCCACCCTTGCCACGCCCTGGCTGCCCCTGACGCAGATCCGCTACCCCTCCGGCTCGCCCGCACCCGGTAGCGCGTGCTGACGGGGTAGCGGTCAGCATGGAAGGGTAGCGGCAGAGGAGGAGGGGTAGCGGGCGGATGCCCTTGCGCCGCCTAGATCGCGTCGATGATGGCGTTGAGCGTGGCACTCGGGCGCATGGCGGCGTCTGTGAGGGCCTGGTCCGGTCGGTAGTAGCCGCCGATCTCCACCGGCCGCCCCTGCACCGTCACCAGCTCGGCCTGAACCGCCTCGTTGGCGGCCGCCAGGCGCTCGGACACCGGGGCCCATCGCTCAGCCAAGCCTGCGTCCGCGGTCTGGGCGGCCAGCTCGGCAGCCCAGTACAGCGCCAGCCAGGCGTGCGAGCCGCGGTTGTCCACGCTGCCCAGGCGGCGGGCCGGCGAGCGGTCCTCCTCCAGCAGCCGCGTCGTCGCAGCGTCCAGGGCGTCAGCAAGCACCGTGGCCCGCGCGTTGCCGCGCACCTCGGCCACGTGCCGCAGCGCCTCGGCCAGCGCCAGGAACTCCCCCAGGGAGTCCCACCGCAGGTAGTCCTCCTCCAGCAGCTGACGCACGTGCTTGGGGGCTGAGCCGCCCGCGCCCGTCTCATACAGGCCACCGCCGTTCATCAGCGGCACCACAGAGAGCATCTTGGCGCTCGTACCCACCTCCAGGATCGGAAAGAGATCGGTGTTGTAGTCACGTAGCACGTTTCCCGTCACCGAGATCGTGTCCAGACCGCGGCGGGCCCGCTCCAAGGACAGCCTCGTGGCCGCCACCGGATCCATGATCCGGATGTCCAGGCCCTCGGTGTTCTCCTTCGCCAGGTAGCGCTCCACGAGCTCCTGGATCACGCGGTCGTGACCGCGCTGCGGATCCAGCCAGAACACGGCTGGGGCGCCTGTGGCCCGTGCCCGGCGCACCGCCAGGGAGACCCAGTCGCGCACCGGCGCGTCCTGCGTCTGGCACGCCCGCCAGATGTCTCCGGCCTCGACGTCGTGGGACAGCAGCACGGTGCCAGCCGGTGCGCCGGCGCCGTCGGTGACCACGACCTCGACCCGGCCCGCAGCCGGAATGAGGAAGGTCTTGTCATGCGAGCCGTACTCCTCGGCCTTGCGCGCCATGAGCCCGACGTTGGGCACCGAGCCCATGGTCGTGGGGTCCAGCGCCCCGTTGGCCTTGCAGTCCTCGATGACGGCCTGGTAGACGCCGGCGTAGGAGGAGTCGGGGATGACGGCCAGGGTGTCCTGCGTGCGGCCCTGGGCGTTCCACATCTTGCCGCCGGCCCGGATCATCGCCGGCATCGAGGCGTCAATGATGACGTCGCTGGGCACGTGCAGGTTCGTCACCCCGCGGTCTGAGTCCACCATCGCCAGCGCCGGGCCGGATGCGAGCTCGTCCTGGATGGCCGCGCGAATCTGCTCGCCCTGGGGCAGGTTCTCCAGTCCTGCCAGGATCGAGGCGAGCCCGTCCTCCGCCCGAAGCCCTGCCTCGGCCAGGACCTCGCCGTAGGTTGCGAAGACCCCGGGCAGGCAGGCGCGCACCGCATGAGCGAAGATGAGCGGGTCGGAGACCTTCATCATCGTGGCCTTGAGGTGCACCGAGAGCAGCACGTCCTCGGACTTGGCCTGCTGGACCTGCTCGGCCAGGAAGGTGTCCAGGGCCCGGGCGGACATCGAGGTGGCGTCCACAACCTCCCCGGCCGTGACCGGAAGTGACTCGCGCAGCGTGAGGGGGGCTGCGCCGTCGGCAGGCACCAGCCGGATCTGGAGGGTCCCGGCCTCAGGAATGACCACGGAGCGCTCGTTGTGCCGGAAGTCGCCCGAGCTCATGGTGGCCACGCGGGTGCGCGAGCCGGGGTTCCACTCGCCCATCGAGTGCGGGTGGGAACGGGCGTAGGCCTTGACCGCGGCCGGAGCCCGACGGTCGGAGTTGCCCTCGCGCAGCACCGGGTTGACGGCGGACCCCTTGACCGCGTCGTAGCGCCCGCGGGCCTCGTGCTCGGCGGGTGTCGAGGGGGAGTCCGGGTAGTCGGGCAGGTCAACGCCCTGAGCCTGGAGCTCGGCGATGGCGGCCTTGAGCTGGGGCAGGGAGGCCGAGATGTTGGGCAGCTTGACGATCGTGGCTGACGGGGAGGCGGTCAGCGCTCCGAGGGTGGCCAGGTCGTCGTCGGCCAGGTTGAAGGCGGCCAGGATCCGGCCGGCCAGGGAGATATCGGCGGTGGCCACGCTGACGCCAGCCGAGCCCGCGAAGGCCCGCACGATGGGAAGGAAGGAGTGGGTCGCCAGCATCGGCGCCTCGTCGGTCCAGGTGTAGATGACGTCGGCCTCGGTGCCGGACAGCTCACTCATGGCATCTCCTGACGGCTGGTTGTCGTGTCGCTCGCCGTCAGCCTAGCGTGTGACCTGGGTCCTAGTTGTTCATCTGCTTGTGACACGGCCCAGACACGGCGAGGGCTGCCGGTTGCCTCAACCGGCAGCCCTCGCCGTCAGGTGCTGGGGACCGGGCGGGTGGCCCGGGGCGCTCAGGCTTGGGCGGCGGAGAGGTAGGCGGCCTCCATGGCCTCGCGCTGGGCGCGGGCGTTGGCTCGGCGCCAGGCCAGGGAGGGCTTGCCCTCACGGTCGACGGCGGCCAGCAGCAGTCCGGCCCCCACCGCGCCGCCGCGCATGAGCCCGGACAGGGTCTCCTTGCGCTGGGCCTTGTTCCGCACGGTCCACACCGGGTTGTTGACCAGGGTGAGGGGAAGGTTCAAGGCGGCGAGCACCGCGGCGCAGGAGCGTGGCGCGGTGCCGGTGGCCAGGCCGAGGCCGGCGACGACGCTGACGGCGCCGCTCACGCGCGTGAGCATGGTGGCGTCCGAGGTCAGCAACGGCGGCAGGCCGGCCTTCTCGAAGGTTGGCATGACCTTCTCCAGCTTCTCGACGTGACGCTGCGGGCGCGCGATGGCGTCGACGCCGTCGATGACGAAGGAGGCGGCGAGCATGGGGCGGGCGAAGGCACGCAGAAGATCCATGTGCTCATCCTCGCGCACCTGGCCGGCCTGTGCCAGCCTTCGCAGGCTCGTGCCGACCCAGGAGGGGATGGGAACAAGGTGGGCCCCGCCGTCGTTATGAGCAGCGATGAGCAGTACCACCGCGATCGCACCCGCCGGGCAGCCGCGTGCCAGCATCCTGGCAGGCGGCGGGCTAGGCTCGTGGGCGATGAGGGAGATCGAGACGACCCAGGCCGCCGGCGCGGATGACGTGCCCGCGTCCCTGGACAAGCGCGACCTGGACGAGCTGATTGATCCCGACGGCGAGCCGGGTGAGCAGATCGACCGTGCCCCGAGCACGGAGACCGAGGCCGAGCGCGCCGCCCGCTTTGAGGCGGATGCGCTGCCCTATCTGGACCAGCTCTACGGCGCGGCCCTGCGGATGACCCGCAACGGCGCCGATGCTGAGGATCTGGTCCAGGACGTCTACGCCAAGGCCTTCGCGGCCTTCCACCAGTACCGCCCGGGCACCAACCTCAAGGCCTGGCTCTACCGAATCCTGACCAACACCTTCATCAACTCCTACCGCAAGAAGCAGCGTGAGCCGCTGCAGTCGGACGCCGACGCCGTGGAGGACTGGCAGCTGCACCGCGCCGCCTCCCACGACTCAGTCGGTCTGCCCAGCGCCGAGAACCTCGCGCTGGACGACCTGCCTGACGACGACATCAAGGCCGCGCTCCAGGAGCTGAGCGAGGACCGGCGCCTGGCCGTCTACCTCGCGGACGTGGAGGGCTTCTCGTACAAGGAGATCGCCGAGATCATGGACACCCCAATCGGAACCGTCATGTCCCGCCTGCACCGCGGGCGCCGGCAGCTGCGTGACCTGCTGGCGGACCACGCCCGCGAGCTGGGGTACCTGCGGGATGAGGCTGCGGACGCGGAGGGGGCGCGCTGATGTCGAACGCGATGAAGCCGGGGACGCCTGAGGGAACGGGGGAGCCAGGGTGCTCCTGCTCCGAGGCTCGTGCCCACCTGGAGGCCTTCCTTGACCACGAGTGCGACGGGGACCTGAGCAGCCGGCTGGCTGAGCACGTGGCGACCTGCGAGCACTGCTCGCGGGTGGCTGACGCCGAGGTCCACCTGCGTGAGATTCTGCGGTCGCGCTGCGCCGAGCAGGCGCCTGCTGAGCTGCGGGCCCGGGTGCTGGGACGCCTGTCCGTCATGCGGGCGACGAGCTACGAGCAGGTCACGCACGAGGGGCGGACGGTGACGACCTATCGGAGCACGGTGCGCTACAGCCAGGACTGAGGCGGCTGCGGCGGGCCTGGCTCCCTCCGGTGGCCGGCGCGCGCGGCGCCGCCCGGTGGGCGTGGGCGTGACCGGGCTCATGAGGTCTGCGGTGGTGGCGGTATCGCGCTGTGTGCGAGGATGGTCCGTGGTTAGTGCCCGGTTGGGCAGTCCAGACTTGAGGAGGCCACTATGAGCAAGCGCGGTCGTAAGCGTCGTTCCCGTGCGAAGTCCAGCGCGAACCACGGCAAGCGTCCCAACGCCTGAGCCGGGTAGCTGCGGCACCCAGAACAACGATGGCGGCCGGTCACCGAGAAGGTGACCGGCCGCCATCGTTGTGCCGGGCGCGCCCCCAGCAGGGCAAGGGTGACTGGGCGGGGGCTGGTGGGTTTCCTGGCAGTGTCGCTTGAGGCCTTGGACCGGTGGGCCGGGGCCGGTGAGACGCCTAGAGATGTCGGTTTAGGCGCTGGACAGTCGGTTCGGGTGTGGCGGGGATGGGGACCGACTGTTCCGGGCCTGAAGCGATGGAAATGCGGTGGGGGGGTGCCCCTATGTGGTGTGTCAAGCGGCGGCGGGGAGTTAG
>NZ_DS999575.1:324839-344142 GCF_000159035.1 Actinomyces urogenitalis DSM 15434
TGGTGCGTGCTTTGACGAATGGAACGGTCTCTAGGGGAGCGCTAGGGCACTCACCAATCGCGTGTGCACGCACTCATCGGGGGATGCGCGTTTCAACGGGGCTGGGGCCCGGGCAGGGAAGTATGGGCTTGTTCGCACGTTGTTGACGGTTTCCTAGGCGGCTTCGGCCCAGGTTGATTGTTGTTTCAGCTCGTACTCGACAGGGCTGTAGCCGCCGAGTGCGGTGTGGATGCGCTGGCGGTTGTAGAACCGCTCGATCCACTCTCCCACGCCTTGGTAGACCTGGCTGCGGGTCGCGAAGGAACCCCGGCAGAAGTACCCAACCTTGAGGGTCGCCCAGAACGACTCAGCCATGGCATTGTCCCAGCACACCCCGGTCCGTCCCATCGACACGTGGCACCAGCGGCCCTCATATAGGCCGCGAGCTCTCGGGAAGTGAGCTGGGCTCCACGATCAGCATGCAGCACCAGCCCCCAGGCACGCGCCCTCAACGCGTCCTTGCCATCTCAAGGGCCGCGACGAGCGTGCCGGTGTCCCGCGACTGCTCATCGCCCACCCCAGCACACGCCGCGAGTGAGCGTCCCGCACGGCACACAGGTACACCCACCCCTGACCGCAACGCAGACAGGTGAAGCCCGTGACCCACACCTTGTCAACCTCGCCCGTGTCCCACTGACGCCGACAGCGGTCCTCATGATCATCAATCTCCCGCTCCGCACCCTCAGGCCGGCAGAGCTGACGGGCTCGCCGCCGACAAACCCTGACGCCTCATCGAGGCCGCCACAGCCCAGGCCCCCACCCGCGCCCCTGAGCGACGCAGCGCGACAGTGATCCTGCCAGCACCGTAAGCCTGGTTGGAAACGAGTAAGCTCCCACGCTACCAGCCGATCCAGCTCCCGACGACCTGCCGCCCGCGCCAGCCTACGAGCACCACGAGCCCCCCACGCATAGAAACCAGCACGAGTGACCCCAGAAAGCCCTGGCCATCAAGGCAATCGGATAACCGGCCTTCTCCGCCTCCATCAGCGCCAACCGCCAAGCTGCTGGCGCCTGGAAGCATCGAGGGCGCTGGCTCTTCCCCAGGAACTCGTTCTCCATCTCCAGCTCACGCACCCGCCTGCGTAACCTGACGTTCTCAGCAGCAAGCTCCCTCGGACCAGGCACACCAGCAGCCCCAGCCTCACGACGCTCACGCTCCGCCTTGACCCACCGGCCCACCATCTGCTCACCCAGCCCCAGGTCACGAGTCACCGAAGCAATCGTGCAACCAGTACCAATCACCTGACCCGCAACATCACGCCGATACTCAGAGGTAAACCCTCTCCTCTGCCCCACCAGGCACTTCCCTCCTACAGACCCACAGGCCCACAAGACAAAGTGCCAACAAACACAGAATAGGCCCATTAAGGACCTCAGCCAGGCTGGTGAGCACCTCCTGGACGTCGCCGCGCAGCCGGTGGGACCCGAAGTCGAAGAGCACCGAGTCCGACAGGGAGATGAGCGTGCCGCAAGACTCCACCGGACGCGCTGCGTCAATGGAGGGGAAGCGTCCGGCCGAGGCCGCCGGCGGCACCGGATCGGCCTGGACGGTCCACCCCTGCTGCCCGGAGGAGACCAGGGCGGTGCCCTGACCGTCGTTGACGATCGTCAGGCCCGTGCCGAGGTTGGAGTAGGTGGCGGAGCCGTCGCCGTTGTTGACGATCGACACCGTCGCATCGGTGTAGGTGCCCGATCCGTCACCGTCAAGCACGATGGAGGTCGTCCCGTCGGTCGAGGTACCAGCCCCCTGCCCGTCAACGTCAACGCTCAGGCGGCCGTCACTGTAGGTCCCCGACCCGTCACCGTTGTTGACGATCGAGACCGCCCCCTCGGAGTAGACGGCCGCCCCTGCCCGTCATTGACGAACTGGGAGTCGCCGTCGTCCCTGACCACGGAGCCGTCGCCACTGATGACGGTGCGGTGGGCGCTTCCGATCATTGACTCTGCGCTGCGGGTGGTGTGCCGCCCCGACCGGCGCAGTCGCTACGCCTTCGGCGAGATGTCGATCGAGGAGGCTCGCCAGGAGCTGGAGCGCATGGTGGCGCGTCAGGGACGACGGCGAGGTACCCGGCGGGCCAGGGCCGCGGTCGCGCTGGCTGATCCTCTCGCCGAGTCACCGGGTGAGAGCGTGCTGAGATGGGCGGCTGGCGCCGCCGGGCTTCCGGCGCCGGTCAGCCAACGCCGGGTGGAGGTCGACGGACACGAGTACTTCCTCGATCTTGGTTATGAACAGGCACGGCGAGGCTGGGAGTTTGACGGGCTGGGCAAGATCACCGCGCCGCAGGACCTCCGAGAGGAGAAACGGCGTGAGCTGCGGTTGGCACGTGAGGGCTGGGCCATCGATCGTTTCGGGTGGGAGGAGCTGTGGGATGCCACGCGGCTGGTCAGGCGAGCGCAGAGGCTGTGGATGACGTCGGGCTTCGAGCTAGGGACCAGCGCGGCGGAGCTCTGGCTCTAGCCGAGCGTGAGTGTGCAGGTGGGGAGAACCTCTCTCACGCGAGTGTGCAGGTAGGGGCGTGAGTGTGCAGGCCAGAGGTGCACACTCACGCCCCTACCTGCACACTCGCCGGGGGAGGGGGAGGGCCTAGGCGGTCGGCTCGGCCACGCCCATCCACTCGTACCAGCCACGGTGCAGCACGAGCCAGGCCATGAGCCCGTAGCCGGCCTGCCCGGGGTGCGTGCCGCCGGCGCTGGCCGTGTCCGTCTCCCACTGGTCGTGGTTGCGCAGGGCGTTGAAGGTCTCGACGAAGGGGATACCGCGACGGCTGCAGACCTCGCTGACCGCGTGGGAGAGCTTGGCCGTGGCGTCCGGGTCCACGGCGGGCAGCGGCGGCGGACCCACCACGAGGCACGGCCGGTGCTCGCTGGAGGCGGCGTCCAGGATATTGGCCAGTGCCAGGCGGCTACGAGCCGGAGAGACCCCAGCGACGACGTCGGCCACACCCACGCCGATGACCAGGCGGTTGACCCCGCCGTGGATCGTGCGGCGGGCGACCTCCTCGTGCCAGCGGTGGGCAAGCTGCGCCGTCGTCTCCGAGGGGACGGCGAGTGTGAAGGCTGTGGCGTCAACTCCGCGCGTGCGAGCCATGACGCGGCCGGTCCAGCCCAGCGCACGGGCGTCGCCGTAGCCGGCTACGAGCTCGTCGCCGATGAAGTGGATCCGCGTCTGCTCCACGGGAGTCCTTCCTTGTCGCCTGCCTGTGCGCCTGACGCTACCGCCTGGCGCGTGTGCGGTGCGGTAACGACAGGGCACAGTCCGCCCGATCACACGGCGGACAGGCGCCAGTTGGTGCGCGAGTGTGCAGGTGCGGGGGTGGGTGTGTAGCTCTGGGCTGCACACCCACCCCCGCACCTGCACACTCGTGGTGGCAGGAGGCTCAGTCCCGAGCGAAGGCCCGGGCCACGAGCTCGGCCTGGGTGCGCTTGTAGGCTCCGGCCGTGCCGACGGCGGGAGCAGCCGCCTCGGGACGCGAGACAAGCCGGACCGCGCCGGCGGAGGTCATCGCCTCCGGCAGGTGCAGACCGAGGTAGGGCCACACGCCCTGGTTGGCGGCCTCGTCCTGGACCCAGCACACCTGGGCGCCGGCGAAGGGCGCCAGTGCCTGGGCCAGCTCGGCCTCGGGCAGCGGGTAGGGCTGCTCCAGGCGCACGATCGCCACCGAGGAGTCGCCGCGCTTGGAACGCTCGGCCAGGAGGTCGTAGTAGACACGGCCCGAGCACACGAGCACGCGGGTCACGCCGGATCCTGAGGCGATCGCCGGGTCCACCTCGCCGATCACCGGCTTGAAGGAGCCCGTGGTGAACTCCTCCACCGAGCTGGAGGCGGCCTTCAGACGCAGCAGCTGCTTGGGGGTGAAGACCACCAGCGGGCGGCGCGGACGGCGGTAGGCCTGCTCGCGCAGCATGTGGAAGTGGTTGGCCGGAGTCGAGGGCATGACCAGCCACATATTGTCCTGGGCGCACATCTGCAGGTAGCGCTCGATGCGTGCCGAGGAGTGGTCCGGCCCCTGGCCCTCCTGGCCGTGGGGGAGCAGGAGGACGAGCCCGGAGCGCTGACCCCACTTCTGGGTGGCGGAGGTGACGTACTCATCGATCACGGACTGCGCGCCGTTGGCGAAGTCGCCGAACTGGGCCTCCCATATGGTCAGCGCCTCCGGACGCTCCACCGAGTAGCCGTACTCGAAGGCCATCGCCGCGTACTCGCTGAGCAGGGAGTCGTAGATCTCCAGCGGAGCCTGGTCCGGAGTCAGGAAGTCCAGCGGCGTCCACTCCTGGCCGTTGGCGTTGTCGTGCAGGACCGCGTGGCGCTGGGCGAAGGTGGCACGGCGTGCGTCCTCACCTGCCAGGCGCACGGGCACGCCCTCCATGAGGAGGGAGCCCAGGGCGATGAGCTCGCCCAGCCCCCAGTCGATGCCGCCCTCACGCGTGGCCTGCTGGCGCTTGGCCAGCATTGTGGCGAGCTTGGGGTGGATCTTGAAACCTTCGGGGTAGGCGACCTGGGAGTCGCCGATGCGCTCGACGACGTCGCGGCCGACCGCGCTGGTCCACCCGATCATCATGCCGGCGCCCGCCTCCTGGGAGGCCGGGACCTCCAGGCTCGTGCGGGCCAGCCCAACCTGGGTGGGATCGGCCTGTGACTGACCCTCGGCCTCGTCCTGCGCGCGCTCGCCGGCACCGGTGGCCTCGCCCTGGTGAGCGGCGCGGGTCTCGGCGAAGATTCGCTCCAGCTCGTCGTGGAAGGCGTCCTCGATCGCCTTGGCGTCCTCGGCCGTGATGTCACCGCGGCCCACCAGGTCGCGGGTGTAGACCTCGCGGGTTGAGGGCAGGGAGTCGATGAGGTGGTACATGACCGGCTGGGTCATTGACGGGTCGTCGCCCTCGTTGTGCCCGCGGCGGCGGTAGCAGATGAGGTCGATGATGACGTCCTTGTGGAAGGTCGCGCGGTACTCGTAGGCGTGGCGCGCCGCGCGGGCCACGGTCTCAGGGTCGTCAGCGTTGACGTGGAAGATCGGCACCTGCAAGCCCTTGGCCAGGTCCGTGGCGTAGGTGGTCGAGCGTCCCGAGGCCGAGCCGGTGGTGAAGCCGATCTGGTTGTTGACGACGACGTGCACGGTCCCGCCCGTGCGGTAGGCGCGCAGCTGGCTCATGTTGAGGGTCTCGTAGACCACGCCCTGGCCGGCGAAGGCGGCATCGCCGTGCACGAGTACCGGCATGACGGTGTAGCCCTTGTCTCCCAGGCCGATACGGTCCTGCTTGGCGCGTACGATGCCCTCGACCACGCCGTCGACCGTCTCCAGGTGGGAGGGGTTGGCGGCCAGGGACACTCGGGTGGTCACGCCCTCGGTGCCGGTGTAGACACCCTCAGTGCCCAGGTGGTACTTCACGTCTCCGGTGCCCGCGCCGACGATGACGCCGTTACCGTCGAACTCGTCAAAGACCTGGCCGTAGGACTTGCCGGCGATATTGGTCAGCACGTTGAGGCGGCCACGGTGGGCCATACCGATGACCACCTCGTCCAGGCCGTCGTGGGCCGCCTCGTCCAGCAGCCGGTCCAGCAGCACGATGAGGGACTCCCCGCCCTCCAGGCTGAAGCGCTTTTGGCCGACGTACTTGGTCTGCAGGAAGGTCTCGAAGGCCTCTGCCTGGGCGAGCTTGGTGAGGATCCGGCGCCGCTCGGCGCTGGTGGTGACCTCCCACTCCGCCTCCAGGCGCTCCTGCCACCAGCGGCGCTGGGCGGGGTCCTGGATGTGCATGTACTCCACGCCCACCGTGCGGCAGTAGGCCTCGCGCAGGCGCTCCAGGATCTGGCGCAGCGTGGCGCGCTCGGTACCGCCGAGCCCGCCGGTGGGGAAGGTGCGGTCCAGGTCCCACAGGCTCAGGCCGTAGCTGGACAGGGACAGGTCGGGGTGACGGCGCAGCCGGAAGGTCAGCGGGTCCGTGTCCGCGGCCAGGTGGCCGCGCTGGCGGAAGGCGTGGATGAGCTCGGCCACGCGCGCGGGCTTGCCGGTTTCCAGCTCCGGGTCGTAGGTGGTGTCACGCTCCCAGCGGATGGGCTCGTGAGGCACACGCATCGAGGAGAAGCAGCGGTCCCAGAACCCGTCCAGTCCCAGGAGCTTGCGTTCGACCAGCCGCAGGAACTCTCCGGAGAGCGCTCCCTGGATGACGCGGTGGTCATAGGTGGAGGTCAGTGTCACCGTCTTGCCCACGCCCTGGCGTGCCAGCGTCTCCTCGCTGGCCCCGGCGAAGGCGGCAGGGTAGGTCATCGAGCCCACGCCGATGATCGCGCCCTGCCCGGGCATGAGCCGGGGCACCGAGTGCAGGGTCCCGATCATGCCGGGGTTGGTCAGGGTCACGGTCGTGCCCCGGAAGTCCTCGACCTCCAGCTTGCCGTCGCGCGCCTTGCGGACCAGGGCCTCGTAGGCGGCGACGAATCCGGCCAGGTCCAGCTCGTCGGCGCGCTTGATGGAGGGAACCAGCAGGCGGCGCTCCCCGTTGGCGGCGGGGACGTCAACGGCCAGGCCGAATCCCACGTGGGCAGGCTCGCGCAGGACCGGCTTGCCGGCGCCATCCACGGAGTACGAGACATTCATCCCCGGCATCTCGGCCATGGCCTCGACCACGGCCCAGCCGATGAGGTGGGTGAAGGAGACCTTGCCGCCACGGGTGCGGGACAGGTGCTGGTTGATGATGGCCCGGTTCTCGATGAGGACCTTGGCTGGCACCGCGCGAGCGGAGGTCGCCGTCGGGATCGACAGGGACTCCTCCATGTTCTTGGCGGTACGTGCCGCGGCGCCCTTCATCCGGACCTCGGCGTCCTCCTCGCGGACCTGGCCGGCTAGGTCAAGCGCGCGCAGCAGGGCACGCTGGTGGGCGTAGGGGGAGGTGGGCGGAGCGGCGTCAGAGGTGGGGGCTGGGGGAAGGTCGGAGCGCGTGACGTCCTGGGCAGGGGAGGCCTGGCGGTGTGGTGCGGCGCCGGCTCCGGTCTCGGGCAGGGCGTCCTCGGCCTGCGGGGACTGGCTGGGCTGGGGGACGGGCGACGACGGCGTCGCTGCGGGGGCGGGGGAGGGGGCGTCAGGCTGTGGGACCTTGGTCGCAGGCTGGGCGGGGGCGGGCTGGCTGCTCGGGCCAGGAAGGCGGCCAGACTCAAACAGGGAGCGCCACTGAGGTGAGACTGAGGTGGGGTCCTTCAGCCAGGCGTCCCGCATCTCCTCCACCATCCACTCATTGGCTCCGAAGTCCGGGGTGGTGCTGTTGTGGCTCGACACTGTGGTCTCTCCTCGTTGGTGCCTCGTTGCAGCGCTGCGCAGGCGTGCCCGGGTGGGTGGGGCGGGTCTCGGCGCTGTGTCCTAGACCATCCTAGGGGGGAGGGGGTGATGGTGTGAGCAAAACGCGGGACTAAAGACACTGGACTGGTTGACTCCTTGGCGGCACGCGGTGGTGTCGGTGATACCGTGCTCATCACTATGCGACGACATGCCCGCCGACCGCGCTCTCGCGCCACCGGCCAGCTGACCGAACCTGACCATCCGCACCCTGAGACCGCCAGTGTGAGCGGCTCGTGCTCGGCTCCTGACGGGTGGGCCGCATGATCCACTGGCTCATGATCGCCCTGGGCGTGGTCCTGACCGCAGGCACGGCCGTCTTTGTGGCCGGAGAGTTCTCGCTGGTGGCCCTGGACCCCTCGACCGTGGAGACACGGGCGGTTCAGGGGGACCGCCGTGCGGTGACCGTGCGCAAGGCCCTGGGACGCCTGTCCACGCTCCTGTCAGGGGCGCAGGTAGGCATCACGCTGACCACGATCCTGCTGGGCTACACGATGCAGGACGCGCTGGCCACGCTGCTGGAGGAGGTCATGACGGGCTGGGTGGCGCAGTCCGTGGCCGCCGGCGTCGCGGCCGTGACGGCACTGGTCTTCGTCAACGCCTTTTCCATGGTGCTCGGCGAGCTCATCCCGAAGAACGCGACCCTGGCGGACCCGCTGCGCGCCGCCGGCATGGTGGCACCGGCGCTCATGGCCTTCACGACGCTCCTCAAGCCCGTCATCATCGTCCTCAACGACACCGCGAACCTGGTCCTGCACCGGCTGGGCATCGAGCCGGCGGAGGAGATCAGTGGGACACGGTCGGCTGGTGAGCTGGCGGCGCTGGTGCGTCACAGCGCCGAGGAGGGCACGCTCGACCTCTCCACTGCCACCCTGCTCACCCGCTCGATCGGCGTGGGGCGTCTGACCGCCGTCGACGTCATGACAGACCGAGGACGTCTGCACACCCTGGAGGCGGACGCGACGGCGGACGCCGTGGTGGAGCTGGCCCGGGCCACCGGGCACTCGCGCTTCCCGGTCATCGGCGAGGACGTCGACGACGTGCTCGGGGTGGTCCACCTGCGCCGGGCCATCGCCGTGCCCTTCGAGCGCCGTTCCTCGGTGTCCGTGGCCTCCTCCTCGCTCATGACCCCGGCGCCGCGCGTGCCCGAGACGATGCCGCTGGCCTCGCTCCTGGTTGAGCTGCGGGCGACGGGCAGCCAGATGACCCTCGTCGTGGACGAGTACGGGGGGACGGCTGGGGTCGTGACGCTGGAGGACGCCGTCGAGGAGATCGTGGGCGACGTCGCCGACGAGCACGACAGGCGCCGCGGCGGGGTCCACATGGACACTGACGGCAACTGGATCGTGCCGGGCTGGATGCGTCCGGACGAGCTGGCGGCGCGCGCTGACATCCACGTGCCCGACGACGGCCCGTACGAGACCCTCGGCGGTCTGGTCATGGCGGAGCTGGGACGCATCCCGCAGATCGGCGACGTCGTCACCACCGCGCGCGCCCAGCTGACCGTGGAGGCGATGGAGGGGCGGCGCGTCACGCGCCTGCGTGCCCGTGGCCTCGACCTGGGCGAGGACGCCGTGAAGGAGGAGCGATGAGCACCCCCGCCGCCCTGACCGTCACGGTTCTCCTCCTGCTAGGCAACGCTTTCTTCGTCGGCGCGGAGTTCGCGGTCACCTCCTCGCGCCGCTCCCAGCTTGAGCCCCTGGCTGAGGCGGGTGACTCCAAAGCGGCGACGGCGTTGTGGGCGCTGGAGCACGTCTCGCGCATGCTGGCCACGGCCCAGCTGGGCGTGACCCTGTGCTCGACGGGGCTGGGGGTGGTGGCCGAGCCGGCGATCGCCCACATGCTGACCCCGCTGCTGGAGAAGATCGGTGTGGGGGCGACCGGCGCCCATGCGGTGGCCGTCGTCATCGCGCTGGTGATCGTGGTCTACCTCCACGTCGTCGCCGGTGAGATGGTGCCCAAGAACATCTCCATCTCCGCGCCCGAGACCGCGGTGCGATGGCTGGCTCCGCCGCTGGTGTGGATCTCGCGGGTCTTCGGCCCGGTGATCACGGCCCTCAACGGCTTCGCCAACTGGGTGCTGCACCGGATGGGGATCGAGACCCGGGACGAGGTCTCAGCCACCTTCAACGCCGCCGAGGTCGCCTCGATCGTCGAGCGCTCGACCGCCGAGGGGGTGCTGGAGGATGACTCAGGCCTGCTGACCGGGGCCCTGGAGTTCTCCGAGGAGACCGCGGGATCGGCCATGGTGGCTCTGGAGGACCTGGTGACCCTGCCGCAGGGGTGCACGCCCGAGGAGGTCGAGCGCGCCGTCACCGAGACCGGCTACTCGCGCTTCCCGCTGGTGCGTCCGGGCACGCAGGAGCGTCCGCAGGTCACCGGCTACCTCCACCTCAAGGACGTCCTGTACGCCGACGCCGCCGAACGCAGCCAGCCTGTGCCGGCCTGGCGGGCCCGGGCGCTGGTGCCGGTGCGTGCCGAGGCTGAGATCGAGGACGCGCTGGCCTCGATGCAGCGCACCGGTGCGCACCTGGGGCGGGTGGAGGACTCCGACGGGCGGATGCTCGGCGTGCTCTTCCTGGAGGACATCCTGGAGGAGCTGGTCGGTGAGGTGAATGACGCGATGCAGCGCGAGGAGTACCAGCGTCGCGATCGCTCATAAGGACCGTGGTGCTGTCCACAGTTGTGGGCCTAGCCCTGGCGTGTTCGTCATGTGATCGTTATCGTCCCCTGTGGCGGTTCCTCTTGACGAGCCGCCGCCCGACCGTGCGACCGGCTCCGGCAGCACGGTGACCAGCAGCTTGTGGAGGCCCGTGGCGTGAGTTCCCAGCCGATGACGCGCCGTCAGCGACGCGACGCCGAGCGCGCGGCGCAGGCTGCGGCGCAGGCCCCGCTCGCGGTCAACGGGCAGGAGCCCGAGGACTTCTCCTCGGCGGATACCGAGGGCATCCCGCCGGTTCCGCAGGCTGAGCCCGGACAGGTCCCGCCGACGGCGGTGGCTGAGCACCTGGAGCAGGAGCTCGCCCAGGACCCGTGGCCGACGACCCTGTCCCGCACGCAGCGGCGTGCGATCGAGCGGTCCCGCCGTCGTCCCTCTGGCCGCGACCGCCAGGAGACTGGCGTACGCGGCTCGACCCGCCCCGTACCCGCCTCAGGTTCGTGGGCCGGCAGCGGCACCTCACTCGGCACGGCCGGGCGCATCGGCGTCCTGGTGGTCCTGGCCTCGGTCACCGTGCTGGCTCCGCTCAGCTCGCGCATCAGCCTGTCCAGCCAGGCCAGCGCCTCGGTGGTCCAGGCCCAGGCGGCGGCGACCAGCGCCGCGACGGCGGCTGCCTCCTCCGTGGCAGCCGCGGTCCTGGGATCGGACGCCGACCTGGACGAGTCGACCGATGCTGCCCTGTCCAACGTCCCGGACGCCGCAACCCTGGCACGTATTCGCGAGGCCTACGTCAACGCCCAGACCTGTACGGTCCAGCCGGCAGGCGCCTCGGGTGACACCGCCGCCTTCACCCAGGCCCCCGAGGTCGTCAACCCGATGGTGGCCGGCACCTACACGATCTCCTCGCCCTACGGCTACCGCATCCACCCCACGCTCGGCTACCTCAAGCTGCACGCTGGGCAGGACTATGCGGCCGCCGTCGGCACCCCGATCTACGCAGCGGCCGCCGGCAAGGTGGTCACGGCCGGAATGTCCTCCGACGGCACGGGCACCGTGGTCATCGAGCACGAGCTCGACGGCGAGACCTGGTACACGAGCTACCTGCACATGTACGAGGACGGCATCTACGTCCACGTAGGCGACGAGGTCAGTGCCGGCCAGCTCATTGCCGGGGTCGGCTCGACCGGGCGCTCGACCGGTGCGCACCTGCACTTCGAGGTCCGCACCGCCAACGACGGCGCCGATGAGACCACCGTTGACCCCACCTCCTGGCTCGCCGAGCACGGCGCTGCCGAGCTGACCTCCAGCTGCCTGTGACCGAAGGGCAGGTGGGAGCGCGCGACGGGCTTGCGCGCCAGCACGGTGAGCGTATGAGCACACCGCGACGTTGCCTGGTGATCCCTCATCGCGGTGGCGCTGGTGAGGTCCCCGAGAACACCTGGGCCGGGGCGGAGCACACCGCGGGGCTTGGCCTGCCCTGGATGGAGACGGACCTGCGCCGCAGCGCCGACGGCGTGGTGGTCCTGTCCCACGATCCTGACCTGGGGCGCAGCGCCGGCAGGACGGAGCCGATCTCGGCCTTGACCTGGAAGGAGCTCTCAGGTCTGGACGTCGGTGACGGGCGTCCTCCGGTGCGGCTGGACGATCTGCTGTACGCCTTCCCGGACCTGCGGATCAACGTCGACCTCAAGGAGCCTGGGGTGGTCCAGGACGCGCTGCAGGTGGTGAGGATGGCTGGAGCCCTGGAACGGGTGCGCTTCGCCTCCTTCTCCGCACGTCGTCTGGCGGTGCTGCGGCGGCAGGAGCCACGGGCTCGGACCTCCTTGGGAACCGTTGACGTGGCCGGTATCGTGCTGCGCGCCGAGGCAGCGGTCTCGCTTCCTCATAGCCGCTGGGGATGGCCGAACGGGAGGGCCGACGCCGTCCAGGTTCCCACGACCTTCCGTGGCGTGAACGTGGTGACCCCACGATTCGTGGCGCAGGCGCACTCCTACGGCCTTGAGGTCCACGTGTGGACCGTCAACGAGCCGGCCGAGATGCGTCGCCTGGCGGCTCTCAACGTCGACGCGCTCATCACTGACGTCCCGCAGCGTGCTCTGGAGGTCCTGGGCGGCTAGGTCGGGGTCTTGGGCCGGGCCTGGGCGCAACCGACGCATATTGACCGGTAGGGCAGTAAGGTGATCCCGACGATCGCGTCCAGATCAGAGAGGATCACTATGAGCGAGCCCACCCGTCAGCACGTCGCCTCCACGCCGATCGCAGCGCCCACCACGGAGGAAGGGCCTCGCGTCGAGACCACCGCCGGGCCGGTGCGAGGCCTGTGGCGCAGGATCGTCTCCGCCCCTGACCGCCAGGGGCCGGCCCCGCTGTTCACTCGCTCGGCGGCCTTCTACGGCATCCCCTACGCCGAGGTACCTTTCGGCGAGCGGCGCTTCATGGCCCCGGTACGCCGGGCGGGCTGGACGCAGGAGCGTACGGCGCTCACGCCGTCGGCCACCCCGCAGCGTGGCTCGATCTTTGACGATCCCGCCATCCCCGAGCCCTCGGTGCCGGGGGAGGACTTCCTGACCGTCAACGTCTTCACCCCGACCCCAGGGGACGAGGGCGCCAGGCTGCCGGTGCTCGTGTGGATCCACGGCGGTGGCTGGTCCTCCGGCTCCCACAACTCTCCGTGGTACGACGGCGCCGCCTTCAACCGCGACGGTGTTGTCACCGTGTCGGTCGCCTACCGGCTGGGCTACGACGGCTACGGCTGGGTGCCGGGCTCGGACGCGCCCTACAACCGCGCGGTCCTGGACCAGGTGATGGCGCTGGAGTGGGTGCGTGACAATATCGCGCGCTTCGGTGGGGACCCGGAGCAGGTGACGGTGGCCGGCCAGAGCGCCGGAGGGGGCAACTCGATGGTGCTCCTGGCGGTTCCTCGGGCCAAGGGGCTGTTCCACCGGATCATCAGCCAGTCCGGTGCCCTGCCTGAGCGCAGCGCGAGCACCACCCAGGAGATGAGCCGCACGCTGGCCCAGGTGCTGGGCGTGGAGCTGAGCCTGGAGGGGATACGCTCGGCCACCTATGACGAGGTCTTCGAGGCCTCCCGCAAGGTCACTGCTCCCGACGGCGCAGGGCTGGCGGGCCTGGCGGACCCGGTGGAGGCGCTGCGCGGTGTGCTCAGCCAGTCCGGATCGGACATCCCCTTCCTGCCTACCGTTGACGGCGAGGTGATCGCCCTGGATGAGGTCGAGGCGCTGCGCAGCGGCTGGGGCGCGAAGGTCCCGGTCCTGGCCGGCTCGACCATGCACGACTTCGCCTTTGCCGGCCTGGGCATGGCAGAGGCGATGAAGGGCAAAGACCTGCGTGAGGTGCTGGTGGCCGGTGGGCTGAGCGAGGAGATCGCCGAGCGTGTCATCGCGGCGCACCCTGAGCACGCCGATGCCCCGCACATGGTGGTCGGTGACCTGATCTCTGACGCCACCTTCCACAAGGTCGTCGCCGAGTGGTTCCTGGCGCGCCAGGAGGCTGCTGCAGGGGAGGGGACGACGTCGGCCGGCTCCTACGCCTACGAGTTCGCCTACTGTGCTGGGCCCCTGCATATGGCAACCCACTGCATGGATATCCCCTTCACCTTCGACTGCCTGGCTGATCCCTACTGCGAGCACACGCTGGGCGGTGGAGCACCGCAGGAGCTGGCGGACGCGATGCACGGCGTCTGGGTACGTTTTATCCGCACCGGTGAGCCGGGGTGGGAGTCGTGGACCGAGCGCAACGTGGGACGTCTCTTCGGAGACAACCGGTCGGGCGAGATGACGCTGCATGAGGACCGGGTGCTCTTTGACACCGACCGGGACATCGTGCTGGCACGCCGGTAGCCCGGCAGGTACGGCGGAGTCGGGTCTGCGTGCAGGCGCCCATGCGAGCGTGCTGAAGCGATTGGGGCGTGCTTCCCAGGTTCTGGGTGGCACGCCCCATTCGTGGGTGAGCGCATCAATGGGTGTTGGTGCGTAGGAACGACGAATGCCCGCCACCGCTTTTCGTTGCGGTGGCGGGCATTCGTGGGACTTTCACGAAACTTCCCGACCAGCTATATCAGGTCCACGGCTACACCCCGGTTACACCGGGTTTCGCCCCCCGGTTACACGACAGAAGTCAATTGTATGACGTGAACAGGAGCGCTCCTTGGAACGGGAAGTCAGGAAATTCCGCTTCCGCCTCTTCCTGCCTCTCGGCAAGCTCCACGCTCCACCGTGAACGCTCGACAAGCTCGTCAAAGGTGAGCACCTCCGGTGACTTACGGTTCGAGCGGAAACTTTCAAACCTACGGAACTTCTAGTCGATTCGGTTGCCTTCGGCGCGGCACAAATCGCACATGGGCCGATCACCAGAAACGAGCGTGGTTCAACCAAGTATGCACCGTCGCCAGTGTTGTCTCTCGTTATCCCTCTCGGCAATCCATTCGGCAAGGCTCTCCTTGGCGGCGCGAACCGTCGTCGAACCCCGAGGTGTCCCCGTTGCAAACGGGAATCGAGTCTAGGCTGCGGATGAGGTAGATAAGTTTGTTCGAGCCTTCCCGGTTCAAGATGATGAGGCCATCGAGAGTTGTCCCGTTCGGGTCATTGCTTGGGGCCTGAAAACGGATCTCGCGAACTACGCCAGGCTCGTGCGCAACTTGAATCTCGAGCTGGCGACGCTGTTTTCGCAACTTTGCCGGAATCTCTGCCATCTCTGATACTTCCACTGTCTCTTGAGCAGCACACACAGCTGCACCGCTACCCGGAACTTGACTAGTTCAGTGCTCGCTGTATAGTTCAGTGTATGCTGACTATTGCTTCGCGTCTCGACGTGATGAACCGCCTGGGTCGTGCACTGGCCGACCCCACTCGATCCCGGATCATCTTGACCCTGCTCGACCATCCCGCTTACCCGGCGGAACTGTCCCGAGATCTGGACCTGACACGCTCGAACGTGTCCAATCACCTGGCATGCTTGCGCGATTGTGGGATTGTCGTCTCCGAGCCCGAGGGGCGTCGGACGCGATATGAGATCGCCGATCCGCACCTGGCGCAGGCGCTGACTACATTGGTCGATGCCACCTTGGCAGTAGACGAAGACGCCCCGTGCATCGATTCCGCCTGCTCGGTTCCCGGGTGCTACCTAGCTGGGGAGGACGCATGATCCTCACCTCGGTCTTGCAGGCGATAGGCCTGTTCGCAGCTACCAACATCGACGACATCATCGTGCTCTCTCTCTTCTTCGCGCGAGGGGCAGGCCAGCGCGGCACAACCGCGCGCATTCTGGCCGGCCAGTACCTCGGATTCGCAGGCATCCTCGGTGCCGCGGTTCTGGTGACCACCGGCGCCGGAGCATTCTTGCCCTCGACGGCCATCCCGTACTTCGGTCTCATCCCTCTGGGCCTCGGCCTCTGGGCCGCATGGCAGGCCTGGTGCGGAGACGATGACGACGATGACGACGAGGCCAAGGTTGCCGGCAAGAAGGTCGGCATAGGGACAGTCGCTGGCGTCACCTTTGCCAACGGTGGCGACAACATTGGCGTCTACACCCCTGTATTCCTCAGCGTGGAACCTCTCGCAGTAGTCGCCTACTGCGTTATCTTCCTCGCGCTCGTTGCGATCCTGGTGGCCCTGGCAAAGTTCGTCGCCACCCGCCCCCCGATCGCGGAAGTGCTCGAACGCTGGGAGCACATCCTCTTTCCCATCGTTCTCATCGGCCTCGGCATCGTGATCCTCGTCAGTGGCGGAGCCTTCGGGCTCTGACGGAGCAGCAGTGTTCCAAACGGCCCCGACCGGGCGCACCCCTCTCGGTTCAGGCCCCAACAACTACCCGCAGCCAGTCCTGCGTGATCACAGCAACAAGACCGCTATGAAGCGCTGCAAAAACCGCGCCACCAGATGAGTACGGAAACTCTTCCGCGGCTCGGTCCGCGCTCATAAACAATCCGCGCTATAACCCGAGCAGGAACGGCGTTCGGGCAAAGAAAAATGACCCCTCCGAACGAACGGAGCGGGTCATTTTTGTGTTCGCGGCCGTTTTCCTTCGGCCGGCAGGAGGTTTCGTGAAAAGATTGGAACAGTTTCGTGAAACCCCCTTCGTGGTTGGTGCCCCGGACAGGATTCGAACCTGCGACCTTCTGCTCCGGAGGCAGACGCTCTATCCACTGAGCTACCGGGGCCCGCTGGCAGACTGTACCAGCGCCGCTGCCAGGAGTGAAAACGAGGAGGCCGAGCCGAAGGCGTGCCTCAGCCCTGGCCGCTCAGCGTCAGCCACAGCAGGGCGATGTTGAGCACGATGATGACGGCGGCCACCACCCGACTCACCCAGCGCAGCAGGACGCCGTCACGCCAGCGGCCCATGACCTGCTCCGAGCCGGTCAGGCGCATGAGCGGCACGATGGCGAAGGGGATGCCGAAGGAGAGCACCACCTGGCTCACCACCAACGCCCAGGTCGGCTCCGACCCGAGGGCGATGATGACCAGCGCCGGGATGAGGGTGATGACTCTCTGGACGATGATCGGCACGCGCACGTCCAGCAGTCCCTGCATGATCTCCGAGCCCGCGTAGGCCCCCACCGAGGTCGAGGCGAGCCCCGAGGCCAGCAGGCCGACCGCGAAGACGATCCCGACGCCGCTGCCCAGCGACTCCGTGATGGCCGCGTGCGCCCCCTCGATCGTGTCCGTCCCCTCCACTCCGGCCAGCGCGGAGGCGGCGAGGAGAAGGAGCGCGATGTTGACGCAGCCGGCCACGGCCAGCGCCCATACGACGTCCACCCGTGTGGCGTGGATGAGCCGGCCGGTGCGTGAGCCCTTCGCTCCTGCGGCGTCGCGGTGCGCCCGGCCCTCGCCGATCTCGTCGTGGTGGTCGCGCACCAGCGAGGAGTGCAGGTAGATGGCGTGGGGCATGACGGTCGCGCCCAGCATCGAGGCGGCCACAAGGAGGGAGTCCGCGCCGCGCAGCCGCGGGATGAGGCCGGCGGCGGTCTGCCCCCAGTCGGGCGGGGAGACGAAGAGACCGCCCACGAAGCCGATGGTGATGATGACCAGCAAGCCGACGACGATGCCCTCGAAGGTGCGCTGGGAGCGTCGCTCCTGGATAAGCAGCAGGCCGATCGAGACGACGCCGACGATGCAGCCCCCGGCCAGCAGCGGCAGGCCGAAGAGCAGGTGGAGGGCGATCGCCCCTCCGATCACCTCGGCCAGGTCGGTCGCGATGGCGACGAGCTCGGCCTGGAGGAAGAAGGCGATCCTGCTCGCCGGCCTCATCCGGGGCCGCAGGGCCTGGGGCAGAGAGCGTCCGGTGACGATGCCGAGCTTGGCGCTCTGGTACTGGATGAGCACGGCCATGGCGTTGGCCAGGACGAGCACCCACACCAGCAGGTAACCGTAGCGGGCGCCGGCGGTGACGTTGGCGGCCACGTTCCCAGGGTCCACGTAGGCCACGGCGGCCACGAAGGCCGGTCCGAGCAGCGCCAGGAGACGGTGGCGCGGTGGGGCGGGGGAGGGGTGGGGACGGTGACGCTGTGCGATGGTCTCGACGTCGTCGGGCACGGCAAGCTCCTTGGGAGGTTTCGGCTAGCCGAAATGTTAGCGTGCACCGGCGGCGCTGGCTGGGCGGCTTGCCGTGACGTGAGGCGCAGTTGTGCGTCATGGCAGCCCTGAGCTCCTCCGCTACCCTGGAGCCGTGACCCCAGAAGAGCTTGCTGAAGCGATCCGCACCGTCCTCCTCGCAGCCGTCGCCGACGGCGACCTCAACCTGCCTCAGGAGGAGGTCCCGCTGCCCAAGGTCGAGCGTCCGCGAAGCCGCGAGCACGGAGACTGGGCCACCAACGTCGCCATGCAGCTGGCCAAGAAGGCGGGCACCAACCCGCGCGCGCTCGGCGAGCTGCTCGCTGCCCGCCTGGGCGAGGTCGACGGTGTCGCCTCGGTCGAGGTTGCTGGCCCGGGCTTCCTCAACATCCGCCTGGACGCCGCCAGCGCCGGAGAGCTGGCCCGCACGATCCTGAGGGCCGGCGCCTCCTACGGGCGCAACGACTCCCTGGCTGGCACCCACGTCAACCTGGAGTACGTCTCCGCCAACCCCACCGGCCCGGTGCACCTGGGCGGTGCCCGCTGGGCCGCCGTCGGCGACTCGCTGGCCCGTATCCTGGCCGCCTGCGGCGCGCAGGTGACCCGTGAGTACTACTTCAACGACCACGGCACCCAGATCGACCGCTTCGCCCGCTCCCTGCTCGCCGCCGCCCGCGGCCAGGAGACCCCGGAGGACGGTTACGGCGGCGCCTACATCGGCGAGATCGCCCAGACCGTCACCTCCGGCGAGCTGGAGGCCGGCCGCCCTGACCCGGCCGCGCTGCCCGACGCCGAGGCGACCGAGGTCTTCCGCGCTCGCGGTGTGGACCTCATGTTCGACTCCATCAAGGCCGAGCTCCACGAGTTCCACTCTGACTTCGACGTCTTCTTCCATGAGGACTCCCTTCACGAGTCCGGTGCCGTGGCGGCCGCCATCGAGCGGCTGCGCGAGCGCGGGGTCATCGAGGAGCACGACGGCGCCACCTGGCTGCGCACCACCGACTTCGGTGATGACAAGGACCGCGTGCTCATCAAGTCCGACGGCGACGCGGCCTACTTTGCCGGCGACGTCGCCTACTACCTGGACAAGCGCCAGCGCGGCGCCGACTGTGCCATCTACCTGCTGGGTGCCGACCACCACGGCTACATCGGCCGCATGATGGCCATGTGCGCCGCCTTCGGTGACACCCCGGGCGTCAACATGCAGATCCTCATCGGCCAGCTGGTCAACCTGGTTAAGAACGGCCAGCCCGTGCGCATGTCCAAGCGCGCCGGCACGATCGTGACCCTGGAGGACCTGGTCTCGGCTGTGGGCGTGGACGCCGCGCGCTACGCGCTCACGCGCTCCTCCATGGACTCGATGATCGACATCGACCTGGACCTGCTGGCCTCCTCCTCCAACGAGAACCCGGTCTACTACGTCCAGTACGCCCACGCCCGTACCCGCAACGTGGCCCGCAACGCCGCCGAGCACGGTGTGGAGCGCGAGGGCGCTATCGCCTTCGACCCTGCCGCCCTGGACGACGCCGCTGACTCCGCCCTGCTCGGCGTGCTCGCCCAGTACCCGGCCGTGGTGGCACAGGCAGCTTCCCTGCGCGAGCAGCACCGCGTGGCCCGCTACCTGGAGGAGCTGGCGGGCGCCTACCACGCCTGGTACGCCGCCACCCGCGTCACCCCGCGCGGCCAGGACCCGGTCGACGCCGGGCACGTGGCCC
>NZ_DS999575.1:344451-359359 GCF_000159035.1 Actinomyces urogenitalis DSM 15434
CGGGCGCGCCGCCAGCTGGTCGGCCGCCATGGCTGAGGAGTTCTGGCCCCCCTACGGCATGAACGGCGGCACGGCCTTCTACGCCGGCAAGGCCTTCCTCACCACGGCTGTGGGCCAGATGGTGCTCCAGGAAGGCATGGGGATTGACACGGCCAGCCGGATCGAGCTCGCCGTCGGGCTGTCAGCGCTGCAGGAGGTCGACGGCGTCGAGGCTGTTGACCGCGCCGGTCGGCTCGGGCTGCACGGCAACGCCAAGACCCAGGCTGAGATCGCCGTCGCCCTCGCCCACCGGGTAGGCCACCTCGTGCTCGACTCGCGCGAGGAGGTGGACCTGGCTGCGGCGGCCGTACGCGGGCTGCGCGAGGCCGGCACCTACGGCCCCGAGGAGACCGGAGCGGTTATGGTGCGCCTGACCACCGGCGTGCACGCCGGAGGGCATGAGTACATCGCCACCGCCCACGAGGACCAGAAGTTCGGCCTCTCCGTGACCACTGGAGCGGCTCGTGAGGCGATCGACGCCATCATCGCCGCCCCTGAGCTCAGCCTGCACGGCCTGCACTCCCACATCGGTTCCCAGATCATGGACCTGGCGGGCTTCCGCGAGGCGGCTCGCGTGGTGCTCACCCTGCGCCATGAGGTCGCCCGTGACACCGGGATCCTGGCCGAGGAGGTGGACCTCGGCGGCGGCTACGGCATCGCCTACACCGTTGCGGACCCCGTCCCGCCCTCGCCGGCTCAGGTGGCGCGGGTCCTGGCAGATACAGTCCGCTCACTGTGCACCGAGCTGGGCGACTCCGTCCCGCACGTGTCAGTCGAGCCCGGACGCAGCGTCGTCGGGCCTTCCACCCTCACGCTCTACGCCGTCACTGGCCTCAAGCGTGTGGAGCTGGGGGAGGGGGCCAGCCGCCTGTACGTCAGCGTGGACGGTGGGATGAGTGACAACATCCGCCCCGCCCTCTACGACGCCGCCTACACGGCTCTCGTGGCCAACCGCCTTCCGGACCCCGCGGCCGGCCTGGTGCGCTCGCGTGTGGTGGGCAAGCACTGCGAGTCCGGGGACGTCGTCGTGCGGGACGTGGACCTGCCGGCGGACCTGGCGGTCGGTGACGTGCTGGCGGTTCCGGCCACTGGTGCCTACGGACGCTCCATGGCCTCGAACTACAACCTCTTCACCCGCCCCGGCGTGGCCTGGGTGCATGAGGGGGAACAGGGCTGGCTGCTGCGGCCTGAGACGGTCGAGGACCTCCTGCGCCTGGAGGGATAGCGGGAGCCGAGGCGCGGTGAGAGTCGTTAACTCTTTTTTACTTACGTGCCTCTAACGGCGCGATTGCAAGACTCCGGCTGTCGTGCGGCTTTGTGTGCCGCATCCCAGAGAAGGAGTCTTCGTGACGCGGCTGATGCCGCGCCGTCTACGGCACTCGTCCCCACCACGCAGGTCCGCGCTCGTGGCGCTACCAGCGGTCCTTGTCCTCGTCCTGCCCACCCTCGCCGCCCCTGCGGCGGCGGAGGTCAACCAGGACATCAAGGTCACCAACCTGGCGCTGAAGCACATTGACGCCTCGGAGGATGAGCAGCCTGGCAAGCCTCGCGTCGGTTCCTGCCTCACCCTGCTCACCTTCGACTGGGACGGGCGCAACGCCACCATCAAGGACGGTGACTCCTTCTCCGTCGGCCTGCCCCAGCAGCTGGAGTACAAGGTCCAGTCCACCAAGCCCTTCACCTATGACTTCGGTGACGGTCAGCAGGTCGAGGTCGGCAGCTGCACAATGGAGGCGCGGACCATGACCTGCACCTTCAACGCTGAGATGGAGCGACGGGTCCAGGCCGGCTACCACTCGGCCTTCGGGTCCGGCAAGGTCCACCTGTCCGTCGTCGAGGCCACGGACGAGAGCGAGCTGCCCTTCGTCATCAACGGCACTCAGACCCTCAAGGTCCAGGTTCCCGGTGGCGGCATCACCAAGGGCACGGACACCTACACCCCGGTCTCGATCATCAAGTACGCCACCGGGCTTGACGAGAACTCCTCCCGGGTCTCCTGGGGACTGAGCGTCGGCACCGAGCAGGCGCAGGAGGCCTTCGCCGCCCAGGGCAAGCAGGTCAGGTTCGACGGCGCCACCTCCCAGACCCTGGTCTTTGAGGACAAGCTCGGCCCGGGGCAGACGTGCCCGGCAGGAGAGCATCTGGCCCGCACCAACCTCGTGCGCACGCGCTCGGCCACGGCCCCGGACGGCAAGCCCTTGCCGTTGACCAACGGCGGAAGCACCATGACCACCGAGGCCGGCACCTTCTCGATGAATATCGAGTGCGGCACGCCGACCTCACAGGGCACGCCGATGACGATTACCGTCTCGGGTCCCTTCGCGCCGCGGACCAACTACGACATCAACTACCCCACCCCCGTGGACAGCGCCACGGGCAAGGTGATGGCCGGCTTCGTCTACCACAACTCGGTCACCCTCAAGGGCACGGTCCTTTCCGCGCAGACCTCCAAGTCCTTCGTGGGGTCCTTCGGGATCTCGGTCCAGATGAAGCTTGGCTACGGCACCTTCAAGGTCTCCAAGTACATTGCCGGTGGCGGCGCCTCACAGGTGGCGCCGGGGACCAGCTTCCCGCTCACGGTGCGCTACGAGCTGCCAAAGGGCGCCACTCGCGCCGACTATCCCGAATGGGACCCGCCGGGCACGCTCAACGCTGACCAGCGCACAGGAACCGCTACCTTCGACGCGGTCCTGGGGCAGATGAACACCTTCACCGGCCCGACCCCTCCGGTGACCTTCCCCAAGGGCACCACGATCACCCTGTCCGAGGACACCTCGGGAATCGAGCTTCCCCCGGGCTATGCCTGGAGCGAGCCAGAGCTCGTCGTGGACGGCAAGACCACCAACACCTTCGCCATCGCGGACCAGAACACCGTGGGCGTGGATCTGACCAACACGGTTGAGGTGGTCCCCAGCTACTTCCAGGTGCGCAAGGAGGTCACCGGCGCCAAGGTGCAGGACAAGACCTTCACCTTCTCCTATGACTGCTCTGACGGCACCACGGGCACGGTCACTGCCAAGGGCGACGGCAAGCCGGTACGCAACAGCCAGCCGATCGTGGTCGGGTCAACCTGCACGGTCACGGAGGACGCGGACTCCGCCGAGGTCGAGGGGCACACCCTGGACGCCTCGGCTGCGCAGCCCCAGACCGTGACCATCACGCCCGAGGGCCAGGGGCTTGCGACGGCTTCCTTCACCAACGCCTACACCCGCGACGTCGGCCGCTTCGTGATCCGCAAGATCATCGAGGGTGACTACCCGCACCTGCCGCAGGACACCGCCATGCCGACGGCGCTCACCCAGGAGGGTGAGGAGGCTCAGGAGGGCCAGGCGCAGGAGAGTCAGGACTCTGATGACGACTACCTCTACGAGACCTTCCTCATGCACTACTCCTGCAACGACCCGGCGCGCTCGGTCGGGACGCTGGACGTGAGCCCGTATGGCGGCGGTACCTACAGCCCCGCAATCCCGGCAGGAACCACCTGCGTGATCCGCGAGGACCCGAGCTCGGCCGAGCGTGACGGCTACTCGGTCTCGACGGAGGTCTCGGCCTCCTCGGTCACGATCGTCAAGGACCAGGACGTGGAGACCACGGTGACCAACACCTACCGTGCGCTCAAGGGCGGCTTCTCCGTGGCCAAGAAGGTTGAGGGTGACGACGCCAAGACGCTCAAGGACCGCACCTTCGACTTCCACTACACCTGCACCTCCGTGGAGGGCACGGTCTCTGGTGACATCACTGGCGTCAAGGGTGACGGCACCGCCGTGCCCGCTCCTGCCCAGCTGCCGCTGGGGGCCCGGTGCACCGTGGAGGAGAAGGCTGCCAGCGCGCAGGTTGAGGGCTACGACGTCAAGACGCCTGAGCCCCAGACCCTGACCATCAAGGACAAGGACACCACCGCAGCGCTGTCCTTTGTCAACACCTAAACCCGCCACCTGGGCACCTTCTCCGTCCTCAAGACGGTCACCGGCGCCGAGGTCGGGGACAAGGAGTTCACCTTCTCTTACGACTGCACCAACGGCACGCAGGGCAGCCTGCGCGCCAAGGCTGACGGCAAGGCAGTCACCGGTCCGTCCGTGCCCACGGGCACGAGCTGTACGATCCAGGAGAAGACTGACTCCGCCGAGGTCGAGGGCTACAACCTGGCCCTGCCGGCGGCACGTAGCGTGACGGTGAGTGAGAAGAACCAGGTTGTGGAGACCTCCTTCACCAACACCTACACGCCGGTTCCTTCCTCTACTCCCACGCCCAAGGAGACCAAGCCGCGCCCTGGCAAGGGGCTGGCTCGCACTGGCGGCGTCATCGCCGTGCCGGTTCTCCTGGCCGCGGGTGCCGTGGTGGCAGGAACGCTCCTGGTGCGCCGTCGTCACCAGTGACGGGGGCTAGCCGCCGGTAGAGGGCCTGCCGGGGCTGAGCCAGGATGAACGGGCTGGGGCGCAGACCATCACGGTCTGCGCCCCAGCCTCGTCAAGGCGGCGGTGAGACCGTTCCGAGGGCGCTCCCGGCGCCGCCTATGCTGGTCCCGTTGTGCACGACGGCGGGGCCCACCTGAGGTGAGGGGGTGCGCCGCCGTGGTCCTGACTGACACGATTGGTAGCTCCCATGACTGACTCCTCGCTCCCACCCACCTCGCCCTCGCCGGCAGGAACCGCCACCTTGCGCGTGGGAGTGCTCGGTTGCGGCACGGTGGGCACCCAGGTGGTCCGCCTCCTGCTGGAGCAGTCCGAGGAGTTCGCCGCCCGCGCGGGAGCCCGGCTGGAGGTGACGGGCGTAGCCGTGCGGGACGCGAGCGCGCCACGCGACCAGGCGGTCCCGCGTGAGCTGCTGACCGATGACGCGACGCGCGTGGCCACCTCCAACGACCTGGTCATCGAGCTGATCGGTGGCATCGAGCCGGCCCGCACGCTCATCCTGGCGGCCTTCCGGGCCGGGGCCTCCGTCATCACGGGGAACAAGGCCCTGATCGCCGCCCACGGTCCCGAGCTCTACGCGGCGGCCGCGGCGGCGGAGGTCGACTTCTACTACGAGGCGGCCGTAGCCGGAGCCATCCCCGTGGTCTACGCACTGCGTGAGTCCATGGCCGGCGACCTGGTCACCAGCGTCCTCGGCATCGTCAACGGCACCACCAACTACATCCTGGACGAGATGAGCACCAAGGGGCTCAGCTTCGACCAGGCCCTGGCCACGGCCCAGGAGCTGGGCTACGCCGAGGCGGACCCGACCGCCGACGTCGACGGTCTGGACGCCGCGGCCAAGGCTGCCATCATCGCCTCGCTCGCCTTCCATACACGAGTCGGGCTCGATGACGTCACGGTCGAGGGCATCCGGTCCGTCACCGCGGCGGACATCCGCGAGGCCCACGCCTCAGGCTGCGAGATCAAGCTGCTGGCCATCGCCCAGCGGCGCGACGACGACCACGCCCGCGGCATCTCCGTGCGTGTCCACCCGGCCCTCGTGCCGGCCGACCACCCGCTGGCCAGCGTCCACGGCGCCTTCAACGCCGTCCTCATCGAGGCGCAGTCGGCCGGGCGCCTCATGTTCTACGGACAGGGCGCCGGTGGCGCCCCGACGGCCTCGGCGGTCCTGTCCGACGTCGTCGCCGCGGCGGCGCACCGGGTCCACGGCGGCCAGGCGCCGCGTGAGTCCAGTTACGCCGACCTGCCGATCCTGGGGCCCGAGGCCGCCCTGACGCGCTACCAGGTCCAGCTGCGTGTTGATGACCAGCCCGGCTCGCTGGCGATCGTGGCCGGGGTCTTTGCCGAGCACGAGGTCTCCATCGACTCGGTGCGTCAGAGCGCCTACGTTGGCGGGAGCCGGGCCGTGGTCACGATCGTGACGCACCGCGCCGCCGTGGCCCACCTGGAGGCCGCCGTGGCTGGACTACGCAGCGAGGCCCGGGTGCTCGACGTCGTCTCGGTCCAGCGAGTGGAGGGTGAGTGAGATGCGTCTGACCCACGAGTCCGCCTCGGTGCGGGTGCCGGCGACGACGGCGAATATGGGCCCCGGCTTCGACTCCTTCGGCATGGCCTTCCGTTATTACGACGAGGTCAGTGTGCGTCCGGTCGCCGGCCCGACCCAGGTCACGGTCGAGGGCGTGGGCGCCGGCCGCGTGCCCACTGATGACGGCAACCTGGTGGTCCAGGCGCTGCGGGCCGGGCTGGAGGCCGTGGGCGCTCCCCAGGCCGGTTTCGAGATGCGCTGCGTCAACCGCATCCCGCACGGCGGTGGTATGGGCTCGTCTGCCTCGGCTGCCGTGGCTGGCCTCATGCTGGCCCGCGGACTCATCTCGGAGCCACAGGCGCTGGGTGATGACCTGGTCTTCGACATCGCCACCCAGTTCGAGGGGCATCCGGATAACGTCGCTCCGGCGGTCTTCGGCGGGGCCACCGTGGCCTGGACCGATGCTGACGGCACTCCTCATGCCGCCCCGATGCCGGTGGACGCCCACCTGCCCGTCAGTCTGCTCGTGCCGCCGGAGACCACGCGGCTGTCCACCTCTCAGGCGCGCAAGGTCCTACCGGACTCGGTGCCGCGCGCTGACGCCCTGTTCAACACCTCGCGCGCCGCGGTTCTCATGCTGGCGCTGGCCGGTCGCCCGGACCTGCTCATGGCGGGCACCGAGGACCGGCTCCACCAGGAGTACCGGCGCAGCGTCCTGCCTGACTCGATGGCGGTCATGGACTCCCTGCGCGAGCAGGGCTACCCCGCGGTGATCTCCGGCGCGGGACCGACGGTGCTGGTCCTGGCGGAGCTGCCGCAGCAGACGCGCTTCACGCTGGAGCGCCACGGCTGGACGGTCCTGCGCCCGGGAATCGACATGGACGGTGCCCGCCTGACCTCACAGGCCTGAGCGGGACGCGAGCTCCTCGTAGTCAGTGAGGTCCTGGCCGACCTCGACCACGTGCTGGCACAGGGTCTCGGTCGACTCGACGACGGCGAGCGCCTGGCACCGCGCCGCAAGCTCGCTGAGCTCGGCCAGGGCCTGGGCAGAGCTGTGGGTGGCCTGCGTGATGCCCTGGGACAGCTGCTGGGTCAGCAGCGGCAGGCGCGGGTCCTGGGCCGCAGGGCTGGAGCTCCACATGAGCAACAGCTGACGAGGAATGGTCAGGACCCGCTGGGCCTGGGCAATCGCCTGGGTGGTCTGCGCCGCCAGACGCTGCGTGCTGCGTGCTGTGGCGGGCGAGCTCGGCGATGCCGTCCTCCAGGGCCTGGGTGAGTTGGCCGATAGCGCCGTGGGACAGCTCGGCTGCGCTGTGGACGCCAGGAGCGTCCTGGGAGTCGATGCGCTCGACGATGAAGGAGTCGGTGACGGCGGCGTGGAGGTGGGCCAGCGCGATGCGCAGGCGCATGCGTCCGACGCTGCGCTCCATGAGGGCGAGGTCGCGGACGAGCCGGTCAACCTGCTGACTGACGATGCCCTGCATCTGGAGCCACAGCCGCAGCAGCTCAGTGAGCCGGCTGACCTGTGGCCCTTCGTGGGCGAGCAGGGACACCGACTCGGTGGTGAGCCGGGCGGGGGCCAGGGCGTGGGAGAGACGGTGGCTGGCCGCCCGCAGGCTCCCGGCCAGATCGGCCAGCTCGTCCTGCCTCTTGGTCCAGGCCCCGAGGTCCTCGTTGAGGTCGGTGACCGTGCGCAACATGGTTCCTAGTGGTCCGGAGGCGAAGGGGCGCTCAGGCCAGGTGGCGCCGAGCTCCTCGCGGCGGGCGACCTCGGCCGGCAGGGCGGTGTTCTGGAAGGCCTCGTAGTCCTCCAGCCCCAGGCCCTTGACGGTGCGCACGATGTGGGCGGCTCCCAGCTGTGCTGCCTCGCGCCGGGTCGAGCCTTGGGTCAGGGCGCGGTCCTCGACCTTGCGTGCGCCGCCATAGACGGACAGGGCGGTGGACAAGAGCTCCTCGCACACCGGGCGGGTCCGCACCGACAGGTAGCTGCCGTCCCTGAGCGGGGTGATGGTGGCGAAGACGTTGTACTCCGAGCCGTCGGCGGCGAGGTTGCGCACGTAGCAGGCGAAGACCTGCCCTGAGGTGATGGTGTCCCACATGGCGCGGAAGGCGCCGCCTGGCATGGCCGGGTGGCGAATGATGTTGTGAGGCGCGTGGAGCAGCACCTCCTGCGAGAAGCGTGACAGGCGGACAAAGACCTCGTTGGCGCTCGTGATGACGCCCTTGGCGTCAGTGGTGGAGAAGAACAGGTCGTCGAGACCGACCTCGTGGACGGCACCAGTAGGAAGACGGGCATGGGAAGGTTCCTGTGCAGTGGGAGAGAGCAACGCCGCGGCGGGCTAGGGATAGTGGCGGCGTAGAGGACTTAAGGCCTGTGCGTGGTTGCATGGGCTGATGAGATCAAGTGATGCGACAGCAATGGCCTGGCTGAGGTGGCGAGTGACTCACCTCTCGGAATGATTGAGCGTTGAACTAGTGCTGCTGGGTACAGCATCTCAGCCCCGTCACCCGAGGAAGGATCCGCTCATGGACCACTCCGCCCCAACGCCGTCGGCCGCCCCGGCTCACGACGCCGGCCTCCCAGGCCGCCACCGCATGCACTTTGGCGTCTTCACCGTCGGCGATATCACCACCGACCCGGCAACCGGCCGCCCACCCAGCGAGCACGAGCGCATCAAGAACACCGTCGAGATGGCGGTGGCCGCTGAGCAGGCCGGCCTGGACTTCTTTGCTACCGGCGAGCACCACAACCCTCCCTTTGCTCCTTCCAGCCCGACGACGCTCCTCGGCAATATCGCCGCTCGCACCTCGCGTCTCCTGCTGTCCACCGCCACCACGCTCATCACCACCAATGACCCGGTCCGCCTGGCAGAGGACTACGTCTACCTCCAGCACCTGGCTGATGGCAGGCTCGACCTCATGATGGGGCGCGGCAACACCGGGCCCGTCTATCCCTGGTTCGGCAAGGACATCCGCAAGGGCATCCAGCTGGCCGTGGAGAACGATGACCTGCTGCGCACGCTGTGGTCCCAGACCAACGTGGACTGGGAGGGAGAGTTCCGCACGCCCCTGACTGACTTCACCTCGACGCCCCGTCCGCTGGACGGCGTGGCACCCTTCGTCTGGCACGGCTCCATCCGTAGCCCTCAGATCGCCGAGCGGGCCGCCTACTATGGCGATGGCTTCTTTCATAGCAACATCTTCTGGCCCTCTGACCACGTGAAGAAGATGACGGACCTGTACCGCCAGCGCTTTGAGCACTACGGCCACGGCCGCGCCGAGGAAGCCTATGTGGGCCTGGGCGGCCAGGTCTTCATGGCGGGCAGCCAGGCTGAGGCGTTCCGCCGCTACGAGCCCTACTTCCGCAACACCTACGTCTACCAGGGTGCCTCGCTGGAGGAGATGACCACCCACACCCCGCTGGCGGTGGGCACGCCCGAGTAGGTCGTGGAGAAGTACCTGCGCTACCGCGACGTCGTCGGGGACTATCAGCGCCAGGCCTTCGTCCTGGACATGGGAGGCGTCCCGCACGCCGAGGTGATGCGGCAGATCGAGATGCTCGGCACCCTCGTGGTCCCTGCCCTGCGCGCCGGGCTGGAGACCGCACGTCCCCAGAGCGTGCCGGACGCGCCGCTCCACCCTCGCCATCTGGCTGCCCTCACTGGTGCCGAGCCCCCGGCTGAGGAGCCCTTCGCCCTGGCCGAGGGCTACGACCCGCTGACCGGACGACGCGCCCGCTGAGGGTGCTGCGGACCAAGGACCTGAAGGAGAGGCAGAACGCCATGACTGTCGAGATGAACCAGTCCGACCAGGCGGTGCCCGCCGGGGAGCACGGCGAGGTGACAGACGCCTACGACCACACCCAGATGGGGCGCTTCGCCAAGATCGTCGCCTTCCACGCCGGGGTGTCCACGCCTTCGTCCTCGGCGATGCTCGCCGAGCGCCTGGGTGAGTCCACGCGCTTGGCGCTGGAGGCGGACTGGCGGATGGCCAGCGTCAAGGTCATCAGCCTGCGTCCGCTGGTCAGTGACATCGCCCTGGCGAGCGTCGGTGGTCCGCTGAGTGAGGGTCTCAAGGCCGCCGTCGACGCCCTCGCGCAGGCCGACGGCGTCATCGCCGTGACGCCCGTCTTCCAGTCCTCCTACTCCGGGCTGTTCAAGTCCTTTATCGACGTCCTGCCCGAGGGCACGCTGCGCGGGGTGCCGGTCCTCATGGGCGCCACCGCGGGCACGGCGCGCCACTCGCTAGTCACCGAGATGGCGATGCGTCCCCTGTTCGCCTACCTCAAGGCCGTCACGGCAACGCTGGTCGTCTTCGCTGCCAGCGAGGACTTCGGGGCCTCGTGGGAGGAGGGCGGCGCGGGAGGCGGGACGGCTCTGCTGCCGGAGCGCATCGAACGCGCTGGTGGCGAGCTCGCCCAGCTCATCGCCCGCTTCCCGCGCCAGGCTCCGGTCGACGCCATGAGTGACTTCACGCCGATGGACGCCTTGTTGCGCCGTCGTCACTGAGCCCGGGGCGGGCGCGCCACCGGGTGGCGGGGGCTGCTATATTGGCTGGTGACAGCCCTGCGGATTGCACCGCACCGCCGTCACGTACCAGTTGGGACGCCCCGCCCCGGGCCTGAGGTCCGGCCGCTGAGGTCCCGTGGTACACGACTTCGTCCCGTGATTGATCCGGGTCAGTCCCGTACCTGCCGCACCCCCGCCATCAGGCGATCGGCGGCGCCTCCACCGTAAGGACACTCGTGACCGAGACTTCCAGCGCTCAGCCATCGCTGACGACCATGCGTCTGGCCGAGCTTCAGCAGCTTGCATCCTCCATGGGCCTCAAGGGCACCTCACGCCTGCGCAAGAGCGAGCTTGTGGCCGCCATCCGTGAGGCTGGGCCTGCCTCCGCCGCGCCGACCCGCGCGGCCCGGAAGGCTGCCTCTGCGACCAAGGCTCCTGCGCAGCCCACCGCTTCCGCCCAGCCTGCCGAGGGCGAGGAGCAGCCCCGTCCGCGTCGTCGGCGCGCGACCGCCCCGGCTGCGGCCCCCAAGCATGAGGACCTGGCTTCCCTGGAGCTTGACCTGCCCGCGCGCAGCCAGGAGCAGGCTCCTGCCCGAGGGCGCGCCGAGCGCGTTGCGCACGACGAGGTCGTCTCTGGCTTTGAGGCTCGTGAAGCGGGCCGTGAGGGCTCGCGTCGTTCGCGTCGTCGTGCCCAGGCTGCTGCCGGGGCTCCTGAGCGCCAGCAGCGCGGCCCCGTCAACGACTCCGCCGAGGACCACCTGGACGCCAAGGCCGCGCTCATGCGTGACCTGGCTGACGCCACCGGCACGGCCGCCGTCGAGCCGGCCGAGCGCCGTCGGACGAACGGGAACGAGGCCCGGGGCAACCAGGGCTGGGACGAGGAGGAGGGACGCGGTGGCCGCCGCCGTCGCGGACGCAAGCGTCGCGAGCGCGAGGGTGGCCAGAACGAGCAGCGTCAGGGCGGCCAGAACGAGCGCGCCCCGCGCGAGGACGAGGTCCTCCTGCCCGTGGCCGGCATCCTGGACGTGGCCGACGCCAACCACGCCTACCTGCGCACTTCCGGCTACCTGCCGGGCGCCAAGGACGTCTACGTCTCAGGCCAGCAGATCAAGGACAACGGTCTGCGTGCGGGCGACGCCGTGACCGGCTGGGTTCGCGAGGGTGGCGAGACCGCCAACCCCGGTGGTGGGCGGGGCAATCGTCGCAACAACCGTGCCAACCGGCAGAAGTACAACCCGCTGGTCAGCGTCGAGACCGTCAACGGCATGGACCCTGAGCGGGCCAAGCGCCGCCCGGAGTTCACCAAGCTCGTCCCGCTCTACCCCCAGGAGCAGCTGCGCCTGGAGACCACCCCCAAGGCGCTGACCCCGCGTGTGATCGACCTGGTCTCGCCGATTGGCAAGGGCCAGCGCGGACTCATCGTCTCTCCGCCCAAGGCCGGTAAGACGATCGTGCTCCAGCAGATCGCCAACGCGATCGCCGTTAACAACCCCGAGGCCCACCTCATGGTCGTGCTCGTTGACGAGCGCCCCGAGGAGGTCACGGATATGCAGCGCACGGTCAAGGGTGAGGTCATCGCCTCCACCTTCGACCGCCCGGCCTCGGACCACACCACCGTCGCCGAGCTCGCTATCGAGCGTGCCAAGCGCCTGGTGGAGCTGGGCCAGGACGTGGTGGTGCTGCTGGACTCCATCACCAGGCTCGGCCGCGCCTACAACCTGGCCGCCCCGGCCTCCGGACGGATCCTGTCTGGTGGTGTGGACGCCTCCGCCCTCTACCCGCCCAAGCGCTTCTTCGGCGCCGCCCGCAACATCGAGAACGGCGGGTCGCTGACCATCCTGGCCACGGCCCTGGTGGAGACCGGCTCGAAGATGGACGAGGTCATCTTCGAGGAGTTCAAGGGCACCGGAAACATGGAGCTGCGACTGTCCCGCCAGCTGGCGGAGAAGCGCATCTTCCCGGCCGTGGACGTGGCTGCCTCCTCCACGCGCCGTGAGGAGCTGCTCATCGACCCGGCCCAGCTGAAGATCATGTGGCGCCTGCGCCGCCTGTTCTCCGGCCTGGAGCAGCAGCAGGCCCTGGAGCTCGTGCTCGGCAAGCTCAAGGAGACCCAGTCCAACGCGGAGTTCCTCATGGTCATCTCCAAGACGACCCCGCAGGGCACCTCGCTGGCCGACGCCGACGACGAGGCCACGCTCGCCTGAGGGCTGCCTCGCCCGGTGTCCACGATCACGCTGGGCACCCTTTTCCAGGCGTTGTGCCGGCATTGCCGGGCCCGATATCATCACCCACTGGTTTCCGGTTCACCTGCGTGGTCCGCGCGCGGGACCCGGGGCCCTCTGAATGCTAGGAGACACCATGAAGCAGGGGATCCACCCCGACTACGTGGCCACCACGGTCACGTGCACTTGCGGCAACACCTTCGAGACCCGCTCGACCGTCACCTCCGGTGAGATCCGCGTCGACGTGTGCTCGGCCTGCCACCCGTTCTACACGGGCAAGCAGAAGATCCTCGACACCGGTGGCCGCGTGGCCCGCTTCGAGGCTCGCTACGGCAAGCGCACCAAGTAAGCAGCCTGCTCGACGCCGACGGATGGCCCCAGGGCCGCCGTCGGCGTCGTCGCGTCTAGAGACGCTGCCGCCCACTAACCCCAGGAGAAGAGCATGAGCCAGGACCAGCGCGAGGACTTCTCAGCCGCGTTGCCCCTGCTGGAGGAGTACTTCGGCATCGAGCGCGAGATGGCTGACCCTGCCATCAGCTCCGACCCGGGCGCGATGCGCCGGCTGGGACGGCGCTACGCCGAGCTCGGGCGGGTCGTGAGCGCCTACCGTGCTTGGCAGGCGGCGCAGGCTGACTATGACGACGCCGTCGAGCTGGCTGAGGGTGACCCCGACTTCGCCGCTGAGGTCCCCGGACTCCAGGCGGCTGCCGAGACGGCGACCGAGCACCTGCGCGAGGTGCTCGTGCCCCGTGACCCCGATGATGCCCGCGACGTCATCATCGAGGTCAAGGCCGGCGAGGGTGGTGAGGAGTCCGCCCTCTTCGCCTCCGACCTGGCACGTATGTACACCCGCTACGCCGAGCGCATGGGCTGGGCGGTGGAGGTCCTGGACGCCACCGACTCTGACCTGGGCGGCTACAAGGACGTCCGCCTGGCGGTTAAGGCCCGCTCGGCCGTGGAGCCGCAGGACGGGGTCTGGGCTCACCTGAAGTACGAGGGCGGGGTCCACCGCGTCCAGCGCGTGCCCGTCACCGAGAGCCAGGGACGCATCCACACCTCTGCCGCCGGTGTGCTGGTGATGCCGGAGGTCGACGACCCCGGTGAGCTGGAGATCGACCCGAACGACCTGCGCATTGACGTCTTCCGCTCCTCCGGACCCGGAGGCCAGTCCGTCAACACCACGGACTCGGCCGTACGCATCACCCACCTGCCTACCGGGATCGTGGTCTCGATGCAGAACGAGAAGTCCCAGCTGCAGAACAAGGAGGCGGCGCTGCGCGTCCTGCGTGCCCGGCTGCTGGCCGAGCGTGCGGCACAGGCGGCCGCCGAGGAGGCTGAGGCTCGCCGCTCCCAGGTGCGCACCGTGGACCGTTCCGAGCGCATCCGGACCTACAACTTCCCCGAAAACCGCATCACGGACCACCGCACCGGCTACAAGGCCTACAACCTGTCCACCGTGCTGGACGGCGACCTCGGCCCCGTCATCGACTCGGCGATCGCCATGGACGAGGCTGAGCGCCTGGCGGCGATCGGGGAGCAGTGAGCTTTCTGGACCGCTACGCCCTACGGCGTGAGGTCCGGGCGGCGGGGGAGGAGCTCGCGCGCGCGGGCGTCGCCTCGCCGCACGCGGACGCCCGGGCGCTGGCTGAGCACCTGCTTGGGTGTCAGATCCTGCTTTCCGACGGCGCAGACGAGGGATTCCTGGCGGCCTACCGCGCCCTGGTGGCACGGCGGACGGCGCGTGAGCCGCTGCAGCACCTGACCGGCCGGATGTGGTTTCGAGGTCTGGAGTTGGTGGCCAGGCCCGGAGTGTTCATCGTGCGTCCGGAGACCGAGGTGGTGGCTGGGGCCGCGATCGAGGCGGCTGGCCGGGTGGCCGAGCGGTACGGGCGGGCGCCCGTCGTCGTCGACCTGTGCACCGGGTCGGGCGCTATCGCCGCTGCGGTGGCCGCGGAGGTGCCAACGGCGCGGGTGACGGGCGTTGAGCTCGCTGACGCTGCAGTGGCCGCGGCACGTGAGAACTGCGAGCGTGTGGTACCGGGGCGGGTCCGCGTGGTCCAGGCCGACGCCACGGCAGCCGCCACGCTGGCCGAGATGGACGGCAGTGTCGACGTCGTCGTCTCCAACCCTCCCTATGTCCCAGCCGGTGGGGTGGAGGACCCGGAGACGGCGCTGCACGATCCGGGGCTGGCGCTGTAC
>NZ_DS999575.1:359690-365258 GCF_000159035.1 Actinomyces urogenitalis DSM 15434
CGGTGGGCTGCTGGTGATGGAGCACGACGCCGGGCAGGGCGAGTCGCTGCGGCGTGCGGCGGTGGAGGCCGGCCTGACTGAGGTGTCCACCGGGGTGGATCTGACTGGGCGCGACCGGTATCTCAGCGCACGAGCCTGAGTGATTCTCGGCACATAAGTATCTATCACTTGATTAATAGGAGTTGATAGGTATCTGAGGTGCGGTTCTCTGCTCAAACTCGACGATCCTTCGCTCGGAGAGCCCGGTCGAGGAGCGGGTGGGCACTCGTGGTCGACGCGCGTCGCCCTGGCCTGCTGCGAGGGCGCAGCCCGATGGGGCCCAGAGGGGACGTGTCGCGGGTCTCCTATGCTGTGCGGAATGTAGTTGACGACGATGCCTGGCAGCCAGCGCCGGCAGCTGTTCGTGCCGCCTGGCCTGGTGAGCCGGAGGCTTTGGGACGGTGCTGCGGTGAGTGCGGCATGAGGGCCCAGGCAGCGCCAGAGCCCCTGCTCCAGGCGCGCGCGGTGACCAATAACCGCCCCTCGCTTGACAGGCGAGGGGCGGTCCCTGCTCCAGGCGCGCGCGGTGACCAAGCGCTTTCCCGGGGTCCTGGCCTTGGACGAGGTGGGGCTCACGGTGCATCCCGGTCAGGTGCACGCGCTGGTCGGGGAGAACGGCGCCGGCAAGTCGACGCTCATGAAGATCCTCAGCGGCATCTACCGGCCGGACGCCGGCCAGATCTGGCTGCGTGGCGAGCCGGTGAGGATCGCGAGCCCGCAGCAGGCCCAGCGCTTAGGCATCTCCACCATCCACCAGGAGCTGGGCCTTATGCCCGACCTCACGGTGGAGCAGAACGTCTTCTTCGGGCGCGAGCCCTACGCCGGCACCCGGTTCAACCTCGCCCCGCGGGCGATGCGACGGCGCACCGAGGAGCTGCTGGACCGCGTGGGCCTGGCGCTACGGCCCGGTGACCGTGTGGGGGACCTGACGATCGCCACCCAGCAGATGGTGGAGATCGCCAAGGCGCTCGCCTTTGACGCTCGGGTCCTCATCATGGACGAGCCCACCGCCGCGCTGACCGAGCGCGAGACCGAGGCCCTGTTCCGGGTGATGGCGGACTTCATCAGCCCGCACACGGCCATCATCTACATCTCCCACCGCATGGACGAGATCAAGCGGGTGGCGGACGCGGTCACCGTCCTGCGCGACGGTCGGTGGATCGCGACCACGCCTGCCGATCAGATCAGCGTTGCTGAGGTCATCGAGCAGATGGTCGGACGCAGCCTGGAGACCGACGCCCGGCCCGAGCCCCACGACGCTAGCGCCCCGGTGCGCCTGAAGGTCGAGGGCCTGGCCACCGAGGACCTGCTGCGCGAGGTCAGCCTCGAGGTGCGCTGCGGCGAGATCCTGGGGCTGGCCGGCCTGGTAGGAGCGGGGCGCACGGAGACCGCCCGGGCCATCATCGGGGCCGACCCACGCAGTGCGGGACGCATTGAGGTGGGCGGCCAGCCGGTGGAGATCTCCTCGCCTGCCGACGCCGTGCGTCACTCCATCGCCTACCTGTCCGAGGACCGCAAGCGCTACGGGCTGCTGCTGGACAAGAGCCTGGTGGAGAACATCGCCCTGCCCTCCTATGGACGGTGGTCGCGCGGCATCGTCGTCAATGACGATGCCGCGGTGCAGACCGCGGAACGCTTCATTGAGCAGCTACGTATCAAGACCCCCTCGCCCTGGCAGGAGGTCCAGTACCTGTCAGGAGGCAATCAGCAGAAGGTGGTCCTGGCCAAGTGGCTGGCTCGGGACTGCGACGTCCTCATCATCGACGAGCCCACACGGGGAATCGACGTGGGGGCCAAGGAGGAGATCTACCGGCTCCTGGAGGACCTGGCGGCCCAGGGCAAGGCGATCATCGTCATCTCCTCCGAGATCCCGGAGGTCCTGCGGCTGGCCCACCGGGTGGCCGTCATGTGGGAGGGGCGGATCGCGGGCGTGCTGCCCGCTGCGGAGGCGAGCCAGACCGCGATTATGGCGCTGGCCACCGGTCAGCTTCCCGAGCCGGGCCCTGCCTCCATCTCCCAGCAACCCGACGGCGCAGCCGTCCCCACCACGACGAAGGAGGGCGCGTGAGCACCGCGCAGACGTCCGAGCAGGTACGAACCCCACGCCTCCTGCGGCGCCGCGCAGCCGGTGAGAGCAGCTTCCTGTCTCGCCACGGCTCCCAGGTTCTCGTGGTGGTCTCCGAGCTTGTCCTGATCCTTGCCTTCTCCCTGGCCAGTCCCTACTTCCTCCAGCTCGCGAACTTCTCCGCGCTGCTGCTGGACGCCTCGGTCTACGTCCTGCTGGCCCTGGGGCTCACCTTCGTCATCGCCACCGGCGGCATTGACCTGACTCCTGGCTTTGGGATCGCCTTTACCGGCGTGTGCCTGGCGGTAGCCATGAGATGGGCGGCCGGCATGGGGCTCGGGCCGGGGCCGTCATCGCGATCGGGGTCCTGGTGGGGCTCGTGGCGGGCGCCGTCATGGGAACCGCCAACGGGATCCTCGTGGCCTACCTGCGGATGCAGCCGATGATCGCCACCCTGGCGATGATGCTGGTGGTCTGGGGCCTGGCCATGGTCATCTCCGGGACCTCGGCGGTCCCGTTGTCAGAGTTCTCCACCTTCCTCGCCCTGGGGCAGGGGCGGACCCTGGGGGTGACCAACGCGCTCTACCTCATCGTGATCGTCTCAGTGATCGCGGCCTACCTGCTCAATCGCACCCTCATTGGGCGCTATGCCCTGGCCATGGGTTCCAACGAGGAGGCCACGCGTCTGTCCGGCGTCAACGTGCGGCGCTGGAAGATGCTCGTCTACACCCTGGCGGGGACCTTCACTGGCCTGGCCGGCATCCTCATGGCCTCGCGGCTGGCTTCCGGCAAGCCTGACGTGGGTCAGTCCTACGAGATGTACGCGATCGCGGCCGCGGTCCTGGGCGGGGCCTCGCTCCAGGGTGGGCGGGCCTCGGTCTTTGGGTCGGTGGTGGGTGCGATCGTCATCGCGACCATCCGCAACGGCGCCGTCCTCATGGGGATCCCCGACCAGTGGCAGAAGGTGCTGCTGGGCGTCGTGGTGCTCGCAGCGGTCTACCTGGACGCGCGCCGTCGCAAGAGCTGACCACGTCCTGGCACGTCCCGGCCGTGGCCGGGCGTGCTCATGAGCTGTCCCTGACCGGCGCGGTCCCTGCCGTGCCCCGACGGGTCCGGACTCAGCCGGGCCCCTGACAAGGAGAAAGAACAATGAGGCGCAGGAACGCACTCGGTCTCGCCGCCGTGACGGCGCTGTCAGCCGTGGGGCTGGCGGCCTGCTCGGGCTCACGAGCCGGCGAGGGCGGTGCGGGCGCAGGCCAGTCCATCGCCGTCGTCGCCAAGGGCTACGCCAGCCCCTTCTGGGCGACCGTCAAGGCCGGGGCCGAGGCTGCCGGCAAGGACCTGGGCTACCAGGTCTCCTTTAACGGGCCCGACTCTGAGACCGACGTCCCTCGGCAAAACGACCAGCTCCAGCAGGCGCTGGTCAAGCACCCGCGGCGCTCGTCTTCGCCTCGCTGGACTCCCAGGCCCAGGCCACCGTCCTGCAGCAGTTCGCTGAGGCCTCCATCCCGGTGATCGCCTTCGACTCCGGCGTTCCGGGCTCTGACATCCCGGTGACCACGGTGGCCACGGACAATAAGGCCGCGGCTGCGCAGGCGGCCGAGCACCTGTCCGAGCTGCTGGGCGGCAAGGGCAAGGTCGCCATCGTGTGCAACTCCCAGACCTCGGTGACGGGGCAGGACTGCGAGCAGGGCTTCCGCAGCTGGCTGGGGGACAACGCCCCGGACATCCAGGTCGTGGACGTGCAGTACAACAACTCTGACCAGGCGGTTGCCCAGCAGCAGGCTGCGGCGATCCTGCAGGCGCACCCGGACCTGGCCGGCATCTTCGCCACGGATGACGACGGCGCCGTCGCCGCAGCGCAGGCCGCGCAGACGGCGGCGATGACGGACACCGTGACCATCATCGGCTTCGACTCGGGCAAGCCGCAGATGGACCTGGTCACGGCCGGCACCATTGCCGGCTCGATCACGCAGAACCCCTACGAGATGGGCTACCAGGCCGTGGTCGCGGCGGTCAAGGTCCTCAAGGGCCAGAGCGTGGAGAGCTTCATCGACTCTGGCTTCTCCTGGTACGACGCCGAAAACCTGGGTGACGAGGACATCCAGAAGGCGGTCTACGAGTGATCGTGAGGGTGCCCGTGCGCAGTGGGGGTGACCAAGCGCACGGGCACCCTACTTGTTAGGTGTGCCTAAGTAGCATTACGGTCGAGGTCCTTGTTCATTCGCACTGCCGATCCCTGGAGTATTCGTGACCGTCTCTCGCAAGACCTTCCTCGTGACCACAGCCGCCCTGCCACTGGCCGCCCTGCTCGCTGCCTGCGGCACCAAGACGGAGGCAGGCTCCTCGGCCTCGGCTGGCGCCACCGGCTCCTCCGAGGCCCTGAGCGTGACTCACGCCTTCGGCACGACGACGGTCCCCGCCTCGCCCCAGCGCGTGGCCACCATTGCCTGGGGCAACCAGGACGTGCCGCTGGCCCTGGGCGTCATGCCGGTGGGGATCGCCAAGCAGACCTGGGGCGTGAGCGACGACTCCGGGATGCTGGAGTGGACCAAGGCCAAGGTGGATGAGCTCGTGGCTGACGGCGCGAGCGTCCCGGCCCTGTTTGACGAGACTGACGCCATCGACTTCGAGGCCGTGGCCGCCACGAGCCCGGAGGTGATCCTGGCTGCCTACTCCGGGCTGACTCAGGAGGACTACGAGACCCTGAGCAAGATCGCCCCCACCATCGCCTACCCGGACATCGCCTGGGGTACCGCCTGGCGCGACATGATCCGCATGGACTCGGCCGGTATGGGCAGGAAGGACGAGGGCGAGGCGCTCGTGACCGAGCTGGAGGAGCTCATCTCCACCCAGCTGGCCGACTACCCGCAGATCGCCGGCAAGTCTGCCGCCTTCTTCTCCGCCACCCCCTCGGACATGTCCTCCATCGGCTTCTACATCCCGGCCGATCCGCGCACCGGTTTCCTGGCCGACCTCGGCCTGAGCGTGCCCGAGTCCGTGGCCAAGGCCGCCAAGGCCGACCCGGACACCTTCTACGTCTCGATCTCGGCTGAGAACGCCGACACTCTGTCCGACGTCGACCTCATGGTCATGTACGGCGAGGACTCTGAGCTGGCTGCTCTGCAGGGTGACGCGCTCTTCGGCGCGATCCCGGCCATCAAGAACGGCGCGGTCGCTTTCGTCGGCAACGGCACTGCGCTGTCTGCCGCTACCAACCCCACGCCCCTGTCCCTGCCCTGGGGACTGAAGGACTACCTCGCCCTCATCGCTGCGGCGGCTGACAAGGTCCAGTGACCACCTGGCTGCGCCACCACCGGATGGCGGCGCTGGGAGTCCTCCTGCTCGCCGTCGTCCTGGCCGCCTGCGCCTCGATCGCCTTCGGGGCGCGGGTAGTGAGCCTGGCTGAGATCGTCCAGGGGCTGCGCGACGGCGGGGACGGGGCGGGCCTGGGGGCTGTCGCC
>NZ_DS999575.1:365494-385749 GCF_000159035.1 Actinomyces urogenitalis DSM 15434
GGGGCTGTCGCCGTCGCCGAGCGCCTGCCGCGCACGGCCACCGCCCTCGTGGCCGGGGCCGCGCTGGGGGTCTCCGGCACCCTCATGCAGGCCCTGACCCGTAACCCCATCGCTGACCCCGGGATCCTGGGGATCAACACCGGGGCCTCGCTCGCGATGGTCACCGTGATCGCCTTCGCCGGCATCACGACCCTGCCTCAGTATCTGTGGACCGCCCTGATCGGGGCGGGGCTGACGGCTGTGTTCGTCTACCTGGTGGGCTCGCTGGGACCGGGCGGGGCGACGCCGGTCAAGCTGGCGCTGGCGGGGGTTGCTGCCACGGCGGCCCTGTCCAGCCTCATCAGCGCCGTCATGCTGCCGCGCGCGGCAGCGCTGACGGACTTCCGCTTCTGGCAGGTGGGGAGCCTGGGGCGCGGGACCTGGCAGTCGCTGGCGACCGTGGCGCCCTTCCTCCTGGTCGGTGCCCTTCTCGCCCTCGTGGTTGCCTCACCGCTGAACTCGCTAGCCCTGGGGGATGAGATGGCCGTGGGCCTGGGGGTCCACGTGGCTCGCACCCGCGTGCTGGCGGCCGCCGGAGGCGTTGTCCTGGCGGCGGCGACGACGGCGCTGGCCGGTCCGATCGGCTTCGTCGGGCTCATGGTGCCTCACGCCGTACGCATGGTCATCGGTGCCGACAACCGCTGGGTCCTGCCGGCCTCGGCGCTGGGCGGGGCGGCGCTGCTGACCGCGGCCGACGTGGTCGGACGAGTCATCGCCAGACCCGCAGAGGTGAGCGTGGGCGTGGTCACCGCCTTCATCGGAGCCCCCGTGCTCATCCTCATCGCCCGCGGGACCAAGCTGGGACAGCTGTGAGCGCGCCGTCCTCCTCCTCGTCCCAGGCCCTGGCTGCCGGCTTCACGGTGGCCGGGCGACGCCGTCGCTCACGGCGATACCTGGTGGTCACCCTCCTTCTTGCCCTGGCAGCCCTGGCCTTGTGGTGGGCCGAGGTCCTCGCCGGCGACACCTGGTACCCACCCTCGCAGGTCCTGGCGGTGATGAGGGGTCAGGAGGTGCCAGGGGCGTCTTTCGTCATCGGTGAGCTACGGCTGCCGCGGGCCGTGACTGGGCTGCTGGCGGGCCTGGCCTTCGGGATGGCTGGGCGCACGAGCCAGACGATGCTGCGCAACGAGCTGGCCAGCCCGGACATCATCGGCATCACCTCCGGCGCCTCAACGGCCGCCGTCTTCGGCATCCTCGTGCTGGGGTGGTCCGGGACTCGGCTCAGCCTCATGGCGGTGGCTGCCGGCGTGGCCACGGCCGCCGTCATCTTCGCCCTGTCCGGGCGCGGCAGGTCCCAGGGCGGGCGGCTCATCCTCATCGGCATCGGCGTGGCGGCGATGTTCTCCTCGCTGACTGCCTACCTGCAGCTGCGTGCCAACGCCTACGACGTCGCCGACGCCATGCGCTGGCTCTCCGGCTCGCTGGGCGGGGCCCGCTGGGAGCAGGTGCCCCTGCTGGCCGGCGCGGTGGTCCTGGGCGGGGCGGCGCTGGCTGCCATCGCGCGTAGCCTGCGGGTCCTGCCGCTGGGGGAGGAGGCAGCCACAGGCCTGGGGGAGAAGGTGGAGCGTTCGCGTGCCGCCCTCGTGCTCGCGCTGGTGGTCCTGTCCGCCTGCGCGACGGCGGCCAGCGGACCGATCGCCTTCGTCTCCTTCCTGGCCGGGCCTGTGACGGCCCGGCTCGCCGGACCCAGCGACCGGGTCCTGCTGGCGCCCTCGGCCCTGATGGGGGCTGTGATCGTGCTCGGTGGTGACCTGGCAGGTCAGTACCTCTTCCCCACGGCACTGCCCGTGGGCGTGGTCACCGGCATCGTGGGCGCGCCCTACCTGCTCGCCCAGCTTGTCCGACTCAACCGTCAAGGAGCCAGCGCATGAGCGCCACCGCACTCCAGTCCGTTGCAGGCACGCGCGGGGACCGGCCAGCTGGAGCCGGGCCCCAGGGCGAGGTGGCGGTGGCACGTGAGCTTGCCGTGCGAGGGCTGCGCTCGGGCTATGAGGGACGCGTGGTCGTCGACGGCGTGGACCTGGCCGTGCCCACCGGCAGGATCACGGTGATCGTGGGAGCCAACGCGTGCGGCAAGTCCACGCTGCTCAAGACCATGGCTCGCATCCTGACCCCAGTGGAGGGGGCGGTGCTGCTTGACGGCGAGGCGATCACCTCCGTGCCGACCCGCACCCTGGCTCGCAGGCTCGGTCTGCTGCCTCAGCAGCCGATCGCGCCTGAGGGCATCACCGTGGCCGACCTCGTGGGGCGTGGACGCCACCCGCACCAGGGGCTCTTTGCCTCCTGGACCAGCCAGGACCGCCAGGTGGTGGAGGACTCGCTCCTGGCTACGGGGACGGCTGAGCTGGCGGACCGGGCGGTTGACGAGCTGTCAGGAGGCCAGCGTCAGCGCGTGTGGATCGCCATGGCCCTGGCCCAGCGCACCGACGTCCTCCTCCTGGACGAGCCGACTACCTTCCTCGACCTGGCGCACCAGGTGGAGGTGCTCGACCTGCTCACCGACCTCAACCGAGACCGAGGAACCACGGTGGTCATGGTCCTGCACGACATCAACCTGGCCGCCCGCTACGCCGACCACCTCGTGGCCATGCGCCAGGGCAGGGTCGTGGCATCCGGGCCTGCGGGGCAGGTCCTGAGCGCCGGCCTCATGCGTGAGGTCTTCGGCCTGGAGGCCGTGGTCATGCAGGACCCGGTCTCGCTCACCCCGCTCATCGTGCCGCGAGGACGCCACCACGCCGCCCCGGCGGGCCAGGAGGCGAGGACCGGCCAGGTACGCACTGAGACGGCTGCTGCCACGACGACGGAGACGCGGTGATGGTGGCTCCCTTCCCCTTCTTCGCGGTCACGGTGGCCGGAGTCCGCGACCTGACTCCTTCCATGCGCCGAGTCACCTTCACCGGTGTGAGCCTGAGCGACTTCGCCGACCCGGGCTGGGACCAGCGCATCAAGCTCGTCCTGCCCGCTGCCCAGGGAGGCTACGAGCACCTGCCACAGGCAGGAGACCAGTGGTACCAGGAGTGGCTGGCGCTGCCTGATGAGCACAAGCCGCCTATCCGTACCTACACCACCAGGGCTGTGCGCGCCGGGCGCGACGGCGGCTGGCCGGAGGTCGACATCGACATGGTGCTCCACGACCCGGCCGAGGGCGGACCAGCCGCCCGCTGGCTGGCGGGCTGCGGCGTCGGCGATCCTGCCGTGCTGCTGGGGCCCTCACGGGCCTGGCTGGCGACCCAGCCGCCCAAGGCCGCCCGGTCCAACGGCGTGGACTTTGTCCCGCCGCGGGTGACCAAGCAGTACCTGCTGGGTGGGGACGAGACCGCGGCGCCGGCGATCGCCAGGATCCTGCAGGACCTGCCGCGCCAGGCCCGAGGCATCGCCGTGGTTGAGATGCCCAGGCAGGAGGACGAGGCGTACCTGCCCAGCCACCCGGGGTTCGAGGTACGCGTGCTGGGCAGGCAGGGGGCGGCGCACGGCAGCCTGCTGGTGGACGCGGTCACGCAGGCGGCTGCTGAGCTGGCGCCGGTGGGGTGCCCGTGCGAGGTTGAGGAGATCGACGTCGACGCCGAGCTGCTGTGGGAGGTACCGCGTCACGCCAAGGGAGGGGCGGCGCTGGTGAGCACGAGCCTGTACGCCTGGCTGGCCGGGGAGGCCGGGGCCGTGCGGGCGATGCGCCGTCACCTGGTCTCCGAACGCGGAATCGACCGACGCTCAGTGGCCTTCATGGGCTACTGGAGAACAGGTCGGGCCGAGAGCTGATCCTGGCCCTGGCAGACCCCCTCTGACGGGACCTGGCAGGTGGCGGGCTGGGGCGCGAGGCTTTGAGGGCAGCACCTTCCAGCACCTCCTGAAGGAGACTCCGATGCCTATGCTCACCGCACCTGCCCGAGGCGCCGGGGTGGACCGGGGCGGGGAAGCGGGGCCAGCGGCGAAGAGTGTCGGTGGGCTGGCCTAGTCTTGGCCTCAGTATGAACGCGATGAACTCACTCTTCGACGCCCTCCCCATGCCTGGCAGCAGCAAGCCGCCGGCTGAGACCGTCCTGCCCTCGCTCGCTCCCGCCTCTGGCTGGGACGACGGCTGGGCGGACTCCCTGGCCCAGGCGGAGGCGCCTGCTGAGGAGTGGGCGCCCGAGCCGGAGGACGAGGGCCAGGCGCCCGAACCGGAGGACCTGGCCGCCGTCGCCTCGTCCTGGGAGGAGAGGCAGGCTGAGACCGCGGCCCTCGTGGCCCGGGCTCAGGCCAACGCCGCCGCGGCACGTGCCAGGGCCGCCGGCCAGGGCGAGAGCGCAGACCTGGGGGCCGGGCGAGGCAGCGGGACACCGGGCTACGCCTGGGGCGTGACGGTCGCGGACCCGACCGAGCTGGTCAAGGGCCTCAACCCGGCGCAGGAACAGGCCGTGACCCACGTCGGCGCGCCCCTGCTCATCATCGCCGGCGCCGGCTCGGGCAAGACCCGGGTGCTCACCCACCGCATCGCCTACCTGCTGGCCACGGGCCGGGCCCGTCCCGGCGAGATCCTGGCGATCACCTTCACCAACAAGGCGGCCGCGGAGATGCGCGAGCGCGTGGCCGGCCTGGTGGGTCCGGCCGGCGAGCGGATGTGGGTGTCCACCTTCCACTCCGCCTGCGTGCGCATCCTGCGCCGCGAGCACGAGGCTGCCGGGCTGCGCTCGACCTTCTCCATCTATGACTCTGCTGACTCCCAGCGCCTCATCACGCTGATCGTCAAGGAGCTGGGGATCGACTCCAAGCGCTTTACGCCCAAGACCTTCGCGAACCGGATCTCAGACCTGAAGAACGAGCTCATCACGCCGGCTCAGTACGCCGAGCGAGCCCTGACCTCCAACCCCCTGGAGCGGCACCTGGTGGAGGTCTACCGCGCTTACGCCGCGCGGCTGGTGGCGGCCAACGCACTGGACTTTGACGACCTCATCATGCGCACCGTCCAGCTCCTGCAGACCAAGCCCGCGGTCGCCGAGATGTACCGACGGCGCTTCCGCCACATCCTGGTGGACGAGTACCAGGACACCAACCACGCCCAGTACGTGCTCGTGCGTGAGCTCACCGGCGGTCCCGGGACCTCAGGGGAGGGCAGCGCCGTGCCTGCGGCCGAGCTGACGGTGGTGGGCGACTCCGACCAGTCCATCTACGCCTTCCGCGGCGCCACGATCCGCAACATCGAGGAGTTCGAGCAGGACTACCCGGCCGCGCGCACGATCCTGCTGGAGCAGAACTACCGCTCCACCCAGAACATCCTCGACGCCGCCAACGCCGTCATCTCCCGCAACTCCGGGCGACGCAAGAAGAACCTGTTCACCGAGTCTGGAGCCGGCACCCCGGTGATCGGCTACGTCGCGGACTCCGAGCATGACGAGGCGCGCTGGATCAGCTCCGAGATCGATCGCCTGGCTGACGAGGAGGGCGTGCGCCCGCGCGACGTCGCCGTCTTCTACCGCACCAACGCCCAGTCTCGCGCCCTGGAGGAGGCCTTCCTGCGCTCGGGCCAGCCCTACAAGGTGGTGGGTGGTACCCGCTTCTACGAGCGTCGCGAGATCAAGGACGCCATCGCCTACCTGCGGGCCGTCGACAACCCGGACGACGACGTCAACATCCGCCGCATCCTCAACGTGCCCAAGCGAGGACTGGGGGACAAGGCTGAGGCGGTGCTCGCCGAGCACGCCGCACGCTATGGCGTCTCCTTCGGTACCGCGGTGGCGGACGCGGCCGGCGCGCTGCGTCCCCTGGAGCAGGGGGAGGGCGCCGGGGACCTGGACGCCGGCGGGACCGAGGCCCCGGCGGTTGAGGGCCTGGCGACCCGCGCCCGCACGCAGGTCACCAAGTTCCACGAGCTGCTCACCGGCCTGCGCCACCAGCTGGCCGCGGGCGACGGCGTGGCTGACCTGTTGGACTCCGTGCTCGACGCCTCGGGCTACCTGGCCGAGCTACGAGCCAGCGATGACCCCCAGGACGCCACCCGCGTGGAGAACCTGGCCGAGCTGCACTCGGTGGCGGCTGACTTCCAGGCAGCCAACCCCGACGCGGTGCTCGCCGACTTCCTGGAGCGCGTCAGCCTGGTGGCGGACGCGGACCAGCTGCCGGACTCGGCCGATCTTGGGGATGAGGCCGCGCGCAAGGCCGCCGAGGACGGCCAGGTCACGCTCATGACCGTCCACACGGCCAAGGGCCTGGAGTTCCCGGTCGTCTTCGTCACCGGTATGGAGGACGGTACCTTCCCGCACTCGCGCTCCCTGGCTGACGACGCCGAGCTGGCCGAGGAGCGCCGGCTCGCCTACGTGGCTCTCACCCGTGCCCGCGAGCGCCTGTACGTCACCCGGGCGGCGGTGCGCTCGGCCTGGGGCAGTGCCCAGGCCATGCCCGCCTCGCGCTTCCTGGATGACATCCCCACCGAGACGATGGAGTGGAAGCGTCTGGCCTCCTCCATGGACGCCCTGCGCGGAGGCGGGACCGGCTGGGGAAGCAGCTGGGGTGAGGGCGGCTTCGGCTCCGGGGCTGGCTCCTACTCGGACGACGACGACTTCGCCCCCGCCTTCGGCTCAGGCAAGCGCTCGGGCAAGCTGGGGCGGGTGGAGACGCCCAAGGACCGTTTCGAGGCGCGTCGGGCGCAGCGGCTGGCCAAGCGTGGCAAGCCCACCCGTCTGGACGGCTCCTGCGCAGACGGCGGGGCCGCTGATGCCTCCGAGCTTCCCGCAGCGGTCCAGGGGCTCAAGGTGGGCGACCAGGTCCGTCACGACTCCTACGGCCTGGGCGAGGTGACGGCGATCGAGGGCTCGGGACGCTCAACCGTGGCGCACGTGGCCTTCACCATCGACGGCGCCCGGGCGACCAAGCGCCTCATGCTGCGCCTGGCGCCCCTGGCCAAGGCCTGAGGCGGCCTGCGCACGGACCTGGCTACCCGGCCAGGTCGAGGAACCCCAGGCTGTACCCCTCGGGCACCTGGTAGGCCTCGACCATCCGACGCAGGTCAGCAGGGCGGGGAGCACTGAGCGATCCACCAGGGCGGGTCAGGGTGAAGGCGGCCGTGACCTGCCCGGCGCTCAGTGCCGTGCGCAGGTCCGCGCCCTCCAGCAGCGCCCAGGTCAGTCCTGCGGCGAAGGCGTCTCCGGCGCCGGTGGTGTCCACCACCGGGACGTCGAGGGCGGGCAGGGCGAGGAGCTGCTCGCCGTCGGCAGCGATGACGCCGCGCGGGCCGCGGGTGATGACGGCCAGGGGCACGCGCGTGGCCAGCGCGGCGGCCGCCTGCCTCACGGAGTCGGTGCGCAGGTAACGCAGTGCCTCGCCCTCGTTGGGGGTGAAGACGTCCACCACCTCCAGCGGCTCCAGGTCGCTGTGGTCCCACTGCTCGCTGGGGTCCCAGCGAGCGTCAGCGAAGACGGTACAGGGCGCCTCGGCCTCCTGCCAGGTACGCACCTGGGCCAGGTTGGCCTGGATGGTCGGCAGGTCGGCCACAAGCCCTCGAGGTGCGTGCGGCAGGGGAGCCAGGGGCGGGACGGCGTCAGTGCCGACCGTCGTCATGGCGCGGTCGCCGTCCAGCGCCAAGGAGACTGTCACGTTCTGCCGTTCGACGGCGCAGGCCGAGTCGATCCCGACCGCCTCCTCGCGCAGGACCTCGCGCACCATCTGGCCGGCCCGGTCGGTGCCGAGGTAGCAGTGCAGCGCGGTGTCCACCCCGAGCCGGGCCAAGGCGATCGCCTGGTTGGCGCTGCCTCCCGGCACGATCGAGCAGTCAGAGACCCACTGCTCCTCGCCTGGGCGCGGGGCGTGAGCGAGCCCGGCCATGACGACGTCGAGGAACACCGAGCCGGCGACAAGGACCTGGCCGCGCTCGGCGCAGTTGCTCAAGGGAAGAACCACACGAGCATCCTAGTGAGCCCGCGCGGCCGGCTCGCAGGCAGGACGGGCGGGCGCCAGGAACGGGAAGTCGTTACAGTGGCGGCGGCCTGGGACACGTTCCCCGGTCCGCCGTCGGCGCCGGCTGTCGGGCACCGTGCTCGTTGCCAGCGTCGCCTCGTCACGTCACGCCGAAGGGGCTGAAGGTCATATGAAGCTGCTGATCGTCGGAGGCGGAGGATTCCGGGTTCCTCAGGTCATCGAGGTACTGGCTGCCGCTCGCGCCGGCTCGGGCCCCTATCCCGGGCTCGTGGTGGACGAGGTCTGCCTCTACGACGTCGACCGCCCGCGTCTGGAGGCCATGACCGCGGTCCTGTCCTGCCTGGCCTACCCCAGCTCGCCCAGGATCGTGGCCACCACCGATCTGCGTGAGGCCGTGACCGGTGCGGACTTCGTCTTCTCCGCCATGCGCCAGGGAGGCACCTGCGGCCGGGTGACTGACGAGCTGGTCGCGCTGGAGGAGGGCGTGCTGGGCCAGGAGACTGTGGGGGTGGGCGGATACGCCTACGCCTTGCGCACCGTGCCGGTGGCCATGGAGCTGGCCCGCACCCTGCGCGACCTGGCACCCGAGGCCTGGGTCATCAGCTTCACCAACCCTGCGGGCATCATCACCCAGGTGATGCGCCAGGTGCTGGGCGGGTGCGTCGTCGGCATCTGCGACACTCCGATCGGCCTGGTACGCCGGGCGACGGCGGCCGTGGGCGGGGACGCTACCCGCGTGTCCCAGGTGGGGGAGAAGACCGGGGTCAGCTTTGACTACGTGGGGCTCAACCACCTGGGCTGGCTGCGCAGCCTGGAGGTTGGTGGCACGGACCGTCTGCCCGGTCTGCTGGCTGACGACGCCGCGCTGGACCACATGGAGGAGGCTCGCACCATCGGTGCGGACTGGGTGCGGGCGCTCGGGATGCTGCCCAACGAGTACCTTTTCTACTACTACCTGGGCCGGGAGTCGCTGGCCCGGATCCGCTCCGAGGCCGAGACCCGTGGCCAGTTTCTCCACCGCCAGCAGAGCGCCTTCTACGAGGCGGTGGCTGCCCACCCCGAGCAGGCGGGCCGGTTGTGGACGGCGGCGCACGACGAGCGCGAGGCGACCTACATGGCCGAGGCGCGTGATGTCTCTGAGCGGGCCGGACGGCGCGAGGAGGACATCGCCGGTGGCGGCTACCAGCAGGTGGCGCTCGACCTCATGACGGCGGTGGCGACCGGGGCGCCGGCACGCATGATCCTGGACGTGGGCAACGCTGACGCCCATACACGCGACGGCGCGGGCCTGCTCGTGCCCCAGCTGCGTGAGGACGCCGTCGTCGAGGTCCCCTGCGTCGTCGACTCTGAGGGCGTGCACCCCCAGCGCGTCGCGCCCCTGACCGGAGCCGAGCTCGGGCTCGTGACCACGGTCAAGGGCTGCGAGGAGCTGGTGATCGAGGCTGCTCTGGCTGGGGACCAGACCCTGGCCTGGCGTGCGCTCGCCTCCCACCCGCTGGTCGACTCGGTACGTGTGGCCAAGCGGGTCCTGGACGGCTACATCCAGCGCAACCCGCAGGTGGCCGCGACCTTTGACCGCTGAGCGTCCTGACGCCGCCGGGCTGGTACGCACCTGAGACGACGACGCCCCTCCTGCGCCTGTGCAGGAGGGGCGTCGCCATACCGGCTCAGGACCGCTCGGTCAGGTCCATCATGAGCTCGCAGGCCATGGAGTTTGACCAGGAGAACCAGGGCCTGGTGAAGCGCGAGGGGTCATCGGGGTCAAAGCCCTCATGGGTCATCCCCGTACCCGCGTCCGTGGCCAGGATCGTCTCCAGGCAGGCCCGGGCCTCCTCCACGTCCCCGGTCAGGCCCTGGACCGCGAGTGCGATGTGCCAGATGTAGCCCTCGGGCGTGTGCGGTGAGCCCACTCCGGCGGCGAACGTGCCGCGGTAGAAGAAGGGGTTGGCCTCAGACAGCACCCAGGCACGTGTGGCCTGATAGGCCGGATCCTCCACCGCGACGTCGCTGGTCAGGGGCAGTGAGAGGAGTGAGGGCATGTTGGCGTCGTCCATGGCTAGCTGCCCGCCCAGGCCGTCGACCTCGTAGAGGTAGCGGCCCTCGGTCATGCCGAAGCGCTGGACCCCGGCCATGATCTGCTCGCCCAGGTCCTGGGCCTGGCCGGTCAGCTCGGCGTCATCCCAGACCTCGGTGGCGAAGTCGGCGATGGCACCCAGCGCGCTGACCGCCATGAGCTGAGCCGGGATGTTGTAGCCGTAGGTCGTGGCGTCGTCGGACGGGCGGAAGCCGCTCCAGGTCATGCCGGTCACGGCGACCGGCGCCCCGCGTCCCTCGCGCGGCAGGGTGTCCTCCGGCAGGCTCGGGCGCACATGGCGGTAGTCAGAGCGCTCATGGTCCTGCTCCAGGCGCCACTGGGCGACCACGCGCCGGCAGCCCTCGTGGACGGCGGAGTCCAGGTGCGAGGCCTCGTCGGTGCGCCGCCACAGCTGGTGGGCCAGGCGCACGGGGAAGGTGAGGGAGTCGATCTCGTACTTGCGCTCCCACAGGTCGGGGCTGAGGTCGAGGTCGTCGGGATCGTAGTGGGCGCCGGTGGGCCCGGCGTTGAAGGCGTTGGCGTAAGGGTCCACGGACACGCAGCGCCACTGCTCGCGTACCAGGCCGCGTACCGTGCGGGCGACCTCCTCGACCTCCAGCAGGCGCATGAAGGGCTGGATCTGGGCTGAGGAGTCGCGCAGCCACATGGCGGGGATGTCCCCGGTGATGACGAAGACGCGCTCGCCGTGCCAGGTCAGGGTGGTCTCCCACGTGTCCAGCATGAGCCGGGTGAAGCGGTCCCCGGCCTGCCTCCCACAGGCCTGGGCGATTCGTTCGCCCCAGTCCTCCAGCGCCTGGCGTAGCTGCGCTCCGGCCGGGTTGGTGCGTTCGCGGGTGGTGCTCATGGGGTCCTCTCAGGGGGGCGGGGCCGTGGTCTCAGGATCAGGCGCCGTGCGGGGCGACGGCGGGGCTCGCCGACGCTGGCAGGGTCTCCTCCTCGCGGCACCAGGCCACCTCGCAGGCGCTCAGGCGCTCCAGGTGCTGACCGAGCTCGGCGTAGCTGGCGGCCCCGGCAGCGCTACCGGTCCACAGCTGCTGGGCCAGGCAGGCCCCGCGCGGCCACAGCAGGTTCTCCGCCCGCGACCAGGTGCGCACGTACTCCGTCCACAGCTGGAACTGGCCGCCGATGAGGCGCCCGGGCCCCTGGGCGGACCAGGAGCTCAGGACGGTGCTCAGCTCCGCGGTCATGGACAGGGGCAGCTCCCCGCCGATCGAGACCGGTCGGTGGGGTCCGGTCACCTGGTCGTGGTCGAGGTAGGTCAGGGAGTTGGGGGCGGCGATGAGCTCGTGCCCGCGGCGCAGGGCCTGGGTGGCGTAGTCGCCCCAGTCGCGCCACATCATGATGGTCACGGCCGGGTCGATGTCTGCCTCGATGACCTCGTCCCAGGCCACGACCTTGCGGCCAGCCTGGAGCACGTGGGCGCACACCTGTGCCTCGAACCAGGCCTGGGCCTGTGCTCGCGTGGTGGCGCCGATGGCGGCCATCGTGGCGCGCGTGCCGGGGTCGGTCAGCATCTCCTCGCCCGGGCACTCGTCCCCGCCCACGTGGATGGGGGAGTGCGGGAAGAGGTCCATGGCGGTGTCCAGGACCGTGCGGCAGAAGTCGAGCGTGGGTGCGGCAAGTGACAAGACGTGCCGGGACACTCCCCAGCAGGTACGCGGGTGGCGCGGGTGGCCGCAGCCGAGCTCGGGGTAGGCGGCGATGGCTGCCTCCATGTGCCCGGGCATGTCCACCTCGGGCATGATCGTGATGCCCAGCTGGCTGGCTCGCTCCACGAGGGTGCGGATCTCCTGGACGGAGTAGGAGCCTCCCCGGCGGATCCCGTCATGCTCGGCGACGTCGTCGCTCTGGCCAGGCTGAGGCTGCGGCTGATGGCCGCGCAGGTCCCCAGGGCGCCAGGCGCCGACCTCGGTCAGCAGCGGGTAGTCCTCCACCGGCAGGCGCCAGCCCTGGTCGTCGGTGAGGTGGAGGTGGAGGACGTTGAGCTTGTGCAGCGCCATCATCTCCAGGTGGCGCGTCAGGCCGTCCAGGGGCAGGAAGTGGCGGGCGACGTCAATGTGCGAGCCGCGCCAGGAATGGGCCGGAGCGTCCTGGACCCGCACGGCGGGCAGGACCAGGTCCGCGGGGTTCATCGGCCCAGGGCCCAGGACCTGGGGAGGCAGAAGCTGCAGGAGGGTCTGGACCGCCCAGCCGAAGCCGGCCGGGGCGCTGGCTGACAAGGTGATCGTGGTGCCTTGGGCGAGGAGCTCATAGCCCTCCTCAGGGAGGCTGGAATCAGTCACCAGGCGCAGCTCGGTCGCGTCCGGGGCCTCGGAGCGTCCGGTGCCGCATGAGCGCCGCAGACGCTCAAGGAGGACCTCGACGGCCTGGGGCGCAGCCTGGGCTCCGACCACGTGGAGGCCGTGCTCCAGGCCGAGCCCGCCGTCCAGCCAGCTCAGCTCGCGAGGGCGGGGGACCAGGTGGGGGCGGGCGGTGGTGCCGGTGGTACGCGACGGTGCGGTCATGGCAGGTGCTCCAGGTTCCAGGTGGTGACGAGCGGGTCGTCGGAGACGGACACGGGCGGAACTATATCGGTTAAGTAACGGGGGAGGCGCCGCCCTCACAGGCGTCCGGGGAAGCCTGCGGAGGCGGTCCTAGTGACGGGGTGCGAAGGTGGAGTCGTCCAGGGTACGGATGACGCGTGCGGGGGACCCCACCGTCAGGCTGTAGGGCGGCAGGTCCTTGGTGACCAAGCTGCCGGCTCCCACGACGCAGCCCTCACCGATACGCACTCCAGGGCACACGATGACGCCGCCACCCAACCACACGTTGTCCTCGATGGTGATCGGGTCGGCTGACTCCAGCCCCACGCGCCGCGGAGTGGGCTCCAGCGGGTGGACCGGGGTGAGCAGCTGGACGTTCGGACCGATCTGGCAGTGGGCGCCGATGCGGATCTCAGCCACGTCCAGCGCCGTGAGCCCGTAGTTGGCGAAGGTGCCTTCACCAACAAAGAGTCGGTCGCCGTAGTCCACACGGACCGGGGGCAGCAGGATCGAGTCCTTCCCCAGCTGCGGGACGGCCGAGCGCAGGTGCTCGATCGCGCCCGGGTCCCCCATGAAGAAGGCGCGTTCGTAGAGGTAGAGCTCGCGCCGGGCGTGGGCGGCGATGCGCGCGGAGTCCGGATCATCCGCCACGTACCAGTCCCCGGCCAGCATGCGCTCGCGGTTGGAGCGAGAGTCCCCGGCGAAGAAGTCCGAGGCCTCGCCGAAGCGCTCGGCGCTCTGGACGCCGGTGGCCGGCGAAAGCGGTGCCGGCTGTGGCGGCGCGTCCGCGGGGGCGGGCGCGCAGGTGGGGGAGGTGACGGCGTCGTCACCCTAGAGGTGAGTGCTCATGGAACGAGCCTAGCGGGAGGAGGTGACAGGAACTCCGGCCCTGCCGCCCGCGCCCTTGCCCCGGCGCTCGCCGTGGCCCCGTGATCGGGCCGCGGGCTGGGACGCAGACGCGGTCTCAGTCCTCCTCGCGCAGAGGGTCCTGCCCGCCTGCGGCTTCCTCGCGCGCCTCCTCGGCAGCCACCTGCTCCAGGCCGGTCTTGACGGACAGAGGAACAGGCCGGAAGGCCAGCGCGACCACGGCTGCGACCACGAGCACGGGTGCCAGGCCCAGCAGGACCGGGCCGAGCGCCTCCTGATAGGCCTCGGCCACGTCCGCCTGCGTGTGGGGCGTCAGGGCGGAGATGGTGGCTGGGGTGATCGAGGCGGCGTCGTCGGAGGAGAAGCCCAGGGCCAGCAGGCTGGCCGTGAGCCGAGAGGTGAAGAGCACGCCCACCACGGTGTTCCCCACGCTCACGCCGATCTCACGGAAGAAGTTGTTGGTTGAGGTGGCTGTGCCCAGCATCTTGGCCGGCAGGGCGTTCTGGATGATGAGGACGGACAGCTGCAGGAACATCCCTACCCCCAGCTGCAGGATGAACACACCGACCCCGAACCACCACACGGCAGCGTCAGAGGGGATGAGGCCGAGCACAGCCATGCCGCAGGCAGCCAGGAGCGAGCCGAGCACGGGGTAGACCTTGTAGCGGCCGGTGCGCGAGACCAGCCAGCCGGAGGTCACCGACCCCAGGAACATCGCGACCGCGCCAGGGACGAGGACGAGCCCGGAGGTGGTGGGGGACACGCCGTGAACCATCTGGACGTAGGTGGGCAGGTAGCCGTTCATACCGAACATGCAGGCGCACATGAGCACGGCCACGACCGTGGCGACGACGAAGGTGTGGTTGGTCAGGATCTGCAGCGGGATCAGGGGGTTGGCTGCCCGCTTCTCCACCGGAACCAGGGCCGCCCAGCACGCCAGGGTGACCACGAGCAGCGCGAGGATGAGCGGGTGGTTCCAGGCGTAGGTGGTGCCTCCCCAGGTAGCCAGCAGCACGATGCCGGTGGCACCCACGCTGGTCAGAGCCAGTCCTGCCCAGTCAATGTCCAGCGGGACGCGGTGGCGCGGCATCTTCAGCGCGATGGCGACGGCGATCCACGCGAACAGGCCAAAGGGCAGGAAGAACCAGAAGATGCTTCGCCATCCCAGCCAGTCGGTGAGCCAACCGCCCAGGAGGGGGCCCAGGATCGCGGCGATGCCGAACATCGCGCCCATGGGGGCCATGTACTTGCCTCGCACGCGTGGCGGGATGAGGTCACCGGTGATGGCCTGGGAGCAGATCATGAGCCCACCGCCACCCAGGCCCTGGACAAAGCGGAAGATGGTGAAGGTCATCATGTCCGGGGCGGCTCCGCACAGCGCTGACCCGCCTACGAACAGGGCGATGGCCAGCAGGTAGAGCTGCTTGCGGCCCACGAGGTCGCCGACCTTGCCGTTGATGGGCATGGCCAGGGTCTGGCCCAGGGTGTAGGCCGTGATGGCCCAGGACATGTGCGCTACCCCGCCCAGCTCGCCGATGACGGTGGGCAGGGCGGTGGCGACGACGGTGTGGTAGAGCGCGCCCAGGAACTGCACGGTCATGAGGCAGGCGTAGACGAGCCAGAACCGGGCGTCGGGGCGGAATGTCATGACCTCGGCGGCGGGGTCATCCGGGCGGTGGGGTGGGGTGGGTGTCGTGCTCATCGTGCTCCTCGTCGCAACCTCCTCATTGTGTCAGCGTCAGGGCTGACGCGGGCCGTCAAGGGGCGAGAGCATGACCACCTGGTCGATAACAAAATGGTGACAAGGTGACTCATATCTCTGACACCCGTGCTGCTCGGGGTTACTGTGGTCACGCGAGTCGACGCGCGTCGATTGCGGTAGGGATGCACCGAGGCAGCCCTGCGGCGCCGTCATTCAAGGAGGAAAGACTCATGGCCACCTCACTTCCCCGTCGCCGGTTTATCCAGGGTTCTGCCGTAGCGGCGGCTCTTGCCGCGGCGGCCGCCTGCGGCTCCAAGGACAAGGGCTCCAGCTCCTCGGGCTCGGCCGCGTCCTCGGGCACCTTCGAGGGCACCGGCCCGATCACCTGGGTCCAGGGCAAGGACAACTCCGGCGGCATGGTCCAAAAGCGCATCGACCAGTGGAACGAGGAGAACCCTGACGAGCAGGTCACCCTCATCGAGCTGAGTGCCGAGGCGGACCAGCAGCGCCAGTCCTTCATCAACAACGCCCAGACCAAGTCCGACGCCTACGACGTCATCTCTGTGGACAACGTGTGGGTGGCCGAGTTCGCCGCCAACCAGTGGATCGTCGAGCTGCCCAAGGACGAGCTGACTGCCCCCGACATCATCGAGTCGGTGTGGAACACGGGCCTGTACATGGACAAGCTCTACGCCATGCCCTTCGCCACCGACTCCTCGATCATGTACTACCGCAAGGACTTCCTGGCTGAGGCCGGGGTCGAGGTTCCCACGACCTGGGAGGAGGTCACCGCCGCGATCGACGCCGTGCGCAAGGTGGCCGGCCACGAGAACATCGGCGGCTTCGGCGGCCAGTTCGCCAAGTACGAGGGCCTGACCTGCTGCGCCAGCGAGTTCATCAACACCTTCGGTGGCTCCTTCGTGGACGACTCCGGTGCCGTGACGATCAACTCCCCGGAGGCGATCGAGGGCCTGCAGTTCCTCATGGACGGCTTCAAGAACGGCTACATCCCCACCGAGGCCCTGGAGTGGAAGGAGGAGGACGGCCGCAACGCCTTCGAGGCCGGCAACCTGCTCTTCTACCGTCAGTGGCCCTACCAGTACGCCAACAACCTGGAGGCCCTGGGCGAGGAGAAGTTCGGCGTCACCGCGCTGCCGAGCCTGTCCGGCAACACCTTCGTGCCCACCCTGGGCGGCCACAACTGCGGCATCTCCGCCTTCTCCAAGAACAAGGCGACGGCACTGAAGTTCGTCAAGTGGTTCACCTCCGCCGAGTCCGAGAAGTACGCCCTGGAGACCCAGACACTGGCCCCGATCACGGCCTCCCTGTACGAGGACTCCGAGATGCTGGCGAAGTTCCCCTACCTGCCCACGCTGCGTGAGTCCCTCGACGCCGCCAAGGGCCGCCCCAAGGCCGTGGCCTACGGAGACGTGACCGCCGCGATCCAGGACGCGTTCTACCCGGCCATCAAGCAGGAGAGCACTGCCGAGGAGGCCATTGCTGCCCTGGAGACCTCGCTCAAGGCAGCGATCGAGGGCTGAGCACTGTGGCTGGGCCGCCCCGTGTGGACGGCCCAGCCACCCCTGCCCACCTCAGACCTGGCTCACGTGAGGGCCTGACCCTCACCTCGCGCGCCGGGCAGCCCGCGCCCGAGGCGGCGCGGGCCCCGGCGCGTCATGTCCGCACGCTGCTATCGAAGGACACCCATGAGTACAACGAAGTACGCGCCCGCCTCGGTCGGTCGGCGCTCCAAGATGACCCGGGCCCAGTCCCGGCTCGCCTGGATCCTTATGACCCCGACGGTCATCGTCCTGATGATCGTCATCATCATCCCCGTCTTCCAGTCCCTGTACCAGTCACTGTTCGGCAAAGCCGGCCTGGACCCGGAGACCGGCTTCGTCTCCGACGTCGAGCCCTTTATCGGGCTGGAGAACTACACGGCCATCTTCTCCGACGCCGGCGAGCGCTTCTGGAACGCGGCCTGGAACACGACCCTGTTCGGCGTGGTCACCGTTGTGGCGGAGACCGTGCTCGGGGTGTCCATGGCCCTCATCATGCATAAGGCCATGCGCGGACGCGGCTTCGTGCGCGCCGCCATCCTTGTGCCCTGGGCCATCCCCACGGCCGTCTCCGGCATCCTGTGGGGCTGGATCTTCAACCAGAACGGCGTGGCCAACGCGATCCTGGGCGAGCACATCATGTGGGCCTCAGGAGACCTCAGCGCCAAGATGGCGATCATCATCGCCGACGTGTGGAAGACAGCCCCCTACATCGGCCTGCTGACCCTGGCTGGCCTGCAGGTCATCCCGGACGAGGTCTACGAGGCGGCCAAGATCGACGGCGCCAACGCCTGGAGACGCTTTACCCGCATCACCTTGCCCCTGGTCAAGCCTGCCCTCGTGGTCGCGGTGCTCTTCAGGACCCTGGACGCCCTGCGCATGTTCGACCTTCCCTACATCCTCATCGGTCCGCGCAAGGCGAGCGTGGAGACCATCTCCATGCTCGTCCAGGACGAGGCCTCCAACCTGCGCTACGGCTCGGCAGCGGCCTACGCGCTCATCCTCTTCCTCTACGTCTTCATCTTCGCCTTCGCCTTCGTCAAGATCACCCGCGCCGACCTGGGCGCCAGCGTCGAGAAGAAGCGCAGGAAGGGCGGGCGCCTGTCCGCCTCCGTCTTCCTGCCTGGCTGGCGGCGCGGGACCAAGCCCGCCTCCGGAGTCGTCACCGAGGCTGCCGGGAAGGAGAACCGGGCATGAGCACCGCAACCGCTACCGCGCGCCGCGTCATCGAGCGGCCGTCCAAGCGAGCCTCCTGGGGACAGGTGGCCTCGACCTTCGGGATCGTCCTTATCGTCATCTACTGCCTGGCGCCCTTCTACTGGATGCTCGTGTCCTCGCTGCGCCCGGACACCGAGATCTTTGACAACTCCTGGTGGCCGGCCCACCCCTCGCTGGAGAACTACGAGGCCGTCTTCGGGGCCAAGAACAACTTCGCCCAGGGCCTGGTCAACTCCCTCATCGTCTCGGTGGTGGTCACGATCGTCGCCCTGGCGATCGCGACCTTCGCCTCCTACGCGCTGGCGCGCCTGGACTTCCGCGGCAAGGGCTTCCTGCTGCTGGTGGTCCTGGCCACCTCGATGTTCCCGCTGGTAGCCATCATCGTGCCCCTGCTGAAGAACTTCTCCGACTGGGGCTGGATCAACACCTACCAGGCGATGATCATCCCGGACCTGTCCTTCTCCCTGCCGCTGGCCGTGTGGAACCTGACCAGCTTCTTCCGCCAGATGCCCCAGGAGCTGGAGCAGTCCGCCATGGTGGACGGATGCACACCCGGACAGGCCTTCCGCAAGATCATCCTGCCCCTGGCCGCCCCCGGCATCTTCACCACCGCGATCATCATCTTCATCGGTGCCTGGAACGAGTTCCTCGTGGCCGTGACGATGATCAATGACCCGCAGATGCAGCCCGCCACCGTGCTGCTGAGCAAGTTCACCGGAGCCTCGCAGTTCAACACGCCCTTCGGCTCGCAGATGGCCGCTGGTGTGGTGATGACCCTGCCGCTGGTCATCATGGTGCTGCTCTTCCAGCGCCGCATCGTGGCCGGCCTGGCAGCCGGCGGCCTGAAGTCCTAGAGCGGCTTGCGGTGCGGGCGGGTCTGCCCCAGCCGGAGGCACCCGCCCGCACCGGCCGTAGGATCATCGGACACGCACCAGGACCAGCAAGGAGGAGACATGGCAGCCACCCGCGCTGATGTCGCCCGCCGCGCTGGGGTCTCGCCGTCGACCGTCACCTACGTGCTCACCGGCCAGCGCTCGACCAGCCAGGCCACCCGTGAGCGCGTACGCCAGGCCATCGAGGAGCTCGGGTACCAGCCCAACCTCCTGGCCTCCTTCCTCGCCTCGCGCTCGGTGCGCAGCGTGGGGGTGCTGCTGCGCATGGAGCGGGAGTCGGTGGAGGTGGGGGACCTGCTCTACATCGACGGCGTGCGCGCGGGCGTGGAGGGCGCCGGCATCCAGGTCGTGGTGCCGATGGGCCTGCGCTCGCGCCCTCAGGACAACCTCCACGACCTCATCCGCTCGCGCTCCATCGACTCGGCCATCCTCATGGACGTGGCGATCGACGACGAGCGCGAGGCCTTCCTCCTCCAGGAGGGCGTGCCCACCGTGCTCATCGGCACCTCAGGACGCCCCGGCGGAGTGCCGTCGATCGACGCCGACTTTGACCAGATGGCGGAGCTGGCCATGCGGCACCTGGCCGCCCTCGGGCACGAGCGCGTGCTCATGGTCACCCGCAGCCCGGACATCGAGACCGCACGCGCCTACCAGGTCCAGCACGAGGCTGTGCGCTCGGTCGCGGTGCGCGTAGGACTGACCGGCGTCTACCGCGCACTGCCGGACAACGTCATCTTCGGCGGCCAGCTGGTGGGGCCCACGGGCCTGGTCGAGGGATGCACCGCGGTGCTGAGCAACAACCCCGCGGTGCTCTCCGGCATCCTGGCTGCCGCGCAGGCGCTGGGGCTGGAGGTCCCGCGCGACCTGTCCGCCATGTCCATGGGCTCGCTCGTCTCGGGTGGCACCGGCCAGCTGCTGGCCTCAGCCTCGGACGTTGACGCCTACGAGATGGGCCGCAGCGCCGGGGACATGCTGGTGCGCCTGATCAAGGAGCCGGGGCTGGATGAGCACGTGTCCATGCCCGCCACCCTCATTGACCGGGGGACCACAGGGCCGGCGCCGCGAGGATAAGGGCGGCTACGAGCGGCGGAAACCGCCCTCGGTGGCGATGACCTGCCCGGTGACCCAGGCGGCGTCGTCGGTCAGCAGCCAGGTGATGAGCCGCGCCGGATCCACCGGGTCCGGCATCCGACCGCCGGGGAAGCGGGGCGTGAGCGCGGCGATGAGCTCGGGGCTCATGTAGCCGGTGTCGACGGGGCCGGGGTTGACCGTGTTGAGCCGGATCCCGTCCTCCGCCAGCCCCGCTGCCAGCGAGGGCGTGATACCCGCCAGGGCCGCCTTGGAGGTGGCGTAGGCGATCTCGCTCGGCATCGGACCTTCGCCCTGGCCTGAGGTCATGAGGACGACGGCCGTGGCCAGCTGCGGGCGCGGTGCCGGCTGGTCCTCCGCCAGGTCCGGCCCGGCCAGCGGATG
>NZ_DS999575.1:386053-401741 GCF_000159035.1 Actinomyces urogenitalis DSM 15434
CGGGCGTTGACCTGCCAGTGGTGGTCGAGGTCGGCGGCCGTGACCTCAGCCAGCGTGCCGTCGCGGCCGGAGGCGGCGTGGTTGCACACCAGGGCGTCAAGCCCGCCCAGCTCANCTGACGGCCTGAGCGACCAGCGCCGCCGGCGCCGCGGGATCGGCCAGGTCGGCGCTGGCGTGTGCCAGACGCGCCTGGCCCACGAGGTGGCCACGTACGGCCTCGACCACGCAGGCCACGTCGTCGGCGCCCCAGGGCTGGGCGGCGTCGTGCGGGGAGAAGTGCTGCAGGAACAGGCTCGCCCCCATCTGCGCGGCTCGGCAGGCGATGGCGTAGCCGATCCCGGCGCGGCGCGAGACCCCGGTGACCATGACGACCCTGCCGGCCAGGGGCAGGGAGCCAGGGGCACAGGGCTCGGTGCGGGGCAGGGTGGGGCTGCCTGGTGAGACGGTCATGGGACTGTGTCAGGCGACCTCAGCAACCGCCGTGAGGATCTCCTCCGGCAGCCCCACGGCACGCAGGCCCGAGAGCAGGGCGCCTCCACGCGCCCCGCTGGTCACGATCTGCCAGGCGCGGTCCTTGACCTGGTACTCCAGCTCCGCCGGCTCCAGGATCGCGAAGACCTCGCCAGCCAGCGAGGCCGGCTCGGTGCGGACACCAGCAAGCTCGACGACGACGCCCTCGCCCGGCCGCACCGTGCCCACGTGCACGTCCAGGCCCCCGGCCAGCGTGAAGCCGTCGGCTTCGCGCTCGGTGACCTCCACGGGCCTGCCAGCCACGCTCGCGCTGACCTGGCCGCCCACGCTGAGCAGGTGGAGGGTGAGCTCGCGCTCTGCCGGGGCGACGGAGTCGGCCCCCTCCTGGGTGACCTCCAGGCGTGCGGTGGCGGCCTCCTCGTCCCAGGTGAGCGCGAAGCGGGTGCGCACCACGCCGTCCTGGCCAGGCTCGGCAGAGGCGTCGTCCTCCTCCAGGACGAACTCGCCGTCGGCCCCCGGCACCACGATGACGCCCAGGTGGCGCGGGTTCTGGCCGGCCGGCTCGCTCAGGTCCTCGGCCACGGTGACCAGGGAGCCCGCGCGGGCGAGCACCGGAATCTGGTCCAGGGTGCGTGACAGGCTCGTCATCGTCCCACCGGCGCCGGCCTCGTAGCGTCGGCCGGTCGGCAGGTCGAACCAGGTGCCCTCCGGCAGCCAGGCGCTCTCACGCGCCAGGTGCGTGGCGGCGTCGGCCTGGTGGACCACCGGCACGACCAGCAGGTCACCGAAGAGGAACTCGTTGCGTGAGACGTAGGCGCCCATCTCGCACGGGAAGTCGTGGTAGACCGGGCGCACCGGACCCACGCCCTGGGTGTGGGCCAGCCGGGCCCAGGTGTAGAGGTAGGGCACCAGCCGGTGACGCAGGCGCAGGTGCGCCTCCATGGTGGCGCGGGCGTCGCGGGAGTAGCGCCAGGGCTCCTTGGAGTTGAAGACCGAGTCTGTGGAGTGCAGGCGATTGATCGGTGAGAAGCAGCCCAGCTGGACCCAGCGGGCCATCATCTCCGAGTCCTTGACACCGAACATGTGGCCGCCGATGTCGTTGGACCACCAGTAGTAGCCGATGTTGGCGGCGGTAGCGGTGAACTCGGGCTGGAAGCGCAATGAGTCCCAGGTGGTGACGGTGTCCCCGGAGAAGCCGATCGGAGTGCGGTGACTAGAAGCGTCAGCAAAGCGCGAGAAGGTGATGGGACGGCGTCGGTAGGTCTCCGCTGTGCCGTCAGCGGTGGTGCGGGTGCGCTCGCGGCCGGAGTCGAGATAGTGGACGTGGTTGAGCATCCACAGAGGGTCCAGACCCGGGATGTCCGTGACGCCGCCCTGCTGCCAGTCCAGCCACCAGAAGTCCACGCCCTGGTCCTCCAGGGTGTGGTGGGCGTGGGTGAGGTAGGCGGCGGTGAAGTCCTTGTCCCCGATGTTGAAGGCGATCTCCTCCCCGCTGGCCGGGTCCAGGCCGAGCTGGCGGGCCATGGGCGCGTAGGCGTCCTCGTGACGGCGGATGCCGGCAGCCGGGTGCAGGTTGAGGGTGACCTCCATGCCGCGTGCGTGCAGCGCGTCGAGGAAGCGTTGGGGGTCGGGGAACAGGTCTGTGTTCCAGGTGTATCCGGTCCAGCCGTTGCCGATGGCCGGATCGATGTTCACCCAGTGCCAGTCCATGTCGATGACGGCAACGGAGAAAGGTAGCTGGTCGTGCTCGAAGCGGTCGAGCAGCGTGAGGTACTCCTCCTCAGAGTACTTGTGGTAACGGCTCCACCAGTTACCCAGCAGTGTGCGCGGTACGAGCGGGGTTGGGCCGGTCAGGCGGAAGAAGTCACGCAGAGCGGCGTGGTAGTCCTGCCCGTAGCCGAAGAGGTAGAGGTCCTCGTCCGCCGTCGAGCCGTCGATCGGGCTCGTGCCCGGACGCGGGCGCACCCACTGGTCCTGCTGGAGAAGGAGGGAGCCGGAGTCGTCGATCAGGGCGTAGCCGTGCAGGGCGAGCAGACCGGGGTTGAGGCGGGCGCGGCCGTTGACCTCATCAAGGGTGCGGCAGGTGCCGCCGAGGTTGGAGGGGAGGGTCTCCTCGGGGTCCCAGGTGTCCCCGTGGTGCCACGTGCCGCCGTGGAGGTTGAGGACGGCGGTGCGCAGGGTGACGCTGAGGCCGGAGCGGGAGAAGCCCCGGGAGGGCTGGTAGCTCAGGTGCAGGTACTCGGTGAGGATCTCGATCTTGTCCGCTCCTCGGATGACCTGGAAGTCGGGGACCGGGCCCAGGTCCCGGGAGACGACGAGCTGGGTAGCGGCATCGACGAACTGGCCGATCGCGCTGTGCTCCATGCGGATGAGGCGGTCGGTGAGGACGGTGAACCGGGTGTCCTGACCAACCTGGACGATGGCCTCGGGACGTGCGGGTGCGAGGGCGAGCTCGGAAGAAGCGGAGGACAGGGGAGAGGTCATGATCAGCCCTTTACTGCTGCGGAGGCTGCGCCTGCGATGAAGCGCTTCTGGAAGATGAGGTAGACGACGAGCACAGGGATGACTGAGATGGTCGTGGCAGCGAACAGGCCACCGTAGTCGGTACCGTAGCGGCCGTTGAAGGTGGTCAGCCCCACCGCGAGCACCTGTTTCTCCTCACTGTCCATCATCAGATAGGGCCACAGGTAGTCCTCCCATGCCCACAGGAACTGGAAGATGGCCAGCGCCGAGATCGGGTTGCGGCTCATCGGCAGGACGATGCGGTGGAAGATGTAGATCTCGCTGGCGCCGTCGATTCGGGCGGCCTCCAGGACGGCGTCGGGAATGTCAGACATTGACTGGCGCAGCATGAAGATGCCAAAGCCGCTCATCGCCGCGGGGATGATCAGAGCCAGGTAATTGTCGCGCAGTCCCCAGGCCTCGAACATGGTGTAGCGGGGAATGATGGTCACTGCCCAGGGGATCATCATGGTGCCCAGGATGAAGCCGAAGATGGCATTGCGTCCGCGGAAGCGGTACTTGGCCAGGACATATCCGCACAGGCAGCTGGTATAGATGGTCAGCGCCGTGACGATGAGCGCGATGCCCAGTGAATTGGCGAAGAATCGGATGAAGTCGAACTTGTCCTGCAGGCTCAGGAAGTTGTCGAGGGTCCACTCTTGGGGGAGAAGGCTCTGATCCAGAGCGCGGATCTCGGAATTCGGCTTGAAAGCGGACAGCACCATCCAGATGAACGGGAAAACGGTCGTGATGCCAATGACGAGGAGAATGGCCTCGAGGACGATGGTCTGAAGACGCTTGCTCATGCTCGGCCTCCCGAACGACGTGCCGAGACCGTGAAGGACAGCGCGGTCAGTGCGGCGGTGATGACAAGAAGGACGAATGCGATCGCCGAGGCATAACCGAAGTCGTATTGCTGGAAGGCCTCGTCAAAGATGATGTAGGAGATGAGGTAGGTGGACTTACCTGGACCGCCCTGCGTCATGATGAGGATCTGGACGTAGGCCTGGACGTAGCTGATGAGCGAGGTGATGACCACGAAGATGGTCATGGGGCGTAGAAGCGGGTTAATGATGTGCCGGAAACGCTGCCAGGACGAAGCTCCGTCGACGCTGGCGGCCTCCAGCGCGTCCTCGGGCAGGGAGTGAAGGGCCGAGAGGAAGAGGATGACGGCGTAGCCGAAGTCCTTCCATACGGTCATGATCATGACCGCCGGCAGCGCCCAGGTGGAGTCATACAGCCAGTTCAGGTCGATGCCGAGTAGACTGTGGAACACGCCGATCTGCGGGTTGTACATCATCTTCCACACGTAGGCGATAGCCACCATGGGGGTGACAGTGGGCATGTAGAAGATGGCCCGGAAGAGGGTCTTGTGCCGCGTGACCTTGGACCAGATCGCGTAAGCCAGTGCGAGGCCGAGGACCACCCTGAGCGTGATGACCACGACTGAGAAGAACACGGTGTTGGTCAAGGACGTCCAGAAGGTGGCGTCGTGGACCAGCTCGGCGTAGTTCTCCATCCCGATCCACCGATAGGTCCCGTTGAGAGGGTTCCATTGGTGGAAGGAGCCGAGGAAAGCCTTGATGATCGGGTAGACCAGCAGGACGGCGTTGAAGACGACGATCAGCGCGACGACACTGCGCCTCAGCGTCCTCTCGCCCTTGTAAGCGCGGCGTGCCGAGCGCTTGGTGGCGGCGCACGCCGGGGCTGTGGTGACATCAGTGGTCATGGGTGGTGGCGGCCGTGAGCGTGATGCTCACGGCCGCCGTTCCTCCTTCAGCACTCGCAGTGTGGTCCTCGCGGTGGTCTCAGCCCTTGGCCTCGTCGGCGTGGGCGTAGAGCTTCTCGACAGAGACGAACTCGGTCTTGGCGATGTCTGCGTCGATGGTCGTCTTCGCCGTGGTCAGGGCGGTCTTGGGGTCTGCTCCGTTGTACAGCGTGTCCGAGACGGCAATCTTCATGTTGTCCTCGACGGTGGCGGGCATCGGACCAGGCCAGACGTAGCGGTCGATCTCGCCTAGGGCGCTGGTGACCGGGTGCTCCTTGATCTTGGCGTTGTCTGCCAGCGCTACGGAGGCGGGGAAGAGGCTGTAGTTGAGGCAGAGCTCGGTCAGCTCTGTGTTGGCGGTGAGGAAGAACTTGAGGAAGTCCTGTGCTACCTCGCGGGCACCGTCGGGAGCGTTCTTGTTGATCCCGAAGGTTGACTCGCCGTTGTAGCGGTCGAAGGCGTAGGGGGTTTGCCCGGCAGCGTTCACCGGCGTCTGGAACGTGCCGAACTCGATCTCCGGGTAGTCCTTGGCCATCGTCCCGTACAGGTGGCCCCAGGAGTAGTGCATGGCTGACAGTCCCTGGCCGAAGGCCTCCTGGGCCACGGGGCCGAAGTCGGGGGAGCCGACCTTGTCGACCTCGTACAGGTCTCGGAAGTACTGGAAGTCCTTCTCAACGACGTCAGTATCGAGCTGGGCCTTCTTACCTGAGGCGTCGAAAAGGTTGTATCCCGATTGGTAGTGCTTGCCCAGCAGGATGAGGTAAAGGGAGTCATTGAAATTGAATCCGGCCTGGGTGAAGGAATCGCCGTCGCGGATGGTCAGCTTCTTGGCAACCTCGCGGAACTCGTCCCAGGTGGTGGGGATGTCTGCGTCGCTCAGTCCAGCCTCGCTCCACATCTTCTTGTTGTAGAAGATCAGGCCGGTCATGAGGCCGTAGTCAATGTAGTAGAGCTTGCCGTCAATGAGGTGTCCGTCGACGCCGACGAAGTCCTTAGACAGGGCCTCGACATCGACGTCGTAGGCCTCGCAGTAGGGCAGCAGATTGTCATGGTGGGAGTTGTGGATGTTGAAGATCGCCGGGCCGTCCTGACCCTGGAGGGCGAGAGGCAGCTTGGTCCAATAGTCGTCCCAGACCTGGTTGACGATATTGATCTGCACATTGGGGTGGATCTTCTGGTAGGCGTCGGCGAAGGCCTTGAACTTCGCGTCGCCGTCCCACAGCCACCAGTCCAGAGTGATGGGCTCGCCCTTGTTGACCAGGGTGTTGGGGTCGTAGGTGAAGTTCACTCCCTGAATATCCAGACCCTTGGCCGCTTGGGTGTCCTTAACTGTCGTGTCCTTGGACTTGCCGCCTGAGCAGGCGGCAAGCGTGGCGAGGATCGCCGTGCCAGTGGCGGCGGCCAGGAAATGGCGCCGGGTCAAGGCGGAGGGCTTGGTGGTCATAATGACTCCTTTGTCGGGACGGGCCGGCGTGAGGTATACCGGTAAACCAGGAATGAGATTATCCTTGTTGTACGCAGCCGTCAAGGGCAGTAGGAGAGGAGAGGGCAGCACATGGTTACGGCCAGGGAGGTGGCGCAGCGAGCCGGTGTGAGCGCGATGACGGTCTCGAATGTCATCAACGGCAGGGACGGGAAGGTCTCCGAGGCGACGGTGGCGCGAGTGCGGGCGGCGATTGAGGAACTTGGCTACATCCCCAATGCTCAGGCTCGGTCCCTGGCTGGGGCTGAGTCGCGCGTGTTGGCACTGGTCTATCAAGCGGTGCCTCAGCGTGCGGCGCTGGCTGCCCCATATGAGTCGCTCTTTGTTGGGGCTTGCGAGAAGGCTGCTCGTGCGGGGGGATACGTCTTGATGCTGTGCGGGACCTCCGATGCGCAGGAGATGGTGTCGCAACTGCGGGCGTGGCGTGTTGACGGTGCGATCGTCATGGCGACCACTCGCATTCGGCCGGTGGACTTCATGGAGAGAGCTGGTGTACCCAGTGTGTTCATTGATGTCTACGGTGACGGCCTGGCCGGCAGTTCCGTCAATATCGACGACCGTCAGGGGGCGAGGCTGGCGGGGGAGCAGATGGCGCGAGCGGGGCACCGCTGTGCGCTCTTCGTCGGTCCCAGTCCCAGTGGCTCCGCCGTGGTGAGAGAGAGGTTGGAGGGATTCCGAGCCGGTTTCGGCCAAGGCGATGGTGCGGTTGGTACGGTCCGTTTCGGGATGGCGGATGTGACCTTCGAGGATGGTGTCGCCGTTGGGGTCAGGCTGGCCAACCAATTGCGTGAGTCTGGAGGGCGACAGGTGCCAACGGCGGTTTTCGCCTCGGGAGACATTCTGGCGATCGGAGTGATAGCCGGTCTGCGCAAGGGAGGGGTGCGGGTCCCTCAGGAGATGTCGGTGGTCGGCTTCGATGGGATCGAAGCGGCAACCTACCTCGATCCTCCTCTGACGACGATCGCTCAGCCGGTGGAGGAGAAGGCAAGGCGGGCGGTGGCGCAGTTGGTGAGCCAGCTGCGTGGCGAGGGTGGGGTCGAGGACATTGTCCTGCCGGTCAGCTGGCGCGAAGGAGGCACGCTCGGGCCTGCGCGTGTGGACTAGCTTGTGGGAAGACGGTGTGCCCTGCAATCAGCCATGTCGGTGTGGGCGCTATTGAAGTCCTTGTGAGGCTGCGTAGGCAGGGTGGGTGATCGCGATCTCGCTTCAGAGCTCTCCTTGCACTCGCGCGCGCACGGCCAGTGCCGCGGCTCCTCGTGCCCAATCAGAGCGGTTGTGCTCGCGCACGATCACGGGGATCGGGGCGGCCGCGGCGTGACGTAGTTGTGCGATCCCGGTCATGACCTGCTCTTCGAACAGCGAGGCGATCGAGGCTCTCTCTCCGGCGACCACGATGACCTGCGGCAGGGTGAACGCGGCGCTCATGGCGATCAGGCGTCCGATTCTGCGTGCGAAGGCGGCGCAAAGGGCGACTGCATGCGGGTCGCCGTGACGTGCAAGACTCACGATGGAGGCGGCGTCTGTGGGTGGCAGTCCGAGCTTGAGCCACTCTGCTTCGAGTGCGCCGTCGGTCAGACAGTCCATCGCCGGGTGGGTGAGTGGGGGGTGTGAGTCGTCCGGGATAGGCATGAGGCCAGTGAGGCCGAGGTCGGCGTCGGCAGTGGAGATCACGTCGTGGGAGATAGCGAGCCCATGTCCCACGCCGCTGCCGACTGTGACGAGCGTGAACCGATCGGCCTCGCGTCCTGCGCCGAACCATGCCTCCTGCTGGGTCATGGCTGCGACGTCATTGCCCACGGTCGTAGGCAGGCCGGTCTCAGCCTCGATCATGTCGGCAAGGTGGACGCCGTGCCACCCGAGGAAGACCGCCTGGTCGACGATGCGGCCGTCACGGCTCGTGCCACCGAGAGTGACGGCCAGGGCTGTTGGCTGAGCGCTCGTATGCTGGCTGCTCAGCTCGTTGACCGCGTCGCTCAGATGCGCCACGACGATCTTCGGACTGTGTGAGGGCAGGCTGCGGCGGGTCGTAGCCAGGACCTGTAAACGCAAGTCAGTGAGGACGGCAGTGAGGTCTTCGCCCGTGATCGTGACCCCGACCAGGGATTCCGCCTCGGCGCGGACCTCCAGGGGTGACTGAGGGCGGCCGGTGCCGGCAACCTGCTCGGTGGAGGTGGACAGTAGCCCAGCCTCAACCATAGGAGCGGTCAGGCGTGTGACTGATCCTGATGAGATGCCAACGATAGACATCAGTTCAGGGCGGGACAGGCGCCCGTGGCTGAGCAGCGCCAGCGTGATGGCTCGTTGGGTGTCACTCAGCCTGCTCCAGGGGGATTGCTGAGGCGAGGTGAGTGGGGTCATGGCCTCATCATGCCTGAGTGCAGGGGGTCTTGCGGTCATGTTTCTTTTGGGGCAAAATAATCAGTGGCGGCGACATCTCACCGGGTGTCCTTGTCCGCGCACAAGCTCAGCAACGATGCATGGAGGCTCTCGCCATGACGTACCTGTCCAGGCGTTCCTTTCTCGCTACTGCGGGGGTGGCTGCTGCGATCGGCGGATCGCTGTCCGGATGCTCATCGAGTGATGATGGGGCGGTCCATCTCGAGCTCTTCCAGTTCAAGAGCGAAGCCATCAATCTTTTCTCTCAGATTTGCCAGGAGTTCAATGAGGCGAATCCTGGGATCGTTGTCACTCAGAACTTTCAGGCAGACAACATCACTTCGCTGCGTGCGCGTCTAGTTAAGGGTGATGTGCCGGATCTGATGACCATCAACGGGGACTACAGCTACGGTGCCCTAGCTCGGACGGGCGTCTTCTATGACTTCTCCTCCTCGTCCCTTCTCGACGGTCTCAATCCCTCGATGGCCTCCATCCTCAACACCCTGGGAACGGGTGGAGATGGGCAGACCAACGGTGTCGCCTTCGCGGACAACGGCTCGGGCATTATCTACAACAAAGACATCTTCGAGGGGGCGGGGGTCGAGCCTCCACGGACCTGGACTGAGCTGATCGAGGTGTGTGAAGAGCTCAAGGCCCAGGGGATCAGTCCTTTCTACTGGGCGACCAAGGACAACTGGACTGGGGCTCCTGCTTTCTCCTCGCTGTCCGGATCCTTCCTCACCGATGGTGTGTCGGCCTGGTACCAGCGTCGCTGGATGATCGACGGCACGACCTCCTTCCGCGAGCTCACTCCTGTTTTCGAGAAGATGTGGCAGGTCTACCAGTACGGCAACGAGGACAAGGCGGCGCTGGGTTACAACGACGGCAACCAGGGGTTCGCCCAGGGCAAGGGGGCAATGTACTGGCACGGCACGTACGCCATCCCGGCCATCCGTTCCTACAACCCTGATATCAATCTCGGTACCTTCGCTACCCCGGCAGACGATGCGGCTGACACGAAGGTTGTGTCTGGTGTCGACGTGGCTCTCACCATGGGGAAGGATCCAGCCCACCCGGACGAGTGCATGCGCTTCTTTGACTACCTCATGAGCCAGGAGAACATGAGCGCCTATTGCTCCGAGCAGACCGCCTACCCGACCCTGACCACGCTCAAGGCCGACGATCCGGCGCTCGAAGGACTACAGCCCTACTTCGATAACGAGCGGCTGGCAACCTATTCCGACCACAACTTCCCGCCGGCCATCACACTCAATGCTTACCTCCAGCAGTACCTCTTCAACGGGAACCTGGACCAGCTCATCGCGACCCTGGACATGCAGTGGGACAAGGTCGTCAAACGCATCAACGAGACGGCGTGAGGAGACCGCTCATGACACCCCGCACCACTGTCCTGGCCAGGTCCCAGGACGCCAGTACCGTCCCCGCCCGACGGCCAGCCAATCGGCCTAAGCCGATCGATCGCGCCTTCGTGTGGATGATCCTGCCTGCAGCCGTCGTCTTCACGGTGCTGCTCACGATCCCGCTACTGACCGGTTTCTTTTACACCTTCACCAATTACCAGGGCTATGGCGACTGGCACTTCGTGGGGTTGACGAACTATAAGAACCTCTTCGCTGATGACATTATCTGGGGATCATACTTCTTTACCTTTAAGTATGCGATCGTTGCCTCCCTGCTGACCAATGTCATCGCTCTAGGCCTGGCGCTCATCCTGAATTCCAGGCTAAAGGCCCGGAGCTTCTTCCGGGGCATCTTCTTTGTCCCCTACGTCCTGCCGGTGCTGGTGGTCTCCTACATCTTCAGCTACCTGTTCACCAACAACCTTCCTCAGATTGGTCAGGCTCTAGGCTGGCAGTGGCTGTCGACCTCCCTGCTGGCCAATGAGGATCTGGCGTGGCTGGCTATCGTGGTGGTGGGCGTGTGGCAGGCAGTTGCCTACAACACGATCATCTACCTCGCCGGGCTCCAGACGGTTCCGGAGGAGATCTACGAGGCTTCGGCGCTTGATGGCGCTGGTCCGGCGCGGCGCCTGTGGTCCATGACCTTGCCGCTGATCATCCCGTACCTCGGTATCAACATGGTCCTGTCCTTTAAGGGGTTCCTTGGGGTATTCGACCAGATTGTGGCGCTGACGTCCGGAGGACCTGGAACCGCCACCCAGTCCATCTCCTACCTCATCTTCAAGAACGGTTTCCAGGGCGGGGAGTACGCCTACCAGACGGCTAACGGCATCATCTATTTCCTGATCGTGGTGCTGTTGTCCTTCGCTCAGCTCCGGTTCACCCAGAGCCAGGAAAGGGTCTGATCGACGATGACTACTACTGCCACTTCTGTTGTCGTGCCTGATTCCCATGCGGACGCGGGCGAGCGGCCGCGTCGTCGCCGCCAGACCTTCGGTGGGACTAACTGGTGGACCACCGCCGCGGCGATCGTGCTGAGCCTGACTATCCTCGTCCCGCTGTACTTCACCGTGGTCACGGCCTTTAAGACCCCCGAGGAACTGGCTGCCAGTGGCTGGGGGCTGCCGAGGTCGTGGAGCCTGGACAACTTCTCCACGGCCTGGGAGATGACCTCCTACCCGCGCAGGCTGCTGACCTCTGCGATTATCACCGTAGGTGCCACCGTCTTCACCATCCTGACCAATTCCATGGTGGCCTACGCGCTGGGACGCAATATGCACCGCCGGTGGGTCAAGTGCCTCTACTACTACTTCGTAGCGGCACTGTTTGTACCCTTCCCGATTATCATGCTGCCGGTGGTCAAGGAGACCGCATTGCTGCACCTCGACAACGAGGCGGGACTCATCCTGCTCTACGTGGTCTACGGTCTAGCCTTCAACATCCTCATGTACACCTCCTTCATCAAGTCGATCCCGGAGGAGCTGGAGGAGGCGGCAGCAATTGACGGGGCCTCACGTTGGAAGATTTTCTGGTCGGTCATCTTCCCACTGCTGTCGCCGATGAACGCGACGGTCGGGATCCTCACCTGCCTGTGGGCGTGGAATGACTTTCTGCTTCCCTTGGTCATCCTCACCGACCAGTCTAAGGCAACACTGCCCCTAGCCCAGTATGTCTTCCAGGGGCAGTTCAACACGAACTACCCCGTGTCCTTCGCTTCCTACCTCATGGCAATCGCGCCGATGTTCCTCGTCTATGTCTTCGCTCAGCGCTGGGTCGTCTCCGGCGTCATGCGCGGCTCGCAGAAGTAGCAACGATCCCTACCTTCCTCAACTAGGAGAACGCATGTCCTTTCCTCACCTGATCGTCACCTCCCGGCACGTCGGCGAGGATGCCGACTGGTGGCGCCGGGCGGTCGTCTACCAGATCTACCCTCGTTCCTTCCAGGACTCCAACGGCGACGGCCTGGGGGACATCCCGGGCATCATCTCGCGCCTGGACTACCTGGACTCCCTGGGCGTGGACGTGGTGTGGCTCAGCCCCATCTACCGTTCTCCGCAGGATGACAACGGCTACGACATCTCCGACTACCAGGACATCGATCCGATGTTCGGGACCCTGGAGGACTTCGACGCCCTGGTCGCCGGGCTCCACGATCGAGGCATGCGCCTGGTGATGGACCTCGTGGTCAACCACACCAGTGACGAGCACCCGTGGTTCGAGGCCTCCCGCAGCGCCAAGGACAGCCCCAAGCGCGACTGGTACATCTGGCGCCCGGCACGTGAGGTTGAGGGCAAGGCGCCGGGCGAGCCTGGCACCGAGCCTACCAACTGGGGGTCGGCCTTCTCTGGCCCGGCCTGGCAGTGGGACGAGAAGACGGAAGAGTTCTACCTCCACCTCTTCTCCATCAAGCAGCCGGACCTCAACTGGGAGAACGACGCGGTCCGTCATGCCGTCTACGACATGATGAGCTGGTGGCTGGACCGCGGGGTGGATGGCTTCCGCATGGACGTCATCTCCCTGATCTCCAAGACCTACCCGCTCACCGACTCTCCGCAGGCGGCCGGCTCCCCCTACGGTGACGGCTTCATCGCCACCGCCAACGGCCCGCGCGTGCACGAGTTCCTTCATGAGATGAATCAGACGGTCTTCGCACCGCGCCACCGCCACATCATCACCGTCGGCGAGACCGCGGGCGTGACCCTGGAGGAGGCGCAGCGCTACACGAATCTCGATAGCCCCGAGCTGGACATGGTCTTCCAGTTCGAGCACGTGAGCCTGGACGCCGGCCCCGGTGGCAAGTTCGACCCTCAGCCGCTGCCTGTCGCGGCGCTCAAGGCTAACCTGGCTCGGTGGCAGGAGGGCCTGGCTCCTGTGACCGACGAGGCTGGCGTCATCACCGCCGAGCGCGGCTGGAACTCTTCCTTCTGGGACAACCACGACCAGCCTCGCGCCGTCTCTCGCTTCGGTGACGACGACCCGGCCTTCCGCGTCAACAGCGCCAAGACGCTGGCCTCCATCCTGCACATGCACCGCGGCACGCCCTACATCTACCAGGGCGAGGAGCTGGGGCAGACCAACACGGTCTTCCGCGGCATCGAGGACTACCGGGACCTGGAATCGATCAATTACTTCCACGAGCGCCTCGGCCTGGGCGACGACGCTGCCAAGGTCCTGGCCGGCCTGGCTCCGGTCTCGCGTGACAACGCCCGTACCCCGGTCCAGTGGGACGACGGTGAGTGCGCCGGCTTCACCACCGGCACGCCGTGGATCGACGTCACCCCGAACTACGTTGAGATCAACGCTGCCGCTCAGGTAGGTGCCAGTGGCAGCATTTTCGAGCACTACCGCGCCCTGGTGGGCGAGCGCCACCGCTGCCGCACTCTGGCGCTGGGCACCTTCCGGCTACTGGACGCAGACAGTGCGGACAGCTGGGTCATCCTGCGTGAGTACGTCGCTGACGACGGTGCCCGTGAGCAGCTGCTGCTTCTGGCCTCCGTCGCGCGTGAGGGCCTGGAGCTCGGGGCTGGATCGGCGTTGCGTGAGCGCCTGGCTGGTGAGGGCGTGGACCTGGAGGGGTGGAAGGACGCCGAGCGCGTTCTCCTGGCGTCGCTGCCGGCCGAGCAGGCGGCGGCCTCGGGGCATGGTGCGCCGCAGCGCCTGGAGGGCTGGGACTCGGTGATCCTGCGCCGCCGCGGCTGAGCTGGCTGAGGCCGCCTCTTCTTCTGTGAGTGTGCAGGTGTGTGGGTGAGTGTGCGTCCTGCGGGTGCACTACCGTCCGCGCACCTGCACACTCGCGTTTGGGGGGGGGCGGCAAGGCCGGGCGACAGCGGAACCTGCTCTCCGACCGCCCGCCTGAGCCTCCACCGACCACTCATGCCCCCACCGACCACCTATCTGCCCACTGACCACCGATGTACCGACCGACCACCAATGTTCGGTCAGGCCCCGGCCACCCCGGCCTCCACCGACCACCTGTATGCCGACCGACCACTTGTTGCTCGCCCGACCGCGGCATTCGCGTGAATCTGGTGGTCGGAAGCCAAACACACGGTCGGTGGAGGCTTGAGTGGTCGGTTGAGCGTTTTCGTGGTCGGCCGCGGGACCCGATTGCGGTCTTCCACCGCCTGTGCTGACCACGTGCGCCGCGACGGACCACGCGTGTTGCGACCGACCACCGGTGCCACCGCCGACCGCCCGTGGTACGCCCACTCATGCCGCCACCGACCGCCTATGTGCCGACCGACCACCAGTGTTCGGCCAAGCCCCGGCCACCCCGGCCACGACTGACCACCTATGTGCCCACCGACCACTTGTTGCTCGCCCGACCGCGGCATTCGCGTGAATCTGGTGGTCGGAGCAGCAACAGGCGGTCGGTCAGCGTTTTGGCGGTCGGCCGAGGGACTCGTGTACGGTGCTTGAGGTGGTCGCCGAGAGATTCATGGCCAGCGCCTGAGGGGGGGCTGGTCGGCACCCGAGCTGGCGCCCGAGTGGTTGGCTGGGCTCCGGGCTCCGGGCTCCGGGCTCCGGGCTCCGGGCTCCGGGCTCCGGGCTCCGGGCCCTGGGCTCCGGGCCCTGGGCTCCGGGCTCCGGGCCCTGCGTCAACGCCGAGCTGTCTGACGTCGTGCCCAGGCTCGTTCGGCCTCACCTGCCGCAAGGCAGCCGACGACGAGCACGCCCAGCGTCCACACCGGCCCCTGCGCCAGCTCCCAGACGAACACGGCAGCAAACCACGGAGCACGCTGCGTCACCGCGAGCGTGACCCCCGCTCCCACCAGCGCCATCGCCGGCACGCTCACGGTCACTCCCGCAAACATCAGACCCAGGGCCACCGCCGCTCCGACGCTCGCCCCCAGGCTGAAGGAGGGAGCGAGCAGCCCGCCAGTCGCGCCTGCCCCGAGCGTGGCGGCGGTGAGCACCGGCTTGAGGATGACCACCCCGACCAGGGAGAGCACCGCCGTCGTTGTCACGGGTGAGGAGACGGCTGCCTGAAACGCGTCCTTGCCGTTACCCGGCAGGACCGTGAGCCACAGCGAGGCCAGGCCCGTCAGCGTCCCGGCCCCGGCGATCGCCAGCGGCAGGCTCCAGCCGTCGGGCAGCCGGTGACGTCGCGCCCACGCCCACAGCGCCCGCGCGGCCACCCCAGCCAGACCGGCAGCGACGACCACGAGCAGGCTCGCAGCCAGGGTCGGCCAGGTCAGAGTCGAGGCCGGCATCGCGATCGAGGCCTCGGCGTGGGAGTGTAGCCAGGACACGCAGGTGGCTAGGACGCTGACTGGCACGGCCAGTGCCAGCCCGCGGCGGCGGGTGCCGGCCAGCATCATGATCTCGACGGCGTAGGCGGCCCCGCCGAGCGGCGCGTTGTACATCGCGGCCAGCCCAGCGCCGGCGGCCGAGGCAGCAAGCAGCGCCATCCACTGAGGCTCCAGCCCGAGCCAGCGCGCTAGTCGGACGGCGACGGCGCCCGCGGCCAGTCTCGGAGCGCCCTCACGGCCCACGGAGTTGCCTCCGCCCACGGTGAGGACCTGGACGACGGCGTCGCCGAAGGGGCGCAGGAGGCCGATGCGCTGGGAGGCCGGTTGAGCAGGGTTGGTTGGCGGGGGCGTAGCCGATGCAGGGGTGGTCGGTGTGGGCGAGGTCGGCGTGGAGGTGGGCCCCTGCGCGGGCTCG
>NZ_DS999575.1:401959-406620 GCF_000159035.1 Actinomyces urogenitalis DSM 15434
CTCGGCGACGACTGCCTCGACGCTGACCACTGCGCCGGTTGCTCGCTGCCACCACCACAGGGCTCCGGCCACCAGGCCTGCGGCGGCGGGGGCGGCGACGCGTCGCCAGGCAGGTGCGGCGGCCACGCGCTCGGGCAGCGTGCCGTGGGCGACGCTGTAGAAGAGCCACTCGAAGGCTTCGAGGAGATACGCCATCGCGATGCCGATGAAACCCGCGGCCAGGCCGGCGAGCACTGCCGCCAGGACCAGGCGGGCAGTGGGGTGGGGTCTGTGTGCGGAGGAGGCCCGGCCGGGGAACGGGCGGTCGGCGGCGTTGGCAGAAGGGGCAGGCATCGCGCACGACGATAGCGGGCGGCGCCATCAAGTGGTTGGCGCAGATCGTCGCTGGGGCATGAGTGGTCGCACCACGGGCGGTCGGCGGTGGCGCCGGTGGTCGGTGGGGCATGAGCGGTTGGCGGTGGCGCAGGTGGTCGGTGCAGGCGGGGGAAGACCCGGAATTGAGGCCCGTGGCCGACCACGAGAACGCTCACCGACCACCAAAACGCTGACCGACCGCGTGTTGCTCCTTCGACCGCCAGATTCGCGCGAATGCCGTGGTCGGGCGAGCGACAAATGGTCGTCCCGCACATAAGTGGTCGGTGGAGAACGGTATGGATGTGACTTGGCCGAATAACGGTGGTCGGAGGACAGATAGGTGGTCGGTGGTGGCACAGGTGGTCGGTGCAGGCGGGGGAAGACCCGGAATTGAGGCCCGTGGCCGACCACGAAAACGCTCACCGACCACTAGATCCTCGACCGACCGTGTGTTTGGCCTCCGACCACCAGATTCACGCGAATGCCGTGGTCGGGGGAGCAACAAATGGTCGTCTCGCACATAAGTGGTCGGTGGAGAACGGTATGGACGTGACTTGGCCGAACATTGGTGGTCCATGGGCAGATAGGTGGTCGGTGGGGGGCATGAGTGGTCGGGGCTGCGCCGGATAACGGTGGTTGGGCGAGCAACAAGTGGTCGGTCGGCAGATAGGTGGTCGGTCGTGGCCTGGGTGGGCGGGGCCGCGCCGGATAACGGTGGTCGGCGGTGGCGCAGGTGGGCGGATGGAACATGCGTGATCGGCGGAGGCTGGCTCGGTCGGCTCGGTCGGCTCGGTCGGCTTGGTTGACGGGCGTGGCCCCGGGCGTGTGCTGGCTGAAAGGCGCTGTTGCCCCTGTGGGCATCACCCTCACCCTCACGTGACGTCGTGGCCGATGTCGCACGGCTCGTGCATTCCATGACGACGTGTCATCACGGTAACCTGGCCGTTTACCAGGGACGGCTGTGGGTGACGCACACCGGTTGTCTCCCAGGGGCGCGCCACGTGGCCGGCTTGCCGGCGTGCCTGTCCTGGGATCTCCTCCCTCGTCACCGCCTCGGCACGGTGTTGCCTCGCCTCAACGCTGCCTCGGCACCACACTACCGCGGCGCCATGCTGGCTCAGCGGTCTGAGTGGGCTCAGCCGTCTGAGCTGCCTCAGTTGTTTCCGTTGTCTGTCTTGTCTCTGTTTGTCAGTTCTGGATCCACGGAAGGACCCATGCTCCTGTCACTGTTGCGCAGATATCTGCGCCCGTATCGAGCCCTCCTGCTCGGCGTCCTCTTCCTGGAGGCCGCCCAGGTGATGGCCTCGCTGTACCTGCCCAACCTCAACGCCGACATCATCGACACCGGCGTCGCCCAGGGCGACACCGCCTACATCTGGCGCACCGGCGCCTTCATGCTCCTGGTCTCCGTCATCCAGGGCACCTGCGCGATCGGCGGCACCTGGTGCGCCGCCAAGGCCGCGATGTCCATGGGCCGCGACCTGCGCAGCCAGCTCTTCCGCCGGGTCGGTGACTTCTCCGAGCAGGAGGTTTCCCACTTCGGTGCCGGCTCCCTCATCACCCGCACCACCAACGACGTCCAGCAGGTCCAGACCCTGGTCCTCATGGGCTGCACCATGCTGGTGACCGCCCCGATGTACGCCGTGGGCGGCGTGGTCATGGCGGTCTCCCACGCGCCCAGCCTGTCCTGGCTCATCGCCGTGGCCGTGCCCGTGCTGCTGGTCATCGTGGGCGTGACCGTGGCCAAGATGGTCCCGCTCTTCCGCGTCTACCAGGACAAGCTCGACGCCATCAACCGCACCATGCGCGAGCAGCTGACCGGCATCCGCGTCATCCGCGCTTTCGTGCGCGAGGACGCCGAGACCGAGCGCTTCCGTGACGCCAACGCGGACATCACCCGCGTGGGGGAGAAGGTCGGTCAGCTCTTCGTCTTCCTCTTCCCCATCACCATGCTCGTGCTTGACGCGACGATGGTGGGCGTCATCTGGTTCGGCGGTCACCAGGTCGGCGACGGCCGGGTGGAGGTCGGCACCCTGGTAGCCTTCATGACCTACCTCATGCAGATCCTCATGGGCATCGTCATGGCCTCCTTCATGACCATCATGATCCCGCGCGCCACGGTGTGTGCCGAGCGCATCAGCGAGGTGCTGGCCACCGACCCCTCGATCGAGGTTGCCGACGACGCCACCGCCGCCTTCCCGGCCCCCGGCGCCCTGGAGATGCGCGAGGTCTCCTTTACCTTCCCGGGCGCTGACGCTGCCGTGCTGGAGGACATCACCTTTAGCGCCGAGCCCGGCCAGACCGTGGCCGTGGTCGGCTCGACAGGCTCGGGCAAGACCACGCTGCTCAACCTCGTGGCCCGTCTCATTGAACCCACCCGCGGCCAGGTGCTCGTGGGCGGCGTGGACGTCATGAAGGCCGAGCCCGAGGCCCTGTGGTCCCAGATCGGCCTGGTCCCCCAAAAGCCCTTCCTCTTCGCCGGCACAGTGGCCTCCAACCTGCGGCTGGGCCGCGAGCACGCCACTGACGAGGAGCTGTGGCAGGCTCTGGAGATCGCTCAGGCGGCGGACTTCGTCAGGCAGATGGACGGTCACCTCCAGGCCCCGATCGCCCAGGGCGGCACCAACGTCTCGGGCGGACAGCGCCAGCGCCTGTCCATCGCTCGCGCGATCGTGCGCCGTCCGGCGCTCCTGCTGCTGGACGACTCCTTCTCCGCTCTGGACGTGGCCACCGACGCCCGCCTGCGCGCGGCGCTCGCCCCGGCCACCGCGCAGGTGACCAAGCTCGTGGTCGCCCAGCGCGTGTCCACCGTGATCGACGCCGATCTCATCCTCGTCCTGGACGAGGGCCGTCTGGTGGGCGCCGGCCGCCACGACGAGCTCGTCGCCTCCAGCGAGACCTACTGCGAGATCGTTACCTCCCAGCTTGGAAGCGAGGCCGCAGCATGAGTACGAAGAACCCTCAGTCCGCGGCGGACGTTCCCCAGGAGCCGCAGGTGAGGACGGCGGACGGCGAGCTGGCAGCCTCAGGCGAGGCTGCGTCGTCGGCCCCCGAGGCGACGACGGCGAAGCCCGCCTCCGCCCTGGAGGTCACCGAGGAGGACCAGGCCCTGGCGGCTGCGGCCCTGGCCGGAGCCTCCTCCGACGACTGGAGCGCTGGCCCGCCCCCGGGCAAGGCCACCGCCTTCTGGCCCTCCTTCAAGCGCATGATCGGCCTGCTGCTGCCCTACAAGGGGCACCTGGCAATCGCCGCGGTGGCCTCAGTGTCCTCGGTGGTCATGGCCGTGGCGGCGCCCAAGGTGCTGGGCCGGGCCACGAACCTCGTCTTCGAGGGCGCGATCAGCTCGCGCCTGCCGGAGAACCTGACCAAGCAGCAGGTTGTGGACGGCATGGTGGCTGCGGGCCAGGACAAGATGGCCCAGATGGTCGAGGCGATGAACCTCGTGCCCGGAGCCGGGATCGACTTCGAGGCTCTGTCCCGTGTGCTGCTTGCGGTCCTGGCCCTCTACGTGCTGTCCGCGCTGGCGGGCTGGCTGGAGGGCTGGGTCCTCAACCGCGTCATGGTGCGGGCCATGTTCGGTCTGCGCGCGCAGGTGGAGGACAAGATCCACCGCCTGCCGCTGTCCTACTTTGACAAGGTGCAGCGCGGTGAGCTGCTCAGCCGCGTCACCAATGACATTGACAACGTCACCAACACCCTCCAGCAGTCGCTGTCCAGCGCGGTGACCTCGGTGCTCACCGTGATCGGCGTGCTGGCGATGATGCTGTCAGTGTCCTGGAAGCTGACGCTGGTGGCCCTCATCATCCTGCCGCTCATGGGCGTGCTCTTTGGCATCATCGGGCCGCGCTCGCAGAAGGCCTTCACCCTGCAGTGGGCGCGCACGGGCAGGCTCAACGCGCGCGTGGAGGAGTCCTTCTCCGGGCACGCCCTGGTGCGTACCTACGGGCGGACCGAGGGCTCGCGCGCTGACTTTGATGCGGAGAACGAGGAGCTCTTCGCGGCGGGTCTGCGGGCGCAGTTCCTGTCCGGCATCATGATGCCGATCATGCAGGTGGTGGGAAACCTGGGGTACGTGGCCATCACGGTGGTCGGTGGGCTCATGGTCTCGGGCGGCTCGCTGCGCCTGGGAGACGTGCAGGCCTTCATCCAGTACTCCCAGCAGTTCTCCCAGCCACTGGCTCAGCTCGGTGGCATGGCCACGGCCGTGCAGTCCGGGACGGCCAGCGCCGAGCGGATCTTCGAGCTGCTCGACGCCGAGGAGGAGCGGGCGGACGAGGCCGGCGCCGAGGCGCTCGCGCCGGTGGGAC
>NZ_DS999575.1:407925-412022 GCF_000159035.1 Actinomyces urogenitalis DSM 15434
CTCCCGGCGCGCGAGGCCGACGGCAGCGCCCGCCCCAGGCCGCCGACGTGCTCCTGCCCGCCGGCACCCACGAGATCCGCCTAGCCACCTCCTTCATCTCCTGCGAGCAGGCCTGGCACAACCTGGAGCTGGAGAGCCAGGGCCTGAGCTTTGAGGAGCTGAGGGCGGCTGCGCGTGAGCAGTGGGAGGCTGAGCTCGCGCGGCTAGAGGTCCCGGTGCCTCGCCGGCCCGCCGTGCCACCGCCTACGCGAGCCTGTACCGCCTCCTGTGCTATCCCAACGAGCACCACGAGAACCGGGGCAGCGCCGTCGCCCCGCAGATCGTCCACGCCAGCCCCTGCCTGCCGCTGGAGCGCGAGCACACTAGCTCCCGGACTGGTTGCGCGGTGCGTGAGGGGACCATGTACGTCAACAACGGCTACTGGGACACCTACCGCACCTGTTGGCCGGCCTTCAACCTCCTGCTGCCGGAGAGCTCAGGGCAGATGCTCCAGGGCCTGCTCCAGCTCTACCGCGACGGCGGCTGGATGGGGCGCTGGAGCGCGCCGGGCTTCGTCAACTGCATGGTGGGCACGAGCTCGGACGTCATGTTCGCCGACGCTGCCGCCCACGGGGTTGAGCTGGACGAGGAGACGGCGTACCGCTCCGGCCTGCGCAATGTCCTGACCCCGCCGGACAGCGAGGTAGTGGGGCGTGCGGGCCAGGGTCGGTTCCGCTTCCGCGACTGGGTGGACACCTCGGTGCCCGAGGGCCTGTCCTGGTGCCTGGAGGGGGCGATCAATGACGCCGGCCTGGCCCGCTGGGCGGCGCGGCGCGCCCGTACCTGCGCCGTCCCGGTGGCCGCCTGCGATCTGCGCGCCGAGGCCTACTACCTGCGCAACCGTGCCCTGGTGTGGCGCAACCTGTTCCAGCAGGCCTCGGGCTTCCTTGTGGGACGGGATGAGGCCGGGACCTGGGAGGCTGAGCCGGGTGAGCTGGACCCGCGCGTGTGGGGCGGGAGCTACACCGAGACCAATGCCTGGGGCATGGCCTTCTCCGCGGTCCACGACGCCGACTACCTCGCTGCCGTCCACGGCGGCCCGGCGTGGCCTGGGCGAGCGTCTGGACCGCTACTTCGCCGAGCCGGAGAAGGCGGCCCCCGAGCTGCGTGGGACCTACGGGGAGGTCATCCACGAGATGGTCGAGGCCCGCGCGATTGGTATGGGGCAGCTGGGCCTGTCCAACCAGCCGGCCCACCACGTGCCCTTCATGTACCTCTTCTCTGACCGCCCCGAGCGCACGAGCGAGGTCCTCCACGAGTGCGTCGACAGGCTCTTTGACGGTGTCGCGATCGGCCAGGGCTGGCCGGGCGACGAGGACAACGGCGAGTTCAGCGCCTGGTGGCTGCTGGTGTCCATGGGGCTCTACCCGCTGGACGTGGCCTCCGGGTTCTTTGTGCTCACCACGCCGCAGCTGCCGGCGGTGACCTGGACGCGGCCCGACGGCACGCGCCTGAGCGTGCGCACGCAGGGGGAGGGGATCTACAGCGCGGCGGTGAGCGTCAACGGCCAGGTCTGGACGAGTCCGCTCATCGCGGCCTCCCTCCTGCACGGGGACTGCGAGATCGTGGTGACGCTTAGTCCTGAGCCCACCGGCTGGGGTCGCGGTCAGGCGGGGCCGGGGTGGCTGGAGGGCCAGGGCTACCGCCATGACCTCACCTCGCGTGGTCGCCTGCTAGGGGAGAACGACGACGTCGCTCGCCTCACTGATGACGAGGGCGTCACGCCCGTGGATCTGGCCGTCGGTGCGCGCCTGGAGCTGGTGGCGGAGAAGGACGAGCCGGCGCGGGTGTGGACGCTGACGGCGGCCGAGCCTGGCGAGGTGGAGGTGAGTGTCTCGGTGCGTCGCCAGGGGGGGCTGGAGTACGCCGGTAAACCGCCGGGTGACCGTCCGCTGGCCGGGTGAGACCCGCGTCCTGGAACTGCCGGGAACGTGCGCCTGGCCGGAGGGCGAGTGTGCCTGGCCGGAGGCTGGTGGTGCGCCGATGGGTGAGCGTGCGTGGCCGGAGCCTGACGGTGCCGCGAGCTGTCCTGGTGGCGTGCCTGCGGAGTTCGGCGACCTGTCTTTGGCGCCGACCGTCGAGGCAGTGCGCTGGACTTTCCCATCTGGAGCCCGCCTGACCCAGCTGGAGGTGCTGTAGGGCCCTGGGGCACGAGCCCTTCTGGGCCCGGCCTGACGCCTGCCTGGGCTTACTCCGGCCCTGCGAGCCCCGCTAGCCGCTCAAGGTCCGACCGCCTGCGCATCCACCGACCACCAGTGTTCGGTACAGGCTCAGCCGCGTCGACTTCCACCGACCACTTGTTGCTCGACGGACCACTTGTTGCTGGACCGACTGCGGTATTCGCGCGATTTTGGTGGTCGGAGGGGCAACACATGGTCGGTGGAGGTTTGAGTGGTCGGTTGAGTTTGGCGTGGTCGGTCGTGGGTTCTGATCGCGGGTCTTTCCTGCCTGGTTCGACCACCTGCGCCTCGACGGACCAGGCATGTTCCGACCGACCACCTACACCGCCACCGACCACGTATGTGCCGGCTGACCACTTGTTGCTCGATCGACTGCTGGGGTGCGGCGCTCGTTCGACCACCTGCGCCTCGACAGACCAGGCATGTTCCGACCGACCACCAGTGTTCGGCGCAGGCTCAGCCGTGCTGACGTCCACCGACCACTTGTTGCTCGACGGACCACTTGTTGCTTGCCCGACCGCGGCATTTGCGTGAATCTGGTGGTCGAAGGAGCAATACATGGTCGGTGGAGACTTGAGTGGTCGGTCGAGGTCGGCGTGGTCGATCCCGGAGAGGGAAACGCCGATCCCGGAGGGGAGGGGGGGAAAAAACACCGTCCCCGGGCGAGGGGGAGTGCGCGAGGAGAACTCGTGAGGGGAGTGCGCCCCGCCATGGCGGCGATGAAGGCTCCGGCGCCGGACCGGCCCCCGGGCGAGGGGAGTGCACGACGCGAACTCCCGAGGCGAACTCCCGACGTGAACTCGCGAGAAGGGAGCCAGAGGGAGGGGCGCGCCGCCCTACTCTCCGGCCGGCCCGAAGGTCGGCACCTGCTCAGGCGCCAGCGTGCCCGTGGAGTGGCTGACCAGCGACACCGCCTCGCGCAGCCCCATCCACCACTGCTCACGCGGCCGGCGCGAGTCGCGGTCGAGCTGGTCGTACATGCGCTCCAGCGGGTGGTGAGCGATCTCGCCCTCAACCAGCCCCACATAGCTGGACTGCGTGCCACCGCGCTCCAGCTCCTCAGCCAGCAGCCCGAGGGCATTGTGCACCAGCTTGGTCGCCATGATGCGGTCAAAGGGCGTGGGATCCCCACCCTGCTGGACGTGCCCGATGATCGCCTGGCGCACGTCGTACAGGCCCTTGCCCTCCTGCGCGAAGATCTTGGCCAGCACGTCCGTGGTGTAGTTCTCGCTGGCCCGCTCGTTGCGCACCACCAGGTAGAGCTTGCGCCCGGAGCGGAAGGACTCCACCATGCGCTCAGAGTCCGCGGCCAGCTGCGTCAGCGTGATCCCCTCCTCGTGGAGGTAAACCTGCTCGGCCCCGGCGGCGATAGCACTCATGAGGGTGAGGTACCCGCACTTGCGGCCCATCGTCTCGGTGACGAAGCAGCGGTGCGAGGCCGCGGCCGATTGCTTGACGGCGTCCAGGGACCGCACGGCGTTGTTGAGCGCCGTATCCGCGCCAATGCTCAGCTCGCTGCCGGGCAGGTTGTTGTCGATCGAGGCGGGCACGCACACGATCGGGATGTTGAAGGCGGGGTAGCGGTCCCTCTCGCGCACCAGCAGGTGGGAGGCGAGGTAGGCGTTGTAGCCGCCGATGACCAGCAGGGCGTCGATCCGGTGGGACTCGATGGAACGGCCCAGGGTGTAGAGCTGCTCCACCGTGGGGATCTCGCGGCGCGTGCCGAGCTCGGCCCCACCGTCACCGACCCATCCCTCCACGTCGTCCCAGCTCAGCTCACTGACCCGCCCGTCGATCAGGCCCGGGAACCCACCGTGCACGCCGATCATGGTCATCCCGTGGTCCAGCCCCAGGCGCACCGCGGCGCGCGCGGCGGTG
>NZ_DS999575.1:412201-415883 GCF_000159035.1 Actinomyces urogenitalis DSM 15434
CCGACGGCGCAGCCGCCTCGTGGTGCAGCTCGCCCAGTGCCGCGGGGTCGAGCTCGGGCGGGGTGGACATGGTCTCGAAGATGGACAGCATCTGGCTGAAGCTGTTCCCGCGCGCGGCCACCGCCCCCTCGAAGTCCTGGGCGGCCACGAGGTCCTTGACGGCGCGCGTGGCGGCGATCTGCTCCATCATGGGCAGGCGGTGGATGCGGTTGTGGCGTTCGGCGATGATGACCGGCTCGGAGTCGGTGGTGGCGGTGAGCACCTCGCGGGCGGCCGCACATCCCAGCAGCGTGGACATCCAGCGGTCGTAGGCGCTGGGTTGTCCACCGCGCTGGACGTGGCCGAGGATCGTCACGCGCGCGTCCTCGCCCAGGCGGTCCTTGAGGATGACGCGCACGTCCTCGGCGGTGATGCGGTTGCCCTCGCGGTCGGTGGCGCCCTCAGCCACGATGACCATGGACTCGCGGCGCCCGGCCTGGCGTCCCTTGTGGAGCTTGAGGCACATGTCCTCCTCCCAGCCCTCACCCGGCGGAAGCTCGGGCACGAGCACGTAGTCACAGCCACCGGCCACCGCCGCCATGAGGGCGAGGTAGCCGCAGTGGCGGCCCATGACCTCGACCACGAAGGTGCGCTGGTGGGAGGCGGCGGTCGAAGAGATGTCGTCAATGGCCTCCAGGATGCGGTGGAGGGCGGAGTCGGTGCCGATCGTCATGTCGGCGCCCACGAGGTCGTTGTCGATCGAGCCGACGATCCCGGTGACGATGAGCGCGGGGTGGGCGGCGCCGACCTCGGGGCTCACCCGGCCGCTGGCCACGAGCTCGTCCACGAGGCCGGGCCAGTTGTGGCGGAACTCGTTGGTGCCGGTCAGTGAGCCGTCCCCGCCGATGACCACGAGCCGGTCGATGCCGTGCTCGAGCAGGTGGGCGGCGGCGTCGAGCTGGCCGGAGCGCTCGCGGAACTCGGCCGAGCGGGCGGTGCCGATGATCGTGCCGCCCTTGTGGAGGATAGAGCCCACGGAGTCCCACTCCAGGGGGCGGATGCCGTCCCCGCCGGCCACGGCCCCGGCCCAGCCTTCCATGACGGCGTAGGGCTGGGCACCCATGCGCAGGGTGGCGCGGACGACGGCGCGCACGGCCGCGTTCATTCCCTGGGCGTCCCCGCCGGAGGTGAGGATGCCGACCCGCACCCGCTCGCCGTCGGGCGTGAGGATCGCCTCCTGGCTGGTCGTGGGCTCGGGGCGCGTGGCGTGCTGGTCCATGGGTGTCCTTCCCGCAGGGTCGTCAGGCCCCATTGTGGTCGCTCGGGTGCCGGGCGTCACCTTCCCTTGGCCGGCAGGCGTGACGACGGCGGTGCTTGCGTCGGCACGTTGCGGACCTTGGTCCTAACTCCTGGTCGCGTTTACGCCCGTGTGATGGGGGTCGCGCGCTAGGCTCGTGCGCGGATCATCCCGGTGCGGCGCAGGCAGGTCGCCGCGGCCAGACGGGAACCGGACCCGGAAGGACATGACGTCTATGGACCTCTACGAGTACCAGGCGAGGGAGCTGTTCGCGAAGCACGGGGTTCCCGTGCTCGGCGGGCAGATCGCCACCACCCCGGAGCAGGCCGAGCAGGTGGCCACTGAGCTCCTGAACTGCGGCACCGACCTCCTTGTGGTCAAGGCCCAGGTCAAGACCGGCGGACGAGGCAAGGCCGGTGGCGTCAAGCTCGCCCGCTCGGCGGCTGAGGCCCGCCAGCACGCTGAGGCGATCCTCGGCATGGAGATCAAGGGCCACACCGTGCGCACGGTGCTCATCTCCGAGGGTGCGGACATCGACTCCGAGTTCTACTTCTCCATCCTCCTGGACCGCGCCGAGCGCCGTTACCTGGCCATGTGCTCGCGCGAGGGCGGCATGGAGATCGAGACCCTGGCCAAGGAGCGCCCCGAGGCGCTGGCCCGCGTGGCCGTGGACCCGATCGAGGGCATTACCCCTGAGGTCGCCGCGCGCATTACGGCTGAGGCCGGCTTTGAGCCCGGTGCCGTGGCCGACGCCGTGGCGCAGGTCATCGGCCGGCTGTGGGAGGTCTTCACCGCTGAGGACGCCACACTGGTGGAGGTCAACCCCCTGGTCCTGACCCCGAGCGGCACGGTGCTGGCGCTGGACGGCAAGGTGAGCCTGGATGACAACGCCTCCTTCCGTCACCCCGAGCACGCCGCCCTCAAGGACACCTCGGCGGCGGACCCGCTGGAGACGCGTGCCAAGGAGGCTGGGCTGAACTACGTGCGCCTGACCGGTGAGGTGGGGGTGCTCGGCAACGGCGCGGGCCTGGTCATGTCCACCCTGGACGTGGTGGCGGGCGCTGGCGAGCGCCACGGCGGCATGCGCCCGGCCAACTTCCTGGACCTGGGAGGCGGGTCCTCGGCGGAGGTCATGGCCACGGGCCTGGAGGTGGTGGCGAGCGACCCGCAGGTGCGCGCGATCCTCGTCAACGTCTTCGGCGGGATCACCTCGTGTGACACGGTGGCCAACGGCATCGTGACGGCGGTGAGCACCCTGGAGGACTTCGACAAGCCGATCGTGGTGCGCCTGGACGGCAACAACGCCGCTCTGGGGCGCCAGATCCTGGCCGAGGCCGCGATCGACGGCGTCACGGTGGTGGACACGATGGACGGCGCGGCTGACGTCGTCACCGCCCTGGCCGAGAAGATCGGTCAGAACGCAGCAAGCAGCGAGCAGGGAGCCTGAGGACCATGAGCATCTTTCTTGACGAGTCTGACCGCGTCATCGTCCAGGGCATGACCGGCTCGGAGGGACGCAAGCACACCCGTCGCATGCTGTGCGCGGGCACCCAGGTGGTCGCGGGCGTCAACCCCCGCAAGGCGGGCACCACGGTGGTCTTTGACGTCGAGCCCATCGGCCCCGGTGCCGGCACCGGGGAGGCCGGCGAGGTGGAGGTTCCGGTCTACGGCACGGTGGCTGAGGCCCGCGAGGCCACGGGCGCCACGGTCTCCGTGGTGTTCGTGCCCCCGGCCTTCGCCAAGGGCGCGGTGATCGAGGCGGTGGACGCCGGCATGAGGCTCGTGGTGGTCATCACCGAGGGCATCCCGGTGGCGGACGCGACCTACTTCCGTTCCTACGCCGCTTCCAAGGGTGTGCAGATCATCGGTCCGAACTGCCCGGGCATCATCTCCCCGGCGCGCTCGAACGTGGGCATCACCCCGCCGGACATCACCGGCCCCGGCCCGATCGGCCTGGTCTCCAAGTCCGGGACGCTGACCTACCAGCTCATGCACGAGCTGCGGGACCTGGGCTTCACCACCTGCATCGGCATCGGTGGCGACCCGGTGGTGGGCACCACGCATATCGACGCCCTGGCCGGCTTCGAGGCGGACCCGGACACCAAGCTCGTGGTCATGATCGGTGAGATCGGTGGTGACGCGGAGGAGCGGGCGGCTGCCTACATCAAGGACAACATGACCAAGCCGGTGGTGGCCTACGTGGCCGGCTTCACCGCGCCTGAGGGCAAGACGATGGGCCACGCCGGCGCGATCGTCTCCGGCTCCTCGGGCACGGCGGCGGCCAAGAAGGAGGCCCTGGAGGCCGTGGGCGTGCGCGTGGGACGCACCCCCACCGAGACCGCGGACATCGCCCGCGAGCTCTACCGCGCGCTGTAGCGGCCCCGCGCACGCGGCAGGCAGGCCCGG
>NZ_DS999575.1:416218-425378 GCF_000159035.1 Actinomyces urogenitalis DSM 15434
GCCGGGCCTGCCTGCGCCCGGTGTGCCTGGTCCTCGCGGTAGTCTGACGGCGGCCCAGGTCAGAGGGGTTGACGGCGTCGCCCGCAGCAAGGGAAGGCAGAGCACTGAAGAGCGCACTGAAGGACAACTCGCTGCTCGCACGTGCCGGTGCCCGCACGCGCTCCCTGCGCCTGCCTGCCCTCCACCTGCCGCCTGACTGGCCTTTTGCCGTGCGCGCAGGGGCGGAGGCGGTGCTTGGCGGCTGGCTCGTGGTCATCGTGCTCACCCTGGCGGTCTACATGGCGACCTCGTCGATGGATGCCGCCGCGGCCCTGTCCGTGGGTGCGGCTCTGCGCACGGGCAGCGCCCTGTGGTCGCTGGGGCTGGGCGGCGGATACGGCTCGCCGAGCGAGCCGGCTGGCGCGATTGAGCTGCCGTTGCTGGGCCTGACGCTCCTGCAGCTCCTCCTGGCCCGTTCGGCCGTGCGCCGCGCGCACCTGCGTACTGCGGCTTCCGGCGGCCTGGTGGTGGGTACGACGACGGCGCTGGCTGCCTTCCTGCTCCTGCTCACCTCGCCGGGCGGCTCGCGTACCTGGCCGGCGATCGTGGGCACGGCCTTGCTGACCGCGGTGGTGGTGGTGGTAGACCTCCAGCGCCGGGGTTTGGGGTCCCAGCGCCTGACGGGCTGGTGGCATGAGCGCCCGGCCTGGGTGAGTCCGGCCCTGGTGCTCACGCGGGATGCGGCCGTGGCCCTGGTGGCTGCGAGCGTCCTGGTGCTCCTGGCGGCGGTGGTCGACGGCGCCGCGCGCGTCTCCCGTCTCCATGACGCCCTGGCTGGGGGAGGGGTGATCGCCTCGCTCGGCCTGGTGCTCCTGCAGCTGGGCTGGGTGCCGACCACGCTCGTGTGGGCCCTGTCCTGGCTGGCGGGGCCGGGCTTCATTGTGGGCGCGGGCTCGACCTTCACGCCCGACCACGTGGTGGCCGGCGCCGTACCGACTCTGCCGCTGCTGGGCCTGCTGCCCACCGCTCCGGTGGGAGGCGAGGGCTCCAGCGCTGGCCTCTACCTGCCGATGGCGCTGACGGCGGTGGCGCTGGTCATCGTGTGGGTGCGTCGGCGCCGCCTGCGGGCGCTGCCGCTGGCCCAGGTGGTGATCGCGGCGGTGGCTGCGGCGCTGATGGTGGCGCTCGGGGTTGGCGCCTGCTGCCTGGCTGCCTCAGGCTCGATCGGTCCGGGCAGGCTCACCGAGGTTGGCCCGAACACCCTCATGACGGTGGTCCTGCTGCTGGTGGAGCTTGGCGTGGGCCTGGTGGCGGCTGCCGTGCTGGTCCACCCGCGCACTCGAGTGGCCACGGAGCACGGTGTGCGTCAGACGGTGTCGGCGGCCGGATCGGCCGCGGCGAGCACGCGTGAGAAGGTCGAGGCCGGTGCGCGTGCGGCCCAGGAGCGCAGAGAGCGCGTGCGCGCCGAGCGTGAGGCCGCGCAGGCCGGGGACCAGGAGGCCGCCGATCCGCAGGCTGCCGGATCCGCCGGCGGCGAGGCTCCTCGCGTCGAAGTGATCGAGGACCAGGCGGATGTGGCGACGACGGAGCTGACCCAGGTGAGAAAGGAAGGCAATGATGCCGACTGACAACGCTGTTCCCAGCAACGTGATCACGTCCTCCACGGCCGGGCCTGCCCGGCTCGTCGTCCTCGTCTCTGGCACGGGCTCGAACCTGCTGGCCCTGCTGCGCGCCTGCCAGGACCCGGCCTACGGCGCCGCCGTGGTGGGCGTGGTGGCGGACAAGGAGTGCGCCGGCCTGGGCCACGCCCGCGCTGCCGGCGTGCCGGCCGTAGTGGTGACGCCGCGGGACTTTGCCGATCGTGCTGACTGGGACCGCGCCCTGGCTGAGGCCGTGGGCGCGCTGGAGCCCGAGCTCGTGGTCTGCGCCGGATTCATGCGCCTGCTGGGCGAGCCTTTCCTGGCGCGCTTTGAGGGGCGCATCCTCAACACCCACCCCTCGCTGCTACCGGACTTCCCGGGCGCGCACGCCGTGCGGGACGCCCTGGCAGCCGGCGCCACCCGTACAGGCGCCTCGTTGTTCTGGGTGGACGCGGGCGTGGACACCGGCGCGCTCATCGCCCAGGTGGAGGTGCCGGTGCTAGAGGGGGACACTGAGGAGACCCTCACTGACCGGGTCAAGGCTGCCGAGACCCCGCAGCTGGTGGAGCAGGTCGGCCGCCTGGCGCGGGTGGGGAAAGGTTCCCTCTAGCTCTCAGGCTCCGAACGGTGGAGCCTGTGCGACAGGTAGAGGGCTGGGAGAAGCATCAGCATCGCTGTTCCTCCCACCTCCTCAGCCATCGCTGACTCATGGGTGAGCATGAGGATGAAGGACCAGATGAACAGGCCTGACAGCACGATGAAGAAGGCCCTCAGGTCAAGGTCCGCGAGGCGTCTCATCTGCGTCATCGCCGCATCTCTCAGTAGGCAAAGGCTGTGCTGGTGACACGGCTAATGATACTGCCCCCTTGGGTGCGCCGCTCCTCGTAGATGAGTCCCATGCCTCTAGGCCTTCCTGACCACGCTGCCTCGGCGCAGACGCGTCCGGGTCATGCGGAGAGAAGCCGCCATCGGTGGCCCGGCCTCCATGTACCGCTGAGCACCTTCCCTGCTCAAAGGGAAGGAGCCGTCAGCCCACCTCAACCTGCTGCGGAGCAGCCTGCTGGCGTAGGAAGCGGAAGCCGCTGGTGGCGGGGTCGTAGGCGAAGACTGCTTCTTGGATCTCGCCGTCCTCGGCGTAGTCGGCGTCCTCGCCCTGGCCGATCACCACCTCGATGACGCCGTCCACCGCCTGCGCTGCGACGGGTGTGTCAAAGGGGTCGAAGCCCAGCACGGACACCAGCTCACTGGCCTGCGGGATCGCGGCCTGCGTGAAGCTGGCGCCAGCGTCCTGCGTGATCGCCAGGGAACCACGATCGTTCCCGAAGATCCCCAGGCTCGGGCTCACCCAGGTTGCGAGCGTCATGTCATTGGTGACGGCGCTTGGCACGGGCACCTTCTGCCAGGTGAGGCCGGCGTCGGGCTCCTGGGCGTCCACCTGGGCCCGCCACGCACCGTAGTAGGAGGACCCCAGCGCCCGGTCCACGGCAAAGCCCACGCCCACGGTGCCCTCGGCATAGGAGACGAAGGACGTCTGCGGGTCGCCCTGGCCGATCACGCTGCGCTGCCAGCTGGTGCCTGCGTCCAGGGAGTAGAGCAGACTCACCTCCTGGCCCTGGCCCTGGCCGCTGTCCGGGCCGTAGAAGAGGAAGCCTGTGAACTCAGACGAGACCACGTAGCCTCCTCGGTCCAGGCTGGTGCGGGGCAGGGAGCTGGCCGCGGCGGTAACGCCCTCGTAGCCGCCTGGGACGGTGATCCAGGTGGCCCCGGAGTCATAGGTGACGTCGAGCTCGCCCTCGCGGATCCGGTAGGTCGCGGGCACAGAGGTGTCCGGCAGGATCTCGACCGGTGGCTCCTCCCGCAGACTCGGATCGGTGCTGATCTGGTACTGGACAGGTGTGATCACGCTGATGACGCGGTAGCCACCGGCCGTGGGGGACAGCTCGAGCACCAGCTGCCCGACGATCCGGGAGCCCTGGCGGTAGAGCACCGTGGACTGGCCGGTGAAGGCTGAGCTGGTGAAGTGCTCGATCGCGGGCAGGCGTGGGTGGAGCCCCACGTCCACCTGGACCCAGGCGCGGTTGCCGATGGTCTCCTGGCTGCGCTCGTCTGCCAGACCGAGCCACTGGATTTGAGTGGCCGAGCCGCCAGAGAGCTGGAAGGACGGGGAGACGGTGAGTGAGCGGTGCTGTTCCACCCACTGACCGAACCATCGCCTCACGGCCGGGACCACGCTGGCCTCGTCCAGCGCCAGCTCACCTTGCGCGGTTTCTGCAACGGCTCCGGCCTCCGCGCCGGAGCTGCCGACGCCGGAGCCTGCCTTTCCGCTGTCGTCTTGCGTGGCGCTGAGGGCAGGGATGACCTGGCCGGGGATGCCGGGCTCCTCGTAGCGCAGCCAGAAGGCGCTCAAGACGGCAGCTGCGATGAAGACGAGCGCGAGGAGGATGAGACAGACCAGCAGGAGGGGGCGCACGCGCCTGCGTGGCGCGCGCTGTGGCTCCGGCGAGGCGACCATGTGGTGGGCCTTAGCGTGTGGTGGGAGCCAGAGCCCTGCGGACGGCCTCGATCGACCAGGCCCACACCACGTGCCCGGCGGCCTCGGACATGTGCTCCTGCCAGGGCTGCTCGGTGGCCGCAGGGACGGTGCCCAGCGCCGGCAGAAGACCCAGGTGGAAGCCGGCCCACACGCCAAGGCCGTAGACCGCCCCGCCGCCGGCGGTGATGGCGGGGCAGCGTCGGGCGGCGACGCAGTAGGGGACGGCCATGGCCACGGAGAAGGCGTGGTGGACGGCCAGGCCCGTCACGGGGACCTGGTTCTCGTTGAAGGTGACAGTGGCCTCGCGGACCTCGGCGGGGATGCCCAGCTGCTCGAGCAGGTGCATCGGCGGGTTGGGGTCGTCACGCTCCGGGGTGCGTGGGGGCAGAGCAGCCTCCCAGCCGATCTTGACCATGCCGGAGACCAGGCCGGCGAGCATGCTGACGCCGGCGGCCTGGAGAAGGGAACCACGAGCGGGGCGGCGTCGACGGGAGCGTGCGGGGCAGCGAGTGAGCATGAGGACCTCCTTGTCATGCGGCTAGCCGCAACCGGCCGCGCTGGGACTCAAGTCAAGGGTAGTGGGCGGTGCAAGACAGGGAGTTGGTCCGATCGCATCGGCCGCTCGGTGAAGTCGAACATAGGTGTGTTCTCTGTGAACTGTCTTGGTAAAGTGAGTGTGTATCCCCTTGTCCCAGCCGTCGCAGCTATTCCCCCGAAAGAGGAGACTTGTGATGCATCGTTTACCCCGCTTCAAGAGGACCTTGTCGGTTCTCACGGCGGCCTTGGTGTCCCTCACCTTGGTGTCGCCGGTGACTGGAGCCTTTGCTGAAGATGACCCCGCGCCTGTCGCCGCGGTGACTGAGGTGGCAGAGGAACCCGCCTCTGAGGCTCCCGCGCCACAGGAGGCTGCCGACGCCGCCACAGACCCGGCTGCAGATCCTGCCACTGAGGAAGCTGCAGCGGCTCCGGTTGCTCCTGACGTCAGCGTCGAGAAGGACGCTGCGATGGACGATGCTGCCGCTGAGCCTGCCGTCCTCACCGAGCTATGGGTCAATGGCTCCACGGGCGATGACGCCAACGCCGGCGCCGCGGACGCCACGGCGCTTAAGTCCCTCGCGAAAGCTCTCGAGCTTCAGAAGAACTCGAACGGCGCGATCAAGACGATTCACGTGGCGGGCGCCTTCGACGCGCTCCCGGCCGCCACGATCCCCGCCGGGGTGACCCTGGTCGTCTCCGCGGACACGACGATGGCAGGCGCCGGTGCCAATGGTCTCACCCTCGCCAAGGGCTCCACCCTCAGGGGTGAGAACGGCGTGACGCTCTCCATGAGCGGTTTCGACACCGCGATCCTCGTGCAGAACGGCGCGACCCTCACCGACGGCACCTACGTGCTCAACGGTAACAAGGTGGGTCTGAACGCCCAGGGCGCCATCACCGGTACCAGCCGTGAGGCCCTGAACATCTCGATCGACTCCACGACCGGTGCCCAGACGGGCCGCGCGTTCTTCTACTCAGGCACCGCGCGGTTTGCTCACGCCACGCTCAAGGTGTCCGGAATCCCTGTGATGGCAAAGAAGGATGATCCAGACTATGGCCCCTGGGGCGGGCGCGGCGCGTCACTTTACCTAGACGATGTCTCAATGTCCACAGAGGGAATCCGTTTCAATGTCCAGGGCGCCAGCTCCACCGTGCAGATGAAGGACTCTACATTCATGGTGAAGGGCACCTTCACGAAGAAGAACTTCTTCGGCTTCGTCCTCGACAAGGAAGCGCTGGGCTTTATCGGTGGCACCCCCTCGCTGATCGAGGGTTCCCACATCATCGTGGACGGCGCAGTCTTCACGATGCAGGGGCGCCAGACCTATCGGAACTCAACCATCGAGGTCAAGAACTCCGGCATGGGCGCCATGAACATCAACTGGGGCGCCAACGTCACCTTCGACAGCTCGACGATCAAGGTGGACGAGAACGTCAGCCAGACGAAGATCGTCGTCGGCGGGTCAAGCGAGGCGGTCAACGATCGTTCCTCCGTCACGCTCACGGGTGACACTGTGCTCCTGACCCCGGCGAAGGGCACGGGTGCGACCACCTATGACGGAATCGCACTCGGTCCGACCGGCCAGGCCTTCGTGGTGACCGGCGGGTCGTATCTCACGGCCTTTGATGGCAAATCGAACCTTGCCAATACCCAGGCCACCAACGGTGAGGCCAATGGCAACGAGAAGCTCTCCCTCTTCACACTCGCCGATTCGTCGGTGAGTGTGTTGAACCCCTTGAACAAGAACGGCCAGGCCTATGAGTACCGCGTCGCTAACGCCACGAGCGACGGCCAGAAGCACGTGTGGGTCCCGGCCGCCACGATGACGTTCGCGCTGAACGACCCTGCTCTCGCCGACGACGCGAAGATCTCTGCAGCGAAGTTCGCTGACAAGTCCACGGCTGATAAGACCGTGAAGGCTATTCGTGGTCATGCGGTGGCGGTGGCGAGCTCGGTGGTGGCGGGTTCGACTGAGGTGCCGGCTGAGCCGTCGGCTGAGGGGTATGAGTTCCTGGGTTGGTTCTACAAGGATGCCTCCGGCAAGGAACAGGCATTCGACGCGGCTGCCACGGCCGTGACTGGCGACATGACGGTGTACGCGAAGTGGGAGAACCCGGCCGTGAAGTACAGCGTGGTCTATCACACGAACCTCGCTACGGATACCGCCTACTCGGCGACTTACAGCGCGCCCGACCGCGCCTACACGGCGATCTCCGTTGCGGACGCTGCCGCCAAGGAGCCTGCATTCAACGCCCAGGGTCGTACTTTCGTGTCCTGGAATACGAAGGCTGATGGTACGGGTGAGACTGTGAACCCGGGCGATGATCGCACGCTCGCCGAGGATGTGGCGAGTGTGGACCTCTATGCCCAGTGGCAGCTGAACGTCACCCCCTTCCCCTACCAGGGCACCATCAATGCTGACATGTGGGGTGATTCTGCCTCGGGTCAGGCTGACAGCAAGTCGGCGTTGATCGTGGACGCGGATGCGGGCGAGTCCTTCAGCCTGACTGGTGCGGTGGACGTCTCGGCCATCAAGCAGCAGATGACCGCCATCGAAGGGCAGTTCCCGGGCGTGAAGCCGGAGGACATCAGGCTCTCGGGCACTGCGTCCACCTTCACGGCCGCACTCACGCTGCCTGAGGGGGTCACCGTTCCCTCTGACCTCGATGCCTCGAAGGTCCAGGCTGAGGGTCTGGGCAGCCTCTTCAAGGTCGACGATGTCACCGTGAGCGGGCGGACCGTCACGGTGAAGCTTGGTCTCACCCAGTCCTTCGATACCTACCTCGGCCTCAAGGAGGCCGTGAATGGTGCGGGCAACGGAGTAGCACCAACTGGGGCGGCTTTCCGGGCTGCTCCCACGAGCCCGTTCACAGACCAGATCACCCTGACGATTCCGGGCTTCACGCTCGCTGAGGGCGTCGGCGCTGGCGAGCTCACGGCCACGGGAACCGTGGCGGGCTCCATGCAGGCCCTCGCCCAGGGTGGGGACGCTGCCGTCAAGTTCGACTTGTCCTGGAATGGTACCCAGGTCGAGGGCGGTAAGGACGTTCGTGCCACTGACGACACCACCATTCAGCAGACGATCCTCGTGAAGAAGGCTCTTGAGCTGGGGCTCCCGGCGGACATGCTTGCTTCGGCGCAGCGCGCCGGCGAGGCTGCCCCAAGTGCGGGGACTGACACCACGAGCAAGGCTCCTCTTGGCGTCTACCAGGGTGACAAGATCAACCTGACCGGCACGATTGATACTAAGGGCATCAAGGACCAGATGGTCGGCATCGAGGCCACGTACGGCGTGGTAAACGACGAGAACGGCCAGAAGGCCATTTCGATCGCCGACCCCGCCTCCACCTTCACGGCCACCTTCACGGTGCCTGAGGGCATGACGCTCCCCGCGGTCCTCACCAAGGACACGGTGGTTGACACCGGGTTCGCTGACACCTTCGAGGTGAGCGATCTCAAGGTTGAGGGCAAGACCGTCACCGTCACCTTCAACCTGAAGAACGCTTCGGGCATCAAGACCTACGCCGACCTCAAGGCGGCCGTGTATGCGCTTGATGACACGATGAAGCTCACCGTCCCAGGTATCGCGATCGACGAGGGCGTGGCCGACGGCACCGAGCTCACCGTCACCGGCGGGGTCTCCGGTACCTTCAGCGCCGTGGCCACCGGCGAGTCGGGCAAGGTCCGCGACTTCTCGTTCAAGTGGACCGGCACGCAGACTGATGAGGGCCGCGACGCGCGCGCCACGGGCGACGTGATCCAGCTCACCGTCGCTACGCCGACCCCGCTTGACCTCGATCTGCCGTCCGACATCCTTGGTGATGGCGAGACCGAGCACGCCTCCGTGCACCAGACGCTGCGCGGCGACACCGTGGACCTGACGGGCGCGGTGGACATCACCGGCATCAAGGAGCAGATGGAGGCCATCGAGGGCCAGTTCAACAAGCCCGACCCGAAGACGATTGCCGTGGACCTCAAGGGCTTCGGTTTCACGGCGACGATGACGGTGCCTGAGGGCATGGAGCTGCCCACGGACCTCTCAAAGGTCACGGCGGACGGCCTCGCACGCACCTTCAAGGTCTCCTCCACCAAGGTTGATGGGAAGACCTTCACGGTCACCTTCGAGCTTGCGGACCGGCTGACGAGTGGGTCTGAGCGGATCACGAACTACTTCCAGCTCAAGCAGGCCGTGGCTGCGGCAGGTGTCGCTGAGGGCGAGAGCTCCTGGCTCAAGATCACTGTGTCGGGTGTGAAGGTCACCCAGGATGCGCCCCTGAACACGGACCTCACGGTGACCGGCGCCGTGTCCGGCTTCTTCAAGGCCGTGGCCACGGGCGCCTCGGGAACCCAGCGTACCTTCTCGTTCCGCTGGAACGGCAGCCAGTGGGCGGATGGTAAAGACGCGGCGGCGCCTGACGGCGACGCCTCGATCCGCTACACCACGCGTATCCCGGCGCCGACGGCGCTCGG
>NZ_DS999575.1:427167-431881 GCF_000159035.1 Actinomyces urogenitalis DSM 15434
TCTTGACCGTCGGATGGCGCTTGAGCCGTCGTGGCAGGGCCATCTGGATGGCTCTCGCCCAGACTCTGGAGTGTTGGCAGAGTCATGCTCCTGGAGCACATGTTCTTGAATAAACGGCATGTATTCTCCATGACCTTGCTTGGTACCATCAGGAGTTGAAGACCTCCCAGAGGAGACTCGTGATGCAACGTTCAACCCGTCCAAAGCGGATCATCTCTGCACTAGCTGCCACACTGGTGTCCCTAGGCATGGCGTTCCCCGGCGCCGCAGCGTTCGCAGACACTGACCCGGTCCCTGCTACGTCTACAGCTGACGCCTCTCAAGGGGAGGCTGACGCCGGAGACCCCGCGGTCGAGCCGGCTGCACCGGCCGAGACTGACGCTGACAGCTCGCCTGCCCAGGCAGCGCCGCCAGCCGCCGTCGCTGAGAAGGATGCGGGCGCTGACGCCGTCGCTGATCCCGCTGCGATCACCGAGATCTGGGTGAGCTCCACGGGCAGCGACGACAATGATGGCTCGTCTGCCGACCAGGCCCTTGCGACGATGAAGAAGGCGCTCGAGGTCCAGACGGCGAACCCGGGCATCGCCACGATCAACCTCTCCGGTGACTTCACGGGCTGGACCAACGTCACGATCCCGTCGGGCGTCACGCTCAAGATCGCCGGGAACACCACGATCGCGGCTGCGACGAACGCCAGCGGCATCACGCTCGCGAACGGCGCCACCCTCACGGCGGGTGCGAACACGCTCACGATGACCGGGTTCAACGTTGCGATTCAGATGAACGCCGGTGCGAAGCTCATCGACGGCACGTATACCATCAGCGGCGGCAACCGTGCCCTCAACCTCAACGGCGGTGTGATCGAGGGGTCCGCGGACCGCTCAAGCGTGGCTATCAACGCCACAGGCACGAGCGGTGCCGACCTGCAGAACGGCTCGATCACGAACGCGACGATCACGGCGACAGCGACGACGAACGGGCCGGAGCACTACGCCCTCGCCCCGATGAAGAACGCCTCGCTGACCACGACGCAGACCTGGTTCTACATTAACAACGGTCGGACCTTCTCGCTCGACCACTCCGACCTCTACATCAACAAGGCGACGGCCGCGTCCGCCTACCGCCAGGCCATCACCTTCGCGAACGATCCGACCATCGCGAACGGCTCCACGCTCACGGCAGACGGCGGCCGCATCTCAGTCGCGAGCGGCTCGAAGTCGTTCAACGTGACGGGCGGGTCGAAGATCGTCATCAAGAACAGCATCGGCAAGGACATGCTTGGGCGTGACGGCGGCGGCCTCAACATCAACTCCAATAGCGCCCATGTCAACTTTGTCGACTCCACGCTCGAGACCTCGAACATCGACACCTACCCGTCCTACGGCACACGCGGCACCTCAAGCATCACCTTCAGCGGCAACAGCCAGGTGATCACCGACCACAAGAACAAGACCTACGACAACGGCGGCGCCGACCGCAGCACTGGCGGCTCGTATGTGGTCACGGGCGGCTCGTTCTACGTCACCTACGACCCGAGCTTCAACGCCGCCATCACCACGCCCACCAACGGCGCGGCCAACGGCGACGAGATGCTCTCCTACTTCACGCTCGCCGACGCCTCGCTGGGCTCGTTCAACCCCATCAACAAGAACGGCGTGCGCTACGAGTACCAGGTGGCCAACGGCTCGCCTGATGGCAACAAGTACGTGTTCGCCCCGGCGGCCAAGGTTACGTTCAAGCTGAACAACGGCAACGCGAAGTTCGCCGACGGCACGACGAAGGACAAGACCCAGAGCACCGTGCGCGGCTACCGGCTCGGCTTCGTGGCGGGTACGGTCGATGTTGGCACGCCCACGGACTCGGCCGGCGTGAAGTTCCTCGGCTGGTTCTACAAGGACGCCGCCGGTGCGGAGTACGCCTTCGATTTCGCTACCACCCAGTTCGACGCCGACACCGACGTCTATGCCAAGTGGGAGTCGAAGACGGTCATCTACCACAACGGCAACGGTGTGGACTACATCCAGAACATCGCTGCGTCCGAGGACTCGGCCACTGCGCTCTCCTATGACGAGGTGGTCAAGGCCAACTCGGAGTTTGCGATCGCCGGCAAGACCTTCACGAAGTGGACGGCGGCCTCCGGTGCCTCAAGCGATGAGATCGCCGCGGGCTCCACGCTTGCTTTCACGGGCGACATCACCCAGATCGACGTGTACGCCCAGTTCGACACCGACACCTACCGCGTGGCCTTCTCCGCCAACGGCGGCACCTTCGGTGCCGACAGCGTGTTCAAGAAGAACCCCGATATCTTCACCATTGAGACCGATCCCGTGCTCGGCGGCGAGGTCGCGGTGATCACGAAGGGCGCGACCTACAACCAGAAGCTTTCCGAAGTGCTCGGCAGCTTCGCGCGCGGCCAGATCACGCCGACGGCCGCCGCGGCGACGAAGGCTGGCTCGAAGCTGGGGAGCTCCACGCAGTGGAGCACGGCGTCTGATGGGGAAGGCTCTAAGCTTCGGTTTGATGACACGAAGGTCTTCATTTGGACGACGCCCGGCGCCGACCCAGCCTTCACGGCCGATACCACCTACTACCTCGCCTGGACGCCCGACACGAGCACCCCTGCGATGGACCTCGAGACCAAGCTCCCCGCCGACCTGTGGGGAGAGTCCAAGCCTGGTCAGAAGGACAGCAAATCTGCCCTCAAGGTACTCGCTGACGGCAAGGACTCCTTCAGCCTGACCGGCGCGGTGGATGTCTCCACCATCAAGCAGCAGATGACGGCCATCGAGGGTCGCTTCCCGAAGGCCAAGCCCGCCGACATCAATCTCACGGGCACTGCGTCCACCTTCACCGCCACACTGACGCTGCCCGACGGCGTCGTCGCGCCGAAGGGCCTCGCGGCAGACCAGGTCACGGCCACCGGCCTCGGCGACCTCTTCGAGGTTAAGTCCGCATCCGTGGATGGCCAGGAGGTCACGGTGAACTTCGGGCTCAAGAAGGCCTACACGAGCTATGAGGAACTCAAGGCCGCCGTGGGAGCCACGGGCACGCAGACCGCGTTCCGCATGGCGGGCACGAGCCCCATCACTGATCAGATCACGCTCGAGATCCCTGGGTTCAGCCTGGACGGTAACGCCGTGAAGAACGGCGACGAGCTCACCGTCACCGGTGTTGTCACGGGCACGTTCACCTCGGTTGCGAACACCACCGCCGACGACGCGGTCCGCTTCAACATCAGCTGGAACGGTACGCAGATCGCTGCCGGCAGGGACTTCCGTGCCAAGGACGACACCACCATCCAGCAGACCATCCTCGTGAAGAAGCCGTTTGAGGCCTCGCTGCCCGCCGACATGCTCGTGTACGTGCAGCCGGCGAACGCCACCGAGGAGCAGCAGAAGCAGGTCGGTACCAACACGACGAATGGTGAGGCTGCTGGTGTTCAGCAGGGTGACAAGATCAACCTCACCGGCACGATCGACGCCAAGACGGTGAAGACGCAGATGGCCGCGATCGAGGCCCAGTTCGGCAACCCGTCGGACCTCTCCTCGATCAGGCTCAGCGATCTCTCCTCTGCGTTCACGGCCACCTTCACGGTGCCCGAGGGGCTGACGCTCCCCGCGAACCTTTCCGCAGCCACGGTGGTCCCCACCGGGTTCGCGGACACCTTCAGCGTGAGCGAGGTGACGCCCGCCACCGACGGCAAGAGCGTCACCGTGACCTTCGCGCTCAAGGACGGCATCACCAACTACAAGCAGCTGCACGATGCCGTGAACCTGCTCGCCGACACCATGAAGCTCACCGTCCCGGGCATCACCGTGAACGAGGACGTCGCGGACGGCGCCACGCTGACCACGGTCGGCACGGTCACCGGTACCTTCGACGCTGTGGCCACCTCGGCCGCCGGCACCGAGAAGGACTTCTCCTTCATCTGGACGGGCGCGCAGATCGAGGACGGTAAGGACAAGCTGGCCGCCGATCTCAGCACTATCCAGCTCACCCTCGCCACGCCGAGCCCGTTGGATCTCGACCTTCCGTCGGACATCCTCTCCGGCGCCAACACCGAGCACGAGGAGGCATACCCGGCCTTCGCCGGCACGAGCATCGACCTCACCGGCGCGGTGAACATCACCGGCATCAAGGGCCAGATGGGGGGCATCGAGAACCAGTTCGGCAACCCGGACGGCAGCACCATCGCCGTGGACATCAAGGGCTTCGGCTTTACCGCCACGATGACCCTGCCCGAGGGCATGTCCCTGCCCGAGGGCCTCGACAAGGCCAAGGTGACCACCACGGATCCGGTCACGGGCGAGGACACCCTGAAGAACACCTTCGAGGTCACCGACGTGAAGGCCGAGGGCCAGAAGGTCACGATCACCTTCGGCCTGAAGGACGCTGCCTCGCTTGACACCTACGCCAAGCTCAAGGCCGCCGTGCAGGCGTCCGGCGTCACCGAGGGCGAGAACTCCTGGCTCAAGATCACGGTCCCCGGCGTGAAGATCGCCGACACCGTGGCTGACAACACGAAGCTCACCACCGTGGGCACCGTCGCTGGCTTCTTCAAGGCGAACGCCACCTCTGCCACCGGCACTACCAAGACGTTCTCGTTCCGTTGGAACGGCACGCAGTGGGCCAAGGGCAAGGACGCCGCCACGCCCGGCGACGACGCGCGCATCACGTTCACCGTTCAGACCCCGCCCGCCCCGCAGCAGCTCAC
>NZ_DS999575.1:433522-444472 GCF_000159035.1 Actinomyces urogenitalis DSM 15434
CGAGGAGCCCGGCGACGCCACCACGCCGGCCGCACCCGCCCGCTACGTGGGCGTGGGCTACGAGCGCCTGGACACCCTGCGCTACGGCGAGAACCCCCACCAGGCCGCCGCCGTCTACCGCACCGTCGGCGAGCGCGGGGGAGTGGCCGGTGCCCGCCAGCTCCACGGCAAGGCCATGAGCTACAACAACTACACGGACACCGACGCCGCCGTGCGCGCCGCCTACGACCACGGTGACGCCGTCACCGTCGCCGTCATCAAGCACGCCAACCCCTGCGGCATCGCTGTCTCCGCCTCCGGGGACGTGGCCGAGGCCCACCGCCTGGCCCACGCCTGCGACCCCGTCTCCGCCTATGGCGGCGTCATCGCCACCAACGCCACCGTCACCGCCGAGATGGCACGCCAGGTCAAGCCCATCTTCACCGAGGTCGTCGCCGCCCCCGCCTTCGAGGACGAGGCCGTCGAGATCCTGTCCACCAAGAAGAACCTGCGCCTGCTCGTCGTCGAGCCTCCCACGCGCGAGGGCTACGAGATCAAGCAGGTCTCCGGCGGCGCCGTCATCCAGGAGCGGGACACCTACCAGGCCGGGGACGCCGACCCCGCCAGCTGGGAGCTCGTGGCCGGCGAGGCCGCGGACGAGGAGACCCTGGCAGACCTGCGCTTCGCCTGGGAGACCATCCGCTCCGTGCGCTCCAACGCCATCCTGCTCGCCAAGGGCGGGGCCACTGTGGGAGTCGGCATGGGACAGGTCAACCGCGTGGACTCCTGCAAGCTCGCCGTCGAGCGCGCCAACACCCTGGGCCTGCGTGAGACCGGGGACGCCGCCGCGGACAAGCAGGAGAAGGGCGCCGTCGGCGGGGCGGACGCCTCCGAGATCCTGGACGCCGAGGCACCCGAGCGCGCCCGCGGTGCCGTGGCCGCCTCCGACGCCTTCTTCCCCTTCGCTGACGGCCTCCAGGTGCTCATCGACGCCGGCGTCAAGGCCGTGGTCCAGCCTGGCGGGTCTATCCGCGACGAGGAGGTCATCGCCGCGGCCAAGGCCGCGGGCGTGACTATGTACCTCACCGGCAACCGGCACTTCGCCCACTGATCCGGGGCCCGGGGCGGCGCCGTCGGGCACGGGAAACTGCCCGGCGCGCCGCCGCCGGTCGCCGCGCACGCAGGCCGGATCGTTACCATGGCCTGCGTGAGTGACGGCCAGGGGCGTGAGCGGGCAGGCAAGAAGACCTGCCTGCGCCACAAGCGACCCGGCTGGGCTGAGCGCCACCACGAGCCCTACTCCACGCTCGCCGTGGTCGCCACGGCCCTGGCCACCCTGCTCGTGCCCCTCATCGCCATGCTCGGCTATAACCGCATTGCCGTCATCTGGCTGGGGCTGGAGGTGATCGTCCTCGCCATCGTGCGCATCATGCGGCCCGATGGCACCTGGATCGCCGCCCGCTCGCGTGGCTTCGACGTCGCCTTCGGCATCCTGCTGGGACTAGCGGTCCTGGCGCTGAGCTGGTACGCCACCCTTCCCGCCATCGTCTGAGCGCCTCCTGAGTGCCAGTTGCTGTTCACCGTGTGAGGCGGCGCACGACCTCATAGACTGCTGCTCACCACGCGAAACTCCTCGTCGTGATGAGCAGCCGGTATGCGATGCTGCCCCACAGGGCGCTTGTTTGCCGCCCGTTCCCATCCCCGTGACCGGAAGGCGCTCCATGTCGAGCACGCAGACTCCCGTAGCATCCACGTCTCCCTCCGCCTTGCGACGTTTCCTTGCCAAGGGCGGGATCCTCGTGTGGGTCATCGTCGCCATCATCCTGGCCCTGGTCCTGGGCTCGATCAAGGTGGGCGGTAACCCTCTGGTTCCCGAGGCGATCGGCCGCGTCTTCGCGACCTTCTCCGCCCTGTTCAGCCAGTTCCTCAACTTCGCTATCCCGCTGATCATCATCGGCCTGGTTACTCCCGCTATCGCGGACCTTGGGCGCGGGGCGGGCAAGTGGCTCGGGATCACCACGGCGATCGCCTACGGGTCTACCCTCTTCTCCGGCTTCCTCACCTACCTCATGTGCGCCACGGTCTTCCCCTCCCTGCTGGGAGGGCACTCCCTGGACGACGTTGAGGAGCCGGGAAGCGCGCTGACCACCTACTTCACCGTGGAGATGCCTGCGGCCGTGGGTGTCATGACGGCGCTGCTGCTCAGCTTCGTGATCGGCATCGGGATGTCCATGGTGCCGCGCGGTGTGCTGCGCAAGGGCTTCATCGAGTTCCGTGCCATCATCACCACGCTCATCGAGAAGATCATCATCCCGCTGCTGCCGCTGCACATCTTCGGCATCTTCTTGAACCTCACCTACACCGGTGAGGCCTGGGCGATCATGCGCACCTTGCTGCGCGTGGTGGTTGTGGTGCTCGTGCTGGAGGTCGTCATCCTCAGCGTGCAGTACGGCGTGGCTGGGGCGATCGGGCGCAAGAACCCGGTCAAGGCACTGGTCACCATGCTGCCGGCCTACCTCACGGCTCTGGGGACCTCGTCCTCGGCGGCGACCATTCCGGTCACGCTTGCCCAGACCAGGAAGAACGGCGTGTCTGACGCGGTGGCCTCCTTCACCGTGCCGCTGTGCGCCACGATCCACCTGGCCGGGTCCACCTCGAAGATCTTCGCCTTTGCCTTCGCCATCTGCCTGACCCAGGGGATCGACGTCTCCGTGACGCAGTGGGCCGGCTTCATCTTCATGCTCGGCATCACCATGGTGGCCGCGCCAGGTGTGCCCGGTGGTGCCATCATGGCGGCCACCGGACTGCTGTCCTCGATGCTCGGCTTTGATGACGCGCAGGTGGCGCTCATGATCGCCACCTACATCGCGCTGGACTCCTTCGGTACGGCGACCAACGTCACTGGTGACGGGGCGATCGCGATCGTCATCGACAAGATGGCGGGCGGTCAGATCGGTGCCGAGGGCGACCCGGAGAACACCCGGGAGCTGTCCTTCGACGGGGTTGCCTACCTCAACCGTGTAGCGGTGGAGGGCGTGGTCAGCCCCGAGGCGCTGGCGGCCTCCGCGCAGGCTAACGGCCAGGCCGACAAGTAGGTCAGCTAGGGCTGGCTTGGCCTCGGTTGAGGCTGTCTTTCTCGATACTGTCGCCGTCGACGCGCAGGGTGACCTGAGCGTCGGCGGCGACAGTGCGTCTGGGGTGGCCAGAGGGCCTGGGGCTCGGAGGTTAGGACACCGAGGTTGGGGCGAGGGCTGCAAACAACTGTGGAACACCTACGGAGAACTGGCTGATTTGGTGAGATAGCAGGGAAAGGTTGGCTTCGCCGTCGGGCTAGACGGGTGGGGAGTTGTTGGCGAGTTGTTTGAAAAACTCGTTGGGATGCTGGGAGCGCCCGGGCGGGGGCGTGAGCTCGCGTTGGCGAGGTGCAGGATCGATACTGTGGGCTCAGATCGCGCATGTCATGGGCGAGGACATACTGGAGACGTCAGCTCAGCGCGTCCTGTGTGACGTGGATGACGCCGCGGGCGAACGCTGAACCGCCCATCGTCCCTGACGCGCTCGGCCCCGGGGCCGTAGGCTTTTCCATGGGCAGCGCCCCGCGCGGCCCGCGTGACTGGGTCGTGCGCGCACGGCCTGGTCAGTCCAACCAGTCCTAGAAGGAGTCCTTCATGGCTAACGCCCCCGTCAACGTCACCGTCACCGGTGCCGCCGGCAACATCGGTTACGCGCTGCTGTTCCGCATCGCCTCCGGCGCCCTGCTCGGCCCGGACCAGCGCGTCAACCTGCGCCTGCTTGAGATCCCGCAGGCAGTCAAGGCCGCCGAGGGCACGGCCATGGAGCTGTTCGACTCCGCCTTCCCCACGCTCGGCTCTGTCGACATCTTCGACGACCCGAAGAAGGCCTTCGAGGGCGCCAACATCGCCTTCCTCGTTGGTTCGATGCCGCGTAAGGCCGGCATGGAGCGCTCGGACCTGCTGTCGGCCAACGGCGGCATCTTCGGCCCCCAGGGTGAGGCCATCAACGCCGGCGCCGCTGAGGACATCAAGGTCCTGGTCGTGGGCAACCCGGCCAACACCAACGCCCTCATCGCTGCCTCCCACGCCCCGGACGTGCCGGCCTCGCGCTTCACCGCCATGACCCGCCTGGACCACAACCGCGCCCTGGCCCAGCTGGCCGCCAAGACCGGTGCCCACGTCTCGGACCTGGACAAGGTCACCATCTGGGGTAACCACTCCTCCACGCAGTACCCGGACCTGACCCACGCCACCGTCAAGGGCCAGCCCGTTACCGAGCTGCTCGCGGACCGCGCCTGGGTCGAGGAGGACTTCATCCCCACCGTCGCCAAGCGTGGTGCGGCCATCATCGCCGCTCGCGGCGCCTCCTCGGCTGCCTCGGCTGCCTCGGCCGCGATCGACCACGTCCGTGACTGGTGCCTGGGCGTCAAGGACTACTCCTGGACCTCCGCCTCGGTCATGTCCGACGGCTCCTATGGTGTGCCCGAGGGCATCATCTCCTCCTTCCCGGCCGTCAGCGAGAACGGCGAGTGGAAGATCGTCCAGGGCCTGGAGATTGACGACTTCTCCCGCGCCAAGATCGACGCTTCGGCTGCTGAGCTCCTGGAGGAGAAGCACGCCGTGCAGGAGATGGGCCTCATCTGAGTCCCACTCCATGTGCTGTGAGCACGTGTGAGCCCGGGGTGCTGAGCTGAGCGCCCCTGGGCTGGCAACAGGTCCCGGCAGCTGCTGTATGCGGCTGCCGGGACCTGTGTTTTCGGGGGGGAGGTTGCGTTGGGGGAGTTGGGCTGGGGGAACTGGGCTGGAGGAGTTGGATGGGGCTGGGTGCGGTCGAGCGTGCGTTGCGGGGATCGTGCGGTGGGAGAGCCCTCGCGTCGGTTCAGGCCCTGAACAGTCGATCCCCATGCTGCGCGCCGTGTGATCGACGGTCCAGGGCCTGAAGCGACGGGGTGGGGCAGGTGCAGCGGCGCTGAGCAGCGGGCTAGAGTCGGTCTCATGGCCAGGCGAAGCTCTAAGCGTCCCTACAGCGGAGGGCATATCCCGCTGCGGATGGAGCGTTTGTCCTCGATGCCACGTACCCAGACCGGTCCTGGGGGAGCTGACTTCACCGTTCGTCACGTCTCGGGCGGTTCCAAGCCGTACACCTGCCCTGCCTGCAATCGCACCATCATCGTGGGGACGCCGCATGTGGTGGCCTGGTCCAACGAGTCACTCTTTGGGGCCGACCGTGGGCTGGAAGAGCGCCGGCACTGGCACACCTCCTGCTGGGAACGCCATCTGTGGTGAGCGCTGCTCGGCCCAGGCGTTGGCGGTGGGCTTCGGCCGGTGGGGTTGTGGTGAGTGGTGCGCGCCTGGGTGATTGTGGCGTGCGTTGAGGGTTTGCGGCGTGCCTGTGGGGCTTGGGTGCTGGTGAATGCGGCGTGCTTTGGGGGATTGGTGTACGGGTTGGTGATTGTGGCGTGCGTGGGCGGTCGTCCTGGGCACGTCTGAATCGGGGAAGCACGTACTCGTGGGTGAAGGCACGCCGCAATCGGCGTTGGGCGGGGTGGCGGTGTGTTGGCGGCGGGCTTCGGGGCGGTCAGGGCAGGGGCTCGGGGGAGCGCTCCTCCCAGCCCGGCAGCAGCCGATCCAAGGCGAAACGCAGCGGCACGATGTCCCCGTCGCGGCCGCCCTCGCCGATCGTCATCGGGGCAGGTTCAGCCACCGGCTTGGCACCCATGAGCTTCTCGCGCAGTGACAGGCGCATCGACAGCACGTAGAAGCGCCCATCGGTATCGATGCCGACCGTCTGGTCAGCACGCAGGTACCAGCCACTGAGCTCGGTGCGCGCGCTGCCACCGCCATAACCCTGCACGCGCAGCGGCTGCGGCGCGAGCCCCTCCGCGCGGGCGACCTGCAGAAAAAGGGCGATGATGCGCCCGGCGCGCTCATGCTCAGCCGCCTGGCGGGCCTGGAGCAGCCGGGCACGCTCTGCTGCAGCCTCACGACGGCGTGCGGCCCAGTCCTCGCTGGAGTCGTCAGGGCTCTGGGGCGTGGGGGAGTCAGCGGTCATGGCCTCAGCGTAGAGGGTGACGGCGCGGTCTCGGCCTCGGCCAGCGCACGACGGCGTCCGGCGTGGCGCACACTGGTGCCATGACGACCTCCCCGGACCTTGCCCTCGCCGTCGACCCGGCCTCCGCCGAGCCGGTTTTCGCCCAGATCTGCCACGATCTACGCCGTCAGGTGGAGGAGGGGAGCCTGGCAGCCGGCACCCGCCTGCCGTCCACGCGCGCCCTGGCCAACCAGCTGGGGCTAGCCGTCAACACGGTGGCCAAGGCCTACCGGACCCTGGAGGCCGAGGGCGTGATCGAGGGACGCGGACGCCTGGGTACCTTTGTCCGCGACCAGTCGGGCTCCCAGGCGCAGCAAGCGGCCTCCGCCTTCGTGACCCAGATGCGTGCTCTGGGAGTCAGCCAGGAAGAGGCCGCTGAACTGCTTCGGCGCGTCTGGACGGCCTGAGGGCCTCAGACCTCGGTTGGCTCAGGCCTCGGTCGCGTCCTGCGAGGTCGCCTCCTTCGAAGCAGGCTCCTCGGCCTGCTCGGTGCGCAGGCTCTCAACGGACACCGGCTCGGTGGTCTGCTCGCCCTCGCCCGGAGCGGCAGCCAGGTCCGCCTCCGTGGGGGCGGGTGCCGGTGTGCTCGCCTCCCCGGCCGAGGCTGCGGAGGCGGCAGAGGCCGACTCGGCAGGGTGCAGGGCCTGGTTGATGACGTCGGAGAAGACCGGCACCTGCGGCACCGCGTTGCCCAGGACCCCGCGCATCTCCTCCAGGTAGCTGGCCACCGAGTCGCGCTGGCGCTCGAGCTCCTCGACCTGACGTTCGGCGGCAGACAGGCGCGCCTCGCCGTCGGCGCGTGCGGACTCCAGCATCTGAGCCGCCTGCGCACGAGCGGCCTGCAGGATCTGCTCTGACTGGCGCTCAGCCTCGGCCTGGCGGTCGCGGGCCTCAGCGTCGGTCCGCACACGCACGGCCTCGGCGCGCTCAATCGCCTCCTGGAGGCGAGCCTCAGCCTCCTCAGCCTGCTGCTGAGCCTGCTCGTTCATGACGCGGATGCGCTCGGCCGCAGCCTTGTGCGCGTCGGAGTCCTCCTGGGCAGCGGCCTCGTGCTGGGCCGCGATCTCCAGGCTGGTCTGCTGGCGCAGCTCGGTGGCCTCCGCACGCGCGGCCTCGGCCTCGGCAGTGGCCGCGCGGCGCAGCGTCGTGGTCTCCTCCTTGGCCTCGCGGCGCAGGGTCTCAGCCTCCGCGCGAGCCTTGTCCAGCAGCGTGGAGGCCTCAGCCGCCGTGGTAGAGCGAAGCTTCTCGGCCTCCTCGGTGCTCGTGGCACGCAGCTCATCGGCCTCAGCCGTGGCGGCGCGGCGGGTCTCAGCGGCCTCGCGCTCGGCGGAGATCTGCAGCTCGGTGGCCTCCTTCTTCGCCTGGGCGACGACGAGCTGGGCCTCACGCTCGGCGCTGTCACGCACGGTGGTGGCCTCAGCCTGCGCCTTGGCGGTGACCTGGTCAGCCTTGCGCTGGGCGGAGGCGACCATCTCCTCGGCCCGGGCCGTGGCGTTGGCCAGCGTCGTGGAGGACTCCGCCTCGGCCTGAGAGCGCAGCTCGGCAGCGTCGCGGCGGGCGTCGGACAGGAGCGTGGCGGACTCGGTGGAAGCCTGCTCGCTCACGCGCTTGGCGTTGGTGCGCGTGCGGGCCAGGAGGGTCTCGGCCTCGGCGTTGGCCTTGGACAGGACCGTGGCCGACTGCTCCTCGGCACTGCGCAGCAGCTGCTCGATCCGCGACCCGAGGCCCGCGTAGGAGGGGGTGTCCGTCTCGCGCAGGCGGCGCTGGGCATCGGCAAGCTCGCCGGCCAACGTCATCGTGCGCTGGTCCAGGCTCTCGACCTCGCGGCGGGCGTCAGCGAGCTGACGCCGCAGGGTCTCGATCCGCTGGTCAACCTGGGCGCGGTCGTAACCGCGCATCGTGATCGTGAAGGCCTCGGTCCCGTCAGTCACGTCTGTGTCCTCTCTCCTGACGGCCGCGCGCCGTCTGCGAGGACAGGGTATCGGGGACGGGCGTCGTTGTGCTGTTTCGGTGCCAACTGGCGTGGCCGGGCTTGCCGGCGGCGCTCTGCCGGAGCCGGCCGACGCCGTCGGGACGAGCGGCCTGGAGGTGAAGGACGGGCCGGAGCGGGACTGTGAGTCGTTCCGCTCAGGGCGCAGGATCCTGTGATCTTGCCCGTCATTGCTGCGCCAAGGTCGCTTGCATGGGATTCTGGATTGTCCGAAGTGCCCAGGTGGACCCGGGAGCACGCCTCCTGTGCGGCCACCCAGCCTCGCCCCAGCCGCCCTCGCGGCGGGTGCGTCGGGCCCCTGTCCGTTAAAGCAAGGAGACCGCGTCGTGAACCGACGTATCGTGAGTGCGATCGCCGCTGCCGCAGGACTGGTCGTCATCGCCCTGGCCGTGTGCTCCGCCACCGTGTGGCGTCCGAGCTCGACCGCCGAGGCGACCCTGCCAGCCACCACCGACCAGCCCTACGTCCTGGTCGAGCCCGGCGTCCTGGGACTGGTCAACTCTGACGTCACCGTCACCGCGACCTCGCAGGGCCAGGACGTCACCCTGGCCGTGGGCTACTCTGCTGACGCCCACGCCTGGCTCGCTGACGACCCGTACCTCTCAGTGACCGGTCTGAAGGACTGGAAGACCCTGGCCACCACCGAGGTCACCGAGCGCTGCGAGGCAGACCCGACGGCGACGGCGAGCGCCAGCGCCACGGACGCGGCTTCCTCAACCGCCACCGAGGATGCCAGCGAGGCTGCCTCTGCCGCGCCGAGGGAGGCCGCCACCGCTTCTGCGGGCTGCACGGCGCTGACCAGCTCGGGCGCTGACCCGGCGAGCGCGGATGTGTGGCAGACCTCGGTCACCGAGGCGGACACCGCGACCATGGACCTGGACGCCACGGACTCCGACCTCGTGGTCCTGGCCGCCACGGACGGCAGCGCCGCCGCGCCGACGCTCACCCTGACCTGGTCCCGCTCGGTGTCCACGCCCTGGCTGATCCCGGGCCTGGTCATCGGCGGCATCCTCATCCTGCTGGGCGTCTTCGGCCTGCTGCTGGACATCCAGATGCGTCACGCCGACGAGCAGCGCCGTCAGCGCGCCGCCGAGCGCGCCGCCCGCCTGGCCACGGCAGACTCGACCGCCACCATGGGCATCCCGGCCGTCAACGACCCCAACCGCCCGCTCACCCGCCGCGAGGTGCGGGACAAGGAGCGCGCTGAGGCCGCCGGCGAGGAGTGGATCGACCCGCGCACCGGCATCGTCTACGTCGACGGCGTGGCCGCCCCGGCCGTCCCCCAGGCTGACGAGACTGCGGGCTCCTCGCAGTCGGCTGACGCCCAGGAGCCCGGCCTGGAGGCCGGCTTGGAGGCGAGGACGGAGACTGAGCTGCCTGCCGAGCCCGTGACGGACGAGGAGGCCCTGGAGGCCGCCGGCGCGCCGCGAGGCTCCGCCGTCGTCCCGAGCCTGGACGAGGAGACGGTGCGCGCCCTGCGCGCCGGCCGCGAGCTGGAGACTACCGAGGCACTGAGCCTGGCTGACGAGGCCCCGGCTGAGTCCCTCCAGGACACCGAGGCGGGCGAGTCTGCTGAGCCTGAGGCCACGCCGGAGGGTGAGGAGGCTGAGGAAGCCGACGACGCCGAGGCGCCGCAGTCCGCCGCGCACGAGGGCGCCGGCCAGGACACCGCCGTTATCGACCCTGTGGACCCGGCCGCAGAGGGTGAGGAGAACGCCTGATGACTACCCGCCGCCACTTCCTTCTCGGCGCCGCGGCCACCGCCGCTGCCGCCACGCTTGCCGCCTGCTCGCAGGACGTGCCTGTGACGCCGTCGGTCACCACGAGTGCCACCCCGCGCCCGGTCCTGGACGCCGATCGCCTCACGGCGATCCTGGAGCGCATTGATCAGGGGCTGTCCTCGGCGGACTCCGCCAAGAACCGCGAGGCCCTGGCCGGCTATCTCACCGGACCGGCCGCCCGTGTCCGCGCGGCCGAGTACGCCGTCGCCCAGGCCGCGGGGGACGACTCCCTCATCCACGCCTTCTCCACCACCAGCCAGGCCGGCGCGGTGGGGCTGACCGCTGGCTTCCCGCGGGCGGCCCTGACCATCACTGAGCCCGTCTCAGACACCGAGCCGCCCTACCTGCTCGTCCTGTCTCAGGACACGGCCCGTGACAGCTTCGAGCTGTGGTCCTGGGCGCGTCTGTTCGCCGGCGTCGAGGTGCCGGCCACCTCCACCGCCTCGGTGGGCTCGGAGCAGGTCGACGCCGACTCCACGGGGCTCGTGGCGACCCCGCAGGAGGTCCTGGCCGCCTATATCGAGCTCCTCAACAACCCGGAGGGGGACAACTCCCTGGGCTTTGCTGACGACTCCCTGCGCCAGCGCGTGGCCTCCGAGCGCGGCGTCGACCTGTCCGGCATGGGCACGGTCTCCGTGACCGCCACCGCCGGCCAGGACAGTTTCAAGGGGCTGCGCACCACCGAGGGCGGGGCGCTGGTGGCCACGACCCTGTCCTTCGCCACCATCTACACCAAGACCGTGGCTGGCTCAACGCTCAACGTCGGCGGGAACGTCGGCAAGCTTTTGGGCGGTGACACTGAGGTGCGTGGTGCCGTGACCGCCTCCTACGACGTCATGATCGCCTTCTCGATCCCCTCGGCTGAGGCTGGGGGATCGGCGGTGGTGCTGGGTGCGGACCTCGTGCTCGCCTCGGCCTCGCGCGACGACGCCGCCGCGCCCCAGGAGTCTGAGTAAGGATGCTCGCCCGGCGGCAGTGCCTGACCGGGATGAGCGTGTGGCCACAGGACCAGGAAGAAAGAAGAACGTCAGATGAGCATGTTCGGAGCCGTTGACCTGTCCTCCCTCGCACCGCGCCAGGGCGCCGGTGCTGGGG
>NZ_DS999575.1:444715-461673 GCF_000159035.1 Actinomyces urogenitalis DSM 15434
CCGGCCCCGCTCGTGGTCGATATTGACGCCACGAACCTGCGTGACGTTGCTGAGGTCTCCACGCAGGTGCCGGTGGTCGTGGTTCTCCACACCCCGCGCTCGCAGGCCTCCACCGAGTTGGCGTGTCTGCTGGAGAAGCTGGCCACCGAGTACGGCGGCCGCTTCGAGCTGGCGAGGGTCGACGTCGACGCCGCCCCTGAGGTGGCGCAGGCCCTCCAGGCCACGGCCGTGCCCACGGCGATCGCCCTGCTGGCTGGCCAGCCCATGCCGTTGTTCCAGGGCGCCATGCCCGAGGACCAGCTGCGCGGGTTGCTTGACCAGCTCCTGCAGGTGGCTGCGGCCAACGGCGTGACCGGGCGCGTCGCCGTCGACGGTGCGCCCGAGGCTGAGCCGGCCGAGCCGGAGGAGACCGAGGTGGAGCGCGAGGCCCGCGAGGCGATTGAGCGGGGTGACTTTGACGCCGCGATCGAGGTTTACGACCACGCCATCGCCCAGAACCCCGGCGACGATCAGCTCAAGGTTGCGCGTGACCAGATCCGGATGCTCGCGCGGATGGACGGCAAGGACCCCAACGCGCTGCTGGCTGCTGCTGACGCCGACGGGGCCGACGTCGAGGCGCAGCTGGCCGGTGCCGACGCCGCGCTGGCGCTGGGGGACGTCAACGGTGCCCTGGGGCGCGCCCTGGAGGCCGTGCGTTCCCACAGCGGGCAGGAGCGGGAGACGGCGCGTGTGCGGCTGCTCCAGCTCTTCGACGTCATCGGGCAGCAGACCCCTGAGGTTGCCCGGGCGCGCCGCCAGCTGGCCACGCTGCTGTTCTGAGGCCTGTGCTCTGGCCTGACACCTGAGTTCTAGTCAGACCTGGGATCTGAACCGACCCTTCATGTGAGAGACCGGCACCTACAAGCTCTGTAGGTGCCGGTCTCTCACATGAAGGGTCGGTCTAGAGGCGATCTAGACGCGGCCAGTGGATCAGGCGATCGGCTCCGGGGTCAGCTTCCACACCTCGCGGGCGTAGTCGCTGATCGTGCGGTCGGAGGAGAAGCGGCCCGAGCGGGTGATGTTGATCCAGGCCTTGCGCTGCCAGGCGCGCTGGTCGGCGTAGTCGGCCGCCATACGGTCCTTGGCCTCGCGGTAGGCCGCGAAGTCGCCGAGCACGTAGTAGACGTCGGCCGGCTCGTGGCTGGGCTCGAGCAGGCTGCGGCGCAGGTCGGCGAACCAGCCCGAGCCGTTGTCGTGGAGCGTGCCGTCGGTCAGGGCGTCCAGGACGCGCTTGAGGCCGGGGACCGTCTGGTAGGTGGCTACCGGGTCGTAGCTGGCGCGCAGGGTGGGCAGCTCGTCGTCGGTGGCGCCGAAGATGTAGGCGTTGTCCTCACCCACGGCGTCCAGGATCTCGACGTTCGCCCCGTCCAGCGTGCCCAGCGTCAGCGCCCCGTTCATCATGAACTTCATGTTCGAGGTACCCGAGGCCTCCTTACCGGCCATCGAGATCTGCTCGGAGACGTCGGCGGCCGGGATGATGTGCTCAGCCGGGGAGACGTTGTAGTTGTGGATGAAGACGACCTTGATCGTCTGGGAGACCACGGGGTCGTTGTTGACGAGCTCAGCGATGGCGTTGATGAGCTTGATGATGGCCTTGGCCCGGATGTAGCCGGGGGCGGCCTTGGCACCGAAGATGAAGACGCGCTTGGGCACCTCCAGCGTCGGGTCCTCCTTCATCCGGAAGTACAGGTCCAGGATGTACAGGGCGTTGAGGAGCTGGCGCTTGTACTCGTGCAGGCGCTTGATCTGGACGTCGAAGACGGCGTCAGGGTCGATCTCCACGCCCTCGCGAGCGGCCACCCAGGCAGCGAAGTCCACCTTGTTGGCGTGCTTGACCTGCGCCAAGCGGTCCAGGACGGTCTCGTCTGCGGCGTCGGTGTACTGAGCCAGGATGGACAGGTCCCGCACCCACTCGTCCGAGCCGGTGACCTCGTCCAGCAGGGCGGACAGACGCGGGTTGCACTGGCGCAGCCAGCGGCGCGGGGTCACGCCATTGGTCTTGTTATTGAAGCGCTCGGGCCAGATCGCGTGCCACTGCTTGAGGGTGTCACGCTTGATGATCTCGGTGTGCAGCGCGGCCACGCCGTTGATGGAGTAGGAGGCGTAGCAGGCGATCCAGGCCATGTGGACCATGCCGCCGTGGACCGGGGACATGTAGTCGATGGTGCCCTCGTCCACGCCGCGCTCGGCCAGATCCAGGCGGAAGCGACGGTCGATCTCGTAGATGATCTCCAGCACGCGCGGGAACAGGCGCTCGAAGATGGAGATCTCCCAGGTCTCCAGGGCCTCGGCCAGCACGGTGTGGTTGGTGTAGGCGAAGGTCTTGGTGACCTCGGCCCAGGCGTCGTCCCAGCCCAGGCCGTGCTCGTCCATGAGGATGCGCATGAGCTCGGGGATGGCGAGCACCGGGTGGGTGTCATTGAGCTGGATGGCGTTGTAGTCGGAGAATCCGCGCAGGTCCTCACCGTGGTGGGTCACGTAGTTCTCGACGATCTCCTGCAGGGAGGCGGAGCAGAAGAAGTACTGCTGGCGCACGCGCAGGAGCTTGCCCTCGTAGGTGGTGTCATTGGGGTAGAGGACGCGGGAGATGTCCGCGGTCCGCTCGCGCTCGACGATCGCGTCGGTGAAGCGCTGGGAGTTGAAGGCGTCGTAGTCGAACTCCTCCATGCTCTCGGCCTTCCACAGGCGCAGGGTGCCCACGTTCTTCGTGCCGTAGCCGGTGATCGGCATGTCGTAGGGGATGGCGCGCACGGTCAGGTCGTTGTAACGGACGATGCGCTGAGCCTCCTCACGACGGATGACGAAGGGGTAGCCCTCCTCCATCCAGGCGTCGGGGTGCTCGGTCTGGAAGCCGTCAGAGAAGAGCTGCTTGAACAGGCCGTAGCGGTAGAGGATGCCGTAGCCGGCCACCGGCAGGTCCAGGGTGGCGCAGGAGTCAAGGAAGCAGGCAGCCAGGCGGCCCAGGCCTCCGTTGCCCAGTGCTGCATCAGGCTCCTGCTCCAGGACGTCGCTGAGGTTGCGGCCGAAGGAGTCCACGGCCTTGGCGGCCTCGTCAACGAGCCCGAGGTTGGTCAGGTTGTTGAGCAGGGCGCGTCCCATGAGAAACTCGGCGGAGAAGTAGTGCTCCATGCGGCCGGCCCGGTAGCGCTGCTCGGTGGCGTACCAGTTGTCCGCGATGGCATCGACGACGGCGGCCGACAGCCCCTGCCAGACCTCCATCTCCGTGGAGGCGCCAGCGGGGTGCCCGGAAACCGCCCGCACCTGAGAGGGCACGGTGGAGGCCAGGTTCTGCGTCATTGTCTATCCCTTGTCCATACGACGGATGAACGTTGCTGAAACTGCTTGCAGCAACGTGTACAGCCTACCTGCTGTGGCTGAAATCTGCCTGGGCACAAAGCCTGGCCGACGGCGAAACTCCACCGGACGGCGTCGGCGCCAGCTCCTCCTGACGGCGAGTGTGCAGGTGCGTGGGTGAGGGGCCTGACCAACCTGCTAGCTCGCGTAGGAGTAGGACAGCGCGAAGCTGGGCTGGCCCGAGGAATCCATGGTCATCGTGCCGGTGACGGTGAAACGCAGGTTGATCCTGGGTGGGTTGGGGTTGGCGTCTGTCGCGATCTCCTGGACCTCGATCACCGCCTCGTCCGTGGTGAAGCGGGAGCCCGAGGTCGAGACGATCTTGGTGGGGGTCTGCGTGGTCTTGAGCCAGTACAGGCTCGTGCTACGGACCTCGGTGGGGCAGGAGGCGGTGAGGTTCGCGGCGTCCTTGACTGAGCCACAGGTGTTGACGAAGTCGACCGCCGCCGCCAGCGCCTGGGACTCATACCTGCTGACGTCAAGGGTCTGGGAGGATCCGGCGTCCGTGGAGGTCAGGGAATCACCGCTGGTGGAGCCGTTGGAGCCGTCAGACGAGCTGGATCCGCCGGAGCCGGAGTCCAGCCCCAGCTCGTGGTCTGCGTCGATGAGATGGCGTCTGGCTGCGCTGCTGCCTGGACAGGGATCGTGTCCTCGATGCCCGCGTTGCTGAGCGTGAGGGAGTAGAGGGCCGGATAGACGAAGTAGGTCAACGTGCTGTTGGTATCGAGGTAGCTTGAGCCGCCACTGAAGACGTAGTAGTCGATCCCTCCCGTGGCAATACTCATCTGGCTGACCATGGGGGTGCGGATCTCCCAGTGATCGAGGATCCCCAGGGTCTTGCCTGTGCGCACCACCTCGAAGTCGAAGCGGTAGGAGGCCCCGTCCAGGCTGTAGCCGACGCTGACCACGGCCTGCGCGCCGTCGGGGGCCTGCGAGGTCCAGACCCGGTCGATCGTGATGCGGGAGTCGGCGTTGAGAAGGTAGCTGTCGCGCAGGTAGGTCAGGTCTACGTCCCCAGAGTCCATGAGGGGAATCATGTCGGTGGCATCATCTGCCCGGCCATCAGCGATCGCCTCGACGTAGTCACGGACAAGGGCCTCGGCGGTGTGCTGGGACTTGGCCCACCACAGCCCTCCGCCAGCCAGGATGAGGATGAGGAGGAGGGCGCCGAGCGCGATCGCGACGATGGTGCCCGAACTCGGGCGGGAGGACGGGCGAGCCTGACCGGGTTGGCCCGGGTACATGGGTTCGGCGGGCTGTCCGGGTTGGCCCGGCTGCCCTGGTTGACCCGGCTGCCCGGGCTGGAACGGGGCACCTGACTGCGCAGGCTGGCCTGGCATCCCTCCCTGTCCCGGAGCCCCCGGGAAGCTGGACGGTCTTGCGGGACCTGGCGCCTGCGCCGTCGAGCCTGGGGCCGTGGCGGCCGACGGCGTGAAAGCGGGGGGCTGACGAGGCTGAGCTGAGCGGCTGGAGCCGGGCCGGAGCGCCTGCTGGTCCAGGAGCGGTCGGTGCGGTCGCGGCGTTGTGTGAGCTCAGAGGAAACGGTGCCGCCTGAGACGGAGTGGCGCCGGGGGAGGCCTGGCTGCCTGATGCTGCTGATGGCTATGGGGGCTGTGTCATCTCGGCACGATCTTTCGCGTCAGTCGTGACTGTGCAGGTGGTGGGAAGGGATGGAAGCTGGGGAGGAGGCCGAGTGGACGGAGGAGAGGAGGGGGTGGGGGGAGGACGGGGAGAGAACAGGAAGAGGGCGGGGACGGGGGAGAGGAGCGAGAAGACCTGGCGGGGGCGGTGGGTCGGGGCAGACCGGTCGGGGCCGGGAGACGTGCTCCCGGCCCCGAGTATCGGTCTTAGTCCCTGCTAGGACGCAGGAAGATCGCCCCCATCGGGGGAACGCGCAGGCGCACCGAGGCCGGTCGGCCGTTCCACGGCAGCTCCTCAGCCTCGACGTGCCCGAGGTTGCCCACGCCTGAGCCGCCGTAGTCCACGGCGTCGGTGTTGATGACCTCGTCCCAGCCTCCGGCGAAGGGCAGCCCCACGCGGTAACCCTCGTGCGGGGTGCCGGCGAAGTTGACGATCGCCACCACCAGGTCCGCCCGGCCATCCGGGCCGACCCCCTTGCGCAGGTAGGACAGGACGTTGTGGTCCCCGTCCCCGGCCTCGATCCACTCAAAGCCGCGGTGGGAGAAGTCATCCGCCCACAGTGCGGGTGAGTCCTGGTAGAAGGCGTTGAGATCACGCACCAGGTGGAGCAGGCCCTGGTGGCCCGGATCATCCAGGATCCACCAGTCCAGCGAGTTCTCCGCGTTCCACTCCGCACCCTGACCGAACTCCTGGCCCATGAAGAGCAGCTGCTTGCCCGGGTGAGACCACTGGTAGGCGTACAGGGCCCGCAGACCGGCCAGCTCCTGCCAGGGATCACCCGGCATCTTCGACAGCAGCGAGCCCTTGCCATGGACGACCTCGTCGTGGCTGAGCGGCAGGACGAACTGCTCGGAGAAGGCGTAGACCAGGGAGAAGGTCAGCTCTCCGTGGTGGTAGCGCCGGTTGATCGGCTCCTCCGCCAGGTAGCGCAGGGTGTCATTCATCCACCCCATGTTCCACTTCAGCCCGAAGCCCAGGCCCCCGTACTCGGTGGGTGCGGTCACGCCCGGCCATGCGGTGGACTCCTCGGCGATCATGACGATCCCCGGGTTCTTGCGGTAGGCGGTGGCGGTGGCCTCCTGCAGGAAGCTGATGGCCTCCAGGTTCTCCCGGCCACCGAACTGGTTGGGGTGCCACTGGCCTTCCTTGCGGGAGTAGTCCAGGTAGAGCATCGAGGCCACCGCGTCCACGCGTAGGCCGTCAATGTGGAACTCCTGCAGCCAGTACAGCGCGTTGGCCACGAGGAAGTTGCGCACCTCGTTGCGCCCGAAGTTGAAGATGTAGGTGCCCCAGTCCGGGTGCTCCCCGCGCTGGGGGTCCGGGTCTTCGTACAGGGCCGTGCCGTCAAAGCGAGCCAGCGCCCACTCGTCCTTGGGGAAGTGGGCGGGCACCCAGTCCAGGATGACGCCGATGCCGGCTTGGTGGAGCCGGTCCACGAGGTACCGGAAGTCGTCAGGGGTGCCGAATCGCGCCGTCGGAGCGTAGTAACCGGTCACCTGGTAGCCCCAGGAGCCACCGAAGGGGTGCTCAGCCACCGGCATGAACTCCACGTGGGTGAAGCCGGCCTCCTTGACATAGGGCACAAGCTCGTCCGCCAGTCCCCGGTATCCCAGCCCCTGGCGCCAGGAGCCGATGTGCACCTCGTAGATGCTCATCGGGCCGGCGTGGGGATCGGCCTGGCTGCGCTGGTCCATCCACTCCTGGTCCTGCCAGGAGTGGAAGAGGTCCGTGACCACCGAGGCGGTGGCCGGAGGCACCTCGGTGGCTCGCGCCATCGGGTCAGCCTTCTGGTGCCACGAGCCGTCGGCGAAGCACAGCTCGTACTTGTAGCGGGCACCTACCCCCACGCCCGGGATGAACAGCTCCCACACGCCGGAGGAGCCGAGCGAGCGCATCGCGCTGGCCGTGCCGTCCCAGTAGTTGAAGTCGCCGACCACGCGCACGGCCCGGGCATTGGGGGCCCACACCGCGAAGGCGGTTCCCTCCACCTCGCCCATGGGACCGTTGTAGTGCTTGACGTGGGCGCCCAGCACCTCCCACAGCTCCTCGTGACGACCCTCGGAGATGAGATAGGTGTCCATCTCACCCAGCGTCGGCAGGAAGCGGTAGGGGTCATCCACCCGTGTGGTCTCCTCGCCGTAGGTCACGTCGAGGCGGTAGTCCGGGACCGTGTCCCCGGGCAGGACGGCAACCCACACGCCCTCCTGCTCGTGACGGGCCGGGTAGGTGCCGTCCTGGGTGACCACGGCGACGGCGTCGGCCAGGTGGCGCACGGTGCGCACCGTGACGCCGTCCTCGCCCACGTGGGCGCCCAGCACCCCGTGAGGGTTGTGGTAACGGGCGTAGGCCACGTCTGACAGGACCCAGGACTCGACGGGAACAGGCTGCACCCCGGCGGCGTCGGGGCCGGTCGGCAGGTCAGCAGCGTGGGAGGGCGTGACGTCGTTCATACCTCCACTCTCCCACGGGCAGAGTCCTTGGCGGGGGATTTTGTACCGATGATCTGTCTGATCCCAGCTAGCGGGATCGTCAGCCAGTCCGGACGGTTACGAGCCTCGTAGACGGCCTCGTACAGCGCCTTGTCCAGCTCCAGGGCCGCCAGCAGCACGTCGGCCCGGTGGCGGGCCGCGGCCGTGCCCGCCGGGCGCACCTGGCGGTAGCCGGCAGTAAAGGCCTCACGCACCGCCTCCAGCCACCGCGGGTCGCGAGCCTGGCCGACGGCGGCGGCGTAGTCGAAGGAGCGCAGCATCCCGGCCACGTCCCGCAGCGGCTGGTCAGGCCGACGTCGGTCAGCCAACGGACGCAACGGCTCGCCCTCGAAGTCCAGGACGTACCAGCGCCCCGGGTCCTGGTCCTCGTGCAGGGTCTGGCCCAGGTGGTAGTCGCCGTGCACGCGCGTGGCCATCTCCAGGCGGTCCAGTGCTGCGACGGCGTCCAGGACCTGGGCGACGTGGTCGGCTAGGCCCGGCAGCCGCTCCTGGAGGGAGGGAACCTCGGCCAGCGCCCAGTGGGCGCGCTGGGCCAGGCCCCGGCGCAGCTCAGCGGGGCTTGCCGGCTCGCTCACGCCCAAGGAGGCGGCCAGGTACGAGTGCATCTGCGCGGTCGTGGCGCCCAGGTCCCGAGCCAGCCCAGTGGCGAGCAGACGGCGTGACCCGCCTTCACCGTCGTCGCTTCCTGCCAGGGAGCAGAAGAGCTCGAAACCGTCCGTGGCCTGGGGGACGAAGGTGGTGGCCACGGCGCCGTCGGCGGTCGCGGCCTGGCCGTCCTGCCCGGTGCCGGGCAGCTCCAGGACGGACCAGGCCACCGGCGTGCGTACCCGGTCCCAGCCGCTGCGGGCCAGCGCCACCGAGACCTCGACGTCGGGGTTGCGTCCGGGGGCGAGCACGCGGAAGAGCTTGACGATGAGGTCGCCGGTGGCCAGGTCCTCGGGCGGGACAGCGGCCGGATCTCGCCCAGGGCCGGCCGTGGGCGCGGGCAGGATGACGCTCGTGTTCGACTGCTCCCCGGTGGTCACGTGCAGGCGCTCGGCGCGCTGGATGATCGCGGTGGCCGCCTGCTCGCTCAGCGTGGAGCCGGCGGCGATCGCAGCGGCGGCCCAGGCCTGCCAGAAGGCGGGGTGGTGGGGAGCGTCCACGATCGCGCTCGTGCCGTCCGCCAGGACGAAACCTGCCGCCTGGGCGTCCTCCTTGGGACCGGTCAGGCCGGGCAGCGCGTCGGCGTCCTCCGCCACGAGCGGGACGTGAAGGAGGACGTCCTCCACGCCGGTGGCTCCATCGGTTCCGGCGGCTGCGTCGCCTGTGGCACCTGTGGCGGCCTCGCCCTGGGAGGGGCGAGGCAGGGCCAGGACCAGGTCATGGACGCCGGGGGCCAGCTCGGCGTCGACCACCACGCGCGTGGTCGAGGCCTGCGGGGCCGGGCCGGACTTGAGCGGGAACCAGCGGCGCGTGGACGCCCAGGAGAGCAACTCGGGCAGGATCTGGGCGGTTCCCGGCCAGGGGCGCGGGCTCATCGCAAGGGCTCCACGTGCAGCACGTGGGCGGCTCGGCCGGCGTAGGGATCCAGCCGCACGTAGTTGACGGCTCCCCAGGCGAAGACCTCGCCGGTCAGCTCGTCGGTCACTCGCAGGCCACAGTCCGGCGGCAGGCCGAGCTGTGCCATATCGAGGTAGACCTGGCCCTCGCGCGCGTGGTGGGGGTCAAGGTTGACCACCGTGAGGACCACGTCATCGCGCCCGGTGGGTGAGTGAGCGGCCTCCACCCGCTTGGAGTAGGCGATGAGGGCGTCATCGCTGGTGCCGTGGAACCACACGTCCCGCAGCTGGCGCAGGGCCGGGTGGGCGGCGCGGGCGGCGTTGAGCCGGGTGAGCAGGTCCTCGATGCCGTTGGCCCGGGCCGCCGCGAAGTCGCGGGGCTTGAGTTCGTACTTCTCGTTGTCGATCTGCTCCTCGTAGCCCGGGCGCGGGGTGGACTCGGCCAGCTCGTAGCCGGAGTAGATGCCCCAGGTGGGGGACAGCGTGGCGGCGAGTACGGCCCGCAGCTTGAAGGCTGGCACCTTCCCGTTGGTCATGAAGGGAGTGAGGATGTCGTGCGTGGTGGGCCAGAAGGCCGGGCGCAGGACATGGGCGGTGTCCTGGGAGAGCTCGACCATGTACTCGGTCAGCTCCTCCTTGGTGTTGCGCCAGGCGAAGTAGGTGTAGCTCTGGTGGAAGCCGATCTTGCCCAGCGTGCGCATCATCGCCGGGCGGGTGAAGGCCTCGGCCAGGAAGAGCACCTCGGGGTGGGCGGCGTGGACCTCGCGCAGCAGCCGCTGCCAGAAGCTGAGCGGTTTGGTGTGGGGGTTGTCCACACGGAAGATCGTCACTCCGTGCTCGATCCAGGTCTCCACCACCTCGCGGATGGCCTGGTAGATGCCCTCCGGGTCGTTGTCAAAGTTGAGGGGGTAGATGTCCTGGTACTTCTTGGGAGGGTTCTCGGCGTAGGCGATCGAGCCGTCAGCGAGCACCGTGAACCACTCCGGGTGCTCGGTGACCCACGGGTGGTCGGGGGAGCACTGCAGGGCCAGGTCCAGGGCGACCTCCATGCCCAGCTCGTGCGAGCGCGCTACCAGGGCGTCAAAGTCCTCGAAGGTGCCCAGCTCGGGGTGGATGGCGTCGTGGCCGCCATCGGGTGAGCCGATGCCGTAGGGCGACCCCGGGTCACCCTCGCGGGCGGTCAGGGTGTTGTTACGACCCTTGCGGTTGGTCACGCCAATCGGGGAGATGGGCGTGAGGTAGAGGACGTCGAAGCCCATGGCGGCGATACGGTCCAGGCCCTTGATCGCCGTGCGCAAGGTGCCGGACGTCCAGTGCCCGTGCTCGTCCACGCGCGCGCCCAGCGAGCGCGGGAAGATCTCGTACCACGAGCCGGTCAGGGCACGGGGACGGTCCACCTGGAGGGGGTAGGTGGGTGACGGTGAGACGTAGTCACGCAGGGGCAGACGCTCCAGGGCCTCGGTGACCTCCGGGGCGATGCCGGCGCCTAGGCGCTCGTGGGTGGGACGGGCCTGGTCGCGCAGGGTGGCGGCGGCCAAGGTCAGGCGAGCGACGTCGTCGGCGGGGCGGCCGGGGACCTCGGCGGCGCGGGTGAGGACGCGAGCGCCCTCCTCCAGCATGAGGGCAACATCGATACCGGCCGGGACCTTGATCTCGGCATCGTGACGCCAGGTGGCATAGGGGTCAGACCAGCCCTCCACGCGCAGGCCCCAGTCTCCGGGCTCGTCCGCGGCCAGGCGGCCCTCGTAGCGGTCCAGGCCCGGGGCGATGTCCGCCATGCGCACGCTGGGGCCCTCGGTACCGTCGGGACGGATGAGGACCGCGGTGGCTCCGAAGCGGTCGTGGCCCTCGCGGAAGACCGTGGCACGTACAGGGAAGACCTCGCCGACCACTGCCTTGGACGGCCAGCGCCCGTCCTCGACCACGGGGAAGACCTCAGTAACCGGGATGCGCCCGATGAGGGAGAAAGGCGCCGGTTCCGGGGTTGGTACGGCGCAGGCCGGGGCGGTGGGAGCTGCCTGCCCCGCTGCGGCGGACGCGGCCGAGGGGCGCGGGCGAGCGCCGTGGCTGGTGGAAACGGACCGGGGCTTGGAACTGGTGTTGCGCGTCACAGGCACAAGGCTACCCGACGGTGCGCGCCCGCAGGTTCAGTATCACGACCCCGGGCGATCTGTTCGGGCAGGCCGGGGATCACCGCCGAATCAGCGACCCGATGACGTCATTCCAAGGGGGAGCGCTGGGCTGCTGCGGTGGCGTAGGCAAAACGCCCGGGATCGTGACAGCAGTCAGTAGTCCATGTGCATCGCGGTGCGCACGGCGTCCAGGGTCTGGCTCGCCACCGCGCGGGCGCGCTCGTTGCCGGTGTGGAGCACCTGCAGCAGGTAGTCCTCATTCGCCGCCAGCTCGGCCCGACGCGCACGGATAGGAGCGAAGAACTCGTTGACCGCCTCGGTGGTGACCTTCTTCAGGGTGCCGGCGCCGCCGTCACCGATGCGCTCGGCGATCTCCTCGGGCGTGCCCGCGCCGCACAGAGAGGCCAGCGTCAGCAGGTTGGCCACCTCCGGGCGGCCGACCGGGTCGTAGGTGATGACGCGCTCAGAATCCGTCTTGGCCTTCTTCAGCGCCTTGGCGGTCTCGTCCGCGCTCATGCGCAGCTCGATGGTGTTGTGGCGCGACTTGCTCATCTTCTCCCCGTCCAGACCCAGCAGCAGCGGGGCCTCAGACAGCAGGGCCTCGGGGCGGCGGAAGACCGGGTGCTCCTTGACCGCGCGCCCGTAGCGCTTGTCAAAGCGCTGGGCGATCAGACGTGCCTGCTCCAGGTGGGGGAGCTGGTCCTTGCCCACGGGAACGAGGTTGGCCTGGCAGAAGAGGATGTCCGCCGCCTGGTGAACGGGGTAGGTGAGCATGAGGCCGGTCATCGCCCGGCCGTCAGTAGCCTCCAGCTCAGACTTGACGGTGGGGTTGCGGTGCAGCTCGGACTCGGTGACCAGGGAGAGGAAAGGCAGCATGAGCTGGTTCTCCTCGGGCACTGCCGAGTGCGCAAAGATCGTGGAACGCTCGGGGTCTACGCCCACGGCCAGGGAGTCCGCCACCAGGGACAGGACGCGCTCGCGGATAGGACCCACGCCGTCGCGGTCCGTGATGACCTGGTAGTCGGCCACGAGGATCCAGGTATCCACACCGCGGTCCTGGATCTTGGCCCAGGAGTGCATGGTGCCGAAGTAGTGCCCCAGGTGCATGTTGCCGGTGGGGCGCACGCCGGTGAGCATGCGGTAGCGGCCGGGGTTGACGTCCAGGTCCGCCTCGATCTCGGTGCTGCGAGCCATGGAACGGGCGAGGGAGGCGCCAGAGGTGGCGCCGGCAAGCGCCTCCTCGGCCTTGGTGGGGGCGGTGGGCTCCGGAGTCTGCGTCATGGCGCCATCCTAGGCGAGGGCCCACCGGCTTCGAGCCGAGGGTCCCACGCTAGGGCTGATAGCGCACCGGCGCTGTGGGCCGTCAACGTGTCCTTTCCTGAGCCGCGCCATGATGGCGGCGTGGCTGGGTGATGGCTGCGTACCTGGGTGACGTCTGGCGCCCCACCGTCGCGATGGCGGCGTGTTTCGACGACTGCGGCGTGCTTTGGGTGACTGTGGCGTGGCTGCCGGCGGCGTGCCTGGGTGACCCCACCGTCCCGATAATGACGCGCATCGGTCATGGCGGCGTGCATCGGCGACTGCGGCGTGCTTTGGATGACTGTGGCGTGCTTTGGATGACTGTGGCGTGCCTGCCCACGGCCCGTGCGGGCAGCGGATCCTGCTTTGAGACGCACGGTTGTCGATTGCTACGTGCCCTGTTGATTGGTGCGTGCCTGCCAGCGCCTGACAAGTACGCACCAATCAGCAGAACGCCGGTCCAGTCAGCAAAGCACGCCCCAACGAGATGAAAGCACGCCGCTAGGTGGACTATGCGCGGCGCGAGGTCGGTGGTGGTAGGACGGGCAGGCGTCTGGAGGCGGGCTGGCTTCCGTGGGCAGGCGGGTGGCGGCAGGGCGGGCTGGCATCGGCAGGCAGACCAACGGCAGTAGGAAGAACCGGCGCCTGTGGCCGGGTCAGCGTCGGCAGCCTGCCGCAGGCAGACACCCTGCCAGGTCCGCTCCTCCTCGCAGCAGCATTTGCGACCTCCCACGGAAGAGCACTGAGCTGAGCTCCTCTCGATCAGCCCCGTTAGACCAGCCCCTCTAGACGAGCCCTTCTAGGAGAGCCCCTCTAGACGAGCTGCTCGCCGGACAGGTACAGCCGTAGGCTCAGCGCGTCCAGGGTCGTGGTGTCCCCGGGGCGGTCCTGACGGCAGTCTGTCATACCAGTCCGCGCGGCCTGCGCCTCCACCGAGGCCGCCACATGCGCCCGGCCGGCGGGCCCGCGCCCAACCCGGCGCGCCAGCGCGAAGGCTGAGGTGTGCGGGCGTGGTACCGCCCACGAGGAGTCCCAGGTCAGGTGCCAGTCGCGACCGTGCGCGCCAGGCAGCGTCACCTCCACCTGGTCCAGCGAGCCGTTGATGACCACGAGCAGGTCGTCATCGCCTACCGGGGCGCCCGAGCGCAGCATCTGGACCACGCGCGTGTGCGGGTTGTGCCACTGCGCGGTCTCCATCGCCTCACCGTCCCCGCGGTACCAGGCCAGGTCCGCGATCGTGTCCTCGCCCACCGGCTGACCGGTGGCGAAGACGGTCGGGCGCATGACGGGATGCTCACGGCGCAGCCGCAGCAGGTAGCGGGTGGTGGCCAGGATGTCACGCTGCCAGGTGGCCAGGTCCCAGTCGTACCAGGACACCGGCGAGTCCTGGCAGTAGGAATTGTTGTTCCCGCCTTGGCTACGGCCGATCTCGTCCCCGCCCAGCAACATGGGCGTGCCCGCCGAGACCAGCAGCGTGCCCAGCACATTGCGGGTGGAACGGCGCCGCAGCACCTCGATCGGGCCGCCGTCCATGCCCTCAGGCACCGGTCCCTCGAAGCCGTGGTTCCACGAGCGGTTGTCATCGGTGCCGTCGCGGTTGTCCTCCCCGTTGGCCTCGTTGTGCTTGTAGTCGTAGGAGACCAGGTCGCGCAGGGTGAAGCCGTCGTGGGCGGTGACGAAGCTGACGCTGCCCAGCGGTCCGCGGCCACCGGGGTACTCCCCACCGGAGAACAGGTCCGCGCTGCCTGACAGCCGCGTGGCCAGGTCCCGCAGATCCGAACCGGGCAGGCCCTTGGCCAGGGCGGAGACGTCAGAGAGCCAGAAGGAGCGCACGGTACCGCGGTAGCGGTCGTTCCAGTCGTGGAAGGGGTCGGGGAACTCACCGGTGCGCCACCCACCCGGCCCCACGTCCCAGGGCTCGGCAATGAGCTTGGCACGCTGGAGCACCGGGTCCGTGGCCATGCCGATCAGCAGGGCGTGGCGCGGGTTGAACTCCGAGCCCTCACGCCCCAGCGTCGCCGCCAGGTCAAAGCGGAAGCCGTCCATGCCGATCTCGCTGACCCAGTAGCGCAGGGAGTCCAGCGCCAGCTGGACGGCCCGGGTGGAGCGGAAGTCCACGGTGTTGCCGGTGCCTGTGACGTCGGCGTACTGGGCGGGGCGACCGGGGGAGTGGAGGTAGTACTCCAGGTTGTCCAGGCCACGCAGGCTCAGGCTCGGTCCGTCCACGCCCGACTCACAGGTGTGGTTGTAGACCACGTCCATGATGACCTCGAGCCCGGCCTCGTGGAGGATCGAGACCATGCCCCGCAGCTCGTCAAGCACGGCCTGCGGGCCGGCCTCGCGCGCGGCGGCGGTGGCGTAAGAGGCCTCGGGGGCGAAGTAGCTGAGCGTGGAGTAGCCCCAGTAGTTCGTACGCGAGTGCTTGAGGAGAAAGACCTCGGAGAAGGAGGCCTGGATGGGCAGCAGCTCGATCGTGGTCACCCCCAGGGAGGTGAGGTAGCTGATCGTCGCTGGGTGGGCCAGACCGGCGTAGGTACCGCGCAGCTCAGGCGGTACCCCGGGCATGTCATGGGTCAGGCCCTTGACGTGGGTCTCGTAGACCACGGTCTGCTCCGGCGCGGTGCGGGGGCCGGGCACCACCGGGAAGGCGGGTGGGCCGGTGACCACGCCGATGGCCACGTGCCCGGCGGAGTCCAGGGGTGAGGGCGTCATCGGCTGGGATAGCGGGCGCAGCTGCTCGTCGACCTCGTGGGCGAAGATTTCCGGGCCCAGCTGTGGGGCGCCTTCAAGCGCCCGGGCGTAGGGATCGAGCACAAGCTTGTTCGGGTTGGCGAGAACGCCCTCGTGAGGGCTCCACGGTCCGTGGACGCGGTAGCCGTAGCGCTGGCCTGCCCCCACGCCGGGGACGAAGGCGCCCCACGCCCCGCGCCCGGGCCCGTGCATGCCGATCCGCTCCTCAGCCAGGACGCGGCCGGTGCCGTCGGTGCGCAGCAGGCACAGGTCGACGGCGGTGGCGTGAGGGGCGACGACGACGAAGCTGGTCCCGTCGGCCTCGATGGTGGCGCCCAGGCGTGTGCGGTCGCGGGCGTCCTCGGGGCTGAGGGCTGCAGGCAGCACGGTGGGCGAGTCAGACATGCCTGTCATTGTCTCCGTAGTCCGTGGGACGAACAACCTGGAGGCAGTGCTGTGTCACACGTATGGCAGGTTGCGGGCCTTCTCATGGCCGGGCTCGTGGGCCAGGACCGGGCTCGGCCATGAGCGCGTCCGTGGGGTGCGGTGCGTCTCAAGCGGCCTCGGCCCCCTGGTGCTTGGGAGCGGGTATGGCAACCTTGGCTGCATGAAAATCGTCGTCTGCATCAAGCACGTCCCCGACGTCCAGTCCGATCGCCGCATGGAGGACGGGTTCCTCGTGCGAGGCGAGGAGGACGTCCTCAACGAGCTTGACGAGAACGCCGTCGAGGCTGCGGTGTCCCTGGTCGAGGAGCTGGGCGGTGAGGTCGTGGCCCTGACCATGGGTCCCGAGGACGCTGAGGACGGCCTGCGCCGCGCCCTGCAGATGGGGGCGGACTCCGGCGTGCTGGTGAGCGACGAGTCCCTGGCGGGGGCCGACGTCGTGGCGACCGCCCGCACGCTGGCTGCTGCGATTGCACGCATCGGTGGGGTGGACCCGGCCTCGCCGCGCGAGGAGGACCAGGCGGCTACCGGTGACGTCGACCTCGTCATCACAGGCATGGCCTCGCTGGACTCAATGACCTCGATGCTGCCCGGCGCGCTCGCCGCAGCCCTGGGCGTGCCGGCCCTCACCCTTGCCAGCGCCCTGGAGGCGAGCGACGACGGCGAGGTGCTCGTCACGCGTGCCACCGGCACCCTGCGCGAGGTCCTGGCCGCCCCGACCCCGGCGCTGGTCTCGGTGACGGACCAGGCCAACGAGCCGCGCTACCCCAACTTCGCCGCTATGCGCGCGGCCAAGAAGAAGCCCGTGGACACCTGGGACCTGGCCGAGCTGGGTCTGGAGGCGGGAGCCGGGCCGGCGATCGCCGTCGTCGACTCCGAGGCCCGACCGGCTCGCGAGGCCGGCATCATCCGCACCGACGCCGGCGAGGCAGGCCGTGACCTGGCCGCCTGGCTGGTGGACAACAAGCTGGTGTGAGCCGGGCGCGCCCCGCACACCCGCACGCGAGAGACTGAAGAAGCGATGACTGACATGCTCACTGACCCGATCCTCGTCCTGGTCGACCTTGAGGCCCCTGCTGACGCCCCCGGTGGCCTGGGGGCCGCCCAGACCACTGACACCCGTCCCACCGGCCCTGCGCTTGACCTGCTGGCTGGAGCCCGGCACCTGACCAGTGGGGAGGTCGTCGCCCTCGTGCTGGGAACGGTGGGTGCTGACGCCTCCGCCCTGCTGGCAGCAGCCGGCGCCACGCGCCTGCTCGCCGCCGAGCTGGAGGGGGCTCAGGCCCTGG
>NZ_DS999575.1:462018-465823 GCF_000159035.1 Actinomyces urogenitalis DSM 15434
TGTCGCTGCCGTGCGCCGCGTGCGCCCGGCTGCCGCCCTCGTGGTCTCGGACTACCGGGGCAAGGAGCTGGCCGGTCGCGCCGCCGTCGTGCTGGGCTCGGCCGCCACCTGTGACGTGGCCGAGGTTGAGGTGCGCGACGGCGCGCTGCACGCCTCCAGGCTCGTGCTGTCCGGTTCCTGGTCCACGACGATGCGCCTGACCTCTTCCGGCGAGGCTGCCCCGGTCCTGGCCGTGCGGCCTGGCGCCTTCGCCGCGGCGGGCATCGAGGGCGGGGACCTGGACCGCGAGGTGCGGCCGGAGCCGTTGGCCGTGGAGGTGCTTGACCCCGCGATCAGCCCGCAGTCCCTGTCCGTGCGCCTGGTCTCGCGTGAGCAGGCCTCGGTCGCCTCGGGGCCGGACCTGGCTCAGGCGCGCACCGTGGTGGTCGGCGGACGCGGCGTCGACGGCGACTTTGACCTGGTCCACTCGCTGGCGGACCCTCTGGGCGCGGCCGTGGGCGCCACGCGCGTGGCCTGTGACGAGGGGTGGATCGAGAGCAGCGCCCAGATCGGCCAGACCGGGTTGTCGATCGCCCCGCGCCTGTACATCGGCCTGGGCGTGTCCGGCGCCGTGCACCACACCAGCGGTATCCAGGGTGCGGGCACGATCGTGGCTGTGTGCGACGACTCTGAGGCGCCGATCTTCGAGATGGCGGACTACGGCGTCGTCGGTGACGTGCGGGAGGTCGTCCCGCAGCTGGTTGAGGAGCTGGCTCGGCTGCGCGACTGAGCGTGAGCGAGACGGGCCTGGCGCCTTCGGGGGTGTCAGGCTAGCCTTACCTGAGACATCAGCCGTCCCAGGAAGAGGAACCGTGACACCCTCGGCCAAGCCCTCCCCGTCTGACCGTGCCGATCGCCCGGCCGAGCAGCCGCTGGTGAGTCCGCTTGACGTGGCCTCGCGACGCATGGCGCGCAGGCTCCTGTCCGGGGCAGGCTGCGCCACCGTGACCGCATACCGCTTTGCCGAGGCCGAGTCGCTCATCGCCCTGCACGCCCTGGACACGGACGGGCGGATTCTCGTGGCTGCCCACCCTGGAGCCGGGCATGCCCTGGCTCAGGTGGGTTGCGCAACAGCCACCGAGGTCCGGCTCGACGTCACCCTGGAGGCCGCCGAGGCGGGGCTGCGCATCACGACGGCGAGCGCTCACTTGCTGGGCACCCTCACCTGGCTCGGGGAGGCCGAGACTGAGCTCGTGCTCGCCGGGGAGGCGGCCGGCTGCCACTGCCCGATCACGGGTGAGGATCCCCTGTTGGAGCTTGCTTCGCTGGCGCAGGCACCAGGAGGGCGCCTGGGCGTCATCGAGACCGGGCGGGTCATGGTCCATGACGCCCTGGGCGTGTCCGGGCACGCCATGACCGAGGTTCTTGACCCGGACGCCGCGGGCTCCCCGGCGCTGCTGTGGAGCGCCTTCGATGAGGTCAGCGCCCAGGAGGAGATCGGCGAGCTGGGCGACGGCGCGCTCGACGTCCTGTGCTCGGGGGTTGCCGAGGGTACCGTGCCCGGCCTCGTGTGCTCCCACCGACCGGCTCAGGGCCTGTGCTCCTCGCTGTGGGGGCGCGTGCTGTGCGTGGACGTGGCGCCGGACGCGGTCACGCTCATGCGGCTGAGTCGCAGCTGCGTGGACACGATCCTGGTCCAGCTGCCGTCAGGTACCCAGCGGGCCTGTCAGGTGGCGCCGGTCCTGCGGCAGATGGTCCAGGACGCCTTGGTGGCGCAGCTGCTCGGTTCCTGAAGGTCTGCGCTCAGCGGGCCTCGTAGGACAGGCAGGCAGCCTTGTCCTGGCCGATCGAGATCGCCTCGGCGGTGCACATGAGGTCGGCGTTGTGGACGCACTCCAGGCGCTGGCAGGCGCCGACGTGAGCCTCGGCCACGGGCAGTCCGCCGCGAGCGTCGAGGTTGATGAAGGTCGAGCAGGCGGCCTCGCCGTCAACGGTGATGGCGAAGGCGGTGCAGCCGCCGTGGTTGAAGGCGCAGGTGGTGGTGGCGCAGGACTTGATTGCAGTGACGGTCGACATAGTCGGTTCCTCTCCTAGCGGCCGATGGCCGGTGCGGTTGTTGTTAATCGAGGGTGGCGCGGTGTCCAGCGGTGGGCAAGTGACGAAATTCGTCAACTCCCTTGAGTCAAATAAAACGTTGAAATGACAGGCGAAAAATGGCATGCATAACTAAAGTGACGGAGTCTTTTCGTAAAACCGGAGGCCCGTTCTTGCGCATGTGCCGTATTTCTTAATGAGATGAGCCGAGCCTTGCTGAGGAGAACCTGCCCAGACGGCAGGCAAGGTGCTCCGATCCTCAGCCGGAGGATGGTCAGGCGCATCCGCAGGACTCGCCGGTCTCCAGCCTCATGGGGAACAGCGTCAACGTGGCCTTGCGCTGCGGCTCGGTGACGGCATCGACGGCGGCCGCGGCCATGGCCTCGAAGGGCTGGGTCAGGGTGGTCAGCCGCGGGGTACTCATGAGGACCGACTCCGTGCCGTCGGTGGAGACCAGGGCCATGTCCCGGGGCGCGGTCATGCCCCGCTCCCACAGGGCCCGCAGGGCGCCCAGGGCCAGCAGGTCGGATCCGGCGAGCACCGCCGTCGGCGGCGTGGGGGTGTCCAGGAGCTGGAGCATGGCGCGCCGGCCGGCGACCCGGCTCCATTCGGTGGTCTCGATGAGGACCTGGGGGAGGTCGTGCTCGGCCAGCGCGGCCTTCCAGCCCCGGACGCGGCCGTTGAGGTCCCAGGAGTCGAGCGGGGCCATGAGCAGGGCGATGCTGGTGTGCCCGTGGCCGATGAGGTGGGTCACCGCCTGCCGGGCGCCGTCCTCAAGGTCGGCTCCGATCGTGTGGTGGCTGGCTGAGGGGGCGGCGGCGCACAGCAGCGCGGTGGGCAGGTGGCGTGTGAGGTGGTCGTAAGCCTGGGGCGCCTTGGTGGGGGAAATGATGAGCCCGTCCACGCCGCGGTCGATAAGCGCTGTGATGAGCTCGTCCTCGCGACGGGGCGAGGCGTCGGTAGTCATGAGCAGGGTGCCGTAGCCCGCCTGGTCGGCCGCGGTCGCCACGTGCTCGACTAGCTCGGCGTGGTAGGGGTTGCGCGCTCCTGGCACGCAGACGCCCAGCAACCGGGAGGCTCCTGAGCGCAGGGCCCGCGCCGAGGCGTTGGGGCTGTAGCCAAGCGCCTGGATGGCTGCCTCCACGCGCTCGCGGGCTTCGGGTGAGACCGGGCGGGGGCCGTTGTTGACCACGTAGGAGACGACGGCGGTGCTCACGCCGGCCGCGCGGGCGACGTCAGCCTGGGTCGGTGAGGCAGGGCGGTGGTCCGGGGTCATCTCGTGGTTCTTCGGTGGCGGTGGCTGGTACGGGCAGCCTAGCGGGGAGTGGGGCTGGGGCCGTTGTGCGGAACGAACCTGTGTGGAAAGGGCTTCCACGAAGCATTCTATGCGTATAGAGTTCGAGGTGCGACCGGGATCGGTCGCCGTGGCGGCGTCGAGGCGGACGGCCGCTTGTGGATGAGAGCTCACGAGAACAAGGACCACGCATGAAGCTGACTCGTACCGTGCACCTGCGCCATGACGGCACCTCGCTTGTGCTGGCGACTGACCCCTCGGGCCTGCCCACGGTTCCCTACTGGGGTGCCGATCTCGGCCCGCTGGATGAGGAGGCACTGGCCGCGCTGGAGGACGTGATCGCCCGGATGAAGGTGGACAACGATCCGGACCTCGTCACGGCGCCGAGCATCCTGCCGGCGGCCTGGACCGGCTGGTCGGGGCGGCCGGGGCTGGTCG
>NZ_DS999575.1:466107-481259 GCF_000159035.1 Actinomyces urogenitalis DSM 15434
AGGTCGTGGAAGGGACTGTCCGGTCCCTGGAGGGCGCCAGCCTCGTCGTCGAGATGGCGGACGCCGGTGCGGGGCTGGACCTGAGCGTGGAGCTCGATGTGGCTGCTGGCGGCGTCGTCCAGGCGCGGGCCACGCTCACCAACGAGGGTGAGGGGGAGTACGCGCTGGAGGAGCTGAGCCTGGCGCTGCCGGTGCCCCTGGAGCACGATGACGTCCTGGACCTGACCGGGCGGTGGGGGCGTGAGCGCAGCCCCCAGCGCCACCGTGCGACCTTCGGCACCTACCTGCGCGAGGGCAGGCACGGCCGCACAGGCTTTGACGCCACCGGCGTCCTGGTGTGCGGCCAGGAGGGCTTCGACTTCCGTGGGGGCGAGCTGCGCGGGCTGCACGTGGCCTGCCCCGCCAACCACCGCACCTACTTGGACCGCCTGCCTGAGGGCTACCAGGTCCTCGGTGGCGGTGAGCTGCTCATGCCCGGCGAGGTCAGCCTGGCACCCGGCGAGTCCTACACCGGCCCGTGGCTGCACTTCGTCCACGGCACCGGCCTGGATGAGGCAGCCCAGCGCCTGCACACCTGGCAGCGCAGCCTGGACACCTCGCCGTCGCCCGAGCGGCCGGTGACGCTCAACGTGTGGGAGGCCGTCTACTTTGACCACTCCCTGCCCACCCTCCTGCGCCTGGCGGACCTGGCCGCAAAGGTGGGCATCGAGCGTTACGTGCTCGACGACGGCTGGTTCGGCTCGCGCCGTGACGACACCTCTGGCCTGGGCGACTGGGTGGTCTCCGACGAGGTGTGGCCGGACGGGCTGGGTCCGCTGGTGGACCACGTGACCGGGCTCGGGATGCAGTTCGGGCTCTGGTTCGAGCCGGAGATGGTCAACCTCGACTCCGACGTCGCCCGGGCTCACCCGGAGTGGATCATGGCGGCGGGCGAGGAGCTGCCGCTGAGCTGGCGCCACCAGTACGTGCTCAACCTGGCGATCCCCGAGGCCTGGGAGCACGTGCACTCGCAGATGGACGCCCTGCTGACCGAGTATCCGATCTCCTACATCAAGTGGGACCACAACCGTGACGTCTTCGACGGCGGGGACCGCACCCGTGGTGGGCGCGCCAGTGTCTCGGCGCAGACCCGGGCGGCGCTGGCCCTCATGGACCGCCTGCGTGCTGACCACCCCGGTCTGGAGATCGAGTCCTGCTCCTCCGGCGGGGCGCGGATCGACCTGGAGATGGTGCGCCACACCCAGCGCTTCTGGGTCTCCGATGACATCGACCCGCACGAGCGCCAGTCGATCGTGCGCTGGACCCAGCAGCTCATCGCCCCCGAGCGCCTGGGGACCCACGTGGCCTCCCACCGCTCGCACACCACCGGCCGCCAGCACGACGTCAGCTTCCGCGCCTGCACCGCCTTGTGGGGACACATGGGGGCTGAGTGGGACCTGACGAGCGTGACCCAGGACGAGCTTGACGCCCTGGCGCTGTGGGTCGACTATTACAAGAAGCACCGCCACACCCTGCTGACCGGGAAGGTCTACCGCGACGAGATCGGGGATGCGACCATGTGGCTGCACGGCGTGGTCGCGCAGGACGGCTCGGAGGGTGTCTTTGAGGTGGCCTGTCTGGAGCGCAGCCCGCTGGCGCACCAGGGGGTGCTCCGCCTACCGGGTCTGGAGAGCCGGTCACGCTACCGCGTGCGTCCGCGTGTGCTGGGGCAGGCGCCGAGCGGCCTGGTGGCCCCGCCGTGGTTCAACGACGGCGAGGGTGTGGTGGTCACCGGTGCCGTCGCGGGCAGCGTCGGCCTGGTGGCTCCGGCACTCAACCCTGACCAGGCGCTGCTCATCGAGATCGAGCGGGTCTGACGCCTTCGCCGCGACCTGGGTCCGCCTGAGCTGCGTGCTGAGGCTGGCCCAGGCTGATCGCGCTGGTTCTCTTTCGTCTCCGGCCCGGCGGTAGTCCGCGACACCATGGCGTCGCGGACTACCACCGGGCCGGAGGTCTGTCTGTCCACGGGAGGGGTTGACGAGCACACCCGATTGTGTCACTGTATTAATGCACCAATACAGATGGGAGGTGGGGAGCCTGATGCAGATTGACGACTCGCGCCCGATCTGGGTCCAGCTCGTCGCCGAGTTCCGCCTGCGGATCGTCTCGGGCCAGTGGGCGCCGGGAAGCAAGATCCCCAGTGTGCGCGAGCTGGCCTCAAGCGCCGGCGTGAACCCCAACACGGTCCAGCGTGCGCTTGCCGCGCTTGACCGCACGGGGCTGACCGCAGCCGAGCGCACCGCCGGACGCTTCGTCACCGCTGACGGTGCTGTCCTGGACGCAGTCCGTGCCGAGCTGGCCACCGAGGCCACCGACGCCTACCTCACCTCCTTGACCGGGCTCGGTATGAGCCTGGAGGAGGTTACCCGCCTGCTCGCGGTGCGCTGGTCCGATCTTCATGCCGAAGGAGAGAACACATGACCCCCGCCGACTCCCAGCCCAGCGGCGCCATCCCGCTGGTTCCCGGATCAAGCGGCCGCAGCGCCGTCGTCGTGCGTCACCTGACCAAGCGATTCGGGACGATGGCGGCGCTTGACGACCTCAGCCTGACCCTGCCGGCAGGCCGCGTCACCGGCCTCATGGGCTCCAACGGCTCAGGCAAGACCACCCTGCTCAAGATCCTGGCCGGTGTGCTGTCCGACTACGACGGCGAGGTGAGCGTGGCCGGCTACGCGCCCGGTCCGGCGTCCAAGGCTCGCGTCGCCTTCCTCCCCGACGCCGCCTTCCTGTCTGAGTCCTTGACCGCGTCAGCAGCCACTGACCAGTTTTCTCGGCTCTTCGCCGACTTCGATCAGGACAAGGCACGTGAGCTGGTCCGTCACTTCAAGCTGCCTCAGGACCGCACGCTCAAGGAGATGAGCAAGGGCATGGGGGAGAAGCTGCGGATCGCGCTGACCATGTCCCGCCGTGCCGAGGTCTATCTCCTGGACGAGCCGATTTCCGGGGTGGACCCTGCCACCCGCGAGGTCATTCTCGACGGCATCCTGGCCGACTTCGATCCCGAGGCCCTCCTGCTCATCTCCACCCACCTCATCGCCGACGTCGAATCCATCGTGGACTCGGCCGTCTTCCTCGATGCCGGCCGGCTGCTGCTGGCTGGCGACGCCGACGACCTGCGCGAGAAGCACGGCATGGGCCTGGACGCCCTGTTTAGGAAGGAGTACCGCTGATGCTTGCCACGCTGCTCAAGGAGGAGGTGATCCTCAAGGGGCGGACCTATGGCCAGGTCTTCGCGATCTTAACGGTCGCAGGCCTGGGAGCCTCAGCAATCGGGGCGGTGCCGGCACACATGGGGGCCGATTCCCTGACCACGTTGACCTTCGGCGCCAGCATGGGCGCGTTCCTGATCGCAATTCCGATCATTGTGGTCAGCGAGCTGATCGACTACTGGCAGTCAATGTACGGCCAGCGTGGTTATCTCACGATGGCTGTTCCGGCTCGGGGACGCGAGGTCTTCGGCGCCAAGGTGCTCTTCAGCCTGGCAGCGAGCCTGGTCTCAGTGGTCTTCGCTACCCTCGGCGTGACGGCAGCGGTCCTGGTCAGTGCCTGGGCTCGCGGGGCGGAGGTCAGTAGCGTCTTCGCTCCGCTGCGTGAGGTCATCGACGGTATCGGGGTTGGGTTCTTCTGGGGCTTCGTGGCCTTCCTCATCCTGCAGATGCTGGCCTGGATCGTCATCATCGAGGCGGTCATGTCCATTGGTGCCAAGGCCAGGTGGAACCGCATGGGGCTTGGTGCGCCGGTGATCGGCGTTCTCGCGGTCTACCTCATCGGCCAGGTGCTCACGGTGGCGGCCATCATCGTCGTGCCAGTCGGCTTGGACCTGCCGAGCCATCAGATCGTGTGGGAGGGGTCGTTGCCCTCCATGGTGGCGACGTGGGGCACGGGTGAGGATCCCTCGGTCCTGGGGCTGGGCTTCCTCCCGGTGCCGCTGGTCCTGGCAGCAGTGCTTGCCTGGCGGGCGGTGCCAGCGATTGAGAAGCACACGAGCCTGCGCTGAGCCGGTGAGGCGTCCTGGCTCAGGCGACGGTTGCCTGGGCCAGGACCTGCTCGCCGTCTGCACCGCCATAGACGACGACGCTCTGCCCAGCCGCGAGGCCCCGCAGCGGCTCGTGCAGCCGGGCGTGCAAGGTGGTCGACGACGGGTCAACAGTGACGTCAGCCGACACCGGCCGGCCGTGGGCGCGCACCTGCACGGCGACGCCGGCCCAGCCCATGCCGGCTTCGGTCACGCCGGGGGCTGCCTCACCCGGACTCTCCGGACCTCCCTGGCCGCCAGGGCTCTGGGTGCGCAGCGTGGCCGGTCCCAGCGCGGTCGGGTCCGCCAGCAGGACCAGGGCGTCAGCCTCGATCTCGTGTCGGGAGAGCAGCTCGCGCGGGCCTACGACGACCTCGTTGGTGGCCGGACGCGTGGCGATGACGTAACGCGGCTGGCCATCGGGTGCTGGGCGGGTCAGGCCCAGTCCCTTGCGCTGGCCGACGGTGAAGCCGAAGTAGCCCTCGTGCGTGCCCAGGACCTCACCGTCCGGGCTGACCAGCGTGCCCTCCTGGGTGCCGAGCGAGCGCTGGAGGAAGCCACGGGTGTCGCCGTCGGCCACAAAGCAGATGTCATAGGAGTCCGGCTTGTCCGCTACCGGCAGCCCGCGCTCGGCGGCCTCCGCGCGCACGGCAGCCTTCGAGGGGGCATCACCCAGGGGAAAGAGCGCTCGGGACAGGCCCTCACGTCCGGAGACAGCCAGCACGTAGGACTGGTCCTTGGCAGCGTCAGCCGCGCGGGACAGGCACAGGTCGTGGGTGTCTCCGGGGCGTCCCGAGCTCGCGCCCCCGGTGAGCCGGGCGTAGTGGCCGGTGGCCACGGCGTCGAAGCCCATCGCCAGGCCGCGCTCCAGCAGGGCGTCAAACTTGACCCGCTCGTTGCAGCGCACGCAGGGGTTGGGTGTGCGTCCTGCGCGGTACTCGGACAGGAAGTCCGCCACGACCCTGTCCTCGAACTCCTCAGACAGGTCCCACACGTAGAAGGGGATGCCGAGGATCTCGGCGGCCCAGCGTGCGTCCGCGGAGTCCTCGATCGAGCAGCACCCGCGTGAGCCCGAGCGGGTCTGGGCACGGTGACGGGTGAGCGCCATATGGACTCCCACCACCTCGTGCCCGGCCTCCACCGCGCGTGCAGCGGCGACGGCGGAGTCAACTCCGCCTGACAGCGCAGCGAGCACGCGCATGGTTCCTCCTGACGTCGGTGGCCTGGCGCGGCGAAGCGACAGACAGGCCGGTAGCCGGGGCGTCGTTCCCGGGCTCACGGGAGCCTAGCCTCCGTGCCTGGCCACTGGCGAGGGGTGGGGCCGTGACCTTTCAGACCTGATGGCAACCGGCCTTGAGCGGGTTGACCTCGATGCCCTGGACACGGCTCGTGCGGGTTCAGCCTGCGCTGCCTCGGCGTAGGGCACTTGCCCGACGCGCCACCTCCAGAGCGTGAGGCAGCGCCGCCAGCAGCCGGTCCACGTCCTGGGCCGTGGTGGCTCGACCCATCGTGGCGCGCAGGGTGGAGCGCGCCGTCGCCTCGTCATGGCCCATGGCGAGCATGACGGCGGAAGGCTGGGTGACCCCGGCGTGGCAGGCTGAGCCGGCCGAGGCGTCGATGCCGGCCAGGTCCAGGTCCATGAGCAGGGCCTCGGAGTCAGCCCCCTGGCAAGTCAGATGCGCTGTGCCGGGCAGGTGAGGGGCCTGCACCGGCAGCGTCGCACGCACGCCGGGCAGCGCTGTTGCGCCAGCCAGCAGGTGGGCGCGCAGCTTCTCTAGGCGCGCGGCCTCCCTCTCACGCTCGGCCACAGCCAGCTCCAGGGCCAGCGCCAGGGCACGGGCACCGACGACGTCCTGGGTTCCTGAGCGGATCCCACGCTCCTGGCGGCCGCCGCCTGCAGCCGGGGTCAGGGCGACCTCACGGCGCAGGACGAGCACGCCGACGCCGACTGGTGCCCCGAGCTTGTGCCCGGACAGGGATAGCGCGTCCAGGTCCCAGGCATTAAAGTCAACGGGCAGGTGAGCGACGGCGGCCACGGCATCCGTGTGGACCGGGACCCATTCAGGGCCGCCACGACGCGCCCCGGGGCTCGCCTGCCGCACGGCGGAGACGATCCCGGCCACGTCCTGGACCACGCCGGTCTCGTTATTCGCCGTCATGACGCTGACCAGGGCCGTGCGTCCGGGATCGAGCGCCGAGGCGGCCCGGGCCGGGTCCACCCGCCCAGCCGCGTCCACACCCAGCACCGTGAGCTCGGCGCCCAGGGACTGCGCCACCCGGGCGGAGTCCGCCACAGCCGGGTGCTCGACGCCGCTGATCACGACCTGCGGACGCTCCACGCCAGCGGCGCGGGCTGCCATGACCCGGCCGATGACAGCCAGGGAGTCCGCCTCCGAGCCGCCTGAGGTGAACAAGACCTCGTGGGGGCCCGCGCCCAGGGCCTGGGCGACTCGTGCACGAGCCTGCGACAGCAGGGCGCTGGCGCGTCGACCTGAGGCGTGCTGCGCCGACGGGCTTGCCCACCCGCCCAGGCCTGAGCCCAGATCCTGCGCGACCTGCTCGGCGACCTGAGGGCGGACGGGGGCTGAGGCGGCGTAATCGAGGTAGACGCGCCCATCTCCACGCGGCGTTGTAGCCGCCTGCCCTAGGGCAGGGGAGGGCCGTGAGGCCGGGGGAGGCGCGGTGTGAGCGGACATGGCACCAGGGTAGGCGGGGCCACTGACGCGAACTGTCGCGCCTAGGCTTCAGGCATGCAGACACTCCCGCCGCCGGATTCAGGAACCTGCCCCCAGACCCCGGCCCCTGAGCTGTCCCTGGCGCGCAGCTGCACCGACCGTGACGCCGCCCGGCGCAGCGAGCCGGGCCTGCTGGAGCGCCTGGCCGCTGACCCCGCTACCCGCCTGGTCCTCGTTGACGCCCGCGGCCGCGTTCACCTCGATGCGCCGGCCGCCCACCCTGACCTGCCTGCCGACGGCCTGACCCCGGCACAGGCCGGCTCACCCGGATTCACCTCCGCCCAGGGCGCACCGAGCCTGGCACCGTTGTCAGCCACGGACCTCGACCTGGCGGGCCTGGTGACCTTCTACCTCGGGCAGGCTGACGGCGTGAGCTGGGTGGCCGCCGTCGTCCCGCCTGAGAACGAGGCCGCTCAGCCCGGCGACGCCGAGGGGGCCGCGCGCTCGCGGCCTGACCTGGCCGCGCTGACACAGCGTTACCCGGCCTCGGCGCTGCGTGCGGTGGGGGCCGCGATGACGGCGCACGACGTCGGGCTGGTGACCCCGGCCGTCGCCCTGGCCACCTGGCACGCCAGCGCCCCGTACTGCGCGGCCTGCGGGCAGTGCACGCAGATCGTCCAGGCCGGCTGGGCACGTCAGTGTCCGGGCTGCGGTGCGCTGTCCTTCCCGCGGACGGACCCCGCCGTCATCATGGCCGTCACCGATGAGCGTGACCGGATCGTCCTGGTCCACGGCGCCGCGTGGCAGCCCGGCCGCTACTCCACGGTGGCCGGCTTCGTTGAGGCCGGTGAGAGCGCGGAGGCGGCGGTGGTGCGCGAGGTGGCTGAGGAGACCGGGCTACGGGTGGCGCGGGTCGAGCACGTGGCCACCCAGCCCTGGCCCTTCCCACGCTCCCTCATGCTCGGCTACCGCGCCTGGCTGGAGCCCGGCCAGGTTACGGCCAGGCCCGACGGCGAGGAAGTCACTGACGTGCGGGTGCTCAGCCGGGACGAGCTCGACCAGGCCGTGAGAAAAGGCACGCTCGTCCTGCCCGGGAGGACGTCGATCGCGCGCATGCTCATCGACCGTTGGTACGACGCGGTGCAGTGACCGCTGTCCCCAGGCGGGGACGGGGCGGGCGTGCGGGAGCGGGCTGTGATTGATGTCGGTGGATCGTGGCAGGCTGTCACCGATGAACCAGCCAGCCAGCGCTCCACGTCTCTCGACGCCGCGACCTCGCAGCCCCGAGGAGCTTCTTGACGCCTTGGACCCGGACCAGCGTGAGGTCGCTGAGCACCTGGAAGGGCCGATGTGCGTGCTGGCAGGAGCCGGCACCGGAAAGACCCGGGCCATCACCTACCGCATCGCCTACGGTGCGGGAGTCGGCGCCTACCAGCCCAGCCAGGTCCTGGCCGTCACCTTCACCCAGCGGGCGGCCGGGGAGATGCGCTCGCGGCTGGCGGACCTGGGGGTGCCCCTAGTCCAGGCACGCACCTTCCACTCCGCGGCGCTGCGTCAGCTGGACTACTTCTATCCCACGGTGATCGGCGGGCGCAGGCCCCGCGTCCAGGAGACGAAGGCCGGTCTGGTCATGACGGCGGCCCGGCGCCTGGGGCTTCCCAGCGACCGCGCTTTCGTGCGAGACCTGGCTGCCGAGGTCGAGTGGGCCAAGGTGACGATGACGCGTCCGCAGACCTACGCCCAGCGAGCTGTGGAGGCCGGCCGCACCGCGCCCGGCGGGCTGGACCTGGACACGGTGGCGCGACTGTATGAAGCCTACGAGGAGGTCAAGACTGAGAGCGAGGTCATCGACTTCGAGGACGTCCTGCTGCTCATGGTGGCGGTGCTGCGCAGCCGGGAGGACGTGGCGGCGCAGATACGTGGCCAGTACAAGCACTTCGTGGTGGACGAGTACCAGGACGTCTCGCCCCTCCAGCACCGTCTGCTCCAGCTGTGGCTGGGGGAGCGGCGCAGCCAGCTGTGCGTGGTGGGGGACGTGTCCCAGACGATCTACTCCTTCACCGGGGCCACTCCCCGTTACCTCACCGGCTTCGCCTCGGAGTATCCCGGTGCCCGCACCGTGCGGCTGACGCGGGACTACCGCTCGACCCCACAGGTGGTCTCGCTGGCCAACCGGGTGCTCTCACGTCCACGGCGCTCGGGCCGGCTGGCGCTGCCGGCCGGAGCGGTTGAGCTGGTGGCTCAGCGTCCCAGCGGTCCGGCCGTGCGTTTCACCGACTACGAGGATGACGTCTGCGAGGCCGAGGGCGTGGTGGCTCAGGTCCGCCGGCTGCACACGGCCGGGGTCCCGCTCAGCGAGATCGCGGTTCTCTACCGTACCGCGGCCCAGGCCCCGGCCATTGAGCAGGCTCTGGCCGAGGCCGGTATCGGGCGGCTGGTGCGGGGAGGAGCACGCTTCTTCGAGCGCGAGGAGGTGCGTACCGCCATGCGACGCCTGCGCGCGGCGGCGACGACCGAGCGCGGTCAGCTCAGCGGGGACGTGGGTGAGGACGCACGCACCGTACTTGCGCGGGTCGGCTGGGCTCCTCAGCCTCCCTCACCCCGCGGTGCTATGCGCGAGAGGTGGGACAGCCTCAACGCCTTGGTTGAGCTGGCGGACGATCTTGCTTCCACGCGCGGGGCGGACCTGGGCGGACTGGTCCGTGAGCTGGAGGAACGGGCTCAGGCCCAGAACGCCCCTGCCGTTGAGGGCGTGACGCTGTCCACGATCCACGCGGCCAAGGGACTGGAGTGGGACGCCGTCATCATCGTCGGGGTCACGGACGGACTGCTGCCGATCAGCCTGGCCGAGGGGCCGGAAGGGATCGAGGAGGAACGGCGCTTGCTCTACGTGGCTGTCACGCGTGCGCGCGAGCACCTGGTCCTCAGCTACGCCCGGGCGCGCGCCACCGGCTCACGTGCCAGCCGCAAGCCCTCACGCTTCCTGACCGGGATCTGGCCGACGGCGGAGCCCACGCCGCCCCGTGCCGCCAAGCTCTCCTCGCCCAGGTCCTCCAGGCGTCAGGCAGCTGCCGAGTTCGAGGCGGAGAATGACGCCTCGACCGTGGCCCTGTTCGAGGAGCTGCGCCGCTGGCGTGGGGAGGTGGCCAGCAGCAAGTCCGTGCCGGCCTACTCCGTCTTCGCAGACTCGACCCTGCGACTCATCGCCATCCTCAAGCCCTCGACCCTGCCGCAGCTGTCCGCCGTCCACGGGGTCGGGCCGGTCAAGCTGGCCGAGTACGGGGACGCCCTCCTGCGGGTGGTGCGCGAGCATCACTCGTCCTGAGCACCCTGGACTGCTGCAGGGGCGGCTGTTGAGAGGCTGTCTGGCTCCTGCTGGACAGCCTGGCGCGTGAGCGAGCACAGGCACTGCGGGTGAGGCTGCCACTGGCGGACCACCCCCAAGGGCTTGAGCGCGCTGATATCCACGCTCAGGCCCCGCCAGGCGCCGGGGTTGTCCACCAGGCACTCCAGCACCGCGCGCGTGGCGACGGCGGCAGCGTGGTGAATCAGCAACCTCTCTAAGGGTGGGGCAGGCAGCAGACGTGCCTGGGTGGCGAGCGCCGGCCAGCACGGGTCCGCCTCGCACTCCCACAGCTCCAAGCAGGTTCGGCACACGGGTGACGAGTCGTCAAAGAGCGGACCAATGCTGACCGTCAGCTCGCTGACGGTCAGGCTCAGGTGCGGTACTCCGGCCTGGGTGAGGGCGCGCTCGCGGATCGGATCGATGACGTAGGGGTCGATGAGGACAGCAAGGTCGGGGCCGGAGGGCTTGTCGGTGAAGCTGCGTAGCAGGGGGAAGGAGGACTCCAGGCTTGCTGCCAGACCGGCGTCCTCGGTGAGAATCGCGCCGACCCCGCTCTCGGCGAGCAGGCCCGCCAGCTCCGCGGTGAGCGGGCCAGCGCCCAGGAGCGCGACGGTGCACTCACGTAGCTGGCGGACACGCTCGGTAGGCGAACGCACCAGGTGCTCCCAGTAGGACTCGTCGCAGTCATGCGGACGGTCCTTGTCCGGTAGGAGGACTCCCTCGCTGCGCAGGAGGCGAACCAGCGCGTGGGCGCGGGCCAAGGGCGTGTGGGTGGCGCGTGAGGCCCGGTAGATGTCCTCAGCGCTGGCTCCGTCCTGGAGGCGGAAGAGCAGATGCTGCTCGCAGTCGGTCAGATCGTCAAGGACGAGTGCCTGGGCGGGATCGACGCCGATCTGGCACTGCCCCGGACCACGCCACAGCACCGGAGACTGACCTCGTACACGCAGCATGACAACCTTCCTGCCTCGCCCACCGCTGAAAGTGGCCGTATCCGGGAGAAGGACTCGGCGTCTTCAGGCGTGAGCTGAGCCTCGCACCCCGGTGCCGTTGTGGCCAGAGGAAGGAGAAGGGTTGTGGATAACCGCCGGTCAGGCGTCTGCCGGCTCAGGTTATCCACAGCTGCGGTCGCAGTGCCGGCTGCTGGGCGTAGCGGGTAGGCGCGCGGTGAGCAGCCGCGCGCCGGCCTAACGGGTCAGGAAGGCCTGGCAGTTGCTCAGCGAGCTCGTGTCCCCCGAGGCGATGGCCTGGACGGCCTGGACCGCCTCGTGCAAGGTAGCGACCGCGTAGACCTGGATCCCCTCCGGCTCGTGGCCAACAACGTCGGAGCAGTTGTCAGCCGGCGCCAGGAAGAAGGCGGATCCGGATTCCTTGGCACCCACCATCTTCTGGGCGATCCCGCCGATGGGGCCGACGCTGCCATCCACCGAGATCGTGCCCGTCCCGGCGATGTCCTTGCCTCCAGTGAGGTCGCCGGGAGTGATGGAGTCGATGATCCCCAGGGCGAACATCATCCCGGCGCTGGGGCCGCCCACGTCCTGCAGGCCGAAGGAGGCGGTGACCGGCGAGTCAGCACTGACCTGGAGCATGAGCCCGAGCAACGAGCCTGAGGAGTCCGGCTCGCCGTCGCCATCCTCGTCACTGGGGGCGATGGTGGTCAGCGTGGTCTGGGTGGCCTCGCCGTCGCGCTGGAGACCGAGGGTGACTGAGGTACCCGGGGCGATGGTGCTCATGCGCTCGCGTAGCTGGCTGAAGGAGTTGATGGTGGTGGTCTGGGCGCCAGCAGGAGTGAGAGAGACCAGGACGTCCCCCGAGCGGACATCAGCCGTCTTCTGCTCCTCGGCGATGGACTGGATGGTCAGGATCGTGCGGGTCGCCTGACCACTCTCCAGGAGCGCGGCAACCACCGCGGCCTGCTCTGAGCTGGTCATCTGGGCCTGGTTGGCCTGCTCAACCTGCTCGGCGCTCATCGACGAGGGGCACACGCTCTCCCGGTCGACCACAGCCTGCTCCGGGCTCAGCCAGGCTGCGATGAGGTCGAAGGTGGTGACGGGGTAACCCGGGCAGCCACGGACCGCGACCGTCGTCATCCGCAGCGCACCGGCGGCCGGGTAGGTTGTTGTGCCTTCAACGGAGATGATGGAGGCGGACTGGCCTGACTCGGTCTCGGAGCCGGCGGCGTCGGCCGAGCCCAGGACGTTCCAGGTCGGTCCGGGGCTCTCAATGACGGCGTTGACCGGGATGGTGGCCCCGGCCACCGCCAGGACGACGGCGAGGACGAGGGCGATGACCCACCCACGCAGGCGAGGACGACGCCGGTGCCGGCGAGGGCTGGGCGCGGGCCACGCGCCGTCGGAGGAGGTGAAGTGGCTGGTCACGGCGATCATCATGGGGCAGGACCCTGGGAACACGCTGCGTGATCTGCGCGACGCCAGGGCGCGGGCCGGTGAGCGCCATGGGCGTACTCGGCTCATATCCGGTTGGCGTCCAGGAAGGCGTGGGAGCATACAGGCGTTGCGGCACGTACCCGACGCGTTCGGGCACCAACCGAGAGGAAGCCATGTCCAGCTCCGCCCATGAGGACCCTTTCCACGAGATCGAGCAGATGCTGTCCTCGCTGTTCGGACCGCAGGTCGCCGGCGACGCCGTCGGAGCGCTGCGGGCCTCCGGCGTGGACCCGGCAGACCTGGCCCGGATGGGGGCGTTGCCGGACCTGTCTGAGATGAGCCCCGGGCAGATGATGGCGATGCAGGCCCAGATGCAGCAGCTGCTGGCCACCGCCTCCTCCGGTGAGGCCGTCAACTGGACCATGGGCAAGGACCTCGCCCTCCAGACCGCCCGTGTGCCAGGTGACCCCACCATCACTGCGGCCGTGGCCGAACAGAGCCGCCAGGCCCTGAGCGTGGCCGACCTGTGGCTGGACACGGTAACGGACTTCATGCCCGCTCCCGGTGCTCGGGAGGCCTGGTCACGCAGCGAGTGGGTCGAGCGCACGCTCCCCACCTGGCAGGAGGTGTGCGCGCCGGTTGCCCAGGCGGCCACCGGTGCCCTGGCCACGGCGCTGGAGCACCAGATGAGCCAGCTGCGTCAGGCCGCCGATGATGAGGAGATCTCCGGGGACACCGCTCGCCAGATCGGTGCGCTGTCCGGGGTCATGCGCTCGATGGCGGGGACGGCCTTCGGGCTGCAGCTGGGGCGGGCTATTGGTGAGCTTGCGGCTGAGACCGTCTCGGCCACCGACGTCGGCCTGCCGCTGAGCCGTCAGCCGGGCACTGCCCTGGTCCCGGCCGGGGTGGCAGCCTTCACCGAGGGCCTGGAGGCCAGCGAGGAGGAGGTAGGCATGTTCCTGGCCGTGCGTGAGGCCGCGACGGCGCGCCTGTACGCGCACGTGCCGTGGCTGCGCGGCCAGGTCCTGGGCGCCCTGGAGTCCTACGCCCGCGAGATCCGCATTGACACCGCTGCCGTGGAGTCCGCCGTCGCCCAGGTTGACCCCTCCGACCCGGAGGCGATCCGCCAGGCCCTGGAGTCTGGCATGTTCGCCCCGCAGGAGACCCAGGGGCAGAAGGACGCTCTGGAGAAGCTGGAGACCCTGCTCGCGCTGGTTGAGGGCTGGGTCGAGGTCGTCACCGCCCGGGCGACGGCTCCTCACCTGCCTCATGCGGTCGCGCTGCAGGAGATGCTGCGTCGTCGTCGCCTGGCCGGCGGGGCCGCCGAGCAGGTCTTTGCCCGGCTCATCGGCCTGGAATTCAGGCCCAGGCGCGTGCGGGAGGCCGCGCGGCTGTGGACCCTGCTGGGCCAGGAAGTCGGCGACGGTGAGCGGGACGCCTTCTGGCAGCACCCCGATGTCATGCCGACGGCGGCCGAGCTCGCCAGCCCCGAGGACCTCCTCACGATGCGTCGCGCCGCCGCGGACCTGGACACCCAGATCGACGCGGACCTCGCCTCCCTGCTGGACGGGACCCTGGGATATGCCGATGGCGCGGACCAGGCTGACGAGAACAACCCCGGTGGCCTCGGGGAGGCGAACCAGGACTGAGAGCCGCTCAGGCGAAGGTGGCGCCCAGGGCCTCAATGAGACCGGGCACCATCGCCTCGCCCTGGACCACGGCGTCAGTGCGGTCGTGGGAGCGGGTGCGTACCGCGCACCACGCCTCCCCGCTGCGCAGCACCCCGACCACGATCCGCACGTCGTCACGTGCGGGGTGGGACTGCAGGAAAGCGAGCCGCTCCTGTGGGTCGGCGATGGAGACAGCCTCCTCCTCCGCCGAGGGAGGCAGGCTCACTCGCTCCACGCTCAGGGCCACCCCGTCCACGGTCTCGGGCCAGGCGAGCTGGGCCAGCAGGTCCTCCAGGTCCGTGGCCTCGGGCAGCTGCTCCTGCTCGATGACGGTCAGCGCGTGCTGGTCCTGCCTGGCCTCAGCCACTGCTTCCTCATCCAGGACCGCAGCCAGGTCCGGGTCCGCCTCCAGGGCGGCGGCCGTGCGCACGAGGGCGAAGACGGCCACCGGGGCGTCCCATCCGCGGTGGGACATGTGCTCCTCGACCTCAGCGACGACGCGGGCCAGGGCGGCCTGCGCGGCGGGCAGAGGGGAGGGGGTGGCGGAAGAGGACGCGTCAGACATGCTCTGAGCCTATCGGCACTCGCAGCGAGGGCGTGTGCCGGGGGCAGCGGCGTCGTCAACGGCGCCGGGTGCCGGGAGGGCGCCTTTGTGGGGCTGGCGTGACCTGTGGGACGATGGGCGGGTCCGGCACCCGAGGCCGGAGCCCGTGCGCATTCGCGCAGCGCCAACCACGACACGGAGTGAACGTGAGTACCAGGCCCGACGACGAGCCCACTGACAAGCCCGGCGACCAGGAGGACCCTGCCTCCAGCCGCGAGGATCGTGTGCGTGGCGGGTTCTTCCAGCCCGACGCCACCCGCACGCCCCACCACGGGCAGGAGGACGGCGCTTCTGAGCCTGCCGCCAGGCGGAGCAGCCCTCCTGATGATGATGACGAGCTGCCTCAGGACGCAGGCTTCCCCTTCGGATTCGACCCGACCGTGCTCTTCGGCGGTGCTCGCTCCGGCGCCGCCGGGCGT
>NZ_DS999575.1:481478-495559 GCF_000159035.1 Actinomyces urogenitalis DSM 15434
GACGGCGGTGACGGCGCTGGAGGATCCGGCACGCCGCGTTCGCGTGGACGCGAGGGACGCCGCGGACCAGGGCCGCTGGCGCTGACCATCATGATCCTGGCAGGACTGGCCGTGGTGCTCCTGTTCCTGTCGCGTACCTGGACTGAGGTCCTGTGGTTCAGTCAGCTCGGCTTCTCGCGCGTGGTGTGGACCCAGTGGATCGCGGCGGGCGCCATGTTCATCGTCGGCACGCTCATCATGTTCCTGGCGGTACTGGCGGCTATGACGCGGGCCTACCGGGCGCGCGAGATCACCCTGCCCTATGACGAGGCCTCCCGGAACCTGGAGTCCTACCGCACGGCCTTCGAGCCGATGCGCAAGCCGCTGACCTTCATCGTGCCGGCGCTGCTGGGTGTCTTCGCTGCCGGGCTGGAGCTGGTCCCGCACTGGCGTGAGGTCATGCTGGCGCTCAACTCCCAGTCCTTTGGGACCACTGATCCGCAGTTCGGGCTGGACGTGTCCTTCTACGTCTTCATCCTGCCGGTGCTGACCACGGTGGTGTCCTACCTCAGCAGGGTGGTCATCTTCGCCGGCCTGGCCAGCGTGGTGGTCCACTACCTGTACGGCGGGATCTCCGTGGCCCGCCAGCCGCACTTCACCAAGGCCGCGCGTATCCACCTGTCGGTCTTCCTGGCGCTGTTCGCCCTGCTGCGTGCCGCCGACTACTGGCTGAGCCGCTACCAGGCGCTGTACTCCTCGAACACGAAGTTCGACGGCGCCAGCTACACCGACGTCAACGCCGTCATCCCCGCCAACGCCATCCTGGCGGCGATCGCGGCCGTGATCGCCGTGCTCTTCATCGCCTCGGTGCGAGCACGGTCCTGGAAGCTGCCGGTGACCGGCGTCGTCGTCATGATCGCCTCGGCCCTGCTGATCGGCACGGGGTACCCGCTGGTCATCCAGCGCTTCGTCGTCGACCCCAACGCCCAGCGTGAGGAGGCGCCCTACATCCAGCGCAACATCAACGCCACCCTGACCGCCTACGGCCTGGACGGCATCGAGACGACGAACTACAACGCCGCGACCACCGCCCAGGCGGGCCAGCTCAAGGAGGACGCGGAGTCGACGACGTCGATCCGTCTGCTGGACCCCAACCTGGTCTCGGCGACCTTCAAGCAGCTGCAGCAGAACAAGCAGTACTACTCCTTCGCCTCCAGCCTCAACGTCGACCGCTACAACGTCGAGGGACAGTCGCGAGACACGGTGATCGCCGTGCGTGAGCTCAACCTTGACGGCCTGGACGCGGGCCAGCGCACCTGGATCAACGAGCACACGGTCTACACCCACGGCTACGGCATGGTCACGGCCTACGGCAACACGGTCGCCTCGGGCGGGTACCCCTCGTTCTGGGAGGGCGGGATTCCCTCCTCTGGTGACCTGGGGGAGTACGAGCCGAGGATCTACTTCGGTCAGCAGTCGCCGTCCTACTCGATCGTGGGCGGTGACGACGGCGGCAGCCCGCGCGAGCTGGACTACCCCGACGACAAGTCGGACTCGGGGCAGGTCAACACGACCTTTGCCGGCAACGGCGGACCGGACGTGTCCAACCCGTGGAACCGGCTGCTGTACGCCGTGCGCTTCCAGGAGATGAACATCCTGTTCTCCCAGGAGGTGCGTGACGGCTCACAGATCCTGTACAACCGCAACCCCGCTCAGCGCGTGTCCAAGGTGGCGCCGTGGCTGACGCTGGACGGTAACCCCTACCCGGCTGTGGTTGATGACGACGACGATCCCTCCACCCCCAAGCGCGTGGTGTGGATCCTCGACGGCTACACGACGACCAACAACTACCCCTACGCCCAGCACGAGTCCCTGGAGGACTCGATGTCTGACGCGACGACCGGGCAGGCCTCTCTGCTGGGGGCGCCGGAGAAGTCCAACTACGTGCGCAACTCGGTCAAGGCCGTGGTGGACGCCTACGACGGTGCGGTGACCCTGTACGAGTGGGACGAGCAGGACCCGATCCTGGCGGCCTGGTCCAAGGTCTTCCCCGGGTCCGTGACCCCAATGAGCCAGATGAGTGCCGACCTTATGGCGCATATGCGCTACCCGGAGGACCTGTTCAAGGTCCAGCGCACCGTCATGGCGAAGTACCACGTCACCAACCCTGAGGACTTCTACTCCGGTGGTGACTTCTGGAAGGTCCCGGACGACCCGACCAAGTCCGGTGCGGGAGCCCAGGCGCCCTACTACCTCACGCTCAAGATGCCGGATCAGGACAAGGCCTCCTTCTCGCTGTCCAGCGTCTACATCATTGGTGGTAACACGGACCGCAACGTGCTCACCGGCTTCATGGCGGTGGACTCCGAGACCGCCTCGGGCGAGCCCGGGGTGCGTAACCCTGACTACGGCAAGCTGCGGCTGCTGGAGCTGCCGCGCTCGTCCAACGTCTCCGGCCCGGGACAGGTGCAGAACAACTTCGACTCTGACTCCACCGCCTCCCAGGTCCTCAACCTGCTCAGCCAGCAGGGATCGCAGGTGATTAAGGGCAACTTGCTCACGCTGCCGGTGGGCGGTGGCCTGCTCTACGTCCAGCCCGTCTACGTCCAGTCCTCCTCGGGGACGCAGTACCCGCTGCTGCGCAAGGTGCTGGTCTCCTTCGGTGACAAGGTCGGCTTCGCTGACACGCTGTCCGAGGCCCTTGACCAGGTCTTCGGTGGTGACTCGGGTGCCCAGACCGGTGAGGACGTGGTTGACGGTGACGCGGCTGCGGCCAACAACACCTCCGATGAGCAGGCGGCGGCCGGCGCTGCGGATGGTGACGGCGCCGCGGCGTCCGCCGCCCCGAGTGAGGCAGCTGGGGCCGAGCCGACGCAGGCAGATACTCCGGCGCCTGGTGAGGGAGCGGCCACCGGCGACGCCCAGACGAGGCTGGATACGGCGCTGGTTGATGCGCGCAGCGCGATGACGGCTGCGAACGAGGCCATGAAGAACGGGGACTGGACCGCTTACGGCGAGGCCCAGACCCGGCTCAACGACGCCCTCAACCGGGCGGTGGCTGCTCAGGAGGAGCTGAAGAAGTAGGGGAGAGGTTGCTGGGCGCCTCGCGGGTGCCCAGCAACCTTTTCCGGTGACGACGGCGCAGCGCCCTGGCAGCGGCCAGGTTGTTGCGCCGTCGTTCTGTCCGGACAAGCCGATGAGACCCGGGGGGGGGCTGGCTCACACGCGGGTGAGTAAAGGCACGGGGTACGGGTTTGAAATGGGGGAGTGGGCGCGCCTAGTATTGCTTTCGCCGACGCGGGGTGGAGCAGTTCGGTAGCTCGCCGGGCTCATAACCCGGAGGTCGCAGGTTCGAATCCTGTCCCCGCTACGAGAGAGGGAGCCCCGGCACCAGCAGGTGCCGGGGCTTTCTGCTGCCCGGGCACGAACTGAGCGGGAACCCACGAACCGTCATCCATGCGGACTGGATACAGATCAGTGAGGGCTACACCGAGTGCTGATGCAGTGAGAGCAATGTCTTCGCCGGTCCACTTGATCTTGCCGCGTAGGCGGTTTGAGATGCTTGGCCCTGGTAGGCCAAGGAGCTCTCCCAGGTGTGAGCGAGTCATCCGCCTTGTGAATAGGTACTGCTGCACCGTGAAGCCGACTGCGACATCAAAGTCGTTCTCGGAGCTGCTGCTCTTCTTTGGGCTGGCTTGAGCTGGGCACAGTTGTGGCGTTGGTCTCGTAATGGTCTGATCCAGGCTGTCACGCTGCCTACCGGGCGGAAGCGGTTTCCGCGTGAGGAGATTGAACGACTGCTCACACCGACATCGGCCTCCGCATCATCCGCTGCTTCGGCCGCGTCGCCGGCGTCTGCGGGCGAGCTGGTAGGGCAAGAGGCACGGCTGTGGTGAGTGCGAGGCGAGTACTGCTGCTCGCTCATGAGTCTGCAGGCAGGCTGGGTCGCCGCTGTGCGGTGCTGTCTGCACGGTGTGGTGGCTCAGAGACTGCCGCGCCGGCGGGGAGGCGGGCGCTGGCCGGCCGGAGGCATCAAGGGATGTGCCCTCCCAACCCAGGCACTGTCAGCCTGTGACAACAAGCCACCCATCACCCGCTTAACCAACCTCCGCGATCAGTACACCTAGGACGGTGGAGGCCAGGAGCGTCACGAAGAGGTGGTTCAGCTCCTGGAGCAGTCGGCCGAGGCGGCCTGACCCGAGGGCGACGCGGAAGGAGGGGCTGGTGTGGAGGATCAGCTGTAGTGCCCCATGCAGGCGAGGATGATGATGGTGTCCTGACGGACCTGGTAGACGAGGCGGTTGGCCTTGTCAATGCGCCGGCTCCACAGGCCCGTCAGATTCCCTCGCAGCGGCTCGGGAGCGCCGGTGCCCTCGAAGGGGTGCCGCATGGTGTCGCGAATGAGTGCGTTGATCTTGCGCAGGGTCTTCCTGTCTTGCTGCTGCCAGGCCAGGTAGTCGTCCCAGGCTGCCTGGGCCCATGTCAGGGTCCGGTCCGCCACCGCGTCACTCCTCGATGAGGGCGTGGTCGGACAGGGGCAGGCGTCCAGCGTCCAGCTCGGTCTTCAGGTGCTCCAGGTGGGCGATATTGGCGGGGTGGTAGAACGGGTCGGCGGTGATCTCGAAGGGGATGCGGCGTTCCATAGCGATCTTGCGCATGTACACCGTCAGGGCGGTGGTCATGGTCAGGCCCATCTCTCGCACGACCTCCTCGACCTGGGCCTTCAGGTCAGGGTCGACCTTGAAGTTGACATTGACGGTGTGTGTTGTCATGCGATCACCTCTCCTTCGTTGCGAATCGTAAAGCGTCCGCCCCTCAGTGTAAAGAACATGTCGGCGTGAGGCCTCCGCGGGTCGCGGAGTACGCGGGTGTGGTTCAGACGTCAAACTGAGGTGTGATTGGCGACATATTCGTCTGGGTGCAAATACTGCACATCTGGCACATGTGGACACAGTCAGGCTCCGTACTGGGACGTCCTTGTCCCCAGGCGGTCCGGCGGCGCAACGCGCTGTCGCTACCGCTAGCGGCCTCGGCCTGAGTGTGTGTGCTGGTAGCCCAGGCGATGAGCTCGCCCAGCTCCGCCTGCTCGGCCCTACCTGGTGAGGGTGGACACGGCGCGGTGGTTGAGGACCGGCAGGCGGTGCGCCGGCGCCGCATGGGCGAAGTGGGTAACGTGGGGACGCACCTGCGCAGTCCAGGCGTCGGCCTGTGCTTGGGTCCACGTTGACTGCCGATCGTGGGTGGGCTGATGGCTCGCGGTACCGGCCACGGCTCGCACGGACAGCTCGTAGTCGTCTGCGACCAGGTCGGGCACCACGCCTGCGTTGGCGAGCAGGAGCGCGGTGACCATGCCGGTACGGTCCCGGCCCGCGCTGCAGTGGACCAGGACACCGGGTGTGGCGGCAGCGATGGCCTCGAGCGTGGTGCGCACGAGAGCGGGCAGGATCCGCAGGTTGTGTGTCCAGCACTCCGGGGAATCGAGGATCGGGAAGCACGCGCGACGGAACTCCTCGTCGTCATGGTCCTCGGTCGGTGCGTTGACCACTGTCATGTCGGGAATGTCGACCGGTGCCGGGTCCCCATGGCGCCACCCGATCTCATAGGAGCAGCGCAGATCGACGACCGTCGCCAGCCCCCAGTCCCTCGCCGCGGCCCATCCCTCGGCGTCCAGACGCTCGCGGCGCGGGCCTCTGGCGACGCGCCCGAACCGTGTCACGCCCGCTGACGTGCGGATTCCGTCCAGGTCTCGAAGGTTTGGGATGTCTCATCCTACACAAGCTCTCTCACCCGCCCAACGCTAGGTAATGCCATCCCTCGTTCCAAGTACGAACAAGTCTGCTTCTCGGTGGAAAAGCACTGTCACGCTCATTTAGCGAGCGCAGAGGATCACGCCCGCACCTTGACGAAATCCGACAAGGTGGCTCGCCGTGACCCCAAACGGTCGTTAACGGACACTCCGCGACACGCGACGACAAACTCTGCCCAAAATGCCTGCCCTCCGACGGCCGGGAGCCGGCCTGACATCGCCCTAGCCGCGGCCCGCTGTCGAGGGCTTGCAGGGGCAGATCATGGGTGCTTATAGCTGCCGCATTCTGCCCCGCCATCCTTCGGGATTGGCGGGGTTTTTTCTCTAGTGAGGTCCCATGGATCGGGTCGCTGTCTTCTTCGACTACCAGAATGTCGCAGGCTGGGCGAAGCGCTGCTTCAACACCAACGAGGGCCACATCTGGCCCAAGAAGACCGCTGAGTTCCTCGTCAGTCGGCGCCAGCGTCCTAGTGAGCTTGTCGAGACCCGCGTCTACCGAGGGCGCCCAACCCCACCCGGCAGGCGGTTTCTGCCCGAGCGAACGACCGACAGACCGCCGACTGGGAGGCCACCGGTGTGACCGTCGTGCGCAGCAACCTCCAGTACCCGCCGCAGTGGCCGAGCCAGCCTGCCGCCGAAAAGGGTATCGACGTCGCCCTGGCCGTCAACGTCGTCAAGTACGCGATGCTGGGCAACATCGACGCCGCCATCGTGTTCACCAGCGACAAGGACATCCCGCCTGCTATCGAACTGGTCTACGCCGATACCCCCTGCCACGTCGAGCTGGCCTGCTGGTCCGGTGGTCGACGCCTGCGGTTCGAGGGCACCCAGGCCCCGTGGTGCCACTTCCTCAAGGAGAGTGACTTCCTGAGCATCCGCGACCTCACCGACTACACCGGCCCCAACCCCGTGCGCATGTCACAGCCGAGCTCTGGGGTCTCGCCGTCCGGGGATGCCGGTGCGTCCGAATCGTGTCACGCCTGGTCGGCGGCGGTGCCGGTAGGAGACACGCGGTGTCAGGATCCCGGGTGATTCCTTGGCGTGCGACTCGTGGTCGCGGTGAGCGCCTGGTGGTTTCGCGGGGCGGCAGGGCGAGTGGAGGGGTGCCTGGGCAAGTTGCCCGGGATCGTGACAGGGGTTAGCTGATCAGGGCAGGGATCACCACGCGTGTGAGCGGTGCCAGGTCCTGCGGTAAGGGCGCGGTCAGGTCAGTCCACCGCAGCTCGGCGATCTCATGTGCCGGCTGCGCCCCATCCACGTACGGGTGACTGAAGACGTGGGCGAGGACCACGTAGCCCTCCTCATTGGCGGCGGGCGCGGTGAAGATCCCTAGTGGCTGCAGGTCCTCGGTATCGATGGCGATCCCAAGCTCTTCGCGGGCCTCGCGCGCCGCCGTCTGGGAGGCAGTCTCACCAGGCTCGGGCTTGCCTCCGGGGAACATGAACAGCTGTGTTCCACGCTTGCGCACGGTCAGGAGCCGACCATTGCAGTCACGGATGATGACGGCACTGACGATGATCTCCTGACCCACGGCTCGTGACCCTATCAGCCGCCCCAACAGTCACCTCTGCTCGCGCTCGGGCTCCACAGGAGGGAAGGAGACGAACGCCAGGAATGGGGGTGTGGACGGCTGGACGAGCGGAACGCCGCTGTCACCTATCGTCGGAGGCACGGGCTCATCGAGGAGTGCCGTGAGCGGCACACCGGACTACACACGCCCCGGAACGCGAGCCTTGCTGGCCTAGGAAACCGACGCTCGCGCACCGGGGTCTCTCACCCATCCTCACGAAAGGAAGACGGAGATGGCCAAGACGACCACCACGCGCGTGCCTGGAGCACGCCGCTCACGGCTGGGGACGATGCTACCGGGACCTGACAGGTTGCGGCGTGCCAGTGCTCTCGTCGCGGCGGTCGCGCTCATGGCCAGTGCCATGGCGGGCATGAGCGCCCTGCCGCTCGGCCAGGACCTGGGGCTGCGCTCCCCAGCGCAGGCCGCGGTCACCAAGATCCCGCCAAACACCGGCGAGGGCTACCCCTTCTATGATTCCTCCGGCACCTATCACTGGCTCGGAGCCAACGCGGACCCCGTGACGCCGGGTGTGCTCAACTGGTGCATCGAGTTCGGGCCGGTGCCGATCAAGGCCAACGCACAGATGGCGGACGCCAGAGAGCTGACCGAGCAGGTCCAGCGAGGAGACACCGCGCCCTCGCTCAAGGTCGCTCCCGCCCAGATGTACTGGCTCCTGACCAAGTACGAGCCGGTGGACACTGCCGACTCCCGAGCCGCACTGGCGATCCTGGCTCACGCGAACTATGACGTCGCCCCGCAGGCTGCGGGCATCATCGCCGAGATTCCTGCCAAGTTCCCCTCGGCCTACGCCCTGGCGGAGGCCTACGCCGCCGAGTCGCGGGTGTCGACGCCGCAGAGCTTCGCCACGGGTGGGGCGCAGCGTGAGGACGCGGTGCGGACGGGGCAGGTGGGAGGCATCGCCTCCACCAACACTGACGGCAGCCTGATTCCTGGCGTCCCGGTCACGGTCACCCTGGTGGGGCCAGCCGTCTTTGACACCACCGGCACTGGGACCTGGGCCGGCGTGACCGGCATGGAGCCGATCTCGCTGGCCTGGACGGCGACGGGCAACGGAGAGGTCAGCTACTCGGCGCATTTCAGCGTGCCGCGTCAGGTCCTGCGCTACTACGCCAATGACGGCTCCGTTCAGGACATGATCACCCGCGGTCCGCAGGCCAGCATTGAGATGCTGGACATTGAGCAGCCCGGAACCCCCTTTCGCGTGCACTACGACTTCCAGCCTCTGGGCACCTCGCAGGTGCACACCGTGGAGGTCAATGCCGACGGCGCCATCAATGACACCCTGACCACGGCCACGGATACCTCCTACGTCAATCCGCACTGGATGACCGACGCCGGCCAGCCGGTGCCCGTCGTCTACCGCGCCACCGCCTACTGGTCGCGTACTCGTCCGGCCCAGACGGACCGGGTGCCGCAGGGAGCGGAGAAGATCGGCGAGGTCACGGCGACGGCCACCGGTCCCGATCAGAGCCTTGAGGCCTCGCTGGAGCTGGGCAAGAGGGGCTTTGTCACCTGGGTGTGGGAGGTGCGCAAGGCCGACCAAGGGGCCTACGAGTCCTACGTGGCTGCGGACTGGCTGGACGGCTACGGACTGCCTGAGGAGACCAGCAGCGAGAACTTCGACTTCCGCCCCCTGGGGACCTCGCACGTCTCGAGCTGGAAGGTCAACCAGCCGGAGGAACCACCGTGCGACACCTTCACCCCGGCGGCTGACCCGAGCTACCGGGACGGGGAGTGGACCCGCCTGGTCTCGGCCGACTCCTTTGACGACGGCGTCTACGTCCCGGTGGTCTACACGGCCACTGCCTACCGCCTCGACCCGGAGGTGCTGCCCGTCACCGCCGAGCAGGTGCCGGCCGAGGCGAGGGCTCTCGGCAGCGTCAAGGTGACCGCGTCTGGTCCGGGCCAGGAGGTGCAGGCCTGCCTGGACCAGAGTGTCGCCCCCGGCTTCCTGACCTGGGTGTGGCAGGTCCAGGCTGAGGACCAGGCGGCTCACGGGCGCTGGATCGCCTCTGGATGGGCCGACTCCTACGGCGTGGCCGAGGAGACCACCTCCACCGTGTACCGCACGACGATTGACTCCTCCATCCAGGTCCACGCCACCAAGAGCGGTGAGTACCTCTCTGACGATCTCTTTGTGGAGGGCTTCCCCTCCAACCACGGTGACTTTGAGGGAGGGATGGGTTTCAAAGCCGATGAGAAGGAGATGACGCAGTCCCTGCTCTTCTTCCCTGACGGTCAGGAGGTCACCGAGGCCAACCGGGCTCGGGCCGAGCTCATTGCCTCGGTCAAGGTCCCGGCGCGCAACGGCACCTACTTCCACGTCGGCTCCACCTCCTTCAAGGTCAAGAAGGATGACGACGGCGCAGCCCTGCCCGGTACCTACGTCTTCGTCACGGACTTCGCCGGGGACGATCGCACGGCGGCCTACTCCTCCTCCGTCGAGGACGCTAGCGAGCAGTACGTCGTCGCGCCGCCGCCGGTCCAGCCTGAGATCGAGACGACGGCGAGTGACAAGGCTGACGGGGACAAGGTCCTGCCGGCGACCGGGGACGTGACGATTGCCGACCAGGTGTGCCAGAAGGAGGGCAAGCCCCTGGAGGTGGGTAAGACCTATACCCTCACGGCCCGGGCGATGGACAAGGAGACAGGCCAACCCATCATGGATGATGACGGCCGTCCGTTCACGGGCCAGGCGCAGCTGACGCCGTCGGGTCCGTCTGACTGCGCGGTGGTGGAGGTGAGGATCCCGGCGCGGTTGCTGCACGGCAAGACGATCGTCATGTTCGAGAACGTGACCCTGGACGGGCGCACGGTGGCCGTCCACACCGACATCGAGGACGAGGGCCAGACCGTCACGGGCGCGCTGGTTCCCGAGGTGGGGACGACGCTCACGGACTCCTCCGACGGCGACCACGAGGTCTCGCCCGGCCCTGTGGTGCTGGAGGACAGGGTGTGTCCCAAGAACGTGACGACCTTCGAGCCGGGGCGGACCTATGAGGTCCAGGGACGGCTCATGGACAAGAAGACCGGCAAGCCGCTGACCGGGAAGGAGGGGCAGGAGGTGGTCGCCTCGGCCAGCTTCACGCCCTCTTCGGCCACGGACTGCGCGGTCGTCAGCTTCTCCTTTGACGCCAGGACGCTTGCCGACCATCGGCTGGTCGCTTTCGAGCGGGTCTACGAGCCAGGTAGCCAGGTGATCCTGGCTTCTCACGAGGACCTCGACGACGCCGCGCAGACCGTCCACGTGATCAAGCCCCTGCCGCCCCTGGTCCAGACCGGCGCGACCGTGGCGCTGGTGGCGCTGGCTGCCGCCGGCCTCATTGGCTCGGGCACGGTGCTGAGCCGGACCCGTCGCTGAGACGGGACGGGCCCAGGCCTGCGAGGGACGTCCTCGGCGCAGGCCTGGGCCCAGCCTGGTGGGGAGGAGGCAAGAGCGGCTTCGCAGGCTCTGCCTAGCTCATGCGCCTGCGGCCGGCGCCTCGCAGCCGTGTCAGACCGATGACGCAGAGCTGCAGTGCCAACAGCGTCCAGGCCGTGGCAACGGACCAGCTGCTCCAGAGCCAGCTCACGAGTGCCGCGAGGCCGGCCAGCAGCCCGAGGACAAGGAGCAGGCGACCGGAACGGCGCTCGTGGGAGACGTGAGCCTCCTCGCCCTCGTGCACCAGTCGCCGGGCCCACCAGCCTGGGGCACCGATCTCCTCCCAGGGGTCAGCGGTGCCGACCAGAGCGCGGGTCTCGTCAACCAGACGATCGCGTACGGGGCGGTCCACCATCTGAGAGACGGCCAGGCGCCGGTCCAGCTCGGCGTACCACTGCTCAGAGCTGCCGTGGCGGGCGTGGCGAGAGTGGTCCTCGCGGTCCCAGTCCACGTAGCGCCAGCCGACAGCGACGAGGACCGCGCCGTAGAGGACTCCCAGCCATCCCGACCCTCGCCACCAGCCGCTCGACGTCACGGCACACACAAAGACCGCCAGCCCGAGGACCGCGACGCTGGCCCGCTGCAGGGCGAGGGCTCTTAGGCCGCGCAGGGCCGTGCGTACGGCGGACCCCACTCCGCCCATCATGGCGATGAGCCCGGCGAAGGCGAGTGCGTGCTCTAGCCCGAAGTGGATCTCCTTGCTGGACAGGATGATCTTGAAGGGCCAGATGAGGACGAAGTAGGCGCCAGCGAGGAGCATGGCGGAGCAGACCTGTGCCACGACCCCGGCCTCCTGACGCTCCTGCGCAGCGCGTGCCTCCTTGTCGTCGGTCTCGCCAGCGAGCTGGGCTGCGACATCGGTGGGAGAGCCGAACAGCTCGGTGACGTCGGTGGGTTCGGCGCCCTCGGCGCGCTCCTCGGCCCGCAGGGCGAGGAGGGCCTCGCGCTGCTGCTCGCTCAGGCGCACGGCGGTGGCGGTGCTCAGCTCGTCCCGGCGGACCAGGTCATGGGTGAGGCGGTCGAGCCAGGCATGGTCGGCAGCGCTGAGGTCAGGACGGTCCTTGTCAGTCATCATCGGCTCCCGGGTGTCAGTGAGCATCGTGGTCCGGCGCTTCAGCGTGCAGGACGGGGGAGGGTGAGAGGGATGTCTCGGTTGGGGCGAGCAGGAGCGTGCCGACGGCGCCGGTGAACTGGACCCACTGCCTGGAGTAGGTCTCCAGCTGGCGGCGGCCGGCGGAGGTCAGGGTGAGCATCTTGCGTCCCGGGCCGCCGTCGCCCGCGACCCAGGTGACCTCCACGAGCCCGTCCTTCTCCAAGGTGGTGAGTACGGGGTAGAGCGCTCCGCCCTTGATGTGCCCGAGTCCTGCCGCCTCCAGCGCCTGGGTGATGGCGTAGCCGTAGGTGCGGCCGCGGGCGATGACGGCGAGGACCGCGGCCGGGAGGAAGCCTCGGAGCCACGCGGGAGGGTAGCCCTCGGTGGTGTGGCCCCGGACGATCTCAGGTGACATTACTAGATAGTAAAGATGAGTAGTCAGATTGCCTATATAGCTGCTTGGCGGACGAATGAGCATGACGCGACGCTGATCTCGGGCACCTGGGCTTTTTTCCTAGCCAGATGCCGTCGTCGGTCTGCCTGTGGCGGTCCGAGGCGACGGTGAGCGGCTCATGACGGTGCTAGCTCACGGGGCTGCTACGCCCCTGCTGTCAGGCTGCGCGCGTGCCAGGCAGTCTCGGGCTTCGTCGTCGGCCGGCTGGTGCCGCTCCGGGCAGAACGCTTTACGCAACGGACAGCGTCAGCACCTCGTCAAACCGCACCGCGCCACAGCGCAGCGCCGTGAGTACCAGATGCACGCGGTCCCTGGCGCCGGTCTTGGCCAGCAGGTGCGAGACGTGCGTCTTGACCGTGGGCATGGACAGCCACAGACGGTCGCACAGCTCCTGGTTGCTCAGCCCCAGGGCGATGAGCCGCAGGATCTCCCGCTCCCGGTGCGTCAGTCCAGACAGGTCCGCAGGCGGCGTACCCTCCGCCGTGATCACCTGCCCGGGGTCGCTGTGGAGGGCGGAGGCCGGCGCCGCGTGGAGAGAACTGGCGCCACCGCGCACCGCTGCCAGCAGCCGGCGCGTCGGACCTGGAGAGATGACTGAGTCCCCGGCGTGCACCGTCCGGATCGCTGCCAGCAGCTCCTGCGGCGGGGTGCTCTTGAGCAGGAAACCGGCGGCGCCCACCTCGATAGCGCCCAGCACGTAGCCGTCGGTGTCAAAGGTCGTCAAGATAACGACCTTGCCGCCCCATCCCTGCGACGTCAGGCACCGTGTGGTCTCGATGCCGTCGATCCCGGGCATCTGGACGTCCAGCAGCAGGAGGTCCACCTGCTCATCCTGGACCTGACGCAGGGCTTGGGCGCCGCTGGTGGCCTGCCAGACCACCTCCATGTCGTCCTGGGCGTCCAGAATCATGGCGAGCCCTGCGGTCAGCAGGGGCTCGTCATCGGTCAGGGCCAGACGGATGACGCTCATCGCTCTCCCGCACCGCTCAACGGGATCGTGGCGTCCACCACCCACCCTTCGGCGAGCGGGCCGGCACTCAGTCTCCCGCCCAGGTCGCCCACGCGGGCCGCCATGGTCTCCAGGCCAGCGCCCTGACGCTGCGCGACCTCGTGCCCGGCGTGCGCACGGTGACCTGCCTTGCGGGCCGGTGCGGCGTTGGCGACGCGGACCTCGAGCTGGTCGTTGGCCCCGCGGACGCTCACGCAGATCGCAGCGCCCGGGGCGTGGCGCAGCGCGTTGGTCGTCGCCTCCTGCACGACCCGGTAGACGCACTGAGCGACCGTGGCCGGGCAGGGCGAGGCCAGGGCGTCGTGAAGGTCGACGGACACTGGCAGGCCGGTGCCGCGCAGCGTGGAGACCAGAGGTACCAGCCCTTCCAGGCCTGGAGCGTCCGGCGTCGCAGTGGTCAGGACGCGAGTCTGCGCCGTGGGGACCGGTCTGTCGGCCGGGAGCCGGCGTGGTGGGAGGAGGGGCGAGCCCGGAGCGTCGGCCTGGGCGTTGTCGGCTTGGCTCTGCGCCCTAGGCGCCGCGGCGTCGTCAGCCCGCAGGACGTCCACGAGGGTGTGGACCTCGTCGATCGCACGGCGGCTGGTCTGCGCGATGACCTCCAGGGCCTCGTCGGCCCGCGTGGGGCTGGCAGGCATGACCACGCGGGCGGCCTCAGCCTGTATGCCGATGACGGCCAGGCTGTGGCCGACGACGTCGTGCACCTCGTGCGCGATGCGCTGGCGCTCGCG
>NZ_DS999575.1:495908-525708 GCF_000159035.1 Actinomyces urogenitalis DSM 15434
CGGCCTGCTCGCGGCGCTCGCGGGCCCGACGACGCAGCAGCCCCGTCAGGGCAGCCACCGTCAGGAAGGACCAGGAGGTGGCCAGGAGAACCCCGGCTCGGAAGGACTCCAGGTTCTGCCCGCCGCCCAGGTAGCCCACGCGCAGGATTCCGGTTCCTGCCCCGAGGTAACCGGCTGTCAGCAGCACCCAGGACCAGGGACGCCCAACCCGGCTGGTGGCTGTCTGTGCGGCGAGGAGAGCGGCGAGGACCACCGTCAGCGAGAGCCTGTCCCAGGCCAGGACCTGGACCGTGCACACCAGGCCCAGGGCGCACACGCTCACGCCAGGTACCCGTCGGCGTGCCAGGATCGCCAGGGCGCACACGAGGACGAGGAAGACGAAGAGGCCTTCGGCCGCAGCCAGACCCAGGCGGGCAGCCAGACCGGTGGTCTCGGTGTCAGGACCGTTCCATGCGCTGACGTAGACCACGAGCGTGGCTGCCGCAACCTCGGGCCAGCCGGGCCAGGTGCCTGCCGCGGCTCGTGCCGCGCGGGACACAACGAGCCGGTCCCGGCACCGGCGGACGCGTTGCCTGACCTCATCACTCACCGGCCCACCGTAACGGTCCCCAGGCGGCAGAGTCGTCATACCCAGGTATGACCGCCCGCGCTCGCAGCCCACAAAAATCAGCCCTCAGCCTGACGAGACGGCGGCCGGTGGTGAGAAGAGTTGGGGGTCATGAGATCACGAACCACAACGCCGCCGGTCAGGCAGGGCGCGTGCCCCGACCTGGACGCAGGCCCCGCTGAGCACGCCGTCACGACCCATCAGCTCACCAAGACCTTCGGGTCCGGTGCCAAGGCGCGCACCGTGGTCAGCCAGCTCGACCTGGCCGTCCCACGAGGCGTGGTCTACGGCTTTCTGGGGCCCAACGGGGCCGGCAAGTCCACGACGATGAAGATGCTTCTCGGCATCATGGCGCCCACCAGCGGACGCGTGCGTCTGCTCGGCCAGGACCTGGACCGCCGCCACCGCTCCGACCTCATGGCCCGCACCGGCTCCATGATTGAGCAGCCGCCGGGCTACGCCCATCTCACCGGGGCAGAGAACATGAGGGTGGTCCAGCGGATGCTGGGTCTGACCGACGCCCAGGTCGACCGAGCGCTGACCTTGGTGCGACTGACGGAGCACAAGGACCGCCTGGTGCGCAGCTACTCCATGGGGATGAAGCAGCGTCTGGGCATCGCCATGGCCCTGGCCCGTCAGCCCGAGCTGCTCGTCCTGGACGAGCCCACCAACGGGCTGGACCCTGCCGGCATTGAGGAGGTCCGCACCCTGCTCGTTGAGCTGGCCGCCGAGGGCGTGAGCGTCATGGTCTCCAGCCACCTGCTGGACGAGATCGACAAGATGGCGACGGTCCTGGGGATCCTGTCCCGTGGTCGTCTGGTCTTCCAGGGAACACGGACCGAGCTCATGGCGCGCTCGGTGCCCGATGTACGGGTGGTGACGCCCGCCAGGCACCTGGAGGCTCGGCTGCTGGAGGGCATTGCTCCGGCAGGCGCCGTGAGCCAGGTGCCTGACGGAGTCCGGGTCGCGGGGCTGACGCCGCAGGCTGTGGCAGAGCTCCTGCGACGCCTGGTCGCTGCTGAGGTCCCGGTCTACGAGGTCAGGCGTGAGGCTCAGAGCCTGGAGGAGGTCTTCATGGACCTCACTGGTAGCCAGGAGGCGCTATGACGGTGCGCACGATCACGGCCCTGCGCCTGGAGGTGGCCAAGATCAGGCGTCTGCGGCTCTGGCCGGTCGCGGCCGTGCTGGGCGTAGTGGCCGTCGCCTTCAGCCTGCCGGTCTCGACGGCGCAGCGCGCCGCCCTGGTCAACGTGGCACACGATCCCTGGCCCCGTCTGCTCCTGAGTGTCTCGGTCGCCGCTGCTCTGGTCTCCCCGATCCTGACAGCCGTGCTCGCCAGCCGACTCACCGACGTCGAGCACACCGCAGGAGGCTGGAACCTCGCAGCGGCTGGCGGCCTGACTCCCGGACGGCTCTGCCGGTCCAAGACGGTTGTCCTGATGATCGTCATCGTGCCGGTGGCGGCCTGCCAGGTGGGGATCCCGGTCCTGGTTGCCGGTCGGCTTGGTGCCGTCGGCTCACCGCAGCCGGGCCCGTGGACCGGCTACCTGCTCAGCCTGCTCGCGCTCGACCTGGCCTTCTGCGCCCTGCACGTGCTGCTGGCTGCCTGGGTGGACAACCAGATCATCTGCGTGGGGGCAGGATTCCTCGGCTCCTTCATCTCCTTGTTCTGCCTGCTCGCGCCGCCCTGGCTGGCGCGGGTGCTGCCCTGGGGGTACTGGGCCATGATCACGCCGGTACAGCAGTCAGAGGCCGACGGCGTGATGGTGTATGCCAGCGTGGACTGGCCGTGGGTCGCAGGCTTCCTGGTGCTGGTGGCAACCGTCTTTCTGGCTGCCACCGCTCGACTGGACCGGATCGAGAGGTGAGCGTCATGAGTACACAGGTGGCGCCCTTGCCCGTTCCTAGCGTGGGGTGGTGGGATCTGCTCGCGGCCGAGGCCCTGAAGCTGCGTCGTTCCCTGACCTGGGTCTTTGTCCTGCTCCTGCCGCTGCTCACGGTGATCACCGGCACCGTCAACTACGTGGGCAACCAGGGCGTGCTGTCCGCCGGTTGGCGGTCACTGACCAGCCAGGTCACGATCTTCTACGCCTTGTTCTTCTTCTCCGTGGCAGTGGCGCTCATCGTCAGTGCTGCCTGGAGGCCGGAGCACCGAGGTACCTCGTGGAACGCCATGACCACGATGCCCGCGTCGATGGTACGGGTCGTGGCGGCCAAGACCCTGGTCGTCATGGTGCCGGTCGCCGTGATGCAGGTGGTGCTGGTCGTGCTGACCTGGGGCTCCGGGGCGCTCGTCCTGGGGCTACCGGGCGGTTTCCCAGCCGGTCTGCTGGTCTCCAGCGGCGTGACGGTGATTGCCGCCCTGCCGCTGGTGGCCGTGCAGTCGTTGCTGGCGATGCACCTGCGGTCCTTCGGTGCCTCGGTGGCGCTCGGGCTGGCGGGCACGATGGTGGGTCTGGGGGTGGCGCGTGAGTCGGGCCTGCTGTCGCAGGTATGGCCCTACTCCTTGGTCACGCGCGCTCAGATCCTGGGGTCTGATGCCATGGCCAACGCCGGGGGCTTGGACTGGGCCGGTCTGGAGCCTGTGCTGGCCGCAAGCCTGGTCAGCGGGCTCGTGTGCTGGGGGTTGCTGCTCCTGGCTGCGCGGCGCCGCTGACGCTGTTCTCCCGGGAGGATGAGAGACGACGGCGACCGCAGGCCCAGGCGGAAGAGCCTTGGGATCCTGCGGTCGCCGTCGTCAGTCGGTCGCGGTGTGAGGCCTCATACGCTCCCGCGCAGACAGCCTAGGGACGGCGTTACTCGGCCGAGGTCATCAGCGGGCGCTTACCGGTCTCGGGCGCCACGGCGACCGTGATCAGGGTGATGAGGGCGGCGGCACCGATGAAGTAGGCCGGGGAGTAGGTGTTGCCCGTCCACGTGATGAGGGCGGCTGCTACGTACGGGGTCACTCCGCCGAAGATCGACACGGCGATGTTGTAGGAGATGGACATCGAGCCGTAGCGGATGTTGGTCGGGAAGAGCTCGGGCATCGCGGCGTTGATGGCGCCGTCGATGGCGGCCATGAAGGTGCCCAGGATCGCCATCGCGCCCACGGCTGCCCAGAAGTGGCCTGAGCCCATGAGCATGAGCGTGGGGTAGCTGGCCACGATGAAGCCGATGCAGCCGACAGCCATGAGTGGGCGGCGCCCGACCTTGTCGCTCAGCCAGCCGAAGAAGGGCACCAGGACCACGATGACGCTGAAGCCGATCACCGTGACGGCGAAGCTCTGGGTGCGGCTGTAGTGCAAGTTGTTCGACAGGTAGGAGGTCATGAAGGTCTGCAGGAGCCAGTGGCCCACGGACTTGACCACCACGAAGCCCACGCAGAACAGCAGGGCCTTCCAGGCCGTGCTCAGGGAGTCGCGCAGCGGGGAGGAGGAGATCTCGCCCTTCTTCTGGGCGGCGATGAACTCGGGAGTGTCCTCCAGCTTGTTACGCAGGTACAGCCCGATCATGCCCAGGGGCAGGGCGATCCAGAAGGGGACGCGCCAGGCCCAGGCCAGCAGGGTCTCCTCGCCGAGCACGGTGGTCAGGAACAGGCCGAGCGCGGCCCCGGCCAGGAAGGCCATGAAGCCGAAGACGTCGATGAAGCTGGTGACCAGGCCGCGGCGGTTGGAGGGGGAGTACTCCAGGAGCAGGGCGGTGGACCCTGAGCTCTCGCCGCCGGCGGCGAACCCCTGGAGCAGGCGCACCGCGACCAGGAGGACCGAGGCCCACACGCCGATCTGGTTGTAGGTCGGCAGTACGCCGATGAGGAAGGTGGACACCGAGGTCAGGATGATGACGGCTGGCCAGCAGGTTCACCAGTCCATTGGGCGGGCGGCGGCGGTGCTGGATGCGCTCGCTGCGGGCAATGGTTCCAGCCTGCGTGCTTCGGAGATCGCCGAGGCGGCCGATCTGGGGCTGTCCACCACCACCCGGCTGCTGGGCACGCTCATGGAGCTCGGCTACGTGGCCAAGACCAGCGACCGGGACTTCGTCCTGGGGTCGCGGCTGCTGGCCCTGGCGGCTGCCGAGCTCAACCACAACACGGTCTTCCGTGAGTCGCGGATGCTGTGCCAGGAGCTGGCTAGGATCACCCGCCTGAGCGCGAACGTCGCGGTGCGTGAGGGCGTCCGTTGTCTGTACCTGTGCCACTTCGAGGGGGACCTCGCCCCGAAGAACCAGTCGATGGTGGGGGCGACCATCCCCCTGCACGCCTCGGGGCTGGGCAAGTGCCTGCTGCTGGGGACCACCCAGGCGCAGCGCGTGGAGCTTCTGGGTGCGCAGCTGCGCCGCTTCACCCGTTTCACCGTTACCGATCACGAGGAGCTCACGCGTGTGCTCGGTGAGGTAGCGGATGCGGGCCTGGCCGTTGAGGAGCAGGAGCTGGCGCTGGGGCGGGTGTGCCTGGCTGCGCCCATCCGTGACCGCAGCGGTCAGGTGTGTGCGGCCATCTCGGTGTCCGGGCGCGTCAGCCTGCTCAAGGAGCTGGACCGTGGCGAGATCGAGGAGCAGCTCTTCGAGGTTGCTGACCGCATCAGCGTCAACCTCGGCTACCTCGGTGGCACCTCCGTGGACTAGGCTCTTCCGGCCGCGCTCGCGCCGGCTGTCAAGGCGGACAAGGCGGAGGGGGCTCGCGGCGCTCGTGTGGGCTCAGGCGTCGACGCGTGGTCGCGGGGGGGGGCTCGGGAGTGACGCGGGACGTCTAGTGCAGGTGCGGCTGACGGGCCGTCAGTGCTGGGCTCCGAGGTGCTCGCGTCGCAGTGCGGCGATCTGACCTTCGAGCTCGGGGCTGCCCAGGGGGGCGTGCTCGGCGGTTGAGGGGTCGATGAGCGCTCCGAGCCTGCTGACCATGAGGTGCTGGTCAAGGTCACAGCAAGCGGCGTCAACCACCTCGATGAGCGCCTGCGCCGGGGAGAGCTCAAGTCGCTCATCCCGCTTCGCCTCCCCAAGGTCATGGGCTCCGAGCTCAGTGGCGAGGTGGTCCGGGTCGGCTCCCGGGTCGGTGACCTCGCCGTCGGGGACAGGGTCTACGGATTCCCGAGCCCGCGCGCCATGGGCACCTTCGCTCCCTACGTCGCGGTTGACGCCCGGACGCTCGCGCTGGCTCCGACCACGCTCGCGCTGGTCGAGGCCGCCGGCCTGCCGGTGGTCGGTCTGTCGGTGTGGCAGGGGCTCGTCGGTCTTGGTGGCCTGAGCGCGGGTCAGCGGGTCCTCGTCCACGGTGGCGGTGGGGGAGCGGGGTCGATCGCGATCCAGGTCGCCAAGCACCTGGGAGCCTACGTCATCACCACGGCCTCGGCCCGAGACGCTGAGCGTGTGCAGGCGCTGGGCGTTGACGAGCACATCGACTATGCCAGCCAGGACTTCACTGCGGTCCTGGCTCACGCTCCGGTCGACCTCGTCCTGGATACTCAGGGCGGTGAGATCACCGAGCGCTCGCTCCAGGTCGTCCGCAAGGGCGGCACGGTGGTGTCCGTGGCGGGCACGCCGGAGCCGACTCTCGCCGACCGCATGGGCTCGGGACGCCTCATGAGGATGGTGCTGGGGCTGATGAGCCTCAGGCTGCGCCGCAAGGCAGCCAGGTTGGGTGTGACCTACCGCTTCCTGTTCACCCAGCCTGACCGAGAAGGGCTGCAACGGATTGCCCAGATGGTGGACGACGGCGCCGTGCGTCCCGTAGTGGGACAGGTGCTGCCACCTGAGCAGACCCCGCAGGCGCTGGAGACGGTGGTGAGTGGTCAGGCGCGCGGCAAGGCCCTGGTCCGCTGGAGCCCGCGCACGGCGTGAGGGTGTTCTCCTAGTCTCACGCGCGGCCGGCAGCCCTATTCCCACGTTCGCCTGCAGCGGTGACGATCTGTGGCGCAGGTGACAATCGGTACAATAAATAAGCGCCCTCCGCGACCTGCCCCCCCCTGTCCGCGATCGAAACGGAGCCTCACGTGCTGCTTGCCCTCGTCGCCCTCCACATGCTGGTCGGCGGCGTCGTGCCCCTTCTGGCTCGCCGGATCGGCACGCGGGCGTTCTTTGCGGCGGCGCTGGTGCCCGCCATGTCCTTCGCCTGGCTCCTGACGCAGGCTGGCACGGTCACCTCCGGCGGCGTCCTGGGCTCGCAAGTGGCCTGGATCCCGACGATCGGCGTCTCCCTCACGCTACGAATGGGGCTGGTGCAGTGGATCCTGGCCCTCATCGTCACCGGCGTCGGTGCGCTGGTCCTGCTCTACTGCCGGTGGTACTTCAGCCCAGGGCCGGCTGCCACGCGGTGCCTGACCCTCCTGACCTGGTTCGCCGGCACGATGCTGGGGCTCGTCAGCGCTGACGACCTCATTGTCCTGTACGTGATGTGGGAGCTGACCACGGTCTACAGCTACCTGCTCATCGGTAACGACTTCACCCGCAAGGCCAACCGAGGCGCGGCGCTCACCGCGCTCATCGTCACCACGATCGGCGGCCTGGCGATGCTGGTCGGCATCGTCATCCTGTGGGTCCTCACCTCCACTCTCAGCCTGTCCGCCATCGTGGCGGCACCGCCGACGGGTGCGCTGGCTACCGTCGCAGCGTTGCTCATGCTCGTGGGGGCCCTGAGCAAGTCGGCGCTGGTGCCCTTCCACTTCTGGCTTCCTGGCGCCATGGCAGCAGCCACGCCGGTCTCCGCCTATCTCCACGCCGCTGCCATGGTCAAGGCCGGCGTGTACCTCGTGGCCGTGCTGGCGCCCGCCTTCTCCTCCGTTCCCGGCTGGCGTCTGGCAGTGGGGCTGCTGGGCGCCGTCACCATGCTGATCGGTGGCTGGCGCTCGCTGCGCCAGACCGATATCAAGCTGCTCCTGGCCTACGGCACCGTCAGCCAGCTCGGCTTCATGGTCCTGCTGACCGGGATGGGGACGCGCTCGGCCGCGCTGGCCGGCCTGGCCATGACGATCGCTCACGCCCTGTTCAAGTCCGCTCTCTTCCTCATCATCGGGATCATCGACAAGTCCGCCGGCACCCGTGACCTGCGCGAGCTGTCCGGGGTGGGACGGCGTATGCGCAGCCTCAGCCTTGTCATGGTCCTGGCGGCGGCCTCCATGGCTGGGCTGCCGCCCATGCTCGGCTTCGTGGGCAAGGAGGCAGCCTTTGCGGCCCTGGTAGCCCTGGTCTCCCAGGGAGACGGGACCGGGCTGTCCCCGGCCGTGGCGGTGCTGGTCCTCATCGCCGTCGTGCTCGGCTCCGTGCTCACGATGGCTTACTCCCTGCGCCTGGTGTGGGGAGCACTGGCCCTCAAGCCGGGCAAGGCAGAGACCACCTTGACGATGCCGCCGCGCGCCATGCTGATCGCGCCTGCGCTGCTGACGCTGGGCAGCCTGGCCGGCGGCCTGCTCGCCTCCCGGCTCGGTCACGTCCTGGAGCCCTACGCGGAGTCGATGCCGCTGGGATCGGCGACGACGCACCTGGCGCTGTGGCACGGCCTGGGGGCACCGTTAGCGGCCTCGCTGGTGGCGGTGGCAGGAGGGACGCTGCTCTTCCTCTCCCGTGAGCGCGTGGCCCGTATCCAGTCCACCTTCCCCGAGGTGGTGCCGGCTGACGAGTGGTACCGGCGCGGTGTGCGCGCCGTCGAGCGCGCCGGCGTCGAGACGATCTCGCGGCTCCAGGCCGGTTCACTGCCGGTCTACCTCTCCGTGATCCTCACCGTGGCGGTGCTCGCGGTAGGAACGCCCCTGCTTCTGACCACCAACTGGCCTAGGACCATCATCTGGGCGGACTCGCTGGCCCAGGTCGCCGTCGCCGTCGTCATGGCGGCGGCCGCACTGCTGGCCGCCGCCTCGCGCGGACGAGTACGCGCCGTCCTACTCGTGGGCGTGACCGGCTTCGGCGTCTCCCTGCTCTTCCAGATGCATGGCGCTGCGGACCTGGCCCTGACCCAGGTGCTCGTGGAGACCGTGACCCTCGTGGTCTTCGTTCTGCTGCTACGGCGCATGCCGCGCTACTTCACCAACCGCCCGCTGGCCGCCACCCGGTGGTGGCGGGTCCAGCTGGCGGGGGCGGTGGGGCTCGTCGTCGTCCTGCTGGCGCTGATCGCCCCCAGCCTGCGCGTGGCCGAGCCGGCCTCATCGGGGCTGTACACCTCGGCCAAGGAGTTCGGCTACGGCTCCAACATCGTCAACGTCGTCCTGGTGGACACCAGGGCCTGGGACACGATCGGCGAGATCTCGGTGCTCGTTATCGCCGCCACGGGAGTGTCGAGCCTGATCTTCCTGCGCTCGCGCAACGTGCGGCACGTGGCCCGTGGCTCGGGACGAAGCCGCCTGGTACGTGGAGCCACCGGGGAGGACCACACCTGGCTGCGCGGCTCGCGCTCGCTCAGCCCAGCGGCACGCTCCCTGCTCTTCGAGGTCGTCACCCGGATCGTCTTCGGCGTGATGATGATGGTGTCAGTGTGGCTGCTCCTGCGCGGGCACAACGCCCCCGGCGGTGGTTTCGCAGCCGGCCTGGTGGCTGGCATGGCGCTGGTGACCCGGTACCTGGCCGCAGGTGCCAGCGAGCTGGAGGAAGCAGCGCCGATCGATGCCGGGCACCTGCTGGGAGCCGGGCTGCTGATCGCTCTGGTCTCAGCACTGACCCCCGCGCTGCTGGGAGGCACCGTCCTGCAGAGCTACGAGGTGAGCGTCCAGGTGCTGGGGGAGGAGCTTCACCTGGTCTCCTCCACCGTCTTCGACGTCGGCGTCTACCTCGTTGTCGTCGGCGTCCTGCTCGACTACGCCCGAAGCCTGGGAGCCGGCATTGACGCCCAGGCCAGGGAGCATCGAGCCCCCGTACCCCGCCCCAGCTCAACCGTGACCGCCCCGGCCCAGGAGCAGCGTCCATGACCGCCAATCTCACCCTCGCCCTCGTCGCAGGCCTGCTGGTGGCCTGTGGCGTCTACCTGCTCACCGAGCGCTCGCTCTCGCGCATCCTCATGGGCGTCATCCTCATGAGCAACGGGGTCAACGTCCTCTTCCTCGTCGCTGCCGGCCGCGCCGGGCGTCCGGCGATCCTGGGCCAGGAGGATCCGTCGGCGATGACGGACCCGCTGCCCCAGGCCATGGTGCTCACCGCCATCGTCATCACGATGGCCGTCTCCGCCTTCGTCATGACCATGGCCTACCGCTCCTTCCAGCTCTCGGGCCATGACGAGGTGCGTGACGACGTCGAGGACCGTCGCATCCGCGAGCTCGCCCAGCGTGACGAGACCTCGACGTCCTTCGAGGAGCAGACCTTCTCCGACACCGGTGAGGACGTGGTCAGCGAGTGAGTAACGTCCTGACTCTTCCCGTGCTGGTGCCCATGCTGGGCGCCGCCCTGGCGATGCTGGCTGGCCGCCGGCCCCGCCTCCAGCGCGCGCTGTCCGTGGCGGCGCTGGGCACCGTCGTCCTCGTGGCGGCCTTCCTCGTCTATCTCACCGAGACTGACGGGATCCAGACCCTGTGGGTGGCGGCCTGGCCGGACTCGGCAGGCATCGTGCTGGTGGCTGATCGCCTGTCCTCCCTCATGCTGCTGGTGGCCTCTCTCGTCACCCTGGCGGTCTTGGTCTTCTCCACCGGACAGGACCAGGAGGAGGTGCGCCAGGAGACCCCGGTGTCGATCTTCCACCCGACCCTGCTCCTGCTCAGCGCCGGAGTCTCGGACGCCTTCCTGGCTGGGGACCTGTTCAACCTCTACGTCGGCTTCGAGATCCTGCTCTTCGCCTCCTACGTCCTGCTCACCATGGGCGCCACCCGCCCGCGCATCCGGGCAGGCGCGATCTACGTGGTGGTCAACCTCGTCTCCTCGGCGCTCTTCCTCATCCTGCTGGCCGTGGTCTACACGGCCACCGGCACCGTCAACATGGCCGAGCTGGCCCAGCGCGTGCCGCAGCTGCCGGCCGACATGCAGCTGATGATTCAGGCGCTGATGCTCACCGTCTTCGGGATCAAGGCGGCGGTCTTCCCCCTGTCCGCCTGGTTGCCCGACTCCTACCCCACGGCCCCGGCCCCCGTGACCGCGGTCTTTGCCGGCCTGCTGACCAAGGTCGGGGTCTACTCGATGCTGCGGGTGCAGACCCTGCTCTTCGCCGAGCGCCCGCTGACCACGATCCTGCTCATCGTGGGCGGGGCCTCCATGATGGTCGGCATCCTAGGAGCGGTGGCGCAGAGCGAGCTCAAGCGTCTGCTCTCCTTCACCCTGGTCAGCCACGTGGGCTACATGATCATGGGCGTCGCCCTGGCGACCACGGGCTCGCTGGCCGCCGCCATCTACTACACGGCCCACCACATCACCATTCAGACCGCGCTGTTCCTGACCGCCGGACTGATGGCGCGTGTGGGTGGCTCGACCGAGCTGGACAAGGTCTCCGGGCTGGCGTCGCTCTCACCGCGTCTGGCGCTGCTGTTCGGCATCCCGGCTCTCAACCTCGCTGGTATCCCGCCCTTCAGCGGATTCATCGGCAAGATCGGGCTCATGCGGGCCGGTGCCCAGGTGGGCACGCCCCTGGCGTGGCTACTCGTGGTGACCTCGGTGGTAGCCAGCCTGCTCACCCTCTACGTCATGGCCAAGGTGTGGAACCGTGCCTTCTGGGGCGAGGTCCGTGTGGTGGGCGCGCGGCGGGTGGGCTCGGCCCGGCCTTCCAAGCCCGCAGGCACGACGACGCAGCCCGCCTCGGTCCCCACCGGCACGGTGACGGTGGCCCAGGAGGGTGTGGTCTCGCCGTCGTCTGCCACCTCCACGGCCGCCACGAGGCCAACTCACGTCGCCGAGCCCATGCCCGGGGTCATGGTGGGGGCGAGCCTGGGGCTCATCGTGGTCTCACTCGCCCTGACCGTGGCTGCGGGGCCGTTGTACGAGTTCTGCGAGCACGCCGCCACGATGCTGCTCAGTGACGGTTACGTCACCGCCGTGCTGGGAGGACGATAATGGACCCGCTGATCAGCCTGCGCGCGCGTGAAGGGGCTGCGCGTGCCCGACGACGCCTGCGGCGCCCGCGTGACCTGAGCGGCAAGGGCGTCAACCTCGTCCTGCTGACGGCGGTGTGGGTGCTCCTGGTAGGCCGGCTCAGTGTCTTCACGGTGGTCAGCGGCGCGCTCATCGCCACGATCGTCACCCTCCTGTTCCCGATGCCGGCTATCGTGTGGCCCGGCTGGATCCACCCGATCGGGGCGCTGCGGCTCGTGGGTGCCGTGACCTGGGACCTGGCACGAGCCTCCGTCCAGCTGGCCTGGTTCGCCCTGTCCTGGCGGCGCCAGCCGAGGTCCGGCGTCGTGGCCGTCCCACTGAGCTCGGACGCCGATCTCTACCAGGTGGCCACGGGAACGATCCTGTCCATCGTCCCTGGCTCGGTGGTGGTCGAGGCGCGGTGGCGCACGCGCACGCTCTACATGCATATCTTTGACATGGTGCCAGGTGACGCCGCGCGCGAGCGCACGGGGGCGTTGCGGGCTGAGCTGAGGATCCTGCGCGCCTTCGGTACGACCGACGAGATCGCGCAGGCCTGCGAGCACCTGCGTGCCTCGGAGCACGGGACGGCACCGGGCAGTGCTGCGGCAGGGGAGGAGAGGCGATGACGATGGTGATCGGGGTGGCTCACGCCCTCACACTCGTGCTGCTCGTGGTCGCGGCCGTGATGGCTCTGGCGCGCATGGCGATGGGTCCCTCCAGCCTGGACCGTTCCATCGCCACCGACCTGCTCACCGCGGTCACGGTGGCGGGCACAGGCTTGTACGTGGTCATCTCCGGATCCACCACGGCCCTGCCGGTCCTCGTGGTCCTCAGCCTCATCGGCTTTACCGGGCCGGTGGCCATCGCTCGGCTCATCTCCTTCAGATCGGTGCAGGTGCGTGACCTGCGACGGTCCACGGCAGGCGCCGGCGCGGCCAGTCAGACGCGAGGCTCGCTGGAGCGGGCGGCGGACGCGGCCCAGGCCTGCGCCACCGTGGGACCAGAGGCCGAGCAGACATGGGATGACGCCGAGGACGGCGAGGACTTGGACGCGGACACGGAGGGACGTCGATGAGCTCCTTTGCTGACCTCGTTGCGGCACTGCTGCTCCTGGCGGGCGCCTTCTTCTGCTTCACGGCGGCCGTGGGGGTGCTGCGCTTCCCGGACGTCATCACGCGCCTGCACGCAGCGACCAAGCCTCAGGTCTTCGGCCTGCTCCTCATCCTGACCGGGATCGTCGTGTCCCAGCGCAGCTGGCAGGTTGCTGGCGTGTGCGTGCTGGTGGCCGCCTTCCAGATCGCGACGAGTCCGGTCTCGGCGCACATGGTCTCTCGCGCCGCCTATCGCACGGGTCTGTGGGAGGCGGGTGACGCCGTCGTGGACGATCTGGCGCAGGATCTGGAGAAGGCGGGCTACCTCCATCCTGAGGACCGGGTCGACGACGACCTGTCCGCGCCGCCGGTGCCCTAGCCGGCGGCTGCCTGGAAGGCTCCGGGCCCCGTCACGCAAGCGGCGCCCGCCACCTCAGGGTGGCAGGCGCCGAGCTGCGTGTGGCCGCAGGGGCCGGGGAGCGGGTTACTCCTCGTCGCCCTTGAGACGGTTGACCACGCCCTGGACGGTGTCCTTGACGTCGTCGACCTTCTCGGCGATCTTGCCCTCGAGGTTCTGCAGCTTGCCCTCGGTCTCGGTCTCCTTGTCGCCGGTGACCTTGCCGAGGGTCTCCTTGGCCTTGCCGGCGAGCTTGTCGAAACTCGCGTCACTGTCAGCCATCATGGCCTCCTCTCGTCGGGGATCATGCTCGCTCAGTCTCTCATACCCACCGGCTCGTGGCACGGTCTGCGCGGTGATCGACCTCCTCCGTTCACGCAGGGCGATGTGTCCGGGGCCACGAGCACCGGTCGGGTGTCATGACACCTCGTGCGCTGGCGAAGCATAGGCTGGGGCGGTCCCACGGCATCACTGCCATCCCTCACAGAAGGGGACCTCATGTCCTCCACCGCCTCCCCATCTCCTGCGCCCGATACCGGCGCCGGCCTCATCGAGAACGCCGGGCTCGACGTCATCTCCGAGTCCGAGCGCAAGGGCCGCCCGCGCGACCTCTTCATGCCCTGGTTCGCGGCCAACATCTCCGTCCTCGGCCTGTCCTGGGGCTCGTGGGTGCTCGGCTTCGGCCTGTCCTTCTGGCAGGCCGTGGTGGCCAGCGTCGTCGGCGTCGTGGTCTCCTTCGGCCTGTGCGGCGTCGTCGCGGTCCTCGGTAAGCGGGGCTCGGCCCCCACGCTCGCCCTGTCACGCGCGGCCTTCGGCTACAACGGCAACCGGCTGAGCGCCGCCATCTCCTGGATGCTCACCGTGGGCTGGGAGACGGTCCTGTGCGTCACCGCGACCCTCGCCTCAGCCACCGTCCTGCAGGCCTTAGGTTGGCACAACCAGGTCGGTGCCCAGGTCGTCGGCTTCCTCATCACGGTGGGGCTGGCTGCCTCGGCCGGGATCCTCGGCTTCGACACCATCATGAAGGTCCAGACCTGGATCACCTGGGCCACCGGCGTGCTCACCGTCATCTACCTGGTGCTCGTCGCCCCGCAGATCAGCTTCTCCGTGCTGTCGGAGCTTCCCGCAGGCAGCGCCGCCGCTGTCATCGGCGCCCTGGTCATGGTGGTCACCGGCTTCGGGCTCGGCTGGGTCAACGCGGCTGCGGACTACTCGCGTTACCTGCCGCGCAAGGCCTCCACGGCCGGGGTCGTCGGCTGGACCACCTTTGGCTCCTCCCTGCCCGTGGTGGTCCTGGTGGTGGCCGGCATCATGCTTGTGGGCAGTGACCCTGAGCTCGGCACCGCCATCGACTCCGATCCCATCGGGGCGCTCACCACGATCCTGCCCACCTGGTTCCTCGTGCCCTTCGCCCTCGTGGCGATCCTGGGCCTGGCCGGCGGCATCATCATGGACCTGTACTCCTCGGGCCTGTCCCTGCTGGCTACCGGCTTGCCGGTCAAGCGGCACGTGGCCACCGCCATCGACGCCACGATCATGACGGTCGGCACGATCGCCGTCGTCGCCGGAGCCGATGACTTCCTCGGTCCCTTCCAGGGCTTCCTCACCACGCTCGGCGTGGTCATCGCCGCCTGGGCCGGCGTCATGATCGCCGAGGTCCTGCTGCGCAAGCGTGACTACGACGAGGCCGCCCTGGCCACCCCGAACGGGATCTACGGCTCGGTGAACTGGGAGGCCGTGGCGTTGGTGGTCCTCGGATCGGGCGTGGGCTGGGGGCTGGTGGTCAACTCCGCCGCCTCGTGGCTGTCCTGGCAGGGCTACCTGCTCGCGCCCCTGGGCGGGCGTGAGGGTGCCTGGGCCTACGCCAACCTCGGCGTGCTCGCGGCTCTGGTCATCGGCCTGGTCGGTCACCTGGTGCTCGGCGCCTCTCGCGTGCGCCGTCAGGAAGGGCGCTGAGCATGGCGACGACGGAGCCGACCCTGCTGGAGGCGCTCACCCTCTCAGGCGGGGCGGACGGGCCTGGCCCGGCCCTGGATGCCGCGCACCAGATCGCGCGGCGCACCGGCGCTGACCACCACGACCTGCTCGTTGTACTCGGTTCGGGGGCTGACGGCGCGCTGGAGGGCTGGGGCGAGCCCGAGGCGACGCTGCCGTTGTCTGACCTGCCCGGCGTCCTGGCTCCGGCGGCCCCCGGCCACCGGGACCTGCTCGCCTCCTACCGGCGCACGCTGCCAGGCGACGACGGCGACCGCGGCCTGCGCGTTCTCGTCGCCTACGGCCGCACGCACCTGTATGAGGGGCACGGTTCGGCTCCGGTCGTGGCGCTGGCTCGCGCCGCGGCAGCAGCGGGCGTACGCGCGGCGGTGCTCGTCAACGCCAACGGGTGCCTGCGCGACTGGCGGCTCGGCGAGGTCATGACCATCACGGACCACCTCAACCTCACGGGCTCCTCTCCCTTTGACGGCACGGTCTTCGTTGACGTGCGCGAGGTCTGGGACCGGCGCCTGGCCCAGGTCCTGCGAAAGAGGACCGAGCGTGAGGGAACCTACGCGGCCCTGCGGGGTCCGGAGTACCAGACCATGGCTGAGACCCGGTGGCTGGCTGGCGGGGGAGCGGACGCCGTCGGCATGTCCACCGTCCTGGAGGCCATCGCCCTGCATCAGCTCGGTGTGCGCGTGGCCGGGATGAGCGTCGTGTCTGACCTGTCCTTCGCTGCCGAGGCCACGGACCCCGAGGAGGTGGTCCGCCTGGTTCGCGGGGCGCACGCCACCCTGGCCGACGGCGTGGACGCGGTGGTGGCCGAGCTCGCCAGGGGCTGAGCGGAGGACCGGGCCGCTGCCTGAGGCGCGTAGCCAACAGTCTGGGGTGGCGGGAGAGGACACTGGTCCCCTCCTGCCACCGCCGTCTTCGCCCGGCCTGGCGTGCTGGGCCGGCAGGAGTAGGACACCCGTCCCCGTGCCGGGCGGCGCGTGCCCGGCTAGCCTGGTCCCATGGCATCTGAGACCAGCGCTGCAACGCGCACCGAGACCGACTCCATGGGCGCCGTCGAGGTCGCCGCTGACCGTTACTGGGGCGCGCAGACGCAGCGTTCCCTGACCAACTTCAACATCGGGCGCGAGACCTTCGTCCTGTCCCGTCCCCTCATCAAGGCGCTCGGCGTGCTCAAGAAGTCCGCCGCCCTGGCCAACGCCGAGCTGGGCGAGCTGCCACGTGACATCGCCGACCTCATCGCCCAGGCCGGTGACGAGGTCATCTCCGGCAAGCTGGACGACCACTTCCCGCTCGTCGTCTTCCAGACCGGCTCGGGCACGCAGTCGAACATGAACTCCAACGAGGTCATCTCCAACCGCGCCATCGAGCTGGCCGGCGGGGTCATGGGCTCCAAGACTCCGGTCCACCCCAACGACCACGTCAACCGTGGCCAGTCCTCCAATGACACCTTCCCCACGGCCATGCACATCGCCGTCGTCGACGAGCTGCAGCGCATGTACCCGCGCGTGGAGCGGCTGCGCAACACCCTGGACGCCAAGGCCAAGGAGTTCGACGACGTCATCATGGTGGGCCGCACCCACCTGCAGGACGCCACCCCGATCCGCCTGGGCCAGGTCATCTCCGGCTGGGTCGCCCAGATCGACTTCGCCCTGGACGGCATCCGCTACGCCGACTCGCGCGCCCGGGAGCTCGCCATCGGTGGTACCGCGGTGGGTACGGGCCTGAACGCCCACCCCAAGTTCGGTGAGCTGGCTGCCAAGAAGATCTCCGAGGAGACCGGCATCGAGTTCAAGCAGGCGGACAACCTCTTCGCGGCGCTGGGTGCTCACGACGCCCTCGTGCTCGTCTCCGGCGCGCTGCGTGTGCTGGCTGACGCCCTGATGAAGGTCGCCAACGACGTGCGCTGGTACGCCTCCGGTCCGCGCAACGGCATCGGTGAGCTCATCATCCCCGAGAACGAGCCCGGCTCCTCGATCATGCCTGGCAAGGTCAACCCCACCCAGTGCGAGGCCATGACCATGGTCGCCGTCAAGGTCTTCGGTAACGATGCCACGGTCGGCTTCGCCGGCTCGCAGGGTAACTTCCAGCTCAACGTCTTCAAGCCCGTCATGGCCTGGTGCGTGCTGGAGTCCATCCAGCTGCTGGGGGACACCTGCGTGTCCTTCGACGAGCACTGCGCCTACGGCATCGAGCCCAACCGCGCCAAGATCCAGGAGAACCTGGACAAGAACCTCATGCAGGTCACGGCCCTCAACCGCCACATCGGCTATGACAAGGCCTCCAAGATCGCCAAGAACGCCCACCACAAGGGCCTGTCCCTGCGCGAGTCGGCCCTGGAGCTCGGTTTCGTCACCGAGGCGGAGTTCGATGCCTGGGTGGTCCCGGCTGACATGACCCACCCCTCGGCCGCGGACGAGTGAGCCAGTCGCCGTCGCAGGCTGCCACGGCCCGCTAGCTCGTCGCTGCCCGCAGCGCTGAACGACGCCGCCCCGCACCTTTCTGCTGGAAGGTGCGGGGCGGCGTCGTCCTGTAAGCCACCTCAAAATGCGTACAGAAATCAAAAGTGCGTTCACTTTGGGCAGTTCTTCCGCCCCGGGAGAATCTCCCCTCGCACAAGGAAGTGTCTTGTGAAGCGCATTCACTACGCCTGGTGGGTCTTCGTGGCCTGCTGCGTCCTGTCCGTCGTCGGATTCGGACTGACCATCAACACCGCCAGCCTGTACTGGACGGCGATCTCCGAGGACCTGGGAGTGACCATCTCGCAGGTCTCCCTCATGTCCACCATCGGCTCCCTGGCTGGCGCCGCGATCCTGGCCGTCACCGGTCAGCTCTTCGCCAAGGTCGACGCCCGCATCCTGCTGACCACCTCCTTCGCCCTGACCGCGGCGACCTACCTGCTGGGTGCTGCGGCCCAGGACATGTGGGTGCTCTACCTCGTGGGACTGGTCCAGGGCGTGACCAAGACGGTGGCGGTCTCCATGTCCATCGCTATCCTGCTGGCCAACTGGTTTGAGAAGCAGCTGGGCCTGGTTATGGGAATCACCGGGGCGCTCACGGCTGTGGGCGGATCGATCTTCTCCCCGATGGTCGGCTCGTGGATTGCCCAGGACGGTTGGCGCCAGGCCTATGTGCTCACCGCGATCGTCATGAGCGTGACGATTCTGCCCTTCACCATCTTCATCACGCGCCTGCGCCGCCCTGGTGTCGACATCCCCTACGGTTACGACCCGACCACGAGCACGGCGCAGTCGGCTGACTCCGGCGTCCCGGCACGCCGCGCCTACCGCAGCGCGCCCTTTGTCGGTTTCGTCGTCATCGTGCTGCTGCTCCAGGGCGTGGCCTCCCTCGTCCAGCACGTGCCGACCTATCTCAACCTCGGCGGCCTGTCCGAGGTGGCGACCGGCGCCGTCTTCTCCGCACTCCTGCTGGGCGCGGCAGCGGGCAAGTTCGTCATCGGCGTGCTGCTGGACCACATGCCGGCTCCCATCGCCCTGGTGGTCTTCGCGCTCATCGGTGGTGGCGGCTGGGCTGGGCTTCTCCTGGTTTCCGGCCAGAGCCCGCTGTCCGTGGCCTCCTTCGCTGCCGGCATGGGGCAGGGCTTTGCGCTCGTGGGCCTGCCGTTGCTGGTACGCCGTGTCTTCGGCGGCCTGGACTATGCCACGATCTGGTCCACTGTCTCCCTGTTCGGGGCGCTGGGCAACGCCATCATGGTCTATGTCCACGGCCTGCTCCACGACTCCACCGGAGGCTACGAGCTGTCCCTGACCATCAACGTCGTCTCCTACGCGGTGGCCTACGCCCTGGTGCTGCTGGTCATCGTCGCCGGCCGCAAGCTCGTCTTTGACCGATCCAGCGCGCGTGAGGACCAGGGCCCGGCCCTGACCGAGGGCAGCGATGAGGCGGTGGCGAGCCGTGCCTGAGCCGGAGATGAGCCAGCCCCGCCTGCCCTTGAGCAGCACGATCCAGGCCTCGACCGGACCGGTGCGTCGCTGGGCTGGGATCCCCTATGCCAGCGCTGAGCGCTTCGAGCCTGCGCGGGCGGTGGACGTCCTGCCAGGCCAGGCCCTGACTGCCGGGCCTGCCCCAGCCCAGCCCTTGCCCTACTACGAGGACCCGGGTGCGCCGGTGAGCGAGGACTGCCTCAACCTCACCGTCTGGGCACCCCAGGAGGCTGGCGAGGAGCCCCTGCCAGTGGTCGTGTGGATCTACGGCGGCGGCTTCGAGCACGGCGCGAACTCCTCTGCCTTCTCCGACGCTTCGGCGCTCGCTGGCACCGGAGGAGTCATCGCGGTGGCTCCCAACTACCGCACCGGCGTGCTGGGATTCCTCTCGCTGTCCCACCTGGGCGGCTACAACGGAGTCTCTAACCTCGGCCTGCGCGATGCCGTGCTCGCGCTGCGCTGGATCCGGCGTCATATCGCAGCCTTCGGCGGGGACCCGAGCCGGGTCACAGTGGTGGGGGAGAGCGCCGGCGCCTTCATCGCCGGTGCTCTGCCCGCGATCGATGAGGCTGCGGGGCTCTACAGCGGGCTCGTTCTGGCCTCGGGCGGGATGAGTCGCGTGGTCCCAGGATGGCGCGCCAAAGAGATGACGGCCGCCTTCCTGCGTGAGCTCGGCGTCGAGCACGATCCCCAGGCCCTGCGACGGGCGGATCTGGCGGATCTCTTCGCGGCCCAGCCCACGATCGCCGTCTCGGACATCGGGCAGCGCAACTCCACCGCGCCCCAGGCACTGGGGATCGTGGACGACTCCGCAGAGCCGACCGGTGTACTCGCCATGCACCCCATGCGTGCACTGGAGGCGGGACGGGCTGCCTTGACGCCGATCCTCGTGTGCTCCACCCGGGACGAGATCTCCGCCTTCCGCAACCCCGAGGTCTTCGACCCGGTGGATCTGGACGCTGTGCGCAGCGAGATCGAGGACTTGGGGGTCGAGCGGACACAGGCTGAGGCCCTGGTGACGCACTACGCGAGCCTGCCTGAGGCTCCCACGGGTGAGGCGGGCAGCACGCCAGGCCTGGTGCGTCAGCGCATGCTCACCGACTGGATCTACCGCCTCCCGGCCGCGCGGGCTGCGCTGGCCCAGGCGGCAGCCGGCGGTACCGCCTACCTGGCGATGACCGGGCGGGCTGACGGCGCCCAGGCGGGTCACGCTTGTGACGGTCCGGCGCTGCTGGGCTCGAGCTGGCCGCAGTCTACCCCGGCGATGAAGGCCCGTGACGCGCAGGTACGTGGCTGGGTGCTGGACATGGCCACCGACGGTGAGCCCGGCTGGCCGGCCTTGCCAGCGGGGCAGGCCCCGGCACCCGAGCGGGTCGAGGAGCTCAGGCTTGGCCAGGGCGCCGTCGTCGCCGTGGCGGGTGAGGACTTCGACGCGGCCGGTGACTACCGGATGATGACCGAGCTGTGGCACGGGGTCGGCCGGCCCTGAGACGGGACACACGGCCTGCGAAGCGTGACGGACCGCCTGCGAGGCGTGGCGCCGCAGACACGCGGGGGCTCCCGCCGGCGTGCTGAAGCGACGCCGTCGGACGGGCGCGAGGTGGCGGGCACCCCACTGTGGGGTGCCCGCCACCGGTGTCTGCGGCTCCTACTCGGCCATGGATGCCAGGAGGGCGTCCCGGGCGTTACGCAGGTGCTGGCAGAAGAGCTCGGCCAGCCTGGCAGGGTCGCGCTGGTCGATTGCCTCGATCATCTGGCGGTGCTCGGCCTCAGCCTTGGCCCGACCGCCGAGCGTGCCGATGTTGAGCGCTGAGTAGGGCTGGGAGGCTCCCAGCAGCTGGACGCACAACGCCTGGGTGCGAGGGCGCTCGGCCAGGGCGTACAGCGCCTGGTGGAACTCGTAGTTCGCCTCCAGCCAGTCGTTGTGATCCTCGGCTGCCTGGGTGACCGCGGCGAGCTCGCGCAGACTGGCCAGCGCACGCGGCGAGGCGGCGTCGACCACGGGAACGGCCAGCGTCGGCTCGATCGCGATGCGCAGGTCGTAGAGCTCGGCGACTTCGGCTGGCGTGAGGCGGCGGACAACGGCGCGTCGGCCCGGGCGCAGCTCCACCAGGCCCTCACCGGCCAGGACGGCCAGCGCCTCGCGCAGCGGGTTGCGCGAGACCTCGAAGCGGCGGGCGAGCTCGTCCTGGGGGAGCAGGCTGCCCGGGGCAAGCTCCCCCTGGCGGATAGCCCGGCGCAGCGCCGAGGTAATGCGTTCGGGAGCGGTCACGGGTCCTCCTCCGGGTCAGTGTCGCCGTGAGATCGCGGGCACCAGCACCCTACACGGGCTCCAGCGAGGCGAGGGCGCAGGAGAGGGACGGGCGAGGGGAGACACCGGCAAAGGGCGGGGTAGCGGAGGTGCTCGCGGGGGTGAGGGCGCCGGTGAGGGGACAAGGACCTGGGTGGGGCCCGGCCCCGGCGCCCGCCTTCTCCTAGTTGTGCGGGTTCCCCGCGAGGGGGTGCTGGAAGTCCCCGCCCCTGGCGGCCTTCTTCCAGTTGTGTGGGTTCCCAGCGAGAAGGCTGGAAGTTTCCGACTCTGAGGTCTCCTCCCAGTTGTACGGCTTCCCAGTATCCGGATGGCGCCGTGCTTTGCTGATTGGGGCGTGCTTGGTGAATGAGGGCGTACTTGGCCGGATGGTGCGTGCCTGCCGAGGAGTAGCTCGGGCAGCGGCATCTGGCATGGGCCGGCTGATTCTCCAGGGTGACGTGCTTTGCTGATTGGGGCGTGCCTCCCAGCGGCTGGCATGTACGCCCCAATTGGCACAACGCTATGTCGAGCAGCCAGGCACGTTCCTATGAGCCCGACGACGCCGGTACGAGGGCACCGGCGAACCACACCCGCTACCCCAATACTGTCGTCGCTACCCCAACCTGGCCTTTGCTACCCCAACCTGGCCTTCGCTACCCCTTGGTGTTCTTGGCTATCCGTGGGCGCGTGCTGCGGGGTAGCGATGGACGTTGATGGGTAGCGGGTGGCGCGATGGGGTAGCGGATGGCGCGGCGGGGTAGCGAAGGGCGCTGACGGGTAGCGGGCGGTGCGATGGGGGAGCGGCGAGTGCGGCCTCAGCGCGCACATGGATCGGCGCCATGACCGAGCTTGCCCTCACTCCCGTGCTGGCTCACGCCGGCCTCGTACTGACCGTCCTCGCCAGCGTGCTGCACGTCCTCATTTTCTACATGGAGTCCATCGCCTGGGAGGGGGCGCTGGCGCGCAAGACCTTCGGCGGCACCCCCGAGGAAGCACGGCCCCACGCCTTCTACGCCTACAACCAGGGTTTCTACAACCTCTTCCTCGCGGTCCAGGGGCTGCTCGGCGCCGCCCTGGTGTGGGCCGGCAGCGGCTACGCAGCGGTCGCGGGCGTGGCCCTGGGGCTCGCCTTCCTCGTCTAGCTGCGCGCCGGCCAGCCAGGCCGCTAGCTGCGCGCCGGTCAGCCAGGCCGATGGCGGGCTGCTACGCGATGGTCGCGCGACGGCGCTCCAGCCGGGTCCAGGCCAGAAGCGTCGAGATGGACAGCACCACCAGGGACAGGACAAAGGGCGCTAGCGGCTGCCAGCCGTAGAGCGCCGTCGCCGTGACCGGAGCAACGATCCACGTCATCGAGCCGGTGGCATTGAGGACCCCGGCCACGCCGCCCTGCTCCGCCGCGGTCACGGCGAGCGACCCGCCAGCGGTAAAGCCCGGCCCACTCAGCCCGGAGGAGACTCCGAGCGCGAAGGTCGAGACCGCCAGCAGCCAGGCCGACGGCGCCGCGGCCAGCGCGATGAGCGCGATCAGTCCCAGCAGGGTCCCGGTGCGCAGCAGGCGCTGTGGGGACCACCGCAGGCGAGGTACCACGAGTAGCTGGGTGATCATGGCGCCGGCGGCGTTAGCCAGCAGCATGAGGCCGGTCACGGACACCGCGGTCTGGGCAGGCAGAGCCAGGCGGTCCTGAGCCAGGAAGCCCATCGTGATCTGGACGACCCCGGCGGTGAAGAAGGTGCCCAGGCCGACGCCGATCCAGGCTCTCAGACGCGGGTCGAACCAGGAGACCCGCGGAGGCAGGGCACGGTCGGTCGCGGCGTCAGCCCCTTCGGCGCGCCTGCGCAGGCCCCGCAATCGGCCGGCGGCAGAGGCCACCGTGGCGTCGCGAGGCACCCAGCGCCAGGCCACCACCAGGGCGATGAGGATGAACCACGGCGTGGCATGGACGGGAGCGAAGATCCACCAGGCCGCCAAGGCCGAGGAGACCACCGAGCCGATCATGATCGAGAGCTGGACCGAGCCAGAAAACGCCGCCATCCCCCTGACACGGCTGGCCTCATCAGGCGTGATCTCAGCAATGAGCGCCTGCCCGGTGGGCGGGATAGCGGCCACCGCCGAGCCAAAGAACGGGCCGCGTGCCGCCACGATCGCGGCGGAGGCCGCCACCGCGCCAACGATCCCTGCCGCGCGCAGCGCGACTGCCGCGCTGAACAGGCCTCCGGCTACCAGCGCGAGGCTGAGGGAGGTCAGCAGTACCCGCCGTCGTCCCCAGGCCACCGACCGCCGACCCCAGAACTGGGACAGCATCGTGACGAACAGCGCTGCTGCGGAGACCGCCAGCCCGACCACCCACTCGGCCAGATCCAGGGCCCGGGACAGGGGAGCGATGGAGACGTTGAGCATGTTCTGGGCCACGTAGGTCAACAGAACGATGATGAGCAGGGCACGCAGCGTCGCAGAGGCGGCCAACGAGCGTGGCTGGGAGGAGGGCAGCGGGGTGGTCTCGGGCACGGCGCCACCTTGGTCCATCACCGCCTGGGCGTCAAACCGGGTGGGTACTCAGGAACGGCGCCGCCAGTGGTCCACGCGCCAGCGCGCATCGCCGGACACCGGGCGCCATGTACCCGGCGGGTCGCTCACCGACCCCGGCTCCCTGGCCTTCGTGAGGTGCCAGGAGGCCGGGTCGATTTGCGGGGCGTGGACCAGCTGGGTGGGCGCCAACCCTCGCTGACGAGCGCGCTCGGCGGCGTCGAGGTCGAGGACGCTGATGACCAGCTCGTCCACGCACCCCGCGGCCAGTACCTGGGCGTACACGCTGCCGCCGCCGATCACCCACAGCCGCGGCAGGGCGCGCACGGCCTCCTCACGTGGATCAGGGCCGAGCCCGGCAAGCAGGTCTTCTGCCCGCTCCACAGCCTGGTCCAGCCCTCCGGCGACGACGGCGTCAGGCGCCGTCCACCCAGGCTCGCGGGTGAGCACGATACTGGCGCGTCCGGGCAGCGCGGCACCGATCGACTCCCAGGTGGTGCGCCCCATGATGACTACGCCACCCAGCGTCGTGGCCTTGAAGTGGCGGAAGTCAGCCGGCACCCGCCACAGCATGTCACCGTCCGCGCCCAGCACACCGTGGGCGTCCTGGGCCCATACGGCGCCGACGCCGCTCACACCGCCACCGGAGCCTTGATCACCGGGTGGTGCTGGTAGCCCGCCGAGGCGTCAATGTCCTCCATCGTGTAGGAGTCGATGGACTCGGCGTGGCGCAGCCGCAGGGTGGGGAAGGCATAGGCCTGGGGCACACGGGAGAGCTGCTCGCGCACCTGGGCGAGGTGGTTATCGTAGATGTGACAGTCGCCGCCGGTCCACACCAGCTCCCCAGGCTCCAGCCCGGCCTGCTGGGCCAGCATGTGGGTGAGCAGGGCGTAGGAAGCGATATTGAAGGGGACCCCGAGGAAGAGGTCGGCGCTGCGCTGGTAGACCTGCAGGCTCAGGCGGCCGTCAGCCACGTAGCACTGGAAGAAGGCATGACAGGGAGCCAGCGCCATCGCGCCCAGCTCACTGACGTTCCAGGCCGAGACCAGCATCCGGCGCGAGTCCGGGTCATGGCGCAGGGTGTGGATCAGCTGGGTGATCTGGTCGATCGCCTCGCCGCGGCGGCTGGGCCAAGAGCGCCACTGGACGCCGTAGACCGGGCCGAGCTCACCGTGCTCGTCCGCCCACTCATCCCAGATCGTGATGCCCTGCTCGTGCAGCCAGGCGATGTTGCTCGCGCCCTGCAGGAACCACAGCAGCTCGCCCTTGACCGCCTTCATCGCCACGAACTTGGTGGTGACGCGAGGAAAACCCTGGGACAGGTCGTAGCGCAGCTGCCGGGCGAACAGGGAGCGGGTCCCGGTGCCGGTCCGGTCGCCCTTGGGCGCGCCGTCGAGCAAGACCTCGGCCAGCAGCTCCTCATAGGCGACGTCGATGTCTTGGGGGGCCTGCAGGCCGAGCCTGGCCAGGCTCGGGTAACGGGTGGGGGCGCAGGCCACGCCCTGGACTGGCAGTGTCATGCCTCGATCACCTCGATGGCGTCAGTATCAAGCGGTGCGGGCCCCAGCGCCGCCTGGGCGCCCTCGATGACCTGGTTGGCCAACGCGCGTCCACCGCTCCACCCGATGGCAGCCCCGATCCCGAAGGGGATGAGGCGGCCCAGGACCAGCGCCCCGCCGCGCACGGCCTGACGCTTGGCCAGGCGCCTCACCAGCTGGGCGTTGATGGAGCGCACCGTGGGCATCGGCATCTGGGCCAGGGACTGTGCTGCCCAGTACAGGGTGGACAGGCCCAGGGATCCCTGGATGGCCTCGGCGCCGTCGGGCCCCAGGAGGGCGGAGAGCACGAGGGCGCGGCGCTTGTCAGTGTCGACCACGCGCATGCCCTGCAGCTCGGCGACGGTGAGGACGTACTTGACGGCGCTGGCCAGGAAGACCGCCGTCTGACCAACCGTCAGTGCTGCGGCGGTACCGGTGCCCACGGCAGGCAGCGCGGCTGAGGCGCCAACGGCTCCGGAGGTCAGGCCGGACTCAGTGCGGAAGCGGTCAGCGGCGCGGTGCGTGAGCTCAGCAACGTCGGATCCAGGGAACTCGCGTCGCATATGGGCGACGTTGTCCTCGATACGGCGTGCCGGGATCGCCAGCGCCTTGTCCAGCGCGCGCTCGAAGGCGGTAGAACGGCGTGCCACAGCTCGTGCCTCAGTCCTCGTCACCGAGCAGGTGCAGACGGATCGCCGCGCCCTTGTCCAGGGTGTGGCCCACCGTGCAGCCACGCTCGATCGCGCCCTCGACGCGCTCGTGAAGGGTCGCCAGCTGCTGCGGGCTCAGGGCGGACAGGTCCGTGACGATCTGGACGTCGAGGTCGGAGTAGCGCTCCTCCTCCTCGTTCTTGATCGAGGCGCAGATGGCGTTGGCCTCGAAGTCCTCGCCCAGGGCCTTGGCCAGGCGGTGGTCAGCGGACAGGGTGTTGCAGGTCGCCAGGGCGATCTTGAGCAGCTCGCCGGGGGAGAACTCGCCTGGCCCCATCCCCACACGGACCTCGCCGCCGCGCGCGTTGTGCGCCAGGTACTGGCGTGTGCCGGTGCGCTCAGCCCATACGGAGTTGGTCTCGGTCGGGGTGATGATGTCGGGCGTGTCAGTCATGGCCTGATCGTGTCACGGCACCCGGCAGCAGGACTAGTGCGCGCCTGCGTGTTCGCCCGGGGCTGGCCGAGCAGCAGCCCCGGGCGTCCCCGAGCCGGTGAGCCTGGCCCGCGGACGGGCGACGCCGGCTCAGTGCTGGGCGAGCCAGGCGGCAGCCCGCTTCTCCTCGTCAGCGACCACGGCGCCGACCATCCCCATCGCCTTGTCCTCCAGCGTCCGCCCGATCAGCGGCACGCTGACGCTCAGCTCCAGGTCCATCGTCAGCCTCGTGCTCTGCGGGGAGGAGGCCGCCAGGCGCGAGCTCGCCCCCAGGCGCACCGGCGCGCCAGAGACGGTGACGTCGAGGCTGCCACGGCGAGAGCCGTCGTCGGCAGGCTCGTCCCAGGACTCGCTGAGGGTGAAGCCGACGGCGGAGCGTACGAAGCGTGCGGCGGCCTGCGGCAGGCGGCTGGGCGGGACCGTGCCCGAGAGCGTGGAGACGAAACCGCGGCCGCGGGCGGCGACGTCGACGTCGGCCTCCTCTAGGCCGATCCTGCCCAGGCGCTGGCGCAGGTACTGGGGGTCAGCGAGCATCGCGGCCACGCGCTCGGTGGTAGCGGGGTAGGTGATCGTCACGGTCTTCTTCATGCCTTGATCCTGCCACGTGGTGCCTGGCCACCTCACGCCAGGTGCGTCGATCCGGCGAGCTCTTGCGCTCAGGGCCTACTGGTCCCTCCTGCACAGGTCGTGGCTGCCTCGGTACGATCCACGTGTGTCAAACCTCTTGCCTCTCGCTATCCGTGGCCTTGTTGACCTGGGCCCGGCCGACCTGGACTGGCTCCACCAGCTCGTTGCCGACTGGCAGGTGATTGCCGACCTGTCGGTGTCCGACCTCGTCCTGTGGGCCAAGACGGACTCGGGGCGTTTCGTCGCCATCGCCCACTGCCGGCCCTCAGGCGGCAACACGGTCCACCTCGAGGACGTCATCGGGCGGCGCATGCCCACGGCCCGCGAGGCTATGGCGGTCGAGGCCTATGACGGCGAGCAGATCCTCGTGGCCTCAGACCCGGAGTGGACCGGGACGACGGCGGTGCGCGAGGAGTACGTGCCGGTGGTCAGCGACGGGCACGCGGTGGCGATCATGACGCGCGAGACCTCGGTCGGGCTGATCCGCGGTGGTCGCCTGGGGGACAAGCTGCTGGAAGACCTGGCCGACTCCCTGTGCACCATGATTGCCGAAGGCACCTTCCCCATCCGTGGCGCCGGCACCGTCATGCGCCACGGCACCCCGCGCGTGGCCGACGGCGTGGTCCACCTCGACGACGAGGGCCGGGTCCGCTTCGCCACGCCGAACGCCTACTCCTGCTTCCACCGCCTGGGCATCGACGGTGAGCTGGAGGGACGCCAGCTCGCCGAGGCGGTGACCTCGATCATCCCCGAGCGCACGCCGGTGGACGAGACCATGGCCGTGGTGCTCATGGGACGTCAGGCCTGGCTGACCGAGGTTGAGGTCGGCGGAGCCTTCCTGTCCCTGCGCTCCATCCCACTGACGCTGGGCGGACACCGCGCCGGCGCCGTGCTGCTGGTACGTGACGTCACGGAGATTCGGCGCCGGGAGCAGGTGCTGCTCAACAAGGACGCCACCATCCGCGAGGTCCACCACCGGGTGAAGAACAACCTGCAGACCGTCTCCGCGCTGCTGCGCATGCAGGGACGGCGCGCCACCAACGACGAGACTCGTGAGGCTCTGGCCGAGGCCGAGCGCCGGGTGGCGACCATCGCCACCGTCCACGAGGCGCTGAGCCACAACGTCGACGAGACCGTGGACTTTGACGAGGTCTTCTCCTCCATCCTGCGCGGGGCGGCCTCGGTGGCTACGGCCACGGGACGGGTCACCACGCGTCTGGAGGGCAAGTTCGGCGTGGTCGAGGCTGATGCCGCCCAGGCCCTGGCCACCGTCCTCGCCGAGCTGGTGACCAACGCCGTCGAGCACGGTCTGGAGGACCGCGACGGCGTGGTGACGGTGACGGCGCAGCGCGAGGGCAGCCACCTGGAGGTCCACGTCATCGACGACGGTGCTGGCGTGGCTCCGGGCACGATCATGACGGGGCTGGGGACCCGGATTATCCAGACGCTCGTGCGTGGCGAGCTGCGTGGCTCGATCAGCTGGCAGCCGGCCGACGGCGGCCAGGGCACCGACGTCGTCGTCCACGCCCGGCTGCAGGAGTCCTGAGCGTAGGGCTGCTGGCCAGGTAAGGCAACGCAAGGCGCCCCCGAAACCGCGGTTTCGGGGGCGCCTTGCGTGGGTGAGGCCGGGGGGTCAGGAGGAGCGACGGGCGCGGGCGGCCCGGCGCTTGAGCGAACGGCGCTCGTCCTCGCTCATGCCTCCCCAGACACCGGCGTCCTGGCCGTTCTCCAGCGCCCACTTCAGGCAGGTGTCGACGACGTCGCAGCGGGCGCAGACCTCCTTCGCCTGGGCAATCTGGGCGATGGCCGGACCAGTGTTGCCAACGGGGAAGAAGAGCTCAGGGTCAACTGTGAGACATGCTGCCTGGCTGCGCCAGTCCATGAGGGCTCCCTTCGGGGTCGTGCTGCAGTCAGCTGCTCAGCTGAGGCGGCGCGCCTCGAAGGTGAACAGCGGGTGACCGCGTTCTGGGGAAACCTTCACACGTGGGCACAGGGAGGGCAAGAGATGCACGATGAGACCTACGTCCGAGATGCTGTCGTGATCCTCACAGGTACGCATCCTTGAAATCAGGCCGTGAACGCGCATGCCTGACGCCAGGGCCCGCTCACGGCGGTGCCGACCTGCCACTGGGCTCCTCATCCCCTCACGCACGAACCCGCGAGACGGCCTCGCCTGCGGGCACGGGGCAGGCCACCTGGAGCGCCATGGCCTGCCCACGTCGCACCAGCGCCCCGCGACCGGGCTGCGTGGGTGCCTGCGGGTCACAGACCGCGCGCAGGCTCACGCCGGCAGCCTGGGCCGCTGGTCCCACGCCCGGCCACAGCACCACCAGATCCGCCCTGGCTCGCAGCTCGGCCAGGGCGCCGCGAAAGCTCGTGGCTACCCGCTCGGTCAGGGCGGAGGCCAGCACCGTGCGGCCCTCGGCCAGCGCCTGCTCGACCCTGCCGAGCTCAGCCGCAGTGCACAGGTCCAGGTCGTCAACCACCAGCGGGGCCTGGCCGACACACACGGACTCCAGCACCCGCAGCGCCGTCGAGCGCCCTGATCCTGCCGGTCCCATGACCAGGACGCTGCCGCAGGGAGGCTCTATCGGCCGGGCCTGGTCTCCACCCACCGCCCACAGGGCAGGCGGGCTGCTACCGGGAGCGTGCGGAGCGAGCGGAAGATATCGCGGAATCTCCTTCAGGGCGATGGGGCCCGGGC
>NZ_DS999575.1:525983-533535 GCF_000159035.1 Actinomyces urogenitalis DSM 15434
TGGCCCGCCTGGCTGGCGCCGAGCACCAGGCGGGTGCGTAGCGTCGTCGCCCAGCGGGCTGAGGCAGCAGCCAGGGGAGCACTGAGCGCCAGGTGCGTGCCCAGGGACGCACTGGTGCGGATGAGGGACTCCAGGAGGGCCAGCCCCTCGCCCGGACCGCGAGAGGAGTCGACGGCGGCTGCCAGGCGGTCGACGTCGTCGAGCACCAGCAGGTCCCCGCGGAGCTCGCCGGAGGCGGCCAGCTCCCACAAGCGTGCCAGGCGTCGGGGATCGCTCGCCCCGACCACCGTGCCCACCCCTGCGGCGCCGTCGGCCAGGGCCGGCCACTGCCGGATGACGTGATCGGGCAGGCCGCACAGGTGCACGCCGTGACCGGCGGGCCTGACGCCGTCGGGTGAGGCGTAGGCCAGGAAGCCGAGGGCGGCCGAGGCAAGCGCTGTGGAGCGACCCGAACCGGGCGAGCCGAGCACGGCCAGCGGCTGGGCAGCTGACCAGGACCAGGTCGCGAGGCTCTGCGTGTGTGGCTGATCCACCAGCGCCATCATGATGCCGGCCTGCCTCGCCGCCTCGACGCTGCCCGGTCGCCGTGCGCGCTCAGGCAACGGGTCTGCCCAGGGGCGCCAGGGGCGTGCCCCGCACCCACGCGCCGCGGCAGCCAGCTCGGCCACCATCTCCTCCACGCTCTGGCGCCTGCCCACAGGCGCCCCGCACCACGGAGCCTGCAGGACCAGGCCCTCGGCCTCATCCAGCCCGCTGACCATGAGCCGTCCGGGATGCGCTGAGAGCAGTGAGGCCTGAGGGTGGTCAAGGACGTCGCGCGAGTCCGCCGCATCCAGCACCCTCAGGCACACCCGCACACTGACATTGGCCCGCACCGTCTGGGACACCGCCCCACTGGGGCGCTGGGTCGCCAGCACCAGGTGCAGCCCCAGGCTGCGTCCCTGGGCCGCCACACGTACCAGAGTGTCCAGCACCTGCGGGTGGGCTGAGGCCAGGGTTGCGAACTCGTCGACGGCGATGACCACCCGGGGCGGCGGGGGACCCGGCGCACCGGAGCCGGCCAGGAAGCGCTCGCCGGCGGTGCCGCCCGGCTGCTCCTCGGGCACAGCGGTCGGTGAGGCCATGGCTTCCCAGGCAGCGAGGTCAGCCACGCCGAGGTCGGCCAGCAGGCTCTCGCGGCGGCGAACCTCCGCCTCCAGGGAGGCCAGCGCTCGCGTGGTCAGTGCCGGGTCGAGGTCCGTGAGCACACCGGCGGTATGCGGCAGCTGCGTCAGCGCTCCGAAGGCCGCGCCACCCTTGTAGTCCACCAGCACTAGGCTGAGCCGCTGCGGCGGTAGGGCGAGGGCGAGCTGAAGGAGCCAGGACCTCAGCAGCTCGGACTTGCCCGAGCCCGTGGTGCCCGCCAGCAGGGCGTGGGGTCCGTGCTCAACGAGGTCGGCCACTACCTGCCCGTGCTCGCTCACGCCCAGCACCGCTGGCAGGCGTCCGGGCTGAGGCGGCCGGGCCCACTGGCGAGCCACGAGGTCCTGGTCCACCACGCCAATGATCGAGGACAGTGGCACCTGCGCAGGCAGCCCGTCCTCCCACGGTCCTCCCTCCACGCCGGTGGGAGCCAGGCCTGCCTGTGCCCTCCAGGCCTGGGTGATGAGCTCGGTGGCCGCCTGGGCCCAGCCCGAGGAGGGCGGGTGAGGCCACCGGGGCTGGGTGCGCACAGCCGTGGCACTGGCAGGTACGCCCTCCTCGGACCAAGCCAGGGCACCGCTGGCCTGCTGCCCCTGCGCCCGCCACCACAGCTGCCAGCCCCGTTCCTGGGGCCGCGCGATGGCCAGTCCGGCCGCCACGAGCTGGGCGCACCACCAGGTGAGCACCCGGTCGGCCTGAGGCCCGCACAGCGCCTGGCACTCTCCAGGGTCAAGCTCCATGAGGGTGCGCCGGCCTCGTCGCGCCAGCCATGCGGTGAGGGTGGTGGCCTCCTGCGAGGAGGCGGCGGAGCGGGGCCGAGCCAGCAGGAGCAGCATCTGCGCCGGGTCCGGGTCCCTCCCGCTCCAGCCCGTGGCTCCCCGCCGCCGGCTGGAGCCGCCTGCCTCGCGCGTGCCGATGCGGCTGAGGGCCATCAGCGCCATCGGCACCACCATGAGACCCGCCGACCAGCTGCGGGCCGGTGCTCCTCGGGTGAGCACCATGGCGAGGACTGCCAGGACCATGAGTAGCGGTCCCACGATCATCACCAGACGTTGCCAGGAGATCCTGTGGTGGCTGCGGCCGGTGTGCGGTGCGAGCCGGGAGGGACGACGTCGCAGCTCCAGCAACGTCGATCCCACCCGCAGCCGCTCGCCCTGCCTCCACCGGGACTCAGGACCGAGCCTTCCCAGGCTGGGGAGCAGGAGGGGCCCCAGACGGCGTCGCCGCCAGCGGGCTGTGAGCCCCTCCTTGCCGAGGCTGACGCTCACGGAGGCGGACCGGGTGCGCACTTGCAGGTGCTGGCGCGAGACGAAGGGGTCGGTGATGATCTCACCCCTGCCAATCACAAGACTGTCCTGTGCAGGCAGGGCCAGGACGAGCCCAGTGTCAGGCCCGCGGACCACCGCCAGGTGCCAGGTGCAGGCGAGCGCAGCCTGTGCCTGCCTGGCTGAGGCTGCGGGGGAGGTCGTCATGGGCTCACCATGCCAAGACCGCGGGTCCCGCTGCTGCGCGCCTGTGGACGGACGGTGCCGAGGGTGTCACGGCACGTGCCTGTGGAGCCCGGGCTGTGACACCCTGGACCCATGTGCGGACGTTACGGGTCGTGGAGTGGCGGCGCGGCGCTGGTGAGCTACTTCGACGCCGAGCCCCTGCCGTTGCCGGAGGATGTTGAGGCCTCATGGAACATCTCTCCCGGCACGGACGTGCGCGTCGTGGTCGAGCGTGTGGCTACTGACGGCGCAGGGAACCAGGCGGGCAACCTCACCCGTCAGCTGCGGTGCGCGCGCTGGGGACTGCTGGCCTCATGGGCTACCCAGGCTCGCCAGGCCTTCCGGGCCTTTAACGCCCGCAGTGAGACCGCCGCGAGCAAGCCGACTTTCCGTGAGTCCTTCCGCTCCTTCCGTGCCGTCGTGCCTGCTGACTGCTGGTACGAGTGGCACCGCCCGACCGGTGCGGGCGGCCGCGAGGAGGAGATCCGGTCCCGTCCCTACGCCGTGTGCCGCCAGGACGAGGAGCCGCTGGCGCTGGCCGGGCTGTGCTCGTGGTGGCGTGTGCCCTCCTCCCACCCGCCGCTGCGACCCGGACCCAGCATCCATGACCACCGCGGCGGGACCTGGATGCTGACCTGCACCATCCTGACCCGGCCGGCGCGTGAGGACCTGGCCTGGCTCCACGAGCGTGAGCCTGTGGTCCTCTCACGCACGGCAGTCGACTCCTGGCTCGATCCCACGCTCCACGATCCCACGCAGGTCGCCTCGCTCCTGGCGGGGGCGCGCCCGGCGCTGAGGTGGTGGGAGGTAGGACCCCAGATCAGCTCCTCCCGCTCGCGCGGTCCCCAGCTCATCGAGCCCGTGGCCTGACCCGGTGGGCCTGGCCATGAGGGAAGATGGGACGGTGAGTACCCAGTCCACCACCCCCGCCCCGCACGGCCCCAGGGACGACGCGGAGGCCGTGCCGCAGGAAGCCCGACGCCGCTGGGAGGAGCTGGCCGAGCTCGTTGAGCGAGCACGAGCCGCCTACTATGACGCGCTCGACGCCGAGTCGACGACCTCGGACGCCGCCTATGACGCGTTGTACCGTGAGCTGGAGGACCTGGAGGCAGCCTGGCCGCAGCTGCGCGTGCCCCACTCTCCCACCCGTAGCGTGGGCGGAGGCCGGGCGCAGGCCTTCTCGCCGGTGACCCACGCCGAGCGCATGTACTCCCTGCAGGACGTCTTCAGCCTGGAGGAGGTCCAGGAGTGGGCTGAGCGCGTGTGCGCGGACCTGGGCGTGGCAGACGCGAGCCTGCCCATGACCGCCGAGGTCAAGATTGACGGCCTGGCAGTGGCCCTGACCTACACCGACGGCGTTCTGACGCGGGCGGCCACCCGCGGGGACGGGACCACGGGTGAGGACGTCACCGCCAACGTCCGCACCATCGCCAGCGTGCCCCACAGGCTCAGCGGCGACCAGGTCCCCAGCCTCATCGAGGTGCGCGGCGAGGTCTACTTCCCGGTCGAGGCCTTTGCGCGCTTCAACCGTGAGCGCCAGGAGGACAACGCCCGCCGCGAGGCGCGCAACCGCGCCCTGGAGGAGCAAGGTGGCGGCAAGCGCGTGCGCAAGGAGGCCATGCTCCAGGTCTTCGCCAACCCGCGTAACGCTGCCGCAGGCTCCCTGCGGCAGAAGGACCCGGCCATCACCGCCTCGCGGCCGCTGGCCTTTATCGCCCACGGCATCGGGGCCTACACCCCGGCTCCGGGTGAGCAGCTGCCGGCTCTCCAGCACGAGTGGTACGAGCTCCTGGCCGGGTGGGGCCTGCCGGTCTCGCCCTACAACGCCCTCGTCGTCGGCCGCGCCGAGCGGGAGGCCTATATCGAGCGCTACGCCGAGCACCGCCACGACCTGATCCACGAGATCGACGGGATCGTGTTCAAGATCGACGCGCGCGATCAGCAGGGCAGGCTCGGATACACCTCGCGCGTGCCGCGCTGGGCCACCGCCTACAAGTACCCGCCGGAGGAGGTGCACACGCGCCTGCTCGACATCGACGTGCAGGTGGGGAGAACCGGACGAGTCACGCCCTTTGGCATCATGGAGCCGGTTCTCGTCGCCGGGTCGACGGTGGCCAGGGCGACGCTCCACAACGCCGAGGAGGTCACGCGCAAGGGCGTGCGCATCGGTGACCTTGTGGTCCTGCGCAAGGCTGGCGACGTCATCCCCGAGATCGTCGGGCCGGTGGTCGAGGCCCGTGACGGCTCCGAACGGGTCTTCGTCATGCCGGCGGCCTGTCCCTCGTGCGGCACCCCTCTGGCCCCGGCCAAGGAGGGCGACGTCGACCTGCGCTGCCCCAACACCCGCTCCTGCCCGGCGCAGGTGACCGAGCGCGTGGCGCACGTCGGCTCGCGCGGTGCCCTGGACGTCGAGGGCCTGGGGGACGAGGCTGCTGCCGCCCTGACCCAGCCCGACGCCGGGCAAGAGGAGGCGCTCGCGGCGCTGGCGGCCGGACGCTACCTGGAGACGGAGCGCGGCAGGATCCGTCTGAGGACCAAGGACCTGGAGAGCCTGGCACCGGCGCAGCGCCTGGGACTGGCCAGGACGTACCTGGAGGAGCACGGGATCGGCGAGCAGGAGCCGGTGCTCACCGGCGAGGCCGGGCTGTTCGAGCTGAGTGAGGATGATCTGGCAGAGGTCTTCGTCTACCAGAGCGTCCGACGCCGGGGCGAGGCGACCGGGGACTGGCGCCTGGCACGCTTCTTCTGGACCAAGCAGACCTACACCCCGGACGGCGATGTCAAGAAGGCGAGCGTGCCTGGCAAGAACGCCACGGCGGTCCTGGCTCAGCTGGAGGCCGCCAAGGCCCAGCCGCTGTGGCGCGTGCTGGTGGCTCTGTCGGTCCGGCACGTCGGGCCGACGGCGGCACGCGCCCTGGCAGCCCGTTTCGGATCGCTGGAGGCACTGCGCCAGGCCAGCCTCGACGAGCTCAGCCAGGTCGACGGCGTCGGCCCGACGATCGCGGCCGCCTGGCAGGAGTGGCTGGAGGTCGACTGGCACCGCGAGATCCTGGACCGGTGGGCGGCGGCCGGGGTGCGCACGCAGGACGAGGTGACGACCACGGCGCCGCAGACCCTGGCCGGGCTGAGCGTCGTCGTCACCGGGACGCTGGAGCACTTCACGCGTGAGGGGGCCAAGGAGGCCATCGTCGCGCGGGGAGGAAAGGCTGCCGGCTCGGTGTCCAAGCGGACCAGCTACGTGGTCGTCGGCGCCAACGCCGGCTCCAAGGAGACCAAGGCGCGTGAGCTGGGGGTCCCGGTGCTGGATGAGGAGGGCTTCCGCGCCCTGCTTGAGCACGGTCCGGCCGCTGACCCCGAGCAGGAGGACTGAGGCTCCGGACCGCCGGGTGGCCGGCTCAGGCCCCGCCGTCGGTCATGGTGCGTGACGGGATCGCTCCCGCACCGCCGGTCTCAGTAGTGGCTGACGACGGTGGTGCCGATCTCGGCCCAGTCGTAGATCCACTTGGCCTCGCTGACCGGCATGTTGATACAGCCGTGTGAGCCGGAGTAGCCGAAGCTCGAACGCCACGGAGCTCCGTGGAAGGCGTAGCCGCCTTGGAAGTAGGACACCCAGGGTACGTCCGGGGTGACGTAGCGCGAACCGTCGACGTTGTTGCCGCGCATGGTCTGTGAGGCGTACTGCAGGTAGACCTTGAAGGTGCCGGTGATCGTGGGGGTCTCGGCGGCGCCGTCGACGATTGAGACCGGGCCGCGGACCACGGTCGCGCCCTCATACGCCGTCACGGTCTTGGCCGCCAGGTTGACGTTGACCCACTTCTCCCCAGGGGCGGCCTGGTAGATGAGGTTCTCCGCGCCGTCGGCGATCGTACGGTCCTCCCAGCTGGCCTCCACCTCGGAGGTGACGAAGGAGCCGCTGTAGGCCTTACCCTCAGTCAGGGACTGCGTGATGGCGCTGGTCAGGTCCTCAGAGTTGGACACGACGACGCCGTTGACGGCCTCGACCCGTGTGGCCACGACCTCTCCACGAGAGTTGACGTTGCGCTGCCCGGTGACCGGGTCCTTGCTTACCTGGGCGCTCTGGGCCGCCACCCACTCCCCAACCTTCGCGGCGTCGACCGAGACCGCAGGCTTGGAGTCCTGGCCGGGCTTGATCGTGATCCACGAGGCCTTAGTCGGGGCGTCGGCGGTAAAGCTGGAGGAGGCGTCGGTGGTCGCCACCGTGACGTCGAGGCCGACCAGCCCGTTGGCCTTGTCCGCGGCGGCCTGGGCGTCAGCGTCGGAGACGGTCGGAGCCACCGTGGTGTAGCTCAGCTCGACCGTCTGCGAGCTGAGAGTCTGGGCGGCCTTGGCAGCCGTGCTCTCCAGCGGGGCCGGGTCCAGGCCCGTGCCGTCGGCCGCCGGGGTCGTGGTGAAGCTGGCGCCGTCGGCGGCCAGGGTCACGGTGGCGTCCACGGCCTTGGCCTGGTCCTCAGGGACCAGCGAGGCGGCGTAGGAGGCCGCGGTGTCTGCGTTGGCGGTGGTGACCACCGCGACGTTGTTGTCGGTCACCAGGGCCTTGAAGCGGTCGAGGACGTCGGCCGAGCGCGCCATGGCGGCGTCAGCGGTGGCCTCGGCGTCGATGGTGGTCCCCAGGTCCTCCAGAGAGGCGGTGGCCTCGACGTCACCGCTGATGGTGACGGCGGCGTCCTGGGCCCGCTTGGAGACGAGCTCCACGATCTGCTCTCGGGTCTTGCCCGAGACGTCGACCCCGCCCACGCTCGTGCCGGGCACGGCGGTGTCAGCGTAGTGGGAGGCGTAGGCGTAGCCGCCGGCGCCGGCGACGCCCAGGAGCAGGAGAGCCGCGGCAGCGGTCCACAGCGGCCAGCGCTTCTTGCGCTCGG
>NZ_DS999575.1:533823-540502 GCF_000159035.1 Actinomyces urogenitalis DSM 15434
GGCGGTGCGCTCACCGTCGCCGTCGGCCGGCTCACTCGGGCTCTCCGTCTCGGGGGCGGGCGCGGGGACCGCAGGCGTTGCGGCCGAGCGCAGCGTCGAGGTCTGGCTGGTGGCAGGCGGGACGGCCGCGGGCATGGGAGCGGCAGCCGTCTGCGGGCTGGGTGCTGACGGGCTGGGCGTCACAGCTGTCTGGGCTGCGGCAGGCACTGCGGGCAGGGACTCGGTGTCGCCACCGGTGCTGGCACCGGTGGAGGCCGGCTGCGCGCCGGAGACTGAGGTCCGACGCACGCTGGTCTGCTTGCTGTAGGGCGTAGGCAGGGCCGGCTGCGGAGTCGTGGAAGTACCGGCCTGCTGGGCGGAGGATCCTGAGCCCCGGACCGTTTCCTCGTCGTGCATTCCTGTTTCTCAGTTCTGGGGTACCTGAGGCCACCCCGGTCATGCTCCACCTGACGCAGAGTCTGTAAGGCCCATGACAACGGGAGATAGTCCGATTGTCAATCAGCTTGGCTGTCTCAATGCTGTGAGATCGTGCATGTGCCGTGACGCTGGCACCGGGCGCTCCGGCTAGACTCAGCCGCATGTCTGCCATCTCCAAGGACGAGGTCGCCCGAGTCGCGGCACTCGCGCGCGTGGCCCTGACCGATGAGGAGGTGACGCGCCTGGCCGGGGAGCTGGACGCCGTCGCGTCCTCTTTCGCCCGGGTTACCAGCGTTGTCACGCCTGACCTTCCGGCCACCTCACACCCTGTTCCGCTGACCAACGTGCTGCGTGAGGACGTGCCGGGCCCCACGCTCGACGTCGAGGAGCTTCTTGCCGGTGCCCCGGCGAGTGAGGACTCCATGTTCCTCGTGCCGCAGATCCTGGGAGAGGACTCCGCCTCATGACCACCTCCCTCATCAAGGCCACCGCCGCTGAGCAGGCGGCCGCCCTGGCCCACGGCGACCTGAGCGCACGCGAGCTCACCCAGGCCCACCTGGACCGTATCGAGGCCGTCGACGGCGCCGTGGGTGCCTTCCTGGACGTCGACGCCGTCAAGGCCCTGTCCGACGCCGACGCTGCGGACGCCGCCCGGGCCGAGGCCCGTAGCCAGGGACGCGAGGTTCCTGAGCTCACCGGTGTCCCGGTGGCGGTCAAGGACCTCTTTGTCACTCGCGGTCAGGCCACCACAGCTGCTTCAAAGATCCTCCAGGGCTGGATCCCGCCCTACGACGCCACCGCCGTGGCAAACCTGCGTGCGACCCGCATGCCGATCCTGGGCAAGACGAACCTCGATGAGTTCGCCATGGGTGGCTCGACCGAGCATTCGGCCTTCCACCGCACCGCCAACCCCTGGGACCTGGGACGTATCCCGGGCGGCTCCTCGGGTGGATCGGCGGCCGCCGTCGGCGCCTTTGAGGCCCCGCTTGCCCTGGGTACGGACACCGGCGGCTCGATCCGCCAGCCCGCGGCTGTCACCGGAACCGTCGGCGTCAAGCCGACCTACGGCACCGTCTCGCGCTACGGCGTCATCGCCATGGCCTCGTCTCTGGACACCCCTGGCCCGATGGCCCGCACCGTCCTGGACACAGCCCTGTTGCACGACGTCATGGCTTCCTACGACCCGCTGGACTCGACCTCGCTGTCCGACGCTCCGCGCGGCATGGCTGAAGTGGTGCGTGCGGCCCAGGCCGGCCGTGACCTCACTGGTCTGCGCGTCGGCGTCATCGCTGAGCTGGACGGGGGAGAGGGGTACCACAGCGGTGTCCTGGACTCCTTCCACGCGGCACTGACGCTGCTGGAGGAGGCCGGTGCGGTGATCGAGACCGTCTCCCTGCCTCATCTGGAGTACGCGCTGGACGCCTACTACCTCATCATGCCTGCTGAGGTCTCCTCCAACCTCGCCCGCTATGACGGCATGCGCTATGGCCTGCGCGTGGAGCCCACATCCGGTCCGGTGACGGCGGAGACCGTCATGGCAGCCACTCGCGGCGCCGGCTTCGGCGATGAGGCCAAGCGTCGCATCATCCTGGGCACCCACGTACTCAGCGCCGGCTACTACGACGCCTACTACGGCAGCGCTCAGAAGGTGCGCACGCTGGTCCAGCGTGACTTTGACGCCGCGTGGGAGCGCTTTGACGTCCTGGTCTCGCCCACGGCGCCGGTGACGGCCTACCGCTTCGGGGAGAAGGATGACCCGCTGGCGATGTACAAGCTGGACGTCACCACGATCCCTGCCAACCTCGCTGGTATCCCCGGCATGAGCCTGCCCTCCGGGCTGAGCGACGACGGCCTGCCGGTCGGCTTCCAGGTCCTCGCCCCGCAGCGGGCCGACGACCGCCTGTACCGGGTGGGCGCTGTCCTGGAGGCCACGCTGGAGGAGAGCTGGGGCGGCCACCTGCTGGACCGCGCCCCCGAGCTGAACGAGAAGGAGGCCTGAGATGGCTGACGAGCTCATGGACTACGACGAGGCGGTGCGCCGCTTCGACCCGGTCATCGGCCTGGAGGTGCACGTCGAGCTGGGCACCGCTACCAAGATGTTCGACGCCGCCCCTGTCGCCTTCGGCGGGGAGCCGAACTCCCGCGTGACCCCCACCTCGGTGGGCCTGCCTGGCGCGCTGCCGGTGGTCAATGCCAAGGGCGTGGAGTACGCCATCCGTATCGGTCTGGCACTGGGTTGTCAGATCGCCGAGTCCTGCCGCTTTGCGCGCAAGAACTACTTCTACCCGGACCTGGCCAAGGACTTCCAGACCTCGCAGTCGGACGAGCCCATCGCCTTCGACGGCGCCCTGGAGGTCGAGCTGGAGGACGGCAGCTTCTTCACCGTGCCGATCGAGCGTGCCCACATGGAGGAGGACGCCGGCAAGAACACCCACATTGGTGGTGCGGACGGCCGTATCGAAGGCGCGGACCACTCGCTGGTGGACTACAACCGCGCCGGTGTGCCTCTGGTGGAGATCGTCTCGCGGCCCATCATCGGCGCCGGTGCCAAGGCTCCCGAGGTCGCGGCGAGCTACGTGCGGACCCTGCGTGACATCTTCCGCGCCCTGGGAGTCTCCGAGGCCCGTATGGAGCGCGGCAACGTGCGCGCCGACGTCAACGTCTCCCTGCGCCCGAGCCCTGACGCCCCGCTGGGCACGCGTACCGAGACCAAGAACGTCAACACCTTCCGTGGGATTGACGGCGTCATCCGCTACGAGATCCAGCGTCAGGCCGCCATCCTGGCGGCTGGGGGAGAGGTCCTCCAGGAGACCCGTCACGGTCAGGCTGATGGCACCACCAAGCCAGGCCGCGTCAAGTCGGACGCTGACGACTACCGCTACTTCCCAGAGCCTGACCTCGTGCCCGTGGCCCCGAGCCGGGACTGGGTGGAGCAGATCCGCGCCTCCCTGCCGGAGATGCCGGCCGCCAAGCGCCGTCGCCTCAAGGAGGAGTGGGGCCTGGCGGATGAGGAGATGCGCGACGTCGTCAACGCCGGCGCCCTGGAGCTCATTGAGGCGACGACGCTGGCTGGAGCCTCTGGCCAGGCTGCCCGTAAGTGGTGGATGGGTGAGCTCTCCCGCACCGCCAAGGAGCAGGAGGTCGCACTGGAGGAGCTGGCTGTCACTCCGGAGCAGGTTGCCGAGCTCCAGAAGCTGGTTGACGAGGGCCGCCTGACAGACAAGCTCGCGCGTCAGGTCCTTGAGGGGGTCCTGGCCGGTGAGGGCGACCCCGAGGCTGTCGTTGAGGCCCGTGGCCTGGAGGTTGTCTCTGACGACTCGGCGCTGCTGGCTGCCGTTGACGAGGCCTTGGCCGCCAACCCTGACATTGCGGACAAGATCCGCGGTGGCAAGGTCCAGGCAGCCGGGGCGATCGTCGGTGCCGTGATGAAGGCCACGCGTGGTCAGGCTGATGCCAAGCGCGTGCGTGAGCTGGTCATGGAGCGCGTCGGCGCCTGATGAAGGCACGAGTGCTCCCCGCCGAGTGCTCTGCGCCCTGGGGCCCGGCTGGCAGGCGATCCTGCCAGCCGGGCCCCTTGTGCTGCTTGTGCTCCGCCTTGTCCTGCCTCTGCTGGCGGTCCTTGCCTGTCCAGTGGGCCTGACGGAGAGCCGGTGGCCGGGGCACGGATGTGCGGGGAGGGGAGGCTGCGTCGTCGTCCCACGGCAACATCTCGAAACGTGGACGCCGCGTGAACAGGTGTTCGCGTCTTCGGGCTAGGCTCGTGGTGTCCCGCAACGACAATCGCGCAGCGTCTGCGCTGACCGCTTACGCAGAGGAAGACCTCATGGCCCAGCCAAGCCCCAGCTACACCGTCGCCCTTCACCTGGAGGTGCCCGCCTCACAGAAGGCGGTGACGACCCTGGTGGACACCGCCTCGGCGACCGGTGCGATCGTCAACGGCGTCGACGTCGCTGACACTGACGGTGACACCCTCATCGTCGACCTGACCGCGGACACCCGCGACTCCAAGCACCGCGGCGAGCTGGTTGAGGCCCTCAAGGCCCTGGAGGGCGTGACGGTTCACAACGTCGGTGACTCCACCTTCCTGGCCCACGTGGGTGGCAAGGTCGAGATCGCGCCGCGCACCCCGATCCACAACCGCCGTGACCTGGCCCGGGTCTACACCCCTGGTGTGGCCCGTGTGTGTAAAGCCATCTACGACCACCCCGAGCGCGCCCGTCAGCTGACCATCAAGCGCAACACGGTCGCCGTCGTCACGGACGGCACCGCTGTCCTGGGTCTGGGGGACATCGGCCCCAAGGCCTCGATGCCGGTCATGGAGGGCAAGGCGGTGCTGTTCAAGCAGTTCGGTGGCGTTGACGCCTGGCCGGTTGCCCTGGACACCAAGGACCCCGAGGAGATCATCCAGATCGTCAAGGCGATCGCCCCGGCCTACGGCGGCATCAACCTGGAGGACATTGCCGCCCCCAAGTGCTTCGACATCGAGGCACGTCTGCGTGAGGAGCTGGATATCCCCGTCTTCCACGACGACCAGCACGGCACCGCCGTCGTCACGCTGGCAGCGCTCATCAACGCCCTCAAGATCGTCGGCAAGAAGATCGAGGACGTGCGCATCGTGCTGTCGGGAGTGGGCGCCGCCGGTACCGCAATCGCCAAGCTGCTCATGGCTCACGGCGCCACGGACATCGTTGGCTACGGACGTGACGGGGCGCTGGACGGTGCGCACACCGAGGGCATGAACGAGCACCGTAAGTGGCTGGCTGAGAACACCAACCCGCGCGGCGTCACCGGCTCCCTCAAGGAGGGGCTCAAGGGCGCGGACGTGTTCATCGGGGTGTCGGGGCCCAACCTGCTTCAGCCCGAGGACCTGGCGGTCATGAACAAGGACGCCATCGTCTTTGCCATGGCCAACCCGACTCCTGAGGTCGACCCGATCGGCGCTGCGGACTACGCGGCTGTCGTGGCGACCGGGCGCTCGGACTTCCCCAACCAGATCAACAACGTGCTGGTCTTCCCTGGACTGTTCCGGGGGCTGCTGGACACTGGCATCGTCGACATCTCGACCGACCTGCTGCGGGCGGCCGCCACCGGGATCGCCGGCGTCATTGCTGCTGAGGAGCTCAGCCCCGTCTACATCATCCCCGGTGCCTTTGACACCCGGGTGGCTGAGGCCGTGGCTCGCGCGGTGCGCAAGTTTGCCGAGTCCTGAGCCGAGGCTGCTGCCGGCCTGAGGCGGCTACAGCCTGGGACCGGCAACGGAGGCAAGACACCGGATAAGACGTTGGGGGTGCACACGGGATCGTGTGCACCCCCAACGTCTTATCCGGCCAGGCCGGGAACCGGTGGTCTTAGCGCAGCCAGCTGTCGCCGACCTTGGACGCCCACCAGCGTCCCAGGCCCCAGGTGTCGCCTGCTCGCGTCAGCATGACGACGACGAAGATGGGCGCCAGGAACCAGTGGTCTTCAATGAGCGGGTTCGACGCCTCGCCGGAGTGAATCGGCGGGAGCTCGGCAAGCCACATCAGCGCCATGAGCAACGGACCTGCGACGCCGGCGACCTTGACCCCCATCCCCAGGATGAGGGCCAGGCCGAGGCCGAGCAGACCCAGGAGGAACAGCCAGTCACCGACGGGGTTGACGAACAGGGAGAAGAAGGACTCCAGCGGCTGTCCCTGGGGCACCGCCTTGATAAAGCCCTGCGCAGGCCGACCGCCATGGAGCACTGAGCGCTCGCTAGGTGTGGAGAAGCCCAGCCCGAACATCTTGTCGGTGAAGGCCCACAGGAAGTAGAAGCCAACGAGGATGCGCAGAATCGCCCGGGCCTTGCGCGCGCCTGGGCGAGTGATGATGTCGTCCTGGAAGACGACGGGGGTGTTGGATGTAGCCAACAGACCTCCTCGGTCTAAGAACCCAGCTGTGCCGGACTCAGGGACGTTGAGGGTTGAAGCAACTCGGCGCAAACCATAGGGCTCTCTGTGCGAGGAGGTGGGAGATCGGGTCGGTGTGGCTAGGCTTGCCTATGTGGGTCAGGTCATGCTCTCTCAAGTTGACGAAGCCCGGTGGCATCTGGCTAAAGTACTTCCCGTTGCGCCGAGAGGTCGAGTCAAAAGCCCGATCGATCGCCTAACCCCAAGATGACGATCGCATCTGATGTGACCGGGATCAATGATCCTGAGGTTGACATCGAAACTGCAAATGTCTTAGTCTTGCGGATGTCGCTCGCCGGAGCGAGATGGCCTTCCGAAGGTCACCAAGATCCGGG
>NZ_DS999574.1:0-2040 GCF_000159035.1 Actinomyces urogenitalis DSM 15434
TTACGGTCTTGCCTTTCATTTCGCCGGTGCCCTTGTTGGCATCGTAGCTAACAGCGGCAGTTTCGAGTGTCTCGCTGGCCGGTTCTGATTCAAGCGGCTGTTCTTCAGTGGGAATTAGTCCGCCATTATCTTTTGCTTTTGCCGTGACAGTTCCACCAACTTCGATGTCTTCAACTTTCAGAGTAATCACGCCGGTGTTCGCATCAACCGTTGCACCATCTGATGTCCACGTGGTCTTACCGGAAGTTTCGTCTACGGTTCGAGTTGCAGTGACGGTTTTTTCCGCTCCTGAAGCATCCTTATAGGTGACGGTGTAGGACGCCAAGTCGGTATCATCACCCGGGTTTTCATAGGCTGGCGGGGTAATAGTTACCTCACCCTTATCCGTATCTACCGCAATCGCAGGAGATTTCGGAGCGATATTTTTTACCAGATCTTTGGCAGGGATTTTAGTGACTTTGGCTCCATCGTTTACTTTATAGGTTCCATCGGCATTTTTTGCATATGTCGGATTGCCGTCATTATCCCAATTAGTTTCCACATCATTAGGACTGATTATTGTAACGTTTCCGTCTTTATCAAATTCGATAAATGCAGGATCGTTAATAAAACCAGTTCCATCGGGAAGTTTAGATACGTCATTTACCGTATTGGCGTCTCGAATAGCTTTATCGATGGCTTGTCTATCGGCATCCGTTAATTTGTGAGGATCTCTCACGGCGACTTTGTCGGGGGTTGTTATTACCGGCTCAGACTTCGCGCAAGAACGGAATTTATGTGGCTCTTTGACAACGATACCGAACTCTGTTCCGAGTTTTAAATCGTTAACCTTATCCGTGATTGGGAAAGTAACTTTTTTGCCGTCAACGGTTACTGCTTGAGACATCTCTTCTGAGTTAGATTTGTCCACTATACAGCTTCCATTTTGGGAAAAATTCCTGTCCTCTCCATCGGTAAATTGTTTGACAAAAATAAATTTTGTTCCTTGGGCAACTTCTTTAGCAAATGTAACGATAATCTGGCCGTCTGTCACCTGGACTTTTCCTATTATCGGAGCCACAGATGTTTCTGTTACCTGTTTGATTATTACGTCCGGAGCTTCAATTTTTCCGGAGGTTGATCCATCTTTATAGGTCACTTCATAGTAGGCATGGTCCGTGTAATCGATAGTGAATTTAATTTTGTCAAGGCTAAAGTCGTTCGCAATGTCCGGATTAGCTTTCTTCAGCATTTCAATAGCTTCTGCTTGCTCATCCTTATTTACAAGGTTAGCGTCCGGGTGTTCAATCCAGATTTCTCCTACCGGCATTTTGAGCTTGTCTTTATTCTCAACTGCCATTGATGACTGAGCTTTGGCGGTTGCCACAGCAGATGTGGCGCCATTAAAAGTTTGATAGGCAGTGACGGTATCGCCTTCTGCAACAGTAACGCCGGCAGGTAGATTTACCTTCCAAGTAGATCCGCTCGTGGGCGTAACGGAAACAGTGGCTTTTTCGCTACCATTCTTATCTTTTAATGTCACATATACAGTCCCTCTTACAGTCTTTCCATTAACTCTTCCTCGTTGTAATTTACCGCCGGAAATAGTTGTGGCGTCTACAAAGACTGGGAAAATGGTCGGTGTATCTACAGTTGATTGGCGCACTGGTTGATCAACAATCTCCGGCCCAAGCTCTAGACCATCGCCCGACTGGGTATCAGTTTCAACTTCTGGAGCGCTTACTGGCGCCGGGCTGACGCTTTGTTCGTCAGCCTGGGAGCTCATATGCAGATCCTCAGCTTGAGCCAAGGACGGGGTCGATAGCGTGAGACCCAAAGCGCAGGCCGAGGTTACGATCAGAGATTTTCTAAAAACGTGAGCTGGTTTAAGCAACGCTCTGCCGGCAAGCGCTATAAAAGAACCGGGCACGCCCTTGGGGTTGCGCATGAGAACTTCCTGTCCAGTGTCGCTAGTTGAATCTACTCTTATAAAGTACCACTGCTTTACCCACAAGACCAGCCCGTTGAGCTCAGATAGGTGGTTTCACCTACAGGAATATA
>NZ_DS999574.1:3484-23688 GCF_000159035.1 Actinomyces urogenitalis DSM 15434
AATATAGGCAAACAAATATAGTAAATTAGCTAGAATTCCATTACACATATTGATAGGTATAGCAATCGCTATACGTAAGTAATTGTTTTTGGTAATCAAATCATCCATTAATGGTGATTTGAAATGAACGTCTACGAAAAAACGTGACAAACTTTTACTGCTTAATTTAGAAGCTCTGGCTTCGGACAGTTACTCCACGATCGCTCTAGGTTATAGATCTATCCTGTGAAACCGCAAAGTTTTAGCGACTCGCACGCTTTTGGCGGATGGACATATTTCTTGTAGCTTACTTCTCGGAGCCTTCCAGGCTACCGGAAATCTGACAAACTGTGCCGAGCCAGCGATAAGTCAAATACCTAACCAGGAAGACTTCCGAAACCCATGAAGCTACCCCGACAGGGTGAAACGCCACGTTTTATGGCATAAAAAACAGGACGTTCACTTCGTATCAAAATGAACGTCCTAGTGGTGGAGCTAGGGGGATTCGAACCCCCGACCTTCTCATTGCGAACGAGACGCGCTACCAACTGCGCCATAGCCCCAGGTGCCCGACGATCGTAGCACCGTCGGGGCCCAGACCCGCAACCTGAGATACCGTGAGGCGAGCCACGGTCGCTGCCAGCCGCGTCGCTGCCACATCTGATCGATCAGGCCCCCGCAGCGCGACGGCGCTGGAGAATGGCGTCCAGGTCGATCGGTTGACGCAGCTCTTCCCCCACCTCACGGGTGGCGAGGCTCCGCACAGCCTTCGGCCGCATCGGCACCGGCGCGGACGGCGCAGCCGTCTCCTCCAGCTCTTCCACGCGACGCCTGGGCGCCGTAGCGACCAGCGTGTAGGTCGGCGCCGGCACCTTCACAGGGTGCCAACCCTGCGGCGGTGTCTGGGTCGAGGCCTCGCGCGCGGCCGCGGCAGGCTTCGACTCGGTTTCCTCCACCGGAGCAGCCGGCCGCGTCGCCATGATCTTTAGCGCCACGGCGCTCTCCCGCGCCGCCTGAACCGGGGCAGACTCGCCCGCCGTCGGCTCCTCGCGGCCAGCAGTCGCCGTGGCGGTAGCTGCGACCGGCGGTACCTCATCAGCCACCTCGGTCAGAGCGGCACTGTCCGAGGCTGCCAACGCGGTCACCTCTGCCTGAGCAACCTTCTGCGAGCTCGCCAAGGCCTTCGCCTGCGTCGAAGACTGCCCGGCCAGGCGCTCCAGCTCAGCTTCCAGCTCCGCGATCCGACGCCGCTCACGGCGCTCGGCATCCTGCCCCGCCAGGGCAGCGCGGCGTCCGGCCGCCATGGACACTGCCAGGAGCGCGCCTGGCACCAGCGCGGGCCACCAGGGCAGGACCGTCAGCGCCGCGACGACTCCCACACCGAGCAGCACCCCCACCAGGGCACAGGCAACAACGGACCGGTGTGAGGCCGCGGCTCGCCGGCGCTCTCGCGCCTGTGCGTGCGCCTTCTTGGCTCGCACCAACTCCCGTTCAGTGCGCAGGGCTCGCACGTTCCTGACTGCAGGCCTGTTCATCGCCCTGACCTCCGGTCGTCGTCGAAAGATCTCTGCGTGTCCACCCTCGGGGCAGGTCTCACCTCCGGCCTGAGACTGCGGTCCCACGGCCAGGAGCCGTAGCTGTGAGGAGTAACGATCCTCAACCCGCGAGTGTCCCAGGACCTCCCGGCGTCCGACCAGTATCGGGAGCAGGTACACGGCGAGAACCGCGACGAGCGCTATCAGTGCCCAGATCTCGATTCCCACGCGCCTACCGTATGCGGGCCACCGCACGTGGGGCGGCAGGAACACGGCGTGTTGAGGACACCTAGCGGCCAGTCACAGTGGACGTGCCCAACAGCTGAATCACGCCAGTCACACAGGCCCCACACGCCCCGCACGGCACGGTCGCCGACAGAGCCTGGTCCGGTCAGGAGTCCTCGTCTTCGTTCCTGGTCTCGCACTCAGGCGTCAAGCAGGAGGCAGTGCAGCAGGTCCCCTGCCACGACCGTCCGAGTCTCCTCAGGCACCACCGCGATAGCGTTGGCCCGTGCCAGTCCGGACAGCTGGGCTCGGCCCGGCTGCACCGTCGGCTCAGCAACGTACCCCTTGCTCGGCGAGCCACTGAGGTGGACCGGCACGAACTGGCGCTGATGAGCCGGAGAGTGCCAGCCGGTAGCGACCTTGGCGGGCAAGGAGGAGCGGTGCAGGGAGGATCGCCCCGCGATCTGCCGCAGCACCGGGCGGACAAAGGTCTCAAAGGCGATCTGCGCGCTCACCGGGTCTCCTGGCAGGCAGAAGATCGGGGTGCCGTCCACGGTGCCCACACCCAGCTGTCGGCCCGGGGACATGGCGACGGCGTCAAAACGCACTGAGCCCAGAGGTGCCAGGACCTCCTTGACCGTATCTCCCTGCCCCACGGACAAGCCTCCGGTGGTGATGAGGACGTCGGCACGCACCAGCTGGTCCTCAATCGTCTCGCTCAGCGCTCGCAGCTCGTCCGGCACTGCCGCCACCCGGAAGGCCTGGCCTCCGGCGTCTGCCACGGCCGAGGCCAGAGCGTGGCCGTTGGCGTCAAAGACGTCCCCGGGCTCACGAGCCGCACCCGGCTCCACGATCTCGTCACCGATCGACACGATGACCACACGCGGGGCGGGGTGCACCTTGAGGCGGTGACGCCCGAGCCCGGCCGCCAGAGCGACGTGCCGCGCCGAGATCCTCGTACCCTCGGTCAGAACCGTCTCACCAGCGCGCACGTCATCCGCGCGCTGACGCACATTGGCACCGGCTTCGACCTGAGCTCGCACCTGGACCCGCGAGGTCCCGCGGTCCGTGTCCTGCCAGGCCACGACGGCGTCCGCCCCCAGCGGCAAGGGCGCACCAGAGTCGATGAGGATCGCCGTGCCCGGCACCAGCCGAGTGGGCCGCATATCCCCCGCCCGCACCGCGTCCATGACCTCCAGAGTCACTGCGCTCGTGACCGAGGCGCCGGCCAGATCCGCCACGGCCACCGCGTAACCATCGATACCAGCCAGGTCCACCGCCGGCAGGTCCAGGTCCGCGACCACGTCCTCGGCCAGGACGCATCCCACCGCGTCAAGCAGGACGACGTCGAGCGGCGCAGCCGCCTGTGCGATATCCAGGCAGGCAGCCAGGTGCTCCGCGACCGTTCTCATCATGGCCTCCGTGTGACAACCGGTAGTGGGCAAAGACGCCCCACAGCGCTCAGCGTACCCGGCAGGCCTGCGCACCATGCCCGCGGCCAGCCGATGGGCATGTCCGTTCGGCCCGCCACGCAGGACCTGCGAGGATAGGGCCATGAGCTGCGACGCGCGTGACCTCCCCACCACCGAGGGACAGGAGGTCGATGACGCGAAGGACGGACTGCGCAGTCTGCTGCGACGCGACCGGCGGCAGCACCACCGTCACCCCGAGCACGGGCACGACGCCGTGTGCGAGGCCCTGACCGAGCATGCGCTGGAGGCCGTGGGCTCCCTGAGCTCGGTGGCCGCCTACGTCTCGGTCTCCCACGAGCCGTGCACCCGCCTGCTGCTGGACCGCCTGTACGAGCAGGGCACGCGCGTGCTCCTGCCCGTCCTCGGCCCGCACCTGGCACGCTCCTGGAGCTACTTCAAGGGTTCGGCAGACCTGGCCGAGCGCGCGCCAGGGCGTCCTCCCGAGCCCAGCGGCCAGGCTCTGCCCCCTGAGGAGATCAGCAAGGTCGAGGCCCTCATCATCCCTGCGCTCGCCGTCGACCGCGCCGGGCGGCGCCTGGGCCAGGGCGGCGGCTGGTACGACCGGATGCTCCCACTGCGGGCCCAGGGCGTGCAGGTCTTTGCCATGGTCCACTCCGACGAGCTGGTCACCGGCCCCCTGCCCACCGAGTCCCACGACGAGCTGGTCGACGCCGTCATCACCCCCGAGCAGTGGTTCCTCCTCGAAGGCTCTGCCTTCCAGGCCGGCTCCCACTGACGACGGCGCAGCTCGCCTCTCCTGCCCGCGCGGCCCGCCCTCACCTGGGAGGGCCTGCCGCTGCACCCACCGGGTGCCGCGAGCGCTCGGGCTCCACAGGCACGCGCCGTGACACCCTCCTCCACAGGACTCACCAGGCCTGCTGGTGCCCAGCGACGGCGTCACTCCACCCTGGAGCTATGACTCCACTCCGTCACCGCGCCCTGGAGCGCGCACCACGACCTGTCCCCTCCGTCCTCCTGTGGCGCTGGCGCCACCTCGTGGTCGGTCTGTGCGTCGGGGCCGCCGCGCTGGTCACGCTCACGCTCCTGCGCCCTGGCCCGGGTGAGGTCGCGCAGGTCATCGTGACCACACGCCAGGTGGTGGCCGGTGAGGTCCTCCAGGACGCTGACCTGGCCCGCCGCGAGCTGCCCGTCGCCGCTCTGCCACGCACCGGGCTGGCCGACGGCGAGGTCGTTGGGACTCGCGCCGCCGTCACCTTGGAGGAGGGCACGGTGCTGACGACGTCGATGACCAGCCAGTCGCTGACCTCCGACCTCCTGCCGCACGAACGCGTGGTCCAGGTGCCGGTGGAGGTGGGCGCTGAGCTTGCCAGGCCCGGCGCCGTCGTCGACCTCGTGGCGGAGGCGCCGCAGGCAGGCGATGGCGCAGGCGCCGAGGTACCCACGGTCATCTGCGATGGTGCGCGGGTCCTGCTCACGCAACATGAAGGAAACAGTGATCGATGGAGCAGTGGGGCCACAGTCCCACTTATTACTCTTGCCGTTCCCGCCAGCACGGCTAGCCTGGTAGTAGGAGCCGCCACCCATGGCGCGCTCGGGATCGTGCTCAGTCCCTGAGTTCAGTCCCACAGCCCGCACGGCACTTGCCACGGCGCTGTCACCCAGACACTTCCACGCCGCCTGACGGTGGCGTGATCATCGAAAGGCCTCCCTCATGCTGAAGGGCTTCCGCGACTTCATTGCCCAGGGCAACGTCATTGACCTGGCCGTCGCCGTCATCATCGGCGGCGCTTTCGCCCCGATCGTCGAGGCTCTCACCAAGGTCCTCCTCAACATCATCGGCGCCCTGGTCGGCTCGCCGAACTTCAACTCGGTCGGCCAGTTCTCGATCAACGGCTCCGACCCGATCCAGCCCGGCACGATCATCACCGCCGGAATCAACTTCCTGCTGGTGGCCGCCGCGATCTACTTCTGCGTGGTCCTGCCGATGAACAAGCTCAAGGAGCGCACCCGCAAGGCCCAGGAGATCGAGGCCGCGGACGAGGTCCCGGCTCCCTCCGAGACCGAGCTGCTCGTCCAGATCCGCGACCTGCTCGCCGACAAGAAGTGAGCCCGGCGGCCACTGGGCCGCTGCTCACGGACGGTGCCCCCGCGACGACCACCATCGTCGCGGGGGCACCGTCATCTCCGTCTCCTAGGCGGACCCGCGCTGGCACAGGCGGCGTCCGGCGCCGCTCACCCCCAGTGCGGGGGAACGTCACGCAGCAGGCGAGCGTCGTTAGCATGATCGCCCGCACCATCAGCACGCGAGAGGGCGTCCGTGAGCGCGTCCACGTGACGACGCCGTTCCTCCTCAGCGGCAGCCTCAGGCAGCTCACCACGCGCTACCCGCGCCTGGTCCGCCTGGGAGAGGGCCACTACCCTGCGACGGCGCCTGCCGTAGCGCCCGGACTCAGTCATCGGCCTGGGCGCGCGAACGCGTAACCGCGTGGGTGAGCACCGCGTCCACGCCAGAGCCTCGACGCAGCAGGGCCAGGGTGGCACGCAGCTCCTCGACCTCAGCCTCAACACTGCGCTCGACGCCGTCGGAGCGGATCCAGGCCACGAGATCATCCAGCTGATCGTCAGAGTAGGCCTGTAGCGGCAAACCTTGCGCGATCGGAGGCCGCAGCCCTCGCACCGGCTCACGCTCCTCCTGCTCGGCCTCGCCAGGCTCGGTCTCCTCACTGCCGTCCATGTCAAGCTCGGCCGGAGGCGCAGCCACCACCTGCTCGGAGCGCTCCCGCTCCGCCTCGCGCTCACGAAGCACCGCGAGCACCTCGTCCTCGATCGCGGTGGCCTCAGCCTCCGGGTCAACAAAGACCGAGACAGAGAAGGCCGTGTAGACCCGCCACCCGCGACGCCGCAGGCGCTCCACCCAGTGGCGGTCACGACGTCGCAGGCTCTTCTGCGCCACATAGTCGGCGTCGTCGGTCAGCACCGCGACGAAGAACTCACCGGGATAGTCCGGGTGCCCGATCGCCAGCGGGATCCGCGTGCCGCCCTCCAGGCCGTAACGAGGTACCACCGTCAGACCCTTGCGCCACAGACGCTCAGCAAGGTCCACCAGCAACGGATCGGGGTACTCCTGGCTTCCCTGGGCGTCATCCTGCGCCAGGCCAGCGGCCCGCACGAGGAGCTGGTAGAGCAGCTGCGCCCCAGGGGCGTGCAGACGCTCCGGGTCAATGTCCTGCGGCGCGAGGCAGGAGACCACCTGAGTGGTCCCGCGCGAGGCGCACAGCGCCTCCACCAAGCTCACCATCCCGCTCGGCTCGGACACAGCGCCGAAGCTGTGGATCGTCCGCCCATGCGGGGTCTTGGCGTAGCCCACACTGAGGATGACGTGGTCACGGCGCAGTGAGCGCGCCTCGGACAGGTCCACCACTACGAAGGGCTCGGCGATCCCACCGGCGAAGAACTCCTCCAGCGCCGGGGAGCCGACCACGGCCGCAGTGGTCGCGCGCCGAATCTGCTCGGCGTGCCTGGCGTTGAGGGCCACCACTCCCAGCGACTGCTCGGGGTGGGCCAGGGCGTGGTCGATCACGAGGTCCACCACGCGGTCCACCTCGGCCGGCACCGACTCCACAGCCGTCTGGCCAGGGGCCGGCATTCCACGCCCGTCCACCAGCTCCAGGCTGAGCGGGGCCGAGCCTGGGGGCGAGGGGATCGCCTCCACGACGTCGTCGTAGCCGTGGGTGGCCAGGAAGGAGGCGATCTGGGCGTCCAGGCTGTTGCGCGTGGTCGGTAGCGTGACCGAGGGCAGCAGCGATCCCAGCTCGGCCGCCAGGCCCGTGGGCTCACGCCGGGGATCACCGACCACGATCACCTGCTCGGCCCTGACGAAGGCCGGCAGCACCTGGCACACCGGCATATGGGCGCTGGCGTCGAGGACTGCCAGGCCCACCAGGGCCTGAGGATCGAGGACCTGCGGGACCAGCGTGGGCGGGACGATCCACACCGGCTTGACCACCATCGCCAGCGGGTGCTCCGCCAGGATCTCCCGCAGCGGCACGCCGTCGTCACGCGAGAGCGCCACGTACAGCGCCCGGGCGGCTTCCTTGTCCGCCTCGACCGCTGAGCGCACCCGACGGGCGTAGGCCTGGGCCACCGGCCCGGCCAGGGACGCCGACTGCTCGGCGTCCAGCTCGCGCAGACGTGCCTGACGCTCGGCCAGCACTCCCGAATCGAGCCCGGCAAGGTCAGGATCCGTGCCCAGCAGATGCGCCAGCAGCGAGGTCCACCAGCAGTACTCCAGCTCAGTGTCCAGGTCCTGCTCGTCCACGCCGCGCGAGGCGAGATCGGCCACGAGCTCGCCCAGGCCGAGCTCGCCGAGCTGACCCATGACCCGGTTGATCTCCGGGAGCTTCTGCGCCGTGACGTCGTCGTCCGCCAGGGCCCGCACGCGCCCGAGGAGCAGGGGCAGGGCCAGACCCATCAGGTCCGGGACGTCGTCGGCCGTGGCAAGCATGGGCTGCAGCTCCTCCACAGCCTGCTTGGCCCGCCTGGCCGTGGCCTGCATGCCGTCCAGACCTGCAGGAAGCTCCGGCCAGCCGCTGGTGGGCTCGTACAAGCGCCAGGCCTCGCGACGGTGCTGGACCTTGACCAGCTCAGCGTGGAGGTCCTCCACCGGGCGGCCAGGGCGCACCAGGTCCTTGGCCTGCTTGATGAAGCGGCGGCGAGTGGCTCCCGACATCTCGATGGAGCGCTCCTCACGCCACTGGCGGGTCGCCGTCGCAATGACCATATCCGCTGCCGAACGCTCGAAGACGGCGGGGACAAAGACGTCCAGGGAGTCGCGCAGCCCGTCGAGCAGCTCCAGCTGGGCGCACCACTGCGTCAGGGTCAGCGCCCGGGAGAGGCCGCACTGCTCGGCCACCAGGGGAGCGTCCTTCTCGATGGCCGGCAGCAGCTCGTCAGCAAGCTCGGCAAGCCGGCTCAGAGCGTCGGTGGCCTGGTCGATGTCAGCCACCGTGACGCCGTTCCAGGCCGAGCTCGCCGTGCTAGGCGTCAGCAGCTCCAGGGCGTGAGCACGGTGAAGGAGCGTGCGGGCCTGGTCCAGGCCCTCCTCATCCAGGCGTTCCAGCATCCCCCACTCCACGCGTGCCCCGGTGCGGCTGCGGGAGCGACCGGTGGTGAACTCAGCCAGGTGCTGCAGCGCCTCGTAGGCGGAGACCCCCCACGGCTGGCGGGGCACATGGAGTGCCTCCAGCGAGGAGGTCAGGCGCTCACGCACCTCGCCCAGCCGCTCGCGCAGGCCAAGGATCCCGGTCACGTCCAGTACCGGGGGCTCCACGCCGAGGGAGTTCTTGATGGACTGCGCGGCGTGCAGCCGCCATCCGGCGTCCTCGGTCAGATCGACGACGAGGTCCCCCAGCCCCTGCTCGCGCAGTGCCTGCGCCACGGCGTGCCCGTCCGCTCCGGTGGCCGGCACGTGCAGGACCGTGCGTCCGGAGGCAGCGGCGTCCGCGAGCACGGCGGCCAGCGTGTCAACCACGTCGGAGCCGGGCGGGGCGTCCAGGAGGAGGGAGGCTCCGGTGCTCACAGCCTCGACGGCGTCGAGCTGAGCCACGTCCAGGTCGCCGACACCGCGCTCCAGTGCCGGGTCCCGGTCCACGCCGTCGGCCTGCTCCAGCGGCAGGGCCAGGGCGGCCTGCGCGTCAGGGTCCCCGGCCAGCGCCGCCACCAGGGCTGAGGCCCGGGCCCGCTCGATGGTGGCGTCAAAGTCCTCCACCAGGGCCTGGCCGGGGTGCACGAAGGCGCCGACGACGAGCCGCTCATGGATCTCAAAGTCCGGCAGGAACTGGCGTCCGAGGGAGCCCAGCCGCGTCAGCGCGGCGCGTGGGGTGAAACCGAGCTCGGACAGCGAGGCGCGGGCAACGGCGTCGACGTCGGTCCGGCACCCAGCCGAACGCAGCGCACGGGTGACCACGGGGTTGACCTCGATCGAGGGCCCGAGGGTCAGGGCGGCGTCGCCGCCGGTGGAGGCCAGGCGCACCGGCCGCAACAGGACCGGGGCGTTGATGGTGCGAGTCAGGCCCGCTGCCGCGGCCTGCGCCTGCTCCCCCTGGTCGCCGGCGCTCTCAGCCGGCTCGGCCACGTCAAGGGGCTCGGCCTGCTCGGCCAGCCCAGGATCATCAGCATCCGTGGTCGGCACTGCCTCGCTCCAGGAGGCCACCCCGAGCGCCAGGTAGACCGGTGCGACACCGAACTGGCGGGCCAGAAGATCAGTGCGCCCGGCGACCTCGCGCAGGGACTGGCGCGCCACACCGAGGGCGCTGCGCTCACGCACGAGGCTGGACAGGTGGGTGGGGCGGCCGGCGTAGAGCTGCGCCAGGCCCGAGGGGTGGGCGGCCGTGAGGTCAACGACTCCCTCCAGGAGCGTGATGTCGTCCAGGCTTGCTACCCCGCCCAGGTCCACCAGCTCCTCACGCCAGCGCGCAAGGGCCTCCTCCAGGACCGCCTCACCGGGCCGCCCGGAGGGGTGGGCGTGGCTCGTGGGCGCAGAGAGCTCGGAAAGCGGGCGCTGCGCAGGGCCAGGCACGCCGTCCTCGCCGCCAGGCACCGGCTGGTCAGTGCGCTCCTGCGCCTGGCCAGCACGGTCCTCCTGCATGGCGTCCTCGTGCGGCGCGGCCTCATGCGTCGGGGCCGCAGCCTCGTCGGTCTCGACCGGCCTGCTGGAGCCACCGACGTCCTTCTGCTCTGCCGCACGGGCCTGCGTCTTGCGACGGTTACGGCCGAATGAGAAGAGTGAAGGCGTCATATCACCAACATAACGGCACCACCGCGTCCGTCGAGGGCGACTCCCCGGCAAAACGGACCGATAAACGCCTCATTCAGCGCTCCGGCACGCAGCAACCCTCGCTCTCAAGAAGTGCTTTTCCTTGAGATACGAGGGTTTAGTCGTGCCCCCGAATGGATTCGAACCATCGACACCCGCTTTAGGAGAGCGGTGCTCTATCCCCTGAGCTACGAGGGCTTGCGGGTCCCCACCCTACCAGGACGCACGTGGTGCCCGGGAACCGCGTCCCCGGGCACCACGCAGGTCAGGCCTGTTTCTTTAGGCGCGACCCCACGGCGTACCGGCGTTGCGCGCGACCTCAAAGTGGTCGTCCCGGGTACGCGAGGGCACCACCATGACCGGGCACGCAGCGTGCGAGAGCACGCCCTGGCTGGTCGAGCCCAGCAGCAGCCCGGAGAAGCCACCGCGTCCACGCGAGCCGACGACAACGAGGTCGACCGCCGTCGAGAACTCGCTCATGAGCTGGGCGGCGTTGCCGTCCAGGGCGTGGCGACGCACCGTGACGCCCGGGTGGCCCTCGACCGCCTCGGCAACAGCCCGGTCCAGACCACTGCGCACGTCCGCCAAGACCTGATCGCGGTCCACGGCGGCAGGCAGCCAGGCTAGGGCTCCCGCTCCCGAGGCCATCGGCACCGCAGCTACTGCCGTCAGCTCCGCGCCCCAGGCCTCAGCCTCCACGACGGCGCACTTGAGGGCCTTGCGGGCCGAGTCCGAGCCGTCGACGCCGACGACGATGCGCTTGACCGGCGTGTACTCCGCGCCCTCGGTGTGGCGCGGGACGACGACCGTCGGGCAGTGGGCGTGTGCCGGCAGCGCCGAGGAGACCGTGCCCAGCAGACGGTCGGCGAATCCGCCGCCACCACGCGTACCAACGACGGACAAGACAGCCTCGCTGGACAGGTCCACCAGGACCCCGGCGGGGTCTCCGGTCTCCAGCGAGCTGGTCACGGTCACGCCACGTCCCTGAACGCGGCTGACTGCCTCATCAACGACCGCCTGGGCGCCGGAGCGGATCGCGGTGTCATCGAGAGCCGCGTAACCGCCGTCCAGCGACGCCGTCGTGAAGGATGGCAGCGAGTAGGCACACAGGATGTGGACGCGCCATCCCTCGCGGGCGGCACGGGCGACTGCCCAGTCCACCGCTCCCAGCGACTCAGGTGATCCATCCACTCCGACGAGGACGACTCTGTCTTCGGCCATGGGTTCTGCCCCTTTCTTCGGGTGTCGGGAAACCAACTGGTCTCATTGTCACCCCGATGTGCCATGTGGTCCAAACCACTGCGCGTGCCGCGAAGCGACGACGGCGCCCCGTCAGCCTGCCTGGCAGGCTGACGGGGCGCCGTCGTCACGAAGGAGATCAGCGCGCTAGGCGAGAGCCTCAGCCGATGCGGACGTAGCCGATCGGCGAGCCGTAGACGGCGCGGTAGACCGTGCCGGTGGAGGGGGTACCGGCGTCGATCATCATGCCGTTGCCCACGTAGATGCCCACGTGGTGGCCGTAGTAGACGATGTCGCCAGGCTGAGCCTCGGCAGCCGAGACGAGCGTGCCCGCGGCGCCCTGGGCGTAGGAGGTACGAGGCAGGGAGATACCGGCCTGGGCGTAGACGTACTGGACGAACCCGGAGCAGTCCCAGCCCGCCGGCGTCGTGCCGCCGGAGACGTAGGGCACGCCCTGGTACTGCAGGGCGATCGCGACGATCGAGGAGGCCGAGGCGTTCTCGGGAGCAGCCACGGCAACAGCGGGAGCGGCAGCCTCAGCCGTCTCCTGCGTGGTGGTCGCCTCGGTCTCAGCCTCAGCAGCCGGAGCCTGCGGAGCGGCGACGGAGACCTCGGCAACGGCCTCAACGTCTGCCAGGGTGGCGACCTCGCCAGCAGTGATGACCTCGTTGGTCGCCAGGGCGTCACGAGCCTGAGCAGCGATCGCGCCGACACCCGCAGCCTCGAGGGAACCAGCCGAGGCCGAGGCCTCGGTCGCACCGGCGGCGTTAGCACCGGAGGCAAGCATGGTCAGGGCCAGACCGGAGGACGCCGCCACCGCCATGCCGCGACGAGCAGCCGGAGCGACGGTCGCGATCGGGGTCAGGGGTCGTGCCGCCTTGCGGTGACGGGCCGAGGTGCTAGTGGTCATGTGGGTTGATTCTCCTGTGTGCCGACGAGGTGAGCTGTCGGGTTCGAGCTGGAGACGCCCGGTCCGCTGCGCGGACTTCACCCCAAGGCCTCGTCACCGAGACCAGAACTGGTTCCCCCGTTCCTGCCATCATGGTCATGGGCCTCAACGCGGGCGGCAGGACTGGGCCCCGCGATGAGGGCGTCCCCGGTCTCAACCGGGTAACGATGGAGACGCTACCGGAGCGCGCCCATTATGTCACGACCAGATAACGCACATCGACGTGATGCCCACCACTTATCTGTCGATACCTCGCATGACCGAGCCGTCTCCTCCGCACGGAGGAGACGGCTCTCGTCACAGGTAGTGCCGCAGGGTGAGACGGGCCGCAGGCCCGCAGCCCTGCACGCCGGGTGGCTTAGAGCACCCGCAGGTAGGTCGGGCTGCCCCACACGGCGCGGTAGGTCACTCCGCCCGGCACGGACTCCAGGACCATCCCGTCACCGGCGTAGAGCCCCACGTGGCCTGGCCACCACATGATGTCGCCAGCCTGGGCCTCGGAGGCCGAGACGACGCTCGCCCCCGCCATGTTGCGGATCGCACTGGACTGGTGCGGGATCGACACACCGATCGAGGCGTAGACGTAGGAGACGAAGCCGGAGCAGTCGAACGCGGTCGGGCTGGAGGCACCCCAGACGTAAGGAACGCCAAGGAACTGCATGCCGTAGTCGATCAGGCCCTGGCCCGTGGCGACGGCGTTGCGCTCCTGGACGACCTCGGCCGTCACCGTCTCGACCTCGGTGACCACCGCAGCGTCGTCAGCGGCAACCTGCTCGGAGACCTTGATCGGGGCGTTGCTGGCCGCCAGGCTCTCCGCTTCAGCCACCAGCCCGACCTTGAGGGTGCCGGCCGAGCTGCGCAGGTTCTCAGCATCCTGTCCCGCGGCGTTGGCGCCAGAGGCGATCATGGTCAGCGCCAGGCCAGAGGAGGCGGCGACGGCGAAGCCACGGCGGGTAGCCGGAGCAAGGTCGCTCAGCGGGGTCAGCGGCCGTGAGGCCTTGCGGTGGCGCGCCTGAACAGGTGTGGTCACGTCAGTTCTCTCCTGGGGAGCCTGCGAGGTTAGCTGTCGGGTTCGAGCGGGAGGCGCCCGGCCCGCACGAGGCGGGCTTCACCCCGAGGCTCAGCCTGTAGCGGCCTGGCCGGCGGTGGGTCCCCCGTGCCTGCTGGTGAAGTCGTATGGATCGAGGAACCGGACGTCAGCAGGCTTGGGCTCCGCCTGGCTCCTCGCGTCCGGACACCCGGACGCAGCGGATACGTTATACGAACGTGATCCTCCTCGAGAAGGATTCCGCCGCAGGCAAATGCGTGCAATGAGACACCGCGGTCGCCGACGGCGGCAGTGAGGACCGACGCTCAGGCAATGAGGAAGAGATGGCGCGCCAGGTCGTCAGGAAGAACCACCGGCTCGCCCTCGCGGCACACCACACGCACCCCGCCACTGCTCGGGCGCAGGCGGACCTCAGCCCCGGCCACGATCCCGGCGTCCTCCAGGCTGGCGATGAGGTCAGCGTCAGCCTGAATGGGCTCACCGACTCGTGCCACCACCCCGTCCTCGCGGTCCGCACGCACCGCGCGGTCAGCACTGACCTCGCCGGCCGCCGGCTGCGGGTGCTCGGCCCTCACCTCAGGAATCGGGTTGCCGAAGGGGTCCGTGCTCACGTCACCGAGGATCGTCAGCAGGCGTTCCTCGACCTGCTCGCTCATCACGTGCTCCCACCGGCAGGCCTCCTCGTGGACCAGCCGCCTGTCGAGACCGATGACGTCCAGAAGCAGTCTTTCGGCAAGCCTGTGCTTGCGGATCACTTCCGTAGCCCGACGGCGGCCCTCCTCGGTCAGCTCCAGCAAGCGGTCCTCAGCGACCTTCATCAGGCCGTCACGCTCCATGCGCGCCACGGTCTGGGAGACGGTCGGCCCCGAGTGGTCCAGGCGCTCCACGATGCGCGCGCGCAGCGGCAGAACGCCGTCCTCCTCAAGCTCGTAAACGGTCTTGAGGTACATCTCGGTTGTGTCGATCAGCTCGCTCATGCCTGAGACCTCCTGGGAAGAAGTACGTCCTGAGGACAGCGCCTGGAAGCAGACAGGGACCGTCTGCCCGAAGGCTGTCCCAGGATATCGGCAAGCCCTTGGCGCGCAGGCCGCGCCCACCCCGTTCGCGCCCAGCGCGCTCACGCCCAGCCGGCTCGAGCCTGCCACCCACGGCGGCGGACTCAGCGTGCCGGGCGGGCCTCGCCGTCGTCGTCCTGCTCACCACGGGCCTCAGCCTCCGCGACCAGCTCAGCCCCAGCCCCCTCGATCTGCTCACCGGCCACCGGGCCGGGATGGGACAGGCTCGCACGCTCACGCGGCCCCACCGTGCTCAGGAAGGGGCGGGTGGAGGAGTAGGCCAGGTCCACCTGCCAGTGACGCCGCGCCCAGAAGGTGGCCAGGCAGGCGATGAGGACCGCCGCCACCCCACCCAGAGTGATCGCCGAGCGTGGACCCCACTGGTCCGAGACCCACCCGACGAGCGGGGAGCCGATCGGCGTGGTCCCCAGGAAGAACATCATGTAGATGCTCATCACCCGCCCGCGCATCGCCGGGTCGGTAGTCAGCTGCACCGTCTGGTTGGCACTGGTGAGCACCGTGAGCACGCACAGCCCCACCGGGATCGAGGACAGGGCGAACAGCGGGTAGCTCGGAGCCACAGCCATGACCAGAGTGAACAGACCCAGGAAGAAGGTCGCCACGATGAGCGTGCGCACGCGCGGAGCCTTGCGACGCGCCGCCCACAGTGCACCGGCCAGGGAGCCCACGGCGAAGATCGAGGAGACGTTGCCGTAGGCGTCGGACTCCAGGTTGAAGGCGCTGCGCACCATGGCGGCCATCGTCACCTGGAAGTTGAGGGTGAGCATCGAGACCACGGAAATGACCACGATGATGACCACGATGTCGCTGCGGCGCAGCACGTACGCCATCCCCTCACGCAGCTGCCCCTTGGCACGCGCGGCACGCGGCACGGCGTAGAGCTCACGCACGCGCATGGTGGCCAGCGCCAGGGTGGGGAAGAGGAAGGTCAGGGCGTTGATGATGAAGACCCACCCGGGACCGACCCAGGCGATCGCCAGTCCGGACACGGCGGGGCCGATGAGCCTGGCTGCGTTGAAGGAGGCCGAGTTCAGGCCCACGGCGTTGGACAGGTAGTCGCCCGGAACCATCCGGGCCACGAAGATCTGCCGGGCCGGGGAGTCGTAGGCCCCGCCCCACCCCGAGACAAAGGCTGCCAGGTAGACGTGCCACAGCTCGGCGCGGCCCAGGATGACGTCCAGGCCCAGGGCCAGGGAGACCAGTCCCATGGCGGACTGGGTGAAGATGAGGAACTTGCGCTGGTCAACCCGGTCCGCGAGCAGACCGGCATGAGCGGAGAAGAGCAGCGCCGGTAGGAACTGCAGGGCCGTGGTGATGCCCGTGGCCGAGGCGGAGTCGTCCGTCAGGACCCGCAGCACCAGCCAGTCCTGAGCCACTCGCTGCATCCATGAACCGGTATTGGCCACCAGGGCGGCAAAGAACCAGATCCGGTAGTTGTGGAACTTCAGTGACTCAAAAGTGGCGGACACGGCGTGCGGAGGCCTCGGTTTCGTGACGGTAAGTGGCGTTTCGTGCGTGGTAGGCAGGCGTCGGGCGGCCAGGTGTCCGGCGTCGAGCGAGCAAGCGCGGCAGGACATCGTATCGCCGCAGCTACGACGTCGAAACCCCGACCTCGCCGCCACCGGGAGGGCAGGTGCCCTCCACCGTGGAGCGAGGCCGGGGTCCGTAGGCCTGACGGGTCAGGCGATGCCGAGGATCGCCTTGATCGGGGTCAGGGTGAAGTAGATGACGAACAGCACACAGGCCAGCCACATGAGCGGGTGGACGCTCTTGGCCTTGCCACGTGCCAGCTGCACCACCAGGTAGGCGACGAAGCCGGCGCCGATGCCGTTGGTGATGGAGTAGGAGAAGGGCATCATGATGATCGTGACGAAGGCCGGCAGGGCCACCTCAGACGACTTCCAGTCGATGTCCGTCACCTGGGTCATCATGAGGAAACCGACGACGACCAGTGCCGGGGTCGCTGCCTCATAGGGCACCATCGAGACGATCGGCGCGATGAACATGCTCGCCAGGAAGGCGAGGCCGGTGACCACGGAGGCCAGACCGGTCCGCGCACCCTCACCCACACCTGCCGCGGACTCGACGTAGGAGGTGTTGGAGGAGACCCCGCCCATACCGCCGGCGATGGCGGCCACGGAGTCAACCACGAGGATCTCGCGGGTACGCGGCGGGTTGCCCTTCTCGTCCAGCAGGTTGCCCTCGGCGCCGATGGCCACCATGGTGCCCATGGTGTCGAAGAAGTCAGCGAGCATCAGGGAGAAGACGAGCAGGACAACAGAGACGATACCGACCTTCTCGATCGAGCCGAGCAGGCTGAAGTGACCAAGCGTGGCCAGGGAGGGCATGCCAACGGGAGAACCCTCCAGCGCGGGCACGGACAGCGACCAGCCGGTGGGGTTGGCCTCGGCGTCAAAGGCTCCCAGGTGGGCCACGGCCTCGACGACGGCAGCCAGGATGGTGGAGGCAATGATGCCGATGAGGATGGCACCCTTCACCTTGCGCACGTGCAGCACGAGGATGAGGAAGAGCCCGAAGAGGAAGACCAGAACCGGCCAGCCCTGCAGCGAGCCGCCCAGGCCCAGCTCCAGCGGCGTGCCACCAGCGCGCACGACCTTGGCGTCCACCAGGCCGATCAGGGCGATGAACAGGCCGATGCCCACGCTGATCGCGGTCTTCAGGTGCGCGGGCACGGCCTTGAAGACGGCCTCACGGAAGCCCGTGAGCACCAGGACGAGGATGATGATGCCCTCAATGACCACCAGGCCCATGGCGTCGGCATAGGTCATGCCGTTCATGCCTACCAGGGTGTAGGCGATCATCGCGTTGATGCCCAGGCCCGCGGCCAGCGCCATCGGGAAGTTGGCCACCAGGCCCATGAGGATCGTCATGATGCCGGCGACGAAGGCCGTGCCAGCCGCGATCTGCTCGGTGGTGCCCAGCGGGGCGATGCCGTCGTGCGGGGTGGAGAGGATGAGGGGGTTGAGGACGAGGATGTAGCTCATCGTGAAGAAGGTGACGAGCCCGCCCCGCACCTCACGAGCCACGGTGGAACCGCGCTCTGTGATGTGGAAGAAACGGTCAAGCGCGCCGGTCGGGGCGGACGCGGCGCTGGGACGGGGGGATGTGGTTGGTGCACTCACGTAACCGGATTCTCGCAGAGCGAAGCCGATGGAGACAATCGCAGCGCCGCGTCAGGCTCGCAACTCCCCTCCGGACACCGCCTTGGCGTGACACCCTGGTGACATGAAGATCCTGCTGACCTCCTCCGGATACATCGAGCCCGCTCCGATCCGAGACGCGGGCCATGAGGTGGTCCTTTTCGACGAGGGCAGGCCCGTCCCGCCTGAGCACCGCGACGCCGAGGCCATGGTCCTGTGGGGAGGTGGCGGCTCCGGGCATGGTGCGGTCCTGCGCGAGATGCCCGGATACCTCACCCACCTGCGCTGGATCCAGACCCTGGCGGCCGGTCCGGACAACGTCCTGGCCGCAGGCTTCCCCTCCTCAGTCGCCATCACCTCCGGGCGGCACTTCCATGACGCCACCGTCTCCGAGCACGCCCTGGCGCTGACCCTGGGATGCCTGCGTCGCCTGCCCCAGGCCGTACGCTCCGCTGACCGCCACGTGTGGGACCGGGACCTGGGCGGGGCCAAGCCTGTCCATGACCCCAAGCGGCTGACCACCCTGCTTGATGCCCGAGCGCTGGTGTGGGGTTTCGGTGCTATCGGGCAGGCGACCGCCCGGCTGCTGAGCGCCTTCGGGGCCCAGGTGCGCGGCGTCGCCCACAGCGCGGGCGAGCGAGCAGGCTTCGAGGTGCTCGCCGTCGAGCAGATCGAGCAGGCACTGCCGGACACGGACCTGCTGGTCATGGTGCTGCCCTCTGCCCCGGACACTGCCGGTGCCCTCTCACGCGAACGGCTGGCACTGCTGCCCTCGCGCGCCGTCGTGGTCAACGTGGGGCGCGGAACCACGGTGGATCAGGAGGCCCTGGAGGAGGCGCTGCGCGAAGGCCGCCTGGCCGCAGCTGGTCTGGACGTCACGGACCCTGAGCCGCTGCCTGCCACCTCCACCCTGTGGAGCGCCCCGAACCTCCTGCTCACCCCGCACGCAGCCGGGGGCCGGGTGGTGGGTGCCACGCAGCGGATCATCGCCAACGCCGCCATCGTGCAGGCCACGCCCGCTGGGGCACCGCTGATGGGGCTGGAGGCCCTGGTCACCCGCTAACCCTCTCTGACCTTCGCTCCCCCGGAACGTCGTCCGCTACCCCTTTGTCTTCTTCGCACCCCCGCTGCGCGCGCTACGGGGGTGCGAAGAAGACAAAGGGGTAGCGAAGGAAACAGAGGGGTAGCGCTAGCCGCCGAAGGGTAGCTGAGCCTCCAGCTCATCCAGGGTTGTGGGGACCGCACGAGGTGCGTCCTCATGCCCGTGCGCCGTCGCCGCCAGCTCGGCAACGGCGTCCAGCGCCGAGGCGTGGCGCTGCTCAGAGCTGCTGGGCGCCTCGGTCTGCTCGGCGTCCTGAGCGGCCCCGCCCGCCTCGTGGGTCTGCTCGGCACCATCCGATGAGTCCTCGGCCTGCGCCGGGGCGTCACCAGACTCAGCGTCACCGGCCTCAGCCGGTTCCGGCTCCTCCTGCGAGGCAGCCTCAATCTCCTCAGCCTGGCTGCGCCCGTCGCGGATCGAGGTTCCGTCCGTCCCCAGGGGTTCCATGGCCGCCTCGTCCAGGCGCGAGGGCGTCACCGGCCACTCCGGCCCCTGATCAGGCAGATCAGTCTCCGAGTGTGCGCCGCAACCGTGGTCCAGGGAGACCACGCGTCCGTCGTCGGCCGCCCACTCGTTGGCACAGATGCCAAAGACGTTACGCAACGGGCCAGCCAGCGGCACGAGGAAGCCGCAGGTGGCGCAGGTGGCGTGGGCCTTGCGCACGCCGTCGGCGTCAGGGCCATGGTCGCCGTCGTACCAACGCTGGGCGGCACGCTGCACCCCCTCGGCAGACAGCACGCGCGCGCGGCCGAAGTCGAGGGCGTCGGTTCCCACGACGTCCCCCTCCTGCTCACCCGTGGCCTCCCAGCCCGGTTCCAGGCGCTCGTCCGTCTCGCGGCGCGGCAGCCGGTCCGAGCGTGAGACGTCCCCAGGCTGGAGCCGGTCCGCCCACGGGATCCACGCGGGAGCCAGGATCGCCTCCGCGCCAGGCAGCAGCTCCATCTCGCACACGGTCGCGGTGCGGGCGCGAGGCGGACGCGTCAGCGTCACGGCCCAGTGCCAGCCGCGATAACCGGCGAGATTGCACTCAAAGAGGTGAGTCACCACGCGCTCGCCCTCGCTGCGGGCTCCCAGGTGGGCACCCACGCTCAGGGGCTCCGTGATCTGCCCCAGGGCCTGGTGGGCCAGGTCGACGGCGACGGCAGAGGTGAGGACCTTGTCCTTGGCGGCGGCCACGGCCTGCTGAGGAGTGGGCAGGCTGCCGGCACGCTCCAGGGAGGCGGTCGCAGGGTCCGCGAGGGTACCAGCCTGGCCAGGGGCCGGATGTCCGGTCTCGGTCGGGGGTACTGTCTCGGGATCAGTCGCGGTAGATGTCACCCGACCAGTGTAGGGGGCAGGTCCACAGGTGCGGCATCACCGTCTCCCACCGATCCCGCGCCAGCCCTACTCCTCCTCAACGCCCACGATCCGGTGAACGGCGACCGTCAGCTCAGTCTCACGCACGACGTCGGCCAGCCGCACCCTGCCGGGCTCCACCGCGAGCACCCGCACGCGCCGCTCCTGGACGCTTCCGTCCTGTCCCGCCAGACGCAGGCGTAGCCGCGAGCGCGAGGCCCGGGCCTGACGCAGCAGCGCCAGGGCGTGCACCGGGTCCGTGGCTGCGCCCCGGCCCTGGCCGGAGTCGATGCGGGCCTGCTCACCGGCTC
>NZ_DS999574.1:24573-36682 GCF_000159035.1 Actinomyces urogenitalis DSM 15434
GTCCAGCCCCAGGAGCCCGGCGCCTGCGGCCATCTCGATGACGGTAGCGGTGACCTGCGTGCTCTCCTGAAGCGCCTGCGCGGTGCGGGTCAGCACCCGCACGCCGACCCCTCCGGTGCGCAGGATCGCCCCTGCCTCGCGACCCCACTCCTCCAGCAGCACCGTCACCAGGCGGACGAGCTCCTCGGCCGCGCGCGATGCCTGGTCCGCCACGGCGGCAGCCTCCTGGACCTCCAGCTCCTCGGGCCTGGGGGCAACGGGGGTCTGAGGCACCTGCGGACGGGGACCGAAGACCTCAGCCAGCCCGGGCACTGCTCCGGCCTCGACCACCAGCGCCAGGTGACGCAACCGCTCCAGTCCGGCAGCGACGTCGTCGGCTCCGATCCCGGTGGCACGGCTGATGACGCCCGCATCCTGGGTTCCCAGCGCCACGACTGCCTGGGCCACAGCCAGGGGCTGGGCGCCCAGGTCCGCGAGCGCGATCTCCACGCTCGGGCGTCCGCCGGCGCGGGCAGCCAGGGTGGTGAAGGAGGACGAGGGCGGGGCGATAAGGTCGCGGCGAGACTGCAGGAGCTGGGCGATCTCGGCGTCGGAACGAGCGGTGAGGGTGGCGGCGAGGCCGTCCGTGCCCGCGATGCCACCAGTGGGCGGCTGCGTCGGCGGCGTCGCGTCCTGGCCGGTGGCCGCGCGCGTGCGGCTGGTGCGGGAAGTGCCTGGGGTGCTCATCCTTGTCACATTACCGCTCCTGCCACCCGCGCCTGGTGGCACGGGCCACGCTGACCGGCCTGCGCGCTCCGCCGCCGGTGAAGGCGTCGCCTGCGTCACGGCCCGGAGGCGCTCGTCGCGCGATACTCCCCCCATGCCTGCCTCTGCCCCGCCCGACGGACCCCTCATCGTCCAGAGCGACAAGACCGTCCTGCTGGAGGTCTCCCACCCGGCCTCCGCCGACGCCCGACGCGCCATCGCCCCCTTCGCCGAGCTGGAGCGGGCGCCGGAGCACATCCACACCTACCGCATCACGCCGCTGGCACTGTGGAACGCTCGCGCCGCCGGCCTGGACGCGGAGACGGTCATCCACGTGCTGATCACCTACTCCCGCTTCCCGGTGCCGCACTCGCTGCTCACCGAGATCGCCGAGACGATGGGACGCTACGGCCGCCTGCAGCTGGTCACCGACCCCGCGCACAGGCTCGTCCTGCACGCGACCGACGTACCGGTCCTGGAGGAGGTCATGCGCTCCAAGCGGACCAAGGGGTTGCTGGGCGAGAGACTGTCCCCCGAGGACGTCGTGGTCCATCCCTCCGAGCGCGGTCACCTCAAGCAGGTGCTCATCAAGCTGGGCTGGCCGGCGGAGGACCTGGCCGGCTACGTCGACGGCGAGGCGCACCCGATCGCCCTGCACGACGACCCGCAGGCAGCTGCGGCCGGCCAGCCAGGAGCCTTCGCTCTGCGCCCCTACCAGGCCGAGGCGGTGGACGCCTTCTGGGCGGGAGGAAGCGGCGTCGTCGTCCTGCCCTGCGGGGCCGGCAAGACCCTGGTGGGCGCGGCCTCGATGGCCCGCAGCTCGACGACGACCCTCATCCTGGTCACCAACGCGGTCTCGGCACGGCAGTGGAAGGAGGAGCTCATTCGCTTCACCTCCCTGACCGAGGACGAGATCGGGGAGTACTCGGGCTCGCGCAAGGAGGTCCGCCCGGTCACGATCGCCACCTACCAGGTGCTCACGACCAAGAGGAAGGGTGTCTACCCTCACCTGGACCTGCTGGACGCCCACGACTGGGGACTCATCGTCTACGACGAGGTCCACCTCCTGCCCGCGCCGATCTTTCGCATGACCGCGGACCTGCAGGCCCGGCGTCGCCTGGGCCTGACGGCCACGCTGGTACGCGAGGACGGGCGCGAGGACGAGGTCTTCAGCCTCATCGGGCCCAAGCGCTATGACGCGCCGTGGAAGGACCTGGAGAACCAGGGCTGGATCGCGCCGGCAGTGTGCACCGAGGTGCGGCTGAGCCTGGAGGCCGGCGAGCGGATGACCTACGCCACCGCCGAGAGCGAGGACCGTTACCGGTTGGCAGCGACGACGCCGGCCAAGGTGGCGGTGGTGGACCAACTGCTGGCCCGCCATGCAGGCGAGTCGGCGCTGGTCATTGGTCAGTACGTCGACCAGCTGGAGGAGCTCGCGGAGCACCTGGGGGCGCCGGTCATCACCGGGTCGACCACCGTGCGCGAGCGGCAGAAGCTCTACCAGGCCTTCCGCGACGGGGAGGTGAGCACCCTCGTGGTCTCCAAGGTCGCCAACTTCTCCATTGACCTGCCCGGCGCCTCGGTGGCGATCCAGGTCTCGGGCTCCTTCGGCTCGCGCCAGGAGGAGGCCCAGCGTCTGGGGCGGATCGTGCGTCCCAAGTCCGACGGGCGTCAGGCCCACTTCTACACCGTGGTCACCCGCGACACCGTGGACCAGGAGTTTGCCTCTCACCGCCAGCGCTTCCTGGCCGAGCAGGGCTACGCCTACGAGGTCACGGACGCCTCCGACCTCTGAAGGGCGGTTGGTTCCTGAGGAAGGGGTTGAAGGAGGAGCTGCAGGGGCCTGAAGGAGGGGCGGAAGGGGCAGCCGGCCGTCTGGGGTGCCGGGCCGCCCTTCTCTGGGCCTCTCGCCCTCCCCCGCACTGTTCGCGCTCCTTCCTCGCTACCCCTCCGCGCCCTTCGCTACCCCTTGGCGTCCTTCGCACCCCCACCAAGACCTCCCACGCCGCTCCTTCGCCGCTCCTTCACCACCTCCGCTACCCCTCCGCGTCCTTCGCACCCCCGTAGCGCGCGCTACCAGGTAGCGGACAACACCAAGAGGTAGCGACAGACAGAACGGGGTAGCGGTGAACGCGGTCGGGTAGCGAAGCCAGCAGGGCCTGGCCCGCACACGCACGGTCGGACAACACCAAGGGGTAGCGAACACGGACGCCAGATAACGAAAGACAGCAGGAAGAGGCGGAGAACGCCAAGCGAGGCAGCTGCGAACACGCGGGACGGTAACAAACAACGCGACCATGGGCACCGACCATCGTCCTCTCGCGAACCCCGCTACCCCATCACCACCTTCACTACCCCTTGGCGTCCTTCGCACCCCCGTAGCGCGCGCTACGGGATAGCGGACAACACCAAGGGGTAGCGACCGCCAGAACGAGGTAGCGACGGTGAGAACGGGGTGGTGGCAACCAGCATGGGATAGCGCCGAACACTCGCGAACGAGCGCCCCAGCGAGCGCGCACCGCTGCCGGGGCCCCACCAAGGTGCGTCCGCCCAGATTCCGATGAACGGATACGGCATCTGTCCCCGCGAGCGTGCACCGCTGCCGGGCAAAGAATGCCAGCCCCCGGGCACACACCCAGCGGCATCGCACGCAAACGTGCGCCACTGCCGGGCGAGGGAAGTCAGTTCGCTTCACCGCCGGGCGAGGTCTAGGGCCCCGCCCCCCGAGCGAGGGAAGTCACCCGCCTGTAGCCCGTCAGTCATGAGGGCACGCTGCCCCCGCCCCCCGAGCGAGGGAAGTCACCGCCGCGCAGATGTCACCTATCGCGTTTCGTAGCGCGCCCCGAGCGAGGGAGGTCAGTCCCGGGCGTCGCGCTGCGCGGCGTAGGCGCGGGCGTGGCGCACGAGCTCGCGCGCCAGACCACGCCCGTAGGCCTGCGCCACCGAGTCCGCCTCCTCAGCAGTGGCACGCGCCTGCTTGCCCGCAGCCACCGCCTCAGCAGGAAGCTCACGGCCGGAGGGCACGGCGGAGTCCGTGACGGCGGGCGGCTCAACGCCCATCTCCTGCGCCACCTCACGCTCAGTCCACGAACCCAGACGGGCAGGGCTGGCCTCGGGGTGGTGCTGGAAGGCGAGCATCCGCCCCACACGCCAGGTGTGGATCGGGCAGCGCTGGGAGGAGGCCAGGAGCGTGGCCCCCTCCGGCAGGCTCACGACGGCGTCGTCGTGCGAGACGACGGCAGGCAGGCGGGTGCCGTCCTGGGTCGAGATCCCGGCACGCACCGCAGCGCGCACGGCCTCGTCGATCACGGGCCCCAGGACCCGATCGACCAAGGCAGCCTCAGTCAGCTCCAGCTCGGCAACCCCGTGCTCACCGCCGTCAGGCGACGGCACAGCCGTCACCGCGCCGAGGGCCTCAGCCGCCACCTGGGCACCCAGGCAGATCGTCAGGGTCGGCAGCCCATCTGCCACGGCATGGCGGATGATCTCGCGCAGCCCCTCCAGCCACGGGTGGGCCGCGTCATCGTGGGCGCTCATCTGGCCTCCCAGGACCACGAGGCCGTCACCCAGGTCATCCGTAGCCGGCAGCGCCTCACCCTTCCACACCCGGATGGTGCGCAGCCGGGCCCCGGAAGCGAAGAGCCACTCGCCCAGGCGGTCCAAGGGCGCGACGGCGTCCGGCTCGATCACCGTGATGAGCGGCCCGGCAGGCCGCGGCGTGGACGCCGGGATAACCGGGACCGACGGCGTCTGGCCGAGCGCGCTGGTACCGGTGGAGGAAGATGACGTCATGTCGCTGGGCTGAGTCATGGGTCTATTGACTCCAAGCCGCCGCGGTCGCGCAAGCCGAGCGGATCACGTTCGCCGTCAGCCGCGCACTCCGGCACCACGCCACCCACGTGCCGCGCACACACCTGCCGCGGCCCGGACTGACAAGGCGAGTCAACGCGCTGGCGGCGAAAGAAGTTGCCTCGCCCGAGCTCCAGCCAGCACCATATGTCGTGATGCACACGACACCTTCGCCTCGGCGCCCAGCCCTCGGGGGCCTGGCTGGCTGCGGCCTGCTTCTGTCCGCCGCGCTCGTGGCACCCGTCGCGCTCGCCGCCCCACAAGTGCCTGCCCGCACCAGCGAACCCGCCCTCACTGCCGTGTCCGCACCGCAGGCCGCTCTCACCTCCCTGCCGGCAACGACCACAACAGACTCCCTGCCCTCAACCACCCTGCTGGACCAGGTGACGGACGCCGCCGGGATCCTCACCGCCTCCACCGCTGAGAAGGCCGTGGCCACGGCGGAGCGCAACGGCGTCCACCTGTGGGTCGTCACCTACGACAACGCTTCCGAGCTCGCTACCGACTTTGCCGCCGAGGCCTGGTCCTGGACCGGGCTGGGTGCCTATGACGTCCTGCTGGTCATCAACATCTCCACCGCCGATCCCTCCCAGCGCAGCTACGCCTTCGACGGCGACTCTCGAGGCTCGGTGTGGTCCCAGGCCCGCCTGGGTGAGGTCCGCCTGCGCATCGAGGAGCACCTGAAGGCCGGGGACTGGGACGGGGCCGTGACCTCGATCGTGGAGGACCTGTCCACCGGCAGCGACTCCTCTGCCTCCCCCGCCCAGCGTGAGGTCGTTGAGCACGCTGAGCCCGATGCTGGCGAGCACCCTGCCCCCTGGATGCTTCTCGCATTCGTCGGGGTCGGCGCCCTCGGCTCGGCCACCCTGGTGCGCCGCCTGACGGCAGCGGCACGACGACGCAAAGGCCGCCAGCCCACGACGCAAGGAGAAGGCATGAACAACGCGCTGCCACCGTCCCAGACCCTGCCGCTGGAGACCCTGCGCGCCCAGGCCTCAGCCACGCTCCTTGCGGCCGACGACGCCGTACGCGCCGCCGACGAGGAGCTGTCCTACGCTCAGGCGCAGTTCGGGCTGTCCGCCACGGACGACTTCACCCAGGCTCTGGCCCAGGCACGTGAGCACATGGAGCGTGCCTTCGAGCTGCGCAAGCTGCTGGATGACGACATCCCCGAGACCGAGGCGGTCCAGCGCCAGATGTACGGCGAGATGCTCCAGCGCTGCGAGCAGGCCACCACCGTCATCTCCGCCCAGGAGAAGGCCTTCCACGAGCGGCGCGGTATCGAGGCCAACCTGCCCACGGCGATCGCCGAGACCCGGCAGCGCGCGGCAGAGACCGAGCAGGCCCTGCATGCGGCGCAGACCCTCCTGGTCACGCTCCACGCGACCTTCCCGCCTTCGGCGCTGAGCTCGGTGTCCCACGCCCCCGATCAGGGCCTGCGGCTGCTCGCGGCCGGACGCACCGCCTTGGAGCAGGCGCAGGCCTCGGTCGACGACGGCCAGCAGACCACCGCGGTCGAACAGGTCCGCATCGCCCAGGGTGCGATCGCCCAGGCTGGCCAGCTCGCCGCCCAGGTCCGCGGGGCCCGCGAGCGCCTGGAGCGGGCGGCAACAGACCTGGAGGCAGCGATCGCCTCGATCTCCTCCGACCTCATCGACGCCCAGCGCCTGGCCGCCCAGGTACCTGCAGCAACCCTGGCGCCCCTGGTTCGCCAGGCTGAGGCAGCGGTGGAGCAAGGGCGGGCCGCCCTGCCGGTCGCCAGCGGCGCGATGCTCACCAGCGCTTCCCCCGACACCTCCACCGGCGCCGAGGCACTGACGAGCGGGGGCGACCCGCTGGCAGCCCTGGACCGCCTGGCTCGCTGCGAGGCAGCCCTGGACGCCGCCCTGGCACCCGCCCGCGCCAAGGAGGAGAACGACTCACGTGCACGGGCCTCACTCGGTTCGCGTCTGGCCCGCCTCAACTCCCAGATCGAGGCCGTGACCTCCTATATCTCCACCCACCGCGGCGCCGTCGGCTCCTCGGCTCGCACCGCGCTGTCCGAGGCCACTCGCCACGCTGCCGCAGCCACCTCGCTGCAGACCAGCGATCCGACGGCGGCCCTTGCCGAGGTCGCTGCCGGCGAGCCGCTGGTGGCACAGGCTCAGGCCATCGCTGAGGCCGATGTGCGTGACAACGAGGACTCCTTCGGAGGACTGGGCGGCCCCCGTGGCGGAGGAGGTGACCTGGACCTGGGTTCGCTGGTCCTAGGCGGCATCCTTCTGGGCGGCCTGGGAGGCGGCCACCGGGACCACGGCTACGGCGGCTGGGGAGGCCCGCGCCCCGGCGGTGGCTTTGGCGGCGGCGGCTTTGGCGGCGGCGGTGGCAGCTTCGGCGGTGGAGGAGGCTTCGGCGGTGGAGGAGGCTTCGGCGGTGGAGGCGGCCGTTTCTGAGTGTGCCCGCCCTCATGCCCACAGCGATACCGCCGTCATGACCGCGACGCGCAGGCAGGTTCCGTGGAAGCATCCAGGTCAGCAGGCGACTGCTGGCACCGCACCGCGGTGACCGCCCCACACCCGTTTGTCACCGACACGATCTACGAAAGGGACAACCCATGGCTGAGAAGCAGTCGATCCTGGGCCGCATTGCCCAGCTGACCCGTGCCAACATCAACGCTCTCCTCGACCGCGCCGAGGACCCGGAGAAGATGCTCGACCAGCTCGTGCGCGACTACACCTCCTCCATCGCCGAGGCCCGCGAGGCCGTGGCCCAGACCATCGGCAACCTGCGCCTGGCGGAGAAGGACCACGACGCCGACCTCGCCGAGGCCAAGGACTGGGGCAACAAGGCCCTGGCCGCCTCGACCAAGGCTGACCAGCTGCGTGCCGGTGGGGATGAGGCGGGAGCCGACAAGTGGGACTCCCTGGCCAAGATCGCCATCACCAAGCAGATCGCGGCGGAGAACGAGGCGAAGTCGGCCGAGCCGATGATCGACTCCCAGCGCCAGGTCGTCGAGCAGCTCAAGACGGGTCTGACCCAGATGGAGGCGCGTCTGGGTGACCTCAAGTCCCGCCGCGACGCCCTGGTGGCTCGCCAGAAGTCCGCGCAGGCACAGGTCAAGGTCCAGGGTGCAATCCGCTCGATCAACGTCATGGACCCCACCTCCGAGCTCGCTCGCTACGAGGACCAGGTGCGCCGCATCGAGGCTCAGGCCGAGGGCCAGGCCGAGCTGGCCGGTACCTCGCTGGAGGCCCAGTTCGCTGAGCTGGAGTCCGCCGCCGCCATGACCGAGGCGGAGGCTCGTCTGGCCGCGCTCAAGGCGGGAGGCTCCTCCGCCCTGCCTTCCGCCCAGGCACCGGCGCAGATCACCGACGGCGAGGTCGACGCCGCCTTTGCCGCTCTCAAGGCGCAGGACGCTGAGGAGGAGACCTCCTCCTACTGAGGTCGCGCACCCACCACAGCCGACCACTAGCGCAGCCGCACCACAACCACCGTGGTGCGGCTGCGCCGTCGTGGTCCCCGGCCTCCTGGAGGCCGCGAAGCCCGGCTGCGCGCCGCAGAGCCGCCCACAAGGTGCGCCGCCCGAGCAGCCGCCGATACGATGTCCCTATGATCGCCACCTCAGCCGTGCCCACCTACCTCCTCGTCGACGGGGAGAACATCGACGCCACCTTGGGCATGAGTGTCCTGGGACGGCGGCCTGAGCCCGAGGAGCGCCCACGCTGGGACCGGGTCCTGTCCTTCTGCGACACCCTGTCCGATCAGGAGGCCGGCGGCGAGGACGAGGACACCCACGCTCTGTTCTTCCTCAACGCCACCTCCGGGCACATGCCGATGAGCTTCGTCCAGGCGCTGCTGGCCATGGACTACCGCCCCATCCCCCTGGCCGGCTCGGGCAACCCCGAAGAGAAGGTCGTCGACATCGGTATCCAGCGCACCCTGGACGCCCTGGCGGAGCGGGTCGAGTCCGGCCTAAGCGCCCAGGTCCTGCTCGGCTCGCACGACGGCGACTACATCCCTCAGATCGAGCGTCTCCTGGACGCCGGGGCCAAGGTCGGGGTGCTGTGCTTCAAGGAGTTCCTCAACGCGCAGCTGGCTGCGCTGGAGTCGCGCGGGCTGGTCATCCATGACCTGGAGTCGGACGTGCGGGCCTTCACCATCGCCCTGCCGCGCGTGCGGATCATCTCCCTGGAGGAGTTCGACCCCACCGCCTTCATCTAGGCCCGTCGGGGTGGTCGGCCGCCTCGCACCGACCACCTACGATCCGTTCAGGCAACATTCAGCCTCCGGGGGCACAGTGCCGCTATGGATCGTTCCCAGGACTCTGCACAGCAGCGGCACGAGGCTCGTCTTCTCGTCGTCGACGACGAGCCCAACATCCGCGACCTGCTCGCCTCCTCCCTGCGTTTTGCCGGCTTCGAGGTGGTCACGGCCGCTGACGGCAACGGGGCACTGCGCGCCGTTGACCAGGAGGAGCCTGACCTCGTGGTCCTGGACGTCATGCTCCCGGACATGGACGGCTTCACCGTGGCCCGGCGCCTGCGTGAGCGCGATGTGACCACGCCGATCCTCTTCCTCACCGCGCGCGACGACATGTCAGACAAGGTCCAGGGCCTGACGGTCGGCGGGGACGACTACGTCACCAAGCCCTTCGGCCTGGAGGAGGTCGTGGCCCGCATCCGCGCGATCCTGCGTCGCACGCACGCCACCCAGGACGAGAACGACGGCATCGTGCGAGTAGCTGACCTGGTCCTGGACGAGGACGCCCACGAGGTCCACCGTGCTGGCGTCGAGGTGGACCTGTCCCCCACCGAGTTCAAGCTGCTGCGTTACCTCATGCTCAACGCCGGCCGCGTGGTGTCCAAGGCACAGATCCTGGACCACGTCTGGGAGTACGACTGGAACGGCGACGCCGCGATCGTGGAGTCCTACATCTCCTACCTGCGCCGCAAGATCGACCAGATCGAGACCGCTGACGGGCAGCCAGTGGCACCCTTGATCCAGACCCGTCGCGGCGTGGGCTACATGCTTCGTGAGCCCAAGGGCGAGTAACGTGCGGCCGCGCGGAAGCAGGCGGCCCGGTCTGGGAATCTACGAGGCGGCGACGGCGCACACCGCCAGGCCGCCTCACGGCAAGCAGCACCGCCCCGTCAAGAAGGGGCGGTGGCACCTGATGACCTCTGCCCGGCGAGGCTGGCACAGCCTTCCGCTGAGCAAGCGTCTGGTCCTCATTACGACCGCCCTGCTCACCCTCGGGCTGCTCATCGCCTCGCTGGCCGTGACCTCCCTGCTCTACACCCACCTGCTCGGCCAGGTCGACGACCAGCTGAGCGTGACCTCGCGCGCCATCGGCTCTCAGGCCCTGACCCAGATCCGCACCGGCAACTCCTCGCTCATGCCCTCGACCTACTACGTCGAGGCCCAGTACATCGACGGCCAGAACGGCTCCATGATCTCGGCGGACACCGCCGCCGAGTACGGCACGCCCCAGATCGGCCGGCTCTCGCTTGAGGAGACGATCGCTCAGAAGGACTCCCCGGACCTGTACACCGTGGACTCTGACCTCCCGGGCAGGCAGTGGCGTGTCATCGCCCTACCGATCAAGGACGCCGACACCCAGGAGTACCGCGGCGTCGTCGCGATCGCGCTGCCTCTGAGCGGAATGATGGAGACCGTGGCCCGCACCCGGCTCATCGTGGCCATGGCGGACGTGGCCGTCATCCTCCTTGGTACGTTGGCAGCCGCTTACCTCGTCATCCGTTCCTTCCGCCCACTGCGCCAGATCGAGGCCGTGGCGGGGCGGATCGCCAAAGGTGACCTGTCCGCACGCGTACCGGTCACCGAGCCCGCGACCACCGAGGTCGGCTCGCTCCAGCGGGCGCTGAACACAATGCTCCAGCAGAATGAGCAGGCCTTCTCCGTCCAGGTGGTGGCCCAGGAGCGCATGACCCGCTTTGTCTCCGACGCCTCCCACGAGCTGCGCACCCCGCTGGCCGCCATCCGCGGTTACGGCGAGCTCTACCGCATGGGCGGTGTCCCGCCCGAGCGCCAGAACGAGGTGATGGGCCGTATCGAGACCGAGGCCTCGCGCATGGGCCGGCTGGTGGACGACCTCCTGCAGCTCGCACGTATGGACGAGGGCCGCAAGATGAACATGGAGCCGGTGGACCTGACCGAGGTCAGCCGCGGGGCGCTGTCAGACATGGCTGTTCTGGCCCCTGACCGCGAGTGCGCCCTCATCTCCCTCCAGGACGAGCAGGCCGAGCCAGGCCCCGCCGTCGTCATCGCAGACCGCGACCGACTCAGCCAGGTGATCACGAACCTGCTGGGCAACGTCACCCGCCATACCCCGGCGGGTTCGCCGGTGGAGATCGCCATCGGAGTCGTCGACGCTCCTGTGCTCACGGCAAAGTCGGAGGACCGCAACCTGCCGACTCCTGCCCCGGGGGCCGCCCAGCGCACCGCCGTGGTTGAGGTACGCGACCACGGGCCCGGCGTGCCGCTGAGCGAGGCCACCAAGGTCTTCCAACGCTTCTACCGCGCCGATACCTCACGCAACCGCGAGACCGGGGGCTCGGGTCTGGGGCTCGCGATCGTCTCGGCGATCGTGGCGCGCCACGGCGGCACGGTCCAGATGCTGCAGACCCCCGGCGGCGGCGCCACCGTGCGCATCGAGATCCCGGCCAGCACCGACCAAAGGCCCGACCAGCACTAGGACCTGGGCCACCTCGGCCACGCTGAGAGGCGAAAGGTGGCCGGACGAACAGGCATTCCCTTCGACTTCCGTGCGGAGCGAGCATACGATGGCCAGCGTTTCCTCTCCCGACCTCGGAGGCTGTGCATGGGCGTCTTGGACGCACCTCAGTGGCTGCTGCCGGCGTACGTCCGCTCTGTCAAGGCGGTCGGCGCGACGGCGGGCGCCGAGCAGATCCAGGAGGCCGGAGAGCGCCTGGTCAGCATGTGGCTCAGCCCTGACCGACGTTTCCACAACCTCAAGCACGCCATCGACATGCTGGCGCGCGTGGATGAGCTGGCTGACGAGTCCCACAACCCCGATGTCATGCGGCTGGCGGTGTGGTACCACGGCTGCGTCTTCTCCTCCGCCACGGAGGAGACTTACAAGCGCAACGGCGGAGAGGACGAGGTCGCCTCAGCGGCCTACGCCGCGGAGGACCTGCACGCTCTGGGCGTGCCGGACAAAGTCACCGACCGGATCTGCGCCCTCATCCTCAACCTCAAGCGACACAACCTGACCCACGAGGACATCGATGCCCTTGCCCTCAACGACGCCGACCTGGGCGCCCTGGCGGTTGGCCCGCAGCAGTACAAGCGTTACCGCGAGCTCGTACGCGAGGAGTACGCCCACATCCCTGCCGAGCACTATCTGCAGGCACGCCTGACGATCGTCTCCAAGCTCCTGGCCCGCGAGACACTCTTCTCCTCCCCCTTGGGTGCACGCTGGGAACTGGCCGCGCGCCAGAACCTGGAAGCGGAGAAGCGCCTGCTGGAGGACGGTCTGGCGAAGCTGGCCGCCAAG
>NZ_DS999574.1:37117-41083 GCF_000159035.1 Actinomyces urogenitalis DSM 15434
CGCCCACGCCCGCTGCCGGCGTGCCACGGCCTGGAGCTGCTCCAGTCACGCCGTCGGCCCCGGCCGCCCCGACACCTCCTCCCGTGCCTGGCCACGAGGACCTGTCCCACACCACCTCGATGGAGTCCTGCGTGGCAGACATCGACCGGCTCATGAGCACCCCACGCGTGACCACCGCGCCTGCCGGGGCCGAGGCCGCCTCGCTCACGCCCACCGGCGGAGTGCCCGTCGTCGACCGTCAGTCGATGGCAGAGGCTGCGCGCCTGCGCCTGGCCGAGAAGCTGCGCGCCAAGGTCGAGGAGGCCAAGATCCTGCGCGAGGCTCGGACGGGCGAGTTCCAGCCCATCACCGAGGAGATCATCGACGACGGCGCTGGGCACCAGGCCTAGACCTCGCCCGGGCTCCACAGGCCGGCCCCGTGACAGGGGCATAAGTGACCCTCCACAGGCGCCCTGCGGCGTCGGGCCCGTTCTCCCTAGCCTGGAACGCACCAGCGCCGACAAGCGGCGCCCTGCAGAAAGGTGCGCTCATGCCTCTCTTCTCCGTTGATACCCAGGCGGTCCTGGACACCGCCTCAGCAGCCCGCACGCGTGTGGCCACGATCCAGGCGGAGGTGGACGCGATGAACGGCGACATCGCCGCTCTCCAGGCCTCCTGGACCGGCGGCGCCAGCGCCGCTATGGCCGCCTGCGCCGCAGACTGGCACCTGACCCAGGCTCAGGTCCAGGCCAGTCTCGACGCCATCAGCCAGGCGCTGGACGCCTCCGCCCTGGCCTATGACGACGCCGAGTCGGCCAACGTCGGCCGCTTCGGCGCCCGGTGACCGCCACCGGCCACCCGTGCCGCCCAGCGATAGCGAAACGGGCCGCCCTCCCGCAGGAGGACGGCCCGTTTCGCTATCGCGTCAGTGACTGACGGTGGCCAGGCGACCGATCAGTACATGCCGCCCATGTCCTCGCCACCAGCCGGGGCGGGAGCCGGGGGCTCCGGCTTGTCCGCCACAACGGCCTCGGTGGTCAGGAACAGGCCCGCGATGGACGCGGCGTTCTGCAGGGCGGAGCGGGTGACCTTGACCGGGTCGGCGATGCCGGCGGCCAGCAGGTTGACGTACTCGCCGGTGGCGGCGTTCAGGCCCTCACCGGTGGGCAGGTTGCGCACGCGGTCGACGACGACGCCGCCCTCAAGGCCAGCGTTGACGGCGATCTGCTTGAGCGGGGCCTCCACGGCAACCTTGACGATCGAGGCACCGGTGGCCTCGTCGCCCTCGAGCTGGAGAGAGCTGAGGGCCTCGGCGGCCTGGATGAGCGCAACGCCACCACCGGCGACGATGCCCTCCTCGACGGCAGCCTTGGCGTTACGCACGGCGTCCTCGATGCGGTGCTTGCGCTCCTTGAGCTCGACCTCGGTGGCCGCACCGGACTTCAGGACGGCGACGCCGCCAGCCAGCTTGGCCAGACGCTCGGAGAGCTTCTCCTTGTCGTACTCGGAGTCGGAGTTCTCGATCTCGTTGCGGATCTGCTGGACACGGGCCTCGATGGCGTCCTTGTCCCCAGCGCCCTCGACGATCGTGGTCTCGTCCTTGGTGACAACCACCTTGCGGGCCTGACCCAGGTCCTCCAGGGTGGCGTTCTCCAGCTTGAGGCCGACCGTCTCGGAGATGACGGTGCCGCCGGTCAGGATCGCCATGTCCTGCAGCATCGCCTTGCGGCGGTCGCCGAAGCCGGGAGCCTTGACGGCCACGGACTTGAAGGTGCCACGGATGCGGTTGACCACGAGGGTGGCCAGGGCCTCAGCCTCGACGTCCTCGGCGATGATCGCCAGAGGCTTGCCGGACTGCATGACCTTCTCCAGCAGGGGCAGCAGGTCCTTAACGTTGGAGATCTTGGACTCGACCAGCAGGACGTAGGCGTCCTCCAGGACGGCCTCCTGACGGTCAGCGTCGGTGACGAAGTAGGGGGAGATGAAGCCCTTGTCGAAGCGCATACCCTCGGTGACCTCAAGCTCGAGGCCGAAGGTGTTGGACTCCTCGACGGTGATGACGCCGTCGTGGCCGACCTTCTCCAGAGCCTCGGCGATGAGGGCGCCGATCTGCTCGTCAGCGGCGGAGATCGAGGCGGTGGCCGCGATCTCGTCCTGGGTCTCGACCTCCTTGGCGTCGGACAGCAGGCGCTCGACGACGGTGGCCACGGCCTTGTCGATACCGCGACGCACGGCGATCGGGTTGGCGCCGGCGGCCACGTTGCGCAGACCCTCGCGAACCAGGGCCTGGGCGAGGACGGTCGCGGTGGTCGTACCGTCACCGGCGACGTCGTCGGTCTTCTTGGCGACCTCCTTGACGAGCTCGGCGCCGATCTTCTCGTAGGGGTCCTCGAGCTCGATCTCCTTGGCGATGGTGACACCGTCGTTGGTGATGGTCGGGGCGCCCCACTTCTTGTCGAGCACGACGTTGCGGCCCTTGGGGCCGAGGGTGACCTTGACGGTGTCAGCGAGGGCGTTCAGACCCCGCTCCATGCCGCGGCGGGCCTCCTCGTCAAAAGCAATGATCTTGGCCATGTGGGTTCCTCCACTTGGGTTGGACGGTCGACTGGCGCCCGCGACGGACGGATCGAGATGGCACGTTCTTGTCACGCGCCGCCCCGGCCCTCACCCGACGACCTGGTGTGCTCACTGAGGCTGCCGTCCTGGCGACCGGGTCCCGGTCTGTCACTCGGCAGCCCCGAGTGCTAACCGCAACTCTGGCACTCTCACCCCTCGAGTGCAAGACGCAGACCACGCCCCTCGGCTGGAGGCGAAACACAACGGCTGCCGGCAGGCCGCGCCCGACCCCGTCCAGAGCCTCTTACGCCGAGCGGCCGCGTGCCTGCGTCACGGCCAGGAGCACCAGGGCGCAGGTCCAGGCCAGCGGAGCCGGACCGGCGGGCCGACCATCCGCCCGTACCTTCTCCGGCAGCGCCCCGACACTCGTGCGATGACCCTCCAGCCAGTCCAGCAGGATCTCCCCCTCGCGCCCCAGCTGCGGATCACGCTGCGCCTGCGCCAGCCCGGACCAGGCCAGCAGCGCAGTCTGCGGCGTCCAGGAGATGCCGTCCTGGCGCCAGGATGAGCCTGGCGCTACGCCGCCGGCCGGACGCTGCATCCGCTGCCAGGCCTGCCGGCGCACCTCCAGCGCCCCGTCCAGGGCCTGCGTGAAAGGTGGCAGGACGAGCGTGAGCGCCGCATCGACGTCGTCGCGTCCCTCATGGCGCCCCCAGTGCGGGGCGAAAGCGCGCGTCATCGCCTCGCGGACCTGCCCCACGCGCGCCTGCAGGACATCCGGCCCCACCTGCAGGTCGAGCCCCAGCGAGCACAGGCGGGCGGCCGCCTCCAGCCCGAGCAGGACCGGCGCAGCGGTTCCAAGTGTCAACCGGGTCTCGCTGACCTCCCAGTAGTCGGGGGAGGCCGGCGGCAGGTAGCCAGGCCCCGGGGTCAGCCACATGAGGTGGCTGGCCGAGCGTGCAGCCACGGCCTCCACAGGAGCGAGGAAGGAGCGGACCTCCTCCGGGTCACGGCCTGAGGCCTCAAGGTCATCAGCCAGGCGCCCGGCCGCCCACAGGAGCCAGCCGACGCCGTCGAGCTGGGCCGCCCGGTCATCGGGCACACCGCCGTCAGCCGTGTAACGCGCCTCAAGCGGGCGCCGGACCTCGTGCTGTCCAGCACGCCACGTCCCGCTGCCGAGACCCTCCTGGAGTCTCGCCAAGTGGCTGAGTACCTGGCGAGACTCGTCGAACAGGCCGACAGCGCCGTAGGCCGCCGCAGCGAAGGAGGCGTCGCGAGTCCAGACGTACCGCCAGTAGGACACCGGCGCCGACACCACCGCGCCCGGAGCGAAGCGATCCACGTCCGCCTGGCCGCCAGGCCCGCCGTGGGAGGTGGCCAGGCTCGGGCCGGTCAGGGCAAGCAAGTCGCTCGGGGCGCTGTGCGCCAGCG
>NZ_DS999574.1:41248-50983 GCF_000159035.1 Actinomyces urogenitalis DSM 15434
CGCGTCGCTCACGGGCCTGTGCGATGAGGCGGTCGGCCTCCTGCTCGCTCGGAAGGCGAACGAGCCCCTCCAGCCCCTCGGGCAGCGACACCCAGGCCGGAACCCGCGTCCCCGCCACGTAACGGCAACGCGCCCCGACCGGTAGGGGAACGAGGACACCGCCGGGCCCCAGCGCCACGCCCTCACTAGCCAGCCCCGGAAGAGGCCTGGGAGCACACCGGGACGCCTGGGCACCCCACGCTCCCGCCAGGGTCAGCCCGCCGCCAGCCAGCATCGCGCGACGACTCAGGCGGCCGGGGATACGGCCACGCCACGTGGCCCCGGAGCGAGGTGGGCGGGCGATTGCCCTACTCCGTGAAGTCCGAGCGCAGGACGATGACGATGGGGTTGGACTGGGCCACCTCGGCGGACTCGACCACGTTGGTGATCCCCAGGGCCTCGCCGATAGCACGTGCAGTCGCCTCGTTGTCTGCCGAGGCGTAGTAAATCGTCGTCGTCTCCGGCGTGGACTGGCGGTAGACGCCCTGCTGGACGTTGACGTCCGTGTAGCCGGCGTTGGCCAGGCGGTCACCGGTGCGCCCCGCCAGGCCGTTGACCGAGCTGCCGTTGTGGATGGTCACGCCCGTGGTCAGGTCCGCGTCCTGCACGGCTGGCGCCGCCGGCTCCTCGGTCTGGACCGGCTCGCTCTCACCAGCAGCCGACTCCTGCGGGGCAGCGGTCTGCTCACCCTCAGCGGCCGCCGTGGCCTCGGTGGCCTCCTCGCCGCCAGCCAGCTCCGCGGTGGCAGAAGCCGAGGCAGAGCCCTGCGCAGAGGGCGCGGTGTATCCGGCCTTGCCCAGCAGGGTCACGGCCGCCCAGGCCAGCAGCGGGACGATCACGATCACCGCCAGCAGCGGCACCCAGCTGCGCCATGCCGGAACCGGGGCGCGGTGAACGCCGATGGGTTCGTGCGCCTCGTCGTTGCGGGCGTCGAACTCGTCGTCGGGATACTCGTAAGGAGACACGTCGTGAGAATAGTCGCTGGGGCGCGATCGCGGGGCAGACACCCCGAACCTGTGACGACGGCATCGTGCGCCGCAGTCACCACGGCCACCACGGCCTGCCGCGCAGCGCTGGCAGATCCCAGGAGCCAGCCCTCCCACGGGACTGACATGCCCCGGGAGCCAGCCATCCCCACGAGGCAGGCCCTAGGCTCATCCCGTGAGTGACGCGCGACCCCTGTCCGAGCTGGTTGATCCGTCCTGGGCCCAGGCCCTGGCGCCCGTGGAGCAGACGATCCACGAGATCGGTGACCGCCTGCGCCAGGAAGTGGCTGCCGGCCGAGGCTACCTGCCGGCCGGCACCGACGTCCTACGCGCCTTCACCTACCCCATGCAGGACGTCAAGGTCCTCATCGTGGGGCAGGACCCCTACCCCACGCCCGGGCACCCCATGGGCCTGAGCTTCTCGGTGCAGCCGGGAGTACGTCCACCACGCAGCCTGGAGAACATCTTCACTGAGATGGTCAATGACCTCGGCGTAGCTCGACCCACCTCCGGGGACCTCACCCCCTGGTCACGTCAAGGCGTCATGCTGCTCAATCGGGTCCTCACCGTCCGCCCTGGTTCCCCGGCCTCTCACCGCGGCTGGGGCTGGGAAGCGGTCACGCAGCGGGCGATCGAGGCGCTCGTGGCACGCCAGACTCCGCTGGTGGCCATCTTGTGGGGACGGCCCGCCCAGTCCTTGACCCCCATGCTGGGCACGACGCCGATCGTGGCCTCGCCCCACCCCTCGCCGCTGAGCGCCTCCCGTGGCTTCTTCGGTTCACGGCCCTTCAGCCGTGCCAATGAGCTGCTCTCCCAGCAAGGGGCTGCGCCGGTGGACTGGCGCCTGCCCTGACGGCGCCGCCTCGTCGGGGCGTGCTTGAGTCATATCGGAGCGCGCATTAGCCGCATCGGGGCACGCTCACAACGTGTTCACAACGCGTCCCCGCCCTCGGGAGCCAGGTAGCACGATCCCCCGGAACCGCGTGGTTCCGGGGGAAAGTCTGGAGCCGTCTATCGGGCTCGAACCGATGACCTGCTGTTTACAAGACAGCTGCTCTACCAACTGAGCTAAGACGGCGCGCGCGCCAGCCTACCTGGCTGACGCCTGTGTTGACCAACCCGCCAACGGCACCGGCCGGGCTAGCCGAACCCACCGGGCCGGCCGCGGCCGCAGCCGTCACCACGCCCCGGCTTACCGGTGCACGACGCCGGATCAGCCCTTCTTGATGAGGTCAGTCAGTCCCGTGGCCGTGCCGATCGCGCTGAGGTCCACGCTCTCGCCGTCCAGCAGGATCGTGGGCGTGCCGGTGAAGCCCTTGTCCTGGAAGGTCTGGGTGCCCAGCTCGGTCCACGCACCGTAGGTGTTGGCCTTGATGGCATCAGCGAACTTGGTGCTGACCTCCTGCGAGACCCCCGCCTCGGTGGCAGCGGCAACAAGGTTGTCCGCCGTCATCATGCTGGTGTCCTGGGCGTTGTAGATCTTGGTGAACAGCGCCGAGGCGGTGTTGTGGAACTCCAGGGCGTGCTCAGGGTCCTCGTCCAGGACCAGGCCCTGGGCGTTCATGACCATATCCGTCCAGTCCATCCCCAGGATCTTGCAGGGGTGCAGCACCAGGGTGACCGTGCCGGCGTTGACCAGGTCGGTGATCTCGTCCGCGTGAAGCGTCTCGAAGGCAACGCAGAAGTGGCAGGAGTAGTCGAAGAAGACGTCCAGGACCTTGGCGCCGTCGTTGACGGTGCCGGCGACCATGCCCTTGCCGTAGCTCCAGGAGCCGTCAGACAGCACCACCGAGGGCACGCCGTCCTTATTCGCCTTGCCCGTAGCCACGGCGGCCGAGCCCTGCGAGCCGTCCTCGCGCGCGGAGTAGGCCAGACCGGCACCCACACCCACCACGGCCAGCGCGCCGACTCCCAGCAGGGAGCGGCGGGTGATCTTGGCGCGACGCTCCTTGCGCTCCTGCTCCTCACGCAGGGCCTGCGCCTGGGCGCGAGCAGCCGAGCGGCGCTCAGCCTTGGTCGGACGGGTGCTGTTGCTAGCCACGCGGGTCTCCTCAGCGTCGGTGAGATTGACGAATGAATCATCAATCATTCGGCACCGCCACGATAGGCGTTCACCACGGACGAGCGCCACTCATCAACGAAGTTGAGACCCACGCCATCTCCGCCTCCTCCGCGGGGAGGGCACCCCTTAGCCCGCCAGGAGCGTGAGCACCGAGGTGCCCGGCACCGGGACCAGGGTGCCGGATAGGAACGAGGCCACCACCGCCGTCGTCGCCGCGAGAAGAAGCGCCCCGATCGCGACCCGCACCGCCAGCGACGCCGCTACGCCCTCCACCACCTGTGCCGCTCCTCGCCGCACCGGCCTCGCCCCAGGCAGCCCCCACAGACCGATCGCGACGACGGCGACCTGGACCATGCCCGAGACTCCCTCCTGGCGCGGCTGCCCCAGCTCGGCCCCCAGCACGTACCCGGTCGGGGAGGACACCTGCGGCACCAGCCCCAAGAGATAGGCCGACGCCCACAGCACCACCAGCGCCACCACGAGCGCGACCCCCGTCACCAGCACCGAACGCAGCAGATAGAAGGGCGTCATCATCCATGCCCGAGCCAGGTCTCCCCCCAGCGCCTGACCACGCTGAAGACGCCGCCACCGCAGCGCCTGGCTCGCGCGCCCCACAGTCCCAGCCGCCACCGTGAGCACCACCAGCAGGCTGCACACCCACGACGGCGCCCAGGCGCCCAGTGCTACCAGGAGCAGGCCGAAGCAGGCCACAACCCCTCCATGAGAGGCCGGCTCTCGCGCCCAGTCCGGCAGCACTCCCACGCCGCCCCACTGACCCGGACCGCCCGGGCCTGGCTCCCACGCCGGCTCGACGGGCGCAGGCTGAGCGTAGGGAACCGCCGGCTGGGGCGGCTGCGCGACCGGCGCCATCACCGCGGTCTGCGGCTGCCAGGTCGACTGCTCGTCACAGGCCTGGAGCGGCGCCGTCGCCGGCGCAGTCTCACCCTGGAGGGCGGGGCGCGCGGGCATGACGCCATACGAGGGAGGCCTCGCCGTCGTCGGGAACGACGGCGCGACCAGCACATCTGTGCGCTCACCCGGGTCCTGCGCGGCCTCCGGCATGATCCCGTAGGGCACCTCGGCGTCATCCTGCGTGGCAGCCATGCTGGCCAGCGGGCCGACCCATCCGTCCCCACCCTCGGCGACGTCGTCGATCACCGCCAGCAGGTCCCCCATGGCCAGGCGGTCCTCGCTACGGGGCGCCAGAGCCGCCTCGAAGGCGCGGGCGAGCGCCGGCCACTGCTCCTCCAGCGGCCCAACCTCGGCGCGCCCCTCGTAGACACGGTGGAAGACCGTCTGCCACGGCCCCGACCCGAAGGGCGGGCGAACCGTGACAGCGAAGAGCAGCACGCCGGCGCAGGCGTACCAGTCGGCCTGCGGGTCGGGCTCACCGCCGTCGAGCATCTCAGGCGGGATGAAGCCGGGCGTACCGGTCACCAGGCCGGTCTGGGTCAGGCGGACGTCGTCGGCGACCTGGGCGATCCCGAAGTCGATGAGCACCGGTCCCGCCGAGCCGAGCATGACGTTGGAAGGCTTCAGGTCGCGGTGGATGACGCCGGCAGCATGAACAGCCTCAAGCGCTTCAACCAGTCCGTGAGCCAGGTCGGCCAGGTCAGCGGCGTCCCGCGGCAGAGCGTAGGCGCCCTCTCGTTCGACCTCGGTCTGCAGGCTCGGGCCGTCCACGAGCTCGGTGACCACGAAGCTCAGCCCGTCATCCGACTCGTCCCCGGACTCGATATCCAGGATGCGCGAGACGCGGGGACCGCGCACCCGTGCCAGAACGCCAGCCTCTCGCTCCAGGCGCCTGCGCGCTACGGGGTCCGCAGCCACCTGTGGGTGGAGGATCTTCATCGCCACGTGCAGGCCGTCAGCGTCCCGGGCCTCCCAGACCACTCCCATGCCGCCCGCGCCCAGGCGCCTGAGCAGCTGGTAGCCGCCCACCTGCGCGCCGGGAGCCACACTGGCCAGGCGCGTGGTGGCGGGTTCCTGCGGACTCACGGACATGCCGCCACAGTACCGGGGGACCCACAGACGCACGTGATGTGACTCAATCCATACAGCATGTGACGTGTTCTCAGGAAACGAATTGTCCATCGGCCTCCGAACTGTGACACAATGAGCCAGCCGGCGGCACCCTGCCACCAGCACGTGTCAATGCGGACACGCATAGGCACCTTTCACAACGGATCGTCCGGCACGTACCTGCCGGTGAAGGGAAGCATCCCATGGCAACCGTCACCTTTGACCACGCCACTCGTATCTACCCGGGCAACGACCGCCCCTCGGTGGACGAGCTCAACCTCGAGATCGCGGACGGCGAGTTCCTCGTCCTGGTCGGCCCCTCCGGCTGCGGTAAGTCGACCTCCCTGCGCATGCTCGCCGGCCTGGAGGACGTCAACTCCGGCCGCATTCTCATCGGCGACAAGGACGTGACCGACGTCCAGCCGAAGGACCGTGACATCGCCATGGTCTTCCAGAACTACGCCCTGTACCCGCACATGTCGGTCGCGGACAACATGGGCTTCGCTCTCAAGATCGCCGGCACCCCCAAGGCCGAGATCGAGCAGCGCGTCAAGGAGGCCGCCAAGATCCTGGGCCTGACCGAGTACCTGGACCGCAAGCCCAAGGCTCTGTCCGGTGGTCAGCGTCAGCGTGTGGCCATGGGCCGCGCCATCGTGCGTAAGCCCAAGGTCTTCCTCATGGACGAGCCGCTGTCCAACCTGGACGCCAAGCTCCGTGTCCAGACCCGCACCCAGATCGCCTCGCTGCAGCGCTCGCTCGGTGTCACCACGGTCTACGTCACCCACGACCAGACCGAGGCCCTGACCATGGGTGACCGCATCGCGGTCCTCAAGGACGGCGTCCTGCAGCAGGTCGGTACCCCGCGCGACATGTACGAGCACCCGGCCAACGAGTTCGTTGCCGGCTTCATCGGCTCCCCGGCCATGAACCTGGGCCGCTTCACCGTTCAGGGTGACGTTGCCACCCTGGGCTCGGCCAAGGTCAAGCTGTCCAAGGCCACCCTGGACGCCATGACCCCGGAGGATGGCGGCAAGATCGTCATCGGTTTCCGCCCCGAGTCCCTCGACGTCGTCTCCGAGACGGACGAGCACTCCATCCCGGTGCGCCTGTCCTTCGTCGAGGAGCTGGGCTCGGACGCCTACATCTACGGCGAGCTGGTCGGCGCCGAGAGCTCGGACGAGAAGCTGGGATCCGGTGAGGACTCCAGCCAGGTGATCGTCCGCGTTCCTCCGCGCACCGCCCCGCAGCCGGGCGACACGATCCACGTGCGCATCCGCCCCGGCCAGGCGCACATCTTCTCCGCCTCCACTGGCAAGCGCCTGCCAGCCTGAGCGACGTTGAGTCCGGCGTGACCGGATGATGGCGAGCCCTGCTCCTCCTCGCGAGGTGCGGGGCTCGCCGTCGTCTGAGACCCGCAACCGCCTGCGTCCCTGCGCCGCTCCTACCCAGGTACGCCCACACCCCGTCGCCTTAGGCCCTCAACAGTCGAACCCCGCCCCCGCCACAACCAAACCGACTGTTCCCGGCCTAAACCGACCACCCACGCCTACCTCGCCGGCCCCGCACCCCCGTCGCCTTAGGCCCTCAACAGTCAAGCCCCATCCCCGCCACAACCAAACCGACTGTTCCCAGCCTAAACCGACCACCCACGCCTACCTCGCCGGCCCCGCACCCCCGTCGCCTTAGGCCCTCAACAGTCAAGCCCCATCCCCGCCACAACCAAACCGACTGTTCCCGACCTAAACCGACGGAGGTGGAGGGGAGCCCGAAGGCCACCAGCGCCAGAACCGATCTGCCCATGACCTCAACCGACGGCAGGGAGGCACCCCAGCCGGTTGTCCCCAATCTGAATCGGCCCGCGGGTAGGCCAAGGACGCCGAGTTCTGAGAGGATGAGCCCATGCCACAGTCCATGCAGATCACCGCAGCGACCATTGACCCCGCGCTGCTCGACCTGCCGTGGGAGATCCCGCTTGAGCAGTGGCCGACTGATGTCCTGGCCGCCTTGCCCCGCGGCCTGTCCCGGCACATCGTGCGCTTCGTCAACCTCTCCGAGCGCGTCATCGCCGTCAAGGAGATCGGCGAGTCCGTCGCCTACCGCGAGTTCGAGCTCCTGCGAGACCTCGTGCGCCTGGGCGCCCCCTGCGTGACGCCGACTGCCGTCATCACGGGCCGTAGCGACCTGGATGGCGAACCTCTCAACTCCGTGCTTGTCACGGAGCACCTGTCCTACTCCCTGCCCTACCGCGCCCTGTTCAGTCAGTACATGAGGCCTGAGACCGCCACGCGTCTCATCGACGCCTTGGCCGTACTCCTCGTACGCCTGCACCTGCTGGGCTTCTACTGGGGAGACGTCTCGCTGTCCAACACCCTGTTCAGGCGTGACGCCGGTGCCTTCGCCGCCTACCTCGTGGACGCCGAGACCGGCGAGCTCTACCCCGAGGGCCTGACCGAGGGCAAGCGCCTGTACGACATCGACGTCGCACGCACCAACATCATCGGCGAGCTCATGGACCTCCAGGCCGGCGCCCTCCTGGAGCCCAGCGTCGACACCATCGAGGTCGGCGACCGCATCGTCTCGCGCTACACCGACCTGTGGCGGGTGCTCACCGCCAAGGAGAGCTTCCCCATGAGCGAGCGCTGGCGCGTGCGTCAGCGCGTGGAGCGCCTCAACGAGCTCGGCTTCGACGTCGGCGAGCTGTCGATGAAGACCGAGGCAGACGGCTCGGGTGCCCGCGTGGTCATCCAGCCCAAGGTGGTCGACGCCGGCCACTACCACCGCCAGGTCATGCGCCTGACGGGTCTGGACGTCCAGGAGCGTCAGGGCCAGCGCATGCTCAATAACCTGGAGGCCTACCGCACCTACACCGGGCGCGAGGACCAGCCGATCGAACTGGTCGCGCACGCGTGGCTGGCCGAGGTCTTCGAGCCCACGATCGCTGCCGTCCCGGTGGAGCTGCGACGCAAGATCGAGCCTGCCGAGATCTTCCACGAGGTCCTGGAGCACCGCTGGTACATGTCCGAGCAGCGCCAGAGTGACGTCTCCACCGAGGAGGCCGTGGCGGACTACGTGGCAACGGTCCTGCCCCAGCACTGGGACGAGGAGTCTTACCTGTCCCTGGGCGACACCCAGGAGATGGAGGCGATCTTCGCCGACGACGAGGAAGACGTCCCCGAGGACGACGCCGAGTTCGCCGCCCGCGACGAGGAGACCGCCAACCAGTACGCCCTCAACCCCATGGGCTTCACCGCGGGGATGAAGTTCAAGGGCGAGGAGTAGCGGCCCGGGCTCAGGCCCCCAGCTCCTCGGTCACGAGAGCCGTCTCCTCGTCAGCACGACGGCGCAGCTCACGATGCCGCGTCCACGAGGCCAGCGAGGTCTCCGCCACGGCGTCCAAGACCAGCAGGGCGCCCACCGCCACGAAGCCACCCGGCAGCTCGCCGGTGCGGTTGCGGCGCCGGATCGCGGCGCCGATCAGGGCGCCGCCCACACCGGCCTGCACCGCAGCGCCGGCGCGGATCAGCCACGGCATCTCCGTGACGGCCTGGACGTAGCGCTGCCAGTAGGCAGAACCGGGGACCTCCGGATCGCGCAGCATCATGCCCACCGAGCGGCTGACGGCGTTAGACAACCCACGCGGCTCGTGGACGACGGCGCCCGGGACCTCAGCCGGAGCGAGACGGCCGGTGAGCACGTCCTCGATCCAGCCAGGCAGTCCCAGCGCCGTGATCATGGCCGCCAGTCCCTGAGTGCCGGGCTCAGCCAGCGCCTGGGCCGCCGCCTCGACGTCGGCCCCGGGGACCGCCGCGGCGATGACTGAAGCGTCGGTGGAGTCGGTGAGCATCTCGTCCACCAGGGTCCGCAGCGCCGGACCCGGCTCATCGACCGAGCCCCACACGTAGCGCGAGGTCATGGACCAGGAGTAGACGGCGTCATCCTCGCTCTCCCCGGTGGGGACGGCGCGCACGGACAAATCGCGCTCGTCCGCGCTGAGGATGAGAGCCGGCAGGGACTCGTCATCCCAGCCGAAGGCACCGAGCTCAGGTCCCTGGCCGCTGTACATGACGATGCGACGGTCGATCCCGGGAGCGGAGGCGACCGCCAGCGGACGCTCGAGCAGCGTGGCCTGCAGCGGAACCGTGTAGGCGCTCAACGGCGAGACGACGACGGTGCGGCTGGTGGCCGAGCCACCCGTGCTGATCTGGGGCAGCTCGACGTCCTGCGGCAGGGCGTCAAACGACGCCGGGCCGATGCTGGCGTCAGCAGCCAGCTCACGCGCGAGGTCCTCCGCCAGCTCAGAGACCTTGATCCCGGGCACGACGCCGCCGCGTGAGGGCGGAGTGACGGCGACCCTGCCCTCGGCGTCAGACAGCAGGGTCAGACTCAGCAGGTGGACGGTCGAGGGGTACCACTCCATGCGCGCCACCACACCGTGCTCGCGCAGGCGTTCCTCCACGTCTTGCGGCGTGGACCGGGGTGCGATGAGTACGCCCTCGGTGCGGTTCCAGCGCTGAGCCGTGTCCTGTGCCATGAGGTGGCCTCCTGTCGGTGGCGGTGCGACCAGCCTTGTGGGCCGGCGCGTCAACGAGCCCCATTGTGTCAGTATCGGGCCGCGGCCGGGAGCCC
>NZ_DS999574.1:51258-63573 GCF_000159035.1 Actinomyces urogenitalis DSM 15434
GGAGCCCGCAGCGCGGCACGCGCCCGGGGCAAGCACCTCAGGCCTTGGCCGCCGCGCGACGCAGCCGATCAACCTCGTAGAGGCTGATTCCGGTGGCGACAGCGGCGTTGAGGGACTCCACGGTCTGGGAGATCGGGATCGAGGCGATCACGTCGCAGGTCTCGCGCACGAGCCGGGACAGGCCGGCCCCCTCGGCGCCGGTCACCAGCACGAGGGGAGAGTCCGCAAGGCTGAGATCCTCCATGAGGGTCTCACCCCCGCCGTCGAGCCCGACGACGAAGCAGCCCTCCTTCTTCAGCGTCTCCAGGGTGCGCACGAGGTTGGTCTCCCGCGCCACCGGCACACGCGCGGCAGCCCCGGCCGAGACCTTCCAAACGGTGGCGTTGACACCTACCGAGCGCCGCTCGGGGATGATGACGCCGTCGCCACCAAAGGCACCGGTCGAGCGCAGCACGGCGCCAAGGTTGTGCGGGTCCGTGACCTGGTCCAGCGCCACCAGCAGCGGCGTGTGCCCCACCGCGCGGGCGCGGTCCAGCAGGTCAAGCGCGCTGGTATACCCGTAGGCCGGTACCTCGATGGCCACCCCCTGGTGGACGGCGCCGTCGGTCAGGGCCTCCAGGTCCAGCTTCGTGGTCTCCAGGACCGGGCAGCCGATGAGGGTCGCGCGACGCACCACCGCGCCCAGGCGATCGTCTGACTCGGCCGAGACCGCCATGAAGACGCGGCTGATCGGGACTCCAGCGCGCGCGGCCTCCGCCACGGCGTTGCGCCCGCACACGATCTCGTAGCCCTCGGGCACATCGAAGCGCCGCCGGATCTTCTCCAGCTGCTTGGTGCGCGTGGGCTGGGCCGCGCGAGCCTCGGCCCTCGCCTTGGCGCGAGCCTTGGGGTGGCCTACGCGGTCCTCGGCCTTGGGCGTAGGGCCACGCCCCTCCAGGCCCTGGCGGCGGTTTCCCCCTGAGCCCTTGGTCGGTCCCTTCTTGGATCCGGGGCGGCGCCGGGCTCCGGGGTACTGCTCGTTTCCAGGCATGGTCTCGGTCCTTTCTGTGCCGGTCGGCTAGCCGGCTGAAGCGGTGACGCTACGGGACGACGGCGCCCCGTAGCCAGGGTGGTGCTAGGTGGCCGGTGGGCTACGCCAGGTGCCAGCGAGCGCCGTCGGCTCCGTCCTCGACCACGACGCCGGCCGCGGTGAGCTGATCACGCAGGGCGTCAGCGCGGGCCCAGTCCTTCGCAGCGCGGGCTGCAGCACGGTCCTCGATGAGGGCGGTCACGAGGTGGTCGAGCGCGGACATCGCGGCGTCCGACCCTCCGGCCGCGCCCGCCCCCAGCACCCGCGAGCGCCAGGGCTCGGCCAACGGGTCCAGCCCCATGACGTCAAGCTCGGCGCGCAGGTCCAGCGCCGCCTCGCCTACCTCGGTCGCGTCCACGGCCGAGGCCGCGAGCGCGGTGTTGAGGCGCTTGAGGGTCGCGTGGACCACTGCCATGGCGCCGGCAAGGTTAAGGTCATCATCCATGGCGGCCACGTACTCGGCCGGCAGCGCACGTTCGCGCAGCTGCTCGCCGGGGGCGTCGACGTCGTCGCTCACCTCCGCGGCACGGGTAACGGCCCCGGCCAGGCGCTCCCACAGGGCGGCGGCGGAGTCGAGGGTCTCCTCAGAGAACTCAACCGTCGAGCGGTAGTGGACCGTCCCCAGCGCCAGGCGCAGGACGGCAGGGTCGTAGGACTTGAGCAGCTCGGCCACCACCAGGGAGTTGCCCAGCGACTTGCTCATCTTCTCGCCCTTGACCGTGACCCAGGCGTTGTGGACCCAGCGGCGGGCGAATCCCCAGCCGGCACCGTGAGACTGGGCCTGCTCGTTCTCGTGGTGGGGGAAGCGCAGGTCGATGCCGCCGCCGTGGATGTCAAAGGACTCCCCCAGGTATCGCCGGCTCATGGCCGAGCACTCCAGGTGCCAGCCAGGCCGGCCACGGCCCCAGGGCGTGTCCCAGGCGGCATCGGCGGGCTCGCCGGGCTTGGCCTTCTTCCACAGGGCGAAGTCGCGCGGGTCGCGCTTGTCCGCCTCGACGTCCTCGTCCAGCTGGGACTCGTCCTCGGTGGTGGCCAGGTCGTCCACCCGCTGGTTGGTCAGTGACCCGTAGTCGGGCAGGGAGCGCACGTCGAAGTAGACGTTGCCGGCCTCACCGACGTAGGCGTGCCCGGCGTCGAGCAGACGCTGGATGAGATCAATCATCTGGGGCACGTGGCCGGTCGCGCGCGGCTCGTAGGTGGGAGGGGTGACCCCCAAGGCGCGGTAGGCGGCGTCAAACTCGCGCTCAAAACGCTGGGCCCAGGCCCACCAGGGTACGGGCGGCGTGGCGGCGGCGGACTTGGCCAGGATCTTGTCATCAATGTCCGTGACGTTACGAACCAGCAGGACATGCTGCCCGCAGCGCTCCAGCCAGCGACGCAGGACGTCGAAGGCGATTCCCGAACGCATATGCCCAATGTGCGGTGAACCCTGAACCGTGGCACCACACAGGTAGATCGCCACCGTGCCGGGCGTGACGGTGGGCGCCAGCGGGACGACGGCGCGCGCCGCGGAGTCATACAGGCGCAGGGCAGGAGCGGTGTCGGTAGTCACCGCACCAGGGTATCGGTCCGAGCAAGTAGGGGCTGGCCCGGCCCACCAGCTGGTCTCGGCTCCTCCAGCCGCTCCGGAGCCATCGCCACCCGAGCCAGGACCCTCCAGCCGCGCCGGAGCCTCTCCAGCCCTGCCGACCGCCAGGACCGCGCCTAGGCGCCGGGGGTCGCCGTCGCCGCCGGGTAGACCAGGGCCGAGGCGATGGCGAGCAGCCCCTCCTCACGTCCGAGGAATCCCAGGTGGTCGGTGGTGGTGGCGCTGAAGGAGACAGGCGCTCCGGCGGCCTGACTCAGAGCCTGGCTGGCCTCACTCATCCTGCCGGCCACGCGGGGGCGCGCCCCCACCAGCTGGACGGCTACGTTGCCGATCTCAAATCCGGCTTCCCGCACGCGCCGAGCGGCCTCGGCCAGAAGCGTCGCGCCCGCAGCCCCCTTCCACTGCGGCTGCGCGGTCCCGAAGTTCGAGCCGAGGTCCCCCAGCCCCGCCGCGGAGAACAGGGCGTCGCAGCAGGCGTGGGCGACGACGTCGCCGTCGGAGTGCCCTTCCAGACCGATCTCGCCGGGCCAGGACAGGCAGGCCAGGTGCATCGGGGTGCCGGAGTCGGCCGCGGCGAAGGCGTGGACATCGGTGCCGATCCCGGTGCGAGGAAGGAGGGCAGGTGCGTGCGTCATGGGTCTAGTGTGCCCGAGGCAGCACAATGGCCCCATGACTGCGACCGGGCCGAGCGCCGCCTTCTGCCAGCGGCACCGTGCGGGCACCTGCCACTCGTGCCCGCACCAGGACCTGCCTCTGGCCGAGCAGCTGGCGCTCAAGCAGGCTCGCGTGGCCGCGCTGCTGGCCGACGGCGCCGCTGCGCTCAGTCCGCAGGTCTGGCAGGAGCCGGTGGCCAGCGCCGCGTCGCGATTCCGCAACAAGGCCAAGATGGTGGTCTCCGGAACCGTCCAGGCTCCTGTTCTGGGGATCCTGGGGCCGCAGGGCCGCGGCATCGACCTGCGCGCCTGCCCGCTCCACGTTGAGGCCATCGAAGAGGCGCTGCCGGTGCTCGCGCGCACCGTCACCCGGCTCGGCCTGGTGCCCTATGACGTCTCCGCGCGCCGCGGCGAGCTCAAGCACCTCCTGGTCACCGCCTCTCCCGACGGCGACCTCATGGTGCGCTGGGTCCTGCGCTCGCGCCGTCACCTGGAGGTGCTGCGCGATGAGCTGCCCCGTCTGCGCGAGGAGCTGGAGACCTTAGCGGTCATGAGCGTCAACCTCCAGCCCGTGCACCAGGCGATCATCGAGGGCGAGGAGGAGATCGTCCTGACCACAGAGCCAGGCGGCGACCGTCTGCTCATGCGGCTGGAGCTGCCCGAGCAGGCAGGTCCTAGCGCGGACCACCGGGACCTGCCGCTCTTGCTGCCCACGCAGTCCTTCTTCCAGACCAACACCGCGGTAGCCGAGCAGCTCTACGCCACGGCCGCACGCTGGGCCGGGGACCTGGACACCGGCAGCCGGCCGGCCCAGGTGTGGGACCTGTTCTGCGGCGTGGGAGGCTTCGCCCTGGCTCTGGCGGGCCCAGGCCGCCAGGTGCTGGGTGTGGAGGTCTCCGCCCCGGCGATCGACGGCGCCCGCCAGGCGGCTCGGCTCATGGGGCTCGATGCGCAGGCGGCGCGCTTTGAGGCAGGTGACGCACGGGTGCTGGACCCTGGCGCCGGCGCGGTCCCGGACCTGCTGGTCCTCAACCCGCCCCGGCGCGGGATCGGGCAGGACCTGGCCGCGCGGATCGAGTCCGCAGGAGTGGAGCGGGTCCTGTACTCCTCATGCAACCCGGCCTCCCTGGCCCGCGACCTGGAGGCGATGAGCTCCTACACGGCCGTGCGAGCCCAGCTGTTCGACATGTTCCCGCACACCGACCACGCCGAGGTCCTGATCGAGCTGCGTCGCTCCCCCAGCGCCTAGGCGAGGCCCCAGACCCTACGCTCGCCCAGGCCCTCAGCGCGTTCCCAAGCCCTAGGCGCTCAGCTCAGCCAGGGCGGTGCGCACCTTGGCCAGGCAGGAGTCGATGGTCTCGGTCAGGTCCGGCACCTCCAGGTCCCGCACCGCGTCAGCCAGATCCGCCAGGTCCCGGGCCTCCGGGAAGCCGTCACGCACCAGGGAGCGGGCCTGGCGCACCGAGGTCTCGTTCGCGGCCCCCGCGTCCGAGGCCGCGCCCAGCAGGTCAATGAGCGGGCGGTGCGTGTCCGTCAGTGCTCGGGCGACGACGTCGAGCTCCCCGCCCACGAGCTCAGCACGCGCCCGGTACAGAGACAGGCGCTGCGCCAGGGAGGCCGCACCCTCGTGCAGGGCCTGGGTGAGCTCGTGCAGGGAGCCGACGGCGTCATTGGCGTCCAGGGCGTCCTCGCCGTCCAGGAGCTGGAGGGCGAAGAAGCCGGCCGCCAGGTTGTGCAGGCGCAGCAGCGCGATCGCGAAGCGCACGGAGTCCGTGTCCCGTCCCAGCTCCTCGACCTGCCCGGCCAGGGGGCGTAGCTGCTCAAAGCACTCCAGGACCAGGGCGTCCACCTCCTGGTAGCGCTCACGCACCTCGTCCGCCTCCTGGCCCGCGCCCAGGCGGTCGACGTCGTCCGCGGCCAGGCGCAGGTCCTCGCGCAGCTGGCTCAGGCGCGTGGACAGGGCCCCGATCTCCTCAGCCCGGCGCCCCAGGAGCGTGACGAGGCGGGCGCACTCGTCCAACAGGCCCACCAGCCCGCCGGTGGCCGACTCGATGGCGTTCATCTGCGCCAGGACCGTGGCCACCGCGCCCTCAGCGTCCGGACGCTCGGGGATGTCGACGCCGCTGGCCACCAGCGCGGCGACCTCGGCGGTGAGGGTCTGACGGGTGAACTCAACGGCGTCGGCGTACCCCAGCTCCTTCAGCTCGGCCAGCAGCGCGGCCTCCCCCGCCGCGGCGACCTCACGTGCCGGGGAACCGGCCTGGGCGGAGGCCTGCTCGACCTCCAGCACCCGGGCGTAGGCGGCCTCCACCTTGTCCCGCAGCTCGGTGAGCATGGGAAGGGTGCGCACAGACAGGTACCCGTCCCCGGAGGGGACGATGGTGGCGAAGACACGGTAGTAGTTGCCGTCCGAGGCCTTGTTCGTGATGTAGGCGCTGGCTGCCTTGCCGTCCTGGATCGCGTTCCACACCAAACGGAAGACGCCGGCCGGCATGACCTCGTGACGCACGACGTTGTGCGGCTTGCCCACCAGGGCGCCACGGGGGTAACCCGCCAGACGCATGAAGGTGGAGTTGGCGCGGCGGATGCGGCCGGCAGCGTCCGTGGTGGAGAAGAAGAGCTCCTCGGCAGCATAGGTGCGCTCGGTTCCTGCGGGGTGCAGGGCAGCAGTCTCAGTCATCAAGAGCCTTCCAGTAGCAAGGGGTAGATCGTCCCGCGAGCGCCCAGGGCCATGCGGCCGACGCGCGCCGCCCGCTCCCGCAGCGATGTGCCCCTGCAGGAACCCTAGGACGTTGGACCTGTGGCCGAGGTTACTCGCACTTGCCCGGGTGCGCCGAGAATTGGTGGAGCGGAGGCTAGGCTCGTCCTGCACCCAGACCGATGACACGCACCTGACCGCAGGGACGCTAAGGAGAGGCAGAGACCATGACCGTCGAGATCGTCACCGAGTCCAGCCCTGAGATCGTCGAGGCCATGGAGCGCCTCATTCCCCAGCTCTCGCGCTCGGCGGCGCCGCTGACGCCTGAGCAGTGCGAGGAGTTCATCGCGCAGGAGGGCGTCTACCTCTTCGTCTTCCGCCCGGCCAAGCGCGCCGAGGACGGCACCTACCCGATCCTGGGCATGCTGACGCTGGCAACCTTCTCCATCCCCACCGGCCTGCGCGCCTGGGTCGAGGACGTCGTCGTCGACTCTCAGGCCCGCGGCCAGGGCGCCGGGCGAGCACTGGTTGAGGCTGCCGTCGCCCACGCCGGCGAGCTGGGCGCGCGCACCGTGGACCTGACCTCCCGCCCCTCGCGTGAGGCCGCCAACCGGCTCTACCGCCGCGCCGGCTTCGAGCTGCGCGAGACCAACGTCTACCGCTTCACCGGCAAGTAGGGGCCACGGCCGCCCGCTGCCCGCCGTACCCCGGCCTCACAGCTCACGGTCGACGACGTCGGCCAGCCCCTGCGTCAGCGACCCGCCGCCCTCCAGCGCGGCCCGCCGGGCGCCCGCGGCGCCGTCGGCCATGGCATAGGCGTGGTCAGCGACGGCGAACATGGGGATGTCATTCCAGGAGTCGCCCACCGCAACCGTGCGCGAGAGCGTGACGCCGCGCTCCGCCAGGACCTGGCGCAGATGGCGTACCGCCGCGCCCTTGTCCTGGCCGGCGGGCACCAGGTCCAGGTACTGGATCGAGCGCGGCACGCTGATCGCCCCGCCGCTGCGCCGCTCCAGCTCGGCTGCCAGCGCGTCGGCCAGAGCATCATCCGGCACGCGCACAGGCATGGAGGTCACCGCCAGCCCCGCGGCGTCCTGGGCAGGGATCGTGGTGTAGAAGCTGGCGGCAAAGCGGTTGAAGGAGTCCTCACGCCCAGCGAAGGGGTTGTGCAGGAGGTAGTCGCCCTCCAGGGTCGTGACGACGACAGCGCAGTCCTGGCGCGTCGACAGGTACTCCACCGCCCGGGTCACCTCCCGGGGCGGGATCGTCTGGCTACGCAGCACCTGGCCATCAGCGTCCAGGAGGGTGGTTCCCGAGGCGCAGATGACGAAGTCGGGGCGCAGCGCCACCTCGGCAGCCGCGGAAGCGTCAGCCACGGCCAGACGCGCCAGCGTCACTGAGCGTCCGGTGGCCACGGCCAGGAGGTTGCCCGCCTCCTGCCAGCGCAGCAGGGCCCGCGCGTCACGAGGATCGACGTCCCGCTCGCGCACGAGCGTGCCGTCCAGGTCGGTGACCAGCAGCATGGGGTGACTCATCGGCGTGCTCCCAGGTCCAGCGGCCAGGCGTTCTCGCCCAAGTCCGTCCTCCAGCGCGCCGAGGCAGCCTCACCGTCCTGCTCGTGGGCCAGGACCCAGTCCACCAGGGCCGCTACGGAGGGGGTCGTGACGTCGCAGGCCGCCACGACGTCGTCAGGGGCCCCGCCCATAGCGACGGCGCAGTCAGCCACCTCGTGCATGGGGATGTCGTTCCAGGAGTCTCCCACCGTGTAGGTGAGGATCTCGCGCCCTTCGTAGGCGCCGCCGGGAGCCGTGAGCAGCTCGACCAGCTCGGTGAGCCCCGCACCCTTGCTCGCTCCGGCGGGGATGAGGTCAAGGAAGTCCTGGTTGCGGGCGCCGTCGAGCACCTGGCCCCAGCGCTGGCGCACCGTGGCCAGGATGTGCTCGCCCTCCTGCGGCCGTCCCAGGTGCAGGGGGATGCCGACCACGGCGCGGCCGGCCAGGTCCGCCGTCGTGCCCTTGGCGAAGAGCGTGAGGAGCTCGGAGCCTGAGCCGATGGTGTCGTGAAGCTGGAGGTCGCCGTCCAGGGTGGTGGCGAAGATCGTGATGGGGTCCTCGGCGGACAGGGTCTCCAGGACCTCCTCGACGACGCCGTCAGGCAGGGTACGGGCGCGCAGCACGGTCCCGGCCTGGTCCAGCAGGACGGCGCCGGTGTAGAGCACCGCGTAGTCGTAGTCGACCCCGAAGCCGTCCAGGGCGGAGGCCAGGGCGGAGTTGGAGCGGCCGGTGTTCATGACCAGCAAGTGGCCAGCCTCGCGCCAGCGGCGCATCGCCTTGGCGTCCTCGGGGCGCACACGGCCGTCAAAGATGATCGTGCCGTCCAGGTCCGTGGACAGCAGCCGCACCGGGGGCAGGGAGGCTGTCTCCTGCGGCGGCTGCGAGGCGCTGGCGTGGTGTGTTGCCGTCATCGCGTGCTCCTTAGGCCTCAGGGACGTTGCGGGTCAGCTCGGCGATCCAGGCCGCGGACGAGGCGTCAGAGGGCATGCGCCAGTCCCCGCGCGGGGACAGCGAGCCCCCGGCCACAACCTTCGGGCCGTTGGGCAAGGTGGAGCGCTTGAACTGGTTGGCGAAGAATCGGCGCAGGAACAGCAGCTCCCAGCGGCGAATGGTGGCCAGGTCATAGGAGACCCGGTCCTCCTCGGGCAGGCCCTCGGGCCACAGGCCGGTCGAGGCGTCCGCCCAGGCCTTCTCCGCGAGGAAGGCGATCTTGGAGGGGCGGGCCCCGCGGCGCAACACGTGCCACAAGGTGAAGTCCTGCAGGGCGTAGGGGCCGATCTTGGCCTGGGTGGACTGGATCGGCTCACCGTCAGCGGCCGGGACCAGCTCGGGGCTGATCTCGGTGTCCAGGATGGACAGCAGAACCCGGCCGGCGTCGTCAGAGAAGAGCTTCTCGGAGACCACCCATCGGATGAGGTGCTGGATGAGGGTCTTGGGGATACCGGCGTTGACGTTGTAGTGGCTCATCTGGTCGCCCACACCGAAGGTGCACCAGCCCAGGGCCAGCTCGGACAGGTCCCCCGTACCCAGCACGATCCCGCCGCGCTGGCCCGCGATACGGAAGAGGAAGTCAGTGCGCAGGCCCGCCTGGACGTTCTCAAAGGTGACGTCATAGACCTCCCGGCCCCGCTCGCCGCGGCCGTAGGGGTGACCCATCTCAGTGAGCATCTGGGTGGCGGCGGGACGGATGTCCAGCTCCTCGACGTGGCAGCCCAGAGCCCGGGCCAGGGCCAGGGCATTGGACTTGGTGTGCTCGGAGGTGGCGAAGCCCGGCATGGTGATGGCGTGGATGTGCTCGCGCCCCAGACCCAGGCGGTCCACCGCCCGGGCGGCGACGATGAGGGCGTGGGTGGAGTCCAGCCCGCCGGACACGCCGATGACGATCGTGGGCAGGCCGATGGCCTGCATACGCTGGACCAGGGCCGCGACCTGGATGTTGTAGGCCTCGTAGCAGTCCTGGGCCAGGCGGGCAGGGTCGTCCGGGACAAAGGGGAAGCGGTCCACGGCGCGGCGCAGCCCGATGTCGGTGCGCGGGGCGCGCAGTCCGGGGACCGGGATACGCCGGAAGGAGGCGTCAGTGAGCAGCGCGGCGCGGTTGTCATCGAAGGTGCCCTGGCGCAGGCGCTCGGCTGCCAAGGACTCGATGTCGACGTCGACCACCGTGGCGCGCGGGCCGTCCGGGAAGCGCTCGGTGGAGCCCAGCAGCTGCCCACACTCGTAGACGAAGGTCTGCCCGTCCCAGGCCAGGTCCGTGGAGGACTCCCCCTGGCCGGCGGCGGCGTAGACGTAGGCAGCCAGGTTCCGGGCGGAGGAGGCGCGGGCCAGCAGCTCGCGGTCCTCGGCCCGGCCAACCGTGATGGGCGAGCCGGAGATGTTGACCAGGACGCAGGCGCCGGCCAGCGCGGCCAGCGAGGAGGGGGGCACTGGGACCCACATGTCCTCACAGACCTCGACGTGGAAGGTCAGGCCCGGCACGTCTGGGACCTCGAAGAGCAGGTCCGCACCGAAGGGCACGCAGGCACCGCGACCTGCCGCCTGCTGCGCAGCACCGGCCGAGGCAGGCTGCGGGGCGGAGGAGGGGGCGGCGTCGTCCCTCACGCCGGGCAGCGTGAGGTGCTCGACGCCGATCTCGGTCCCACAGGCGAAGTACCGGCCCTCGTAGAACTCGCGGTAGGTGGGCAGGTAGGACTTCGGCGCGATGCCCAGGACCCGGCCGCCCTGGATGACGACGGCACAGTTGTACAGCCGTGTGCCCACGCGCAGCGGGGCGCCGATGACGAGCGCCGGCAGAAGCTCGGCGCTGGCAGCACGGATCTGCTCGATAGCCTCAAGGACGGCGGTGGCCAGGACGTCGGACAGGAAGAGGTCGTCCACTGAGTAGCCGGTCAGGCTCAGCTCCGGGAAGGCGACCAGGCAGACTCCCTCGCCGTCCAGCGCGCGCGCCTGCTCGATCATGGCGCGGGCGTTGGCCGCGGGATCGGCCAGATGCACCGGCAGCGTCACGGCGGCCACGCGCGCAAAGCCCTGATCGTAAGCGGAGCGGAAGACCAGGGTCGGTTCGAGATTCGCGTCAGCCTCGGTCGTGGGGGCAGGTGGCTGGGTGGAGGGTGCCAGGTCGCTCGACATACCCCGATCCTCCCATGAGCCGGGCCGACGGCGTCGATCACCTGACTGACAGCGATTGGTCACCTGCCGGCTACCGGTCGGTGGGACAATCCCGCCATGTCCGCACCAACGCCACGCGCTTACCCTGCCCTTGCCAGTCCTTCTCCCGTCCCTGGAGGCGCACGCACCGTCTTCGCCCACCGCGGCGCCTCGGCGCTGGCTCCGGAGAACACGTTGGCGGCCTTCCGCCGGGCGGCAGCCGAAGGTGCTGCGTGGATCGAGCTAGACGTCGACGTCATCAGCGACGGGACCGTCATCGTCATCCACGACTCGCGCCTGGACCGCACCACGAACCGCTCGGGCTCGTACTACGACCTCACCGCTGCCGACCTGGCGCAGGTTGATGCGGGATCCTGGTTCGCAGACGCCGAGGGCGCCCACCCCTATGCCGGCGAGAGCCTGCCGACTCTCCGAGCGGCCCTGGACGTGGTGGCGCAGACCGGGATGAACGTCAACGTCGAGCTGAAGTCCTGCGAGGCTGGAGCCCAGGCGTGCCGGAGGCTGGCCGACGGCGTGGCTGAGCTGCTTGACGCTCATGCCGAGCGAGGCGGGAAGGAGGTCCTCGTCTCCTCCTTCAACCCGCTGCTGCTGGAGCGGATGCGGGTGCGACGAGAGGGCACGGACCTGGCGCTGCTGACTGACTCACGCATGCTGGGTGATGACTGGCGCTCCTACGTGGAGAATCTCGGAGCGATCGCGGTCAATCCTGGCGACGAGGGCCTGGAACGTAGCCGGGTCGAGGAGATCAGGGAGCTGGGCTACGGAGTCAACGTGTGGACCGTGAACTCCTACGAGCGCGCCGAGGAGCTGTTCTCGTGGGGCGTGAGCGGGATCTTCACGGACCGGGTGCACCGGCTAGGACCACTGGCCGGAGAAAGGTAGTTCTTACCTGTACCATAGAAATGTCGGACCGCGTCTAGCACGAGGGGATCAGGGACCCCGATGACCTGCTGCCGCGTTCGGAGATGACGCGTTTCAGGGACCGCGCCTCCGATACCGACCGTGGCCCAGTGCATAGCACTGGGCCACGCCTGTGTTTTCTACAGGTTTTATCTGTGCGACTGCTGTACTCAAAGGTTCTCTGGTTCGGACCTTCGAACCTTCGAGCCCCACGAGCAAAGAGGGGGTGGCCCTGGGAGCGTGTGCTCCCAGGGCCACCTTCATCAGGACCGACTCAGGCCATCGGCCAGACAGTCAGTCACTGCTCAACCCAGCCAGGGTCTCAGTCCTCATCAGTGCGACGACGACGCACCAGGAGGCCACCCAGACCAGCCAGACCAGCGGCCACCACAGCAGTCAGACCCACAGCAGCACCAGTCTTCGCCAGCGACTTCTTCACCGAGGCCGTCTTGCCAGAAAACTTCTGAGATCCCTGGTCAGCCGGCTGCGTGGAGGGCTTGCCACCCGCGTTCGGCACAAGCGGGTCAGTCCCGTTCTTGACCTCGTCGCCGTCGCTGATGCCATCGCCGTCAGTGTCGGGGTTGAGCGGGTCAGTGTTGCCGGGCTCGCCGTTCGGGTCGTGCTTGCCGTCCTGGAACGGGTTGTCCTTGCCAGAGACCTCGTTGCCGTCGCTGATGCCGTCACCGTCG
>NZ_DS999574.1:65112-75740 GCF_000159035.1 Actinomyces urogenitalis DSM 15434
ATTCGTGAGCCTCTCGGTCACCTCGAAGGGGACAGAGACCGTGTCAGTCGAGCCATCCACGTAAGTCACCTTGACCGGGACCTGGTAGGAGCCCAACGAAGCGTCCGCGTTTGGGGTCACCTTGATGGATCCATCGTCGTTGACGACGATGGTGCCCGGGAAGGCACCCTTCGTGCCGTCAGGAAGGGTGACATCCGTGCCATCCTGCTCGAAGGTGGTGTCCTTCGGAGTGGCATTGGTCTCAACGACGTCCTTGGTGCGAGGGTCGTCAAAGGTTGGCACCGGGATGGTGGTCGAGCTTCCCTGCACAACCTTGGTGTCATCCTTGTAGACCGGGTCGTAATCAGTAGTCTTCGGGAGGACAGTGAAGGCGTCCTGAGACATCGGGTAGCTGCCGCGCTCGCCTTCCGTATCGATAGCGTAGAGGCGCGCCGTGTACGTGGTCGCTTCCTTCACGTTCGGAGCCTCAAAGTCACAGGACGCGAGAGTCCCGGTGTTGTCAGGAATCGCTATATTGCAGGCTTTGACTTCCTTACCCTCAGGGTCAAACCAGGCGATCTGGTAGCGGTTGTTACCAAGATCAGCGCTCGGTAGTCCCGTCGTGACCGTCTTGACTGTGTCCCCCGAGGAGGCGAAGTTCCCGAAGGAGTCATAAGGCGTCACATCAAAGGACAGCTCGTCGAGAGACAAGGCGAACTTCGCACGAACAATGTTCTGCATCGACGCACCAGGCGCGGTGGTGTTGTTGTAGATGAAGCCAGTCCAACTCGTGCCAGCGTCATCGAACGCGAACTTGTTTCCGTAGTACGGAGTCGTCACGCTGTACCTGTCAACACCCTCAAGAGAGACATAAGCCCAGTCGAAGTTGACATGCTTCGGAGTCTTGTCGATGCTCCTCGCTTTCTTGTCAGTCTCGTTCCTGTACCACGAACCGACCTCAGGGCTCGAGGCAACACGGTTGAAGAGATCAGAATACTTTGCCTTGCCAGGAGTCATCCCCTCGGCAGTAGCGACATTGTCAGGAAGCAGCGCGTCCGAGTAGAGGTTAGAAGCAAGTAGAGCGCCGTCGTTGTACCCACGGTCGTTATATGCCTTGCCGTAGGTGCCATTGAACTGAAGACGGTACTGGCCGTTATCGTCAGTAGTCGTGGTGACCGTCTCAGCAATCCACTTGTCCACGCCCTCAGCCTTGATCTGCTCCTTGATCCAGGCCTGCAGAGCCGCTTCCTTGCTGTCGTTCCAGCCAAGTCCACGAATGTCTTTGGTGCCAATCGCAGCCGGGCCGTCGGCGTAGATCCGCGTGAGCGCGTAGTCCGAGAGGTACGACCCGACAACCTTAATGTGACGAGCCGCGGTATCACCGCTATCGCGTGCCGTCACCATGTCCATGGTTGTCGCACCCGGATTGGCGCGATTGTTCCAATAGACCTCACCGCTGATGTAGCCCTGCTCACCACTGACAGCCTTCGCCTCGCGAGCGTGGGCCATGTCATGCATGACGGCGTCGGTCTTGGGGGCATAGATGAAGTTGAAGCCGGTGAGCCGGTCAGGTCCCACCAGGTTTCCCGCTCCGAAAGCGGTATCCATAATGGACGACTGCGGACCAAGCTGGCTTTCCTCCCAGCTGTACCAGAGATACGTCCCCTCCGGCGTCTTTGCCCATACGCGCCACTTCTCCCCCTCAGGCAAGTTCGGGTCCGCGTCGAACGAGACCGTCGTGCCGTCATACTTGACGAAGTCCTTCATGACGATGCTGTAGGTGCCGTCAGCCGCCGTTGTGCCGGTGTAGATCGGGGAGGCCGAACCGTCCTTCTCGTACCACTGGGCATAGACACGTACATTCTCCAGCGGGGTCGCAACGGCCGTATTGTCGATCTCACCGCCATGACCCGAGGTCTGGAGGACAACTTTTCCGTTGACGCTGTGCTGAGCATTCTTGTCGGTCGTGCCGCTCTCGATGACGTTGACTCCGTCAATCTCGGGCGCCACCGAGTTACCAGGCGTGACTGCAGCGACAGCAGCCGGAGACAGGCTAGTCAGTACAGGCACCGCCACACCGGCTCCAACACCAAGAACGAGCGCAACGGCGCCCATGGCAGCCGCAGTCTTCGAACGTCGCGTGAGAAGCACCGACTTGCGGGGCACGTCGAGGGAAGATCTCATAACTTCTCCTTGAATAGGGATTGCCCGTCATCACCGCACTGGGCCCTAGGTCCGCCGGGACCGCTAGGGGAGTAGGGATGCGACGAGGCATGTAGACGCTGTTAAGGCTAGTGACGATTTGGTGTTTTCCAAGGTTTTTCTCGATCGTCCACCACTGGGCGACCTACAGACCAACAGCGACTAAACCCTGTAATTCCAACAAAAACGCCTCTCCCTGCGCGGTTTCTTCACCTATTTTTTACATGACGAACACCACTGCATTCTCGACACTCTCAGAGACAGTCTCTTGCCGCCTCACGGCCCCAAGGTCGAACGTCCCACGCCGCCGCCCCCTGGCAGCGCGCTTCACGACGACGTCTCCGCGAGTCGGCAGTACAGACAACGGTGGTCCCGGGAGCTACGCTCCCAGGGCCACCGTAACCAAGCTCGTCCTAGATCTCTGTGTCTGCCCTACGGCAACCGCCACAGCTCCTTGAGCCCATCGACGTACAGCTGGATCTCCTCCACCATCTGCGTGGCCAGTGCCTTGCTCGCCGCGCTGCCCGGCGTCGTCGAGCACAGCCACTGGATCTGCAGACCGTCACTCAGCGCGGTCAACGTCCTCGCAATGAGCAGTGACGGCGCCTCAGGCCGCACCAGCCCCCGCTTCTTACCCAGCTCCAGAGCCTCTTCCATGCTCACCACCGAGGTCTCCAGGTGCCGAGCGAACCACGTGTGCGCCGGGTGCTCCGCGTCCATGACCGAGGCCGCCGTCGCCGTGTAGATGGCCACCATCTCCCGCTGGTGGGTGTTGTGCTCCACCAGACGGACAAAAGCGTCCAGCACACCCCAGGGATCAGAATCATCCACGGCTGCCAGGAAGGCCTGCCCCGTCTCCTCGTCACGGTGTTCCAGCACCCGCGCGAACAACTCCTCCTTCGAGGAGAAGTGGTGCAGCAGACCCGCTTTCGAGATCTGCGCAGCCTCTGCGATATCCGCTAGCGAGGTCCCGGCGTAGCCGTGCGCCCCGAACAGCCGTACCGCTTCGGTCAGCACTCGCTCACGCTTGTCCTCACTGCCTGCCGGCGGACGCCCCGGCCCGCGCCGACGAGGCTGGGGCGAAACGTTGGAATCCGAGGACTGTGAGGTAGCCATGCAGGCATTGTCCCATCTCGCGCAACACGGTGCTTCCAGTGCCTAGGCCAGCACCCCTCGCCAACCTGCAGAAGCGGCCCGGCCGGTCCTAGACCAGCCGGGCCATCCTTCCTGCCCGCAGCGCCGAGCCCAGCCGCGCTACCGACCGCGCTGCGCCGTCGGCAATCAGTACTCGCTAGGCCGGCTCACACGGCGCTGGCTGCGCTCGGCGCCCAGGCCTCCCCGCGTGCCGCGAGCACAAGCCCTGCCGAGGCGCCCTCCGGGCTGACGTCGACGACGACCTCCTGGCCGTCGAGCACCTCGCCACCTAGGATCATGCGTGCCAGCTGGTCGCCAATCTCGCGCTGGACCAGGCGGCGCAGCGGGCGCGCCCCGTAGGCCGGGTCGTAGCCCTCGTCCGCCAGCCAGGAGCGAGCCGCGTCAGTGACCGTGAGCGTGAGGCGGTGATCGGCCAGGCGCTCCTGCATCTTGTCCAGCTGGATCTGGACGATGCGGCCCAGCTCCTCTTTGCTCAGGGCGTCGAAGATGAGGATGTCGTCCAGGCGGTTGAGGAACTCCGGCTTGAAGGAGGCACGCACCTGGGTCATCACCTCGTGCTCCTTCTCCTGCGGGCTCATGATCGGGTCGATGAGGAACTGGGAGCCCAGGTTGGAGGTGAGCACCAGGATGACGTTGCGGAAGTCCACGGTCCGGCCCTGACCGTCGGTCAGGCGCCCGTCGTCGAGGACCTGCAGGAGGATGTCGAAGATCTCAGGGTGGGCCTTCTCCACCTCATCCAGCAGCACCACCGAGTAAGGGCGACGCCGCACGGCCTCGGTCAGCTGACCACCCTCCTCGTAGCCCACGTACCCCGGGGGTGCGCCAACCAGACGCGCCACCGAGTGCTTCTCGGAGTACTCGGACATATCGATGCGCACCATGGCGCGCTCGTCATCGAAGAGGAAGTCCGCCAGGGACTTAGCCAGCTCGGTCTTGCCCACGCCCGTGGGACCCAGGAAGAGGAAGGAGCCGGTCGGACGGTCCGGGTCAGCCACGCCAGCGCGCGAGCGGCGCACCGCGTCAGCCACAGCCGCCACAGCCTTCTTCTGGCCGATGAGGCGCTCACCAATGACCTGCTCCATCTGGAGCAGCTTGGCCTGCTCGCCCTGCATGAGCTTGCCAACCGGGATACCGGTCCACGAGCCAACCACCTCAGCGATCTCCAACGGGCCGACCTTCTCGGCGATCATCGGCTCGCTCGCCGCGCGCTCGACGCCGTCGGGGCCCACCACCGTCTCCGCCGCAGCCTCGGAGGCCTCGGCGTCACGGATCTGCTTCTCCAGGGCCGGCATCTCGCCGTAGCGCAGGCGCCCAGCCTCCTCGAAGTCGCCGTTGCGCTCAGCCAGGTCAGCCTTGGTGCGCAGCTCGTCCAAGTGGGCACGCAGCTCACCGATGCGGTTGTGCCCCGCCTTCTCCGCCTCCCAGCGGGCGTTGAGGGCCGTGAGCTTCTCGGTGGCGTCAGCCAGCTCAGCGCGCAGCTTCTCCAGGCGCTCGACGGCGGCCGGGTCACTCTCGCCCGACTCCTCCAGGGAGTCAGCCAGGTAGGACTCCTCCATCGTCATGCGGTCCACGCGCCGACGCAGCTCGTCGATCTCCACCGGCGAGGAGTCCAGCTCCATACGCAGGCGCGAGGCGGCCTCGTCGATCAGGTCGATCGCCTTGTCCGGCAGCTGCCGGGCGGTGATGTAGCGGTCGGACAGCTGGGCCGCCGCCACGAGGGCGCCATCGGAGATCGTCACCTGGTGGTGGGCCTCGTACTTGGGTGCGATGCCGCGCAGGATGGCGACCGTGTCCGCCACCGAGGGCTCACCGACGAAGACCTGCTGGAAACGACGCTCCAGGGCCGGATCTTTCTCGATGCGCTCACGGTACTCGTCCAGCGTGGTCGCACCGACCAGCCGCAGCTCGCCACGCGCCAGCATGGGCTTGAGCATGTTGCCCGCGTCCATGGCGCCCTCGGAGCCGCCGCCAGCACCGACCACTGTGTGGAGCTCGTCGATAAAGGTGACGACTTCGCCGTCGGAATCCTTGATCTCCTGCAGGACGGCCTTGAGCCGCTCCTCGAACTCGCCGCGGTACTTCGCGCCCGCGACCATGCCCGCCAGGTCCAGCGCGATCAGGCGCTTGCCCCGCAACGAGGTCGGGACGTCCCCGGCGACGATGCGCTGGGCCAGCCCCTCGACGACCGCCGTCTTGCCCACGCCCGGCTCACCGATGAGCACCGGGTTGTTCTTGGTGCGGCGGGACAGGACCTGGACCACGCGCCGGATCTCGGAATCGCGGCCAATGACCGGATCGAGCTTGCCCTCGCGGGCGGCCTCGGTCAGGTCCGTGCCGTACTTCTCCAGCGTCTTGTAGGTGCCCTCGGGGTTGGGCGAGGTCACGCGGGCGTTGCCGCGGACCTTGGGCAGGGCGTCACGCAGGGCGACCGCGGTGGCGCCAGCCTCGGCGAGGATGCGGGCGACCGGATCGTTGGAGGGGCTGCCCGAGGCCAGGCCAATGAGCAGGTGCTCGGTCGAGATGTAGTCGTCGTTAAGGTTCTTGGCCTCCGTGGAGGCAGCCTCCAACGCAGCGAGCAGGGCGCGCGAGGGCTGGGGCTGGCTGACCGAGGAACCGGACGACGCGGGTAGCTGGGTCAGCACGCGGCGGACCTCCTGGCCCACGGCGGTGCGGGTGGTGGCTGCCTGCGAGGAGTCAGGGCCGACGGCGGCGAGCAGGCCGAGGGCCACGCCGTCCTCCTGCCCGAGGAGCTCGTTGAGCAGGTGCGCAGTGTCGACCTGCGGGTTGCCGGCAGCCGCAGCGGCCTGCATGGCGCCGCTGATGGCCTCCTGCGATCGGGTGGTGTAGTTCGTGTCCATATTCGGACCTCCTTGACGTTGATCAGGCTCGCGGGTCCTGGCCAGGGAGCCGGGCCTGGGGTCCGCACTCCGGTGACGTGCGGCGCGAACTGCGCGACGCCGTCGGCCGGTGGCGGTGAGGTCCAGGCCTGGTCCCGGGCGGGGGTCCCGTGGGTCTCCGATCAGTCCAACCGAAGCAAGGTTGAGTCTATTCCACTCAACTTCATTTTCCTTCCCCGAATGCGCGTGACGCCCCAGACAGGTGCTGGTTCGGCGGAGCGTGCCAGGGCCAGAGCGTGCGCCGGCGCCGGAGCATGCGCCGAGGCAGGAACTGGCCGCCGGCGCCACGGCAGGTTGCCATTGCCAGGTGCGCGTACCCCAGCAGTAGCCGACACCCCGGCCACACCCCAGCCGGCAGCCGACACCCCGATCCTGTCTGCGCCATGAAGGCCGACTCTGGCCCAGCCGGCCGCCACCTCACTAACTGCCTGCACGCCACCGACCACGTGTGTGCCCGCCGACCACCTCATGCACGACCGACCGCCCAACGATCGATCACGCATTCCCCACCGACCACCCCATGCGCGACCGACCACAAAAACCTCCGCCGACCACCGCATTCGCGCGAATACCGTGGTCGCTGGAGGAAGAAGTAGTCCGTCGCGCGCTGGATGGTCGGTCGCGGAGCACAAGGACAGCACACCGACGGTCGATCGAGGAATAGGTGGTCCAACGAGGGCTATGTGGTCCGTCAGGACAGAAGGAGGCCACACGCCGACGGTCGGACGAGGAACACGCGGTCCGTCGCGCACTGGATGGTCGGTCGTGACTCGCGCCGTCGGACAGCAAGAGGCCCGCCCACTCCGGCACGACCACCGTCCGGCACCACCTCGCTGCTCCACCGCAGTGCACAGCGCTTGCGAGCATTCAGTGCGTGGCGCACACTCCAGCATCCGCGAGCATCTGCACCATGCGCTGACTGCCCCACACGTCACTCCACATCCACCGCACCAGGCGCATGCCGGTCGCCTGCTCGATCGCGATCTCTCGCCGCCGCTCACGCTCGATGACATCCTCGATCCTCCCGCTCGTCAACTCCCGCCCGTACTTCACCTTCCCGTCAAACTCACCGATGACGCCGAGCTCAGGCCAGATGAAATCGACCCGCCCTAGGAACGTGCCCCGCGCATCGAGCACCTTGCGCTGAAGCTTGGGCATCGGCAGATGGTTCTCGATCATCACCGCTCGGCTCAGGCTCTCACCCGGAGACTCTGACTGCGGGTCCGCGAGCTCAATCCATCTCCGCATCGACGCATTGCCCCTCGTTCCAGGATGGCGGTCGACGAGCTCCATGAGGGACTCCTTCGTCACCCACCCCTGTCTGAGCACATGGTCCAGGCTGGCCAGGTTCGAGGCGAGAGACCGGCGTCTGCCCAGGTCGACGAGGGTCTGGGCGACGCTGGATATCGATATACCTTCGGTCTCAACCACCTCATAGTCAGCCGGGCCGGGAAGGGTGCGTGTCGCCGTCGTGCGCCGGCCGCCGGCTCGGCCCACACGAACCAGCTGCACCTGCTCGGGCAGCGCTCCAATGAGCGGGATGCCATGGATGACGGCCGCCGACTCCCGCGCGAGCACCGCCCCCGGGCGGACGCGGTCAACCAGGTTCAACGCACAGACACGCACAAGGTGCCGCTGACTGGCATGAAGCTCGCGGAAGTCCGCTGCGCGCACGTACGCCCCCGGGCACAGTCGGATCAGATCGGCACTGTCCTCGCGGGTCGCGCGTGCCAGGGCGTAACGACTCAGCCCGCGATCTAGCAGGTCCCGGGTCAGCGTGATCTCGATCGGCGCATCCACCATGGTCCAAGGATGGAGGCAGAGGAGCTCGCGCCGCTTGGCGCCTGTGGACGGGAGCTTCCAGGGGTGTCACGGGGCCAGCCTGTGGAGCCCGAGCAACGACTCTGGACGCGGCCGCCGCTCTTCGGGCCGCCTTCGCTTCCCCGATCGACCACCTATGCGCCCACCGACCACCCCATGCGCGACCGACCACCCAACGACCGACCACACATTCCCCCACCGACCACCCAACGACCGACCACACATTCCCCCACCGACCACCCCATGCGCGACAGACCACAAAAACCTCCGCCGACCACCGCATTCGCGCGAATACCGTGGTCGCTCGAGGAACACGCGGTCCGTCGCGCATGGGGTGGTCGGTCGCGGAGGAACAGGACAGCACACCGGCGGTCAGACCAGGAACACGCGGTCCGTCGCGCATGGGGTGGTCAGGGGACAGCGCCGGCGGCAGGCCAGGGAAAAGCGGCAGCCCGGGGAAGAAGTACAGACCGAGGAAGAAGGAGGAGTACGAGGACTGAATTGGCCAGGCACAGTCTCCGCCGAGCCCCGTTCCTCCTCCACTATGCCTCCCACGCTCCTCCTTCAGGCGGAGAGCCCCACCGCCACCAAGGTCCTCCCCCGGCACGAGGACGCGTGAGCCCATGACCGATAGCCTGCTTGCCATGACGCGCCGCCACCCATCGGCGCACCGCGTCGACCTCCACCTCCCACGGCAGCCGACATCCGAACCAGAGAAGGAAGACATGCGTTCTGCCCGCCACAAGCCACCACTGGCCTGCAGGCTGCTGCCCACTGGCCTGTACATCGCGGCTGTCCTGGTGATCATCGAGACGGTCTTCGGCTCCATCTCCTGGGTGGACCGCTCCCTGGACCTGGTCTTCACCTGGCTCATCCCGCTGCCGATCATCGACTGGTTCTCCGCGATCGTCACGATCCTGCTCGCCGCAGGCCTGGGCAGGCGCAAGCGCCTGGCCTGGGTCGCCACCACGCTCATCGCCGCAGGCCTGCTTGTCCTCTACTCGCTGATCCTCGGCGTCGCGCTATTCGTCCCCAACTCCGTCTCGGATGCCCCGAGCCCCGCGCAAGCCACCCCCGAGACGCTGCCCGCGTGGCTCGTATGCGCGATGACGGCCAACGTCATCATTCTCCTCATCATTCTGGCCGCACTGCTGCGCCACCGCGGCTACTACACCGTGCGCTCCCAGCCCGGTGACTACAAGCGGGCCCTGAGCGTCTTCGTCCTGGGCGCCACCGCCGTCGCCGTCATCGGCATCAATGTCCTGTTCATGATGCGAGGTGTGGGCCTGCACCAGGTCTTCGACCTGCTCGCCGGACGCCACGAGCCGGACTGGCTCTTCAGCGCCATGGGCCTGGGCTGGGCCCTGTGCGCGCTGGCGTCCCTGTGGCTCATCATGCAGGCCCGGCACAAGGCCGCGCAGATCGACACCGAGGAAGAGCTGCGCATCCGCGCTCTCCTGGCGGACAACCCGACTGACTCCCTGGGCTACTTCGCCACCCGCCGGGACAAGTCCGCGATCCTCACCGAGCACGGCGGCGTGGTCTACCGCTCCACCATGGGCGTGGCACTGGCCTCGGGAGACCCCCTCGGTGACCCCTCGGTGTGGCCGACGGCGGCCCGCGCCTTCCTCACTCACGCCTCCGACTACGGCCTTGCCCCAGCCGTCATCGGCGCCTCGGAGGCCGGCGCGCGCGCCTACGTCCAGGCGGGTCTGAAAGCCGTGCGCATCGGCGACGAGGCGGTCCTGCGTCCTTCCCGCTTCCGACTGGCCGAGCTTCCTGAGGTGCGCCGCGCGGTGCGGCACGTGACCGATCTGGGCTACACCGTCCGTATCCGCCGTCACCGCCAGATCCCGGCCGAGGAGCTGGCCCACCTGACCTTCCTGGCCGACCAGTGGCTGGGCGGCGGGGAGGAGCGCGGCTTCTCCATGGCCCTGTCACGCCTGGGCGACCCCTCAGACGGCCAGTGCGTCATGGTCGAGGCCCTCTTCCCCGCCGGCGACGAGCGCGGCGAGGTCGCCGCCCTGCTCTCCTTCGTGCCTTGGGGCGCCGACGGACTGAGCCTGGACGTCATGCGCCGCCACCCCCGAGCGGACAACGGCGTCACCGAGCTCATGGTCTCCTCGCTCATGGCCGCCGGCTCGGACCTGTCCATCAACCAGGTCTCGCTCAACTTCGTCGTCTTCCGCTCCGCCTTCGAGCAGGGCGAGAAGATCGGCGCCAGCGCCCTGCTGAGCCTGTGGCACAAGATCCTGCTCTTCGCCTCGCGGTGGTGGCAGCTGGAGTCGCTCTACCGCTCCAACCAGAAGTACAACCCGGAGTGGTTCCCGCGTCTGATCTGCTACGCCGACGCCGCAGACATGCCCCGCACGTCCCTGGCCATGGGCGTGGCCGAGGGATTCGTCAACCTCCCGGCGCGCCTGGGCGGGGACACGGGCCCGCAGCCCATGCGCAGCGCTGAGGACTCCGAGCGCCTGCTCGCCGTCACCGCCGGGGCCGTCGAGCGCAAGCGCCCGGCTCGCGTGCCCACTGAGGTGCGCGAGCGGCTGGCGTCGCGCGAGCGGATGCTGGCCG
>NZ_DS999574.1:76029-96140 GCF_000159035.1 Actinomyces urogenitalis DSM 15434
TCCGGCTCCGGCTCCGACGACGCCGCAGCAGGCACCGGTGCCATCTCTCCCGTGACGGTGGCCGGGCGAGTGATGTCCCTGCGCGACCACGGCGGCGTCATCTTCGCCTCGCTACGTGACTGGAGCGGCGACCTCCAGGTGCTCTTGGACGCCGGTGGCGCTGGGCAGGAGTGCCTGGCCTCCTTCCGCCGCCTGGTGCGCATCGGTGACCAGGTGGCAGTCACGGGCGCGCCCGGGGCCTCGCGCAACGGGACCCCCAGCCTCGTGGCCTCCTCCTGGACCATGACCTCCAAGGCCCTGCGCCCGCTGCCGAACAAGCACCGCGGTCTGCAGGACCCGGAGATGCGCGTGCGTCAGCGTCACCTGGCCCTGATCATCTCATCCCGTGACCGCCGGATGCTCGTGGCCCGCTCCCACGCCATCCAGGCCGTGCGCTCCACGCTGCTGCAGCGCGGCTACCTGGAGGTCGAGACCCCGATGCTCCACCCGGTCCACGGTGGGGCGAACGCGCGGCCCTTCCGCACCCATATCAACGCCTACGACCTCGACCTCTACCTGCGCATCGCCCCGGAGCTCTACCTCAAGCGCCTCATGGTGGCCGGGGCTGACCGCGTCTTCGAGATCGGCCGGTCCTTCCGCAACGAGGGGGCGGACGCGACGCACAACCCCGAGTTCACCATGCTGGAGGCCTACCAGTCCTACGCGGACTACACCGTGATGAAGGAGGTCGTCCAGGACCTGGCCGTACACGCCGCGAAGGCGGCCCTGGGGACCACAGTCATCCGTGGCACCGTGGGCGGGGTCGTCCATGAGGTGGACCTGGCTGCTCCCTGGCGCACGGTAAGCGTGTGCGACGCCGTGGCCGAGCACCTGGGTGAGCCGGTGGACGCCAGCACGAGCCTGGGCACCCTCCAGGCTTTCGCGGACCGCCTCAACCTGGCCTACGACCCGGCCTGGGGCTGGGGCACGCTGGTCCAGCACCTGTACGAGCACCTGGCCGAGGGCACGACGGCGCAGCCCACCTTCTTCACCGACTTCCCGGCCGAGACCTCGCCGCTCACGCGCCCGCACCGCAGCCTGCCCCTGCTGGCGGAGCGCTGGGACCTCATCATCTTTGGTTCCGAGGTCGGCACTGCCTACTCCGAGCTGGTGGACCCGGTCCTCCAGCGCGAGCGGCTCACGGCCCAGTCCCTAGCCGCCGCGGGCGGCGACCCGGAGGCGATGGAACTGGACGAGGCCTTCCTCCAGGCCCTGGAGCAGGGCATGCCTCCCACCGGCGGCCTGGGGGTGGGCCTGGACCGCCTCGTCATGATGCTCACCGGCGCCTCGATCCGGGAGACCATCACCTTCCCTCTGGTCAGGCCCGGCAAGTGAGCGCACGACGTCGCACCGAGCCCCCGCAGGGGGCCTCGCCCGCTGGGACGGCCACGCCCGCACCCGGCAGCGCCCGTCCGCAACCCCACTCCCGGTTGCGGGCTCTCGCTCCGGCGCTGGCCATCAGCGTGCTCCTGACCTACAACACCTGGCTGGCCTGGCCGATCAACGGCAATCCCCGGATCCTGACGGGGTACCTGTCTGAGCTCGCAGCCTCCGACCAGCCCTACTTCTGGTTCTTCCGCACCGGCGACCTCATCTCTGCGCTGCTCTTCGCCGTCATCGCCTGGATCGGCAGGCGCGCCTGGCGTCCGTGGCTTGGGCCCTGGGCTCCTCGCCTGGCAGCAGCCCTGGCCGTGGTCGCAGCCGCCACGGCACTGGACTGCGTGGTCGCCCTGCCCTGCGCAGAGAGCCATGACGCCGTCTGCAAGGCGACGCCAAGCCTGGTCCGGGACCTGCACGCGGTGACGTCATCGACCGTGGGCCTGGCCTTCGTAGCCAGCTTCATCCTGGTACTGGCCGCCCTCCTGGGCCGCGGCGGCTGGTCGCGCGCCGCGCTGGTGGTGACCGTGGCCGGCACCGTCTCCGGCCTGCTCATGCTCGTCAGCGCCGTCGCCCCTTGGGTTTCCCCGGGTACCCAGGGCGCGGCCCAGGCGATCCAGGTCCTCATCTGCTCGGCGTGGGTGGCGTGGCTGGCCTGGCGGCTGGATGATGGGGCGCATGAGCGATAGCTGGCAGAGCTGGAAGACTGACGAACACGTCATCCGGTGGCGGCCTTCTCAGCCTCCTCACGGTGCCGCCCAGGCCACGGGCGCCGCAGGGACTGGTGAGCCCACCGCCCCCGCGGTGGCAGCGCACCCCGCTCCTTCCCCCGTGCTCCTGCTCAACGGCGCAGGCCTGGTCTCCGGAGGCTGGCGGGAAGTCTGGGAGAGGCTGAGGCAGGGCGAGATCATCACCGTGGACCGCCCCGGCTACCGCGGCACCACCCGACGCCGCCTGCCCACACTGCCGGGCGAGGTGCGGGTGCTGGCCAGGGTCCTCGACCGCCTGGGCACAGGACCGGTCACGGTCGCGGCCCACTCGATGGCAGCCTTCCAGGCCGAGGCCCTGGCGCGGCTGCGTCCGGACCTTGTCCGCGGCGTCGTCCTGGTGGACCCCTCGCTCCTGGTGTCCTCCGCCCGCCGGCCCCGGCTGGCGGGCCCCTTGTGGCAGGCGGCCCGCCACAGCCTGGCGCTGCGGCCGGTGCGCGAGTTGGCTCAGATGGGATTTCGCGCCGGGTTGCGTTCCCAGACCCACCGCCCGCAGGAGACGGGACGTCGCGAGTGGGAACGCACCTGGGACTCGCAGGCCGCACTGGCCGCCGGTGCGGCCGAGTGGCTGTCCTACGGCCAGCAGGCCGCTGCCCTGGACCAGCTGCGCCGGCGCCAGGACGCTCCGGCCGCCGCCTGCGCCGTCGTCCTCCAGGCTCCGCCCTACGCGAGCAGGGCGCAGGAGGAGGCGCTAGGCGAGGCCTTTGCCGCCGTCGAGCTCCGGCAGGTGCCGCACTCGCGCCACCTCATGATGCTGGACGCGCCCGAGCAGATCGTGGCGGCCATCCGGCAGATGAGCGAGCGATCCTGACGCCGGTGCCACCAGCGGGCTCAGGCCTGCTTGATCGCCTCGATCTCCAGGGTGATCGTGACCTTGTCACCCACGAGGACGCCGCCGGCCTCCAGCGCAGCGTTCCAGGTCAGCCCGAAGTCCTTGCGGGAGATAACCGTCGAGGCCTCGAAGGCAGCACGGTCGTTACCGAAGGGGTCCGTGGCGGCGCCCAGGAACTCGACCTCCAGGTCCACGGACTTCGTCACGCCGTGGATGGTGAGGTCACCGGTGAGGGTGAAGGACTCCTTGGAGCCGGACACGCCCGTGGTCGCGAAGGTCCACTCGGGGTAGGTCTCGACGTCGAAGAAGTCGGCCGAGCGCAGGTGGTTGTCACGGTCGTTGTTGCGGGTGTTGACCGAGGCCGCCTTGATGGTCGCGGAGGCGGTGGAGCCGGTGGGGGTGGAGTCGTCGGCGACCTCGATGGTGCCGTTGAACTCGTCAAACTGGCCGCGAGTCTTGCCGATGCCGGCGTGGCGGATGGTGAAGCCGAGGGTGGAGTGGTCAGCGTCGATGACGTAGGTGGTCATGAGTGCTCCTGTCGAGATGATGGGATCGAGGTCAGTGCAACCTCGATGTGGTTGATGATTAAATCTTAGCTTGCAGATGTTTCATCTTCAATCATTTCTCGCATGAAGGACGCCACACCCCCATCGAGCGCGAGTGTGCAGGTGCATCCATGGGTGTGCACCCGGCCGCTGCACACTGATGCACGTACGTGCACACTCAGGGGTGCGGGAGGGCACGCCCCCGTGATGAACTTCCCTTATGACGACGACGCCGCGCCAGCCAGCCCAGGCACACCCCTCCTCACAGGCCGATCCCGCCGCAGCCCTCCCGCCCCTGCCTGAGACCCCTGCCTGGCTGGACGAGGTCGAGGGTGAGCAGGCCCTGGAGTGGGTGCGCGAGCGCAACGAGGCCACCCGCGCCACCTACGAGGACGCCCCCGGCTTTGAGCAGCTGCGCGCCGACATCGAGGAGATCCTCGACTCCGCAGACAAGATCCCCGGCGTGGCCCTGGCCGCCGGCAAGCTCTACAACTTCTGGACAGACGCCGAGCACCCGCGCGGCCTGTGGCGCCGGACCACCTGGGAGTCCTACCGTGCCGGCGCCCCGCAGGCGGGCGGCACCACCCAGTGGGAGGTCTTGCTGGACCTGGACGCCCTGGGGCAGGCCGAGGGCGTGACCTGGGTGTGGCACGGCGCCAGCGTCCTGCGCACCGGCCCCCTGGCTGGCCGCCGCGCACTCATTGACCTGTCCGACGGCGGCTCGGACACGGACGTCACGCGCGAGCTTGACCTGGACACCTTGACCTTCATCGACCCGGCCGACGGCGGCTTCTACCGGTCCCCGTCCAAGGGCTCCATGACCTGGGCGGACGACGCCGGCCACAGCGTGCTCGTGACCACCGACTGGGGGCCAGACAGCCTCTCCAGCTCCGGCTACCCCCGCCAGGTGCGCCGCGCCCGCCGGGGCCAGGACCTGGCCGAGGCCGAGATCCTCCTGACCGCACCGCACGAGTCCATGGCGGTCAGCGCCTGGCGTGACCGCCGAGGCCGCACGTGGCTGAGCGAGCAGATGAGCTTCTACACCTCGCGCACCTGGCTGGTGGACGACGACGCCACCGCTCTGGCCGCTGAGCGCTCGGCTGAGCTGCTGGCGGCCACCGCCACCGTCAGCGCAGAGGGCACCCACCTCATCGAGGTCCCCGAGTCGGCTGAGGTCTCCGCCGCCTGGGACTACCTGCTCATCCACCTGCGCGAACCATGGACCCTGGGCGCCCAGACCTACCCCACCGGCAGTCTGCTCGCGGCGCCCCTGGCCGCCTGGCTCGACGGCGAGCGCCAGCTGACCGCACTGTTCACCCCGACCAGCTCAACCTTCCTGCAGGGGTGGACCGTCACCTCCCACCACCTGGTCCTCTCCCTGCTCGACGACGTCGTCGCCACCCTCCAGGTCCTCACTCCCCCGGCGTCGGGCGCGGGCGAGGAGACGAGCCAGGAGGGCTGGACCCAACAGGCCCTGGACCTTGCCGCCCTGGCTGCGCCGTCGGCCTCGATCCCAGGCGGATCAGGCGCCAACACGCCAGACCCGACCCTGCTGCGTCCGGGACGCACCCTGGTGGAGGTGTCAGCAGGCGCCGTCGACTCCCTGGACTCCGACGAGCTGTGGATGACGGTCTCCTCCTTCACTCAGCCAACCACCCTGGCCCTGGGAAGGCTGACCCCGGACGGCCGCCTGGACTCAGCCGAGGTCCTGCGGCAGGCACCACACCGCTACGACTCCTCCGGCGTCGTGGCCACCCAGCACGTGGCGGTCTCCGAGGACGGCACGCGCGTGCCCTACTTCCAGATCGGCAGGCCCGCAGACGGTCCGGCCCCCACGATCCTCTACGGCTACGGCGGCTTCGAGATCCCGATGGGCGTGGGCTACCTGGCCGTGACCGGCAAGGCCTGGCTGGAGCAGGGCGGCACCTACGTCATCGCCAATATCCGTGGCGGCGGGGAGTACGGACCGGCCTGGCACCGCGCCACCCTCAAGGAGGACCGGCACCGGGTCTACGAGGACTTTGCTGCCGTGGCCCGGGCCCTCGTTGAGCGTGGGGTGACGACTCCCGGCCGTCTAGCCGTTCACGGCGGCTCCAACGGAGGGCTGCTCGTGGGCAACATGCTCACCCAGTACCCCGAGCTCGTGGGAGCAGTGGTCTGCGAGGTACCGCTGCTGGACATGCAGCGCTACACCCACCTGCTGGCAGGGGCCTCGTGGGAGGCCGAGTACGGGGACCCGGACGACCCCGCCCAGTGGGAGTTCATCCGCACCTTCTCACCCTTCCACCTGCTGCGCCAGGGCGTGGACTACCCGCCGGTCCTGTTCGTCACCTCCACGCGCGACGACCGCGTCCACCCGGCGCACGCACGCACCATGGCCTATCGGATGCTCGCCATGGGGCAGGACGTCACCTACTTCGAGAACTCCGAAGGTGGGCACGGCCGGGCCTCAACTAACGCCCAGCGCGCCTGGGTCAACGCCCTCATCCACACCTTCGCGCGCGAGCAGCTGGGCTGATCAGGGCCGACGAGGACGGGCCGCGGCACTCAAGGTGCCGCGGCCCGCTGCGTTCCTGCTTGCATGACCGGCCATTTGGCTGGCCGAGCCTGCCTCTACCGGCGTCGGCTCAGGCGCACCAGGTCGGCGATCGTCAGGCCCAGCCCGATGACGCCGCAGGCTCCTGCGCCCAGCAGCATGACCCCGGCCGGCACGATCCGGTCGGTGTTGAGCGCCGGGCCGACGACGATCCCCTGGGTCCCGCTCGGGCAGGAGACCGTGTAGGCGCCTGACTCGGGCGCGGTAAGAGTGGCGTAGGGCAGGTCCTGGCCGATGGCCGTCACCTCCACCGCCTCACCGGAGGGGGCCGTGACGGAGCACTGCTCCGTGGAGACCGAGGCATCCGAGCTGTACAGGCCCACCGCCTGGCCCTGGTCGAGATAGACCTCGCCGGAGTCCGTGAGCACGGAACCGGTGGACAAGGACCCGTTGACCACTGTCAGCACGGCCCCCACCCCCAGCGCAATCGGGAGGACGATGAGCATGACCAGGCCGGTCACGAGCATCCCCCAGCGGCGCCGGCGCGGCTGGCGAGCCCCATCCTGCTGCCAGGACCAGCCACCAGCCGGAGGCTGCACGGATGGCACCTGCGCCCAGGACTCGCCAGGTCCACCCGGCCGCTGCCCGGTGTAGCTGTAGGGGTTGGAGTCCTCACCCCACCCTGGCCGCATTGAGGAAGGCGCGGCGGGTTCCGTCTCCTCCTCGCCGCGCAGGCCCGCGGCCTGCACAGGAGAGTCGAGCCCCTGCTCGCGCCGGATCTGCTCCAGCTCCTCAGGGCTGACCCGCTGACCGTAGCGAGGCTGGCCGTCGTCGTCGAGATAGGGGCTGCTAGCCATAGAAGTCCTCGGGTTCGATGCGGATGAGGGCCTGTTCCCTGGCGGGACGCGGAGAGCCAGCCCGGCGGCTGCGCCCGTAACGGGAGGGAAGGACCTGCACCTCGCCGTCGGCCGCCGCGGCGAAGACGCGCTCAACAGCAGCCTGGCGCGCACGCAGCAGGCGGTTGTCGTGCTCCAGGCGCTCGACCTGGCGCTCCAGCTCCAGGATCCGGCGGATCCCCTCCAGGTTGACGCCCTCCTGGCTCAGCGCCTGGACGCGGCGCAGACGCTCGACGTCCCGATAGGAGTAGCGCCGTCCCCGGCCCGAGGTGCGGGCCGGGGAGACCAGGCCCAGGCGGTCGTACTGACGCAGGGTCTGGGGGTGCATGCCGGCCAGGTCAGCCGCCACCGAGATGACGTAGACCGCCCTCTCGGCGGCGTCCTCGGCCAGGAACGCCAGGCCCTGACCCGTCCGGCGGCGGCTCACTTGCCGGCCTCCTCACGCAGCGTCTGACGGGGGTCGGTGTCCCCCATCGCCGCGTCGAAGGACTCCAGAGCGGCCTTGGCGTCCTTAGAGAGCTTGCGAGGCACCGCGACCTCGACCGTGACCAGAAGGTCGCCGGTGGTCTTGGCGGTCTTGATGCCCTTGCCGCGCAGACGCAGCACGGTGCCCGACTGCGTGCCGCCCTTGATCTTGACCTTGCTGCTTCCCCCGTCCAGCAACGGCACCTCGACCGTGGCTCCCAGCGCCGCCTCCTTGAGCGTGACCGGCAGGTCCATGCGCAGGTTCGCGCCGTCGATGGAGTAGACCGGGTGGCTCTCCACGCTCACGGTCACCACCATGTCCCCGTTCGGGCCGCCATTCATCCCGGGACGGCCCTTGCCACGCAGGCGGATCTTCTGGCCGTGGTGGACGCCGGCCGGGATGCGCACGCGCATCGTCTTGCCGTCGGCGCGCAACTCCACCTCGTCCCCAGCCACCGCCTGGCGGAAGCTGAGGGTGGCGTTGGTCAGCACGTCAGGCCCCTTGGCGGGCTCAGGCTGAGACTGGAAGCCTCCGAAGCCGAAGGGCCCGCGCGAGCGTCCGCCCCCGAAGGCCCCGCCCTGGGCACCGCCGAACATCCGCAGGATGTCCTCATAGTCCGCCTGCGAGGCACCGCCTCCTGAGGTCGAGAAGCGGACATTGCCGCCCCCGCCCCCGAACATGGAGGAGAAGATGTCCTCAAACCCGGCCCCGCCACCGGCGCCGCCGGAAGTGAAGCGCGGCCCGCCACCGGCCATGGCGCGGATGGCGTCGTACTGCTGGCGATCCTTCTCATCAGACAGGACCGCGTAGGCCTCGCCGATCTCCTTGAATTTCTCGGCCGCCGCCGCGTCATCCGGGTTGCGGTCCGGGTGGTACTTCTTAGCGAGCGTGCGGTAGGCCTTCTTGATGGTGGCGGCGTCGGCGTCCTTGGCGACGCCGAGGACCGCGTAGAAGTCCTTGCTCATCCAGTCCTGGCTGGCCATGGTTCACCGCCTCCTGTAGGTGGTAATCGTCTGTGTTCTCTCGTTGTGTGGTGGGTACCCCGCCGCGGCTGGAGCCCCGGCGGGCCGGTGGTGTCCGACGGCGGAGGCGACCGTGCGCTCGCAGGACGCCTCCGCCGTCGTCATGAAGCCAACGTCTCAGGCCGGGTTGGCGACCTGGACGCGGGCGGCGCGGACCACGCGCTCGCCCAGACGGTAGCCGGGCTGGAGGACGAGCTCGATCGTGGGCTCGGTGACCTCAGTGGACTCCACGGCCATGAGGGCCTCGTGAAGCATGGGGTCGAAGGCCTCACCCTTCTCGCCGAAGCGAACCAGACCGAACTTGTCCCCGAGGATCGACTCCAGCTTGCCTGCCGTGGTGGCGAAGGTGCCGGTGAGATCGCCGTGCTGGCGAGCCAGCTCGATCTCGTCCAGGACCGGGATCAGCGCCTCGACGACGCTGGCCTGGCCGGTCTCGCGGTGGCCCGCGGCCCCCTCGCGGGAGCGGCGCACAAAGCCCTGGTACTCCTGCTGGAGGTTGTACAGGTCAGCGCGCGCCCGGGCGAGGTCGTCGGCCGCCTTGGCAGCCTCCGCCTTGGCCTGGTCAAGCTCGCTCAGCGGCTCCTCCGCCGGCTGCTCGGCGTCGGCCTGGTCAGCCTCGGGGTCTACTCCCTCGAAGGCGGACTCCACGGCCTCGGCCAGCTCAGGGTCGATGCCCTGCTCGCCGTCGGGCGTCGGGGTCTGCTCGCTCACTTGTCGTCCTCGTCGTCAACGATCTCGGCGTCCACGATGTCCTCGTCCTGGGAGGTCGAGGTCGAGCCCTCGCCGGCAGGAGCCGAGGCAGCCGCAGCAGCCTGGGCCTGCTCGGAGGCGTAGAGGGCCTCACCGATCTTCTGGGCGACCGAGTTCAGCTTCTCCTGAGCAGCCTTGACGGGCTCGATGTCCTCACCCTCCAGGGCCTTCTTCAGCTCGTCGACCGCCCCCTGGACCTCGCTGGCCACGTCCTGCGGCAGCTTGTCCTTGTTGTCCTTGAGGAGCTTGTCGATGGAGTAGGCCTGCTGCTCGGCGGAGTTGCGGGTCTCTGCGTCCTCGCGACGCTTCTTGTCCTCCTCCGCGTGAGCCTCGGCCTCCTTGACCATGCGGTCGATGTCCTCCTTGGGCAGCGCGGAGCCGCCGGAGATGGTCATCGACTGCTCCTTGCCGGTACCGCGGTCCTTGGCGGAGACGTGGACGATGCCGTTGGCGTCGATGTCGAAGGAGACCTCGATCTGCGGCACGCCACGGGGGGCCGGGGCGATGCCGGTGAGCTCGAAGGTGCCCAGCGGCTTGTTGTCACGGGCGAACTCACGCTCACCCTGGTAGACCTGGATGAGCACGGAGGGCTGGTTGTCCTCGGCGGTAGAGAAGACCTCGCTGCGCTTGGTCGGGATAGCCGTGTTGCGCTCGATGAGCTTGGTCATCACGCCACCCTTGGTCTCGATGCCGAGGCTGAGGGGGGTGACGTCGATGAGGAGGACGTCCTTGCGGTCACCCTGGATGACACCGGCCTGCAGGCTCGCGCCCAGGGCCACGACCTCGTCAGGGTTGACGCCCTTGTTGGGCTCCTTGCCACCGGTCAGCTCGCGCACGACGTCGGAGACGGCGGGCATACGGGTCGAGCCACCCACGAGCACCACGTGGTCGATGTCGGCCAGGCTCACGCCGGCGTCCTTGATGACGTTGTGGAAAGGCACCTTGGTGCGCTCGAGCAGGTCAGCGGTCATCTCCTCGAAGTGGGAACGAGTCAGGCGCTCGTCGAGGTGGATGGGGCCGGACTCGCTCATGGACAGGTACTGCAGGTTGATATTGGTGCTGGTCGCGCTGGACAGCTCCTTCTTGGCCTGCTCAGCAGCGTCCTTGAGGCGCTGCATGGCGATCTTGTCCTTGGACAGGTCCACACCGGAGGAGTCCTTGACCTGCTTGACCAGCCAGTCGACGATGCGCGCGTCCCAGTCGTCACCGCCCAGGCGGTTGTCACCGTTGGTGGCACGCACCTGAATGGTGGAGAAGCCGTCCTCGTCCTTGCCGACCTCCAGCAGGGAGACGTCGAAGGTACCGCCACCCAGGTCGAAGACGAGGATGAGCTCATCCTCCTTGCCCTTGTCCAGGCCGTAGGCCAGAGCAGCAGCAGTGGGCTCGTTGACGATGCGGTCCACGGTCAGGCCCGCGATGGTGCCGGCCTCCTTGGTGGCCTGGCGCTCGGCGTCGTTGAAGTAGGCCGGGACGGTGATGACGGCGTTGGTGACGGGCTCACCCAGGTAGGCCTCGGCGTCGGCCTTGAGCTTGGCCAGGATGCGGGCGCTGATCTCCTGGGCGGTGTACTTCTTGTCGTCGATCTCGACGGTCCAGTCAGTACCCATGTGGCGCTTGACCGAGGAGATGGTGCGGTCAACGTTGGTGACCGCCTGGCGCTTGGCGACCTCACCAACGAGGACCTCGCCGGACTTGGAGAAGGCCACGACCGAGGGAGTGGTACGGCCACCCTCAGCGTTAGCGATGATGGTGGGCTCGCCACCCTCGAGGACGGCGATAGCAGAGTTGGTGGTTCCGAGGTCAATGCCGACGGCGCGTGCCATGTCTGGCTCCTTGCTGCTCCGCGGTGGAGCGGGTTGATGACGTTGAGCGGTATGCACTCAGGATCGTGGTTGAGTCGAGGCTTGTCAACCTTGCCGACCCGATTCTTGAGTCTGTATGGCTCAACTTTGATTCGCCTTGCGGCATTCCCGCTTCGTTCACGACAGTTAGGTGATTGCACTCACATACCAGGCGCTCCAGGCACAAGCGAACACTCATTGGGACGTGCTTCCACAACAAGCCAGCGCCATAGCCAATTGGGGCGTGCCTCCCCACGTCCGGGAGGCACGCCCCAATGAGCAAGGCACGTTCCAATCGGCGAAAGCCCGTCGCTTTAGGCGAACCGCCACCTTCAAGCAGCTCAGCACCTCAAGCCAACCGCAGCCTTCACACAGCTCAGGCCCGCCAGCACCCCAGCCTCAGGCAGCTCAGGCCCGCCAGCACCCCAGCCTCAGGCAGCTCAGGCCCGCCAGCGCCCCATCCTCAGCCGAGCCGGTCACACCCGAGCCGACTACGGCGCTTCGCCTCCTGCTCAGCCTGCGCCCGCTCCTTGTCCCCGCGGGCCCGCAGGCCAGCCAGCGCCAGGACGTTCGCGATAACGACGATCACCAGGAGCGTGATACCGAAGGCGACGCCGCTGGCCTCCCCCGTCAGACCAACAAGCGGACTCGCCAAGCCACCAGCGGCGAACTGGAAGAAGCCCAGCAGCGCCGAGCCCGTCCCCGCTCAGCGGCCGGTACGGTCGAGCGCGAGCGCCGGCAGGTTGCCAATGCTCATGCCCAGGCAGGCCACGTGCGCCAGGAAGAGGGCGACGACGCCCACCAGCAACGCAGTCGACGAGACCTCCTGCCGCAACATCGTCACGCAGACCAGGCAGAAGATGGCGTCGATAACCAGCTGGGCCACCAGACCCACCCGCACCTGCCGAGCGGGCGAGAACCGACGCACCTGAGTGGCTGCAGTACTGACTACCACCGAGATCATGAGGCCACCGGCAGCGAAAACGGCCGTATAGCTCGCCGTCGACATCCCGAGCACGTTCTTGAGCACGAAGGGTGCGGCGGACAGGTAAGCCATGAGGGTCGCGTAGACCAGGGCGTTGAGCGCGACGAGCCGGACGAAGACATGATCCCGCCCCAGGTGCCGCCCTCCCTGGACCAGCGCACCGAGCCCTCCAGTCGAGCGCTTGTCCGCAGGCAGGGTCTCGGGAACCCAGGCCAGCACCATGAGCACAAGGATCCCGGTGAAGCCGGCGACGACGCCGAGGATGCCACGCCAGCCGATGACGTCCACCAGCACCCCGCCCAGGATCGGAGCGGCGACGGGCGCCACGCCCTGAATCGCCATGACCAGGCCGAGCACCTGGGTCGCCGTGATGCCGCGAGAGCGGTCGGAGATCACCTGCTCCTTCGGCCCCGCCCTGGTCAAGGACGGCGCGGTCCTGGAGGGGATCGACGACGTCGAGGTCGACACCAACTTCGGCAACCACTCCATCCAGGGCTACCAGCCCCGCACGGCCCTGGGCTACCTGGAGGACAACCACTACGTCTTCGTCGTCGTCGACGGGCGAGACGAGGGCTACTCACGCGGCGTCACCATGACCGAGCTCGCGCAGATCATGACGGACCTGGGCTGCCAGTGCGCCTACAATCTCGACGGCGGCGGCTCCTCCGCCATGTACTTCAACGGCTCGATCATCAACCAGCCCTCCAACGGCGGCGAGCGCGCTACCTCGGACATCCTCTACATCGCGCAGGGGGCCTGAGATGACCACGGCGACGAAGCCGGACTCCGGCACCTACCCCACCCGCCGCAGGTGGCGCGACCCGTCGGCCTGCCGCGCGACTGCCCACCGCAGCCGGGGCCCACGCCTGGTCGTGCTCATCCCGGCCTACAAGCCAGACAATCGGCTTACAGTACTGGTGAGCACGCTGCGCCGCGACCTGGGCGGCTGCCAGGTGCTCGTCGTCGACGACGGCTCAGGACCTGAGTACAGCGAGGTCTTCGACGCCGCCCGCGAGCGGGGCGCCGTCGTCCTGGACTACCCGCGTAACGCCGGCAAGGGCCGGGCCCTGCGCACGGGACTGGCCTACGCGATGGAGCACTGGCCGGCCGCGGACGTGGTCTGTGCCGATGCCGACGGCCAGCACACGCCGTCGGACATCGCCGCGGTGGCCCGACGCGTGCACGCGACCGGGCACATGACCCTGGGCGTACGCGAGTTCACCGGCCCCGTGCCGCTGCGCAGCCGAATCGGCAACGACGTCACCGCGCTGCTCTTCCGCGGGGCCACGGGCTGGCGGCTGCGCGACACCCAGACCGGCCTGCGCGGCTATCCCGCCGGTGGATACGCCTGGATGCTCCAGGTGCCCGGCGACCGGTACGAGTACGAGCTCTCGGCCCTGCTGCGCGCTCACGAGCGAGGCGCCGGAGTGGAGGAGGTGGGCATCGCCACGGTGTACGAGCCGGGCAACACCTCCAGCCACTTCCGGCCCCTGGCCAACTCGGCTCGTATCTACGCCCCGCTGCTGCGCTTCACGGCGGCGAGCCTGGCCAGCTTCGCCGTCGACTACCTGGCGCTAGCGCTGGTGCACCTGTTGACCGGGAACCTGCTGGTCAGCGTGGTGACGGCCCGGATCATCTCTGGCACGGCGAACTTCTTTATGAACCGCCGCGTCTTCCGCGCCACGGGCGCCCTGGGGCGCACGGCCGCGCGCTACGTGGCCCTGGCGGTGGCCCTGGTGGCGGCCAGCTACGCCGGACTGTGGGCGACGACGTCGATCGGCCTGCCCCTGGTGCTGGCCAAGCCGGTGACGGACGTGGCCCTGTACCTGGCCAGCTACCGGATCCAGCACCGCGTGGTGTTCCGCGAGCGCGCCTGACGTCCGCGGCCACCGGTAGCCGCCTCGCCGGTTTCAAACCGCTCTCAGGCCGGGCGGTAGGTGAAGCTCTCCCACCCCAGGGCCTCGATGCGCTCAGCCAGGCGCTGGCACTGCGCGTCCCACCCGGCCGCGGTGACGGCGAAGTCACCGCTCGTGCCCTCGCTCCGCGCCTGCTGGAGGGCGTAGACCCGCGCCCCTCGCTCATGCACGTCCCGGGCGACGGCGTAGGCGTCCTCAGCCGTGACGTCGCCGGGCACGATCGTGGTGCGCACCTCGAACTCGGCCCCCGCGGCGACTAGTACCTCCAGGCTCGCCCACACCTTGGCGGCCGCGTTCGGCCTGCCGACAACCTGCTCGTAGTGCTCCGGCATCGCCTTGACGTCCAACCCCACCCAGTCCACGAGGCCGGCCTCAAGCAGATCCGCCAGGCGCCGCGGATAGGCTCCGGCCGTGTGCAGGCCGACGGCGAAGCCCAGCTCACGCACTTCGGCGGCGGCGTCGGCCAGCGCGTCCTGGCGCAGAGCCTCACCACCAGTGAGCACCACGCCGTCCAGCAGCCCACGACGCCGCCCCAGCAGCTCACGGACCTGGGACCAGGCCACGGTTCCCGGGGTGCGCACCGGGATGAGGTCACGGTTGTGACAGTAGAAGCAGTTCCACGGGCAGCCCTGGGTGAAGACCGTCGCGGTGAGGTGATCAGGCCAGTCGACCGTGGACATGGGCACGAGCCCAGCGATCTGGAGGCTGTCAGCCGGGCGCTCGTGGGCCGTCCTCGCTCCGGCCGCCCCCGCGGCGTCAGGTGAGGTGGCAGCGTCAGTCATGGCATCGCCGTCGTTCCGGCTGGGGCGGGAGGGCACGCTCCCGTCCCGCCCCAGCCGGTCACCAGCTCAGGCCGAGATGGCCGACAGCCGCGAGGTCGCCATCCCATGTCCCGCGGCCGCGGGCTCGGTGAACATGGTGCGCTCGGCGTACTCGCCCTTCTTACCGATGTTGAAGGACTGGACCGGCCGGAAGTAACCCATGACGCGGGTCCACACCTCGCAGGCCACCGGCTCCGCGTCAGGGTGAAGCTCCGCGCACTTGTCACAGGTGACGTGCTCGCCGGCGAGGTAGCCGTGAGTGGGGCAGATGGAGAAGGTCGGCGTGATGGTGATGTAGGGGGTACGGAAGGCAGTCAGGCTCCGGCGCACCAGCTCCTTGCAGACCTGAGGCGAGGAGACTCGCTCGTTCATGTACAGGTGCAGCACGGTGCCGCCGGTGTACTTGGTCTGCAGCTCCTCCTGCATCTCCTGAGCCTCGAAGGGGTCGTCGGTGTAGCCGACCGGAAGCTGGGAGGAGTTGGTGTAGTAGGGGTTGGACTCGGTGCCAGCCTGGAGGATCTCCGGGAAACGACGGCGGTCCTCCTTGGCGAAGCGGTAGGTCGTGCCCTCGGCGGGGGTGGCCTCCAGGTTGTAGAGGTGACCGGTGGCCTCCTGGAAGGAGACCATCATCTCGCGCACGTGATCGAGGATGCGCACGCACATGGCGTGGCCGCGCGGGTCGGTGATGTCGTAGGCGTCAGCGGTGAAGTTGCGGACCATCTCGTTCATGCCGTTGACGCCGATGGTGGAGAAGTGGTTGTCCAGCGTACCCAGCCAGCGCTTGGTGAAGGGGAACAGACCAGTGTCGATGTGGTGCTGGATGACGGTGCGCTTGAGCTCCAGGGTGTCACGGGCGATGCCGAGCAGCCGGTCAAGGGCAGTAATGAGGCCGGCCTCGTCACCGGCGTGGGTGTAACCCAGGCGCGCCATGTTGATCGTGACCACACCGACGCTGCCGGTCTGCTCGGCCGAGCCGAACAGGCCGTTGCCGCGCTTGAGCAGCTCGCGCAGGTCGAGCTGGAGGCGGCAGCACATCGAGCGGATCATGCCCGGATCGAGCTCAGAGTTGATGAAGTTCTGGAAGTAGGGCAGGCCGTACTTCGCGGTCATGGCGAACAGGAGGTCAGCGTTGCGCGACTCCCAGTCGAAGTCCTTGGTGATGTTGTAGGTGGGGATGGGGAAGGTGAAGACGCGACCGTCAGCGTCCCCCTCAGTCATGACCTCCATGAAGGCACGGTTGATCATGGCCATCTCCTCAGCGAGCTCGCCGTAGGTGAAGTCGCACAGCTCGTCACCCACGAGCGGGTACTCCTCGGCCAGGTCCGCGGGGCAAGTCCAGTCGAAGGTGAGGTTGGTGAAGGGCGTCTGGGTGCCCCAACGGGAGGGGACGTTGAGGTTGAAGATGAGCTCCTGCATGCACTGGCGCACCTGCTCGTAGGTCATCGAGTCCAGGCGGACAAAGGGCGCCATGTAGGTGTCGAAGGAACTGAAGGCCTGGGCGCCGGCCCACTCGTTCTGCAAGGTGCCTAGGAAGTTGACGATCTGGCCCACAGCGGAGGAGAAGTGACGCGGCGGGTTGCAGGCGATCTTGCCGGGGATGCCGTTAAAGCCCTGCTGCAGGAGGGACTTGAGTGACCAGCCGGCGCAGTAGCCGGAGAACATGTCCAAGTCGTGGATGTGCAGGTCGCCGCTGCGGTGGGCGTCGCCAGCCTCCTGGGAGTAGATCTGGGAGAGCCAGTAGTTGGCGATGACCTTGCCGGAGGTGTTGAGGATCATCCCGCCCAGGGAGTAGCCCTGGTTGGCGTTGGCGTTGACGCGCCAGTCCGAGCGGTCAAGGTACTCGGTGATGGTGGAAACGGCGTCGACCTGGGGACGCGAGCCATGGGCGACGGCGGAGTCGGCCGAGCCTCGGGCGATGAGCTCGGGGTGGGCCTCAGCCAGGTGCGCGGCAGTGGGGATCTGGGGGGTGTCAGACACGGTCTTCTCCATCGATGCGTCAGGTCGGCGGGGTGCCACCCGTCGGGTGTGACTGGCTGCCTCATTCGGCGGGGACGGCCAGCCGTACGCGACGGCGACATGGCCAGACCGTACCCCCGAATCACATTCGTGCAACACATCATCCGGTAGTTCTAGCCTTCTCCAACCACAATATGTTGTGGTTTCCCCGTAGGACTGGAGTCCCACGAGGGCGAGCAATCGGCGATATTCCCAACCCTTCCTCCACCCTCCCTTGGGGTGAGCGGTATCACTTTTTCGTCGGTTCGTCGGCGTGTTGCGCACTGCCCCAGCACACGCGAGCCCTCAAGCTCTAACTCTTACATTTTTAGAGTACTTAAGAGCTTGTGAGAGCAGCCCCATCGCCGCGAACCAGCTCTCCCCGCCACACCCGTCATGCATGGCCGCGCCTGCCGGCGCGTGCCCGCACACGGCCAGGCGCACCCGTCGCGGCCCTGAGGCACACTGTCCTGCGTGACCACTCCGCTACCGCACGCCCCTTCGCGCGACCTCACCGAGGTCCTGCAGATGGTGGGCGAGCGCGACGGTCGCCTCATCCACGTCGAGCGCACCCCCGCCCGCCCCGGCCGCCACGGCTCCTGGCCGGCGTGGGCCGACCCGGACCTCGTGACTGCCTACCAGCGCCTGGGCGTCAGCGCGCCGTGGATCCACCAGCAACAGGCCGCCGAGGCCCTGCACGCCGGTCGCCACACCGTCATCGCCACCGGGACAGGCTCGGGTAAGTCGCTCGCCGCCTGGCTGCCGGCCCTGTCTGATGTGCTTGCCGCCCAACGCGTCGAGGGCGGGCAGGAGTCCCGGATCTCCTCCTACGCTCGCCGTCCGAGCGTGCTCTACCTGTCCCCCACCAAGGCACTGTCAGCCGACCAGGCGGCCGCCCTCACACGCCTGGTCACCGAGCTCGAGGCGGCGCAGCGCCCAGCCAGCTCCTCCCACCAGCCCCTGCGCACGGTGCGGGTGGGGACCTGCGACGGCGACACCCCGCTGCCCGAGCGCGACTGGGCCCGCGCCCACGCTGACGTGGTCCTGACCAACCCTGACTTCCTGCACTTCTCCCTCCTGCCCGGCCACGAGCGATGGACACGGTTCCTACGCTCCCTGCGCTACGTCGTCGTCGACGAGTGCCACGCCTACCGAGGTCTGCTGGGAGCCCACGTCTCCCTCGTGCTGCGCAGACTGCTGCGGTTGGTCCTCCGACTGCGCCCCGAGGGCCCGGCTCCTGTGATCCTGTGCGCCTCAGCCACGGCCGCCGAGCCCGCGCTGACCGCAGCCCGTCTCATCGGCGTGCCGCCCGCCTCCCTCACTGCCGTCACACAGGACACCGCCCCGGCCGGAGAGCGGGTCCTCGCCCTGTGGCAACCGGCCCTGCGGGACCCGTGGTCCGCCTGGGAGGAGTCCGTCTCAGCACTGGCCCAGGCCACCGACTTCCCGGCCGCTGATCCGCTGCGGAGCACCCCCACCCAGGCATCCTCCGCCAAGGCACCCGAGCAGCCACACACCTGCGCCGTCGGCCCCGACACCGGTGATCCCACCGAGGACCCCTCGGCACGCCGTTCGGCCGTGGTGGAGGCCGCCGAGCTTCTCGTCGACCTCATGAGCGTGGGCGCCCGCGCACTGGTCTTTGTCCGCTCCCGCCGCAGCGCCGAGATCGTCGCCGAGCACGCCCGCCACACCCTGAGCCTCAGCCTGCCTGAGCTGGTGGGCACGGTGCGCGCCTACCGCGGCGGCTACCTGCCCGAGGAGCGCCGAGCGCTGGAGACGGACCTGCGGCGGGGGCGCCTACGCGCCCTGGCGACCACCAACGCCCTGGAGCTGGGCATCGACGTCACCGGACTGGACGCCGTCATCATCGCCGGCTGGCCCGGCACCCGGGTGAGCCTGGGCCAGCAGGCCGGGCGAGCCGGACGGGCGGGAAGCAGGGGGCTGGCAGTGCTCATCGCCAGCGACAACCCGCTGGACGCCTACCTGGTACACCATCCTGACGAGGTCTTCGCCGCCCCCGAGGCCACCGTCTTCGACCCGGCCAACCCCTATGTCCTGGCGCCGCACCTGTGCGCCGCCGCCTCGGAGTCCCCGCTGCGTGGGGAGGACCTGGAGCTCTTCGGTCTAGACGACGAGTCCTTCCTGGAGGACCTGGCCGCCCGGGGCGCGCTCCGACGGCGTCCCAGCGGCTGGTTCTGGAACACGAACCTTCCGGGGCGAGCCCAGGACCTGACCTCCCTGCGTGGGGACGGCCCGCCGGACGTGCCCGTGGTGGACGCCTCCACCGGGACCGTCGTGGGCACGGTCCCGGGGGCCTCAGCGGACTCCGCCGTCCACGAGGGGGCGGTCTATATCCACCAGGGCCGCACCTACGTCGTGGAGGAACTGAGCCAGGAGGCGGCCCTCGTCACCCAGAAGGCGGCGGTGGGCTACCGCACGAGGGCCAAGGAGTCCTCTTCCGTCCGCGTCATCGCCGAACGCGAGCACCAGGACTGGGGCCGGGGCATCACGTGGTCCGGGTCCGTGGAGGTCACGAGCCAGGTCGTCGGATACACCAAGCACGCGCTGCCTGGCATGGAGGTGGTCTCCCAGCACTCCCTGTCCATGCCTGAGCACGTGCTGCCCACGGCGGCGGTGTGGTGGACGGTCCCCGTCGAGGTAACGCAGGACGCTGGCCTGACCAGCGCGGACCTGCCCGGTGCCCTGCACGCCGCCGAGCACGCCTCGATCGGCATGCTCCCGCTGCTGGCCACCTGCGACCGCTGGGACATCGGCGGCCTGTCCATCGCCCTGCACCCCCAGACCATGAGCCCGACGGTGTTTGTCCATGACGGTCAGGCCGGCGGAGCCGGCTTCGCCGAGCACGGTTACCGCGCAGGACGCCACTGGCTGGAGGCCACGCTCGCCGTCATCGAGCAGTGCGGGTGCACGGCCGGATGCCCCTCCTGCGTCCAGTCACCCAAGTGCGGCAACAACAACGAGCCTCTGGACAAGGCTGGGGCGATCACCTTGCTGCGCCTGCTCCTGGCCGCCGCGCCCCGCGAGGCAGAAGCAGGCTGAGCGGCTACAACTGTCCAGGGCTGCGAGCCGGGCCAGCGCGGGCCGCACCGCGCGCGGACCGCGGCACGCCCAGCACGCTAGTGCTCACGCTGACCTGGACGACGACGTCCTCCCCCTCGATCAGGCAGGAGACCACCTGCGCCCTGTTGGCTCCGGCCACCTGGTGGGCCACCGCGCAGGGGTCTGCCGGCGCCAGGACCGAGGACAGCGCCGTCGCCCCGCCCAAGGCAGCCAGGTCCGCAGCCAGGCGGGCCCGGCCAGCT
>NZ_DS999574.1:96434-113669 GCF_000159035.1 Actinomyces urogenitalis DSM 15434
TCAGTGACCCTGAGCTGAGTGGCCCCGGCACTGATGGCTGACAGCGCGAGCGCCAGCACGATGATGACCGACGGCAGGACCACGGCGGTCTCCGCCGTCACCATGCCGGTCTCGCTGCTGCTGCGAGCAGGACGCCTGCCCGCCCGACGTCGTCGTCGCATGGCGGCCTCAGCCCACGGACAGGGCGGACTCGATGAGTCCCTGCAGGACTCCTCGCAGGGAGCCCGAGCGCATGATGGCGAGCAGGAGCCCGGCGAAGGCAGCGGCTGACAGCGTGCCGATGGCGTACTCGGCCGTGGCCATGCCGGCCTCGTTGCCTGGGTCGTTCTCACCGGTTCCGCCCGCGCAGGAGGCGGTCGACAGTGAGGTGGCTCGGCTCAGAGCAGCGCGTCTGGCTGCTGCCCGTGCTCCTAGCGACCAGCGCAGGCTCAGTGCGCGGGTCATCGTTCGAATGATGGTGGCGTGCATGGTGTCCTCCCTCAGGTGTGCGCGGACGTCTTGTCCGCATGCACCAGCCTGGAGGAGGCAGACCATCACTCGCACCTGGGCTCGTTGAGCCCTGTGGACGAGGGTGTCACGGGGGCCACCTGTGGAGCCCGAGCACCGTGGCCGCGGCACTGACCGCCCATGCCGGAGGCAGCGCCCTCGGACAGGTCCTTCGGAGAGCCCGCTTCACTCGCGGGCCTTGGTCGCTAGGCAGCGGGGTAGGCCACGAAGGCGAAGCGCGTGCCGTCCGGGGACCAGCTGTTGACATTCATCGTGCCCTGGCCGCCGAAGAGACGAACGAGTGTGCGCGGCCGTCCGCCCTGGACCTCCAGGAGCCACAGCTCGACCGGTAGGTCCGCCGGGTGGCTGACCGTCCCGCTGGGGTAGCTGAGGTAGACCAGCTGGGATCCGTCAGGACTGGGGTTGGGGGAACCAGTTGACACGGTCATCATCCGTCAGCTGCTCGCGCTCGCCGGTGTCCAGCCGCATGCGGAAGAGCTGGGCGTGCCCCGCGACCTGGGAGGCTTCCTCGGAGTTGTAGTACAACCAACCTCCGTCCGGGTGGTACTCGGGCCCGTCGTAGGCGTTGGGACCCGTGGTCAGCTGGGTCTGAGCGCCTCCAGCGGCTGGGATCGTGGCGAGGTTGCGCGCACCAAAGACGTCCTCGCCCCACGGCTCCACCGAGACGTAGGCCACCTGTTGCCCGTCCGGCGAGACGCCGTGGAGCCAGGAGGTGTACGGCTGGTCCTCGGGGTGGGTGTTGGAGATGCGCCGCGCCTGGCCGCCCTCGATGCCGACGGCGTCCAGGTGCCCCTCGGCGCTGAAGTAGATCGTGGTGCCGTCCGGAGAGATGACGTGGTCGTTGTTGACCCCACGCACCGCGCCGACCTCGATGGGCGTCAGGGCCCCGGACCCGTCCGCAGCGATGCTGAGCAGCCGCCCGCCACCGTTGACCACGAGCCTGGCACCGTCCCGGGTCCAGTTGGGAGCCTCAATAAGCTCCTTGCTCTCCAGGACCACCTGCTGGCTGCCTGTGCGCAGGTCATGGATCACCAACAGCGCCACCTGCCCGGGTTGGAGGGCATCACGCCCTGCTCCGCGTCCAGTCTCCAGGCCGTGGTGACAAGTCAGCGAGATCATGCACCGATCCTGTCACGTCTGCCAGGCGCAGACGCAGGAACAACAGACGCCCGCACCCACCTCAGCCGAGCAGGGCGCGAATCTCCTCGGCGGTCAGGCGTGCCCGGCTCAGGGTCTGCCCGGCGCCCGTCGCGCCAGCCTGGCCGCGCTCGCCAGCTCCTGTCTCACCATGTCCGGGCTGTCCGAGCTCCGCCGAGCCTTCAACCACCTTGGCGAAAAGACCGGCCTTCTTCTCCTTCAAAGCCATAACCTTGTCCTCGATCGTGTCTGCTGCCACCATCCGGTAGACCATGACGGGCTTGTCCTGACCGATGCGGTGGGCCCGGTCCACCGCCTGCTCCTCGGCCTGCGGGTTCCACCACGGGTCCAGGAGGAAGACGTAGTCCGCCTCAGTCAGGGTCAGTCCGAATCCTCCGGCCTTGAGGGAGATGAGGAAGACGTCAGCCTCCCCGTCACGGAACTGGGCGACGACCCTCTGACGGTCACTCGTCCCACCGTCTAGGTAGAGGGTGCGCAGCCCTGCCGCTTCCAGCTCCTCGCGCACCGAGCTCAGGTAACGAGTGAACTGGCTGAAGACGAGAGCCCGGTGTCCTTCCGCCACGATTGGCACGAGGGTGTCACGCAGCATCTCCACCTTGGCGCTCGGTCTGGGCCGGCGTCCGCCCTGACGCACCGCCCGCTCGTGCCCGGCAGCCGGATCAGCATCGTCCTGCGCTCCCTCCTCCGCGGCTGGTACCAGCGCAGGATCCAGTGCCATCTGGCGCAGGATGGTCAACGACCTCAGGGCCGAGAAACGGGCCTGTGCGGTGTCATCCTCCAGCAGCCCCATCACCTTCTGGCGCTCGCGGATGAGACGGGCCTCGTAGGCACGGCGGTGGGAAGGGCTGAGCTCGACTCGCAGGATCTGCTCGCTCTTGTCCGGGAGGTCGTGGGCCACCTCCTCCTTGGTGCGACGCAGCATGAAGGGATGCATCCGGCTGCGCAGGGCCTGGAGCCGGTCCCGCCCCTGCTGCCCGCCGCGGTCGATCGGGCGCTTGTAGAGCTCTTTGAAACGCTGCGGTCCTGGGAGCAGCCCGGGCGCGCTCACGCTCAGCAGGCTCCACAGGTCCATGAGCGAGTTCTCCAGCGGGGTGCCCGTGATCGCGAGAGTTGAGGGAGCTCGTAGCCGGCGCGCAGCCTTGTAGGTGGCTGAGGTGTGGTTCTTGATGAACTGGGCCTCGTCCAGAACCACCCACGACCACTCGACCTGCGCCAGGTCCTCCTCATCGAGCCGCATGAGGGTGTAGCTGGTGACCAGGACGTCTGCCTGCGCCGCCTCCTGGGCCATGGAGGTGCCACGCTTGGCGGAGGTACGCCGCACCTCACGCACGCGCAGCCCCGGACAGAACTGTGCTGCCTGCTCCGCCCAGGCCCCGATGACGGAGGTAGGGGCGACCACGAGGACCGGAGCCGTCAGCCCGCCGGGCTCCTCCGCCATCTTCTGGATCTCGGCGAGGACCTGGACGGTCTTGCCGAGCCCCATGTCATCGGCGAGCACACCACCGAGCCCTGCTCCCCGCAGCAGGTGCAGCCAGCGGTAGCCCTCCAGCTGGTACGGACGCAGCTCGGCCTGGAGACCGAGCGGTGGGTCCACGTCCACCAGCTCCGAGGCCACCAGGCCACGCCCGTCAGCCTGCCGCTGCCCGTCCTCCGGCTCGCGCCCAGCCTCCTGCCGCATCCCCAGCAAGCGGTCCACGCTGTCCTGCCAGCGCTTGGCAGACTCCTCCACGACGCCCAGCGCAACCAGCTCGGAGTAGTACCCCGCCTGGAAGGCCGTGACCCGCATCTGACCCGGGTCCTTGGCATGAGGCTCCACCAGGTCTCGCCCCTCCTCCATGAGGGCTGCCAGGCGGTGAACCTCAGGCCGGTCAGTGTCCACCCACGCGCCCGAGTCCAGGAGCACCTGCTCCTGTCCGGCCGCCACCGCGGCGATGAGCCGCTCCAGCGGCACCTCCTCCTCACCCACGCGAACGCGCACGCGCAGGGAGAACCAGTCAGGACGGTCCTCGTCCTCGGTGACACAGGTGGCGACGACCAGCTCCTGGCCTGCCTCACGGTAATCCGGAACCTCCCCCAGGATCTCCAGCTCCATGGGCTCCAGCTGCCGCAGCTCCGGCACCGTCCAGGCCATGAAGCGCGCCGTGCGTATCCCGCGCATCGTCTGGCGGTGCCACAAGATGCCATGATCGCGAACCAGGGGCATGAGGGCATTGAAGACCTCCCAGGCCAGGCGCTGCTCCGCCTGCAGGTCTCGCGGTACCTGGCGCTGGCCCGCGGGCTGCGTCACGGGCTCCGGCTCCAGCACCTCATCCGGAGGTCTCCGGCCCAGGCCAGGTTCCTCAGGCAGGCCCCAGGGGTCCTGCCCGGATAGGTCACCACCCCAGGCCGTGACAGAGTCATCCGTGAAGCCGTCATCAAGGCGCTCGGGGCGCAGGTCCCCCAGCACCACCTCACGACGCACCGCACCCGCCTCATCGACGTAGCGCATGAGCCAGCGGGTGGAGGCCTCGTGCCTGGCTCCCTCAACGTGCACCTGGAGCACGGCCCGCAGCTGGGTCGGCTCGGGAACAGCCACTCCTTCATCCAGCGCCAGCACCGGCACAGCCCGCATGAGCTGCTCCAGGTGCTCCGCCTCGAAGCGAGGGACATCCGGCGCCGGGATGAGGATGCGGTACGCCGGGTCAGCCAGGAGCCGGCGTACCGCATTAGAGGGCTCGGGCTCAATCGGCATGAGCAGCAGCTCACCGCCGGGCTTGTAGGCGTAGAAGGCATGGACCGCTGGAGCCCCAATCGGCTGGAAGTCCACCGCCGGCTCATCCAGCGGCACCAGGTTCTGCTCCTCCTGGCTCAACCGCAGCTCGGTCACCTGCTCGGTGCCCAGCGCCGGCTGGATCCGCACGGCGCCGTCGGACTCCTTGAGGATGGCGGCCCCAGCCCTCAGGCCGGAGGCGATGATCACCGCAGCCCCGTTCCGCTGCGCGGTAGTCAGCGTCAGCCCCGCCTCGCTCCCGCGACGCAGCACCTTCCAGACCCGTGCCGGCATTTCGTTGAGGCTGACCCGGTCATCAGCGTAGTAGAAGCTGCGCCGAGCCATGCCCGCAAGCTCATGAAGCACCTCCAGGACCTGCGGGTCCACCTCACCGGCCAGTGCTCCGCCCAGCACCTGGGTCCAGGAAGCACCCTGACGGTTCCACCCCCGTTTGCCCTCCACCAGCGGGACCAGGGTGAGCCGGTCGTAGTAGTCCGCGGACACCTCCAGCGCCATGCGCCGGTAGGAACGCGCCGGCACCCTGAGCAGGCTGGCCAGCTCCTCCTCCCAGCCGCCGGCCTCGTCCTGCAGCCGCAGCGCCAGCGCGCGTGATCGCAGCAGCAACGCCGTGCAGTGCTTGCAGTTGGCCCCAACCGGACAGGTGCAGGTCCCCGACCACAGGCCGCTCGCGCCAGTCTGCGGGGCGTAGACCATGGTCTGGTAGACCTGCGCCCCCGAGCCGCGCACACTCCCAGAGATAATCTCCCCGTTGGTCCCTGCCACCGAGACCGTGCGGACGTAGCCCTCCTCGGCGTAGCGCTGGCCACGCAGGAAGGTCCTCCCGCCGACGACGCTGATGATCTGCTCATCAGTGACCTCGGCAGGCCAGTCCGTGGGGCTCAGCTCGCGTGCCATGGCCTCAGACTAGGGAAGGGGTCTGACACTTATCGACGACGTCGAAGCCGGTCGTGCCACGAGGTCCGGCTGTGGACAACCGGCTCCTGACGCCCATCCTGACGCGCCTGGCGACGCATCTGGAGGGCGTCCTCCCGCAGCTGACGCACCTGGTCACGCTCCTGACGCCGCCGCTGACGCAGCAGGGCCCGGCGCACGGCGCGACGCTGCTGCGCCTCCTCGCGGTCAAGATTGCGCTGCAGGCGCATCTGCTCACGCCAGTGCACCCGCTCCGCCTCGATCTGGGCCAGTCGCACCGCCAGGTAGCGCGCCTCGGCGTCGGACAGCCTCCGGCCTCCCAGGCCCACGCTGCGTGGCGCCTCCTCCGGCTGCGTAGGCCATGCACCGGCGCGCCGGGTACCAGCAGCACCGCTCCCGGTGCCCTGACCGGCGCGACCCCCGCTGCTGGATGGGGAGGGAGCAGAGGAAGCCGAGTGCGCCGTCGTCAGCTCCAGTCCTGCCGGGCGACGCCGCTCGCTGACCGTCAGCTCCTGGTCTCCCGGCTGCAGGCCGGCGGAGTCGGCGATCTGTACCGGCCTGCCCTCGGCGTCCACCGGCCCCTGGGCCACCGACAGCGCCTCGACCGCCGGGGCGTGGTCACGTCGAGACCCGAGCGCCAGCCCCGCTGCCGGCATGATGAGGACGCTGGCCGCCCCTGCCAGCACAAGGGTGGAGGCGAAGGACTGCGTCATCGCCCCTGCACTGACGGCCGCCTGGGTGACAGCCACGATGATGGGCAAGGCGGTGGTGGAGTAGACCGCGATCTGCACGGACTGCCTCAAGGAGTAGGCCCGCGAGCCGTCATGACGCCGCTCCGCCCACGAGGCCAACCACACCGGCACCCCGCGCACCGCGACCAGCAGCACGAGGAAGGCACCCAGGTCCACCAGCGCCGAGGCGGACAGATCCAGCTCGATCGCCATGCCCGAGGTGACGAAGAAGATCGGCACGAAGAAGCCGTAGGCCAGGCCGTCCAGCTTCTCCTCTAGCTCGCGAGAGCCGCCTGGCACGGCGTAGCGCAGGATGAATCCGGCAGCGAAGGAGCCCAGCACCACGTCCAGCTCAAAGATCGCCGCCAGCGTGCACAGCCCCACCAGCAGCAGGACGGTCAGACGGATCGTCGTCTGAGCCGTCGTCGTGCCACCGATATGGATCGCCTCCACCAGCCGGCGCCCGGCACGCTTGACGTTGTCCGTAAACCGGATGATGAGCAGCGTGATGGCCAGGAAGGCCAGCAGGATCGCCAGCGAGGCCCAGGTCGAGCGCGAGCCGAGCAGCAGGGCCATGAGGATGATCGGGCCAACCTCGCCCACCGCCCCGTGGTTCAGGATCGCCGCGCCCACCGCGGTGGACAGCAACCCGCGCTCACGCAGGATCGGCAGGATCGTGCCGATCGCCGTCGAGGTCATGGCGATGGCGATGGCGATCCCGTTCACGCTCAGCGCCCCGCCGCTGACTCCGATCACCCAGACCGCGGCAAAGGCCAGGGCCAGTGAGCCGAGCCAGGCGACCATGGCGTGACGCCCGCCTGAACCACGCAGCTCGTTGACGTCGATCTCGTAGCCGGCCATGAGGAAGAGGAAGGCCAGCCCCAGCTCACGCAGGAAGTCGATCGAGGCGGTCGCGGTCGCGATCCCGAGCACGGCCGGGCCGATGAGCATCCCGCCGGCGATGAGCAGCACCGTCTCCGGCACGATGCGCCTAGGCACGACCCAGGACAGCAGGGGTGCGAAGAAGGCGACCACCACGATGCACAACAGGGACAAGAACGTCGTTCCCATCCGGGCTCCTTCCTGACAGGTGCGCTGACCAAGGGCAGGTGCGTGCCTGAGCGTAGCGGCCCCGGCGCGTCAGGCTCCCACCCGCGGCCACCAGATTCGCCATACCCACGCCCGCGCCGGTCTAGATTCGCCCCATGGCAGCACTTCTTGCTCGTCAGGTCGCCACCAACGAGCCTCCCACCCAGATGCCTCCCCGATCCTGGTCACTGACCTTGAGCCTGACGATGCTCGGGCTCTTCTCCGCCTGGTTCGGCCCGATCCAGGTACTGCTCGGCCTGCAGGCCTCCCAGGTCGCGCCAGGCCACAAGGAGGCCACGCTCTCCCTGGTCACAGGCCTCGGCGCCCTGGTCTCCACGCTCGGCAACCCCGTCTTTGGGGCCTTGTCTGACCGCACCACCAGCCGCTTCGGACGTCGCCTGCCGTGGATCGCCGGTGGCCTGGCTCTCGGCGCCGTCGGGCTCGTGGTGCTGGCCAGCGCCCGCGGCGTGGCCGGGATGGTGGTGGGATGGTGCCTGGTCCAGGCCTTCCTCAACGCCACCTTCGCCGCCCTCAACGCCTCGATCGCGGACCAGGTTCCTGTGGAGCGTCGGGGCCTGGTCTCCGGGCTTATCGGGGTGGCCCAGACCGCCGGGCTCGTGGCCGGAGCGGGACTGGCGGCCGCCGTCGGCTCCACCCGCACCGGCTACCTCGTCCTTGCGGTGCTCGTGGTGGCCCTCGGCCTGCCGCACGTACTGGGCGCCCGCGACCTGCGGCTGCCCGACGGCGCCCCTCGCCCCACGCTGCGTCATGTCATGGCCGGCTTCGTCCCGCCGCTGCGGCGCTACCCCGACTTCGGCTGGGCCTGGCTCACGCGATTCCTGGTCAACCTCGGCAACTCCACCGGGACGCTCTACCTGCTGTACTACCTCATGGACGCCGTCGGCATGGAGGCAGACAAGGCGACGACCGGGGTCTTCATCCTCACGGGCATCTACGCCCTGACCGTCTTCGGCTCCACGGTGATCGGCGGGGTGTGGTCAGACAAGGTGGGTCGGCGCAAGCCCTTCGTTATCGCCGCCTCGATCGTGACCGGCCTGGCCTCCCTGGACCTGGCCCTGACCCAGAACTGGGTGGGTGCCGTGGTTGGTGCGGTCATCCTCGGTATCGGCTTCGGGGCCTTCACCTCCGTGGACTTCGCCCTGGTCACCCAGGTGCTGCCGAGCTCGGGCGACGCCGCCCGCGACCTGGGCATCATCAACATCGCCTCCGCCGGAGCGCAGGTCCTGGCTCCCGTGCTCGCCGCCCCGGTGGTGACCCACCTGGGTGGTTACACGACCCTGTACGTCATGGCCGCCGTCGTCTGCCTGCTGGGAGCAGCCTGCGTGCTGCGCATCCGGAACGTGGCCTGAGCGCGAGAATAAGGCCATGGCTCGTCTCATGCCCTACGCCCCCGAACCCGCTGCGCTGACCCAGCTGGCGGACGGGACCATCAAGCAGATCAGTCCCTTCACAGGAACCGAGGTGTGGACGGTTCCTGGACGCGGCAACCGCCCGATCTCCCACCCGGTCCAGCAGGTACGTCCCCTCACCGAGCACGACCGCACCTCCTCGTGCGCCTTCTGCTGCGACCGCTACCTGGAGACTCCTCCGGAGAAGGAACGCGTGGTGGCCCGCGGCGGCGAGGCAGCCAGCGGCGGGGTGGCGCCGTCGGCCTTTGAGAGGCTGGACGGCGTGCCAGCCAGCCGGCTGTTCGATACCGTGGCCGAGTTCCGCCGCGTCCCCAATCTCTTTGAGATCCTCACCTTCGACTACTGGCACGCCAACCACGGCTACGAGGTTCCCGACGCCGCCCGCGAGCGCATGGAGGCCTACCTGGCCGAGCCCGAGGGAGCCGCGCACGTGGCCGCCGTGGCCCGCACCAAGCTGCGCGCCTCCGGCCAGGACCCAGAGCTCTGGGAGTCCATGGGCCCGGCCGAGCAGCGCCGTTATCTCGCCGCCTTCTTTGCCGGCGGTCACGACGTCATCGTCGCCCGCCGTCACTTCACTGACTCCGCCACCGACACCTCCGCACTGGCCGGTTCGGGGACGCTGACCCCCGCTGAGCACCGCGCCTACACGCGCCTGGCGGTGCACTCGGCGCAGTCCTTGTACGAGGCCAACCGGTGGGTGCGCTACGTCGCCGTCTTCCAGAACTGGCTGCGGCCGGCCGGCGCCTCTTTCGATCACCTGCACAAGCAGCTGGTGGGGATTGACGAGCGCGGGGTAGTCAATGAGCTGGAGCTGGCGCGCGTGCGGGCCAACCCCAACCTCTACAACGAGATGGGCGTGGACTATGCGGCCTATCACGGGCTGCTCGTGGCCTCCAACGAGCACGCCGTGGCCTTCGCCGGCTTCGGCCACCGTTACCCGAGCCTGGAGGTCTACTCCACCTCGGCCACCTGCGAGCCCTGGCTCATGAGCCGCGAGGAGGTCGACGCCGTGTCCGACCTCCTCCACGCGCTGCACGCGGCCACGGGCGCGGACGTGCCGAGCAACGAGGAGTGGCACCACAAGCCGCTGGACGTGGACCAGCCAATGCCGTGGCACGTGACGCTGAAGTGGAGGGTCTCCACGCTGGCTGGGTTTGAGGGCGGGACGAAGATCTACCTCAACACCATTGACCCGTGGAGCCTGCGCGAGCGGGTGGTCGCACGCCTGGAGGACCTGCGGGCCGACCGTCTCATCGCACCGATGGCAGTGGGCGACGAGTGCCCGACCACGCCGAACCGGCTCCTGTACAACCCGGTGCTCTCCCGCTGAGGCAGCCGCCTCGCCCTATCGGCATCAGAACCGTGGTTTCGCGCTCAGGAACGGTGCTGGGACGCAGCCCCAGGGACGTTCCTGAGCGCGAAACCACGTTCGTAAGGATCTCAGGGAGGAAGTCAGGGCTCAGAGCCCGAGCGCGCTGCGTTCCTCGGTGCCGACCCAGCCTGAGCGGCTCTCCAGGGCCCGGAACCAGCGAGCCAGAGCCGGCCAGAAGGAGATCGACGGCGCCTCGCCGCCCGGATACTCCTGCCGCCCGCCGTACTCGTAGGCCTGGACGGTCGTGAACAGGCGGATGTCGCTGCCGGTGGGCTGGTCACCGCACAGGTACTGACCCACCGCGACGACGGCGGACAGCGCCGGCCCGTCCTGCATGGTCAGGGCCGCCTCGCGCGAGGCCTCCATGTGGGTGGCGCGGGCAAGCAGGGTGTCAATGACGTCAAAGGCGACGAGGACTCCGTGGGCAGCGGCCTCCGCCTTGTCCGGGTCCGTGGAGTGGGTGGCCACACCGTGGCCGCGGTTGACGTGGTAGCCGACCCACTCGTCCCAGGCGTCGGTGGAGTTACGGCGGTTGATCGGATAGAGGTCGGGGGCGCCGGGCCGGTGCAGCTGCCACCAGGAGGTCGCGAGGTCGAACAGGAGGTTGCCGGAGTCGTCACACACGACCTGGCCGGTCGTTATGTCCACGAGGGCCGGGACCGTGGGAGGCGGCGTGTAGCCCGGGGTCGTGGCGTAGACCTCGGCCAGGGAGCGGGCATGGAGGAAGGGATCCGTGCCAGGCTCGCCGTCGCCGTCGGTCAGCTCCCAGAAGCCGTCCTCGCCGCGCCCGTAAGACCATGAGACGGGGATGGCATCGCTCAGACCCAGCAGGCGGCGGACAATAAGGACGCGGCGGCACCAGGGACAGGCACCGGAGGCAACCAGCCGGTAGCGCCCGGCCTCAGGGCGCAGGGTGCCCTCAATTCCCTTGTCTGAGAAGCGGTACGAGGTAGCGATACCCATGATGGTCCTCTCCGGTCAGGTTCGGATCAGCTCACGCAGGCTTGCAGGTGCAGGTGCAGGTGCAGCCTGGCAGGCCCTGCGTTCCATGGTCCCTGACCAGTCTGCCCCTGACCCGCGATTTTCCCGGAGGCGAAAGCCCGCCACCGACCACCTATGCTCCCACGGACCACGTATGCCGCGACCGACCACGGGATTCGCGCGAATCCCGTGGTCGGTCGGGGCGTTGGTGGTCGGTCAGCACACACGTGGTCGGCCAACACGCACGCGGTCCGTCGGCGCTCAGGCGGCTCGCAGCTCGCGACGCCGTGCCTGCACGTCAGGGTCAGGCACCGGCACCGCCGACACCAGACGCTGGGTGTACTCCTCCTGCGGACGAGCCAGCACCTGCTCGGTCACGCCCTCCTCCACCACGCGCCCGGCAGACAGGACCACCGTGCGCCGGGCCACCGAATCGACGACGGCCAGGTCGTGGGAGACAAAGAGGCAGGCAAACCCCAGCTCGACCTGAAGATCACGCAGCAGGTCCAGGACCACCGCCTGGACACTGACGTCCAGGGCGCTGGTGGGCTCATCAGCGATCACCAGGCGCGGGTCCAGCGCGAGCGCCCGGGCGATCGCCACACGCTGACGCTGACCACCGCTCATCTCATGCGGGTAGCGGTCCGCCATCGAGGCAGGCAGCCGCACCGCATCGAGCAGCTCCGCCACCCGCGCCCGGCGAGCCGCGGAGTCATAGCCACCGTGGACCACCAGCGGCTCGGCAATCGAGGATCCCACCGTGCGCCGCGGGTTCAAGGACGAGGCCGGGTTCTGGTAGACGACGCCGGTCGCACGCCGAGCCGGCAGCAGGTCACGCCGCCGCGCCCCAGCCACCTCGACGCCGCACACACGCACCGAGCCCGACGCCACCGGCACCAGCCCGGTCAAGGTCCCGGCGATGGTGGACTTGCCCGAGCCGGACTCGCCCACGAGCCCGAGGACCTCACCAGCGCTGATGCTCAGGCTCACGCCGCGCACCGCGTGGACCGAGCGCCGGCCGTTGCGGTAGACGACGTCGAGGTCCTTGATGACCACGACGTCCTCCTGGTCCGGATCCGTGGGCACGCTCTCACGCACCACGGCCTCAAAGGGGTTCTCCTGGCGCAGGGAGTCCAGGCGAGGCACCGCCGCCAACAGCTCGCGGGTGTAGGGGTGAGTGGGGGCGTGGAAGATCTCGCGCACGGCTCCGCGCTCCACGATCCGCCCCTGACGCATGACGGCGACGTCGTCCGCCACGTCAGCCACCACCGCCATGTCATGGGTAATGAGCAGGATGGCGACGCCACGCTCGGTCAGGGAACGCAACAGGGCCAGGATCCCGGCCTGGACCGTGACGTCCAGGGCGGTTGTGGGCTCATCGGCGATGAGGACCGGCGGGTCGCAGGCCATCGCCAGAGCGATGCAGGCACGCTGGAGCTGTCCGCCGGAGAGCTGGTGGGGGTAGGAGCGAGCAATGCGCTCAGCCTGCTCACCCTCGCCCAGTCCCGCCAGGGCCAGCAGGTCCAGGACCCGCGCGTGAAGCTCACGCCGCGGCCGACGGCGGTGGCGGGATTCGTGGGCGCGCACAGCCTCACCCACCTGGGAGGCGATGGTCTCCAGCGGGTCCAGCGCCGTCGTCGGCTCCTGGAAGATCATGCCGGCCAGGCGACCTCGCACGTCATCCAGGACGCCGCGCGAGGCACCCACGAGCTCAACGGACTGGGAGCCGTCGCGTAGCAGTGCGCTGCCCGTGACGGTGGCGGTGGAGGGGAGGAGACCCAGGGCACCCATCGCCGTGACCGACTTGCCCGAGCCGGACTCACCCACCAGGGCGAGCACGCGTCCGGGCACGAGGTCGAGGTCGACCTCGGTACTGGCGGGCACTGGGCTGCCCGCAAAGGTCACGCCGAAGCCCCGTAGGGACAGGGCCGGCGCCGCCTGACCGGCCGTGGCCGATCCGGGCATCGACGCCGCAGCGGCGCCCTGGGTCTCCTCCGCGGTCATCAGGCGCTCACCCCGACGGTGAGGTAGCTCGGGTAGGCCGGGTAGGACTCCACGGAGAAGCCCGTCACGCCCGATCCGGCCAGGAAGGAGTTGCGACGGTTAGCCAGAGGAACGATCGGCACGTCAGCCGCGATCTTCTTGTCCAGCTCGACCCACTGGGCCTGGGCGTCAGCAGTGTCGAGGGTGCCCAGGGCCTTCTCGATCGCCGCGTCCACCTCAGCGTTGGAATAACGGCCGAGGTTGTAGCCGCCGTTGCCGATCTCCGAGGAGGCGAAGAGCGGCTGGATGTAGGCGCCGGCCGAGGGGAAGTCGGCGTTCCACGAGCCGATGACGAGGTCGTAGGTCGAGCCGTCACCGCGCGAGGCCCGCTCGGAGTAGGTCTCGGCCTCCACCGGGTCAATGGTGACCTTGAGACCGGCCTCGGTCAGGGACTGCGCCACTGCCTCGGCCACGGCCTGGTAGGCCGCCGAGTTGGCGGTGAGCAGGACCAGGCTCGGCACGTCCTTGGAGGCGAAGGTGGCCTTGGCCGCCTCGACGTCCGCGGCCACGCCCTCGTAGTCCTCGCGCCCGGGGATACCGGGGGCGATGATGGTCGTGGCCGCCTCGGCGCCAAGCTCGCCACCCAGGGCGGAGACTACGGTGGCCTTGTCAATGGCCTGGGCGATCGCCGTGCGCACCTCCAGGTCGCTCACGCGCTCGGTGTTGATCGCCAGGTACATCAGCGGGCCGCCCTCAGGGGTGGTGGCCAGGCGGGCCTTGGCGTCGGCGTTGCCGGAGACCTGAGCGAGCTGGGCCGCGGCCACCAGGTCCGCGCCGAAGGCGTTGGCGTCATCGCCCGAGGAAGCGATGAGGCGCTGGGTGGCCGTGGACTCGTCCTGGCTCAGCTCAAAGACGATGGTGTCAGGCAGGGCCAGGCGGATGTCGTCCGTGTCAGCCGACCACTTCTCGTTGCGCTCCAGTGTCGCCGAGACGCCGGTGGAGTACTCGGCCACGCGGTAGGGGCCGGAGGCCACAGGCGTGCGCGCGTAGGTGGAGGGGTCATCCTTGTCCTCGGGCACCGGGGAGAAGGCGGGCTGGGCCACGATCCAGGGCCAGTCGCCGTAGGCCTGCTTGAGGTGGAAGATGATCGTCTTGTCATCCGGGGTCTCGATGGAGTCCAGGTGGGATCCCTCGTAGGGGCCCTCGTAGCCCTCGGCGTCAGCCAGCAGTGCCTTGTGGTAGGTCAGGCCCCCGGCCAGCGAGGCCGCGAAGGTGCGCTCCAGGCCGTACTTGATGTGGGCGCTGGTGATCGCGGTGCCATCCTCGAAGGCCAGGCCGTCCTTGAGGGTGTAGGTCCAGGACAGGCCGTCCTCGCTCACGGTGCCGGTGTCGGTGGCCAGGTCAGGCACCACCTCGGCGTCCTTGCCCTCGGCCAGCTTCCAGGTGGTCAGGCGGCGGTGGACCAGGCCCAGGGAGGTCATCGGCATCGACTGGCTCTTGGCGGGGTCCCAGTTGATGTCAGTGGAGGAGGTGAGGATGCGCAGCGTGCCGCCGGCGGTGGCCGTGGCCGCACCGCTGGCGCCCGAGCCGGAGGCAGAACGCTCGTTGGCCCCGCAGGCGGCGAGCGTCAGGGCGAGGGCGGACATGCCCGCGCCGGCAAGGAGGTTGCGACGGCTGAGGGTGAAGGTTCGTGCCATGGTGATGCTCTTTTCCTACGGGGTGCGCAGCCCGCGGGCGCGGGCGCGTGTTCTCTGTGGTCCCGGCCCGCAGGCCGGGGGCTTGTGGTCCGACGGCGGGGCCCGCCGTCGGGAGCGGGCTCGGCTGAGCCCGCGGCCGGGCCCGGTCGGCCCGGCTGCGACGTCGTCGTCCTCAGACCCGAGGGTCGATGAGGGCGGCGAAGGCGTCGACGAGAAGGTTGGCGATGATGACGAAGGCGGCGGCCACGAGCGTGACCCCCATGACCACGGGCACGTCGACCGTGCCCACGGCGTCCATGAGCAGGGCGCCCAGGCCCTGCATGGAGAAGACCCGTTCGGTGATGACCGCCCCGCCCAGCATGGACCCCAGGTCCAAGGCGAAGTAGGTGACCACCGGCAGGGAGATGTTGCGCATGACGTGCCGACCGATGACCCGCTTCTCAGGCAGCCCCACTGCCCGGGCGGTGCGCACGTAGTCCTCGCCCATGTTCTCCAGCATCTCGCCACGCACCATGCGGGCGTAGATCGCGGCGGAGATCAGCGCCAGCACCGTCCAGGGCAGGATGAGGTGCCAGGCCCAGTCCACGGGGCTCTGGCTCAGCGGCACGTAGCCGGAGACCGGGACCATGTCCAGGGTGAAGCCGAACAGGAGGATCCCCAGCAGCCCCAGAAGGTAGGAGGGGGCCGAGACACCGAAGACCGTGCCCGTCATGATGAAGCGATCCAGGCGCGAGCCGCGGCGCAGCGCCGAGATCACTCCCGCGCCCACACCCACGATGAGCCACAGGATCGCGGCACCGACCGCGATCGAGGCGGTCACCGGGAGCCGGGAGACCACGAGGTCGGTCACGGGCGTGGACAGGCGGAAGGAGTAGCCCAGGCAGGGGGCCGAGCAGACCACGGCGCTGGCGCCCTGGCCGAAGGTACGGCCCTGAACGATGCCCACGAGGTAGTGCCAGAACTGGGTGTACCAGGGCTGGTCATAGCCCATGAACTCGCGCGCCCGCTGGAGGTTGTCCGGGGTGCAGGGCTTGCCGCAGGCCAGCCCCGCCGGGTCGGAGGGCCACAGGGAGAAGATCGCGAAGGTAATGAAGGCGATGATGATGAGGACCAGGAGCGTCTGGACCAGACGCGAGGCCAGGAAGCGCAGTCGGTTCATCGGTTCTCACCGGTCCTGGGGTCGAGGGCGTCGCGCAGCCCGTCACCAAAGAGGTTGAAAGCCAGGGTGACCAGGAACAGGGCGGCGCCGGGGAAGAGCAGGTACCACGGGTCCGTGCTCACCCAGGTCACGGCGTTGCCGATGGACCGTCCCCAGGACGGGGTCGGCGGGGCCACGCCCACGCCCAGGAAGGACAGGGCGGCCTCGGCGGTGATCTTGCCGGGGATCGCGATCGTGGTGAAGACGATGATGGTGGCCACGAGGTTGGGCAGGACCTGGGTGATCAGGACGTGGCCCTGGGAGGCTCCCATGGCGCGCGAGGCGCCCACGAAGGTGCGTCCTCGCAGGGCGAGCGTGCGGCTGCGCAGGACGCGCGCGGTCGAGGGCCACCCCAGGATCCCGATGATGAGGATCATGACAAGCACGCGCGGGGCGGTGGCCGGGATGATCGCCGAGATCGCGATCATGAAGACCAGGTGCGGGAAGCCCAGGGTCACGTCCGTCAGCCGGGAGACCAGCACGTCCCACCAGCCTCCGAAGTAGCCGGCGCTCAGCCCCAGCGCGATGGCAATGACCATGGACAGGACCGTGGCCCCCATGCCGATGGAGAAGGAGGTGCGGGTGCCCTCGATGACGACGGCGAACAGGTCGCGTCCGGTCTGGGGCTCCACGCCGAAGGGGTGTGCGGCACTGATACCGCCGAAGCTGCCCAGCGGCAGACCGGAGCCGTCCAGGGCGTCAAGGTCGTAGGTGTAGGGGTCCACGCCCACGACCTTGGTGATCAGGGGCGCGAAGACGGCGATCAGGGTGGTCAGTGCGACGATGACGGCGCCGAAGACGGCGCTCTTGTCCTTGCGCAGGCGACGCAGCACGTAGCGCCACCCTGTGGGGCGCTCACCCACCCGGTCCACGTCCGCGGCCGCGGGGGTCGCCAGTTCGCCAGCGGTGGTCTGCTCACTGGGGGTGGCGTTGTTCTGGGTGTCCTGGGAGGACAGGGGCACGGGGGCACCTCACGGGGTCTTGCGAGCGCGGGAGCGCTCTGGCGAATGGGTGTGAAGCCGTCGTCAACGACAGCAGCAACAACACATTCGCTTGGTCATGCGACCGCGACCTCTCCGTAGGCAGGCGACGCCGGTTGCGGCGCCGTGATGACTGGGCAAGACGCTAGCAGCGTCCACGGTGGTTGACGAGTCAGGTTCTTGTTTAGAGACGAGGCTCTCAGGCCGACTCGACCCCGAGGAAGCTGGCGACCTGCGCCGAGCCGGGGTGACGACGCAGCTCGTGCATCGGCCCGCTGGCCAGCAGGTGGCCAGCATCCATGACTCCCACGCGGTCAGCCACCGTGGCCGCCTCAGCATGGTCGTGGGTGACATACAGGGCCGTGGTGCCCTGGTCGGCGAGGATCCGCCGCAGGTCCACGGCCAGCTGCTCGCGCATGGCACGGTC
>NZ_DS999574.1:115008-140880 GCF_000159035.1 Actinomyces urogenitalis DSM 15434
TGCGGCGCGCGGGCGGCAGGCCGGGGGGCGGGTCCAGGCACGGCGCTCACGCGCCGACAGCCTCCGTCCATGTGGCCAACCAGGCCTCACGGTTGGCCGCGATCGCGTCTGCCTCGACGGTGACCGGGGAGTCAGAGACCTTGCCAAAGGCCGTCATGGCCTCGCTCAGCGTGGCCTCGGGACTGACCGGGTACATGTACATGTTGTCCGGGATCGAGGTCTGGACATCGGTGGACAGCATCCACTCGATGAAGGCCTTGGCGCCCTCGGGGTTGGCGCCACCTGCCAGCGCGCCGGCGTACTCGACCTGGCGGAAGGCGGTGGCCAGCACCGAGGCGGTGGAGGAGGAGGCGCCGTCCTCACTCACCGTGGCGGCCGGGGAGGAGGAGTAGGAGACCACGATCGGGTAGGTGCCGCCCTCACCACCGCCGGAGAAGTCGGTGTAGTAGGCGTCGGTCCAGCCCTCGTCGATCTTGGTGCCGTTGGCGACCAGCTGCTTCCAGTAGTCAGCGAAGCCGTCCTCGCCGAAGTGGCCGATCGTGGCCAGCAGGAAGGCCAGACCCGTGGAGGAGGTCGAGGGGTTGATGGTCACAAAGAGGTCCTTGTACTCCGCCTTGGTCAGGTCCTCAAAGGAGGTGGGCGGGGTCAGGCCCTTGTCCGCGAACCAAGCGGCGTCGATGTTGACGCACACCTCGCCGAAGTCGATCGGCGCCAAGGCCGGGGTGGAGTCGACGACGTACTGCTCGGCCCCGTCCGGCAAGGTGACGGTGACGGAGGTGTCGATGACGCCCTCGTCCAGGGCGCGAGAGGCGAAGGTGTTGTCGATGCCGAAGACGGCGTCGCCCAGCGGTGCGTCCTTGGTCAGGACCAGCTTGTTGACCAGCTCGCCGGCGTCGCCGCTGGGCACGATCTCCAGGGTGTAGCCGCTGTCCTTCTCAAAGGCCGCCACGAGCTCGTCCGGGACGTGGAAGGAGTCATGGGTGAGCACGGTGACCTTGGATCCTGATCCGGCCGCGGAGCCGGAGGCGGTCGAGGAGGCGGAGCCGGAGCCCTTCGAGCCGCAGGCGGCCAGGCTCGTGCCGACGGCGCCCAGGGCCAGGACGCCAAGAAGCTGACGGCGGGTGGGGGCAAGGACTCGGTGGGTGATGGGGTGGGTGGCCTGAGCCATGTGGTGGTCTCCTGGATCGATGTCAGGAGGGCTCGCGCACGCGGCCGATCCGCGGGCGCGGGGAGAAGCTCGACTTCCTTCGCCGGTATGAACCGGAGCAGGTTCGAGGGTCTGCGGTCTTCCGCACTCTCAGCGCCCGACGGCGCTCCCCTGTCGTGAGGCCGAGTCTACCCTGGAAAATATCGACGCTCGATGCAGTCTTTTTCTGCACAGGATGCAAGACAGTCACCGGAGGCGAGAGGAGCAGGACCGTGGAGGATGTCAGTATCTGGAGCGTGGCGTGGGACCTGGGCTTCGTCGTGCTCTGGTCCGTGCTACTCGTCTGGTCCCTGCGCCGCGACCACCGCCAGCTACGCTGCGGCTTCTTCGCGCTGCTGACGGCCTACAGCCTGCTGGGTCTACTGGCGATGCTCACCTCGTACGTACCCGGCATGCGGATCCTGGTTCTCCTGGCAGCCTTCGCCTGGTTCCTGCTCATGGCCATGCTGCCGCTCATGCTCGTACTTAACGGTCTGCGGGTCCTGCGCCGGGAGGGCAGGCGGCCCGCTAACTTCCTCAGCCTGCTGCTGGGCATCGGGCTGGTCGCGGCCCCGGTATGCGCCGTCGTCCTGGTGTCCCTGACTCAGGCCTGGTCCATCGCCGCAGCAGCCGAGCTCTTCGCCGCCTGTCTCTACCTAGGTAGCTTCCTCATCATCCTCCTGGCCCAGACGCTGGTGCAGCGGGTGTGGGGCGGGCGTCGTGCGGTGCCCCATCCGGACGCCGTCGTCGTCCACGGCGCCGGACTGATCAACGGCGCCGTGACACCGCTGCTGGCCTCGCGCATCACCACCGGCGTGGAAATCTGGCAGGACGAGGCCGCCAGGCGCCAGAAGTCCTCCTCCGACGGCGAGGCCGCCAGCGGCAGGCCAGTCCTGGTGATGAGCGGCGGCCAGGGAGACGACGAGCCCACCAGCGAGGCCAGTGCGATGGCCGAGTACGCCGTGGGCCTCGGGGTGCCGCGCGAGGACATCGTGCTGGAGGACCGCTCCACCACCACGCGCGAGAACATCGCTTTCACCCGTGAGCTCCTGGCAGACCTGGGCGCTCGCCACAACGTCTCCTACGACCAGGTCCTGCTGGTCACTTCCTCCTACCACGCCGTGCGTACCGCGATCCTGGCCTCGGACATGGAGACGAGCTGGGCCGTCGCCCCGGCCCCGACCGCCCGTTACTACGTCATCAACGCCTGGCTGCGCGAGTACGTGGCCGTGCTGACCTACCGGCGTCGCGCGGCGGCGGTGTGGGCGGCCCTGATGGCCCTCATGGCGGTGGGCTTTGCCGCCCTGTACCTGCTGAGCCTGTAACCCCTTGTCCCTCGCAGCGGGCAGCGAGCACAGTAGGATCGCGACAGCGCCGCCGCGGGCGCATGAGATGACTTCGGGAGGACCTATGTCTCGCACCCCCTCCGCCGGCATCGCCTGGCAGGCGACCGCCGCCCTGACCACCCTGGCTGCCGGCTTCCTGGCCGACCGCGCCATCCGTGCCGCCTGGCGCAAGGGCAGTGGCAAGCCGGTTCCTACGGACGAGGACCTGCTGGACACCCCGGTCCTCCAGATCGTGGCCTTCGCCGCGATCTCCGGCGCGATCGCCGGCGTCGTCCAGCAGCTGAGCCTGCGCAAGGCCGCGTCCTGGTACGGCGGTGCGGACTTCAACCCGCTGCGCCCGCAGACCATCACGGCGATCGAGGACTGAACTGGCGTCATCTCCAGCCGCACGTCCTTGCTGCGCGCGAGGATGTCGCACCCCCTGAGTAGGCTGGCCGCATGACCTCCTTGATGATCCTGCGCCTGGTGTGCTCGGTCGTCGTCTGCGCCTTCACGGGCGTCGGCGTCGCCCTGTTCGCACGCGCCTGCCTCGTCATCATCGCCCGGATGCGTCTGGGGCGCCCTGCTGAGGACCGCAGCCAGCGGCCGTGGCGCCGCACCGCCCGGATGCTGGGGGAGATCCTCAGCCACCGGTCCTTCCGCGCACGCGTCTGGATCGCCGTGGCGCACTGGCTGGTCATGGTCAGCTTCCCGCTGCTCGCCCTCACCTTGGTCACCGGCTACGGGCAGGTCCTCGGCGGCCCGGGCTTCTCCCTGCCCTGGCTGGACCACCAGGCCTGGTGGAGCTGGATCGTGGAGGTGATCGCCTGGCTGAGCCTGGCAGGAATCGTCGGGCTCATCCTCGTGCGCCGTCGCCTGACTGCAGGCGGCAGGGCCAAGCCTCCTTTCGATTCCACGAGCGAGGGTGGGACACGCACCCGCTCACCTCGCTTCTCCGGCTCCTCGGCTGCTCAGGCCGTCTTCGTCGAGGCCGTGGTCCTCATCGTCGTCACCTGCGTCCTGGCACTGCGGATGCTGGAGGCCACACAGCTGCACCTGACCGAGCCCCACTCCCCCCTCGGCTCCTGGAGCCATTACCCGCTCACCTCCTGGGCCGTGCCGCTGCTCAGCCCGCTGGGCGTCACGGGGGTCGAGGCAGCGATCCTGGTCGTGGCCACGATCAAGGTCGTGGTCTCGATGAGCTGGATGGTCGTCATCGGGCTGCAGCCGTCCATGGGCGTGGCCTGGCACCGCTTCCTGGCCGTCGTCAACGTCTGGGCCCGGCGGGAGGTCTCCGCCGCGCCCACAACCTCGACCCAGCAGGACCGTCCCGCCGTGGGGTCCAAGGCCCTGGGACCGGCCAAGGAGCTGGTCTTTGACAACGCGCAGGGGCATCCCACGACTCTCACGGCCCAGACGCTGGACGATCTGGACACCGCCATGGAGGCAGCCGAGGAGCAGGATCGCGAGATCACCCTCGGCGTGGGCCGCATCGAGGACTTCACCTGGAAGGGACTGCTCGACTTCTCCACCTGCACCGAGTGCGGACGCTGCCAGGACCTGTGCCCGGCGTGGAACACCGGCAAGCCCCTGTCCCCCAAGCTCTTCACGCTCGCCCTGCGTGACCATCACGCTGCAGCCGCCCCCTTCCTCAAGGCCGCTGCGAGCCTGGGAACCTCGCCCCATGAGGTCACCGAGGAGCAGGCGGCGGCCCACGGTGGGATCCTGCGCGGTTCGCGGAGCGGACTGGCCGAGGGCTCGGCGCATACGCAGGACGTGCTCGGTGCCCTGCTGGCAGCCAAAGCCGCCCCGAGCGAGTCCGGCGTGTCCACCCGGCCCGCGCCCCTGGTCGGCGAGGTCATCCCGGCGGACGTCCTGTGGTCATGCACCACCTGCGGAGCCTGCGTGGACCAGTGCCCGGTGGATATCGAGCACGTTGACCACATCATCGACCTGCGCCGTCAGCAGGTGCTCATGGAGTCTGCCTTCCCCAAGGAGCTGGGGCAGATGTTCCGCAAGATGGAGTCCAAGGGCAACCCCTGGGGCCTGGCACCACGCAAGCGCATGGAGTGGGCCAAGGACCTCGGCTTCGAGGTCCCCGTGGTCGGCGTGGACGTTGAGGACGCCAGCGAGGTGAACTACCTGTTCTGGGTCGGCTGCGCCGGCGCTTACGAGGACCGAGCCAAGAAGACCACGCGCGCGGTCGCTGAGCTGCTGCACACGGCGGGGGTCTCCTTCGCGGTGCTCGGTGACGCTGAGTCCTGCACCGGGGACCCGGCTCGGCGCGCCGGCAACGAGATCCTCTTCCAGATGCTGGCGGGCCAGAACGTCGAGACCCTCAACGAGGTCAAGGCGCAGAAGATCGTGGTCACCTGCGCCCACTGCTTCAACACCTTGGCCCGGGAGTATCCGCAAGTGGGCGGGCATTACGAGGTCCTCCACCACACCCAGCTGCTGTCCCGCCTCGTACGCGAGGGCCGTCTCAAGCCGGCGCCCGCCCCGGCCACGAGTCCTCAGACAGGTCCCGGTGGCCGCACCAGCCTGACCCTGGCTGCGCCCTCGCCCACCGTCACCGTCCACGACGCCTGCTACCTGGGCCGCCACAACCAGATCTACTCTCCTCCTCGCGAGCTGGTTGAGGCCACCGGCGCCCAGACCGTGGAAATGCCACGCAGCCAGGAGCGTTCCTTCTGCTGCGGCGGAGGAGGTGCCCGGGCTTTCATGGAGGAGTCGATCGGCACCCGGATCGCAGTCGAGCGCTCGCGTGAGGCCATCGGCACCGGAGCGCAGGTCATTGCCACCGCGTGCCCGTTCTGCACCACGATGCTCTCCGACGGCGTGGCCAGCCAGGGCGCGCAGGTGCAGGTCATGGACGTCGCCACCCTCATGCTGGAGGCGGTCCGGCGAGGGCAGGAGGCCTGATCCAGGCGCCGTCTGCGCGCGCCACGCCTGGGTCTCTCCCGGCGTGATCACCTTCATGCCCAGCAAGACTCCTGAGGGTACTGACACGGCTCACGCAGTGCCCTAGCGTTATCACTCGCCTACCGAAATCTTCCCTGCCACCTCGCAAGGAGTTCCCGTGACTGATCATGGTCACGACGGCGGTCTGCGCGTCTACGCCTCTCTTCTCCGCCTGCCCCACGCCTCCCGCTCTGTCATCACCGGTGTCATCGGTCAGTTCCCCTACCCCTTCCTCGGGATGGGGCTGCTTATTGGCATCCGCGACGGCTACGGCTCCTACACGCTGGCCGGCGTCGTCTCCTCCGTCATGGCGCTGACCTCTGCCTTCACCGGCCCGGTGGTCGGCCGCCTCATCGATACCTACGGCCAGCGCCGCGTCGGCCTGCCGCTCGCCGGGTTCTGGATCTTCTCGATCCTGTTCATGTCCGCTGCCCTCCACCTGCACTGGCCGGCGTGGGTCATTGTCATGGGAGGCGTGCTCCTGGGCACCTCGGTGCCCTACTCCTCCATGATCCGCGGCCGGTGGACCTACGTGCTGCGCCAGCGACCCGGCCAGCTCAACTCCGCCTTGTCCCTGACCAGCACGCTCGAAGAGATGATGTGGGTCATCGGCAACCCCACGGCCACGGTGCTGGCGACCTCGGTGGCGCTTCTGTCCCCGATGGCCGCGGCCATCATCGCCATCCTCATCTCCATCTGGGGCTTCCTGCTCGACGACGCGATCGAGCCTCCCCCAACCGGTCCTCGTCACCGCAGCGCCGCCCCGGCCGCCGCAGGCAAGGCCGAGCCGGTCACAGGAGGCAAGGAGCAGCTCTTCACCATCGGATTCGTCGCCCTCCTGGCGATCCAGGTGGCCTACGGCGCCTTTATCGCCTCCACCAACGTCTCGGTGGTGGCGCTGTCAGAGGAGCTGGGGATGCCAGGCAGCGCGGGACTGGTCATCGCCTGCTTCTCCGGGGCCTCGATGCTGGGAGCCATCGGATACGGAGCGAGGGCCTGGACGTCCCCGCTGTGGATCCGCTTCTACGTGGGGATGACCATCGTGGCCGCAGGATCGGCGCTCCTGCTCTTCACCCACTCGCTCGTCTCGGCTGCAGCCGTGCTCTTCGTGGCCGGCCTGGCTCAGGCGCCCACGGTCGTCAACGTCAACCAGCTCCTCATCTCCATGACGCCCTCCTCGCGCTTCACCGAGGCGATGGCCATGCTGGGAGCCATGTTCGTCGTGGGCATGGCGGTGTCCAACCTGGTGTCCGGGCGCATGGTGGACCTGCTCGGCTCGCACGGCGGCATGCTCAGCCTGGTCGGCTTCGCGATCTCGGCGCTCATCATCGGCCTGATCGCCATGCGCCCGATCCGGCGGGCCACCACCGCACCGTCCATCCCCAAGGAGATTCTCGACGGCGATCAGTAACCGGCAGGTCCTCTAGGGCAGTCCTCCCAGCGCCTTCGCCCGCGCCAGAACCTGGTCCAGCATCTCCTCGGTCAGCCGTCCGGTGAAGGTGTTCTGCTGGCTGGGGTGATAGCTACCCAGCAGGGTGACCTGACCGCCGTCGAGCCGGGTGAGCAGCGCCTGCGCACCGTGACCGAAGTGCGGGGCCGGCCGTGGCACCTGCCACCCGGCGTCGCGGGCCAGGCGCAGCACCGTGCGCCAGGCGATGCCACCCAGCGCCAGCAGCACACGCGGACGCACCAGGTCCAGCTCCCGGGCGATCCAGGGCAGGCAGGCGGCCTGCTCCGCCGTCGTCGGTTTGTTGGCGGGAGGGGCGCAGCGCACGGCGGCCCCCATCCGCACACCCCGCAGCCCCTGGCCGTCACCGGCGTGGAGGGAGGTGGGCTGCATGGCCAGTCCAGCGCGGTACAGCGCCGCCCACAGCCAGTCCCCGGAGCGGTCTCCGGTGAACATGCGGCCGGTGCGGTTGGCTCCGTTGGCCGCTGGCGCCAGCCCGACGACGTAGATCGGTGCGTCCGCAGGCCCGAGCGACGCCACTGGCCTGCCCCAGTATGGCTGCCGGGCGAAGGAAGCCCGGCGCCCCGTGGTCGCGACCTCCTCGCGCCAGGCGACCAGCCGTGGGCAGGCCCGGCACACCGAGACCCGGGCGTCGAGCTCAGCCAGGGTGGCCTCCAGAGCGAGCTCGCGCACCTGTCGCGCGTCGTGGGCGACGGCGGTGGTCGGCTGCGCGGGATCGCCGGGCCAGCCCGTACCCGGTGGCACGGGAGAGTCAAAGAGCTGACCGGTGACGGGATGTGCCTCAGCCATCGAGGGGCTTCTCCTGCTTCGTGACGGTGCTGCCCGGAGCCTTGACGCCGGGCCTCGGCAGCCGGATGATGCAGCGCTCCAGGAAGAACTGCGTCAGTGGGCCGATCGCCAGGGCGTAGACCACCGTCCCGAGCCCGATCGTCCCGCCGAGCGCCCACCCCACGAGCACCACGGTGACCTCGATCCCGGTGCGGACAAGCCGGATCGAGGCTCCGGTACGGGCGTGGAGCCCGGTCATGAGGCCGTCACGCGGGCCAGGGCCGAGCTGGGCGCCGATGTACATGCCTGCCGCCAAGCCGTTGAGGACCACACCCGCGATCATGAGGGCGATTCGCACCTCCGGGTGGTTCCAGGTCGGCAGGACGGCCAGGCTCCAGTCCAGGGAGAGACCAATGAGGACGGCGTTAAGCACCGTGCCCAGACCCGGCCAGGTGCGCAGCGGGATCCACGCCGCCAGTACCAGGACACCCACGGCAATCGTGACCACCCCGATGCTCGCACCGCTCCTGAGGGACAGGCCCTGGTGAAAGACGTCCCAGGGGGCGTTACCCAGGCGCGAGCGCACCATCATGCCCTGGGAGGCGCCGAGGAGGACCAGGCCCACGAGCAGCTGGACCAGCCGGCGTGGCAGGCGCCCGGCGCGCAGCTGTGCGAGCGGGCCTCGGTCATCAAGGAGCACAGGAGGATCCTAGTGAGCCTCCGCCGGCGCCGGTGGCCGCAGGGCCCGCAGGACACCTGCCGATGTCGCTACCCACCTCTAGGCTCGTGCCATGACCAGCTCTCCCAGTCTCTTCGATGCCGCTGCCTTGGCGGGAGCCGAGGTTGATGACCCCACGCGCCCGCTGGCGGACCGGCTCCGTCCGCGTTCGCTGGCCGAGGTCGTCGGTCAGGACCACCTCCTGGCTCCTGAGGCACCGCTCGGGCGCATGGTGGAGGCCGGGCGGCTGTCCTCAATCATCCTGTGGGGACCGCCTGGATGCGGCAAGACGACCATCGCCCGCCTGCTGGCCTCCGGCACGGGCCTGGTCTTCGAGCAGGTCTCCGCCACCTTCTCGGGGGTGGCCGAGCTGCGCAAGGTCTTCAGTGCTGCTGCCCAGCGGCGTCAGATCGGCCAGAGGACTCTGCTCTTCGTTGACGAGATCCACCGGTTCAACCGCGCCCAGCAGGACTCCTTCCTGCCCTACGTCGAGGACGGCACGGTGGTGCTGGTCGGCGCCACCACCGAGAACCCCTCCTTCGAGCTCAACGGCGCTCTCCTGTCCCGCTGCCAGGTGCTGGTGCTGCACCGTCTGCCTGACCAGGCCCAGGCCGAGCTCATCGAGCGGGCCGAGAAGCTCAGCGGCCGCCGCCTGCCGCTGACGCAGCAGGCACGTCAAGCTCTGGTCGCGATGGCCGACGGCGACGGCCGCTACCTGCTGGGGATGGTCGAGCAGCTCTTGGGGCTGGCACCTCACCCCGGGCAGGATCGCGACGAGCCCTTGGACGTCGCCGGTCTGTCCGCCGTCGTCTCTGCCCGTGCTCCCCTGTATGACAAGTCCCATGAGGAGCACTACAACCTCATCTCCGCCCTGCACAAGTCGATGCGCGGATCGGATCCGGACGCCGCCCTGTACTGGCTGGCTCGCATGCTCGGCGGCGGTGAGGACCCGTTGTACGTGGCCAGGCGCCTGGTGCGCTTTGCCAGCGAGGACGTGGGCATGGCGGATCCAGGGGCGCTGCAGATGACCCTGGCCGCCTGGGACACCTACGAGCGGCTGGGCTCGCCCGAGGGCGAGCTCGCGATCGCCCAGGCGGTGGTCTACCTGGCCACGGCACCCAAGTCGATCGCCGTCTACCGCGCCCTCGGCCGCGCACGCAAGGCGGCCGCAGCCACCGGCTCGCTTATGCCTCCCGCGCACATCCTCAATGCTCCGACCTCTCTGATGAAGGAGCTGGGCTACGGGGAGGGCTACCAGTACGATCCGGACACTGCCGAGGGCTTCTCAGGAGCTGACTACATGCCTGAGGGGTACCCGCCGCGCGAGGAGCGCGAGGCCTTCTACGAGCCCACCGACCGCGGTCACGAGCGCCGTATCCGCGAGCGCCTGGAGTACTGGCAGGCGCTGCGCGAGCAGATCCGCGGCCGGCTGGCACCGTAACGCTCCGCACTAGCCTGGCCTCATGACGGACACGGACCAGGTCGCCAGGCACGCGCCCACCCACATCCAGGTGCGCGGCGCGCGCGTGCACAACCTGCGCGATCTCGACGTCGATGTCCCCCTGGGCCAGATGGTGGCGGTGGCGGGAGTCTCTGGCTCAGGCAAGTCCTCCCTCGCGCTGGGCGTGCTCTACGCCGAGGGCGCCCGGCGCTACCTAGAGTCCCTGTCCACCTACCTCGGCTCCTCCCAGGAGGGCACGATGTTCGTCCTGGACGAGCCGAGCATCGGGCTGCACCCCCTGGACGTCCAGGTCCTGCTCTCGGTCCTGGACCGGCTCATCGAGGACGGCGCCAGCGTGCTCGTCATCGAGCACGACCTGGACATGATCGCCAACGCAGACTGGGTGATCGACCTGGGCCCGGGTGGGGGTCAGGAGGGCGGCCGCGTCGTCGCGGCCGCCACGCCGCAGCAGCTTGCCCAGGCTCCTGGCAGCGTGACAGGCCGTTACCTGGCCCGGCACCTGGCCTCGCAGAAGGAGCGGTAAGCCCGTGCCCTAGCGCTCCACCAGGACGGCGGCGGTGAGTGCCGGCACTCGCAGCAGCCCGGTTGCTGGGTCGAAGACGGTCGACTTCACCCGCTCGTCTGCGCCCTCAGCCTGGATGTCGCTGAGCTCGAAGAACCGTCCCACTAGCGGCTCGATCCGCTGCTCGACCTCCTGGTTGGTGGCGTTGATCGCCACCATGACCCCGTCCAGCGCCGGGTCGAGATCGCCCTGGCCAGCGCCGTCGTCGACCACCATGATGATAACGCCGTCGCGAGCCTCCCTGCCGCTGACGGGGAAGGAAACCCGCTCATGAATGAGCTCGGCCGATCCGAGGGTGAGGAGCGGAGTCGAGCGACGCAGGCGCAGCAGATCCAGGGCTCCGGCCCGTGCCGCAGCGATATGCGCCGGGCTGGGGCGCAGGTCAGCGCGGGACAGGAGCTCGGCCTGGATGATCCACCGCTCGAAGTTGCGCCCGGCTGGGGGCAGCCCTCGCCCCCACCCGTTGTCCTGACCAGACCAGTCGATGGCGTTGAAGTGGTCTCCTGAGTTGTAGGAGTCACGGTCCAGGGACTTGCTGCGCAGCATCTCGGTGCCCGCGGCCCAGAAGCAGGGGGACTGGCCCAGGGTGATGGCCGCCAGGCACACCGTGCTCAGCCGCACTCGGTCCTCCACCGAGGTACCTGGGGGAAGCTTGTAGGCCAGGCGGTCGAAGAGCGTCTCGTCGTCATGGGCGTCGACGTAGGCGATGGAGTCCACCGGCTCGTCCCCGTATCCCGCCGGCGCCAGCCCGTAGCGCAGGTCCTGCCCGCGTCGCCAGGTCCCGTCCGCACTCAGCAGCTCCATCTCGCGCAGGTTCCCGGCCAGGGACAGGCGAACGAGGTCCGTGCGCCACCGCAGGTCCTCCCGGTCAGCCTGCTCGCCCCGGCTTCCCCACCCCGAGGGGTGCGAGGCCGCGCCAGTACCCAGGCCCTGACCCTGGCGTGGGTCGGGACCGAAGTGGTTCCCCCCGTAGAGGGCGTCACGAACGCGGTCGTTGAAGGTGCCGATGTGAAGACCGTCCTGCGCCCCGACCTGGCCCTGGACCGCCTGGCGGAACAGGGCGTTGTCCGCGACCTCGCCCATGTTCCAGCCCTCGCCGTAGAGGTAGATCTCGTGCCCGACGGCGTCCTCGCTCACCTGCGCCAGGGCCTGGCGCAGCCGCTTCATGGTGGTGGTGGAGTGGTAGCCCATGAGGTCGAACCGGAAGCCGTCCACCCGGTAGTCACGCACCCAGGACACGCAGGCGTCGATCATGAGGCGCTCGGCCATCGCCCGCTCGGTCGCCACGTTGTTGCAGCAGGTGGAGCTCTCCACCTGCCCAGTAGCATCCAGACGGTGGTAGTAACCGGGCACGATGCGATCCAGGACGCTCGTGGGCTCCTGCCCGCTTCCGGCGGTGTGGTTAAAGACCTGGTCAAGGACCACCTGGAGCCCCATGCCGTGCAGGGCGCCGATCATCTCGCGCACCTGGACCGTGCGCGCACCCCCGTCCTGGTGCCCGTCGGTGGCGTAGGAGCCCTCGGGAGCCATCCAGTGGAAGGGGTCGTAGCCCCAGTTGTAGGCGTCGAGGTCAGCCACAGCCCCGACGGCGGCCTGGGGGCGGCGGGAGGCGGCCGAGGTCCCCTCTGGGACCTGCGGCACCCGCTGGCGCCTGCGGTCCTCCGGGACGGTGGAGAAGTCGAACACGGGCAGCAGGTGCACCGTGTCAATGCCCGCCTGGGCCAGCTCGCGCAGGTGCCTGGTCCCGGCCGAGTCGATGGTGAAGGCCTCGTAGGTACCACGCAGCTCGGGCGGCACGGTGGGGTCCGCGGCCGAGAAGTCGCGCAGGTGGAGCTCATAGATCGCTCGCGCGGCGTCGACGGCGACCGTCGGGTTGAGGTTCTCGCACCACGCGCTGGGCTTGAGCTCCTTGCACCCCAGGTCCACGGCCACCGAGCGCCGCGAGTCCACCGTCAGGGCACGCGAGTAGGGGTCCGTGACGAAGTTGGTCTCAACCTTGCCGGTAGCAGGCACGTAGACGCGGACTTCCCACAGGTACTGGCAGCCTGCGCGCACTCCCGCCTCGGCGGTGCGCCTGGAGGTGACCTCCCAGCGCCCGTCCTGGCAGCGCCGCGCCTCAAGCCTGACCGGGTCCCCCGCCGCCAGTGGGACCGATCCTGTCCGCACCGGAGCCGGCCAGGTGAGCAGGTCCACGTGCACGGCGGTGGGAGCCCACAGGGCGAAGGAGGGGGCGGCGTCGCCGCTGGGTGAGAAGCTGACGCCCAGCGGTGCGCTGCCGTCGCGAGCGCTGGCGACCTGGCCCCACAGTCGGTCGATGACCGGCCAGGTCTGCACACCGGTGTAGGCCGTGACCCAGCCACCCACGGATGCTGAGGTGCGTTGGACGACGGCGAGCTGGCCCGTGAGCAGGAGCGCGACGTCGTCGCCGATCAGTCGTGGGGCGCCGAACTCGTCCTGGGTGGTCAGCGCCAGGTAACCGTCAAGCTGGGGGTGGGCCTCCACGAGGCGGCTGTCCAGGCGGCCGATGAGCCCGAGAGGGATCTCGCTGCCGCGCTCGCCACGCTGGAGCAGCCCGTCGGTGAGGCCGACGCTGCCGTCAGGCGAGCTGACCAGGCCGAAGCTCAGCGGTGGTGAGGTGGGGCGGCCGCCGTCGGCGCCCAGGCAGTCCTCCAGGCGAACGCCCGGTGGCAGGAGGTCAGCAGGCCAGGCGAGGGTGGACTCATCGACCCAGTAGGCACGCATCTGCCCGGTGCCCGGAACCGCGTGGTGCACCGCCGCCTCATGGTGTGTGTGAGCGCTGGCCATGACGACCGCCTTTCCTCCCTGCTCACCGAGCCTGCTGCCCTCCGACGGCGCCCTGGCCAGGCACCCGCAGCACCGGAAACAGTCACCTCACAACGATGACGCTACTCACTCTTTCACGACCTGCACGCACAGACCAGGGACGAGCGGGTCCATCTCAGCTCTCGCGCGGACGACTCATGTGGGTGAGCATCACCGGCAGGCTGCGATCCAGCAGAGCAGTGAGCTGATCCTCGCGCCCCACCATGAGCGCCGTACGCATCGAGCGCTCGGCAGCGGCAAACAGGAGCTCAGTCATGTCATCCGCACTGAGCATGCACTCGCGACCGATGGCACCCAGCCCGGTCACCACCACCTCGCGCAGCGAGGCCTTGAAGGCCTCATAGCTGCGCCGCAGCCCCTGCGCGTGCTCCTGGTTGCGCAGGATGTAGCTGACGAACTCGTTCTGGAGCATGTAGAACTCGCGCGAGACCGGCATGGCCAGCAGGAGACGGTCTGCCAGGATCTCCAGGGCGTGCTGCACCTCGTCGTCACTGGACGCTGGCGAGCGCTCCGCGGAGTCAGGAAGCGCCTCGTCCACCGCCTGGCGCACAAAGTCGGTCATCTGCTCCCACTCGCGCTCAGCCAGCTGGCGCACAAAGTGGTCCATGTCAGCGAAGTTGGAGTAGAAGGCCCCCCGCGTGAAGCCTGCCCGGGAGCACAGGTCACCCACACTGGTAGCCCCGATCCCCTGCTCGGCAAAGAGCTCTCGACCCGCCTCAAGCAACAGCGCCTGGGTCTGCGCCCGCTTGCCTGGGGCACCGGCAGAAACGGCTCGCCGCGCCGCCGCGTGACGCGCCGCCCGGCCCGCGACATCTCGGAGCCGGGCACCCTTCTCCATCGCGACACCCATGGACCTTCTCCCCCTCTGGCTTACACCGCACACGATGGCAGCCCAGGGCGAGCCTTGTCCTGTCATCTCAACCACACAATACACATCTGTATTGCGCCTGTCGATACAGGTCTGTATCGTCACGGTCCGGAACACGTCCCGGAAGGTCCTGACATGAAGAAGCTCACCGGCTCACGCATCGGCAACCTCGTTGTCGTCGTCGCAGTCGTCATCATCCCGCTGCTGTATGCGGGACTACTCACCCTCACCTACCAGAACCCCACCAACCGCCTGGGTGACATGACCGCCGCCGTGGTCAACGAGGACAGCGCTTACACCACGACCCTGGCCTCCGGCGAGAAGAAGACCCTCAGCCTCGGTGCCGAGCTGGAGAAGGCGCTGACTGAGCCGGACGGCTCCCAGGACGTCGGCTTCACCTGGACCTCGATGAGCGAGGCCCAGGCCCGCGCCGAGATGGGCCAGGAGAAGGTCCGCGCCATTCTCTACATCCCCGCAGACTTCTCCCAGAAGGTCTCCCTGGTCGGCTCCAAGGACCCCTCGCAGGCAGCCACCCAGAGGCTGCGCCTGGTCACGGACGACGGCATCAACTACCTCGCCGGCACCATGGCCCGCACCGTTGCCTCCGAACTCACCAACACCCTCGACAGCCAAGGCTCCGCCCAGGTGGTGGACACCCTCCTGCTCAGCGTCTCCACGATCCGCGACGGCATGGTGACCGCCTCCGACGGCGCCGCGACCTTGGCCGACGGCACCACCACCCTGGCCGATGGCACCACGACGCTGTCCGACGGAGCTGACTCGCTGAGCTCCGGCGCCTCCTCCCTCACGGTCGGCGTGCGTCAGCTGGCTGACGGCTCGGTCACCCTCACCAGCGGCCTGACGACCCTGTCTGACGGCACCGCGACCGCCGCCAGCGGTTCCCAGCAGCTGGCCGACGGCGTCGCCAGCCTGTCCGCCGGCACCTCCAGCGCCTCCGCTGGCGCCTCAACCCTGGCCGACGGCGCGAAGACCCTGAGCCAGGGCACCTCCACCCTGGTCAGCAGCGCCGGCACCCTGGCCGACGGCGTGGGCCAGCTGTCCTCCGGCTCCGGCACCCTGGCCGACGGCGTCTCCCGTTACACCCAGGGCGTGGACCAGGTCGCGGCCGGCGCGGCCGCTCTCCAGGCCAAGGCCACCGACCCCACCAGCGGTCTGGCCGCCGGTATCGCCCAGCTCCAGGCAGGAATCGGCGAGTCCGGCTCCACTGACACCTCCACCCTGACCGGCGGCGTCACCGCTCTCGACGCCGGGGCCGCACAGGTGTCGGCCGGGCTCAACAGCCCGCAGGCCAACGGCGTCTCCCTCAAGGACGGCGCTGCCGGGCTGGCCTCAGGCGTGACCACCGCCCAGCAGGGAGTTGCCAGCTACACCGCCGCCGTCGACCAGCTCGCCACCCAGTGCGCAGCCACCGGGGCATCCGCTGAGTTCTGCGCCGCGCTGCAGCAGGTCTCCTCCCAGTCCGCAGCCCTCAACACGGGCATGTCCCAGGCATCGGCGGCCGCGGCTCAGGTCTCCACCGGCGTCTCGCAGGTCGCCGACGGCGCCGCCCAGCTCGCGGGCTCCACCTCCGCCCTGTCCCAGGGCACCACCACGCTGCGCGAGGGTGTGGACCGCCTGGCCTCCGCCGTCGGCAGCCCGAGTGACGTCACCGTCCCCGGCAACGCCTCCAGCCCCCAGACGCTGCTGGGCGGCATCAACGCCGTCGCCGGCGGGCTGAGCCAGGTCACCACCTCCACGGTCGGCGGCCAGAGCGTGGACAACTCCGCCGCCCTGCGCCAGGGAGCCACCCAGGTCGCCGGAGGCCTGGCCACCATGAATGACCAGGTCCCCGCCCTCACCTCCGGTATCAGCCAGCTGGACAACGGTGCGGCCTCACTGTCCGACGGCGCCACAAGCCTGGCCTCTGGCCTGGTCACCCTCGACCAGGGCACCGGGACCGCCGCCTCCTCCGCCCAGACTCTCGCCGACGGCGTCGCCCGCCTGGCCTCCGGCGCCGCCAGCGCGCAGACCGGCTCGCAGACCCTGTCCAGCGGTCTGGCCACCGCCCGGTCCGGCTCGCAGACCCTGGCCGACGGCGCCGCGCAGTTGGCCTCCGGCGCGCAGGACCTTGAAGACGGCGCAGGCAAGCTCAATGACGGGGCGACGACGCTGGCCGACGGCCTGGGCGACGGGGTCGACCAGATCCCGAGCTACACCCAGGACCAGCGCGAGACCATGTCCTCGGTCGCCTCGGACGTAGCCGGCGTCGACACCGTGCGTGAGCACGCCGTCGCCAACAACGGCGCCGGCTTCACCCCGATGTTCATGAGCCTGGCCCTGTGGATCGGAGCGATCGCCCTGTTCCTGGTGCTGCCCGCACTGGACAAGCGCGACCACGGCGAGCGCTGGTGGGCCTCGGCGATCCGCCCGGCAACCACCGCCCTGCTCCTGGCCATGGCTCAGGCAGTCATCATGATGGTGGCGGTCAACGCTGCCGGCGAGCTGCACGCGGCCAACCTGCTGGGCCTGGCACTCATGGCTATCGCCTCCTCGGTGTGCTTCATGGCGATCAATCAGGCCTGCGTGGCCTCGCTGGCCTTCCGCGGGCGCTTCGTGTCCATCGTCCTGCTGAGCCTGCAGATCACCTCGATGGGCGCAACCTTCCCGATCGAGACGGCTCCGCGCTTCTTCCAGTGGATCCACCCGTTCTTGCCGATGAGCTACACCCAGCTGTCCTTCCGCCGCCTCATCGCCGGCGGCGGTCTGGACGGGATCTACCTGCAGACCCTCGGCGTCCTGCTCATCTGGACCGCGATCGCCGTCTGCGTGACGCTGCTGGGCGCCAGGCTGCGCCGCGGCCGCAAGCCCCTGCCCGCGGACAACGCGCTGGCTCCCACGGCCGCCTAGGACGCAGGCGCAGCGACGACGACGCCGGGGCGGTGTGGGACTGGACAGTCTCACACCGCCCCGGCGTCTGAGTGCCTGGCGCAGGCAGCAAGCAGGGCTAGGCGCCGGTCCAGGCCTCCCACAGCCGCGTGTACTCCCCGCCGGCAGCCACGAGCTCGTCATGGCTGCCCAGCTCGACGATCCGTCCGTCAATGACGACGGCGACCCTGTCCGCCGCCGCGGCCGTGTCCAGGCGGTGGGCGATGGCGATGACGGTGCGCCCAGCCAGGACCGCGTCCAGGGCGCGCTCGGCTGAGCGCGCCGAGCCTGGGTCCAGCAGGCTGGTGGCCTCGTCCAGGATGAGCGTGGCCGGGTCCATGAGGACGATGCGCGCCAGCGCCACCTGCTGGGCCTGCCCCGGGTCCAGCACCACACCGCCGTTACCCACCAGGGTGTCCAGGCCGTTGCTCAGTGCCTGAGCCCACACGCTCGCCCCGACGACGTCGAGGGCGTGAGCAATCTCGGCGTCCGTGGCGTCAGCCCGGGCGATACGCAGGTTGTCAGCAAGGGTGCATGCAAAGACGTGGTGCTCCTGGGTCACCAGGGCCACCTCGCGGTGCAGGGCCTGCTCGGTCAGGGCGGTCAGGTCCGTTCCCTGGCCGTCAGGCCCGCCCGAGCCCACTGTGACCCGCCCGCGGGTAGGCGGGTGGATGCCAGCGAGCATGCGTCCCAAGGTGGACTTGCCCGATCCAGACGGTCCGACGACGACCAGCCGCTCGCCCGGGATGATCTCCAGGTCGACGTCGTGGAGCACGTCATGACCCGGCCGGTAGGCGTAGGAGACCCCGCGCACGCGCGGAGGCTCGGGGACCACCACGTCACTGGTGGCCTGACGATCCGGCTTGACGAGCTCAACCCCGACGATGCGAGCCAGGGCGGCCGAGGCAGACTGCACCGTGTCCAGCCAGAAGGTGATCTCATGGACCGGCCCCCGCACCTGGACGGCATACAGAGCCACCGTCGTCACCGCTCCCAGAGTGACCATCCCGTGACCCAGCAGCCAGGCACCCCAGGCCAGGACCGCCAGCAGCGGCAGCATGACGGCGATACCCAGGCCCGTAATGAGCACGATGCGCAGCCACAGCGTGTACTGCTCGGTCTGCCACACCTCCCTCAGCGCCCGGTCCAGGACCCGGTTGCGGCGCTGACCCAGGTACTGGGCGTCCACGGTCTCCGCCTGGTCAGCGGTCTCAGCGATCACGCCGTCGACCTCCGCCCACAGAGCGTTCATCGTCTGGTAGCCGGGGACCACGTGGCGCAGGTACCAACGCCCCAGCGGCACCGCGATCACCGCCGAGGCGAGCATGCACACCCCCAGCAGCGGTGAGGCCAGCAGCGCCGCGACCACGACGCTGAGGATGGTCAGCACGATGACGAGGATCTGGGAGACGCCACGCTGGACCACGAAGCGAATGCTCTCCAGGTCGTGGCTCGTGCGCCCCAGTAGGTCGCCGGTGCCCGCAGACTCCACCACGCTCAGCGGCAGGTGCATGGCGGCGCTGACCAGACGCTCGCGCAGCGCGGCGAAGATCCTCTCGCCCAGGATCCGGGCAAGGTACTCCCCGATCCCGGTCAGCACCGCGTTGACGACCGCCAGAACCACCACGATGGCGATCAGCGTGTGCAGGCGCTGCGCACCAGCGCCAGAGCGCACGGCGTCAACCATGAGGCCGAGCACCTTGGGGATTCCCACGCTTGCCACCGCGGCGGCGAGCTGGGCGAGGGTGACCACGGTGAAGGCCCGCTTGTGCTCCCCCAGCAGGGAGAGGAAACGACGGCGAACGGTGCGCCCGTCCGCAACAGGAAGCCGCATCGCGCTCATGCTCCCGCTCCTCTCTCAACAACGTCGGTGTAGGCATCCAGTTGGCTCAGCTCGTGATGGGTGCCGCGCGCACGCTCACCCACCCGGGCGCTCGCTGCGGGCTCGGCGTCCACCGCCTCCAGCAGGATCACCTCGTCACAGCGGCTGAGCAGCAGCGGCGAGGAGGTGACCACGACGGTCGTCAGCCCGGCGCGAGCCTCACGCAGGCGCTGGGCCACCAGGTCCTCGGTGTGGGAGTCCAGGGCGCTGGTGGGCTCGATGAGCACAAGAACCGGCGCCTGGCGCGCCACGGCCCGGGCCAGGGCCAGGCGCTGACGCTGGCCACCGGAGAGGTTGCGGGCCTTCTCAGTCAGCTGGCCTTCCAGCCCGCCCAGGGAGTCCAGCACGTCACCAGCCACGGCGACTTCCAGCGCGCGATACGCAGACTCGGCCTGCGCCGTCGTGAGAGGGACGTCCGCGCGGGTGGCGTCCGGCCGGTCCGTACCGGCGTGCAGGGTCATGAGCTCGACCAGTCCGCGCTGGGCAGCGAGCTCCACCTGCTCGCCGAGCACCTCCCCGGCCAGCGGGCCGGCGAAGGCCTCCGCATGAGCGCCGGAGACGACGACGGCGCGGCGCACCTGCTCAATCGGCAGGCGGCGCAGGTCCGTCCCGGACAGGGTGACGGCTGCCTCGTCGTCCGGACGGCCCAGGCGCTCAGCCAGGGCAGCGCTGAGAGCCGGACGCGCACACACCAGCGCGGTCATGCGGCCTCCAGCCAGGCGGACCCCGCTGGCCTCGTCCACCAGGTCCCCGGTGGGATCCAGGACGGCGGCGGGGTCGACGTCGTCGTCCCTGACCAGGGGCTCGACGGCGGCCACACGCGCCACCTTCTTCGCCCCCACCCACGCACGCGTCATGAACTGCATGAGATCAGCCAGCGCTCCCAGCGGCCAGATGAGGAAGGTCGTGTAACCGTAGAAGGTGACGAACTCACCGGCCGTGATCCGTCCCTCCAGCGCGGCGGTGGCGCTGGCGCCCACGACCAGCGCGGTCAGGATCATGGGGGCGCCGGCACGGATGGCGGCGAGCATGGCCTGGGTGGAGGCGACCTTGATTCCCGCAGCACGTACCTTGGCCGACTGCTCGGCGTAACGGGCGGCGTAGACGTCCTCGCCGCCGATGCCGCGCAGGACCCGCAGCCCGGCGACGACGTCGGTGGTCACCGTGGTCAGCCGCCCCTGCTCCTCACGCTGGACGGACATGCGCCTGTTCAGGGGCCTGAGCAGTGTGCCGACGCCCAGCAGGACCACCGGCAGCCCGAGCAGGACCAGCAGCCCCAGGCCGGTGTCCATCCGCAGCATGAGGATCGCAACGACCACGGTGGAGATCAGCGACCCGATCACGGTCACGATGAAGTACATGAGCGCGCCGATGGAGTCCGCGTCCGAGGTCGCGGTGGACACGACGTCACCGGAGGAGACCTCGCGGGTCACCGCGCGCGACCTCAGCCCCAGGCGGTAGCCCACACCGCGGACCGAGGGCTGCCAGCCGCTGACCCACGAGCCGAAGGCGAAGAGCTCGGTCACGCCGCCCACGAGCCCGCCGGCCACACCCAGCGCCGCGAGCGCGATGAGCCCGGGAACGAGCTGGGCGGACAGTCCGTGAGACATGCCGTGGTCGACCACCCGACCCAGAACGGTCGGGATAAGCCCTGAGGAGAGGTAGGTCAGGGCCGTCAGCACCGCTCCGACCAGCAGGGGGAGCCAGGCGTCGCGCAGGACGCTGGCGAGGTAGCGCCCCGGGCGGTCAGCAAGGGGTGTACGCGGCTGCGGGGCGATGGTGAGGAAGGCTGGCCAGCGCCGCGGAGCCCAGGTCACGGGCACCGTCGTGGCAGGGCTGGAGGCAGACGTCGAGGCGTCAGGAGGCACAGGGGTGGTGTTCATGAGGATCTCGTCAAGCTCGTCGCGGGTCACGGCGCGAGAAGGGCTCAGCAGGCCGTGAATGACTTTTCAGGACAGTGAGGGCGCTCCACGCGGCCGGCCGTCGTCGGCCACCAAGCGTGAGCGTCAGGACTCCGGCAAGGCCGGAGTCACGGTCACTTAAAGAGAACGCGTGTCACAAACATGGGGGTGAGCCTACGTGCGTCCCAGCCGCGGGCGCAAGGGGGGGCAGTGGCCAGCAGATGAGCCGGCCTTGACACAGGGCGCCGTGGCAGACCTACCCTGCGTCCATGATCGCTTCGACGCCCACGCCCCGTACCGCCCCGGTGCGCGCCCTGGTCATGCGTCGAATGTGCATGCGCTGACAGCGCCAGCCGTCGCTGTCGCAGGAATAACGGCTAGAGCGTCGGGCTGAGTCGAGCCCGGCACGCTCCGCGAGATCGCCACCCAGACGCTCGCGTTCACTGACCACCGTGACCCCGTCTGTCCGCGTGCCAGGCTGACGCCTCCGCACGACGTCGCCCGCCCGTACCCGCCCGCGGCAGACAGGCAGGCCCAACCACCCTGCCCGATCCACAGGACCCACGCGCATGCCTGCTCTCACTGACTTCTCTGACCTCGGAAGCATCGTCGACCCCTACTGTCCCGTCGGCACCACCCTGCCTGGCTCCTCCTACTGCCAGTTCGACCTCATCCACGACCGCACCGGCACTGCCAGCCTCAAGTGGGACTTCGCCGCCGAGCGTGGCCGCCCCGAAGGCGTCCTGCCGCTGTGGGTGGCTGACATGGATCACCAGGTCGCTCCCGGCATCACGAGCGCCCTGCTGTGGCGGGTGCGCCACGGGATCTTCGGCTACACCGAGACTGACGCCGCCTACAACGAGGCACTAACCTCCTGGTTCGCACGCCGTTACGACTGGCAGGTGGACGCGTCCTGGAACGTGGTGACCCCGGGAGTCGTCCCGGCCTTGGCACTGGCGGTCCGGGCGCTGACCCAGCCCGGGGACGCCGTCGTCATCGAGGAACCCGTGTACTACCCCTTCAGGGAGGTCATCGAGGACAACGGCTGCGTGGTCGCCGCCGCTCCGCTGGTACGTGGGGAGGACGGCGTCTACCGCCGCGGCCTGGAGGCCCTGGAGCGCACGCTGCGCACCAGCGGTGCGAAGGTGCTGCTGCTGTGCAACCCGCACAACCCGGTCGGGCGGGTGTGGAGCCGCGGTGAGCTGGAGGACCTGGCTGAGATCGCCAAGCGCTACGAGCTCACGGTGGTCTCTGACGAGATCCACGCTGACCTCGCCCTGCCCGGCCACCGCACCACGCCCTTTGCCTCCTTGTCCCAGGACGCGGCCGCACGCACAATCACCTGCACCTCGCCGTCGAAGTCCTTCAACCTGGCTGGGCTGCAGGTGGCCAACATCCTCATTCCCAGCGAGCAGCTGCGTGGGGCCTTTTGTGCCGAGCTGTCCGCCGTCGGATACTCCCAGCCGAACACGCTGGGACTGACCGCCTGCCGCGCCGCCTACGAGAGCGGGGACGCCTGGCTGGATGAGCTGCGCGAGCACATCGCCGCGGCCCGTGCCCACGTCGCCCAGCGCCTGGCGAGCGTTCCCGGTATCGAGGTCACCCCCTGCGAGGGCACCTACCTGCTGTGGCTCGACTGCCACGGCCTGCTGGAGCGCTCCGGTCTCAAGCCCAACGAGCTTGACGAGTTCATTCTCGACGAGGCCGGGCTCTGGCTCGACGACGGCGCGATCTTCGGTGCCGGCGGGGAGGGATTCACCCGGATCAACGTCGCCTGCCCGCGCGCCACCCTGGATGAGGCCCTGGACCGCCTGGAGGCTGGTGTCACGGCGCTGCTGACCCGCCAGGCACACCGTGCCCGCTCCCACCCCGAGGCCCTGGCTGAGGTCCGCGCTGCCTGAGCCCCTGCCCGCCCGGCTGTCACGGACGCAGCCGGGCACCGCCGTCGTCCACCCACCTGATACGAAGAGAGCACGCACCATGTCCACTCGCCCCGAAGACTCCAACCCCGCCTACGACGACCGCTCCACCACACGTGCCGTCCCGATCCACCACCACCCCTCGGCCTCGGCAGGCCCGGACACCTCCGCCTGGGGGCTGGATACCGTGCTCGCGCACGTGGGCACCGGCACCGACCCTGCCACCGGCGCCATCACGACGCCGATCCACCTGTCCACCGCCTTCGGGCACCCCGGACTGCGCCAGTCCACGGGCTACGACTACACGCGGACCGCCTCACCCACCCGCGACGTCCTCCAGGACGCGCTGGCCCGGCTCGACGGCGGAGCCGCCAGCTTTGTGACCTCCTCGGGCATGGCCGCCATCCAGCTGGCCGTGGAGACGCTGGCCCCCTTCGGCTCACGCATCGTGGCGCTGGAGGACCTGTACGGAGGCACCTTCCGCTACCTCCAGGTCCTGGCGGAGGCCGGCGCCTACGAGGTCGACTTCGTCTACGGGCAGCAGGCGCTGGCCGAGGCGCTGAGCCGGCCTGCGGCCCTCGTGCTCATCGAGACCCCCACCAACCCGATGATGGAGTGCTACGACGTCGCCGCAACCGCCCGACTGGCCCGCGAGGCCGGGGCCCTGCTCGCCGTCGACAACACCTTCTACACCCCCGCCATCCTGCGCCCGCTGGATGAGGGGGCGGACGTGGCGATCTACTCCGCGACCAAGTACCTGGGCGGGCACAACGACGTCATGGCGGGAGTCGTGACCGTGGCGGACCCGGCACTGGGCGAGCGCCTGCAGTACCGGCTCAACACCACCGGGGCGACGCTGGGTCCCTTCGACTCCTTCCTGCTGCTGCGCGGGCTGAAGACCCTGTCCCTGCGCATGGCCCGGCACGAGGCCAATGCCAAGGAGGTCGTGGCCTTCCTCCAGGCCTCACCGCACGTCACCCGCGTGCTCTACCCCGGCCACTCGGGCATGGTCTCCTTTGACCTCGCCGAGGACGTGGACATCGCCACCTTCCTGGAGTCAGTCCGGGTCTTCACCTTCGCCGAGTCCCTGGGCGGGGTGGAGTCCCTGGTCACCTGTCCGAGCGTGCAGACCCACGCCGACGTCCCGCCTGCCACGCGAGCCCGCTACGGCCTGACTGACCGGCTGCTGCGTCTGAGCATCGGGATCGAGGACCCCTCCGACCTGGTGGATGACCTCCGCCAGGCCTTCGAGACGGGCACCCGCCACTGACGAATGGCAGCCTCGAAGGCCTGGCGGGCGGCGCTCACCAGCTGACCGGGACCGGCGCGCCCTCGCGGTAGCCGGAGGCGGACTGCAGCCCGACGACCGCCCGCTCACGGAACTCGGCGATCGATCCGGCGCCGGCGTAGGTGAAGGAGGAGCGCACACCGGCGATGATGTTGTCGATGAGGTCCTCCACGCCCGGACGCTGAGGATCGAGGTACATGCGCCCTGCGGAGATTCCCTCCTCGAACAGGGCCTTGCGCGCGCGGTCGAAGGGGTCCTCACCCTCAGTGCGCGTGGTGACGGCCCGCTTGGAGGCCATACCGAAGGACTCCTTGTAGGCACGCCCGTCCGCGTCGTACTGGATGTCGCCCGGGGACTCGTAGGTGCCGGCGAACCAGGAGCCGATCATGACGTTGGAGGCACCAGCCGCCAGGGCCAGGGCGACGTCACGCGGGTGGCGCACTCCGCCGTCGGCCCATACGTGGGCGCCCAGGGCGGCGGCGGCCTGCGAGCACTCCAGGACGGCGGAGAACTGAGGGCGGCCGACGCCGGTCTGCATGCGGGTGGTGCACATCGCGCCCGGCCCCACGCCGACCTTGATGATCGAGGCGCCGGCCTCGACCAGGTCGCGCACGCCGTCGGCCGAGACGACGTTGCCGGCCACGATCGGGAAGTCGGCGGGCAGGGCGGCGCGGACGGCGGCGACGGCGTCCATCATCCGGTCTTGGTGACCGTGGGCGGTGTCGACGACGATGACGTCCACGCCCGCGGCCACGAGTTCAGCCGCCTTGCCCGCGGGGTCGCCGTTCATGCCGATCGCAGCGCCGATGCGCAGGCGACCGGCGGCGTCGACGGCGGGAGCGTAGATGGTTGAGCGCACGGCTCCTGAGCGCGTGAGCAGACCGACGAGCTCGCCGTCGGCGCCCACGACCGGGGCCAGCTTGCGACGCGCGGCGCGCAGGCGGTCAAAGGCCTCGCGTGAGTCGATGCCGGCCGGCAGGGTCAGCAGCTCGGTGGTCATGACCTCGCGGACCTGGGTGAAGCGGTCGACGCCGGAGACGTCATCGAGGTCCACCATGCCGATGGGGCGGTTGGTGTCCGGGTCGACGACGACCGCGGCACCGTGCGAGCGCTTGGGAATGAGGCCCAGCGCATATCCGCAGGTGTGGTGCGGCTTGACGGTGACCGGGGTGTCGTAGACGAGGTGGGCGGCCTTGACCTGAGTAACAGTGTCCGTGACGACGTCGACCGGGATGTCCTGCGGGATGATCGTCAGTCCGCCGCGGCGGGCTACGGTCTCTGCCATGCGCTTGCCGGCGACCGCTGTCATGTTGGCGACCACTAGCGGGATCGTGGTGCCCGTGGCGTCGTCCGTGGTCAGGTCGACGCCGGTGCGCGATCCGACGCTGGATCGCGAGGGGACCATGAAGACGTCGTCGTAGGTCAGGTCGAAGGTCGGCTGGAGGCCATTGAGGAACTTCACCGGGAGAGTCTAGCCGTGGGCACTGACTCAGCCTGCAGCGGGTGATGAGTGGGAGCCGGAGCCGCTGGAATGGAAAAACGCCCCGGGCCCGACCTTGGCGGCCGAGAGCGGGGCGTTGGTGCGCCAGAAGGGATTCGAACCCCCAACCTTCTGATCCGTAGTCAGATGCTCTATCCGTTGAGCTACTGGCGCATGTCGTTTCCGACAGGCAGAAACAATACTCAGCCTCCCCCACGAGGCCAAATCCTGGGGCCGTGAGGATCGGCACAACACCTTCCGAATGGGCTCATCATCAACGAAAAGCCCCGAGATCTCAACGATCTCGGGGCTTGC
>NZ_DS999574.1:140930-153797 GCF_000159035.1 Actinomyces urogenitalis DSM 15434
GTCCTCGCCTAGTGGTGCGGCACCAGTGTCGCACAGACGGGAAACCGTTGCAATCACTAGTGTTTACGTCGGTCTAGGCCCTCCTTTCGGCGGGGCCGCGACAGGGGTGAAAAAGGGCGTTTTTGGGGTTTAACTGTAGCAACCGCTACAGCCCTACCGGGCCCGTCTGAGGGTGCGCCGGTACGCGGACACCACCCACCTGGGCAGCCCCATCTCGGCGGCGATGGCGCCCGAGTCCCTGGCCCCGGTGACGGCCTCTGCGCGGGCGTACTCCTCGGCGGTGATGAGCTGGTGGGAGACGGTCTCATCGATGCGCCGCTCCACCGCCCGGGGCTGGTGGCCGTCATCGCCTCGGCGGGCGTGCTCCATCTCGTGCAGGAGGGCGGCGACCTCCTGCCCCTGGCTCATCCCGGCGCGGAGGGTGATGGTGCGGTCGCGGTGTGAGTAGACGCCCCACATGTCGCCGGGGAGGTGGTCCCAGCGCACGGCGATGCCCTGGTACTCGCAGACCAGGAGCAGGGCGGTCAGGGAGGCGGCGGTCACGCGGTGGACGGTAGCGGCGGCCACCGACAGGAATTCTGGCGCTAGGCCACGATCTGAGAGATGCGCTGCGGTGAGATTCCCATGAGGGCGGCGACGTCCCGTCCTGTGAGACCTTGCGCCCGCAGGGCGGTGACGGCAGCACGTGATGCGTCCCTGGCCGCGTCCTGCGCGCGGGCTAGGTCGGCTGTGGCGCTCTGGTAGTCCTCGACCAGGGCTGCCCACTGTGGATCGGCGGCGGTGATTGTGACGGTGTAGTCGGACGGGTCGCGGTCGGTCATGAGGGCGGCGGCGTCGGCTACCTCTGCGGCGATGTCCCCGAGCCGGCGCGCCTGAGTTCCGTACTCGTGGCCGTCGACGGTGAAGTCGGCGACCCACCACTTGCCGTCTCGTGTGACGGTGGCGTTGATGGTGTCCATGTCAGTTCTCCTCCTGAGCGTCCTGGCAGCGCTTGATGATCTTGTGGGCGAGGTTCTCGGCGATCTCGCGGTGGCGCGGGAGCGGCTCTTGCCATGTGCCGACGATGGCTTTGGTGTGGTTGCCGCCCTCTTTGAGAGTGAGAGTCAGGCCGTGTTCCTTGGCGATCTGCCGGAGGGCCTTCTCTAGGTCTCTGCGCTTCATAACGAATAATCTACCCCCCTAGACGCCAATTGTCTAGGGGGGGGGTAGATCGTTTGGGTTTGGGTCACTGCTCATTCTCAGCGTCCGGCGGGTAGCCGGGGTCGAGGGCGGCCATCTGGTGATAGTCCCTCTCGGTCGGCTCATCCTCATCGTCCTCGTCGGGCGGGGCGGCCGGGAAGGTGACGACGACGGCGTCGTCGGCGGGGGCGGGGGTGGGTCGACGTGACTGCTCGCGGTCCATCAAGTTCTCGGCATGCTCGATGATCTCGTGCGGGTAGACACCGAGCACTTCCGCAAGCTTGTGAATCTGATTCACCTTGATGTCGCGCTGCGCTCCAAGGACGCGATTCAGCGATGACTCCGGGATGCCTGACCTCTTGGCCAGTTCCCTGACAGTAATTCCGGCGATGGCTCGCTCTGCGGCGATGGCCTTAGCAGTCGCCTCGTTCATGTCCATATGGAGAGTGTAGGGACCAAAAGCGGCAGACGTCAACCCCAAGTGGACCCCAAACAGAGTTGCTCACTCTCCATTTGGAGAGTAGTGTCATCCACATGGACAGCACGACATATGCAGCCGCTGTCGCAGACAACATCGCAAAGGCAATTGATGTCGCCGGACTCAGTGCCAAAGCGGTATCGGACGCGACCGGCATCCCGTACACGACCCTCAAGCGCCGATTCAACTCAGGCGGAGCTTCACCGTTCAGCGTCCGAGAGATTAAGCAGATCGCAGCCCACCTAGGCGTCTCAGCTCGCGATCTCACCACCGTCTACGAGACGCCTGCTGTCGCCGAGGCGGTGCCGGCATGAGAGATCTTCTCCCCTTGGTACTCATCGCGACAATCTGTGCGGCAGTGGCAGGCACAGTCGCCGGTCTTCTGATTATGGGGCTTGGTCGCCTTCTGGGGTGGTCCTAGTGTCCGCGGCATCCGAGAACGTCATACCGGGGCGGGCAATGTCAGCAATCTTCCAGCTTTGCGAGCCGTGCCGCCCCCATCCCCACAGCAAGTTCTTCCGCCATGTCGGTGGACGTACCCACCGCAGCGTGATTGACGACTGCTCCCACACAACGCGGTCGTACGGACACACGATCTCTACTACGACCGAATCTCCTGGCTTAGCAAGCGCAATCATCGATAGGCGATGTGGCTTGTTAAACACCGCACTCACGCCTTCTCCATGCGCCTCGATCGAGACCTGGAAGGCAGTGCCGTCTCCCGCCTGGAGGAAGCGCAGGAGCGTGCGGACCGCTGCGGCGCCCTGCCCGCCCATCTCACGGAACGTGAGACTCGATGAACGCTCAGGAACCCAGTCTGCGTCAGACCTGTCGATAAGGCGCCAGGTCATCGAAATCAGGGAAGAGACGCCGACGGCGATCGAAGTGGTCACGGCAACGTCAGACAGGTTCACGACACCGACTCTATGCCCTTCTAGGCAAGGCAGTCCTCAGCCGCAGAAGTCCCTCATCCGAGATGGGTACCTGCCCAGCTCGCGCTGACCGACAGACACAAGAAAAGTGCCCCCACCTGAATCCAGCAGGTGAGGGCGGAAAGGAAACATCATGAGTGAAGTAATCCCCTTCGATTACGAGGGTACCAATTTCAGGGCTCTACAGGACAGTGCTGGGGAGCCGTGGTTCGTCGCCAACGACGTGTGCGAAGCCCTCGGCTTGAGCAACCCTCGTTCATCTCTTGCCCTCCTCGACGAGGACGAGAAGGGGGTACACAGTATGGACACCCCTGGCGGCACCCAGAACCTAGCGATCGTCTCCGAGGCCGGCCTGTACTCCCTCATCCTGCGCAGCCGTAAGCCCGAGGCTAAGGCCTTCAAGCGCTGGGTGACTCACGAGGTCCTGCCCGCGATCCGCCGCCACGGCGTCTACGCCACCCCGGACACCGTCGAGGCCATGCTCCAAGACCCCGACACCATGATCGCCACCCTCACCGCCCTCAAGACCGAGCGCGAGGCCAGGCAGGCACTCCAGGCGCAGGCGGAGGCGGACCGCCCCAAGGTCATCTTCGCTGACGCCGTCGCCGCATCCCACTCCACCATCCTGATCGGCGACCTCGCCAAGCTCCTGCGCCAGAACGGCGTCGAGATCGGCGCCAACCGCCTGTTCGAGTGGATGCGTCGCAACGGGTTCCTGATCGCCCGCAAGGGCACCGACCGCAACATGCCGACCCAGCGCGCCCAGGAGATGGGCCTGTTCTGGGTCAAGGAGACCGCGATCACCCACTCCGACGGCCACGTGACTGTCTCACGCACCCCGAAGGTCACCGGCAAGGGGCAGGAGTACTTCGTGTCCCGCTTCCTGGACGGCCGCTTCACCACCGAGGAGGCCGCCGCATGACCGCCCCGTCTCACGCCCTGCCGTCGACGCCCCTGGCTGCCCTGTGGCGGGCACTGACCACACCCCGCCACACCCCACGACACAGGAAGGAGGGGCGGCGATGACGTTCAGTCTGCGCACACCATCCGGTGACAGTCTCCTCGTGCCCGACGACGTCAGCATCGAGGTCTCTGTCGACGAAGACGGGCTCATGAGGTTGAGCACCGAGCTCTACGTGAACTCGGTCGACATCGAGGCCGACAGCGTTCAGTCCTTCGCGGGTCGACCGTCGAGCGGGACGACGACCGGCCCGTCCTCCCCCATGAGCTCCTCCTCGGTAGGTGGCGTCGAGCAGGGTGCTGTGACGCCGTCGTCAGGTAGTGGTGCCGACGAGCCTACCGAGGAGGCCCCCACCAGCGGCTGCCACCTGCAGGAGCTGACGGGCTCGTGCCGCCGCTGCCAGGCGGGGGGTGCGTCATGAGTGTCGAGCGCGCCTACTCCACAGCCCAGGTCGCCGACCTGATGGGCCTGTCCGTCTACACGGTCCTGCGACACTGCCGGTCCGGTCGTATCCCAGGTGCTTTCCGTGCCGGTAGCGAGCACGGGCGGTGGCGGATCCCGGAGTCCGCGCTGGAGGCGTACGGGCGCCGGCACCTGGCGCCGGTGCCTGACGACCCGGCGAAGTTGCAGCCGCGTAGCCCGCGGGCTCGGCGTGGCCGCCGGAGGTCCGCATGAAGCTCATCGGGCTCTCAATCTTCCTGCTGGCTGGTCTGGCTGGGTGCCTGGCCGCCGTCCTGGGCGGGGTGTCTAACCCGGCCTGCCTGGTGGGGATGGGGGCGGGCTTGGCCGTGATGTGGCTGGCCGACCTCCCCACGACTGAATCCACTCACTCATCTACTGACTACGACTCACAGAAAGGGGCTCACCGATGAGCCGCCCAGAAACCATTGAACACCTGCCAGAGTCCGAGCGTTTCACGCCGGTCGTCACCGTCTGCTCAGTGGACCTGCTGCACATCGACGGCGACGCGCTGCGAGGGCTGGCGCAGATCTACGACCTGCTGGAAGAGTCGACATGGCTCTCGGCGCAGGCAGTGGACGACGATCACGTCGCCTACGTGCGCCGGAGGTCACCGAGGGAGATGCGCGAGACCCTGAGTGAGGCGCAGTGCAACTGGGACTGGCGGCAGGGCCTGTATGAGCGTGCTGCTGCTGGTGAGGTCCTGGACGCGTGGCGCCGGCACCACGTGGACGGGCACGCCAGGGCTGAGGGCCTGGACCCGATCGACTGGGACGCCCTGGACGCCGCGAAGGGCGGTGAGACGGCATGAGCGCCATGACCAGAGACGACGTCATCACCATCGTCCTGAGGGCCCACCGGCTCGGGCAGGCGCCTGACCTTCGGGACACGGACCTGTCCAACCTGAACCTGCGGGAGCTGGACCTGACCGACGCAGACCTGCGCGGCGCAAACCTGGACGGGGCCGACCTGTCCTGGTCGACACTGTCCACCGCGGATCTGACAGACGCGGACCTGCGCGGGGCCACCCTGCGCCGCACGGTCCTGACCCGCGCGGTCCTAACACGAGCGGCCCTCACGCAGGTGTACGCCCGCGACGCGGACATGGCCGGCGCGGACCTGCGCCGAAGCATCCTGCCGCGCGCCGAACTGAGGAACGCCAACCTCGTCGACTCGGACATGCGAGGTGCGGATCTGCGCGGAGCAGATCTGCGCGGCACCTGGCTGCCTTACACGGACATGCGCGGCGCCGATCTGGCGGGCGCGGACCTGCGCGACGCCGATCTGGAGGGTGCGGACCTGCACGGCGCCAGCCTGCAGAGTTCCGATCTGCGCGGCGCGGACCTGACAGACGCCGAGCTGACAGACGCGGACCTGCGCGGCGCGGACCTGCGCGGCGCGGACATCGACGAGTACGCCGAGGAGGACTTCTTCAACCGCGGCGCCCACGTGACCGGCTGGGGCGATGCGGCATGAGCGCGCGCCGCGCTATCGAGACCGCACTCGCCTCTCTGATCTATCTCCTCACGCTGCCGGTCATGGCCCTGCTCATCCCGCTGGTGTGGGCGGTGTGCGGCTGGCAGGACTGGCGTGATCGGCGTCGAGCGCGGCGTGAGCGGGCATGGCTCGCCGAGCAGAAGGCGGGTGAGCGCTGATGCACGCCGAGGACCTGTATTACCTCAACGCCGCGGATGACTGGGCGCGCCGGGATGAGATCGAGGCGGAGGACGCCGAGCACGAGGCCGCCTACTGGGACGACGCCGACCGCGCCTACGAGCAGCACCGCGACGAGCGGGATGAAGACCTGTACGACAACGACCCCTACGAGGGAGGTGAGGCGGCATGAGCATCCGCGTGGACCGGCGAGCGATCGCCTCAGTGATCAAGGCGGCCAAGTCGCTGCACCACAAGAGGCAGGAGGATGACACGCGCATCAGGGCCGTCGTCCTGACCGAGGACGGCCGACTGCAGGCCTTCAGCGACGACAAGGCGCTGGGCGTCTCGGCCCTGGTCGCCGTGGCCGGGATCACCCGGCACCTGCGCCCCTACAGCGCCGAGGGGCTCCTGGAGCCGGGGATGTACGAGCGCGACGACCTGGAGGCCTGGGCCGGCCGCAAGGCGAGCACCGACGTCCTGGAGCCGCTGACCGAGCCGGAGATCGCCGGGCGTGGCCACGGCCGCCTCGTGCAGGCCTATCCGGTCCTCATGAGGCCGATCGCCGAGGACTGGGAGCCGCCGGCCAAGACCGAGCCGGAGCCGCCGGAGGTCAAGTTCCCGTTGCGCGCGGTCTCGGCCCTGACCCGGGTCCTGTGCGTGCCCAACGCCAGCGGGACGAGCCCCACCGCCGTCGTCGGGATCAACACGGCCTGGATCCGCGAGCCCAAGCGCGGCAGGTGGCAGCTGGCCCTGTGGAGCGGCCGGGGAGACGAGCTGCGCGCCATCGCGGCCCCCGTCCGCGGCGACATCCCCGCCAAGCACGACAACACGGAAGGAAAGATGTCGTGACACCGCAGAAGCTCCAGGAGATCGCCGGGGCGCTGAGAGCGCTCGCCGACGCGATCGAGCCCGCGGACGAGCCCGTGGAGGAGGCGCGAGCACCCGAGCCCGAGGCTGAGGAGAAGACCGAACCCGATCCAGAGCGCCTGCCTCCGCTCACCTTGGAGTCCGTGCGCGAGCAGCTGTCCGACTTCGTCAAGGCCGGGCGCTCGGCCGACGTCAAGGCTGCGCTCTCCTCCCTCGGGGTCTCCAAGCTCTCGGAGCTGGAGGAGTCCCAGTACGCGGCGCTGCTGGAGGCGATCGGCCGTGCCTGACCAGCACGCCGTCCTGGGGCCCTCAGGAGCCCACCGATGGCTACGGTGCACAGCGGCCTCGGCGCTTGAGGCGACGATGCCCGTCCCTCCCACCAGCGAAGCCGCCAAGGAGGGCACGCGCGCCCACGCCATGGCTGAGGCCAAGCTGCGCGCCTGGCTCGGTCACGAGGAGCCGCCGTCCTCCGACGACCCGGAGCCGGAGATGGACGAGGCGACCGACGCCTACGTCGACCTCGTCAAGACCATCGCCCAGGAGCTGCACGGAACGGTCGCCGTCGAGCAGCACCTCGACCTGGGCCGCATCATCCCCGGCGGCTTCGGCACGGCCGACGCGGTCATCGTCTCCGAGCCGGTGCTGCACGTCGTCGACCTGAAGTACGGGCGCGGAGTGCGGGTCGAGGCCGAGGGCAACCCTCAGCTGCGGCTGTACGCGCTGGGCGCGCTCGCCGCTTTCGAGCCGCTCTACGACGTCGAGACCGTGCGCATGACGATCGTCCAGCCGCGTCTGGACGCCGTGTCCACGGCCGAGATGAGCCGGACGGACCTGGAGGAGTGGGGGCGCACCGTCGTCGCCCCTGCTGCGAAGGCGGCGCTGGACGGCACCGGCGTCTTCCGCGCCGGGGACTGGTGCCGCTGGTGCCGGGCCAAGGCCATCTGCCGGGCCCGAGCCGAGGAGAACCTGGCCCTGGCCCGCCGCGAGATGGCTCCGGCACCTGCGCTCACGCCCGAAGAGCTCGCCGACGTCATCACGCGCGGGCGACGGCTCGCCGCCTGGGTCAAGGACGTCGAGGAGCACGCCACGGCGGCGCTCACGGCGGGCGAGGGTGTGCCCGGGCTCAAGCTCGTCGCCGGACGGGGCCGGCGCGCCTTCACCGACGCCGAGGCCGCCGCCGACGCGGCAGAGAAGGCCGGCTACGTCTCGCGCGAGACGCGCCCGCTGCCGCTGTCGGCCATCGAGAAGGCGATGGGCCGCAAGAGGTTCGCCGAGGTCCTCGGCGATCTCGTCACCAAGACCGAGGGCGTGCCGCTGCTGGTGGCCGCCTCCGACCCGCGCCCCGCGTGGGAACCCGTTACACCGCAATCCGAGTTCACGAAGGAGAACTGACCATGTCCAAGCGCATCATGCTCCGCAACGTCCGCCTGTCCTACGCCCACGTGTGGGAGCCCAAGTCCGTCAACGGCGGCGAGCCGAAGTACTCGGCCTCGCTCATCATCCCCAAGGCGGACACCACCATGATCCAGATGGTGGAGAAGGCCATCGACGAGGTTCTCAAGTCCGAGGGCCCCGGCAAGTTCGGCGGGAAGGTTCCCCCGCGCGGATCGCTCAAGCTCCCGCTGCGCGACGGCGACACCGACCGCGACGACGCCGCCTACGCCGACGCCATGTTCCTCAACGCCAGCTCCAAGACCCGCCCCGGCATCGTCGACGCCGAAGTGCATCCGATCCTGGACCGCGAGGAGGTCTACTCCGGCTGCTACGCCAACGTCACCGTTGAGCTGTACGTCTTCAACGTGAACGGCAACCGTGGTGTGGCCTGCGGGCTGGGCAACATCCAGAAGCTGCGCGACGGCGAGCGCCTGGGCGGAGGCGGGGTCAAGGCCGAGAGCGAGTTCGCCGTCGTCGACGACGGCGCGGCCGACTTCCTGTCCTGACCAATGCCGATGGGGTAACGGAACGGACCCCCATCGGCTGGCCCGACCAGCAGGCACCCGGGTGCAAGCCCCGGGCGGGCGCGAAACATGAAGACCCTGAAGTGGAGCGTTATGCGCACGTTGAGCATCGACATCGAAACCTTCTCGAAGGCGAGCCTGCCCTCGGTGGGCGTCTACCGGTACGCGGCCGACGAGTCCTTCGAGATCCTGCTGTTCGCCTACGCCGTCGACGGGGGAGAGGTGCAGATCGTGGACCTGGCCCGCGGCGAGCAGATCCCCGGGGACGTCCTCGACGCCCTCGAAGACCCCGGCGTGGTCAAGAGCGCCTTCAACGCCGCCTTCGAGCGCGTGTGCCTGTCAGCCCACCTCGGGCACCGCCTGGACCCCGAGGGCTGGAGATGCTCGATGGTGTGGGCCTCCTTCGCCGGGGTCCCCCTCGACCTGGCCGGCGTGGCCAAGGCTCTGCACCTGGAGACGGAGAAGATGGGCGAGGGCAAGAACCTCATCCGCTACTTCTCCCTGCCCGCCAAGCCCACGAAGGCCAACGGCGGACGAGAGCGAAACCTGCCCGAGCACGCCCCCGACGACTGGGAGACGTTCAAGGCCTACTGCAAGCGCGACGTCGAGGTCGAGCTCGCCATCACCAAGCGGCTGCACGCCATGCCCATGCCCGCCCGGGAGTGGGACAACTACTGGGACGACCAGCGCATCAACGACCGCGGCGTGCGCATCGACGCCGACCTGGCCACCGCCGCCGTCGACGCCGACAACACCGGACGCGCCAGCGCGCTTGAGCGGATGCGGGAGCTGACCAGAGTGGACAACCCCGCCTCCGTCACGCAGCTGCTCGCCTGGCTGCGCTCCCAGGGCCTTCAGATCGACTCACTCGCCAAGGCCGACGTCGCCGCCGCCCTCGAAGGCGCCCTCGAAGGCGACGTCGCCGAGGTCCTCGCCCTGCGCCAGGAGATGGCCAAGTCCTCGGTCAAGAAGTACGAGCGCATGCTCGCCTGCCGCTGCCCCGACGGGCGCGCCCACGGCCTCCTGCAGTTCATGGGCGCCGGACGCACCGGACGCTGGGCGGGCAGGCTCGTCCAGGTCCAGAACCTGCCGCGCCAGTCCATCAGCGACCTGGAGGCAGCCGCCGACCTCGTGCGCACCGGCCACGCCGACATGCTCGAGACCCTGTGGGGCTCGGCCCCGCAAGTCCTGTCCGAGCTCATCCGCGCCGCCTTCGTCGCCGAGCCCGGCAGCCGCTTCCTCGTCGCCGACTACTCCGCCATCGAGGCGCGCACCATCGCCTGGCTGGCCGGTGAGCAATGGGTGCTCGACCTGTTCGAGGCGGGCGGGGACATCTACTGCGAGACCGGCACCCGCATGTTCCGCCAAGTCGTCGAGAAGCACTCGCCCCTGCGCCAGCGGGCCAAGGTCGCCGTGCTCGCCTGCGGCTACCAGGGCGGCGTGGGAGCCCTCAAGACCATGGGCGGCGAGAAGCTGGGGCTGAGCGAAGATGAGATGGCCGACATCGTCGCGGCCTGGCGCGCCGCCAACCCGAAGATCGCGCAGCTGTGGTGGGACATCAACGCCGCCGCCATCGCCGTCATCAAGGACGGCGGAGCGCGCGCCGTGGGGCGCATACGCCTGGCCCACGACAAGGGCGCGCTCATCATCACCCTGCCCTCCGGCCGTCCACTCGTCTACCCCTCCCCGCGCATCGGCGAGAACCGCTTCGGGGGCGAGTCCATCACCCACATGGGCGTCGGGGTCAACCGCAAGTGGGGCCGAATCGAGACCTACGGCGGCAAGCTCACCGAGAACATTGTCCAGGCCACCGCCCGAGACATCCTCGCCCACGCCATCGCCCGCCTGGAGCGCAGCGGCTACCCGGTCGTCATGCACATCCACGACGAGGTCGTCACTGAGGTCCCCGAGGGCCGCGGGTCGGTGGAGGAGCTGTGCGCCCTCATGTCGCAGGCCCCGCCATGGGCCGACGGGCTGCCACTGGCGGCCGAGGGCTTCGAGTCGACCTACTACCGGAAGGGCTGATGAGACATGCAGCTGAAGATCTCCACCGCCCCCAGGCGCACCTCCAAGCACTGGCGCAACGACGTCATCGAGTGGGACGACCTGGTCGAGCGCACGCGCACCACGCACCGCACCAGCGAGACGCACGAGCAGTACATGGCGATGAGTGCGGCCGAGCAGAGCGACGTCAAGGACGTCGGTGGCTTCGTCGCCGGGCACCTGGCCGACGGGCGGCGCAAGAAGGGCAACGTGCTCTCCCGCTCCGCGCTCGCCCTGGACATCGACTTCGCCCGACCCGACATCTGGCTGACCCTGGCCGAGGCCATCGACGTCGAGGCCATCGCCTACACCACCCATAAGCACAGCCCCGCCCAGCCTCGCGTGCGCCTGGTCGTGCCACTGGCGAGGGAGGTCAGCGCCGAGGAGTACGTGCCGATCGCGCGCCGGGTCGCCTCATGGGTGGGCATGGACGCCTTCGACGACTCCACCTACGAGCCCCACCGGCTCATGTACTGGCCGTCCACCAGCGCCGACGGGGAGTACGTGCATCAGCACTACGAGGGAGCGGTCCTCGACCCCGACGAGGTCCTGGCCTCCTACGAGGACTGGACGGACGCCAGCACCTGGCCCACGTCCTCGCGCGAGCTGGGCGCCCACGCCGGGCACAGCGGCGACCGCCAGGCCGACCCCCGGGACAAGGGCGGCATCGTAGGCGCGTTCTGCCGCGCCTACACCGTCCCCGAGGCCATCGAGAAGTTCATCCCCGCCTACGAGCGGGTCGACGACACGCGCTACACCTACACCCCCGGCCAGGCCACCGGCGGCCTCGTCATCTACGACGACGGCCTGTTCGCCTACTCCCACCACGGATCCGACCCCGCAGGCGGGCAGCTGTGCAACGCCTTCGACCTGGTGCGCCTCCACCGCTTCGGAGACGAGGACAAGGGCAGCGAGGACACCGGAGGCCGCACGCCCTCGTTCAAGGCCATGGAGGCCTGGGCCGCGGACCTGCCCGAGGTGCGCGAGCAGCAGCTGGCCGACATCGCGGCCGAGTTCGAGGACGTCACCGGCGACAGCGGTGAGTGGATGAGCGGCCTCGACCTGGACACCGACAAGAGCGGACGCCTGCGCCCCACCCTGCCCAACCTGGAGAGGCTCCTGCGCGCGGACCCGAACCTGAAGGGCATCGCCTACGACGAGCTGTGGGGCGCCATCGCCGTGCGCGACATCCTGCCCTGGGCCCGCCCAGCCGGCCCCTGGCGCGACGTCGACGACGCCTACCTGGCCAGCTACGTCGAGAGCCGTTATGCGCGCTTCGCCGAGCGGGACCTGCGTAACGCTCTGGCCGTCGTCGCCGACGAGCGGCGCTTCCACCCCGTGCGCGACTACCTGCGCTCCCTGCCCGAATGGGACGGCGCGGCGCGCGTCGACACGCTCCTGGTGGACACTCTCGGCGCGCCGGACGACGACTACACCCGCGCCGTCACCCGCAAGCTGCTGTGCGCGGCCATCAGGAGGGTCAAGCGCCCCGGGGTCAAGTTCGACACCATGCTCGTGCTCGCGGGCCCGCAGGGCATCGGCAAGTCCACCCTCGTGGCGAGATTGGCGGGCGATTGGTTCAACGACTCCCTGTCGCTGGCCGACACGAGGGACAAGACAGCCGCCGAGAAGCTGCAGGGCTTCTGGATCCACGAGTTCGGAGAGCTCGCCGGGATGCGCAAGGCCGACACCGAGGCCCTGCGCTCCTTCCTCTCGCGCCAGGACGACGTCTACCGCGGAGCCTACGAGCGCCGGGTGGCCCACCACCCGCGCCAATGCGTCTTCTTCGGCACCACCAACGCTGAGGATGGCTTCCTCACTGACCCCGCGGGCAACCGCCGCATGTGGCCCGTGATGGTCACCGGCGAGTGCGAGCGCAAGCCCTGGGACCTGTCCGAGAACGAGGTCGAGCAGATCTGGGCCGAGGCGCTGAGATACGAGAAGGCGGGGGAGAAGCTGCACCTGACCGGGGAGGTCGCCCGCATCGCCGAGGAGCGCCAGCGCGCGGCCATCGAGGTCGACGAGAGGCTCGGGCTGATCTCCGAGTACCTGGAGGCCCCGATCACCTCGGACTGGAGCGCGCTGGGCGCCAGCGACCGGCGCGGCTGGTACCTGGGGATCGCCCCCGACTTCGCCGAGCGCCAGACCGTTGAGCGCACCCGCGTGAGCGTGGCCGAGGTGTGGTGCGAGTGCCTGGGCAAGCAGCAGGGCGACCTGACCCGCCGCGACTCGTACTGGATCTCCAACGCCCTGAAGAAGCTGGGGTGGGAGGCGGCTCGGCACCCAGCCAGGAGAGGGCCCTACGGAAGGCAGAAGGTGTTCGTGAAGCCGTCC
>NZ_DS999574.1:154076-160626 GCF_000159035.1 Actinomyces urogenitalis DSM 15434
GGGGTGGCAACCAGACAACTAAAAAACTCTAGATGGACGGAATAGGTAGTTAGAGGGGTTCAGGTGCACGTACACACACGCGTATACGCGTACGCGAGGGGCTTTCAGAAGTTTGGGTGTTTTTTCGCCGCGCTGGTTGCCACCCCCTTCCTGACGGGAGGTGTGGACCATGCGTGAGAGGGCTGTCGAGGCCGCGCTCGTGCGCGAGGTCAGAGCCCGCGGAGGGCTGTGCTGGAAGCTGGTCAGCCCCGGCACAGTCGGGGTGCCCGACCGCCTCGTGCTCCTGCCCGCTGGGCACGTCGGGCTGGTGGAGGTCAAGGCCCCGGGCGAGCGCCCCCGGGCCGTGCAGCGGGTGCGCATCGACCAGGTGCGTGCCCTTGGTACGCCCTGCCTGGTCCTGGACGACCCGGCCAAGGTGGGGGAGGTGTGCGATGCGATTTGTTCCGCATGACTACCAGCGCTACGCCATCGACTTCATCCTGGCCCACCCGCGCTGCGCCCTCTTCCTCGACATGGGGCTGGGCAAGACGGCGATCACCCTCACCGCGATTCACTCCCTGGTGCTCGACTCCTTCGACGTCTCGCGCGTGCTCGTGATCGCGCCTCTGCGAGTCGCCCGCGACACCTGGAGCGACGAGGCGGCCAAGTGGGACGACCTGAACGGTCTGGAGGTCGCCTGCGCCGTCGGGTCTCCCAGCCAGCGCATCCGCGCTCTGGAGTCCGGGGCGCCGGTGACCACCATCGGCCGGGAGAACGTCGCCTGGCTCGTGCGCCACTACGCCGACGCCTGGCCCTTCGACATGGTGGTGCTCGATGAGTCCTCCTCGTTCAAGAACCACCAGTCCCAGCGCTTCAAGGCGCTCAAGTCCGTCCTGCCCCGCATCACGCGCATGGTGGCCCTGACCGGCACGCCCGCGGCCAACGGCCTGCTCGACCTGTGGGCACAGTTCCGTCTCCTCGACGACGGCGAGAGGCTGGGCAAGTACATCACGCACTACCGCGACCGGTTCTTCGTCCCCGACAAGCGCAGCGGGGCACAGGTGTTCTCCTGGCGGCTGCGCCCCGGCTCTGATGAGCAGATCCACCACCTCATCAGTGACATCACCGTCTCTATGCGCTCGGTCGATCACCTGGACCTGCCGCCGGTGACGATGACCGACGTCGTCGTGGACCTGCCCGCCGCCGCGCGGGCGCACTACGAGGCGCTGCGCGAGCAGATGGTCTTAGGGCTGGACGGCGCGCTCGTGGACGCGGGCAACGCCGCTGGCCTGTCGAACAAGCTGCTGCAGATGGCGTCGGGGTGCGTCTACGACGACGGCGGGGCCGTGGTCGAGGTGCACCGGGCCAAGATCGACGCACTGGCCGACCTGATCGAAGCCGCCTCCGGCAGCCCGGTCATGGTCGCCTACTGGTACGCCTCGGACCTGGAGCGTCTGCTGCAGGCCGTCCCCGGCGCTGTGGAGCTGCGCAGCGCGGAGTCGATGCGCCAGTGGAACGCCGGCTGCATCCCTGTCGGCCTCATCCATCCGGCCTCGGCTGGCCACGGGCTCAACCTGCAGGCGGGCGGGCACCACCTCGTGTGGCTCACAGCCCCGTGGAGCCTGGAGCTCTACCAGCAGACGAATGCGCGCCTGGCCCGGCAGGGGCAGACCCATCCGGTGAGCATCCACCACCTGATCGCCGCCGGAACGATCGACGTCGACGTCCTGCGCGCGCTGGAGCGCAAGGACGTCACTCAGTCCGCCCTCGTCGACGCGGTGAGGGCTCAGCTCACGACATCCCCGACCCTGAGGAGCGCAGCATGAAGATCACCCTCACCCTCGGCTTCGAGATCACGCGCGGAGGAGATGACGACGAGGAGCCGTTGCGGCCGGACCTGGACAGCTTCATTGAGCACGCCGACCACGACTCCACACCCCGCCCCCTCGGATTCCAGCCCAACCCTAAGGAGACCGCATGACCGACGCCGTTCAGATGCTCAAGAACCTCAACGCCTGGCTACCCGAGCTCGCCGCACTCGAACGCTCCTGCCCGGGCCCGCACTCGCCGCTCCCGGGCAGCCGGTCGACAGACGCCGGCCGACTGCCCTTCGGCATCGTCATCGACGACCCCGACGAGCCCGCCGATGCAACGACATCGGCGGGGGTCACCCGCTGGCTGTGGTTCTGGGCGCACGCGCTGCGCCAGCACCGGCACGAGCCCCGCGACGTCTTCGACTTCGTCTCACCGGAGACATACATGGCCGCCAACGCGGAATGGGCCGAGCGCGAATGGCCCGAATGGCCCTCATTCGTCGACGAACTCAACCAGCACCACGCCCGCCTCGCCCGCCGCCTCGGCCACGCAGACGCACCCGCCGGCCACTGCTGGTGCGGCGCCACACTCTGGCGGCAAGCCGAGGACATCGGACTCACCGACTGGATGATCTGCGACGGGCCATCGGAGCACTGGTACGCCGACGCTGACGACTGGGCTAGGGCATGCCGCGACCGAGCAAGGGAGATCACCGAGGAAGGCCGCTACTGGGTGCGTCGGGCCGCGCTGGAGACCATCTGGCCGGGGCTCAAGCCCGACACGCTCAAGAAGTGGGCGGAGCGCGGACACGTCGACCGGCGGGGCCGCCTGTACGACCTGGCACAGGTCAACCTGCGAATGCGCCCGCTGCGCTCCGAATAGATGTACACTGTCCCCGAATCGGGCGTTGCGCGCGCCCGAAAACAGGAACCCCCGCCACCACCACGGTGCACGGGGGTTCCGCCGTACAGGCTCGATCGGAGAGGGGCTTGATCATGGCCTGGTCATCCCGACCGCGATCCAGGCGCGCCGCACAACTGCCCCGAGACTGGAGGCGCATCCGCGCCGCTGTCCTCGCACGCGACCACCACGCCTGCGTCATGTGCGGCCAGCCCGGCAGCCACGTCGACCACATCGAACGCGGCCAGAACCACGCCATGACCAACCTGCGCACCCTGTGCGAGCACTGCCACATGGTCCGCACCGGACGCGACGGTGGCACCGCGCCACGCCGCCCACGCCGGCACCACCGACCACCTGAACCCCATCCGGGCCGACTCACCTGAACCCTCGATATGCACCGCGCTGCATACACCAATGCATAAACCCGGGGGCTAACCCCTCCCCGGGCCGCTCCCTACCGCTCCGCGTTTAGGCGCACAGATTATCCCCGGGTTTTCAAGTCGATTTGAGCCCGCCAACTGCATAATATGCATCGATTTCCGCAGCACTGAGGAGGTGTCATGGGCACTCGCGGACCAGTACCACAGCGCAAGGAGGACCTGCGCGGACACCGCAGCAAGGACGAGCTAAACAAGTCCGTCACCCGAGCCCCTGGCGCCGACAAGGTGTCTGTCCCAAAGGCAGACCCAGAATGGCACCCGATTGCCCAGCGCCTGTGGGGAGCACTGAAGAAGTCCGGGCAGGCCCGCTTCTACGAGCCGTCCGACTGGGCCCTGGCCTACTCGCTGATGGAGGACCTCTCGCGCTACAAGAGCGGCGCGAAGCGGTCCGGCCAGATGCTGGCCGCGATCATGTCCGGCCTGTCCGACCTGCTGGTGACCGAGGGCGACCGGCGCCGGGTCGGTATCGAGCTCTCCCGCCCTGAGACCGGGGAGCCGAGCGAGTCCGCGGGCGTGGTGGAGATGAACGAGTGGCGCAGGCGGCTGCAGGCCGGCTAGCGCCGCCGCGTGAGCGGACCGTCACCCTGCCTCAGGGAATCCCGAAGCTGACTCTGGGCTGGGGCGCGATCGCCTGGGTGACTGACAACCTCCTCCAGCCCAACGGCCCTCTGGCCGGGCAGCCCTTCCGCATGACGGAGGGACAGGTCCGCTTCACGCTGTGGTTCTACGCCCTCGACCCGGAGGGCCGGTGGCTGCACAACAGGGCCGTCCGTCGTCTTGCGAAGGGCTCGGGCAAGAGCCCGTTCGCGGGCGTGCTCTCGCTCACGGAGCTGCTCGGCCCGGTTCGCTTGGACCACTTCGACCCGGACGCTCCGGGCGGGTGCGTGGGTAGGCCGGTGTCGATGCCGCTGGTGCAGATCGCCGCGACCAGCGAGAGGCAGACGGCTAACACCATGCGCATGGTGCGCGCCATGGCGTCCAAGCGCTCACCCCTGGCCAAGAAGTACGGCCTGCAGGTCGGTAAGACCTTCGTGGACGCGCCCGGAGGCGGCAAGCTTGAGCAGATCACCTCCTCCGAGGGCACTGCTGAGGGCGCTGAAGTGTCCTTCGTGGTCGGCGACGAGACTGAGCACTGGACCCCTGGGATGGGCGGACCGGGCCTAATGGAGACACTGACCCAGAACGCTGTCAAGACCGGCGCGAGGGTCATGGAGACCTCTAACGCCTGGGTGCCGGGGGCTGGGTCCGTGGCCGAGTCGACGTTCGAGGCCTGGTGCGCACAGCAGGAGGGGCTGACCCGTGCGACCCAGACGATCTTGTACGACGCCCGCGTGGCCCCTGCCATCACGGCGCTGACCGATGACCCGGACGAGGGCGAGATCAGCCTGAGCGAGGGACTGCGCTTCGTCTACGAGGACTGCCCGTGGGTGGACATCGAGCCGATCAAGCAAACGATCTGGGCGACCAACTACCCGACCTCACGCGCTAGGAGGTTCTTCCTGAACCAGCCCAACGCTGCCGAGAACGCCTGGACGAGCGTGCAGGAGTGGAGTCGCCTGTCCAACCCCGACCGCGACCTGGTTGACGGTGAGGAGGTCGTGCTGTTCTTCGACGGGTCCAAGTCCAACGACCACACGGCCCTCGTGGGCTGCTGCATGGACGACGGGCACGTCTTCACCCTGGGGGTATGGAAGCCGGAGAGGGCGACCGGCGTCGTCAACGCCGGCGCCGTCGACTCGGCCGTGCACGCGGCCTTCGACCGGTTCACGGTGGTGGCCTTCTGGGCTGACGTGCGCGAGTGGGAGTCTTACGTCAAGGACTCCTGGCCGCGTGAGTTCGGCGACGACCTGCTGGTGTGGGCTGTCCCCCGAGGCAAGGAGCCGGCACCGATCGCGTGGGACATGCGCTCCCATGTCTACCAGTTCGCTGAGGCCGCCGAGATGTGCCTGGCGGAGATCCAGGCCCGCTCGTTCACGCACGACGGGAACTGGGCGACCTCCGAGCACGTAGCCAATGCGCGTGTCAACGAGACCAGGGGACGCTTCTCCATCAAGAAGGAGTCACCCAAGTCGTCCAAGAAGATCGACGCCGCAGTGTGCGTGATCGGCGCGCGCATGGTCTATCGCGCAGTCAAGGCCTCCCCAGAGTGGGAGGACCGCAGTACCAACGGAAGTGAGTGGGGGCTGTTCTAGATGTCCTTCGATTCCCTGCTCCAGCAGGCCCGCCAAACACCGCTGGGGTATGACAGGCGGGAGGCCTACTACGAGGGTGAGGTGCGTCTGGCTGCCCTGGGCGTCAACCTTCCCCCGGCTACCCGTGTACTGGAGATGGTTGCCCCCTTCCCCAAGATGGCGATTGACGTGCTCGTGGAGTCACTGACCCCGCAGGGCTTCCTGCTGGCCAGCGACTCCGACGGAGTGGCAGCGACCCTGCGGAGGTGGTGGCAGTCCAACGACCTGGACACCACCTGCCGTCTGGCGTTCACCGAGGCCCTGGTGCAGGGGCTCGCCTACTGGATCGTCGGCGACGGCACCGACTCCGTCCCACGCGTGACAGCCCACTCCGGCAAGGGGATGGCTGCAGCCTACGACCACATGGGGGCCCTGACCGAGGCAGTGCGAACCTGGAGGTCAGGTGGCAGCAGGTACGCCGCCCACTACCTCCCGGGGCTCACTCAGTGGCGGGTCGAGCGCGGCTCGCAGTGGGTCGTCATCGACGAGAGGGACACCGGCCTAGACCGCCCCACCGTCGTCCCCATGGTCAACCGTGCACGCCTGGGCGACACCGAGGGACGCTCTGAGATCACCGAGCTCATGATGATCTCGGACGCCGCCAGCCGCTCCCTGACCAACCTCCAGGTCGCGCAGGAGCTGCTGTCCATGCCGCTGCGCTACGTCTTCGGCAAGGGTCTGACGGAGGCGGTCGGCAACGACCCGGTCAAGCGTCTCAAGGCCTACTACAACGCCCTCATGACCGGCCCAGAAGGCTCGACAGCCGGGCAGCTCGCCGGCGCCGACCTGAGCCCGATCATCAACTCCTACAAGCTCTATGCCCAGCAGATCAGCGCGATCACCGGTATCCCGCCGACCATGCTCGGCATCTCCACCGACAACCCGGCCAGCGCCGAGGCGCTGAGGGTCGCCAAGGAACGGCTGATCACGCGCGCCGAGGTTAAGCAGGAGATGTTCGGCGACGCCCTGGAGGAGGTCGCCAGACTCATGCTCGGGCTCATGAAGCAGGGGCAGGCCGCCGACCTGTCCACCCTTGAGGTGCAGTGGCGCGACCCGGCCACACCGTCCCAGTCCGCATACACGGCGGCCATGCTGCAGGCCCAGGCTCAGGGCGTGATCACCTCCGCCACCGCCCGGGACGCGCTGCGGCTGACTCCCGAGCAGCAGGCCCGGGAGGACGCG
>NZ_DS999574.1:161748-177204 GCF_000159035.1 Actinomyces urogenitalis DSM 15434
AGACACCGACGGAAACCCGGTGGAGGTCCTCCCGTCCCAGATTGGGGAGATCACCGTCGACACGCCAGGTGTCGACCACGTCGTCGAGACGCACGGGAAGGGGGCGCGGCGGCCAGGCAAGACCGAGTTCGAGACGTCCAACCCCGCCGCGATCGCCCAGGCCATCCACAACACGGTCCACGACCCGAAGGCGGTCTGGCGGCGCCGCGGCCTGCAGTACTCAGTAACGTCCGAGTCTTGCGGGTATCCGATCCGAGTTCTCACGTCCTACACCCCTGGACGGTTCGTATGGACCGGGTATCCTGTAAGGTCCGAAGCTTACCTAAGCAACCCGAAGAAGGAGGGGGACGGCAGTGACTGACGAAGATGCCCTAGCAGACGTTGTCTGGGCGTTCGCCCAGACAACGCTCCCTGATCAGTTCCCCGACAACGAGAGGTCTGGAGAAGCACCGGTAGACATTGCGCTAGCCCTTGGAGGGGCCGCGGACCACGACATCACGATTCCGGACTCCATAGTCGCGTCAGTGACCAAGTGCTTCGCCACCCGGGACGACTTTGACGCCCAGCAGGTTATGGCACAGCTCGCGAACGCCGTCCGAGTGACGGCCTAGACCCACACTTCTTGAAGGAGGCCCTGCCTGAAGCCAGGTGGAGCCTCCTTCACGTATCCACCACCTAGCCCCGTAGGCGAGACGCCTGCGGGGTTCTCTCATGCCCAGGAGGCACCCACCATGGCAGACGACGCCATCCAGACCACCGACGCTGACGTCAAGGAGGAGCCCAAGCCGACCCCGCCCTGGGGAAGCGACGAGGACTTCAACCCCGACAAGGCGTGGACGCTGATCCAGAACCTGCGCTCGGAGGCCGCCACCATGAAGGCTGCCTCGAAGGAGCTTCGCGAGAAGGTCGACGCCTTGACATCTGACCTCAAGGCAGCAGTCACAGGGCGCGACGAGGCGCTAGCCGCCTCCGCGCAGGCTGCTGAACTCCTGGCCAGGGAGACCGCCGGCCGCACCAAGGACAGGCTCCTGACTGCCGCAGGCCTGGACGCGTCCACCTACGCCCCCATGCTCACCGGCCAGGACGAGGAGGAATGGGGCGAGCAGGTCAAGAACCTGGTCGCCCTGCGCGACGAGCGTCGCACGCGCCTCAAGCCTGACCCGGCACAGTCCGCCACCACCCCAGCCGTCGACGACCGCACCGCCCAGGCGCACGCCATCTTCGGCTACTGACTCACCCCAGCCTTCAACCTGAGAGGACCCACTCATGGCCATCGGAACCAACGCAATGACCGTCGACTCCCTCGACAACCCTGCCGGCACCCTGCCCAAGGAGATCGTCGGAGAGATCTGGAAGGGCGTCCAGCACACCTCCGTCGTCCAGCGCGTGGCCGGAACCACCCTGGTCCCGATCACCGGCGGCATCACCTACATGCAGACCGGCGAGCTCGTCGCTGGCATTGTCGGCGAGGGCGAGGACAAGCCCATCACCTCCGGCAAGACCACCGCCAAGGCCTTCAAGCCGGTCAAGGCCGCCGCCATCGCCTACTGGTCCAAGGAGGCCCGCCAGGCCAACCCCGGCGGCTACCTCGACAACCTCGTCGAGGACCTGACCTCCGCCGTCGCTCGGGCGATCGACCTGGCTGTCATCCACGGCAAGGATGCTCGCACCGGCAACGCCATCGCAGGCGTGGAGTACCTGGCCCAGTCCACCAACGCGGTCGAGCTGGGCACCAACACCAAGACCAAGGGCGGCCTGAACGCCGACCTCCTCGACGGCTACGACAAGCTCGCTGCGAAGGACTTCAACCTGACCGGGTTCATCGCTGACCCGCGGCTGCGCTCCAAGCTGCTGCGGGCGACCGACACCCAGGGCCGCCCCATCTACCAGGCCTCCGTCAGCCTGCGTGACGCCGTGGACTCTGTCCTGGGACTGCCGATCGCGTACGGCCGTGGCGCGGTCGCCGGCAAGATCGGAGCGTCCACCGACACCGGGATCCGCGCCATCGGAGGTGACTTCTCGACCAACCTGCGTCTGGGGTTCGTCGAGAACATCACCTTCAAGCGCACCGACACCGCCACCATCGTCGACGGAGGTAAGACCGTCAACCTGTGGCAGCAGAACATGGAGGCGATCCTCGTTGAGGCCCAGTTCGGCTGGGTCCTGCGCGACAAGGACGCCTTCGTCCTGTACAAGGACGCCGTCGCCGACACCGAGGCCACTGCCGCCTGACACCCACGCGGGCGGGACCCCGGCTATCCGGGTCCCGCCCGCGTGCCCACCACGACCAGGAGGACGCTATGAGCACACTGTCCGCTCCTGCTGCCGCCGCTAAGGACGTCCAGGCGTCCCTCATGCGGAACCTGACCCCCGCGGAGTCGACGTATGTGGGCACCCTGCTGACCCGCGTCCACAACCGCATCGGCGCCCGCCTACCTGACCTGATCGACAGGGCCGACCGGGACGAGACGGTCGGAGCCCTGCTCGTCGAGGTCGAGGCTGAGGCGGTCGCCAGGGTGTTCCGGGCTGACGGGGCCATCTACACCAGCGAGTCCGAGGGCGAGTACTCCTACCGGCTCAACGACGCTGTCGCCTCAGCGGCCCTGCGGGTCACTGACGACGAGTGGGCACGCCTCGGTTCGCCCCTGTCGTCGGTGACGGTAGAGACGGACGGCTACCTCGCCGCCAGGCTGGCCGGCATGGTCCCACCTGACCGCCAGTTCCAGGTCTCCTGGCCGGGTCGGGGCTACCCGTCGGAGCTGCTGTGAGCAGGCTCGTCGAGCGCGGCCCGCACACGGTCACCGTCACACCGGCCCGTGTCGTGGACGACGGGCTCGGTCGTGTCACCGAGGCCGGCGAGCCGGTCACGGTGGCCGGGGTGATGGTCCAGCCGTCCTCCACGTCGGCCTCAGACCTGGCCAGGAGCCAGGTCGGCTCCACCTCCTGGAGGGTCATCGGCGCCGGCTCCTGGCCTGGCGGCCCCTACTCGACCATCACGGTCGATGCCGGTCCGCCCGGCACCCAGGGGAGGGCTTTCGACCAGGTCGGCGAGGCCCTGCAGCGCTCCTCAGGAGCCCGCACCAGTCATTTCGCCGTCACCATGGTCTCCCACGGCGCCGAGGCGGCCTGATGGCCCGGGTACTCAAGCGAGCCGAGAAGCTGGCCGCCAAGGCCGCCAGTCGCCAGCCTGCTTTCGCTGCCGAGGTGGCCAGGGTCGAGGCGCTAGTGCGAGCCGAGGCCGCTAAGCACACCGACACCGGCGCCTTCGCCGCCTCCATCCACGTCGAGCATGGGCGGATCGACAGCCACATCGTCTCCGACGACCCACTGGCCTGGCACAAGGAGTTCGGCCACCTGGCTGTCAAGGAGAGATCCCAGGCGGCTAGGTGGGTGCCCGGGACCTTCGCGTTCACCAATGCCGCGAGAAAGGCTGTCCGATGAGCCTGTCCACGCTGCGCCCGCTGCCCCTGATGGTCGAGCACGTCCGCGCCCTCGACCTGGCCGAGGTCGAAACCAGCCTCGGAACTGACCTGCCAGGCCGCCTGCCACTGATCCTGGTCGACGTGTCCGCGCCCGGCGTGGTCACCAACGGCGCCCCCGAGTGGTCGGCGTCCTTCCGCGCCACCCTCACTGCCGTCGCCCACGAGCGCGGGCGAGCACTCGACCTCGCCCACGACCTCCTTGACGGCCTGCTCGCCTCGTGGCGTGCCGGCCGCCGCACAGACCACGGGTGGGTCTCCCACCTGTCAGTGGTCGCCCTGCCCTACCCGTCGACCACTCCCGGCGCTGCCGGCCTGTGGTCCTTCAGCGTCGTTGTCGACGTCGTCGCCCGCCACTAGCCGCCACACCACCCGAGAGGACCTACCAATGGCTGCACCTACAGAGTCCGCCCCCACGATCGCCGGTATCGGCCACGTCTACGTAGCCGACCCTGACACCACCCCGCCCGCGGGGTTCCTCGACTCCTTCAAGTTCGACACCGGCTCGGCACCGAAGGGCTTCACCTGGCTGGGCGACACCTCATCCGAGACCCTCCCAGAGTTCGGGTCCGACGGCGGGGACTCCACCTCCAAGCGCACCTGGGACCGCAAGGACCTACGCGTCACCCGTGAGGACAAGACGCACACGATGACTATCGCGTCCGTCGCCTCGTCCGCAACGGCCATCGAGACCGCCTTCCCAGGCTCCACCTGGCGCGAGTCAGACAAGGCGTGGGACATCGACCTGGACGGGTCTGTCGAGAAGGCCGTCCTGATGGTCGTCGAGGACGGCACCCAGGCGTGCGCGCACCTGTTCCGCCGCGTCAGCCTCTCCGGGGCCCTGCCAACCCTGGACCTGGAGAACTTCTCCGAGATCTCCATCTCCGGCGCCATCATGACGCCCGCGTCCGGGGAGAAGAAGTACCGGTTCTATCCGCCGCGTGAGCGGACCGTCACCGGCGCGGCCGTCCGCAGCGCCAGCGAGTAGGACCCCACGACGCCCTCCCGCCCCGCCTGCTGCGAGGGGTGGCGGGACGGGAGGGCCGCCCCTCGCCCCCCACCCCTCGCAGACTAAGGAGCAGCCCTGATGGCTACCGACCGCAAGAGCCCACCCAGGAAGCCCGCCGACCACAAGGACCCCCAGCCGCGTTTCAGCGACGTCGAGGGGCACGAGCTCCTCAAGCCCTTCAGCAAGGTCAAAGGATCCGACCAGGCCCGCCTGATCGCCCGCCTACAGGCCATGGGCGTCCTTGAGGACTCCGACGAGGTCGACATCGACTTGGACCAGGCTGCAGACCTGATCGACTGGGTCGCCGAGCGCTTCGCCCCCGACATCGAGGCCTTCGACCGCTTCACCATGGGGGCCGGAGGCATGGAGCGGGCCCTCAACCTCGTGACCGCTTACGCCGGTGAGCTGGGAAAAGACGCCAGATAGCGGACTTCTTCGCAGAGCACGTCGAGGCGGTCGCGGACTTCTGGGCCCTGTACCGCCTCGACGTGTACCGCGATGAGATACCCGCTGACCTGATCCTCACCCTGATACGGGAGAGGCTGCCCTTCGAGCCCTACTCGATGCACCGGGCCAGGTGCCTGCTGGGCGGAGAGCAGTGGTTCGGCTGGTCCGTGGACACCACCAAGCTCGCTGACACCGCAGACGCAACCCTGCTAGGCGCCAAGGCCAGCGCGGTCAACCCGAAGGTCAGGCTCAAGCCCTCTGAGCGCTCCTCCCGGCCCAGCGCGCCGCCCCAGCGGCGCCCACGGTCCCTGATGGAGTCCTTCTCCTCCCTCCTGGAATGACAACTCAACAGATAGGTGGTGGCGCGCATGGCCGCTGGAAACGTCGGCAAGCTCTCCATCACCGTCTACCCGGACTCCAGGAAGTTCAAGGAGCAGCTCAAGAAGTCCCTGGAGCGGATCGAGAAGCAGGTCAAGGCCCGCATTGAGGTCATCCCCGTCCTGGACAGGTCCTCTATCGCTGACGTCCGCAAGGACCTCAGGGAGCGTCTGAAGGACGTCAAGACCACCGTCAAGGCCGACCTGTCGGCCTCGTCTCTCAAGGAGGTCAAGCACAAGCTTGACGATCTTGAGGGTGAGGCGACGGTCAACGCCGACCTGGACAAGGGGAAGGCTGCCGCCCAGCTCGCCTGGTTCGACCGCCCCCGCGTGGTGGAAATCAGGGCCAGGGTCTCGACCAGGTCCCTGGCCACCGCCAAGGCCGCGCTCATGGCCCTGTCGGGCGGCAACGTCATCAAGCGCCTGGGCTCAGGCCTGAGGAACCTGGGCTCCAACTTCGACCTGGTGTCCGCCAAGGCCGCCATGATGGGCCCTGCGATCCTCAACCTCGCGTCCGTGGCCATGGTCGCGGTAGGAGGTATCGCCTCGCTCGGCAACGGCCTGGCAGCCACTCTCCCGGTCCTCCTAGCAGCCCCTGGCGTGCTGGGGGCGTTCGCGGCCGGAGGCGGCGTCCTGGTCGCAGCCCTGGCGGACACCAAGGACGTCCTGGCGGACCTCGGCCCCGCTTTCACCAGCCTGCAGGACTCGATCAGTGCAGCCTTCTGGGAGCAGGCAGCGGACCCCATCAGGGACCTGGCCAAGGCGGCCCTGCCAGCCCTCCAGGGGCAGCTCAACGACGTCGCCGCCCAGTTCGGTCTCATGGGGCGGGCCGTCGCCTCCGCCGTCAGTGACCACATCCCAGGGTTCCAGGGCACCCTGCAGCACCTGTCCCAGGCGGTCAACATCGCCGGGGACGGTGTAGGGGCGTTCGTGGACGGCCTGCTCAGCCTGGGTGAGGTCGGAGCCTCATTCCTGCCCGCGATCGCCTCCAAGGCTAACGAGGTCGCATTCTCCTTCCAGGAGTGGGCCTCCAACGGCCTGGCTGACGGGTCGATCGCCCGATCCATCCGGGACGCCTGGAAGGCGGTCAAGACCCTCGGGGACCTGTTCGTGCAGGTTGGGGGGATCGTTTCCGCCGTCTTCACCGCTATCGGCAACTCTGGGCACGGAGCCCTGACGCCCGCCGTCGAGGCCCTGCGCCAGGTCAACCGGGCCCTGTCCATGCCTGGAGCCCAGGAGACCCTGACTAACACCTTCAAGGCTGCCCGAGAAGCCGTCTCCAGGCTCGGCCCCGGCGTGAGCCAGCTCTTGAGCGCATTCGGCGCCCTGGCGCCCGTCCTCCAGCAGATCCTGCCCCTGGCTGGGCAGATCGGGTCGGTCGCACTGGGGGGAATCGCCCAGGCGGCCCAGATGCTGATCGCGTCCGGAGGGCTGCAGGACTTCTTCCTGGGTGTCCGCTCCGCCGTCCAGGCCCTGGCTCCGACCATGCCGGCACTGGGCCGGGCGCTGGGTGCCGTGGCGTCCGTAGCGGGTGACCTGGTGGCGGCCCTGGGGCCTGTCATCGCACAGCTCGTGTCCTCCCTGGCACCGATCATCGTGGACCTGGCTGGTGCGCTCAGCCCGATCATCTCCATGCTGGGTGACGCCCTGGTGCCGATCATCCAGTCGCTCGCGCCGGTGATCGCCTCGGTCCTGTCCGTGCTCGCCCCGATCATCGTCCAGCTGGTCGACGCTCTGCTCCCGGTGATCGTGCAGATCGTCGAGATCGCAGCCTCCGCCCTGGTGCCCCTGATCGAGGCGCTCGCCCCTATCCTGCAGCTGGTGACTGACGCTATCGTCGCGATCCTTCCAGCCCTGACCCCGGTCCTGGACCTGCTGGGGCAGCTGATTGAGGCCGTCCTGCCCAACATCATCGCGGGCTTCCAGATGATTCAGCCTGTCATCGAGACGGTCTTCGGCGTGATGGTCCAGGTCATCCAGGCAGCCCTGGGGGTCATCGCAGGCGTCATCAACGTGGTGATGGGGCTCATCAACGGCGACTGGTCCCAGGTGTGGGAGGGCATCAAGCAGATCCTCTCCAGCGTGTGGGAGGGCATCAAGGCCATAGTCCAGGGGGCCATCAGCGTCGTCCAGTCGGTCATCTCAGCCGGCGTCAACCTGGTGCAGACCACCTGGTCCAACGTGTGGAACTCGCTGAAGTCTGTCGTCTCCGGAGTCTGGAGCAGCATCAGCTCCGCCGTGTCGGCTGGTGTCAACGCCATGATGTCGTTCATCCGCAACATCCCGTCCCAGATCCGGGGTGTCTTCGCGGGGGCCGGGTCGTGGCTGACTAGTGCTGGCCACCAGATCATCGACGGCCTGATCGGCGGCATCAAGTCCGCCTTCGACCGGGTCAAGTCGACCCTGTCGTCCCTGACCAGCCTCCTACCTGACTGGAAGGGGCCCGCACCGGTCGACAAGGTCATCCTCAAGCCTGCCGGCCGTCTGATTATCGGTGGCCTGGTCGACGGCATGGAGTCCCAGTACGCCAAGGTCGAGCGCTCCCTGGGAGGCCTGACCAACCGCCTGCCTGACGGCCTGGACCTGGACTCCGGTCGCGTGGCTCGCCCCGCGGCGGCGATGACCAACCACTTCGAGATCGTCAACCACGACCCCCAGGTGGCCGGCCGCTGGGTCGCCCAGGAGATTCGCGGCCTGATGGGAGTGAGCCGATGAGCGTCGTACAGCGAGTGACCATCATCGCCGAGGACTCCAGGACCATCACCCTGGACTCCTCACAGGCGACTGACGGGTGGGCCCTGGCCGAGCCCGGTGGAGGCAACATGGACGGCTGGTGGACTCCTCCGGCCCCGCGAGCCGAGGCCAAGGTGCGACCGCAGGCCGACGGCGCCTACGCCCCAGCCTCCCTCCTGGTTGGCGCGCGAGTCCTGACCATCGTGGCGCACCACGCCGCCGCCAGCGAGACCGACGAGCTCCAGGCCCGTGGCCTGGTGTCCGCCATCAGCCGTCAGTGGGTGCGGATCGTCGTCGAGGAAGTTGGACGCACTAGTCACGTCCGAGGCTTCCTGTCAGCCCAGGCCAAGACGACCCACTGGGATGACGACGGCTCGACCTGGTCCCTGATCTTCACCATCCCCGACCCGCTGATTTACGGGGGGCCTGGGGATGATGGGGATTTGTCGTCGTGGGAGTCGAGTGAGGGCGTGCGGCCCCTCAGCCCCGATGGCGGTCTGCTGTTCCCGCTGTTTGATCAGTCTCCGACTATGGAGGCGACCACGGGACCTGACCCGGTGATGGTCTTCACGGGGGCCAGGTCGTCGTCCCTGATCCTCACCAATACCGGGACGGCTGCGTCCTGGCCGGTGCTGGAGGTGGATGGCCCGGTAGGGCGGGCCTCATGGTCTATGGGGGATCAGGTGGTGGAGTGGGGTTCTCCTGTACCTGCGGGGGTGACGCTTCGCATCAGTACCTATGACGGTGCGGTGAGCATCGGCGGGGTCCGGTCGCGGCGGTCCGGGCTGGTGCGTGACAACTTCTTTCGTGTCCCGCCTGGTCAGTCGGTGATTGCGGTCGACAGCGACGTCCCAGCGCGAATGAGAGTGAGGTGGCTGTCAGCATGGACGTGATCGGAGTGTACGAGACGGTCACCGGCGCCCGCGTGGACACTGTGCCTGCATCCTCGTGGTCCTGGCGCCGTCAGGTCTCTGGGGCAGGGGCGCTGAGCGTGTCGGTGCCGATGAGCCTGGATACGCAGGGCATGGGGCTGCGTCAGCTGCTGGCGCCGTGGCGCACCACCCTGGCGGTGGTCGACACGTCCAGCAGGCGCGTGGTAGCAGCCGGCGTCGTGTACGCCCGCAGGTGGGACGCCGACAGTGGGGTGCTTGACGTGTCCTGCGCAGACCTGTGGGACGCGCTGACCATGAGACTGGCTCTCAGCCCGTCACTAGACGGCTTTACGGACGGTGCGCTGGAAAGCGCAGGCGGGAGGCTGCCTGGGGCATGGACCATGACCCTGAGCGGGTCACTGGCGGATATTGCCCGCGGCCTGGTCGCTCAGACGCTGAGGTCTGGTCCGCTGCCGGTCGTCCTGCCTGCGGTGACTGGGGGTACCCATGAGCGCACCTACCTGGGCGCTGATTTCGCGACCGTAGCGTCCCGGCTGAGTGAGCTCACCCAGGTGATCGACGGTCCGGAGATTATCTTCGACCCGCGCCTGGCTGGTGAGGGCACGTCCCTGTCCTGGCACATGCTCACCGGCACCCCGGAGCTGGTCAGCACCACCCATTCCTGGGACGCCCGCCGCAGGGCGGTCCCACTGATCGACCTGTCTGTGGAGGAGGACGCCTCCGACATGGTAGGTGACTCGTGGGCGCGCGGCGGGTCCCAGGAGGATCAGACGCTGATCGCCCACCACCACGACCGGTGGCTGGAGGAGCAAGGCTGGCCGCTGCTGCAGGCGGCAGACACCTCCCACTCCACCGTCTCTGACCTGGCCACGCTGCGGTCGTGGGCGCGTACCCCCACCGTCATGCGAGCCAGGTCCACCGAAGTGGTGTCGCTCAAGGTGAGGCGTGTGGACGAGGCGGGGTACCCGCTGGGCGACGCCGTCCTGCCCGGCGACCACGTCAGGCTCCGACATGACGACCCCTACCTCGGTTCCGGCACGATCGGCCTCAAGGTCCTGGAGACGTCCGGGGGCGAGGGCGAGTGGGTCACCTGCTCGTGCCGCGAGGCCATCACCGAGGCGGTGGGATGATGTCGCACACGTATAGACCGATACGCACAGTGGCTAGTGCAGTGCCAGACAGGCTCAAGACACTGTCCGACAGGGTGGACAACCTGTCAGCCATGACGTCCGGCCAAGTCCACGGCACCCTGGCGGAGCTAGGACGAGCGACAGCATCCTGCCCGACGCTACTGACCCTGCACCGTGAGAGCACGGGCTGGGCCCCCGGAGGCGATCTTGGGGCTGTCGCAGCGTCTGCCACGATCCAGGCGCCCAGAGGCAAGACGACCTGCCACATCATGGCTGGCATCACCGGCCTGGCCCCAGCAGACAGCCAGCAGGACGCCCCTCCTCCGACCGTGCGGGTCCGAGTCAACGGGGAGATCTCCCCGCCTCTGGCCTGCGTCCCTGCAGGAGCCGGCGGCTGGCACCTGCTAGGTACCCACACCGCAGTGATGGACGTGTCTCGTGCCGCAGCCGTGACTGTAGAGGTCCTGGTCTATGGCCAGGGCCCGTCCACAGGCACACGCATGAGCCTAGACGCGCTCATCGCCTTCATGCCGTGAAATATCAAGCCCTAAGATTGGAGTGGCGCAATGCAACCGTCAGCAAGCCGAGGGATCGTCGCAGGGTGGGATGAGGCCTCAGGCAGGCCCAAGGGGGTGGTCTCCGCAGCCGACCTGCGTGCAGCCCTGTCCATGATCGCTGACCGCCCCGGCATCGCCTACCAGGACAGAGCAGCCGACATCACCCTGTCTGCCACCTCCATGGCGATCTCCTGGACCGCTTTCAACGCTGTCATCCCCTCCCACGGCGGCGGCTGGTACACCCCACGTGTGGCCGACGGGACACAGACGCTAGCGATAGGCGACCAGACCCACCCACGCATCGACATCATCTGGGTACGTCAGCTGGACTATGAGGCCGACGCCTCCCACCCCGACAGCCAGGTGGAGGTCGGAGTCACCCGAGGCACCCCCTCGGCCACGCCCGCACCACCCGCCCCTCCCGCAGAGGCGCTAGTGGTCTTCACCGTCACGGTCCCGCGCGGGGCCACACGCGGGGTGGACATCGGCGCGTCGGGCGTGGTGCGCGCACCGTGGTCCTACCCTCCCGCGCCACCCGCCCCGGAGGTGCCGGTCAGCCGGGATGTCACGCACCTGCTCACGCAGGTCGACACTGCCGGCTGGGTCAAACCAGGGGACTGGAGAGCGCACCAGGTCGGCAAGGTCATCACCATCAACATCGTCCTGCGCGGCCCCTGGCAGGGGACGTCAGGATGGGAGGAGAAGAAGCTACTCTCCATCGACCCCTCTATCCGCCCCTACTACCCCGATCAGAGCCACGGCGTGATGTGCCAGGTCCCCACCTCCAGCGGGCAGGCGTGCTACCTCATCGCCAACGCTGACGTGCGCCTGGGGGTCAGAGGCGCCACCTCCTGGGGCGTCAACCCGGTGTCCATGTCCTGGGTCGTCAAGTAGACCCACCGACGGAAAGAGGAGACCACTGTGGCACAGGTGACCATCCTGCAACTGAACATCTGGATGTCCGGAACAAAGGTGCCAGACGGGATAGCCAGATGCGCCGACATCGTCCGCACCACCCATGCCGACGTCGTCATCACCAGCGAGTCCACGCCCCAGGCGGTTGAGGAACTGCGCCACCTCCTAGGAGACGGCTGGTACGCCGCCAGTGACCCAGCACGTAACGGTGTTCTCGCTAGATGGCCGGTCGCCAAGGTGGGGCGCAGCGACGACTATCTGGCGACACACGTCGCCCACCCTGGACGCACGCTCGCGGTCTACTCCATGCACCTGGAGTACGAGTACTACACGCCCTTCCTGTACAGGGGGTACGGGGGCTCCACCCGCTACCTGCCCTCCGGCAGATGGGGGTGGGGGCCTATGCCATCCCCAGTCCTGGACGAGGATGACCTCAAGCGCGTCAACGTCGAGTCAAGGCGACCGGCAGTAGGTGCGACCGTGGCAGCCATGATGCGAGCCGACACCACCGCGGGACGCGCCCCTGTCGCGGGGGGAGACTTCAACGAGCCCTCCCACCTGGACTACACCATCGACGCGATGTACGCCTTCGACCACATGGGCGTGACCCGCGTGTGGGAGACGACCAAGGCCTTCGCGGACAAGGGCCTCGCCGACACCTTCCGACAGGCCCATCCTGACCCGCTCACACACCCGGGTGTCACCTGGCCGGTAGCAGTGCCCGGACACGACCCAGGTGCCCTGTCATGGGCGCCGCTGGCAGACGTGCGCGACCGCATCGACGTCATCTTCCATGACCCAGCTGCCACCACCCTGCTGTCAGCACAATTGGTCGGCCCGTCGCAGTCGGTGTGCCGCACAGCGCGCGTGGACGAGACAGACAGCCCTGACTACCTCACCCTGCCCACCCCCTGGCCCACCGACCACAGAGGCAACCTGGTGCGCCTAAGCGTCTGAGTGGAAGCCCGGCACCAAGTACACCCCAGCCCGCTGACCTACACGAACCACTGAGCCCCACCGCCGTCACGGCGTGGGGCTCTTGTCATGCCCATCGAGGAGGAGCACATGACACAGATCGCCCCAAACTCTGCCGTGACAGACGTCCGGCAGAGCCCGAACTACTCGCCAGGCCGCCCGGCTGGCGCGCCTAATCAGATCGTGATCCACCACTGGGGTGTGGACGGGCAGACCCACCAGGGCGTGGTCGGCTACCTGTGTAGTCGCTCCAACCACGGTGCCAGCGCGCACTACGTCGCGTCCGCTGGCCGCGTCACGCAACTGGTGTCGGACCGTGACCGGGCCTGGCACGCCGGACCGTCCGGGAACCCTCGCGGCATCGGCATTGAGTGCCGTCCGGAGATGTCGGACGGCGACTTTGAGACGGTGGCGGGGCTGGTGGCCGCGATCCGCTCCGAGCACGGGGACCTGCCTCTGCGCGGGCACCGTGACCACATGTCCACCGCGTGCCCCGGCCGCTGGTACGCCAGGCTGCGGGACCTGGACGCCAGAGCCCGCCAGATCGCCGGCGGTGCAGCACCCGCCGCCCCGGCCCCCGCCCCTGCCGGTGGTGGGCTGGCGATGGACGGCGTGATCGGGTGGGCGTCCATCCGCGCCCTGCAGGCGGCTCTGGGCACGCCCGTGGACGGGGAGGTCTGGGGCCAGTGGGCGCCCAACCGGGTCTACGTCCCGGCTGCTGGCGGCGGCTGGGTGTGGGACCGCAGCGGCAGCGGCTCCGCCGTCATCCGCGCCCTGCAGGCGGCTCTGGGCGTGGGTGCGGACGGGCTCATCGGCCCGGACACGGTCCGCGCCTGGCAGGCCAGGCTCGGGGTCGCGGTGGACGGCTACCTGGGTGCTGTCACCGCGCGCGCGATCCAGACCGCCCTGAACGCCGGAAGGGTGTGGTGAACCATGGCCAAGCACCTCGACAACTACGGCTCCTCGACCTTCTGGGCGGGCGCGTGCGAGCGCGCCGCCAAGACCGCCGCGCAGACCGCCCTCGCCTCGATCGGGACGGCGACCCTCCTGGGGGACGTGCCCTGGCCTGCTGTGGCCTCCACGGTCGCCCTGGCCGTCATCGCCTCCGTCCTGACCTCGATCGCTGACCCTGCCCGGGCTGACACCGCCATCGCCACCGGACACGACGGGGAAGCGGGTGCCTATGCCTCCGTGGCTGACTGACTCCGTCATCGTCGCCCTCGTCGGCCTGGTCGGCGTAGGCATCGGAAACCTCACCAACCGGGCGAACCAGCGCGAGGTCGCCAAGGTCTCCTACCTGGACGCCACTGTGAAGGCGCTAACGACAACGGTGGACGCCCTCAACAAGCGGGTCGAGCAGTTGGAGAAGGCTCTGAGCGAGTCCGAGAAGGCCGAGGAGGAGGCCGAGCGGCTGGCTCGTCACGCACTGGAGTACGCCTGGGCTCTGCGCTCGTGGGGGCACAAACTCATGGAACTAGTCCCCACGTGCTCGGTGATCCCGCCCGAGCCCGACCCTCCTGAGCAGATCATCGACCACCTCTAGGCGATAGCGCCCCCACTGGCCGTGTGGCTGGTGGGGGCGCTACTCGTGTATCTACTGCTGGGCGACGTCTGGCGCCTCGATCTGGCGCTCCTCCAGGACCTCGCCCACGATCTCGTCCGGCGCCGCCTCGCTCTCGACCTTGGGTAGTGCCTGCGTGAGAGACAGGTCGATCGCACTCGCTGCCCCCGCGTACGCCTCGGGCGCGAGGTGCCCGTACACGTCGACGGTGGTCTGGATGGACTCGTGCCCTAGCCGCCTCTGGATCACAGGCAGGGGGATGCCGGCGGCGATCAGTGCTGAGGCGTGGGAGTGGCGCAGGTCGTGCACGCGCGGGGCAGGGTCGAGCCCCGAGGCGGCTACGGCGGGCTGCCAGACGCGAGCGTGGAAGGCACCCGAGGTGATCTGCTCCCCGTACGCGTTAGGGAACAGCAGCGCCCCGGGCTTCTTCTTTCGCGCCTGCTCGCGGAGTATCGGGATGAGGGAGGGCGGGACGGTGACGGTGCGGATTGACCGGCGGGTCTTGGGGGAGCCGAGGTAGGAGCCCTTCTTGCCCTCCTTCCACGCCTTGGTTACGCGGACCACCGGCTGGGCGGCGTCCAGGTCAAGGTCGGCCGGGGTGAGGGCGGTTGCCTCCCCGAAGCGCAGCCCCAGGCCGTAGAGGGTGGACACCAGCGGCTTGTGAGCGTCTGGGACGCAGTCGAGCAGGGTCGCGAACTGGGTGGGGGTAAGGAACACCTTGTCCCGCACGATGCCGTCGCGGGGGAGCTTCAGCCCCCTGGCGACGTTGGTCGGGATCGTGCCGGCCCTGACCTGGTGCTCTAGAACGGAGGAGAGGAGCGCCTGCGCTCCGCGCAGGGTCTTGTATGAGGGCGTACTTCCTTTGGTGCGTCCGCGCTGGACGGGGGTCTCGCGCTGCTTGGCGAGCCACTGGGTGACGACAGGGCGGGTGATGAGGTCGCAGGGCAGGTCCCCGAGGGTGGGGCGCAGGCGGGTGTTGGCGATCTGCTGGTAGCGGCGGATGGTGCCGGCGGTGACTGAGGCGCGCAGCTCGTCGAGGTGCTGGTCGATGGCGGTGTTGAGCGTGGGGACGCTGGTGCCCGACATGGTGGCCATGTCGCGGGCGGCTCGCGCAGCGGCGCCGCCAACCCTGTCGATGAGGGTGACGAACTGCTTAGCCGCGGGCAGTGTGTCGAACACCTCACGGGTGGGGCTGGATCCTGGGGTGGGTCTGAACTGGACGTCCCAGACGACCTGTCCGCTCTTCAGGCGGCGGGGTTTTGGGGTGATGGCCACGGTGTTCTCCTTGCTGCAGAGGAGCGGCTGACCCTCCCCTGTAGCAACGACCGTAGCGACGGGGTCCGACATTAATGCCGGATCGTTGAAATCCTGCGGATTTCT
>NZ_DS999574.1:177254-193855 GCF_000159035.1 Actinomyces urogenitalis DSM 15434
CCCGAGGGGTTTTATCCCCAACCTTCTTAGCAGGAAGGCGCACTAGGCCACTATGCGACATCTCCAGGGCCTGGTAGGCAGCATGAGGTTACCCCAGATCCTCAGGCAGCAGCAAAGCGACTGCGCCACTACCCGCGTGATCTTCCTCCAGCCCACAAAGCCACGACCTGACAAAGAACCGCCACTACAGGCTGATCCCGAGCACCGGCACACCCAGCAGCAGCACCGTCACCACAATGAGCACGATACCAATGAGGTTGAGCCAGATACCTGCCTTGACCATCGAGCCCATCGAGACGTACCCCGAGCCGAAGGCGATGGCATTGGGCGGCGTCGCCACCGGAAGCATGAAGGCGCAGGTCGCCGCCAGCGCCACCGGCACCACGAACAGCAGCGGGTCAACACCGATCCCCACGGCCACCCCGCCCATGATGGGCAGGAAGGCGGCTGCCGTCGCCGTGTTCGAGGTGAGCTCGGTCAGGAAGATGATGAGCGTCGTCACCGCGACGACGATGAGCACCGTCGGCAGCACGGACAGTCCCTTGGCGATCTCACCGATCCACACAGACAGCCCTTGCTTGGAGAACTGTGCCGACAGCGCCAGCCCGCCCCCGAACAGCAGCAGGACGTCCCAGGGCAGGTCCTTGGCGGTCTTCCAGTCCAGCAGCCTGACCCCGTGCTGCCCCGGGGCCGGCAGGATGAACAAGGCCAGGGCCACCACCATGGCGATAACTTCGTCCGTGATGCCCGCCTCGGGCAGCAGGGTCGGCAGCAGCGACCAGGACAGCGCCGCGGCCACAAAGATCACGCCCACCAGCACCTCGCCACCGCTCCAGGGCCCCAGCTTGGACAGCTCCTCACGGATGAGCGCCTTGCCTCCCGGGATCTCCTTGATCTCCGGCTTGAACAGCACACTGGTCAGCAGCCACCAGCAGATCAGGAGGAAGGTGAGTGCCAGCGGCACGCCCATGATCATCCACTGCCCGAAGCCGATGGTGACGTCGAAGGTCTCCTTGAGGTAGGCGATGAGCAAGGTGTTGGGGGGCGTGCCGATGATGGTCCCCAACGAGCCGATGGACGCGGCGTAGGCGATTCCCAGCATGAGCGCCGTCGCCAGCTTTGACTGCTTGCCCTTGCCGTCCGCCTGGCCCGTCAGCAGCAGGATCGAGGTGCCGATGGGCAGCATCATGACGGCGGTAGCCGTGTTGGACACCCACATGGACAGGAAGCCTGTGGCCAGCATGAAGCCGAGTACGAGCATCTTGGGCTTGGTTCCCACCGCGAGCACGGTCAGCAGCGCGATACGCCGGTGCAGGTTCCAGCGCTGCATCGTCAGGGCGAGCATGAACCCACCCATGAACAGGAAGATCGTGCCCGAGGCGTAGGGAGCCGCAGTGTCCTTGAAGCTGTCCACACCTGCCAGAGGGAAGAGCACGAGCGGCAGGAGCGCGGTGGCCGCCAGCGGGATCGCCTCGGTCATCCACCAGGCCCCCATGACGACGGCGGCTGCAGCCACGAGCCGCAACCCTTCCTCACTGACCTTCTCGGCCGCTTCAGGGGAGATCACCGCGGCCACCGTGTCGACGGCGTCGGCAGGCATGGCGAGATAGACGATCACACCAAGAAGGGCCCCACCGAGGAGGCCAAGGAGACGACGACGGCGCTCGCCCGCCGGAGCAGGGTGGGCCTTCTGCCCTTCTGAGGGACTCGTAGGTTGATGGAGGACGGGAATACTCATGATGAACCTCGCACGTGAGCCCGACGTCGCCCTTGACATCGCGCCCGAATAGCAGTGAGTGACCACGTCCCGCTGGCGACCCACCACAGGCGCCGCACAACTGGGACCTAAGTCACGGTACCTCACCACGTCACTGTGGTCTAGGTCTCTAAAAAACTGGAGGTTCCCACACCAAACAGGATGGGAACCTCCAGACCATGAAGGGAGGCCAGGCGCCGACATCACGTTTTCGTTGACATGACGCCGCTTCTTCAACTCTCGCGGAGAGAGAGGGATTCGAACCCCCGGTACGCCAGGCGTACAGCGGTTTTCAAGACCGCCACATTCGGCCGCTCTGTCATCTCTCCAACAGCCCTCGCAGACCGGTGATGACCCTACACCATCACTGCTCCGCCAGCCACGAACGGGTCCACGCCCTCCGTGGCGCCCACAGCAACGACGGCGTCACCCGCCACCGCGCGAGAGCCTGGGCGGCAGCCGGTCTCACCGGCTGCCGCCTCGCCCATCAGCCCCGGCCGAACAGCCCGCGCCGGCGTCCGCTCTGGACGTTGACCGGGATCGTCGTCGCCGGCTCGTCCAGGCGCCCCTCAGCCAGAGCCTGCCCCATCGCCGGCCACACCGGAAGGCGGGACATCAACGTCATCTGCAGCGCGTGGTAGATATCCGGGTGCCCGTCCCAGGTGCGGGTCGAGGGCTGGTTGGACTGGTCGAGCTCGTGCGTCCACACACCCGGCGCCTCAATGAGGTACTGCTCGGCGTAGTCGATCCAGGAGCGGTAGCAGTGCTCATAGTGCTCGACCTCGATCTCGCCGCGACCGTCATCGAGCAGAGCACGGCGAATCGCGGCCGCAGCGCTCACGCCCTCACACACCACCCAGTGCATGCGCTCGTGCACCACCGGCTCGCCAGCAAAGTCCGTGGTGTAGACGAAGCCCGGACCGCCATCCACACGCCAGCCATCCACACGAGCCCGCTCAAAGAGCTCCTCAGCCGCATCCAGCATCCACTCCGGCACAGGCAGAGAACGGTTAAGCAGGGCCGAACGCGCCTGAACCGTCAGGCGCGACCACTCCAGCCCGTGCCCGGGAGTGACACCGTAGGGGCGGAAGGGGTGAGCCGGCTCGTCCTTGTTGTAGTCCAGGACCGGCTGCCAGGAGGTGTCATAGTGCTCAGGCAGGCGCCAGTCGTTGGCACGAGCCTGCTTGTTGACGGCAAAATCGATGATCTGGACGGCACGGTTGAGCCACTTGACGTCACCACTGACGTCAGCGGCGGCTAGGTAGGCCTCAACGGTGTGCATGGCGGCGTTGATACCGCGATAGCGCTCAGGATCCGTGAAGTCCGCGGCATAGGACTCAATCGGCATGTGGTAGGTCTCGTCCCACCAGTGCTTGTCCTGCATCGCCATCGCGTCGCGCAGGAGCTCCTGCGCGCCAGGGCGGTCGGCAGCCGTCGCCGTGGCCGCAGCGAGCATGACGAAGGCGTTCTGGTAGCACTCCTTGCGCTGGCCAGGATCAACCGGGACACCGCGGCCCTGCTCATCCAGCTCGTGACGCACGGCCGAGTACCAGCCGCCGTGCTCGTAGTCCCGCAGCACCTTGGACAGGGCCCGCACACCATGGTCGGCGTAGCGACGGCAGCCGGGAATTCCCATCAGCGCACCGAGCGAGAAGGCAAAGGTCATGCGGCCGGTGATCCACAGCTCCACCGGGTGGTTGGTGTCGACCGTGCCGTCCGGACCGATCCAGCCGAATCCTGCCGGCACGCACGCCGCACGCCCGTAGCGCAGCAGCGCGTGGGTCTCCTCAGCCAGCCAGCGGTTGTGCTCCGGCGCACCGAACCATCCCAGCCCCATGAGTCCTCCTCGACTTCACATCGCTCGCAGGGTCGCCGTCGGCGACGCCTTCCAGGTTGAACAGTAGCCCAGCCACGGACAGTCCCGTCCCACACAGACGGGGCACAATGAGATCCGCACCGAGGTACGAAGATGCACCATACGGCTCTCCACAACCAGGAGCGACTGCGACAATGACAAGGGAAAACAACAGCCCTCCCCGCCAGGCCGAGGTCAATCGCTCACTGGTCCTGGACACGATCCGCTACGCCGAGCGCCTGACGCGCGCCGACATCGGGCGCCAAACGCACCTGTCTCCCCAGACGGTCTCGAACGTGGTGCGCTACCTGCTGAAGCACGACCTCGTTCTAGAGGCCGGAACAGTGGCACCAGAAGGACGCGGGCGCCCTGGCACCACTGTCCAGCTCAACCCCCACGGCCGATTCGCCATCGGCGTGCACGTCGACCCCTCAGCGCTTGGGGTCGTCGCAGTCGACTTACGCGGGGACCTCCTCTATGAGCACTACGAGCCTCTACCCTTCCCAAACGACCCCACTCAGTCTCTGACCGAGATCGCCGCACAGACAGAACGAGCAATCGCACGTACCGGCCAGCCCCGAGAACGGATGCTAGGGATCGGTATCGCCACCCCAGGCCCCATCGAGGACGGGCGTATGACTCGCCCTCCCCTACTGCCCCATTGGCAAGACTTCCCTCTCCGGTCACGACTCGCTCAGCTGACGCACACGGCCACGCTGCTCGACAAGGACGTCAACGCCGCCGCCCAGGCGCATCTGTGGCGCCACCCCACCGCGCTAGGCGCCCATCCCAACAGCTTCATGTTCCTCTACATCGGCGCTGGCTCTGCGCTCACAGCGGTGCTAGACGGTCAAGTGTGGCGTGGCCGCAGTGGCAACGCCGGCGAGGCCGGACACTTCTCCGGCAACTCAACCGGACTGCTGTGCCCGTGTGGCCAACGTGGCTGCCTCGGCATCAGCCTCGGAGAGAAAGAGATGATTGAGCAGGCTCGCGACCTCGGCCTTGACCTACCAGGCAGTACCAGCACCGCCACCCCAGGTGAGAAGAGCACGATCTTCGCCCGGCTGCTCAGGCTTGCCGACGACGGCGACCCCATCGCCCAAGAAGTCCTGTCCGGGGCCGCGTCCGTGATCGTCCGCGTCACCACAGTGCTCTCCGAACTGCTCGAGCTGGACACCCTCATCATCGGGGGCCCTCGGTGGCCGGTCATGCAGAAGCAGATGGAGCCCTTACTAGATCAGCCATTGTCCCAACGCATCTTCTACGGCGAGACCCGTCCTATCCAGACCATCTCCTCACCTCTAGGGGCTCGCGATGCCGCCACCGGGGCCGCCTGTCTCGTCCTATCGGAGACCTACTCCGCCGACTCCCACCGGCTGCAGCCGCCGCGCTAGTTCGTCGCACAGTCGCCATTCAGCTTGAAAAGCTCTCGAAATGTGCTCGAGGAAGAGTCTTGATATGATTTTATCAAAGTTCTATAGTTAATTGCGTCACGTTCCCTAGTGGACACCACAGGTGCAAAGGAGCCCCGATATGACTACCCACCGTCCTCTCATGATGAGCCGCAGGACCCTGCTCACCGCAGCAGGAGTCACTGCGCTCGGAGCCACGCTCGCCGCCTGCGGCGCAGGCTCGTCCTCCCGCTCCGAGTCGAAGCTGCGCATCGTCTACCAGAAGACCGCAGCCTTCTTCCAGCTCGAGGACCTCATGACCAAGGCCAAGGAGGAGTTCGAGGCCGCTAACAGCGACGTCACCATCGAGCTGGTGCCGATCGAGGCTGAGCAGGACCAGTACTTCACCAAACTCGCCCTCATGAACGGGTCGGACGACACCGCGCCTGACGTCATGTACGAGGACGCCTTCCAGATCCGCACCGACGCTGCCGCCGGTTACCTGCTCCCCATCGACGAGTACGTGGCCGACTGGGCCGACTGGGACCAGTTCATGGACTCCGTCAAGGAGGCCGGCAAGGGAGAGGACGACAAGCTCTACGGCGTCTCCATGGGGACCGACACACGTGCCATCTACTTCAACAAGAAGATCTTCGCCGAGGTCGGCCTGCCCGAGGACTGGCAGCCCACCAGCTGGGAGGAGATCCTCGAGGCAGCTCGCACCATCAAGGCCAAGAAGCCAGACGTCATCCCCTTCAACATGTACGTCGCCAAGGCGTTTGGTGAGGGTACCTCGATGCAGTCTTTCGAGATGCTGCTCTACGGTACCGACGACACCCTCTACGACACGGACACCAAGAAGTGGATCACCGGCTCCCAGGGCTTTAAGGACTCCCTGGAGTTCCTGCAGACCATCTACTCCGAGGGCCTCGGCCCCGAGCTGGACCAGGCACTGGACGTCAACATCGGCAGCCGCGTGTCCACCGAGCTTCTGCCAGAGGGCAAGCTCGCGATGGCCGTGGACGGATCCTGGTTGCCCGGCGGCTGGATCTCCGGAGAAAACGCCTGGCCCGAGTGGGAGGAGACCATCGGGCTAGCCAAGATGCCAACCCAGAACGGCCAGGGCGACGGCTTCACCTCGATGTCAGGTGGATGGACCCTGGCGATCGGCTCCAAGACCAAGAACGCCAAGGCCGCCTTCGACTTCATCTCGATCGCGCTGAACAAGGAGAACTCACTGAAGTACGACACGGAGAACTCTCAGATCGCCGTGCGCAAGGACGTGGCTGAGGACGATGCCTACCTGTCCTTCAACCCCTCTTTCGAGTTCTTCTCCAGCTGCGTGGATTTCACCCACTTCCGTCCCTCCACACCGGACTACCCGCAGATCTCGGGCAATATCCAGATCGCCTGCGAGGACGTCGCCACCCAGGCCTCCACACCGGAGGAGGCCGCTAAGGCCTATGACGAGGGCCTGGTCCAGATCGTCGGCGACGACATGACCCAGGAGGCCTGATGACTCGGCCGGCAACCGCCGGCGCGACGGCGGGGACCACCCTGGCTCCCCGCCGTCGTCATGCCGGCAGAACTGTGCTCCGGGAGCTTCCACTCCTCCCTGCCTTCATCCTGCTCGCCGCCTTCATGCTCGGGCCGATCGTCTACGCCCTCTACGGTTCTCTGACCAACCGGACCATGAGCGGGTACCGGGCGGCCGCCCCCGAGTTCGTCGGGCTAGACAACTACGTCAACCTGCTGACGGACCCCAACTTCCTCAAGTCTGTCCTCCTGACCACGCTTTTCCTCTTTGCCTCGGCGATCGTGGGACAGAACGTGCTCGGCATGTTCGTGGCCGTACTCATGCGCCACTGCCCTAAGCCCGTCGCCTCCGTCGTCGGCGCCACGATTGTGGGCGCCTGGGTCATGCCGGAGATTGTCGCCGCCTTCGCGTGCTACGCCTTCTTCTCCTCCGAGGGCACACTCAACTCGATCCTGGCCGCAGTGGGCCTGACCGGCCCTAAGTGGCTACTCACCTTCCCGATGCTCTCCGTCATCCTGGCCAACATCTGGCGCGGTACGGCCTTCTCGATGATGAACTACAACGCGGCCCTCGCCGAGGTCCCACCCGAGGTCAAGGAGTCCGCCCAGATCGACGGCGCGAACGCGGTCCAGACCTTTTTCCGGATCTCACTGCCCATGATCCGCAGAACCGTCGCTACCAACCTCATGCTCACCACCCTCCAGACCCTGGGTGTGTTCACCCTGATCTGGGTCATGACCGGTGGTGGCCCCGGCACCGACTCCGCGACGCTGCCGGTGCTGGCCTACCAGGAAGCCTTCAAGTTCTCCCAGGTCGGCTACGGAACTGCCATCGCCACTGTCACCCTCGTGGTCGGTGCGATCTTCTCCACCGTCTATATGCGTGTCCTCAAGCCGGAGGTGGACTGACATGAGCGCATCCGTATCCCTGGCCTCACCACGCAAGCGCGGTGTCAGAATCGCCGCCACCGCGACCATGGTGCTGATCGGCATCGCCTTCCTCCTGCCGCTGGCCTGGATCGTCCTGGCCAGCGTGGATGACAAGGCCACTCTCAGCGTGCGACTGCCTCAGGTGTGGACTGCAGAGAACTTCACTGAGATCCTCAACCCCAAGGACACCTTCCGGCCCCTGTGGAACTCTGCCGTCATCTCTCTGGGTACCGCGGCCCTGACTGTCATCGTCGCGATCCTGGCCGCCTATCCGCTCTCGCGCTACTCCATGAGGTTCAACAAGGGCTTCATGTACACCGTGCTGTTCGGAACCTGCCTGCCCATCACCGCCATGATGGTGCCGGTCTACACGCTCTTCGTCTCCTTCAAACTGCTGGACTCCCTGCCGGGAACGATCACGTTCATGGCGGCCACGTCCCTGCCCATGGCGATCTGGATGATGAAGAACTTCATGGACTCGGTTCCCGTCTCCCTGGAGGAGGCCTCCTGGGTAGACGGCGCCTCCTCGATGAAGGCGCTGTGGCGCATCGTCGTGCCCCTGATGAAGCCGGGTATCGCCGTCGTCTTCATCTTCGTGTTCACCGGCGCGTGGGGGAACTTCTTTGTCCCCTTCATCCTCCTGTTCTCCCCGGAGAACCAGCCGGCAGCCGTCGCCATCTACAACTTCTTCGGGACCAACGGCTCCATCGCCTACGGAAAGCTCGCTGCCTTCTCCATCATCTACTCACTGCCCGCACTCCTCCTCTACGTCATCACCCAGCTGCGCTCCGGCAACAGCTTCGCCATGTCCGGCGCCGTCAAGGGCTGACACGAAAGGTCCACCATGCACCGCAACCCGCTGCTGACCGAGCAGCGCGCCCGCCGTATGCTCGACGAGCGCATCCAGAACGCCATCTACGTTGAGTCCGTGCCGCTGAGCCTGAGGGCCTGGTCCGTCGCGGACGAGCCAGTCCCCTTCGAGGAGGCCGTCGGTCAGGAATACAAGCCCTTCGCCGTGGGGGACACCTGGGGGCTGCCGTGGCGAACCACCTGGATCCACGCCACCGGTACCGTCCCCGAGGACTGGCGCACGCGCCCCGACCACGAGGTGGAGCTCGTCATCGACCTGGGCTTCTCCGACTCCGGCCCAGGCTTCCAGGCCGAGGGCCTGGTCCGCCACACCGACGGGTCGGCGATCAAGGGCATTCACCCCCGCAACCAGGCTGTGCGCTGGACCGAGGAGCCGGACGAGATCGATGTCTACATTGAGGCCGCCTCCAACCCCACCGTCACCTCAGACGGCTACGCCCCAACCATGCTCGGGCGCATGGAGACCTCGGGCACAGACCCGATCTATACCCTGCGCCGGGTCGACGTCGCCCTGCGCGACCTCACGGTGTGGAACCTGGCTCAGGACCTGACAGTCCTGCTTGAACTCGCTGACGAGCTCCCACCAACCTCCACGCGCCGCGCCAAGATCGACGTTGCCCTGGACAAGGCCATCGACGCTCTGGATCCCCGGCACATTGCCGCCACCGCCACCGCGGCCCGCGCTGAGCTGGAGGAGGTCCTGGCCTCACCGGCCCATGCTTCAGCCCACCACATCATGGCCACCGGCCACGCTCACATCGACTCAGCCTGGCTGTGGCCGGTGCGCGAGACCAAGCGCAAGTGCGTACGTACCTTTTCCTCAGTCCTCAACCTCATGGACCAGGACCCGGACTACGTCTTTGCCTGCTCCTCAGCCCAGCAGTACCTGTGGGTCAAGCAGACTCAGCCCGAACTCTACGAGCGCATGAAGAAGCGCATTGCTGAGGGCCGCTTTATCCCGGTAGGCGGTATGTGGCTGGAGTCGGACACGAACATGCCCGGCTCCGAGGCCCTCGCCCGCCAGATGATCGAGGGCAAGAAGTTCTTCATCGACGAGTTTGGGGTCGAGACCCAAGACGTATGGCTCCCCGACTCCTTCGGTTACACCGGATCCCTACCCCAGATCATCCGGGCCGCGGGATCACGCTGGTTCCTGTCCCAGAAGCTGTCCTGGAACGACACGGACAAGATGCCCCACCACACCTTCGACTGGGAGGGCATCGACGGCTCGCGCGTCCTGGCGCATTTCCCGCCGGTGGACACCTACAACTCTCGCCTGTCAGTCGCCGAGATGCGCCACGCCGAGGAGAACTTCGCCGAGAAGGGCGTCGCCGACTCCTCGATCGTCCCCTTCGGCTGGGGTGACGGTGGCGGCGGCCCTACCCGCGAGATGCTCGCGGCGGGACACCGGTTGGAGAACCTGGAAGGGGCTCCCACGGTCGAAATCGCCAGCCCCAACGCCTTCTTCCAACACACCGAGGAGGAGTTCGCCCACCGTCCGGTGTGGAGCGGCGAGATGTACCTGGAGTTCCACCGAGGCACCTACACCTCGCAGCTGCGCACCAAGCAGGGTAACCGCCGCAGCGAGCACCTGCTGCGCGAGGCCGAGCTGTGGGCCGCCACCGCCGCGATCCGAGAGGGCGCCGAGTATCCCTACGAGGTCCTCAAGGACTGCTGGCGCACCGTGCTGCGCAACCAGTTCCACGACATCCTGCCCGGCTCGTGCATCGGGTGGGTCTACGACCGAGTCGAGGAGGAGTACCGCCTCGTTGCCTCCGAGCTGGAGAAGGTCATCACCACCTCGACCACAGCCTTGGTCGGGCAGGGTTCCACCTCACTGCGACTCAATGCCGCCCCGGCCGCCGTCGACGGCGTCGCATCCCTGGCAGTGGCTCCGGACGCTGTCCCATCGGAGAAGGTCCAACTCAACCAGCAGCAGGAAGCCACCGTGCTGGACAATGGCCGGCTGCGCGTCACCATCGATTCCCGCGGTCTGCTGACCTCCGTGCTCGACCTGGAGGCCGAGCGCGAGGTCCTGCCCCCCGGTACGACCGGCGGCCTGCTCCAGCTCCACCACGACGCCCCGCGCCAGTGGGATGCCTGGGACATCGACCCGGAGTACCGCAACACCGTTGAGGATGTTGTCAACGCCAGTGACCTAGCCGCCCTCCAGGACGGGATGGATGCTGTAGTCACCCTCACCCGCCAGGTCGGGGAGGCCTCGTCACTGCGCGAGGAGATCCGCCTGCGGCCCGGCTCCAAGCAGGTTGAGCTCAGCTTCGACATTGACTGGCACGAGCGGATGAAGCTGCTCAAGCTCGCCTTCCCGGTGGATGTCATGGCCGCGGTGTCCACCTCGGAGATGCAGTTCGGGCACGTCGAGCGTCCTACCCACCAGAACACCTCGTGGGACGCCGCCCGATACGAGATCTGCGCCCACCGCTGGATCCACGTGGGAGAACAGGGTTACGGCGTCGCCGTCCTCAACGACTCCACCTACGGGCACGACGTCACTCGCGACCTGGACCAGGCCGGAAACCCGTCCACCACGGTGCGTCTGTCACTGGTGCGTGCGCCCCTCTTCCCCGACCCCGAGGCAGATCAGGGGCACCACTCCATGCGCGTAGCCCTGCGTCCGGGAGCCTCGATCGACGACGCGGTCACTGAGGGCTACGCCTTCAACCTTCCCACCCGCACAGTCAAGGGCGACCACGCAGTCGAGCCGCTGGTCAAGGTCGAGGGCGCGGGCGTCGTCGTCGAGGCGGTCAAGCTAGCCGAGGACCGCTCCGGGGACGTCATCGTGCGCCTGTACGAGTCCCTGGGGGCCCGTACCCGGGCAACCGTCACGGCCGGCTTCGAGGCCACGAGCGTCGTCGCCACGGACCTGCTCGAGCGTGAAATTGGCGATGTGGCGCTGACAACCACGGCGCATGACCAGCTGACCACCAGCTTCCAGATGCGTCCCTTCCAGATCGTCACGCTGAGGATCGCCCGCTAAGGCACCTCAGGACCGCGTATCACACGGGTGGGCCCGGCTGACGGCTTCGTCAGCCGGGCCCACCCGCATAAGTCCACCGATATCTCAAGGCCAAGTACCGGACTGCGATCCGCCCTACTGTGCGCTGCTCTCCTCAGCCCTCGACAGTGCCGTCGCACCATCGGCCTGACCGCTAGCCCAGGCGGTCAGGGCCTCACGCAGGGCTGTGACGCGCTCAGGCGTCGCGACGTCGGCCACCTCCAGGCGGAGTACCGACTGCCTCGACTGCAGGATCTGGGACACCTGCTGGGCCACCGGGGAACCGGCCTGTGCCGCCTCGACGCCGTGATGAGCAGTACCTCCAGTCCCCAGGGCCGCATAGGCCCGGGCCCACTGAGCACTCGTGAGGTAGGCCATCACCGCCTCACCAGCCTCAGAGCCACTGACCGAGACCAGCATGCTCGCGCCCACCAGGTAAGCCGTCTCTTCATCCTGCCCACCCGAGGGGGTGAGGAAGGTCGACAAGACGTCGCCCGCGCCCGCCGCACCCGCCGCGCTCGCCGTCTCTTCCGGCTGGCTGCTGGCACCGTCGTCGCTCACCGACCCGACCGGGAACAGGGCTTCGACAGACGAGGGGGCGTAGAGCATGAGGCACTGCCCCTCCCGCAGTTGCGCGGCGGCGTCCTGCATCGTCGCCGATTCCGCCGCCTGCCGACCGCCAGGCACGTGCCCGTCAGCAAGCAGGAGCGAATCCAGCTCACCCAAGGCCGTGTCCGCGTCAACCGAGTCCAGGGAGTCCTTGCCCGTGGCCCACTGGTCGTAGGCGACCGGACCGCTGAGCTGGAGCACAGCCTCCGCCAGCCACTCCTCGCCCGCATCGGGGCTCGCCAGTCCCAGGCACCACGGCGTCACCGAGCCGTCCGGGTGGTCCTGCGCCACCTGCGAGGTCAGAGCCACCAGCTCCGGCCACGTCTGAGGCACCTGGTAGCCCAGGCGTGAGAACGCGGTCGGCGAGTACCAGACCAGGGAGTCCAGGCTGGCCGTCAGCGGCGCGGCGTACAAGGTGCCGTCAACGGTCCCCGCCTCCGACCACATCCGGTCCCAACCCAGCTCCACATTGGCACCCACAGTCTCCGGCACAGGCTGGACGAGCCCCTCGTCCACGAGCTCAGGCAGGACACCGGCCTCAGGCAGGACGGCAAGGTCGGCCTGCGTGGAGTCGGACTTGAGGCTGGCCGCGACGTCGTCGGACTCCACCTGGACCACGCTCAGCCCCGTGCACTGCGAGAAGTGCTCCAGGGAGGCGTCCAGACTGGCTGCCTCAGTGCTGCCGGCCTGCGTGGCGACCCGCACCGTGGTGCCCGCGGGGAAGGAGCCGTAGGCCTCCTGCAGCTGGGCGCAGGAGGCAGGGGACGCCGTCACCCCTCCCACCTGCTGCGAGGCCGAGGAGCAGGCCACCAGCGAGGCCGACGCGAGGGCGAGCGTGGCCACGACGGCCAGGGGCCGGAGCCCGGTGAGTCTGCTCAGCATGTTGCTCGCTTCCTCTCCACGACGGCGTCGAGCACTCCGGCACACCCGTCACGCCATACCGGCTCGGTGGTGAAGGAGGCGACAGCCGTCACTGACTGCGGCGCGCTTCCCATGGCCACCCCGGCACCAGCCCAGGTGAGCATCTCAACGTCATTGGTCCCGTCTCCCACCGCCACGGCGTGAGAGGAGTCCGTCCCCAGCCGCTCAGCCAGCCGCTGCAGCGCGGACGCCTTCGTCACGCCCTCGGGAGCCACGTCAAGCCACGCGGTCCAGCCGATCGCGTACTCCACCGAGTGCAGGCCCGAGTCCGCGACCAGCGCGCTGAACTCCTCCAGCGGCATACCCGGCGCCCGCAGGATGACGCGGGTGACCGGTCGCGCGCACAGCTCGTCCAAGGTGGCCAGCGTCTGCTCCTCAATGAGCTCCCCCTCAGGGAAGGCGCGGGTGGTGCGGAAGCCGGCGTCAAGGTCCTCGACGGCGAGGATGCCGTCCGGAACAGCCTGCGTGAGCGCGTTGATGGCCGCGGTGGGGTCAAAGGTCACCGAGTCCACCACCCGGTACCCGCCTGGCGCCGTCGGATCCATGCGCACCGTCAGCGCACCGTTGGCACAGATCATCCACCCGTCGGTCAGTCCCACGTGGCGCGCCACCGGCAGAGCCGCCTGGATACCGCGGCCGGTGGAGATGACCACCTGGGCCCCGTAGTGCCGCATCCGGGCGATCGAGGCCATCATCCGTTCCGAGACGCGGCCATCCATGTCCAGGATCGTGCCGTCCACGTCGAGCGCGACGATGAGCCGCGGGTCCGCGACGAGGTGGTCCCGGCCCGGGTCCAGCCGGTCCAGGTCCGCCATGTGCTCACGCACGAGGGCGTGGTAGGCGTCATGGCTCAGAGGCGTGGAGCGGTCGTGCCCACGCAGGTACTCCCAGGAGCCGCCCAGCCGCTGAGGCTCGGCGCCGCTGGGCTGGCTCGGGTCAGGAGCGCTGAAGACCGGAGAGGTGCCGACCGGCACAGGGCCGGCCGCCTGGTCCCGGCGGGAGTCTTGCGTCACTGCCGTCCTCGTCCCTCAGGGACGCGGGGTGATGACCTCGAGGCCACCCATGTACGGACGCAGCCCCTCAGGCACAACCACCGTGCCGTCCGCCTGCTGGTTGTTCTCCAGCAGCGCCACGATCCAGCGGGTGGTGGCCAGCGTGCCGTTGAGGGTGGCTACCGGCGAGGTCCGCCCGTCCCGCCTCTCACGGATCTGGAGACGGCGCGCCTGGTAGGTGGTGCAGTTGGAGGTCGAGGTGACCTCCATCCAGCGGTTCTGGGTGGGCAGCCACGCCTCGCAGTCGAACTTGCGGGCAGCGGAGGATCCGAGGTCCCCCGCAGCGGTGTCGATGACGCGGTAGGGCAGGCCGACGAGGTGGAGCATCTCCTCCTCCAGGGCCAGCAGGCGCTCGTGCTCGGCAGCGGCGTCCTCGGGACGCACGTAGGCGAACATCTCTGCCTTGTTGAACTGGTGGACGCGAATGATGCCTCGAGTGTCCTTACCAGCCGCCCCCGCCTCACGGCGGTAGCAGGTGGACCAGCCCAGGTAGCGCTTCGGGCCCTCCTCCAGGTCGAGGATCTCGTCCGTGTGATAACCGGCCAGCGCGACCTCGGAGGTACCGGTGAGGTAGAGGTCGTCAGCAGGCAGGTAGTAGATCTCGTCCGCGTGCAGGCCGAGGAAGCCGGTGCCGCCCATGACCTGCGGGGAGACGAGGGTGGGCGTGGTCATCGGGATGAAGCCGTGCTCGGTGGCCTTGTCCAGGGCCGCCGTCATGAGGGCCAGCTCCAGGCGCATTCCCGCGCCCTTGAGGTAGTAGAAGCGCGAGCCGGAGACCTTGGCCCCGCGCTTGGTGTCGATGATGTCCAGGCCCTCACCCAGGGTGAGGTGATCGGCCGGCTCAAAGCCCTCGGAGGCGAAGTCGCGCGGCTGGGGGCCCTCATGACGCAGGACGACGTAGTCCTCCTCCCCGCCGGAGGGCGCTCCCTCGATGACGTTCTGGAACTGGTGCGCCAGCTCGTCCAGGGTGGCGGCAGCCTGGTCAGACTCGGCCTGGGCGCCGCGCACGCGCTCGGCTAGCTCCTTGGCCTGAGCGAGGGCAGCCTCACGCTCCTGAGGAGAGGAGGCCTTGCCGACCGAGCGAGAGACGACCTTCTGCTCCGCACGCAGGGACTCAAAGGTGGCCAGGGTGGTGCGGCGGGCCTCGTCGGCGTCGATGATGCGGTCGACAAGGTCGACGTCGGCGCCTCGGGCTCGCTGGCTGTCACGGTAACGCTCTGGGTTCTCGCGGAGGTCGCGCAGGTCGATCATGGGTCCGAGTGTAGCCAGCGAGCGCCCCCGCCCGCCGGGACGCCTCATGGGGCGAGAGCACCATCACTGATAGCGAGAGGTTTCGCGACCCGCCAATCTATGCCATATAATTAATAGCGATTTATTAAGCACGATCGACAGGCGAACCTCTCGGTCCGCCGCGCCCGATCGCCCCAGCTCTCAGGACAGGCTATGGCTACTTCGCTTCCCTCCTTCTCGCAGCTGCGAGCCTTCGTCGCCCTGTGCGACCACCAGCACTTCGGTGAGGCGGCCACGACTCTTGGCGTCAGCCAGCCCAGCCTGTCCCAGGCCATCACCGCCTTGGAGCGCCGCGTGGGCGGAGAGCTGGTCGAACGCACTACCCGCCGCGTGCTCGTCACCCCCCTGGGCGAGACGCTGCTGCCCTACGCCCGCGAGGCGGTCCTCGCAGCCGAGTCCTTCAGCGAGGCCGTCACCACCCAGGGCGCCGTGCTCAGCGGCACCATGCGTCTGGGAATGATCCCCACGTTGGCCCCCTACCTGGCTCCCGTCGCTATCGACGGACTGCCCCGGGAGATCCCCCAGCTCCAGGCCGAGCTGCGTGAGATGGTCACCGGCGACCTACTCGACATGCTGGGTCAGGGTCGCCTGGACGCCGCCATCCTGGCGATCGACGTCGACATCGACGCCCACCGCGCCTCCGTCATCCCGATGTATGACGAGCCCCTCGTCATCCTCGTCCCACCCAACCACTCCTGGGACGGGCGCAAGGACGTCTCCCCCGTCGAGCTCGATGACCAGCAGCTCCTCCTGCTGGACGAGGGCAACTGCCTGCGCGACGAGACCCTGGCCCTGTGCCAGCGCTACGGCTCCAACCCGCCGGTCGCCGTCGCCACCACGCTGCTAACCGTGGTCCAGATGGTCTCCCACAACGTCGGCGTCACCGTGCTGCCCGAGGGCGCCCTGCGGATGCTGGGAGGCGTGCCGCACGGAGTGGCTCGTTTCGGGGACGTCAACGCCGTGCGCCGCATGGGCCTGGTCTACCGCACCTCCTCCTCGCGAGGCTCCGACTTCAGCCAGCTCGCCCGCATCATCACCAGCCTCGCCCAGGACGCCGGCCTGCCCCTGACCCCTGTGCCCTCCGCCGCGGCCCGCTAGCCTCGGCCCATGACCCGATCCGGTGGCCCTACGGCCACCCCCGCCAGCCCAGCGTCCGCGGACGCTGGGCTGGCGTGCGTCGTCCTCAACCCGTCCAAACCGGCAGTCACTGAGTCCGTCCGCCGCCGCCTCACCCTTGCCCTGGCTGAGGCCGGGTACCACGAGCCCATCTGGCTGGAGACCACCGTCAGCGAGCCGGGCGCCACGCAGGCGCGCCTCGCCGTCGCCTCAGGAGCCCGGCTCGTTGTGGCTGGCGGCGGGGACGGCACCGTGCGCG
>NZ_DS999574.1:194104-263818 GCF_000159035.1 Actinomyces urogenitalis DSM 15434
CGGCGGGGACGGCACCGTGCGCGCCGTGGCCGCCGGGCTGGCCGGTACCTCCACCGAGCTTGGGATCCTGCCGCTGGGCACCGCCAACCTCGCCGCCCGCAACCTGGGCCTGCCCGTGGGCGATCCGGAGGCGCTCATCACCACCGCAGTGACGGGAACTGCCCACCCCGTGGACCTCGCCTGGGTCTCCATCGACCCCGACGACCCCGTCTCCAGCAAGGACCGCCCCGCCCCCACACAGAGCTGGGCTCGCCCCACCCTCGGCTCGGAGCACGCCTGCCTCGTGGTCACCGGTATCGGTTTTGACGCAGGACTCGTCGCCTCGACCCGGCCCGGGCTCAAGGCCCGCATCAAGTGGGGCGCCTATGCCCTGGCCGCCTTCGAGAACCTCTGGTCCCCGCGCCTTGACATGCTGCTCAGCCTAGACGAGCGCAGCGGTCAGGAGGACTGTCCTGCCGGGCCTCGCGGTGGCCGCCGCCCCTCTCAGGTCCGGCGTCACCACGGCGTGAGCCGCGAGCGCCACCTGGAGCGCCTGACCGCACGCTGCCTGCTCATCAGCAATGGCGGTCGCCTTCCCGCGGGGATCACCCTGCTGCCGCAGGCCACGATGGACGACGGCCTCCTCGACGTCGCCGCTATCGACACCGTCGGCGGGCTGGCCGGCTGGACCTCGCTCGCCCGCCAGGTGCTGCCCCCCTTCGCCGCCCGCTACTCCGATCCTCGCCGTGCACTCGGGCGCGTGGTCCTGCGCCGGGGCCGCGACGTCGTCGTCCGACTGGCTCGCCCGGCGATGGTGGAGGTCGACGGCGAGCTCCTGCCTCCCACGCGCTGGGTCCGCGTGCGCCTGGAGCCCGGAGCCGTCCTCGTCCGCCGCTAGCCGCTCAGACGGTGCGTCCCTCCAGCACGTCCGCCACCCAGGCGCGCGCCACCACGAAGTCCTTGTCACTCGTGCCCGCCGGAACCACGATGGGACGGGCGTCCAGGCGGGGGTAGGAGCCCAGGAAGCGCACCTGCGGGCAGGTGCGGTGCAGGCCGATGAGGGCGGCCTGGACGCGCTCTTCACGAATGTGCCCCTCCACGTCGATGGAGAAGCGGTAGCGTCCGAGCGAGTCACCCACCGGACGAGACTCGATGCGCGAGAGGTTGATCCCACGCGCTGAGAACTGCTCCAGCATGTCCAGCAGCGCGCCGGAGCGGTTGTGGGGCAGCTGGACCTGGAGCGTCGTCTTGTCCGCACCGGTCGGCTCGCTCACCCGCCCGGGACGGGTGACCTTGACGAAGCGGGTGACCGCGCCCGGGTTGTCCGCCACCCCTCCGGCCAGCACCGTCAGCCCGTACTGCTCGGCGGCGAGCGGGTTGCACAGCACAGCCTGGTAGTCCAGGTTCCCCAGCCCCTGCGGCCCGGCTGCCGCCAGAGCCTTGGCCGGGGCCGAGGTCGAGGTCCCGGCCACGTACACGGCCTGCGGCAGGTGGGTGTGCACCCAGCCGCGGCACTGCGCCCAGGCGTGGGGATGGGTGGAGATGCCACGCACCTCCTCCAGCCGCGTCCCCTCCAGACCTGCCAGGACAAAGGTGATAGGCACAGCGACCTCAGCCGCGATGACCAAGGGGGACCCCGCCACGAGGTTGTCCAACGTCGCGTTAACCCCGCCCTCGACGCTGTTCTCAATGGGCACCACAGCCGCGTCCACCGTGCGGTCGCGCACGTGGTCCAGCGCGGTGGGCACGTCCTGGCACGGGTCCAGAGTGATCTGCTGCGGAGCCACCTGCCTCAGGGCCATCTCGCAGAAGGTGCCGGTGGGGCCCAGGAAGGACCAGGTCGCAGCGGTCGTCGAGGTCGTCATAGCGTGAAGGGTATCGAGCATGAGGCCCCAGGCCGTGACAGGTTTGCAGGGTGAGCAGCCCAGCAGCAGGTTCCTTCCCCCAGCACTGGGGCGGCGCCGTCGTCCACAAGCGTCCTTGACCCACCTGGCTGGTTCCGCACATCCCTCGCTTGAGGTGCTTAACAGTCGATCTCCACTATTGCCACAACCGAACCGACTGTTAGCGGCCTGAAGCGACGTTCCTGGTGAGCGCACGCGGAGACGGACCCGGCCGTGCTCCGGGCCTGGAGGTGGGGCGCCCCTATGCTGTCTGGCGTGAGTCCGCATCAGTCACCACGACAACGCTTTGCCCGCAGCGTGGTCTACGCGATCGTGCTCCTGACCGTCATCGGCATGGTGGTGGCGATGGCGGGGTCCGCCTTCGGCCAGGAACGCCGACGCACCCCCGTGGTGGTCCTGGCCACCACCGCCCTGAGCTGGGCCTCCGTCTCCCAGGGCGAGGACAAGGCCTCCCAGGACCTGCTGAGCCTGGCCGCCTCAGGTTCCCCGGCGAATCTCGTGCCCCGCACGGCAGGCACCTGCGAGGCGGACGCCTGGCTGTCGCTCGGGGCGGGTGCTCGCACGCGCGCCACCGAGCCCGGCTCACCGTGCTCATGGCCCTCCGGCTGGGACCAGGCGGCACACGCCTCCGGCGAGGCCGGATACGCCGCTGAGCCCGGGGCCCTGGCAGACGCCCTGTCCTCAGCCGGACTCACCACGGCCGCCGTCGGGCCCGGCGCCGAGCTCGCCCTGACGACCTCCTCCGGCCAGTCCCCGCACTCGGCCGGCTCCCTCACCGAGCTCGGTGAGCTGGCCGAACTCACCATCGTGGACGCCACCCGCCACGGCGCCGAGGCTGCCAGGCAGACCCTGGCGGAGGACCTGGAGTCCCTGGCCGCCTCAGGGGCTCAGGCTCGCGTCGTCGTCGTCTCCCTGACGGGGCCCGGATCTGGGCCTCAGGCACTCGTGCTGTCCTCCGGCTCGACCGGCCTGGACCGCGAGGACGGCGTCCTGACCAGCCCCTCCACCCACCAGGCCGGGCTCGTCCAGCTCACCGACCTCGCCCCCACGTTCCTGTCAGCCCTGGGCGTGGCCGTCCCCACCTCCATGAGTGGCCAGGCGCTGAGCCTGCCGGCCGGCGCCACGGATCTTGGGGCGCTGACGCGCTCGGAGGGCGCCGACGTGCCACAGACCGTCAGCCAGCTCACCGACGACGCCCTGCGCGCCAAGGCCTCGCAGATGACGACGCTACCCGCTGGGCTAACGATCATCGGCGCCGCGGCCGCCCTCGTCCTCGTCGCCGCCTGCACGCTGCGAGGGCCCGCTGGCCGCAAGCACCTGCACGGGGTCGGGGTGGCAGCCACCGTGGTCGGCGCCCTGCCGATGGGAGCCTGGATGGGCATGGCGGTCCCCTGGTGGCGAGTCGGCGCCGACGGCGACCAGCCCAGCTGGGTCGTGGTGCCGACGGCCATACTGACGATGGTCCTCACGGCGATGGTCGGCGTCGGCGTCCTGCACGGGCTAGGCAGCGTCGTCATCTCCGTACGGGACAGGCTCCTGACGGCTCGTCCGCGTCCCCCACGCGCCCCGCGCACGCCGCGAGAGCCAGGGCACGGCCCCGGTCCCCTGGGGGTCCACGGCCTACGCCTGCCTCCCTCTAGCCGCGTGCCCACCCCGCTGTTCTTCACCGCCTACGTCCTGACGGCCTGCGTGGCCGCGCTCATCCTCTCCGACTCCGCGGCGGGCGCGCGCCTGGGCTTCAACGGGATGCTGGGGATGGATGCCGTCGTCGCCGGGCGCTTTTACGGGATGTCAAACACGGCCTTCGCCTTGGCCGCGGCCGCCCTCGTCATCGCTGTGGCAGCGGGGGTCAGCCCCTTCGTCGAGGCTCAGCCCACCCACCGGCTGCGACGTACCGCGGCCTACCTCGGGGTCGGCGTGCCCGGCCTGATCGCCCTGGCGCTTGACGGACTGCCTCAGGCCGGCGCTGACGTAGGCGGTGCCATCGCGATGGCGGCGGCGCTGGCCGCACTGACGGCCGGACTCGTGGGAGGCCGCATCGGCTGGAAGCGGTGGATGACGATCGCCACCGGGGCTCTGACCGCCGCCGGGCTGTTCGGGCTGATCGACCGCTCCCTGGGCTCGCACACGCATATGGGCCAGTTCATCGGCCAGCTCCAGGACGGCACCGCCTCGACCACCATCCTGCGCAAGCTCACGGCTCTGGTGGTGCCCTTCTTCACCAGTCGGCTCGCTCTCCTGGCGCTGGTGGTCGGGGTGATCGCCCTGGTCGGCGCGGGGTGGTGGCTGAGGCGCGAGGTCACGGCGTGGAGGCTCGGCACCAGCGCCTACGCGAGCCTGGTGCGACCTGAGGAGCAGGAAGCCGACCAGAGGCCCACCGAGGACGGCGCCGGCCAGCACGAGGGGGCCGGAACCACGGCTGCCGGCGGGCTTCCACAGTGGCTGACTCCCGCGCTCAAGGGCCTGGGCACACTGGTAGTCGTCGAGGTGGTTGTCAACGACTCCGGCTTGTCCATGGCGTGCCTGTCCCTGGCCTGCGCGGCGCCGCTTCTCGTGGCGCTCGTGGCCACTCAGCTCCAGGCCCGGGTGCGTTAGGCCTCGGGACGCGCCGGGGCGACGCCGTCGGGCTCCCCGGCCTGCAGGTCACTGCCCTGGGCCTTGGGCCCGGGCCAGGCCCGGTAGGCGTGGAAGGGGGACTGGGAGCCGATGAGCTCCTCGTCCAGGGCCTTGACGGGGATCCGGCGGCGGCGCACCTTGCGCGCCGCGATCGCTCGCAGGACATCCTTGTACTGGGCGGCACGGTGCAGCATGCCGGCGCGGTCATTGCCGGTGACGCGGTGGGTGATGTCGCAGGGGACCTCGATGACGGTCAGCCCGGCCACCAGGACGTCGATGCTCAGACCCACCTCGACACCCCAGCCCTCAGCCAGCGGGGCGGCTGCCTCATAGGCCTCGCGGCTCAGGCACCGTTGACCGGACAGCGGAGCCACCGGGGCCCAACCGGTTGCGGCAGCGATCGCCGTACGGGCGGCGCGGACCACGCGACCGCGGCCGCCGGCACCAGCCTGCTTGGGCGGGACAGCGATCGACATGTCGGCGATGCCATCGATCACGGGGGCAACAAGGTCTGCGCAGCAGGCGGCAGAGTCACCCAGGTCGGCGTCGATGAAGAGCAGAAGGCGTGAGGGGCCATCGACGTAGTCACGCATCCCCACGATCGAGGCGCCGGTCTCCATCGCCGAGGCCTTGCCACGCGTGACTGAGTGACGCACCGTGACCGCACCGGCGGCTCGGGCGTGGTCCTGGGTTCCGTCCGTGGAACCGTCATCCACGACCACCACGAGGTCAACGCGCGGAATCGCCCGGCAGGCTCGCACGGTCGCCGCGATGCGCTCGGCCTCGTCCTTCGCGGGGATGACGACGGCGACCCTCTGCTCGGCACGCTGGTCTGGATGCGCCTGCTGAGGCATCGACATAGTCACGGCACAAGAGTAACGACATCGTCCCCCTCACGGCGCGATCACAGCACGGTGAGAGGGACGACGTCTGCTCGGCGTGAGCCCCGGCGTGAGAGCCAGCTAGTCCAGGACGCTGCCCGGCGCCCCGGCCTCCACTGCGACGGCCTCAGCCTCGCGCACCTAGACCCGGGTGCGCTCGCGCGCGGTGTCCTGGCTCGTCTCCGTCTCCAGCAAGCGGGTGACCGAGGCGTTGACGCCCAGCTCGACGTCGGCCCCGGCAGCCAGCAGCGCACCGCCCCGCTCAAGACCGAGGATGAGACCCACGAAGGCAAGGGTAAGCAGGACAACCTGCCCCCAGGACAGGGCGATCTTCTCCGTGGGGCGAGCCTGCTGGATCGAGCGGGCTCCGACCACGAAGGAGGCCAGGATGAGAGGCAGGGTGATGGCGAAAACCACTCGCCAGCTCGCCACCTCTCCGATGACGCCGCCCACGATCGGACCGACGGCCGGGGCCACGCCCAGAGTCAGGCCTCCGACTCCCATGAGCGCCCCAAACTTGGTGCGAGGTGCCTGGGTGAGGATGATCGTGAACATGAGCGGCGTGATGATGCCGGTGCCCACGCCCTGAAGAAGACGCCCTGCCAGCAGCACCGGGAAAGTGGGGGCGGCCAGGGCGATGACGGAGCCGGCCGCCACGGCGGCGACGGCCGCGAAGAACAGGGACCTGGCCGTGAAACGGCGCTGGAGGTAGCTCGACAGCGGCATGATGATCGCGACCACCAGGAGGTAGCCACTGGTGAGCCACTGCACCTGCGAGGTCCCCACCCCGAAGGCCTCCATGAGGGCCGGGAAGAGGACGGAGACGACGGTCTCTAGGAACAGGCCGAGGAAGGCCAGGACAGCCGTGGCAAAGATGGAGCCGGCCAGGGCCGGGCTGACTGTCTCAGCGTCGCGGGGGTCAGGCAGGACGAAGACATCCTGCGCTCCAGGCACGTCGCTGGCTGGGCGGGAGGAGGCGTGGGACACGCGGGGAACCTTTCAGTGACACACCGACCAGCGCTTGCCCGCGCGAGAGCGTCACACCCACCGCGCGTCATACGTCGGTGTGTGATCGCTGGACGTGACCGTAGCCGGAACATCCACAGCCTCGTAAGCGAGGACTTCTGCGGGATGGTCAATAGCGGTGCCGCCCAGGTCACTCGAGGACACCGCGAGGGGCGAGGGCGCGTCTGCCTATCGAGCGTCAGAGGACTTCTGTCCCGTCTGACCAATGCAAGAAACGACAGAAAAAGATGACAGTCCTCTGTGAACGCTCATTCACCTGACATCGCCTCAGCGATCAGAGAGGGTTGTGGAAAGGAGCCCGTCAATGACGCCGGGTTCCACCTTCCCGTCCCTGAGAGGTATCCCTACCGCCACCCGAGACACCATGTCTCACAGGCTGCGCGGCGGCTTGTAGGCAGTCTCCTCCCCCGGGGTGATGGTGCGGATGACGCGGGCTGGTAGACCGCCAACCACCGTCATTGGCGGCACGTTCGAGCTGACCACCGCGCCAGCCGCGATGACCGACCCGTAGCCGATGTGCACACCGGGCAGGATGGTGGTGTTCGCGCCCACCCATACATCGTCCTCGATGGTGACGACGGCAGAGAACTGCGCGCCCGTGCTGCGAAGCTCAGGGTCAATCGGGTGACCGGCCGTGGCTACCGTGACATGGGGACCGAAGAGGACACGTTTGCCAATATGGATAGCGGCGTCGTCGATCAGCGTGGTGCCGGTATTGAACCAGCACCCCTCCCCGATGGTGGTGTGGGAGCCGTACGCGCAATAGATCGGCGTCTCCAGCCAGGCTCCGTCCCCGAAGGAGGCGAAGAGCTCACGGGCAAGAGCCGCGCGCCCTTCAGGGTCGCGGATCGAGGTGGCGTTGTAACGCTCGACCAGCTCCTTGCCCCGATTACGTTCCTCCTCCAGGGCCTCCCGGCCGGGGCCGAAGTCCGTGTAGAGCTCGCCGGTGTCCAGCCTTCGCCGAGTCTCGGTCTCATTAAAGACGTAGGGGTTGTGGATCTCGTGTGCGGCGCCGGTCGCTGCGGTGGGGCCGACAGATGTGGTCTCGTCCATGAGGAGATCTTGCCAAAGAGCACCGACACAAACCCCGGATGCCACCAGGAGCCACCCACCGACGGACACGTCAGCAGGAACATGGAGGCATTTCCCAGGCTTTGGAGGGGTGTTCCTTCAGGGTGGGCGGGTTACATGGTCACTGCCGCCGGACGGAACGGGTCGCGAGGGTTGGGGAGCCTGATGACCGACCCGCCTCCGAGACAGCCACGGGTCTTAGGGAGCCCGAAGCCGTCGCTCCGGCGAGGGAGTGGTTCCCGGGCGGGGTTTGGGAAGCCCGCCGACAGGTCGGGCCACTCGTTGACGAAGGCCCTCGGGCCCGGGAGAGACAACCCGGGAACCGGGGGCTTCGTCATGCCCCGGATCCCGTAGGCCCCCGCGTCCCGCATGCCCCCGTACAGCCTTCACTCACCCCGCACGCCCCGTCGCTTTAGGCCGGTAACAGTCGGTTCGGTTGCGGCGGGCATGGGATCCGACTGTTGAGGGCCTAAGGCGATGGGGCGAGGGTGGATCCAGACTGTCGCTTTAGGCCGCGAACAGTCGATTCGGTTGTGGCAAGCGTGGGAGCCGACTGTTAAAGACCTAAAGCGACGGGGAAAGGAAGCCGACAACACCCCTCACAAAAGGCGTGTACCGCCGTCAGCCCCGGCCGCTTCGCGGTTCCTAGAGACTTTCCAGGCAACCACCCCGTGTTCCTTCAGGATGACCGGGTTATATACGAGTCACCGCCGGACGGAACGGGTCGCGAGGGTTGGGGAGCCTGACGACCGATCCGCCTCCGAGACAGCCACAGGTCTTAGGGAGCCCAAGGCAGTCGCTCCGGCGAAGGAGGACGCTCCCCCGGAGTTGGGATGCCGGGTGCGGAGCCCTCACGAGGCTTGGGCCCGTGGGTCCGGGAGAGACAACCCGGCCCACGGGCCAAGTCACGTCGTCAGACTCATCACAAGCCGTGAGCTCACCCCTTGAAGGCCAGCGGCTCCAGACCCTGTACTCCAGGCTCCACGGCGTAGACGCTGCCGGAGGCCGGCTCGACGTCGTCAGGCAGGTTCTCGCGCGAGGTCGTGATGTACAGCGTGCCCAGGTCGGGACCACCGAAGGTACAGGCCGTCACCTTCGACACCGGCACCTCGATCACCTCACTGAGTCGACCGTCCTCGTCAAAGCGCCACACAGCGCTGCCCCGGTGCATGGCGACCCACACCCCACCCTCAGCGTCCACGGTCAGCCCGTCCGGGTGCCCCTGCTCAGCCGGGATCTCCACGAAGGTGCGAGGCTCGACCAGCCCGGCCTCGGCGTCGTAGTCAAAGACGGTCACCCGCCCGGTGGGGGTGTCGATCCAGTAACCGCGCGAACCGTCCGGGCTGAAGCCCAGGCCGTTGGCGATCGTGGCTCCGCCCCAGGCAGGCACCGGCTCGCCGGCGCCGTCCCAGCGATAGACCGCGGCAGCCCCCTCCACGCGCTCGTAGGACATGGTCCCGATCCAGAAGCGCCCGTCAGGGTCGCATCCGCCCTCATTCGTGCGGATCGTCGGGTCGGAGTACAGCTCAACGGCCTGCGTCAGGTCGCTCAGGTCCTCGGCGCGCCCGACGGCGATCCCCCGCTCCGTGGCCACAACCGCGCCCCCGTCCACACGCGGGCGGATGACGCTGGCGACCTTCGAGGGCACGTCCAGACGGCGGTAACCGCCCTCGGCGGCCTCGTCCAGCTCGATGACGCTGCCGGCCAGCATGTCGACAAAGCGCAGCCGGCCCGTCGCCGGCCACCACACCGGTCCCTCGCCGTGGTAGGAGACCGAGTCCGTGATGCGCTGTGCCTTCATGGCTCCACCGTACCCGCAGGCAACGACGCCGTCGCGTGCGCACGATCAGCACACGCGACGGCGTCGCTCACGAGGTCCGGCGCCTCGGCTCAGAGGTTGACCTGGCGCGAGATGATGCCGGCCTTGGCCCGGCGAGCCGCCGCGTCCAGCGGCCCCTGGGCAGCCAGCGCCGCCTCCAGCCGCGCGGCCATCTCCTGCATCGGGGCGGTGAGCTCCTCAGCCTCGGTCCCCGGAACCAGCTCCCACACGGGGATGGCCAGGCCACAGGCACGGAAGGCGCCGATGAAGCGGGCCCCTTCCTCCAGGTCGGACTCGCGCGCGGCGTGCACGCGGGCGAAGGCGTTGAAGAACTCGTCCTCGTCCTCCCCACGCACCCAGCGCACGAACTCCTTGCCACCCATGCGGAACCAGTAGGCGTGCTCCACGCCCGGCACCGCCTTGGCCTGGGCGATCTCGCCCTTGGCCTCCTCCAGCTGGCGCTGGGCCTGCGGGTCCTTGGCGGCCTCGGCGTCGAGCCAGAAGTCGAAGGTCTCGCGCACGCTGACCTGCGGGGCGAAGTTCAGGTCCACGATGTCCTGCAGGCGCTCACCCGGCTCAGGCAACCCGTTGACGGCCAACCCGTGCCCCTCCTCCAGGTCCAGGGCCTCCAGGAGGGCAGCGGCCACGTCACGGCTGGCGTCACCCGAGTGAAGGGTCGTCTGCAGCGCCACCAGGACCTCGCCGTCGGCACGCTTGAGCGCCTGAGCGAGCTCGGGCAGGAGGGTGACCAGCTGGACCGTGCGTCCGCCGTGGGCCTCGTTGAGCTTCACGGTGGCGGTCGCCGCCGGGAGGATCTGCATCATGGCGACGAGGTCCTCTTCGCCGGGCAGCCCCTCGAAGGGACGGGCGACGTAAGCGATCTTCTGCTTCTTGGGCGTTGCGTCGGCGGCCTTGCGCGCCTGGCGCTTCTTCTTCGACATAGCGTCAGGGTAACGGTCTGGCCCGGCCTGTCCCGGCCGACGCGGCGGTCCCGGCCAACAGACGGTCAGGGACGCACGGCGACGGCCTCGATCTCCACCCCGGCGCCCTTGGGCAGGGCCGCCACCTGGAAGGCCGCGCGCGCCGGCAGCACCGGCCCGGTGAAGAAGCGGGAGTAGACCTCGTTGACCGGGACGAAGTCATTGATGTCAGCCAGCAGCACGGTGGTCTTGACGACGTGCTCGTAGCCCAGTCCCGCGGCCGCGAGGATCTCACCGACGCTGGTGAGCACGCGCTCGGCCTGAGCCTGGATGTCCCCGTCCACCAGCGTCCCGGTAGCGGGGTCGAGCGGGATCTGGCCGGAGACGTAGACGGTGGAGCCGGCGCCCTCACCAGTCGAGACAGCCTGGGAATACGGGCCGACGGCGGCCGGAGCCTTGGGCGTGGAGATGGCGGTTGCGGTCATGGGCAGTCCTTCCGACGGGCGGACACCAGCGCACCGCCCCACTACTGTGACAGCACCACGATAGGCGCGTGACCCAGGAGGACCGCCGTGCGACGCCCCGCCATCCCGTCACCTGAGACCCTCGCCAGACGCGCCGCCGCCAGCACCACCCCGGCAGACCGGCGGACCTCTCCCTGTTCCTGTCCGGCGCCCAGGAGCGTGAGGTGCTCGACGCCGTAGCTCAGCCCGAGCCGGCGACGGCCGGCTCACGCAGGCCGAGGTGTGGCTGGCCGAGCGGCCCAACCGTCTGGCAGCCTTCCTCGCCTTCGCCGCTGACCTTGTGTCCGCCGCTCCCTAAGGAGCCGCTGAGCGCCGCGGGTGGCTGTCAGGCCGAAGTACCCGGCCAGCCGGCGGTTTTCCTCCCTAGGCTGAGCCGCCGTCGTCCATCTTTCGGGACAATGAGCGGACAGCGCTGATCGGGCGTGCCACACTCGACGCATGCACCCACGAGCTGGACAACCTGCACGTCCCGAAGACCTGATCGACGTCGATGAGGTCGTCAACGCCTACTACGACCTCGTCCCGGACCCTGCTGTGCCTGAGCAGCGCGTGGTCTTCGGCACCTCCGGTCACCGCGGCTCCTCCCTGGACACCGCTTTCAACGAGGCCCACATCATCGCCACCACGGCCGCCATCGTGGAGTACCGCCGCACCCAGGGCACCGACGGCGTGCTCTACATCGGCCGAGACACCCACGCCCTGTCTGAGCCGGCCTGGCGCACCGCGATCGAGGTGCTCACCGGCGCGGGCGTGACCACCGCCGTCGACGCCCGCGGCGCCTACACACCCACTCCAGCCGTCTCGCACTCGATCCTGCTGGCTAACGGCGCCGGCACCGAGTCCGGCGTGCGCACCAGCGGCCCGGGCCTGGCCGACGGCATCGTCGTCACCCCGTCCCACAATCCCCCGCGCGACGGCGGCTTCAAGTACAACCCCCCGCACGGCGGGCCGGCCGACTCTGACGCGACCAGCTGGATCGCCGCCCGAGCCAATGAGCTGCTCGCTGACGGATGGGACCGCGTCAAGCGCGTGCCCATCGCCGAGGCACTGGACTCCAACTACGTCATCAAGCACGACTACCTGGAGTCCTACGTCGCGGACCTGGAGAACGTCATTGACGTTGAGGCGATCCGCGAGGCGGGCGTGCGTATCGGCGCCGACCCGCTGGGCGGGGCCTCGGTGGACTACTGGGGCGCGATCGCCGAGCGCTACGGCCTGGACCTCACGGTGGTCAACCCCACCGTGGACCCTGCCTGGAGCTTCATGACCCTGGACTGGGACGGCAAGATCCGTATGGACTGCTCCTCCCCCAACGCCATGGCCTCCCTGCGCGCCGTCATGACGCCGGACGCTGACGGCAAGACGCCTTACGACGTCGCCACCGGCAATGACGCGGACTCCGACCGCCACGGCATCGTCACCCCCGACGGCCTGATGAACCCCAACCACTACCTGGCCGTGGCGATCGAGTACCTCTTCACTCACCGTCCCCAGTGGCCTGCCACGGCGGCCGTGGGCAAGACCCTGGTCTCCTCCAGCCTCATTGACCGCGTCGTGGCCGCGATGGGACGCACGCTGGTCGAGGTGCCGGTGGGCTTCAAGCACTTCGTTCCCGGCCTCATCGACGGCTCGGTGGGCTTCGGTGGCGAGGAGAGCGCGGGAGCCTCCTTCCTGCGCAAGAACGGCACGGTGTGGTCCACGGACAAGGACGGCATCATCCTGGCGCTGCTGGCCAGCGAGATCATTGCCGTCACAGGCAAGACCCCCTCGCAGCTGCACGAGGAGCAGGTGGAGCGCTTCGGCGCCTCGGCCTACGCACGTATCGACGCCGCAGCCACCAAGGCTGAGAAGGCTAAGCTCGCTGCCCTGTCCCCCGAGGACGTTACGGCCACCGAGCTGGCCGGCGAGCCCATCGTGGACCGGCTGGTACGGGCGCCTGGCAATGACGCTCCGATCGGCGGTCTCAAGGTGACCACCGAGAACGCCTGGTTCGCGGCGCGTCCCTCTGGCACTGAGGACGTCTACAAGATCTACGCCGAGTCCTTCAAGGGGGCCGAGCACCTGGCTCAGGTCCAGGAGAAGGCCAAGAAGGTCGTGGCTGCGGCGCTGGCCGGCTGAGCCGGCGTAGGCCCTTCCCTCACTTGCGTCGTTTCAGGCCCTGAACAGTCGATTCCCATGCGCACAGCAGCGCAATCGACTGTTCAGGGCCTGAAACGACGCAGTTGACATTCCCCCCCCCCATCTAGGGCGTCAGAGATCATATTTCCCTGTTCTCTCACACCTGGAGATCCCATGAAGCGCACTGTCGCAGCCTCATTCGCTGCCATCGCCCTCGCCGCCTCCCTGACTGCCTGCGGCTCCGGCTCCGACTCGACCACAACCGCTGAGTCGACGGCGGCCGAGGCCACTGCCGTTGCCACCACCGAGCAGACGCAGGAGGCCACGGACACCGACCAGGCCGAGGGCACGCCCGTCCACGTGACCACCGTCGCCAGTGTCACGGCCCCCGAGGGCTTCACCGACGTCGGCGCCCAGAGCGGCGAGGGCGCGATCGGCTTCGTCAGCGCTGACGGCATGCGCACGATCGTCATCTCGGCCCAGACCAGCAGCGAGGACGTGGAGGCCGCCGTGGCCGCCCTGTTCGCCACCGGTGGCATGGTCGGCCAGACCCAGGTGCAAAGCGGCGCCACCACCGCCTTCGCCGAGACCGGCTCGGTCACGGTGGACGGCGAGACCGGAGCGAGCTACTCCAGCACCTCCTCTGACGAGAGCACCGGGATGTCCGCGGCCACCCGTGGCGCCTACGTCAGCCACAACGGCACGCTGGTCTTCATCGGTTAGACCGTCCTCAACCTCTCCGGCGCGGCCGAGGTGAGCGAGGCGGACTTCCAGACGCTCCTGAGCTCGATCACCTGGAAGTGACGCACCTCTGACCACTGGTCAGACCACCTGAGGGACACGTCCTGAACCTCAGCAGCATGACGAGGTGGGGAGCCGTGCGTGGCATGGCTCCCCACCTCGCTGTCTCGGCCCACGCTCACCGATGCCTGGCCCAGGCCCAGTTAGGGTAATTCCATGACTCAGCAGCGTCCTTCCCGGCCCCATGAGTACGACGGCGCCGCCAGCCCGGAGCCCGAGGAGATCGTGGCTGACGAGCAGCCCGCTGAGCAGGCCGAGGACGGACGCCGTCCCTCCCCCATTCCCTCCCACCAGTCCCGTCCCGGGCCGGAGGACGACATCATGCTGGCCACGGGCCGCCCGCGCGGAGCCGGTGAGCCCACCCCCGTGCGCGAGCGGGTCGAGGCCGCCAAGGAACGCCAGGAGCAGATCCGTCGCCAGCCCGGCCGCAAGGCCTGGATCCCCAACCAGCACGGCGCCTGGTCGATGCTGGTCCTACCGCCGCTGGTCGGCTGGGTGGTCGGCGGCGTGAGCTGGAAGAACCTTCTGCTCCTGCCTGCCTGGTGGAGCGCGTACCTGACCTACTGGGCGTGGTCGCAGTGGCTGCGGACCCGCTCGCCGCGCCGTCGCGCTCTCATCCTCGTCCCGCTTCTCGCCTACACGGCCGCCACTGCCATGCTCGGGCTCATCACCCTGGCCGCGGCTCCCTACCTGCTGCAGTTCGCGGTCCCCCTGGCGCCGCTGTTCGCCATCGCGTTGTGGGAGGTGTGGTCCGGGCGCGAGCGCTCGCTGCTGTCAGGACTGTCGACGACGGCGGCCGCCAGCATCATGGCCGCCGTCACCTACTCGCTGGCAGTGGGTGGCGCAGGCGGTTTCCTGGGCACCGGCGCCACCAGCTCGCCACTGCCTGGGTCCAGCCCCAACGGCGAACTCGTGGGGTGGTCATGGATGTGGGTCGTCACGGCACTGACGGCCGCCTACTTCTGCGGCACGGTTCCGTATATCAAGGCCATGATCCGCGAGCGATTCAACAACCGGCTGCTGGCTGGCACAGTGGCCTGGCACGCCGCAGTCGCGCTGCTCACGCTCGTAGGAGCGGGCACCGGATACCTGCCGTGGGCCCACGCGGCGCTGTGGGTGCTGCTTGCGGTGCGGTCCTTCGCCATGGTCCGCTGGCAGTGGAGCCTCGTGCGGCGCACGCACAAGGGCCTGCGGCCAGGCACGATGGGAGTCGTCGAACTGGCCTTCTGCCTCGCCTTCCTCATCACGATCGCGAGCTAAGGACCCTCAGCTCTCCCTGAGCGAGCGTGAGGGTTCTGTAGCACCGCCCGTTAGCCCCGCGGGCCGTCCCAGCTCCTGGCGGCTGCCAGAACCCGGTCGTTGTCCTCAGGCAAGCCGATGCTCACGCGCACGCCCTCACCAGCAAAGGGCCGCACCAGGATCCCCGCGGCCTTGAAGTGCTCGGCGAGCTGCGCCGTCGCCTCGGCAACCCCGAGCCAGAAGAAGTTGCCCTGCGCCTGGGGCACAACCCATCCATCCTCGCGCAGCGCCGCTACCACACGGTCACGCTCAGCGGCCACCAGGCCTGCTCGCCGGGCAGTCTCGGCCAGCGCCTTCGGCTCCAGGGCGGCGATCGCCGCAGCCTGCGCAGGCAGGTTGACGCCGAAAGGCGTGGCCACGCTGCGCACCGCGCTCGCGATGTCCGGCTGCGCCACGAGGTATCCCACGCGCATGCCAGCCAGTGCGTGCGCCTTGGAGAAGGTCCTGGAGACCACCAGGTTCGGGTAAGCCTCCAGCAGCTCCATCGCGTCGCCCACCGCCGGGTCGGTGACGAAGTCGAGATAGGCCTCGTCCACCAGCACCAGGACGCTGGCAGGCACGCCGTCAAGCAGGGCGCACAGCTCGCGACGCGTGAGCGCGGAACCTGTGGGGTTGTTCGGGGTACAGGCCATCACCACCCGGGTGCGCTTAGTCAGCGCCGCGATCATTGCGGGCACGTCATGGCGCCCGTCAGGCGTGAGCGCGACCTTGACCGCCCTCGCACCGGCGACGGCGATACAGATGGGGTAGGCCTCGAAAGAGCGCCACGGCAGGACGACGTCGTCCCCCTCGTCACACACGGTGTCCAGCAGGTGCTGGATGAGCGCCACCGAGCCGTTGCCAACGACCACCTGAGCCGGATCAACTGCGTACCGACCGGCCAGCGCCTCCACCAGGGCCTCCCCCGTCATCTCGGGGTAGCGGTTGACCGTGCTCGCGGCCGCGGTCAGCGCCTTCAGCACCGGCTCCTGGACGGGGTAGGGCAGCTCGTTGGAGGAGAGCTTGGCAACCTGCTGGCTTCCGGGGCGAGCTCCCGGAACGTATGCCGGAAGGGTGGCAACGGCCTGGCGGATGTGGACGGACGTCGTCATGCCCTGGGAGGCTGCGGGGCCGGCCGGCTGGGAAGCGCTCATGCGGGCATCCTCGCACCGACCAGCTCCGGCCCGCAGCGTCGGTCACCTACCGACCGCCGCTCCAGGCTGCTCCTGATCGGTCAGCCGCTCGACGTCGAAGACCACCTCGCTGGTCACCGCCCCCTCCTCCCCGGCGCCGGTGATACCGCGCAGCTGACGGGCCCAGTCCTCCAGCGCGGGGTCGGCAGGCATTCCCTCCAGCGCCTGGGCGTAGACGAGGGAGCCATGCGGGTAGCCCTCCAGGTTGGTGCCGGTCGTGTCGATCCGCAGCGTGAGGCGAGCCGGGCCCACGGGATTGGCCCGGGCGTCAAGGGCCGAGACGGCATCGGCACCGTTCTCGACGTGCAGGGTCCGCACCGTCTCAGGGACGGCAGCGCCGGCTACAGGCCCTCCCACGGTGAGCAGGGTGGTGACGGTGAAACGCTGCGCCACGGCCGGGTCAGCCGCCAGGTTCGAGGCCGTGATCGCGCCCTGGGAGTGCCCGTAGAGCGCCACCGGGTCCTCGGGCGCGACTCCGGCGGCCCGCATGGCGCTGACGACGGCGCTCTCCATATCCGTAGGCATGCGGGCCACCGCCTCCAGGTTGGTCAGCATGTCTTGGGGATTCGGCCCACCCATGCCCCAGTTCGTCGTCCCCGGCACGACGACGAGCCAGGATCGTGTGCCGTCAACATGGTCAGTGCGCACGAGTGAGATGACGCCTGTGGTCTGGTCAGAGTCGGACTGCTTCAGCCCGTCGGAGTAGCGCATGACGTCGCTGGGCGTCGCCAGGGGGCTCAGGCACCGCCCCTCGCTCCCCGACCAGGCGACAGCCAGGGGAGCCACGGCGGTCCCCAGCCCGAGCGGATCGCGCAGCGCCGCCGGCACGGTGAAGGGAGATCCGCCGTGGGGCGTCAGCCGCAGACCCGTGCGCTCGCCGAAGCGCCGTCGACCAGCCTCGGCCGAGCGCATCGCGAGGTAGGCCGTCACCCGCTGCATCGGGGTCAGGCTCGCGGCCGGCACGATCTGGCTACCCACCGCCAGATCCCGAGGGAGCCTGGCGGAGATGACCGGGTCCAGCCGGTCGGCAGCCTGGGACAGATATGCCTCCAGACGTGCAGCCTCCTGACTAGTACCCGCACGGACAGCCTGGGCCCCCAGGACGAGGATCGCCAGGAGATCGGTGCGCACCCACTGCGCCAGGTCCGCGTCCGACAGGACAATGAGGAGGTCAGCCAGGCCGTCCTTGACCGTTCCCTCCGGAGCCTCGTTGACCAGGTCCTGGAGCCCGTGGAACACGGTGTCATCCATGAGCTCACGCAGCCGCGGACTGGCTGCCAGCAACCGCGCCAGGCTCAGCGCCAGGCTCGTCCCGCCCCCGAGGGCCTGGACGAGCGAGACGTTGTGGAGGATCTGCACCGAGGTCTGCCAGCTCGTCGCGTTCCTGGCCTCCGCGTTCTGGTAGGCCTCGGCGCTCGCCAGCACGTCCGTGCTCAGCGTCTGGAGGAGCTCGGCGACCTGCGCCACCGATCCGGGGCCCGTGCGCAGCGCGTCCGCCGCCTGGATCGCCTGGGCGCGCTGCCACTCGGCCGCCATGGGGTCTGCCGCAAGGTCCCAGGGTGTCAGCTCATAGGCAAAGGGGTGGGAGCCAGCCTCAATCTGGGCGTGCGCCGCGCCCAGGTGCCTGGCGGCCTCGTCCAGCAGCCCGGCGCCACCCGAGAGCTGCGCGGCCAGGGTATCCAGGTCGTGTAGGTCCACGCGGAAGCCTCCCCCGAAGAGCACGGCGCGGACCTGGCCACCAGCCGGTAGGGACCAGCTCATCGCACGTGCCGCCGTGTCGTCGGGCAGCGGCGTTACGCCTGGTGCTGGATCGGCTTCCAGCCGCTGGCCCTGCACTTCTGCCGTGGTCATGACGCCACGCACTGGAGCAGGGGATCGTCGACGGCGGCCGCGGCGGTACGGGCCTGCTCCAGACGTGCAGACAGATCAGTCAGGAGCAGGCGCAGCTCATCCAGCCTCGTCTGGCAGGCCGTCGCGGCTGGACCGCTCCAGCTGGTGGGAACCGTCGTGGGCACGTGGGCGGCGGCGCTGGCAACAGCCTCCTGCGCCAGCACGAGTGAGAGAAGGTCCATGACCTGACGCTAGGCCGTACCGGCGCACGCCCGCTCGCCACCTGTGGACGGACACTCTCGGGGGTGTCACGGCACTCGCCTGTGGAGCCCGAGCGGGGTGGAACGGTGCGGCATCTCGTCTCCGAGCGCATGCGCTCAGGCGCACTCGCCCCGGTCCCTGCGTCGACCAGCCCTGATCGCTAGGAGCCCCAGGAGGTCCGTGACGATCGCCAGCGCCAGGACCCACCACCACGGATTGATCCACTGGGTGCTCAGCACCGCCAAGGTCAGGCAGACGACGGCGAGGAGGCCGGCGAGCTGAGCGGCCGGTGCCAGCCATCGCGGCGCCGTCGACGGCACCTCGCAGGCCAGGACCCCGGCCACGGCCGTGGTCATCGCGACTGCTGCCGCCAGCGCGCCCGCCTCCAGCGGGTGCTCGGAGCCTCTGAGCGCGCCCATCACCCACACCGCCAGGCCCAGGGCGCTGCACACCAGGTCCGCCACGAGCACGAGCATGGTGGTGTACGCCCCCGCCCGCAACGGGGCCGGCGAGTCAGCCTGCCCCAGCCGACGGCGGGCGCCGCCGCAACGCAACGCGTAGGCATATCCCACCAACGCCAGGAGGATGGCCTGCGGGAGTCCGAGCCCGAGCGGATCGGCGTCCCAGATGAGCGCGAGCAGGACGAGAGCCATCACCAGGTAGACCAGCTCGCCCAGGAGGACGGGACGTGCGCGTTCAGCCACCGGCACCAGGTCATTGATCCACTGGGGGACCTCGATCTCCTCACCTGCCGGAGCAGCCTGGGAAGAGCCGTCCTTGGGCGCGGGATCGTTCATGGGAGCAGTCTCGCACCTGCCCGGTGCGGCTGACGAGCAGCCTGCTAGGGGTGGCGCCGACGCCGTCGGCATGCTCCTCAGCGTTTCCCAAGGCGTCGATGGGACACTGCCCTCATGGAACTCGTGGCACGCACCCTGGGAAACGCAGCCGGCCTGTGGCTGGCGGTGGCAGTCGTCGGGGGCCTGAGCGTCCCGGGCTCCCCCTCCACCGGCATGGCCGTGGTCAACTTCCTCGTCGTCGCTCTGGTGCTCGCGCTGGTCAATTCCGTGGTCAAGCCGGTGGCGCGATTCGTCGCCTTCCCCCTCTACATCATCACCTTCGGGCTCTTCGCCCTGGTGGTGAACGGCCTCATGCTCGTCCTGACCTCCCACGTGACGGACTGGCTTGCACGTGTGGTCAGCTCTGGCGCGCCGCTGGGCCTGCACGTGGCCGGCTTCGGCTCGGCGGTCCTGGGCTCGGTCATCGTCTCGATCGCCTCGGCCATTATGGTGGGCCTGCTAGGCCCGCACGAGGAGCGCTGAGCCAGCGCCGACCACAACAGATTCGTGTCACAGGCCAGGTCTAACCTGGCTCCATGAGCACACCTGTCAGCCCCACTTGGGTCGCCGAGCGCAACGCTGCCTTCCGATCAGACCGTGCCGCCCGCGTGGTCGGCAACGCCGTCGCCACCACGGACGTCGAGAAGCTGAGCCTGGACCGCGAGATCCTGACCTCCATCGACTCCTCCGTCTCGGACCTCATCCCGGACGCCTCGATCACGGACCAGAAGCACTCCGGCCGCTGCTGGGCCTTCGCCGGGCTCAACGTGCTGCGCGCCGCGGTGATCAAGGAGCTGAACCTGGAGTCCTTCGAGTTCAGCCAGTCCTTCGTCTACTTCCATGACAAGTTGGAGAAGGCCAACACCTTCCTCACCCACGCCGTGGCTGACGCCCAGGCCGGTGCGGACCTCATGGACCGCTGTGTGACCGCTTCCTTTGAGGCCCCCATCGGGGACGGCGGTTACTGGCCCGAGCTGGCACGCCTGGTCGCGAAGTACGGTGCGGTGCCGCACTACGCCATGCCGGACTCCTTCTCCGCCACCTCCTCGGACGCGATGAACAGCTCCCTGGCCACCGTCCTGCGTCGCGGGGGACTGCGCCTGCGTGCGGCTGTGGCAGCCGGAGAGGACACCGAGCCCATCCATCAGGCCGTCATGGCTGACGTGCACCGGGTGCTGTCCATCCACCTGGGTACCCCGCCCGAGCGCTTTGTGTGGCAGTACCGGGACAAGGACAAGGCCTTCCACCGCGTCGGAGAGATGACGCCGCAGGAGTTCGGGGCCCGTTACGCGGCTGGCGTCATGGACTTCGTGGTCCTGGCCCATGACCCGCGCCCGGAGACCACGCTCCACCACCGCTACGGGATCGAGCGCACGGACCTCATGATCGGCCAGCCCACCCAGGAGCACGTCACCGCCACCCTGGAGGAGATCAAGGCCGCGTGCATCGCCGCGATCCAAGCGGGTACGCCGGTGTGGTTCGCCTGCGACGTCGCCAAGCAGCGAGACAAGGAGACTGGAACCTGGGACGCTGCCCTGCATGACTACGAGGGCCTGTACGGCGTCGACCTGACCATGACCAAGGCTGAGCGCCTGGTCAGCCGCGAGTCCATGCTCACCCACGCCATGTGCCTGACCGGCGTTGACCTGGTCGACGGCGCCCCTCGCCGTTGGCGCGTGGAGAACTCCTGGGGTGACAAGCTCGGGGAGAAGGGCTTCTGGACCATGAACGACTCCTGGTTTGACGAGTACGTCTACGAGGCCGTCGTCCCCACGGTCGGGCTGCCGGAGGAGATCACCACCGCGCTCACGGGCGAGGTGACTGTCCTGCCCCACTGGGACCCGATGCTCTGAGCCGCAGCCAGCACCCGGGCCGGCTGGCAGCACAGGACCCGGCTGCTGGCGGCGGCTGGCCGCTGGCACTCCCACCCACGCCACGGGGTGCGACCTGATGACCAGGTCGCACCCCGCCGTCGTTCACGAGGCAGTTCCTCATGCACAGTCATGAACACTCATGGACAGTCATCGACACTTCTCACCTGCAATGTGTAGATGATTGTCGATGATGAAGATCTCGCCTTGACATGAGCGTCCCACATGGCACGACGCAGGCTGTCACGTCACCTATGCGCGTCGGCCGTAGGGCCGATACAGCCCAGGCCTGGCACAATCAGCCCCATGGTCGACCTGTCCTCGCTCACCCCGCCCATTGCCCTCGGCCCGCTCGACGGCCGCTATCGCTCCGTGACCGCGCCACTGACCAACTACCTGTCCGAGGCTGCCCTCAACCGGGCGCGTCTGCAGGTTGAGGTCGAGTGGCTCATCCACCTCACCGAGGGCCACGTCCTTCCTGGCGCCCCGGTCCTGTCCGCAGCCGAGAAGGCCTACCTGCGCGACGTCGTCGCCTCCTTCGGTGCCGACGAGATCGCTGAGCTCGCCGAGATCGAGGCAGTCACCCGCCACGACGTTAAGGCCGTGGAGTACCTGCTCAAGCGCCGCCTGGACGCAGCGCCCGCCGCGCTGGGTGAGGACACCGTCCTGCCCACGGTCCACGAGATCGTCCACATCTTCTGCACCTCCGAGGACATCAACAACCTGTCCTACGCGCTGACGATCCGCGACGCCGTCCAGGACGTCTGGCTGCCGGCTGCCCGCGGACTCGTAGAGGACCTCACCGCGCTGGCTCATGACAATGCCGACGCCGCGATGCTCTCGCGCACCCACGGACAGGCTGCCACGCCCACCACGCTCGGCAAGGAGATGGCGGTCCTGGCCTGGCGCCTGTCCCGTCAGGTGCGTCGCGTCGAGGCCACCGAGTACCTGGGCAAGATCAACGGCGCCACGGGCACCTACGGAGCGCACGTGGTCTCCGTGCCTGGTGCGGACTGGGAGGCTGTCTCGCGCAGCTTCGTCGAGGGCCTGGGCCTGACCTGGAACCCCCTGACCACCCAGATCGAGTCCCACGACTGGCAGGCCGAGCTCTACTCCGACGTCGCCCGCTTCAACCGGATTGCCCACAACCTGGCCACCGACGTGTGGACCTACATCTCGCTGGGCTACTTCCACCAGCGGCTGAGCGCTCAGGGCTCCACGGGCTCGTCCACGATGCCGCACAAGGTCAACCCCATCCGCTTCGAGAACGGCGAGGCGAACCTGGAGATCTCCTGCTCGCTGCTGGACACCCTGGCCGCTACGCTGGTGACCTCACGCCTGCAGCGCGACCTCACCGACTCCACGACCCAGCGCAACATCGGCGTCGCCTTTGGCCACTCGCTGCTCGCACTGGACAACATCCGCCGCGGCCTGGCCGGGCTGGACGTGGACCGCTCCCGCCTGGCGGAGGACCTCGACGCCACCTGGGAGGTGCTGGGCGAGCCCGTCCAGCAGGCTATGCGCGCCGCCTCCGTGGCCGGGGCTACCGGCATGGCCGATCCCTACGAGCGCCTCAAGGAGCTCACGCGCGGCAAGAAGGTCACGCCTGAGGCCATGCGCGAGTTCATCGCCGGGCTCGGGATGCCGGCCGACGTCGAGGCTCGCCTTCTCGCTCTCACGCCCGCCTCCTACACGGGGCTGGCAGAGCAGCTGGTCTCCCACCTGGAGGGCTAGCCCGCTCCTCATCGGGCGTGTGCGCCTGCGACCGGGTGAAGGACTGATCGCTCTTCACCCGGTCGCAGGCGCACACTCGGCGCTAGATGCAGCCGCGCAGCACGATAAAACCGAGGATCACCAGCGCCCAGAACCAGTTGCGGAAGGCGCGCGCGTCCTTCTCCCGCTCCGCGGCCTCACGAGCCTCTTCCTCGGCAGCCTTGCGCGCTTCCTCGGCCTCACGCTGAGCACGGCGTGCCCTCCGCGCCGCGGCAGCCCGGACCTCCGCGGGGTCGTAACCAGGAGGCGTCGCGCTCCCAGCCCCGGGGGCGTAGCCACTGCCCGCCGTCGCCTTGAGCCGCCCCTGCTGCTGCCGACGTTGACGCCGCTGCTCCTCCACTTGCGCACGCCAGTAGGCGCGCTCCTGCTGCGACAGCTCCCCGGCGGGCCTCGTCCGCACAGCCGCGCCATCGCCCAACGCCGTCTGACGCGAGCTCGCACGCCCCGCAGCTGCGGCTGGCGCCCCAGGCTGCTGGCGAGCCGGCACCGCCGTCGTCCCCGCCAGCCTCCGACTCCTCGCACCACGACGCGACTGGCTCGCTGGCGCAGCCTCCCCGCGGGATCGGGGTGCACCTGGCATGAGGCCGTAGGACGACGTCGAGCCGCTCGCCTCCACCGCAGAAGGGGCGGCGCCAGGAGCGGCATCCAGGACCGAGGCGTCAAACATGAAGGGACCCGGCAGCGGGTCTCCCAGGACCGAGCCAAAGGGTGCGTCATCCACGGTGGGCAGCGAGGGCTCCCAGCCCAACGGCGCCCAGGACAGGGCCGCGTCCTGCTCGTCCGCCTGTCCGGCCACAAAAGTCGCTGAAGAAGCAGGGGTGGTCTCGGGCGCGGCCCCGCGCGTGGCAGCCATGGCCCCAGCATCCCACCCCTGCCGTGATCTCGCGAGCATCCCGCCCTCCAGATACCCCCTCGGAGTACTTGACACCCCTACCCCCTAGGGGTATGTTCGTGGTTGTCAGCAAGGAGCTCACCCACGTCGGAGGCAGACAGTGGCCGGATACACGGGCACCAAAGAGGACTACCTCAAGCGGCTGCGCCGCATCGAGGGGCAGGTCCGCGGCATCTCCCGCATGGTGGAGGAGGACACCTACTGCATCGACGTCCTCACGCAGATCTCGGCCGCTACCAAGGCCCTGCAGGCTGTCAGCCTCGGACTGCTGGAGGACCACATGAGCCACTGCGTCATCCACGCTGCCCAGTCCTCTGACAAGGAGGGGCAGGCCAAGATCCGTGAGGCCTCTGACGCCATCGCCCGCCTCGTGCGGTCCTGACACCCACAACCACCCCAGCAAGCACGCACCCAAGGAGCACATCATGTCCGCCTTCACCCCCACCGGCATCGACCGCACCACCACCCTCAAGCTCTCGGGCCTGACCTGCGGCCACTGCGTCGCCCACGTCACCGAGGAGCTGGAGGCCCTGGAGGGCGTCAAGAACGTCTCCGTCATCCTCAACAAGGGCGGACAGTCCGTGGCCACCGTCGTCTCCGACGTCGTTCTGGACGACGACGCCCTCAAGGAGGCCGTGGACGAGGCCGGCTCCTACACCGTCGACGCCATCGAGCGTGACGAGGCCTAAGACCTCACGCACCACCCAGGGGCCTGGCTACGCCACCTCACCTGGGCCAACTACCGGAGGCTCACCCCTCCCACCACCCGACACCTGACGGCGGCGGACACCCGTCCGCCGCCGTCAGCCTGCCCGCCGGGCACCTGCCGTACGCACCTGCAACCAGGACCTCATCACATGACTCAGCCACTGACCCCACTCGCCGAGACCACCACCGCCCCGCTCGGCACCGTCGACCTCGCCGTGGGCGGCATGACCTGCGCCTCCTGCGTTGCTCGGGTGGAGAAGAAGCTGGGCAAGCTCGACGGCGTCCAGGCCACGGTCAACCTCGCCACCGAGTCCGCTCACGTCGTCCTGACCAAGGAGGTCTCCGACGACGAGCTGGTCGCCGCCGTCGCCCGCGCCGGCTACACGGCCCAGGTCACCAGCCGCCAGGAGGCTGCCGAACCGACCTCGGTCACGGACGTCAGCCCCACCTCGCCTGCCGACGCCGACCTCCGCGCCTCCGCAGGCACCCCCACCACCACAGGCTTCTCCTCCAGCACTGCCCCGGCCTCGGCGTCTCCAGTCGCCCAGGCTCAGGCCGAGCCCTCCAGCGCAGCCTCGACCGCCACGGCGCCACGCATCGGCGCCTCGCAGATCGCTCGGGCCGCTGACCTGAAGAAGCGGCTCATCGTCAGCCTCGTGCTGTCAGTGCCCGTCATGGCCTTGTCCATGGCTCCTGCCCTCCAGTTCACCGGCTGGCAGTGGGCGGTTGCCGCCATGGCGCTGCCCGTGGCGACCTGGGGTGCCTGGCCCTTCCACAAAGCCGCCTTCCAGGCCCTTCGCCACGGCGCCTTCACCATGGACACCCTCGTCTCCCTCGGCGTCATCGCCGCTACTGGCTGGAGCCTGTGGGCCCTGATCTGGGGCGGCGCCGGAGAGCTGGGCATGAGGATGGAGATGGAGCTCCTGCCTCGCTCGGCCGGGCACATGGCACACATGTACTTCGAGTCCGCCGCCTGGGTCACCACCTTCCTGCTGCTGGGTCGGTGGGCTGAGGCCCGCGCCAAGTACCGCTCCGGCGACGCGCTGCGCTCATTGCTGGACCTGGGCGCCAAGGAGGTCACCCGCGTCACCCTGACCTCACCAGCAGGCTCCACCGACGCCGTCGACGTCCTGGACGACTCTGGCACCCCACGCCCGGACGCTGTGCGCAGCCAAGCCGCCATCGCCGTCGACGAGCTGCGCGCCGGGGACCTGTTCTCCGTGCGCCCGGGCGAGAAGATCGCGACCGACGGCGTCGTGATCGAGGGACGCTCGGCCGTGGACGCCTCCATGCTCACCGGCGAGTCCGTGCCCGTCGAGGTCGGCGTGGGCGATGAGGTCACCGGGGCCACCGTCAACACCTCCGGCGTGCTGCTCGTGCGAGCCACCCGCGTGGGTGAGGGCACCACGCTCGCGCGGATCGGTGCCATGGTGACCGCCGCCCAGGCCGGCAAGGCTCCGGTCCAGCGGCTGGCGGACAAGATCTCCGGTGTCTTCGTCCCGGTGGTCATCGCCCTGGCCCTGGGCACGGTGCTGACCTGGCTCGCCCTCGGCCACCCGCTGCAGCAGGCCTTCATGGCCGGGGTCTCCGTCCTCGTCATCGCTTGCCCCTGCGCCCTGGGCCTGGCCACGCCGACGGCGATCCTCGTGGGCTCAGGCCGCGCCGCCCAGCTGGGCGTGGTCCTCAAGGGCCCGGAGGTCCTGGAGTCCACCCGCACCCTGGACACGATCGTCCTGGACAAGACCGGCACCGTCACCCAGGGCCGCATGAGCCTGGACAACGAGGCGGATCTCGCCGCCCTGGCCGGCACCCCTGCCCAGGCCCTTGCCCTGGCCGGAGCGGTCGAGGCGGCCTCCGAGCACCCCGTGGCCGCGGCGATCGCCCGGTCGGCGACGGCGCAGCTGGGCTCCCTGCCCCCGGTCACCGACTTCTCCAACCACTCCGGCCGCGGCGTGACCGGCACCGTGACGCTGGAGGGAACCTCCTACGCCGTCGCCGTCGGCCGGCCGGCATGGCTCGCCGAGCAGGGGCTGGAGCTTCCCGCCCGGGCGAGCGACGCCGTCGCCTCCTTCCAGGACTCCGGGGCCACCGCCGTCGTCCTGCACGCCAGGCCGCTGGCACCTCAGGCCGAGGCCGACGGAGCGAGCCTCACCGCGCAGCCCGTCATGGCGGTCTTCGCCGTGCGCGACACGCTGCGCCCCTCCTCAGCCGAGGCCATCGCCCAGCTGCGCAACCTCGGCGTGCGACCGGTGCTGCTAACCGGGGACAACGCCCGGGCAGCCGCCCACGTGGCGGCGCAGGTCGGCATCCCGCAGGAGGACGTGCGCGCCGAGGTCCTGCCCGGGGACAAGCGCGACGTCGTCGCCCAGCTCCAGGCTGAGGGGCACAACGTGGCCATGGTCGGCGATGGCGTCAACGACGCCGCCGCCCTCGCCCAGGCTGGCACCCAGGGACTGGGCTTCGCGATGGGCACCGGCACGGACGTGGCGATCGAGGCCGCGGACGTCACGCTCGTTCGTGCGGACCTGCTGGCAGCCGTGGACGCGATCCGGGTGGCGCGTCGGACGCTGGAGATCATCAAGCAGAACCTGTTCTGGGCTTTTGCCTACAACGTCGCCGCGATCCCGCTGGCGGCCGCCGGGCTGCTCAACCCCATGATCGCCGGCGCCGCCATGGCCGCCTCCAGCGTCATCGTGGTGACCAACTCCCTGCGGCTGCGCCGGGCGGGGCGCTAGCAGCCAGCGGCCCAGCCAGCGCAGCGGGCACTGCTACCACGCACGGAGTACCCGTACCCGGCGCCATATCCTCCTGAAGGTCGATCTCGCGCCGGGTACCTGCCCGTAAAATCACGCCCATGACCGACGCCGTCCCCGGGCCTGACAGGCAGCCCGCAGACTCTGACGCCCCGGCGACCTCGCCGGTCGGCATCCCGCGCATCGGTATCGCCCCCGTGGCCGAGCCAGTACCCCCGCGTACCCCGGTCATCCGCTCACGCACCCTCCTAGTGGACTCCGCTCCTACCCGGCTGCGCCGCGCCGAGGACCTCCTGGACCTCAGCCTCAGCCTCCTAGGGGCGTTGAGCATGATCATCCTGGCGGCCTATGCCCACGAGACGACCACGGGCGTCACCCAGGACGTCCAGAACGCTCTGGCTGTGGTGCTCCGACAGATTCTCGTCTTCCCCCTCCAGGCCATTGAGGGCCTGGTGACCTTCCTCGTCCCACTGGCTGTCCTGCTCGAGCGCGTCCTGCGCCGCTCGTGGCGCAGCGCCGGCCAGGCCGCGGTGGGCGCGGTCGCCGGCTGGGGGGTCGGTCTGCTGGCCTACACCCTGCTGGAGACCTGGGGGCCGGACTCGGTCATCGCCGGTCTGACCGTCTCTGGCTCCGGATCGGCCCAGCTGGGCGTCTCCGCCACCTTCGCCGCGCTGGCCGGGCTGCTCACGGGTGCCGGTGAGCGCCGCTCGACCCCAGCCGCCCGCTACGGCTGGGTGGCGGTGTGGCTCGTCGTCGGCCTAGCAGTGCTGCGCAGCGCCTTGACCCTGCCTGGCGCGCTCCTGTCCGTGCTCCTGGGCCGGGCCATCGGTCTCGCCGTGCGCTACGCCTTTGGGGTCGATGACCGGCGTGCCCACGGCGTGGCGCTCGTGCGGGCCCTGCGGCGCGCCGGGGTCGACGCCGTGCGAGTGGTCCGCATGGACTCCGCTCCCCAGGCCTCGGCCTGGACCGTCACGACCGACGCCCCGCTGGGCTACACCGAGCAGGTGCGTGAGACCCCCTTGGCCGCTCCCGAGTCCCTTGAGGAGGAGCAGGCCGAAGACGAGGCACTCGAGCAGCTCACCCCACAGGCTCCCTCCCAGGAGGGCGGTGACGCCAACACGATCATGCCTGCCGACGACGTCGACCTGTCCGCCGTCATGGCCCAGGCACACTCCGCCGCGTTGAGCGAGGGCCGTCCCTCCATCCACCGCCTTTACGCGGTCTGGGACACCGCTGGGGTGCGCCGCGACGTCACGGTGCTCGACGCCGACCGACAGGTTGCCGGATTCCTCGCCACGGTCTGGGACCGGCTGCGAGTCAAGGGCTTGTCCCCCAGCCGCGACATGTCCGTGCGCCCAGCCGCAGAGCACGCGGCTCTCATGGCGCTGGAGGCCTCCCGGGCCGGCGTGCGCACCCCCGCACTCTTCGGCCTGGCCGAGGCGAGCGAGTCGATGCTGCTGGTAACCGAGCACGTCGTAGGCGCCCGCTCTTTTGACGAGGTCGACCCTTCCAGCCTGTCAGATTCGGTGCTGGAGCAGCTGTGGGACCAGGTGCGCCGCGGTCACGCCGCAGGCCTGGCTCACCGCGAGCTCGCCGCCTCCAGTGTTGTGCTCGACGCCGAGGACCAGATCTGGCTGCTGGACTGGGACTCTGGAGAGACGATCTCCAACGAGCTGTCCCGCCGCGTGGACCTCGCCCAGACCCTGGCACTCGTCGCGACGACGGTGGGGGTGGAGCGTGCTATCAGGACGGCCTCGCGCACGCTGTCCACGGAACAGCTCGCTTCCATCGCTCCCATGCTGCAACGGGTTGTCCTGCCCTCCTCCACACGCGAGGCGATGGGCCGGCGAGGCACCGTGCTCCAGGAGCTGCGCGACGCCCTGGTCGAGCTGACTCCCACCGCGCACGCTGAAGCCGCCAAGGTCACCCGCTTCTCCTGGCGGACCGTCATCATGGCCGTCATCGGCCTGGTGGCCCTGTGGACGCTGCTGGCCCGGATGAACTTCGAGCAGATCAGCCAGGCGGTGGCCGAGGCCAACGTCTGGTGGATCATCGGGGCACTCGTCTTCTCCCTGGCCACCTACCTGGGGGCAGGCCTGAGCCTGGTGGCCTTCTCCCCGGTGCGTCTGAGTGTGTGGCGCTCCACCGAGGTGCACCTGGCCTCCTCGGTGGTCTCCCTCGTGGCACCGGCCGGCGTGGGAGGTGCGGCGATCAACCTGCGTTTCCTTGCCCGCAAGGGCGTGCCGACCGCCACCGGCGTGGCCACGGTGGCACTGGTCCAGGTGGTCCAGTTCGTCGTCACCGTGGTCCTGCTCGTGGTGCTGGCAGCCACCACCGGTCAGTCCACCGGGCTCACGCTGCCCTCGGGCTGGGTCATGCTGGCCGCCGTGGTCCTGGTGGGGCTGGTCGCGGTCTCCTTGTTCATCCCGAAGGTGCGCACCTTCCTCTGGGCCAAGATCGAGCCGACCTACCGTCAGGTGTGGCCGCGGCTGGTCTGGGTACTGTCCAACCCTGGCCGCCTGGCGCTGGGCATCGGAGGCACGCTCCTGCTGAGCGTCAGCTACATCCTGGCCTTCGGGGCCAGCCTGTGGGCCTTCGGTTACACCCTGTCCTTCTCGGTCCTGGCCATCACCTATCTCGCTTCCAATACGGTCGGCTCCGTGGTTCCCTCTCCTGGCGGTATCGGCCCTGTTGAGATCGCACTGACCGCTGGACTGGTGACCGCCGGGGTGCCCAGCGGTGTGGCGCTGTCCACGGCGATCGTCTACCGCCTGGTCACCTTCTGGATCCCGATCCCGGTGGGTTGGCTGAGTCTGCAGCGCCTGCAGAAGAAGGGTGACCTCTAGGTCCTCCTCGGGAGAGAGTCGGCGCGTAGGGCCGGGCCCCCTGGCTTCCGACGTAGTGGTGCCGCGAAGTTGGCGGCAGGCGGCGTCACCGCAGTGTCACGGCACGGGCGCGCGGCAGTGTGGTGGCGCGGTGTCGCAGTGTCGTGGTGTGGCAGCTCGACGGCGTGCATGGGCAATGGTCGCTACCCTCCCGCCATCGCCGCTACTCCTTGGTGTCGCTCGCTACCCCGCAGCACGCGCTACCGGGTAGCGACCAACACCAAGGAGTAGCGACAGGCACAACGGGGTAGCGAAAGGCAGGAGACGGTAGCGACCGGCACCATGGGATAGCGGCGAAAGCGGAGGATGGCGCACACAAGCGTGGTCGACCAACACCACGAGATAGCGACACTCAGAACGAGGTAGCGGCAGGCGCTATGTGGTCGCCATCAACGCCGAGAACAAGCGCTGCCGGCGCGGACGACCCTCCGGCGCTCAACCTTCGATAAGGCGCCGCGCCATCGTGGCGTGCGCGCTCGCCGGCCCAGCCAGTACCGAGCCTGCCTCCCGCACGTCCAGACTCGCGCCGTCCATACGAGTGACAACGGCGCCAGCCTCCTGGCACAACAGCACTCCCGCCGCCACATCCCAGGTCTGCAGACGCGTATGCACCAGGCACCCCGCCCGCCCGGCCGCCACCTCGGCCAGCTCCAGCGCCGCCGCACCGTACACGCGCAGTCCCCGCGAGCTCTCGATGATCTCCGGCAGGTGTCGCAGGGCCGCCATGGCATGCAGATGAGCGATGACGACGCCGTCAGCCAGCTCGCTGTCCTCAACCACCATCGGTCGAGCTCCAGGCACAAGGTGAGCCACTACCGAGGCAGGCTCCGCCCCGTGGCTGACTGCGCCGTCGCCGGATGCCCCAGGCACTGCCGATTCACCGGACATGTGGGATGCACCGTCGTCGCTTCCCACCGAGGCAGCCGTCTCAGGCGGGCAGCAGCAAGCGTCGCCCTCCCGCAGCCCAAGCCGCCCCTCCCAGGCGCCACGTCCCGCGAGCGCCACGTAGAGCCGGTCGTCCACCGGGTCGGCGACGATGCCGAGCACCGGCCGTCCATCCTCAACCAGGGCAAGCGAGATCGCCCAGCCCCGGTGAACAGCCACGTAGTTGAGGGTGCCGTCGATGGGGTCGAGCACCCACACCCGCCCGGCCCAGGAGCCCGCCGCGTGCGCCTCCTCGCCCACGAACGCGTAGCCGGTGGGGGCGAGCATCTCCGCGATGAGCGCCTCGACCCCACGGTCAACCTGCGTGACGACGTCGTTGCGGTTGCGCTTGGTGTCAATCCGCAGGCTCTCGCCCGGGTCCAGTGCCAGGCGCGCCCCCGCACGCACCGCCTCAAGCCCCTGAGCCAACAGCTCGTCCATGATCGCTTCCTCTCACGTCGGTGAAGTGGCCTCGACCTCAGTAGCCTAGGACCTGGGCGCGCGCTACCCGCGCACCGCCCCACCACGGCGCGATGAGGCGCCCCGCACAGCATGAGGAGATCCCGATGCGCGCACTCCGCAAGCCGGCCCCCGGGCCGGGCCTTGAGCTCCAGGAGATCCCAGAGCCCAGTCCTGGGTTCCGTGAGGTCAAGATCCGCGTGCTGCGCACCGGGCTGTGCGGCACCGACCTCCATCTGGCCGGGTGGGACGAGTTCGCTGCCGCCCAGCTCAACCCGCCCATGACGCTGGGCCACGAGTTCTATGGGGAGATCGTTGAGATCGGTCGAGGAACCGCCACGGACGCCACCACCGCCGACGATGACACCGACTACCTCTCCATCGGCCAGCGCGTGAGCGTGGAGGGTCACATCACCTGCGGCCGGTGCCGCAACTGCCGGGCGGGACGCCGCCACCTGTGCATCCGTACCAACTCCATCGGCGTCAACCGCGACGGCGCCTTCGCCGATTACGTCGTGGTGCCGGCGCGCAACGTCTGGCCGCAGGCCGATGAGATCGACCCGGACCTAGGAGCGCTGTTCGATCCCTTCGGCAACGCCGTCCACACCGCCCTGCAGTTCCCGCTGGCCGCAGAGGACGTGCTGGTCACCGGCGCGGGCCCGATCGGCGTCATGTGCGCGGCGATCGCCCGCCACTGCGGGGCACGCAACGTCGTCATCACCGACCTGTCCGACTACCGGCTGTCCCTGGCGGCCAAGGTCGGGGCAGTCACGGTCAACACCGCCCAGCAGGACCTGCGCGAGGTCATGACGAGCCTGGGAATGACTGAGGGCTTCGACGTTGGCCTGGAGCTGTCCGGCGCTCCGGCCGCGACCCGCCAGATGATTGAGGTCTGCAACCACGGCGCGAAGATCGCGATGCTCGGACTTCCCAAGGCCGGCTACGAGGTGGACTGGAACCAGGTCATCACCCACATGCTCACCATCCAGGGCGTCTACGGTCGCGAGATGTATGACACCTGGTACAAGGGAAGCTTCATGCTGGGCTCCTCTCGCGAGCTGCGTGACCAGATCCGCGGCATCATCACCCACCGTTTCGCACCCGAGGAGTGGAGCCAGGCCTTTGAGGCCGCTCGCTCTGGGCAGTGCGGCAAGGTCATCATCAACTGGGAAGACTGACAGGAGCTGAGCGTGTTCACCTTCAAGGACGAGATCATCCAGGAGCTGGCCGGCATCGAGGAGGCTGGCCTGACCAAGCGCGAGCGCATCATCACCTCCGCCCAGGGCAGCGAGGTGGAGACCGAGTCCGGGCCGGCGCTGAACTTCTGCGCCAACAACTACCTGGGGCTGGCCGATGACTCGCGCGTGCGCGAGGCCGCCCAGGATGCCCTGGAGCAATGGGGATTCGGGATGAGCTCGGTGCGCTTCATCTGCGGCACCCAGTCCCCCCACCGCGAGCTGGAGCGCGAGCTGGCCGACTGGCTGGGCACGGACGATGCCATCCTCTTCTCCAGCTGCTTTGACGCCAACGGGGCCATCTTCGACGTGCTGCTGCGCGCCGGGGACGCGATCATCTCTGACGCCCTCAACCACGCCTCGATCATCGACGGCGTGCGCCTGTGCAAGGCCACGCGCTACCGCTACGCCAACGGGGACGTGGCAGACCTGCGCCGCCAGCTGGAGGCGGCCCGAGAGGCCGGGTCTGAGCGGATCATGATCGTGACCGACGGCGTGTTCTCCATGGACGGCTGCTACGCACCCCTGTCTGAGATCGTGGAGGCCGCCGAGGAGTTCGGCGCGCTGGTCATGGTGGACGACTCCCACGCCACCGGCTTCGTCGGCGCCACGGGTGCCGGCACGCCCGAGCTGCTGGGCGTGCAGGTGGACGTCCTGTCCGGCACCCTCGGCAAGGCACTGGGCGGGGCCAGCGGTGGCTATATCGCTGGGCCGCAGGAGATCGTTGACGTCCTGCGACAGCGCGCCCGGCCGTACCTGTTCTCCAACACGGTCGCGCCGGCCGTGGTGGGTGGCAGCCTGCGGGCGGTGCGCATCGCCCGGCACGCCGACGAGTCCCGAGCTGCGCTGGCCCGCAACGCCGAGCTCTTCCGCTCCCTGATGGCGCAGGCCGGCTTCGATCTCCTACCCGGCTCCCACGCGATCGTGCCCGTCATGTTCCCGGGAGAGGATGGTGCCCGCCTGGCGGCTCAGATCGCCGACCGGATGCTGGAGCTGGGCGTGTACGTCATCGCCTTCTCCTACCCGGTGGTGCCCAAGGGCAAGGCCCGGATCCGGGTCCAGCTCTCCGCCGCCCACAGCGAGGCAGACGTGCGCCGGTGCGTGGAGGCCTTTGTCCAGGCGCGCGCCGACATCGCGCAGCAGCTCTCCCGGTAGTAGCTCGCCCGGCAGCCCGCGCAGCAGCTCACTCGGTCCGGGCGCGCGCCAGGCGGCGTCCCCGCAGCCACCAGGCCGCGCCCAGGGCCACGAGCCACAACGGCGAGACCGCCACCGCCATCCGGGTGTCCTGCGCCAGCGTCAGCGTCCAGGTGACGAAGGCGAAGAACACCAGGCTGCCCCAGGCCGCCACCCGCCCGCCGGGCACCGTGAAGGCGCTGGCCGCGTGCCGCTCGGGGTAGATCCGGCGGTACCGCAGGTAGGAGACCACGATGACGCACCACACGAGGATGAACAGCACGCTCGCCACCGTGGTCACCAGGGTGAAGGCGTCCATGATGGAACCGGACAGGTAGAGCAGCGGGATCGCGCACAGCAGCCCGGCGCAGGTCACCAGCAGGGAGGCGCCCGGCACGCTGCGAGCTGTCAGCCTGCGGAAGACCGACGGCGCCTGGTCAGCCATCGCCAGGCCGAACAGCATCCGGGAGGTGGAGTAGATACCCGAGTTGGCGCTGGAGGCCGCGGCCGTGAGCACCACGAAGTTGACCACGCTGGCGGCCACCCCGAGCCCGGCCAGGGAGAACATGGCCACGAAGGGGCTGTCTTCCGGCGAGACCTCCCGCCAGGGGGTCACCGCCATGATGGCCGCGAGCGCGCCGAGGTAGAACAGGACGATCCGCAGCGGGATCGCGTTGATGGCCTTGGGCAAGGTGACGTGAGGGTCCTTGGCCTCGGCGGCGGCCGTACCGATCAGCTCAGTGCCCACGAAGGCGAAGACGGCGATCTGAAAGGCCCCGGCAAAGCCGTGGAAGCCGTGGGGGAACAGCCCGCCGTCGTTCCACAAGTTGGCCACATCAGCCCGGGCTCCGTTAGGCGCCTGGAATCCGATCGCCACCATGTAGATCCCCACCGCCACTAGGGCGATGATGGCCACGATCTTGATGATGGAGAACCAGAACTCAATCTCACCAAAGGCCTTGACCGTGGCCAGGTTGAGCCCGAGCAGCACGACGACGGCGACCACCGGCGGGATCCACAGCGGCAAGGTGGGCCACCAGAAGCGCACGTAGCCGGTAATGACCACCACCTCGGCCACCGCCGTCACCAGCCAGCAGAAGTAGTAGGTCCACCCGGTCATATACCCGGCCCAGGGCCCGATGAGGTCGTGGGCGACGTCCGCGAAGGAGCGGTACTCCAGGTTGGAGAGCATGACCTCGCCCAGTGCCCGCATCACGAGGAACAGCACGGCGCCGATGATGGCGTAGACCAGAAGCACCCCTGGGCCAGCCAGGGAGATCGTCTTGCCTGAGCCCATGAACAGGCCCGTGCCGATAGCCCCACCGATCGCGATGAGCTGGACGTGACGGTTCGTCAGGCGTCGCTGGAGCTGGGCCTCATCCTGCTGCTCATCCATGGCATCTCCTTGGGGCTGGGTCCCGGGCATTTTAGTCCCCCGCTAGGCTCTGACCGATGTGTGCATCTGCAACCCGCTTCCCTGCGCGTGGGCGCCACCTTCCGGCGGCTGCCGTGACAGTGGTCGGCGCAGCCGTCTTCATCGCGCTGTCCGTCGGGCAGTGGCGCTCCTACCGGGTCCCCAGCTGGGACCTGGCGATCTTCTCCCAGCTGGCCAAGGACTACGCCCATCTTCAGGCCCCGATCGTGCCGATCAAGGGCGAGGGCTTCAACCTCCTCGGCGATCACTTCCATCCCATCCTCGTCCTGCTGGCCCCCGCCTGGTGGATCGCGCCCAGCCCTCTGACGCTGCTCATCGTCCAGGACCTGCTCCTGGCTGTGTCCGCCTGGCCGCTAACCCGCCTGGCCACCCGCTGCCTCGGCGCGGTCGGCGGCACGGTGCTCGGCCTGGTCTACGTCCTGTCCTGGGGCCTGCAGACGGCGGTGGCGGCCCAGTTCCACGAGATCGCCTTCGCCGTGCCGCTGCTGGCCTGGGCCTCGGCCGCCTTTGCCGAAGGCCGCTGGTGGGCGGTGGCAGGGTGGTCCGCACCCCTGGTCCTGGTCAAGGAGGACCTGGGGCTCACGGTCCTCATGATCGGGCTTGCCATCGCCTGGCGAGGGCGCCACAGCGGTCCCGCCGGCGCTCCCGCTCGCGCCCGGCTGCGGCTGGCAGGCCGGGTCATGGAACCGACGACGGCGCAGCTGGGCCTCGGCCTGGCCGTCTTCGGGGTGGTGGCCTTCTTGGTGACGGTGGGCCTCATCCTGCCCGCGCTGTCCCCGACGGGCACCTGGGAGTACGGGCTGAGCGGCAACACCTCGGACGGCTCAGCCTCCTCCGCCCCTGCCACGGCGCACCTGCTGCTGCGCGCGCTGTGGCCACCGGTCAAGCTCGTCACCGTGCTCCTGCTCGTCATGACGGCGGGCGTGATCGGCCTGGCCTCCCCATGGATGGCGGTCATGGTGCCCACGCTCGCCTGGCGCTTCCTGTCCACCAAGAGCACCTACTGGGACTGGTCGCAGTGGCACTACAACGCCGTCCTCATGCCGATTGCGCTGGGAGCGCTGCTGGAGGTACTCCTCCGCTTGCGCCGCCGGCACGCCCAGGCAGCCGACGACGTCGCCCGTCCCCGCCCGAAGACTCTCCGACGGCGCACGGCCTCCAGCTTGTCTCTGTGGCACCCCTGCGTCCCCACCTGGCTCCGGGCCACGGCCGTGGTCGCCGTCGTCATCCCCGCGGTCACCGCCCTGTGGATCGCGCCTGCCCTCCCGCTGGCCCAGATGACCGAGCCGGGCTGGGGCCAGGTACCGGCACGCGCAGCCTCGGCGCAGGAGATCGTCAGCCTCATTCCCCGTGGTGCCACGGTCGAGAGCGACCTGGGCCTGCTGCCCTACCTCGTGCCGCAGCACACCGTCTACTGGGTGGGCACCGCCCAAGGGGTCACCCCGGACTACGTCGTCGTCGATCCGCTCTCGGGCAGCTGGGGTGCGATAGCCCCCCAGGATGCGGCCGCGTGGGCGCAGGAGCAGACTGGGACCCGCTATGAGCTCATCTTCGACCGCGACGACTACCAGGTCGCCAAGCGCGTGGGTTAGGCAGCACCAGGCGCCGCTTGCCGTCTTCGCAGGCGGGGCGCTGGGCACATTGGTCCGCGCCGGGCTGGCCCGCCTGTGGCCTCATACCGCCGGAGAGCTGCCGACGGCGACCCTAGCGGTCAACCTCGTCGGTGCCCTCGCGCTCGGCTTCCTCCTGGGCCGCCTCGCCCTGGCCCCTGACACTGGGTGGCGGCGCACGCTGCGCCTCGGGCTCGGGACGGGCTTCATGGGCGGACTGACGACCTACTCCACCTTCATCGTGGAGGTCGAGCACCTGGCCGGCGGCGCCGACCTGCTCGGCGCGGCGACCTACCTAGCCGGCTCGCTGGTGGCCGGGGTCGCGCTGGCCGCCGTCGGCCTGTGGCTGGCCGGGCTCGGTGCACGACGTCGCACGGCTCTCCCCACGCTTGGCGAGCCGACTGGGCAAGGAGGTCAGTCATGACCGCGGCGACCTGGCTCCTGCTCGCGCTGGCAGGCGGGCTGGGTGCGGTCACGCGCTTCAAGGTTGACTCACGCGTGGGCGCCGTCGTCGCGGCGCGACGTCAGCGAAGGCGCACGGCTGATGCATCCTCAGCCGCCGTCACAGGCGCGGGCCGCCGCCTGCTCGTCGCGGTTCCCCTGGGCACGGTCGTGGTCAACGTCAGCGCCTGTCTGCTGCTCGGCCTCCTGACCGGCGCCAGCGGCGCACTCGCGCCCACGCTCGTCACGATCCTGGGAACCGGCTTCCTTGGCGGCTACTCCACCTTCTCCACCGCCTGCGTGGAGGCTGCGCGGCTCATGCTCTCCGGCCGGCCGTGGGCCGGGTTCCTTCACGCTGTCACCATGGCGGGCACGAGCCTGCTGGCCGCGGTGGGAGGTCTCGCCCTCGGTGCCGCGCTCGCGGCCTAGGACGCTGGCCTCTCTCGCCTGCTCCCCCAATCGGCAACATAGTGCAACCCAGCCGGGCCCCTCATGCCCGCTCCTAGCCTGGATCCAGCCCCGCGCCGCAGCCTGCGTCTTGACGTAGGTGCCGCTGCGGCGCCATCGACGTCGCCTGACACAGGCAAAGGAGATCGCCCGTGTCACTACAAGACCTCTTGTCCGCCAACCCTGTTGTCCCCGTCGTCGTCGACTCCGCCCAGGAGGGCATGGGCGTGGGCCGGGCCCTGGTGGCTGGCGTCATATCCCTGCCCGCCTGCACGGACGGCTCGTGGATCATGGCCGCTCTGGCTCTGGGCCTGGACACCGTCAAGTTCTTCCCCGCCGAGGCCAGTGGCGGGATCGCCACGATCAAGGCGCTGTCCGCCGCCTTCCCCGGACTGCGCTTCATGCCTACCGGCGGCGTGAGCGCGGCCAACCTGGCGGACTACCTCTGCGTCCCGGTCGTCGCCGCCTGCGGTGGGTCCTGGATGGTCAAGAAGGACCTGGTCAAGGCCGGCGCGTGGGAGGAGATCACCCGGCTGTCCGCCGAGGCTGTTGCCATCGCGAAGGAGTGTGGCCGATGAGCGCCCCCGTCACTGTCCGCCCCGCCCAGGAGTGCCGTTACGACGTCGTCTCGCTCGGCGAGGTCATGCTGCGTCTGGACCCCGGCGAGGGACGCGTGCGCACCGCACGCCGCTTCGAGGCCTGGGAAGGAGGCGGCGAGTACAACGTCGCGCGCGGGCTGTCACGCTGCTTCGGCCTGCGCGCCGGTGTGGTCACCGCACTGGCTGACAACGAGGTAGGCCACCTCATCGAGAATCTCATCCTGGGCGGCGGCGTGGCCCCGATGATCCACTGGGCCTCCTATGACGGCATCGGCCGCAGCGTGCGCAACGGCCTGAACTTCACCGAGCGCGGCTTCGGCGTGCGCGGCGCCGTCGGCGTCTAGGACCGCGGCCACACCGCGATCTCCCAGCTGCGTCCGCAGGACGTGGACTGGGAGGACCTCTTCGGTCGGCAGGGTGTGCGCTGGCTGCACACCGGAGGCATCTTCGCGGCGCTGTCTGAGCAGGCCGCCGAGGTGGCTCAGGCCGCCATGCAGGCCGCGCACGAGCACGGCACGATCGTCTCCTACGACCTGAACTACCGCCCCTCGCTGTGGAAGGGGATCGGTGGGATCGAGCGTGCCCAGGAGGTCAACCGTGCCCTGGCCCGCTACGTCGACGTCATGATCGGCAACGAGGAGGACTTCACCGCCTCCCTCGGCTTCGAGGTCGAGGGCGTGGACGCGAACCTGTCCAAGCTGGACACCTCCGCCTTCGAGGCGATGATCGAGCAGGTGACCAGCGAGTTCACGAACTTCAAGGTCGCCGCCACGACGCTGCGTCAGGTGCGTACCGCCACCGTCAACGACTGGGCGGCCATCGCCTGGTCTCGCGAGGGCGGATTCGTCCACTCCACCCAGCGCCCCGGTCTGGAGATCCTGGACCGTGTGGGAGGCGGCGACTCCTTCGCTTCCGGCCTCATCTATGGCCTGATGGAGCTGGGGGACCTGCTCAGGCCGTCGAGTACGGCGCTGCCCACGGCGCGATGGCCATGACGACTCCGGGTGACACGACCATGGCGACCAAGGCTGAGGTCGAGCGCCTGGTGGCCGGCGGAGGCGCCCGAGTCCAGCGCTGAGACCTGCGCTCCTCGGGGCGGTGGCACCACTGGCGTGCCACCGCCCCGTCTTTGTGGTGCTGGTGGGAAGGGAAGAAAGGGCGGGTGAAAGGGCACGGTCAGTCGCCTGCAGTCCTCCCTCTCCCTCTCCCTCCCGCTCCCTGCCTCCCATCCACTCCTCCCCCACCCCCGCTCCTCCCTCCCACCCACACCTTCCCCCACTCTCCCCCCACTCCCGTCGGTTTAGGCCGGGAACAGTCGCTTCGGTTGCGGCAAGCACGGAGATCGACGGTCCAAGGCCTAAACCGATCAGGCGCCGGCAGACCTGAGCCATCGCTTTAGGCCGGGAACAGTCGCTTCCGTTGCGGCAAGCACGGAGATCGACGGTCCAAGGCCTAAACCGACGGATTCATGGGACCGGTGAGGTGGGCATAGCGGGTTAAGGACCTCAAGCGACGGGACGACGGCACCTGATGGCCCCGGCAACATCACCCCGGCAGCACCACCCCGGCGCCACCTCGGCGCCACCTCGGCGCCACCCAGGCAGCGTTGCCTGCCACCATGGACCCTTCGGCGCCCAACAACCAACACTGTGACCGAATGCACGAACCATCCTGGAATGCCCTCGCCCAGCGGTCATTGACGAACGCTCACAAAGCTGCTTCAATCGTTGTCGAATAAAAATGACCGGACGGTTAATCCGCCCGCACGGCCAAAGGAGGCCTCATGGCTAGCACCGCCGCAGCAGATCCCCGGCTGGAAGAGCCGACTCGTCCTGGCACCTCCGCCAAGTACCTGGGTGGACGCCCCTTTATCCAGTACGTCATCTCCTTCATCATCTCCTCCCTCTTCCTCTTCGCCTGCTACGCGGCGATGGCCGGCATCCTCCTGCCGAACTCGGTCCAGACCATCGAGTTCCAGCACTACTTCGACGGCACCACCGTCCAGTCCGTCAACGACGTCCAGCAGCTCACCCAGCTGCGCCAGGCTGTGGACGCCGGGACCGCGACTGCCACCGGCGAGGAGCAGCACCTGCTGGACCTCCTGGCTCAGTACGAGGGCGCCCGAGCCAAGTCGATCTCCCTCATGATGTCGATCGGCTCGCTGTTCACCCTCTTCGCCCAGCCCGTCATCGGCGTCATCTCTGACCGGTGGCGCTCGAAGTTCGGCCGCCGCGCTATGTGGATCGTCATGGGCGCCATCGGCGGAGCGGTCTTCATGGTCGGCCTGCGCTACTCCTCGACCATCGCGATGCTCACGCTCTTCTGGACCGTGGGTCAGGTCTCCCTCAACATCATGCAGGCCCCGCTGTCCACCACCGTGGCGGACCGCGTCCCCCAGGACAAAGTGGGCCTGGTCTCCGGCCTGTCCGGCATCGGCATGATGCTGGGCTTCACCGGCGGCAGCATCATCGCCGGCATCCTGTTCAACACTCTTGGCCTGGACACCTACTTCGTCTTCGCCCTGGGCGTGGTCATCGGTGCGCTCCTGTTCGTTACCTTTGCCAAGGACCGCTCCTCCAAGGACCTGGAGGTGGAGAAGTTCGACTGGATCTCCTTCTTCAAGGGCTACACCATCCCGCTGCGCGACCACGACTTCCGCTGGACCTGGATCGCCCGCTTCTTCATGTTCTTCGGCTACACCGCCATCTCGAACTTCGTCCTCTACATCCTCCAGTCCCACCTTCAGCCGGCCCTGTCTGCCTCTGAGGCCAACACGACCTTCGCCACGCTGTCCTCGGCCGCTCTGCCCGGCCAGCTGCTCATGATGCTCGTGGCCGGCCGCTGGTCGGACAAGGTGGGTCGCCGCAAGCCCTTCGTCATCGGCTCCTCGATCGTCATCGCGGCCCTCATGGCCCTGCCGCTGCTCTTCCCGAGCCTGCCGATCTTCTACGTCTTCTACATCGGCATGGCTGCTGCCTACGGCATGTACATGGCCGTGGACACCGCCCTGTTCATTGACGTCCTGCCCGACCCTGAGGCCGCGGGCCGCGACCTTGGCGTGGCCAACGTGGCCACCAACATCGGTCAGATGCTTGCCCCGGTGGTGGCTGGCCAGGTCGTGGCCATCACTGCCGGCTACGACGCCCTGTTCATCATGAGCGTCGTCTCCGTGGTCATCGCCGCCCTCGCCATCATCCCGGTGCGCAAGATCAAGTGACGACGGCGCCGCCAGGCACCGGAGGGAAAGGCTGACACACCATGACAGCAGCACGCTGGACCTACGGCACGACGCCGTGGCTCGGCCAGGACCACCCGCTCGCGGGCGTGCCGGGCCGCACCCGGGTCATCATCGACAACGACTTCGCCGGGGACCCGGACGACCTCTTCCAGCTCGCCCACCACCTGCTGGTGGAGGGGACGCAGGTGTGCGGCGTCGTCGTCTCCCGCCTGCGTGAGGACGACGGCTGGAACCGTACCGGCCACTCGATCCAGGCCGGGCGCGAGAAGGTCGAGCACCTGCTTGAGCTCATGGGCGTGGACGGGGTCAATTTCTACGAGGGCGACGACCGCGGCTTCGCCGATCACGACGGGCCGACGGCGGCCTCGCGCTTCATCGTCGAGGAGGCCATGCGTGAGGACGACCGGCCGCTCTACCTCGTGGCCGGCGGATCCTTGGGCGACGTCGCTCGCGCCTACAAGGCCGAGCCGGCAATCGCCGACCGTCTCACGCTCATCTGGATCGGCGGGTCCGAGCACGCGGGCCTGGCCTACGTGCCGGCCGGCGCGAGCACGCTGGAGTACAACATGGCGCTGGACGTACCTGCCGCTATGTACGTCTTCAATGACACCGACGCCCGCGTGTGGCAGATGCCGCGCAACGTCTACCGCTCCAGCCTGGTGCCGATGTCCGTCATCCGCCGCGGCTGCCAGCGGGCCGGCAGGCTGGGCGCCTTCCTGCTGTCCCAGCTCGAGGAGGTCCAACGCATGATTCTGCCCTTCGCAGGTCATGCCGGGGCCACCTACGTGCTCGGCGACCAGCCGCTGGTGCTTCTATCCAGCCTCCAGACCACCTTCGAGCCGGACGCCGCCTCCTCGGCCTATGACGTCATCCCCCGAGTGGCGCTGGCTGAGGACGGCACGTACCGCTACCCCGAGGGCACTCGGCCCATGCGCCGCTACACGCAGGTGGACAACACCATGCTGTTCGCGGACATGTTCGCCTCCTTCGAGGCCTTCAGCCAGTGGCAGGAAGGCTGAGGCGTCCCGGTATACAACTCCACAATCGTCACGACGAGCTACGGACCCGTCCGCGGCCGGATCGAGGCTGAGGGCGTCGTCTCCTTCAAGGGCATGCGCTACGGCGCGGACACCTCGGCCTACCGCTTCCTTCCGCCCCAGCCTCCGACGCCGTGGAACGACGTCGTCAACGCCTTTGAGTTCGGACCGACCTGTGCGCAGGACCACCCGGACCGCAGCGTGGACCGCGCCGCCAATCCATGGCTGCAGATGATGGGGCTGACGGACAACCTCCCTGAGTCCGAAGACTGCCTGACGATCAACGTCTGAACCCCCGGCACGGCGGCGCAGGCTGCCGCTGCCGGGGACCCGGCACCCTCACGACCGGTTCTCATGTGGGTCCACTCTGGGGGCTACTCGGACAACTCCGGTTCCTCACCCTCCACCAACGGCGCTCGGATCGCTGCCGAGCAGGACCTCGTCGTCGTCTCCTTCAACCACCGCCTCGGCGTGCTGGGCTACACCCAGGTCGTCGACCCGGTCGTCTTCCCGGACTCCCCCTACGCCTCCAGCGGCAACGTCGGCCAGCTCGACATCATCGCCGCCCTGGAGTGGGTCCGGGACAACATCGCCGCCTTCGGAGGAGACCCGCAGCAGGTCACGCTCGCCGGCCAGTCCGGTGGCGCCATGAAGATCTCCGTGCTGCTGGCGATGCCGGCGGCTCAGCCGCTCTTCCGTGCGGCGATCCTGCAGTCCGGCACGACGACGCGCGTGGCCGAGCCCGACGAGGCACTCGCCGTACGCGACTCGCTGCTCACGCGCCTGGGGCTGGATCGCGACGAGCCCGAGCGCCTGGCCACCACTGACCTGGCCGAGCTCATGCGCGCCTACCGGGATACCTCCGCCGGTCCGACCGTTTTCGGGCCGGTTCGCGACGGCGTGACCTTGCCCTTCCAGCCTTTCGACGACCAGGCCGTGGCCCTGTCCGGGGACAAGCCACTCATCATCGGCGACATGGACACCGAGGCTGCCTTGTTCCTCTCCCGTAGCCGCGAGGACCTGCTCGCCGCAGGGGCCGACGGCGTCGCTGCACGCCTGGCGTCCGCCGTGGGACACGAGGTGGCTGGCCGGCTGCTTGCTGGCGTCCGCGCCCGGATGGGCGAGCTGGACGGCTACGAGCTGGCGGTGCAGCTCTCCTCGGACGGGTGGTTCGCAGGCCCCGCCCACGCAGCCTGCCTGCGTCGGACACGTGGAGCCTCGGCGCCGACCTGGCGCTACCGCAACGCGTTGAGGACCCCGGCAGAGGACGGGATCCTCATGTCGCCCCACGAGCTCGACGTCGCCCTGACCTTCGGCAACATCGAGACCGCCACGGGGCTCAATGGGGATACGCCTGCGGCTCACGAGGTCTCGCGCCTCCTGCGCTCGACCTGGGCGGCCTTCGTGCGCACCGGGTGCCCGGACAACAAGATCCTTGGCTCCTCAGTCCCCTCCTGGCCCGCCTACGCCGCCGAGGGACGCCAGGTGCTCGTCATTGACGCCCCCGCCCACGTGGAGGCCAACGTTGATGGTGAGGCGCTCGACGTCGCCGCAGAGCTGGCTCAGGAGCACATCGACTGGTTCACGGCCCTGCTGCGCGACCCGGCTGAGGACTGAGATCGAGGAGGCTCGCGCCCCTCGGTCCACCTGACCCCGCCCCGCCGGCTCCGCCAATCCGTCGCCTTAGGCCCTCAACCCGCCACACCCACCTGGCCGGATCCACCAATCCGCCTGCACCCGTCGCTTGAGGCCTTTAACAGTCGATCCCCATCCCCGCCACAACCAAACCGACTGTTCCCAACCTAAAGCGACGGAGGTAGGGGGAGCGCGGAGGCGATCAACGTCAGAACCGACGGTCCAGGGCCTCAACCGACGAAGGCAGGGGCCGACGATCTGAGCCAACCCGCCGTCCCAGGCCTGACCGGCCATCCCCACGTCCCTCCGCCCCCACGATGCGAGGGCGCCCCGCACACGTGGTGCGAGGCGCCCTCGTCGTCTTGGCCAAGCCACCCAGCCCAGCCAGCCGGCCCAGCCAGACCAAGTCTTCGGCGTCAGGACCTCAGCTCATGGGCAGCAGCGACGATGCCGTCGGCGCTGATGCCCCAGTGGTCCATGAGCCAGGCCTCGGAGCCCGTGGGGGCCCACTGGTCCGGTACACCGATCCGCTTGACCGGCACCGGGCACTTCTCGCTGGTCAGCTCGGCGACGGCGCCGCCCAGACCACCGTTGACCGTGCCCTCCTCGACCGTGATGATCCGGCCGGTCTCACGAGCGGCAGCCAGCACAGCCTCCTCGTCCAGAGGCTTGACCACAGGCATGGACAGCAGCCGGGCGTGCACACCCTTGGCCTCCAGGCGGTCAGCCGCCTCCAGCGCCCGGTGCACGGTCACGCCGTTGGCGATGATCGTCAGGTCCTCACCCTCGCGCAGCACCGTGGCCTTGGGGGTGAAGGCGTAGTCCTCACCGTGGATGGCAGGCACCTTCATCCGCGAGATACGGATGTAGGCGGGGCCGTCCAGCTCGGAGTAGGCCCAGCGGATCGCACCCTCGGTCTCGGCCGGGTCAGCCGGGACGATCACGGTCATGCCGGGGAAGGACCGCATGATGGTGACGTCCTCGGCGCTGTGGTGGGTCGAGCCGAGTGCGCCGTAGGCCAGTCCCGGGGACTGGGCGCACAGCAGCATGTGGCGGTGGGAGTAGCCGGCGTCGATCTTGACCTGCTCGGTCGCACGGGCGGAGAGGAAGGACCCGGCGCAGGAGACCACAGGGATCTTCCCGCCGTTCTCCAGGCCCGCTGCCACACCCACCTGGTTCTGCTCGGCAATGCCGACGTTGATGAGGCGGGTGGGGAACTCGTCGCGGAAGCCGCCGAGGTTAGACGAGCCCACCGAGTCGTTGACGACGACGACGAGACGGTCGTCCTGGCGGGCGATGTCCGCCAGCGTCTGGGCGTAAGCCTTGCGGCAGTCGTACAGGTTCTCGCTCACTTGAGGGCCTCCAGCTCTGCTAGCGCCGCCTCGGCCTGCTCGGGGCTGGGCAGCTTGTGGTGCCACGGCACGTTGTCACTCATGAAGGAGATCGGGTGCCCCTTGTGGGAGTGGGCGATGACGAAGGTCGGCTTGCCAGCCTCGACCGGAGCAGCCTCAAAGGCGTCGAGGAGCTGGTCGAAGTCGTGGGCGTCGACGTCGACCACGTGGGCGCCGAAGGCACGCGCCTTCTCATCCAGCGGAGTCAGGTCGTTGGTGTCCTCCGTCGTCGCCCCCTGCTGGAGGTGGTTGCGGTCCGCCACGACCACGAGGTTGTCCAGCTTGAACTGGGCCGCTGCCATGAGCGCCTCCCAGTTCGAGCCTTCCTGCAGCTCGCCGTCGCCGGTCAGGACGAAGACGCGCCGGGGCGAGCCGTCGATCTTGGCGGCAATGGCGTCGCCGACGCCGATGGGCAGACCGTGACCGAGCGGACCGGTATTAGCCTCAACGCCACGCACCTTCGTGCGCGCGGGGTGGCCGTTGAGCCGGGAGTCGGGCTGGACGAAGGTGTCCAGCTCGGCCGGGTCCAGCAGGCCAGCAGCGGCGAAGACGGTGTACAGGGCGTTGGCCGCGTGTCCCTTGGACAGGACCACACGATCGTGGTCCGGGTCGTCGAGATTGTCCGCAGTGACGTTGGCAGTGTGCAGGTACAGGGTGGTCAGCACGTCGATGATGGAGAACTCCCCACCGATGTGTCCCTGACCCGCCCGCATGACGGTAGCCAGGTCCTTCATCCGGATGCGGCGCGCCGCCTCCTTCAAGTGGGCCACCACTTCCTCGCGGCTGGCGCCAGGACGCGTGCGTCCGATGACGGGTAGATCGACCGTGACGGTCATGTCAGCTCCTCGGGTGCGCAGGCGCTCAGGCCATGCAGGTCAGCAGGGCGTCCTGGACCACACGCTGGGCGGCCAGCGGGTCCTGACGGCGCTGGGCGTCGGCCAGGGCCTCCTCGTCGAGGCGGTCGAGGGCCTTGTGCAGGGCCTTGAGGAAGCGGATGGAGGTGCGGGCGTTGTCGACGACGTCCTCGCGGAAGGGGAACTGGTCGAGCTGCCACACACCCTCCCAGCCGTTCTTCTTCAAGGTGTAGAAGAACTCGAAGACCTCGGTGATGTGGACGGTGCCCACGACCATGTCGTCGTCCCAGCCGCGGTAGTTGTCATTGACGTCCATGCCCCACAGCAGGCCGTGGTCAATGAGCAGCTGGGCGGACTCGGCCGGGGACTCCCCACCGAAGAGGGCGTGGCCGAAGTCGAGCAGGACACCGACGTTGTCCACGCCCATCTCCTGGATGCCCAGGACCGTCTTGGCCGCCGAGGACCAGAACATGTGGGTGCGAGGCTCACGCGGCTTGTACTCGATGACGAACTTGAGGTCGGGGTTGGCCTGGGCCAGATCCCGCATTCCCTCGACCGCCAGGCGGTTGAGCTCCTTGTAGTCGACCTGGAAGGGGTAGTCGAAGCCGTCCTGGCCGGGCCAGATCTTGACGTAGCGGGCGCCGAGCTCGCGCACGGCGTCGGCCGCGCCCTGCATGATGACGCGGGCGGACTCGCGCTTGGCCGGGTCGGGGTTGGTGAAGGCGCCGAGCTGGTGCTCGCGCAGGTAGATGTCCGGGGTGACGCCGATGGCCTTCAGGCCCGTGCGCTCCAGCGCCTCCTTGACGTCCTGGGTGCTCAGGCCGGCGGTCCAGGGGAAGTTGAGGTCGACGTAGGAGATGTCACCGACCTGGGCGGCCAGCTCGATCTGCTCGATGGTGGAGCGCGGCTCGCCGTAGCCGTCGATGGCGTAGCGGTCCACGTAGGTGGCGAAGTTCCACAGGCCTGCGCCGAAGACTGGTTCGTTGCTCATGTTTATTCAACTCCGATCGTTGATTCACTCAGATGGTATGCGCCGGGATGCCGGTCCGCAAGGGCTCAAGGCCTGCGGCTCGGACTGGATCGCGCCCCGGCGAGGCGCGTGGGTCAGAAAAGGCTCGCGGCGCTCACCCGGCCGGGGTCATCCGCGAGCGGGACAGGGCCTTACCCCACTGCGAGCGAGCCGCCGCCCGTGCGGCAGGCTCCATCAACGGCTCGTAGCGACGCCCGCCGTCGGACTCCAGATCCGGCAGCGGCCAGCCCAGGCGGGTGAAGCCCATGAGCGCCGCCCCCAGCGCCGAGACCTCCGCGTTGGAGGAGACGACGACGCTGCGGCCCAGCAGGTCCGCCTGGCACTGCATGAGCAGGCGCGAGGCCGTAGCCCCGCCGTCGGCATGCAGAACCTCCAGGTCCTCACTGCCCAGGGCCTCCAGGACGTCCGCGATCTGGTGGGTCACCGCCTCCAGCGCCGCCCGCGCCACGTGACCGCGCTCGGTCCCCGCGGTGACGCCCGAGACCAGGCCGACGGCCTGACGGTCCCACCACGGCGCACCAAGCCCCGTGAAGGCCGGCACCAGGGTCACGCCCCCGCTGTCCGGGACCGTGGCAGCCAGCTCGTCAAGCTCGCGCCCCGGGGCCACGCCCAGCAGGCGCGCCGTCCAGTCCATCGCCGTGCCCGAGGCGACGATATTGCCCTCGTGACCGTACATCGGCTCTTCGGTGAGCCAGGCCAGGGTGGTCGAGACCCCGGGGCGCACCGAGCGGTCCACGCCCGAGGGCACCATGACCGACGATCCCGTGCCGTAGGTGGCCTTGCCCTCCTGGGGAGAGCGGCAGCCGTGCCCGAAGAGCGCGGCGTGGGAGTCACCGAGCACGCCCACGATCGGTACGCCGTCGGGCAGGAGGTCGAGTCCGCGTGTGCGGCCGAAGTCCGCGTTGGAGGCCAGCACCCGCGGCAGCACGCTGCGGTCGACGCCGAAGAGGTCGCACATCTGCTCTGACCAGTCCAACGTGGCCAGGTCCAGCAGCAGCGTGCGCGAGGCGTTGCCAGCCTCGATGACGTAGGAGTCCTGCCCGGTCAGCCGCGCCACGATCCAGGAGTCCACCGTGCCAATGCGGGCGCGGTCCGCCTGGCCCGCCGCCGAGACGCGATCGAGCAGGTAGCGTATCTTGGGCGCGGAGAACATCGGGTCGAGGCTGAGGCCGGTGGTCTCAGCGACGGCGAACTCCCGCTCCGGCGAGCGCAGCCAGTCACAGAACTCCGCGGTGCGCGAGTCCTGCCAGCCCAGCACCGGCGCCAGGGCCTGGCCCGTCTGCGCGTCCCAGCACACCACCGACTCACGCTGGTTGGAGATCGTGATGCCCGACGGCATCCCCGCGACTCCGGCCAGGCAGTCACGGATCGCCTGGGCCTGGGCCGCCCAGATCGCCTCGGCGTCCTGCTCGACCCATCCGGGCTGGGGATAGCCCACGGGCACCGGCGCCGAGCCGGCGGACAGGATCGTCCCGTCCGGGGCGACCGCGAAGGCCTTGGCATTGGTGGTCCCCTCATCCAGGGCCAGAACGTAGGGCGCGGGCGAGGCAGTCATCATGAGGTCCTTTCTCAGCCCTTCACCGCGCCGGTGAAGGCACCGGAGACAAAGTATCGCTGGAAGAGCAGGTAGACGATGAGCACCGGGATCGCCGTCATGATGATGAAGGCGTTGAGCGGTCCGTACTCCGTACCGTGCTGGGAGGAGAAGTTCTGAACCGCCAGCGGAATCGTGGACATCATGTTGGACTGCAGGATCGTGGACGCCATCGCGTACTCGTTCCATGTCGCCACGAAGTCAAGGACGAAGAGCGCCGCCAGGGTCGGCTTGACGAGAGGAAGGCAGATCTGCCAGAAGATGCGGAAAGTCGAGGCTCCGTCCAGGCGGGCCGACTCCTCGACCGAGTCCGGGATCGCCCGGAACGACCCGTACATCATGAAGATCTGATAGGGCACGCCAAAGGCCAGGTACGGGATGATGAGGCCGATGTAGGTGTCCAGCATGTTTGCCTTGAGCAGGAGCTGGAACATCGGGCCCAGGGCCACCTGGATGGGCACCATCGAGCCGACGGCAAAGAAGGCCACGATGAGCTTGGCCCGCTTCATCCGGATCCGCGCCAGCGCATAGGCAGCCAGCGCCGCGAGGAAGAGGCCGAGCGGAACCTTGATGACCGCCACGAGCAGTGAGTTAGTACCAGTGATCCACAGGTCGCCGGTCTGTGCGGCGCTGGCGTAGTTCTCCCACAGCCACGAGGCCGGCAGGCCCAGCGTCGAGCCGTTGGCGAGGTCACCCTGGCTCTTGAAGGAGGTGAGCACCATGACGAAGAAGGGCACGAGCCAGAACAGCGCCGTGATGAGCAGGGCGATCCACAACCCAACAATCACCCAGTCCCGCTGCGGCCGGTTCTTGACCGGAGCCTTGTGGCTCGCGGTCGGAGCAGCTGAGGCAAGAGCCACCATCTCAGTCATCCCCCTTCATCGACCATGCGAGGTAGGGGACCACCAGGCACAGAGACAGAATGAGCAGCACAGTGGCTACCGCGCCACCAGCGCCAAAGTTGTGGTTGGAGAAGGACTGCTGGTAGGACCACAGCGCCAGCACCTGGCTGGACTGGGCCGGCCCTCCTCCGGTCATGCCGACGACGAGGTCGTAGACCTTGAGAGAGTTGATGATGGTCAGGATGATGACCACCGTCGTCGTCGGGCGCAGCGCTGGCCAGGTCACGTTGCGGAAGACCTGCCAGCGCCCAGCCCCGTCCACCTTGGCCGCGTCCACCAGCTCAGCAGGTACTGCCTGCAGGCCGGCGAGGAAGAGGACGAGGTTGAATCCCACGCCTTGCCAGATCGAGGCGATGAAGATTGAGTACAGCGCCGTCTTGGGGTCCCCCAGCCACTCGTGGGTGAAGGAGCCGAGCCCGATCGCATCGAGGACCTGGTTGATGACACCGAGGGTCGGGTTGTAGATCCAGCGCCAGATGGCCGCCACCGTGATGGAGGCGAAGACGCTGGGGATATAGAAGATCGAGCGGAAGACGTTGCGTCCCCAAATGCGCTGGTTGAGAGCCAGTGCCATGAGCAGGGACAGGACCATGGGGATGGCAATGGACAGCACCACCCAGATCATGGAGTTCTTCAGCGCGGTCCAGAAGACCGTGTCCTGGGTCAGGAGGTAGCGGTAGTTCTTCAGACCCACGAACTCCTGGGGGTCCGCGGCGTAGCCGGACCAGGAGAAGAAGGACAGGCGCACCGAGTCCAGCATCGGGTAGATGAGGAAGATGCCGTAGAGGAGGACCGCAGGAGCCAGGTAGGGAAGGGAGCGCAGGACACGGTGCTCAGACCGCGCGCGTGCCTTGCGCGGCGCCAGTGTGCTGACATCAGCTGTTGCCATAGCAGACCTTTCGCTCATGAAGGGCAGCGCTGGGGGAGGAGGACGACGTCCTCCTCCCCCGCTGACTGTCAGGCGTTGGCGTCGATGAACTTCTGCATGGCCGGACCGGCCTCCTCCGGCGTCATCTCGCCGATAAGGACGGCGTTCTGGATGCGCCAGTACTCCGTGGTCTCATTGAGGGACAGGGCCTGGTCGAAGTTGTTGTACATCTGGGTAGCCGAGGACATGATCGGCTCCCACAGGGCGTCGAGCGGGTTGGCGTCACCGACCGGCACGTCCTTGTTGACGCTGATTGCCGCCCAGGTGCCACCGCTGGCCTTCATCTGCTCCGGTGCCGTGATGAAGTCGAGGAACTTCGCAGCCGCGTCAGCCTTCGTGGTGTTGGCATTGACGTAGAAGCCCTCACCGAAGCCATAGAGGCGGCCGGTGGCGGTGGGGAAGGGGAAGATACCAACCTCGGCCGGGTCCATGTCATGGTCAACAATCTGGGCGTCGAACCAGGTCCCCTCCAGGGCCATAGCGGCCTTGCCACCCCAGAACAGGAGGCTAGAGTCATCGTTGGAGATGGACATGTAGCCCTCATTGAAGTAGGTGTCCGCCCAGCGCTTGAGCTCGGTGAAGGCCTCGGTGACGCCGGCCTCGGTGTCCCAGCCCTTCTTGTCCGTGACCAGCGTCGTCGCGACGTCGGCACCGCAGTACTTCTCAATGAGGGAGTCGAGCAGTCGCATGACGTGCCAGTTCACCGTGCCACCGAACTCGATCGGTGTGATGCCGGCGGCCACCAGCTTGTCGCAGGCCTCGACGAGCTCCTCATAGGTCGTGGGCTCCGAGGTGATGCCGGCCTGGGCGAAGAGGGTCTTGTTGTAGTAGAGCGCCTGGGCCTGAAGGGTCCACGGCACACCGTTGTAACCGCCGTACTGGGTGATGCCCGCCAGGGACGCAGAGGTGAAGCGCTCCTCCCAGCCGTACTGCTTGTAGTAGTCGGTGAGGTCCAGGCTCATCTTTGCGTCAACAAGCTCGCCACCCAGACCCGGCCCCTCCCAGTACCAGTAGATATCCGGCCCCGCGTTGGTACCGGAGACCTGACGCATGGCCTCCTTGAGGTCATCAGTGGAGTGGGTCTGGTAGGAGACCGTGTAGCCCTCGTTGGCGTCCTGGAAGGCCTTGATGAGACGGTCAAAGTCGCTCTTCTGGGAGTCCTGGAGCGCACCAACCCACACAGTCAGAGCCTTGGTGTCACCACTGGAGGCGCCTCCTCCCTGGCGGCCGCAGGCAGACAGGATGCCGGCGGCGAGCGCTGCGGAGCCGAGGCCGAGGGCGTGGCGGCGTGTCATCTTCATAGGAGTCTCCGTTCTAGTTGGGCACGGCTTCCTTGCCGTGGGGGGAAAACATGGGTCAGGACAGGGGAAGGCGCCCGCCCGAGCGGGCCTGCGGCCACCGGCGTGCACTCGCCGGTGGCCGGACGAGGATCACGAACGCTGCCAGGCAGCGAACTCCGACAGCTTGGAGTAGAGGTCCTCGAACATGAGCCGGGTGTCAACCTGGCGGTAGACCCGGATCGGACGCCCATCGGGCCGGTGGATGTAGGAGCCGTCCCCAGCAATGGAGGGGCAGGGACGCACCTCATGGAAGGACGAGGACGTATCCGGCTGGAACTGAGACATCAGTGCGGTGGCGAGGACGAGCGGCTGGTCGCCGATCACGTAGGTCTCAGCCGCCAGCAAGCCGTGCTCAGCCATGCGCGCACGCACGTCCACGATCGAGTCGTAGAGGTAACGCCCGACGGCTCCGGCGCTGCGCACGCGCAGCCGCATCTCCGCGTCCGAGATGAGGCACTGACGGTAGATGTCCCGAGTGAACTGCCAGATCGCCAGATCGGGAGCATCGAAGAGAACCTGCGCTGCGGCAACGTCAATCCGCAGGTTATACTCCGGGGCGTCCTCGATCTGCGGAGGAGCGCTGACGGTGCCCGGATGCTCAGCACCGCCGATCCACACGAGGGTCAGCCGCTGCGCAATACGCGGCTCAATCAGGTAGGCCGAAGCCAAGTCCGTCAGCCCACCCCCTGCGGCGTAGTAGAGCGGGAGGTCAGTGTCCTCGCGCATCGCCTCGGCGATAATCCGCTCGACAGCGGCCGAGGGAGCAGCGGTCGCCCGGTCCGAAAGCGGCACCTCCGAACCACGCACCACAAGCCCCTCGTGCTCAAGGCCCATGACCTCGCAGACCTCATTGGCCAGGCGCTCGGCGTTGGTCGCCGTGTGGTCACTGGGATCCATGGGGTCACCCGGGCGCAGGTGAGAGGCAACGATGAAGGGGATCTCCACGGTAGGGCTGAGCAGGTGGTGCACCAGCTGATAGAAGTCATCGGGATCGCCGGAGAAGTCGTTGTCGATGATGACGCGGGCACGAGCCACCGTCTTCTCGATCCCAGCCCACGGAGCAGATCCGAGCCGCCACGTCTTAACACTGTCCACCATTGGACCTCCGAACGGATAATCATTCCACCCTGAATGAGGACGTGTTAAGCGTAACGCACACATCCGACCGTGCACAAGCACCAGTTGACCAACACCCCCTGTAGCGGGGTTCAGAAACCCTCCGTCGACTCCCGCAGCATGATCTCGCCAGGAACGAGCCACTGCCCCGTCGAGGCAGGTTCACCAGCAGCACGGGTGACAGCAGTGCGGATCGCCGTCTCGCCGATCTTCTCGAAGTCGATATGCGCCGTCGTCAACGGCGGCTCAAAGAAACGCGCCTGGGGGCGGTCGTCGAAGCCAGCGATGACGTAGTCGCGCGGTGCCACCACGCCCCGAGCGCGCATCACACTCATGAAGCCGAGCGCCAGATCGTCATTGCCCGCAAAGACCGCCGTGAAGGAGCTCGGGTCCACAGTCTCAGCCACCCTGGCCGCCGAGACCGCGTCCCATTCCTCGCACTCAACGACCGGCAGCGGCTCGAGCCCCGCCTCCTTCAGAGCGGTCTCGTAGGCACGACGCCGCCCCCTGGCCTGGATGCGGTCACTCGGTCCCGCGACATGAAGAATCCTCGTGTGCCCCAGAGCGATGAGGTGCTCCACCAGGCGCAGAGAGAAGCCGTAAGAGTATGACCCCACCGGATCGCGTTCAGAGTCCGTGAACTCGCTGAGTACCACCACGGGCACCAGGCCTCCCACATGGTCGACCATGCGCATCAGGCCCTCGTACGGCGAGGCGACCACCACGGCGTCCACCCGGTTGGCGATCATGGCGTCAATCTCGGCCACCGCCTCGTCCCACAACGCGGTGCTGCCCTGCGGGTCAGGCTCCATATGGGACATGAGCACACGCTGCCCCAGTTCGCGCGCCACCCGGTAGATCCCGGTCATGATTGAGGAGTTTCCGTAGTTGAGCGGCCCGAACAGGCACACGCCGATGGAGTCCGTGCGATCACGACGCAGCTGGACCGGCAGCCGGTTGGGCACGTAACCCAGCGTCCGCACCGCCTCCTCGATCCGGGCCCTGGCCTGCTCGGAGACGTAGCCGTCATTGAAGTAGCGCGAGACCGTCTGCGCGGACACGCCGGCGCGGCGGCCCACATCCATCATGCTCGCCCGACGGCGCCCCCTCGCCCCGGCCAGTGCCCTCACCCCTCCAGCAGGCTGCGGGCCGTGTGGACGTCCGTGATGAGGACGTTGACCCAGCCGCCCAGGAGCGCGCCCCGGATCGCAGCGTGCTTGCGCTCGCCGCCCGCCGCCGCCACACGGCGCGGGATCGCCCGGATCTGGTCAGCGTCGGCCCCCACGAGCCGACGGTCGTAGTCGGAGTGCACCACATGGCCCTCAGCGTCGAAGAAGCGCAGGCACACGTCCCCCACCGCACCGGCCGCGCCCAGCTCGTCAGTGTCCTGCGCCGTCGTCATATTGCCCGACTCGCGCAGCAGTGGCGAGGGCTCCAGGCTGCCGATCCCCACCAGCGCGATCGTCACCTGCGGAAGCAGCTCCATGACCCGCTGGACGGCCGGATCGTCAGCCAGCTGCTCCGCGGCCGAGGACGACCCAAGGATCGCAGGGGAGGGAAAGAAGACCGCCTCGGCACCGGTGTCACGCGCCAGGAGGTCGATCAGCCGGGTGGCCTTGACCTGGACCTTGGGGTGGCCCACGCCGCCGAAGAGCTGAACCACCTGGGAGGCCACTGGCACGCGGAAGGCTGCGAGCTGCTCCACCGCCGCCAGCCAGGTCGCACTCCAGGAGGACAGGCCGATCACGTCCCCACCCGTCAAGGTGGTCTCCAGGTAGGTCGCCGCCGCCGAGGCCAGGGAAGCACCAACCTCCGCCTCCCCCTCACCGGAGTCGACGACGATGCACTCGGCCAGTCCGTAGCGCTCCTCCACGGCCTCTTCCAGCACCGTGTAGGTCCCCTCCGGCGCCGTGACAACGGTGCGTACAACACCCTCGGCAACAGCGCGCTTGAGCAGGCGGGACACGCGAGGCTGCGAGACATGGAGCTCGGAGGCGATATCGGTCTGCCTCATCCCCAGCTCGTGGTACATCCTGGCGATACGCACCATGAGGCGCAGCTGGGCAGCATCAGTGCGAGCAGACATCAGGATCGGTCCTTCCACAGCTGGTCCCCCGCCACGGGGAGCGTCCTCATGCTAGGCGGAACGGCAGCCAGCGATGACGGACAGGGCTCTGCGCCACGTTATAGCCGACTTCCCCCTGAGCGCCAAGCGTGGCCACGCGCTACCGCTCACCCTCCGCCTGCTCAACAACCTCGAGGCCGTGCTTCGGGTCTTCCTCGCCCACGCCGTCGCCGTCCAGGTCCAGCTTGTCCAGGGTCTGGACGTCCATGGTCTCCGGCGCCGGTACTGGGTTGTCCCCCGCAGACAAGAAGATGCTCACCCAGCGCGCCCGCGGATCAGAGTCAATGAGCATCGCCTTGACGAAGAGCGTCAGCGGCACCGCCAGGATCGTGCCCAGTGCGCCAATGACCTGGGACCAGAACATCAGGGACAGGAAGGTGGTCGTGGTGTTCAGGCCGACGGCGTCGCCCGTGAACTTAGGCTGGATGAGGGTCTGGATCACGAAGTTCAGCACCACGTAGGCCACGATCACCCACAGCGCCGTCCACGGTCCGGAGTCCACCAGGGCCAGCAGCGCCGGCGGGATGAGGCCCACGAAGAAGCCGATATTGGGGATGTAGTTCGTGATGAAGGACAGCACGCCCCAGGTCACCGCCATCGGCACACCCAGCACGCCCAGCGCAATGACGTCGAGCACCGCCACGATGAGACCGAAGACAGTCGAGACCAGCCAGTAGGAGCGCACCGAGCGGGCAAAGTCCGCCAGCGCCGTCGAGATCTCGGGCTTCAGGCGCAGGAGGGCCTCAGCACGCACCTCGATACGCGACATGTCGAACATGAGGAAGACGATGGTCAGCGCCATGATCATCAAGAGGCTTCCGAAGGAGGTCAGCTGTCCCAGCAGCCCCTGTGCCAGGGAGACCACCCGGGAGGTATCGATCATGGAGGAGACCTGGTCGAACAGCGTGGACTGGTCCACACCCAGCTTGGTGAGCAGGCCCTCTGCGTCCTCCCAGATCGCCTCGAACTTCGAGGAGTAGCCGGGCAGAGTCTCGACCAGCTGGGCCACTGCCACGCCCAGGGCTGCGAACAGCGCCAGGACGAAGGTGTAGACGATCACGATCGCAGCCACCGCTGATACCGGACGCGGCACGTGGTGACGCGAGGCCCAGGCCACCAGCGGCCTGACCGTGATGACGAGCGTGAGAGCGAAGAAGGCGGGGCCCAGCAGGTCTTGAAGGAAGTAGACGCCGGCTCCGCCGATCACCAGGAGGGCGACCGTCAGCGCGATCGTCTCGCCCTGGGTGCGGCTGGTACGTGGAGGAACGGCAGGGGAAGCGCTCATGTACCCGATCCTCCCATGCCGCGCCCGCGGTGACCGGCAGGAACCACCGTCACACCGGCGCGCCGCCCTCCCCACGCCGCGTTCCCGTCACCGCGGCGTCGTCGAGGCGCCTGCCGACGCCGTCGCTCGCGTCTGCGTCCACGGCTCCAGCGGGATGACCGGGCTGGCTGAGGCAGCGCGCGCCACGGTCAGCGCCGTGATGGACTGGGTCAGCATGATGCCGATCAGCACCACCAGCTGGAACTGCGCCGCCTGGACGGGACTGGCTCCCCCGAACAGCGCCCCGACGAAGGCACCGGGCAAGGTCACCATCCCCGTCGAGGCCGTCTGGTCGATCGTCGGCACCAACGTCTCGCGCACCGCCGTCCGCGCCACCTCGGCATAGGCCTGCGAGGGACGGGCTCCCAGCGCCATCCACCCCTGGATCTCATCCGCCCGCTCACGCACTGACCGCAGGAACATCCGCCCAGCCAAGATGGCCGCGCTCATCGAGTTGCCGATGATGACGCCCGCCACACTGACGAGGTAGCGCGTCTCCCACGCCACCAGATGCAGTCCCAGCACGAGCAGCACGGTCACGCTCGCCCCAGCAGCGATCCCCACGACCGCCGCCCTGCGACCACCAGGCAGCTCCCGCAGCCGTCGCCCGGAGGTCAGCGACGCCGTCGTCAGCATGAGTGCGATGAAGGCCAGAACGGTCCAGGGCACAGTGAGCACCCCGTGCAGCACAGTGGCGACGACGGCGAGCTGGACGACCGCCCGTAAGGCCGCCACGGCCGGGGCCCACCCCGTGGCCAGGCCCGCCCAGCGGTGGATCACCATCGTCAACGCCGTCAGGACTGCGAGACCTGCGCCAAACCACACCAGCTCCACGGCGCTTATCGTCCCACTCCCTGGGCCGGCTAGACGCAGCGGCCAGCCCAGGTCACGGGCCTCACACCGGCGCGCCGCCCTCCCAGCGCAGCGCGCCCATCGCCCGCGCACCGTCCAGGGCCGGCAGGTGTGGCAGGGGATCGAGCCCCTCCTCCAGCACGAAGTCCGTCAGCTGCTCACGTACCACCGCCTGCAGGTCCTCGGCCTGCCAGGGCTTGGCGACGTAGTGGTCGAGGCCGGCCTCGTTGACCGCACGGATCGTGTCCGCCTGGTCCGCCTGACCGGTAACCAGGACCTTACGAGCCGCCGCGGTGCGCTCGTCCGAGCTCATCTCTACCAGCATGTCCACGCCCGAGCGGCCCGGCAGACGGTGGTCGGCCAGGACCAGGGCGAGGGCATCGCCGTCGGCCTCGGCCTCAGCCACCACCTCCCAGGCGTCCTCCACGTCCTCGGCAGGCTCGATCCGGGCAACCTGGGCGAAGGGGGCGAGGTCGCCAACGACGGCGTCGCGAACCTCGGGCTCGTCCTCAACGACGAGGATGACCAGCTTCATGACATCTCCTGACTGTGTGATGAGTGAGGACCTGACGGGCTCGCCGCCGCGGGCAGGACGACGCTGACGCAGGTGGAGCCTGGTTGCGAGCGCACCGTGATGGTGCCGCCGTGGGCGTCGACCACGCTCTTGGCCAACCCCATCCCCAGCCCCATCCCGAAGCGGACCTGGCCGTGGCGGGTGGTGAACCGGGGCTCAAAGATCCGGGGCAGGACGTCGGGGGCGATGCCGGGGCCGTTGTCCTCCACATCCACTCGCACCTGCCCGCTACCGGCGTCCTCCACGCGGATGAGGAGGTGGGGATCAAAGCGCTGCCCGCTCTCACGTGCCTGCAGGCCGGCGCTGGCCAGGGCGTCGGCGGCATTGGACAGGATATTCGTCCACACCTGGGCCAGCTCACCGGCCCGACCGACCACGGCAGGCACGTTCTCGTAGTCCCGCTCGATAGCCACCCCTCCCAGGCGGTGGGCGGTCAGCCGCAGGGAGTCCTCCAGGACCTCGCACACGTCGACGTCCTGGTCCATCTCCCCCTCGGGACGCATATAGGTCGACAACGAGGAGACCAGACCGCGGATCCGGTCCGTGGCCAGGGCCATGTTGCGCCCCTGCCGGCCGATCGAGGCCGCGGTCAACGCCGCCTCCAGCCGCTCCGGCTGCGCGGCCAGCGCACGGACCTGCTCGGGGTCCGTGTCCGCATCCATGCCCAGCACCACCAGCTGACGGGCCAGGTCATGGTCACCGACCACGGCCTCCAGGCTCCTGCGAGCAGCACGCTCGGCCCGGGTGGAGGACGCCGGCCGCGTGCGCGCGGCCTGGACGGTCTCGGCGACGAACTTCCCGTCCGGATGGGTGGACATGAGCGCCGCCAGGTCCTCCTGCAGGTGGTCACTGGCGCGCTCCAGCGCCGCCACCGGGTTGTTGAGCTCGTGGGCCACGCCTGCCGCCAGCTCTCCCAGGGTGGCAAAGCGTTCCTGTGCCAGCAGCTCCAGGCGCGCCTGCTCCAGAGCAGCCAGCGCCTGCGCGGTCTGCGCACGCTCGGCCTCAACAGCCGCGGCCAGCTCGATCTTCTCCACCTGCAGGATTTCCGAGCGTGACAGGCGCTTGGTCAGGGAGGAGATGATGAGAGCGGCCAGGTTCTGCTCGGTGGCAGGGTTCTCACGCAGCGCCCGGTCCAGCTGCTCGATGGACAGCAAGATGAGCTCGACGTCGGTGGTCGTCGTCGCCGTGACAAAGGCGCGCCCGTGGGAGGCCAGCGAGACCAGGCCGACGATGCGGCCGGTCGTGGCGTGGTGCAGCGTCACCTCACCAACCCGGGTGTGCCGGGTCAGGGCCACCGCCCCGGAGACGACGATGTAGACGCCGTCGACCGGCTGGCCCTGGTGCGTCAGGCGCACGCCTGGTTCGAGGTGGAGGCGCGGGCGCGGCCCGAGCACCTTCTCGCAGGCCGCGATAAAGGCCATGGTGAGACGGTCAGTGGACTGCCCCAGCGCCTCCAGCATGGGCGAGCGTAATGAGGCCGGTTCATCATCATCCGGGCCCAGCTGAGCCCGGCGCGGGTCATCCGGGCGGTGGTCACGCATCCAACGGCGGATCTGGGCGGCAGCGCGCCCGCCGATCGCCCCTGGCGTCCACGGCACGGCGACGACCTCTTGGACAAGGTCCTCGTCAATCGCGCGCCCCACGTCCGTCAGCTCCAGGCGTTCTGTCAGCAGGACGAGCCTGGCCGAGGCCACGGCTGGGTAGTGGTCGACGGCGGCCGCGACGTCGTCCAGGCTGCCCACCTCGTCCGTGGCGATGATGAGGGCCACCGTGTCCAGGGGCTCGGCGTGCTGCGGGTTGGCACGCGCGAAGAGCTCAGCCAGCGAGCGCACGCGCACCACCTGCGCCACCCCGCGCACGGCCGCCTCGACCTCGTGGGCGGCCTGGCTTCCCAGCGAGGCAGGGGAGACGACGGCGACGACGAGCTGCTCGTCCTCGCTGACGCCGTCGGGCTGCGCCGTGGGCACCTCAGGTGGCTGAAGGGTCATGCGGGCCTCACAGCAGCCCCAGGGCGGACCAGACGGTCGGCATGACCAGGACGAGCAGGGCCGTTCCCACGACGCCGACGATGATGCCCACCTTGGCCATATCCGCCGTCATCACCTCTCCGGTGGCGTAGGCGATGGCGTTGGGCGGGGTGGAGATCGGCAGGCTCATGCCCAGCGAGCAGGCCAGCGCCAGGATGACGGCGATCGTGACCGGGTCCAGCCCGTCAATGCCGGTGGCCAGCCCCATGGCCAGGGGGATGAGGAGGTTGGAGGCAGCCGAGTGGCTGATGACGTTGGACATCGCCAGCCCGAGCACGCCCATGACGATGATGACGACCACCGCCGGCATGGAGTTCCAGTCGAACAGTCCCAGGATCCAGGCGTCCAGACCGGTCTTGCCCACGCCGTCGCCCAGCGCGATACCGCCGGCCACCAGCCACAGCACCGGCCAGGACAGCTTGCCCAGGTCCTCCCCGCCCATCACCTTGGTCACCAACAGGGCCACCACGGCCAGGAATCCCACCACGTTGGCGCTCATGCCGTGCAGGGCCTCGGTCATCCACAGCAGGATCGTGCAGGCGGCGATGACGTAGAAGGTCACGGCCTTGCGGTCGGTGTGCCAGTTGGCCTTCATCTCCAGCTCAATGCCGAGCCCGGCAGGGATGAACATGACGGCGATGAGGAGCCAGGCCCCGAAGAGGATGACGAGCATGAGCGGGATCGCCATGACCATCCAGGAGCCGAAGGAGATGTGGTAGCCCTGCTCAGCCAGCGCCCCCAGCGCGATGGCGTTGGGCGGGGTGCCCACCGGCGTGCCGATGCCTCCTACGTTGGCGGCCACCGGGATGGACAGGGCCAGGCCGGCGCGTGGCCTGCCGGCGGGCAGCGCGCCGAGCACGGGGATGACGACGGCGAACATGGTCGCCGTGGTGGCCGTGTTGGACATGAACATGCTCAGCAAGGCCGTGATGATCATCAGGCCCAGGACCGTCCTGCGGGCCGAGCCGGTGAAGGGCCGGATGAGGACGGCGGCGAGGTTCTTGTCCAGGTGGTACTTCTCTGCGCCGTCGGCAATGAGGAAACCGCCCAGAAACAGGATGATGACGGGGTTGGCCAGCGCCCCAAGGAAGGAGGAGTACTTCGCTGCGTCCTCAGGCACCGCCAGGAGGGCCTGGTCCGAGACGAGGAGCACCTCCAGGGCGATGACCAGGACGGCCGTGGCCACCAGCGGGATCGCCTCGGTGACCCACAGGACGATCGCCAGCAGGAAGATGGAGAGCATCCGCTCGCCCAGCGGGTCCAGGTCGGGCACGTCGATGAGGAAGGGGGCGATGAAGACGATCGCACCCAGGACGAGGCCGATGAGCTGCTTGGTGGACAGCCCCGCTCCCTTGCCCTTGACCGCCCGTGCAGGAGCCAGAGAGCGTGTGGGACTGGTACGGGTCGAGCGAGCGGAAGACCTCGGCATAGCTCCTCCTGGGGGGCGCCGCTCAGGGGGCGCGGGAACGGGGACGTTCCAGCTTCCTTGCCGGAACCGCCGCGATTGTATGCAGTAGGTCACGTTCTCGCCTGGGACTTGCGGCTCGCTCCGACCCCCCGGCACGGCCTTGTCCACTCCCTCGCCCTCTCCAGCCCCTCGCCCCCTCCCTCAAGACCGGGGTTTTCTGTGCTGGACCGTGGTCTAGGGCCGGGGTAGCCCCCGGTTCCGTATGTGAAACCACGGTTCAGACGGGCAGGCCCCAGACGGGCGGGCCTCAGGCGGGCAGGACCTGGGCGAGCCAGGGGTCGACGGCGGCATAGAAGCCCTCCGGCCGGCTCCGGCGCACGTCATGCCCGGCGCCCGGCACGAGCGCCGTCGTCACGTTGGCATGCCCGAGCGCCTCCACCGCCGCCAGGCCCTGCGCGCCCACGCGTGCTGCTCCAGGGCGGTCCCCGGTGACGAGGAGGGTGGGCACCCTCAGCTCCGCCATGGCCTCCAGCCAGGGCACCTCGGGAGCCACGACCCCGGTACCCAGCAGCGCGGGGTCCATATGCTGGCTGGCCCACACTCCCGCCGCGGCCTCGGCGTGCGGCACCGAGTCCGAGGCGAGGGACCGGCTCAGGGCCGCCGGCAGGTCGGCCAGCTCGCTCTCCAGCGCACGACGCCGCGCCGCCCCTCGTGCCAGCAGCTCGGCTGGACTGCGCTGGCCATAGCGGGCAGGGTCGCACAGCACCGCACCCGCGACCAGCTCGGGGTGACGGGCGGCCACGACCATCGCCGTCGCCCCTCCCATCGAGTGCCCGATGAGGACGGGCGGGACAGCCGGCGCCGGCAGGGCTGCTGCTAGCCGGGCCGAGCGCTCAGCCTCGATCTCAGACAGGGCGGCAACGACGTCGTCAACCAGGACCTCGCCCGCGCGCGCCAGCTGCTCCGGGCTCCAGCGCGGGGACAGCCCGTGCCCGCGGGCATCCAGCGCGATGACGCGGTAGCCGGCGCGCGCCCAGTGGCTGATCGCCTCGCTCTGGGAGACGGCCGAGCCAGTGATGCCGTGCAGGAGGACGAGGGCAGGGGCCGAGGCTGGGCCGACGACGATCCTCGCCACAGGCTGTTGCGTCTCCATGTGCTCTCCTCCAGTCCGCGAGTGTGCACCTGTGCACCCCAATGAGTAGTCCCCAGGTGCACACACGGCAGCATAGGTGCACACTCGCGAGGCGGAAGGGACGGACCCTAGGCTGACGCCATGACGCAGCAGAGCCCTGTTCCCACCCCGCACAACGAGTCCTACACGGATACCGACGGCCCGCGCATGAACGTGGAGTCCTTCAACCTGGACCACACCAAGGTCGCCGCCCCCTTCATCCGCGTGGCCGACCGCAAGCACCTGCCGGGTGGGGACGAGCTGGTCAAGTACGACGTGCGCTTCACCCAGCCCAACGTCGACCACCTGGACATGAAGGCCGTCCACTCCATCGAGCACCTGACGGCCGAGCTCATGCGCAACCACACCGACCGCCTCATCGACTGGGGCCCCATGGGCTGCCAGACCGGCTTCTACGCCCTGACGCTGGGCATCGAGCCCGAGGAGTTCGTCCCCCTGCTGGAGGCCACCTTCCGGGACATCCTTGAGGCCACCGAGGTCCCGGCGGCCAACAAGGTGCAGTGTGGCTGGGGCGCCAACCACTGCCTGACCGCCGCCCAGGACGCCGTCCGCGCCTTCCTGGACGCCCGTGAGGAGTGGGACCAGGTCCTGGCCTGACTCTGCAGAGCACGGCCTACCGTCAAGAAGGCACGGAAGCACGCGGGGGCCGCGGGCCATGGCGGCCGCCCTCGGCGCCTGAGGCGCCGCTCAGCGAGCCAGCTCGCCCTCGCCCCAGCGGCGCCGCTGCCAGCCCTCGGCCGGCTCGATATCCAGCAGGTCCAGGCACCGCCCCACCGTCTGGTCCACGATCTGCTCGACCGTAGCCGGACGGGTGTAGAAGCCGGGAACCGGCGGGACGACGACGGCGCCCGCCTCGGTCACGGCCGTCATGTTGCGCAGGTGGATGAGGCTGAGGGGCGACTCCCGGGCCACGAGCACGAGCCGCCGTCGTTCCTTGAGCGTCACGTCTGCCGCGCACGAGACGAGCGAGCTCGTCACGCCTGAGGCGATCTCCCCCAGGGTGCGCATGGAGCAGGGCGCCACCACCATCCCGCGAGTGCGGAAGGAGCCTGAGGAGATGGCGGCCGCCATGTCACTCGGCTTCCATACGACGTCAGCCAGAGACTCAACCTCCTCCTTCGACCAGTCCGTCTCCAGGGACCGCGTCAGCTGGCCGGAGGGCGAGATGACCAGGTGCGTCTCCACCGTCGTCGCCGCCAGTGCCTGCAGCAGCCGCACCCCGTAGACCGTGCCCGAGGCCCCGGTGATGGCGACGACGACGCGCTCGCGCCGCCGTGCACCGCGCAGCACCGTCTCACTCATGCCCGCTCACTCCTGTCCGTCCGGCTCGTAGGGAGCGCCGGCCGCCAGCCACGGCGCCGGGTCGACGTCGAGGAACTGGGCGCGCTCGAAGGTCTCACGCATCGCCCAGGGGTAGGTGGCGTCGTAGATGGTCTTGGTGGTCATGCCCTTGGCGCTCAGGCGCGGGTCGTAGGCCGGCTGCTGGCTCGGGTCCAGGACGTGGCCGCACACCCCGGGGATCGTGATGATGTCGAGGTCGCCGACCATGCGTGTGGTCATCGCCCACAGGACGTCGTCGGTGTCGAAGACGTCCACGTCCTGGCTGACCAGGATGACGTTCTTGAGCTCGTGGTAGGTCGCCAGCGCCACGAGCGCCGCCTGGCGGGCGCGGCCGTCGTCCAGCGCCGAGCGCTTGGCCACCTGGAGGACGGCGATGAGCTTCCCGCCACCGGCGGTGTGGGCGTAGACCTGGGTGACCAACCCCGGCAGCGCCGCGTCCAGGGCGTGGAGGATCGAGGCCTCGGTGGGGATCCCGGCCAGGCTCGTGTGCTCCTCCCCCGGCCCCACGAGAGTGTGGAGGACGGGGTGGTGACGCGTGGTCACCGCGGTGACGCGCATGAGCGGCAGGCAGGGGTTGGCCGGCCCGTCGTAGCCGGGGAACTCCGGCATGGCGTGACCGGTGCCGGTGTTGCGGTCCTCCACCACTCGCGTACCGGGCAGGATCTCGCCCTCGATAACGATCTCCGCGCGGGCGATGGCCAGCTGGTCCACGGTCCGCGCCGGGACGAGCTCGACGGCGTGGCCCCGCAGCCCTCCGGCGATCTGGAGCTCGTCGTAGCCGAAGAGGGTGGTGGGCGCCTCGAAGCAGGCCCCGATGGTGATCGCAGGATCGAGCCCCATGTTGATGGTCACCGGCAGCGGCTGCCCCGCTGCCTCTGCCTTGGCGCGGAAGGCGTCAATATGACGGCCGGGAGCGAAGAAGATGGACAGCTCGTCGCGTCCCTGGACGCAGATGCGGTGGATCGTGACGTCGCTGTGGCCGGTGTCCGGATCGCTGCCGTGCAGCAGTCCCAGACAGAAGTAGGGGCCGGCGTCCACCGGGGTGTTGGTGGGAGCCGGCAGGAGCCGGCGGATGTCGAAGTCCGGTTCGCTGGCCAGGTAGACCTCCTCCTGGGCCGGGGCGAGTGAGGGGTCGGCCGCCACCGCCGCGGCGTCGAGGACCACGGGGGCGACGGCGTCGTCCAGCGCCTGGGACATGCGCTGCCCCAGCGCGTCGGGGGCGCAGCCCAGCAGCCGGGCCACTCGGGCACGGTCTGCCATGAGACCCACCAGCACCCGCGAGCGCGGATAGCCCTTGACCGAGCTGAAGAGCATGGCCGGGCCGCGCTTGGTCGGCCGGGCCACCGTGCCCCCAGCACCCACACGCTTGTAGACGCCAGCCAGCTCGGCCTCGGGGTCGACCGGATAGTCCGTGACGACCAGCTGCTCGGCATCGCCGGCGAGCAGATCCAGGGCGTCGCGCAGGTCGCGGATCAGTGGTGCGTGGGTCATGTGCCTCTCCGTGTCTGAGGTGGTCTGGGTCATAAGGGAAGGACGGGGTCGAGCAGCGAGCGCAGGCGGGCCGAGAGCCGGACAGCGCGTGGGTCGAGCCCGCCGGGCACGGCCATGCGCCGGCGCACGTAACCGAAGGCCAGGCCGTACGTGGGGTCGGCGTAGCCGAGGGACCCGGCGGCGCCGTCGTGCCCGATGGCTCGCCAGGAGGCGAAGGGCGCGGTGTGGTGCGGTTTCTGCATGACGACGCCGTAGCTCGCCTCGATCCCGCCAAGCACCCGGTCCGGCCCGAAGCACTGCTCGGTGCCCATGATCGCCACAGTCTCCTCCCCCAGGAAGGGGGCCTGGCCGTCCACGCCGGTAACGGCGGCGGCGTAGACCCGGGCCAGGCCGCGGGCGGAGCCGACTCCGCCGATCGAGGCAATGCCGGCGGCGCGCAGGTGTCGCAGGTTGGGCTCGATGACGCCGTCGGGATCCATGGGCCCGGCTCCGAAGAAGACAACCGAGCCTAGGTCGTCCGCCACCCGCTCGGCCGGCGCGAGCGAGCCGTGGGGTTCTCCCACGTCCTGGCTGGTGACCGGCCCCTCCTCCAGGGGAGGCAGGACAGGGGCGTAGCGCGGCTCAAGGTCCTCAGGCAGCCCGACGTAGAAGTCGATGCCGTAGCGCTGGCGGACCTCGCGAGCGTAGGCCTCCTGAAGCTCCTCGCCGCCCACGCGGCGATAGAGCTCCTCCATGAGCGGGCCGATCGCGGTGCCGTGGTAGCCGAAGGCCCGGCCGGGGCGCCACAGCGGCCGCATGGCCGCCAGGCCGGCCGCGATCTCACGCGAGTCATAGCGTGTGGAGATCCGCGCGCCGGGAACGCCGACGACGCCGGCCTGGTGGCTGAGTAGCTGGGTGACGGTCACCGACTCCTTGCCGGCGGCGGCGAACTCGGGCCAGTAGCGGGCTACCGGAGCCTCCAGGTCCAGCTCACCGGCCTCAACCAGCCGGGCCAGGGTCAGGGCGGAGACTCCCTTGGTGCAGGAAAAGACTCCGGTGAGGGTGTCCGCCCCCTGGTGGGGTCCGGCCCACAGGTCGACGACCTGCTGGCCGCCCACGTAGGCACTCAGCTGAGCGGAGTAGTCCGGGTCCTGCGCCGCCATCTCAGCCATGAGCTCGCGTACGGGCTCAAGGCCCGGGGCGACCGTGCCAGCCACTTGGCCCGGCCCGGCCGGCCCGGCCCAGGGACCGCAACCGCCGGAGCCGGAACTGGAGCCGGAGCCCAAGCTGGAACCGGGGCCGAGGCCGCTCGGCGTCATGCTGTCCTGTAGTGCCCCGCTCATGCCAGGTGCTCCTTAAGGAAGGAGTCGACGACGCCGTGACCTATGTGGCCCAGCGCTGGCCGCGCGAGGTACGCCCGACCCTGCGTTCACGCATCGGCACCTACCTGCTCTACCACCGCAAGGCGGCTCCAGGCGACGCCGGAGCACCGCCCGCCCCCACCCTCAGCGCGCGATCTCATGAGCCGCTTGGCCGTCCCTGAGATCGCGGCGCCCAGGCTCAGACCACGAGGGCCTCGCGACGCAGCGCCTCCAAGCTCGTAGCCCGACGGCGGCGCACTGCCAGCGTCATGACGAGTGCGCTGGCGCAGCCCCACACCAGGAGGATGACGATCCCGCTGCCGAGGCTGACTCCCGCCGCCCCCAAGACCACCGAGCGCAGCGCGGAGGCCAGCACCGGAACCGGCAGGAAGCCTGCAGCCCCGGCGAAGACACCCGTCAAGGCCTGCGGTACCGAGGCCCCGACCACGCACACCGCCTGCGCCACCAGAAGCAGGACCGAGGCGCCTGTGCCACCACGGGTACCCAGGGCGGCAACCAGTGCAGCATGCAGCACCGTCATCGAGACAGCGCCGACGACTACGAGACCCACAACCTGGGCCAGCTCATCGGCCCCGCCGCCGAGGTCCGCACCAGCCAGCGCCACCACGGCCACTAGCAGCAGGGCCTGAGCAACTGCAAGGCCCAGCGCCGGGCGGAGCGAGGCGATCGCCAGGCGTGCCGAGCTCATGGAGGCCTCCACCCGCCGACGGCTGAGCAGGCCCAGACCCGAGACGATCACCAGCGCACCGACCCACAGGGCCAGGGACATAGCGGCCGGCATGCTCGAGCTCTTCGGGCTCGTGCGACCCACCTGTGTCTCGTCCACACTCACCGGCTGCGCCAGGGAGCTGGCCAGCGCACTGGCCTCCTCCTCGCTGTAGGAGGGGACGGCGTCCACGGCCGTGCGCAGGCCGTCCGCCAGGCTGGAGGAACCAGAGCTGAGCTGGTCCACCCCATCCTTGAGGGAGCCCGTGCCCTCGGCCAGAGAGCTAGATCCCTGGGCGAGCTGCACCGCACCGTCACGGGCCGAGCCCGCACCGGTGGCCAGGGAGTCGGTGCCGGCAGTCAGCTGGGCCAGGCCCTGCGCCAAGGAGGTGGACCCAGCCGATACCTGCCCGGCGCCCTGCGTCAGCGCCGCGGCACCGTCGCTCACGCCAGCGGCGCCGTCCACCAGCTGCGAGCCCTGCCCGGACAAGGTCGCGAGAGCCCCGGCCAGGGTGGCGCCCTGACCGGTAGCCGGGTTGTAGACATCGGAGGCCGAGCCCAGACCGGCAGCCAGGGCGGAGGCCCCGGACGCGGACTGCTGGGATCCCGAGGCCAGCTCAGCCACGCTCGAACGCAGCTCGGCCGCGCCCGCATTCAGCTGCTGAGCACCGGTAGCGACCTGGCTGACGGCTCCCGTCATCTGCGCAGAGGAGGCCGCCAGGGAGTTCAGCCCGCCCATGACCGTGCCCGAGGCCTGGGTGTCAGACTCCCCTCCCATTCCGGCCACCGCACCGGCCAGGTACTGGCACGTGGCGTCAGCCTGCCCGTGGTCGGCCAGGCACTGCTGGTAGGCACCAGCCAGAGCCTGAGAGACCTGGGCTGCCCCGGCCTGGGACTGGGCCACGCCTGCGGTGTAGTCGTTGACGGCTCCGTACAGGCTCTGGGAGCCCGCCGCAGCCGAGTCATCCGAGGTGCCGATGCCTGCGGCAGACTGCGCCGCCCCGTCAGCCAGCGCGTTGACGCCGCCGTAGAGCGTTCCGCTCTCCTGCGTGTCCGACGCCGCTCCTACGCCCGCCGCCAGTCGCGCGACGCCGTCGGCCAGCTGCCAGGCGCCGGGCAGGATCTGGGTGGTGAGGGTGGAGTAGGCCTGCCCCACGCCGGCGGTGTAGCTGGACACCCCTGCGCTCAGGCTGCTGGCACCGGCGGACAGCTCACCGGCCCCTGAGGCGAGGCTGGCGGCGCCCGAGTCAAGCTGGGCCGCGCCCGCGGCGGCACTGGAGGTGCCGGAGGAGAGGGTCGCCGCCCCTGAGCTGAGCTGTTCCAGTCCCTGGGTCAGGGACCCGGCTCCGCTCGCCAGCTGCTCGGCTCCCTCATCCACCTGTGTGACGCCGTCACCGACCTGGCCGACGCCGTCCGCCAGATCCTTGGCACCGTCCGCAGCCGTGCCCAGCTGGTCCTTCATCCCGCCGATCTGGGTCAGGGAACCGTTGAGGTAGGCCAGGGTCACGGTGGTGCCCAGCGAATCGGCGGCCGCCGAGACGATCTCCTGGCTGGCTGCCCCCACGGCCTGCGAGACCGAGCCCGCGGTGCTCACCGTGACGGTGGCCGGCGTGGCCTGGCCCGCCAACGTGTCCACGATCGACTGGCTGAAGCCCTGCGGGATCGTGATGACGACGTCGTAGGTGCCGTCCTTCAGGCCCTGCTCCGCCGTGTCCTGGCTGACCACGGAGTAGTCCAGGCGCTGCGTGGTGGCGCCGGTGCTTGAGCGTGCCGTCATGGAGTCCTCAGGGCCGGTCAGCCGGCCCACGAGCATGCGCCCGGCCGGCAGCGCCTGACCGTCGGCCGTCGAGGCTCCGGCACCATCAAGGTTGACGATGGCGGCCGGGATCGCCGCAGCCTGCGAGGCCGGGGTGGTGGCCGCAGACAGCACCATGAGGCCCGCGAGCGCGGGCACCAGGACGACGAGAACGGCGAGGATGATCGAGCG
>NZ_DS999574.1:264097-278292 GCF_000159035.1 Actinomyces urogenitalis DSM 15434
GTGCGTGGTGGGGCTGCCACCCGCTGCGGCGCACGGCGCAGGCGTGCCACGCCGTCGCCGTCGACCTCCACCACGCTGGCCAGCGTGACCCCGCTGGCGGCTGGAACCTCCTGCGGTGCGCCCGGGCCGGCGGTGACGATGACCGCGACCCCACGCCCGGCGAGCTCGCCGACCCGCTTCCACCGCCGGTCACCCGGGTCATCGACGACGACGATCTTGACGTGCTCAGCAACCGGATCGTCATAGGCGTGGATCGAGGTGGTGACGGTCTGGATGGCGGCGGCACCGTCAGGCAGGACGTGGTCATCGACCACGAGCAGGCCCTCGCTGGGCCGCAGGCGTCCTCCCACGAGCGCCGCCAGCGCGCGCCGTGCCACCGAGTGCTCGGTACGCACCAGCGCGACCTCCCCAGCGGCCACCGTCAGGTCCAGGCCGGACAGGGCGGCGCCCTCGCTGTCAGAGACGGTGACCCCTTGCGCCCGCAGCACCACCTCGCCGTGCTCGGCGACCCAGGCCTCGTGCTCCAGGGTGCGTTCCAGGCCCTCGCCCTCGACGTCGATGACGGGCAGCTGACGCTCCAGCCAACGCGGCAGCCTCCAGGCGGCGGGCCCGAGCGCGCTCATGATCGCCGGGATGAGGGTCATGCGCACGATAAAGGCGTCCACGGCGATACCGACGGTCAGCGCCACCGCGATCGGCTTGATCTCAACAAGCTCAGCCGGGATGAAACCGGCGAAGACCGCGGTCATGATGACGGCCGCCGCGGTGACCACCGTGGCTGAGCCGACGAAGCCCTTCTCCACGCACTCGCAAGCGATCTGGCGTGCACGCTCACCGCGGGCCACTGGTCCACCGCGGTGGATCCACTCCTCGCGCATCCGCGAGACGAGGAAGACCTCGTAGTCCATCGCCAGGCCGAACAGGACGCCCATGACGATGACGGGCATGAAGGAGATGACGGCGCCAACCTTGGACACGTCCAGCAGGCCCGCCAGCCAGCCCCAGCCGAAGACGGCGCCAGCCGCGCCCATTCCCGCCGCCAGGGACAGCAGGTACCCCAGGGTGGCGGTCAGCGGTACCGCGATCGAGCGGAAGACGAGCATGAGCAGGACCAGGGACAGGCCCACCACCACGATGCCGAAGGGCAGCAGCGCGGAGTTGAGGGACTGCGAGACGTCAATGGCAACGGCCGTCTGACCCGTGACCATGACCTCGGTGATCCCCAGGTCTTTCTCATAGGTGGAGGCGTTGTCCCGGATCGTGTGGACCACGGCCTCGGTGCGCGAGTCGGTCTGGGCGTAGGTGGGGCGGATCTGGACCAGGGCGAGCGTGGCGTCCTCGTTGGGCGTGGCCATGGCGATGTCTGCCACGCCGTCGATCTGGGAGATGTGCTTGGCCAGCGTGTCCACGACGCCCAGCGGGTCAGTGGTGTTGGTGATGTCTGCGATGACGACGATGGGGGAGTTATAGCCGTCCCCGTAGGCGGCGGCGATCGCGTCATAGGTCTCGCGCTGCTCGGTGCCCTCAGGCTGGAAGCCGTTGTCCGTCAGGGCGAGCTTGAGACCGGTGATCGGCACTGCCGCCACGGCCAGGACCGCGAGGACGGCGCTGACCGTCAGCCACGGGTGTCGGGTGACCCCACGCACCCACCGCTGGGCAAAGGTGGGCCTGCCCGAGGCCTGACGCTCCCGCTGGCACCGGGCGCGCCGCGCGTCAGGCTGGAGCCTCCTCCCCAGTGCCCCGATGAGGGCCGGGACAACCGTCAGCGCGACGAGCACCGCGCAGGCCACCACGAAGGCCGAGGCCACACCCATGACCGTGAGGAAGGGGATGCGGGCCACGGCCAGGCCGCACAGGGCGATGACCACGGTGGTCCCGGCAAAGACGACGGCGCTGCCCGCCGTCGCCGTGGCGCACCCGGCTGCCTCGGCCGGGCTGAGTCCCTGGGCCAGGTACTCACGGGCCCGGGAGATGATGAACAGGGCGTAGTCGATGCCGACCGCCAGGCCGATCATGACGGCGAGCACGGGCGTGGTGGAGTTGACGTCAACAACGTTGGCCACCACGAAGATGCCGAGCATTCCCGCCGCCACACCGATGAAGGCAGCGATCAGCGGCGCGCCGGCAGCCAGGACCGAGCCGAAGGTGATGAACAGGACGATCGCGGCGATGACCACGCCGATGAGCTCGACCACGCTCAGCCCCAGGCTCACCGAGGCCCCGATCGAGCCAGAGTCCTGGATCCTCAACTGCGGGTCCGCCTTCTGGGCGGCAGCCTTGGCCTCCTCGATCTGGGCGTCGAGGCGCTGGGCCGCGGAGGTGGTACCGGAGGTGATCGAGCCCAGGGAGGTGTCCGCCTGGATCTGGGCCAGGGCGTGCGCGCCGTCCTGGGAGACCGTGGACGGGCTGGCCGGGGTCCCGCTAGCGGCGTCCGCCGCAGAGCCGAAGGGCTGGGAGACCATGGCCACGCCGTCCATGGCGGACACGGCACTGACAAAGCCCTCGATGGCCTGCCGGTGTGCCTCGATATCACCGTCCTTGGCGGTGAACAGCACCTGCTCGGAGGTCCCGGCGGCCTGCGGCAACCGGTTCTCCAGGACCTCCAAGCCCTTCATCGACTCGGCGTTGTTAATGGTGAAGGTGGAGGAGAGGTTGGCCCCGGTCAGGGCCACCACCCCGGCCAGGGCCGCGATCAGGACGAGCCAGGCAGCAACCACTCGCGCGGCGTGCTCAGCACACCAACGTCCCACCTTGTGCAGCAGTGCGGACACGTGCGTCCTCTCGACAGGCCCAGGAGCGGGCAGACGAAGTTTCCGTACAAAACTGTACTCGATATATGATCGTACGGAAACATCGAGCACCGGATGAGTGCCACGACCTACCCTGCCCCTACCCACCGACATCAATTCCGGCACCAGCCACCCAGCACCTGGAGGACCATGGCCTCGCCTCAGCTTCGTAAGCGCGAGAACACCCGCGCCCGACTCGTGGACGCCGCCGCCACCGTCATCGCCGCCAAGGGCTTCGAGGGCGCGCGGATCGACGACGTCGTCAGCCAGGCCGGATTCACCCGCGGCGCCTTCTACTCCAACTACTCCTCGCTCGACGAGGTTCTCACCGAGGCCCTGATCGCCCGCGGCCGCCGCCTGCTCACACGCGTGACCCAGGCCGTGGAGGAGATTGAGGGCGAGATGACGATCGAGACCCTCATGGAGGTCCTGGAGCTCATCCGCCCCGAGGCGCGCACGATCTACCTCATCTCCACCGAGTACACCCTGCGCCGCATGCGCCACCCCGACTCCCCCGAGATCCCGCTGGCCACCCGCGAGGAATTCACCGGCCTGCTGTCCGGGGTCGTCGTCGACGTCCTGGCCCGCATGGGACGTACCCCCTCCCTGCCCGCCCACAACATCGCCGACGTCATCGCCCTGTTCTTCCTCGACTCCATCGCCAAGGAGGCTCAGGCCGGCAGCTCACCCACCTCGCCCCACAACCCGCGCCAGTACCTGCGTTACGTCATCGAGGCCGTCATCACAGCTCTGTCCCACCCGGTCGACGACGGCGAAGCGAGCCCGGTCCACTCCCTCACCCAGGTGGTCAGCCAGCTCGGGCCCACCTGCCCGCAGGGCGAAGAGTAAGTGTCACACCCCTCCAGTAGGGTCGCCCCATGAGCACCCGCCGCGTCGCCGCCCTCGTCGTCACCGCCATGCCTGAGGAGGCCCAGCCCTTCCTGGAGGCGCTACCCCTGGTGGACAAGGCTGAGCCAGTCAGCCTCCTGGGCGCCGCCCAGGCCTGGTCCCTTGAGCTTCCCGCCCGTGAGGACGGCGCCGAGCCGCGCGAGCTCGTCCTGGTGCACAGCGGCATCGGCCTGGTCGCGGCCGCGAGCGCACTGTCCACCACCCTGAGCCAGGTCACCCCTGACCTCGTCATCTCCGCCGGCACCACCGGAGGCCTCGGGCGCGAGATCGAGGTCGGGGACGTGTGCGTCTCCCAGACGCTGGCCTACGGGGACGTGGATGCCACCGCCTTCGGCTACGCCGTCGGCCAGACTCCCGGCCAGCCCGCAACCTTTACCGCGGACGCCGAGCTCGTGGCACGTGCCGGTGCCGCCCTGGAGGCCCTGCACCAGGCCACGCCCACCTCTGCTGAGGCCAGGATCCACGTGGCGCAGATGCTGGCCGGCGGCTCCTTCGTCACCGCCGCCAACGTCAAGGACATGCGTGAGCGCTTCCCGCAGGCCGTGAGCACGGATATGGAGTCCACGGCGCTGGCACAGGTGTGCCACGCTGCCTCCATCCCCTTCGCCTCAGTGCGTGGGGTCTCGGACCTGTGCGGGCCCGAGGCCGGGCAGGACTTCCACATCGGTGCCGACGAGGCCGCAACCCGCTCGGCCGCCGTCGTCCTGGCCGCACTGAACGCCTAAGGAACCCCCGAGGGCTCGGCCCTCAGGCCTGCTCGCGCAGGTGAGCCTCGACCCGCTCAACCTTGGCCGTGAGCTGACCGTCCCAGCCGGGGCGGATGTCTGCCTTGAGGACCAGGGAGACTCGTGGGCTCACCGCCGCAACCGCCTGGCAGGCACGCTTGACCACGTCCATGCACTCGTCCCACTCGCCCTCGATCGTGGTGAACATCGACGTCGTCTCATTGGGCAGGCCGGACTCGCGCACCACGCGCACAGCGGCGGCCACCGCCTCGGACACAGAGCCGTCCGGGGCGCTGGAGGTGGACGGGGAGACAGAGAAGGCAACAAGCATGCCTCCATCCTCACCCCCACAGCCCACCCGACCGGGTATTCCCACGGTTCCTGTGCCGATCAGCACACATTGTTGCACTTAGTGCAAAGTCTGCACCGGGTGCAGAATCTTCATATGCCTCCGACATCAGATACCGCCTCCCGCGAGCCGAACCTGCGGGCCAAGCGCGCGCGGCGCACACGCCAGGCACTGCAGGCCGCGGCCCTGCGCCTGGCCGCCGAGCGCGGATACGAGGCCACCACGATGGAGGACGTCGCCACCGCGGCGGGAGTCTCACGGCGCACCGTGTTCAACTACTTCCCCACCAAGGCCGACCTCTTCATCCGCATGCCCAGCTCCCCCGAGCACGAGGACATCGAGCGCTTTGTCGCCTCGGACGGAGACCTGCTGGACGACCTGGCGGCGCTGACCGCCAACACCGACCCCAGCGAGCTCGTGGACCCCGAGGACTTCCGCAACCTGCGGCTCGTCCTGCGCGACAACCCCGAGCTCACCCTGGAGCTCCAGAAGCACGTGCGCCTGTACAGCTCGGTCATCCGTGCCGCCATCGCGCGGCGCCTGGACGCCGACCTGTCCGATCCGCGCGTCCTGGCCGCCTCCGCCCTGTCCTCGGCCCTGCACAAGAGTGCGATCAACCTGTGGGCGGACCAGGCGGGTAGCGACTGCCCCGCCGGCGAGGACGCACCAGCCTCCGGGCGGCGTCGCCACACAGCAAGGCACCTGGAGTCGGTCAGCGACGCCGTCGCCCTCATCACCACCAGCCTCAAGGAGCTCCTGGCTCCCCATCAGCAGGCTGCTACCTCGACCTCACAGACAGAAAGGACCTCGCGTGACTGACACCGCCACCTCCGCGAGCGCGGCCGCCACGCCTGCCGCTGAACCGGACTTCCACCCCGACCGGCGGTTCTGGGCGGTCTACGCCTCGCTGCTCGTCGTCATGTTCCTGTCCGCCCTGGACCAGACGATCGTGGGTACCGCGCTGCCCACCATCGTCGGAGACCTGGGCGGGGCCAGCCACATGGCCTGGATCATCACCGCCTACACCCTGGCCGTCACCGTCGCCATGCCGGTCTACGGCAAGCTCGGCGACCTCGTGGGGCGCAAGAACCTCTTCCTCATCGCCATCGCCCTGTTCCTCATCGGCTCCGCGCTGTGCGGAACGGCGTCCAGCATGGGCCAGCTCATCGCCTGGCGCGCCCTGCAGGGCCTGGGCGGCGGCGGCCTCATAATCTCCTCCCAGGCCATCACCGGTGACCTCATTCCGCCCCGCGTGCGCGGCACCTACATGGCCCCCATGGGCGCCATGTTCGGCATCGCCTCGATCCTCGGCCCGATCGTGGGCGGATGGCTGACCGACTCCGTCTCCTGGCACTGGGTCTTCTGGGTCAACCTCCCGCTGGGCGTCGTCGCCTGGATCGCCGTGTGGGCGGTCCTCAAGCTGCCCGCCCACAAGCTCACTGCCAAGATCGACTGGCTGGGCCTGGTGCTGATGAACCTCGGCGCCGTCCTCATCGTCCTCGTGGCCACCTTCGGCGGCAACGAGCTGGAGTGGACCAGCCCCGCCCTCATCGCAATGGTCGTGGTGGCCGCGCTCGCCTGGCTCAGCCTGCCGCTGGTTGAGAAGCGCGCTGCGGAGCCGATCCTGCCGATGAGCGTGCTCATGAACCGCACCTTCATCCTCACCACTGTCCAGGGAATGCTGGCCATGGGCGGGATGATCGGCGCCAACCTCTACCTGCCGACCTACCTCCAGATGAGCTACGGCTACTCCGCGACCGTGTCCGGACTCCTCCTGGTCCCCATGACCGTAGGCATGCTCGTGGCAGGTATCGGCTCTGGGATCCTGGTCACCCGCACCGGCCGTTACCGCCTCTACCCGGTGGTGGGCCCGCTCATCGCCGCGGGCGCCCTGTGGTGGATGAGCACCTTCACCGCCACCACCCCGGTGTGGCACATCTCGACGGCCGTGTTCGTCATGGGCGCCGGCATCGGCCTGTTCTTCCAGCTCCTGGTGACCCTGGTGCAGAACGACGTCGAGCCGCGCAACCTTGGCACGGCCACCAGCGGGAACAACTTCTTCCGCGAGGTGGCGGTCTCCCTGGGCGCGTCACTGATCGGCGTGGCCTTCGCGGACAACCTCACGGGCCAGCTGACCACCAACATGACCGCGCTGGCCTCAAGCAAGGACCCGCAGGTCCTCCAGGCCCTGGCTCAGTTCGAGGGGACCAACACGGCCTCCTCCCTGACGCCCGCACTGGTCAACCAGCTGCCTGACGCTCTCCACACGGCGGTCACCACCGCCTACGCGGACGCGCTGAGCCCCATCTTCCTCATGATGGTGCCGATCTTCCTCGTCACTGCTGTCATCGGCCTGTTCTACAAGGAGGTGCCGCTGTCCCAGAAGAGCGCCCTGGAGCAGGTCGAGGAGCAGGAGCGCCAGGAGGCCGAGCGGGAGCTTCAGCAGGCCTGAGCTCGTGGGCTCCCGGCTCCGCCACCCCACCGCCACCTCCGCTACCCCACCGCTTCCGTCGCTACCCCTTCACCTCCTCCGCCACCCCGTAGCACGCGCCACGGCACACAACCCCACCACCTCACCGCGCCCACCGCTACCCCTCCACGTTCGTCGCCACCCCTTCGCCTCCTCCGCCACCCCGTAGCGCGCGCCACGGGGTAGCGACGAACAGTAGGGGGTAGCGAAGAACGGCAAAGGGTAGCGAGGGACCCCCTGGGGTAGCGGCGGACGGCGAGGGGTAGCGGCAGACTCCCAGGGGCAGCAGCAAACGCACGACGGCGGCCGATGACCTTCACACAGAAGATCACCGGCCGCCGTCGTCATGCTCGTGCGCGGCGCGCACCGGCCAGGTTCAGCCGAGAGTCTCGACGACCTCGATCGCCTGAGCAGCACCCTGGACGGTCGCCGCGATACGCACGGCCTCCCAGACCTGCTCGGTGCTCAGGCCCTCACCACGCACGGTGGCGTCGTGCGCGGTCACGCACTTCTCGCAGCCGTTGATCGTGGACACCGCCAGGCTCCACAGCTCGAAGTCGATCTTGTCGACCCCGCCGGAGGACCCGATGATGTTCATGCGCAGGCCCATGCGCTCGTTGGCGTAGTCGCCGCCCAGGAAGTGGCGAGCACGGTAGGCCACGTTGTTCATCGCCATGATCGAGGCGGCACCGAGCGCAGCGGACACAGCCTCCTCACTCAGGTGCTCCTTGGCCTCCTCAGCCACCTGGACGAGCACGGACTCGTTGCGGGTGGCGGCTGCAGCGGCGAGGAAGGTCCCCCACTGCTGCTGCTCGGTCAGCGTCGTGGAGCGCACAAGGCTGGAGAGGTTGAGGGACAGGTCCTTGGCCCACTCGGGCAGGGCCGAGCGCAGGTTCGCGATCGTCATCCTCAGGCCTCCATCTCGTGCAGGGCGTCGATGGTGGCAGCGCCGGCCTTCCAGTTGCAGGCGCACAGCTCGTCGGACTGGAGGGCGTCGAGCTGACGCAGGATCTCCTCGGTGTTACGGCCCACGGAGTCAGCCGTCACGGAGACGGACTGGATGACGTTGTGCGGGTCGACGATGAAGGTGGCGCGGTCAGCCTCACCGGTGGCGCGCTTGATGCCCAGGGCCTCAACCAGCTCGCGGTTGAGGTCGCTGGCCATGGGGAAAGGCAGGTTCTGGAGCTTGTCGTGGCTGCGACGCCAGGCGTAGTGGGTGTACTCGTTGTCCACGGACACGCCCACGACCTCGCAGTCGCGGTCCTTGAACTCCTCGTAGAGGTCACCGAAGGCGGCGATCTCGGTGGGGCACACGAAGGTGAAGTCCTTGGGCCAGAAGAAGACCACGCGCCAGGTGCCCTCGGGGACGTTGCTGGAGACGGTGGTGAAGTAGTCCTCAGGCTGGTGGGCGTCCACGTCCTTGAGGTTGCCGGGGATCACGGCGGTGAGCTCGTAGCTGGGGAACTGGTCGCCGATAGTGAGAACGGCCATGGTGCGCCTCCTGTAGTGCATTGTGGAGTGCGGGCCGGCAGGCCCCACACCCGTGTCCTGCACCACGGTAGAAGCCTTCTTCGATAAGTTCAAGTGAGTAGTTCCTAATTTTCAATGAACTTTGGTTATCTCACCGGCCACCATTCCCTAACGGACGAGCACCAACACCCCCAGCAACGAGACCAGGGCGGAGACCACGCCAGCCACCGCCCCAAGCCCGAGCGCCCGGCCGCCGCCTCGCGCGAGCCGGCGCAGGTCCACCGCCGCCCCCATGGCGAACATCGCCATGGTGAGCAGGAAGGAGGCCACTGCGCTTCCCCACTCAAACCAGGCCACCGGCACGCTCCCCTCGCCGAGGGTCCGCAGGAGCACGCTGACCACAAAGCCAATGACGAACCAGGGCACGAGCGGCGCGCTGCCGCGATTGCGGGCAAATCCGGACCGCCTGGACGTATCGCCGTCCCCCGCCTGCCCGCTCAGGCGGGCGGCGCGGCGCGCCTCCAGCGCACCGACAACCGCGATGAGCGGGGCCAGCAGAACCACGCGCCCAAGCTTGGCCACCACGGCCACGTCCAGGGCCTCGGGCGAGATGAGGCCGCCGGCCGCCACGACCTGACCAACCTCGTGCACACTGGCTCCCACCCACACCCCGGCGGGCGTGGCCTCCAGGCCGAGCCAGCGCACGAGCACCGGGAGCACCAGCAACGCCACGGTCCCGAACAACGTCACCGAGGCGATCGCAGTCGTGGCCGCCTCGTCCAAGCTCTCACCCGCGGCACCCTTCCCGCCCGCGGCTCGCGTGTCTGCTCGGCCGGCACCCACTGGGCCATCGGCTCGCACCACCGCACTCATGCCGGCTACGGCCGCCGCGCCACAGATCGCAGCGCCGGTGGCGGTGAGAACGGTGGTCGCATGACCAACGCCTAGCCGCGGGCCCACCCACACCGTGGCAGCAAAGACCGTGACAACCGTGAGCGCGATGACGCCAAGCGCTCCCCAGCCCAGCGCCGCCACCGCCCGCAGTGACAGCCGCAGGCCCAGCAGGACCACGCCCAGGCGCAGCAAGGTCTTGCCGGTCAGAGCGAGCCCCGGCTCGGCAACAGCCGGAACCCCGCGCAGGTTGCGCGCCGCCACGCCTGCGACGATTGCCACGAGCATGGCTGAGACCAGGGGGACGTGGTCGTTGATCGTGGTGGCCGTAAGCGCAACCAGGCCACACAGGACCACGCCGGGCCACACCCGCCACAGCCACGAACGCCACTGGGAAACATTGGAGGAAGAAGTCACGGCGACCATCTTGCCAGTTGCGAGAACTAGACGCTGTCACGATCCCGGGCGATCTACCCCCGGCACCACGGAGCGGCCGATCCTCACCCGCCGCAAACGCTGGAATACCGCGGACATCTCTCCCTTCCCGAGACCAGCGCGTAAGAATCGCCCGGGATTGTGACACGCACCTCGCTACAGCGCCACGAGCACCTGTACCATGACGATCTTGACCACGATCGCCAGCGCGAAAAGCGTGGCGTAACCGGCCTCGATGCGCTCATCGTCGCGCCGAGACAGGGCGAAGGCCAGAATCGCCGGCTGCCCCACAAGCCCCGCCAGCCCTCCGGCCGCACGCGGGGCGCTGACCCCCACCCAGCGGGCCCCGCCCAGCAGGATCGCCGCGTTGACCAGGATGATGAGCGCCGCCAGACCCCCAACCGCCAGGCCCGTCAACGAGAAGGCAGAAGCGGCAAAGTCGGGCCCGGAGGCGAGCCCGATCGCGGCCAGGAAGAAGAGCAGGCCGAGCTGGCGAATGGTGGCGTTAGCAGCGTGAGGCAGCCCCCACACGAAGGGGCCAGTGCGGCCGACCCGCCCGAGCACCATGCCCACCACGAGCGGGCCGGCTGCCACGCCGAGCCGCAGGGTGATGCCGCCGGGCAGCGGGATGGCCACCAGGCCCAGCAGGACACCGAGCGCCATCCCGATCCCGACGCTGAAGGCGTCGATCTGGGAGATGGAGCGCTCGGAGTCGCCGAAGTAGTCGGCGGCGGCCTCCAGCTGCTCGGAGGGGACCACGGCGAGCACGCGGTCACCCAGCTCCAGGACCAGGTCCTCGCGGGCCAGCAGGTCCAGGTCGCCCCGGCGCACGCGCGTGATGACGCCATGGAAGCGTCCGGGCAGGTCGAGCTCCTCGATGGTCCGCCCGGCCACGCGGGTGGAGGAGACCGTCAGGCGGCGGTAATCGACGGCGGTGCGGTCCTTGGCCAGGCAGCGGTCCATGCCCGAGCCCAGCTCGTCCACCGCCTCCGCGAGCGCCGCCGGAGAGCCGACGACGACCACGCGGTCGCCAGCCAGCAGCTCCTCGCCCGGGGTGACCACGCGGGTCGCCCCCTCGCGCTCCAGGTAGGAGATGCGGATGCGTCCGGAGCGGAAGGCCTCCATCTCGGTCAGCCTGACCGGCCTCAGCAGCTCAACGCTGGTGGCCTTGAGCCCGTCGGCTGAGGCGGGCCGCGGGTCGCGCCGGCCCGGCCACTGCCGCCCGACGACGAGGGCGACGACGATGATCGCCACCGCCACACCCACCGGGTAGGCCAGGGCGTATCCGACGGCGGGCTCCTGGCTCCCAGCAGCCTCGATCGCCGCGTCCAGGACCGGGGAGGTCAGCGCCCCAGCGTAGGCGCCGGAGTCCATGGCCGGGGTGATGCCGGTGAGGTGGGAGTAGCCGGCGCCGGTGACGCCGGCGGTCACCAGCGCCAGCACGCACAGAGCCATGAGCGGCAGCTGGCGCCTCAGGTCGCGGAAAAAGGTGTTGCCCGCCCCGATGCCGACGGTGTAGCAGAACAGCCCGAGGCCCAGGCTGCGCAGGAAGCTCAGGTCCGCGCCGAGCCGGGGGTCGAGCGCACCGATCGCAAGGCCCACGAAGAGGGCGCCGGCCGCGCCGAAGCGGATGGGGCCAAAGGGGATCTGGCCCGCTGCCGTGCCCAGTCCGATGACGAGGAAGACGGTCAGGACGGGAGCGGCGGCCAGGACGTCGACCACGGGGAGCAGGAAGTCGGGCACGCTCCCAGGGTATCGGCCCCGGCTCGCGCTCTCACCTCCGGCCGAGCGTGCGCGGCTGCGGCCGGCGGACCGGGGCAGGGGCCCGCAGGTCCCCGCCTGGTCGCAGCCGCACACCTTCGACGCAGGTAGGCTTGGCCGGGTGACCGATGCGAACGCCACTGCCTCCCGTACCCCTTTTGACGACGGCGCCACCTCCGAGGCTGCCCCCGACCGCGAGGAGCTCACCTGGGAGCTGTTCGGTCAGGCCGAGCGCGAGCTGTCCGCTCAGATCGTGGCCTCCGGATGGATGCCGGACCTCATCATCGCCATCGCCCGCGGCGGCCTCATCCCGGCAGGCGCCATCGGCTACGCGATCGGCGTCAAGGCCATGGGGTCGATGAACGTGGAGTTCTACACGGGCATCGGCGAGACCCTGGAGGAGCCGGTCATTCTGCCTCCGCTCATGGACGCCTCTGAGCTGCCCGGCAAGCGGGTGCTCGTGGTCGACGACGTCGCGGACTCCGGCAAGACCCTCAAGATGGTCATGGAGCTGCTGCGCCACCAGGGCCTGGACCTGGGCGGGGAGAACGTCCAGGTCGATGCCCGCTCGGCCGTGATCTACCGCAAGCCTCGTTCGGTCTTCGAGCCGGACTACTGCTGGCGCGAGACTGACAAGTGGATCAACTTCCCCTGGTCCGTCCTGCCCGTCATCACCCCGGGATCCCTCCAGGGCTGAGCGCCGCCACCTCACCGTCACCTCACCACCGGCTTCACCCCCGACCCTTCCAACAAAACCGTGGTTTCATGTGAGAGACCGGCACTTACGCACGTCGTAGGTGCCGGTCTCTCACGTGAAACCACGATCGCAAGGGCCTGCTGGGCGGCCACGGCTGACCGAGGCCCGCCTCTGGCAGGCTGCCCATCTACCGACCGGTGCGCCCCGCCATGGACCGCATAAGCGCCGTGACGTCCTCGGCGTAGGGGAAGGTGCCGGGCTGGTAGGCGCACAGTGGTTCCTCGGCGTGGAGGTTGCCAGTGGTGTTGTAGGCCCTGGCCCGCGAGCCTCCGCACACGCGGTTGTACTCGCATCGCCCGCACTTGCCCTCCAGCAGGCTCGTGTCCCGCACACCGGTGAAGACCTCCGAGCTGCGGTAGATCTCGGTGAGCGAAGACTCGCGCACGTTGCCGGCGCTCTTCTCCAGGAAGCCCGACGGCGTCACCTCCCCGACGTGGGAGACGAACATGAACCCGTTGCCGCTGGAGACGGTGATCGGGGGGCGACGACGTCGCTCACCGTGGTCCAGACCGAGCTCGACGATCCGCTCACGCAGCTGGTGGTACAGGGGGCCGAGGTGCATGGCCTCGACGACCTCGTCGTGGCTGAGTCCTCGCTGGGCCAGGACGTAGCGCTGGAGGGAGACGCGGCGGAAGTGGTGTCCCTCCGTGGTCTTGGCGGGCACGGCCTCGCCCATGTCGTAGAAGCAGTTGAGGACGTCCTCGATCTCCTGCGCGTTCAGGGAGCCCAGGTCCACGCCGCGGCCGGTGGGCACCAGGAGGAAGCCCGACCAGGTCATGGCACCGTGCTCACGCACGAGCGCCGCCAGGTCCGGCAGCTCGTGGACGTTGTGACGGGCGACGACGGAGTTGATCTGGACCTTCATCCCCAGCTCGCGGGCAGCCTCCCAGCCTGCGATGGTGCGGTCGAAGGTGCGCTCGACGCCGCGGAAGGCGTCGTGGGTGGCGGCGGTGGCGCCGTCGAGCGAGAGGGAGATGACGTTGACGCCGTTGTCCTGCAGGCGCGCCAGGGAGTCCTTGTTGAGCTTGTCCGTGCCCGAGGGGGCCACGGCCACGTGCAGCCCGGCGGCCGTGCCGTAGGCGGCGAGCTCGGCGAGGTCGGGGCGCTCGAAGCAGTCGCCGCCGGTGATGATGAAGATGACGGCTGGCTGGCCGAAGGAGGCTGCCTCGTCCATGAGGGCCTTGGCCTCGTCGGTGGTGAGCTCACGGGGGTCACGCAGTGGGCGGGACTCGGCGCGGCAGTGACGGCAGGCGAGCTGGCAGGCGCGGGTGGCCTCCCAGGTCACGAGCATGGGGCGCATCGTGGGGTCGTGACGCTGGACGCGCACGGGTCGGGCGCTGCGCTGCGGGCGCGTGGCAGACGGGTTAGCCGCCTGGGACCCGTGGGAAGGGGTGGCGTCCGGAGAGCCGGGCGTGCGTGCATCCAGGTTGGTGACACCGTGTGCGGGGGCGAGTGGGGCCTCGGTCATGGGCCCAGCCTAGGAAACTCCTCGTTTGAGTGGCGTCATTGGCGATACCACTGTTCCTTTGACGCAGGTTCAGCGGGTACCTGATGAGGCATGCAGAAAAAGGGGAGGGGGTTGTCCCTCTCCCAGGAGCAACCCCCTCCCCAGCACAGGTAGGCGGTTTGTCAGGGGCGC
>NZ_DS999574.1:279162-283911 GCF_000159035.1 Actinomyces urogenitalis DSM 15434
GCCAGCCGCGTCGGAGTCGTCAACCCACACCTTGGTCACCGGGATGTTGATCAACTCCGGCGTGTGCGTATTGGTCACGTCCATACCGTTGTAGGTCGTCGTGTAACCGTCGACCGGCTTCTCAGACACCGAGTACACGATCTTCGTGCCGTCATTCCTATACGTCTTGACGTCGGTGAAGGAGTACTTCCACTCACCCTTCGCACCCGCCGTGACGGTCGCGGTCTTGCCCGTCACCTTGCCGTCCGCAAGGAGCGTCACCGTGATCGACTCCGGCCGCTTACCGTCCTGGTCCTCGTTGTCGTCCCAGGTCTTGGTACCAGACACCTCGGTGAGCGGCTGGGCCTGGTGGTACATCGTCTCCGACGCAATGTCCGCACCGATCCCGTTGACCTGCTTCAGGTAAGCAGTGTTCTCAAAACGCTGCAGCTTATCGAACGCCTGACTCAGCGTCGTCGGGATCGTGAACGTCAGCACCTCACCCACAGGCAGTTCGCTGATCGACCACGACAGCTTCTGCCCCTCAGCCTTGAACTCGACACGTCCATCAACCGGGGCAGCCTCCCCCAACGAGCTACTGACAGTGATCTTCTCCGTGTCAATGGTCAAACCAGCCGGAATGGAGTCTTGAAGAACCAGATCCGTCAGTGCGAGCTTGTCGTCCTTGTTCTCAACCTTGAGGGTGTAGGTGATGGGGGTGTCCTTGGCGTTCTCGACCTCCTTTGGAGCGGCCTTCGTCCCCGTGGCCGGGTTCGAGCTCTTCGTCAGCCCCACATCAACCTTATGCAACTCAATATGAGCCGCCGCATACAGATCACTCACCATCGCATCCGACTGCGGAGCATTGCCCGTGAAATTCACGACCTTCACGAGATGCTCGTTGGTAGCGGTCTTGCCATCCAACGTGTCATCCGACGGGGTCTTCATATTCACATACGCGACCAGTGAGGATGCCTCCGGCACCACAAAGCTGTCGCCACCCTTGGTCTTGCGCACATCAATAGCGATTGCCTTAATAGTGGACTTATCGAGCGTGGAATCATCCTCAGGGTACGCAGTCCATACCGACGCGTCGTCCACATTAAACTCAGTCGGAGCCTTCGTCGCGTAGTACAGGACCGGGTTGGCGTAGTCCTTTGCCGCCGTCTTACCCGCAGACACCCTGCCCGCGATCGCCGACAGGTCCACGCCCTGGAAAGTACCCTGCCACTCAGACGCAGAAGTATCCGGCTTCATGGCCTGGTCCAGGACGTCATAGAAGACGACACCCGTACCCTTTGCAGCCTTCTCCTGGTAATACGCCAGGCGGTACTGGTAGTTCGTGCTCGTGTAGAGATGGTTCACGAGACCCTCAGCAGAAGCACCCCAGTCCTCGCCACTGTCAACATTGCGCACCTGCTCCTCAGTACCTGCCTCAGCAATAGAGATCGACTTGAAGGTGAGCTTGCGCTGCGCCATACCAAAGTGGTCGGTTTCCCCAGAGCTGTCGCGCAGGTCATCTGCAAGCGGCTTGTAATACTGATACGCCACCGGATTGTTGGCGGCATCGAAATTCGGTGTCCCCGGATTCCACTCACTATCGGCATCCGTATCCACAAACGCAGCCGTCTGCACAAGCTCTGCCCCACGGTCACGGATGTTGCCGTAGCTGTTGATGACATCAAACTGGGCGTACAGCCTATACATGGGCCTGTCATAAGCGCCGTATGCTTTATTGGGATACGGTTGATCTTCCTCAGGCAGACCCTTAATGCTGATCTTGAGCAGGGTCATGCCACTGCCTTCATAGTTCGGCGTCGTCTCGACGTCATAGAACTTCTTGTCAATGGCCTGATAGCGGCTCCGCAGACCCGCGCCCGGGCTCATGTTGGATTCTTTGGAGCTCGAGAAGTACAAGCGTCCCGCGTGAAGCGAATCAAGGTCAACTTTCACGCCTGCCGGAATTAAGGTGTAGAACTCACCGCTTTGGAACGCATACTTCCCCATAATGTCAGGGTCGCTTGCATATTTAGCATGAAGATCCATGCCATCACCGACTGCACCCACGCGGTTAACAGCCATCAAGGTAATGGTTGCCTTTTGCTCAGTATTCACCGGGTCGTCTGTTGCCTTGCTAGTCCAAACCTCGGCACCTGAGACGCGATTAATCTGCGATAGACTCTGCGTCACAAAGCTCATGGCCTTCTCTGACGTGCCATCCTTCGGGTCAGCAGAAATCCGATCCCGTGTTACATCAATCTTGGTGCCACCCTCAGGCTGCAGGTAATAGGTCGCCGGGTGACTGTAGAGCGTCTTCTGCTTGTCATCCACATTCTTTTGCACATAAGCCTTGACCGCGTCAGTAGGCTGCAGAATCTCCTGCGGCTGAATGCGGATTGAGGAGGCAAAGAAGTCACTTTCGTGAGTGTAGCGCAGGCTCTCAATACCTTCCGGCAAGTCAACCTTGCTCGTCAGATTGGCATCCTTAGTGACCTGAGTTCCGTCGGCATATTCGTAGCGGTACACGTTACTGCGCACTCGTGTCGCAGAAAGAATAAGCTTGTACCCCGGCTCGCCCTTCATCTTGGCATAGATGTGCACGGGCTTGTATCTTTCAAAGTCCTGTGAGTATGATCCGTTCTTCTCCCAGACACCAGCACTTGAGTACGTAGCATCGTATTCCTCGATAGCAACCGAGATTCGAGGGATATGAACATCATCCACACTCAGCTTCAGAGGGTTGTTGAGCACATCCTTGCTACTTGGTACGGCATCTGGAATATTATTCACTCCGTTGGGTGTAGAGAGATACGCCCCGTCCTCGTCAATAATCATCGTACGTATGCCAGCGCTGTAAGTACCCGTTTCCTTGTTCCACACGGGGTTGGATGCACGGGACGTGGCCCAGTGATCGAAGGATGGACTCCCCTCCCATCCCCAAGAGTTGCCACCGGACTGCATGGGAGCCTCTTTGCCCGCAAGGATTGCTGTCTGTGCACCGTAGGCGTTACCGCCCCGGTCCGGCTTACGCTCCCAGTGATCAGCGCGGTAGTCCTTGTCGTAGTCGTACTTTCCGGCCTCGGTCGTCACAATGTTCGCGGCAGCCTCGACGTCGACGACGTAACGCTCTGCCTCGTTCTTGTTCCACGGCGTCTGCACCAGCCGCACCGAGTTGTGCACCGTGATGCCCTCGTTGGACATATCCACTCCGCGAGCCTTGGCTTCATCAATCAGGCTTACGGGGTAGCGCATCAGCATGTAGTTGCGCTTCATACCTGTGGTATCACGATCAGAAATCTGATTGCGATAATGACCACCAAAGTCTAAATACACCTCTTCTAGACCATCAGCAAAGTTTTCATCAATGCCCTGCCAGGTGCGCAAAGTAGTTTTATCGGCTCCATCGCTCCAGAAGACATTCTCCCATCCATCTTTGGTAAAGCCGGTGTACGGGGATCTGAAGTATCCGCGCTGCTGTGCAGTGAACGGCTTCTTATCACGGGTGCGCCCTCGATCCTCCCAGGCACCGATCAGCTCACCCTTCTCCTCCAGGCGCGAGCCTGTGTCCTCAAAGGTGTAGGTAAATGGCATGGTGCTGGATTCAGAACGTGTGCCAAAACGCGTAATCTCAGAGACATAGATGACGTAGAAATACTCGTTGGCGTCGGCCGGCTTAGCACCCCAGGCGTCCTGCCAACTGAAATAGAGACCTTTTTCGGGCTTATTCTCACCACCGAGCTTATTCATGACAACAGTCGACGCCTTGGTGCTGGTATGAGCCTTGACCGTCAGATTCTGTGTCTTAGAGAAATCAGCCACACCGTCGCCATTGGAGTCGACCTCCATGGTGATATTAAAGGTCTTGGCATAGTTGCCCTGACCGTCAACACCCAGGAGAGTGGGGATGAAGCTGTAGCTGAAACCCATCGAGTTCGACTTCGAGCCATTGATGGGCTTGGCATTGGTCACTGTGACCGTACCGTTGACATCCTTCGTGTCACCAGACCAGTTGAAAGAGGTGGAGTCCGCGGTATTTGGAGCCTTGGGCACTTGGGTGACCATCTGGTCCTGCTCAACAAAATTCGTGTCAGGCCCTGCCCAGTGCGTGCTTGCGTCTCCCGCCCAGGTCTTGAAGAGCGCGGACGGCAGAGTCACCTTCACCGCGCCAACCGGCAAAGACTTGATATTGCCCGTGTCAGTGAGGTTGAAATCCACATCCACCATCGCGGTGTGGAGCTTGTTAAACATCTTGTCGAAGCTCAGGATCGTGTGAGCCTCGTCCTCGTACGAGTACCCGGTGGTCGACGCGTTGACCGGGTTAGCCCACCGTGCCCCGAACTTGTAGTCCCCATCCAGGCTGGCCGCCCGCGCAGCACGCCGCAGCGCCGGGGCCTGGGCCGTATCGCTGGCAGCCGAGTCGGTGGAGGCTGCCTCGCCTCCTTCCCCTGACCCGCTGCGGTCAGCGCCTACAGCGCCAGACTCAGCACCCCCCGCTTCATCAGCAGGGGCGGACACCGACGTCGTCGGCCCGTCACCAGGAACCGCGTCCTCAGCCACAGCAGGCACCGCGCCACCAAGCAGCAACGCACCCGCAGCAAGGACACCAAGAACAGACTTGGGAAGCCTCATGGGGAACCATCCTCATCGATCACGACTGCCCACACCGAACCGGGGAGACTCAGGGCGCAGACAAGGGAGACACACAGCATCCTACGGATGGCCACAACCTCTGGCCAGCGCGGTCCCACACACTCTCTCCTCGCCCGCGGA
>NZ_DS999574.1:284328-291163 GCF_000159035.1 Actinomyces urogenitalis DSM 15434
CGTCCGTATCGTGCGCGGGGGGGGACTCGAACCCCCATGAACGTAAGTTCACACGGACCTGAACCGTGCGCGTCTACCAATTCCGCCACTCGCGCTTGGAGCGAGGATGACGATAGCGGCCCCAAGGCCCCCGAGTCCAATCCAGCGACCCCCTTGGCTCGGTGAGACCCGTCACCTGCCTGCCGTGCAGGCCACCCTCCCGCCGGCTCGTAGATACACCGGTTACGATAGCCACGGTATTACTGTGACCAGACATTGGCGCAGATCGGTCGCCGTCATCCGGTCACTGACAGGAGGTGAGGAACGTGGGGTTCCTAGACAGGTTCGAGAAAGGCGTGGAGAACGTCGCTGAGCGTGCCATGTCCCGCTTCTCGGGCGACGTCGAGCCCATCGAGATCGCCTCGAAGCTGCGCGAGACCATGGACAAGCGCGCCGCCTCCTTCGCGCGCGACCGCTCCGTGGTCCCCAACGTCTTCCGCATCCGCCTCTCCCCCTCGGACGTCGACCGAGTCGACGCCTGGGGCCGTGACGAGATGGTCCGCCAGATGGAGGAGGTCGCCACCTCCCACGCCAGCGAGCAGGGTTACTCCTTCGTCGGCCCCGTCCAGGTCACCTTCGTGGCTGACGACGCCCTGTCCTCCCCGGCCATCGAGGTCGAGTCCTCGACCCGCCGCGGGGCTGCCGCTCCGGCCGCAGCCGCCACCGCCTCGCCAACCAACCCGATCCTGGACATCGACGGCCAGCGCTACCTGCTCACCGGCCCCGTCACCGTCATCGGCCGCGGCTCAGAGGCGGATATCGTCGTCGACGACTCCGGCGTCTCGCGCCGCCACCTGGAGATCCGTCTCACCCAGGGCCACGCCATCGCCACGGACCTGGGCTCGACCAACGGCACCTACGTCGAGGGTCACCGGATCGACGCCGCCACCCTGCTGGACGGCAACACGCTCACCGTCGGCCGCACCCGCATCATGTTCTGGGACGGCACGCACTCCTCCGGGGTCAACCGGTGAGCGAGCTCGCCTTCACCCTCGCCAGGTTCGGCTTCCTGGCGCTGCTGTGGGTCCTTGTGCTCCTCGTCCTGCGCACCCTGCGCCGTGACGTCGCACCAGGCTCCCCACGCTCGCTCAGCCTGCGCCGCTCCGGCGAGAAGACGACGTCGAAGCCCGCCGCGCGCTCACGACGTCGCCAGGCCTCGCGCCTGGTCATCACCGAGGGCCCACTGGCTGGCTCGACCGTGCCCCTGTCCCCCACCTCCATCACCATCGGACGCTCCCCCTCCTGCACCCTGGTGCTGGAGGACTCCTACGCCTCCTCCCGCCACGCGCGCATCTTCCCCAAGGACGGCACGTGGTGGCTGGAGGACCTCGGCTCCACCAACGGCACCACCCTGGCCGGCCAGAGCGTGACCGGAACCGCTGAGCTCTCAGTGGGTGTGCCCGTCAGGATCGGCCAGACAACCCTGGAGCTGCGTCCATGACCATCTCCCTGCGCTACGCCGCACGCAGCTCAGTCGGGCTCGTGCGTGCCTCCAACCAGGACTCCGCCTACGCCGGGCCGCACCTGATGGCCATGTGCGACGGCATGGGAGGCCCTGCCGGCGGGGACATCGCCTCAGCCGTGGCCATCAGCCACCTCATCCCCTTAGACGCCGATTCCCACCAGGCCGGCGAGCTGCTCGGCCTGCTGCGCGGTGCCATCCAGGAGGCCCACGCGGACCTCGTGGCCCGCTCCACCGCCGAGCCGGACCTGGCCGGCCTGGGCACCACGTGCGTAGCCGTCATGCGTAGCGGCAACAAGCTGGCCATGGTCCACGTGGGGGACTCGCGCGCCTACCTCCTGCGCGAGGGCGAGCTCACCCAGGTCACCACGGACCACACCTTCGTGGAGTACCTGGTGGAGACCGGGCGCCTGACCCGCGAGCAGGCGCGCCAGCACCCCCAGCGCTCCGTCCTCCTGCGCGTCCTGGGCGACGCCGACGGCGAGGTCCAGCTCGACGAGTCCATCCGCGAGGCCGTGCCCGGTGACCGCTGGCTGCTGTGCTCGGACGGCCTGTCCGGCCCCGTCACCGCCGCCACGATCGGCGAGGTCCTCGCCGGCGTGGAGGACCCGGCCCTGGCCGCGGACCAGCTCATCGACCTCGCTGAGCGAGCCGGCGGGCCGGACAACATCACCGCCGTCGTCTTCGACGTCGTCGAGGACGATCCCACCCCGCAGATGGAGCCGCAGGTGGTGGGCTCCGCCTCCGTCCACCGCGAGCGCCTGGCCGCCGACGGCGTCAGCGCAGCCCCGGTCCCTGCCACCCCCGCAGCCAAGGCTGCCGCACTGGTAGCCGGCTTGGAGGCGGACAGCGAGGCCTCAGCCACTTCCCCTGACTCTGCCCAGGAGGAGGCTCTGGCCGCCGAGGCCGAGCGCCACCGCAGCGCCCGGCGTCGTCACCGCCTACGCACCGCCCTGGCCTCACTGGCCGTCCTGGTCGCGCTGGTCGTGGCCGGAGTCAGCGGTTACATGTGGACCCAGACGCAGTACTACGTCACGACGGCCGACGGGAAGGTTGCCATCTTCCAGGGCATTCCCCAGACCCTGGGGCCCTTCTCCCTCAGCCACCTCGTGCAGACCTACAACGAGCCGGCCCTGGCCGATCTCGATGAGCGCATGCTAGAGCGCCTGGAGGAGACCGTCGCCCAGCCCTCGCTGGTCGAGGCCCGCAAGTACGTCCGCGAGACTGTCTCGGCGCGCGTGACCGAGGAAGCCACCGCCACCCCCAGCCCTGCGGACCAGATGGCCACCTCAGACCCCGTTGAGGTCACTCCGCCTCCCACTGACGCCGCCACAGGACAGTAGGGCGCAGCAATGTCCTCCTCTGAGCTCGCTGCCGGCTCCCCTGCAACGACCCCCGCGGCCTCCTTCTCACCCATGACCCGCTCCGGCCGCTGGGCTGAGGCTGGCCTGCTGGTGCTGTCCCTGGCCCTGGGCCTGGGCGGCTACGCCCTGACGGCGCTCAACCGTTCCGGCTCCTCCCCCGCCCAGCTGCTGCCGATCGCTGGCGTGGTTGTGGTCATCACTGCCCTGGTGCACCTGTGGGTACGCCGCACCGCCCCCTGGACCGACCCGACCCTGCTGCCCATCGCGGTGGCCCTCAACGGCATCGGCCTGGCCATGATCCAGCGCCTGGACCTGTCCTACGAGCGCCTGGGCGAGGCCCACGGCTTTTCCGTCAGGCAAGCCATGTGGACCGGGCTAGGAGTCCTCCTGTTCTGCCTGGTGCTGCTCATGCGTGACTACCGGCTCCTGCGCCGCTGGGACAGGTGGGCCATGGCCGGCGGACTGGTCTTCCTCGTGCTGCCCTTCGTGCCGGGCCTGGGCACGGAGATCTACGGCGCCCGCATCTGGATCCACGTGGGCCCCATGTCCTTCCAGCCCGCTGAGCTGACCAAGGTGCTGCTGGCGATCTTCTTCGCCTCCTTCCTGGTGGCCAACCGGGACAACCTGGCGCTGGCTGGGCGCCGGATCCTGGGCCTCAACCTCCCGCGAGCGCGTCACCTGGTTCCCCTGCTCGTCGTGTGGGGCGTCTCCATCGCCGTGCTCGTCCTCCAGCGCGACCTCGGCTCCTCGCTGCTGCTGTTCGGGTTGTTCGTGGTCACCCTCTTCGTGGCCACGGACCGCCCCAGCTGGCTGATTATTGGCGCCGCGCTGTTCGCCCCCGCCGCCTGGTTCGCCGCCACGCACCTCACCCACGTCCAGCAGCGCTTCTCCGCGTGGCTGGACGCCATGGACCCGGAGGTCTACAACGCTCCCGGCGGCTCCTGGCAGCTGGTCACGGGCCTGTTCGGCATGGCCTCGGGGGGTCTGCTGGGCACCGGCTGGGGCCAGGGCTACCCCAACCTCGTCACCTTCGCCAACTCGGACTTCATCGTGGCCTCACTGGGCGAGGAGCTGGGGCTGACGGGCACGCTCGCCCTGCTCATGCTCTACCTCATCCTGGTCCAGCGCGGCCTGCGTACCGCGATGCACCTGCGTGACGGCTTCGGCAAGCTGCTGGCGGTGGGACTGTCCTTCACCATTGCCCTGCAGGTCTTCGTGGTGGTCGGCGGCGTCACGCGCCTCATCCCGCTGACCGGCCTGACTACGCCCTTCCTGGCCTACGGCGGCTCCTCCCTCATCGCCAACTGGATCATCCTGGCCCTGCTGGTGCGCCTGTCTGACGCCGCGCGGCGCCCGGTGACCTCCGCCCCGCGCATCATCGACACCGCCGAGCTGCCCAGCTCCATCCGCCGGGCCGTCCTGGACGCTGAGACCGCCGAGACCGCCACGTCAGCCAAGGAGACCGCGTCAGCCAAGGAGACTAAGGCCGAGCCGGCTACCGGTACCTCCTCGGCCAGCGGCCCGCAGGCCTCGCAGGATGACCAGCCCACCACCATCGTGAAGGGAGCCAGGCCGTGAACCGTCAGATCCACCAAGTCACCGTCCTGGTCCTCATCATGTTCCTGGCGCTGTCTGCCTCGCTGACCTCGGTCCAGGGCCTGGCCCGCCCGGCCCTGTGGGAGTCCTCCTCCTCGCAGGGCACACTGACCACGGACTCGCGCAATTCACGCACCGTCTACGCCGAGTTCGGCACCGACCGCGGGCCGATCATCGTCGGCGAGGAGACGATCGCTGACTCCGAGCCCTCTGATGACGCCTACGCCTACCAGCGCACCTACGCCAACGGCCCTCTCTACGCCCCCCTGACCGGCTACTTCTCCACCTACTTCGCCTCGATGACCGGGCTGGAACGGGCTGAGAACTCCGTGCTCAACGGGCAGGACCCCTCGCTGCTGTCCTCGCGTATCAAGTCCCTCATCACCGGCGGCACCCAGCAGGGCGGCGCCTTGGAGCTGACCATCGACCCCCAGGTCCAGCAGGCGGCCTGGGACGCCCTGGGCGGCCGGCGCGGCGCCGTCGTCGCCCTGGACCCCGCCACCGGCGCGATCAAGGCCCTGGTCTCCTCCCCCTCCTACGACCCCAACCTGCTGGCCTCCCATGACGGCGCCACCGCCCAGGAGGCCTGGGACGCCCTGACCGCGGACAAGTCCAAGCCGCTGACCAACCGGGCCATCGCCGGGGACCTGTACGCGCCGGGATCAACCTTCAAGGTGCTCACCGTCGCCGCGGCACTGCGCGCCGGCAAGGCGACTGCGGACACCGAGGTCGCCGCCCCGGACACTCTCACCCTGCCCCAGACCAACCACGCCCTGTCCAACTACGCAGGGGAGTCCTGCGGCAACGGCACGGTGACGCTGGCCTACGCCTTCGCCCACTCGTGCAACACGCCCTTCGCCCAGCTGGCGATGGACGTGGGCGACGACGCCCTGGGCCAGGAGGCCCGCGCCTGGGGCTTCGACTCCTCCCTGTCCATCCCGCTTTCCGTCACGCCCTCGACCTACCCGGCCAACTCCTCGGCCGCGCAGACGGCCATGGCGGGAATCGGCCAGGCCTCGGTGCGCGCAACCCCGCTCATGATGGCGATGGTCGCCTCCACGATCGCCAACAACGGGGTGCAGATGAAGCCGTACCTCGTCTCCCAGACCCTGGACTCCGACCTCAACGTCGTGTCCACCACCACCCCGACCTCCCTGCGCACCCCTATCAGCCAGGACACCGCCTCCCAGCTCTCCGCTCTCATGCAGCAGGTGGTCTCCGAGGGCACCGGGACCTCGGCCCAGGTGGCCGGGGTGAGCGTGGCCGGAAAGACCGGCACCGCGGAGACCGGCTCCGAGACCGGCGGCCCGGTGACCTGGTTCATCGGCTTCGCGGGCACGGACATCACCAAGCCCTCCATCGCCCTGGCCGTCGTGCTCGACGGCGGGGAGCAGACCGCGAGCTCGGGTACCGGCGGCTCCGTGGCCGGCCCGATCGCGGCCTCAGTCATCGACGCGGCGGTGGACCAGTGAGACCACACGTCGGGATGGAGCTCCAGGGGCGCTACGAGCTCGTCGAACGCATCGCCCTGGGTGGCATGGGTGAGGTCTGGCGCGCCACCGACCTGCGCTCGGGGCGCGCCGTGGCCGCCAAGATCCTGCGCCCTGAGCTGACCGGTGACGAGATCTTCCTGTCCCGCCTGCGCGCGGAGGCCGCCAACTCCCGCGGCCTGCGCCACCCCAACCTCGCCGTCGTCCTGGACTCCGGTGAGCGCGACGGCTCGGGCTGGATCATCATGGAGCTGGTCCAGGGCCGCGCGCTGTCTGACATCCTGTCCGAGCAGGGCACCATGCAGGCCGCCGAGATCCTGCCGATCCTGGCCCAGGTGGCTCGCGCGCTCCAGGTGGTCCACGACGCCGGCGTCGTCCACCGCGACGTCAAGCCCTCCAACATCCTCATCAACCGCGAGGGCCTGGCCAAGCTGACCGACTTCGGCATCTCCACCGGCGTCCACCAGCGTCCGCTCACCGCCACCGGCATGGTCATGGGCACCGCCCAGTACCTGTCCCCCGAGCAGGCCATGGGCCATATGGCCACCCCCGCCGGTGACCTGTACGCCCTGGGGGTCATCGCCTACGAGGCCCTGGTGGGCCACCGGCCCTTCACCGGCGCCACGCAGGTGGATATCGCCTTCGCCCACGTCAACCAGCCGGTCCCGCCGCTGCCCGACGCCACCAACCCTGAGGTCCGCGAGATCGTCATGGAGTTGCTGGCCAAGGACCCCGGCGCCCGTCCTCGCTCGGCGCGCGAGGTCGCCCGCCGCCTGGACCGCATCGTCATCCACCTGCCCAAGGAGTCCTGGGACCCGCGTGGGCAGCTGTCGTGGGTGGCCACCGGCCGCCCTTCCTCCCCGCCCAGGAACGACGGCGCCGCC
>NZ_DS999574.1:291435-323351 GCF_000159035.1 Actinomyces urogenitalis DSM 15434
GCAGCGCCGTCGCCGCACGCACGCGCACCGAGGCGGCCCTCGATGAGCCGGCTCCGCGCCATTCCAGCGGCAACGGGCTGCTCGGCCTGCCCACCCGGATCTCGGCGCTCATCGTCCTCGGTCTCGTCGCCGCCCTTGTCCTCATCATCACGATCGGTACCCTGGCCACAGCACACAGCGCTCCAGGGTCCGGCGCTACCTCATCTGTCACGTCACCGAAGGAGGCACTGTGACCGGCCAATTTCCTCAGGTCCTCGCGGGCCGTTACGAGATCCGTGAGCTGATCGGCCGCGGCGGCATGGCCGAGGTCCACCTCGGGTACGACAAGCGCCTGTCCCGCATCATCGCGATCAAGCTGCTGCGTTCTGACATCGCCGGTGACTCCACCTTCCAGGCCCGCTTCCGCCGTGAGGCGCAGTCGGCTGCCGCCCTCAACCACCCGGCGATCGTGGCGGTCTATGACTCGGGTGAGGAGGAGCTGACCGCGCCGGACGGCTCGGTCCACTCCGTGCCCTACATCGTCATGGAGTACGTCGAGGGGCACACCGTGCGCGAGCTGCTCGGCGAGGGTGAGGCCGTGCCGATCTCCGAGGCGGTGGAGATCGTCACGGGCGTGCTCGACGCCCTGGAGTACTCCCACCGCGCCGGAATCGTCCACCGTGACATCAAGCCCGGCAACATCATGCTCACCTCCACCGGCGCGGTGAAGGTGATGGACTTCGGCATCGCCCGGGCAATCGAGGACTCCACGGCCACGGTCACTCAGACCCACGCCGTGGTGGGCACCGCCCAGTACCTGTCCCCCGAGCAGGCGCGCGGTGAGATCGTCGACGCCCGCAGCGACCTGTACTCCACCGGCTGCCTGCTCTACGAGCTGCTGACCGGCGTGCCCCCCTTCACCGGGGACTCCGCCGTCGCCATCGCCTACCAGCACGTGCGCGAGGTGCCGCGTCCGCCGTCGTCCATCGCCGCCGACATCCCCGAGTCCCTGGACCGCGTGGTGCTCAAGGCCCTGGCCAAGAACCGCGACGACCGCTACCAGGACGCCGCTCACATGCGCGCCGACCTGCTGGCCGCCGCCCGTGGTCTGCCCGTGAGCGCGCCGACCACGGACACCTGGAACCAGTCCACCACCGTCCTGGATTCCGTGCCCGCGCCGGCCACCACCACGATCCCGGCGGCTCCTGCGCCGCTCGACCTGCCGGGTGAGGAGGAGGACGAGGAGCCACGCACGCGCCGGCCCTGGTGGATTTGGCTGCTCATCGTGCTCATGATCGTGGGCCTGGGCACCGTGATCGGCCTGGCCGCCTCCGGCTACTTCTCCGGATCGGACCCCGATCCCTCAGCCACCGCGACCGCCACGAGCGCTCCCGTGCCGGACGTGAAGAACATGACGGAGGCCGAGGCCAAGCGCGCCATCGAGGACGCTGGCCTGGTCTACCGCCGTGGCGACGACGTCGCCTCGGACAACATCGAGGAGGGCCTGGCGGTCTCCTCGGATCCCGGTGCCGGGACCTCCGCGGTCCTGGGAGCCCAGGTCACCGTCCACTTCTCCTCCGGCTCGGCCATGGTCGACGTCCCGGACGTGTCCGGCAAGACGCAGGACGAGGCCAAGCAGGCCCTGGAGGAGGCCGGCCTCAAGGTCGGCAACGTCACCACCGAGGACTCGGGCACGGTGGACAAGGACAACGTCATCCGCACCGACCCCGTGGCGGGCACCTCCGTCTCGCGCGGAGAAACGATCGACCTCGTGCTCTCCACCGGTCAGACCGCCGTTCCTGACGGCCTGGTGGGACTGACCCAGGAGCAGGCGCGTTCCGCCCTGCAGGAGGCCGGGCTCGCGGTGGGCAACGTGACCCAGGAGGAGTCCACGGACTACGCCGCCGGTCAGGTCATTCGCACGGATCCGGGCACGGGTGTGAGCGTGCAGCGCGGTAGCGAGGTGGCCCTCGTAGTCTCCTCCGGCGCGCCGACCACCGCGACCGTCCCCTCCGACATCCTGGGCATGACCGGTAGCCAGGCCGTGGCCGCGCTGCAGTCCGCTGGCTTCACGAGCATCACGATCCAGGGGCCGAACGACGGCGTCGTGACCTCCGTGAGCCCGAACCCAGGCTCCGTGCTCGGCAAGGACACGGCGATCACCGTCACCACCTCCTCCGACTCTCGGGCGACCGGCCGGCCCAGCTCCTGAGGTCCTGAGGCTGAGCTTGTGAGGTCCTGAGCTCTGAGGCTCCTCAGGTCGAGATTCTGCGGGTCCGCCCGCGAGGAGACACTGAAAGGCCCCCAGCGTGATGCTGGGGGCCTTTCAGTAGGTCTGCACAGCGGCAGCTGGGGGCTCAGCAGGCTCGCGGTCTTTGAGCCGAGCGGCCCGTTATGCGCTGGACGCCAGCCGGCTCCGCCGCGGGTCAGCGAGAACCGGGCTAGACGGTCGCGTTACCGGACAGGTGCCAGGTCTCGTTGGCCCAGGGGAAGACCACCTGGAAGAGCAGCAGCACCACGGCCGCGATGAGGATCAGCGCCTCGAAGAACTTCAGCCAACCCGGGCCGGGAAGGTGTCGCCAGATCCATCCGTACATCAGTTGACCTCCGGGTCGTTGAGCACCGAGGCGGGACGACCCTCGGAACGTGGCATCCAGTAAGAGAGCTTCGCGTGGACGATCCACCGGTGGTCGTTGCCCCACTCGCCGGTGGTCAGGGAGTGGCAGGTGGTCAGCGTGATGTACCGCTCGGTCGGCGCCACGCTCGGGTCACCGGGGACCGGGGCGATCACCTCCACCGCCTCAGGCAGGACGATCTCGTGCGAGGTCACCGTGTAGACGTACCACGTGTCCTTGGTGGCGACGATGATCTCGTCGCCCTCCTCCAGCAGGTCAATCCGCCGGAAGGAGTTGCCGTTGGTGCGGCGGTGGCCGGCGATGGCGAAGTTGCCGACCTCGCCGACCTGCTGGGTGTCCGTGTAGTGGCCGGCCGCTGCCTGGTCGAGGACGTCAGCGCCGGTGCCCTCCTGGATCGGCATGTTGTTGTTCGTGATGCCGTACCACTTGGGGACGATCAGCATGCCGATGGTCTGGCCGTAGCCCACCTGGGCGGGCACCGGGGGAGCGTCCGTGTGCTTGGTCCCCTCCACGCGCGGGGACTCCACCTGGGTCTGCTGGAAGGCCGCCTTGTGCTCGTTGGCGAGCTTGGTCGCCCCGATGCCGGTCCACCACAACTGCCACACGAGGAAGAGGGCAATGACGAGCCCCGCGGTGATGAGGAGCTCTCCGACGCTTTGGATGGCGACGTCGAGCGACCCGCGCTTGCGGGCACGCTGGTGGCGACGGCGAGACGACATCTGGCCTCCTGGATAGGTGTTCCGCCCGTCAGTCTAGGGGCCCGAGACCGCGATATCGGCCGCCGCCACGTTGCGTGAGACTCATTCCGGGCCCGCAGGAGACCTACCACCACGTCTGCTGACCGCCGTCTGACTGTCACCTGGCTGTGCGCCGACGATGCGCAGGCTCGGAGCCGCTGCTGGCCCACCGGCGGCGTTGCGGGCCGGCAGTCCTCGGGGACAGGCCCAGATGGCGGCCCCGGGGCGACCAAGGCCACGACGTCGTGACCAACAGGCCGCCTGGCGCGTTCAGGCCCGCGGCCGGGATGGCCTAGGCTGTGCACGGACCATGCTGAAAACACGCGACCGGGTTGCCCGGTCGTCCTGTCTGCGAGGAGACCCGCGTGAGCGAGAAGAAGAAGGACCCGGCGCGCTCCGGCAACCCGGCCAAGGCTGCGGCTGCGGAGCGTGAGCGCCTGGAGGCCTCGCGCGCTGCCGCCAACCGGGTCTCGCGCGTCCCCACCAAGGTCAAGGAGACCGGCTCGCCGCGCTGGTACGCCCCCACGATGGTGGGCCTGATGTGCGTGGGTCTGCTGTGGGTGGTAGTCACCTACCTGTTCAAGGGCCAGTACCCGATCCCCTACTTCACCGCCCACCACGCCAGCGACTGGCTGGTCAACGGCAACCTCTACATCGGCTTCCTCATCATCATGGCCGGGTTCCTGGGGCTCCTGCGCTGGAAGTGAGCGTGAGGGCGCGAGCCGCCCTGCGCCGTCGGCCCTGAGCGCGGTAGCGGCGCAGTAGCGGCGCTAGAGCTGCATCGTGTCCGGGTGGGATCCGGTGCGGTGGCCGCGCTCCAAGGAGTCCAGCTGCTCCATCTGCTCGGCACTGAGGCTGAATCCGAAGACCTGCGCGTTGGCGCGCAGACGCTCGGCGTGGACGGACTTGGGGATGACCGCCAGCCCATGCTGCAGGTGCCATCGCACCACCACCTGGGCGGGGCTGACCTCCAGCTCACGTGCCACCGCCTGGACCACCGGGTCACTCACCATGAGGCCGCGGGCCAGCGGCGACCAGGACTGGGTGACGATGCCGAGCTCCTCGTGCACAGCGCGCATCTGGCGCTGCTGAAGGTAGGGGTGGATCTCGATCTGGTTGACGGCCGGGACCACACCCGTGGCCTCGATGATCGTCCTGAGGTGGTCCGCCTGGTAGTTCGAGACGCCGATGGCGCGCACGCGCCCGCTCTCGCGCAGCCTGATCATGGCTTCCCAGGTTCGCTCCAGCGAGAGCCCGGGGGCCTTGGCTAGCGGCCAGTGGACGAGGAAGAGGTCGAGGACCTCCAGACCCAGGCGCTCCATGGTCTCCTCGAAGGTTCGAGCTACGTCCGCAGGCGCGTGGTGGGGGTTGTCCAGCTTGGAGGTCACGAAGAGCTCCTCGCGCGGCAGGCCAATCGCCGCTATCGCGCGTCCCACACCGGCCTCGTTGCCGTACATCTGGGCCGTGTCCAGGTGGCGGTAGCCAATCTCCAGGCCCTGCTCGACCACGGGCTGGACGGCGTCGTCGCTGATCTTGTACGTACCCAGGCCCAGCTGGGGCATGAGGACGGGGGAGCCCTCGGTGGCGGCGTGGGTCAAGGGAATCATGGCGGCGGGAAGCGCGTGGGTCATGAGCCAAGCCTAGGCGTGGCTCGTGCCCTCGTATCGCGCACCAACCCCATTCCTGGCGCTATCTCTTCGCGCCGTCCGCTACCCCATCCTGCCCGTCGCCGTCCTCTCCTGCCCGTCGCCACCTTCTCCTCCCCATCACCACCCCCTCTTGCCCACCAACCCCGTCGTCACAGCTACCTCTCCCCCACCATCGCTATCCCTCGGCGTCGTCCGCCACCCCATCACGACCACCGACCTCCGATTGCACGGCCCAAACCCACTCCCGCCGCTACCCACTGCCCACCTTCGCCACCCCCTTCTGACCATCGCTACCTCTTCGCGTCGTCCGCTACCCCCTAGCGCGCGCTAGGGGGTAGCAAAAGAAGCGAAGGGGTAGCGACCGTGGCGTAGGGGTAGCGAAGCACCGGCAGGGGTAGCGGCTGCGTGCAGGGGCCACGACCGCGACGCAGAGGTAACGACGGGCTGGCACAGATGGCAACCGCAGGGGAGAGGCAGCAACCGCAGGGCGGGGCGGGGTCAGCAAAGGGCGGGCCGCGGCGCCAGCACAGGCAAGAGACAGGCCTCAAACAGGTCTCGGGCCGGTACGTCCATGCGTACCGGCCCGAGACCGTGAGAGAACAGGCGCCTGAACGCGCCAGGCTCGTCTCGCCCTATGACCCCGTGGGCCGCGTGGCGAACAGGCGCGTGCGCACGCCAGGCTCAGTCCTCGACAGCGTCCTTGAGGTCCTCGACAGCGTCGGCAGCCTGGTCCTTGAGCTCCTCGGCCTTGTCCGCGGCAGCCTCAGCAACCTCGGCAGCCTGGTCCTTGACGTCCTGGACAGCCTCGGCGGCGTCGAAGTCGTCAGAGTCGGCCCAGTACTCCTCGGCCCACGGGTCCTCAACGGGCTGGCTGCGACGCCACACCACGTAGGCCGCGGCAGCAGCACCAGCAGCCAGGGTGGTCCACCCCAGGCACTTGAGGAAGCGGTGGGACTTGCGGGGCTTGGGAGCCTCGACGGCGGCCAGGCGGGCGGCCTCAGCGGCGCGCTGAGCACGCTCGGTCACGGTGCCGGGCGCCTGAGCAGCAGCCTGAGCGGCCGACGCGGCGCGCTGGGCACGCGGCAGGTAGTCCTCGACCACGCGGGTGCGAGCCTCTGTGTAGGCCGGCTCCAGGCGCTCCTGAGCGCCGGCGGCCACACGAGCCAGGTCCTTGCGCGCCTTGACCACGTGCGGGGCAACCCACTCGGCGGCGCGCTCAGCCTGCTCGGCGACGTTCTCCGCGAATGCGGCAGCCTCCGCGCGCAGCTGGTCAGTGTCAAGGTTCTTCTCGATCTTCTTCTTGAAAGCCACGGCTTCTCCTAGCTGAGAGAGACATCGGTCATGCACATGATGACTGAAGCCTATGGTCCCACTCCTGGCCGGCAGCCGCCTGAGAACGGTCACCTTGTTTTGCCTGGGGTGAACACTGTGCCTCCATCTGGGGTCATCGGTCCATGACGCCGCGCCCGCGTGCAACGATGTGGCCCATGGAAGCGACACTGCACACCAACCTCGGCGACATTCGCCTCGAGCTCTTCCCCGAGCAGGCCCCTGAGACCGTCTCGAACTTCGTGGGCCTGGCCACCGGCGAAAAGACCTGGACGGACCCGCGGACCGGTGAGGAGTCCAACGCTCCTCTGTACGACAACGTCATCTTCCACCGCGTCATCCCCGGCTTCATGATCCAGGGCGGTGACCCGCTGGGCACCGGCACCGGCGGCCCCGGATACGTCTTCGACGACGAGATCGACGCCTCGCTGACCTTCGCCTCCCCCTACGTGCTGGCGATGGCCAACGCCGGGCGCCGCTTCGGCAAGGGCACCAACGGCTCCCAGTTCTTCATCACCACCGGTCCCACCGAGTGGCTCCAGGGCAAGCACACGATCTTCGGCACCGTGGCGGACGAGGCCTCGCGCAAGGTGGTCGACGCGATCTCCGCTGTCCCCACTGACCCGCGTGACCGCCCGCTGGAGGACGTCGTCATCACCTCGGTGACGGTCCAGAAGTAGCTGCGACTGACCGTGTGGGGCCACCACAGGCGTGCCCACTGATCTTGAGCCGACGCCGTCGGACCAGCCGGTCCGACGGCGTCGTCCACATCTGACCGAAGGAGTCGTCCATGAGCCAGGACCTTCCCGCCGCCTCCAGCGCCAACGGCACTCAGCCGGTGTGCCCACGCCACCCTGACCGGGTTTCCTACGTGCGCTGCCAGCGCTGCGACCGGCCGGCCTGCCCACAGTGCCAGGTGCCCAGCGCCGTCGGCATCCACTGCGTGGACTGCGTGCGTTCGGCCGAGCAGCGGCGGCGTCCCACGCGCACGGTGCTCGGGGCAGTGGCGGTGCAGGACGCGCGCATCACGACCGGGCTGATCGCGGCCTGCGTGGTCGTCTACGTGATCCAGATGCTGCGCCCTTCCCTGACCACGGACTTCGGCTTCGCGCCCGTGGTCGCGCTGTCTCAGCCCTGGCGGTTCCTGTCCACCGCCTTCCTCCACGGCTCGCTCATGCACCTGGCTTTCAACATGTGGGCGCTGTGGGTCTGTGGCAGCGCGCTGGAGCCTTTGCTCGGGCGCTGGCGCTTCGCCGCGCTCTACGCGCTGTCCGCCCTGGGAGGGTCGACGGCGATCTACCTGCTGTCCTCACCAGGCTCGGCATCCTGGATCACGCTCACGGTGGGAGCCTCAGGTGCGGTGTTCGGGCTGTTCGCGGCCGTATTCCTCATCCAGCGGCGCTTTGGCCGGGACACCTCCGCGATCCTCGGTCTGCTGGCGGTCAACCTGGTCATCTCGGTGCTTGGGGCTGGGATCTCCTGGCAGGGGCACCTGGGTGGCCTGCTGACCGGCCTGGCGGTGGCCTCCCTGTACGCCCGGGCGCCGCGCCAGCGCCGGAGCGCCGTGGCCGTGTGGGGGAGCGTGGGAGTCGCGCTGGGGCTGGTAGCACTGATTGCGGTGAAGTACCTCCTCGTGTGACTCGGTTCTGCGATCGAAGGGCTCGGGCGCCTCGTGGCGTCCGAGCCCTTTTTCTCAGGCGCCGTCACTCGTCCCCCACGTTATCCACAGGCCAGCCGAAGCACAGCGATGTTATTCCTCCACATCTGTGGGTAACCCTGTGGAATGACATTCGTGTAGTTCTCCACAGGCCTTTCCACAGCTGGGGACAATTGCGAGTGATGACGCCTCGAGAATGACAAGAATCCCTCGAGCCACAGCTGGGGACGGCGTGGAACCACAGCAGTGCACAGTGTGGATGACGAACTGCTCCCCCCATCACTTCAGGCCGTCAACAGTCGCAGTCAGTGCGCACCGGAGCCACGATCCCCCAACTTCCCGTCACTTCAGGCCCTTAACAGTCGATCCCTATGCTCCCCGGGATGGAATCGACTGCCGCGGGCCTCAACCGAGCAAAATGGGGCGGGCACCGGGGTGTTCAGAGCCGGGGACCGACTGCCGCGGGCCTCAACCGAGGGAAAAGGGAGCCGTGAGGACGCCACGCACGGGCGAGATTTGGCTGTTCCGACTGTTCCGGACCTGAAGCGACGATCCCCCGGAACCTCAGCGGGCCGGGGGATCGTGGTGGTGGAGCCAACGGGACTCGAACCCGTAACCCCCTGCTTGCAAAGCAGGTGCGCTACCAATTGCGCCATGGCCCCGATGTAGTTGTCGCAGCGATCCCGTGCCTGGCCGGACTCAGTCGACCTCAGTCCACGGCGCCCGGATCATCCGCTCTGACTCGTACCTGAGCCAGGCGGCGTAGCCCGCCCCGGCCAGGGACAAGAAAACCGCGGCTAGCACGAGCGGCCGGTTCCTCATGAACCCTCCTCATCGTTCCACCGCGGGTGGTGGGCCTAGCTGGACTCGAACCAGCGACCTCATCCTTATCAGGGATGCGCTCTAACCAACTGAGCTATAGGCCCTTGCGACCGGAAGAGACTAACCCACCCGATCTCAGGTGACCAAATCCAATCACTCGTCTGCCAGTGTGAGATGAACCCCACCGACGAGTGCCGCGGTCACGTTGTAGAGGAAAGCGCCCACGGTCGCCAGCGCCGTGGTCAGGATGATGTTGATGACGGCGATGATCGTCGCCATGGACACAGCCCGGGAGAACTTCATGTACTCCAGCAGCGCGGTGAAGGAGTTCGACTCCGACTCCATCACCGTACCCACCAGGTTCTGGATGGTGGAGAACACGTGCATGGCGTCGAGCATGAACCACACGAAGGCTGCTGCCACCACGAGCATGATGCCCCCGGCCACGCTCAGCAGGAAGGCCACCTTCATCACCGAGAAGGGGCTGACCCGGGTCAGGGCCAGTCGCACCCGGCGCGGACCGGTCACCGTAGGCTTGGTCGATGAGCTCGGCATCTGGGCGATGTCGGCGCTGTCTGCCGTGCCGGACTCACCGGCAGGGTGGCGGGTTTCCGGCTTGCTCATGCCTGGTCCTCACTCTCGTCGTCCTCGCTCAACGCTACCGCGTCCTGAGCCTGATCCGCAGGAGCGGCAGGCTCGTCGTCGCCGTCAAGCTCGCGCTCGGTGTTCCGGGCGACGGCGATGATGCGGTCGCCGTCGTCGGGCTTGGCAAAGGTGACGCCCTGGGTGTTGCGGCCGGTCACCGAGACCTCGTCCACACGGGAGCGCACCACCTTGCCCGACTCCATGATGCACAGCACCTCGTCGCTGGGCGCCGTGACCAGCGCGCCCACAAGGTCGCCGCGCTCCTCCACCAGGTTGGCAACCTTGACCCCCAGGCCGCCACGGCCCTTGGTCGGGTACTCAGCCACGTTGGTGCGCTTGGCGTAACCGCCCTCAGTGACCACGAACAGGTCCGCGTCAGTCCACTGCGGGTCGACGACGTCCATCGCCAGCAGCCAGTCGCCGTCACGGAACCGCATACCGGTCACGCCGCTCGTGGCGCGGCCGGTGGGCCGCAGGACGTCGTCGGAGGCGTGGAAGCGGGCGGACTGGCCGTGGCGGGAGACCAGCAGGAGGTCCTGGCCCTCGGACAGCAGCCGCGCCGAGACGAGCTCGTCAGGGTTGCCATCCGCGTCCTCACGCAGGTTGATCGCGATGACGCCGCCGGAGCGGTTGGAGTCGTACTCGCTCAGGCGCGTCTTCTTCACCAGGCCACGCTTGGTCGCCAGCACCAGGAAGTCGGCCTGCTCGTAGTCCTTGAGCTCCATGACCTGGGCGATCTCCTCGCCGGGCTGGAAGGCCAGCAGGTTGGCCACGTGCTGACCCTTGGCGTCACGCCCGCCCTCAGGAAGCTCGTAGGCCTTGGCCCGGTAGACCCGGCCGAGGTTGGTGAAGAAGAGCAGCCAGTGGTGGGTGGTGGTGACGAAGAAGTGGTCGACGACGTCGTCCTCACGCAGTGCAGCGCCCTTGACGCCCTTGCCCCCACGGTGCTGGGAGCGGTAGGCGTCAGTACGCGTGCGCTTGGCGTAGCCCGAGCGCGTGATGGTCACGACCACCTCTTCCTCGGGGATGAGGTCCTCCATGCTCATCTCGCCGTCGAAGGGCACGATACGGGTACGCCGCTCGTCGCCGTACTTCTCCACGATCTCAGCCAGCTCGTCGGAGACGATGCCGCGCTGGCGCTCGGGGGAGGCGATGATGTCCTTCAGGTCCGCGACCTTGGCCTGCAGCTCCTCGGCCTCCTGCTGGATCTTGAGGCGCTCCAGGGCAGCCAGACGGCGCAGCTGGAGGGCGAGGATGGCGTCAGCCTGAACCTCGTCCACGCCCAGCAGGCCCATGAGGCCCCCACGGGCCTCGTCAGCCGTCTGGGAGCGGCGGATGAGGGCGATGACGGCGTCCAGGGCGTCCAGGGCCTTGAGATATCCCTCGAGGATGTGCAGGCGCTCCTGCGCCTTGCGCAGGCGGAAGCGGGAGCGGCGCACAATGACGTCGATCTGGTGGTTGACCCAGTGGCGCACGAAGCCGTCCAGGCTGAGGGTGCGCGGCACGCCGTCAACCAGGGCGAGCATATTGGCCGGGAAGTTGTCCTGGAGCTGGGTGCGCTTGTACAGGTTGTTGAGGACCACCTTGGCCACGGCGTCGCGCTTGAGCACGATGACCAGACGCTGACCGGTGCGGCCCGAGGTCTCGTCACGGATGTCAGCGATGCCGCCGACCTGCCCGTCACGCACGAGCTGGGCGATCTTGTCCGCAAGGTTGTCCGGGTTGACCTGGTATGGCAGCTCGGTGACCACCAGGCACTGGCGTCCCTGGATCTCCTCGACGTTGACCACCGCGCGCTGGGTGATCGAGCCGCGGCCGGTGCGGTAGGCGTCCTCGATGCCGCGCCGACCCAGGATCGTGGCGCCGGTGGGGAAGTCGGGGCCGGGGATGCGCTCGATGAGCGCCTCCAGCAGCTCCTCGCGCGAGGCGTCAGGGTGCTCCAGGAACCACTGGACACCGCGAGCGACCTCACGCAGGTTGTGAGGCGGGATGCGGGTGGCCATACCCACCGCGATGCCCTCGGAGCCGTTGACCAGGAGGTTGGGGAAGCGGGCCGGCAGGATGGTCGGCTCCTGGTTCTTCCCGTCGTAGTTGTCCTGGAAGTCGACGCTCTCCTCGTCGATGTCGCGGACCATCTCCATGGCCAGCGGCGCCATCTTGCACTCGGTGTACCGGGGCGCGGCCGGCCCCAGGTTGCCGGGGGTACCGAAGTTGCCCTGGCCGGCCACCAGCGGGTAGCGCAGCGACCACCACTGCACCAGGCGCGCCAGGGCGTCGTAGATCGCGGCGTCGCCGTGGGGGTGGTAGTTGCCCATGACCTCACCGACCACGCGGGAGGACTTGGAGAAGGAGGAGGTGGGGCGGTAGCCGCCGTCGTACATGGCGTACAGGACGCGGCGGTGGACGGGCTTGAGGCCGTCGCGCACGTCCGGCAGCGCACGCCCCACGATGACGCTCATGGCGTAGTCGAGGTAGGAGCGCTGCATCTCCATCTGGAGGTCGACCGGCTGGATGCGGTCGTGGGTCTGCTCGCTGATCGGGGTGGTCTCGTCGCTCACGGGTTTCCTTTGCTGGTCAAGTCAGGTCTGGTCTCTCGACGCCGCATCTCGCGGTGACCGGGTCGGTCACCTGGCTGCGGGCTAGATGTCGAGGAACCTCACGTCAGCGGCGTTGCGCTGGATGAAGGAGCGACGCTGCTCGACGTCGTCTCCCATGAGGATGGAGAAGGTCTCGTCCGCGTCCGCGGCCTCATCGAGGGTGACCTGTTTGAGGATGCGGGCGGCGGGGTCCATGGTGGTCTCCCACAGCTCGTGGTCGTTCATCTCACCCAGACCCTTGTAGCGCTGGATGCCGCCCTCCTTGGGCAGACGGCGACCGGCCTCGGCCCCGGCCCGGAGCAGCTGGTCGCGCTCGGCGTCGGAGTAGGCGAACTCGTGCTCGGCGTTGGACCACTTCAGGCGGTACAGCGGGGGCATGGCGATATAGGTGTGACCCTGCTCGATGAGGGGACGCATGTAGCGGAAGAGCAGCGTGAGCAGCAGGGTCGCGATGTGCTGGCCGTCGACGTCGGCGTCGGCCATGATGACGATCTTGCCGTAGCGCAGCTTGGAGATATCGAAGTCCTCACCGATACCAGTCCCAAAGGCGGTGATGAGAGAGCGGATCGTGTCACTGGACAGCGCCCGGTCCAGGCGCGCCTTCTCCACGTTGAGGATCTTGCCTCGGATCGGCATGATCGCCTGGTGCTCGGGGTCGCGCCCACCCACGGCGGAGCCACCGGCCGAGTCACCCTCGACGATGAAGATTTCGCACTCGGCGGCGTTGCGCGAGGAGCAGTCACGCAGCTTGCCGGGCATCGAGGCCGACTCCAGCACACCCTTGCGACGGGTGGCCTCGCGGGCCTTGCGGGCAGCCACGCGCGCGGCCGCGGCCTGGCTGGCCTTGGTGATGACGGCCTTGGCGTCCGCCGGGTGGGAGTCGAGCCAGTCACCCAGGCGGTCGTAGACGGTCTGCTGGACGAAGGTGCGGGCCTCGGTGTTGCCCAGCTTGGTCTTGGTCTGGCCCTCGAACTGAGGCTCGGAGAGCTTGACGGAGATGACGGCGGTCAGGCCCTCGCGGATGTCGTCACCGGTGAGGTTGTCGTCGCGGTCCTTGATCAGGCCCTTCTCGCGCCCGTACTTGTTGATGAGCGTGGTCAGGGCCGTGCGGAAGCCCTCCTCGTGGGTACCGCCCTCGGTGGTGTTGATCGTGTTGGCGTAGGTGTGGACGGACTCGGAGTAGGCGCTCGTCCACTGCATGGCGATCTCCAGGCTGATGCCGTGGGTCTCGTCCAGGGCCTTCTCCGCCTCGAAGTCGATGATCTCGGGGTGGATGAGCTCGACCTTCTTCGACTTGTTGAGGAAGGCGACGTAGTCGTGCAGGCCGTTGGCGTAGCAGTAGGAGACCTGGCGCTTGCCCTTGACCGGGTCGTCGGCGGTGCCGGCCTCGTCCCCGGTGATCTCGTCGCCGTCGTCGTTGACGCCCTCGCGCTCGTCAGTCAGCGTGATGCGCAGGCCCTTGTTGAGGAAGGCCATCTGCTGGAACCGACGGCGCAGGGTCTCGTAGTCGAACTGGACCGTCTCGAAGATCTCGGGGTCGGGGTAGAAGATCTGGGTGGTCCCGGTGGCCTCAGTCTCCTCACCCATGACGAGAGGGGTTTTGGGGTGGCCGCCGTCGCCAAAGCTCATGCGCCACACGTGGCCCTGGCGGCGCACCTCGGTGTCCACGCGGGTGGACAGGGCGTTGACCACCGAGATACCCACGCCGTGCAGACCGCCGGAGACGGCGTAGCCACCACCTCCGAACTTGCCGCCGGCGTGCAGGACGGTCATGACCACCTCGACGGTGGGCCGGTGCTCGGTGGGGTGCTCATCCACCGGGATACCGCGGCCGTTGTCAACGACCTTGAGTCCGCCGTCGGCCTGGATGGTGACCTCGATGTGGTCACAGAAGCCGGCCAGGGCCTCGTCCACGGAGTTGTCGACCACCTCGTAGACGAGGTGATGCAGACCGCGCTCGCCGGTGGATCCGATGTACATACCCGGGCGCTTGCGCACCGCCTCCAGGCCCTCCAGCACCGTGATGTCACTGGCGCCGTACTCGCCGCTCGGGTGGCCGATGTGGGCCTCGGCCCCGGCCTCAGGGGTGGTCACAGGCTGGTCCTGGTCAGACACGTGTCAGCTGCTCCTCGTTCTGTGCGTCGATGGCAGACAGGACCTCTCATAAGCGCCGTGATGCGGATGAGATCCGCGGCATGTAGGTGGGTACCTGCGCAAGGTTCGCGACGCACCTTGGGCTATTCCGGGGTCATTCTAGCGTGTCCAGCCCTCGAAGCCTCATTCCTGCGGACGAGCACGGCACGTGGGAGGGGTCACGCTGAGCGTGCCGACGGCGCCCCCGGCCTCACCCGTAGGTATCACGCGGTCCACGCCCGCCCCGTGCCCCACCAAAACGGCCATGGCGCCAGCTGGGCGTGCCGGGCCCGAGGATGCGGATCTCGACGGCGGGTGCCCGGCGCCCAGGGTAGAGCCTCTCGAGCTCGTGTGCCACGGCGGCGCTGATCGAAGGCATCATGAGGCGCAGCTGCTGGGCCCAGGCGCTGGAGGAGCTGCGAATGTCCAGCCGCCCCTCCTCGAAAGAGACCACCTCGGCGTGCTCGGCGATCTGGGCGCCCACGATCCGCTCCCAGGCCACCACCACCTGCGCCATGGCCAGCTTGCCGGCCCATCCGCGCTCGGCGACGGCGCGCGCCAGCTCACGCTTGCCGGTGCGCGGGTCAAAGCGCGTAGGTCCGGGACGGTCCCGGCCCGGCGCCAGGCCCGGTCCACGGTCCATCTCCGGATCCTCCTCGCCCCGGCTCACTCGCCGCCCGCGCGGGGCGTCCCAGGCGGCCACACCGTCCGGGGAGGTCTCGGCCCGTCGCAGCGAGCTGCGAGTCACCCCACCCGCCCAGGCCATCTCCTGAAGCCGGGCCAGTTGGGCCAGGGCGAGCGCGTCGCCGTCGTCATCACTGGCCGGGCCGGGCGCGGGCGAGGTGGACTCAGAGCTGGTCACGGCTGATCCTGGACCCGGCCACGCTCAGGCGCGTGCCGTCAAGCTCGCCAGGAACGTCCTGCGGCACCGCCGCAGTGACGAGGACCTGCTGGGCACCGGCGACCGTGTGCGCCAGGGCGCGACGACGCTTGTCATCCAGTGAGGCGAAGACGTCGTCAAGGATGAGGACCGGCTCGCCGTCGCCGCCGTAGGCGGCCACGTCGTGGCGCAGCATCTCGTAGGAGGCCAGGCGCAGGGCGAGGGCCAGCGACCACTGCTCGCCGTGGGAGGCAAAGCCCTTGGCCGGCATACCGGACAGGAACAGGCTGAGCTCGTCACGGTGAGCGCCCACCAGGTTGGCGCCACGATCGATCTCGCGAGCGTGGAGCTGACCCATGGCAGCCTCCAGGCGCTCGGCCGTGGAAGCCTGGTCCAACAGCTCGGCCTCGCCCGGTGGCCAGGACTCCTCCTGCCCGGGGGTGATGGCGCGCGGATCGGGGTCCGCCATCCCTTCGTGGGCCAGGAGGCTAGAGCGATAGGCCAGGTGCACCGGTGACTGCGCCTGGCTCACGGCCTCGTAGGCAGAGGCCACCCAGGGCCGCAGCCTGCGTACGACGTCGACCCTGGCGGCGATGAGCGTGGCCGCGGCGGCAGCGAGCTGGGCGTCCCAGACCTCGAGGGTGGAGAGCATCGAGGCCGTTGACCGGCGCGCCGCACGCGCCGACTTCAGCAGGCTGGCGCGCTGGGCGAGGATCTTGTCATGCTCGGTGCGTACGCCGGCCAGTGAGGGACGCAAGGTCACCGCGAGATCATCGAGAAAACGACGCCGTACCCCCGGCTCCTCACGCACGAGGCTGAGGTCCTCGGGCGCGAAGATCACCGTGCGCAGCACCCCGAGGAGCTCTCGAGGCCGCACTGGGCTGCGACCCAACCGAGCGCGGTTGGCCTTGCCGGAGATGAGCTCGATCTCCAGCACGGTGGGACGCTCGCCGTGGACCACCTTGGCCCGTAGGACCGCACCGGCTGGCTGTGGCTGCCCAGGCTCGGCACGACGAATGAGCGCCGAGTCCGCACCGACCCGGTGGCTGGTGAGGTTGGACAGGTAGCCAACGGCCTCAACGAGGTTGGTCTTGCCCTGGCCGTTGGAGCCGATGAAGGCGGTGACGCCTGGCTCCAGGGAGAGCACAAGGTGCTCGTAGGAGCGGAAGTCGTCCGCAGACAGGTCTGAGACGTACACGAAGTCACCCTGTGCCCTGGCTGGGCTTGGTCTCAGGCTCCGAAGCGAATGGGCATGATGAGGTAGCGGAAGGACAGGTCCTTCTCGCCCCCGATGGAGTCCACACCGGTGAGCACCGCAGGCTTGGAGGGGTGGGTGAAGTCCAGGGTGACGTAGGGCTGGTGGATGGCGCCCAGACCGTCCAGCAGGTAGCCGGGGTTGAAGGCGGTGGAGATGTCCTCACCCTCCAGGTGCGCTACCAGCTGCTCGGAGGCCTGGGCGTCCTCGCCAGCGCCGGCGTCCAGGGCCAGGCTGCCCTGGGTGAAGGACATGTGGATCGGGGTCGAACGGTCTGCGACCAGGCTGACGCGGCGCACGGCGGCCATCAGCTCCTCGCGGCCGACCGTGGCGTGAATCGAGGTCTCCTCGGGAAAGAGTCGCAGCACCGGCGGGTAGTCGCCGTCGGTCAGCAGGCTCGTGGTGCGCCGACCCCCGGCCTCGAAGCCGATGAGACCGGAGGTGGTGGAGCCGGCCTCCGTCAGGGCCACGGTGACGTCACCGGTGGAGGTCAGAGACTTGGCGACGTCGGAGAGCGTGCGGGCCTTGAGCAGCGCGTGGGTGGACAGGGTCTTGTCCTGGCTGGCCCAGGTCATCTCGCGCACGGCCAGGCGGTAGCGGTCAGTGGCCATGAGGGTCAGGCGGTCGCCGTCGACCTCCATCTGGACGCTGGTGAGCAGCGGCAGGGTCTCATCGCGTGAGGCAGCGATCGAGACCTGTGCCACCGCCTGAGCCAGGTCATGGGCGTCGACGGTGCCCGCGGTGGAAGGCATGACGGGCAGCGTGGGGTAGTCCTCGGCAGCCATCGCAGCCAGGGCGAAGCGGGAGGAGCCACAGCTGACCGTCACCTTGGTCCCCTCGACCTCGAGGTCCACGGGCTTGGAGGGCAGCGCCTTGGCGATATCAGCCAGGAGTCGGCCGGAGACGAGGACGACGCCCTCCTCCTCGACCTCGGCAGGAATCTCGCAGTGAGCCGAGACCTCGTAGTCGAAGGAGGCGAGGACCAGCGAGGCGTTCGAGGCCTCCAGACGCACACCGGCGAGAACAGGTACCGGGGGGCGGGCCGGCACCGAACGGGCGGTCCAAGTCACGGCCTCGGCGAGGACGTCGCGGTCAACCCTGAGCTTCACAGTGCACTCCTGTCTGCGTTCATGCAGTCCCAGCCAGCAACGAGGAGTGGCCCTCAGAAGAGGCAGGACGATCCGTATGGAGTCTAGACGCATGAGGACCAGGCGCGTCGAGTCCGCGGCGAGGAGGGGTAGCAGGCCGCCAGGTCGGCGCGGAGCGGGGCGTGGACCATGTTGGCAGTGCGGGGAGGGATGAGATGAATTCTTGGTTCGTAGGGTTGTTAGGAGATGTGAATTCTGGGGAGAACCACATCTTTTCTTGTCATTTCAGTCCCGGCGGGTGTGGAACCACAGATGTGTAGTTCGGTGGAGCGCTACCGCGAGTGGTGGACGGTTCTAGACGAATGACAGTTCTGTCCCCAGAAGGGCCTGGAACTGTCTACATGAGGATGGGGACTTGTCCACGCCCTGTCCACGGGTTCGTCCACAGGGTCTGCGGGCAGCACGAGACCCCGCTCGTGGCAGGACCGTGAGCCTGGTCAGCGGCGGGGAGCCAGAGCAGCCTGCTTGATGCGGCTGGTCAGCTCGTTGACCTCGTTGAAGGTCTCGCGGCGCTCACCCATCTGGGTGGTGATCTTGCGGTGGGCGCTCATAACGGTGGTGTGGTCACGTCCGCCGAACTCGCGTCCGATATTGGGCAGCGAGAGCTCGGTGAGCTCGCGGCACAGGTACATCGCGATGTGGCGGGGGTGGACAAAGTTCTTGCGCCGGCTCTCACCGCACAGGTCGTCGATCGTCATGTCGAAGTAGTCGGCGACCTGCCCCATGATGAGACCGGAGGTGATCTCTTCGCCCGTGGGATCGGTGATGACGTCCTTGAGCGCCACCTCAGCCAGGGTGCGGTCAATGGGCTGCTTGTTGAGGGAGGCGAAGGCCGTCACTCGTACCAGTGCGCCCTCGAGCTCGCGGATGTTGGTGGTGACTCGGCTGGCGATGTACTCCAGGACGTCCTCGGTCACCGAGATGCCGTCAGCGCGAGCCTTGAGGGTCAGGATCGCCTGACGGGTCTCCAGGTCCGGCGGCTGGACGTCGGCGACCAGTCCCTCCTGGAAGCGGGAGATGAGGCGGTTGTTGAAGCCCTTGAGCTCCAGGGCAGGCTGGTCGGAGGTGAGCACGATCTGCTTCTCCGCGATGCGCAGGGCGTTGAAGGTGTGGAAGAACTCCTCCAGCGTCTGCTCCTTGCCCTCGAAGAACTGCACGTCGTCCACGAGCAGGATGTCGACGTTGCGGTAGCGGTCCTTGAAGTTGCGCATCTGGCCGTCGGCGACCGAGGCGATGAAGTCGGAGACGAACTCCTCGGAGTTGACGTACTTGACGGTGATACCCGGGTAGAGCTTGCGGGCGTAGTGGCCGATGGCGTGCAGGAGGTGGGTCTTGCCCAGTCCGGAGCCGCCGTAGATGAACAAGGGGTTGTAGGCGCGGCTGGGAGCCTCGGCCACGGCCGCGGCGGCGGTTCGCGCCAGGCGGTTGGACTTGCCCTGAACGTAGGTGGCGAAGGTGTAGCGCGGGTTGAGGCGGGAGTCGTCAACCACCTCGGCTGCCGGCAGCGTCGCCGTGGGGTGGAGGGGCGGCACGTAGCCGGTGGAGGACGACGGCGTCGCTGGCGCTGGATGGTCTTCGCCGGGGCCGTCGGGGGAGAGGGCGGAGGGAGCCTCGACGGCGGGGGCCGCGTCAGCCAGGGAGACGGGGTCCTGTGAGGCGGGTGCGTCGTCGGTGGGCTGGGTGCCGGAGATCGGAGCCTGAGCAGGCTCGGCTGCTGCCTCGGTGGAGTCTGGCCAGCGGTCCGAGGAGTGGCTGGAGGACTCCTGGGCGGGGTCGATCGTCACCTCAAAGGTGACGGCTCGGCCCCAGACCTCGGCAAGTGCCCGGGCGATGACGGCGTGGTTCTTGTCAATGATGTCGCGGGGCAGGGCGAAGCCGACCACGAGGACCAGGACGTCGTCGACGTCGATGACGCGGGTCATGCGCAGCAGCGCGATCTGGCCTCGGCCGAGCTCCTGCCGGGTGGCGAGGAGGTTGAGGGCGGACTCCCACCGAGTGGTGGCGACGTCAGTCACGACGTCCTCCTCGTCTGTGCGCGCGAACTGGAACGGTGGTGGTCGGGACCCTGTCGAGCAGGAAGGACACCACCGAGTAGCCCATCATGATCGTTGCTCACAGAGTTGTCCACACCGGCGGCGCAGCCTGTGATCATCACAGGCCTGTCAGGCCACGAACGTGGCCGGTTTCTCAGTGTGAAGACCTGCAATTCGTTTGACCCTGCGGGAAGTCCAACCGTATCGTGGTGAGGACGTTCGTGTGGAGTCACGTCCCGGTCCATGGGGCAGCCAGCACGAGCGACAGTGCCGCGAATCCCGTGATGCACTGTTCCGATCATCCGACCAGGAGTACACCCGTGAGCAAGCGGACCTTCCAGCCGAACAACCGTCGTCGCGCCAAGGTGCACGGCTTCCGCACGCGCATGAGCACGCGCGCTGGCCGCGCCGTCCTCGCGTCTCGCCGTCGCAAGGGCCGCGCGCGTCTCGCTGCCTGACACGTGCTCCCCGCCGCGCACCGGATGCTGCGGAGTGAGGACTTCACGACCGCGGTGAGGTCGGGTGCGCGCGCAGGCAGCCGCAGGCTCGTCATCCACTACAGCGCCGGCGAGGCCGGGGACACGACCCCGGCCCTCGTCGGCGTCGTCGTGCCTAAGAAGCAGGTGGCCAAGGCAACGCACCGCAACCGGATCAAGCGTCGCGTGCGTGCGCTCATGCGCGATCGGGTGGCTGGCCTGGAGCCGGGCGCCAAGATCGTGCTGCGAGGCCTGGCCGGTGCGGACGGTGCCACCAGCCAGGAGCTGGCCGCCGATCTCGATCGGCTGCTGGAGCGCGGTCGCTCCGGGAAGCCACGGCGCCAAGGTCGTGGGTCATGAGCCCCAGGCGTCAAGGCCTGGGAGCACGTGTGTTCCTGGCGGGGGTTCGCTTCTACCAGCGTTGGGTCTCCCCGGCGCTGCCGCGCCGGTGCCGTTACTACCCGACCTGCTCGGCCTACGCCGTCGAGGCGGTCCAGGTGCACGGCGTGGTCAAGGGGATCGTGCTGACGCTGTGGCGTCTGATGCGCTGCAACCCCTTGACGCGCGGGGGAGTGGATCACGTGCCGGAGCCCGGCCAGTGGCACTATCGCTACCCCCACGACATCCCTCGACCCGAGGCAGGTGCGGCGACGTCGTCGCTCTGACCCAAGCCGTGGCCGGTCCATCCGGCCGGTGGCCGCATGACACTGGCGGCCACGCCCCATCACAAGGAGTGCAATGGACGCGATCCTCTGGCCGCTGAAGGTGGCCGTTGCCTGGGTCATGGTCTACATCCACAAGGCCCTGGTCTTCATTGGCCTGCCTGACGGCCCGGGAGTGGCCTGGGTGCTGTCGATCGTGGGTCTGACGATCTTCGTGCGGCTGCTCATCATGCCGCTGTTCGTCAAGCAGATTCGTGCCAGCCGCGGCATGCAGCTCATGCAGCCCGAGCTCCAGGCTCTCCAGGCCAAGTACAAGGGCAAGACGGATCCCGCCTCCCGCCAGCGCCAGCAGGAGGAGATGATGGCGCTGTACCGCAAGCACGGCACCAACCCCTTCTCCTCGTGCATGCCGATCCTGGTGCAGATGCCGGTCTTCTTCGCCCTGTTCCGGGTGCTGGCCTCGCTGCAGGCCGTGGCGACCGGAACCTACGCGAACCACGACTCCATCGGGCCGCTGACCGCCCAGCTGGCCGAGGACGTCCAGGCCTCCACGCTCTTTGGAGCGCACCTGTCTGAGTCCTTCATGAACTCCTCGGACGTGACGACCAAGGTTGTCACGGTCATCATGATCATCGCGATGTCGGTGAGCCAGTGGTACACCATGGCCCAGCTGACGATGAAGAACATGCCCGAGTCGAGCAAGAACTCGGACAACCCCATGATGCGCTCCCAGCGCATGATGATGACGATCATGCCGATCTTCTTCGCCTTCACCGGCGTCCAGTTCCAGATCGGTGTGCTGGTCTACTGGGTGACGACCAACCTGTGGACCATGGGGCAGCAGTTCCTCACGATCCGCAACATGCCGGCGCCCGGCTCTGAGGCCGAGAAGAAGTACCGCGCACGCGTCAACGCCAAGCGCGCCCGCAAGGGTCTGCCGAGTCTGGAGGAGGAAGAGGCAGCCAAGCGCGCTGCTGAGCTCGAGGCCGCTGGCAAGACGGGTGGTCAGCGTGTCCAGCCCGTGCGCAAGAACCGCCAGAAGCGGGCCTCTGCGAACGTCTCGATGACTGAGGAGGAGCGCTACCAGGCGGCTAGCGACGAGGAGGAGGCGATCGAGGAGATCGAGACCAATATCGTGGGTCTGACTCCTGAGGAGATCGCTCGGCGTCGCTATGAGAAGCGCGCGCGCCAGCGTCAGCAGCGTAAGAAGTCCAACGGCAAGAAGCGCCAGTCGCGCTGAGCCAGCCCCACCCAGGACCTAGAGAACGGAACCTCAGATGAGTGAGAAAACCAGCGCCTCCACCGCCGTCAAGCACCTCGAGGAAGAGGGCGAGATCGGTGCCGACTACCTCGAGGAGCTCCTCGATATCGCTGACCTCGGCGGCGACATTGACATTGACATCGACCACGGCCGTGCCTCGGTCGCCATCGTGGCCTCGGAGGAGGGGGACGAGCGTGAGCTCGCCGACCTCGTGGGTCGTGATGGCGAGGTGCTCGAGGCTGTCCAGGAGCTCACCCGCCTGGCCGTTCAGGCCCGCACCGGCAACCGCTCCCGCCTCATGCTGGACATCAATGGCTACCGGGCCGCTCGGCGTGCTGAGCTGACCAAGGTGGCCCAGGAGGCCGTGGCGAAGGTCCAGGCCACCGGCGAGGTCGTTGCCCTGGAGCCGATGAACCCCTTCGAGCGCAAGGTCTGCCACGACGTCGTCGCGGCCGCGGGCCTGGTCTCAGAGTCCGAGGGTGCCGAGCCGCACCGTCACGTCGTCGTCCTGCCTGCCCACACGCAGGATGAGGCCGGCGAGGACGCCGAGCAGGACTGAGAATCGCCATGACGAGCCAGATGGGGGAGCGCCACCCTGGCGGGGACGCGGAGAGTGAGGCCGCAGCGCAGGTGGCGCAGGCAGCCGAGGACTTCGAGCAGCCGAGCCAGGAGATGCGCGAGCTGTTCGGCGTCGCTTTTTCCGCGGCCGAGCACTTCGCGGACATGCTGGTCGCTGAGGGGGAGCTGCGGGGCCTGGTGGGCCCGCGCGAGCTTCCGCGGTTGTGGTCCCGGCACATCGTCAACTCGACGGCCGTGGTTCCCTTTCTGCCTCGGCGAGGCAGCGTGGCTGACGTCGGGTCCGGCGCCGGCTTCCCAGGGATCGTAGTCGCATTAATGAGACCCGATCTAGAGGTAACGCTTATTGATACGATGGAGCGTCGGGTTGAGTGGCTCGAGCTCGTCGTTGCCGAGCTCGACCTGGACAACGTCACGATACGACGTGCTCGGGCTGAGGAGATCAAGGACCGTTACGACGCGGTCACCGCGCGCGCCGTGGCGAACCTGAGCAAGCTGGTGCGGCTGACCTCTGGCCTGCTGCGCCCGGGTGGCAGTCTGCTCGCCCTCAAGGGTGCCAAGGCCCAGCAGGAGGTTGACGACGCGAAGTACGTCATCAAGAAGGCGAAGCTCGAGCCGGCCGTTATTCACGAGGTCGTGACACCGGGCGAGGAGCTGACCCGAGTGGTCGAGGTCCGTCGTCGGCGTGGATGATGCGGCGCCCGGCGGACGTCGAGGGTACTGAGCGCCGGGGATGAGGCCTGGCCAAGCGGGGGTCACTGCAGTATGCGGTGGCCCCGCTCTGCGTGTCGGTGGACTCACGTAGACTGTGCTGCCTGGGGGAGTGACCCCGCAGATCCGGTCGTCCGAGGAGGACAGGTTTGTCAGATTCGTCCATCTTCGACCAGCTTCGGGCGGATCACGCCGCGTTGAACCAGGTGACCACCGCGGGTCTGGATCGACCCGAGCAGACCCGGGTCATCGCAGTGGCGAACCAGAAGGGTGGAGTCGGCAAGACCTCGACGACGGTCAACGTCGCCGCCGCGCTCGCCGAGGCGGGGCTCAACGTGCTCGTCATCGACGCAGACTCCCAAGGCAATGCCTCGACGGCACTGGGTGTACCGCATGGCGAGGAGGACGTGACGCTCTACGACGTCATGGTCGAGGGGAGACCAATCGCTGACGTAGCCGTGCAGACGAGGTTCGCGCCCACCCTGTGGTGCGTACCCTCCTCGATCGATGTCGCTGCGGTAGAGATCGAGCTCATCAACTCTCCCCAGCGTGAGTCGCGTCTGCGCCTCGCCCTGCGCGAGTACCTCATCGGACGCAGCGAGGCCGGCTTGGAGCGGCTGGACTACATCCTCATCGACTGCCCACCGAGCCTGGGCATCATGACGATCAACGCCTTCGTGGCGGCCGGTGAGGTGCTCATCCCGATGCAGGCGGAGTACTACGCACTGGAGGGTCTTGCTCTGCTCACACGCTCGGTGGACAGGATTGCGCAGATCCATAATCCTGCCTTGCGGGTGTCCATGATTGTCTTGACGATGTTTGACAAGCGCACCACCTTGGCTCGCGACGTCGAGGATGAGGTAAGGACCTACTTCCCGCAGGCAACGTTGCAAACGAAGATTCCGCGGTCGGTGCGCATTGCGGAGGCTCCCTCTTTCGGCGCGCCTGTGGTCTACTGGGATCCCCGGTCGACGGGTGCGGTGGCCTACAAGGTCCTGGCTCAAGAGATTGCGCAACGTGGCAGCGGCAGCCCTGCCCAGGAGGAGAACTGATGGCACAGAAGAAGCGAGGACTGGGGCGCGGACTGCAGGCGCTCATCCCGGAGGCGCAGGCAGAGAACCCCTCGCGGCGTCCCACGGACGTCTTCTTCCCAGCGGGTGGCTCCGTTCAGGCGCACGACGGCGAAGGCTCGTCTCACGCGGCTGACATCGCCTCGACTTTGCTCGCTCCCTCCAAGCGTATGCAGGCCTCGAAGCGGGGCGGTCGCAAGGGCGGTGATGTTTCACGTGAAACATCGGGTGCGGCGGGAGGTGCCGAGCGCGGAAGTGCGGTTTCACGTGAAACATCTTCGCCGGGTCGCCAGGGCGCTCAGGGTGCCGGGTGGCCAACCGAGGCTGCGGCCCAGGCCGGGGCTGCTCCGAAGGCGGTAGTGAGCTCCGTGCGGGGTGACGACGCGGCATCTGCTGACGGCGACGCGCTCATGCCCGTGCCTGGAGCGACCTTTGCGGATCTCCCGGTGGCGCTCATCCAGCCAAACCCCCGGCAGCCTCGCCAGGTTTTCGACGACGACGACATCGCTGAGCTGGCGGCCTCGATCAAGGAGGTCGGTCTGCTCCAGCCGATCGTCGTGCGTCGCGTGGACGGGCCAGACGGTGAGGCAGCGCATTACGAGCTCATCATGGGTGAGCGGCGCCTGCGCGCCTCGAAGGAGGCGGGGCTCGAGACGATACCCGCGGTGGTGCGATACACGGAGGACGAAGACCTGCTGCGTGACGCGCTGCTGGAGAACCTCCACCGCGTGCAGCTCAATCCTCTTGAGGAGGCAGCCGCCTATCAGCAGCTGCTCGAGGACTTCAGCTGTACGCACGCCGAGCTGTCCCAGCGCATCGCGCGGTCGCGGTCGCAGATCTCCAACACGCTGCGCCTCATGAAGCTCCCGCCTCTTGTGCAGCGACGCGTGGCAGCAGGTGTGCTCTCGGCTGGCCATGCGCGCGCTCTTCTGGGACTTCCTGATGCCGCCGCCATGGAGCGCCTGGCTCAGCGCATCGTCGCGGAAGGACTGTCCGTGCGCGCCACGGAGGAGCTGGTGGCACTTCATGACGAGCCGGCCGGCGACGTGAAGGCGCCGGTCTTGCGGTCTCGCAGCACGCCGATGCCCCAGCTGTCGAGTCGGCTCTCGGATGTCTTTGATACCCGCGTCAAAGTGACCCAGGGTGCGAAGAAGGGCAAGATTACGATCGAGTTCGCCGGATCGGAGGATTTGGCAAGGATCGTCGGTGCGCTGGCGCCGGGCACGGACTTAAGTGAGCTCTGATCTGCGAGAACGCGAAGACGGGGCGGGATGTTTCACGTGAAACATCCCGCCCCGTCTTCGCGTGGACCAACCGGCCTCGCCGCGCGACTGAGCCGGCGAACGCGCCGGAGGACCGCGCCGGGCGGCAGGCAGCGGAGCCGGTCTAGCGGACGAGCGGGTGGTGGACGAGAGCGTCGTAGAGGCCGGGAAGGTCACCGGCAGCCTCTGCGGCGAGGGGGAGGAGGGAGGTCTCGGTCATTCCCGGCACGACGTTGACGTCAATGAACCATGGCGTGCCCTGCTCGTCGAGGATGAGGTCCGTGCGGGAGACATTGCCCAGGCCGAGTGTGCGGTGCACGCTCAGAGCCGTCTCCTGCACGAGAGCGGTCTCCTCGGCACTGAGCCGGGCAGGTGCGAAGTACTCCGAGCGTCCCGGGTTGTACCGGGCGTCGAAGTCATACTGGCCCTCGGTGACGACCTCGACCGGCGGTAGGGCCTGCGGGCCTTCGCCAGCATCGACGACCGAAACAGCGATCTCGCGACCTGCGACGTAGGCCTCGATGAGGGCCCGCTCGTCATAGGCAAAGCAAGCCACCATGGCGTTGCGGAGCTGATCGGCATCGGAGGCGGGAGAGACGCCGAGCCCGGATCCACCCTGCTGGGGCTTGACGACGACGGGTAGACCGAGCCGGCTCATGACCGTGCCCAGCACCTCCTGGGCCCCGAGCTGGGAGAAGTAGGCCTTCGGCAGCGTGAGGGAGTCGGGTGTCTTCACCCCGGCTGCACGGACTCCCGCCTTGGCCGTGGGCTTGAAGGAGGCGCGCTGGCAGCCGTCGGAATGCGTGCCGACGTAGGGCAGGTCAAGGGCCAGGAGGATGTTCTGAAGGCCGCCGTCCTCACCGGGACCGCCGTGGACCAGCGGCCAGACAACGTCCGGGCCGAAGGCGCGCAGCGAGGCGATGGTGCGCGCATCGACGTCGAGGACGAGGACGGTGTGCCCCAGGTGCTTGAGCACCTGAGCCACGCGGTTGCCCGAGCGCAGGGAGACATCGCGCTCATGGCTGAGGCCACCGGCAAGGATGGCGATACGAAGAGGCTCGGCGGAAAGGAGAGTGGTGCTGCTCATCGTGGTCCTCAGATCTGGTCGGGTGCGGGAGCGACGACGCCGTCGTCGTGACGGGAGCGGGCGGGGCCGAAGAGCGTGACAAGGTCGAGGTCACGGGCGACGACCTCAGACAGGCGCCGAACGCCCTCACGGATCTCCACCGGCTCGGGGTAGCAGAAGGACAGGCGCATATGGTCTCGACCTGACCGGCCTCCGGCATAGAAGGCCGTGCCGGAGACATAGGCGACGAGGTTCGTGACCGCCCGGGGCAGCATCTCCTTGGCGTCTAGGCCCTCAGGCAAGCCGACCCAGACGTAGAAGCCGCCGTCAGGAACGTTCCATGTGCACATCGGCATGAACTCGTCGAGGGCAGAGACCATGGCGTCGCGACGGCGTCGGTACATGCCGCGGAACTCCTGGATCTGAGCCCGCCAGTCGAACTGGTCGAGGTACATGGCGATCGAGTACTGGCCCACGGAGGAGGGACACAGGATGGCGGCCTCGGAAGCGAGCTTCATCTTGTCCCGGACCGCCGGCGGAGCCACCGCCCATCCCACGCGATAGCCGGGCGCGAAGATCTTGGAGAAGGAACCGAGATAGACCACGTCGTCTGGCGCGAGGGTCTTGAGAGCGGTGTAGGTCTGCCCTTCGAATCCGAGCAGGCCGTACGGATTGTCCTCCACGATGAGGATGTGGTGGCGGCGGCAGATCTCGATCACCTGCGGGCGCCGCTCCTCACTGAGCGTGACGCCAGCCGGGTTGTGGAAGTTGGGCAGGCAGTAGAAGAACTTGATGGAACGACCCTCGCGCTCGAGCTGGGTGATGCGTTCCTCGAGAGCCTCTGGGATGACGCCGTCAGCATCGATGGCTACGTGCTGGACGTCGGCCTGGTAGGTCGAGAAGATGCTGAGCGAGCCAACGTAGGTCGGAGCCTCAGCCAGGATGACGTCACCGGGGTCGATAAACAGCTCCGTGATGATGTCAACGGCCTGCTGGGACCCGGTGGTGACAATGATGTCCTCGGGGTCGGCGTCGATTCCCTCCAGAGCCATAATCTGCGGGATCTTCTCGCGCAGGGCCGGTAGACCCTGACCATTGCCGTACTGGAGCGCGCGGCCGCCGTCCTTGCGGATCATCTGAGCGGTTGCGTCAGCGAGGCGGTCCAGCGGCAGGTCCTTGAGGTTGGGCATGCCACCAGCCAAGGAGACGACCTCGGGACGAGAGGCGACGGCGAAGAGGGACCTGGTCTCCGAGGCTCGGAGCCCGTGAGCTCGTGCTGCGTAGGAGTCCAGCCACGGGTCGAGTCGGTTCCCACGTACCTGGTTCGCGTCAGTCACGTCCAGCTCCTCTCAGGCGGGTCCTTCCGCGCCTAGAGGACAAGTCTGCCACGTGCCCACCGAGGGAGGAGACAGTGGTCACGTGGCAGAAGGTCGGCGTCAGTGTTTCACGTGAAACATCCGTAGCCAGTGGACCGGCAATGCCCGGTGGCAGCCTCAGGACAGGGCAGAGGCAACGATGATGCGGCGCAGTGCGGCAACGTCGTCGTCAATATCGGTCACATGCTGCGATGCGGCCAGAAGAACCCGCAGGGCATCTGGAGTGGGCGGCTGCTCGCCGATTGCCTGGGCAACGGTGTCGCCGAACTTGGCGGCCTTGGCGGTCTCGAGGACCAGCGTGGGGAAGCCCGGTTCCCTCTCACGCAGGGCGACGGTGACCCCGTCGGCCGTGTGAGGATCGATGAGGTAGCCGGTTGCGCTGTGGACGCGGCGGATTGCCTCGAGGCGGTCAGCGTGGGTGGAGCGGCCAGAGACAAAGCCGAACTCCTCCCTCATGCGCTCGCGGTGCGCCGAGAGGTCGAGGCGGCCGCTGCGCGCCAGCTGTGCCCACGCAGCCACGAAGTCCTCCTCACCCAAGAGCTGACGGATGAAGCGCTCCAGATTGGAGGCACGGGAGATATCCATCGAGGGGCTGGAGGTGGCCAGGGTCTGGGCACCTGAGCGCGGTGCGTAGACGCCGGTACGGAAGAACTCGTCCAGGACGTCATTCTCGTTCGTGGCGAGGATGAGCCGGCGGATCGGGACCCCCATGCTGCGCGCGAGGTGGCCGGCGTAGATGTTGCCAAAGTTCCCACTCGGCACGGCGACGTCCACGCGGTAGGCCGCTCGTGCCGCGGCCGTCAGCTCATCGGTGCAGCGCAGCCAGGCCCAGACGTAGTAGACGATCTGTGCGGCGATGCGACCAAAGTTGATCGAGTTGACGGCGCCGATGGAGTACTCGCGCTTGAAGTCGGCATCGGCGTTGATCGTCTTGACGAGCCTCTGGCAGTCGTCGAAGACGCCGGCCACGGCGATGTTGTGGATATTCGGCTCATCCAGGCTGTACATCTGGGCACGCTGGACGTCGCTCATCCTGCCCTGGGGGGAGAGCATGAAGACGCTCACCCCGTCCTGCCCGCGGAAGGCGTGCTCGGCGGCAGAGCCAGTGTCCCCGCTCGTCGCGCCAAGGATGTTGAGGACCTGGCTGCGACCACGCAGGACGAAGGGGATGGCCTGCCCCAGGAACTGCATGGCCAGGTCCTTGAAAGCCATCGTGGGGCCCTCAGACAGGCCGACGAGACCAAGCCCCTGCGCGACGTCGTCAAGGCACGTCAGCGGGACCACGGGGGAGGGGAAGCGCTGGGGCCCATAAGCCTGGGCAGTGAGCGTGCGCAGGTCCTCGGCGTCGATATCGGTGGCGTACAGACCGATGATCCGGGCGGCGAGCTCGGCGTAACTGAGGTCCCTGAGGTCCTCAAGGTCCTCGAGCGCCAGCTGAGGCACCTCGGAGGGGATAGCGAGTCCGCCGTCAGGTGCGAGCCCGGACAGGAGCACGTCGGTGAAACCGAGGGGCTCCATGCCCCCGCGCGTGGAGATGAACTGCATGTCCTCCGCCTTGGAAAGAAGCCACTGGGTGCGGCCTCAGTGTACTGGTGGGCGCATACGGGCACCGCAGGCGCCACATGACGAGCGCCGCTCACACGCGGTGTGTGGGCGGCGCTCGTGCGGCTCAGGCACGCTCAGGCAGGAGGTGCAGGCAGCAGATCGGGTTGAGGATCCTGCTTCAGGCCAGGACCTTCTCGACCTCGGCCTTGAAGGAAGCCTTGGGACGAGAACCGGCAAACTGGTGGAAGACCTCGCCGTCGCGGATGACGGCGAAGGTCGGGATGGACTGGATGCCGTAGGAACGAGCCGTCGCCGGGTTAGCGTCGACGTCGACCTTGACGAACTTGACCCGGTCACCGAGCTCGGCCGCGACCTCGTCGACGATCGGAGCCATCTGGCGGCACGGGCCGCACCAGGTGGCCCAGAAGTCGACGACGACGGGCGTGGTGGAGGACAGGACCTCGTCAGAGAAGGTGGCGTCAGTGACATCAAGGGCGTTGGACATAGGAGTTCTCCTGAGATGAAAGATGGTCGTGGGTAGACGCGAGGTGTGCGGGCCGAGGACTCGCTCAGGCCTTGAGTGAGGCGAGGTAGTGCTCAGCGTCCAGGGCGGCGCGGCAGCCCGAGCCAGCGGCAGTGATGGCCTGCTGGTAGACCGGGTCAGCGACGTCGCCGCAGGCGAAGACACCGGGGATCTTGGTGCGCTGGCTGGGAGCCTCGACCTTGATGTAGCCCGCCTCGTCGAGGTCGAGGACCTCAGCCACGAGCTCGGAGCGCGGGATCTGGCCGATCGCGACGAACAGGCCGGAGGCCGGCAGCTCGCGATGCTCGCCGGTCACGGTGTCCTCCAGGGTGACGGACTCCAGGGCTGCCTCGCCGTTGAGCGAGACGACCTTGGAGTTCCAGGCGAAGGAGATCTTCGGGTCGTCCATGGCCTTGCGAGCCATGGCGGCCGAGGCGCGCAGGGAGTCGCGGCGGTGGACCACGGTCACGGTACGCCCGAAGCGGGACAGGAAGGTGGCCTCCTCCATGGCCGAGTCACCGCCCCCGACGACGACGATGTCCTGGTCCTTGAAGAAGAAGCCGTCGCAGGTGGCGCAGTAGGACACGCCGTGACCGGAGAGTCGGTCCTCGCCCTCCAGACCCAGCTTGCGGTACTCCGAGCCGGTGGAGATGATGACGGTACGGGCCTCGTAGACCTCGTCGTCAGTGGTGATCCGCTTGACCTCGCCCTCCAGGTCCAGGGCCGTGACGTCCTCGTAGCGGATGTCCGCGCCGAAGCGCTCGGCCTGCTCCTGCATGTGGGTCATGAGGTCAGGACCCATGATGCCCTCGGTGAAGCCCGGGTAGTTCTCCACCTCGGTGGTGTTCATGAGGGCACCGCCAGCGGTGACCGAGCCTGCCAGCACGATCGGTGCCAGCTGGGCGCGCGCCGCGTAGATCGCTGCGGTGTACCCGGCCGGTCCGGAGCCGACGATGATGACGTCGTGGATCATGGCTCTCCTTGTGTCGAGCGTTCAGGAGGGTCGGCGAGACCCTGCTCCCAGTATCTCCTGCGGAACAGGTGATAGGACGCGTATGTTCCGAAGTATTTGCTTATCGGAGAGTGATCTCGCCGATAGTGACCTTGAGGAGCCCGTCAGACGCCGTCGGCAGATCGGTCACCCACACGACGACCGAGCTGGTCGTCGTGGCCGAGAACTCGAAGGTCGTGGTCCCCTCAGTGAAGGCTCCCTCGGCCAGCAGCGTGCCGCCCTGAGGGTCCTCAGGTGAGGTCGCGCGGATCTCCACGTGCCCGCCGCTGCCGGTGCCCTGCATCTCGATCGCGGAGACCTCAGCCTCCTGAGCCAGGGTGACCCCCACCCCGATGCCCTGCTTCCAGGCCATGGAGGAGGAGGCGTAGTAGCGCGAGTACCACGAGGTGCTCGGGTCGCCGTCGATGAGCGCACCGGCGAGCTCCGGGTGCTCGTTGTCGTCGCCGCCCGGGTCCAGGGACTGGGCACCGGAGATGGTGATCGGAGTCGCCTGGTCCTGCCCGGCCTGCGGGTCAGCCTGGTCCGAGCCGGAGGAGCCCTCGGAGGACGCCGAGGCTGCCGTCGGAACCGTCTTGGCGGCGGGGATGTCCTCGTCGCTGATCTTGAGGTTCGCCAGGGACAACAGGTTCGAGATCGCGAAGAAGGCGCCCACGAGCACGGCCACGAGGGCGGCCACCAGCACCATCGCCGTCGTCCGGCTCACCGCCCGGGAGGCCTCGCGATCCTCCTGGCTCGCCTCCTCCTCGGGCTCCAGGTCCTCAGGGGTCGGGGCAGGGGCAGGAGCGGGTGCCGGCGGCGCGCTCAGGACCGGCTCAACCGGGCTTGCGGCGCGGTCGTCCTGTGGCTGCGCCGGATCAGGCGTGCGGGCCGACGGCG
>NZ_DS999574.1:323546-341206 GCF_000159035.1 Actinomyces urogenitalis DSM 15434
CGTCCAAGAAGACCCTGGGCCGCCACCGCCAGTCCCGCGGTCCCTGCCGCCGCCACCGGCGCCGACTCCTCGGGCTCGGGCGCCGCCTCCTCATGGGTGGCGACCTCCGGCCTGGGCAGGACCGAGGGGTCCCAGGAGCCCAGGAGGGCAGCGACCTGCGCGGCCGAGTCCGGCGGCTCGGGACCCCAGGTCTGGGTGACCAGGGCGTCGAGGTCAGCATCGGCGTCGGACATGGCATGAGCCAGCGTGGAGGGGGCGGCGGGCGCGCCACCGACCCTCGGTGCCGAGGGGATACCCGTGCGCTTGCCGGGCCAGCGTCCGGTGAGGCTGAAGTAGAGCAGCTCCACCAGCGACCGGGCGTCGGTGCGGTCCGCGGCGAGTGGGTCGTGCCGATTCGCCTCCAGGCCCAGGAGGGCCGCCTCGATGCCGACGCCGCACACCTGCACCGATCCGTCCGGACGGATGCGCACGGCGTCGGGGGAGAGGTTGAGATGGTGCAGGTCCCGGCGCGAGCAGGCGTCCAGCACCTGGGCGACCTCGCCGATGACGGCGCGGGCCTGGGACGGGCTCAGGCCGGAGGCCGCCAGCACGGACAGCGGCTGCCCCACGGTGGGCTCGGTGACGATGAAGGCAGGGTTGCCCTGCTCGACGTCGTACACGCGCTGCATCCGGCGGTCCTCCACCAGTACGGCGCGTGTGGCGGCCTCCAGGACCTCACGGCGGTGCGGCGTGATGTCGGTCAGGGACAGGACCGTGACGGGCCGGTCCAGGATCGTGTCCTTGCCACGGTGACGCAGGATGCGCGGAAGCGTGGCCGGCAGGGGAGACATGAGTCGGTAGCGGCCGGAGCCGATTGGCGTGCCGTCACCCATGGTGTCCCCTCCTGTGCGCAGTGACGCATACATGCCGATTCTATCGGCAGCGGCACCGGGCATCGGAACGCTGCTGACAGGTGGAACCACCACCGGCACCGAGGCGTGACCAGGCAGCTCCTGGCCGGCCGGAGCCGACGCAGGAAGCGCCAGGGCGCGCCCAGCGCCTCGCACCGCGCGGCCCAGCCCACCGGGCAGCCTCGCACCGAGCGCCAGCACGATCCGCGAGGCCGGGCGGAACAGGACGCCGAGCTCGCTCACGCGCAGCACCCGGGCGACGGCGAGGTAGACCAGGGTCATGGCCACGGCCGTGACGAGGATGATGACCAGGGCGTCCAGGGCTCGGGTGCCGGTCAGCGAGCCGTCGGCCGGGCCGGTCAGGCGCCGCACCAGCACGCCGACGACGACGGCCACGCCTGCCGAGGCGATGAGCCGGGCGTAGGTGGACAGGATGCGGCGGCCGTCCAGGTCAGGAAGGTGGCGCCGTAGCAGCGGGATGATGACGAGGCAGGCCGCGGCCAGGGAGATGGTGTTGCCGGCGGCCGCCAGCATCATCCAGTGGGTGGCGGGGGCCAGCAACCAGGCCAGCAGGCAGGAGGCGACGGCGATCCCACCCACCACGCAGTCAGCGGCCAGCAGGCGCTTGGTATCGGCGTAGGCGAGCATGACGCGCTGGGTGGTGAACCACGCGCCCTGGAAGATGATGCCCACGGCCAGGATGGCGAGGATCGGGGCCGAGGCGTCCGCGACCTCACGCGAGATCGAGGGGACGAAGAGCTGCAGCGCCGGGCCTGCCAGGGTCATGATCCCGGCGGCGAACAGGACGGTGAACACGGCCACCGAGCGCAGTCCCAGCGACAGGTCGTCGCGCACTCCCTCGGCGTCGCCCGCCACGGCCTTCTCGCTCATCCGCGTGAACAGCGCGGTGATGATCGAGGTGGTGATGAGGGACTGGGGGAGCATGTAGACCAGCAGCGCGTTGGCGTACATCGTGGTCGAGGGGACCACGACGCCCGCGTACTGGGCGGACTCGGCGGCGGTGACCGCGCGGGACCCGAGGTTGGTCACGGCCAGGTCCCCCAGCGAGACGATGGCTGTGCCCAGCAGCGCCCACAGGGCCACCTTGGACATCGAGCCCAGTCCCAGGCCCCTGACTCCCAGGATGAAGCGCGGGCGGAAGCCGCAGCGGCGCAATGGGATGTAGAGCACCAGCGCCTGGACAGCGATGCCGAGCGTGGAGCAGCCACCGATGAGGATGATGCGGCTGGCGTCCCAGATCCCCGGGTCCTGACCGGTCGAGTAGCCGCCGTACAGGTGCAGGTAGGCCAGGATCGAGGCGATGGAGATGATGTTGTTGAGCACCGGCGACCACATGTAGGGGCCGAAGCTGTGCCGGGCGTTGAGGACCTGTCCCCACAGGGCGTACAGGCCGTAGAAGAAGACCTGCGGCATGCACCAGAAAGCGAAGGCGAAGGCCAGGGGCTGCCAGCGTCCCAGGCCCGAGGCGTAGAGCATGATGACCAGCGGAGCGGCCACGGTCAGCACCGCAGAGACCGCCGCGATGAGGAGCCCGGCGGCCGTCAGGATTCGGTTGACCAGCTCCTCGCCGTTGCGCTGACGCATGGCGCGCACGATCTGCGGCACGAGGATGGCGTTGAGGACACCACCGATGATGAGGTTGTACAGCTGGGTGGGCAGCATGTTGGCGACGTTGAAGGCGTCAGCCGCCCCCGACGCCGTCGCCCCCAGGGCTGCAATGAGCAGCGCGTTGCGCACCAGACCGAGGATGCGCGAGGTCAGTGTGCCTGCCGCCATGACGATGCTGGAGCGTGCGATCGAGGACTGGCTCATGGTGCCTCCTAGCTGGCTTCAGACGGGGACGGACAGGTGCCGGCGGCCGGTGCCTTGAGGGCCTGGCCGTCAGCGCCGGAGCGGCGGCCGCGGCGCACGGTGCGCACGATGCCGGCCAGCAGCATGACCACGAGCACCGCCGCGACGGCGGTCGTGCCCAGGGACTCCCAGTCGGCCCTGACCCGTGTGTGCAGAGTGATGGCGGTGCCCACGGGCGTGCCGTCAGCCGCCAGCACGGTGATGTGGACGTCGACGTCGCCGCTGCCCACCGCCTTGATCGGGACCGTGGCGGAGGCCTGCCCGTGCGCCGGGACGGTGACGGTGACGTCCTTGCTCGCCTGGAGCCGGGTTGATCCGGGCTTGAGGTGGATGTGCACGGTGACGTCCTGGTCCAGGCTGGACTGGATGCGCAGCGGCAGGTCCGCGGAGGAGGAGATGACGTTGATGGTCGAGGAGGGGACCACCGTGATGCGCTCGGTCATGGCCGTGCCGGTCTGCCGCGCCTGGTCGATATAGGCCGACCGACCCTGAGGGTCCGCGCGCCAGGAGGTTGCGCTCGCCCAGGACTCGACCTCGGTGGACAGCCCCAGGACGCTGCTGGGAGAGCTCAGGACCGAGGCGAGGGAGGCGAGGTAGGAGGCGGTCTGCCGGCTAGCGTCGAGCTCGTCCTGGGTGAGCTCGGTGGCCGAGGTCTGCGTTGAGGGGAGTTCGGCCCGGGCGACCTGGTCCCTCTCCTGCTCCGCCTGGGCGGCAGCCACCAGCGCGTCCAGGCCCTGACCCGTGGTCCACGAGGGGTCGAGCAGGGCGCCCAGCCGCGCGGCCAGCTCACTCGGATCGGTCTGGGCCGCGGTCTGGCGGCTGACGGTGACCACGAGGTCACGGTGGCGGTTGGGCGCCTGACGCGTCAGGATCGCCGAGTTGGCCCGGATGAGTTGACGAGTGTCCAGCTCGTTGTCCGTGGTCACCGGCTGGTCAGTCTCATCAGCGGCCACGGACATCTCGCCGTCGATCGCGGCGGTCAGGTCCGCGTCAGGGACCAGGACGGTGCGTCCCTCGCTAATCGCCCATCCCGACGGCGTGTAGGTCAGGTCCTCGGAGACGGGCAGGTCCCCGGACTGGGCGACGACCGTGGTCACGGACTGCGGGAGCTGAGCGAGGGTCGTGGTGTCCAGGGCGCCGGTGGCCAGGACCGTCGTCGTCATGGCGCCGTCCCAGGTGCTGGTGGCCTGGAGCGAGCGGGTCAGGGCTGAGCTGATGGCCTCGCCCTGACCCAGGTGGGCCAGGGCGCTGAGGTCAGCGTCAGCCCAGGGCAGGGTGATGACCGAGCCTGAGTCCAGGGCGTGGTTGAGGGCGCGGCGCAGCTCAGCGAGCTGGGCCGCAGGCAGTGGGACCGTGGCAGGGCTCGGCTCCTGCGAGTCGGAGCTCGTCGTAGCGGCGGGGCTCGGGGCTGGTGAGCTGGCTTCGGGGCCTGCCTCGCCAGCCTCCGGGGATGACGGCGAGGCCGGGCTGGCCTGGGCGGTCCCGGTGGCGCTCGGCGTGGCCGAGGAGCCCTCCTGACCGGCTGAGACTCCCAGGGCCTCCATGAGCGCAGGGTCGACGGCGAGGACGACGCCGTCGCCTGCCAGGGAGAGCAGACCGGTCACCCGCGTCAGGAGCGCGCTGAGCTCGGCCTGGGTCGAGGTCGTCGTGACTGAGTCGGCGTCCTGCGCTGGCGCGGTCTGCTCGCCCGGCTCAGCGCTCGCGGCGGTGGAGGCCTGCGGCGAGGGGGCCGGTTCCGGCTCGGCTGCGTCGTCCTCGCCGGTGTCCGTGACGCTGGTGGCGCCGAGCAGTGACATCTCGGCCGGCGAGGCGACCACCGGCACGATTGCCGTCACGCGTGTGGCATCGACCTGTACGCCGGCGTCCCACAGGGCGATGGTGCGGTCCGTGGCGATCTCCTCGCCCTCCTGCTCCAGCGCGAGCTCGACTCCTCTGGGCCCCCACTGCTCGGTGGAGGCGAAGGGGAGCTCGGCCGCGGGGACGGTCAGGGTGAAGGCGCGCACGGCGCCGGGCGCGAGCTCGCCGTCGAGGTCGAGTGAGGCGACGGTGGACAGGTATCCGGTGCGCTCCCCGGCCAGCCAGGAGCTCAGCGCCGCGGTGGTGACCTCGGTGCTGCGCTGGACACGGGCCACCAGCTCAGCGCCGGACAGGGTGGAGTCGGTGCCGTTGGCGATCGTCCCGGTCAGGGTGAGGTCCTGGTCGCTGGCGAGGACCTCGGCGGACAGGGAGTCCACGGACATCGTCACCTGCCCCTGGACGACCTCGGCCGTGCGGGAGGTGGCGGAGGAGGAGGTCAGCGTCGCCGTCGTCGCCTGTGGCAGGGATGACGAGGGCGCCGTGCCAGCCGTGGCCACGGGTGCCAGGCCCAGGGCGAGAGCAGCACACACGCCCGCCACGATGGTGCGGGCGCGGGCGGCCAGGGAGGGCCGACGACGGGCCGGGTGCTGACGGCCGAGCCTCACCTGGGGCCTCACCCGTCTCCCACGAGGATCTCGCGGGCCGTGGCGACGATGCGGCGCTCGTTGGGGTAGGCCAGGCGGCGGGAGACCTCCTCCAGGTCCACCCAGGCCACGTCCTCCGCCTCGTGGTCAGGATCGTTCTCCGTGGTCAGGGTGCCGCCGGTGGCCTCCAGGAGGAAGTGGTGGACGACCTTGTGGACGCGGTGGTCGTCCCCTCCGAACCAGTAGTCGATCGTGGCCAGGTGACGCAGGACGCGCCCGTGGATGCCGGTCTCCTCGGCGATCTCGCGCACGGCCGCCTGCTCCGGAGTCTCAGTGCCCTCCAGGTGGCCCTTGGGCAGGCACCACTCCAGGCGCCCACCGCGGTTACGACGGGCGATGACGGCGGTGACTGCGCGCCCGTCCTGGACATCGATGACCAGGCCGCCGGCGCTCGTCTCATCGACGACGGGCAGGCTGCGCGCACTCGCCCGACGCGGCTGAGAGCCCGCGCGGGGTCGGCGAGTGCGGTGGCTAGGCATAGGGACACTCTAGGCGGTCTTGGAGCGACCCTTGGCCCAGGTCCGAGGTGGCGTGCCTGGCACAGAGGCGTCACGGAGGAAAAAGATGGCACTCTAGGGCTGATGACCACGACGAACGCGACCTCCGCTTCCTCCACCCCGCAGGGCCTGTCCGAGACCGCCCTGGACGCCTTGGCGCAGCTGCCGCCCTCGTTGGCAGCCCTGGGACACCTGTTCGTGCGGGCCGGCCACGAGCTGGCGCTGGTAGGAGGACCGGTGCGTGACGCCTTCCTCGGCGTGGTGCCGCACGACCTGGACTGCACCACCTCCGCCCGACCGGATGAGACCGAGGCGATCCTCACCCAGTGGGGGGACGCCTGCTGGGACATTGGCAAGGAGTTCGGCACCATCGGGGCACGCAAGGGAGACGTCGTCGTCGAGGTGACGACCTACCGCACCGAGGAGTACGAGGTCGGCTCGCGCAAGCCCGTCGTCGCTTACGGGGAGACCTTGGAAGGTGACCTCACCCGCCGTGACTTCACCGTCAACGCCATGGCGCTGCGCCTGCCGGACCTGGAGCTGGTTGACCCCTGTGGTGGGCGCGCTGACCTGGAGGCCGGGGTGCTGCGCACTCCCGTCACGGCCGTGCAGTCCTTCGACGACGACCCGCTGCGCATCATGCGGGCGGCGCGCTTTGCCGCCCAGCTCGGCTTCGACGTCGAGATGGACGTCCTGGAGGCCATGAGTGAGATGGCCGGGCGCCTGGAGATCGTCTCGGCTGAGCGGGTGCGTGCTGAGCTGGAGCGGTTGCTGACCTCCCGCTGGCCGCGGCGCGGGCTGGAGCTCATGGTCCACTCCGGGGTGGCAGACGTGGTCCTGCCAGAGCTGTCCGCCCTGCAGGAGACTGTGGATGAGAAGGGGCGGCACAAGGACGTCTATGAGCACACCCTCACGGTGCTCGACCAGGCGATCGCGCTGGAGACCGGGCCGCAGGGTCCGGTGCCGGCCCCCGACCTCGTGCTGCGGCTGGCCGCCCTGCTCCATGACATCGGCAAGCCGGCGACCCGCCGTTTCGAGGGCGGCGGTGTGGTCACCTTCCACGCCCACGACCTCGTGGGGGCGCGGATGGCCAAGAAGCGGCTGACGGCGCTGCGTTTTGACAAGCAGACGATCAAGGACGTGGCGCGGCTGGTGGAGCTGCACCTGCGTTTCCACGGCTACGCGGACGCGCGCTGGTCTGACTCGGCCGTGCGTCGCTACGTCACGGACGCCGGGCCGCTGCTGGAGCGGCTGCACCGCCTGACCCGCGCGGACGTGACGACGGGCAACAAGCGTAAGGCGCAGATGCTCTCCGCGGCCTACGACGACCTAGAGGAGCGCATCGCTGAGCTGGCCAAGCAGGAGGAGCTCGCCGCGATCCGCCCGGACCTGGATGGTCAGCAGATCATGGCTGAGCTGAGGATCGAGCCCGGCCCGGTGGTGGGGCAGGCCTACCGCTTCCTCATGGACCTGCGGATGGAAAAGGGCCCGATGGGTGAGGACCTGGCGCGCCAGGCCCTGCACTCGTGGTGGGCCGCGCGCGGGGAGAAGTAGGCCGGCGCGAGGGGGTCCTCTAGGGGCCGAGCAGCGAGGCCGGGACGACGGCGATGCTGTCCGTGTCCCGATAGGCGTCCCGGCCGGTTGTGATGACGACGGCGTCAGCGAGCCTGTCTCCCAGACGCTCACGTAGCCACAGCAGGTGACGGGTGTCCCCGGGGCGCGGTGCGGCAGCAGTCTTGACCTCGATGGCGACGACCCGTCCGTCAGGGCCCTCGACGATGAGGTCGATCTCCTGGCGGCCTCCTTTGGTACGCAGGTGCCGGACGTCGGCCTGGCACAGGTCGGCGTAGACCTGCACGCTCTGGGTGACGAGCGACTCGAAGAGGAAGCCGAGCATACGGGTTCGACGTGGCTGGCCTATGGGGGTGCGGACAATGGGATGACCGACGCCGAGGAGGTGGGCCGTGCCGATGCCCAGGAGCCGGGCGGCCAGGGCCGGGTCGCACATCTGGTGCTTGTCTGCTGCCGTGGCGCGTGCAAGCTCGTTCTCCGTCGGCATCCAACCCGGTACGGGGTCGATCATCCACATGGACGCCATGGTGTCCCTGTAGGTGCGTGCTGTGGTCGCAGCAGGCTGGATCCCCTGGCGGGCTGTCAGGGAGCGGTTGATGGAGTCGAGCGTGGTGCAGGTGGAGACCGAGGCGGCGTAGGCGCGCATCCAGTCCTTGAGAGAGCGGGTGCGGCGCTGGGATCCGTCAGACAGGTCGTGTCGGACGATGAGGTCGATGTAGGAGTCCAGCTGCGCCTGGCGTGCGACCAGGGGGAGGTCACGGGTACCCGCAAGACGCAGTCCTCCCCACCTGCGTGGAGTTGGGAAGTGGATCGTGCTCCCCTCCGTCTGACCTGCTTGATGGCGGGGGTGGAGGGGCAGGCACCTCAGCCCCAAGGGCGGCCAGGCGGAGCGCCCCGCGCATGGGGGTAGGGGGTGAGGCGCGCTTGTGCCTTGTCGCTTAAGGCCTGCAACCGTCGGTACCCATCTGGCCGGTTCCGCAGATTTCTCGCTTTAGGTGCTTAACAGTCGATCTCCACGGTTGCCACAACCGAACTGACTGTTATCGGCCTAAAGCGACGGTCTGGGTCGACCCGGAACCTCGAAGTCGACTGTTGCCGGCCTAAAACGAGGCCTCCGGCCAGCCTGCCTTCCCTCAGGAGACTGGCCGACCCCACGTGCGTGGGGGTTGAGGCTTCAGTGAGCCGGGTCCGAGGTTCTGGGAGATGTCGTCCCCACGTGCGTGGGAGGGGGCAATGACCTTGGTGTGGGACCAGATCCGCAGCTCGTCCCCGTGCCCACGGGGGTTGTAGCTATGTAGCCGGCAGTTACGACGTATGAGATCGGCGCGGCCCGTGCAAGCGGGCGATTCCTCGGTTTTCAGAGTTCTCGGGATTCACGCGCGTGGCCCATCTGGTTGATGGCGCGTGCCTGTCACTGCCGCGGTCCGCCGGGCAAGAAGCCGTCTTCTCGCCCGGCGGACCGTGCCGTGAGACCGCTTTGCCCATCGGCTGAGATCTGAGCGAAGATGGAGTATGCGCGTGCATAACTTCTCAGCAGGACCCGCCCAGCTTCCCCTCCCCGTTCTTGAGCAGGCTTCCGCCGAGCTCACCAACTGGCGAGGTTCTGGAATGAGCGTCCTCGAGGTCTCTCACCGTGGCAAGGACTTCACCGAGTGCGCCGCGGACGCCGAGGCCACGATCCGCCGCCTGGCCGGCGTCTCGGACGACTACGCCGTGCTCTTCCTTGCCGGCGGTGCCACCGGCCAGTTCTCCGCCATCCCCGGCAACCTCACCCAGCGTGGGGACACGATCGCCTATCTCAACACGGGTCAGTGGTCGAAGAAGGCCATCAAGGAGGCCACCCGTCAGGGCCTGGAGGTCAAGGTCGTGGCCGACGAGGCCGACTCCTCCTACACCACCACCCCTGCCCCCGGCTCCTTCACCGTTCCCGCCGAGGCGAAGTACCTCGGCTACTGCGCCAACGAGACCATCGGCGGCGTCGCCATGCCCTACGTGCCCACCGAGGAGGCCGCAGGCGTGCCGATCGTGGCCGACGTGTCCTCCATGTACCTCTCGCGCCCCATCGACGTCACCAAGTTCGGCGTCATCTTCGGCGGCGCCCAGAAGAACCTCGGCCCGGCCGGCATGGACATCTCCATCATCCGCCGCGACCTCATGGGTCACGCCCGCTCGGACGTCCCAGCCATTTGGGACTGGCAGGTCATGGCGGACAACGACTCCATGCTCAACACCCCGCCCACCTTCTCCATCTACCTGCTCGGCCTCATCCTGCACTGGATCGAGGACGAGGGCGGTCTGGAGGCGATGGCGCAACGCAATGACGCCAAGGCCGCCCGCCTGTACGAGGCCATCGACTCCTCCAGCTTCTACAACAACCCGGTGGAGCCCGGCTCGCGCTCGGCGATGAACGTCCCCTTCACGCTGGCCGACTCCTCCCTCGACGCCGACTTCCTTGCCGGCGCCAGCGCTGCCGGGCTGGTCAACCTCAAGGGCCACCGCAGCGTCGGCGGCATGCGCGCCTCGATCTACAACGCCATGACGGATGAGGGCGTGAGCGCCCTCATCGACTACATGGCTGAGTTCGAGCGCACCCGCGGTTGAGCGTGAGGTGGGTCGACGGCGGAGCCTGGCTGCGCCGTCGGCCCACGACAGCCCGTGGCTGCCTGAGCACGGGAACCGGGAGACGGTTTCCTGTGTGTTTCCTACGTGACCATTCCCGACTGATTCACTACGCCTGCAAGCCGCCAGCACCGGAAGGACCATCATGACCAAGCTGCGCGTCAAGACCCTCAATGCCATTTCCGCCAGCGGACTGACCCGTTTCCCCGCTGAGAGCTACGAGGTTGGTGAGGGCGTGGAGTCTCCCGACGCCCTGCTCGTGCGGTCCGCCAAGCTGCATGACACCCCGATCCCGGAGTCCGTCCGGGCTATCGCCCGTGCCGGCGCCGGGACGAACAACATCCCTGTTGCCGAGATGACCAAGCGAGGTGTTCCGGTCTTCAACACCCCGGGCGCCAACGCCAACGCGGTCAAGGAGCTGGTCCTGGCCGGTCTGTTCATCACCTCGCGCAACCTCATTCCCGCCGCCCGCTTTGCCCATGAGCTGACGGGAACCGACGCCGAGATCGCCAAGGCGGTCGAGGCAGGCAAGAAGCAGTTCGTCGGTTTTGAGCTGCCCGGCAAGACCCTCGGCGTCATCGGCCTGGGGGCCATTGGCGTGCGTGTGGCCAACGCGGCGCTCGGGCTCGGCCTGAAGGTGGTGGGCTATGACCCGGCGATCTCCGTGGACCACGCCTGGAACCTGTCGGCTGAGGTTGAGCGTGCGGAGTCGATGGAGGAGGTCTTCAAGCGGGCTGACATCCTCACGGTCCACGTCCCTCTTATCGAGGCCACGCGCGGCCTCGTGTCCACCCAGCGTCTGGCTCTGATGAAGCACTCGGCCGTCATCCTCAACTTCGCCCGGCCTGAGATCGTGGACGAGGCGGCGATCGTCTCCGCCCTCGACCAGGACTACCTGGCCGGTTACGTCTGCGACTTCCCGTCGACGGCGGTTCACAAGCACCCCAAGTGCATCTCGCTGCCTCACCTGGGTGCTTCCACCAAGGAGGCCGAGCGCAACTGCGCCGTCATGGCGGTCGACGAGCTGCGGGGCTTCCTGGAGGACGGCCAGATCCACAACTCGGTCAACTTCCCTGAGGCGGTCATGGCGCGCGAGCCGGGCACCTTCCGCCTGCTCATCGTCAACAAGAACGTGCCGAACATGGTCGGTCAGGTCTCGACGATCGTCGCCCAGCGTGGTCACAACATCGCCAACCTCCTCAACCGCTCGCGCGGTGAGCTGGCGGTGACCCTTGTTGACGTCGACGGCGAGGCGGATGCTCAGCTGGCGGAGGAGGTCCGCGGGATCGACGGCGTCCAGAGCGTGAGCCTGATCCCGGCGCGGGCCTGAGAGGGCGTGTGAGTCCGGGCCTGGTGCGGCTCCGACTCGGTCTGGGTGTGATCAGCGCGTCCTGGTGGCGCGGGTGATATCTGAGGGCGTGTCCTGAGGCGTTGAGGGACACGCCCTCAGTGTCTGAGCACGCTGCAGCATGACGAATGCCCGCCGCCAGGACTTCACAGAGGCCTCCTCGACCCTCTACTATCTAGTAACTACTAGATAAGCGGCGAGGGCGCCGCAGGAGGTCACCATGACAAGCCCGATGACGAGCTCCGCGAACCGTCTCCTGTTCGGCGCGGCCTACTACGACGAGTACACCCCTGCCTCGGCAGGCGAGGACCGCCTCGAGCGCGACATGAAGATGATGGTCGAGGCCGGCTTCACCACCATCCGCATCGCCGAGTTCACCTGGGGCACCTGGAACCCCGCCCCCAGCGTCTTCGACTTCACCCACGTCGACCGTGCGATCGATGCCGCGGCCGCCCACGGCCTGGACGTCATCATCGGCACCCCCACCGCCGCGGTACCCACCTGGCTCGCCGCCCGTCACCCCGAGGTCATGGGCGTCAACGCCCATGGGACCGCGAACAAGTACGGCCCGCGCCAGAACATGGACATCACCGCCCCGGCCTACCGCTACTACGGCGAGCAGGCCATCCGCGCGCTCGTGGCCCACACCGCCCCGCGGGACAACGTCGTCGGCTTCCAGCTGGACAACGAGACCAAGTACTACGACGCCTACAACGCGGACATCCAACGTGCCTTCGTCGACTGGCTCAAGGAGCGCTTTAACGGGGACCTTGACGCCCTCAATGCCGCCTACGGCCTGAACTACTGGGCCAACCGGATCAACGCCTGGGAGGAGTTCCCGGACCTCACCCAGACGATCAACGGCTCGCTGGCCGCCGCCTTCGACTTCTTCCGCCGCTCGCTGGTCACCGACTTCCTCCTGTGGCAGCGCGCTATCGTGGACGAGTACCGCCGCGAGGACCAGTTCGTCACCCAGAACTTCGACTACGAGTGGCGCGGCTACTCCTTCGGGATCCAGCCCGCCGTCGACCACTTCAAGGCGGCCGAGGCCGTCACCCTGGCCGGGGTGGACATCTACCACCCCACTGAGGACCAGCTCACCGGCAAGGAGATCGCCTTTGGTGGGGACATCAACCGCTCCCTCAAGGACGGCGCCCCCTACCTGGTCCTGGAGACCGAGGCCCAGGGGCAGATGGGCTGGCTGCCCTACCCCGGCCAGCTGCGCCTGCAGGCCTACTCCCACCTGGCCTCTGGTGCCATGGGAGTCATGTACTGGCACTGGGGCTCGATCCACAACTCCTTCGAGACCTACTGGAAGGGCCTGGTCTCCCAGGACTACTCCGCCAACCCCACCTACCTGGAGGCCGCTCGCTTCGGCGCGGAGATCAAGGAGCACGCCGCGTCGCTGGCGGGCCTGGCCAAGCGCAACAAGATCGCCGTCATGGTCTCCAACGAGGCCTACACGGCCCTGGAGTGGTTCTCCATCGACTCCGGGTTCCCGCGCCAGGTCAGCGGGGGCGGCGCCAACTACAACGACGTCTTCCGCCTGGTCTACGACGCCCTGTTCGAGGCCAACCTCGAGGCTGACATCGTGCCCGCCGACGCCCCGGCCGAGCGCCTGGCCCGCTATGACGTCCTGCTCGCCCCGGCCCTGTACGTCACGCCCGAGCAGACCATCGCCAACCTGCGCGCCTTCGTCTCCGGCGGCGGCCACCTGGTGACCACCTTCCGCACCGCTGTGGCCGACGAGAACGTCCAGGTCTTCACCGACCGCCAGCCTCACGGACTGTCCGACCTGCTCGGTCTGGGCACCGATCAGTTCACCCGGCCCGACGGCGTCCAGCTGGCTCCCACCGGAGCGCTTGCCGCCACCCTGCCTGAGGGGGCCGACCTGGGGCTCGCCCACTTCATGGAGCTGCTGACCCCCGTCGAGGGCGCCGACGACGTCGAGGTCCTGGCCAGCTACGACCACCACGCCTGGTCCGGCCCCGCCATCGCCACCCGCGCCGTCGGCTCCGGCTCGATCACGCACCTGGCCGCCTGGGCCAGCCCCGAGGTGGTGCGCGCCGTCGTCACGCTCGTGGCCGAGCGCGCGGGCGTCACCGACTGGGCCGGCCAGCTCGCCGGCCAGGTCACGGTGCGCAAGGGCGTCAACGGCGCCGGCCGCCCGCTGGCCTACCTCCTGCGCTACAGCCACGAGCCCGTCACCCTCACCCTCCCGGTGGGCGGCACCGACGTGCTGGGCACCCTCGGTGAGGTCGGCGCCGTCCTGCCGGCGGGTGCCACCGTCACCCTGCCCGGCTGGGGCGTGCTCGCCCTGGAGGGCCAGCAGGCCTGAGCCTCAGGTCGCCGTCGTCACGCACGACGGCGACCGCTCGCCTGCCGCTGCGCAGGCACCTCAACCACGTCCGGGCCAGGCCAGCCCGCACCACTGCAAGGACGCATGAAACACAGAAGGAGACTTCCATGACAACACAGCCCACCTGGGTCGTCACCACCGAGCACGAGTCCTGGGCCACGCCCGCCACGGGTGTGGAGATCACCCCGATGGACGAGTTCCCCGGCGCCCTCATCCAGACTGACAAGCCCGCGCAGGAGATCGAGGGCTTCGGCGTGTGCTTCAACGAGCTGGGCTGGACCTCGCTGGCCCGCCTCACGGAGGACGAGCGAGCCGAGATCCTCACCGAGATCTTCTCGCCCGAGGGCGGCAACGCCTCGGTGTGCCGCATGCCCGTGGGCGCCAACGACTTCTCGATCGACTGGTACTCCTACGACGAGGCCCCCGGCGACTTTGAGCTGAAGGACTTCTCCATCGAGCACGACGAGGCCACGCTCGTTCCCTTCATCAAGGCCGCCCAGGCCGTGCGAGGTGACCTGCGCCTGTGGGCATCGCCGTGGTGCCCGCCGACCTGGATGAAGACCAACGGCCACTACGCCTGCGGCGTGCCCAGCCCGATGGCCCAGCAGACCCGCTACGACAACGGGCTGACCCCGGACCGCACCATCCCCGAGGGCACCGACGGCTTCATCCTCGACGAGGAGCACCTGGACGCCTACGCCCGCTACTTCGGCAAGTTCATCGACGCCTACGCCGAGCACGGCATCGACATCTCCATGGTCATGCCGCAGAACGAGTTCAACTCTGACCAGGTCTTCCCCTCGTGCACCTGGACCCCGGCGGGCCTGGCCCGCTTCCTGCGCCACCTCGTGCCCGAGATGAGCAAGCGCGACGTCGAGGTCTTCTTCGGCACGATGGAGCGTCCCAACGAGCGCCTGGTGGAAGAGGTCCTGGCGGATCCCGAGATCGGGGACAAGATCCGCGGCATCGGCTTCCAGTGGGCCGGCAAGGGGGCAGTGCCCTACATCCACCACGCCCACCCCGAGCTCAAGATCTACCAGAGTGAGCAGGAGTGCGGTGACGGCAAGAACGACTGGCGCTACGCCCGTTATGCCTGGACGATGATGCGCCACTACTTCAACCATGGCGCCAACGTCTACGACTACTGGAACCTGTCCCTGGACGAGGGTGGTGTCTCGCGCTGGGGCTGGAGCCAGAACTCCTTCGTCACGGTGGACCACGCAGACGCCACCTACACCTTCAACTACGAGTACTACATCTGGAAGCACCTGGCGCACTTCGTCCAGCGCGGTGCCCGCTTCCTGCCGACCCTGTCCTACACCGGCTACGAGAACGTGCTCTCCTTCGCCAACCCGGACGGCTCGATCGTCATCGCGGCCCAGAACGACATGACCAGCGAGCTGCCGATCGTCTTCGGTGCGGGCGGCAAGCTCATCAAGGCCACGCTGCCGGCTGACTCGATCTCTACGATCCACGTGCCGGCTGAGCTGCTGGCCTGACCGGGTCTGCCGCCCTGGTCCGGGCTGCATGCCCGAGCCTGGACCTGGCCTGTCCAGCAAGTAACGCAGGCGGGCCGGACGGTGACCTCACCGTCCGGCCCGCCTGCGTCGTCGTCCTCAGCGGTAACCGTCCCAGGTAGGGGAGGGGAAAAGCACCGGCTCCCAGCGCGCCCACTCCTGGCTCAGCGAGACCGCGGGCCTGCGGAAGGAGCGGATCTGGGACCCGTCCATGGCCTCGATCGCCATCTCCACCAGCGGGCGCATGCTCGGCCAGCCCCCCTCCTTGCGGACCTGCGGCGGAAGGCGCCAGGTGAACTGGGAGTAGAACTCCCAGACCTGCTCAGGGCGGTTGATGAAGTAGTGGTAGGCCGGGTGCTCCGGGTCGGTCGCCTCCACGCCCAGCGTCATGTACAGGCCCATGAGCTGGGGGCGGGCCTCGTTGAAGGCCACGAGGTAGCGGAAGTAGGCCGGCAGGCTGATGCCCTCGGGGTGGGTGGCGGCCGGGTCCCCGGAGTCGATGAAGTCCTGCGGCGTGCCCTGGCGGTCGTAGCGCTGGTCCAGGAGTAGCTCCAGCAGCCCGTTCTTGGTGCCGATGTAGTGCAGCAGCCCGGCCTGGGTGATGCCGACGGCGTCGGCCACTTCCTGCAAGGCCAGTCCGCTAAAGCCGTGGCGGGCCACGAGGTCGGTGGCGACGTCGACGATCTGTTCGCGTCGCTGCTCGGCGGTGAGTCGGACGCGCTTGGTGCGGCTGGTGGTCATGGTGGCTTTCTGGGTCGGCAGGAGCGGGGAGACGACGACGGCGGCCCCGCCAGAGCGGAGCCGCCGTGTCCAGGATCTGGCGCGGGTCAGCGCACGGACTTGATCAGGAGGATCGAGACGCAGCCCGCCAGCGCGAAGGCGATCGAGATCGGGAAGACTAGTGCGTAGCTTCCGCCCTGCGCCGATACTACCGAGGCGGTGATGAGCGGACCGCACATCTAGCCGAGCGTGGTGGACATGTTGAGGATGCCCAGGTCCTTGCCGGCCTCCTCGGGGTTGGGCAGGACGTCGACGTTGAGGGCCTGGTCGACCGCGCCGTAGACGGCGTAGCCGAAGCCGGCGATGAGGGCGAACATGTACATACCCGTGGTGGTGGGGGTCAGCCAGGGCATGGCCACACCGACGGCGAAGCAGGCCGAGGCGAAGACAACCGGCACCTTGCGGCGGCGCAGCAGGTCGGAGATCGGTCCGGAGATGAACCCGCCGACCAGGCCGGCGACCATGATGATGGAGTTGGTCAGTGCGACGGTCGCGGCCACCTGCCCGGCGGACAGGGCCTGGCCGGAGTCCTTGAGGTGGTCCTGGATGATGTAGAGCTGGTAGGCGTTGATCATCTGGTAGGACAGCAGCATCGTGAAGCGGCCGATGAAGGCCTTCCAGAAGTCCGCGGCGCCGTGGATCGGCGGGACGAAGGACATCAGGACGTCCTTGAAGGAGGAGGCCGGAGCCTCAAGGTCCTTGGCCGAGCCCTCGCGAGGCCACGGCAGGACGGCCGCGATACCGGAGACACCCATGAAGATGCCGCCGAGCAGACCGCCGCCCACGACCCACGGGGTGCGCCGACCCAGGCGCGAGCGGGTGCGGTCGGAGAAGTTGCCGAAGACGAGGTTGGACACCAGGGAGACGACGGCGGTGACCGTACTGATCGAGGCGAGCAGTGCATTGGGGTCCGCCGCGCCCAGGTCCTTGAGCCGCTGGGGCAGCAGCACGGTGGCGACCATGCTCAGGCCCAGCGCCCACAGCACCGAGATGGACAGGAACCCGGCGGCGAAGCGTAGGAAGGTTCCTCGCGCCAGGGACGGAGTGGTCTCGGGCGCAGCCTGGGTGGGCGCGTTCGTGACCGCGGTGGTCGTGGCGTCACGTCGGCTCGCGGTGCCGGTGCCGGGCGTGGGGGACGTGGGAGGCTGTTCCTATGCGCCTGACCGAGGACCTCAAGGACCTTGCCTCCGTCCGAGCCTTTCGGCTACTGCTCGTCGTCAGGCTCGTGTCCCAGAGTGGTGACGGGATGGTGCAGGCGGGACTGGCGACGCTCTTCTTCTTCCAGCCCCAGAACATGACCACCGCCAGTGGGGTCGCCTGGGCGCTGGTGGTCATGCTGCTGCCTTTCAGCGTCGTCGGACCGCTGACGGGTCCCTTCATCGACCGCTGGCGGCGCCGCAACACCCTCGTGGTCGGCAACCTGCTGCGCGCCGGCCTCATCGCAGCCACGGCCCTGGTCCTGCGCCAGTGGGGGATCGGGGTGGCTGTCTACGTCCTGGTCCTCGTGGCGCTCGGGATCAACCGCTTCCTGCTGTCGGTGCTCTCAGCCGGTCTGCCTCAGGTCATTGACCACAAGCGTCTGCTCGTGGCCAACTCCCTCGTGCCCACCCTGGGAGGCGCGGCGACGGCGGTCGGGGCCGTGATCGGCGTCGTCCTGCGCCTGGTGCTGCCAGCCGGAGCCGTGCAGGACAGCGCGAGCCTGGCC
>NZ_DS999574.1:341405-374966 GCF_000159035.1 Actinomyces urogenitalis DSM 15434
TCGGGCGTGACGAGCTGGGGCCGCAGCGGCTCCGACAGGGGGGCGGGCTGGGCCGCGCGCTGGCCCGTACGGTCGGAGACCTGGCCGACGCGGTGCGCTACCTGGTCCGGCGCGGGACGCCGGGGTTGGCGCTGAGCACGATGGCTCTGCACCGCTTCGTCTACGGCATGGAGCTCATCACCCTCATCCTCACCTCTCGCAACCTCCTGGCCCCCGGTGGCGACGCCGACGCGGGCCTGGCGGTCTTCGGCACCCTCATGGGGACGATGGTGGCCGGCCACGGCCTGTCCGTCATCCTCACGCCGCTCGCCCACGAGCGGATCGCGCCCTCGACGTGGATCGTGTGCTGCCTGCTGGGAGGGACCGTGGGCCAGATCGTCCTGGTGGTCACGCACCACCAGCTGGCGATGACGATCGGCATCTTCGTCTTCGGCGTCGGCGTGCAGGGCGCGAAGATCGCCGTTGACACGATCGTCCAGGCTGACACGGACGACGCCTACCGAGGCAGGGCCTTCTCCATCTACGACGTCCTGTTCAACACCGCGGAGTGCGTGGCGGCCGGGGTGGCGATCCTCGTGCTGCCGGACACCGGCTGGTCGCGGGTGGTTCAGGGCGCGCTCGTGGTCTTCGTGTGGTGCGTGGCCGCGTGGTACGGCCGCGGAGTGCGGCGCCTCGGGGACCGGCCACGACCCGTGACAGGGCTGCCGGGGCTGGAGGGCTCGGCGCAGGCTTGACCCTCACGCTGCGTCAGGCACGAGGCTCGGTGGCCGTGAACGATCGCGCCAGAGGGGAGAAGGACGTGGTGGAGGACGAGCTCACGGTGGGGCAGGCCGCACGGATGGTCGGGGTGTCTGTACGCACCCTGCACCACTGGGACGAGATCGGGCTGGTCAGCCCCTCGGCCCGCTCGCGGTCTGGCTACCGGCTCTACAGCAGCGACGACGTCGCCCGCATCCACCAGGTTCTGGTCTACCGGGAGACCGGTATGGGGCTCAGTGACATCGCCACGGTTCTTGGTGATCCCTCGACCCAGGCCTCCGGCCACCTCCTGCGTCAGCGGGAGCTGCTGATTCGGCGCATCGATCACCTGACCCGCATGGTGCGGGCAGTGGACACGATGATGGAGAAGACCATGACGGGGCAGGTACTGAACGCTCAGCAGCGTGCTGAGATCCTCGGCCGTGACTGGGACCCAGCCTGGGAGGAGGAGGCTGAGCGACGCTGGGGAGACACCGAGGACTGGAAGGTCTCCACTCGGCGGATGGCCTCCATGAGCAGGGAGGATCTAGAGGTGGCGAAGAAGCGGATCGAGCGCGTTGAGGAGCAGCTGGCCCAGGCGCTGCGAGAGGGCGTGGAGCCGGGCAGCGAGCGGGCCAACGCGCTCGCGGAGGAGCACCGGGCCTGTATGAGCTGGTTCGACGTGACGCGGTCCAAGCACGTGCTGATCGCGTGCAACTACGTCCAGGACCCGCGCTTCGCCGCCCACTACGACGAGCGTGAGCCGGGCCTGGCTCGGTGGCTCAAAGACGTTATTGACGCCAATGCTGCGGCACACGGCATCGACCCCGCCACGGCGCAGTGGGAGTAGCCGAGCCGCAGGGTGTGGCCAGGAGCCGTGCTTGCGCTGATCGGGCCGGGCTTTGATGACTGGGGCGTGCCTCCCGAGGGATGGGAGGCACGCCCCAGTCGTTGAAGGCCGTTCGCGTGGCTGAGCGGTCGTTCCAGCGGTGCTGTTCAGGCGCTGGGATCGGCGGTGGCCCGCGCGTAGAGGGCGAAGAGATGGGCGACGATGGCGCGTTCTCTCTCCTCCTCGCCCATCTGCGCCGGGAAGCTGAGGCCATAGGCCTGCTCGACGGCGAGGTCGAGCGCTCGGTGTGCGGCGGTGAGCGCCGGGTAGAGGAAGTCGTTATCCGGGTCGTACAGGTCTGCGAGACTCGCTCCTTCGTACTGCGCTCGTGCGTCAAGCACGGCCTGGGCGCAGTGCTCGATCTCAGCGCGCTGCGTATCGGTGGCATCTGGCCAGACCAAGGTGTTGTAGACGATGGTGTTGGCGTAGTTGTAGTCGGACTTCAGCCGTCCTGCGACCACACGCATCCAGGCGTTGTGGACCCGGGACATGAGAATCCCGAATATATCGAGGCGATCCGTGGGGATGAAGTAGAGCTTGTTCCCTGGAATCATGCCGTTATGCACGAATCCCATGGGGATATAGTGACGGCGCTCCGATGAGACGGCGGGGACGGCGATGTAGGTGCCGTCCCTAAACAGTCCGTTGGGTCGAAACTGATGGGGGCGGTTAGCAAGTTTGAAGGCGTCTCCGGTTGGAGTTTGCTCTAGCCGCCATGAGTGGCATGCATCGACGCGTGCTCGAACCTCTGGATGTTTTGTGAGTGCAGGGAGATCGAAGTCACTCAGCCACAGGCAGTATCGATCTTGTCCCTTGATGAACTCGGCGCCCATCGAGAATTCCCTCACCCATTGCACGGCGTCAGGATCCTCGTCTAGGAGTGTCGATCGTTCAGTGTCAGAGAGAATGAGGTAACCATGGTCAGCTGGCTTAAAACCTTGAGCCATTGCAGGTACATCCCCTAGAGGCTGGCTCCGCCGCTCAATGAAGGCGTCTGGTGCGTCCACGAGGTAAGCATTGATATGCGCGACCTCGCGGACGGAGGAGGCTCCGCTGTTGTGCTCGAACAGGAGCTTCGACGTCGGAGACTCGTAACTGAAGCCCACGATGACGACGTGCACATGTGCCTGGTCGGAGGCCTCGTTGCCCCAGACGAAGCTGCGGTGCGCGAAGGTGATGTCGACGCCGTCGTTAAACAGCGGCTTCCAGATCGGGGTGACCTGCTGCCCCTGACATATCGAGTTCGTGGAGACGAAGGCGGTATGGATTGCCGTCCCGCGCATGTACTGCGCCGCCTTGACGTACCAGCAGGCCACGTAGTCCACCGTCTTGACCTTGCCGAAGAGCCGAGCGCGATCGGCATTCTGCTCTGGCGTGAGATTCGAGTAGCCGATGAACGGTGGATTGCCCATGATGTAGGAGCATCGCGAGGCTGGCAGGAGGTCATTCCAGTCCATGTCGAGGGCGTTTCCCTCAATGATCGTGGCGGCGTCGCGCAGCGGCAGGTCTTCGACCTCACGCTGGATGATCTCCGCTGTCTCCGCATTGGCTTGGAGCTCTGCGATCCACAGCGCGGTGCGTGCGACGGAGGCTGCGAAGTCGTTGATCTCGATGCCGTGGAACTGGGCGAGCTGCACCTTGATGGCAGACTCACCCACGCCCTCGAACTCCAGTGCCGTCTGCGGCCCCTGGAGGACGGAGAGCACCTTGTTCTCCAGGCGTCGCAGGCAGATGAAGGTCTCGGTGAGGAAATTGCCGCTGCCAGCAGCCGGATCCAGGAAGGTCAGGGACGCCAGCTTGTCCTGATAACGACGCAGGCGGGTCTTCCGTGTGCGCTCGGTGACGGTGGTATCGGCCAGGATCCCCTCAAGCTCCGCGGTCAGTGCGTCAAGAAACAACGGATCGATGACCCGGTGGATGTTCTGAGGGCTCGTGTAGTGCATGCCGCCGGCCCGTCGGGTTTCCGGGTTGAGCGTGGACTCAAAGACGCCGCCGAAGACGGTTGGAGAGATCCCAGACCAGTCCACACCGGTGGAGACCTCATGGACTAGCAGGGTGCATATCTCCTGCGTGAGCTGAGGGATCTCAATCGGATCCGCAAACAGGCCGCCATTAACGTAAGGGAAGCAAGCGAGCTCAGGAGACAGATAGACGCTGCGAGCTTCGCTCGGGGTGTTGAGGACGGTAAACAGGTCCAGTAGCGCCTGCCTCATCTGGGCCGGGCTAAAGCTGTGTAGATAGGTGCCGAAGGCGTCCTTGGGGAACAGACCTGCGTCTTCCGCGTAGAGACAGAAAACCAGGCGGACGCATAAGACGTTGAGGTCCCGCCAGCGGTCGTCGCCAGCAGTGCGGTACTGCTCGTGGAGGGCGTCGCGCAGCTGCCCGATGACCTCGCCTGCCTGGATCGACACCTGGCGTTCGCGTTCTGACCGGGATCGCGCGGGATCGATAAGGAAGTCGAGGAGGTGGTACTGCTCGGCCAGCTCCGCCAGGGTGAAGGAGATGTAGCTGTGCTCTGGGTCCTCTCGGCGTAGGTCGTGGACGCGGAAGCACTCGAAGTTGCAGACGACGATGAAGTCAGGGCGTTGCGGATTGGGCAGGCTGTCTGCGTAGCGCTTGGCCTGTTGGTAAGGCGTGACCATGGTGCCCTGCCGAGGCTCAGGCTTGTCGAGGTCAATGTGGGAGGCCTTTTGCTCCACGAGGGTGCGGGCCTCAGGAATGAGGACGTCGATAAATCCTCCGGCAGAGGTCTTCTGTTCGAAGATCGCTGCTGTGGCTGCTCCCTCGATCCCGACGACGCTGCCGAGCAGGTCGATCCAGAAAGCCTGAGTCTCGCCCTTCTCGTACCCGTGACCGTCCCAGCGTTGCGTAAAGGCCTTTGCTGCTAGGCGTCGCTCATTGAGATGAGGTCCTCGCTCAGCCGATGGGGGGGGTTGTTGCAAGGGTCACGATGCGAAGCATACGGCGCGGTGCCGTGTCCCTCGGACGGGCCTACTTATGGGGCCAGTGTCCCCTGAGTCGTGGAACGGCGCTAATGGACCGTGCTTGCGCTGATCGGGCCGGGCTTTGATGATTGGGGCGTGCCTCCCGAGGGATGGGAGGCACGCCCCAATCGTTGAAGGCCGTTCGCGTGGCTGAGCGGTCGTTCCAGCGGTGCTGTTCAGGCCGCCAGGCGAGGCTGTCTCTACTTGCCGTCCACCGGCTCGCCCTCAGCGAGCTCGGGCTGCAAGCCGAGAGTGCCTACGAGGCTGTCGCGGTAGGCGGGCGAGGTGACCTCCTTCAGCCAGGCACGAGCGGCCTCCAGCCGGCCCTCGATGTCCAGACGGTCGGAGACGCCCTGGTTGCCCTCGGTCTCGATAAAGCGAGTGAGCGCACGGATCGAGGCCTCTGCCTGCTTGCGGTCACGCTCCACCTTGGCGTCCAGGCGCTCGGCGTACCACTGCGAGGCCAGGATGTTCTCCCGCTCGAACAGGGCACGGAACTCTGGGCTCGCCAGTGTCCACCCCTCAGCCGAGTGCCCGGAGTACATGATCTCCAGCAGCGCCCGGACGGGCGGGACGGCGTGAGCGATCGAGCCGTCGTCGACGTAGTGCTTAGCCACGACCTGGTGCGTGGTGACGATGACGTCGACGGAGTCAGCGAAGACCTCAGGATCCTGCAGCTCGGGCTTGAGCATGGCCTCGGTGAAGACGACGTCGGGGTGGAGGAAGATCCGGCCGAAGAAGTTTGAGGCGAAGGCCTTGTTCATGCGGTAGCCAAGCCGCGAGGCCTGGACCGTGCGGCCGCCGAGCTCGTAGTCCTCCAGCTTCTCCAGGTACCCGGCCTCAAGGAGGTGATGGGCGTCGCGCTCCTCAGGCTCCATGCGGGAGAAGACCTCGGGGACGAGCATCGAGATGTCGTGCGCCACCTTGACCTTCGGCCCGATGTACCCGGCCGAGGACAGCCAGCCGTCGTAGCCGCTCAGGGCGTAGGACAGCAGTGCCGCGTTGAGGTCGTAGACCGGGGGCAGGGCATTGAAGGGAGACTTCGTCAGGGCCCCTTCGCTACCGGCCCCCGTGGTCGACGGCGACTTGCCGGTCATCGAGGAGATGAACTCCATGAACAGCTCGGGCAGCTCCATGAAGTGCAAGGGGTTGTAGGCGCACAGGGCCGGCACACCCTCCTCTGGCGGGTTGTTGCGGCGCCCGGCTGCCACGATGTCCACGCTGTGCCGAATCGGCTCGTCAAGCGGGATGTCGGAGAACAAGTGGGTAGCCAGGTCCGCCAGGTGGGCCTCCTGTGGCCGGGCGACGTCGGGGCGCACCTGAAGGTAGCGCGGGTTCTTCGTCGGGGCGCCGCCCACGATGCGTGGGTTGGCAGTAGAGACCCAGTAGGTCTGGTGCCTCGGGTCGCCGTCGTCCTCAACTGCTGCGGCCCGGCGCACGAGGTCCTGCATCGGCTCAGTGAACTGGGACAGTCCCGGGGCGTCGTCAACCATCGCCCGCGCGTCCGCGGGCGTGAGCGGCGCGTAGTTGGACAGGAACAGGCCCGTACCGGACATATCGAGCTCGGTCTGCTTGTCGTAACCGCGCACGATCGCGTCGTCGGGCCGCTGGAAGAGCAGGGACTCGGCGTTGGTGACGTACTTGCGGGACAGGCGCTGGGTGAAGGCCGGCTCGTCGGCGCTGGCCGGAGCCACCGTGGAGGCAGTGATGTCGTCCTCGGTCTGGACCTTCGCGGCGGCGGCGAAGTCCGGGCGCAGGGAGAACAGCCGCCAGGATCCGTCCTCCTCGAAGCCCACGCGCAGCATGTTGATCTTGACGGTGTCCCCGTCCATGCGCACGGCGTTGCCCGGGCGGCCGTTCATGATGCTCACCGAGAAGTGCGAGCGCCAGTCCTCGCCCCACTCCGGGCGGTAGTAGCGCTTGACGGTGAAGATGAGCTCCTTGATATGCGCGGGGATGGACTCCAGGAAGGCGTTGTACTCCTCGGTGTACATCGCCGAGGGAGTCAGCAGCTTGATGACGCTGCCCAGCGAGCGGCGCTCGGACAGGATGTGGCGGTGGTGAGCGGACTCGTTGGCCTTGTCCACGAAGCGGTGGGTGTAGTCGCCGTCGAAGATCCGCTGCACGGCGTCCAGGTCCGCCTCCAGGTCTCCCACATAGGCCTCACCGAAGACGAAGGCGTCCAGGATCGACTTGGAGATCTCGGACTTGCCGCCGCCGGAGACCGTGGCCGGCTTGTGCAGCTGGGTGTGCCAGGGCGCGGTGCCGATCATGTGCCACTGCTTGGGGCTGCCGACGGCGGCCTTGCAGTGGACCTGGTAGCCCGACGGCGTGATGTAGGTCTTGCCCGCACGCATCGGGATTGACCGCTCTTCGCCGTCGGCCTGCCAGGTGATGGTCTGGGTGAGCATGGAGTAGAAGGCGCCACCCGGCACGAGGATGACCGAGTCGTCGGTCAGGTCCAGTGCGTGGCCCTCGGCCTGGAGCTCGAAGCGGCCAGGGTTGATCTTGAGCACGTGGGCGAGCGTGCGGGAGGCGGGGGTGTGGACGTCGCGGAACTCGCGGCCCAGGTCGTAGCGAGGGAAGGCGACGGCGCCGCCGGCGTGCTCCTCCTCGACGCAGCCGAAGAGGTTGGCCGAGTACCCGATCTGGGTCTTGACCTCCTTCTTGCAGTAGCCGAAGTAGTTGTCCGCGATGACGGTGACGATGACGCCGCGCTCGTCGCGGGCGACCAGCTTGAAGGCCTTGCCGTCGTTGTAGCGCTCGTTGGCGTCTTTCCAGCACATGCCGTCACGGCGCTGGCGCTCGGTGGCCTCGTCCCAGGACGGCAGGCCAAGCTCCTTCTTGGTCAGGGTGGTCAGGTGGGGAGCGAGGATGACGCAGCCGGTGTGCCCGGTCCAGCCCTCCGGCGCCAGAGAGGCGTCGTTCTCCGGCAGGAAGGGATCGCCGGCGTTGCCGAAGATGCCCTCGACGAAGTCGAGGTTGGACACCAGGCCACCAGGGGCGATGAACCGGATCTCCATCCGACGCTCGGCGGAGAAGCCGGTGACCTCGGGCACGACGACGGGCCGCAGCAGCAACGAGACGAAACAGCGGGCGGGCTCGTCCTGGGTGGAGGACCACGGCAGGGTGAGCAGGTCCTGCGGGGCGTCGACGGCGGCCGCCAGGATCCGGGCGAAGACGTCACGTGGGACGGCCTTCTTGTCATCCGGGATGGGCAGGCCTCCCTCGGCCACGTGGAAGACGCCGGCGGTGGTGCGGCGGTCGTTGCGCGGGTTGTGCAGCACGCCCTGCAGGGTGCGGTAGCTCTCTACGTAGGGGGAGGTGAAGCTCGTGGAGTCCAGCGGAAGCGACAGCGCGCGTGCCAGGCCCGGCTGGTCGAGGACGAAGGTGTCGGCCGGCAGGTGCGGGTGGAGCGGAGCGTCCTCAAGGTAGGAGTCGAGGAAGGCCTGGATGCGGCGGTCAGCAGCGCACAGGCGGCCGGACAGGCGCCGGCTCATCTCACGCTGACGCGCGAGGATCGGGGACATGAGGCGATCGGTGACCGGATCTCCGGCTCCCTCAGGAGCAGGAAGACCCAGCAGGTCCAGTCGCAGCGCGATGGCGGAGTTGAAAGCGGCGTCCTGATTGGCAGAAGCAGTCGCAGCGTCGGCGCGCTGCGTCGTGCGGATCGTGTCCATGCTTCGACCCTAGCGGTTCACCTGCCTGCCCGCGCAGGGACGGTCGGCCCGTCACCCGGGCGCGGACTGTGAGCGCGCCGTGAATCGCGTCATCGCGGGTGGGGCGTACAGGCCTATCTTGGCGAGGGGGCGGCTGTCACAGCACGCTGGAGCCTGCCACCACCAGGCGCCCGGCGATGGCCTCGACGCCGTGGTGCGGCTGGCCCGCCATGGCCTCGCGCAGGCGCTGGGCGGCGGTCCTGCCGATCTTCTCCAGACGCATGTCGATCGTGGTCAGGCTCGGGCGGCAGCCGTCGATGATGGGGTGCCAGTTGTCGTGGCCGACGACGGCGACGTCCTGGGGCACGTTGGCCCCGAGGTCTCGCAGGGTGTCGAGGGCGCCGCGGGCAATCTGGTCGTTGCCGCACACGAGGGCGTCGACGTCGGGCCACTGGCTCAGCGCCGTCCGGGCGCCACTGCGTCCCCACATCTCGCTCCAGTCTCCGTACAGCGCCCCGCCGCCACATGGTGCCAGGCCGGCCTCGTGCAGGGCGTCGACGGCGCCGGCGGTGCGAGCCGTGGCTGCACCGTAGCTGGAGTCTCCCTGGATGAGGGCGATACGGCGTCGTCCTTGAGCGACCAGGTGCTCCACGGCCAGGCGCCCGGCCAGCCTGTTGTCCGAGACGATCGAGCAGTCCTGCGGGTCGAGGGAGGGGGCGTAGGCGTAGACGACGGGGACGGGCAGGTCCTTGCCGATCGAGGGGCGTGGGTCCGGGCGGGCGCCGACGACGACGAGTCCGTCCACCCGCCGCTCCAGCATGGAGGACAGGTGGTAGCGCTCGCGGATGACGTCTCCGCGGGCGTCGCAGAGCATGACGGAGACCTCGTTGACTCCGAAGGCGTTCTCCACCCCCATGAGCAGGGGGATGGAGAAGCGGCCGACGAGGTCGTGGGTGATGAGCCCGACGGTGTTCGTGCGGCCGGTGGCCAGGCTCCGGGCGATGGTTGAGGGCGCGAAGCCAAGCTCGTCAGCTGCCTGCCGGACGCGTTGACGAGTGCGGGGACTGACGCCGTCGCGGCCGTTGAGGGCCTTGGAGGCAGTGGACAGGGAGACCGAGGCTCTGGCGGCAACCTGTGCCAGAGTGACGGGCGTGCGCATGGTCGAGGACGATGCTTCTGCGTCACTTTCGAAAATCTCCGCGGATGCCATAGTGGCACGCTACCGGGCTTGCCCGGATCGGGCAACCCGTCACTGTTTTCGTTGAATTACCAGGGATTGACATGCTTCTCCCAGTGTTGTCGAGAGGCTGTATCTCCCTGCTCGGGGAAGAGGTTCTCGCGCTTGCCTCCATAGAACTGGCGGCTGTACGCTCAGTTTCGCAAGCGCTTTCCATCGTGTGGACAAAGTCCTGGCGAGGAGCGTCCCGGGCCTGGCCCACCCTCAATGACGAGACGGAGAACCCATGAGCACAACGATGATGAGTCGGCGCAGCCTCCTTCAGACCACTGCTGTTGTCAGCGCCCTGGCAATGGCTGCTGGACTGTCCGCGTGTGGGGGCAGCAGCAGCTCCGGTGCCAGCGACGACGTCGAGATCCCGGCTGCCGGAACCGACGACGGCACGGAACTGACGATGTGGTCGCGCGCCCCGCTGGAGCGTCAGGTCAACAACGCGGTTGACGCCTACAACGCCAGCCACAAGAACCAGATCAAGGTCGAGCTCCTGCCTAATGACGACGTCGAGGGCAAGGTTGGCGCCGCTATCCAGACTGATGGCCTGCCGGACATCCTGGCCGGTGACGTGGTTCGTATCCCCTACTGGGTTCAGCAGGGTGTCTTCCGCGACCTGACTGCCCAGATCGACGCGCTGGCCAACAAGGACGACCTCCAGCAGGGGCACATCGACGCTGGCACCTTCGAGGGCAAGTCACACACCCTCCCCTTCGTCACGGATATCTCCGTCATGGTGTGGAACAAGGACCTCTATCGTGAAGCCGGGCTTGACCCTGAGGCCGGCCCGACCACGCTTGAGGAGTACGAGGCTCACGCTACGGCTATTGCCAAGCTCGGTAAGAGCGACGTCTCGGGGACCTTCATCGCCGGCTCCTCCGGTGGTGCCCTGGTCTTCACCCTCTTCCCGATGCTGTGGGCGGGTGGAGAAGAGGTCCTCAGCGATGACGGCACTCAGTCCTTCATGGCCTCCGAGGACGCTAAGAAGATCTACTCCTCCCTCAACCGTCTGGCAGCGCTCGACGGAGGTATCGGTGCGGGCTCGAAGGAGGAGACCGGCGCCACCTGGACGGCGGCCTTCTCTGAGGGGCGCGTTGGCGTCATGCCCTACGCCTACACGGCTGTGACCTCGCTGTTCGAGGAGTCCTCCTTCGAGGTTGGCGTCGCGGCGATCCCGGGCGTCAACGGCGGTGGCTCCACCTTCCTGGGCGGGGACGCCATCGGCATCTCGCGTAACTGCGCCAAGCCCGCCCAGGCCTGGAACTTCATGGCCTGGCTCATGAGCGATGGGGCTCAGCAGGCCGTCTTCGCTGACAACAACGACACCGCATCCTCGCTCACGGTCCTGGCTGACGGGTACAGCGAGGCTGACGAGCGCACTCGGACCGCCAACGCGGCGATCGCCAACGGGCGCACGCCGGTGGCCGTCAACTTCAACGAGGCCTTCAACGCCGCCGGAAGTCCCTGGCAGCTGCTGATCCAGGACGGAATTTGGGGCGATGGCTCCAAGGTGGACACCTACAACGAGCAGATCGACGCCGTGCTCGCCCAGTAGGCCTGCCCGCTGCATCGTCCCGGATGACGGTGACCTCGTTGCCGTCATCCGGGACGATGCCGGCCCCTGTTCCTGACCTTCCAGACGGAGAAACCATGCCCCACACACTCACGGCCGCCCAGGAGCGCCGGATGCGACGCGTCAAGCGGCGCGAGAACCTGCGTGCGGGTGCCTATGTAGCACCCACCGTGGTCATGCTCGTCCTGTTCTTCATCGTGCCGATCGTCCTGGTCGTCATCATGTCGGTGTCTCGGTGGACCCTGCTTGGCGGCAACATGGGCACCGCCTTCCCGGACAACTTCGTCAAGGTCCTGCGTGACCCGATGCTCGTGCAGTCCACGGTCTTCACCTTGAAGTACACCGTGGTCACCACGATCATTCTCATGCCGATCGCCCTGGGGCTGGCCCTGCTGATTCAGGAGGCACGACGGTGGAACGCCGTCGTACGTACGGCGATTCTCTTGCCGGCGGCGCTCGGCATCGCCTCAGCCTCCCTGCTGTTCTACGCGATCTACTCCCCGCAGGTTGGCCCGGTGACCGATATTCTGGCCGCTCTGGGCCTGGCGGAGGCCGGTAGCTCGGTGCTGGGTACTCCCACAGGCGCGCTGATCGCCACGGTGGTCCTCGTGGTGTGGCGCTTCGCTGGCTACTACATGATCCTCACGATGGTGGGCGTCCAGGCGATCCCGACCGAGGTCTACGAGGCTGCCAAGATTGACGGCGCCGGGCGCTGGCGCACGTTTACTGACGTCACCTTCCCCCTGCTCAAGCCAACGATTGCCATGACGACGATCATGTCCGTCACGGGCTCGCTGCTGGCCTTTGACCAGTTCTTCATCCTGACCAAGGGCGGGCCGAACAACTCAACGATGACGGTGGTCCAGCTCATCTACAAGTACGCCTTCGAGACCAAGCGTGACCTTGGCATGGCTGCGGCCCTGTCCGTGCTTGTGCTGATCGCTCTGGTGGTCGTCAACGCGATCCAGCTGCGTGCCATGGGCGTGACCGACTCTGAGGAGAAGTGACCGATGAGCTCTTACAAGCTCTCCAAGAGCATCTACTACCTTGGCACCGGCCTGCTGGCACTGTCCTTTGTGATCCCCCTGGTGTGGGCGCTGGTCTCCTCTGTCTCGCCTGCTGCTGGAACGGCCCAGGCTGAGGGCTACGGGTTGGGCAACTACGTCAAGCTGTTCACCTACGGAGCTGGGCTGCCGCTCTACCTGAAGAACTCCCTCGTGATCTCCGCCGTGTGCGTGCTGGTGACGTTGGTGGTGTCCACGACCGGTGGCTATGCCTTTGCGCGCTTCAGCTTTCCCTTCAAGAACGCGCTGTTTGTGCTCGTCCTGTCCATCATGATGGTGCCCTACGCCGCGCTGCTGATCCCGCTCATCGTGTGGATGAAGGACCTGGGGATGGCCAACTCCCTGGTTGGGGTCGGTCTGGTGCTGGCGCTGTTCCAGCTGCCCTTCAGCGTGTTCATGATGCGCAATGCCTTTGCGGCCCTGCCGCGCGACCTGGAGGATGCTGCCCTCATTGACGGCTGTGGCTCCTTCACGGCCTTCACCCGGATCCTGTTGCCCTCGGTGCTTCCCAGCCTGGTGACGATCGGCCTGTTCTCCTACCTCGCTGCCTGGAACGACTTCATGGTCTCGCTCTACCTGCTCGGTATGGACAACTCGCCCCTGCCTCTGGCCCTGGTCAATATGCGTCAGCAGACCATCGGCGTCATTGACTACGGGCTGACGACGGCGGGCGTCGTCGTCCTGACCGTGCCCGCCTTCATCCTCTTCCTCGCTCTCCAGCGCTACTACATCAAGGGCATGACCTCAGGAGCGGTCAAGGGCTGAGCCTTGCTCCTAGCCGCCACACACTGTTCTTGACCAACCCATTGGCTTTTCGCTCCACGGCTGCCACTTCTGCCCGATACTGACACCGACGTCATCAAAGGAAACCCTCATGCACACCCAGATCGCCCCTGCTGCCAAGGCCCAGGTCCTGCCGAGCCCCGGCTCGGTGCACGTGCTCAATCCCCTGAGCATGGACGAGGTCACCCTCACCTCCGGATTCTGGCGGGAGCGCCAGGAGGTCAATGCCTCGGGCACCCTGCCCCACTCCCTGGCGTGGGAGGAGAGGATCGGCTGGATCGACAACTTCGTGCGTGCCGCCGCAGGTGATATCGCCGGACACCACGCCGGCCTGTGGTTCGCGGACTCAGACGTCTACAAGCTCATCGAGGCCATGGCCTGGGAGGTCGGCCGCACCGGGGACGCTGCTCTGGAGGCACAGATCCAGCGCCTGGGCGCCCTGATCGAGACCGTCCAGGACGAGGACGGGTACCTCAACACCCGCTATGACAAGCCGGGGGTCGAGGACCGCTACACCGACTTCGCCATGGGGCACGAGCTGTACTGCACGGGCCACCTCATTCAGGCAGCCGTCGCCCGCCTGCGTACCGGCTTCGGCAGCGACGACGTCATCGTGCGCATCGCCCTGCGCAACGCCGACCACGTCTGCCAGACCTTCGGGCCGGACGGCCAGGTCGCCGTCGGCGGTCACCCTGAGGTTGAGGTGGCGCTCGTCGAGCTCTACCGCGCCACCGGCGAGCGCCGTTACCTTGACCAGGCCCAGCTCTTCCTCGACCGGCGCGGCCACGGCCTGCTGGGCGACTGGGAGTTCGGCCGCGAGTACTTCCAGGACGCCACCCCGATCCGCGAGGAGACCGTGGCCCGCGGTCACGCTGTGCGAGCGCTCTACCTCATGGCCGGCGCGATCGACGCCGCCATGGAGCGCGGGGACACTGAGCTGCTGGAGATCGTGCGCGCCCAGTACGACCGCACCCTGGCCAGGCGCACCTACATCACCGGCGGCATGGGCTCACGTCACGAGGGCGAGGCCTTCGGCGAGGACTTCGAGCTGCCGGCGGACCGCTCCTACTGCGAGACCTGTGCGGGCATCGCCTCGGTCATGGTGGCCTGGCGCCTGCTGCTGGCCACGGGCGAGACCTCGTACGCCGACGTCATCGAGCGCACGCTCTACAACGTCGTGGCCACCTCTCCCAGCGCCGAGGGCTGCTCCTTCTTCTACGCCAACCCCCTCCAGGTCAGGGTCCCCGGGCAGGAGTCCACCCCCAACGAGCTGTCGATGCGATCGGGATCCAGCCTGCGTGCCGCGTGGTTCGAGGTCTCCTGCTGCCCGACCAACATCGCCCGCACGCTGGCCTCCCTCGGTGGTGCCAGCGTCACGCGCAGCACCCAGGACCCTGCGAGCCTGTTCATCCACCTGCTGTCAGCCATGCAGATCCGCACGCAGGTTCCCACTGACGACGGCGAGCAGGAGCTCGTGGTGAGCCTGGAGACGGACTATCCCGTCAGCGGCCGGCTGACCCTGAGAGTCGAGCAGGCGCCGTCGTGCCCGGTCAGCGTGTCCGTGCGCGTGCCCGCCTGGACGTGGTCGGGCGCCAGGCTGGACGGAGCTGAGGTCAGCGGCGGCTACGCCGTCGTCTCCGGGGTCCTGAGCGCCGGCGAGACCCACGTGCTGGAGCTGGACATGAGTCCGCGTCTGACTGTGCCGGACCCGCGGATCGATGCGGTGCGCGGCTGCGTAGCCGTGGAGCGTGGACCGCTGGTGCTGTGCGCGGAGTCCGTGGACTTGCCTGAGGGCATGAGCCTGGACGAGATCGCACTCGTGCCAGGTGCCGCCCCGGCCATCGCTGACGACGGCGCAGTGGTCGTCCCTGCCCGCCGGGTGCCCGAGGCTGCGCGCCGGTGGCCCTACAGCGAGGCCGGCTCGCACCAGGGGTGCGAGGAAGGCGGCGACCAGCCGGCCGAGGTCTTCGACCTGCCGCTCATTCCTTACTACTCCTGGGCTAACCGTGGCCCGGCCACCATGCGTGTGTGGCTGCCTCGCGCCGAGGCCTGACAGTTTCCTGGACGCGTCTTCGGACCATGTCACAGGCGCTGCATGCTGTTCTCCTCGCTCTGGTGTGGTCATACTGGACAACAGCCTGAGGCGGCCTCATGCCGTCTCAGCCAGTGTCCGCGGACAGAAACGAGGAGCGCGTGGCAGACAGCGCGAAGCCCAACGGTTCCAGCCGCCGAGGCGGGAAGCTCGCTGAGGCGGCCAGGAGCGGCAGGCAGGACGGCGGCGGTCGTGGCCGCCGTCCAGGCTCGTCACGGCCGTCCTCACGATCGGCCAGCAGCCCGGCCCGCAGCAAGGCGAAGAGTGCCCGGGGCGCGGGGGCGTCATCGGCGAGCAGGAAACGGCTGCTGAACTACCCACGAGCCGGCAAGGGGCCGATCCACCGGTGGCTGCCCAGCTGGAGGTTCGTTCTCGGGGCCTTCCTGCTCATGATCGCGGCGATGGCGACCACCTTCATCATCGCCTACAACATCATCAAGATCCCCGCGCCCAGCGAGTTCGCCCAGGCGCAGTCCACCACCGTCTACTACGCCGACGGTCAGACCAAGATGGGCACCTTCGCTGAGGTCAACCGCACCATCATCGACGCCTCGACGCTGCCGGACTACGTGGGCAACGCCGTCATCGCCTCGGAGGACCGCAGCTTCTACACCAACAACGGTGTGGACCCCAAGGGCATCGCACGCGCCTTCTGGAACAACCTGCGCGGCGGCGCGACCCAGGGCGCCTCGACGCTGACTCAGCAGTACATCAAGAACTACTACGTGGACACCACCAGCTCCTACGTGGGTAAGTTCAAGCAGGCCATCATGGCCATCAAGATCGACCGTGAGATGTCCAAGCAGGACATCCTCGACTCCTACCTCAACACGGTCTACTTCGGGCGCGGCGCCTACGGCATCGAGGCCGCTGCACAGGCTTTCTTCGGGCACAGTGCCAGTGAGCTGACGGCCTCGGAGTCGGCGCTGCTGGCCGGCATCATGCCTGCGCCTAGCGCCTGGGACCCTGCGGTGGACCCGGAGCAGGCTCAGGTGCGTTTCCAGCGCGTGCTGGACTTCATGCTCGCTGACGGCTACATCACCCAGTCCGAGTACGACTCGGCGGCCATGCCCGAGACCACGACGCAGCAGACTGACGAGGTCTACGCCGGGCCGGGCGGCTACATCCTGCAGCTGGTGCGCTCTGAGCTCGTGGCCAAGGCCGGCATGACCACCGAGCAGATCGACACCGGCGGCTACCGCATCACGACGACGATCAACAAGACCGACCAGGACGCGGCCGTGGCCGCCGTCCAGGCGTTGCCGGAGGGGCACTCGGAGAACCTGAGGGCGGCGCTGGTGTCCATCGACGCCACCAACGGCGGCATCCTGGCCCTGTACGGAGGAGCGGACTACCTCACCAGCCAGGTCAGCTCGGCCACCGACGCCGTCGCCCAGGCCGGATCGACCTTCAAGCCCTTCGCGCTGGTCGGAGCCCTGGAGAAGGGGGCGACGCTGTCCAACGGGTACTCCGGCTCCTCGCCCATGTCGATTGAGGGCACGACCTTCCAGAACTACGGCAATACCTCCTACGGCTGGTCCAACCTCATCACGGCCACGGCCTACTCGATCAACACGCCCTACGTCCAGCTCAACCGGGACCTGGGTCCGGAGGTGACCAGCGACGTCGCGGTGCGTGCCGGTTACCCGAAGGACACGATGGGACTGGACACCACGGTCCAGAACGTCCTGGGCTCAGCCTCCCCGCACACCATTGACATCGCCACGGCCTACGCCACCTTCGCCGCACAAGGCACCCGGCACGAGACCCACGTGGTGGCGCAGGTGGCCAATGCCGGCGGGGACGTGGCCTACACGGCCAACACCACCGGCGAGAAGGTCTTCTCCGACGACGTCATGGCGGACGCCACCTACGCCATGCAGCAGGTGGTGAGCGAGGGATCGGGCAAGACCGCCAGGTCGCTCGGACGGCCGATCGCCGCCAAGACCGGCTCGTCCTCGGAGAACAAGTCTGCCCAGTTCGTGGGCTTTACCCCGCAGATCGCCACTGCCGTCACGCTCTACCAGACCGGTGCGGACGGCTCGGAGGAGTCGATCACCCCGTGGGGCAGCTACGACGAGATCACGGGATCGACCTATCCGGCTGACATCTTCACCCAGTACATGACCACCGCCCTGGCGGACCTTCCGGTCGCTGAGTTTGCGCAGCGCACCTCAGGCTCCTACAAGCGGGGCAGCCTCTACGGCACCGTGGCCCCGCAGGAGGAGTACGAGCTGGAGGAGGAGTACGTCGAGCCTGAGCAGGACGAGGAGCAGCAGTCCGAGGAGAAAGAGGACACCTCGCAGGACTCTGATCCCACGCAGCAGGACCCGGCTCCGGCGGCCACCCAGGAACCCGCCCCGGGTCCCACCCAAGGCAGCGGTGGGGAGGGCTCCGGCCAAGGCGGGGTCGGAAGCCCTCAGGGCAACGGCTAGCACGACGGCGCAGAGCGCCTGAGAGGGTGAGTCACCACGGCCCCACGTGTCCGACGGCACGTGGGGCCGTCGTCGTCCCGCCTTCCGAGCCGGGGCCGGCTCCGGTAGGCTCGTGGATTGGCTGCGCCGTCTGGCAACCCGCTGGGTGGAGCAACCAATACGCATCACCCTCCTGTCACGGAGAGACCGTGACCGCCATAGACCAGAGGAGGTGGGTACCAAGCATGCGTCACTACGAGATCATGATCATCCTCGAGCCCGAGACTGACGAGCGCACCGTCGCTGCGTCCCTCGAGAAGCTGCTGCAGGTCGTTCCCAGCAACGGGGGCACCGTCGACAAGGTCGACGTCTGGGGCAAGCGCCGCCTTGCGTACGACATCAAGAAGAAGTCCGAGGGCTTCTACATCGTCGTCGACATGACCACCACGCCCGAGATTGCCCAGGAGCTTGACCGTCAGCTCGGCCTCAACGAGACCGTTCTGCGCACCAAGCTGCTGCGCCCCGAGGCCTGAGCCCGGGTCAGGGAACGGAGACACGCATGGCTGGCGACACCGTCATCACGATCATCGGGAACCTCACTGCGGACCCGGAGATGCGCTTCACTCCCTCGGGTGCGGCCGTGGCGTCCTTCACGATCGCCTCGACCCCGCGTACCTTCAACCGGCAGGCCAATGAGTGGCAGGACGGCGAGACGCTGTTCATGCGCTGCTCGATCTGGCGTGACGCGGCGGAGAACGTGGCGGAGTCCCTGACCAAGGGCACGCGCGTGATCGCGCAGGGTCGTCTCCAGCAGCGTTCCTACACCGACCGCGAGGGTCAGCAGCGCACCGTGGTGGAGATGCAGGTCGACGAGATCGGCCCCTCCCTGCGCTACGCCAAGGCCCAGATCACCCGGCAGTCGCGCGGCGGCGGCCAGGGCGGCTTCGGTGGCGGGGCCCCGCAGGGCCAGGGCGGCTACAACAACGCCAGCCAGGGCAACCAGGGTGGCTACAACGCCAACCAGGGCGGTTACAACGGTGGCGGCCAGCAGCCGAGCTACAACGCTCCTGCCGGCGGCGCCGTGGACGACCCGTGGGCCACGGGCGGCGGCACGTCCTTCGGTGACGAGCCTCCGTTCTGATCCCGAGCCCGGATCCCGTTCCCTTCTCGCGCGGCACGCGCTGCGCACCACACACCATCTCGTATGAGCGCCACGGGCGCTCGATAGCAAGGAGTACCACCATGGCGAAGCCTCAGCTTCGTAAGCCGAAGAAGAAGATCGGCCCGGTGAAGGCCATCAAGGTCGGCACCATCGACTACAAGGACACCGCCACCCTGCGGAAGTTCATCTCGGACCGCGGCAAGATCCGCGCCCGCCGCGTCACCGGCGTCTCCGTCCAGGAGCAGCGCAAGATCGCCAAGGCCGTGAAGAACGCCCGCGAGATGGCCCTCCTGCCCTACTCGAGCTCTGCTCGCTGATCGGAGGCTGCGGATATGACCACCAAGCTCATCCTCACCCACGACGTCACCCACCTCGGTGCCGCCGGCGAGGTCGTTGAGGTCAAGGACGGCTACGCCCGTAACTACCTCCTGCCCCGCAAGCTGGCCACCCCGTGGACCAAGGGTGCCCAGCGTCAGATCGACCAGATGGCCGAGGCTCGCCGCAAGCGCGCCATCGACTCCCTGGAGCAGGCCCAGACCGCTCGCGCCTGGCTGCACGAGAACGTCGTGACCGTCTCCGCCACCGCTGGTGCCAACGGCCGCCTCTTCGGTGCCGTCACCACCGCGGACCTGGCTGACGCCGTCAAGGCCGCTGGCGGCCCGGCGCTCGACCGCCGCAAGATCGAGGTTGTTCCCCCGATCAAGTCGACCGGTCGCCACAGCGCCACCGTGCGTCTGCACACCGACGTCGTTGCTCCCCTCGAGGTCAACGTCGTCGCCGCTCGCTGAGCACCCCTGACTCGGCCACGCTGAGCCTGGACCTGAGGGCCCGCCACCATCACGGTGACGGGCCCTCAGTCTGTATACGGCGGCGATGGTTCCTAGTGGCGCCAGGCGTCGGAGCGGGCGCGCAGACCGGTGGTCAGCCCCCTGGCAGCCATGAAGACCCAGGCGAAGCCAATCCACAGGGCAACCAGGCCAGTGGTCCCCGAACCGAGGAGCCCGCGTCCCACGGCGATCGCCACAGGGAGGTAGGGCACGAGGGTGACGATCCCCGCCCGGGCGAGGTAGCGCCCGTCGCCGGCGCCCATGAGCACGCCGTCGAAGAGGAAGACGGCACCGGCCAGCGGCATCGCCGAGGCGGTGACCAGGAGCGTTGGCCGGGCCGCGGCGATGACGGCAGGGTCGGAGGAGAAGAGGTGTGGCAGCCAAGAGGAGGCTGTCGCCAGGACGAGCCCGATCACCGCGCCGGTGGCCAGGCCCCAGGCCAGGCACCGGCGCAGGACGGCGTCGATGCTGAGTACCTGGACGGGCTCACCCGCCGTCGAGGCAGGGGCCTGGTCCGCCTCGGCCTGCCCGAGCGCGGTGCCGATGAGCGCCTGGGTGGCGATGGCCAAGGCGTCGAGCGCGAAGGCGGAGAAGCTCCACAGGGAGTTGACGACCTGGTGGGCCGCGAGCGGGACCTGGCCGAGCGCCGTCGCCGCCCAGACCGTGGCGAGGATGGCCACGCGCAGGGACAGCGTGCGCACCAGCAGGGGCAGGCCGGCGCCTAGGGAGGTGCCCAGGCCGGCCCGATGGGGCCGCAGAGAGACCTGGGCATGGCGGGCCGCGCGGGTGACCGGCAGGGTCAGTGCCACTGCCATGAGGCTCTGGCTGATCGCGGTCCCGGCTCCCGAGCCGGCGATCCCGGTGTGCAGTGCGTAGAGGAAGGTCGCGTTGAGGGCCACGTTGGCCGCGGCGCCGGCTGCGGCGACGACGAAGGGTGTGCGGGTGTCCAGCAGCCCGCGCAGGGTGCCGGTGGCGGCGAAGACGACGAGCATGCCTGGCAGGCCCGGGGCTGAGGCGCGCAGGTAGGCCACGGCCGCATCGGCGAGCTCGCCGCGGGCACCGAGGGCGTGGGTGACCCAGGGGGCCATGATCCACAGCAGCAGGAAGGCGGCGAGCCCCAGGATCGCGGCCAGCCACAGACCGTCGACGCCTGCGCGCAGTCCGCCAGCGCGGTCGCCGGCTCCGAAGCGGCGGGCGGTGGTCGCCGTCGTCGCGTAGGCCAGGAAGACGAAGAGGCCGACGATGGTGGTCAGGACCGTGGAGGCGAGGGACAGCCCCGCCAGGCTCGTGGCGCCGAGGTGGCCGACCATGGCGGAGTCGATGAGCACGAAGAGTGGCTCGGCGACCAGGGCCCCGAGGGCAGGCAGGGCGAGGGAGAGGATCTGGCGGTTCAGGCCTGTGGGGGCCAGGGGGCGGTGGCGGGTCATCGGTAGCGCAGCTGGTGATCGGCGGGACCACGCAAGGTGGTCATGACGGGCCTGCAGTGTCTCACGGCAGGTGTCTGGCACCTGGGAATCTCATCCTCACCTTGAGGTTTGTCCACAGAATGGGCATGTTATCCACATCTTTGACGAGTGGTTGCGCATCCGGCGAGCCACAGGGTCGATTGCCGACCTTTCGTTGCAAGAACGGGGCAGTGTTCAGCGCATCCACACAAGGGCTCATCTTGTCCCCAGAGTTATCCACATTGCGGCCCCCTCTCTCACCACAGGAGGCACGGGGTGTTCCACAGCAGTAGGGTGGGTTGTCCACATCAGGTGCCGCACGAGCGTGTTGCGACGGGCGCAGCCGCTGGCTAGGGTCACGCGCGCGGCGTGCTGCCCGCACCGCCGGTCTGCGGTTGTTGCGGCGCGATCGTGTGGTGCCCAGGTCGGTCAGGAGCAGCGGATGACGGAGATGGATCCGGCGATCGAGCCGGTCAGTGACGAGCGGCCAGGCCGCGAGCGTTCCGGACGCTGGGACGAGGGTGAGGGACCTGGTCCTCGTGGGCACCGTGAGGGCGGTTCCGGGCGCGCAGATACTGCGGGCTCTGGTGGAGCCCGATTCGACGGCGTCTTCGACCGCGTCCCGCCTCAGGACCTGGCCGCCGAGATGGCGACCCTGGGTGGCATGCTCATGAGCAAGGAAGCCATCACCGACGTCATCGAGGTGCTGCGCGGACCGGAGTTCTACAAGCCGGCCCACGAGATGATCTTTGACGCGATCGTCGAGGTCTACAACCGCTCCCAGCCTGCTGACGCCCTGCTCGTGGGAGATGAGCTGGCCAAGCGCGGCGAGCTGGAGCTCGTGGGCGGCGCCCCCTACCTCGCTGACCTCATGGGGCAGGTGCCCACGGCGGCCAACGCCGGTTACTACGCCCGCATCGTCAAGGAGAAGTCCCTCATGCGCGGCCTGGTGCAGGCCGGTACCCGCATTACCCAGCTGGGCTACTCCACCGACGCCGGGGACATCGACGAGCTCGTGACCATGGCGGAGGCGGAGGTCTACGCCGTCGCCCACCGCGAGGGGGAGCGGGAGGACTACTCTGCCGTCGGCGAGCTGCTCAATGACGCCAATATGGAGATCGAGGCCGGCCAGTCGCGTGAGCACGGTCAGATGACCGGTGTGGCCACGGGCTTCGCTGAGCTCGATGAGCTGACGGGCGGGCTCAAGGGCGGGCAGATGATCATCGTCGCGGCGCGTCCGGCCATGGGTAAGTCGACCCTCGCCGTCGACTTCTGCCGCTCGGCCTCGATCCATGCTCGGGACCACAACGGCAATCCCTTCACCAGCTGCTACTTCTCCCTGGAGATGGGCCGCATGGAGCTGATGATGCGCATTCTCTCCGCCGAGTCCGGGGTGGAGATGACTAAGCTGCGCGGCGGCAAGTTGATGGATGATCGCGACTGGAAGGACGTTGCCTCGGTCTACCACCAGGTCAGTGAGGCGCCTCTGTTCATCGACGACTCCCCGAACCTGACGATGCCGGAGATCCGTTCTAAGGCGCTGCGGCTCAAACAGCAGCAGGGGCTCGGGCTCATGGTCATCGACTACCTCCAGCTCATGAGCTCCGGTAAGCGGGTGGAGTCGCGTCAGCAGGAGGTCAGTGAGTTCTCCCGTTCGCTCAAGCTCCTGGCCAAGGAGCTGGACATCCCGGTGGTAGCCGTCGCCCAGCTCAACCGTGGTCCTGAGCAGCGCACCGGCAACAAGCCGCAGATGTCTGACCTGCGTGAGTCTGGTTCGCTGGAGCAGGACGCTGACATCATCATGCTGCTGCACCGCCCGGAGTACTACCAGCCCGAGGAGCGCCCCGGCGAGGCGGACATCATCGTGGCCAAGCACCGCAACGGCTCGACCCGCACGATTCCCGTGGCCTTCCAGGGGCACTTGTCCCGCTTTGCCAACATGGCGCGGGACATGGCTCCGGAGCCGGAGTACTGATCTGCGAGGAGGCTGTACCGGGGCCCTGGTTGGTTTAAGGGGGCGTGACCGCAGGTCGCGGGTACGTCAGGCTGCTGACGCCTCACTGGCGTCCGTAACGCCCCTGGTAGACGCAGTCGAAGGGGGCGTTGCCGTGCATACGGTTCTCGATGGAGGAGACGACGACGTCCTTGGCTGTGCGGCAGGCGTCCAGCGGGCTGGCGCCCTTGGCGAGTTCGGCCGTGATGGCAGCGGCGAGCGTGCAGCCGGCGCCGGAGACGCGCTCCTGGCCGATGGCCGGGACCTCAAGGACCTCCAGGGTCTGGCCGTCATAGAAGACATCCAGGGCGGTGCCGGTGCCCAGCAGGGTGCCCGCCTTGGCGAGCACATTGGGTACGCCGTGGTCGTAGATCCGCTTGGCGGCGTCCTTAAGGGCGTCCACCGTGGTGATCTCCTCCACGCCGGCCAGCACCTGGGTCTCGAAGAGGTTGGGGGTGGTGATGGTGGCGTAGGGCAGGACCTTCTCGCGCAGGGCGTTGTCAATGTCGAGGGCGGCGCCCGCCTCCTGGCCCTTGCAGATCAGGACGGGGTCGACGACCACGTTGGCGAAGCGGTACTGCTCCAGAGCTCCGGCGACGGTCTCGATGGTGGGGATCGTGCCGAGCATGCCGATCTTGACGGCGTCGATGGTGCCGTGCACGCCGACGGCAGCCTCGATCTGGTCAGCCAGGACCTGGGGGTCGATGGCGTGGAGGCGGTGGGCGAAGTCGTTCTTGGGGTCGAAGGAGACGATGCAGGTCAGGGACACGCAGCCGAAGACGCCCAGCTGGGCGAAGGTCTTGAGGTCAGTCTGGGCGCCGGCGCCTCCGGAGGTCTCAGAGCCGGCGATGGCCAGGGCGATGGGCGGGTTGGAGGGACGGACGGTGGTGGGGGTGGCAGTCATAGGTGAAGCCTGCCCCCTGGCTGGCGTCCACACGTGGTGCTGGCCCGCGTGTCTCGCTCCCCACCTCGTCGATTCAGGCGCTGAACAGTCGATTCCAGTGCTGGGAGCATGGGATCCGACTGTTCAGGGCCTGAATCGACGTAGCGGGTGCCCTGTGCAACCGTCAGGCGCTGGCGACGGCGAAGCGAGCGCCGCGGTGAGCGTCCTTCTCGGCCTCGTCGATGAGCGCGATGGCCATGTCCGCGGCGGAGAGGGTCTCGCCGGCCGGGGTGTCAGTGGTCGTGACGTAGGAGCCGGAGGAGGCCGGTACTGGGTAGGCCGGGGCAGGGGAGACCAGGGTCCAGGCGATCGAGCTGCCGGCTGCGCGGAAGAGCTCCAGGACCTTGGAGAAGGCCAGGGCCTCGCTGCGGTAGGCCTCCGGGAAGGCTGGGTCGTCCACGAGGCGCTTGCCGGATGCGTCCAGGAGCGAGCCGGCACCACCGACGACCACGAGACGGCCGGTGGGGCGGGCGTCGATGAGAGCCTTGAAGGCGTCGATCACCGGCTGGGGCGAGCCTCCGGTGCGATCGGGGGAGACGGCGATGATCGTGGCGTCGGCCTGGTTGACCAGGTCCACGACGGCGGCGGTGTCACCCAGGTTGACGGCGACGGCGTGCGTGGCGCCCTCGGGCTTCGTGCCGGAGCGGGAGACGGAGGTGACTTCGTGGCCGCGGCAAGCGGCGTCGGCGACGGCGGCCGATCCGGTGGCGCCGGTTCCTCCGATGACGGTGATCTTCACGGTGACTCCTCGTGTGTCAGTCCTGGGCGGTGACCCAGGTTCGTCGGTGGTGTCTCGCGCCTCGGCGAGCCGATTGCGATGGCTTCATGGTATGTTTTAGGTACTAGGTACCTCAACGTAACTAAGGATATGACCCGTGACACACGAAGCGCCGCTTGTCGCTTTCGACGTGCTTTCACCCCAGTGCCCCTCGCGCACGGTGCTGCGCCACGTCGTGGACCGCTGGACACCGCTGGTCGTCGTCGTCCTGTCTGACGGTCCGCGTCGCTTCAGCGAGCTGCGCCGCGAGGTGGGGGGCGTGACTCCGAAGGTCCTCACTGAGACCCTGCGGTCGATGGAGCGCGACGGGCTCGTGGTACGCAGTCAGACTCCCGGGGTCCCGCCACGCGTGGACTACGAGCTGACCGAGCTCGGCCGCAGCCTGACCGGGCCACTGACGGCTCTGCGCGACTGGGTGCAGGATCATGCCGGCCAGGTGCTGGTGCATCGCGAGAGGCATGACGCCGCGCTGGCGTGAGGAGTAGCGGCGTGCCTCCCGGCAGGGCGTGGTGCGCAGGCCTGGGTGGCCACGCCGTGACCTCGCGTCTGCTGCGTGAGCGTCTTTGTCCTCCTGGCCCCATCCGCGAGCAAAATCGGCGACTATAGAGGCATGAGTGCCACCACATCCTCTGCCGCCGAGACCACCCCACCCGTCTACGGCCTGCCACCTGCGGTGTGGGACGCCGTCGGCCCGGCCCTGGAGGGGATGGGTACCACCAGGCGCGAGGTCTTCTGCTCGCGCCTGGCGCACTGGTATCCCGACCTCATCGACGGGCTGACCACCCTGTACGGAGAGAAGGCCGAGGGTACGGCCGCCCACCTGGCTGCCAAGGCCGCTCAGGCCTACGCCGAGCGCTCGGGCGGGCTGCGCCGCCTGGACCTGGACCGTACGCTTGACCCGCTGTGGGCGCAGGACCCTTCGCGGATCGGCTACGCCGCCTACACCGAGCGCTTCGCCGGTGACCTGCGCGGAGTCGAGGAGCGCATCCCCTACCTGCGGGAGCTGGGTGTGAGCTACCTCCACCTCATGCCACTGCTCACCCCGCGCCCGGGTGACTCCGACGGCGGCTACGCCGTCGCTGACTACCGCAGCGTGCGTGCGGACCTGGGGGACATGGAGGACCTGGAGCACCTGACGGGAGCGCTGCGCCGCGAGGGAATCAGCCTCGTGGTCGATCTTGTGCTCAACCACGTGGCCCGCGAGCACGAGTGGGCCCAGCGAGCCCGCGCCGGCGAGGAGCGCTACCGCGACTACTTCTACATCTTCCCCGACCGCACCGAGCCAGACGTCTACGAACAGACTCTTCCCGAGATCTTCCCGGACTTCGCCCCCGGGAACTTCACCTGGGACGAGGAGGCCGAGGGCTGGGTGTGGACCACCTTCAACTCCTTCCAGTGGGACGTCAACTGGCGCAACCCCAACATCATGGAGGAGTACGCCCAGATCGTCCTGGACCTGGCCAACAGAGGCGTGGAGGTCCTGCGCCTGGACGCCATCGCCTTCACCATCAAGCGCAAGGGCACCGACTGTCAGGGCCAGCCCGAGGTCCACGCCATCACCGAGGTGCTCAAGGCACTGACCCGCATCGCCTGCCCTGCCGTGGATCTCAAGGCCGAGGCGATCGTGGCGCCAACGGAGCTCCTGCAGTACCTGGGGCAGGGCAAGTACACCGGCAAGGTCTCTGACCTGGCCTACCACAACTCCCTCATGGTGCAGGTGTGGTCGATGCTCGCCTCCAAGAACGTCCGCCTGGCCGCTCGCGCCCTGTCCGCGCTGCCGGTGGAGCCATCCAGCGCCACCTGGATCACCTATATCCGCTGCCATGACGACATCGGCTGGGCGATCGACGACGCCGACGCCGAGGCAGTCGGCCTCAACGGCTACTGGCACCGTCAGTTCCTGGCTGACTGGTACCGCGGCGTCTACCCCATGTCTGACGCGCGAGGCCTGGTCTTCCAGTACAACCCCGTCACCCAGGACCGGCGCATCTCGGGAACCGCTGCCTCGTTGATCGGCATCGAGGCGGCCGCTGAGGCGGTGGCTGGGATCGGGGAGGAGACACCGGCCTGGCGCGAGGAGGAGCTGCGTGGCTGGCTCGCCCAGCGTCTGGACGCCCTGCGGCTGGCCAACGCCATCATCTACGGCTGGGGAGGCATCCCGGTGCTGTGGAGCGGTGACGAGCTCGGCCAGCTCAACGATCCGAACTGGGACACCGAGCCGGGCCATGAGGCGGACTCGCGCTGGGCCGGCCGCCCGGTGCTCAGTGAGGAGGCCGTGGCTCAGCGCCACGATCCCACGACGATCCCCGGCCGGGTCTTCGGTGACCTGGCACACCTGGGCAAGGTACGTGCCAGCCTGCCGCAGCTGGGGGCTCAGGTGCGCACCGTCGTCGCCCCGGTGGATGACGACGGCGTGCTGGTCACGGTGCGTGAGCACCCGCGCGGCAGCTTCGTCGGCGTGTACAACGTCACCAGCGACTGGCGGGCGATCCCAGCCTGGCGCCTGGCGGAGTACGGGGTCCTCGGCGCCGTCGACGTCCTGACGGACACGGTCCCGGCCGGTGCGGCGAGCCTGGAGGGTGGCGGCGACGGCATGGTCGCGGTGCCTCCCTTCGCGGCCTGGTGGCTCGTGCGTTCGACGGACTGAGCCGCCCGCGCGGGGAGTGCCGCGCGCAGGCCGAGGCGGGCATGATGGGCCCATGACCGCCGACGCCGTCGATACGACCCTGCACCCCACCGCCCTGGACGTTGCCACGCCGGCGGCCCTACTGGCGGGAGAGATTACTGCCGAGGAGGCCTCGCGCCCGCTGAGCGTCTTCGACCTCATGCGCATCGGCATCGGTCCCTCCTCCTCGCACACGGTGGGTCCCATGCGTGCCGGACGTGCCTTCGCTGCGGAGCTGGCCGGAGTCGTTGCCGCGGACGCTGCCGTGAGGGACCTGCTCACCCCCGGCGACGTCGCCGGGGGCGATTCCTCACCGGCCTCCTCCCACGGTGAGGGCCAGTGCACCGAGCCGGTCAGTCGCCTCACCGTGGAGCTGTACGGCTCCTTGGGTGCCACGGGCCATGGCCACGCCACCGATCGCGCCGTCGTCATGGGGCTGGCGGGCTATGAGCCGGAGACCGTGCCCAGCCAGGTGTGTGAGAACCTCATGGAGGAGGTCGAGGAGGCGGGGCGCCTGGAGGTCGGTGGCGTGGGCACGATCCCCTTCACCCCCTCCAGCGACATCCACTTCCTGCCCGGCCGGGTCCTGCCCTACCACGTCAACGGCCTGACTCTGACCGCCTACTGCGCCGCCGGTGGCGAGATCCTGCGGCGCACCTACTACTCCGTGGGCGGCGGCTTCGTCATGGAGGACGTCGGCAAGCCCGGTTCTCCCTCGATCCGTGCCCTGGCCACAGCAGTGGTTGCCCAGGCTCACGCCACCCCGGCGCCTTACCCCTTCTCCTCCTCGGCCGAGCTGCTCCAGATCTGCGCCCGGGAGGGCCTACGCGTGTCCGAGGTCGTCATGGCTAACGAGGTCTCGGTGCGCGAGGAGAGCGAGGTCGTGGGATACCTCGACCGCCTGCGCCAGACCATGACCGCCTGCATCGAGGCCGGCATGGCTGCGGACGGGACGTTGCCGGGCGGGCTGGGGGTGCGTCGTCGGGCCAAGGGCCTGCACGAGCGGCTGCTGGCCCAGGCCAGCGGGCCGGCGGCCGCCTTCACGATGGCCGACCCTCTGCGCGGCATGGACTGGGTGGACCTGTTCGCGCTCGCGGTCAACGAGGAGAACGCTGCCGGACGGCGCGTGGTGACCGCCCCGACCAACGGCGCGGCCGGGATCGTGCCGGCGGTGCTGCGTTACTACGAGCAGTTCATCCCCGGGGCTGACGACGACGGTGCTCGCCGTTTCCTCCTGGCTGCTACCGCCGTGGGTGCGCTGATCAAGACCAACGCCTCGATCGCCGGGGCGGAGGTGGGCTGTCAGGGCGAGGTCGGCTCGGCGTCGTCGATGGCGGCGGCGGGGCTCGCCGAGGCGTTAGGTGGTACGCCGGCGCAGGTGGAGAACGCCGCCGAGATCGCCATGGAGCACAACCTCGGCCTGACCTGTGACCCGGTGGGCGGTCTGGTGCAGATCCCCTGCATCGAGCGCAATGCGGTGGCCGCGGTCAAGGCGATCAACGCGGCGCGGATGGCACTGTGGGGCGAGGGTCGTCACCAGGTCAGCCTGGACACCGTCATCGAGACCATGCGTCAGACCGGTGAGGACATGCTCGCCAAGTACAAGGAGACCTCGCGCGGGGGACTGGCTGTCAACGTCGTGGAGTGCTGAGCGCCGGGACGGGCACAGCCACCACCAGGTTTTACGCTACACCAAAACCTGGCAGGATGCCGCCCGTGACTAGCACGACCCACGCGACCGCATCGACCGGCTCCGACCCCATCCAGGCCTCTCAGGCCCCGACTCGTCAGTGGTGGAAGGACGCCGTCGTCTACCAGATCTACCCGCGTTCCTTCGCGGACGCTGACGGCAACGGCATCGGCGACCTTGCCGGTATCACCAGCCGCGTGCCCTACTTGGCTCGCCTCGGCGTGGACGCCGTGTGGCTCTCGCCCTTCTATCCCTCCGCCCTGGCCGACGGCGGCTACGACGTTGACGACTACCGCGACGTCGCCCCGGAGATCGGGACGCTGGAGGACTTCGACGCCATGGTCGCCGCTCTCCATGAGGCCGGGATCCGGGTGATCGTCGACCTCGTGCCTAACCACACCTCCAACCGTCATGCCTGGTTCCGCGCTGCGCTGGCGGGTGGGCCAGACGCCCCCGAGCGCGGGCTCTACCACTTCTACGAGGGCCGAGGCGAGGACGGCGTGGAGCCGCCCAATGACTGGCGTTCCCTGTTCGGTGGCTCCATCTGGGAGCGGGTGGAGGACCAGGCTGAGGACGGTACGCCCCTGACCGGACCGGGGACAGGGCGCCCCTACCAGTGGTACCTGCACATCTTCGCCCCCGAGCAGCCTGACCTGAACTGGGCCAACCCGGCAGTACGTAAGGACTTTGAGCGCACGCTGCGCTTCTGGTGCGACCGCGGGGTCGATGGCTTCCGCGTGGACGTGGCCCATGGCATGACCAAGGACATGGGGCAGCTGGAGCGTCCCTTCGCCCAGATGCCCTACTGGCCGCTGCCGGACGACGGCTCCCACGCCCTGTTTGACCGCGACGAGGTCCACGAGGTCTACGCCCAGTGGCGTACCGTGCTGGACTCCTACGACCCGCCGCGCTTCGCCGTCGCCGAGGCCGGTGTCCACCCGGCCCGCCGTGCGCGCTACGCCGCCTCCATCGGGCAGGCCTTCAACTTCCAGCTCCAGGACGCTGACTTCACGGCGCCCTCCTACGCCTGGGCGATCGACGCCGGTCTGGCTGACGAGGCTGCCTGCGGCTCGACCACCTGGGTGCTGGGCTGCCATGACACCTTCCGGGTGGCCACGCGCTACGGCTTCGATCCGGAGGAGAAGGTGGTTGAGCAGGTGCGCGCTGACCGCGACCAGGCTCATGACGCGGGCGCAGGTGCGGACGGTACACCGGCAGGGCGTCAGATGCGCTTGTCTCGCCTGTGGTTGCTGGCCGACGGCGAGTCCCCGGCCCAGGACGCGGCGTTGGGGGAGCGGCGTGCTCGCGCGGGCGCGATGCTGACGATGGCCCTGCCCGGGTGCATGTACGTCTACCAGGGGGATGAGCTCGGTGTGCCCGAGGTGCCTGACATTCCCGAGGATCGGCTGCAGGACCCCATCGCCCTGCGCAACCGCGAGGTGGAGAAGGGGCGCGATGGCTGTCGCGTGCCGCTGCCCTGGAGTGCGGAGGGCACGAGCTACGGTTTCGGGCCCGACGGCGGGGCTGAGGCGCACCTGCCGCAGCCGGCGGGGTGGGGGAGCCACGCCGTCGACGCCGAGGAGGGGGACTCTGGCTCGACCCTGGCGCTGTACCGGCGAGGACTGGAGCTGCGCCACCAGCTGTGGAGTGCGGCCAATCGCGAGCCGCTGAGCTGGCTGCGGCGCGACGAGCACGTCCTGGCCTTCGCGCGTGGCGAGGTCGAGTGCTGGACGGCCTTTGACCAGGACGCTGAGCTGCCTGCGGGCGAGGTGCTGCTGGCGAGCGGGCCGCTGACGCAGGAAGGCGCGGCGGGACGCGGTGGCGTCCTGCCTGCGGCGACGACGGTCTGGCTGCGCCGGGCCTGAGGCGCGGGCTCGACCGACCACCGCGGGCGCCGTCGACCACCTCGGGGGCGATCGACCACCCACGCCCCGTCCGACCACTGGATTCACGCGAATCAGGTGGTCAGACGAGGCACAGGCGGTCCGTCGAGTAATGAGTGGTCGGTGGAGGTCAGCGCGGGCCGCCCTGACCGCCTTGTCCCGGCTGCTCCTGGCCTCCCATGCCGCTCATGCCCGCAGACAGGGCGGAGGCGGTACCGGTGGCTGAGCCGCCCGACGTCGTCGCTACCGTGTACTCGGTGCCCTCGGTCAGTCCCAGGACCGTGACGTAGTCCGAGGAGATCGTCGAGGTCAGCGTCCAGCTCGTCCCGTCCGAGCTCGTGACGGTGATGGTGTCCCCGACGGCGACGCTCGGCGAGCCGGTGACGCCGACGACGTCGGACTCGCCGTTGACGTCGACGGCGCCGTCCATGGAACCGGCCGAGCCTGCCACGACGACCTGCCCGCCGGTGACCGAGGCCGATCCGTTGGAGTCGATGCCGTCGGAGTTGGCGTAGTCGATCTGGACGCTGCCGCCGGTGATCGTGAGGTACGCGCCGTCGTCGGACTCGGAGTCAGCGTTCTCGTAGCCCTCGATCGTGTAGTCCCCGTTGGTGGCGTTGATGCCGTCGTCGCCGGAGGCGATGGTGAGCGTGCCTCCCGAGACGGTGACGAAGGCGCCCTGGAGGCCTTCGTCTGCCGCGTCGACGGCGACTGTCCCAGAGTCCTGGGAGTAGGCCACGCCAGCGTTGACGCCCTTGGGCTTGACTGAGTCGTCGGTGGAGGATTCGTCCTCGGTGTCATCGGGGTCGGCCTGCCATCCAGGCTGGGACTGGACGGTGGAGGCGTTGGACTGCCCACCGCCGGCGATGATGGACAAGGTGGTGCCGTCCACGGTGACGTCGGTGGTGGCTGAGACGCTGTCGTCACCGGAGGTGATGGCGATCTCGGCCTCGCCCAGGGCGACGAACCCCTTGGTCTCGTCGTCGTCCTCCGTGGACTTCAGGCCGTCGCCCCCGGCTGTGACGGTCAAGGAGCCGTCAGAGACCAGGAGCCAGTCCTTGCCTCGGACGCCGTCGTCAGCGGCCGTGACGGTGATGGTGGGCGAAACGGTGATTGCCAGGCCGTTCTTGGAGGAGATGCCGTCATTGCTGTTGCCAGTCACGGTCAGGGAGCCGGTGCCCGTGATGGTGAGCGTGTCAGAGGAGAAGAGGGTGGCCGTGGGGGCGTCCTCGATCGTGTCTGAGTAGGTCTCGCCGTCGGTCAGGGCGTTCTCGGTGCCCTCGGCCAGGACGACGACGGCGCTGCCCGCGTCCTGGATGTCGATGGCCGGCCCGTCGGCGTTGGTGATCGTGACGCCGTCCAGGACGAGGTGGACCTCGGCGTCAGCGGCGTTGACGACGACCTGACCGTCATCGAGGCTGCCGGCCAGGACAAAGGTTCCGGAGCCGGTGATGGTGACGGTGGTGCCATCCACGCTCACAGAGTCTGCCGCGTCACCGGAGACGGAGGCGGAGTCTCCGTCCAGGGTGATGGTGGTGGCGGAGTCGGTGTCCCAGGAGCCGGACTGCTCGGCGGAGGTGGCGGCAGCCACCACCTCGGAGGTGTCGGCGTTGGCGGCCAGGACATCGCTCACACTGGCACCGATCGAGGCCTGACGTACCGCGGAGGAGATGGTGGTCCACACGGTGCCGGAGGACTCGTCCGCTGCGGCGACGGCGGAGGCGGACGTGGCGGAGGAGTCCGTGGTGGCGGCGGTGCCGCAGGCGGCGGTCAGGGCGATGGCGGTGAAGAACGCGAGGGTGCCGCTGACGCGGCGTGTACGACGGCGAGGGTCGGTACTGGAGGTGCCGTGACAACTGAACGGGTTCTTCATGGTGTCTCCTGCGTGGTCGGCTGGCCGGTGTGGCGACGAGAAGGCTGAAGCGCGCCGCTGGCCTTGATCTTTCAGGAGCTGGGTATGAGGTGGCTGTGAGGGCTGGGTGGTCGCGCTAGGAAGAGGGTGAATGAATGCTGATGATTGAAGATGGTGATGGCACTCATGCTTCTTGACTCAAGGAAAATCCACAGAATACGGTTAATTGAGCGGTCTATCGCCTACCCCGGCGGACCGAGGAATCCCGAGAGGGCATGACATGAGGAGACCACGGCGGATCCTGGCTGCCTTCGCGGCCCTGGTCCTGGCTGGTGCAGTGGGTGTGGGCGCTCCCACCGCGATGGCTGCAGACGTCTCTGCAGATGGTGCGACATCGCCTGACAACATCGCTAAGGCCTTGGACTATCTGGATCAGATCAACAAGGACGTGTACGGGACGAAGCGCACGCCTTTGAGTGAGCAGCAGATTGCCGACGCAAAAACTCTGTCTAAGCTTCGCAATGAATATGTTAAAAAACTGGTCAGTCGGCTGATAACTTAAGCGAAGAACAGCTGCGAGCGGCGCTGAGTCCCGAAGAAATTCAGAAGGCGACGGTCGCTGAGAACATGATTATCGATGGTGCGGGTACGGGCGATACGCTGTCGGCGCTCAACGTCAACTCGGACATCATGAAGTGGGCTCAGATCCGTGCGGATGAGCTGGCCATCGCGGCCGAGTCTTTGACCTCGCGAGGGCAGAGTCCGCTCTCGCATGACAATGCCGAGAACGGGCAGCCTGCGTGGGCCGATGACAGTCTGACCAAATCCCCGAACTATCAATGGAATGATATCGGCAACGGTTATATGCAAGGCCGTAATTATGGCGGCCCAGAGAATCT
>NZ_DS999574.1:376616-399989 GCF_000159035.1 Actinomyces urogenitalis DSM 15434
AGTGACCGTCGTCGTGGCTCCGGCCGAGCCGGTCAAGCCCGCGGCGGATGAGATCGCGGTCAAGACCATCGCTGGTACCCGCCCTGAGCTCCCCACGACTGTCACGGTGATCTGGAGCAACGGAGACGAGACCGACGAGGTTGTGACCTGGGATGACTACGCAGAGGCGAAGTACGCCGAGGAGAACGTCTTCGCCGTCAACGGCACAGTGACGGTGGCGTTGCCGGCTGCTGCCATGGATCGTGATACAGAGGCCGCCTCGCAGACCAAGCGCTTCCCGGTCAAGGCGACCGTCACGGTCGTTGCGAAGTCCACCACTCCGGAGGAGCCGGGTAACGGTGGCTCCGACAATGGCGGGACCGACCAGCCCAGCAACGGTGGTTCGGACAGCGGTGGTACCGAGCAGCCTGGCAACGGCGGCACGGACAAGCCTCGGCAGCCTGGTGGCAACACCGACAACGGGAGCGCTCCCGCCGGTGAGCAGGGTACGAACAAGCCTGCCGACAAGGCCGCCGGTGGCAAGAAGACCACCAAGGTCGTCAAGGGCAAGAGCCTGGCCAAGACCGGTGTTGACGCCCTCGGCCTCGGGGTCGCCGTCATCGCCCTGGCTGGCCTGGGCGGAGCGGCTGCGGTGACCGCGCGCAAGCGCGCCCACTGAGTCCTCAGATAGCTGAGCGGGCCTGCCGCGAGGCCGCACCGTCACGGTGCGTACTCGCAGCAGGCCCGCTCAGTGTTGGCAGGCGGCCGCCAGCTCTCTACCGAGGATCCGGTGCCACTTGTTGGACGGCAGCTGCGGGTGCAGCGCTGCCATCCCGGTGGCGTACTTCGAGATCGTTGCCGGCCGGTACCCGGCGGCCCACAGCCAGCGGTCGGCCGGTGAGGGCGTGGCCGGGTTCTTCGTCTCCGCCACCACGAGACCGTGAGCCGTGCGGCGTGCCCCTCGGCCACCGCCTGGCAGGGCCTCCTGCCACGTCAGGCGGGTGTCCAGCGTGAGGCGGGCGTCGTCGTCGGGCAGCAGCAGGGTGCTGCGCGAGTACGTGGTGGCCATGACCGGCTCCAGGCGACCGGCAGCCGTAGGGATGATCCCGGCCTCGCCCAGGCGCTGGGCGACGAAGGTGCGCCCAGGCGGCGTGAGGCGGTCGGCATCGTCGGCCCCGTAAGGCACCCGCTTCTTGACGGTGGCACCGCGCGCACCGCGGGTCTTGACCTCTAGGAAGGTCAGCCCGGAGTCGAGGTAGCTGCGCGTGCGGACCTTGAAACGACGACGGCGCTTGCGGGCTGCGGCCAGGTAGCTCTCCAGTGCAGGGGTGTCGAAGTAGGTCGAGGCGTAGGAGAAGCTGCGCGTGCCCTCGATCTCAAGCACCCGAGCGCGCGGCGCGAGTGCCTGCACGAGTCCCTGGGCCACGTGGGCTGGCACGAGGTACTTGCGGTCGACGCGGGTGAGGAGGCTGGCGGCGGCGTTGAGCTCCTCCAGCGAGATCGGGCGCAGGTCGCCGGTCCTGAGCACCTCCATGATGGCCCCTCTCGCTAGGCAGCCGGGTGGGCGGTGCGCGGCTGGTAGGAACGCGGGACGTCAGCGAGCTGGGTCGGCGCGGTCCACGCCTCGCCGGCCGCCGTCGCGGCGGAGGAAGCAGAGTGCGACGGCACAGCGGCAGAGCCGGCGCGACGTGCCAGGACCTTGTATCGCACGTCCACCAACGTGATGTCGTTGACCAGGTCGAGACGCTGCACCACCAGGGAACGGACCTGCGCGCCAAGCAGGCTCTCCAGGTGGCTGCGCAGGGCGCTCTCATCGGCGAAGGCGCGGTCCAGCAAGATGACCTGGTGGCGGTGACGTGGCAGCAGGCGCGGACTGTCGACGACGGCGAGCGCCACCACGATGAGGCCCATGAGCATGGCGACCAGTGGCAGCGAGGCGGTCTGGATGCCACCGAGCAGGCCGATGGCGAGGGCCGCGAAGAAGTAGGCGATCTCGCCCTGGGAGATCTCCGCCGAACGCAGGCGGATGATGGACAGGACCCCGAAGAGGCCGAGGCCCAGGCCCGCTCCCACCGAGGCGGAGGACAGCAGGAGAGTGACTGCGAGGACGCCGACGTTGACGCCGACGTAGGCAGCCAGGAGGTCCTTACGCCCGTGACGTGGCAGGTAGAGGGCGCCGACGAGGACCGCGAGGGCGATGAGATCGACGCCGATATAGGCGAGCGTGGTCAGGCTCATGGACGGACTCCTCGAGTCGTAGTGGTGATGACCTGAGTGAACGAGGCAAGTCCGTGAAGTGCCTGTGAAGGGCGTGTGACCTGTGTGTGGACTGAGTGGGAAGTGGGTGGGTGTGGGGTGGTGCTCGTCTGGTCTGGCAGTGGAGCTCGGCTGCCTCAGACCTGCTTCTGGAGGAAACCGAGCCTGTCCAGGGCCTGCTCGACGGCGTCGAGCACCTCCTCGCTCTCAGCCTCGATCGTGTGGGTGTGCCAGCCGTCGGTGAGGGTGCACAGGGGAGTGGCTCCCGGCGCCCGGTCCAGGCGGGTGAGGAAGTCCTCCAGGTCCTCGGGTGAGCGGATGAGGAGGTCAACGGTGATCTGTCCGTACAGGCCGTGCTCGATGGAGGTGTCCAGCACGGTTCCGCCGGCTGCCAGGACGGCTCGCAGCTCGGCGGCAGTCTCGCTGCTGTTGTGTCGCACGGCGACTGAGCGCCTGGGGGCGCGGGACGGGCGAGCTAGGACGTATCCGCGGTTGGTGGCGCGCACGGGGTGCCCTGCGGCCCGCAGGAGGGCGACGTCGCCGACGACGATCTGGCGGGAGACGCCCATCTCCTCGCCGAGCGTGGCGGCGGCTACGGGCGTGCTGGCCTGGGAGAGCCGGGTGAGGATCGCCTCGCGGCGTCGAGCAGCCTCCATGTCCTCCTCCTTGCTCGGCTGTGAGGCCGATGTGGGGTGCGGTGAGATATGTGGAACGTAGCACGGTGGGTCTGTGGCCTGGGGTGCGGGCGACACGCCGAGGCCGGGGGTGTGAGCAAGGTGAGTTTGCCGAGTTTGTCCCCAGGGTGGGGACAGGAGGGATGGGGGTGGGGTGGGTGCCTGTGGGTTGAGTGCGGGAATTTGTGTCGTACCCCCAGGGGACGATGGTTCTGCCGTTTCACGGACCTGCCAACAGGGGGGTGGTCGAGGGTGCATGAGGCCCTCCGGCCGCACTTACCCACAGGGGTACGTGAGCTGTCCACAGGAAGGAAGGTTGTGATGCACAACGACACACTGGCCACATCATCTTGGGGTGATGGCGTGCCCCTACCCCAAGGGGTAGTGTCTTGCTTCGCGAGGCGCCCTTGCCCTCCCGCGAACTACATCCGTGTGCTTACACCGCTGGAATCCCGCCAGGGTGCCCCTCGGTCAGGCGTGCGGAACCACATTGACCACCCGTCCAGACCAGAGCCAGGAAGTGACTGATATGGCGATCACCGTCTACAGCAAGCCCAACTGCGTCCAGTGCAACGCCACCTACCGTGCCCTGGACAAGGCTGGCCTGGAGTACTCCACGGTGGACATCTCGGTGGACGTCGAGGCGCTGGAGCAGGTCAAGGCTCTCGGCTACGCCCAGGCGCCGGTCGTCATGGCTGGTGGGGACCACTGGTCTGGCTTCCGCCCGGACAAGATCAAGGCCCTGACCTCCGCCGTCGAGGCCGTCGCGATCTGAGACGGGGCGACCCGCAGTCGTGAGCGCCTCGACCACGCAGAACGAGGCTGCGTCGTCGGCCTCAGCCGCCTCGGGGACTGAGGCCGACGACGGCCCCTTCCTCGTCTACTTCTCCTCCACCTCGGAGAACACGCACCGCTTTGTCACCAAGCTGGGTTACCCGAGTGCGCGGATCCCACTGCGTCCCAAGGAGGAGCCGCTCACGGTGGACCGTGAGTACGTGCTTGTTGTCCCCACCTACGGGGGTGGCAGCATTCGCGGCGCTGTCCCCAAGCAGGTCATCAAGTTCCTCAACAACCCGGACAACCGCGCGTTGTGCCGGGGAGTGGTCTCCTCTGGCAACACCAACTTCGGCGAGGCCTACTGCATCGCCGGTGACATCATCTCCGCCAAGCTCAAGGTGCCCTTCCTGTACCGCTACGAGCTCCTCGGCACCCCCACTGACGTGGCACGCGTCAAAGAAGGATTGGACACGTTTTGGCAGACACGCTGACGGACACCGGCTCGGAGACTGTTGACCCGAGCCTCGACTACCACGCCCTCAACGCCAAGCTGAACCTCTACGACGCGAACGGGCAGATCCAGTTCGACGCCGATCACGAGGCTGCGCGCCAGTACTTCCTCCAGCACGTCAACCAGAACACCGTGTTCTTCCACGACCTGGAGGAGAAGCTGGAGTACCTGGTCGAGGAGGGCTACTACGAGGGCCACATCCTGGACAAGTACTCCCCGGACTTCGTCAAGCAGGTCTTCAAGGCCGCCTACGCCCACAAGTTCCGTTTCCAGACCTTCCTGGGCGCCTTTAAGTACTACACCTCGTACACGCTCAAGACCTTTGACGGCAAGCGTTACCTCGAGCGCTTTGAGGACCGGGTGTCCATGGTGGCCCTGGCCCTGGCTGACGGTGACGAGCAGCTTGCCCTGGACCTGGTTGAGGAGATGATGACCGGTCGCTTCCAGCCGGCCACCCCCACCTTCCTCAATGAGGGCAAGGCTCAGCGTGGTGAGCCTGTCTCCTGCTTCCTCGTGCGTATCGAGGACAACATGGAGTCCATCGCCCGCGGGATCAACTCTGCCCTCCAGCTGTCCAAGCGCGGAGGCGGCGTGGCCCTGCTGCTGACCAACCTGCGTGAGATGGGCGCGCCCATCAAGCGCATCCAGAACCAGTCCAGCGGCGTCGTGCCGGTGATGAAGCTGCTGGAGGACTCCTTCTCCTACGCCAACCAGCTCGGTGCCCGCCAGGGGGCGGGGGCGGTGTACCTGCACGCCCACCACCCGGACATCATGCGGTTCCTGGACACCAAGCGTGAGAACGCGGACGAGAAGATCCGCATCAAGACCCTCTCGCTGGGCGTGGTCATCCCGGACATCACCTTCGAGCTGGCCAAGAACAAGGAGCCGATGTACCTGTTCAGCCCCTACGACGTCGAGCGCGTCTACGGGGTGCCCTTCTCCGACATCTCGGTGACGGAGAAGTACCGGGAGATGGTGGACGACCCGCGCATCCACAAGACCCGTATTGACGCTCGCCAGTTCTTCCAGACCCTGGCCGAGATCCAGTTCGAGTCCGGCTACCCGTACGTCATGTTCGAGGACACGGTCAACAAGGCCAACCCCATCAAGGGCAAGGTCATCATGTCCAACCTGTGCTCGGAGATCCTGCAGGTCTCTGAGGCCTCCACGCTCAACGAGGACCTGTCCTTCGCGCACGTGGGCAAGGACATCTCCTGCAACCTGGGATCCCTCAACATCGCCAAGACGATGGACTCCCCGGACTTCATGCGCACCATCCGCACCGCCGTGCGAGGACTCACCGCCGTCTCCGACCAGGTGGACCTGCCCTCGGTACCCTCGATCAACCGTGGCAACCACGAGTCTCACGCCATCGGCCTGGGGCAGATGAACCTGCACGGTTACCTGGCGCGCGAGCGCATCTTCTACGGCTCCGAGGAGGGCCTGGACTTCACCAACGTCTACTTCGCCTGCGTGCTCTACGCAGCCCTGACGGCCACCAACGAGCTGGCGGTCGAGCGCGGGGAGTCCTTCGTGGGCTTCGAGGACTCGGACTACTACTCGGGGGCGTTCTTCGAGAAGTACACGGCCCAGGACTTTCTGCCGGTCACGGACAAGGTCAAGGAGCTGTTCGAGCGCTCCTCGATCACGGTCCCCACCCGCGAGGACTGGGCGGCCCTGGCCAAGCGGATCCGGGAGACCGGCATGTACAACCGCAACCTCCAGGCGGTCCCGCCGACCGGCTCGATCTCCTACATCAACAACTCGACCTCCTCGATCCACCCGATCGTGGCCAAGATCGAGATCCGCAAGGAGGGCAAGATCGGGCGCGTCTACTACCCGGCGCCCTACATGACTAACGAGAACCTGGAGTACTACCAGGACGCCTACGAGATCGGCCCCGAGAAGATCATCGACACCTACGCCGTGGCCACCCAGCACGTGGATCAGGGACTGAGCCTGACGCTCTTCTTCCCTGACACCGCGACCACGCGAGACGTCAACAAGGCCCAGATCTACGCCTGGCGCAAGGGCATCAAGACCCTCTACTACATCCGTCTGCGCCAGGCGGCGCTCACGGGCACCGAGGTCGAGGGCTGCGTGTCCTGCATGCTCTGAGGCCTCGGCTCGTGGTCAGCGGCTGACGACGGCGGGGCTCGCCTTCCACGCGGAAGGCGAGCCCCGCCGTCGTTCCCAACGCGCGTGGTTCCAGCGTCTGGGCGTCAGTGGTGCTCGACCTGCTTGATCTCCTCGCTCATGTCCTCACTCAGGTCCGCGGCGCCGAACTCCTCGGTCAGCGGCAGACACAGGCGGAAGTCCGTGCCCAGGCACAGCTCGACCCGTCCCTCGGCCAGGACGAAGTCCACCAGGTGCCCGCCCCAGCTGCGCTCGTCATTGATGACGTGCGCGTGGCAACCGGCCACGGAGATCCCTGACTCATACAGCGGCGTGCGGAAGCCCGCGATCGTGCCCGCAAAGTCCCGGCGCACCACGACCTCCTCGCCGTCGGTGGCCTCGACCATCGGGCGGTAGGGCCGCTCCTGACGCTCGACCGTGCGGGCGCTGGCCCACTCGAAGCGGCCCGTGACCTGAAGGGCGTACATGTAGTTCGAGCTGGGGACCAGGCCGTCCACGACCTGCGAGAACTCCTGGCGGCTCAGCGGCCCCGTGATGGTGCGTCGGATCGTCGGCACGAAGTTGGTCACGACGGCGTAGGGCGTGCGCTCACTCAGGTCCGGTACGCTCACCGATCCGTCCGAGCGCAGGCGGTAGCAGGTGCCGCCCAGCACCACCATCTCGCCGTCGAGCTCGTTGAAGGTGCCGATCCCGAAGGAGCCGTGCCCCAGCAGCTCGGCCAGGGTCATCTCATCCTCGTAGACGCCCTGGGCGAGGGCGGTGATGAGGCTGGTCTGGAAGATCTCATGCCGGGTGACCTGCATGGCTCCAGGGTAGGAGCCGGGAGCCTTCAGCGGTGGCCGTGCTCGGTGCGCGGCCGCTCAGTCCTGCTCCTCCAGGTGCCACACCTCGTCACAGCGTCCGGCGCAGGCCGCCACGAGGCGGCTGTTGGGGACGTCAACGGCTCGCACCCAGTGGGCGGCGTCCGCGTGCGTGCGACAGGACTTGTGACGGCGGATCAGGCGGGTGATGAGATGGTGCTCAGGGACCTCAAGCATGATGAGCAGGTCGATCCGCTCCCGCACGCCCTCCCAGCCGCCGGAGTCCAGGGCCAGGTAGTTGCCCTCGGTGACCACGACGCCGCGCCCCTGCACCCGCGTGCCTGCGGCTACCGGCTCGTGCAGGTCGCGTCGGTAGACCGGGGCGAGGACCTCGGCGGGGCCGTCGGGACCGGTGCGCCGGATGCGGTCGAGAATGACCAGGTATCCGGCCACGTCGAAGGTGTCGGGTGCCCCCTTGCGCCCGTGACGGCCGAGCTGGTCGAGCACGGCGTTGGACATGTGGAAGCCGTCCATGGGCACCTCGCCAGCCAGCAGGCCGCGCTCGTCCAGGCGGCGTGCAAGCAGTCGCGCCAGGGTGGACTTGCCGGAGCCCGGCGCGCCGGCGAGCCCGACGACGATACGGTCGGCGCCGTCGTCGAGCATGGCGTTCAGCCGGGTCACCAGGGACGGCAGGCGAGGCGTGAAGGCGGAGGAACGGCTCATGGACCTCAGTATGAGGGCCCTGGGGTCGCACCGAAGGCGGGCGGGACCTGATGAGCGCGGGGTGGGCGCATGGTGAGGCGTCGGTGAGGTGACCGGCACAGGTGAGATTTGCCGGGCGGGGGCGGCCTGTTCTGCTCGGTGCTGATCGGTAGCATGAGACCACGCTCGCACCATCACGGAGGAAGCCCATGCCGGAGCCGATCAAGCTCATCGACCGCGTCCAGGCGATCAACTGGAACCGCCTCGTTGACGACAAGGATCTGGAGGTCTGGGACCGTCTGACCGGTAACTTCTGGCTGCCGGAGAAGGTTCCGCTGTCCAACGACGTCCAGTCCTGGGCCACGCTCAATGAGGCGGAAAAGAACATGACCACCCGTGTGTTCACGGGGCTGACCCTCCTGGACACGATCCAGGGCACGGTGGGTGCGGTCTCGCTGATCCCGGACGCTCGTACGCCCCACGAGGAGGCCGTGTACACCAACATCGCCTTCATGGAGTCGGTGCACGCGCGCTCCTACTCCTCGATCTTCTCCACCCTCATCTCCACCGCGGAGATCGACGAGGCCTTCCGCTGGAGCGAGGAGAACGAGAACCTGCAGCGCAAGGCCAAGATCATCCTGGACTACTACCGCGGTGATGACCCGGAGAAGCGCAAGGTCGCCTCGACCATGCTGGAGTCCTTCCTCTTCTACTCCGGCTTCTACGCCCCCATGTACTGGTCCAGCCACGCCAAGCTGACCAACACCGCGGACCTCATTCGCCTCATCATCCGCGACGAGGCCGTCCACGGCTACTACATCGGCTACAAGTACCAGCTGGCCGTGCGCGAGTCCTCCCCGCAGCGCCAGGCGGAGCTCAAGGACTACACCTTCGACCTGCTCATGGAGCTGTACGACAACGAGGAGCAGTACACCGAGGACCTCTATGACGAGCTCGGCCTGACTGAGGACGTCAAGAAGTTCCTGCGCTACAACGCCAACAAGGCGCTGATGAACCTGGGCTACGAGGCGCTGTTCCCGGCCGACGCCGTGGACGTCAACCCTGCGATCCTCGCCTCGCTGTCCCCGAACGCGGACGAGAACCACGACTTCTTCTCCGGCTCCGGCTCCTCCTACGTCATCGGCACCGCCGAGGCCACCGAGGACGAGGACTGGGACTTCTGACGCTCGACTGAGCCGATCCTGCAACACGTGTGTGCTCCCCGAGCCTGTGCGCTCGGGGAGCACACACGTCTTGTCGTGTCTGGGACAGGGGCGATGTGTGGCATCGAGACGGCTTTGATGACTGACAAGTGCCACTTGTTAGTCATCAACGGACCGTATGGCCCGGAAAGTGAGAGGGACCTGTACCTGGTTGGCACCCCAGGCGTTTCGTGGCACCTGAGGTGCTGGACGTCCTGCTGAACGAGGCCTGATGTTCTTCAGCCCGTAGGCTTGTGGTTATGAGCGAGTACTTCGTGGGGCGAGCGGATCGGGACAGGCACGGATCGCAGGACCCGATGGAGCCTGCGATCCCCGGCCTTCCGCCGCAGGACGACGCCGACCATGACCTGACGGCCGCTGCTGCCCCCACTGGTCCGCAGCACGTGCGCTTCGGGGTGCCCTTTAACGGCGTCGTCCCGATCTGGCACGACGGCGCTGAGATCACCTGGCACCGTCCCACAGACGGCACCGACCTCGCCCAGGTCCTGGGGTTGGGGCACGTCGAGACGGAGGACGGGCCCTCGCCCGTCCCTGAGGGCTGGAGCGAGCGCGTTGAGACCGGCACGCTCCTTCCTCCTACCGCACCTGACGCTGATGCGTGCCCCGTGCTGGACGACGCCGCCGCAGCGTCAGGGGCGGAGCCTGGCTGCGCCGTCGGCCCGGTCCTCATGCTCAAGGCCATCACGCCGTCGGGACGCCGGGCGATCAACGACCCGGGCACGGGTGCTCCGGTGCCGTTGTCGGCACCGCTGAGCATCGAGGAGGCGATGGGGGTGACCGCTGGCGACTTTGACATCACCGGCTTTTCGGTCCATATCGCCCGGCTCATGCTGCGCGCCGCGCGTGACCGCGCCATCCTCCTGTTCACGCTTCGGGCCCCCCATGATCCTGAGGCCCACCACCTGCTCTCGGCACCCAGCGAGGTTGACGACGACGGCGTGCTGCACTTCCACCTCGGCACCCTGCTGGAGATGGAGGGCGGGGCGTGGGAGCAGGCCCAGCACTCCGGCGGCATGGCGCTGCTCGACCTCGACGTGCCTTACGCCAGCCTCCTGGCGGATACCAGGACCCACGGTGCGCACGCCGACCCTGCCCAGCAGTCCCTCGACCTTGAGCGGTTGGTCGCCATGGCGCAGCCCGTCGTCGACGCGATCCTCCAGCCGGGCTTCCCCTTTGCCCTCGGCTGTTCCTTCATCATCCCGGACTGACCGCGCTGGGGGGCGACCGGCCCGGTGCCGACCCTGCCAGCTCCGGCGTCTGGGTCGAAAGTCATGCGTGCAGCCCCAGGGTGAGGGATCATCTTCCTATGCTGACTGTCACCCAGAACGTCGAGTACCAGGGCGGCTACGCCGTGACCCGTACCGGCGGAGCACGTAAGCCCTTCCCCTTCCTCATCTCCACCATGCTCGCCGGCGCCTACATCGGGATCGCCGACGTCTTCATGTTCACCGCTGCAGGCCCCATGAAGGAGGCTGGCGACCCCTGGGCGCCGCTTGTAGGCGGCCTCGTCTTCGGCATCGGACTCATCCTGTGCGTCTTCGCCGGCGGTGAGCTCGCGACCAGCGCCATGATGACTTTCACGATCGGCGGGGCGCGCAAGTCCATCACCTGGGCCAAGGGAGTCGGCGTCCTGCTGTTCATGCTCGTGGGCAACCTCCTAGGCTCGATCGTCCTGGCCTACCTGGTCCACCTCTCAGGTGTGCTCGGGCCTGAGACGGCAGGCGGCGCGATGCTGGCCGCCGCCGTGCTCAACAAGGGCAGCCACTACACCGCGATCCAGCTCTTTGCCCGCGGCATCATGTGCAACGTCCTGGTGTGCCTGGCGATCTGGTGCGTGACCCGATCCACCAGCGAGGTCGCCAAGATGATCGCCATGGCGTGGTGCCTGGCAGCCTTCGTGACCTCCGGGTTCGAGCACGTCGTGGCCAATATGACGACCTTCGCCCTGGGCATCTTCGAGGGGGTCGACGGCGGGACCCTGGCCGCGGCGGCCCGCAACATCCTCATCGTGGGTGCCGGAAATATCGTGGGTGGGGCCGTCTTCGTGGCCCTGGCCTACCTGGCGGCCCACAAGATCGAGGCGGGAGCTGCCGAGGCTCGTGCAGAACAGGAGCAGAAGGAGGCCGCCAAGGCCTCCTGAGCCGGTGACGGGGGGGCTTGCGCTGCTTTCACCCCCCTCGTCGCTTCCGGCGTGCTCGGCATTTCTCGACAGCGGCCCTGTGACCAGACCGGTTGCGGGGCCGCACCCGTCTTTGCTGAGGATGTCCATGCTTTCGATACCCCGGGGGAGGGAGCGAACGGCGCTGTGCGCAGACCGCGGGGAGCGGCAGGAAGTGCGTGAGGGGTTCAAAGATTCACGCCCTCGCGCTCGCGGAGCAAGGGGCCGGGGTGAGGTGTATCCCAGGGGGCTTGTTGCTGGAGGGCAGGCAATCATCGCGTACCCCTGTTTGGGGAGCCGGTGGAGAAAAACGGCGGGGAGAGATCCCGCTATGCCGCCGGGGCCGTGCCCTCAGGGCGACTCTCAAACCCGTACAGAATCCGAGTGCCTATACGCGGAGCGATGCGAAGGGTGAGGGGGTGGGGGTGCCTCCCCCTCCCTGGGTCTCCCTGGAACCGCTGGATAGCAGCCCCGGCACTGCGTGCGTCGTGAACCTTCTGTTTTTTGGGCCTCTAGGACGCTGCTGGCAGGCCCGTAGGGGCTCCGGCACCCGCCGCCGCGCCCCCCCGGAGGGAGGGCGTGGTCTCGTGCCCGTACAGGGCGATTGCGGGAGTTTTTTCGTTACAGCCTCACCGTCGTCTCGCCCTTGAGGTGGGACACAGGGGGTGTCTTTGCGTACGCCTGGATACCCTTGGAGCGTGCCGGGTTTGAAGGTACTAGTACTACTTTCAACCCCGACCACTTCTCCTTGTGCCCGGCGTCCTCTTGAATCTGAGGGAGGTGGGCGGCGATAATGGTGGGGCCTCACCCGGCTGCAACCAGGTGAGGCCCCGATAGTGAGCGGCTACTTGAACCACTCACTGAGGGCATCCACAAGGACAGCAACGGCCCGGATGACGTGAGCGACTGCGTTCAACATGACGCTCACCGTCCGGGCCGTGTCCGTTGTCTCGCGGACGTGTGCGTGACGGCCTTTCGGTTGTCTCGGCACGGCCCTCACCCCCTCCCTGACTCCTCTCCTCCCCAGCAGCGGACAGCAGTGTTCTGGGGGAGAGTTGCCGGGTGAAGGCGGTCAACACACTACTGGCACCTAGCCTCGTGACCCGGAGACGCTCTCCTGTGAGAGACCAGGAACCTCCCGTGAGAGGGCACCTGTTCCTCAAGGTCTTCCCGTTGTTGCACGCGGGTTGCACGCGCTACACGCAGAAGCCCCGCCACTCCGACTTTTCGTTGGAATGGCGGGGCTTCCCGTGGCGGTAGTGCTGGGATTCGAACCCAGGGTGGCTATGAACCACACAGACTTTCGAGATCTGCACCTTCGGCCGCTCGGACACACTACCTCGCAGATCGAGGGTACACGTCACCGTGCCTATCCCCAATTCCATCGCGCTGCGAGGTCGCTCACGCCAGCGCCTGAGGTAGCGGATCCTCCTTCCGCTGCTCCGCTGCGCTGCGGCGCCTGATCCGCTGTCGCCTCACCGGCGCCGGGCAAAGAACTCGCGCAGCAGCGCCTCTGACTCCGAGGCCCCCACGCCGGCGACTACCTCAACCTGGTGGTTCGCACGCGGGTCCCGCAGCACGTCACGCACAGACCCGCACGCTCCGGTCTTGGGCTCCCACGCCCCCAGGACCACACGCTGGAGCCGCGCGAGCTGGATCGCCCCGGCGCACATCGTGCACGGTTCCAACGTGACCACCAGCGTGCACCCGTCCAGATGCGAGTCCGCCAGCCGCGCGCCAGCCGCACGCAGCGCCCGGACCTCAGCGTGCGCCGTCGGATCGTGCTCGGTCTCGCGGGCGTTCGCGGCCTCGGCGATCACCCGGCCGCCAGGATCGAGGACGACGGCGCCCACAGGCACCTCTGCGTCCTCTGCTGCCGCTCGGGCCAGCTCAAGCGCCCGGCTCATCGCCCGGCCGTAGCACTCCTCAGTGATGCTCACGCCTCGAGCCTCCCACAACCTGTCTCAGCCCCGCATCCCGGTCCTGGCAGGCTCAGCTCCCTCCGGGCGGCGATGAGCGATCCCCACGCCGTAGGCTTGGACCATGCGCCTGCACGTTGCTGACCACCCGCTCATTGACCACAAGCTCTCCGTCCTGCGAGACAAGGAGACTCCGTCCGCCGTCTTCCGCCAGCTCGTCGACGAGCTGGTGACACTCCTGGCCTATGAGGCCACGCGCGACGTGCGCACCGAGGAGGTTGAGATCCAGACCCCGGTCGCGGTCGCCAACTGCCGCCACCTGGCTGACCCTCGTCCGATCGTCGTCCCGATCCTGCGCGCCGGCCTGGGCATGCTGGAGGGAATGACCCGCCTGCTTCCCACCGCCGAGGTCGGCTTCCTCGGTATGAAGCGCGACGAGGACACCCTGGAGGTGGAGACCTACGCCAACCGCCTGCCGGAGGACCTGTCCGGACGGCAGTGCTTCGTCATCGACCCCATGCTCGCCACGGGCCACACCCTCGTGGCCGCCATCGACTACCTCCTGGAGCGTGGCGCCCGGGACGTCACCGCGATCTGCCTCATTTCCGCGCCTGAGGGCGTCAAGCAGCTGGAGGAGTCGGTGGGCGAGCGTGCCAACGTCACGGTGGTCACCGCTGCCGTTGACGATCACCTCAACGAGCACGCCTACATCGTCCCGGGCCTGGGCGACGCCGGCGACCGCCTCTACGGCATCGTCGACTGAGCCAGCCGGCTCACCTGACGCCTACCTCCTCAACCTCGCCGACGGCGGGGCGCGGCACCCGGCTGCGCCCCGCCGTCGTTGTCAGGGAGACGACGTCGCCCGCCCCGCGCAGGTAGGCGCAGGACGGGCGACGCGTCGGGCCAGAAGGTCCGCAGAGGATCAGAAGGCGGGCAGGACCGAGCCGTCGGTCCAGTTCTCCTCGATCCAGGTGCGGAAGGCGTCGGCGTTCATGAGCTCGGCGAGCTTCTTGAGGGACTCGTTGTCCTTGTCCGCCGCGCGCACCACGAGCTGGTTGGCGTAGGGGGAGCCCTCCGCCTTCTCCAGCACCAGGGCGTCCTCGTTGGGCTTGAGCCCGGCCTCCAGGGCGTAGTTGCCGTTGATGACCGCGGCGTCGGCGTCCTCCATGGTGCGAGCGACCTGGGCGCCGTCGACCGTGGTGAAGGTGAGGTTCTTGGAGTTCTCGGTGACGTCGAGGTCCGAGGGCATCTCAACGGACTCGTCCAGCTTGATCAGTCCAGCCTGCTCCAGGAGCTTCAGGCCGCGGGCGGTGTTGGCCGGGTCGTTGTTGAGGACGATCGTGCCGCCGTCGGGGATCTCGTCAACCGACTTGTACTTCGAGGAGTACAGGCCCATCGGCTCAATGTGGACGTCGGCGATGGCCTCGAAGTCGTAGCCCTTCTCCTCCTCCTGCTGCTTGAGGAAGTTGGGGGTCTGGTAGAAGTTCGCCGCGAGGGAGCCGTCATCCAGGGAGGAGTTGGGGGTCTGGTAGTCGGTGATCTCGACGATGTCGAGCTTGAGACCGGCGTCGGCAGCCAGGTTGTCCTGGATCCACTGCAGCATCTCGACGTGCGGGTTGGGGGTGGCGCCCACCGAGATGGTGGTGACGTCGCCGTCAACGGTGATGCCGTCGACCTCGCCGTCGGAGCTGCCGGAGGCAGCCGAGGCGGTCGAGGAGCTGGAGGCGGAGTCGGAGCTCTTGCCGCAGGCGGCGAGCGTAGCGGCCAGGGCGGTTGCCAGGCCGCCGGCGACGGCGGAGCGACGGGAGATTGTGAGGGACATGGCGTGGGTTCCTATTCTCTTGGTTGGGTCAGGAGGCTTGTGGTGGGTATGGCACCCGCCGCCGAGGTTCGGATGACGACGGCGGTAGCGAGTCAGGAGACGTCAGCGGTGGTCGGCCAGGCGCGCCAGGGCGTCGCCCAGCACCTGGATGATCGCCACGATGACGGCGATGACGACGACGGTGATGATGATGACGTCCGTCCAGTTGCGGTTGTGGCCGTACTGGATCGCGAGGTCACCCAGGCCTCCGCCGCCCACGGTGCCGGCCATGGCGGAGTAGCCCAGCAGCGTGACGATGGTGACGGTGGCCGAGGAGATGAGGGCGGGCAGCGCCTCGCGCACGAGCACGCCCCAGGTGATCTGGCGCCCCGAGGCTCCCATCATGAGTGCCGCCTCGACCTTGCCGCGGTCGACGTCGTAGATCGCGGTCTCGACCAGGCGGGCGTAGAAGGGGATCGCACCCACTGTCAGCGGGACGCAGGCGGCCTGCCAGCCGATCGAGGTCCCCAGCAGGAAGCGCGTGAAGCTCATGATCGCGACCAGCAGGATGATGAAGGGCATCGAGCGGCCGAAGTTGACGATCTGGGACAGGACCTCGTAGACGGTCCGGTTGCGGTGCTGACCGCGCTTGCCGGTGGACACGAGCGCCAGGCCGAGCAGCAGGCCGAAGACGATGGTCAGCGCCCCGGACACGAAGGTCATGCCCAGGGTCTCCATGGTCGCCGAGACGAGCTTGCGCTGAATGACCTTGCGCTCGAACCAGGTGCCGTCCTCGGCGGCGGCGAGCAGCCCGGTCGCAAGGGGGCTGGTCAGGGCAGTAGTCAGGACGCTCATGCGCGCACCTCCGCGACGACGCCGGCACCTCGCAGGGCCTGAAGGGCGGCCTGCGTGCGCTCAGCGGGAAGAGTCAGTGCCAGGCGTCCGACCTGTGCCTGGCCAAGGGTCTCGAAGACGCCGCCTGCTACGTCAGCGCCCTGCTCGGCCACCAGGGCGAGGACCTGGGCGGCGGCGGGCTGACCGGGGTGAGCGGTCAGGGCGACGTCGATGACGGCCTCGCCCTCGTGCACCGCGGCGTCGGGGATGACAGGGACCGGGACGAGCTCGTGGGACAGGCGCGAGGTGACGTCCGAGACGACCTCCTCGATGGGCCCGGACTCGACGATACGGCCGGCTTCCAGCAGGCTCACGGAGTCGCAGATCGCGCGGACCACGCTCATCTCGTGGGTGATGATGACGACGGTGACGCCCAGGCGGTCGCGCACGTCCCGGATGAGCTCCAGGATGGAGCGCGTGGTCTCCGGGTCGAGGGCGCTGGTCGGCTCATCGCACAGCAGCACCGAGGGCTGGTCCGACAGGGCCCGCGCGATTCCCACGCGCTGCTTCTGGCCCCCGGACAGCTGGGCCGGGTAGGAGGCGCCGCGGTCGGCCAGACCCACCAGGTCCAGCATCTTCTCCACGGTCTCGTGGCGCGAGCCCTTGCGCACGCCCGCCATCGCCAGCGGGTAGGCGATGTTCTGCGCCGTCGTGCGCTGCTCCAGGAGGTTGGCGTGCTGGAAGACCATGCCGATCGAGCGGCGGGCCTCGCGCAGCTCGCGGGCGGACAAGGAGGACATGTCCTTGCCGGCCACGCGCACGGTACCGCTGGTCACCGGCTCCAGGCTGGTCAGGCAGCGCACCAGGGTGGACTTGCCTGCGCCGGAGGTGCCGACGATGCCGTGGATCGTGCCGGGCTGGATCTCCAGGCTCAGCCCGTCCAGCGCGCGGACCTCGCTGCCGTCGGAGAGGCGGTAGACCTTGTGGACGTCCTTGAGGGAGATCATCGGCTCCCCGCCTGCGGCCGCACCGGCGTCCGCTGCATCGGGGCCAGCAGGGACGTCGATGGCGGTGAAATGTGGTGAGACTGCGCTCATAGCTCCTCCATCGGTCCTGGCGGAAGCACCCTCACCGCATGAGCGGGGGTTGCTGCAACGTCGTCGAGCCAGGTCTCTCGGTTGCTCTGGATGGTCATGGCAACGATAGGCAGCGTCCAGCGGGCCGTTCAAGTACGCGCGGTGCAGAGGGATGAAGGTCACGCTGGCCCCGGCGAGGTCGGCCATGGCAGCCACGGGCGAAAAACGGCTGCGCACACTCCTGCCACGGTGCCAGGATCAGTGCATGAGTGCCACCAGCGCCAACGTCACCACTGACATCCTGGGCCAGCCCTGGCTCGCCCGCAGGATCCCCGTCACCGAGTCCGAGGCGGCCCCAGGTGCTGACCACGCCATGCTGGTCTACCGCCGCCAGGCCGAGCCGGCCGACGGCGTGCGGCCGCGTCACGCTCGCGCCGTGCTCTATCTCCACGGTCGCAGCGACTACTTCTTCCAGACCTGGGTGGCTGACGCGCTGGACGAGGCTGGCTACGAGTTCTACGCCCTGGACCTGCGCGCCTGCGGGCGGGCGGGGCTGGGCTACTGGTCGCCCCACGACGTGCGTGACCTGCGCGTCCATGACGAGGAGATCGCTGAGGCCCTGCGGATCATTCGGCAGGAGCACGGCCATGACGTCGTCGTCCTCAACGCCCACTCAACCGGCGGGCTGCAGGCTGTCATCTGGGCCGCTGACCATCCGGGCAGCGTCGAGGCCCTGACTCTCAACTCCCCGTGGCTGGACCTCAACTCCTCCGCCCTCATTCGCTCCTACGGCTCGGCCTTTGTCGACCTGCTCTCACGGCGTGCCCCGGAGCGAGTCATTGACAACCCGGCCGAGGCTGAGGCCGAGGACGCTGACCTGTACGCCCACAGCCTTCACCGGCAGTGGGGCGGGGAGTGGGACTGGGACCTCACCCTCAAACCCAGTCCGTCCTTCCCGGTCCGGGCAGGGTTCCTGGCGGGTATCCGCAGGCTTCAGCGCGAGGTCCACCACGGACTCGGCATCGAGGTCCCGATCCTGCTGTGCTGCTCGACGGCGTCGGCCGGGGCCGAGGCGACGCGTGAGGAGGCACTGCGCTGCGACGTCGTCCTCAGCGTGGACCAGATGCTTGACCGGGCGCCCTACCTGGGCAACGACGTCACAGTGCGCCAGATCGAGGGAGGCGTTCACGACCTGGCGCTCTCGCCTGAGCCCGCGCGGACGCAGTACCTGCAGGCACTGACGGGCTGGCTCACCGCCCGTCTGGGCTAGATCCAGCAGCGAGCTCGACCAGCGCGGGGGTGAGGGCGTCGCTCACGCGCTCGACGACCTCCAGGGTCTCCACGAAGTCCTCCACCGTCCCGTACCAGGGATCGGGCACATCGAGGCTGTAGCATGCTCCGGCGCCCTCGGCGAGCTCCTGACGCTGGGCAAGAGCGTGAGGATCCAGCTCGCGGAACATCCGGATTCGTGAGGCGTCCAGGCCCAGCCGCTCGGCACGGCGTGTCATCTCGCGGTGATGTCCGCAGGTCATGGCCAGCAGGAGGTCGGCGTCGGCGAGCTCGCGGTCAGACAGCCGGTGGGCGTGGTGCGTGGCGATGGCGCCAGCGCATGCACGATCGGTCGGAGAGGCTCCGACTCCGTAGCCATGGTTAGCCAGGACCCGACGGGCCCGCCGGTCCACGGGGTTGCCCAGCTCCTCGTCCGAGACTCCCGCGGAGGTGACCAGGACGCCGTCGGCACCGTCCGTGGGCACGCCCGCAGCCGTGAGGCGGTCGATGAGGACGACCTCGGCCATGGCCGAGCGGCAGATGTTGCCGGTGCAGACCATGACGATCCGGTAGGGCTCGGTGGTGGTGCGCGGGGCGGGCAGATCAGCGGGGGTGATGATGGGTGACACGAGGGTCATGGTCTCGCTCATGGGGCGAGCCTTCCAAGCCGGTCTGTCGTGGCGGTGACGACGCCGTGACAGCAGGTGAACACCAGGAGTACGCCGCCCGACGCCGAGCCTGGCGGCCGGAGCAGGGCCAGATCACCGGCGCGTGGCGCCAGCGGGCCGTACCCTCGGGGCATGACTGAGACCCAGGCCCTGCCCGCGCGCCGCCCCACCGCCGTCGACGAGGTCGCCGAGCGCTACATGACCCGCCTGTGCGAGCTCTCCCCAGAGTTCGCCGTCGCCGTCGGACTGCCCGGCAAGCGGGGCGTCCTGGACGGCTACTCGCCCGAGGCCCTCCAGGAGGCCACCGAGCTGGACCGCAGCACGCTGGCCGAGCTCGACGGCGTCCAGCCGGCTGACGACGTCGACCGCGTCACCGTGGCGGCCATGCGCGAGCGGCTCGGGGTGGGTGTCGAGCTGGCTGATGCTGGCGAGCGTCTGCGCGCGCTGGACAACATCGCCTCGCCGATCCAAGGCCTGCGTGACCTCTTCGACAACCTGCCCACGGCCACCGAGGAGGACTGGTCAGACTTCGCCTCCTGCCTGCGGGACGTCCCGCGCGCGCTAAGTGAGTACGCCACCTCGTTGCGCCTGGCCGCCTCTCGCGGGGACGTCGCGGCCCGCCGCCAGGTGCGCGCCTGCATCGAGCAGGCCCGGGACCAGGCCGGGGCGGCCACGAGCTCGTACACGACTCTCATCGGCCAGGCCAGGCTCGCCGACGGCGCCGAGCTGCCTGAGGCCCTCAAGGCTGACCTGGAGGAGGCTTCCGCGGCAGCGCGCCAGGGCTACGAGGACGTGGCCCGGATGCTGGAGGCTGAGATCGAGCCGCGCTCGGGCGAGGCCGACGGCGTGGGGCGCGAGCGCTACGCCCGCTTCAGCCGGGAGTTCCTGGGCGCCGTCGTCGACCTGGACGAGACCTACGAGTGGGGCCGCGAGCGCCTGGCGGCGATCGACGCCGAGCAGCGGGAGATCGCGAGCCGGCTCTATGGGCCGGGCACGAGCGTACGTGAGGCCCTGGACCGGCTGAACGAGGACCCGGCCCGTTCCATCCACGGCACGAAGGCCCTTCAGCAGTGGATGCAGGAGACCTCTGACGCGGCGATCACTGCACTGGACGGCACGCACTTTGACATCCCGGCCCCGCTCAGGACGCTGGAATGCATGATCGCCCCCTCGGCCACGGGCGGCATCTACTACACCGGACCCTCGGATGACTTCAGCCGGCCGGGCCGGATGTGGTGGTCCGTGCCCGAGGGCACTGACACCTTCGCCGCCTGGCAGGAGCGCACAACCGTCTTCCACGAGGGCGTGCCTGGCCACCACCTGCAGGTGGGGATGCAGACCTACGTGCGCGACGAGCTCAACTCCTGGCGGCGTCTGGGCTGCTGGGTCTCCGGCCACGGCGAGGGCTGGGCGCTGTACGCCGAGAAGCTCATGGCGGACCTCGGCTTCCAGGACGACCCGGGCGACCGGATGGGCATGCTTGACTCCCAGCGGCTGCGCGCGGCGCGCGTGGTGCTCGACATCGGCGTGCACCTGGGCAAGGAGCGCCCGGCTGAGCTGGCGTGTCTGCCCGGGGTGGGCGAGGGCCGCTGGGACTACGGGTCCGCCTGGGCCTTCCTGCGCGAGAACGTGGCGATGAGCGAAGGGTTCCTGCGCTTCGAGCTCGACCGCTACCTCGGCTGGCCCGGGCAGGCGCCGAGCTACGCCGTCGGCCAGCGCCTGTGGGAGCAGGTGCGTGACGAGGCCGTGGCCCGGGGCACGAGCCTGAAGAACTTCCACATGCGCGCCCTGCGACTGGGCAGCGTGGGCCTGGACGTCCTGCGCCAGGCGCTGGCGGACTGAGGCGGCGCCTGTCCTTCTATCGAAGCCACGGCCCTGAGGGGGAGGGGCTTACTCGTCCCAGAAGTGCTCGACGTCGACCACGCCTCCGCTGGCCTCGAAGTTGGCTCGCACGGCCTCGCGCAGGTCGGCGTCCGAGAGCCAGTCCAGCGCCACCGCCGCCAGGCCGTAGGCGCCGTCGACCGCCGCCGCGTCGCCGGTGGGGGAGCCTGCCGCCGTCGTCATCTCGCGCGTGTGCAGGGCCACGTCCCCGTCCTGCGTGACCTTGATGAGCGGGTGGATGCCTGGCACCCGCTGGGAGACGTTGCCGAAGTCGGTGCCTGCGGCCACCTGCTCGGGCAGGACGTCGGCCGCCAGCGGGTCGCGGCCGCGGGCACGCTGGGAGCGGGTCCAGGACTCAAGCAGCGGGCCGTTGGCGCGCACCGGCATCTCGTTGGAGTAGTCCGCGGTGATGATCTCCACTCCCGTGCCGGTCATGAGCGCGGCCCCGCGCAGCACGTCCTCGACCCGTCCCACCAGGTCCTTGAGAGTGGCGGCATACTTCGAGCGCACAAACATCGACAGCTCGGTGCGCTCGGGGATGATGTTGGCGACCTGGCCGCCGTCGACCATGACGGCGTGGAGGCGGTCCCAGGGCGTGATCTGCTGACGCAGCAGGCCGATCCCGGTCAGGGCCAGGGTGGCGGCGTCCAGCGCGTTGCGCCCCATGAAGGGCTGGGAGGCGGCATGCGCCGGCACGCCGGTGAACACAGCCCGGATCCGACGCACCCCGAGCCAGGGCTGGTCGACGACGTCGTGGGCGTAGGAGTGGGTCTGGATCGCGGCGTCTACGCCGTCGAGCATGCCGGCCACGGCCAGGCGCTCCTTGGCGGTGTCACTCTCCTCAGCAGGGGTGGTCTGCAGGATGACGCGGCCGGGCAGCGTGCCGGGCTGACGGCGCTCGAGCTCTGCCAGCGCGAGGAAGGCCCCCACGGAGTTGGCGCACATGACGTTGTGACCGCAGCCGTGGCCGATGCCGGGCAGAGCGTCGAACTCGGCCAGGATCGCGATCGTGCCCACGCCCTCCTGCGGTCCGACCTGCGCCCGCAGGGCCGTATCCATCCCGAAGACCGCCTCATCCGGCTCGATCCCGTGCTGTCGCAGCACACCAGCCACAGCCGCGACGGCGTGGTGCTCGGTGTAACCGACCTCCGGATGGGCGTGGATATCACGTGAGAGGGCGACGATCTGGGGGCTGAGCTCCGTGATGACCTCGGCCAGATGCTGGCGCGCCGCCGCATCTGCTCCGGCCTGCTCGGCGAGCTCCTGCGCGGGCGGCACGCTGGCCTGCCGTGCCGCCGTCTCACGTGCCATGAGGTCCTGGACGGCAGTGGAAGGGGTGGTGGGACGGGACAGGTCGCGCAGCTCGCTCATGGACTCATTGTGCGCGGCGCCCGGACCATCAGAACCGGGGTTTCGTGTTCTGGACCGGGGACTGCACCGCGCCTAGCCCCCGGTCCAGAGCAGAAAACCCCGGTGGTGAGGCGAGCGGGGGAGGGGGAGAGCTAGCCCCGGCGCTTGGTCCCCCGGATCGCCGGAGCCGTCCACGGGTCCTCGGGCCAGGAGTGCTTGGGGTAGCGTCCGCGCAGCTCGCGGCGCACCTGCTGATACGGCCCCTCCCAGAAGGAGCGCAGATCGTCTGTGACGGCCACGGGCCGGCGTGCGGGAGACAGGAGGTGCAGCAGCACGCCCACGCGGGAGTCAGCCACCCGCGGAGTGCTCGCCCAGCCGAAGCACTCCTGGACCCGCACTGCCAGGACGGGGCGCTCAAGCATCTCGCCCTGCTCACCCAGGTAGCTCAGCCGCACCTGGGATCCTGAGGGAACCGTGAGGCGCTCGGGGGCCAGCTCGTCGAGCCTGGCGGCCTGTGGCCAGGGCAGGAGGGTGCGCAGCGCCGTCGTGAGATCAAGGCGTCCCACCTCGAAGCGCCTGCCTGCGCCGGCCGTCGCCCGGACCGCTGGTACCAGCCATTCCTCGGCGCGCGCCAGCAGGGACGCGTCATCAACGGCAGGCCACGGTTCCCCCAGCACCCGGTGCAGCAGTGCGAGCCGCGCCCGCAGCACGCCGGCAGGATGCTCGCCAACCTCCCAGGGCAGGAAGTCCAGTCCTTCCTCGCTGCCGCGCTCGACGACGGCGCGTGCCACCGCCTGCGCCGAGGGCACGGACAGCGGCGTCTGGGACAGGGTGATCGCGCCCAGGCCACGGACCCGGCGGGCTCGCAGCCGGTCCTGCTCCCAGCTGACCTCCTCGCGCTCGGTCAGCCACCTGGCAGCCACGGCGAGCGCCAGCTCCTCGTCAACAGGGGCGCCACCACGTACCAGCGCCTCGGCGCGTCCAGGCGCGCGGTCAACCTCAGCCACCGCCAGCCACTGGGAGGCTGCCAGAGGGGAGCCTGCTGCCACGCGCATCCCCACACCTCCGACCCCGACGTACCTCGCCTCCTGACCGGCTGCAGGCAGGGGACCACGGCGGCAGGCGATCCACTGCGGATGAGCCAGGGCCGCGACCAGGCCGACGGCGTCCACGCTCGCGGTCGGCGCCTGGCCAAGGGCCTGACTCGTGCGGGATGCCACCTCAGCGACGGCCGCGGCGAGGGCCTCGCCTCCGCCCAACGTGCGGCCGTGGGCCGCAGCACGCTCCAGACGCCGGGCCTCCTCGTGCCAGGAGCGCGCGCCGTCCCCACCCGCGCGTACCGAGCGAGCCAAGGCCGTG
>NZ_DS999574.1:400848-421118 GCF_000159035.1 Actinomyces urogenitalis DSM 15434
GGGGCGTGCCCTGCGCTGCGGCGTGCGACGACGTCGGCCACGAGCGGCGGCACGAGGGTGGTCTTTCCCGTCCCTGGCGGGGCGGTGACGACGACGCACGCGCCCTGCTGCGGCGTCGTCGCCTCAGCGGTGAGCAGCTCACGCAGGCGCGGCAGGCCAGCCACCACCGGAAGCTGCGGCGGGTCGGCCAGCAGGAGGGCGATGGGGTCGGAGGGAGGTTCGGACGGCGTGCTGCTCACGCGGCCATTGTGGCTGGGCCGGACAGCGAGTGTCAGGCACTGCTGTCCGGCCCAGCCGGTTGAGGGGGTGGGTGCTCCTAGAACTCGGCAACCTCACGAGCTAGGCCCAGGTAGCTGCGCGGGTCTGTGGCGGCCTCCAGGTCGATACCAGCCACGGTCTCGCGGGTGTCCGGACGTGACTCCAGGTACTCACGCAGGCTGACGCCTGTGCGCTGGTACTGCGTGACGTACTCCTGCAGGACGTCGTGTGCCTTCTCGTGGCCGATGGCAGGAGCGAGCTGCATGAGGACGTGCTCGGTCAGCAGGAGCGGCCCCTCCAGCTCAGCGCCCTTGCGCAGAGCCTCCTCGTTGACGTGGAGGCGGCCGAGAAGTCCTAGGAGCTTGGCCTGCGCGCCACCCAGGGTCACCAGGACACGCGGGAGGGTGTCACGCTCGATCTCGAGCTGGCGGTGGTCGCGCTCGTGGGCCGCGGGGGGTGACATGAGCAGGGACGCCGTCGCACCCGTGACCACACGCGCTCCGACGGCCGTCTTCATCGTGGCGAAGGGGTTGCGCTTCTGAGGCATGGCGGAGGAGCCCGAGGCATGGGCGTCCATGACCTCGACCTTCAGGCCTCTTCCCGTTCCTTGGATGCTGCCGTGTTCGAGAAGGTCGCCGACCTGCTGGCCGATGAGAACCGTCGGCTCCACCTGGCGGCGGTGGCCTCAGGACGTCCAGTGATGCGCTACTTCGCCACGCTCCTTGGGTACCTACGGGGCAATGTCGTCCTTCTGGACGGTCCGGACGTGTGGGCTCACGCTGCTGCCGGGATCGACTCGGACAGCGTCGTCATGGTCTCGGTGTTCGATCGCTCACCCGCTCCCGTTGCCGCTTTGATTGAGACTGCCTCCGAGGCGGGCGCGAGCACGGTGATGGTGACCAACCGTCCGGGCGGACCCCTGACGGCAGAGGTCGACCACCTGTTGGCGATCACGAGCCAGTCCAGCCCGATGTTCCGCAGCCGGGTCCCGCTCATGGCCGTGCTGGAAGCCCTCCTGGACGCGATCTGCGTGCGGGTGGAGGGTGCTGACGAGCGAGCGGGCAGGATCGAGGAGTTCTTCGAGCGCGCCGGGAGCTATGTCACCTCATAGACGTGGGTGCGAGCCGCTCCGCGCAGGGCGCTGGCCTCGCACGCTCTGAGCTTGGTAACAACGGTGATAGCTCCTCCCTGACACACTCAGGGCGATCACCGTCATCATCGTCTCCTTCCTCAGGGGGAAGGCATGAGTGCCTAAGCCGGGTACCCTCAGCCAGGAGGCAACTGATCACGCGACGAGGAGGAGCCGTGTCGCCCAAGCCCACTGGCGTCACTGCCGGCGCACATCCCGGCACCTGGGACGAGGACCCGACGGCGGCCTCGATCCTCCTGGCCACGGGTCGGCCGCGTCACGACCTGCTCGTGGTCGCTGAGCCTGCCCTGCTGGCTGAGCTTGACGCCGCGTGGGGACGTCTTGCCGCCCGCGTGCGACTGTCTTTCCTCCCCGGAGTCTCCGCTCCTCAGGTGCCCGGCCAAGAGGACCTGCTGACCTCTCACGACCGCGGGGGCCTGGGTGTGCTCGTGGCGCGCGGTCGCACCTGCCTGTACGAGGGCAAGCCCGCGCGACGGGTGACGGGACTGGCTCGCCTGGCCGCAGGAGCCGGCGTGCGTGCCGCGCTCATGGTCTCGCGCGCCTCCAGCCTTGGCCAGGCCTCGCTGGGTGACTTCCTGGCGGTGGCTGACCACCTCAATCTCACGGGCTCGCCCCTCTTCCCCGCCACCCAGTGCGTGGACGCCTCCTGGGACGAGGACCTCACCAACGCCGTCTCGCGGATCGACGGCGTGCGCGGCGCGGGTGTGGCAGCGCTTGTGCCCGGTCCGGTGCGCCCGTCCAGGTCTGAGGTGACGCTGATGAGCGGGCTGGGAGCGGACGCCGTTGTCATGGACGGTGTGGCTGAGGCGATGGCCCTGGCCGCGCGTGGCGTGCGTGTGGCGGGCCTGGCCTATGTGGATCACGTGGCCGAGGCACACGCGGCGGCTCCCGCTCGCCGTCCGGGGCGACGTGCCGCGGCGCCCAGCCAGGAGGCCTCCGTGACGCATCGCCCGGCGCCCGACGTCGTGCGCGCAGCGGTGGAGACGGTACTGGCCACCCTGCGCTGAGCGGCCCAGTACCCGGACGCCCCTTCTCCTACCCACCTGGACCGTTAGGCTCCAGCCTCATGAAGCCTTTCCTCCTGCTGGCCACGCGTGACGACGAAGGCCCCGCCGACGGCGAGTACGAGGCCCTCCTCGCGCGCACGGGGCTCAGCGAGCGTGAGCTCATTCGCCACCGCTTGGAGGCTGAGCTCATGCCGGAGCTGGACCTCGACCAGTAGTCAGGAATCATGGTGGGCGGCTCTCCCTTCAACACCACCACCCCGCAGGAGGAGAAGTCCGCCGTCCAGCTGCGCGTGGAGGCGGAGTTCGACGCGCTGCTGGACCGCCTGGTGGCGCAGGACTTTCCCTTCCTCGGCGCCTGCTACGGCATCGGCACGCTGGCGCGCCACCAGGGCGCGGTCATCGACTCTCGCTACGCCGAGGAGGTGGATGCCCCGCAGATCACGCTGACGCCGCAGGGGCTGGCAGATCCCTTGTGCGCCGGCATGACCAGTCCTTTCCGGGCCTTCGTGGCGCATAACGACGCCATCAGCGTGCCGCCGCCCGGCGCCGTGGTGCTGGCGACCTCCCAGGCCTGCCCGATCCAGATGCTGCGTATCAAGAACAACCTGTACGCCACACTTCGTGGAGATCTACGCCGCTGAATCTCTGGCCTCACGCCGTCGACGAAGAGGCACCCGGGAATGACGCCGGGCGTCGCCATGTTGTCCTGGCAAAGGGTCTGTGGTGAGAGAGGTTCCGCTATGTCCCGTGTTGTCATCATCGGTGGTCACGGCAAGGTCGCGCTCGCGGCCTCCGCGCTCCTGCGCGACGCTGGCTACGAGGTCGTGTCCGTGATCCGCAACCCCGAGCACGCTGACGAGGTTGAGGCAGCAGGCGCGCGTCCGCTGCTGCTCAGCGTCGAGGACGCGACCCAGGAGGCGCTGGCTAACGCCCTTGGCGGTGCGGACGCCGTCGTCTGGTCCGCGGGAGCCGGGGGCAAGGGAGGTCCGCAGCGTACAGACGCCGTCGACCGCAAGGCCGCCATCCGCTCGATGGAGGCTGCCCGGCAGGCTGGAGTGCGTCGCTACCTCATGGTCTCGTGGGCGGGTTCCTACGGGCACGAGCCGGTGCCGGCGGACCACCCGCTCCGCGCCTACGCCATGGCCAAGCTTGACGCCGACCGCCACCTGGTGGCCAGCGACCTCGACTGGACGATCCTGGGTCCCGGCACGCTGACCACCGAGCCGGCCTCCGGTGAGATCACGGTGGAACGTGATGAGGATGGCGGCTCCCTGCCGACCTCGCGCGAGAACGTCGCCCGCGTCATCCTCGGTGCCCTGGAGGACGACGCCACGATTCGCAAGGTCATCCCCTTCCACGACGGCCGTACCCCGATCGTCCAAGCGTTGTCCCAGGTCCCGCAGGACTACGCAGACCTGTCCTGAGAAGGAGAAGGTGGGTCAGGCGCGCTGGCTCGGCTGACCTTCTCCTCAACGCGCCAGGCGATCGGCGACGGCGGCCAGCACCTGGCTGGTCCCGCCCTCCACACGGATCGTGGCCAGCTCATCAGCCGCCGTGGGCCCGCGGTTGATGACCACGAGATCGGCGCCCTTGGCCACGGCCTGGCGCACGATCCACAGGCCGGTGAGCACGGCCAGGCTGGTGCCCGCAGCGATGACGACGTCGCACTCACCCGCGGCCTGCATCGCCTTTTCCATCGCTGGCGGCAGGGACTCGCCGAAGAACACGATGTCCGGCTTGAGCAGGCCGGAGCACTTCGAGCAGGTAACCGTCTGAAAGCTGCAGGCCTCGGCCGCCGCGCGATCAGCCTCCGGGGTGATCGCCACCCGCGCCGGGTCGCTCTGGCGCGGGTAGTCGGGGTTGAGGGCGCTCAGACGCTGATCGACCTCGGCGCGCGTGAGCACCCGTCCGCACTCCAGGCACACGACGCGGTCGTAGGCGCCGTGAAGCTCCCAGACGGTGGACTGTCCCGCGCGCGAGTGCAGGCGGTCGACGTTCTGGGTGGCGACGCCGGTGAGGTAGCCGGCCTCCTCCAGCCGCGCCAGGGCCCGGTGCCCCGGCGTGGGGCGAAGCGGTTCCAGGAGCTGCCAGGTGGCGTGGTTGCACGCCCACACCCAGCGGTACCACACCGGATCGGAGACGAACTGCTGGAAGTCGACCGGCTCGACCGGTGTGGTTCCCAGGCCGCGGTAGTCGGGGATCCCGGCGTCGGTGGACATGCCGGCCCCGGTGACGGCGAGCGTGCGTCGGCCCGCCATAAGCGCGGCCACCGCCTCGCCGGCCTCGGCCACCTGGTCGGGCTGCGGCGTCGTCTCCTCCGGCTGGCTGTGGTGCGCCGGTTCCATCGCCGGTCTCCTCCGATTCTTTCTTGTCCTGCCCGGTCAGTCCTGGGCGAAGTACTCCACGAAGCGGCGGATGACGCGGCCGGCCTGGTGCTCGTCCACGCTTGCGCGAGCCTCGGTCAGGACGTCGTCAATGAGGCCCGGGTCGCCGTAGCCGGCGTCGGCGTAGATGGACACGCGCTGCAGGAAGCGCTCGACGTCGAGCTCGGGGTTGAACTGGGTGCCGTAGACGTTGCGTCCCACCCGAATCATGTGGACCGGGCAGTCTGCCGAGCTGGCCAGGAGCGTGGCGTGCTCAGGCACTGCGGCCGCGCCCTCGTGGTGCCCGACGAAGGCGGTAAAGGTCTGGGGCATCCCCTCCAGCAGGGGGTCCGCGCGCCCCTCGGCGGTGAGGAAGATGTCCGTGGCGCCCAGGTCCTCGGCGTAGCGGCGCGAGGTGGGTGTGCCGAGGTAGCCGGCCAGCACCTCCAGCCCGAAGCCGGTGGCGAGGACGGGCACGCCTTCCCTGAGGGCAACCGCCAGCAGCTCGCGAACCTGCTCCTCCACACGCACCTGGGTGCGGGTCTTGGAAGCCTCCGCGGTGGACAGGTCGTAAGGGCTGCCGCCAATGAGCACGCCGGAGACGTCGCCGGCCTGGAAGGAGCCGAGGAAGTCGACCTCCTCTAGGTGCACGTGCTGAAGCTGGTCACGCTCCAGGCCGCCCTGCAGGAGGAAGGACTCGTACTCCTGCTCGGCAGCCTCGATCTCCGGACGCGTCGACACCATGATGAAGGGCTTCACAGGTCCACTGTAAGGCCCCGGGGCTGAGGCGCGGCTGCGTCCCACCCACCGGGCGGCGCAGCGAGGAGGCTTACGCGGAGACCAGGAGCATGAGGGCGAGCCAGGCTACGCAGGAGGCCAGCCCGACGATGATCGCGAACCAGGCCAGGGACTGGCCAGTCTCGTAGCGGTGACGCATGGTCGCCAGCGCCAGCGCCCCGATCGCGGCCGCGATGAGCCCGAGGGCCGGGACGAAGGAGAGCAGGGCCAGGACGAGGGCGGTGACCGCCAGGGGGCTGGTGCGGGCTCGAGGTGCCTGGTAGCCAGGGCCGGCGAAGACCTCCGCGGGCCGCAGCTGCTCAGTACCGGGGAAGGGGCGGCGCGCCTCGGTTCGGGGGTAGGACGCCGTCCCCGCGCCCGCTCCGGTCTGTGCCAGGCCAGGACGAGGGCCTGTGGCGGTCGTGCCGGCGGTGGTCGAGGGCGAGTGGGGCGTCGTCACGCCTCCATCATGCCCTATGACCTGTGGGGCGTCGTGGGCATAGGGCGTGTACGAGCCTGAAACGTCGGGGCGTCTAGACTGGAGCCCCGGCAGGGCTCTGCCGGGTCCTGACGCGTGGCGCGGGAGCCAGCTCGCGCGCTGCCACCCGTCCCCTCCCATTCGCGACAGGAGCACCTGTGCCCACCTCCTCCTCAGACCGCCCCGCGCTCACGCGCGGCTGGCGCCTTCACGGCGACGGCCGTTCGATCGCTCCCGGTGAGGTCGTCTCTCCGGCTGAGCGCCTGACCTGGCCCCGCACCATCGGTATCGGCGTCCAGCACGTGGTCGCCATGTTCGGTGCGACCTTCCTCGTTCCCCTGCTCACCGGCTTCGAGCCCTCGACCACGCTGTTCTTCACCGGCGTGGGAACCCTCCTCTTCCTCGGGATCACGGCGGGGCGTCTGCCCAGCTACCTGGGGTCCTCCTTCGCTCTCATCGCTCCCATCGGCGCCGTCACCGGCTACGTGGCCGGCGGCGGCGAGGCGATCGACCCTCACCTGGCCTCGCTTGCCCAGGGTGGGGTCATCAGCGCCGGTGCCGTCCTGGTGGTGGTGGGCCTGATCGTCCACTTTGCCGGAGCAGGCTGGATCGACCGGCTCATGCCTCCGATCGTCACGGGCGCCATCGTCTCCCTCATCGGCTTCAACCTGGCGCCCTCGGCGTGGAACAACGTCAAGACCGCGCCCGTGACCGCCCTGGTGACGATCGTGGCGATCCTTCTCATCACCGTGCTGTTCAAGGGCATCATCGGACGCCTGGCGATCCTCATCGGTGTGCTCATCGGCTACGCCACCGCCTGCGTGCGCGATGAGGTGGACTTCTCCGCCATCGCCTCGGCCGACTGGATCGGTGCCCCCACCTTCCGGGCCCCGGCCTTCGACCTGAGCCTGCTGGGCCTGTTCGTTCCGGTGGTGCTCGTGCTCGTCGCGGAGAACATCGGTCACGTCAAGTCCGTCTCCGCGATGACGGGGGAGAACCTCGATGACGTGACGGGCCGGGCCCTGTTCGCTGACGGTCTGTCCACGATGCTGGCCGGCAGCGGCGGAGGTTCGGGTACCACCACCTACGCCGAGAACATCGGCGTCATGGCCGCCACCCGCGTCTACTCCACGGCCGCCTACGTGGTCGCGGCGATCACGGCGCTGGGACTGTCCATGCTGCCGAAGTTCGGCGTCATCATCGCTACCATCCCCGCGGGTGTCCTCGGCGGTGCCGCCACGATCCTGTACGGCATGATCGGCATGCTGGGAGTGCGCATCTGGGTGCAGAACCGTGTGGACTTCTCTGACCCGGTCAACCTCAACACCGCTGCCGTGGCCATGGTGGTGGCGATCGCCGACTACACCTGGCACTGGGGCGAGATGACCTTCACCGGTATCGCCATGGGCTCGGTGGCTGCGATCGCGATCTACCACGCCATGCGCTGGGTCTCGAAGGTACGCGGGACCAACCTGGAGCAGGCCTCGCCCGCCTCGGCGCCGGCCGGCACTGAGCTGGACGGCCCTGCCTACGCGGCGCGCGCCCGCAAGAAGGGCTGAGCGCGGCTTTCGGACGTGCCTTCAGGCATGCCACAGTGCATCACTGATTGGGGCGTGCCTCCCGGGACCTGGGAGGCACGCCCCAATGACGTCGGAACGCACTCGTGGATGAAGCGCTGCCTCAGTTCGCCGGTGCCTGGCTGGCCTACTCGGTCGGGGCCGCCGTCACGGCAACGCAGCCTTTCGGGGCCGAGATCGGCTCGCCGGCCTTGAGCTGGCCAATCTCGGCGGTAGAGAGGATGGACTGCTTGTACTCCGCGCCGAGCACGACGCTGACGGTCGGGTCAGAGGCGTCGGCGGTCTCGTCGATGGTGACGTTGACGGTGCCGGTGAAGGCTCGGGCGAGGGTGTAGGCGTTGGTGAGTCCGGCCTGAGATGTGGTGATCAGGACGTTGCCGTCGTAAGAGCCACGGGGCCAGTCCGCCGTCGCCGTCACGGTCAGGCCCGACTCCGTCAGGGTCTGGGTGACGTCCCCGGCCAGTCCTGTGGTGTCCGTGCCGTTGTAGACGTTGACGGGGATGGACGTGACCTCAACAGTCGCCGCGTCCGCAGGCGGGCAAGGCTGGATCACGGGGGTCGCCTCGTCCTTGGCGCTGGAGAACCCAGGCTCGTAGGGGGCTGGCACGATCCCGGTCCACAGCAGCAGGCACACCAGGGTCAGGACCACCATGGTGGCCAGGATTCCTCCGATGACCATCGTCTGGCGGTGCTGGAGACGACGGCGGTACTCAGCGCGCGGGTCTAGGGGAGTGCTCACCCGCCCACAGTAACCGAGTTGGTGTGCGAGGGTCAGGATCCCTTGGTCTTGCGCCGTCAGGCCGCCGGCGGCGGCGGGGCAAGGAGGGCGCGCCCCTCGTTGTCCAGCTCCAGCACCCGTGCGTGGAGGACGGTGCGTCCCTGCAGGGCGGCACGCAGGGCGCGGTGCAGGCCGGTCTCCAGGTACAGCTCACCCTGGTAGGCCACGACGTGGGCGAACAGGTCTCCGTAGAAGGTCGAGTCGTCGTCGAGGAGGTTGCGCAGATCGAGGGTCGAGCGCGTGGTGATGAGCTGGTCCAGGCGGATCTGCCGAGGGGCGATGACGGACCAGTCGCGCTGCGCCTCGACCCCATGGGCGGGATAAGGGGCGCGGTCGCCGACGGCCTTGAAGATCACGGGGTCATGCTAGCGGCCGGCTGTGGCACCCGGGTGGGACCCTCCACGAGCCGGCCGGGTCCGGGGCAGGGATGACGACGACGCAGCCGGCAGTCAGGTGGCCAGCCTCAGCGCGTGGCCGCTGCGGTCAGCTCGGTGGAGTCTGAGGAGGTCAGCAGGCACAGGAGGGTGCGGTCCCCGGCCTTCCATGAGGTCTGGGTGGGGGAGAGGAACTGGGCCCGGTAGGTGGGGTGCTCGGTCTGGTTCTCCAGGTACGGGGAGACGGCCTCCTGGCAGGCGACGCTAGCCTGCTCGCGCAGCGCGGAGAGTTCGGGCAGAGCCGCCTCGCTCAGCCTGGTGACGCTGAGGACCTCGTAGAGGTGCGGTTGGGAGCAGGTCACCACGGTGACGAGGTCGATCTGGCTGGGCACCTGGGCGGGGGCGCTGGAGTCCTGGGGCTGAGGACTGGCTGGCTCAGTGGCAGAGGTCTGAGCCTCGGTGGAGGAGGGCAGGAAGCAGTCGCCGGCTTGCAGGTCCTGGACTGAGGTGAGGGCAGCATCCGGCGAGGTCGAGGCGCTGGGTGAGGCTGCGTCGTCGGCCATGGGGGTGGCCGAGGTGGTGGCAGGTGAGGCTGGCGACGTGCTTCCCGTGGCCGCTGTGCCACCCGAGCAGGCACCGAGGCCGGCGGCCAGGAGAGCGACGAGTGCGGCGTGAGTGGCGAGGGTATGAGCAGGTGCGCGCATGGGCCAAGCCTGTCAAAGACGCTGGCGCGGACAAAGACGACGCCGTCAGCCGGGTCAGAAGAAGGTGGTGGCGTCGCGGTTGATGAAGGCGCCGTGGTGCGTCGTCGTATTCCAGCAGGTCAGGCCGGCCTCCTCACTGGCGCACACGGTGGTGCCGAAGTACACCAGCGCGCCGTAGGTTGCCGTGGGTGTGCCGGGGTAGTCGAACCAGGGGGCGTCGCCCTTGAGGCCGATCTCCTGAGCGTCCAGGCTGACCCACCACTTCGAGTCGCCGGTCATGGGCGCGGTGCCGTAGGTCTCGTCGGTGATGTAGGACATGACGCCGCAGCCGGCGGAGGTGGCGGAGATGTCGCAGCCGATGTTGCCCGACGGCGTCTTGAAGGAGGCGACTCCGCTGGCGTTGGGGACCAGTGGGGTCGCCTTGGCCGGGAGGGGACCGCCGGCCCCGGCGTAGGCGCCGGCCGGGAGGTTGGGGTTGGTGGCGGGAGCGGCTGAGGCCAGGGGCTGATCCTTGGTCAGTGGGGCGGCCGAGGCGGTTTCGGACGGGGTGGACGAGGGCGCGGAGGTGGAGGCGGTGTCGCGCGGGCTGGCGGCGGTGGTTGCGGTGACGGGGAGCGGGGAGTCCGCGGCGCAGCCGGCGGCCAGCGGTGCAAAGAGGAGGAGGGGAAGGAGGCTCAGGGCGCGAGAGCGGAGGGAGGAGGTGGGGTGGTTCATGGGCATACCTGAGGGGAAGTGTCCGGTGTGGCCAGGGTAGTCCGGGTGGCGGCCGCAGTCGTGGGTGGTGGCCTGGGGGGGGTGATCGCGCGTGTTGATCGCTGAAAACAAGGATCCCCGGAACCGTTGCGGTTCCGGGGAAAGGTGGTGGCGGAGGATGGGGGATTCTCAACCAGCCGCGAAATAGCAACGAATAGTGGTAGCCATCTGCTGGAGTGTCTACCGAGTGTCTACGTTTCCGGGCGAAGCGGTCCCGCCCCTGATTTGTGTCGGTGGGGGTGGTTAGGGTGGGGGTGCGTTGTTCCATGGGTATGAGACAGGGCCCCGGACGGCTTGGTGGCTGTCCGGGGCCCTGTTTTGGCACCCCCTTCCCAGGTTGTGCACCCCCGGAAACCCGTACATAAAGATGCACCCCTGGGGGCTCAAATCGACTTGAAAACCCGGGGAGAATCTGTGCGCCTAAACGCGGAGCGACCCGGAGGCCGCTAGGGAGGGGTTACACCCGGGGTGTTTATGCATCGCGATGCATGTCATGCCTTGGTGATCTTCTGGATTGCGGCGGGGTGCGGGTAGAGGAACGCTACGCGCATGGTGGCGCGGATGGCGATACGGTCTGAGGTGAAGAACGCGGACTCGTCGCGGGTGAGCTCGACGTCCTCGCGTACGCCGATCTTGATCCGGTTCTGGGGCAGCCCCCAGATGGTTCCCTCCTCGATGGCGGGCGAGACGTACAGGGGTACGCCTGCCAGGGTCAGGGGTGCGGCGGCGGTGGGGGTGGGGTTGAGGAGGAGGCGCTGTGAGCCTGCCTGCTCCTTGATCTGTGCCAGGGCCATGGCGTCAGCGGGGTTGGCTGCGAAGGCGGACAGGGACGCTCCTTCTAGCTGTGCCTGGAAGGCGGCGGTGATGAACACGTCCGTGTTCGTCCACTTTCCCCCGGCTGAGACGGTGCCGGTGCCGGGGACCTCAGCGATGCCGATGGGGGCGGTAGTGTCCCCGTCCTTACGCTTGCCGAAGAAGGCAGTGTCGATGTTGCGGGCGATGTCGCGTGCCAGTCCTTCGCCTACCTGCTTGGCGATGTCGGGGGAGGAGTCAAGGACGAGTTCGCGGCTGAGGACGCTTAGGCCTGCGACCTTGTGGAAGCGGTCTGCGACTTCTGCGACCTTGGAGCCGGACAGGGGGATTTCCTCGCCCTCCTTGACCCATGCGGCTACGGGGTCCTTGGTGACGACGGGGACGCGGAAGCCGTCGCAGTCCTGCCTCAGGCGGGTGCTTCCGGCGGCGATCAGGGCTACAGACTCGCGGGTGACGGGCTGGACGACGAGCTCTTCGATGCTCTGCGGCATCCAGGCGAAGGGCTGTCCGTTGGTGGTCATGGTTTCGGCCATGGTTGTTGCCTCTCGGTGAGGTGGTGGCCGTGGGAGATAGGTAGAGGCCACCACGTGAGCGTTACTGCTGTGCGTGGTGGCCTCTGGCCGTCCCATGCTGCCCCCGCTGGGGGCGGCTGGAGTCTCCTGTCACGGCTCCAGGCCGTGGGCGGGGTTCCTGGCTGTCATTCTATCGTCTACGTAGGACGTCGAGCCAGGATGTTTCGCCGGTCTCGACGGCGGCGGGGGACTGTGCGGGGTCCGGTTTGAGCGGGGAGTGGGTGGGTAGTCCGATCTCCTCGGCGAGGCTGGTTGCCCTGTCCTGGACGGCCTTGGCGTCAACCGCCCCGTCCTTGGACAGGAAGCGGGTGGGGTTGGTCTCGAACTTGTTGAACACGGCCTTGGGCATCCATGCCGGTAAGGCTGCCTCAACGTTGGACTGTAGCAGGGCGTTGTAGCGGCCTTGGAGGTCTTCCAGGGCTGTCTCCGCCTCACGTGCTCTCACCCGGTACTTGGCGGCCTCGGCGTTGCCTTTGGGGCGTTCCTGACCGGCCTGTGGGGCCTCCTGTGGGGTGGGGTCCTGTTCGGGGGTGCTGGGGGCCTGTGCGTCCTGTACGGGGGCGTTGGTGGTGTCCTGTGCCGTGTCGGTGGTGGGGGTGTCGTTGGCGGTCATGCTTCCTCCTTGATCTTGTCCTGGTAGGTATTGAAGGCGCGCCGGTAGCGGGCGAGGGCTGGCCCCTGAAGGTCCCAGTAGCGGCGTAGGTAGCCGGGGTCTGCCATGGGGTGGCGGGTGGAGCGTCTGGTTTTGCGGGTGCGTCCGGCGCCGTGCCTGTGCGTCATGGTGTGCTCCTGTCTGGTTGGCATGTGGGGTGGTGGTCCGGGCTCCCCCTGTAGGGGGTTCGGGGTAGGTGGCAGACGGTGCACCACGCCCCGGTGATGGTGACCAGTCGGGTGAGTTCGCGGGTGTCGTCGGGGTCTGGGACGCAGGGCACGCCCGCGCTGTTGAGGACGGTTCTCATGCGGCGGTGGCGACACCTCCCGGGCACTGGTTGCACCACATGCCGACAGGGCCACCGTGGGGGCAGTAGACGCCCTGCGAGGGTGGGGAACAGGTCGGGGAACAGGTCGGTTCGTCCGATGGCACCTGTTCCCGACCTGTTCCCACCTCCTGAATGCTTCTGCTATCCGAGGTCTTCGTTGAGGTGACAAGGAAAGGGAAGAACTCCCCGTTGACCTGTTCCTGTTGTTCCTCGACCTGTTCCCGCTCGCCCTGCCTGACCTGTTCCCTGTTCCCCCCCTTATAGAAAGGGGGAACAGGTGACAGGCTCGGTTCTGGGGAGGGGTTGAGCGGGGTCATGAAGGTGTCTGACTGAGGATCGTTTACCTCTCGGTAGGGGTGGACTAGCGAGTGTGTGGTGCTACCTCGCTGGCCGGGGTGCGTGGTCACGTACTTCTCAGACACGAGGACGTCTAGCGCGCGGAGGACCGCCTGACGCTTCCCTGTCGTCCTCTGAGTGACCTGGTAGCCACTGAGCGGCACGTCCGCGTTCTCCAAGGTCTGGGAGACGCGCTCCATCAGTACCGTTGGCCTGAACACCGCCCCCGCTTCCTCCCCTTGCACGGGAGTGAGGGCGACGTCCACGGGGTGGCCGTCGGGGTAGGCCGGTGGGCGTGAGGCCGGGGTGACCCTGACCTCTGCGACTGTCTCACCGTTGCGCCATGCGCCTATGCGGTCCTTGGAGCACGTTAGGCTCGCCCGCCCGGCCTTGCCCTTGGCGAAGGGGGCCTTGACGTCCTGGATGTAGGCGGTGCCGTTGACGGCTGCTAGTTTGCGCTGGGAGCCGATGGCGTAGCGGGAAGAGTCCTTCTCCTGCCTGTTCTTGGCCTGGTGGTCCAGGAGGAGGACGGCGGGGCCTGTGTCGGCCAGGGGACGGGCGAGCCGGGCGAACCACGCGGACACCTCGCCGTCACTGTTCTGCTCCACCCCGTCGGCGCGCATGGCCTCCCCTGTGGAGTCCAGGACGATGAGGAGTGGGTGCAGGCTGGTCACGGTGTCGGTGAGGGCCTGTGAGGCTTGCGGGCTGTAGGGCTCATCTGGGTGGATGTAGGTGAACCGTTCTGTCACGTCCGCCGGGTTGGCTCCCAGGTCCAGGAGTCGGGAGGTGATGCCTCTCGCGTCGTCCTCCCAGTCGATGAAGACGACGGTGTGGCCTTCGGAGATGACTTCGGCGCACAGGTGGAGGGCGGTCCACGTCTTGCCTGAGGCTGGCCCTCCGATGAGCGTGGACACGCGCCCTAGGGTCAGGAGGTAGGCGGACTCCCCGATAGCCCCGATCTCGTGGGTTGGGGCGGCGATAGTGCCGTCCCTTAGACCGTTGACGATGGGGGCCAGGTCGAGAGGCTCCCAGGTGGTCGGTGGTGAGGGCCAGGGGTAGGGGGCTTCTGGTGGTGCTGGTGGTACCTGGAAGGTGGTTGCGGTCATGGCTTGGTTCTTCCTTTGGCCCCGTCCTTGGCGGAGCGGATGGTGTTACTGACGCCGGGCTCGGTCAGGCCCGCCGTGTAGGCGGCCTGTGCCAGCCGTTCGAGGGCTGCCTCCACGTTGGCGGGGTCGAACTCTCGTGCGACGGCGTAGGCGTAGTTGTTGAGGGTGTTGTTTCGCTCCCCCTGCCTGGTGGTGGACAGGGTGCGGATCATCCCGGCCAGGCGTCGGGCCTCCAGGTTGCCTCCACGCCCCACAGGGGGTGCGGGGGTGCCCGGCTGCCAGGGCAGGGCGAACGGGCCTCTACGTGGCTGCTGGGGGCCTTCCTGGCCGTCTGAGGGGGCCAGGGCGCTCAGGGCTGGCAGGGGTAGGCGTGCGTAGCCTGTGGCCGTGTCCTGCCACCTGTAGGGCTGGCCGGTGGCTGGGTGGGGGGAGGGTGGGGCGATCACGTAGCCGCGACCGGGTGACTTCACGTCCACCCCGGGGGCCGGGTTGCGCCACCTCCTGCCCTCTGGCAGGGCGGGGGCAGCGAACCACAGGTGGCGGCCACCGTCACCTCGGCCAGACCACGAGGTGAGGGTGTCGGGCAGGGGGCCGGTCAGGTCGTCCAGGACGGTTGACGGGTTGGACCCCTCCTCCAGGTTGCGCGGGTCGATGTCCACCACGACAGCCCCGGGCGGGACGACGAGCCCGATCAGGGCCGTGGGCCACTGCTCCCACCATGCAGCCACCGCCTCGGGGCTGGTGCTGGCGTCCTTGAAGCCGTGGGTGAGCATGGGGGACTTGGCGCGGTCCCCCGCCGGGTGGCAGGGCAGGACCTGCCACCCGGCGACGGCGTAGGCGGTGGCCGCCTCACGCAGGGACTGACTCACGCCGCCACCTCCATGGTGGTGCTGGTCGTCGTGGCCACGACGGAGCCACGGTCAGCCTCAGCGCACAGGCGCTCAGCGTCGGAGGCCAGGAAGTCCCCGGCTGGTGCGCCGATGGTTGCCAGGCGGCAGCCGTCGTGACGACCGCACGCCCTGGACTTCTCAAGCTGCGCCCCGATCACCTTGGGGTGGGAGTCGATCTGTGCCAGGCCGGTGGCTACGCGCGCCATCTCCTTCAGGGGCAGGTCTTTCGGTACAGCGACCCGGATGACTTTCCCGGCCTGGACGTGGGCGGTAGCCAGGTCGAACAGGTACTCACCCGGCCTCCACATGTTCTCGAAGGGGAATACGCCCTGCTTGCGTACCCCTGTCGTGATCCCTGAAGTGGTCAGGGCCGCGAGATAACGCGGGTTGACGTCCTTGTCGGGGACTACCAGGCAGTAGACGAGACTCACGCTGCTTCACCTGCCCTTGCCTCCATGCGGCGGGCGATGTGGGACAGCATCCCGATCAGGCTACGCACGCCCGTGGAGTACAGGCCCTCACTGGTGACGTTGAGGAATACCCGGTCCCCGTCAACCCGGTAGGTGGCTAGGGCGTTGTCCTCTGGTGGGGTGTACATGCGCGCGCTCACGCCGCCTCACCCGCCTGCAGCCGGGCCTCAAGGTCGCGGGCGTGTCCGTCAAGGTCGTACGCGGCCCGCATGAACCCCAGCACAGCAGCCTTCAGCTCCCCACCCTCAAGCGCCGCCACCTCGTGATAGGTGGGGCCTACAAGTCGCAGGATCCCCGCGCTCGTCGCCTCCCGGGCGATACGGGCCTCCGGGTTCTGCTCGGTGTCCGCGTAACCGTAGACGCGCGAGCACGGCTCGCTAGGGGCGTGGATGCGCGAGCACCACGGTTCGCACTCCTTCAGCTCACCGGCCAGGTCCTCCGCGAGCCGCTCCAGGGACCGGATGATAGATCGGACGTCCTGCAGGCTCAGCGGGGCGGCCAGGATGTCGATACGGTCCACGGTGCCGTCACCGGCACGGTGCCACCTCATCAGCGGGTAGGTGTCCTCATCCCAGATCTCGTTCTCGTCGATGTCGTCCAGGAGAGTGGGGTCATCGGTGGGGTCGTCCGGGTCGTCGGGGCCGCATACGTCGTCCGCGATCTGCTTCATCTCGTCTGCGATCCGCTCCAGCTCGTCGGCGACGCGGTCCCAGCGTTCTTGTTGTTGCCCGTCCCCTGCGGTGGGCAGGGTGTTTTGGGTACGGCTATCCTGTGTCATGTCTCCTCCTTGGAGATGGTTAACCCCGTAGGCCGTGTTTCCGCCAAGACTCAGCGGCTTACGGGGTTCACTGTGTTCACTGTCCTGCACAATAATTTGTGCAAGTCCTACTGTAGGGGATGCACATTCTCTTGTGCAAGAGGCTTCTACTCTGAACGCGTGATTGCGTACACAGAGTTTCGATGCATCCCCAAGGCGTCCGCGATCTCTTGGCGCGGCAGGCCAGCATCTAACGCAGCCTGAACAGCCTCCTTGCGCCTGGACTTGGCGCGCGCAATCTCTCTCGCAGAAGCCCTCAGGTCTGCGAGAAGCTTGCGCTTCGTCTGCTCGTCCACGTCCATCACCGCCAATCCTAACGATGCCCTGCGACAGATACGCCCCGCCTAACGACCCCACCCCACGGTGAGGCCGGACGCCACCGACCACGGGCCAATCACGCAGCCTCAGTCAGCGCGGTCACCGGGCGGCGAGCCTTGTCCAGGTCCGCCGGGTCGATACGGATCAGCCGATCCCCGTACCTGTAAGCACGCAGCTGCCCGGAGGCGACCATGCGGCGGATCGTGGAGTAGGAGACCCCGAGGACGCGGGCGGCCTGGGCCGGGGAGATCATCTGACACAGGTTGGAGGTCAGGACGGGGAGGGAACTAGGGGACCCTGGGCGGGTCTCACGGTGACGTGGCGCTGCCTGGCGTGCCATGATGTCGTCTGCCTTTCCTTGAGCGGGAGGGGCGAGTGGGCGGGTCCTGTGCCGTCGCCGGAAGGTGTTGCAGCACCTCGAGGCGACTTGGTGGCCGTGGGCCCGCTCTCTCTATGTCTGGATGCCGGAGAACGTGTATGAGCGTTGTCGAACGTCTGTGCGATCTCGTGGCACAAGGGTAAGCGCACACCTCGATGTCCGGCATCTACATGTTTCCGCGAGACATAGGTGGTGCGAATGTTTCGCGAGAGATTCAATGCCTTTTTTCTGAGGTCAATGATGGTTGTTGTGGGTCTTTCGTGGTCTATATACAGTGTTCCACATCACAAAACTTCTTGACCTAGGAAACCATCGGAACCACTTCGGCCCCCGAAGGTGGCAGAAGGTGGCAGCCCTCTATAACCGTGCCACCTTTGCCACCTTCGCCACCTTCGCCACCTTCGGAGCCCGCCCCCTCAGACCACCACGGGAAGCGCCGCCGCCAACGCCTGCTGCCGCCTCATCCGGGCGTGCTGGTAGCGCATAGCCGCCTTCACGTCCGAGTGGCCCCCGCGCGTCATCGTCTCCTCGACCGTCGCCCCCGACTCCGAGAAGTACGACAGCCCCACCCCGCGCAGGTCATGGAACCGGAACCCCGGCACAACCTGACGGCGAGCCTCGTCCCACGCCCGCGTCAGTGCCTGGTGAGACAAGGGTTGCTTCGGCCAGCGCGGCGAGCGGAACAACGGAGCCTGCCCGTCCTTGTCCCTCATCCCCTTCAGGTGCTCAGCAAGCAGCGGAACCAGTGTCGGGGGGATTGCCACATCACGGACCTTCTCCTCCTTAGGCAGCGTGTACGTCGGAGGGTGCGTCTTGGAGTTCCACTGCCTACGCACCTGCAGCACAGCCTCACCGTCCTTGCCTAGGCCCTTCACGTCCCGGCGCTGCAGACCAAGCACCTCCCCCTGACGCAGGGCGCACCACGCAGCCAGGAGCACCGTCAGACCCAGCCCGTCCGGCATCGCCCTGGCCAGTGCTGCGACCTGCTCAGGCTCCAGCGTCCTACCCTCCTCGGACAGCCTCACCGGTTTCTCGGGAGCACGCACAGGGTTCACCTCGACCCCGCCAACCTCAGCCCTGATAGCCTCCCCGAACATGGCTCGCACGGTACGGAGCACGTTGTTCCACGCCCCCGACTGGTCCGCGACCGTGGCTAGCAGCCCGTCAACGTCCTTACGGGTCACGTCAGCGAGCCTCACGTGACCCAGGGCGGGCAGGACGTGCGCGTTGAGCGTTGACCGGTAGGAGGTGATCGTGCCGGAGCTGCGGGCCTTCCCGTTACGTGTCTGCCCGGACTGCAGGCGCTTGAGCCACTGCTGCGACCACTGTTCGACGGTCACCGCCTGCAGCCTCTCCTCCTCAGCCTTCTTCCTGGCCTCAGCACGACGCTGGTAGGGTGGTACGAAGGTGCGTGAGGCGATCTCGCCCGCTGCCCTGTCCCTGGCCGCCTTGGCGTCCGTGAGTGTGTCGAACAGGCCGATAGACACCTGCCTGCCCTCCCACTGCAGGCGGACCCGGTAGCGCCACCTGTCAGGCTGTCCGTCCCTACCCGCTGCCCGGTGCATGGCGATGCCCGCCGGAAGGTCCTTCTTGGCTCTCGCCGGGCGTCGCTTCGCCCTGGGTTGCTTAGGGCTGGGAACCTCGCTCATGTCGTCCTCCCACATAGACACTGGCCGGGCTTGTGTCTACATAGTGTCTATTTGAGTGACGTCTAGTGACTACTTCTGAACACTTGTGCGAACTGGCCGACAGGCACCAAACCGCGCCGTAGCAACGAAAAACCCCGGAATCTCAACGATCCCGGGGTCTGCTCGCGGAGGATGGGGGATTCGAACCCCCGAGGGCTTGCACCCAACACGCTTTCCAAGCGTGCGCCATAGGCCACTAGGCGAATCCTCCAGGTGTCCCACGTACTGACGGTGGAGCGACAGTACGTGCAACGGGAATGGAATATATCGGAACGCTGCCTGCTGGTGCCAGCCCGTGACGGTGGCATCGGTCACGACCGCGTGCTGACCTCATGTGTGCCAGGGGCGGGCACGGCCTGGGGATGAGCAGTCGCGCGCGTCAGGTACACTGTCTTCCGGCCCCTCGTGCGGCGTCATCCAGTGAATCCCCCAGGACCGGAAGGTAGCAAGGGTAAGCGGGCTCTGACGGGTGCACGGGGGGTCCTGACGTCTCTGTGGCGGTGCTCGATCTCTGAGAGCGTCGCATCGTGTCGGTGGTCCCGTTTAGAGTCGGACCGTGACCACCGCTCTGTACCGCCGCTACCGCCCAGACACCTTCCAGGACGTCATCGGGCAGGAGCACGTGACTGCCCCGCTCATGGCGGCCTTGCGTGCGGACCGCGTCACGCATGCCTACCTCTTCTCCGGTCCGCGTGGCTGCGGCAAGACCACCTCGGCCCGCATCCTGGCTCGCTGCCTGAACTGCGAGCAGTTCCCCACGGACACCCCGTGCGGCATCTGTCCCTCATGCCGGGACCTGGCCACCGGTGGCCCCGGAAGCCTGGACGTCGTGGAGATCGACGCCGCCAGCCACAACGGTGTTGACGACGCTCGTGACCTGCGTGAGCGTGCCTCCTTCGCCCCGGCGCGTGACCGCTTCAAGATCTTCATCCTCGACGAGGCGCACATGGTCACCCCGCAGGGCTTCAACGCCCTGCTCAAGCTGGTGGAGGAGCCGCCGGCTCACGTGAAGTTCATCTTCGCCACCACTGAGCCTGAGAAGGTCATCGGCACCATCCGCTCGCGGACCCACCACTACCCCTTCCGGCTCGTGCCGCCGGACATCCTGGATGGGTATCTGGCGCACCTGTGCCAGGCTGAGGGCGTGCAGGTGGGCCCTGGGGTCTTCCCTCTGGTCACCCGCGCTGGCGGTGGAAGCGTGCGAGACACGCTGTCCGTCATGGATCAGCTCATCGGCGGTGCGGTCGACGGCGAGGTGGACTACCAGCGTGCCGTCGCCCTGCTGGGCTACACGGACACCACCATGCTCGATCAGTGCGTGGACGCGATCGCCGGGGCCGATGGCGCCGGAGTCTTCCGGGTGGTGGACCGAGTGATCGCCTCCGGTCACGATCCCCGTCGCTTCGTCGAGGACCTGCTCCAGCGCCTGAGAGACCTTCTGGTGATCGCCCTGGCCGGGGCTGAGGCAGGACCGGCGCTCGGCTCCCTGCCAGCAGACGAGCTGGAGCGTATGGAGGTCCAGGCTCGCACCCTGGGCTCAGGAGCGTTGTCACGCTACGCGGACATGACGGCGCAGGCGCTGACCCAGATGGTGGGCGCCACCTCTCCCCGCCTGCAGCTGGAGCTGCTCATGGCACGTCTGCTCGTGCCCTCGCAGCAGGTTCAGTCTCCGCAGCCCGCGG
>NZ_DS999574.1:421439-426537 GCF_000159035.1 Actinomyces urogenitalis DSM 15434
CAGGAGGCCCCTCCCTCCGCGTCACCCGCGTCACCGGCACCCGCTTCCGCTGCGCCGGGGACCCCTAGTGCGCCGGCGGCTCCTAGTGCGCCGGCAGTAGCGAGTGCCCCGGTGGCAGCGTCCGTAGCACCGGCTTCCTCCTCCGCGCCACGTTCCTCGGTTCCCGAGGCTGCTGAGGCAGAGATGATCCGCACCCGGTGGGCGGAGGTCCTGGACTCGGCCAAGCGCACGCGCCGCGCCACCTGGGCGCTGGTGGAGCAGCACGCTCAGCCAGGGGCGCTCGCACGTGGCGTCTTCCAGGTGCTCTTCACGGCGCCCGGACTTGTCAACGCCTTTGAGAACGGCGGTCATGCCCAGGTCCTGGCTGAGGCGATTCACCAGGCCTTGGGGCTGCAGGTTGAGGTTCACGCGGTCCTCGTCGGCCCGGACGGGCCGTCCGCAGGTCCCTCCGGTCCCTCCGGTGGAGACGGCCCGAGCGGCCCGAGCGCGCCCGCTCCCGGCACACACGGTGGCGGCGCGGCGCCGGCGGGACCGGCTCGCAACGTCCCGAGCGCCCAGGCGGCGCCCTCACCAGCACAGGCTCCCGCAGAGCCGGAGCCCGTGGGATGGGGAGAGGTGGCGCCGATCGGGCGAGCGCGCCATGAGGACGCCCCACCCGCTTCCTCTACTTCCTCACCACCTGCCTCCTCACAGAGTGAGTCACCCGTGGCGTCTCAGCCGCCGCGCCCCCAGGAGACGGCGGAGACCACACGAGCCGCGGAGCCCGGACCTGACCGTCCGCTGCCTCAGTCCCCCCATTCCCCGCAGACTCCGCGGGCCGCGGTCGCTGCCCCGGGAGATCCGGCTCGCGAGAAGGTGACGCCCGCGACGGTCTCCTCCCCGCACCCGGTAGCGGACCCAGGCTCCTCCCGCCCGGCAGGATCCTCACCACCAGAGGAGCAGACGGAGGAGGAACCTCGTCTCGCCACCGTCCACCGCCTTCATGCCCTGCCGGAGATTCCCGGCGGGGCCTCGTCGTCGCTCGGACCGAGTGATCAAGCGCCTGGAGCCCCCTCGGCCGGCGCTCAGCCTGCAGGGGCGGCCAGCCCGGCCACACCAACCTTCTCCGACGGCGTCCCGCTGCCTGAGGAACCGGGTGACCCGGACGGGCCAGGGGAGGCGTGGGGGACCGTCCGGGGCTCGCGGGGCTCCTCCGCCTCAGTGTCTGCTGCCATGGCGGCCGCGCGGGCCGCCGCGCGGGGAGAGGCTCCGCCCCCAGGATCGGCCGAGCTACGGACAGTCTCCCTGGAGGATGACGTCCCCAGTGAGGATGACGAGGACGCCGAGGAGGCCGGGGTGGTTGGCCTGGAGGTCGTCAAGCGCCTGCTGGGCGCCACCGTCCTGGAGGAGATCATCGTGAACCCGGAGGAGTACTGAGATGCCAGCGGTCTACGAAGGAGCCGTCCAGGACCTCATTGACGAGTTCGGCCAGCTTCCTGGCATCGGCCCCAAGTCCGCCCAGCGTCTGGCCTTCCACGTCCTGTCTGCCGACTCCTCCAGCGTCGAGCGCCTCATCGAGGCCCTACGGGCCGTCAAGGCGCGGGTGCGCTTCTGCGAGACCTGCGGCAACATCGCCGAGTCCGAGCAGTGCGCGATCTGCCGCGACCCTCGTCGGGACCAGCGGGTCATCTGCGTGGTCGAGGAGCCCAAGGACGTCGTCGCCATTGAGCGCACGCGGGAGTACCGCGGCCTTTACCACGTGCTCGGTGGTGCGATCGACCCGATCAACGGTGTTGGTCCAGATGACCTGCGCGTGCGAGAGCTCTTGGCGCGGCTGGGAGGAGATGTTGAGGAAGTCATCCTCGCCACCGACCCCGACGTCGTGGGAGAAGCGACCGCCGCCTACCTCACCCGTATGCTGCGCACCATGGAGGTCCCGGTCTCACGGCTGGCCTCGGGCCTGCCGGTGGGCAGCGACCTGGAGTACGCCGACGAGGTCACCCTCGGGCGAGCCTTCGAGGGTCGCCGCCGGGTCGAGGGCTGAGGTTCTCTTGGTGCAGGTGCCGGCGGGCAGCCTGCCGGTGAACTGGACATCGACCGCTCGGGAGAAGGAGGCACTGGCCTCGTGGCTGACCTGTGCCAGGGCTCCACGAGCCCGATCCGGGCGCGGAGCGGCCTCGGGCCTGCGCCGGTGTTGGTAGGCGCAGGCCCGAGGGCGGCCCGCCTCAGTGCCGGCGGTGCAGGCGGCCGCGTCCGTCCAGCTCCAGACGGGTCTGGATCCCGAGCCGGCTGAGGAAGACCTCGTCGTGGCTGACCACCAGCAGCGCCCCGCGATAGGCGGCGAGCGCCTGGACCAGCTGCTCAACGCTGGCGATGTCGAGGTTGTTCGTCGGCTCGTCCAGGATGAGCAGCTCAGCGGGTGGGTCGGCCAGGAGGAGCATGGCCAGGCACGCGCGGAAGCGCTCACCGCCCGAGAGGGTGGACACCGGGCGGTCGACGGCGTCGCCACGCAGCAGCAACCGAGCCAGCCGGTTGCGGATCGTGCCTGACGGTGTGCCGGGCGCGACGGTCCGGACGTTGTCCATGACGCTGGCCGACCGCTCCAGGTTGTCCAGGCGCTGGGGAAGGTAGCCCACCTTCTCGGTGAGCAGGCGACCGTGTGGGCGTCCCGAGGCAGCCTGCTCGCCAGACAGGAGCTGGCGTAGCAGGGCGGTCTTTCCTGACCCGTTCGGCCCAGTCAGCGCCACGCGCTCAGGTCCCTGGATGACGACGTCGCCTTCCTCGGCGCAGATCTCCAGCAGCCGCCTGCCGCGGGGCAGCTCAAGCTCAGGCAGCTCCAGGTGGATCGCCTCCTCGTCGCGCACCCGGGCGTCGGCCGCGTCCAGAGCGGCATGGGCGGCAGCCACCTTGGAGTCCATGGTGGAGCGCAGCCCGGCCGCGGAGACCTGGGCGTTGCGCTGCAGGTTCCCGGCCACGATCCGGGCTACCCCGCCGTCGCGCGCCGCCTTCCTGGCGGTGCGGGCACGGCGTGCGAGCTTGGTTTCGGTCTCCACTCGTTGGCGTTTCTCCACCTTGAGGGCCTGCTTGGCGTTGCGGGCGGCCTGCTGGGCCGCCGCCTGCTCGGCCTCGTGGTGCTCCTTCCAGGCCGAGTAGGGCCCGCCAAAGGTAGTCAGCTCGCCGTCGTAGAGCTCGACGGTGTGCTCCATATGCTCCAGCAGCTCTAGGTCGTGGCTGACAACGACGAGCGTGCCCGGCCAGGAGTCCACCATCTCAGCCACGCGCTGGCGGGTGGGGCGGTCCAGGTTGTTGGTCGGCTCGTCCAGGAGCGTGACCTCGGCGCCGCGCAGGCGCAGGCCGGTGATGGCTACGAGCATGGCCTCCCCGCCGCTGAGCGTGGCGACGCGGCGGCCGAGGTCAGCGGCTGAGAACCCGATGAGGCTGAGGGCCTGGTCTGCGCGGGCCTCGATGTCCCAGTCCTCGCCGATGGCCTCGAAGTGCTCGGTGCTGGCATCCCCGGCCTCCACGGCGCGGATCGCGGCGAGCACCGGTGCGATGCCGAGCAGGTCAGCGATCGTGGTCTCCTGCTCCAGGGTGAGGGTCTGGGGCAGGTAGGCGACCTCTCCCTCGGTGCCCACCCGCCCCGAGGTGGGCGCCAGCTCTCCGGCAATCAGTCGCAGGAGGGTGGACTTGCCTGAGCCGTTGCGACCAATGAGGCCGGAGCGGCCCACGGGGAAGGTGCCGGAGACGGCGGACAGCGCGGTCTCGCCGTCGGGCCAGGCGAAGGTGAGGGCGTCAAGGGTGACGGCAGCGCGTGAGGATGCAGGGCCGGCGAACGGGGCGTGAGAGCGCGGGTGAGAAGGATGCTGTGGCATGACAGGTGCTTTCTGTGCGGGCCCCACAGCGGGCGTGGCCGGCAAGGATGACGGCGCAAGGGCGTCATGAGGCCAGGCTCGCCAGGGGGTGGGTGAGAGGTGGGCTCGTAGACAGGCGGGTGCGCAGGCTCAGCAGCGAGCGGCGCGGTTACGCTCTGTCGACCTCAATCAGCTCCATGGCACGCAGGCTAGCAGGAGCGGTCCTAGGAGTATCTGTGATCTGAACGTCGTTGCCAGGTTGACTGTCTCAGCATGGAGGACTGGGGCGGCCCACTTCCTGGACACGCCGTATGCTGACCTGCAGCCACGCTGAGGTGGGCTGCCCGCACTGAGCGATCTGCGAGACCTGCGAGGCCGCCTGTCACGAGCGCGGCCACGGTGTGTCGGCGGTGGAACCACGGGAGTAGCACATGGCACTGGTCGTGCAGAAGTACGGCGGCTCGTCAGTCAGTGACGTCGAGGCGATGCGACGCGTCGCCCGGCGCATCGTCGCCACGCGTAACGCCGGCAACACGGTCGTCGTCGTGGTCTCCGCCATGGGTGACACGACCGACGACCTGCTCGACATGGCCGACGCCCTGACCACTGAGGCACCCGCTCGTGAGATGGACATTCTCCTGTCTGCCGGCGAGCGCATCTCCATGGCGCTGCTGGCCATGGCCGTGGGTGAGCTGGGCGTGCCGGCCCGTGCCTACACCGGCGCCCAGGCCGGCGTGCTGACGGACTCCAAGTACGGCAAGGCCTCGATCGTGGGAGTTCTGCCCGAGCGCGTGGCCCGCGCCATCCAGATGGGCGCCGTCGCCATCGTCGCCGGTTTCCAGGGCATCAACGAGGTCGAGGACGTCACCACGCTCGGCCGTGGCGGCTCGGACACCACCGCCGTCGCCCTGGCAGCCGCCCTCAACGCTGACGTGTGCGAGATCTACACTGACGTCGACGGCCTGTTCACCGCCGACCCCCGGATCGTCCCCACGGCCCGGCGCATTGAGTCCATCACCAGCGAAGAGACGCTGGAGATGGCGGCCAACGGCGCCAAGATCCTCCACCTGCGCGCGGTGGAGTACGCCCGCCGCTTCGGCGTACCGATCCACGTGCGCTCGTCCTTCTCAGACAAGACCGGCACCTGGATCTATGACGGCCGCCGCGAGGGTGGCTTTATCCCGCCGGCCGTGGCCGAGCGCCTCAACGCCGTCGTCGAGGCGGACACCGAGGCCGCGCAGCCCGCACCGCACGCACAGCCCGACTCA
>NZ_DS999574.1:426814-434636 GCF_000159035.1 Actinomyces urogenitalis DSM 15434
GACGCCTCGAACGTCGGCGCCGCCCACTCTCGCGCCATCCAGACCCGCGCCAAGGCCCGCCCCCGCCCGTCCGCAAAGGAGGACAACGTGGAAGCTCCCGTCATCTCCGGTATCGCCCACGACCGCAGCCAGGACAAGATCACACTCGTGGGCGTGCCGGACGTTCCCGGCGCCGCCGCCAGGATCTTCGCCATCGTCGCGGGTACGGACGCCAATATCGACATGATCGTCCAGGACGTCTCCGCCGAGGGCACGGGCCTGACGAACATCTCCTTCACCTGCCCCGACGGCGACTCGGCGGACGCTCGCGCTGCCCTGGAGGCCGCTCAGGGGGAGCTCGGCTTCCGCTCCCTGCACTTCAACCCTGACATCGGCAAGCTCTCCCTCGTGGGCGCCGGCATGCGCTCTCACCCGGGGGTCTCGGCCAAGCTCTTTAGCGCGCTGAGCGAGGCCGGGGTCAACATCCACATGATCTCCACCTCCGAGATCCGTATCTCGGTCGTGGTCGACGACTCCGTGCTCGACGAGGCCGTGCGCGCTGTCCACTCTGCCTTCGGCCTCGATGCGTCGACCGCCGAGGCGGTTGTCTACGGCGGAACCGGAAGGTGAGGTAACCCCATGAGCTCGCAGACAGTGTCTGAGGTCGTCAACGAGTACGTCGGCCCGGCCGACGGCGTGTGCGTCGCGGTCGTTGGCGCCACCGGTCAGGTCGGGCGCGTCATGCGCGCCATGCTGGACGAGCGTGACTTCCCGGCCCGCTCGGTTCGCTTCTTCTCCTCGGCTCGTTCAGCCGGGCAGGTGGTGGAGTTCCGCGGAGCCCGTGTCCAGGTCGAGGACGTGGCGACGGCGGACCTGGCCGGGATCGACGTCGCCATCTTCTCCGCAGGGGGCGCCGCCTCCAAGGAGTACGCCCCGAGGTTCGCCGCCGCCGGCGCCGTCGTGGTGGACAACTCCTCCGCATGGCGCAAGGACCCGCAGGTCCCGCTCGTGGTCAGCGAGGTCAACCCCGAGGCTGCGCGCGTGCGCCCCAAGGGCATTATCGCCAACCCCAACTGCACCACCATGGCCATCATGCCGGCCCTCAAGGTCCTGCACGACGAGGCCGGACTCAAGCGCCTCATCGCCTCGACCTATCAGGCCGTCTCCGGCTCGGGACGCGCAGGCGTGGCCGAGCTGGCCGGCCAGGTGCGCACCGTCGTCGAGCAGGGAGGCGACCTGGAGGGCCTGGCGCTGGACGGGCGAGCCGTGACCTTCCCGGAGCCGAGCGTCTACGTGGACACCATCGCCTTCAACGCCGTCGCCTGGGCGGGCAACGACGCCGGCGACGGCTCGCGGGAGACCGATGAGGAGCAGAAGCTGCGCAACGAGTCGCGCAAGATCCTTGGGATCCCCGATCTCAAGGTCTCCGGCACCTGCGTGCGTATCCCGGTCTTCTCCGGTCACGGAGTAAGCGTCTCGGCCGAGTTCGAGCGGGAGATCAGCGCCGAGCGCGCCATCGAGCTGCTGCGCCAGGCCCCCGGCGTCACCTACGAGGAGGTGCCGAGCCCCCTCAAGGGTGCCGGCCGCGACGGCACCTTCGTGGGCCGCGTGCGCGCGGACCAGGCGTGGGACGAGGGCCATGGCATCTCGCTGTTCGCCGTCGGAGACAACCTGCGCAAGGGGGCGGCCCTCAACGCCGTCCAGATCGCTGAGCTGGTGGCCGCCGAGCTGGGCCAGGCGCGTTCCTGATCTGACAGGAGTCGGGGGCGTGCGCAGTCTCATCACTGCGCACGCCCCCGACGCGTCCGTGTCCGGGCTCTGGTGGGTCGACGGGCCCGGACCCGGCGGGCAGGCTCAGTGGCACGTGCCTGCCCACCGGTGGCTACTGGGCCGCGCGCTGTCCGCGCCGTAGGAACAGCCCGGTCACTGCTGCACCACCCAGGCCGGCGACGACCGCGCCGCCGATGAGCACGGCGGGGCTGATAGACGTGCAGGAGGATGCCTCGGAGGACGAACCCTGTGCCGTGGAAGCCGACTCCTGCCCCGAGATCGTCTTGGTGATCCACTCCTTCTGGTCGGCGACAGGGCTGTAGACCGCGTCGCGCGTCTGCTTGACGTCGACGTCGCTGTCAGGCAGCGCTCCGTCCCCGCTCTTTCCTGCCGCAGCGTCCGCCACAGGGTTGATGCTGGCGGTGACGACGCCGGTGACCTTGCCCTCGTAGAAGAGCGGGCCTCCGGAGTCGCCTCCCTGGATCGCTGCGCCCTCCTCCATCTGGGCCTTGATGCCGGGCGCGCCCTCATAGAGGTTGTACTGGCTCTTGCCGGTGATCGTCGCGTTGGCGACCGGCAGCTGCTTGCCCTTGCCGCTGCCTGACGGCGACCAGCCGTAGGCGGTGGCCTGGCCGGAGTAGCACGCCTGGTCGTCAATCTCCGCGTAGTGGCTCAACCCCATGTCCTCGGTGGTGTGCATGAGAGCCACGTCCCCTCCGGGAGCCACTTCCCACCGGTCGATGGGGATCTCGCGGGTGTTATCCCCGTTGCCGACCCTCACCGCGCCCGAGGCCTTGGCACCCTCGGCCGCTTCGACGCAGTGCCGGGCCGTGAGCACCCACTGCGGCGCGATCGCCGTGCCGGTGCAGTCGCCGAACTGGCCCTTGTCCGTGATCTTCTCTGACACCACCGTGGCGGACTCGGCGTTGTCCGGGGCCATGTGAGGGCTCTCCAGCGCTTGGGCGCTGCTGACCGGTGCCAGGGCGAGCAGCGCCAGCAGGGCCGTGGCCGTCATCGTGCGGGTACGGGTCATGGTGTTCCTTTCAATGCTCTGGCCTCGTCGGGGCCAGGGAGGTCGAGGTGGGCGTGCAGCCTGGTGCGCGTCCTGGATGCGTTGGCGGGACGGGAGGGTCACGAGCGCGCGCGGTGGTTGACCTGCCGCGGTGGGAGCTCGGGGTTGGTGGCGATGCGGGTCAGGCGCCGCATGAGCTCCTCCAGCGGGCCGCGGCTCCAGGTCAGGCGAAGGAGCGTGGGCAGGACCAGTGCGAAGGCCACGGTGGCGTATCCCGGCGCCGGGTAGGTGCCCAGCCCGCGGGCGGACAGCGTGGGCCCGGCGGTGAGGATGTGGGCGGTGTAGACGGTCAGGGACATTGAGCCCATGGCCTGCAGGGGGAAGGACCACCAGGTCTGGTGGCGGAAGAGCAGCAGGCACAGGCACACGACGCTCAGGCTTCCCGCCGTCGTCATCACCACGTCAGCCAGGCCGCCTGTGTGGGCGCCGGGGCCGAGAGCCACGGGCAGCAGGGAGCTCAGGCTCGCTGACTCGCCGGGGGGTAACCCACCTGGACGCGCTCACGCAGGACGATCCCGGTGGCGGTGACGGGCGCGGCCACGAGCAGGACGCCGCGTACGATGAGGCTGTGGCGGCTGCGGGCCAAGGTGGTTCCACCGCGGGCGACCCCGCGCTCAGACATCAGCGCCAGCGAGGTGCCTGCCAGGAGGGCGAACAAGCCCGCCGGGAAGCCGCTGGTGAGCATCGCGACCGGTCCGTCGATCGAGATGAGGTGGGCGCTGACCATCCCTGCCAGCGCCAGGGCCCGAGCGATGTCCAGGCCGATGATGCGTGGGCGTGAGGGCACCGCGGCCCCGTGGCCCAGCACCTGAGGCTGGCGGGCTGCGGCGTCGCTCGGACGCGTGGACGGTGGTGAGGTAGGTGACTGTCTCTGTAGCACGCAGCCGAGGCTGTCAGCCCGGAGGTTGGCTCAGCGTAAAGAACCTGTCCGTTACCTGTGATGGAAGGAACGGGGTGGCAGAGCCGGGTTGGTGGCGATGCGGGTCAGGCGCCGCATGAGCTCCTCCAGCGGGCCGCGGCGCCAGCGCAGGCGAAGGAGCGTGGGCAGCACGAGAGCCAGGACGATCGTGGCCCATCCCAGCAGCGGGTAGGAGGGCAGAGTGGAGCGGGCCATGACGGGTCCTGCGGAGGCGACGTGTGCGACGTAGACGGTCAGGGACATTGAGCCCATGGCCTGCAGGGGGAAGGACCACCACGCCTGATGGCGGAAGAGCAGCAGGCACAGGCAGATGACGGCCAGTGAGCCCGCCGTCGTCGTCACCAGGTCCGCCAGGCCTGCGGAGTGGGAGGTGGGGTCGCCGATGAGGCAGAGGACACCGCGGATACCTCCCTGCGTCTCCAGCAGCGATGGCAGGCCGAGCGCGGTGTGCTCGCGCACCAGCGTCCCGGCCACGGCCACCGGCGCGCACAGCGCCAGGAGCGCCACCTGGCGTCGGGGTGAGTGCAGGACCAGCCGGTGGAGGAGCAGACCGACGCTCATGTAGGTCATCCAGCCCAGCAGCGGGTAGGGGTAGTCCAGGACCGCGGGCACCGGCGGGTAGAAGGTGAGGATGACGGCGTGGATGGTGCCGGAGGCCAGCGCCAGCACCGCCAGGGCGAGCCACAGCGTCCGGGTGCGCCACCGCGGCATCCAGGCCATGGCCAGGTAGGCCATGCCGAAGGCCTCCAGCACCACCTGAATCGGGCCGTTGACCGCCGTCAGTACCTGGTGAAGGAGGATGAGGACGAGGCCGCGCACCAGGAGGCTGTGACGGCTCGTGGCTAGCGCCGCCCCTCCCACCCTCACGCCGCGATCGGACATGAGAGCGAGAGAGATCCCGGCCAGGACGGCGAACAGGGCAGAGGGAAAGCCGTCCGTCACCGTGAGGGCAGGGCCTCCCGTCGCCAGGAGGTGGGCGCTGACCATCCCGATCAGCGCGAGGGCGCGGGCGACGTCGAGCCCGATGACTCGCTGGCGCGCGGGCGTGGGGGGGAGGGTGGGCTGCTGCGGGTCCGGCATGGGCTGCAGTCTGTCAGCTCGGTGCTCAGCCCGGATAGACCGGCTGCCACATCGCGTCCTGGACGGCCTGGACCAGGTTGTCGTGGCGGAGGATCATTTCCATGAGTGAAGACTGATTGAGAGGGAGGAATACATAGGCGGTGCTATCGGTTAGCGTGGGTGTTGGCAGCAGCCGGGCATCGCCTGTCGCGGTGCCGTTCACGACCTAAGGAGCCACCATGGCCACGATCAACATCACCGGCGAGCAGTTCAACGAGACGGTCCGCGGCGAGGGCATCACCCTGGTCGACTTCTGGGCCTCCTGGTGCGGTCCCTGCCGCCAGTTTGGCCCGATCTTCGACAAGGCCTCCGAGGCCAACCCGGACCTGACCTTCGCCAAGGTGGACACCGAGGCTGAGCAGGCGCTGGCTGGAGCGCTGGGTATCACCTCGATCCCGACCCTCATGGTCTTCCGTGACGACGTCCTGATCTACCGTGAGGCCGGCGCCCTGCCCGCGAAGGCTCTGGACGCGCTGATCACTCAGGCGCGGGAGCTCGATATGGATGAGGTCAAGGCCAAGATCGCCGCTCAGCAGGCTGGCGAGCAGGCTGAGGGCTGAGCGCCCGGTCGAGGGGGGCTGGGAGAGGATCCCACCTTCTAAGAGACAGTTATCAACTCCTGTATTTTTGATTGACGCTGATGTAAAGTAGGAGCCATGAGCACCAAGAACGTCACTGCCCCCGCTGTCCTGCCCACCTTCACGGCCACCCCTGAGCTGCGTGAAGCCTTCCAGCGCGCCCTGACCGACGTCACCGCCCTCAGCCTCGTCGGCAAGCAGGTCCACTGGAACGTCGTGGGCCAGGGCTTCCGCTCCATCCACCTCAACCTCGACGTCGTCGTTGACATCGCCCGTGCGGCCTCCGACGAGATCGCCGAGCGCATGCGCGCCCTCAACGCGGTCCCGGACGGCCGACCCGCCGCGGTGGCTGACTCCAGCCTTCCGGCCGCTCCGGCCGAGCTCGTCATCGTTTCCGACGCCGTCGACTACGCCGTCTCGGCGATCAACGCGACCGTGACCACCCTGCGTGAGATCCACAAGGTCGTCGACGAGACTGACCCGATGTCCTCGGGCATCATCGAGGACATCGCCCTCAAGCTGGAGCAGCAGGCCTGGTTCCTCGCCTCCCAGAACTACGCCGCTGAGTGAGTGCGTGCCCAGACCTGGCGCACTGCCTAGTCTGGTCCTATGACCCCAGCTGACGAGCTCGCCCGCCTGACCCGCCTCACGCGCTACTTCGCGCGGCAGGTCACGGCGGGCGATCTCGTCACCCAGTCCAGTGACGCCCAGCTGGCGCGGATGACGCCGCGCTCGATGCGCGCCTATCTGGACGCGCTGCTCACCGTGCGCGCTCCTGCCCCGATTGACGACGCCGTCGCCCGCGAGCTCGATGACTTCCTGGCTGCGCGCAGCCGTGAGCGAGTGGCCTCAGCAGGCAGTCCTGACGCGCTCACCGTGCCGACCCTGGTGGCGACGCACGGCGTCTCCGGCCGGCTCGGGACCCAGGTGGCCCTGTGGAGAGGCGACCTGACGACGCTGCGTGCGGGCGGCGTCGTCAACGCCGCGAACTCGGCGATGCTCGGGTGCTTCGTGCCCGGCCACCGCTGCATCGACAACGTCCTGCACGCGGCGGCCGGCCCTGGGCTGCGGGCGGAGTGCGCGCGCTACATGGACTCTCGCGAGGGCCGCCCCGAGGAGACCGGGCGCGCGCTGGTCACTGGCGGTTACCACCTGCCGGCTGCCCACGTGATCCACACCGTCGGGCCGATCGTCACCCACGGAGTGACCCAGGAGCACCGCGACCTGCTCGCCTCGTGCTACCGCAGCGTCCTGGACGCGGCCGAGGGCGCCGGGCTCGACAGCGTCGGCCTGTGCTCGGTGTCCACCGGGGTCTTTGGCTACCCCAAGCAGGAGGCGGCGCCGCTGGTCCTTGACACGATCGGCCGATGGCTGGACCGGCACCCGGACTCGACGCTGAGGATCGTCATCTGCGCCTTCGCTGAGGTTGACGTCCGGGCCTACGAGGCCGCTCTCGCCACGCTGTGAGGCAGCGGGCCTCGGCGCGGTCAGTCGGCCTCGGGCATGAGGACCCAGGCGGCGGCGTAGGCGACCCACATCGGCCCGGGCAGGAGCGCGGCCAGGAGAGCCCCCAGGCGGACCACGGTGGGGGCCACGCCCCATGCCTCGGCCAGGCCCCCGCACACTCCGCCGATGAGGCGGCGACGGGAACGGTGGGGGAGGTGGGTCCGCCAGCTCTCGAGGCGCTCGGAGAAGCTGGGGGCGGCGGTCGCGGCGGAGGAGGGGTACTGCTGTGTCATGGCTCCAGTCTGGGCTCTGCCACGCAGCCCCGATATCAGGGCCTGCCCTGATTGAGCCCTGGCCGACCACCTATGTGTCCACCGACCACCCGATCCGCCACCGACCACGGTATGTGCGCGAATGCGATGGTCGGACGTGGCGCACGTGGTCGGTGGAGGAGTAGGGGGTCGGAGCCGCTACTCCTGCGCCGGCGCCTTGGCCTGGGCCGCAGCGCGGGCGGCCGACGGCGCAGCCTCAGCAATCCGCTCCAGCTCGGCCTCGCCGTGGGCGGCGGAGACGAAGTAGGCCTCGAAGACGCTCGGCGGCAGCGCCACGCCGGCCTCCAGGAAGGCGTGGAAGAAGGGGGCGAAACGGAAGGTCTCCTGAGCGCGCGCCTGGTCATAGTCCCGCACACCGTGCTCGGCCGCCTCGGTCCCGAACATGACGGAGAACAGGGATCCCGAGCGCTGGACCCGGTGCGCCACGCCCTCAGCGGAGAGCGCCTGGCTGATGACCTCCCCGATCTGCTGGGAACGGCGCGCCACCGTGGCGTAGACGGCGTCGTTGGCCAGCTGGAGCGTGAGCAGGCCTGCGGCGGTGGCTAGCGGGTTACCGGACAACGTCCCCGCCTGGTACACCGGCCCCAGGGGCGCCAGCATCTCCATG
>NZ_DS999574.1:435067-440122 GCF_000159035.1 Actinomyces urogenitalis DSM 15434
CGCGGAAGCCGGAGAGGACCTCGTCAGCGATCATGAGCGCGCCGTGGGCTGCGCTCACCTCCCGGATCGCGGCGTTGAAGCCAGGGGCAGGCGGCACGATGCCCATATTCGCCGGCGCCGGCTCGGTGATGACGGCGGCGATCTCTTCCCCGCGCGCGGCGAAGCACTCGCGCAGCGCATCGACGTCGTTATAGGGCAGCACGATCGTCTGGGAAGCGATAGCGGCCGGCACGCCAGCGCTGCCGGGCAGCCCACCCGTGGCCACACCGGAGCCCGCGGCTGACAGCAGGCCGTCGGAGTGCCCGTGGTAGCAACCGGCGAACTTGACCACGAGGTCGCGCCCGGTGAACCCACGCGCCAGCCGGATGGCGGTCATCGTGGCCTCGGTCCCGGTGGACACGAAGCGCACTCGCTCGGCTGCTGGCACGCGGCCTCGCACCTCGCGCGCCAGCAGGGTCTCAGTCTCGGTGGGAGCCCCGAAGGACAGCCCCTTGGCCGCAGCCTCCTGTACCGCGGCCACGACGGCCGGGTGGGAGTGCCCCAGCAGCGCCGGTCCCCACGAGCCCACGAGGTCGACGTACTCGCGTCCCTCGGCGCTGGTGACCCGCGCGCCGGCCGCGTGGTCAATGAAGACCGGCGCCCCGCCCACGGAGCCGAAGGCGCGCACAGGGGAGTCCACGCCGCCGGGGATGAGGGCGCGGGCGTCGTCGAAGAGCTGCTGGTTGGTGGTCATGGTCGGGACCTTCCGTTTGGTGGCAGGAGTCGGTGGGATAAGGGACAACGGCGGTGGACGCGCTGTCTGCGCTGCTCGCCGTCAGGGCGCAGGAGGCTAGGCTCAGCGGGCCAGCAGCCGGGCGACCTCGCGAGCCCAGTAGGTCAGGACAGTGTCGGCCCCGGCACGCACGATGCCGGTGACCGCCTCCATGATGACGCGCTTGCGGTCGATCCAGCCCTGGGCGGCCGCGGCCTCGACCATCGCGTACTCGCCCGAGACCTGGTAGGCGGCCACCGGCACCGGGGAGGAGGAGGCGACGTCGGCCAGGACGTCAAGGTAGGGGCCGGCGGGCTTGACCATGACGATGTCGGCGCCCTCAGCCACGTCCAGCATGGCCTCGCGAAGCCCTTCGCGGCGGTTGGCCGGGTCCTGCTGGTAGGTGCGCCGGTCGCCCTTGAGCGTGGAGCCCACGGCCTCGCGGAAGGGCCCGAAGTAGGCCGAGGCGTACTTGGCGGAGTAGGCCATGATGGCCACGTCCTCGTGTCCGGTGGCGTCCAGGGCCTGGCGGATCGCTGCGACCTGGCCGTCCATCATGCCCGAGGGGGAGACCATGTGGGCGCCGGCCTCCGCCTGGGAGACGGCCATGGCCTGGTAGAGGGCGAGGGTGGCGTCGTTGTCTACCTCGCCTGCCCGGTGTCCCGCCTCCTGCCCGCGTACCAGGCCGCAGTGCCCGTGATCGGTGAACTCGTCCAGGCAGGTGTCCGCACACACGACGAGCGCGTCTCCCACCTCCTTGCGCACGGCGGCGATCCCTCGGTTGAGGATGCCGTCCTCCGCCCAGGCCTGGGTGCCGGCGGCGTCGCGCACCTCGGGCACGCCGAACAGGTCGATCGAGCCCACGCCGGCCTCCACCAGCGCCACGGCCTCGCGACGAAGAGAGTCCAGGGTGTGCTGGTACTGCCCGGGCATCGCCGCGATGGCCTGGGGCTCGCTGATCCCCTCGCGCACGAAGGCCGGGTAGATGAGCTGGGCCGGGCTCACGCGGGTCTCAGTCACGAGCCCGCGCATCGCGGGCGTGGTGCGCAGTCGCCGCGGGCGCACGGTGGGTGCCTGGGGGGCCGGGACGCCGCGGGAGGAGAGGAAGTCGGTGGCGGGGGAGGTGGAGGAGTCGGTCATGGGGAGTCCTTGGTGAGTCGTGGGGGTGGATGAGGACGGGCAGGAGGTCAGGCAGGGCCAGCTGGCCGGCTCAGGGTGGTGGGGCCTGCCGCTCCAGCACCTGGCAGAGGGCCTTGAGGACACCCTCAGCCGTCGGGGTCGGGGCGAGCGCCGCGACCTTGAGCCCTGCCGCCTGCGCGGCCAGCTGGCTGGGGCGGCCGAGGGTGACGACGACGGTGCTGGCCGGAGCTGGTCCTGCCAGCTCGGTCAGGGCCCGGGCCGCGGAGCCAGCAGTGAGGACGACGGCGTCCCAGGCGCCACCGCGCCAGTGCGTCGCGAAGGCCGGGGGCAGGCAGGAGGCAGGAGCCGTGACGGTGGTGTAGACAGCGGCACGCTGAACCTGTGCGCCCAGATCCTCCAACCGCTCGGCCAGGACCGGGCGGGCGAGGGCTGACTGCGGCAGCAGGACCCGCGTGCCGGGTCCCACCCCGGCCTCCTCCAGGGCCTGGGCCAGCGCCTCGGCGTCCGAGCCTCCGACGACGTCGGGCTGGCGGCCGGTGACGGCCGCCAGGGCATGGGCCGTACGTGGTCCGACGGCGGCCAGGCGGGTGGGTGGCAGGAGCAGGCATCCGTCCTCGCAGGATCGGGCCGAGACACCGTCCTGGCTGTCGCCCCGCACGGCACCACCGTTGGCCTCCTCCGAGGTGCCGAGCCGGGAGAGGTCAAGGACCTCAAGGGTCTGGGCGCTGGTGACCACGACCCACTGCGGCCACCCGGAGCTGATGAGCGCGTGAGCTCGTTCGACTTCCTCAGGCGTGCCCGGGCTCGTCACCGTCAGGGCCAGGGTGTCAACCTCGGCCCCGGCCTCACGCAGGACCCGGGCGAAGGGGTCAGCGGGGCGTGAGCGGCCCAGGAGCACGCGACGGCCGGCCAGTGGCTGAGCCGCGCTGTGAGTAGGGTCTGGCGGTGTGCTCCCGGCAGGTGGGGTGGTCACCGAGGCGGTCATCGACGGTCGGTCCCCTTCGCGGCGGCCTGCGGGCCGGTGCTGCCTGCTCCGGGACTGCCCTTGGAGGCCTGCAGGTCCGTGATCTGGGCGGCGCCGTCGGCCAGGAGCCGCTCGGCGACGCAGCGCCCCAGGTCCTCGGCCTCCTCCAGCGTCCCGGTGGCGCTGGCGCGGCGCAGCTGGGTGCCGTCGAGCGAGGCCACGAGGGCCTCCAGGCAGATGGCGGGCGCCTGGTCAGGGCCGGGTTCCAAGGCAGTACCGGGCTCGGTGGGCAGGTCACGGCCTGCAGCAGGCTCGCCGGCTACGTCGAGGGGGCGGGCCAGTGCGCCCACAGGTGCGGCGCAGCCCGCGGCGAGGCAGCGCATGAGGGAGCGCTCGGCGTCAGCGCAGGCACGGGTCACTGGGTCGTCGACCAGGGCGAGCGCCACCGTGAGGACGGGCAGCTCGCAGGAGACGCGGTCTCGTGTCTCGACGGCGAGCGCCCCCTGGGCCGCGGCTGGGAGCATCCACGGCTCGGTCGTGGCAGGGGACCCGGCAGCGGAGCCGCCGTCGGGGATGCCCTGCACCTCGACCTGGGAGCGGGCGCCACAGCGTGCGGCCAACGGCTGACTGGCGTAGTCCTCCAGGCCCAGCCGCCTCATCCCGGACAGGGCCAGGATCGCGGCGTCCAGGTCCGGCTCAGCGGTAGCCCCCATGGGGCCGTCGGCACTGACCACGGAGCCCACCACGCGCGCCAGCCTCGTGGGGACGTTGCCGCGGATCGGCACGATCGTCAGGTCCGGGCGCTGAGCGAGCAGCTGGGCGGAGCGCCGGGGAGAACCGGTGCCCACGCGGGCGCCGGCAGGCAGGTCATGAAGGCCCAGGGTGGCGGCGCGGGTGCACAGGACGTCGCGCGGGTCCTCGCGGGCCGGCACAGCGGCGATCCGTAGGCCCGGCACCGCCGCGGTGGGCAGGTCCTTGTAGGAGTGGACGGCCAGGTCGCACTCGCCGGCCAGAAGGGCCTCACGCAGTGCGGTAGCGAAGACCCCGACCCCACCGAGCTGGGACAGTGCCGTGGGGTCGACGTCCCCGCGCGTGCGCACGGGCACGAGCTCGACGTGGAGCTCCTGCCCCGCCAGGGCCGCGGCCTGCTCCAGCATCCGGGCGACGAGCCCGGACTGGGTCAGTGCCAGGGCTGATCCGCGGGTGCCTAGTCGGACGGTGCTCATGCCTGCTCCTGGTCGGGGTGGAGGGAGGACGGCGCGGCGCCGTCGGCCTGAGCGACGTTACCCGCTGCGGGCAAGGCGGGGCTTGCCTGCGCGGACTCCTGCCCGGGTGGGCCGGACAGGCGAGCAGCCTGCGCGCGGGCGTGCTCGACCACGGCGGCGATCCCCGTTCCCGCCACCCAGGCTCCGGTGACGGCCAGACCGGGCAGGGTGGCGACGTCGCCGACGAGCCGGGCGGTGCGCTCGCGGTAGGCGGGGGTGACCGGCGGCAGGGTCCCGTCCCAGCGCACGGTCATGTGGGCGATGACGTCCTCGCGCCGCAGCGGCGAGGTCAGGCCGGTGAGCACCGTGGCATCCTCCAGCGCCTGGTCCAGGCTGATCTCGGGGCGCGGCTCGCCGGGGCGGCCGTAGGACAGGCGCAGGGCGTGGACGTGAGGGCCGTGCAGCGCGGTCAGCTGCTCCCCGATCCAGGGCCACTTGACGCTGAGGTGGGACAGGGCCTTGGCGCCGACGGGGCAGGAGGTCTCCACCTGCCCAGGGGACAGCGGCGCCACGAGCAGCCCGGAGCCCACCGGGGCGGCGTCAAGCTCCTCACTGCGCACCACGAGCATGACCCGCGCGATCGGGGATCCCACCGGGACCTCGATCGAGGCGTCGACCGTGGTGCCGGCCAGGAGCCGCTGGGCAGCACCGGCTGAGCAGGCCAGGACGAGCCGGCTCGTGCGCACGACCTCGCCCGGCCCGGTCGGCACGGGCTCGGCCGACGGCGTGGCTCCTCGTCCGGTCGGCGCGACCTCCAGGTCCCAGGAACCGGGAGCTGCGGAGGCCGGCCGCAGGCTCTGGGCACCGCTGCGGGTGCGTACCTGTCCGCCGGCGGTGGTGACGGCCTCGCGCAGGGCGTCGGTCAGGGCCGTCAGGCCGCCCAGGGTGGTCACGTCCGTGGCCTGTCCGGCTCGGTGCCGGGCGCGCCGACGCTC
>NZ_DS999574.1:441002-453797 GCF_000159035.1 Actinomyces urogenitalis DSM 15434
GCCCGGCGCATCTCAGTCAGGATCCGCGCGGTGCCGGTGCCGAAGTGGATAAGCGGCACGCTGGAGCCGGTGGCGGAGGAGACGGCCTGGCCGGCGCGCTCCAGCGCCTGCGCCGAGTAGGGGGCGACGGCGCGGCGGTAGTCCGCGGGTGCCAAGGAGCCGGCCCAGGAGTCGAAGAGCTGGGCGGCTGAGGCGCCGGCCTCGACCTGGGTCGCGATGAACTGGCCGGTGACCTCGGCGCACCAGGTCATGAGGGCGTGCCACGCCTCGGGGTCAGCGTGCATGAGCGTGCGGGCCGCCAGATGGTCACGCGAGGGGCGCCCCTCCACCAGGTAGGCGGCCAGGGTGAAGGGGGCCCCACCGAAGCCGATGACCGGGGTCCAGCCGCTCTTGCCACGCGAGTGGGCGAGTCCCGCCACTTCTCGCTCGCTCAGCCGCCGACCGCGGGGGCTGAGCGGCTGGGCGGGGCCAGCCTGCTCGGGCGTGCCCAGCTCGGCGACGACGGCGCGCACGCCCTGGGACACCGCGTCCACCCCGGCTGCGTGCTCATCCTCGCCGTAGTGGTGCGAGACGAGCTCCTCCACGTCCTGGCGCGTGCGCACGGGCCGGTCGATGACGGGCCCCACGCCCGGCTCGATCCGTACCCCGACCCCGGCCAGGCGCAGCGGCACCATGATGTCGGAGAAGAAGACCGCTGCGTCTACGCCGTGACGGCGTACCGGCTGCAGGGTCGCCTCGGCTGCGAGCTCGGGGCGCAGACAGACCTCCAGCATCTCCAGGCCGACCTCGGCGCGCATCGCGCGGTACTCGGGCAGTGAGCGGCCTGCCTGACGCATGAACCACACCGGTGTGCGCCCTGGCTGGTAGCCGCCCAGCGCCTGCAGGAGGGAGGGAGCCGGGCCGTGGGAATTGTGTGCAGAGGTACTCACGGAATAGTCCTTAAAACGACGGAAGATGACTTCGCGTGATATTCCGGGAGGAAAACCATCGACGTGTCCAATCTAGGCTGATGTCATCTAAGAGACGGAGAAAAACGGCGTCATCTGAGGGAAAACGTGGATGCTGACGCCGTGTGGGTCACGGAAAATGACGCCTTGTCCGCATATTTCCTGGTGATGTCTGCTCCCATTGTGCCTGTTCTTTGTCCAGATGCTTCAATACACCCTGCTGTGCTTCATCTTCTGTCTGCTGATCATCGAACCCACGGGCTTGACCTCGTCGCCCGACTGGGTGGCGTTGTGGCGCACCTGGGTCCAGACCTTCAGGCCGCTGTGCCTGGGGTCGAGGGCGTCGTCGTCCTGGGAACCTGCAACCGCCTGGCCATCCTGCTGGACGCGCCCGCGCCTTCCCAGGCCATGGGCCACGAGGCAGATGACTGGCTGAGCGCCGTCGTCGCCTCCTTCCTGGCCGAGCGTGCCGGGCTGGACGCTCTCACGCTGCGCTCGTGGCACGGCGTGGACGCCGTCGCCCAGCTCTTTGCCACCGCCGCAGGCCTGGAGTCCATGGTGGTCGGTGAGCGCGAGATCGCCGGCCAGCTGCGCCGCGCCATGATCCTGGCCCATGAGGACGGCACGCTCACCGGGCCGCTGGCTCGCGCCGTCGAGCACGCCTCCACCACCTCCCGGCGCCTGGCCTGCTCCACTGGGCTGAGCGGCAATGGCCGCAGCGTCGTTGCCGTCGGCCTGGACCTGGCGGCACGCCAGCTCCCGGCCCTGGAGGGGGCCCGGGTCCTGCTGGTGGGCACCGGGGCCTACGCTGGGGCCACCGTCACCGCGCTGCGTGAGCGAGGCGTGTCCGACCTGGAGGTCTACTCCCGCTCCGACCGCGCCCGCGCCTTTGCTGACGGTCACCACCTGCGTGTCGTCACTGAGGAGACACTGCCAGCCGCCCTGGAGCTGGCCGATCTCGTGGTCACCTGCCGTGGGCTCGGCGCCCCGGTGCTCACCCGTGAGCTGGTCGAGCCGGCTGCCCGGCTGCGTCAGCCCACCGAACCGGCCCTTCTGGACCGCCACGAGGACCCTCGCTCGCCTGCCGAGCCGCCTGAGCGTCCGCTCGTCATCCTTGACCTGGCGCTCACGCGTGACGTCGAGGAAGCGGTGGGCAGCCTGCCGGGTGTGCTGCTCATCGACCTCCCCAGCGTCCAGCGGGCCGTGCCCGAGGCCGAGGCCGCGCAGGTGGAGGCCGCCCGTGCGATCGTGGAGGAGGAGGTGGCCGCCTTCACCCGCCTGGCTGGTGGGCGCCGCATGGACCCGGTCATCACCGAGCTGCGCACGCATGTGGAGGAGATGGTTGAGCGCGAGGTCGCTCGCCTGCGCGTGCGTGACGGCATGGTTGAGGCCGACGACGCCGCACGCGCGCTGCGTCGCCTGGCCGCCCGGCTGCTCCACCACCCCAGCGTCGCCGCCCGGCAGGCTGGCGAGGCGGGCCGGGATGAGGAGTACCTGGCGGCGTTGCCGATGCTGCTGGGCCCCGAGGTCACCAGCGCCCTGCTCGCCGGCACCCAGGCCCCGGCCACCTGCCCGGTCCACGTCACCGAGGGTGCCTCTGCCTGGCACCACCCCACCCAGATGGAGAGGTCCTATGCCTGAGTCGACCGCCCCCACCCACACCGCCGCGAGCGCAGGACGGCAGGCGAGCGCGCCGGCGTCGCCCGACCCGCTGGCTCCCTACGACGCGGTCCTCATCCTGTCCTACGGCGGCCCCATGGGCCCCGACGACGTCCTGCCCTTCATGCGCAACGCCACGGCCGGACGCGGCGTGCCTGACTCCCGCCTCCTGGAGGTCTCCGGGCACTACGGGCGCTTCGAGGGCGTCTCGCCGATCAACGCGCGCAACGCCGAGATGCTGGAGGCCCTGCGTGCTGAGCTCGCCCGGCGCGGCTCGCGCGTGCCTGTGGCCATCGGCAACCGCAACTGGCATCCCTTCGTCTCCGAGGCCATGCGCTCGCTGGCCGACGCCGGTGCACGCCACGTGCTGACGATGACCACCTCCGCCTACGGCTCCTACTCCGGCTGCCGCCAGTACCGCGAGGACACGGCCGCTGCGCTCGCCCTCCTGGCCGCAGGAGCCGACGGCGAGACCGGCCAGGGCTGGGAGGTTGACGCCGCTGCTCGGGTTGGTGGAGCCGGAGGCGCGCCGGTTGAGCTCGCGGTGGACAAGACCCGTCCCTTCTACAACACCCCCGGCATGCTGGAGGCTAACGTCGACGCGATCGTTGACGCCTACCGCCAGCTTGAGGACCGGGGGGTAGACGCCGCAGGGGTCCGTCTCGTGCTGGTCACCCACTCGGTGCCGCTCGGCATGGAGGAGGACTCCAGCCCGCATGCCGCGGAGCGGGCAGCGGGCGTGAGCCCAGCCGTGGCTGAGCCGGGCGTGGCGCCGGACCTGTCCACCGAGATCTCCTACGTCGAGCAGCACCGGCGCCTTGCCGAGGTTCTCCTGCCGCAGGTGCGAGAGCGCCTAGGAATGGCAGAGGACCCGCAGACGGACCTGGTCTACTGCTCGCGCTCGGGCCCGCCCCAGGCCCGCTGGCTGGAGCCGGATGTCAACGACCACCTGGAGGCCCTGGCAGCCGGGCGCCTGACCGACGGGACAGCGGTGGCGGTGCCCGCGGGCGTCGTCGTCGCGCCGATTGGCTTCGTGGCGGACCACATGGAGGTCGTCTTCGACCTGGACACCGAGGCCCGCGAGACCGCCGAGCGCCTCCATCTGCCCTACGTCCGGGCGGCGACCGCGGGCACGCACCCGGCCTTCATCTCCTCGCTGGCCGATATCCTTGTGGAGCGGGCCGCCGTCGCCCGTGGTGAGGAGGTAGAGCCGGACTCGACCACCGGCACCGGGCCCTTCCACACTGTCTGCCCGGACGTCTGCTGCCGCCCCGGGGTGCGGCGTCGTCCCCACGCCCGCCCCGGAGGCCCGCACGGGCAGGACTGAGCCCGCCACCGTCCACCCAGACCAACCACCAGCCCCACCACCAACGAGGGAGTCCACCATGACTGACCAGACCACCCCGGCCGCGACCGCCGGAGGCTCCGAGTCCCACGGCCACTACCAGCACGACCCGCGCGACGCCCGGCACATCGACGTCGACGAGGTCAACAATAAGAACCACTACGCCCTCTACGCGGTCTTCCGCCTCACCCAGCCGCTGCCGCCGCTGGAGGACACGCGTCGCCGCCTGGTCGGGGAGTCGCAGTACTACGTCGACCAGTCCGAGGTGACCACCCGCGGCTGGTACGACGTCTCCGGCTTCCGCTCTGACGCCGACCTGCTCGTGTGGTGGCTCGACGACGACCCCGAGAAGCTGCAGGACGCCAACCACCGCCTGCGCGCCAGCGCGCTGGGGCGCTACCTGGAGCCCGTGTGGTCCTGCATGGGCCTGCACACCCCTGCCGAGTTCAACCGCATGCACATCCCCGCCTGCTTCGGTGGCGTGGTGCCGCGTGACTGGCTCATGGTCTACCCCTTCGTGCGGTCCTACGACTGGTATCTCCTGCCGGCTGAGGAGCGGGCACGGATCATGAAGGACCACGGGCGCAACGGCTTCTCCAAGTACCCCGACGTCAAGGGCTCCACCCTGTCCACGATGGGCCTGAGCGACTACGAGTGGATCCTCGGCTTCGAGGCGGACACCCTCGACCGCCTGGAGGGTGTCATCCACCACCAGCGCTACACCGAGGCGCGCCTGCACGTGCGCGAGGACACGCCCTTCTACACCGGCGTGCGCGTGAGCCCGGCCGAGTGGGCCGAGCGTCAGCCTCGCTCCTGAGCCCCAGGCTCACCCTCCCAGCGGGACGGCCCCGGCCTCACGCGGACGACCAGGAACCCTGGTACGACCTTGTCCGTGTGGTGCAGGGGCCGTCCTGTGTTCTGAGGTGCTATCGCGGCTGGGGTCAGCACGCCTCGCGCACGCTCACCAGCCACGGGCAGCGGCGGCGCAGCAGGTGCTCGAAGCGTGCGTGCATGGTGACGACGGCGGCCGGGCAGTCCTGGCACGCGCCCTCCAGCGCGACCTTGACGACGCCGTCCGCGACGCGCTGGACCGTGAAGCTGCCACCGTGGGCACGTGCGATCTGGCCGACCGGTCCCTCCGCGATCTCTCGGGCGGCTGCCTCCAGCACCTCGTCCGGTCCGACCCCGACGGCGCCGGGCGCAGCCTCCCACGAGCCGGGGATCCCCAGCGCGTCAACGAGCGCCGACCGTACAGCCGACCCTGCCTCGCTCCAGATGCGCCCAGGGGCTAGGAGAGTGAGCACCGCGCCGGGCACCACCTCGAGGCCGGCCAGGACGCCGTCGTCGAGCAGCGCCTGGAGCATGCGCGGGGCGCGGGCCACCGACCCGGTGAAGGGGAGCAGACCGTCAGGCACCACCCAGCGCAGGACCGCAGGGTCCGGCGTCGTCACCGGGTGGGTAGGGACCACGGGCACGGCTAGCTGCTCCTTGCTGCGTGACGGTGACTGCGGGAACCGGCGTCACATGAGCGCGGCGACGAGGGCGTGCACTAGCGCCCCGGCTACCCAAGCAAGTGCGAACAGGTAGCCGTAGGCGATCGCCGCCCACTTCCAGGTTCCTGTCTCACGCCGGATCGTGCCCGCCGTGGCCATGCACTGCATGGCGAAGACGAAGAAGGCAAGGATCGCGGCGATCGTGGCGGGGTTGAAGACCTGCTCGCCAGCCGAGTTGGTGAGCGTGTCCCGCTGGTAGGTCATGGCCTCAAGCTGCGCGGTAGGCGCCTCTGGGTCCGAGGCCGCACCGATCTGACCGAGCGTGGCCACGAAGGTCTCGCGCGCCGCCAGCGAGGAGAGCACAGCGACGTTGACTCGCCACTCAAAACCCAGCGGCTCGAAGACCGGCTCCACGAAGCGGCCGACGGCGGCGCCCCAGGAGTGGTCCATGACGTAGCTGGTGCGCTGGGCGTCGTAGAGCGTGGACAGCTCCTCAGCGTCCGTGACTACCTCGCCGTCCTCACCCACCACCGTGGAGGAGGCCGGGGACTCCACCGCCTGGGCCACCGCAGAGCACTCGGCGGAGGCAGTGCAGTAGGAGTCGAACTCGGCCTCCGAGCGCAGCGGAACGTTGAGCAGCACCCAGATGATGATGGTGGCCGTCAGGATGATCGTTCCCGCCTTCTTGACAAAGCCCTTGGCCGCGTCCCAGACCATGACGCCGACCGTCCGGGCGCGCGGGAGGCGGTAGGGAGGCATCTCCATGTAGAAGGGCAGCAGTACCCCGCCGCGGTCGGTGAGCTTCTTGACCACCCAGGCCGCCGTCATCGCGGCCACCGCCCCGGCCAGGTAGAGGATGAACATGATCGTCCCGCGTGCCCCGAAGGGACCGATGCGGTCCTCGGGACCCACGAGCAGGGAGATCATGATGATGTAGACCGGCAGCCGCGCCGAGCAGGTCATCATCGGGGCGGCCAGCATCGTGGCCAGGCGGTCCTTGGCGCTGGGCAGGGTACGTGTGGCCATGACACCGGGAATTGCGCAGGCGAAGGAGGACAGCAGTGCTACGAAGGCGCGTCCCTCCAGCCCTGCCGAGGCCATGACCCGGTCCATGAGGAAGGCGGCTCGTGCCATGTACCCCACGCCCTCCATGAGGGCGATGAGGGTGAACATGATGACGATCTGCGGGATGAAGGTGAGGACCCCGCCCACGCCGCCGATGATGCCGTCTCCCAGCAGCCCGGCCAGTATCGGTGCCGGGGCGTCGAGCCAGGTGTGGACCTGCGTCCCCAGCCAGCCGAAGCTGGACTCGATCGCGTCCTGGAAGGGGGCGGCCCAGGTGAAGATCGCCTGGAAGAAGAGGTACATGACCGTGAGGAACACGAGCGTGCCCCACACCGGGTGCAGCAGGACCCGGTCGACCGCCGCGGTGCGTCGGTCCTCGCTGGGTGGGATGTAGTCAGCCGCCTCCAGCACGGACTCGCTCCAGCTCAGCCGCTCTGCCCCGCTGGTCGGCGGGGCGAAGGGCACGCGCTCCCAGCTGCGCCACGAACCGATCGCCTCGCGCAGCTGGGCGATGCCCACTGAGCGGTTGCCGATGACGCGCACGGCAGGCACGCCGATGGCGCGGCCAAGCGCCTCGACGTCGAGGCGCCCGCCGCGGCGGGTCAGCTCGTCGGTCATGGTGACGGCCAGGCAGGTGGGCAGGCCGAGGGCGAGGGCCTGGGCAGCCAACCCCAGGGAGCGGGACAGGGTGGTGGCGTCGATGACGACGACGAGCGCGTCCGGTGCCTCCTGCTTGCCCAGGTGACCGGTGAGCACGTCGAGCACGACCTGCTCGTCTGGGCTGATGGGCTCCAGGGAGTAGGCGCCGGGCAGGTCCTCGATCGTCACCGGGACCCGACGCGGAGCCTCTTCACCCGTCATCCCGGCCTCGCGGGCGGTGAGCTGGCAGGTACCGACGGCGCGGGCCACCGTGACGCCGGGGTAGTTGCCGGTCTTGGCGCGCAGGCCCGTCAGGGCGTTGTAGATGGAGGTCTTGCCGGCGTTGGGTGAGCCGGTCAGGGCGATGCGGTCCGCGCCGGTGTGGACGTGGTCCGAGGCGGCCCCGCAGTGGCAGGTGGCGCCGTCGTCGTGACAGGAGGTGGTCGAGGCAGCCGGGGCACTCATGCGAGCACCTCCACCATGACCAGAGCGGCCTCGCGACGGCGCAGGCTGAGGCAGTAGTCGGCGACCGTGTAGGTGGTGGGGTCCCCGAGCGGAGCCCGGCGGCCCACGAGGACCTCGCGGCCGGGTTCCAGGCCGAGGTCAACCAGTCGCCGGGCGAGCTGGGAACCTCGCTCCTCGGTGACGGCGGTGACGCGGCCTCGCTGGCCGCGTCGCAGGAGCGACAGGGGCGTCGGCTCCGTGGTGGTGGTGCTCATCTCAGGGTCCTTCTGTCGGGACGTGGGCTACGGTACCCCCGCGTCGCCGACCAAGGTTAGCCTTATAACACTCGTCCATAAAGGACAAGAGTCCTCTGGAGAGGGTGCTGAGAGCGGGTTCACGCACACCGGCGCGGCACGGGCCTCACAGGTGGAAATGCGCGCCGGCTGCCGGGTTGGCCAGCCAGGCCTGCGCGGCCGCGATCCGACGCCGTGCGGAGTCCGCGATCGGCTCGGGCAGGCAGCCAGGGTCAAACCAGCCCACCGCCGTCGACTCCTCGTCCCCCACGCGGCTGGCCGCGGCGCCAGCGGCATCGACCCGCGCGACGAAGTCGATCGACATGAACACGCAGCGGTCGCCGTTGGGGAACTGAGAGGGCTTCTCCGCCTCAACGGCGATGACGCCCAGGATCTCGGGGACGACGCCGGTCTCCTCCTCACACTCGCGCAAGGCGGCGACGGCCGGCTGCTCGCCGGGTTCGGGGATGCCGGAGACCACGGCCCACAGCCCCGTGTCCGAGCGCCTGCCCAGCAGGACGCGTCCTTCCGGGTCGGTGACGACCACGCTCACGCCGGGCAGCCACAACTGGTCGTGCCCGATCTTGGCACGCAGGGACACGATGAAGTCCGGAGTTGGCACGAGATCCTCCCGTTCGTGGCCTCTTGACTCAGCGTGGTCGGGACGCAGCGACCCTGCGGGCCTGCGCTGCCCACGCCTCGACCGGGTCGTTGAAGGGCCCGGGCTCCCAGGTCCCTCCGGCGTGCTCGACGGCGCGCGCCAGCAGCCAGTCGGCCACCGCCGGGTTCTTGGGAAGCAAGGAGCCGTGCAGGTAGGTACCGATGACGTGGTGGATGCGCCCGCCCTCCAGGCCGTCAGAGCCGTTGTTGCCGTCACCGCTGCGCACCGTGCCGAAGGGGCGTGCCGCCGGGCCCAGCGTGGTGAGCCCCGAGTGGTTCTCGTAGCCGACCACCGTCCCGAACTCCTCGGTGTCCAGGGTGATGTTGCCGATGAGGCGCTTGGGGCCGGCGACCGTCTGCGCGTCCAGGATCGACACCCCTGGGATCTCGGTGCCCGAGGAGGTGACGAAGCGGTGTCCGAAGAGCTGGTAGAGGCCGCAGATGACGAGCATCGGGACGCCGTCGGTGGCCCAGGCGCGCAGCTCGCCGGCGCGCTGGGCGAGGTCGTCCTTGATCCGGGCCTGGCCTGAGTCCTGCCCGCCGCCTCCGACCACGAGGTGGACGTCCTCGGGCAGCTCGTCGCCGGGGTCATAGGTCAGCAGCTCGACGTCGTAGCCCTGCCACTGCGCGCGGCGGGCCAGGACGAGCGTGTTCCCCCAGTCGCCGTAGATATTCATGTCGTGGGGGTAGAGCTGGAGCAGGCGGATGTGTCCGCGTGCGGCGGAGTCGGTGGTGTGGCGGTAGATGATAGGGGGCGTCACTTCATGACCTCCTCGACCTCGGTCAGCTCGCCCAGGTGGTGGCGCAGAGCCAGCATCGCGGTGTAGCTGGTGAAGATACGCATCCGGCGCCCGTCGCGACGTGAGGCAGCGCGCAGCACCTCAAGCGCCTTGGCCAGGTCCGGTTCCACCGCACCCACCGGCACCTCGTCATAGCGCAGGCGCAGCGCCATGTCCCAGGCGCGCACGCCGGTGACGACGGCGACCCCCTCCTCACGCAGGCCGGCGAACTCCACGTCCCACAGCCAGGACATGTCCCGGCCGTCGGCGTACTCGTCGTTGATCGCGACCATGAGGGTCTCGGGGCCCGTCTCGGCCTCGGCCTGTGCGGCGGTGAGCAGTCCCATGCGGAAGCCGGCGGGGTTCTTCACCAGGGACAGCTCGACCTCGCGCCCGTCCAGCTCCACCACCTCGCCACGCCCGAAGGCGGGCTCGACGCGGCTGAGCTCGTCCAGGACGGAGGAGACATCTGCCTTGGGGCCGAGGATCTCCAGGGTGAGGGCCAGGGCGGCGCAGGCATTGAGCTGGTTGTGCACGCCGCGGATCGTCATCGAGACCCGGCGCCGCACGCCCCGTACCTGGAGCGTGACCTCCTGCCCGTGCAGCTTCTCCAGCAGGACGGTGGGGTGTGATGGGCTCATCGGCCCTGGGACGGCCTCACCCGGTCGCGCGGCGGTCGGCTGGCTCGTGCGCGCGGTGTGGAGCTCGTCGTCGGACAGGAAGACCGAGCGCAGCGCGGGGCCGATGCCGAAGGAGGCGGTGCGGGCCGAGAGCGTGTCAAGGAAGTCGGGGGAGACCAGACGGGGGTCGTCCTGGTTGACGACAACCACCCCGGTGGTGGCCTGAGCGACCTGGTGGAGGAGGGAGGCGGTGTAGTCGACCTCCCCGAAGCGGTCGAGCTGGTCGCGCATGACGTTGAGCAGGAGCGTGGCCTGGGGGCGTACGTGCTGGATGAAGCGCACCGCGTGGGCCTCGTCGAGCTCGAGGACGGCGATATCAGCGTCCACGCGCCCGCGCCAGTCGACCTCGGTGAGCAGGGAGGCGAGCACGCCACGGATGAAGTTGGAGCCGGTCCTGTTGGTCAGGACCTTCAGACCCTGAGACTGTAGGAGCTGGACGATCATCTTCGTCGTCGTCGTCTTGCCGTTGGTCCCCGAGACCACGACGACGCCGCGAGGCAGCTGGGCCAGCATCCGGCCCAGGAAGGCAGGGTCGGTGCGCTCGACGACCAGGCCCGGCAGTGCCGTCCCTCCTGAGCCACCGCCGCGCAGACGGGCGGCCAGGCGTGCGCCACGCCCCAGGGCGATCGTGGCGCTCGAACGCAGTGTCGTGGCCAGGTTGGTCATCGATTCAGGCTCCTGCAGGCAGAGGGGTGGCAGCCCGGTCAGTGTAGGTCCTTGGTCGCGTCACCGGAGGGGATTGCGCCGGCCGGCGTCCAGGGCGTCAGGGGACGACGACGTGTAGGGCCCCCGCCTCGACCTCCACCTCCAGGCGCCTGGTGCTCCCGGCGGTGTCGCCGTCGAGCTCGAAGGGGATCTCCCGCTCGGCCTCGATGAGGATGTGGTGTCCGCTGGTGGTTGGGAAGCCGGACATGTCCCGGCCGGTGAGGACCTGGGCGCCGAGCTTGGCCCAGTCAGTGGCCTTGTCCGGGCTGGCGATGAGCAGGTCGACCTGGGCGTCGGTGGGGGAGGCGTCGTGGAAGAGCGTCATGCCGCCGGTGATCGTGCCGACGTTGCCGAGCAGGGCCATGACGGCCTGGTGCTCGACCGGCTCGGCGTCGTCCACGGTGACCGTGATGGTGAAGGGATCGGGCACGGCGTTCTGCACGGCGGCCACGGCGTAGGCGCCGGAGCGGATGACCTTCTTGAGATCGTCGCTCGTGTCCTCCATGATCTGGGCGTCCAGGCCCATGCCCGCCATGACGACGAAGCGCTCCTGGCCGGCGTCGCTGACGGCGTGGACGACGTCGATCGCCTGGCTGCGGCCGTTGAGCGCCAGGCGCAGTGCGGCGTCGGTGTCCAGCGGGACTCCAAGGTTGCGGGCGAGCAGGTTGCCGGTGCCAGAGGGCAGGAGCGCCATGGGCGTGTCGGTTCCGGCAAGCTCGGAGGAGACGGCGCGTACGGTGCCGTCCCCGCCGGCCACCATGACGAGGTCCACCCCGGCCTCCAGCGCTCGGCGTGCGGCCTCGTGCCCAGGGTCCTCCGGCGTCGTCTCCAGCCAGGTCGTGGGGTGCCAGCCGGCGGCCAAGACCTCGGCCTCGACCCGGCGTCGTAGCAAGGACAGGTCATCGAACTTGGTGGGGTTGAGGATGACGGCTGCCCGCTTGTCCGCGCTGCCCTCGGGCAGGCCCAGGTGGGCCCAGCCGGACAGGATCGTGGTCATGCCGCCGATCGTCAGTGCCAGGTTGGCTACCGCCACACCCAGCAGGACGGCGCCGACGGCGTCGGAGATGTGGATCAGGGCCATCGTCCACTGGGCCACGGCGGTGAGGACGACGGCGGCCACACCCACGCCGGCCCAGCGGGCGACGATCGAGGTGGAGCGGCGGTGGGCGCGGGTCAGGGTGACCAGTACCCACGCCAGGATCGTCATGGCCGTGACGTGGCTGGCCGGGTAGGCCCCGCCAAAGTGGGAGATGGAGTCCGCGAAGGCGGTGTGGGGGCGCGGCCGGTCGATCATGAAGGCCAGGACCGCCTGGGCGGGCAGTCCGGCGGCGGCTACGGCCAGCGCCAGGGACAGGCGGCGCATGCGGGCCTTGTAGGAGAAGACTGCGACCGCGGCGATGAGGATGAGGGTGAAGACCGGGTGGGTGAGCAGGGAGAAGGCTTCGGCCACCTGCCCGCGGACCGATCGCGGGGGCAGGAAGGGCGGGCGCAGGAGCCGGTCGAGCCAGGTCAGGCGCCCGGAGAGGGTGAGCCAGGTCCACAGGGCGAACAAGATCGTGGAACCGAGGGTGAGGCTGATCTCGGGGGAAGTCCAGAGGCGACGTGCCAAGGAGCCCCTGGGTGTCGGCGTCGTACTCATCAGGCAATAAGTCTAACGGGAGGAACCGCCCGGGCTGGCTCCCGGCGAGCCGCGGCGCTTACCGCCTACCTCCGTCGGTTGAGGTGGGGAACAGTCGGTTTGGTTGTGGCGGGGATGGGGTTCGACTGTTGAGGGCCTAAAGCGATGGATTTGGGGGGCAAGCGGGGGCAGCCAGGCGGGTGCGGACGGCTGCAGGCCCCAGGCGACGGAAAAACTTAAGCCCGGAACCTCAACGTGTTGAGATTCCGGGCTTCTCGTCGGGGTGGCGGGATTTGAACCCACGACCTCTTCGTCCCGAACGAAGCGCGCTACCAAACTGCGCCACACCCCGTGTGCAGCGGAAACTATATCGACCCCAGAGCCGGCATGGGAAATCAAGGCACTGAGGGGTGGGTCACCTCGCGGTGGCCGACGGCGATGCTGCGCGGCCCCGAGCGCGCACCCGCG
>NZ_DS999574.1:454049-462491 GCF_000159035.1 Actinomyces urogenitalis DSM 15434
GTGAGCAACGTGGCCTCGGGCCGGCAGGCCAGGCGCACCGGCGTGTAGGGGCTGGTGCCCAGACCTGCGGACACGTGCAGGAACATGTGGTCGGCCGCTGCAGGGTCGGACATCCGCCCCGGGTAGCGAGACAGCCCTGAGGCCCGTGCGGCATCGAGGTCGCAGTTGGTCACCAGCGCCCCGTAGCCGGGCACGCAGAGCTGGCCGCCGTGGGTGTGCCCGGCCATGGCTAGGTCGACGTCGTCCCGGCTCATGGCGTCCAGCACCCGGCGGTAGGGGGCGTGGGTCAGGCCCAGCCGCAGCGGGCGGCCCTCGCGGTTACGCGCCGGCTCTACGACGTCGTCGGGCGAGGAAGCAGGCTCGGGGTAGGCGTCCCGGTCCGCGTGCGGGTCATCCACGCCCACCAGCTCGATGCTCCGGCCACGCACCTCCAGGGTCCCGCGCGCGTTGCCCAGGTCAGCCCAGCCTCCCGAGGCCTGCAGGTCTCGGACTGCTCGCCAGGGCAGAGCCTCGACGTCCTCGGCGTCTTCGGGTGAGTCGGCGCTACGCGGGTCGGCGCGCAGGTAGCGGGTCGGCAGCTTGAAGACCGTCGAGCGGTAGTCGTGGTCGCCCATGACGAAGGCGCCGGGCAGGCCGAGGAAGGGCTCCAGCGCCTGGCCGAGCGGGAGCAGCCCGCTGGCGAAGGAGAGGTTGTCCCCGGTGTTGACGACGACGTCGGGGTGCAGCTCAGCCAGCCCTCGTACCCAGTCCACACGCGCCTGGGTGCGGTCAGTCAGGTGCAAGTCGGACAGGTGGAGGATCGTGATCGGCTCCTGACCACGGGCCAGGACGGGGACGCTTCGACGCCGCAGGACGGGCATCCGTGCCTCAACCAGGGCGTAGCCGAGCAGTCCAAGGCCTGCGGCGGTGCCGAGCCCGAGAAGACGGCGGGCGCCTCGGCCAGCGCCCGCCTGGCTACTCACCGTCCTCCTCGTAGTAGTACTCCTCCTCGGCGGCCGGGGCCTCCTCGGTGGTCTCGGACTCCTCGTGCTCCTCCTGCGGCTCCGGAGCGGGCGGGGTACCCAGGCTGACCTGGTTGAACTGCTCGGCGGGCGCGCCGGCCAGAGCGGCGTCCATATAGGTCTTCCACAGCGGCGCCGGGGCGTCCGAGCCGTACATCGTGGCGTAGTAGCGCCCGCCGATGACCTGACGGTTCATGGCGTAGTACCCGTCCGAGTGCCCGAGCCACACGGCCGCGGACAGGCTGGGGGTGTAACCGACGAACCAGGCGTTGTCCATGTCGTCGGTCGTCCCGGTCTTGCCAGCGGCCGGGCGCCCGGCCGCCAGGATCGCTCCGCGTCCTGTTCCGGACGAGGAAAGGACCGTGGTGAGGGTGAGACTGACCTGGTCAGCCGCCTCGGCGGTCATGACCTGGCTGCAGGAGGCCGAGGGAACCTTCATCTCGGTGCCGTCGGCGTCGAGGATCTTGTCGATGGCGATGGGCTTGCAGTACACGCCGTGGGCGGCGAAGGTCGCGTAGGCGTTGGCCATCTGGAGCGCGGTGACCTCCTGGGACCCCAGGGCGATCGAGGGAACCGCCGTCAGGGGCTCACCGGAGTTGGTCGTCACGCCCATCTTGGCGGCTAGCGAGGTGATGTTGCAGATGTCCATCGCCGCCGTCATGCGTGCGTAGCCGACGTTGATCGACATCCTGGTGGAGTCGATGACGTTGTGCGTGCCGCCTTCTGAGGGGGAGGCGTTACCCACCTTCCAGGTGTCCGCTGCCCCGGGGTTGCAGGAGATGTTCCACGTGGAGGCGGGGAAGGTAGTAGGCGAGGTGTTGAAGCTCGTGTAGCCCGAGCGGCCTTCCTGGTACCACTCAGCCAGGACGAACCCCTTGAAGGTTGATCCGGGCTGGAAGCCGGAGGTGCCTTTGGAGTTCTCCACGCCTCCGTGGTTGGCGTCCACGCCCAGTGAGATCTGGGTGGCCGTGGGGTCCTCGGGCGTGGCGTCGCCGTAGTTGGTGTTCTGGGCGATCGCCAGCACGCGGCCGGTTCCGGGCTCTACCGAGACCAGGGCGGCCTTGACGTTGGAGGGGTCACCGGTGGGGACGTAGGCCTGGACGGCAGCGTCGGCAGCTGCCTGCTTGGCCGGGTCCATCGTCGTGGTGATGGTCAGGCCTCCGCGCAGCAGCAGCTGGCGGCGGGAGGCGGCGTCGTCGCCGTACAGGTCAGAGTTCTCGATCTCGGAGACGGCGTACTCGCAGAAGTAGGCGGCCGATCCGGCAGCCGCGCAGCCACCCACCGAGTTGGTGACGTGGAGGAGGTCAGCGATCTGGACCTGGACGGCCTGGTCGTAGTCCTCCTTGCTGATGAACTCCTCCTCGTACATCTTCTTCAGCACCCAGTCCATGCGGCTCTTGGCCTTGTCTGGGTGGGTGACCGGGTCATAGAGACCGGGAGCGTTGGTCAGGCCCGCCAGCAGCGCGGCCTCGGGGATGGACAGCTCAGCGGCGGAGTGAGAGAAGAAGTGCCGCGAGCTGGCCTCCGCCCCGTAGGTGGAGGGGCCGAAGGCGGCGATGTTGAGGTAGCCCTCCAGGATCTGCTGCTTGGAGTACTCCTGCTCCAGGGTCAGGGCGTACTTGATCTCGCGCAGCTTGCGGGCGTAGGTCGTCTCGGTGGCGGCACGGATGGCTGCGGCGTCGTCCTTCTGGAGCCCGGCCTCGATGAGCACGTTACGCACGTACTGCTGGGTCAGGGTGGAGGCACCCTGTGAGCCTCCGGAGGCGTTGGAGACGAAGGCGCGCACGATACCGGTGGGGTCCACGCCCTTGTGCTGGTAGAAGCGCTGGTCCTCCACGGCCACGATCGCGTTCTGCATATTCGTCGAGATCTGGTCCAACGGGACGACGATGCGGTTCTCGGCGTAGAACTGGGCCAGGTCGGTCCCGTCCGCAGCCTTGATGACGGAGACCTGACTGGGCTCCAGGACGTTGAAGTCCGAGGGCAGCTCGTCGAAGAGCTGCTGTGAGGCCTTGGTGACCGCGGAGGCTGCGCCGATGAAGGGGGCGGCGAAGCCGGCGGTCACGATGCCTCCTGCTGTGGACAGCAGGAGGAAGACCAGCAGCATCGAGACGACCTGGGCCGGCGTGAGCGAGCGATCGCGCGAGGAGGACTGCGACATGGGGTCCAGAGTACGTGCCCGCGGGCTCATGGCGCTGTGGGGCACGACGCGAAGGGCCTGGATAGTGTCTGGGCAGCGGCCCAATGGCGGCGGTCCCACCCTGGCCGACGTCGCCCGCGAGCGCGAGCGTGTACACCGTCCAGACCGTTCGTGCACGGTAAATGAGATGCCTGGTGATGTGGATTTGGTCAATTCGCCGGAGGTGACATACGGTTACTATGTGACGCGGCCGACACTGGCGTCGGCTCGCTGTAAGGAAGGTTGTGAGAAGACGATGACCGACCAGACATGGGCTGTCCGTGCAGCCTGCGCCACCATCGAGCCAGATCAGTTGTTCGGCAAGGGCGCCGAGCAGCGTGACGCTCGCTCGCTGTGCTTCTCCTGCCCGGTGCGGATGGAGTGCCTGGCGGAGGCCCTGGACTCGGAGTCCTCCTTCGGCGTGTGGGGCGGACTGACCGAGCGCGAGCGTCGGGCTCTGCTGCGTCGTTTCCCCGAGGTCACGGACTGGGGTGCCTGGCTGCGTCGCGAGGACGACGAGCTCATCGCCGAGATCCACGCTCGTCGCGCTCCCCGGATCCTGGCAAGGGTGCGCTGAGCGTGCCACGGCCGGTCTGACGGCTGTCAGTACTGGTCGGCGTCCTTGCGGGCCCGTAGGCTGCGCCCATGACTACATGGGAGTACGCCACCATTCCCCTGCTCACGCACGCCACCAAGCAGATCCTCGATCAGTGGGGTGCTGACGGCTGGGAGCTCGTCCAGGTCGTGCCCGGCCCCACGGGCTCGGACAACCTCGTCGCCTACCTCAAGCGCCCCAAGCAGGGCTGAGCCCCGGGATCCAGCATCGACGACGGCGCCGCCACCAACGCGTAGAAGGTGGCGGCGCCGTCGTGGTGGCGCAGGCGTGCTCAGCGAGCGCGACGACGCAGGCGGTCGATGTCCAGCAGCGTGACCGCGCGGCCCTCCAGGCGGATCCAGCCGCGGGAGACGAACTCGGCCAGGGACTTGTTGACCGTCTCGCGCGAGGCGCCGACCAGCTGGGCGAGCTCCTCCTGAGTGAGGTCGTGCGGGACGTGGACGCCGTCCTCGGTGGTCGAGCCGAAGCGGTCGGCCAGGTCGAGCAGGGCCTTGGCCACGCGGCCGGGCACGTCGGAGAAGACCAGGTCGGCCAGGGCCGTGTTGGTGCGGCGCAGACGCTGGGCCAGGGCGCGCAGCATGTCCTTGGCGAGCGTGGGGTGGGTCTCGATGAAGCTCATGAGCTGGGTGTGCTCCAGCGAGAGCAGGTCCGTGGGGGCCACGGCCGTGGCGGTGGTCGAGCGCGGGCCCGGGTCGAACAGGGTCAGCTCACCGACGATCTCGCCGGGGCCCAGGACCGCGAGGAGGTTCTCGCGGCCGTCGGGAGAGGCGTGACCGAGCTTGATCTTGCCGGACAGCAGGACGTACAGGCGGTCGCCGCTGTCGCCCTCGTTGAAGAGCGTCTCGCCACGGCGCAGGGTCGTCTGCGTCATCATGGCGCGCAGCTCCTCCTGCTCCTCCGGGCTCATGCCCTCGAAGAGCGGGATCTTGGAGATGATGCTTTCGTCCACGAAGGTCCTCCTGAATGTGGTCGATGGGGCCTGAGCGGGCCGTCCCCCGCCTATCTTGCCACGGTCTGTGACCTGTGGCACGCCGTCGAGCATTGTAGTCTCGCCGTGGCGCAGGTCAAATGCCCATTCGGTCGAAACACAGGGATCGCGCAGCGGCCCGGGAGGGAAGAGCATGACCGCCGAGGACCACAGTGCTCTGGCCGCCCGCGCGGCCCAGGTCGATGACGAGCTCGCCGGGCTCTACCCGGACGCGCACTGCGCCCTGGACCATGACGGCCCCTTCCAGCTGCTCGTCGCCACCGTGCTGTCCGCCCAGACCACGGACAAGCGGGTCAACACCGTTACCCCGGGGCTCTTTCAGACCTATCCCGACGCCGCCGCGCTCGCCGGCGCGGACCGGGCGGACCTGGAGGAACGGCTGCGGCCCTTGGGGATGCAGCGCACGCGGGCCGAGCGCCTCATCGGCCTGGGCGAGGAGCTGACCGCCGCCTTCGACGGCGTCGTCGCTCCCGCACCCGCGAGCAGCTCACCAGCCTGCCGGGGGTGGGGCGCAAGACAGCCAATGTGGTGCTGGGCAACGCCTTCGCCACGCCGGCCATCACCGTGGACACGCACGTGGGGCGCCTGTCGCGGCGTCTGGGATGGACCGAGCACAAGGACCCGTTCAAGGTGGAGAAGGACATCGCCTCCCTGTGGGACCCCACGCGCTGGACCGACGGGTGCCACCGCCTCATCGAGCACGGGCGGGCCGTCTGCCACGCCCGCTCGCCACGCTGCGAGCAGTGCCTGCTGCTTGCGGCCGGGCTGTGCCCGCAGGTCGGGGTCTGAGGCACCGCCGTGGACGGGGGAGGGCGGCTACTGGGCGGGAACGAGGTCAGCCAGGAAGGGCAGCAGGACCTCGGTGAGCTGGTTTGGCGCCTCCTCCTGCGGGAAGTGGCCGACGCCGTGGATGGTCACCTGCTGCAGGCGTCCTGCCACGTGGTGGGTGTCGCGCGCGTAGGCCTGGGCCGGCTGGACCGGGTCAACCTGCCCCTGGACGGACATGACGGGGACCTGCACGGCGGGCTCCAGCGCCGCCAGCGTCTGGCGTCCGAGCAGCATGTCGCGCAAGGTCTCCAGCGCCGAGTGCGCTGCCCCGGGCCTGGCCAGCAGCGCGGCGTAGTAGCCGGCGGCCTCGGTGACCTGGGCGCGGGTGCGAGGACCCGCCCACGAGCGCAGCAGACGCTCCATGCCGGCCTGGGTGGCCAGGGTGCGCTCGGGCAGGAGAGGGACCTTGAAGGACAGGTACTGCAGGGCGGCTCCTGACAGCAGGCGGCCGCGCAGCGAGCGCACGGCGACCGGGTGGGGAGCGCTGACCGGCACGATGCCTCGGACCGTGGAGGAGAACCGGTTGGCCGTGACCCAGGCCACGTGCCCGCCCAGGCCGTGACCGACGACGACGGCGGACTCGTGCCCGAGCGCCCGGATGGCCCCGTGCACGTCGTCGGCCAGGCTGACCAGGTCATAGCCCGACGGCGGCCGGTCCGATCCGCCGAAGCCGCGCAGGTCGAGGGCGGCCACTCGGTGGCCCTCCCGGGCCAGGGCAGGCATGACGTGGCGCCAGGTCCACCAGCACTCCGGGAAGCCGTGCAGCAGGACCACGAGCGGGCCGGTGCCCTCGGCGTCGTTCAGCGGGGACTCGGGCCCGGCGAGGGCGGCGTGGAAGCGCGTGCCGCCGGCGGACAGGTCACGGTGCGTCCAGGGGCCGGGGCGGTAGACGTTGACAGGCACGCAGGCACTCTAGCCAACCGGTGGCGCGGCCAGGCTGTTTCGAGGCGGCCCGCACCCACGGGTCGTGCCCTCTAGCCCAGCAGCAGGGACGCTGCGACGTAGACCCCGGTACCGCCGACCAGCGACAGGGCGATGGAGCGGCGCCACAGGTGCAGCGCCGCCGTCGCCCCGATCCCACCCAGGTAGGGCACCCAGGAGGTCGGGGAGGACGTCACCCCGGCCAGGGTGTAGGCCACGAGGACCACCATGACGCCCAGCGGCATCGTGCGGGACAGGAAGTCGAGCAAGGGTCTGGCGGGACGGCCACGCAGCAGCACGAAGGGTGCCAGGCGGCAGGCGAAGGTGATAGCGGCGACGACGGCGACGGCCACGGCGATCTCGGCAGGGCTCAGCACGGGTGCTCCTGGGAGCCAGGGGAGGTGGCAGCGCTCGGCGCAACGGTCTGGGCCGGGCTGGGTGCTGAGGTGACGCGCCCGCCCGTGGCGCGTCCTCGCCACAGGTACAGGGCGCTCAGTCCCGCTGCCAGCAGGCTCAGGGAGACCAGCAAGGTGGCCTGACCGCCGATGACGAGCCCGGCGGTTCCTGCCACGACCCCCAGCGCCAGCACGGCCCGGTCAGGGTTGGACCGCCAGTTCTCGATCGCCAGGACCACGAAGAGCGAGGTCAGGACGAAGCCGAGCAGCTCGATGCGCTCACCCACCGCGGAGGCGAGCCAGCTGCCGGCCAGCGCCCCCACGCAGGTCCCCAGGAACCAGGAGGCCTGGCTGACGGCCTCCACGCTCAGCAGGTAGCGCCCGCTCATCCGGCTGCGGTCCTTGGACGCCAGCAGGGCGTAGACCTCGTCGGTGATGGCGTGGACCGCGTACAGGCGCGTGGCCAGCCTGCCGCGCACGCGGTTGAGGGGAAAGCCGAGGCCGTAGAAGACGTGGCGGCCGGAGACGAAGAGCGCGGACAACGCGATCGTGGCCAGGCAGGCCCCGCCGGCCACGAGCGGCACCAGCAGCATCTGCATGGTGCCGGAGTAGATGACCAGGCTCCACACGGCCGCCCACCACCACTCCAGGCCCGCGGCGGCCAGCAGGGCGCCGGCAGCCGCCCCCAGGGTGAGGTAGCCGATGACGACGGGGACGGCGTCACGCAGCCCGTCGCGCACACAGGTCATGCGGGCTCAGCCCACGTGGCGCACGCGGTCGATGACCTCCTGCTCGCGCCGCCCGGCCCGGCGCGCCGAGTGGGAGGCGACCCCGACCATGACCAGGGCCAGGCCCACCGCCAGGAAGCGGCCGGAGACGGCGTCGGACCAGATCATGGTGGCCACGTCCTTGCCGAGCGTGGACTGCTCGGCCAGGCGCGTGAGGAAGGGGGACAGCGCGGCGTCCACGGGACCGGGGGCCACGAGCCCGGGCAGCCCGGCGACCAGCGTGATCGCGCCGACGACGAAGGTCCCCAGCGAGGAACGGCGAGCCGTCCACAGCGCCAGGACGAGCAGGAGACAGCCCACGACGAGCTCGATGACCCCGCGCGTGGTGATGGCAAAGCGGTAGGCCTCGGCGGCCCCCACGAGGTGGGTGGCGGCGTCGTGGAGGAAGAACCAGGCCGGCGGCAGCAGGACGAGGGAGAGCAGCACCCCGGCCCAGTGGGCCGCAGCGCGTGAGGCCGGCCGCCCGACGACCACCGAGCCGTCCAGGAGGATATCCTCCTCGCTGCGCGGCTCAGGGGTGCGGCGCGGCCACACGGGAGTCATCGGGGCGTCGTCGTCCTCGTCCTGGGCGCTCGCGGCGGCCTCGGCCGGGCTCGTCACGCTCGTGGGCTCTCCCGGCGCCGTGGAAGCCTCAGAGGGCTGCGCGGCCTCGGCCTGCTCGGCGGCCTCGCGGTGGGCCTCCTCCTCGCGGGCGAAGAGGGAACGACGGCGCACCGCGGTGGTGGA
>NZ_DS999574.1:463492-467362 GCF_000159035.1 Actinomyces urogenitalis DSM 15434
GCGCGGCTGGAGGAGCAGGCCGCGCGCGAGGGTGGTCCGGGGCCGGCGCCCCACGGTGAGGAGCTCTCCCAGCGTCGCGCCGCCCTCATGGAGCTGCTGGAGATCGAGGGAGCGCCGGCTCTGGTGCGCTGCGCCGTCGTCCACGCCGAGATGGTGTGTGCGCGCCCCTTCACTGCCGGCAACGCGGCGGTGGGGCGTCTGCTCGTGCGTTACCTGGCCACCCGTGACGGCCTGGAGCCTACGGGGGTGGCGGTGCCGGACCTGTATGCGGCCAGGGCGCCTGGCGTCTACGCGCAGGCCCTGGCGGCCTACGCCACCGGGAGCCTGGAGGGTGTGGTGTCCTGGATCGTGTGGCAGGCCGAGGCTTTGCTCCTGGGCATCCAGGAGGCCCAGGCCGTGTGCCGGGCCGTGCAGGCAGGGACGACCGCCTTAGCGGCGCCTCCAGGTCAGCCAGGCGGCCAGGGCTCCCACGGCGCCTAGCGCCAGGGCCGAGGTCAGGGCCTCGGCCTGCTCGGGGCGCAGTTGCAGTGCTGCGGGCACCGGCGGGGCCAGCGGACGCCTGAGGGTCAGGGGCCGCTGGAAGTCCCTCACCATCCAGCCGGCCTGGGTCGCGTGGTGGCGCAGCTCGCGGTCCGGGTTGACGGCGACGGGGTGGCCCACGGCCTGGAGCATCGGCAGGTCTGAGACCGAGTCGGAGTAGGCCCACGAGGCTGCCAGGTCGATGCCGTGGGCGGCGGCGTCAGCCTCCAGCGCCTCGACCTTGGCGCCGTGGAGCAAGGATCGGGCGATCGCGCCGGTGAAGCGTCCCTCGGCGTCGGTCTCCATCTGCGTGGCCACCGCCCGGTCAGCGCCCACCAGGGCTGCGACCGGCTCGACCATCTCCTCCACGGAGGCCGAGACGATGACGACGTCGTGACCAGCCTCGTGATGAGCCTGGATGAGGTCCAGGGCCTCGGCGTAGACGGCCGGCTCGATCGCGGTGGACAGGGCCTGGTCCACCACCTCCTGGAGCCGACGGCGCTCCAGTCCGGCGGACATGGCGGCCAGCTGGCGCATGAGCCGTGCCGAGTGCTCCTCGTCCGCGCCCATGAGGAGGTAGGGCAGCTGGGCCACGACCCCGCGGGCCAGGGCGGAGGTGGAGATGAGCCCGGAGCGGCGCATCGGGTCGCCCAGGGCGAAGGTGGTGGAGGTCGCCAGCACGGTCTTGTCCAGGTCGAAGTAGGCGGCGCGGCGGGGTGCCTTGTCCACGATGACCTCCTGAGCCTCGTGCGGGTGGCCGGACGGCTGCTGGTTCCCTCGCATCGTACCGAGCCCGGGCTCCACAGGCAGGTCTCGTGACACCCCTGTCCACAGGGCTCGATCGGCCCAGGTGCGGCGGCACGGCAGGGGGGAGCACGCTCGGAGCAGGCGCCTGCCCGCGAGCCGGCCTCACCCGAGGCAGCCCGAGCCCGGCCGCGCCGGCGAGCCCAGGAGGAGAGATGACCCGACCGAGCCCAACTGACCTGAAGACCGCGCCTGCTCGCCAGGCAGCGAACCAGCCTGAGGCCCGCCCGCCGGGGGCGGTGGTCGCCGTCGTTGCCGCCCGCGGGGGCCTGGGAGCCTCCTGCCTGTCCCTTCTCCTGGCACGCGCCCTGACGGTGGCCGGCCAGAAGGTCGCGCTCGTGGACGCAGACCCCGCCGGAGGGCTTGGCCTGCTCATGGGGACCGGGCCGGGGCCCGGGCTGCGGTGGGCGGACCTGCCGCAGCAGGAAACGGCCTTCCGCGTCAGCAGGCTCGTGGACGCCCTTCCCACCTGGCTGGGCATGAGGGTGATGACCGGGGACACCAGGGGCGGAGCGCGAAGCGAGGAGATCCTCGCGCCCGTGATCACGGCCCTGGCCAGCGTGCACGACGTCGTCGTCGTGGACCTGCCGCGCACCCTGCCGGTCCCACCGCAGGCCACGGTCCTGCTGCTCACGGCGCTCGACCTGCGCTCAGCAGCGGCCGCGCGGGTGCTTGCGCGGCGGATCGCGGGCGAGAGCCAGCGCCCGGTGCGTCTGGTGGTGCTGCAGGAGGGGGAGGACATCGACGTCGACGGTCTGGTGCGCACGACCGGGTGCCAGGTGATCGGTCCTATGGCCGTGGACCGATCGGTGGCCCAGCGCACTGCCAGGGGTGACGACGTCACACGCGGACGCGGTCGCGCACGCCGAGACGCCCGCGCCCTGGCCCACGCCCTCCTGGAAGAGCTTCAAGGCGTGGTGGCAGCGCCGTGAGCGGAGCGGAGGAGCTGGAGCGGGTGCGCGGCGCGCTGGCACGGGGTGCGAGCCTGAGCACCGCGCTGGAGGAGGAGAGCGACGCCGCCACCGGCATGGAGGGGTTGGCGCGGCTCCATGAGCGCGTCCACCGCGAGGTCGAGGGAGCCGGCTCCTGGCTGCAGCCCCTGCTAGAGACCGACGGCGTCACGGACGTGCTCGTGGGAGCGGGGCGCAGCTGGATCGACCGGGACCGCGGCCTGGAGGAGGTCCACCACGACCTGCCCGAGGACCAGGTGCGTGCGCTGGCCGTGCGCATGGCGGCCAGCGCTGGCAGACGCCTGGATGAGGCAAGCCCCGTCGTCGACGCCACGCTGGCCGACGGCACCCGGCTCAATGCCGTCCTGCCCCCGTTGAGCGCGGACGGCACCCTCATCTGCCTGCGCACGAGCCGCCCCCAGGCCTTCAGCCTGGCCGAGCTGATCGCGGCGGGCACGCTGACCCCGAGCCTGGCCGAGGTCCTGGCCGCCCTCGTGGCGGGACGGGCCTCCTGCTTGGTCACCGGCGCCACGGGCACCGGCAAGACGACCCTGCTGGCATCCCTGCTCTCCCTGGTGGAGCCCACTGAGCGCATCGTGTGCATCGAGGAGGCCAGCGAGCTGCGGCCCAACCACCCTCACGTCATCCACCTGCAGGAGCGTCAGGCCAACGTCCAGGGCGTGGGAGAGGTGACGATGACCTCCCTGGTGCGTACCGCGCTGCGCATGCGCCCGGACCGCATCGTGCTGGGGGAGTGCCGTGGCCCCGAGGTCCGCGAGGTGCTCACGGCGCTCAACACCGGCCACGAAGGAGGATGGGCCACCCTGCACGCCAACGCCCCGGTAGACGTGCCAGCGCGCCTGACGGCGCTGGGCGCGCTGGCCGGAATGGACGAGGCCACCGTGGCTGCCCAGGCGGCCAGTGCCCTGGACGTCGTCATCCACCTGCAGCGGCTCGCGTGCCAAAGGAGCGGGCCAGGCGGCGGGGTGCCTGGCTCGCGCAGGGCACGGCGCGAGGAGGGCCCCAGCGTGCAGCGTGTGGTGACCTCGCTCGGGGTGCTCCTGAGGGAGGAGGACTCGGGCCGCCTCGTGTGCCGCGAGGCCCTGCACCTGCGCGACGGCGCTCTCCTGCCAGGTCCCGGACACGCTCAGCTGGTGGCGCTGCTCAGACGCGCAGGAGAGACGGGGCTGCCATGACCCCGGCCGCGCTGCTCGTTGCGCTCCTGCTCGCGCTCGCGGTCACGGTGCTGCTCCTGCCGGCACGCCGGGACGCCAGCGTCCTGGAGCAGATCGAAAGGGGCCCGGCAGGCGGCGCGAGGCTGCCCGGGCCGAGGGCCCGGGACCTTGACCTTGGGCTGGTGCTGACCGAGGTGGCCACACTCCTGCGTGCCGGGGCCCCGACCGAACGTGCCTGGAGCCGCGCCCTGAGGCGTCACGGCCTGTGCGAGGGCGTCAGTCCGGGGACGGACGGCGTGCCACCCGCCCTGTGGCAGGTGGCCGACCTGGCATCCAGGTCCTGGCGACCGCGGCGCAAGGACGGGCGATGGGCGTGGCATCCTCCCTGGCCGCCGGGGCGACAAGGTGCGGCCAGGCGTGAG
>NZ_DS999574.1:467819-470275 GCF_000159035.1 Actinomyces urogenitalis DSM 15434
GGCCCCAGGAGGTGCTGTTGGGCGGTGGGCTGGGCAGCGTGCTGGGTCTGCTCGGGATCGGCCTCATGACGGCGGGGCACTACCTCACCCGTCGCCTCGTCCGGGCGGCCGAGTCAGCCAGCGAGGGCGTGGACGAGGCGCTGGTGCTCGACCTTGCGGCGGCGGCACTGTCCTGCGGTTCCTCCTTGCCCAGGACGCTGGAGGCTCTGGCCTCGGCCTTGGACGAGCCTGCGTGCGGCGTTGTGGCTCGTGGCCTCCTGCTGGGAGCGGGGTGGCAGGAGGCCTGGCGCGCCGCGCAGGACGAGGACTGGCGTGCGCGGCGGCAGAACCTGGAGGCCTGCCTGCGTCCGGGCTGGGAGGACGGAGCCTCGCCGGTACCGCTCCTGGCTGCTACGGCTGCCAGCCTGCGTTCGGGGCGCCAGGCGCGGGACCAGGAGGCAGCCGAACGCCTGGCCGTGCGGCTCGTGGTGCCGCTAGGGCTGTGCCACCTGCCTGCCTTCATCGCCCTGGGCATCGTGCCGGTGGTGGCGAGTCTCGGGCTGGATCTGCTGGGCGCCTAGCACTGCTACCTCATGCGTCTAGCCATGGTGCGCCATATGCGCTGTGAGGGCAGGGCGGTGGCGTGGCACCATGTGGCTATGGCCGTTCCCCGCAAGCTTCTTAGCCACGACGAGGTCGTGGTGCGACACATGCACACCCACCCCAAGGTCCTCCTGTGGCGTATCTCCCTGGAGATCGTCCTGCTGGCTGCGGCCATCACCGGGACGGTCCTGGCTCCTGACTCCTGGAACCCCTGGGGACTGGGCGCGATCTGGGTGCTGTTCCTGGTGATCTCCGTCCCGCTGTTCCTCCTGCCCTGGATGCGCTGGGCGTGCACCACCTACACGGTCACCACCAAGCGCGTGATCACCCGTGCAGGGATCATCAACAAGACCGGGCATGACCTGCCGCTGACGCGGATCAGTGACATCCAGCAGGAACGCACCATCACTGACCGGATCTTCGGGGCGGGCACGCTCAGCCTGCAGACCAGTGCGGACGATCCCCTCCTGCTCGTGGACGTGCCCCAGGTCCAGACCGTCCAGGTGGAGATCTCCAATCTCATCTTCCACGACCCCCAGGGCGCGATCGACGCCGACCCCACGCGCTGAGCGGGCCGGGGCCCCGGTGGCAGCCGGCCGCGCCTGAGGCCGGGGAATGCCGAGGCCGGGCAGGACGTTGGGGCTGAGGCAGCCGACGCCGTCGGACACCACCGTCCCAGGAGGCCCCATGAAGCTCAGTGCCCTCGAACAGATTCCGCTCTTTGCCGGGCGCAGCCCGCGCGAGGTGATCGGCCAGCTCGTGCGTCTGGGCCAGGGCATCGAGGGGGCCGGCTTCGACCGGCTGTGGATTGCCGAGCACCACAACACCTCGGCCTTCGTCTCCTCCGCCCCGGACCTGCTCATGATGCACGTGCTGGATGCCACCGAGCGCATTCACGTGGGCTCGGGAGGGGTGATGGCGATGCACTACGGCAGCCTGCAGATGGCTGAGCGCTTCGCCACCCTGGCCACCCTCCACCCCGGACGGGTGGACATGGGACTCGGGCGCGCCCCGGGTGGGGACATGCTGGCGGCCCACGCCCTGAACCAGAACCGGGTCCTCGATCCCGACTCCATCAACGTCCTCATCGAGGAGACCAAGGGCCTGCTGCTTGACGAGCTGCCCGCTACCCACCCCTACGCCGGGATCACGGTTAGCCCGCGCCCGTCCGTCATGCCCGAGATGTGGTTGCTGGGCTCGTCCGGGCAGTCCGCGGCCTGGGCCGGCGAGCACGATCTCAACTACGCCTACGCGCAGTTCTTCACCGGTCACCAGGACCCGCGCGTCATGGAGCACTACCGCGCCCACCTGCCTGAGGGCGCCACCAGCGGCCAGGCCCTGTCCGCCCTGTGCGTCTCGGCCGCCGCCACTCGCGAGGAGGCCTGGGAGCAGGCGCTGGTAGCCGGCGACTTCCGCCTGACGCTGCGCACCGGTCGCGGCTCGACGGAGGGGTTCCGCACACCTGACCAGATCCCGGCCGAGCGCCGCGAGCAGGTGGAGAGCTACCTGGCTCAGGACACCTCCGTGATCATCGGCACCTATGACGAGGTCGCCGAGGTCATCTCCTCCTTCGCTGCCAACCACGGCACCGAGGAGATCATGCTCATCAGCTATATCGACGACGTCGAGGCCAAGATCCGTCAGTACCGCGAGCTCGCTCACCGCGTGCTGCCCACGCGCTGACCTCCACGGATCTGCACTCCGATCCCGGTACGGTCGAGGCATGACCTCCTACGCGCCACCGACCTGCACCCCGGACCAGGCTGCTGACCTGCGCAAGGACCTGGAGGCCACAGGCTGGGGCGTGGACGCCGTCGCCCACCTGCTCGGCGAGGTGGCTGACGCCGCGCTGCGCCGTGAGATCCGCCTGCCTG
>NZ_DS999574.1:470612-482360 GCF_000159035.1 Actinomyces urogenitalis DSM 15434
TGAGGAACCCAGCCAGGGCGCGGCGCGCGGGCCCCTAGTCCGGGCCTGCGTGGACCTGCGCCCTCACGAGGTGAGTGGTCTGGGCCAGGACGGTGCCGACCTGCGCTGGTGGGTTGCCTCGGACCTGGGAGAGCTGGAGACCGGGCGCGCCCTGGAACCGGACCACGTGCTGGGGATCGGAGGCGCCGGGCTGACGCTGGCCAGCCTGACCCCGCGTCAGCCTGTGCGCACCGCCCTGGACCTGGGGTGCGGCTGCGGCATCCAGACCCTCTACCTCCTCCAGCACGCCGAGCACGTGGTGGCCACGGACATCTCCACCCGGGCGCTGGCCTTCACCGCTTTCAACGCCGCCCTGGCCGGGGCGGACCCTGAGCGCCTGGAGCTGGTTCAGGGCTCCTTCCTGGAGCCTGTGGCCGGACGCCGCTTCGATCTCATCGCCACCAACCCTCCGTTCGTGCTGACCCCGCCTGCCGTGCGCGAAGCGGGGCTGCCACTCATGGAGTACCGCGACGCCGGGCGCCCGGTGCTGCCCGAGCTCGTGCCCGCGCTGGGCGATCACCTGGAGGTCGGGGGCACGGTGGTCATGCTCGGCAACTGGGAGCACCACCGCTTCCAGGACTGGCGCGAGCGCGTGGAGGCCTGGCTGCCTGCGGACGTCGACGCGTGGGTCATCGAGCGCGAGACCCAGGACCCGGTGGAGTACGCCACCATGTGGCTGCGCGACGGCGGTGCGGTGCCGGAGAGGGACCTGGCTGGTTTCGAGGCGGCCCTGGGCGCCTGGATCGAGGACTTCGAGGAGCGTGGCGTGGAGGAGATCGGCTTCGGCTACCTCCTGCTGCACCGCCCTGACCCCCAGCACGACGGCGGGACCCGCCAGCCCTGGCGGGTCCTGGAGGAGGTGGCGACCCAGCCGACCGGCCCGCTGGCCGAGCACCTGGCGCGCTCGGTCGAGGTGCGTAGTGGCCTGGCGGCCATGACCGACGCGCAGGTGGCCGAGCTCCACCCCGTCCTGGCGCCTGACGTCACCGAGGAGCGTCACCTGCGTCCCGGAGACGACGAGCCCACGGTCATCCTGCTGCGGCAGGGCGCTGGCTTCGCCCGCACCATCCAGGCTGACACGGCCCTGGCGGCCCTGGCGGGAGTGGCTGACGGCGAGCTGAGCGTGGCGCAGGTGGCCGACGCCGTCGCCTCACTGCTCCAGGTGGACCCGGCCGCACTGCGGGCGCAGATGGTCCAGTCCACCAGGCGGCTGGCCGCAGACGGGTTCGTGGAGCTGTGAGTACCCAGCGCGCGGCTTCCCTCGGGCGCACCGCCGTCGTGCTGCGGCGGCGTGCCGTGGCCCTGGCGCTCGCCAGCTTCGCCACGGTGCTGGGCAGCTGGTACCTCATGGTGGCCACCCGCGCCGGCCAGCTGGTGGAGCAGGCCGCGATCACGGGCTCGTTCATCGGGGCCCGCTTTGTCACCAGCCAGGCTCGCTGGCTGCTGTCGACCGTCTCGATGCCCGCGGCGGTCGCCCTGGTCATGGTCATCCTCGTCATCGGCCTGTGGGGCAGCGCCCGGCGGCGTGCCTGGTGGGCGGCGGCCGTGGTGGTTGCCGTCAACGTCTCGACCCAGGTCCTCAAGCACTGGGTGCTCACGCGCCCGGACTACGGGGTGAGCCTGCGCTACGACGGCGCGAACACCCTGCCCTCGGGCCACACGGCGATGGCCGCCTCGGCAGCCGTGGCCCTGGTGCTCGTCGTCGGTCCAGCCTGGCGGAGCGCTGCGGCGTGGGCAGGTGCCGCCCTGGCGGCGCTCATGGGCTACTCCACCCTCGTGTGCCAGTGGCACCGACCGGCTGACGTGGTGGCGGCCATCGCCCTGGCAGTGGGCTGGGCGGCCCTCGCTGTGGCCTGTGGGGCCTGGAACTCACCTGCTGACCTTGATCCGCCCCGGCTCCCGCGTGCCGGTGGCGACGGCGTGGCTCGCCGCCCGCGTCACCCGCGTCACCTGCGGGTGCTCGTGTGGGGCGGAGCGGTGTGCGGCGTGCTCGGCGTGGCGCTGACGGTGGTGACCTGGGTCCGCCTGGAGAACGCGGCGAGCCGAACGGTGTCCTTCATGGCCTACGTCGGTGGCGCGCTGGGGACGGTGGCCGTGGCTGCGGTCGGGATCGGGCTGCTGGCAGGCCTGGGGCGGCCGCGTTCGTGAGGCACCGTGGGCGCCGTTGCCCCCAGGCTCAGGACGGGCGAGGTCGTGCGGGGTCATGCGGTTGCGGTGACGGTCCCGCTCGTGTGAAGGTCATGCCCGGTACGCTCTTCGCAGTGCCGATGTCCTTCACGCGTCTCAAAGGAGAACAGGATGACCACCGATGCGACCGCCAGCTCTGAGGAGGCACTGCTCAGCCAGTCATCGACCCGGTCTGGCGATGTCGCCGACTCGCGGCTGAGCCCTCAGCTGGCTCGTGCGGTGCGGGCCCTGGCCGCCCGAGGTGCTGTGCTGCTGCGCAACGAGGACCAGACGCTGCCGCTGCAGGCCAGCGAGCCGGTGGCCTTGCTGGGCCGTGTCCAGAAGGACTGGATCGCCGTCGGCTACGGCTCGGGTGGTGACGTCAACGCGCCCTACGTCACCAACCTGCTGGACTGCCTGCGAGAGCAGGGCGTCGCCGTCGACTCCGAGCTGGCAGCCCTGTACGAGCAGTGGTGCCAGGCCAACCCCGTCGACCCAGGCACGGAGTGGGGCAAGTGGCCGCTGAGCTTCCCTGAGATGGAGCTGGCTGACGACGTCGTCGCTGCGGCCGCGCAGCGCGCGCGCACCGCCGTGGTGGTCATCGGCCGGGCTGCAGGTGAGGACCGTGAGTCCGTCCTGGAACCGGGCTCCTACTACCTCCAGGACGCCGAGCGCCGCCTCCTGGAGCAGGCAGTGCGTTCCTTCGAGCGCACCGTGGCTGTCGTCGTCACCGGCAACGTCATGGACCTGGCCTGGGCTGAGGAGCTGGGTGTGGACGCCCTGCTGCTGGCCTGGTGCGGTGGCATGGAGGGTGGCCGCGCCATCGCGGACGTCCTCACCGGTGCCGCCGAGCCGGGCGGTCGCCTCACGGACACGATCGCCCGGACCTACGAGGACTACCCGTCCGCTGGCCACTTCGGTGACCCGGAGGCCAACGAGTACACCGAGGACGTCTTCGTCGGCTACCGCTACTTCGAGACCTTCGCGCCCGAGGCGGTCCTCTACCCCTTCGGCTTTGGTTTGGGCTACTCCCAGCACGAGATCACCGGCGAGGGCGTGGAGCTGACCGAGGACGGCGCCTGCGTGGCCGTCACCGCCGTCAACACCGGAGACCTGCCCTCCTCGACCGTCGTCCAGGTCTACGTGGCCAAGCCGGGTGGAGGCCTGAGCCAGCCCGTGCGTGAGCTGGCCGGCTTCGGACGCACCGAGCAGCTGGCACCGGGTGAGGGTGAGGAGCAGGTCATCGACGTCCCCTGGCGGGACATGGCCTCCTACGACGACTCGGGCGTCACCGGCCACCGCTTCGCCTGGGTCCTGCCGGCCGGTACCTACACCTTCTACGTCGGCTCCGACGTGCGCTCGGCCCAGGCTGCCGGCAGCGTCGAGGTCGAGGAGACGCTCGTCGTCGAGCAGCTGGAGCAGGCTGCGGCCCCCGCCGCGGACCACCCCTTCGAGCGTCTGGCGCGTCAGGAGGACGAGTCCGGGACGATCGTGCGCGGCTCGGAGCCTGTGCCGGTCAGCGAGGTGGACCTGCGTGAGCGGATCCTGAGCCGCCTGCCCCAGGCCCTGACGCCTGCACAGGGTGAGGGCGAGCCGGCGGTGCGCTTCGAGGACGTCCAGGCGGGCCGAGCTAGCCTGCAGGACTTCGTCGTCTCCCTCAGTCCCAAGGACCTGTCCTGCCTGGCCTACGGTGACGTGACCATGGACTCCCCGCTGGGTGCCAAGGGCAATGCCGGCGCGCTGGGCGGCGTGACGCAGGAGCTGCGCGCCCTGGGTGTGCCGCCGTCGATCACGACTGACGGCCCCTCGGGGATCCGCCTGGCGGCGACCGCCTCCCTGCTGCCTTGCGGCACGGCCCTGGCCTCGACCTGGGACCCGGAGGCCGTGGAGGAGATGGCGGCCCTGCACGGCGAGGAGATGGCGGCGCTGGGCTCGGACATCCTGCTCAGCCCCGGCATGAACATCCACCGTGACCCGCTGTGCGGGCGCAGCTTTGAGTACTACTCCGAGGACCCGCTGCTGACCGGCCTCATGGGCTCGGCGGTGGTCTCGGGCGTCCAGTCCACCGGTCGGGCTGCCTGCCCCAAGCACTTCGCGGCCAACAACCAGGAGACCAACCGCATCTTCAATGACTCGCGGGTCTCCGAGCGCGCCCTGCGCGAGATCTACCTGCGTGGGTTCGAGATCGTGGTGACCGAGGCGGCTCCCAAGGTGCTCATGACCTCCTACAACAAGGTCAACGGCGTGTGGGCCCACTACCACTACGACCTGGTGACCACGATCCTGCGTCGCGAGTGGGGCTACGAGGGCCTGGTCATCACTGACTGGTGGATGCGCATGGCTCAGGACCCGACCTTCCCGGCGCTGCGTGACTCGGCCTACCGCGTGCGTGCAGGTGTGGATGTGCTCATGCCCGGTGGGGACAAGCACTTCTCCACCGTCCGCGATGACGCGATCATGGACTCCTACGGCCAGGAGGAGGGCATCACGCTGGGTGAGATGCAGGCGACGGCGGCGCACGTGCTGCGCTTCCTCGTGTCCTGACTGACTGCTCCTGGCTGAGGAACGGTCCTCGCGGAAGGACGTCCTGGCTCGGGAGGTGTTCTCGCTGGGGAACGCCTTGGCCAGGGAGCTGTCTTCACATGAGGAACATGTGGCCCGGGAGCTGTCCTGGCTGAGGAAGATCTTGGTCCGGGAGCCTGGGGCCGTGGTGCTGTGACGAGGCGCCCCCACAACCATCAACGGTTGCGGGGGCGCCTTCTCGTGTTGTTCGCCGCTACCCCGTGGTGCCCGCGGCTACCCCGTTCTGTCCTTCGCTACCCCAAGCTGCTGCTCGCTACCCCGTCGCGCGCGCTAGGGGGTAGCGAAGAGCGCGAAGGGGTGGCGACGGCGGTAGTGATGGTGCGCTAAGGGGTAGCAGACCTAGGCCGCGGGCAGGTGGACCGTGAAGGTGGTGCCGTGCTCTCCCGCGGGGGAGTCCTCGGCCCGGACCGAGTCGACGGTGAGGACGCCGCCGTGCGCCTGGACGATGGCCAGCGCGATGCACATGCCCAGGCCCGTTGAGCCGGTGCGCCGCTCGCGTGAGGCGTCACCGCGGGCAAAACGCGCGAAGAGCCGGTCCCGGACGGCTGGGCCGATCCCTGGGCCATCGTCTGAGATCGAGATGACCAGGTGCCCGACGGACGGCGTGCGCGGGAGGGCTCGGGCGCCCAGGCGTTGTCCTCCATAACCGCCGGCTGCGGGGGCACGGGGCGGGTGTCGTAGCGCAGGCTCGTCACCACGTGCGTGCCAGCGGGAGTGTGGACACGGGCGTTGGTGAGGAGGTTGACGAAAACCTGGCGCAGTCGCGCCTCGTCCACCATGAGCGCTGGGAGCTCGGCCTCCTCGCCGTCCTCGGCCTCCGCCGCCTCATCGCTGTCCTGTGAGGAGGACCCCTGCGCCGGGGCGTCAGCCAGCGCGGACAGGTCGAGCTCCCACTGCTGGTTCGGGCCGGCCGCTCGGGCGTCGGCAACGGTATCGAGGAGGATGCCCAGCAGGTTCGTCTCCTGGTAACGCAGCTCGCGACCTGCCTCCAGGCGGGCCAGGAGCAGGAGGTCCTCCACCAGGCCGGTCATGCGCACGGCCTCGGAGCGGACCCGGTCCAGGGCGTGGACGGCGGAGACAGGCAGCTCGACGTCGCCCCCCTCCCGCTGGATGAGCTCGGTGTAACCGCGGATGGAGGCCAGAGGAGTCCGCAGCTCGTGGGAAGCGTCAGCCACGAACTGCCGGACCTGGGTCTCCGAGCGCTGGCGCGCGGCCAAGGCCGAGTCAACATGGTCGAGGAGGATGCTGAGCGCGGTACCGACCTGCCCCACCTCCTGGGAGGAGGACAGGTCCTCATCATCCACGCGCTCGTCGATGCGCACCTCGCCGTGGGCCAGGGGCTGGGAGGCCACACGCTCGGCCGTGGCGGCCACACGCTCCAGCGGCCCGAGGGAGGCGCGGACCATGGAGCGCCCGACGGTGGCGGCGATGACGGCGCCGATACCAGCGATGATGGCCTCGACGAGGAGCTGGGTACGGATGAGCTCGTTGTCCGAGGCCATGGACAGGCCGGTGATGACGATCTTGCCGGTCTCTGACTCCTCGCTCACCAGGACCCGGTACTCGCCCAGCGAGGCGACGGAGGTGCTCACGGGCCTGCCAGTGACCTTGAGGGACAGCAGGTCCGAGATCTCCTCGGAGGAGAGGTTCTGGTAGACCCCGTGGGCGTCGATGTACCCCGCCTTGACGGCGCCAGAGGGCGAGGCGACGACGCTCAGCGTGCCGGTGGACTGACCAGCGGCATCGAGCCCGGCGGGAGGATCCTGGGCAGGCCTGCTCTCGGGGGAGATCGCGCCACCGCTGTCTTGCGCCTGGGTAGGCCGGTCCTCAATGTCATGACGGCGCACGGCGGCACGCTCATTGGCCGCCAGGAGCTGGGTGTCCAGGCGGTCCATGAGGGTGTGGCGCAGGGTGAGGGTCGAGAAGACCCCCATCAGCGCGCTCATGATGAACATGAGCCCGAGGATGCCGACGGCCAGGCGCGTGCGCAGGCTGTGGCCCCGGGCGGCAGAGGCCCGCGGGCTGTCGTCACCGGATCCTGACGCGGTCTGAGAAGGCGGAGGGGTCACGGACACCGGGGGAGAGTACGCGGGGGCGCCCGACGCCGCCCACACCTCAGCGCGTCGGCGGTGCGGCGTCCGCCGGCTTGAGGACGTAGCCGACTCCACGCATCGTGTGGATCATCGGCTCGCGGCCCTTGTCGATCTTGCGGCGCAGGTAGGAGATGTAGAGCTCGACGATGTTGTCCTGGCCGCCGAAGTCGTAGTTCCACACGCGGTCCAGGATCTGCGGCTTGGACAGCACACGGCGGGGGTTGCGCATGAGGTAGCACAGCAGCTCGAACTCGGTGGCGGTCAGGTGAATCTCCGTGTCACCGCGCCAGACCTCGTGAGAGTCCTCGTCCATGCGCAGGTCGCCGACCTCCAGCACATGGTCGTCCTGCTCGGCGTGGGCGCCGGAACGGCGCAGCAGGGCGCGCAGACGTGCCACAACCTCTTCCAGGGAGAAGGGCTTGGTCACGTAGTCGTCGCCACCGGCGGTCAGTCCGGACACGCGGTCCTCGACCGCGTCCTTGGCTGTGAGGAAGAGAACGGGGACAGAAGGCTGGCGGCCACGGATACGACGCATGACCTCCAGGCCGTCAAAGTCCGGCAGCATGATGTCCAGCACGACGACGTCGGGCTCGATCTCCTGCGCGGCCTGGACAGCCTTGACACCGGTGGCCGCAGTCGTCACGTCCCAGCCTTCGTAACGAAGCGCGGAGGCGAGAAGGTCGGCCAGCATCTGCTCGTCGTCGACGACAAGAACTCGTACCGGAGAGCCGTCGGGCGCGTCAGGGTGGTAGCAGGGGTACTCATAGCCTGAAGTCAACACGAGTCGTCTGTGATGAGGCTGTGAAAATGTAAGAAGTCTGTGCGTCGCACCAGTGCGTTACAGTCGGGACGTCCACGGCTGCCGTGCCCTGATCCTATGCACAGGCGTCCGATACTCGCACTCCGGCCCCGAAGAAGGTTCACGTGTCCAAGAAGCTCGTCATCGTCGAGTCGCCGAACAAGGTCCGCTCGATCGCGGGGTACCTCGGCTCGGACTTTGACGTCGAGGCCTCCGTCGGGCACATCCGCGACCTGGCCCAGCCCTCTGAGCTCCCGGCGGCAGAGAAGAAGGGGCCGTACGGCAAGTTCGCCGTCGATGTCGAGCACGGTTTCAAGCCCTACTACGTGGTCAACCCGGACAAGAAGAAGACCGTCGCCCAGCTGAAGAAGGCGCTCAAGGACGCTGACGAGCTCTACCTCGCTACCGATGATGACCGCGAGGGAGAGGCGATCGCCTGGCACCTGCTGGAAGTCCTCAAACCCAAGGTCCCCGTCAAGCGCATGACCTTCACGGAGATCACCAAGGAGGCGGTCACCCGAGCCCTGGAGTCCACCCGTGAGCTGGACACGGACCGGGTCGATGCCCAGGAGACTCGCCGCATCCTCGATCGCCTCGTCGGCTACGAGGTCTCGCCGGTGCTGTGGCGCAAGGTGCGCGCGGGCCTGTCGGCCGGGCGCGTGCAGTCGGTGGCCACCCGTCTGGTGGTCGAGCGCGAGCGCGAGCGCATGGCCTTCAAGGCGGCCGGCTACTGGGGCGTGGAGGCCGAGCTGGGGACCACCGGCTCGCTGGAGGAGTCCGGACGCACCTTCACCGCACGGCTGGCTACCCTCGACGGCCGCCGCGTGGCTACGGGACGTGACTTTGGTGACGACGGCGCCCTGCGCCCGGCCGCCGTCAAGGCTCACACCGTCCACCTCCACGAGGGCGGGGCCCGCGCCGTCGCCGACGCCGTCATGGCCTCGGCCCCGACCGTGACCGAGATGGAGACCAAGCCCTACAAGCGCCGCCCGGCGGCGCCCTTCACCACCTCCACCCTCCAGCAGGAGGCCTCGCGCAAGCTGCGGATGAACCCGCGCGAGACCATGCGGGTGGCTCAGGGCCTGTACGAGAACGGCTACATCACCTACATGCGTACGGACTCCACGGTGCTGTCCGGCCAGGCCGTGGCGGCCGCTCGCGCGCAGGTGGCCGAGCTCTATGGAGCGCAGTACGTGCCGGCCAAGCCACGCCTGTACGCCACCAAGACCAAGGGTGCGCAGGAGGCTCACGAGGCCATCCGCCCGGCCGGAGACCACTTCCGCACTCCGGCCCAGGTGGCCGGTGCGCTCTCCGGCGCCCAGTTCCGCCTCTACGAGCTCATCTGGAAGCGCACCGTGGCCTCGCAGATGGCCGACGCCGTCGGCCAGACCGCCACGGTCAAGGTGGAGGTCCCGCTCAAGGAGGCCAAGGGTGGGGCCCGGGACTCCGGCGTCACCTTCCGTACGGCCGGCTTCACGGCGTCGGGCACGGTCATCACCTTCCGTGGCTTCCTGGCCGCCTACGAGGAGGGCCGGGACGCTGAGCGCTACGAGGCCGAGCCGGGCAAGGCGGGCGCGGCAAGCGCCGGTGAGGTACGCCTGCCGGCTATGGAGGTCGGGGACGTCCTGGACGCCAAGGTGGCCGAGGCCTCTGGCCACGAGACGACGCCGCCGCCGCGCTACACCGAGGCGAGCCTGGTCAAGGCCCTGGAGGAGCGGGAGATCGGACGCCCCTCGACCTACGCGGCGACGATGTCCACCATCGCTGACCGCGGTTACGTCGAGCACCGGGGCCAGGCACTGGTACCCACCTGGCTTGCTTTCGCCGTCACCCGGCTGCTGGAGGAGAACTTCTCCGAGCTGGTTGACTACGACTTCACGGCCTCGATGGAGGCGGATCTGGACCGTATCGCCGCCGGCGAGGAGGACCGGGTGGCGTGGCTGACCCGCTTCTACTACGGGGACGGCGACGGCCAGGGAGCGCAGCCGGGCGAGGGGCCCGAGCAGGGCCTGAAGGCCATGCTGGACAACCTCGGCGAGATCGACGCCCGCGCCGTCAACTCCATTGAGATCGGTGAGGGCATCACGCTGCGGGTGGGGCGCTACGGGCCCTACCTGGAGGATGAGGAGGGCAAGCGGGCCAACGTCCCGGCCGACGTCGCCCCGGACGAGCTGACGGTGGCCAAGGCCAAGGAGCTGTTCGAGCGCGCGGCTGACGACGGGCGCGAGCTGGGCGTGGACCCCTCCACCGGGCACGTCATCATCGCCAAGGACGGGCGTTACGGTCCCTACGTCACCGAGGTTCTGCCGGAGCCGGAGGGCACGCAGGAGCCGCAGGACGAGGCTGCGCCGAAGAAGCGGACGAGCAAGGCCAAGACGGGCCCGAAGCCCCGGACGGCCTCCTTGTTCAAGAGCATGGGCCTGTCCACGGTGACGCTGGAGCAGGCGCTGGACCTGCTCAGCCTGCCGCGGGTGGTGGGCCAGGACGCCGAGGGCGTGGACATCACCGCCCAGAACGGCCGCTACGGGCCCTACCTGAAGAAGGGTACGGACTCCCGCTCCCTGGAGAGTGAGGAGCAGCTGTTCACCGTGACGCTGGAGCAGGCTCTGGAGATCTTCGCCCAGCCCAAGCGCCGGCGTGGTCAGGCGGCTCCCAAGGCTCCGCTGCGTGAGCTGGGCACGGACCCGGTCTCGGGGCGTCCCGTGGTGATCAAGGACGGCCGCTTCGGTCCCTACTTCACGGACGGGGAGACCAACGTGACGCTGCGTCGCGGTGACGACCCGGCCACGGTCACCCCGGAGCGGGCGTATGAGCTCCTGGCGGAGAAGCGGGCCAAGGGGCCGGCCAAGAAGCGCACCACCCGCAAGACGACGGCGAAGAAGACGACGACGACGAAGAGGAAGACCTCCGCTCGCGGATGATCTCGGGGCCTGTCTGCCAGGCGTGAGCCAGACCGTGCGCTCGCGGACCCCGGGCCTGACCGTGCGGGCTTCCTCCCGCCGCCCTGCGGGCGAGTCGCTCGCGCAGGCCTAGCCGGAGCCGACTGTCGCCGCGGGTGGGTGGCGCGGGCAGATTCGTGTCCCACCCTCCGGCTACCCTGGCGCCGTGACCCACGAACACCGTGACCTGCCCCTCGCCCCCGGCTCCCAGGCCGGGCCAGGCCTGTTCCTCAGCTTCGAGGGCGGCGACGGCGTCGGCAAGACCACCCAGATCCACCGTCTGAGTGGTCTGCTGGAGGCCGCCGGGGTTGACTGCCTGGTCACCCGCGAGCCCGGTGGGACCGAGCTGGGCGCCGAGATCCGCCGGCTCCTGCTGCACGGGGGCGAGGTCTCGGCGCGCGCTGAGGCGCTGCTCTACGCCGCGGACCGCGCCCACCACGTGCAGACCCGGGTGCGCCCGGCCCTGGCCAGGGGCGGCGTCGTCATCACGGACCGCTATCTCGACTCCTCGGTCGCCTACCAGGGGGCGGCTCGCAGCCTCGGGTCCCAGGAGGTTCGGGATCTGTCACTGTGGGCCACCCAGGGCCTGCTGCCGGACCTGACCATCCTGCTGGACGCCGAGCCTGGGATCGCGGCGCGTCGTGCGGGCGAGCGCGCGGCCCTGGACCGCCTGGAGCGTGAGCCCAGCTCCTTCCACGTCGCCCTGCGTGAGGAGTTCTTGGCTCTGGCGGCAGCGGAGCCAGGGCGCTTCGTCGTCATCGATGCCGATCGCGGCGTCGAGGAGGTCGCCGAGCAGGTTACGGCCGCGGTCGTCAGGCTCATCCGCTCCAGGACTGAGTCTCCCGGTGGCCATGTCCCTCAGGCTGACGCCTCCCACAGCCAGGTCCCTCACCCAACAGGCGGCGCCTGGGCTGCTCTGAGCGCCTTCGCGGCCACCTACGGCGGCAGGGAGGTGGGACGATGAGCGTGTGGGAGGACGTCGTCGGCCAGGAGCAGGTGGTGGCCACCTTCCAGGCAGCCGCTGCCGCGGCGCGTCTGCGAGCCCTGGAGCGTGAGGACGCGGGGACGGCGCGCGAGGCTCAAACACGGCCGGGTGGAGGCGCCCAGGGCGGCGTGGACGCCTCGGCCA
>NZ_DS999574.1:482600-485012 GCF_000159035.1 Actinomyces urogenitalis DSM 15434
GTGGACGCCTCGGCCATGACTCACGCCCGGCTCGTCACTGGCCCGCCGGGCTCCGGGCGCTCGAACGCGGCCAGGGCCTTCGCGGCTGCCTTGCAGTGCACCGGGCCGCAGCCTGGGTGCGGGCAGTGCAAGGCCTGCCGGGACGTCATGAGCGGCTCCCACCCCGATGTGGTTCGCCTGGCCACGGACAAGCTCCTCATCACCATGGAGGAGGTCAAAGAGCTCATCGGTGAGGCCCAGCGTCGGCCCTGGACCGGGCGCTGGCGCGTCATCCTCGTCGAGGACGCCGATCGCATGGTCGAGCGCACCACGAACGTGCTGCTGAAGTCCATCGAGGAGCCCCCGCCCCAGACGGTGTGGATCCTGTGCACCCCCTCGGCTGACGACGTCCTGCCCACCATCCGCTCGCGCTGCCGCCTGGTGACGCTGCGGATCCCCCCGGCGGACGCCGTCGCCGAGCTGCTGGTGCGCCGTGACGGGGCGGATCCCGCCCTGGCAGCCCGGGCCGCGAGGGCCAGCCAGTCCCATATCGGCCTGGCCCGCCACCTGGCGACCGACCCTGGCGCGTGGGAGCGGCGTCGTCGGCTCCTGCTGGCACCGGTGAGCCTGCGCAGCGTTGGGGACGCCGTGCTGGCGGCCGCCGAGCTCGTCGACAGCGCTGAGGCCGAGGCTAAGGAGGCCACTGAGCAGCGTGACGCCGCTGAGAAGGCCGAGCTCCTGCGTGCCCTGGGCATGGAGGGAGACGCCAAGGTTCCCCCGGCGCTGCGTGCGCAGGTCAGGCAGCTGGAGGAGGACCAGAAGCGGCGGGCCAAGCGTGCCCGCACGGACGTCCTGGACCGGGCGATGATCGACCTCCTGTCCTTCTATCGCGACGTGCTGGCCACGCAGATGGGATCGGACGTCGAGCGGGTCAACACGGACCTTGACGAGGTGGTGACGCAGGTGGCGCGCAGCACCGGTGCTCCCCAGTCCCTGGCCCGGATCGCGGCGATCGAGGAGTGCCGGGAGCGCCTGCGCTCCAACGCGGCGCCGCTGCTGGCGGTCGAGGCGCTCATGGTCCAGCTCCGTCCGCAGGCCTGAGGCTGGCTCTGCCCGGCGCGAGTGTGCAGGTAGCGCCTTGGCAGTGCAGGACGAGGCTGCACACTGGTTGTCACACCTGCACACTCACGGCTCAGTGACCGGCCGCTACCTCGCGCTCGCGGGCCGGAGCGAGCTCGGTGGCCGCCCAGGTTGACAGCAGGGCCAGGGCGTCAGCGCTGGGCGAGCCCGGCTCCACGCCGTAGAGCAGCATGGTGAGGTCAGGGGCGGTGCCCATCGTCGCCGGCTCGTAGGCCAGGTGGATCTCGCCGACCACCGGGTGGTTGATGATCTTCTCCCCGCGGCACATGTAGCGCACGTCGTGGCGTGCCCACAGGGTCGCGAACTCGCGGCTCGTCGTCGACAGCTCGCCGATAAGCGCCTGGAGACCGGGCTGGGCGGGGTCGGCTCCCGCCGCCAGGCGCAGCATGGCGACGAGGTCCTCAGCCCCCTGCTCCCAGGTAGGGAAGAAGCTGCGTGAGCGCTCGTCCAGGAACATGAAACGAGCCATGTTGGGGTGTGGGGAGCGCACTGCCTCGCACGGGTCGAGGAAGAGCGGGGAGTACAGGGCGCGGGCCAGGTCGTTAGCCGCCACGTAGGTGCCCACGGCGTCGCGCACGGCCGCCGGGTTGGGCGTGGAGTCCAGGATCCACTGCACCCCGGGACGCACCGAGCGATGGGCTGGCCGCTGGCTGCGCCGCCTGGTCTGCCCGGTGGGGGAGACGGCCTGGGCGAGGTCGAAGAGGTGGTGGCGCTCGGCGTCGTCCAGCAGCAGGGCGCCGGCAATGGCCTCCAGCACCTCCTGCGAGGCGCCGGACATGTTTCCGCGCTCCAGCCGGGTGTAGTAGTCCACGCTGACGCCGGCCAGCATGGCGACCTCTTCGCGGCGCAGCCCAGGCACACGTCGGTGTCCCCCACCCACCGGCAGGGCAACCATTTCCGGTGTGACGCGGGCTCGGCGCGTGGTGAGGAAGCTCTTGATCTCGGCACGCGCATCCGTGGTGGAGGACGTGGCGGTGGCATGAGTGGCAGCAGGACGGCCGGTGGAGGTCATGGCCCCAGGGTAGGAGGCAGGCTGCCGGTGGAGGAGGCACCGTCAGTTCCCCTGTGGCGCCCTTGCCGCCCCTGCGCTCCGGTCGGCCCGACTGCGCAGCGGAGGGCGGGAGGCGTCGTCGTGCCTGACGACGGCGCAAATCGGCTTGAAGGAGGAGTGACCACCCGCCGAGGCGCCCGTAGGCTGCCAGGGTGATCACGACGTCCTCGCCCACGACCACCACCCACGCGCCTGGGACTCCCACCTCGCCTGCCTGCGCCCTGACCTCCCCTGCGCCACGC
>NZ_DS999574.1:485405-508123 GCF_000159035.1 Actinomyces urogenitalis DSM 15434
GCTGGTGGCTTGCGTCCTGGCGGCCTGTGGTGGCGTCACGCCGTCCTCGGCCCCCAAGGCCGTGGCAGCCAGCGGGTCACCGGCCGCGGTCCCCGCGGGGCTGGAGCAGTTCTATGACCAGCAGCTGCAGTGGTACCCCTGCGATGACGGCGACGACGTCGAGCAGACCGAGGACGGGACCTTCCTGTGCGCCGTGGCCGAGGTTCCCCTGGACTACTCCGACCCTGCCGGGCAGACGATCCAGATCGCGCTGAAGAAGCGTCCGGCCACCAAGGAGGCCGTGGGTGCGCTCTTCGTCAACCCGGGCGGTCCCGGCGGCAGCGGGCTGACCCTGGTGGACTCGGTGGACGGACACTTCTCTGACGACCTCATCGCGGCCTACGACGTCATTGGATTCGACCCACGAGGCGTGGGGGCGTCCACTGCCGTGGACTGCCTGACCGATGCCGAGCTCGATGCGGACCGCTCCGGACAGGGGCAGACGCCGGCCGCTGATCTCAGCGCTGAGCAGGCCCAGGCTCAGCTGGTGCAGCACACGGCCGACTATGAGGCCGCCTGCGAGCAGCGCACCCAGACCCCTGGCCTGCTCGACCATATCGACACTGTCTCGGCGGCGCGCGACCTGGACGTCCTGCGGGCGCTGGCGGGTGAGGAGGTCCTGACCTACCTCGGCTACTCCTACGGCACCTACCTGGGGGCGACCTACGCCGAGCTCTTCCCCTCCAACGTCGGGCGCATGGTTCTGGACGGGGCGATCGATCCGACGTTGAGCGCGGGTGAGATGTCACTGGGGCAGGCTCAGGGCTTTGAGAACGCGCTGCGTTCCTTCGTTGAGGACTGCCAGGCTGGCAACGGCTGCCCGCTCAACGGCGGGGTGGACAACGGCGTCAAGCAGGTGCGCGACTTCCTGCAGCGGGCGGCGACCTCGCCGGTGCCCACCTCGGACCCGGACCGGCCGCTGACCTATTCCTTGGCCGAGGACGCGATCATCGGCGTGCTCTACCAGGACGAGTCGTGGTCGGTGCTCGCTGAGGCCCTGAACCAGGCCATGCTCCAGAACGATGGCTCGACGATGCTCTATATCGCGGATCTCCTGGCCTCACGTAACACCGACGGGACGTACTCCGGCAACGGTGACGAGGTCATCTCGGCCATCAACTGCCTGGACTACCCGGTCGCGGGGGACCCGGCCAGCTGGCAGGCCGAGGCCGAGCAGCTCAAGCAGGCCTCGCCGACCTTTGGGGCGGACCTGGCCTATTCGGACCTGTACTGCCAGACCTGGGGGCATGCCTCCACGCGTGAGCGCGCCGAGATCCACGCCTCGGGGGCGGCGCCGATCCTCGTAGTCGGGACGACCGGCGACCCGGCGACGCCCTACCAGTGGAGTCAGGCCCTGGCTGAGCAGCTCGACTCAGCGGTTCTGGTGTCGTGGGAGGGCAACGGCCACACCGCGTACGGTCGCGCCGGCAGCTGCGTGACGGCGGCGGTGGACGCCTACCTCCTGGCGGGCACCATGCCGCAGGACGGGCTGGTGTGCAGCGGGCGGGAGTAACTCCGGGCGCCCGACCGACCACCAATTGCGCGACCGACCGTCAATTGTGCGACGGACCACCTGTGCCTCGACCGACCACCAGATTCACGCGAATCCCATAGTCGGTCGAGGCACAGGCGGTCGGTCGGCCAAAAAATCAGCCTCGCGACTCGGTCAGCTCCCCGGCGATGGACCGTCCGACCCAGGCTGCCAGCTCCGCGCCGCGCAGGCCCTGGGAGAGTAGGAACTGCACCTTGGCGTAGACAGCCTCAAGCGTCATGTCACGGCTGCCCACCGCACCCGCCCGTGCGATGGCGTCCCCGGTCTCGTAGTGCCCCAGCAGCACCTCCGCCTGGTGACACTGGGAGGTCACGACGACGGCCACGCCTGCCTCGATGAGGTCGGCGACGACGTTGGTCAGACCCGGTTCGTCGGAGGGGACGTTGCCCACGCCGAAGGCGCGCAGGATGACGGCCTCCGGCTGTGGCGTCACCATGGCCTCAAGCCGCGCGGCGGTGACGCCGGGAACGAGGTCGATGACAGCGACGTCGTGCCGGGCGTAGGGCCGAGCGGGGCCGTCCCAGCCACGCCCGCCCGCCGCGGGCTCAGACCACTGCCACGGTGCGCCGGTCAACGCCAGGGGCGCGACCGAGGGGGAGTCGAATCCACGGAAGGCCCACGAACTGGTCTTCGTGGCGCGGTTGCCCGCCAGGAGGCGGTGCCCGAAGAAGAGCGTGATGCCATCCGCCCTCCCGCTCACGGCCGCCCGCAGGGCGCCAGTGACGTTCGGAGCGGCGTCTGAGCCCACGACTCCCAGGGGCAGCTGCGAGCCGGTGATGACGACCGGCTGGGACAGGTCGGTCAGGGCGTAGGACAGCGCCGCCGAGGTGTAGGCCATCGTGTCGGTGCCGTGCAGGACGATGAAGGCGTCCGGCGGGGTGGGGCCTGCCGCGGTGGTGCGCAGGTCATCGATGATGAGCTGCCAGGACTCCGGGGTAGCGTTGGAGGAGTCGATGAGGGGGCTGAGGGCGGTGAGCGTGACGTCCTTGCGCCCCAGGTCCTGGCCGGAGGCGCTCTCGCCCAGCAGCGTGCCGAGCCATCCCTCCAGATCCGCCCCGGGCACGAGCCCGTGGGGCGAGTCAATCATTCCGATGGTGCCGCCGGTGTAGGTGACGTGGATGCGCACGGCCTCAGGCCTCCTCGCCAGCCTCGACGTCCTCAGCCAGCACCTCGTCAAGCAGGTCGCCGCGGATCCGGCCGCGCACGGCGTACCAGCCGGCCACCATCATGACGATGACGACGGCGAAGAGTGCCAGGGTCCAGCGCCCGGAGGAGGAGGTGAGGTTGGACAGGACGACGATCCCGAAGAAGAGCAGCGCCAGGTAGTTGGTGTAGGGGGCGCCAGGCATCTTGTAGTCGGGGCGGGTGGCGGCGCCCGCCTTGACCTGGCGCAGGAAGGCCAGGTGGGTGACGAGGATGGCGGCCCAGGTGCCGGCGATGCCGATGCCGGCGAGGTTCATGACGATCTCGAAGGCGTCGCCGGGTAGGAAGGCGTTGAGCAGGACGCCGAGCAGGCCGAGCGCGGAGGTGATGATGATGCCGCCGGAGGGGACCTTGTGCTTGTTCAGGTGCGCCGCCATCTTCGGGGCCTCGCCGGCCACGGCCATGGAACGCAGGGTGCGGCCGGTGGCGTAGAGCCCGGCGTTGAGCGAGGACAGGGCGGCGGTGAGGACAACGACCTGGATGATGTCGCCGGCGTGGGGGATGCCGATGCCGGAGAAGAAGGTGACGAAGGGAGACTCGTTGGCGGAGTAGGCCGTGTAGGGCAGGACGATCGCCATGAGGGCCACCGAGCCGACGTAGAAGACGAAGATCCGCAGGATCATCGAGTTGATGGCCTTGGGCAGGATCCTGGCCGCGTCCTTGGCCTCACCGGCCGCCACGCCGACCATCTCGGTGCCGCCGAAGGCGAAGATGACGCCGAGCGTCAGGGCGACGACGGCGGGCAGGCCCTCGGGGAAGAAGCCGCCGTTGTCAGCGATGTTGTGCAGGCCTGCGGGCGTGCCGTCCACTGGCGCGCCGGTGACGATCGCCCAGATTGCCACGAGCATGAAGGCCACGATGGCCGCCACCTTGATGAGGGCGAACCAGAACTCGGCCTCGCCGAACATCTTGACGTTGAGCATATTGAGCACGAAGACCAGAGCCAGGGCGATGAGGGCCAGCACCCACTGTGGGATCCACTGGAAGGAGCTCCAGTAGTGCAGGTAGAGGGCGACGGCGGTGATATCAGCCATGACCGTCACGGACCAGTCCAGGAAGAAGAACCAGCCGGTGACGTAGGCGCCCTTCTCTCCCAGGAACTCACGCGCGTAGGAGACGAAGGCGCCGGAAGAAGGACGCCGGATCGCCAGCTCGCCGAGGGCGCGCACCATGAGGAAGGCGAAGACGCCGCACACCGCGTAGGCCAGCGCGAGGCCAGGCCCGCCCTGGGCCAGGCGGCCTCCAGCGCCGAGGAACAGTCCGGTGCCGATGGAGCCGCCGATGGCGATCATCTGGAGGTGGCGGTTCTTCAGGGCCTTGTTGTAGCCGGCGTCGCCCTTGTCCTGGGCGTGACGCGAGGCGGAAGCAGGTGGGGGAGTGGACATGCGTTCCTCCTGGGCCGGGTGGGTACTCCGCCGTCGGGCTCGGCAGCGGACCATGCGAGAGGGTAATGCGGATCGCAGGCGTCAGGCAGCCGCGTAGGTCAGGTCCTGTGGTCAGAACCACGTGGTCGACGGTGACTCGTGGTTTGCACTCAGTGGCTCGCGCCGGTAGCGTGTGCTGCGCTGCTTTCGCAGTGTGCCACCTTAGCTCAGTCGGCAGAGCGATTCACTCGTAATGAATAGGTCGTGGGTTCGATTCCCACAGGTGGCTCCACGAAACGGCGTGATCACGCCAAAAAAGTCCAACCCTCTGGATTGTTCTGTGTCCCCCTAGGTGGACTAGCAATGGCCGACTGCATGGCCAACCAGAGCAGGGGGCGGAGCATGTGACCGCTGCCCAAGATTTCTCTCCACCCCTTGCCAAGTCAGAAGCGGCCGACGTCGTAGTGGGCTAGCTGCGGATGCTGCCTTGGCCGGAAATGACTCCTCCCTATCTCGTGCAATTGCAGGGCCTTGCTTTGTTGCCGGTCCGCGGCGTCGTCTCCAGAAAAGGCGGATTATCGATCTCGCCGTCCAGGATGAATGACGGCACATTATTGACCTTGCTATTCGTATGCGAATGCCATTAACATTTGCAGTGATCGGGCGATGGTTTGCGCGATCATGCGCGAGCCGCACAAGCAAAGGATTCATCATGGCGCAAAAGACTCAGGTCATTCTCGTGGATGACATTGACAACGGTCCCGCCACTCAGACCGTCACTTTCGGGATTGACGGGGTCACCTACGAGATCGACCTTAATGACGAGCACGCTGCCGCCCTGCGCGAGTCGCTGGCGGAGTGGATCAGCAAGGCCCGCCGCACGGGTGGGCGGCGTGGCGCCGGTCGCCGTCGCGCATCCTCCGCGGCCGGCGGCGAGACCCAGAAGATTCGTGAGTGGGCTCGTGAGAACGGGATCGAGGTCTCGGCTCGTGGCCGCATCTCCGCTGAGGTTCGCGAGGCCTACGAGCAGGCCAACGCCTGACTCCTCGCCGTCGCTAATGACGGCTCGGGTGGCCTTGGCTCTCCCGCCTGAGGCCGCACTCCTCCCAGGCCCTGGGGCTGGTGGCGCACACGCGCACCGGACCCAGGGCCTGGCTCTTGGGAGCCAAGGACTGGCAGGATAGGGGTATGGCATACACCCTTGTGCTGCTCCGCCACGGCGAGAGCGAATGGAACGCAAAGAACCTCTTCACCGGGTGGGTTGACGTCCCGCTGTCGGAGAAGGGCCGCGCCGAGGCGACCCACGGTGGTGAGCTCCTCAAGGAGGCTGGTGTCCTCCCCGAGAAGCTCTTCACCTCGATGCTTCGCCGCGCCATCATGACGGCCAACCTGGCGCTGGACGCCGCTGACCGCCACTGGATCCCGGTTGAGCGCAACTGGCGCCTCAACGAGCGTCACTACGGTGCGCTCCAGGGCAAGAACAAGAAGGAGATCCGCGACGAGTACGGGGAGGAGCAGTTCATGCAGTGGCGCCGCTCCTACGACGTGCCGCCGCCGGCCATCGAGGCTGGCTCCGAGTTCTCCCAGGACTCTGACCCGCGTTACGCCGGTGAGCCGATCCCGGCCACCGAGTGCCTCAAGGACGTGCTTGAGCGTCTGCTCCCCTACTGGGAGGGCACGATCGTCCCGGAGATCAAGACCGGCAAGACGGTCATGATCGCGGCGCACGGCAACTCGCTGCGTGCGATCGTCAAGCACCTGGACGAGATCTCCGATGAGGACATCGCCGGCGTCAACATCCCCACCGGCATCCCGCTCGTTTACGAGCTGGACGAGGAGACCCTCAAGCCCATCAAGAAGGGCGGGCGCTACCTGGACCCCGAGGCGGAGGCCAAGATTGCCGCCGTCGCCAACCAGGGCAAGTGAGCCAGGGTTCCGAAGAACCTGAGCGAGGGCTCGACCAACCGGAGACCGGCTGGTCGAGCCCTCGCTCTGTGTAAGTGGTGAGTGTGCAGGTGTGGGCGTGAGCGTGCAGTCTCAACATGCACGCTCACGCCCACACCTGCACACTCGCGCTGGGGACGACGGCGGTCGGTCCGCGCCGGGCTGACCTCGCCCGAGTGGGGAGGCTGGGACGCCGACGTCAGTGCAGGGCGTCAGCGTCCTCGGCGTCGTGCGTCTCGGGTACCGGCTGGCCGGAGACCAGGTAGGCCACGCGGCGGGCCACCGAGGTGGAGTGGTCGCCGAAGCGCTCCAGGAAGCGGCCCATGAGGACGGCGTCGACCACCTGCTGGCGGCTGAGCTCGTTGGCCGGGTCCAGGATCATCTGGAAGGAACGGCGGTGCAGGGCGTCCAGCTCGCTGTCATTGGTCTGGATCTGGGCAGCCAGGCTCAGGTCCTGGGTCTCGATGAGTCGGACCACGTCCTGCCCGGCCTTCACCGCGTGGTCGGCCATCTGTAGGATGAGGCCGAGGACGGGCTCAGGCACCGGCGGCTCGGGGTAGCGCCCGCGGGCGATCGCGGCGATGTGGCGGGCGAGGTCCCCCTGGCGCTCCAGGGTCTGGGCCATACGCAGGGCCGAGATGACGTTGCGCAGGTCCCCGGCCACCGGCTGCTGACGGGCTAGCAGCATGACGCACATGTCGTCGATGTCGCGCTGGAGGTCGTTGATGCGCTCATCGGCGTCGATGACCTGCTCGGCGATGATGATGTCCCCGTGGCGCAGGGACTCTGCTGCCCGCTCGATGGCGGTGGCCACCTGCTGAGCCATGGACTGGAGGTCGGAGCCCAGCTGCTGGAGCTCCTGGTTGAAGATGACGCGCACGAGGCGGCTCCTTGATTCTGTGTCGCGCCCGGAGCGCCGGGCTGAGAGCGCGCGAAGGCGCGCGGGGCGAGGGTGCTGCCGCCGAGCACCACCGTAGTCGGGGCAGGCCGCGGCCGCACGACGCGCCCAGCATGTGCCCCCAAGGTGAACAGCCGGCGACGCCTGCGCACATGCTTGGTGAACACCGGCCATGATGCCGCCCACGAACTCGCGCGCGCTCACCCTCGCCCCCTAGTCTGTGAGGCGTGGGTACCACCTGGCTGCTGATTGTCGTCGCCCTCGTGGGTGTCGCCGTCGGCACCGCGGCGGGAGTGGCGTTCGGCCTGTCCGAGCGGGACCGGCGTCGCTTGCAGGCGCCGACGCCGGAGCTGACCGCCGAGGACCCGATCGTCCCCGTGCTGGCGGCGCTGAGGTCCGCCGTGGTCGTGCTGGATTCTGACGACGAGATCCTGCGAGCCTCTGCCGCGGCCTACACCTACAACGTCGTGGGCCAGGACGCGGTCAGCGAGCCGCGCGTGGCCCAGATGGTGGCCCGGGTGCGCGCCACCGGCGTGGCCGAGGATGCGGACCTTGCCGTGGCCCGCGGCCGCGTGGCCGGCTCTGGGCAGTTCTTCCTGCACGTGCGCGTGGCGGGGATCGGCCGCGGACGGGTCCTCGTGCTCATTGACGATCGCACCGCGGTCAAGCGCGTGGAGGACATGCGCCGAGACTTCGTCGTCAACATCTCCCACGAGCTCAAGACCCCCGTGGGTGCCATCGCCCTGCTGGCCGAGACCATCGAGGACAATGCCGATGACGCCGAGGTGGTCCGCAACTTCGCCGGCCGCATGAGCAAGGAGTCACGCCGCCTGGGCGTGCTGGTCCAGGAGATCATCGAGCTCTCCCGGCTTCAGGAAGGTGACGCGCTGGCCAGCCCCGAGGACGTCGACCTGGACACCGTGGTCGCCGAGTCCGTGGACCGGGTGCGGGTGGCAGCCGAGGCCCGCGAGATCACGTTGGTGTCTGGTGGTACCAAGGGCCTCATGGTGCGTGGGGACGCGGCGCTCATCGCCACCGCCGTGCGCAACCTCCTGGACAACGCCATCCGCTACTCCGATCCTCGCACCCGAGTGAGTGTGGGCGTGAGCGTCGATCCCTCGGACTCGGACCTGGTACGCATCGCCGTCGTCGACCAGGGCATCGGCATCTCCAAGGAGGACCAGGAACGGGTCTTCGAGCGCTTCTTCCGCGTGGACAAGGCGCGCTCTCGCGTGACTGGCGGCACGGGACTGGGGCTGTCGATCGTCAAGCACGTGGCTGCTGACCACGGGGGCACGGTGGAGCTGTGGTCCACCCCCGGTCGCGGCTCCACCTTCACCCTGGTCCTGCCCCGGCTCCGTGTGGACGACGGCGCCGCCACCATCGCGGACCTCCTCACCGCTGCTCGCTCCGAGCAGGAGGAGGGGCAGGGCCCAGCTACGACTTTCGCACTCCTGCCTGAGAAGGGACGCACGCACTCATGACCCGGATCCTGCTCGTTGAGGACGAGGAGAACTACCGCGAGCCGTTGGCCTTCAACCTGCGCCGCGACGGCTACGACGTCGTCGAGGCCGAGGACGGCGCGGTGGCCGTCGAGCTCTTTGAGGAGGCCGGGCGCCCAGGCGGTGGGGAGCCGATCGATCTGGTCCTGCTGGACCTCATGCTGCCCCGGCTCAGTGGCACCGAGGTGTGCCGGCGTATCCGACGCTCCTCGAACGTGCCGGTCATCATGCTCACCGCCAAGGACTCCGAGGTGGACAAGATCGTCGGCCTGGAGATCGGCGCGGACGACTACGTCACCAAGCCCTACTCCTACCGCGAGCTGGTGGCGCGGGTGCACGCCGTGCTGCGCCGCACGCGCGAGGAGGAGCCGGCCGAGCCGGTCCTGGAGGCCGGGCGGGTCTCGATGGACGTCGAGCGGCACGAGGTGCGGGTGGACGGTGAGCCCATCGCGATGCCGCTGCGTGAGTTTGAGCTGCTGGAGCTCTTCCTGCGCAATGCGGACCGGGTGCTCACGCGCGGTCAGATCATTGATCGGGTCTGGGGCGCGGGCTATGTCGGGGACACCAAGACCCTGGACGTTCACGTCAAGCGGATCCGCGCCAAGATCGAGCGCGAGCCGAGCGATCCGACGCTCCTGGTCACCGTGCGCGGCCTGGGCTACAAGCTGGTGAGTGAAGGCTGAGCGGGCAACAGGCGGTGTGCGGCCGGTGGGCCATGCACTGGACCGCTGGCCGGTGCGCAAGAGGGGTGTCGGGGGCGCACAAGGCCTCTCGCTGTGAGGAGAATCCCCGGTGATTCCGCGGTATTCCTGATAAACTGGGCACCCGCAAATCGGACTGGAGTGACGTCACCTATGACCTTTGAAGTCGGCGAGACCGTCGTCTACCCGCACCACGGCGCGGCTCGGATCATTGACATCCGCCAGCGCAAGGTGCGCGGCGAGGAGAAGACCTACCTGCAGCTGGAGGTCGCTCAGGGTGACCTGACGATTCTCGTTCCGGCTGAGAGCGTGGACTACATCGGAGTGCGTGACGTCGTCGACGCCGCCGGCCTGGAGAAGGTCTTCGACGTCCTGCGCGCGCCCCTGACGGAGGAGCCGACCAACTGGTCCCGCCGTTTCAAGGCCAATCAGGAGAAGATCGCCTCGGGTGACGTCATCAAGGTCGCCGAGGTCGTGCGTGACCTGTCCCGTCGGGACACGGACCGCGGCCTGTCTGCCGGTGAGAAGCGCATGCTCTCCAAGGCTCGCCAGATCCTCGTCTCCGAGCTGGCCCTGGCGGAGAAGACCGAGGAGGAGGCCGCCGAGTCCAAGCTGGACGAGGTTCTCGCCTCCGGCACCGCCGCCTGATCTCACACAGGCAAACGGACAACCTGTTCGTCGGCCGGGCAACCCGCATGTGTCTGGGTTGCCCGGCCGACGTGCGTCTTGTTGATGGAGCCAGTGGGGTAGCGTGCCGGGCATGGTTGGAACCGCTTCCCACTCTTGCGACGCTGCTCGCGCCGGCGGTGCCGTGGTCGCGATCCTCACGGCAGCGGGCTCGGGCACGCGCCTGGGGGCGCAGTGTCCCAAGGCTCTGGTGCCGCTGGCGGGAGTGAGCCTGCTGCGCCGTGCTGCCCGCGGCCTGCTGGACTCCGGCGTCATTGACCACCTCGTCGTCACGGCTCCGGCCGACCAGGTGCCGGTCTTTGCTGCGGAGCTGGACGCTCTGGGGCAGGCCGGTGCCGTGACGGTGCAGGTCGTGGCCGGCTCGCCCCGCTCGCGGCAGGCGAGCGTGGCCCTCGGACTGACTGCGGTGCTCAAGGCCTGCCCTCAGGCGCAGGTCGTCCTCGTGCACGACGCCGCCCGGGCGCTGACGCCGCCAGCGGTCATCCAGCGGGTGGTGGCGGCTGTGCGGGCCGGCCATGGCGCCGTCGTCCCGGCGCTGCCGGTCACCGACACCGTCAAAGAAGTCCGGGCCGCCGAGGGGGTGTCTCCCGCCCCGGCGCAGGCGGGCGAGGACCGTGCTGCCACGCAGAGGTGCGCTGACGACGGCGTGGAGCAGGTGGTGGCGACGCCGGACCGTACGCGCCTGCGGGCGGTCCAGACGCCGCAGGGCTTCGCGACGGAGACCCTGCTGTCGGCCCACCGCCTGGGTGCGGACCGCGCCGGTGACGAGGCGCTGGCGGCCTCCGACGACGCCGGTCTGGTGGAAGCGGCTGGCGGCAGCGTCGTCGTCGTCCCCGGGGACCCCATGTCCCTCAAGGTGACCACGCCCCTGGACCTGGCGCTGGCGGAGGTGCTCGTGGGCTGAGGCTGCCCGTTACCCGAACGTCACCCCCTGTCCACCTGTGAGGCCGTAGGCTCACCGCATGACCCCCTTGAGCCGCACAACGGCTGACAGCAGCGAGGACGACGTCCCCAGCGCCGGTTCCCTTCCTGAGGCTGAGCCTCAGCCCTATGCGGGGGGAGGAGGGCAGGCGGACGGCTCACGGCGCTGGCTGACCTGGCCCGTGGTTGCCTGGGGCCTGTGGGACTGGGGATCGGCTGCCTTCAACGCCGTCATCACCACCTTCGTTTTCACCGTCTACCTCACCAGCTCCTCCTTCGGGGACAAGGACGTCACGGAGTCCTCCCTCTCCCTGGGGCTGACCATCGCGGGTGCGTGCATCGCGCTGCTGGCTCCGGTGACCGGGCAGCGCTCGGACCGGGCGGGGCGGACCGTCTTCTGGCTGGGGGCCTACACGGCGGTTGTCGTGGCCATCAGTGCGGGCATGTTCTTCGTTCTGCCGGAGCCCGGCTACCTGTGGCTGGGCATCACGCTGCTGGGCGTGGGCAACGTCTTCTTCGAGCTGGCCTCGGTCAACTACAACGGGATGCTTTCCCAGCTGGCTCCCAAGGAAAAGGTCGGCGCGGTCTCCGGGCTCGGGTGGGGGATGGGCTACCTCGGCGGGATCGTCCTGCTGCTCATCCTCTTCGTTGGCTTCATCAACCCCGAGGTGGGCTGGTTCGGGGTGACCAGCGAGAACGGGCTCAACGTGCGCGTGGCCATGCTCGTGGCAGCCGCCTGGTTCGGGCTCAGCGCGGTGCCGGTGATCCTGACCCAGTCCGGGCGGGGTGCACGGCGGCGTCGGCAGGCGGCCAGCGAGGACGCCACGCGCGGCAGCGAGCGAGGCCAGGCGGGGATGGAGTCGGAGCCGACGGCGCTGGCGAGCCGTGCCGTGGCCAGCCGGCGGGAGTCCCTGTGGGTCTCCTACAAGAGGCTGTGGCGCACGCTGGTGTCCCTGTACCGCAGCCACCCGGAGGTCCTGTGGTTCCTTCTGGCTGCGGCCGTCTTCCGCGATGGGCTGGCTGGCGTATTCACCTACGGCGGGATCATCGCCCAGAACACCTTCGGCTTCACCAGCTCAAGCGTCATTATCTTCGCCATCGCCGCCAACGTGGTGGCGGGCATCGCCACGATCCTGTCTGGCAGGCTGGATGACCTCGTGGGGCCGCGCAAGGTGATCCTCGGGTCCCTCGGTATTCTCTTGGTGGCCGGGATGCTGGTGTTCTTCCTGCACAACGGCGGCGCGGCAGTCTTCTGGGTGCTTGGGATGGCGCTGTCAGCCTGTGTGGGGCCGGCGCAGTCCGCGGCGCGCTCCTTCCTGGCCCGGGTTGCTCCGGCTGGGCGTGAAGGCGAGGTCTTCGGGCTCTACGCCACGACGGGCCGCGCGGTGTCCTTCCTCGCTCCGGCGATGTACGGGCTGTTCATCTGGGTCGGCAAGAGCGTCGTCGGCGGAGAGGCGAGCTACTGGGGGATCCTGGGGATCGTCGTCGTGCTAGGCGCCGGGCTGCTGCTCATGCTGCGGGTGGGGGACCCGGCCGGGCGCATCACGGACCTGGATTGAGACCGGCCGCCGGCGGCAACCGGCGACCCTGGCGGCTCCGGCGGCTACTCCTGGCGGGCGGTCGGCTCGGAGGCCGAGTCAGGACGGGGGCGGCGCATTTGCGCCATCTCGGCTGCGGTGAGCGGGCCCTGGGTGGTGCCCGGCTGACCGTCAGCGCGCACCCAGCTCACGACGAGCTGGTCCTTGCAGCCGAAGCGGGCGAGGTGGATGCCGGCGACCTGCTCCAGGCGGGGGAGGTGCTCGGCGGTGGAACGCAGGTCCATCACCAGCGTCTGCGCCTGGCAGCTGAGCGTGACGACGCCGGTGACGGGCCCTTCCCGGTTGAACTGCAGCTCGCCGGTGCTCGTGGCCTCATCCCAGCTGGCTGTGGTTTTGCGGCCCATGTGGCTGGCCAGCTGCTTGCCGTAACGGGCGGGCCTGGAGGTGGGCACGCGGGCCACGGACTGGCAGTCGAAGGTGGGGCTGGCAGCGGGCGATGAGGCTGCGGACGGTGAGGCGGAGGATGGTGAGGCGGCGGTGGGCGGGCTCGGCGCGGCAGGGGTGCTCATAAGGTCATCCTTACCTATGTGGCTGGCAAGGCGCCTGAGGCGATCGCGAGGAGCGGAGAAAGCCGGTGCGGCGGACCGGCGGTGCCTTGGCAGGCGCTGTCGGTCCGCCGCAGAGGAGAGAAGGAGCTCAGCGGTTGCTGAAGTGGGAGTCGAATGCGGATTCCGGCAGGTCGTAAACATGCTCTCGGGCGTATTTCAGGGCGAGGGGCGCGCCGTGAAGACGATCCATGCCCGAGTCTTCCCACTCGATGGAGATGGGGCCGGTGTAGCCGATCTGGTTAAGCGCACGGAAGTAACCGTCGAGATCTGCGTCTCCCAGACCCGCTGATACGAAGGTCCATCCACGTCGGGGGTCGTCCCAAGGCAGGTGGGAGGACAGGCGACCGTTGCGGCCGTCGAAGTGAGTCTTGGTGTCCTTGCAGTGGACGTGGTAGATCCGGTCGGCGAAGTCGGTGAGGAAGACCGCGGGGTCAATACCCTGCCAGATCATGTGGGAGGGGTCCCAGTTGATGCCGAATGCCTCGCGATGATCCACTGCCTCCAGAGTTGCCTTGGTGGTCCAGTAGTCGTAGGCAATCTCGCTGGGGTGGACCTCTAGGGCGAAGGTCACTCCGGCATCGTCGAAAGCGTCGAGAATCGGGTTGAAGCGGCGGGCAAAGTCCTCATATCCGTCGGCGATGACATCTGCTGAGACCGGCGGGTACATGGCGACGTACTTCCAGATCTTGGAGCCCGTGAATCCAGTGACGGTCTTGGCGCCAAGCTTGGCGGCCACGCGAGCGGTGAGCTTGAGCTCCTCAGCTGCTCGCTGACGTACGCCCTCAGCATCCGATTCGCCAGCGCCCCACACGCGATCCGAGAGCAGGCCGTGGTGACGGAAGTCGATGGGATCATCGCACACCGCCTGACCGGTGGAGTGGTTGGAGATGGCGTAGCAACTGAGGTTGTGACGCGCCAGGGTGTCCTTCCACCAGCGGCAGTACTCCTCATCCTGGTCGGCGCGGTAGACGTCAAGGTGATCACCTGCGACAGGCACTTCCAGACCGTCGAAGCCCCATTGCTGAGCAAGTGCACATACCTGTTCAAAAGGCAGGTCGACCCATTGGCCGGTGAAGAGGTTGATGTTCCTGGGCATAGCACTGCTCCTTCGCAGACGGGGCTGTCGGCAAGCGAACCTGTGCCGGCATTGCCGATGATGTCTGCGACGCTAGTGCTGACCGATGAGGAGCCACCAGAAACGGGAGACGTGCTTCTGCATGCAGCATGCAGAAGAGTGAGCGTTCCGAGCGATATCGGTGGGCCTGGGGTGTGGCGACAGCAACCTCAATCGCGTGTGGCCGCATTGAACAAGGCGTTGACCGTCAGCAATGCTGCCCCACGTCGTTCGTCCTCTAGTCCGGAGGCTGCTGCAGTGACCTGGAGCCCCGCCGTTGCAAGGATGAGAGCACGTTCTGAGACGATGCGGCGGGCGACGTCGAGGAACATCGGGCAGCCCTGGGGTAGTGCTCCAGCCAGGATGACCTGAGATGGGTTAAAGAAGCTGACCAGCATGGCCAAGGCATCGCCGACGGCGGTGGCAGAGCGGACCATGAGGGTCAGGCACTCGGTGTCTCCCGCAAGCACGCCGCTGACGATGTCCTCGAGAGTGAGCGTGCCCGTGTCCTCTAGTCTCGTAGCGAGATGGGGGCTCAGTCCCTCGGCGGCGGCGCGTCGGGCGTCCCGCAGCAGAGACCATCCACCGGCCACTGCCTCCAGGCATCCGGTCCTCCCGCAACGACAGACCACGGAGTCCGCGTCTGTGACCCGCACATGCCCGATGTCCCCGGCGGCACCGTCCGCGCCTCGATGGACATGTCCGGCAGACATGATGCCTGCCCCGATTCCGGTCCCGATCTGGAGATAGAGGATGTCTCGGGGGCAGCGCAGGCGCTGGTCCGGCAGGGTGGTGGCATAGCCCAGGAGCATGGTGTTGACGTCATTGTCGACGGCGACGGGGACTCCGAGGCGATTGTCTAGATGCCCGCGTACGTCAAAGCGGTCCCAGCCGGGCATGATGGGAGGGGCGGTGGGACGGCCTGTTGACTGGTCGATGGGCCCTGGCAACGAGACTCCAGCTCCCCAGACCTCCAATGGGCGCGAGGAGGAGGCCTGAACGTTCTCGGCCATTTCTCGCATCTGACGTGCGACCTCGTCCAGGGTCTCCTCCGGTCCTCGCATGATCGGCCAGTCGACCATACGTTGGCAGAGGGCATGACCAGCCAGATCGGTGACGGCGAGGTGGAGAGCTGAGCTGTGGACTCCGGCAACCATGATGAGGCCGGCTTCGTGATGGAAGCGCCAGGTCTGAGGAGCCCTTCCTCCGGTCGACGGCGCAGAACCATCAGGTACTAGCAGACCAGTTTCGATGGCAGAAGCGATCAGCGTGGAGATGGTGTTGCGGCTCATGCCGGTTCTGCTCGCAAGCTCTTGGCGTGTCAGGGCTCGTGAGGTGCGGACCAGGTTGGCTACCGTGAGGACGTCGCGGTCAATCGCGGACAGAGGACTCGGCATGAGGGGCCTTCGTGTGGAGGATGCCTGACGTGCTCACTGTATCGACGGCGCTGCCGCTAATCCCGTGATCTAGAGGTCAATCACCGGTCCTGGAATCGGATTTGGTGACGCCGATCGGGAGCAGTCCTCGTCTTATCAGCTGTTCGTAGCATCTGCCCTCATCGTGCACAAGAAGGGCATTTGGCCATGGCTCTTGTCCTCGCAGTCTTCATAGTCTCCCCGTGCCGGGGAGACCCGGGACGCGGCCATCGCGGACGCATCATCCTGTGTGTCCGTTTGCCGGCCGCACCCTCCGCAGCGGAGGGGGTTCCAACGAAGGGACTGGTCATGACGATCAAGAAGGGCGTGTCCCTGTATTCGCTTCAGGATGCCTACGGCCGAGGCGGGCTCGGCTTCGATGTGGCTCCGAAGTAGGGAACCGTCGATACCCATGTTCGTCCCCAGGGATCGCGAACCGCAAAGGCTGCCAGGGCGTCGGATGCTGCGGTCACCAGAACCTCAGCGTCTTTTAGATGCTGGCCGCGTTTGAGGCGGCGTGCTTGGCGAGGTAGACCAGCACGCGACATGCCGGTTCCGGTGAAGTCGTCGCTGATGAGGACGGACTCGCCTACATCATCTGCCCAGGACATGGTGCCTTTGGACAGCATCTGGCAGAAACCGCCGTCTCGCGGACTAATGAAACGGCGTTTGTCGAGGTCATACTCCTGAGTCGTGCTGGCGTCTGAGCCGCCGTCGGCTAGCGAAATCAGAGCGCGTCTGCCAGCGTGGGGTCCCGTGGACAGAACCTGGGCGCCTGCCCAGGACAGATCGACCCCTTTCTCGGCTGCGAGGGCATCGAGGTCAGCGAGCTCCTCCCACTGCGTGGCTGGCGGAGTGCGGTCTGAGCGGCCTGGTGCTCCCTGTACGTATGACTCCCAGGTGGTGCGCCGCCACAGGCCACGCGGGTGAGCGGCATCAGTCCACAGGTTGTACAGCATGCCGTGATGATCGGTGACAACCGGCATGCGGTCTGGGTTGTCCAGGAGGTCGCGGATCTCTGAGACGAGGGTGTTCAGGCTGGGACTGCCTAGCAGCTGTCGGGTTGACTCATTGTGTTGTGCGACCCAGCTCGCTGTCTTAGGGTCAGTGATCTCCTCAAGCCATCGGGGTGCCAGCTCGGCCTTGGGACTGACACTGTCTGGTACGCCGTCATGCATGACCGTTATCTCAGCATGTCGTCGAAGTCATTGCGGGCGGAGCCCTCCCCCCTTTCGCATCGAGTGTGCGAAAGAGGGGAGGTGGAACGTCGCTAACTGCCGGCTCCCCTTCGCTGAGGTGAGGCCTTATCTCTCTGGGTGGACGATCTCGTGGGTGCGGGCAGACTCGATGACGGCTTCAAGGACTGTCAGGCAGCGAATCACTGAGTCATTCGTGATCACTGGCTCTGCAGCTCCGTCCATAATGTCGCGAGCATTGCGATAGAAGTCCATGACATCGGTGGCGATGTGCGGCAGGGGAAGAACCTCGACTGGAGGTGTTGTAGAGGCCATCTTGGCGTAGTCCAGAATACGTGGCGCCATCGTCTTGGTCAGGCCGACGCCCGCCTGAACGGGGGTGGCGTCTTCCTCCTCGGCTCCGGTACGACGCACGATCCGGCCGTTCATCTCCCTGTCCTCGATCACGACGCTGCCGGAGGCGGATTGCATCCAGAACTTGGCTTCTGGCAGGAAGGAAGTGGTGGATACGTCCACCATCGCCTTGAAGCCGTTGGCGAAGGTGAGGCGCGCACGGAAGCCGTCGTCAACCTCGTGTCCGAGAGCGAAGGAGAGCTCGCCGTAGACGTCAGCCACCGGCGAACCCACCATGGTCAGCAGTCGGTCGACGGTGTGGACGCCCCAGTCCAGGACCATGCCGCCTCCGTGCTCCGGCTTCTGGTGCCAGTCTCCGGGGATGCCACGTGAGCCGTGGATGCGCTGCTCTAGGTAGGTCGGCTCGTCGATGAGCTGGTCGTTATAGATGGTCTTGATGACATTGAAGTCTGGGTCCCATCGGCGATTCTGGTGGACCATGAACATGTGGCCGGTTTCTTCGGCGATGGCCTTGATGCTCCGCATCTCCTGGGAACTCATCGTGGCCGGCTTCTCGCACAAGACGTGTTTTCCGGCGCGCAGTGCGGCGGCGTAGTCGTAGTGTGAGTCGTTAGGGGTGCAGATGAAGACGACGTCGATGCTGGGGTCGGCCAGCAGGTCCTGATGAGAGCTGTAGACGTGGAGCCCGTCGGCGCGGGCGTCCTCGTGTGCGCGTGGGTCGGTGTCATACACGCCGACGACCTCGATCGCGACGTCTTGCAGTGCACGGAGATTTCGAGTGTGGTAGACGCCTTGGGTGCCGTAGCCAATGATGGCGAGGTGGTGAGTGGGGTGGATGTGGGCAGTCGACATGGTGCCTCCTATGAGGTGCGGTCAGAGCAGCTCCGGTGCTGCATGGCTGATATCAGTGCCGGTAGGGGCAGGGGGTGGGCTCCGAAAGAGAGTTGAGCATGACTTGTGTTCTGATCGGCTCAAGGTCGCGACGAGTTGAACTGATGTCGGCGCGAGTTACGATAACTTTTGCATTAAGTGTGCGGAAATAAGAGGTTCAGATAGGCAAAACAGGGAGTTATGGCGGACAATAGGAGCCAAGGAGCCCCGACGCCGATTCGCCGTCACGGGCAGCACAACCGTGGCCTAGTTAGGCCTGTCGAAGGAGCGAACATGTCACTGAGCATCGGCGTGGACGTCGGCGGTACGAAGATCGCCGCGGGAGTCGTGGACGAGGATGGCAACGTCATCACCCGCGTGCAGAAGGACTCTCCGGCCAACGACCGTGACGCCATCCTCGCCACGATCATCGAGGTTGCTCTCGACCTCAAGCTTGCTCACCCGGAGGCCACGACCGTGGGCATCGGCGCGGCCGGCTTCGTCTCCTCGGACCGCAACACCATGGCCTCGGGTACCAATCTGGACTGGACGGGCGTCAAGATCGGTGACGTCGTCTCCGAGGGTGTGGGCCTGCCCGTCGTCGTCGAGAATGACGCCAACGCGGCCGGCTGGGCCGAGGCTCGCTTCGGCGCGGGGGCTGGTAAGGCCAACGTACTCGTGGTGACGCTGGGAACTGGTGTGGGCGGCGCCGTCGTCATTGACGGCCACCTCGTACGTGGAGCCGCTGGCTTCGCCGCTGAGATCGGGCACATCAGCATCGTCCCTGACGGCCGGCCTTGCGGCTGCGGGCTGCGCGGCTGCCTGGAGCGCTACGCCTCCGGAACGGCCTTGGGCGTCAATGGCTGGGAGCTGGCGAAGTTCCGCCCGGCCTACGCCGCTCGCATCATCGAGCTGTCCGGTGGGGACCAGAACAAGATCTCCGGCAAGGCCGTCACAGCTGCCGCTCGCGAGGGCGATCCGGCTGCCCTGGAGTGCTACGAGCGCCTGGGCGACGCGCTGGGACAGGGACTGGCTGACCTCGCCGCAGTGCTTGACCCTGAGGTCATCGTGCTCACCGGTGGGCTGACCGAGGCGGGCGACATCCTGCTCACGCCCGTGACCAAGGCCTTTGACCAGTACCTGACGGCTCGCACGCGCCGTCCCCAGATCCCGGTGCTCATCTCGGCCTCCGGTCAGGACGCCGGCCTGGTGGGCGCGGCGGACCTGGCTCGCGCCGTCTGAGACCGCTGTCCCCTTGACCTCGGGCCAGGAACCGCCTCGTGCGGACCCGGCCCGAGGTTCGTGCTGCCGCGGAGAGGCTGGGGCGGCGTGCGGCGGGTGCCCCGCGGCGTGCTTGCGGTGACGCGAACGCGCATGAGCGATTGTGGCGTGCCTGCGCGGGCCTGAGAGGCACGTTTCTTTGGCGCATGCGCGTGTTCGACGGCGGAGGCACGCCCTAGTCAGATGGCGTGTGCCAGGGAGGTAGTGAGGAACCGTCTCGATGGCGAGAGCATGCCTTAATGAGACGCCTTGCGGATGCGGGTGAGGGCACGGGCGTAGCGCGGCCCGATCTGCTGGGGGGTGACCGGTTTGCCGTCGTAGGTCCAGGTCAGCAGGTTGGCAAGCGAGAAGCGGCGCCCGCAGCGGGCACAGGCCATGGGTACGGCGGGGCGACGCATACGGCTGACCGTATGGCCGGCAGGGCAGGTCCCCACCCAGCGTCCGGCGATGGAGGGTGCCTCTCGCGGTACGAGCCTGCGCCCGGAGGCGCCGATTCGCCTCGCCTCGGCGGCCCAGACGTCGTCATGGCCGTGGCTGGCGCCAACCCGGGCATGTGCGATCTCGTGCAGGACGGTCTCGCGTACCTCGTCAGGGCTGTAGAGCTCCATGAGGGCCCGGGACAGGGTGATTCGACGGCGGCCGTGGTCGGTGAGCCCGGCGCGGCGCCTGGCGCGGTCCAGACCAAGCGCCCAGTCACCGACGCCGTGCTCCTCCATGAGGCGGCAGGCCAGGGCGAGGACGTCAGGGATCTCCACGGCCCAGAGCGTAGCGGGCAGGGGCGACATCAAGATCGGGTGCCAGGAGCAGACGGGGGTAGGCAGGGTGATGCAGCAGGGCGGGGGCGAGGGGTTGGGTGGGGCGGGATTCGTGTCGGTGGGTCGTGAGATCATCGGGGCATGGAGTGGCAGACGACGCTCGCGACCGTGTGGGTCGTCATTGAGTACGCGATCAAGGTCGCGGCCTTGGGGACGGTGCCGGAGAACCGGCGCCCGTCCTCGTCGACGGCGTGGCTGCTGCTGATCTTCCTGCTTCCTGTGGTCGGCCTGCCGCTCTACATCTTTCTCGGCAGCCCGTGGATTCACGGACGCCGCCGCCAGCAGCAGGAGGACGCCTCCAACGCCGTCGAGCGTCTGACCTGCGCTATGCCCGAGCTTCCGCAGGGTGCACAGCCTTCGCAGCACCTGGCAAGCGTCCTGGCCATGAACCGCCGGTTGACGGGACTTCCGTGCGTCACCGGTGAGGTCGTGGACCTGTACTGCGACGCGCGGGAGACCTACGCCGCGATGGCGCGTGTGGTCGACGGCGCCAAGCACCATGTCCACGTCGAGTTCTACATCCAGAGCTGGGACGAGGTCACGGACGTCTTCTACTCGGCCCTGGAGCGCGCGGCCGCGCGCGGGGTCAAGGTGCGGCTCCTCGTTGACCACCTGGGCTCACGCAAGTACCCGGGATGGCGTTCGTTGGGACGGCGCTGGGAGGCTGCCGGGATCCAGTGGCGGCTCATGATGCCGCTACTGCCGCTCAAGCGGCGCTTCCGCCGTCCGGACCTGCGCAACCACCGCAAGCTGCTCATCGTCGACGGCGAGCGGGCCTTCATCGGATCTCACAACATCATCGATCCCACCTACCGTCTGCGCTCGAATATCCGCGCCGGGCGCCACTGGCACGACTTGAGCGTGGAGGTCACGGGGGACATCGTCTCCGAGGCCCAGGCCGTGTTCACCATGGATTGGTTCTTCGAGTCGGGTGAGGACCTGCAGCCCGGAGACCGGGTGGCTCCCGGAACGGCTCTGGACCCGGCCCAAGGCTTCCAGGCCGGGCCTGGTTGCGTCGTCGGTACTCCCGCGCCCCAGCCAGGCCGCCCAGGTGCGGTGGTCAATGCCATGCAGATCATCCCCTCCGGCCCGGGCTACCCCACCGAGCCGAACCTCCGGATGTTCATCTCCCTGATCCAGAACGCCACCAAGCGGGTGTCCATCACGAGTCCCTACTTCATCCCGGACGAGGCGCTGCTCTCCGCGATCACCACGGCGGCCTACCGTGGGGTGGACGTGGAGCTCTTCGTGGGGCTGGAGTCTGACCACCTCATCGTCAACCACGCCCAGCGCTCCTACTACGGCACTTTGCTGGCCGCCGGGGTGCGGATCTACCGTTACCCGGCTCCGACGGTGCTGCACGCCAAGTACATGACGGTCGATGGTGAGGTGGCGGTCATCGGTTCGTCGAATATGGACTTCCGGTCCTTCACGTTGAACTACGAGGTCATGCTGCTGGCCTTCGGCGGCGACCTGGATGACCTCCTGCGTGAGAACGACGCCCTCTACCGAGGTGTCTCCACGGAACTCACGGCTGAGGAATGGGCCAAGGAGCCCTGGCACCGCCGCTACGTCGACAACGTCTTCCGACTCCTGTCGGCGGTGCTCTAGTGGGTTCATGACATCGCGGCAGCAGGCCTAGCCCAGTCCGGCGTGGCTGGGAGGACAACGCCTCCCAGCCACGCCGGCCTCAGACCTCGGCCGGCAGGCTGCGGACCTCAGACCTTGGCCAGCAGCTTGCTCACTCGCTGCAAGCTGACCTTCTGGCTGGTTCCCAGCGTCTGGGCGAACAGGCTCACCCTCAGCTCCTCAATCAGCCAGCGAGCCTGCACCAGCACGGCCTCCCGCTCAGCGTCATCAGGCAGACCGGCTGCCCGCTGCCGGGCCTGGGCCAGCATCTCCTCGGCCTGCGTCACCTGGTAAGCCAGCGCCGCGTCCTGCGAGGGTGAGGACTCAGCCTTGTCCACCCGGATCGCCAGCGCCTGGAGGAACCGCGGCAGGTGAACCAGCTCGCCAGCAGGCGTCGCCGAGACGAAGCCCGGGTACACGAGCGTGGCAGCGTGCTCGCGCACCTGCTGCAAGGTCGACAGCAGCGCCAGGGAGGTATGCGCCTCCACGGCCTTGTCCACCGCACGCCGCTCGCTCAGCGCGCGCGCCACCACCTGAGCCACTCGGTAGACCTCGTCCTCCAGGTCCTGACGCATGAGCGCGACGAGCTCCTCAAAGACGGCGCGCTCGCGGACCTCGGCCAGGCGCCGCCCGCTGCTGCGCTCCCACTGGGCCGCAACCGTACGTGCTGCCGCCAGCTGCAGATCGGCTACCAGGGCCTCGGTGCTGGAGTACGGGGATGCCGCCAGCACAAGGATCTCCTTGGGGCGCCACCTGCTGGTCACCCGCGCCACCGGCAGCTGCGTGCGCGCCAGCGCCAGGGCCGTCACGCCCTCGCCATGCGCTCGCTCCTGCGCCTGGGCGTCAGGCAGGATCGTCAGGTCCGCCGTCGTCGGCCCCGCCGCCACGAGCGTGGGGTAACCGCGCACCACCAGCCCCGCCGTCCCGGTGGACTCCACCGTGGGCGGGATCGTTGAGCGCTCCGAGCCGTCGAGGCCAGGGACGTCCTTGGGCCAGTCCGTCAGGCCCTTGCGCTCGGCCAAGCCGCTGCGTAGGCCTGCGCCAGGCTTCCCGCCGGTCCCGGTGGCTCTCGCCGTGCCGCCCGCCT
>NZ_DS999574.1:508665-511008 GCF_000159035.1 Actinomyces urogenitalis DSM 15434
TCTGCAGTGCCACCAGGTCCTTGCCGCGGCCGATCTCACGCCCGCGAGAGTCCAGCGCCACGAAGGACACGCGCAGGTGATCAGGCAGGTGCTCCTGCGCCTCGGCCCAGTCCGCCTCGGTCACCTCAACCCCACGCAGCCGGGCCACGGCGGCGGTGAAGGCCTCCTGGAAGCTCGCCGGCGGCGCGCTCGCCCCGGCAGGCGTCTGGTACTCCTCGCGCATCGCGGCCCACACCTGGGCGCCGACGTCGGGAGCCGGCACGAGCTGACGGCGCACCCGCTTGGGCAGCGCCCGGATCGTGGCCACCACGAGCTCGGCCCGCATCCCTGGCACCAGCCAGTCAAAGCCGGCCGGCTCCAGCCGTCCCAGGACCTCCACCGGCACGAGCACGCTCACGCCGTCGTCCGCCTGCCCCGGCTCGAAGACGTAGTCCAGCCCGAGGGTGAGGTCACCCTGCACCCAGGCATCGGGGTAGCCGGCGGCCAGCGAGTCCTCGTCCGCCCCCGGCAGCAGCAGCTCGCGGGTGTAGTCCAGCAGGTGCGGGTGGCGCCCCTTCTCCCGTCTCCACCAGGCGTCGAAGTCGTTGGCGCCGGTGACCTCGTCAGGAACGCGGTCGTCGTAGAAGCGGTAGAGCGCCTCGTCGCTGGCCAGCAGCCCGTGCTCGCGGCGGCGCTGCTCGACGTCGCTGAGCTCCTCGATGAGGTCCCGGTTGCGGGACACGAAGCCGTGGCGCGCGTGCCAGCCCCCCTCGACCAGCCCGGAGCGCAGGAACATCTCGCGCGCCACCTCGCGGGCCGCCGGTGTGCCCACCGAGGCCAGCGTGGCCGGGCGGTCGGCAGCCAGCGTCATTCCGTAGACCATGACCTTCTCGTGGACCATGGCGCAGCCGTTCTTGGTGGACCAGTAGGGCTCACCAAAGACCTGGCGCAGCAGGCCAGCCTGGCGCGCGGTCTCCTCAACCCACCGCGAGTCCACCTTGGCCACTGTGCGAGCGAAGAGGTGGCTGGTCTCCACCAGCTCAGCCGTCATCACCCAGTCGTAGGTCTTGCGGCGCAGACCTGAGCCCGGCCAGATCATGAAACGGGTGCCGCGCGCTCCGGAGTACTCCCGGCGCCGCTCGTCCCAGTGCCCCACGTTGGACAGCAGCCCCACCAGCAGCGAGCGGTGGATCGCGTCAGCGTCAGGGGTGTCCGCGCTCTTGCCCAGCGCCACTACCGCTGCCGCCACGTCCCCGTGCGCGATCTGCGCAGCGTGGGAACCCGGTTCCAGCGCCTGGCGGGCCGCACGGATCGAGCGCGCCGTCGGCAGCTCCACCGGCGCGGCGTCCAGGCCGAGCGGCCGGGAGAGCTGGCGCAGCTGGGTGTGGACGTCCTGCCACTCGCGCACGCGCAGGTAGTGGAGGAACTCGGCCTTGCACATGCGGCGGAATGCCGATCCGGACAGCTCGCGGCTCTGGGTGCGCAGGTAGCGCCAGAGGTTGAGGTAGGTCAGGAAGTCACTGGTGGGATCGGCGAAGCGCCGGTGCAGGGCGTCGGCCTGCTCCTGCTTGTCCAGGGGTCGCTCGCGCACGTCCTGGATGGACAGGGCGGCCACGATCACCATGACCTCGCCCGCGCACCCCAGCTCCCCAGCGCGCAGCAGCATCCGGCCCAGGCGCGGGTCGATGGGCAGGCGCGCCAGGCGGCGGCCGACCTCCGTCAGGCGCGGGCCCCGGCTGCTGCGGCCCGAGCGCCCGCTCATGCTGGGCTCGATCGCGCCGATCTCGGTCAGCAGCTGGATCCCGTCGCGCACCGCCCGGTGGTCCGGGGCGTCCAGGAAGGGGAAGTCCTCCACCGCGCCCAGGCCGAGGTTCGCCATCTGCAGGATGACGCTGGCCAACGAGGTGCGCAGGATCTCCGGCTCGGTGTACTCCGGGCGCGAGAGATAGTCCGCCTCGGAGTACAGGCGGATCGCGATGCCATCAGCCACGCGCCCGCACCGGCCCGAGCGCTGGTTGGCGCTGGCCTGCGAGATCGGCTCGATCGGCAGGCGCTGGACCTTGGTGCGGTTGGAGTAGCGCGAGATGCGGGCCAGGCCCGGGTCGATGACGTAGCGGATGCCGGGCACCGTCAGCGAGGTCTCAGCGACGTTCGTGGCCAGGACGATCCGCCGGCACGAGTGGGCCTCGAAGACACGGTGCTGCTCGGCCGCCGTCAGCCGCGAGTACAGCGGCACGACCTCGACGGCTCCGGGCGTGCGGGTACGGCCGTCCATCGTGTAGCGCGGGCCCAGGTGGTCGATGAGCGCCGACTCGGTGTCACGGATGTCCCGCTCACCGGCCAGGAAGACCAGGATGTCGCCAG
>NZ_DS999574.1:511888-522921 GCF_000159035.1 Actinomyces urogenitalis DSM 15434
GGGGCGACGTCGGAGCCGCGGGCAGTGGCGGCGTCGTCTCGCCCAGAGGCGGTGCCGGTGTCGGGGGCAGCCTCGGCGGAGGTGGCGCCGGCGGGTGCGGCGTGGTTAGTGGTGTGCGCGGCGCTGGTCCCGGCGTCGGAAGGTGTCGTCTCAGTGCTCATACCGGTGCCCATTCTTCCTTAATGACGTCCTTGTGCGGATGTGGGCGTGCTCGCGCGATTGTGGCGTGCTTGTCGGGGCACGGCAGGCACGCCACAATCGCAGCAGTACGCACTCGTACGTGAAGGCACGTCTCAACCGGACAACAGCAGGCCAGTTGGCGTGACGAGGCGCACAGTTTGGGGCGATGATGGGCCCTATGAGTGATCTCGACGCCGATGCCGACTCCGCGGGCGAGCTTGGCAGTTCTCGGGGCGAGGCTGGCAGCACTGCGCAGACCTCCAGTCGCTCCGGCAAGCGCTCCCAGGCTTCCCTCCGCTCCCACCGCGCCGTCGACTCCCGCCGCTCCCATGGCGCCCGCCTCCCCCGCCGCCCCGGCGCGCCTCGTAGCGCGTGGCGGCAGGCGACCCGGGCAGTGGGATGGTGCGTGACGGTGCTGATCTGCGCCGTCGGCCTGCTCAGCCTGGCGCCAGACATCCTGGGCGCAATCAACCCGGCGCTGCGGCTGTCAATACGGGCGCCCTTCACCCAGGCCCTCGCCGTGCGCAGCGCGCTGGTGGTCCTGTTCGCCGCGGTCGGTGTGCTCTTCGTGCTGCTCGCCCTGGTCGGGGCCTGGCGGAGGGACCTGGGGCGGCGGCGCGTCATCATCGCCGTCGTCCTCGTGCTCGTGGCTGGCGTGCACGCCTGGGTGCTCGCCGATCGAGGCCTGGGCCGGAGCGACGAGGCGCGGCCGGCGATGGCCCAGGCGGCCGATGCCGACCCCGGCGACTGGGACGGAAGCCTGACGATGCTGTCCTTCAACACCTACATGGGCCGAGCCAAGGTGATCGACCTGGCGCTGGAGGTCCGGCAGGTCGCGCCGGACGTCGTCGTCCTGCTGGAGGCCAGTGAGGAGCTGACGCAGCAGCTGCTCGAGCTCACCGGGCAGGACGGCTTCTCCTTCACGGCTTTCACGGCCGGTGACGGTGGCAGCAGTCTGACGACGACGGTGCTCGTCTCCGCCGCGATCGGTCCCTACGAGCAGGGCAAGGTCTCCGGTATGGGGCACGGCGCCGTCTACCTCACTCCGGCGGGAGGCGATGAGCTCAACGGGCATGCACGCCCGACGATCCTGGGCGTGCACACCATCGCGCCCCTGCCCAGCACCATGGAGCTGTGGAGGCAGTCCGTAGAGAAGGTCGTGGAGCGATGCCAGTCGCCCCAGGCGGGGCTGGTGGTCGCAGGAGACTTCAACGCCACGCTGGACCACGCAGTGATGCGAGAGCTGGGCGGCTGCGCGGATGCTGCGGTCCAGGGCGGGGTTGGTGGCCTGGCGACCTGGCCCACCTCGACGCGTACGGCCTTGTTCGGCGCGACGATCGACCACGTTCTGGTGGATGCGGTCACATGGCGCACGCGCTGGGCGGAGGTAGTGCAGGTCGCGGGCTCGGACCACCGCGCGCTCGTCGTCGAGCTGGAGGGGCGCGCGGAAGCGGCGAGCCTGTGACGGCCCAGTCGGATGACGCCTTGCGGTGAGGTGCTGGAGCTGTTCCGAGGTCTCGGCGTCGTCGGCCAGCGCAGCCGGTCAGGCCGGTTGGCGCCGACTCGGACGGTTAGGCGGGTTAGCGCAGGCGGCGGGCGAACCAGTCGACGCCGAGCTGGGCGACCTGGACCTGGGCATCCTCCGCGTCCTCGGCGTGGACCTGGACGAGCTGGCTGCCGTCACGCAGCAGCGCGAAGCCCTCGGTCGCCCCGGCGGTGGAGTCGGGGAACTCCTCCGTCAGCGCGCCGTGCAGCATGAGGACGGGCCAGGGTAGGTCCGCCATGATCTGTGCAGGCTCCTGCAGTGAGACGTCGGCCAGGGTCTGCTTGGACAGGACGTCCCACTCGCGCGAGTTGGGGTTGTCATCGACGAGGCGGGTCAGGCCGTGTCGGTCGAGCTCGTCGAGCTGCTCGGGGGAGAAGACGTTTTCCCACAGGATCGACTGCGGGCCGACCACCGCCCCGGAGAGCACCACGGCGCGTACGGGCTCCGGGCGGGCCAGCAGCACCGCCGTCGCCCCGAATCCGTTGGCGTGCACGCCTTGGCGCGAGTAGCCCAGGTCCTCCAGCCAGCCGCACACGGCCTGGAGGTCATCGCTCTCGCCGGCCAGGGTCACGACGTCGTCGTCGGACTCGCCCAGGCCGGAGAAGTCGAACTGGAAGGTGGCGTAGCCCGCCTGGCGGTACCGCGCCGCGAGCTGGTCCAGGCGGTAGCTGAAGCCGTGGCGGTCGGTGAGGAAGTCGTGCGCCAGGATGATGACGGCCTCGTGGCGCGCTGGGGCGGTTCCGCCCTCGCGAACGAGCGTGGTCAGCGCCTCGGGGTCGAGATCGGCGACGCCGTCGGGCAGGCGGAGCGTCCCGGACAGGGAGATGCCCCGGGCCGTGTCGATGCGGACGTCAGTCATGCTCCCAACCTAGGCCAGCCGGCGCTCGCGGGCGACGGACCTGTGGCGGGGCCCGGGGGATTGCGCTGGCAGCGTGATGCTTGCGCCGCCGCCCCGCGGTGCATGGCGCGACCTCATGTGGGCTGCTGCGGCGTGGTGCTTCCGTGGCGCTTGTCACTACTGCCTGGCGCTCGCCGCTACCTCTTCCTGTCTTTCGCTATCCCGCGGTGTTGGTCGACCGTGCGTGTGTGGGTCAGCTCTTGCTTTCGTTGCTACCCCGCGGCGTCCACCGCTACCCCGTTGTGCCTGTCGCTACTCCTTGGTGTTGGTCGCTACCCCGTAGCGGGCGCCTCCTCCGCTTTCGACGCTATCCCATGGTGCTGGTCGCTACCGTCTCCTGCCTTTCGCTACCCCTTGGTGTTGGTCGCTACCCGGTAGCGCGTGCTGCGGGGTAGCGAAGGAAACGAAGGGGTAGCGGCGATGGTGGAGGGGTAGCGGAGGGCGGGCAGTGACGCGGTTGGGCCCCGTGCTTGTGCGGTTTGCTACTACCCCATGGTGTCCACCGCCACCCGGTTCTGGCGTTCGCTACCCCTTGGTGTTGGTCGCTACCCGGTAGCGCGTGCCACGGGGTAGCGAAGGAAACGAAGGGGTAGCGGAGGTAACGGTGAGGTAGCAGAGGACGGGCGTGGGCGGTCTTGGTGGGAGTGCGGAGGGCGCGAAGGATGGGCAAACGCAGCGGCTGCGCCGGTGGCATCGGCGAAAATGCTCGTCGCCACCAGGGTCTGCCGCCAGCCCCGTTACCGCCAGGCCCGCGGCCGCCAGCCCCTCGGTCGCTAGGGCCTGCCGCCACCAGAGGAGCACAAACCAAATGGTTAGTTTCTTGCGGTATGGCGCGATTTGCGTGAGCGCCCGGCCGTCGGTAAGGTCTGCTCCAACATCCATCCAGAGCGGCTGAGAGACCTGGCTCTATGACGCCGCAGCAACCCTCACGCGGGGTGCTTCCGCCAGGATCGATGGAGAACACCATGTCGCCGTCCCTGGCACAGCCGTATACCCGTCACGTCGCCCCCAAGCCTTCCCCGGCGTCCCCCGAGCCTTCCCCGGCAGCTCTCGCGCCGTCTCTCACTCCCGCCGAGCCCGCCCGCCCGAGCCTGTCCCTGGAGCTCTTCCCTCCCCGCCCGGGCCGCTACGCCTCGCAGACCTGGGGCGCTCTCGACCGGCTCCTTGCCGCCCGCCCCGACTTCGTCTCGGTGACCTACCGTCCCCGCTTCATCACGACAGCGGGCGGCCCGACCGCAGCAGCAGGCTCTCCCACGCGCCTGCACGTCGTGCGCGAGCACAACCCCTCCGAGGACGTCGTCGCCCACGTCATCGCCACCTCCCGCGTCCCGCTCATGGCCCACCTGACGTGCCTGGGCTACCGCAAGGCCAACGTCGTCGAGATCGTTCGCCTCTTCCTCGACATGGGGGTCAGGCGCTTCCTCGCCCTGCGCGGAGACCCGCCGCGTGGCGTGGCTGCCGAGGACGTCGTTGGCGAGCTGCGCCACGCCGACCAGCTCGTCCGCGTCATTCGTGAGGTCGAGGCCGAGTACTTCGACGACGGCGCCCGCCACGTCCAGGTGGCAGTGGCCGCCTACCCGGCCGCCGTTGACTACGCCCGCGAGATCGGGGTGCTCGCCGCCAAGCAGGCCGCGGGCGCGGACCTGGCCATCACCCAGGTCTTCTACGAGTCCGAGGACTACCTCGCTCTGGCCCGCGCCGCCAGCTACTGCGGCGTCACCATGCCCATCCTGCCCGGTATCATCCCGCTGACCGACCTGCGGCGCCTGACCCGCTTGGAGGACCTGACCGGCGTGAGCGTGCCGACTCGGCTGAGCCAGACCCTGACCTCGCGCCAGGGCGCTTCGGTCATGACCGCCGGCATCGACGCCACCCTCCAGCTTGCCGGCGACCTCATTGAGGGAGGCGCGCCCGGCCTGCACCTCTACACCTTCAACCGCACCCGCCCCGCCCTGGACGTCATCTCCCAGTTCCGCCTGGGCGGGGTGCTCGACGGTGCCCGCCCTGACCGCGTCACCCAGCGCGAGATCGCCCGCGCCTACATCAACGCCGTGCCAGGTTCCGGCGCGCGGCTGACGGGGCGAATGCCGGTGGCGGCTCGGCCCTGACGGGTGCCGGGTCCCGCCGTTGCGGGTCCGCCACCGGCCGACGCCGCAGGGACCGTACGTCCTCATCCCTCCCCGCGCCGTGCGCGTCCTGACCTCGATGACTGCCAGACAGAAAGGCATCCCATGACCTCCATCAACCACCCCAGCGCCACGCAGCCCTCCACCACGGGCTCGCAGATCCCCACCACGCCCTTGCCGCCGGCCACGATCCTCGGCTACCCGCGCATCGGCGCCGACCGCGAGCTCAAGCGCGCGGTGGAGTCCTACTGGAAGGGTGCCACCGACCTGGCGGCCTTGCGTCGCTCGGCTCGGTCCTTGCGCAAGGCCACTCGATCCCACCTGCGCGAGCTTGGACTGACCGGCCCTAGCGCTGTGCCGGCGGACTTCGCCTACTACGACCAGGTCCTCCAGGTTACCACGGCCTTCGGTGCCCTGCCCACCCGCTTCGCCGACCTGGGTGGCAGCGCCGGCGAGGGCTACCCCGGCACGGACCTTCCCGGCTACTTCACGGCCGCGCGAGGCCAGGGTGAGTGCGCGGCGCTGGAGATGACCAAGTGGCTGGACTCGAACTACCACTACCTCGTCCCCGAGCTCGACGAGCACACCCCCCTGGACTACGTGCCCGGCTTCGCCGCCGTCGACCCGACGGATGGCCCTGGCGCCCAGGTCCTGGAGGCGGAGCGCGCCGGCGAGGAGGTGCCGCGGCCCGTCGTCGTCGGACCGGTGACCTACCTGCTGCTGGCCAAGGCCTCCGACGAAGCCGGCCCGGACTTCCACCCGCTCGACCGCCTGCCCGACCTGCTCGCTGCCTACGGACACCTCCTGGGCGACCTGTGGGCAGCCGGCGCCCAGTGGGTCCAGCTTGACGAGCCGGCGCTGGTGTCCGACGCCTGGGACGTGCCGCGCCAGCAGGTGCTGGAGGCTGTGCGCGCCGCCTACACCTGGATCGGCGCCATCGCCGAGCGTCCCCAGGTGCTGGTGGCGGGCACCTACGGCTCGCTGGGGGACGCTCTGCCCGTTCTCGCTGCCACTGAGATCGAGGGCGTGGCCCTGGACTTGGTGGCTGGGCAGCGGCCGACGGCGCAGGAGCTGGGGTCGCTCGGCGGCAAGAGCGTTGTGGCCGGCGTGGTCTCGGGGCGCAACGTGTGGCGTACGGACCTGGAGGCGGCGCTGGAGCTCCTGGAGGGCCTGCGCCGCGACCTGCCTGAGGACGCGCCGCTGGTGGTAGGGACCTCCACCTCGCTCCAGCACGTGCCGCACGACGCCGAACGTGAGACCTCCCTGCCGGCCGACGTGCGCTCGTGGCTGGCCTTCGCCGACCAGAAGGTCGCCGAGGTCGGGGTACTGGCCCGCGCTCTGGCCCAGGGGCAGCAGGCGGTGGCGCAGGAGCTGGCGCTCGATGCCCGCCTGCGCGAGGAGCGGGCCACCCACCCGGGCGTGAACCGGGCCGAGGTGCGATCCGCCGCCGGCGCCGTGAGCGCGGCTGACCGCCAGCGCTCGCCTTATGCCGAGCGTCAGAAGGTCCAGGCGGCGCGGCTGAGGCTTCCGCTCCTGCCGACGACGACGATCGGCTCCTTCCCGCAGACCGCCCAGATCCGCACGGCTCGGGCTGCGTGGCGCCGCGGCGAGCTTGACCACAGTGGTTACGAGCAGGCGATGCGCCAGGAGATTGCGCGCGTGGTGGAGCTCCAGGAGGAGATCGGGCTGGACGTGCTCGTCCACGGCGAGGCTGAGCGCAATGACATGGTTCAGTACTTCGCGGAGCTGCTGGACGGCTTCGTGACCACCGAGCACGGCTGGGTGCAGTCCTACGGCTCGCGGTGCACGCGGCCCTCGATCCTGTGGGGCGACGTGAGCCGGCCCGCGCCGATGACGGTGGCCTGGTCCTCCTACGCACAGTCGCTGACGGACAAGCCGCTCAAGGGCATGCTCACCGGACCGGTGACGATCATGGCCTGGTCCTTCGTGCGTGACGACGTGCCGCGGGCGCTGGTGGCTGACCAGCTCGGGCTGGCGCTGCGCGAGGAGGTCGCGGACCTGGAGGCTGCCGGGATTCCGGTGATTCAGGTGGATGAGCCGGCGATCCGCGAGACGCTGCCGCTGCGCCGGGCCGAGCGTGCGGACTACCTGAAGTGGTCGGTCGGAGCGTTCCGCTTGGCGACCGGTGGCGCGGGCGCGGCGACGCAGATTCACACCCACCTGTGCTACTCCGAGTTCGACGTGGTCATTGACGCGGTTGACCACCTGGATGCGGACGTGACCTCGATCGAGGCGTCGCGCTCGCGGATGGACATCCTGCCGGCGGTGGCTGAGCACGGTTTCGAGCGGCAGCTGGGGCCGGGCGTGTGGGACATCCACTCGCCTCGTGTGCCGTCGGTGGACGAGTGCGAGGAGCTGCTGGAGCGCGCGGTGGCGGCGCTGGGTATTGAGCAGCTGTGGGCCAACCCGGACTGCGGGCTCAAGACGCGTGGTTACGAGGAGACGGTGGCGAGCCTGCGGCACCTGGTGGAGGCCGCCCAGCGCGTGCGCGCGCGGAGGTAAGAAAGGGGAGGGCTCGGCGCGGGCGTCTTCGGCAGCGGGCCCAACCTGTGCGTGCTGAGGTCAGTCTCTGCGTTCCTGCCAACAGGGGCCGCATCCGTGGGGCCCGGCGTGCGTGTTTGGGTGGGGTTTGCCAGAAGTGCCCCGGCCACCTGGCCGACTTCGCTCGTGCGTCGCCCTCGTTTGCCCAGCCGTCGCTATCCCTTTGTTTCCTTCGCTATTCCTTGGTGTTGCCCGCTATCCCGTGGCGCGTGCGTTGCTGAGTGTGCGGGCGGTCGTCGTCACCTCGTTCTGTCCTTCGCTATCCCTTCGTGTCGCTCGCTACCCCACAGCGCGCGCTACGGGGTAGCGAGCGACACGAAGGGATAGCGACGGTGGCGGTGGGGTAGCGATGGTGGCAATGAGGTAGCGAAGGACAGGAACGGGTAGGGCTGGTCGGCGCACAGAAGGGTGGCGGCGGCGGGAAGGACTGGCACGGGCGGTGCCATCGAGTCTTCCGCCGGTGGGCGCACTTGCCGGGGCTGGATTCGTCAGTGCGTGCAGCGCACGCCGACGTCGGCCAGGATCTGCAGCAACGGCTCGCCCTGCCAGGCGTCCCGCCACAGCCAGCGCACGACTCGCATGCCCGAGGCACGTTCAACGGCGATCTCACGCCGACGCTCATCCTGGATGACCTCCTCGATCGGTCGGCCGGCCATCTGGCGTCCGTACTTGACGTTGCCGTCGAACTCGCCGATGACGCCCAGGTCTGGCCAGATGAAGTCCACGCGCCCGACGAGCCGTCCTCGCAGGTCCCAGATCTCATCCTGGAGACGTGGTAGCGGTAGGTGGTGCTCGATCATGACCGCGCGGCTGAGGCTCTCTCCCGGTGACTCGGAGCGCGGATCCGCGACCTCGATCCACCGGCGGAGCCGGGTGTTGCCCGAGGTATGTGGGTGAGCATCCACGAGCGAGAGGAGCTGCTCCTTTGTCACGTTGCCGCGTCGCAGGGCGGCGTCGAGGCTCGTGAGGTTGGAGGCGAAGGGTCGACGCCGACCGAGGTCGATGAGCGTCTGAGCCACGCTGGTCACGCGGATGCCGTCGATCTCCACCATGTCGCAGTCCTCGGGCGCGGGGAGAGTACGGGTTGCGGCGGTGGTTTTGCCGCCGGTGCGTCCGCGGCGGACGAGCTGAACGCGCTCGGGCAGTTTGCCGATCAGCGGCAGACCGTGAATGACGGCCGCTGATTCGCGCGCGATCGCCGCCTCGCCGCTCAGCCGGCCCACGAGTCGTAGCGCGCACAGGCGAGTGAGGTGGCGCTGGCTGAGATCCAGGGCCTTGAACTCCTGACGGTTGACGTAGGCCCCGCGCAGCAGAGGCATGAGATCGCTGTCCGATTGACGCGTCGAACGGGCGAAGCTCTTGGAGCTCACCCCGTCAAGAGTCAGGTCCCTGGTCAGCGTGATGCTGATTGGTGCGGTCCACATGCACCAAGGATTGCGCGGTCGGTCGGCTGCCCGCAGACGACCTGTGGACGGGCGTTGCCGAGGGTGTCACGGGGGTTGCCTGTGGAGCCCGGGCGGCGACTATCGGGGCGAATGTGACGGGTGGGAATACGGCGTCGCGTCGGCGCAGATCGCTCCCGGGCGGCCGTTGCCGCCCCTCGCTCGCGTTCGCTACCTCTCTGTTTCCTTCGCTATCCCGTGATGGCGTTGGCTACCCCGTAGCGCGTGCGGAACTGAATACCTGGACAACTGCCGCTACCTCGTTCTGTCCCTCGCTATCCCTTGGTGTTGGTCGCTATCCGGTGGCGCGCGCTGCGGGGTAGCGGAGGGCTCGGCGGGGTAGCGGAGGGCTCGGCGGGGTAGCGGAGGGAGCGGTGGGGTAGCGATCTCTCCTACGCGCCGGTGCCAGAGTCAGCCCCAGATCCAGAGTCAGCGCCAGCGGGCCGCCCCAGTGACCGCGCGGCCTCGACGGCGCGGCGCACCTTGGCCTCGTCGGTGCGCTGAGGAGCGCCCGGCGCGCAGTCGTCACGCGAGCAGCGCATGTGAATCTCCCGCACACCCGTGCGCTCAATGACCTCCGCGGTGTTCGCCGGGCGCACGTGCCCGGCGGCGATGACGCGTGGCCCGCCGGGCGTACTCACGAGCCCACGCAGCACCTCCGCGCCTTCCAGCGCCGTAGGCGACCCGCCCGAGGTCAGCACGTAGTCCACCCCGAGCCCGCCCAGGTCCCCGTAGGCCTCGACCAGGTCGCGGGTGGCGTCGATCGCCTTGTTGAAGGTCACCGGAGCCCCGTCAGCGGTGTCGATGAGCAGCCGCAGCAGGCCACGGTCGATGACGTGCTCGCTGGTGAGCACCCCCATGACGAAGCCGATCTCAACGGCCGGCGGCTGCGGCGCGACCGAACCAGCGACCCGCTGCGGGCGGGTGTACTCGCTCATCTCGCGCGCGAGCGCGGCCATTCGGCGCACGTCAGCCACCATGGCGCGGCCCTCGTCCGAGCTGAAGACGAAGGAGCCTCCGCGTGGGCGGATCATGATGCGCAGCCCGAAGGGCGCGGCATCAGGCTGCTTGGCCCAGTGCGGTCCAGCCAGCGCCCGACGCTGCGCCACCTCCTCAGAGGCGGCGAAGATCGCGGACTCGACCGTCCCGATTGACGGCGTGGTGCCCTCAGCGCCGAGGTTGTCACACAGCTCGGCGCGGTCGGCTCCGGCGCGCGCGGACAGCCGCACGCCCTCAACGTCCTCGGTACAGATCTCGACGACGACGTGCGGCATGTCGCGCCACGGGGTCGTCTCAGGGGCGGGGGAGGACAGGTGGCGTAGAGAGGGCGCGGAGCCTGCAAGCCGCATCGCGTTCATGTCCTGAGTGTGACACGCGCGTGCAGGCGATGTGCGGGTTTGCCGCTCAACTCTGCGCGAAGGTCGTGACGCAGCGTCGTCATGACCAGGCGCGGCGGCGGGGGACAATGTCTCAGCCCGCTCCTGGCCGCGGGCAAGGAGGTCACCCCGTTGTCCCAGCCCGCCAGCATGCCCGACGCCGCTCCCTCACCTCATCGCACCCGTGCGCCACACCCTGCCCGTGCGGTCAGCCCCGCCACAACCGACGCCACCCGCTCTACCCGCGAGCCCCGCCCTGCCCTCGGCACCCGCCGGGGTTGCCAGGCCACCGTGGCAGCAGCGGCAACAACGACGGTCGGTGCCTTGGCTCAGGCCTGGGCTCTCATCTGCCTCGGGCGCGGTCTGGGCGCTCTGTCCCCCTTCCTCATGCCTGTCACCCCGGCCGCGCGCCTGGCCGACCCCACCGCCGACTGGCGAGCCAGCGCCCTGCAGGCGGTGCTCGCTGCGCTCGTGGCCGCGGTCTGCGCCGGCGCCACCCAGCTCATCGCCCGCTCCAGCGCCGCGTCGGAGGAAGGTCATATTCGCCGTCGGGTGCTCGCGCACCTGCTCGACCTGGGGCCGGGGGCCGTGAGCGAGGCCCGCTCTGGCGCGACCGTGGCCCTGCTGACCGACGGCGCTGAGCGCGTGGCCGCCTACCGGCAGACCTTCCTGGCCCCCACCATCGCCGCTGTCTCCTCCCCGTTGCTGGTCCTGGCCCTGACCGCCGTGACGGTTGATGCCGTGAGCGCAGCCGTCCTGGCCCTGCTCTTCGTGGCGGTTCCCGGGGGCATCGCGCTAGCGCACAAGCGACTGCGCCGCTCCTCGGGTGGCTCGCGCAGCCAGCGCATGCGCCTGGCCGCGGAGTACCTCGACGCGCTCCAGGGCCTGACCACCCTGGCCCTG
>NZ_DS999574.1:523283-527856 GCF_000159035.1 Actinomyces urogenitalis DSM 15434
GGGCGGCCAGCCTGGCCGCCACCCCGGCGGCCAGCCTGGAGGGCGTCGCGGCGACCACTCGGGCCAGCAGGCCGAGGGGCACCCGAGTGCTCGGCCTGCTGGCCCAGGCCACCGGACCGCGAATGGAAGCTCCGAGCGACGAGTTCAGGAGCACCGCCTCCGCCCGGTGCTGACCGACGTCGACCTGGAGGTTCCCGCCGGGCGGCGCCTAGCCGTCGTCGGGCCCTCGGGCGCGGGCAAGTCAACCCTGCTGGCCCTCCTGGCCGGCGACCTCCTACCCACCAGCGGCACCGTGAGCATCAACGGCACGCGCTCCAGCGCCGCCACGGCGGATGAGGTGCGGGGAGCCAGCGCCCTGGTCACCCAGTCCACCTGGTTGTTCACCGGCACCATCGCGGACAACCTGCGCCTGGCCGATCCTGATGCCACACCTGAGCGGATGTGGTGGGCGCTGGAGGCGGCGAACCTCGCCGACGAAGTCCGCGCGATGTCGCAGGGCCTGGAGACCGCGGTAGGCGAGCGGGGGATGAGCCTGTCAGGCGGGCAGGCCCAGCGCCTGTCACTGGCGCGCGCCTTCCTGGCTGACCGGCCACTGCTGCTTCTGGACGAGCCCACCAGCCAGGTCGACCTCGCCAGTGAGGCCCAGATCGTTGAGGCGATCGAGCGCCTGGCTGAGGGACGCACCGTCGTCACCGTCTCCCACCGTGCCGGGGCGCTGACGGCCTGCGACCGCGTGGTCACGGTTGAGAACGGGGGTCTGCGATGAGCAGGTCAGCCACCCCGGGGAGGACCCCGGAGAACGCCTCGTCCAGCGCCGCGCCGGAGACGGCCCCGCAGCCTTCCACCTCGCGTGACGCCGCTCCCCAGATCCTGCCCCAGACCCAGGGCCAGCCCCAGACCCAGCAGCCCCCGCGCGCGACCACACGCCCGACCACGCGTGCGCTCGTGGCCTGGTTGGTGCGTGCCACCCGACCCGTGCTCTCGCCCCTGGCTGCCTCGGCGGCCTGCCGTGTGATCGCCCAGCTGCTGGGAGTCGGGCTCGTCGCGCTCGCGGCCTGGGGCGTGGTCGACGCTGCCCAGGACGTGCTCGCCGGCCGGGCCCCTCGCCTGTGGCAGCCGGTGGCCGGCATGGCAGTGCTCGCCGTGCTCAAGGCAGCCTTCCGCTACGGCGAGCAGTACCTCGGTCACCTTGTGGCCTTCCAGTGCCTGGAGATCCTGCGCGCCCGACTCTTCACGGCCCTGGCCCCGCGCGCGCCACGGGTCATGATCACTGCGCGCACGGGCGACCTGCTGGCCCGCGCCACCAAGGACGTCGACCGCATCGAGACCTTCTACGCCCACACCTTCGCCCCGGCGGTGAGCGCCGTGGTGGTTCCCGTCGTGGTGCTCACGGCAGCTGGCGTCACCACCACCTTGGCGGTGGCCGGTGCTGCGGCGCTGACCGTGCTCATCGCCGCCGTCCTCGTCCCCACGCTGGGCTGGGGCGCCAGCCGGGCGGCCTCGCGCCGCGCCGTCGTCGCCCGCGCTGAGCTGACCCAGCACGTGACGGACTCCGTTCAGGGCGTGCGCGAGATCGTCGGCTACGGTCGCGTGGCTGAGCGCCTGGCCGCTACGGCCGAGCATGACGACGACGTCGCCCAGCCGCCCGGCCCCTCATCCTCACCGTGTCCGCACGGCGGCTGGCGGTCCAGCTCCTCGTCCTGCTCGCGCCGGTGCTCGTGCTGCTCGTGGGGGCCCAGGCGGTGCTCGACGGGAGCGTCGGCCTGGCGGCGCTCGCCGCTGCGGCAGCCGCCGTCGCGCGCCTGGGGGAGACGGTGCGCGGGGTGGAGGACCTGGCTGGCGCCCTGTCTGGTGCGCTGGCTGCGGCTGAGCGGGTCCACGCCGTCGTCACCGCGGCCCCGGAGCTGGCCGACGGCGACGGCGAGCTGAGGCGTGGCGCGCATGAGCTGCGCTGGGAGTCGGTTACCTACGCCTATCCCGGCGGGCGCCGCCCGGTGCTGCATGACGTGAGCCTGACGGCGCAGGCGGGAGCGTGGACGAGCCTGGTGGGTGCCTCAGGATCAGGCAAGACCACCGTGGCGCACCTGGCCCTGCGCTTTGACGACCCGCAGTCGGGGGCGGTGCGCGTGGACGGGGTGGCCCTGCCCGAGGTGTCGGCCGACTCCCTGCGCCGCGAGGTGGCGCTCGTGGGGCAGGAGGAGGCGCTGCTGCGCGGGAGCGTGGCGGACAACGTCAGGCTCGCGGCGCCGTCGGCCACGCTGGACCAGGTGGAGCAGGCGTGCCGGGTGGCCTGCGTCCACGAGGAGGTCATGGCGATGCCGGGCGGTTACGAGGCGCCCCTGGGGGAGCGCGGCGCTAGCGTGTCTGGCGGGCAGCGGCAGCGTCTGGCCCTGGCGCGGGCGCTGCTGGCTGAGCCGGGCGTGCTCGTGCTCGACGAGTTCACCTCGCACCTGGATCCGGCGCTGGACGCCCGGGTGCGCCAGAGCGTGCGGGCGTGGGCGCGTCGGCACGGGACCACCGTGGTCGAGGTGACGCACCGGCTGGAGCGGATCGGGGAGTCGGACCACGTCGTCGTGCTTGATGGCGGGCGCGTGGTGCAGGCCGGGACGCCGGACCGGCTGCTGGCCGAGGAGGATGGTCCGCTGGCCAGGCTCGTGGCGCGCGAAGCCGGCTGAGCGGCGGGCGGTCTGAGCCGCGGGCTGCCCTCCATCTAGATCGTGGTTTCCTGTGCAGGACCGGGGCATACACACGGTGTAACCCCCGGTCTCACGCAGGAAACCACGTTTCAGATGACGGTGCCGGGCGGTCAGACGTCGTCGACGTCGGCGTAGGACTTGGGATCCTCGATCGGCTCCAGGTGGGCGGACACGCGCAGGCTCGGGTCCTCGGCGACGAGGTCGTCGATGAGCCGCTCAGTGAAGTCGTGCCCCTGCTTGACGCTCCACGTGCCCGGGACCAGGACGTGCAGCTCGGCGAAGCGGCGGTTGCCGGCTTCGCGCACGCGCACGGCGTGGAAGTCGATGACGCCGGTGCGGCGGTGGCGGTCGAGCACGGCCTTGATCCGGGCCAGCGCCTCCGCCGAGGGGGCGATGTCCATCAGGCCGGCGACGGACTCACGAACCAGGCGGAAGCCGGTCCACATGATGTTCAGGCCCGCCCCCAGTGCGACGACGGCGTCGAGCATCGGCTGGCCGGTAATCGCCACGAGCCCCACGCCGATGAGCACCGCGGCGCTCGTCAGGACGTCGGTGGCCAGGTGCTTGGCGTCGGCCACCAGCGTTGCGGAGTTCTCCACCGTGCCCTTGCGGTAGAGCACCCAGGCCACGCCCCCGTTGATGAGGGAGGCGACCACGGAGATCGCCAGACCCGCTCCGAGCTGCTCGGGCATGGTGGGGGTGATGAGGCGTTCAATCGCGGAGAAGATGATGAAGACCGCGGCCACGAAGATCATGGCGCCCTCGACGACCGCCGAGAAGTACTCCGCCTTGGAGTGGCCGAACTGGTGGTCCTCGTCAGCGGGCCGGATCGAGACGCGCAGCACGATGAGCGCCACGACCGCCGCCACCAGGTTGACCAGGGACTCGGCGGCGTCAGAGAGCAGACCCACCGAGCCTGTCATCCACGCAGCCCCGGACTTCAGGGCGATGGTGCCCAGGGCCGCCGCGATGGACAGCCACGCGTAGGCGGACAGGTCCTTGGGCGGGGCGTAGCGCGGTGAGGACATGGGTTCCAGTGTGCGCGCGGCCGGGGCTGCGGGGCGAATCGTGTTTTCGGTGGGCCGCAAGGTGGTTTCGTGCTGCGGGTGAGCCTGGGCCCGGGGCATGGCCGACGGCGTCGGCGACCCCGTCCAGGCCCCGCTAGGCTGTCGTCGTGCTCGCCCCAGTTCTTCACGCCGCCGTCGAGATGCCGGTTCCCGAGGCGTTGTCGAGCACCTTCCGTGCGCTCGACCTGTCCGGCGTCCTCCTCAACGGGATCCTGGGCGGGCTCATCGCGCGCCGCAAGAACTATGACCTCGTGGGCTTCGTGGTACTGGCGATGCTCACGGCCACCGGCGGCGGGATCCTGCGCGACCTCATGATCCAGGCTGGCCCACCCTTCGCGCTGACCGACCCCTACTACCTCTACACCGCCTGCGCGGGTGCGCTGATCGCGTGGTGGCTGCCCTTCAGCTCGCGGCCGGCCAGGCGTTTCCTCGTGGTGGCTGACGCTGTGGTGCTGGGGACGTGGGCAGCCACCGGTGCCTCGAAGGCCTTGGTCAACGGGCTCGGCGTCATGCCCGCGCTGCTGCTGGGGTGCCTGACGGCGGTGGGCGGCTCGATGATCCGCGACATCTCCGTGGGGGAGACCCCGGCGGTCTTCGGCGGGAACAAGCTCTATGCGATCCCGGCATTGTGCTCGGCGGGGACCGAGGTGGCGCTGGTGGTGGTCGGGATCCCGGCGACCTGGGCCATGGTGGCGGCGACGGCTGTGGGTGCGGGGATGTGCCTGCTGGCGTACTGGCGCTCGTGGCGGCTGCCGGTCTCGGCGGAGGTTCAGCGCGAGCGCGAACGACGGCGGGCGGCGCGGCTGGCCG
>NZ_DS999574.1:528064-535687 GCF_000159035.1 Actinomyces urogenitalis DSM 15434
GGGACCGCGGCGGCGGTGGCCGGTTGGGTCAGTAGGCGCGCCCGAGGAAGGTGACACGGTACGCGAGGGGTGGCGGCGTTCGCTCATGGGGCGTCCGCGCTGGTCACGCTCGGCGCTGCCACAGCCCCGGCGCCACGAGCCCTTGGACCCGCAAGACCTCTAGGGGCGCTGGGACTGTAGGGCTGGTATTGGGCTTGTAGGGCTTGGGGCGAGGCCTGCTGGGCCGGTTGCTGTGCTTGCCAGTAGCTCTGCTGGCTGGGTCGGTTGCTGTGCTTGCCTGGTAGCTCCCCTTGCCTACTGAGACCGCACACCGAGCCTGCCCATGCCCGGCCTTCGCTATCCCTCCACCACTGTCGCTACCCCTTCGTGTCCTTCGCACCCCCGTAGCGCGCGCTATGGGGTAGCGACCAACACCAAGAGGTAGCGACAGACAGAACGGGGTAGCGGCGAGCGCGATGGGGTAGCAACGCAGGCCAGGTCTGGCCCGCACGTTCGGGGTCGGACGACGCCAAGGGGTAGCGATGGTGGGAACGAGGTAGCGGCGAAAGCAGAGGCTGGCCCGTACAAGCGCGGTCGACCAACACCACGGGATAGCGGGCGACCTCATGGGGTAGCGGCAGGCGCCAAGGGGTTACAGCAAACGGCGCAAGCGCGTGACTCAAGTGCCCAGCGCCCCGTCCTTCGCTATCCCTTCACCACCGTCGCTATCCCTTCACCACCGTCGCTATCCCTTCACCACCGTCGCTATCCCTTCACCACCGTCGCTACCCCCTTCCCGTCCGTCGCACCCCCGTAGCGCGCGCTAAGGGGTAGCGGGCGACCTCATGGGGTAGCGATGGCGCGAACGAGGTAGCGGCGAGCGTGGTGGGGTAGCGGCGCAGGCAGAGGCTGGCCCGCACGTTCGGGGTCGGACGACGCCAAGGGGTAGCGATAGCGGGCGCCGGGTAGCGGCGGCCAGAACCGAGGAGCAAACGGAGGCGTGGCCGGCCCCAAGCCTCAGGCCCGAGCTTCAGACAGCCGAGGCTCCGCCCCAAACCTCAGGCCCGAGCCTCAGACCAACCCAAGCCTCAGCCCGAGCGGACCGCAGCGTTGCCAGTCCCTCTATTCTGGGTCTCAGACCGATATTCCGGGTCTCAGACCGAACGAACCTCGGCGTCGTCAACCTCGATGGGCTGCGCAGGGGCGGCAGGCTGCTGTGCCGGCGCGCCGAAGAGCCGCTCCTTGACGGCGTCCACCACCTTGTCCGTGAGGGCCTCACCCTGCTGACGCGCAAAGCTCGTGGCCTTGGCGGAGGCGGAGTCGACCTTCTCGCGCACGAAGGGCTGCTCGGCCACGTGGGTCGCCGCCGCCTTGATCCGCTCGTACTGCGCGCGCCCGGCCCGCGTCCCCAGGACGTATCCCGCGCCGAGACCGAGGATGAACGGAATCTTGCTGGCCATGACTGCCTCCTGGTTCTGGGCGGTGAAGCGTCGGGCGATGGCGCCCAGGGCAGCGTAGCAAGCGGGCTGACCTCCGGCGGTCGGCGACGTCCCGGGTGACGTCCCGGGCAATGTCCCGGGCGACGGCGGGGCGGCGTTGCGAGAGCGGCCGCACCTTCGTTAGGTAAGACTTACGTTGCTATACGTCAGTATTCATTGCTTCTACTGTTGAGTTGTGACCAGGAACGAGACAACCACGAGCAGCACCCGCCCTCACACTGAGGAAGTCGGGCAGGCTCCGGTTGTCCCTGCGCTGGACGCTCGCGCTCCGCTGAGTGGGGCGCTGAGCCTGGCCGAGCTGGCCGACGACGCCGCTCAGGCTGGTACGCAAACCTCCGGTGACGAACAGGCCGGCACGGCCGGTGTCCCCAACGCGACGCCCGCCCCGAGCTCGACCGACGTGGCCGGCTTGGCCGACGTGACTGATGCGGGCAACGTGACCGGCACGGCCGACGCCGAGGCCGCCCGTGAGTCTCGCGACGCAGCCGTCTCCCTTGCCTCTCGGCTGAACTGGTTGCGCGCCGGCGTGCTCGGCGCGAACGACGGCATCGTCTCGGTGGCCGGCCTCGTCATCGGTGTTGCCGCGGCCACGCCGGAGAACACTGGTGCCATCCTGACCGCCGGCGTCGCCGGGGTGCTGGCAGGAGCGGTCTCGATGGCTGCCGGTGAGTATGTCTCGGTCTCAACTCAGTCGGACACCGAGCGGGCGCTGGTGGTGCGCCAGCGCGAGGAGCTTGCGGAGGACCCCGAGGCTGGCATTGACGAGCTGGCATCTCACTATCGCGCCAAGGGACTGAGCCCCGCCACCGCGATGACGGTTGCTCGTGAGCTCACGGCGCACGACGCCGTCGGCGCGCACCTGGAAGCGGAGCTTGGCCTGCGGGAGGACGAGTACACCAACCCCTGGCACGCCGCCTTCTCCAGCGCGGTGGCCTTCACGCTCGGGTCGTTGCTGCCGATGCTGGCGATCGTCTTGCTGCCGACGGCGGTCAAGATCCCGCTGACCTTCGTGGCCGTGCTTGTGGGCCTTGCCCTGACCGGCGGGTTTTCCGCCCGACTGGGCGAGGCACCGGTGCGTCCCGCGGTGATCCGCAATATGGCGGGCGGTGCGCTGGCCATGGTCGTGACCTGGGGCATCGGCCACCTCATTGGTGTCTCGGTCTGAGCTGGCTCCGCGCTCGAAGATCGCACCCGGCTGCCCGGTCTCTCCCCTCTGCCCGGGCTTTCCCCGCTGCCGGGAGTCTGCACGGCCCCGCCACTCGTCGCTTAAGGCCCTGAACAGTCGATCCCCATGCTCCCCACAATGGAAGCGACTGTTAGCGGCCTAAAGCGATGGAATTGTGGGCGCGGTGGAGGGTGGCAGAGCTTGGAAGCGACTGTTCAGGGCCTAAGGCGACCGTTCAGTGCCTGAAGCGACGGCCCTGGTGGCAGGGCCCCACCTCAATCGACGACGGCCGCGCCGCCCGCCTGGGTGATCCAGCGCGGCAGCGTGCGGGCCAGCGCGTAGCCGTCACGCCCCTGGACCACGGGAACATCGGCCTCAGCCAGGGTGCGCGCCTGCGGCCCCAACCCCATCGGGTGGGCGATCTGACCGCCGGCCAGCATCTGCTCCTTCTGGGAAAGACGCCGGATCGCCACGGCCGCCACCCGGTCAGAGTGCTCGCGCACCACCTCGGAGTAGATGAGGAGGTCGTGCTGACCGTCGTCCCCGATGAGAAGCCACGTCACCTCGGGCAGGTCGATGAGCAGCCGACGCAGCTCGGTGCGCTTGTGCTCAATACCTGAACGGAACCAGCCCGTGTTGGTCGGTCCCCAGTCCGTCATGAGCATGGGGGCGTTGGGAATGGCGTGCTTCTTGAAGAACGAGCGCAGCGTCGGCACGGCGTTCCACGCCCCGGTGGACAGGAAGACCAGCGGCGCCTGCGGGTGCGCGGCGTGCACCTGCGCGAGCAGCTCCGGCATACCGGGCACGGCCTCGCGGTTCGAGGCGTTCTTGACCAGGAGGTTCCAGCCGGCGATGAACATACGGGGCACGTTGGTGACCATGACCGTGTCGTCGATGTCGCAGACGACGCCGAGCTGAGGGCCGGGGGCCACGATGTTGACGCGCGCCCGCACGAGCCCGGCGCCCGCGGCATCGATCTCAACCTCGTGCCAGCCCGGTGCCAGCCCGTGATCGCGTACGACGACGTCCACATACCCTCCGCGGTCAGCGCGCGTGCGCACCGAGACTCCTCCCACGCGGATGGTCACCGGTAGGTAGGGGACGGGGACGTCAATGAACTGGCGCCATCCGCGCTGGGCGTCGATGAGGGAGTCCAGCGCGAGGTCGCGCACCTCGGTGGCGGTGACGGGCAGCGAGTCCGGGATGGAGCGGAACAGTGGCCCCTCGGCCGGGGCGTCCTTGGGGCGCATCACCATGCGTGCCAGGACGCGCGCCATCGAGCCGTGCTCGCCGGCCGAGCCATAGCCGTCGTAGGTGACCACGCGCGGCCGCCAGCCGTGGGCGCGCAGCACGGGGATCATGTCTCGATGCAGGCGGTCCTCGGCGGCGCGAGCGATGTCAGAAAACGGCATACCGGGATCTTAGCGGGGCCCGGTGACACGATCCTGAGCGCGAGCGCGCCGCGTGCTATACGAGCCCGACCTGCTCCGACCCGGCCGTCCCAGCCTCGTCAGTCTCGGGCTGCCCACTGCCGGCCTGCTCTGGCCGCACCGGCCCTGCCTGCCCAGCACTAGTCCGCTCCGCACGCGCTTGTCCGGCCCGCTGCTCCGCGCTCGCGCTGGCCAGCGCCGCCCCGGTGGTGAGCGCCCACCACGTGTAGGACGAGCCGACGACGCTCGCCCACACCGGCCAGTCCTGCTCCACGTGGTTCTGCTCGGGGAACCACCACTGCATCGCCAGGACGAAGACGGCGGCCCCCGCGGCCGCGGCCGTCATCAGCGCCGGTGAGTCCCACCGCCGCGCGGCCACCATGAGCGCCATGAGCGCCGGTACGCACCACACCCAGTGGTGGGACCAGGAGATGGGGGAAATGAGCAGTCCCAGCGTCATGGCGACCGAGACCTGGAGGGTAAGGATGAGCCCGTCGTCCGACGGCGTCGCTCGCCGCCCGGCCAGGTCCGTCAGCCCGTCCGAGCTCGTCGGTCCGTCCAGGCCCGCCGGCTCGTCCAGGCCTGTCCGGGCTGACTGCGGCCGCAGCCCGTCCAGCCGTCGCAGCAGCAGCCAGGCGCCGACCAGCGCGCCAAGCACCGTCAGCGCCCACACCACGGTCCGCAGGTCTTCCGGCAGCCAGCGTGCGACGAAGCCCTTGAGGTTCTGGTTGCCGGAGTAGTCGGCGAAGCCGGCCCGACCCGGGTCCCACATGGCGGAGAAGAAGAACTGCGCGGACTCGCTGGGCGAGATCAGCCAGCACAGCGCGGTGACGCCGGCGGCCGTCCCCGTCATCGTGGCAGCAGCCCGCCACTCCCGGCGCGCCAGCAGCACGATCACGGCGATCGCCGGGGTGAGCTTGAAGGCCGCCGCGAGTCCGGACAGCACCCCGCGCCAGGGCGAGCGCGCGGGCACGGCCAGCAGGTCCACGGCCACGAGCATCATGAGGATGGCGTTGACCTGGCCGTACTCCATGGACTTGTACACCGGCTCGATGACGCACACGCCCGCCAGCGTCACCCAGGGTGCGAGCGCCCACGCCCGCCTCTGGCTCGCCCCCAGCGCGCGTGCTGCGGCCCAGACGCTCATGCCCACGCATACGGGCGTAGCCAGGACCAGGAGCGCCTGGATGCTGCGGTCATCCAGCCAGGTCAGCGGCATGAAGGCCCAGGCAGCGAAGGGCGGGTAGGTGAAGGGCCACAGCTGCTGGTCAGGGTTGGCCCACCAGTCGTAGAGGCTGCCGCCGGCCTGCCACTGGGCGACGGCGTGGTAGTAGATCCACGCGTCGAGCTTGAACATCTCCTCGCCGGCCTTGTTCCACAGCCGCGGGTAGCAGGACAGGAGGACGGCGCACCAGGCCACCACCTGCACGGGGATGGAGTCGGCCCAGCGCTGCCAACGAGGTGAGGGCGGCGTCATCATGCCTCCAGGTGCCCGTGAGCGCGTGCCCTGCGCAGGGTGCGCAGGCCCACGAGGAGAACCACGACGCCGATCCACGCCGCGCACATCGTCAGCGTGTAACCGCCGTGGGCGCCGGCCGCGTCAATGGCCCGGCCACCGAGCATAGAGCCCAGCGAGACGCCGATGTTCATAGCGGTACCGATCCAGGCCAGGCCCTCGGTCAGCTGGCCGGGGGCCACGGTGACCTGGACGATGTTGTTGCCCGAGGTGATCGTGGGGGCGGTGCCCAGGCCCACGAGGACGTAGAGCACGGCCAGGACCGCGAGGTTCGGGGCGAGCAGGAAGGTCGAGGCCCCCAGGGCCAGCCACGCCATGCCGACTCCCAGCTGCTTCCATAGCGGCCAGCCCCAGGTGCGCGCGCCGTAGACGAGCGCGGCGATGAGCGATCCGGTGGCCCAGCAGGCCAGGGTCACGCCGGAGAGGCTCTTCTGGTCGAGTTCGGTGGCGAAGGCGACGGCGGAGACGTCGTTGGCGCCGAACATGATGCCCGAGCACAGGAAGATCAGGACGATGGCCCGCACTGACCCGTAGGACAGGACGGAGGGGAGCCGGGCCGGGGCGAGCGCGTCGAGCTCGGTGCTGCGTGCGCCGTCGTCGGAGCCTCGACGGCGGGGACGGGCCGCGCGTGGTTGTGGCGCCGGCTCGGTGGCGCGCTGGGAGAGGAACCACAGGCCTCCGCCCAGCTGCAGGCTCAGGGCGACGATCCACCCGCTGGTCACCGGCAGCACGTGCGTGGTGCACAGGGCGGTGGCGAGCACCGGGCCGATCATGAAGGCAACCTCGTCCAGGGCGGCCTCCAGGGAGAAGGCAGTGTGGACGTCGTCGGGCGAGTCCAGCAGCGTGGTCCAGCGCGAGCGCACGAGCGAGCCCATGGACCCGCCTAGTCCGCCGGCCAGGCCGGACAGGACGATCAGCGTCCACAGCGGCGCGATCTGCTGGGTGGCCACGATGAGCCCGAGCAGCGAGGCGGAGGAGGCCAGGATGGCTGGCAGCATGATGCGGGCCTGGCCGTAGGCGTCAACGAGCCGGGCCAGGAGCGGGGAGCCGACGGCGGCCGCGATGATGTTGGCGGCGCTGACGGTCCCGGCGGCGGAGTAGGAGCCGTACAGGCTCTGGACCGCGAGGATGGTGGAGATACCCACCATGGACATGGGGAAGCGGGCGAGCAGGCCCGCCAGCGAGAACTGCCAGGCGCCGGGCTTGGCGAGGATCCGGCCGTAGGTGGAGGTCATGCGGTGCATACGGGCCTTAGCGGACGGTGCCGAGCGCGTCCTCGCGGGACAGGGAGAAGCCCTGGCCGCTGACCTGGCTCCAGCAGCTGATGGCGGCCTCGGTGGCGGTGCAGGCGAAGGAGTCGTTCTTCGCCGAGGAGCCGTAGCTCAGGGCTGCGCCACCGGCGGCCGCGGCGCCACCGCAGCTGCCCAGGGCCTGGCCGTCCTTGGTCACCGTGACGGTGAAGGGAACGGTGGGGTCAGAGTTGCAGGAGGCGTCCTCGGGAATGAAGCTGTGCTCGTTGATGGTGCAGGAGACTGAGTCCTCGCCCAGGGTGCAGGAGATGTTGCCGCTGGGGGCGGTGAAGGAACCCATCTCGACGGCGTCCGCGGGCGCCGGGGCACGCAGCGTCTGGCTCTGCGTGGGCGAGGGGGTGGGCGTGGGGGCCTCGGTGGTGGCCTCCTGCTCGGGGGCGTCCTGGGTGGCGGCCGGCTGCTCCTGCTGGGCCTGGGTGGTGGGGGCGGAGGTGCTGGGCTCGGAGCTGCCGGAGGAGAAGAACCACACGACGATCGCCACGACCAGCACGAGGGCGATCGCGGCCAGGATCGCCAGGACGATGGTGGAGCGTCGCGGCCCGCTGGGGGCCCGGCTCTCAGCGACGCCGACGCCGAAGACGCCGCCGTCAGAGCCGCCCGCCCAGGCTGCGGGCTGGACAGGGGTGGGCTGTGCAGGGGCAGGCTGGACGACCGGTGGCAGGGCGGAGGTGGCGAGTGCCGGGGCGACCTGCGTGGGGGCCGGGTCGGTGGCCCGGGCGACGCC
>NZ_DS999574.1:536058-538536 GCF_000159035.1 Actinomyces urogenitalis DSM 15434
GGCGGAGGCCGCAGAGGTGGCGGAGGCGGTCGACGACGTCGCAGCCTCGGTCGCGGGGAAGGCAGCGGTCGGGATGGGGGTGGGCAGGGCCTGCGTGGGGCCGCCGGCCTGGGATGGGGACTCGGCGGCGCTACCGCGGGAGGCCAGGGCGGCGTTGATGGCGGGGTCTCCGAGCCCTGCGAGCCAGTCCAGCAGAGCCGGGTAGGTACGGGGGTTGGCAGCGATGTAGGGGCGCAGCCCGGGGTAGTTCTGAGCGAGCTCGTGCAGGGTGGCGAGTTCGGCATTCGGGTCGCTCGCGCGTGCGACGAGATCGTCCTGAGACCGAGACATGCTGTGTCCTCCTGAGTTGTGCCCACCATGGCACGCGGGATCCGCTGCCGAAGGGTCGGGGCTCGCGGCGTGGCCGGAGACTGGCGCACTCCGACTGGACGAGCCTACCTGAGTAGCGCAGGCTCAGCCTTGTGCGGACTCGGCTGCGCGGCTGGTGCTGAGAGCGGGCCGCCGTCAGCCTGCGGCGGCGACGACCGACAGCGGGCTGGCCTGCACTCCCTCAACGGGCTCGGTGCTGGCCGTCTGCTCGATCGCCGGCACGGCGTGCGCGGGGACCTCGGCGCCCACGGCCCGCAGGATGAACACGTCCAGCGCCTCCAGGTAGGCCGAGCGGGCCTGCGCCTGGAGGGGGGTGGGGCGGCCTCCCATGATGGCGGCGTGGATGAGCGGGATGACGATGCTGGGGTCCTGCTGCGGGATAGCGCCCTTGTCCATCGCGTCAGTGAGGATCTGGGAGAGCATCTGCATCATGAGACCGGCGTGGGCGCGCAGGCGTCCGGCGGTGTCCCGGGACACGGAGTGCGACAGCGGGCCGTAGGTGGGGAAGTGGTAGTGGCGCTTGAGGAGCGCCTGCTGGCGCACGTAGACGCGCAGCCGGTCGATCGGGTCCTCGATCCCTGCCAGGGCGCGGGAGAGCTGCTCGGAGTAGCGCGCAGTCTCGTACTCCATGAAGGCCAGGAGGAGGTCCTCCTTGTCCGCGAAGTGGTTGTAGACGGCGGTGCGGCCCACTCCGGCGTGGGCGGCGACGTCGGACAGCGTGATCTTGTCGAAGGAGCGCTGGCTCATGAGCTCGGACAGAGCGTCAAAGAGCGCCGTGCGCATCCGCTCGCGGTGCTCGGCGAGTGAGCTCCCCATAATTTTCGGCATGAGGGAACCCTAACCTAGAAAGTGACGGATCAGGGAACGGTGTCACAAAGACGTGACGTGCGGGGTGCCCAGGGTGGCGAGGACGGCCTCCAGGACGGGCAGGTCCGCCGGCAGCCAGGGTAGCGTGCGGGCCTGCTTCAGCCCGACCCATTCCAAGGACTGGTGTGCGCTGCCCTGTGTGGGGCCGTGGGAGGGATCGGCGGGTTCGGCCAGCCACACGCGCATGCGGTAGCCGTGCATGGCGGGCCAGGCGGGTTGGTTGTCCTCAGGCCAGGCGGGATCGACGAGGTTGGGCATGGGCACGGGGAGGGCAAGTAGGGGAGCGGGAACAACCTCGGCACCCAGGTGAACTGACAGGCTGATCTCCTCGCGAAGCTCGCGGGCCAGCGCCTGCGTGGGCGTCTCGCCAGGTTCGACCTTGCCGCCGGGCAGTTCGTACTGGCCTGCGTGCTCGGCGGGGTAGGAGCGGGCGGCGCACAGCATGGCGGTGGGGTGGGCGAGGGAGTCGACAATCGCGGCAGCCGCCACCAGGCGCGAGGGGCGAGGTGAATCGGGTGAGGAGGAGCTCATCGCCCCCAGGCTAGCGCCCCTCTTCCGTCGCTTTAGGCCGTCAACAGTCGGTTGCCATGCTTGCCGCACTGGTATCGACTGTTGACGGCCTAAAGCGACGCCTCGCCCCCGCCTGCGCCCCTCCCTGGGCTTCCGTGGCCTGCGCTGACGGCTGCTGCTAGGGATGGAGTCGCACCAAGCTGGTCCGAGGTTCCCAACGCCACCGCGTTCCTAAGTGGTCAGTGAACTCAATCGAGGCGACATGGTGCTTGGTGCTCTTGGTGACCGGGACAACCTCGGGTGCGCTGTCGGGTGTGATGGGGTCGGGCAGCCCCCAGCCTCGGGAGGCCCTGGCCTCCACGAAGTACTGCCCTGGTGGGAGTGCCTCGATGGAGATGGGCATACAGCCCTCCGCTGTAGCGCCGGTCCGGTTGGCTGGGGCGATGATCTTGATGTCATGAAAGACGGACGAGTCCCGCGATGAGCTGGAGATGACAAGGCCCCAACGCTCGCCATCGGTAGCCCGCCACGCTTGCAAGGAACCGGCGATCAGTCGTCGCTCCCGCTCTTGGTCGCGGGCGTCCCGTTCGCGCTCGAGTGATTCCATGCGCAGGTAACTGGCATTGTCCTCGCGTAGGCGTTGTTCCTCGAAAGCGTGGCGGGCCGCCTCGTTTCTGCGAGTCTCATTTGCGGATGTTTGTGCAATTCGGTTCGCCCATAAGGCGATCACGG
>NZ_DS999574.1:539962-547620 GCF_000159035.1 Actinomyces urogenitalis DSM 15434
CGATCACGATGGCGAGAATTCCGGGGAGTAAGGCGATGAGCTCGGTGATGCTCCCGGGTTCGAGCTGAGAAAACCATATGGTTGCTGTTTGCGCGGAACAGCTCCTTTGCTGTCTGGCTCGCGTGGAACTGCGCTGTCGGGATGAGTGTCTCGACCATAGAGTGAATTGTTGTTCGCGTCCGGGTATTGCTGAATGGAAGTCGTCTATGTGCTCAGGGTTTCCGTCAGGGGGCCTGTTGGGGAGGTGGGGCAACAGTATTTTCTGGGTGCACTCTCAGGCGCAATTTTCGTCTATTGTGGAGCGTTCAATTGCTGCTCATCGAGTAAAATGGGGCGCTTCATCGGTGATTCTCATATGCATTGTTTTTGTGGAGGTGGTTCCCGGTGCTTGAGGCCTTGGGCAGTCGCTTCCCCCAAGAACCATCCCCACCTCTGTCGCTTTAGGTCCTGGACAGTCGGTTGCCATGCTCCCCGCGCTGGTATCGACTGTTAACGGCCTAAACCGACGGTTCATCCCGGACGGTTCACCGACCGCGGCTCACCAACGATCCCTCACACATGACAGCGACGGCGTACCGGCGCGACGGCGGCCCGGCCCCGCAGCGCACCGGAGCACCAGCTCGACCGCGCCCCGGCCCCGCAGCCCATCTATCGGAGCCCCCAGCGCCATGAACCGGCGATCTCTCAGGCCGCGGTCAGACCGACCTGCCACACCGCGCCCGTGTTCACCTCTTTGCCTCTGGCCTCACCGAGCGCCCTGCTGACCCACGCCTCCGCGGCAATCGCCGCCCCGGCGCCGGCAGCGGGTTGGACGGATCTGGGCCGGCCGGAGCTGAGCCAGAAGGACCTGAGCTGGGTGGACCTGAGCCGGACCGATCGGTGGTCGCAGGTTGCCCAACGTGCCGAGCCTGCCGAGCCTGCAGTGCTCGTGAGTCTGTGGCCGGCCCTCGTGATCCTCCTGCTCACGCTTGCCTGGCCGCCAGCCCACCGGTGGGGCCGCACTCTGGTCACCGTGGTCCACGAGGCCGGCCATGCGGCGGTCGGCATCCTGGTGGGGCGGCGTTTCTGGGGCTTCGTGGTGTCCAAGGACCTGTCCGGCCACGCGGTGACCGCCGGGAAGCCACGGGGCCTCGGCCGGGTACTGACTACCTGGGCTAGTTACCCGGCGCCTGCGCTCCTGGGGGCGGCGGTGGTGGCTGCGGCGCTGCGGGGCTGGAGCGGTGTGGTTCTCAGCGTGGGGCTGGTGATGCTCCTCGTACTGCTGGTGATGTCGCGCTCGCTGCGCACGGTCGGCGTGGTGCTGGCGGTCGGCGCGCTGGCGACTGCGTTGTGGTGGCTGGGAGGTAGCTGGCGCGCGGGCGTCCTGGCGGGCGTGGGGCTGGTGATGCTCGTAGGCGCGTGGGGCTCGCTCGGGGACGTCGCCCGCAGCGCCGACCCTCACCAGGACCACGGCACCCTCGCCCAGCTCACGCACCTGCCCGGGTGGCTGTGGCTGTGCACCTGGTTCCTGGCCGACGCCGCAGCGACGGCATGGGTGGGCTGGCTCGCCTGGGGGCTGATGGCCTGAGCCGGGCCAGCTCGGAGCTCAGTACTGGTTGCGCACGGAGGCGTGCCCGGCAACTCGGCGGACAAGCCATCGCGGGCTCATACGCAGCGCCGCGTTGACGGCCAGGTAGCGGACCGACGGCGTGCAAATCACCTGACCGCGCCGCACGGCGGCCAGGGCCTGGCGCGCCACGTCTTCGGCGTTGAGCCAGGCGAAGGCGGGCCAGGCGCCCTCGTCCATGTGGGCCCGCGCGTGGAAGTCGGAGTGCGTGAGCCCGGGGTTGACGACGGTCGCGCTCACCCCTGTCCCACGCAGCTCGGAGGCCAGGCCCTCGGTGAAGGTGCGGACCCAGGCCTTGTGCGCGGCGTAGGTGCCCATGGCGGTGAGCGCGGTGGCGGAGGAGATGCTGAGGATCGCGCCGTGACCGCGCTCGACCATCCCGGGCAGAGCGGCGTGGGTGAGCTCCATGACGGCGCGCACCATGACGGCCATCGCGCGGCGCTCCTGCTCAATATCTCCGCCCACGAATCGTTGCCCGACGGCGAATCCGGCGTTGTTGACCAGCAGGTCCACGGGGCGCTGGGCTACCTCGGCAGGGCGCGGACCGGCGGGACGTGCGACGCGTAGGCGTTGTGCGACGGCCTCGATGCCGATGGGCTCGGACAGGTCGGCAGCGATGACCTGGACCTGGATGCCGGCGAGCTGACGCAGCTCCTCGGCGACCTGCTCAAGGCGTGAGGCGGTGCGGGCGACGAGGACGAGGTCGTGCTGAGCGGCGGCCAGCTGCCAGGCGAGCTCCAGCCCGATTCCGCTGGTGGCGCCGGTGATGAGTGCGGTTCCCATGCCCCGAGCCTAGGCGCCGCTGCCCGCCTGCGGCAGAAGGGCCGGATCTTCCTCCCCTCTCCTGTCGCTTCAGGCCCTGAACCGTCGATCTGATGCTTTCACCTGCCCCTCTTCCGTCGTTTCAGGCCGTGAACAGTCGGATACCCAAGGTGCTTCCCACGGAATCGACTGTTGATGGCCTAAGTCGACGGCCCTGCTGAATCTCGCAGCCAGAAGCCGACTGTTCAGGACCTGAAGCGACGGCCCCAACCCCAGCGTCCCCGCCCGAACCCTGGCCTCACCTGCTCACAGGCCACCTCGCCCCAGCGTCCCCGATCCAACCCTCCCCTCTCCGCTAGCCTGACCGCATGCGCCTGGCTACCTGGAACGTGAACTCCATCCGCACCCGCGTCGACCGCGTCATGGCCTTCTTGGACCGCGAGAACATCGACGTCCTGGCGATGCAGGAAATCAAGTGCAAGCCGGAGCAGTTCCCGCGTGAGCCCTTCGAGGCGGCCGGCTACGAGCTGGCGGTCCACGGCCTCAACCAGTGGAACGGCGTGGCCATCGCCTCGCGCGTGGGTCTGACGGACGTCGAGACCTCCTTCCCCGGCCAGCCCACCTGGGAGTCGGCGTCCCTGGGTGGCGCGGTGGTCGAGGCCCGTGCCCTGGGCGTGACGGTGGGCGGCCAGCCAGCAGGGTCGACGCCGCCGCCCGCACCTGACGCCGCAGCGCCCGCCTGTGCCCCGGTGCGGCTGTGGAGCCTGTACGTCCCCAACGGCCGCGAGCTCACCCACCCGCACTACACCTACAAGCTGGACTGGCTGCGCACCCTGCGCGAGGACGTGGCCGCCTGGCTGAGCGAGGACCCGGGCCTCCCGCTGGCGCTGGTGGGCGACTGGAACGTGGCCCCGCGCGATGAGGACGTGTGGGACATGGTGGCCTTTGAGGGGGCGACTCACGTGTCGAGCCCGGAGCGGGCGGCCTTCGTGGCCTTCGAGCAGGTGGGCATGGAGGAGGTCACGCGCTCGCGGGTCACGAACTACACCTACTGGGACTACCAGAAGCTCCGGTTCCCCCGGAACGAGGGCATGCGTATCGACTTCGTCTACGCCTCTGCGGCGCTGGCGGCCAGGGTGAGGGACGCGGCGATCGATCGTGACGAGCGCAAGGGCAAGGGCGCCTCGGACCACGTGCCGGTGATCGTGGAGATCGACTGACGCCACGCCGGGCCGGCCGAGGGGAGCGAGGCTCGGCCGGGTGCAGGCATGTGGGGCCCGCACTCGTCAGAGCACGGGCCCCACACCTGTGAGGGCCAGCGGCCGGGCTTGCCCGGCTCGTGGCGGTCTACTGTGCCTCAGTCCTGACGATGGCGCCGCATGAGCACCAGTCCGCCGCCAACCAGCGCGGCGACGGCGACGAGGCCACCGAGCACGCTGGCACCGGTCTTGGCCAGGCTGGCCACGGTGGACCCGGTGGCGGACCCGGAGGTAGACGCGGTGGCCTGGTCAGTGGCGGTGACGCTCGCAGTGGCCGAGGCCTGGTTGCCGACGCCATCGGAGGTGGCGCTGCGCGTCCACTGGGCGTAGAGCGTGACGTCGCCGAGAGGGTGACGCTCTCGCCTGCGGCGTAGGAGGTGCCGGAGCCGTCAGCGGCGGTGTTCCAGCCGGTGAAGGTGTAGCCCTCTCGCGTGAGTGCGTCTGCGCCGGGCAGGGTGACGGTGCCGTTGGCGACGCCGGTCAGCGGCGCGACGGACCCGGTGGCACCGTTGGCGTTGATCTGGATGCTGGCGGACTGGGCCACCCACTGGGCGGTGAGCGATGCTCCGCCGGCGGGGACGGTATAGGGGCTGGTCACGAGCGTGCCCTCGGCATCGGCCCACCCGGCCAGGGTGTAGCCGGTGCGGGTGACCTGCGTGGCGTCGGGCAGGGTGATGGCCTGGCCGGTGGCGGAGGTGATGGTGTTCTCGCCGCTGAGGGTGCCCTGCCCGACGTTGAGCGTGATCGTGGCGGGCAGGGCGGTCCAGGTGGCGTAGAGCGTGCTGGAGTCGGCCGGCGCGGGGATGGTCGAGCCGGCCGCGTAGGTGGTGCCGGAGCCGTCAGCGGCGGTGTTCCACCCGGCGAACACGTAGCCGGCACGGCTGAGCGAGTCGGCGCTGGGTAGCGTCATGATCCACTTCGCGGCGTAGAAGAAGCACCTGGGGATCTATCCCGGCCCGGAGACGAACGAGCACTTCGTCCAGGAATTGGCGCCGTACAAGACCTCCAAGGGTGCGGTGCAGATTCCCTTCGATCAGCCGATTCCCCTGGACCTCATTGCCGCGATGGCGGTGTGGAGCTACCGGCGAGTTCGCGGGTTGCCGGAAGAGTGAGGTCGGGGAGCGGGCTTGGACTGAGGTAGGGGAGGCGCTGGGCGCGCCGCGACCTCAGATGAGGGACCGCTGTCTTAGACCAGGGCCCTCTGCTGTGCGGCCTACGGATAGTTGGCCACGGCCTCAGCTTGCTGGTGCGTGCTTCCCTGCGCTTGAGAAGCGCGCACCGATCGAAGAAAGCATGCTTCTAGCAAGATGGCGCCGGTTCCTCGGTTGAGGTACCGGCACCGTCCAGGCGGAAACCCGTGGATACTTAGACGTCGAAAATGATAAAAACCACTTTAGCCCTTGAATCCCTGTTGAGCAGGGGTTTTGTCGTTTCTGGGGTTGTTCGCTGGCGTGCTGGAGGTTCAGTAATCGGGTGCTCGTCCCCGATCTTCCCGTTGGATTGGTGCATATTTCTGGTTGAGGGGGTCTGCTGGTGGGCTTGCGTTAGCGGATATCTGGCGAGGGGGCGTGCCCTCAATTGTGATTGATAAGACCGTTCCCACCTTCGACCTTGTGGGGCGTCCTGGCTCGCGCGCATGTCTCCATCTTCACGAAGAATCACATGCAAAATTACATGTAGTATCTCGCGCATATTGTGACGATATTTTGCATGCATTTATGGTAAAATGAGGCGTTGACGGTAACTCGTGGTGAAGGAGGCGATGGTGCGGAAGCGTACGGCGAAGAAGTCGATGAAGCACATCAACATCGGCGACCTTGGACGTGGTCAGGCATCGAAGCTGCTCAAGGAAGTGGCTGATGGTGACGATGTGGCCTACGTGTTGCGTTACGGAAAGCCTCTCGTGGTGGTCATGTCGCATGAGCGTTACGAGCGATTGATGGAAGATGGAGTTGACCCGAATGAGCACTGAGAAAACAACGAACTATGTCAGCTTCATTTGGAAGATCGCCAACCTGCTGCGCGGTGACTACAAGGAGCACGAGTACGGAGACGTGATCTTGCCGTTCACGGTGCTCACCCGACTCGACTCCGTGCTCGTTGACACGAAGACCGACGTGCTTGCAATCCGTGACCAGAAGGGTGTCCCGGCTGAGGTCAAGCGCATCCAATACGCGAGAGCTACCGGCTATCCGTTCTGGAACGCCTCCAGGTTCACGCTGCACACGCTCAAGAACGATCCTGACAACCTGGAGGGCAACCTGCGCTCCTACGTGGAGGGCTTTTCGCGGAACGCCCGCGACGTGCTGAAGTCCTACGACTTCTACACCGTGATCGATCGGCTGGATCGCTCCGATCTGCTCTACCAAATCGTCGATGCTTTCACCGACCCAGCCGTAGACTTCTCACCTGCAGCGGTCTCCAACGAGGATATGGGTTCGATCTTTGAAGAACTGATCCGGCGCTTCAACGAACTGTCGAACGAAACCGCAGGTGAGCACTTCACCCCGCGTGAAGTCATCCAGCTCATGGTCGAGGTGCTGTTCGGCCCAGACATGAACGCGATCTGCGAGCCCGGCTTCATGGCGTCGCTGTATGACCCAGGGGTCGGCACCGGTGGCATGCTTTCTGCCGCGATTGAACGAGCCCACGAGCTCAACGAAGGGGCGCGGATTGAGGTGTACGGGCAGGAACTCAACCCGCAAACCTACGCGGTGGCAAAGTCCGACATCCTCATCAAAGGTGACGACGCCGAACGCATCTACTTCGGCAACTCGCTGACCGCTGACAGAACAGCTGGACGAACATTCAACTACATGCTGTGCAACCCGCCCTTTGGCGTGGAATGGAAGAAGTACGCCGACCCGATCAAAGACGAAGCCGAGAAGCGAGGGTGGAAGGGCCGGTTCGGTGCCGGTCTGCCGCGTATTTCGGACGGGTCGTTCCTGTTCTTGCAACACATGATCTCGAAGATGAAGCCCTACGATCCGGCTGATATCCAGAACGCGCCGGGCACTCGGATCGGGATCGTGTTCAATGGATCGCCGCTGTTCACCGGCTCGGCTGGGCAAGGTGAGTCGAACATTCGCCGCTGGATTCTTGAAAACGACTGGCTGGAAGCCATCATCGCCCTGCCTGACCAGATGTTCTACAACACCGGTATCCTCACCTACGTTTGGGTGCTCTCCAACCGTAAAGCGTCAATCCGCAAAAACAAGGTGCAACTGATCGACGCCACCGGACTCTTCGCCAGGATGCGCAAACCGCTCGGCGAAAAACGCAAATACTTGACCGAGGACAACATCGCCCAGATCGCGCGCATCTACGGCGACTTCACCGAGGACGAGCACTCCAAGATCTTTGACACCTGCGAGTTCGGCTTCCATGAAGTCACGGTGGAACGTCCGCTACGTTTGAACTTCACCGCCACACCCGAACGAATCGAGCGACTCTGGGAGCAGACCCCGTTCAAGAATCTGGCCACCTCGAAGAAACGCAGCGAACCCGCCCGTAGCCAAGAGATCAAGGACGGCAAGAAGACCCAACAGGCGATCATCGATACCCTCGAAACCCTCGACGGGCAGCAGGTGTGGAAGAACCGAGACGAGTTCACGGCCGTACTCAAGAGTGCCTTCAAGGGCGCTGGGTTGGCTGTGCGTGCCCCGCTGCTAAAAGCAATCGTGACGGCCCTGGGTGAAACCGATCCGACCGCAGACATCTGCCGCGACGCCAAGGGCAACCCGGAACCTGACCCGGCGCTACGTGACACCGAACAGATCCCGCTCGCCGAAGACATCGACGCCTACATCCAACGCGAAGTCATCCCCTACGCGGCTGACGCCTACGTCGACCCCGACAAGACCAAGATCGGCTACGAGATCCCCTTCACCCGCTACTTCTACCAGTACGAAGAACTCGGCAACCCCACCCAAACCCTGGCCGAAATCCAAACCCTCGGAGCCGAAATCCAAGCCTCCATCGCCAAACTATTCAACGAGCAGGTGAACTAAATGGATGCCTACGAACACTAC
>NZ_DS999574.1:548373-552667 GCF_000159035.1 Actinomyces urogenitalis DSM 15434
AGGCGGTATCGCAAGCAGGTTATTAACGATGTGGTGACGGGCAAGGTCCGCGTTAGTGAGGAGGCATGATGGATACGTCGGAGCGCAGGTTTGAGTCCGAGATCGAATACTGGCTGACTACCCAGGGATCGGATTTTGACCGGTTTGAGACGCGTGACCCGCAGGGTTTTGATCGCGAGCTGTGCCTGTATCCAGCTGACTTGATTGAGTTCGTGAAAACAACGCAACCGGATCAATGGGCCAAACTGGAACGCACTTACCGGGGTAACGCGGAGCAGAAGTTTCTGAAGCGTGTCGCTGCGCAGCTTGATCAGCGTGGTGTGATCGACGTGCTGCGCCGTGGCATTGAGGATGTGGGTGCTCGGTTCAAGCTGGTGTACTTCGCTCCCGGCACCGACTTGAATGAGGTTCTTGCTGAAAAGTACTGGGCGAACGAGATGAGCATCGTGCGCCAGCTACGGTATTCAACGCGTAACGAGAACTCGGTTGACACGGTGCTGTTGGTGAACGGCATCCCAGTGGTGACACTCGAGTTGAAAAATCAGCTGACTGGGCAGACCTATCGTGATGCGATCCGACAGTACAAGATGGACCGTTCCCCGTCGGAAAAGCTCTTCGCCCTGGGTAAACGCGCGGTGGTACACTTTGCGGTTGACACCGATGAGGTGTGGATGACTACGAAACTTGCCGGCCAAGATACGGTGTTCCTGCCGTTCAACCGTGGTTTCAGCAACGGTGCTGGTAATCCGCCGGTGGAGGGCAAGTTCAAGACGTCCTACTTGTGGGAGCAGGTGCTTGCGAAAGACTCGTTGCTCGACATTCTGCACCGGTTCGTGCAGTTCGTGCCCGGCAAGACCCCTGAGGGGCGTCCGGCGAAGTCGAAAGACAAGGTGATCTTCCCGCGCTTCCACCAGCTCGATGCGGTCCGCAAACTCATCGCGGACGCGAAGGCGAACGGTGCTGGGCACAACTATTTGGTGCAGCATTCGGCGGGCTCGGGCAAGTCGAACACGATCGCGTGGCTCGCTCACCACTTATCGAATCTGCACGACGACCAGCAGCGGGTGGTGTTCGATTCGATCATCGTGATCACCGACCGGCGCGTGTTGGATAAGCAGCTCCAAGACACGGTGTTTTCGATGGATCACACAGCAGGCGTCGTCGTAAAGGTTGATAAGAACGCCCGCCAGCTCACTGATGCGCTGGGTCGGGGTGCTCGGATCATCATTTCGACGTTGCAGAAGTTCCCGTTCGTTGACGTGTCCAACATCGCGACGGCTGGGAAGCGGTTCGCGGTGATTGTGGATGAGGCACACTCGTCGCAGACCGGGCAGGCGTCTGAGCGGCTCAAGCAGGTGCTGGCTGACACTGTCCAAGCGGGTCAGGAGTCCGAGGCAGAGCTGCTGGATCGTTACGCTCGAGCTGAGGCTCAGGTAGAGGCCGAGGAGCTCGAGGTTGACGAACAGATCGCGGCGGATATGGCGACCCATGGACGGCAGGCGAACCTATCGTTCTTCGCGTTCACGGCCACCCCGAAGCAGAAGACCCTCGAAATCTTCGGCACCCCGACTCCTGGTGGCACGCCGCGCCCGTTCCATGTGTATTCGATGAAGCAGGCGATCGAGGAAGGATTCATCCTCGACGTGCTGGCAAATTACACCACCTACCAGACGTACTACAAGGTTGGTAAGGCCACCGCTGAGGATCCGGAGTACGCCAAGAAGCAGGCCAACAAGGCGCTGGGCAAATACTTAGCCCTGCATCCGCACAATCTGCGGCAAAAAGCCGAGATCATCATCGAGCACTTCCGCAGCAACGTGGCGCACAAGATCGGCGGCAAAGCCAAGGCAATGCTGGTGACCGGCTCCCGGTTGCACGCTGTGCGCTACTACTTCGCGTTCGCCAACTACATCAAAGCCAAGGGCTACACCGACCTGGGTGTGCTGGTGGCGTTCTCCGGCACCGTCGAAGACGATGGGCAGGACTACACCGAGGAGCAACTCAACGGCTTCCCCGAAGCCGAGCTGCCCGATCGGTTCGACACCGGTGAGTACCAGATCCTGTTGGTGGCCGAGAAATACCAGACCGGATTCGACCAGCCCCTGCTACAGACCATGTATGTGGACAAGAAGCTCCACGGGGTCAAGGCCGTGCAGACCCTGTCGCGGATCAACCGGATGTGCCCGGGCAAATCAGATACGTTCGTGTTGGACTTCGTCAACAGCGCTGACGACATTCAGGCGGCGTTCCAAGACTATTACGTGTCGACCTCGATCAGCGAGGAAACCGACCCGAACATCGTCTACGACCTCTACCACCTGATCGCCTCCTACCAGCTGTGGCGAGACGAAGAGATCGACGGATTCGCGACCGTGTTCTTCAGAGAGCAAAAGCAGCAGACCAACCTCGACTTCGGCAGGCTCAACGCCTACCTCGACCCTGCGGTCGGCCGCTTCGACGCGCTTGACGATGAGGAAAAGCTCGAGGTGCGCTCGGCGTTCAACAAGTTCAACCGCAACTACGAGTTCTTGACCCACATCATCCGCTTCGACGACGAGCAGCTGCATAAGTTCGCCGCATACGCGAAGCTGCTGACCCGCAAGCTCCACATCGACGGCGACCCTGCCCCACACCTGGATGATGAGGTCACCTTGCAGTACTACCGGCTCCAGTCGGTCTACGAGGGTTCCATCGACCTACAAGACCAGGTGGGTGAGTTGAACAACTCGCCCAAGCTGGGCATGCCCACCGAAGACGACCGCGAGCGACTCTCCAAGATCCTCGACTCCCTCAACGAACGATGGGGCACCGAGTTCACCAACATGGACAAAGTGCTCGAACAGGTCGCCGACGACCTCGCCCAAGACAACGAGATCCAGCTGCGAGCCCATAATCCGCTCGACCTGTTCAAGATCATCTACGACGAGAAGATGCCCGACGTCATGCTGGCGCGGATGACCCAGAATCACGACTTCTCCATGAAGTACCTGTCGGACAAAGCCTTCCGCGCCGACGTGGACGCGATCCTGCTCCCGCTCATCCACGACCGTCTCAACCGACCCCGGCACGAGGACAGCCAGCGAGACGGCTCCTGATCCGTAGACTTGCACCAGTTAACTTCACGTGTTAGCTTAGTTGCTAACAGACGTGAGGAGGCTGTTCCAATGACCAAATCAGAGAGCTTCGGTGCCTTCCTGGAAGCACATAGGAAGACGCAGGGCTTAACCATGCGCAAATTCGCGGACGCCATCGGTGTGACCGCTCCATACCTGAGTGACATCGAGAAAGGGCGCCGCGCTGCCCCGGACGGCAAGCTGGGGGACATCGCCGAGACATTGCGACTCTCCCGCTCCGAGAGGGAGCGGATGTATGACCTGGCAGCATTGACTCGCGAGAACCAGGTGTCTACCGACCTGTCGGGCTACATTATGCAAACCGACATGGCTCGCGTCGCTCTTCGCCGGGCGAAAGAACATGACCTGAGTGACCAGCAGTGGCGGGACATCATCGACATCATTGAAGGCGGGGAAGCTGACCAGTGAGCCTTGACCCCAAATACCTCAGTAAGGAGCGACTCGAGGCTCGCGCAGAGAAGGAGCTCGAGAAATTCGCCGGTGGCGCTCAACTGGTGGCGCCTATCCCGCTCGACGTCGACAGCTTCGCCGAGTTTCACCTGGGAGCGGCACTGGACTATCAGCGGCTTTCGTCGGACGGCAGCGTGCTTGGAATGTCGATCTTCCAGGAGCTGTCCATCCCTGTCTTCGAGTCTACCGGCGCAAGGGTTGACATCGTTTTTCCAGAACGAACAATCGTTATCGACGACGATGCCTTGCGTGACTCCCCGGACAGTCGACTGCGTTTCACGATTGCCCATGAGTGCGCTCACCTCCTCCTGCATCGGCATATCTACTACCGAGACCCTCGGATGAAGTGCAAGGGAGGAACAGGGTATCGCCCGTTCACTACTACCTCGGAGGGCGTTCGCGCCGACAACAAGGTAGACCGCGCCGAGTTCCAAGCCAACTACCTCGGGGCTGCGCTGCTCATGCCCCGCGACCCGTTCTCGCAGGCATTCACCGAGCTTGCCCCCGAAGGCTGGCGATCATTGGATGAGCGACGCAAGCGCCGTGTTGTCCGGGAACTCGCTAGGACTTTCGAGGTTTCTAAGCAGGCTGCCGCAATCCGCATCAAGAACCTGAAGCTCGCCGCGTAATTCATTCGCTACGAGTCGGGTTCTCTTTTTTACCCATTTTGTAAGCAACTTAGCTAACTAGTGAATGGGAGGTGTTATGGG
>NZ_DS999574.1:554093-562665 GCF_000159035.1 Actinomyces urogenitalis DSM 15434
CGCCCCGCCCAGTGGAGCGCACTCATCGACCACGCCATCGTAGACGAGGATACGATCCGATTCGTATTTCGCACCGGTGAACAGGTGAGCATGACCCTGCAAGGGTGATATTGTAGCGGTTGACGTGCACGGTTAGACACACCTCCCAGAAATCAAGTAAGGTTAGACTTACCTAATAAGGACGGTGTTTACGTGAACGATAGTGTAACAGATCAGGTTGTTGAAGGCGAGTATGGGTCGGCGAAGGAAAAATCTGTCGCTGGCCAGAACGCGATCCGTCAGCTATCGCAGCCGGTGAAAGGCAAACTGTTCGTCGCGCAGGTCTTAGCGTTCGCCTCCGGGGTGTTGGCCATTGCCCCGTATGTGGCTCTGGTGGAGCTTGGCAGAGAACTTATGCAAGACCAGGTGGACCCGGCGCGGGTGAACTGGATCGTCATACTCCTCGTCAGCGCATACATGGCCCGGTTGAGCTTATATTTTGTTGCATTGGGTGTGACGCATTTTATTGACCTGTCGTTGCGTAACCAGATGCGCCGGCAAATTGCCGCCCGAATGTCGACTGCTCCGCTGTCGTGGTTTACCCGCGAGGGTGAGGGGAAGATCCGCAAGACCATTCAGGATGATACGGCCACGGTGCACACAGTAATCGCGCACGGGCCGATAGAGAAACTGAACGCGATCGTATCCCCGCTCGCCTTGTTGATGTATGCGTTTGTGGTGGATTGGCGACTCGCGTTGCTGTCGATTGCGACGATCCCGCTCTATGTGGGCATGTATGGCATGTCGATGCGTGGGATGAATGAGAAGACCGCGCAAATGGATACCAAGCTCGCTCAGGTTTCGGCAACGATGGCCGAGTTCGTTGCCGGTATCTCAGTGGTGAAAGCGTTCGGCAAGGTCGGCCAAGCACATAAAGCCTATTTAGATGCAGCTAACGAGTTTTCTAAGTTCTACCGGGCGTGGTGTATGCCGCTGGTGTCGATGTCGGTCGCCTCATTTTCGTGGGTGTCGATCCCGGTGTTGTTGATCGTGAACCTTGGCGGTGGCGCGTTGATGATGAACGCCGGTTGGGTGAGCATCTACGAGGTGATAGCGACGACGTTGATTGCCTTGGTGTTGCCGGGCGCATTGATGACGGTCGCAACCATCGCCTGGTCTTACCAGCTTGCGGGATCGGCTGCGGTGCGCCTCGTTGCGGTGATGGAGCTACCGGCATTGAGCCAACCCGATGCACCACAGACACCACACGGTCATGATATCGAGATTCGGGGTGTGTCGTATGCCTATGACGACACCCAGGCATTAGACGAGGTAAGCCTGAGCATTCCGGCAGGCACGGTGACCGCGCTGGTTGGCCCGTCGGGTGCGGGGAAATCGACGTTGGCGAGTTTGATGGCCCGCTTTGATGACCCGGACGCTGGCACGATCACTATCGGCGGGGTTGATCTAAAGAGCATTTCCCAGGATGTGTTGTATTCGACGGTCGCATTCGTCCTGCAAGATGCACAGCTTATTCGCGACACCATCCACAACAACATTGCCCTGGGCGCGCCAGACGCAACCTTGGATCAGGTGCGGCAGGCGGCGAGAGCAGCGCAGATCGACGAGTTCATCATGAGCCTGCCAGATGGTTACGACACCGTGTTGGGGGAGGATACCCACGTTTCGGGCGGGCAGGCAGCCCGTATCGCAATCGCCCGGGCGCTCATGGTTGATGCCCCAGTGTTGGTGCTGGATGAGGCGACGGCGATGGCGGACCCGGAATCGGAATCGAAAATCCAACAAGCTCTCTCGACTCTTGCCAAAGGCAGAACCGTGATTGTGATCGCCCACCGACTGGCCTCGATCAGAGGGGCAGACCAAATCGTCGTCATGGAACGCGGGCGCATTGCTGTGGTCGGTAAACACGACGAGCTGTTGGGTAATGCGCACTATCAGGCACTTCTTGCCCAAGGTGCATGCGAGGAGATGACACGATGAATCAACTATTGCTACCACGCTTTAAGCGTTTGATGGAACCCGCCTCGTGGCGAGACCTCTCGGTCGGTCAAGCGTGGGGTGCGGTCTCAGGACTGTGTCACGGCTTTGCCCTGCTGACTCTGCTTCCCGCAGCAAGTGCCCTAGCAACCGGAATGCCGGTGTGGGGGCTGTCGTTTTCGGGCTGGCTCATCGCCTTGGCGGTAATCGCGATGCTGGGCGTGGGCACGGAGTTTTATGGCATGCGCACCGGCTATATCGGCGCGCTCGGATTCATTCACGACGTCCACCAAGCGGTCGGCAACAAGGTAGCCCGCCTACCGTTGGGAGTGTTCGATTCGGGTAGCTCTGGACGGCTGTCGCGCATGGTCACCCAGGAAATGATGAACCTGGGCGAGTCGGCGGCACATTTCATTTTCTCCCTCGTCCAAAAACTCTCAGCCGTGCTGGTGATCACTGTGGGAACCTGGTTCTGGGATTGGCGACTGGGACTGACCTTGACGATCGCCTTCCCGATCATGCTCGCCTTCCTCCATATCTCCCGCGTGCTTCTTGATAAAGGTAAGCAGGTTTCCGAACCAGCCGAGTCAGAGTTGGCGGCTCGCATGGTCGAATTCGCCACCTGCCAAGGCGCGCTGCGCTCCTGCCATGTCGCCGACGACTACCCGGCCCTTGATCGGGCATTCAAACAGGCTGACCGCAAAAGCCGCAAAGCATTGTGGATCGAAACATTAGCGAACCTGATTAATGGAATGTTCGTCCAAGCGCTCATTGTGGTGATGATCTGGCTGACCGCCCAACTCGCCCTCGGCGGGCAAATGAATGCGCTGAACGCCGTGGTCACAATCGGCATGTGCCTGCGGTTCACCACCATGCTCCAAGACATCGGTGGCTGCATGACCGGGCTGGAAGAACGCCGCCAGCAGATGAACCACGTCGACAAGGTCATGGATGCCCCCGAACTGTCCGAGCCCGATGCCTCCACACCGATAAACGCCCCTGGTGATGTTCGTTTCGAGGACGTCACCTTCAGCTACGATCCGGACACCCCGGTTCTCCGTGATATTTCCTTCCATGTCCCGCAAGGCGGCATGTGTGCCCTGGTTGGTCCATCTGGGTGCGGGAAGACGACGATCGCCCGGTTGGTTGCACGTTTCTGGGATGTGCAGTCCGGCAGCGTGCGCGTTGGCGAAGTGGACGTGCGCGAGCAGACCACCGAAGATTTGATGCGCCAGGTGTCTCTCGTCTTCCAAGACGTCTACTTATTCAACGACACTCTCGAAGCCAACATTCGCCTTGGCAACCCAGAAGCCACCGATGAAGAAATCAGGTGGGCCGCTGACCTGTCGGGCGTGACGGAAATCGTCAACCGGCTCCCAGACGGCTGGAATTCATTGGCGGGTGCTGGCGGGCGTGCACTGTCAGGTGGGGAACGCCAACGAGTGTCCATCGCTCGCGCTTTGGTGAAGAAGGCCCCGATCGTGCTGTTCGATGAGGCCACCAGCGCGTTGGACGCGGAAAATGAAGCCAACATTGTTGCGGCGATGAATGAGCTACGCAAACACTCCACACTGATTGTCATCGCCCACAAACTTGAAACCATTCGCCAAGCTGACCAAATCATTGTGCTCTCCCACGGTGGGCGTATCGCTCAGCGCGGGCCTCACGACGAGCTGGTCAACCAGCCAGGTCAATACCGCGATTTCTGGCAAGAACGCATCAACGCAGCCGGATGGCAACTCGTCTAAACACAGTACGTATAAGCACATGAAAGGAAAAACTATGTCCACACCCACATCTTCGCGCCTCAACGCGCGCGACTTCATCAACATTGGCGTCTTCACCGCCTTGATGTTCGTCATCGTGTTTGCATTCGGAATGCTCGGGTTCATCCCCGCCGCCATGTATGCCGGTTTCTTGCTTTCTATCCTCGTTAACGGCATCGTCTTTGCGCTGTTCACAGCACGCACTCCGAAGATGGGGGCGTTGACAATCATGCTGATTATCATCGAAATCCTCTTTTTCGTGACCGGCCACTGGGTGGGCGGCGTCGCGGTGGCCGCTGTATTCGGCCTGCTCGCCGACCTAGTCATCACCAAGGGACCGAAGAACGTGAAAGTTCGCGTTCCGCTGGCATACGCACTGTTTATTCTGCCGATCTACGTGTCACCGTGGATGCCGCTATTTATGAACCAAGACGCATATATGTCGCAAATCGCCGAACAAATGGGTGCCGAGTATGCCGCCAAGATGGCACAGGTCGTCACGATTCCGATTCTGTTGGGCTTCTTCGTCGTGATGCTCATCGTGGGCTGGCTTGCTGGTCTGTTGGGAACCAGGGTCGCGCGCAAACACTTTGAACGGGCCGGTCTTGTCTAAACTTCCCGACCCGCGCACGATTATCGCAGCGCTCGTCATCGTCTCCACCACGATCTACAGTGCCTACTCGCCGTGGTTCGTGTGTACTCTGGGCGGATTCGCCGCCGTGATGCTGGCGAGCGCTGCAATCAACCCCAACACGCTCGTGCGCCCGAGCTGGGTGGCCGTCTACCTGGCCACGTTTGCGGTCCTCGGCGGGCTCGTCTTCGTGATACCACTGGTGTGGAAGTCAACGGCCAGCGCGTTCCTCATGCTGTTTTTGCAGTGGATGTGGCGATTCAGTGTCAGCGCAGGAATGGGAGCCTACGCGATCGGCGTAATCCGACCCGCCACCTTGCAAAAAGCACTCGCCAGCTCACGGATCCCGACCTGTTTCACGATCCCAATCTCGGTTGCCTTACGTGTGCTGCCCGTGATCGGCCACGAGGTTAAAGCGATCTCAGATGCCATGAAACTACGCGGGATGTCCGTGCTCTCACTGCGTGCGGCGCAATACTTCACAATCCCTCTGCTATCGACCGTGGTACGCAGCGGGGACGAACTGGCATCGGCCGCCCTCGTGCGCGGACTGGGCGGAACCGCAAAGCCCACCTCAGTCACAGTCGTGAAATTCCGAGTGGTCGACGCAGTCATTCTGCTCATCGTTATCGGCTTCGCGATATGGAGAATCGTCCTATGACAATAGCCCAAGCAACTAGGGTCACCTTCACCTATCGAGGAGCAGACCACCCCTCAATCAACGACGCAACCATCACCATCACACCCGGAACCGTCACCTTGCTGTGTGGCGCGTCAGGGTCAGGAAAAACCACCGCACTACGGCTATTTAACGGGCTCATCCCGCACTTCCACGACGGCGACCTTACCGGAAACGTCACAGTCGACGACATTGACGTGGCACAAACAGACCTGCCACGCCTTGCCCACCATTGTTCGACAGTGTTTCAAAACCCGCGCACCCAGTTCTACACCACCCACGTGCGCCAAGAACTCGCCTTCGGCCCAGAAAATCTCGGCCGCGACCCGCAGGAGATCTGTGCCCGCATTGACGAGGTCGCAGCCGAGTTAGGTATCGTCGACCTGTTGGAATCCCGCGTCACACAACTATCAGGCGGACAAATGCAGCGCGTGGCCTGCGCCGTCGCCATGTGCAACAACACGTCGCTGATCGTCTTTGACGAGCCAACCGCGAACTTGTCCGCTGACGTTATCGACCAACTCGCCACACTCATCGCCAGGCTCAAAGCTGATGGACACACCATCATCATTGCTGAACACCGGCTAAGTTTCCTTTCCGGGATCGCTGACCGTGTCTACTGCTTCGATAAAGGCAAGATCGCCCTCACCGCAACCGGCGAAGAGTTCTACGCTACCTCGGATGAGGAGCGCAAACAGCTTGGGCTGCGATCCCTAGTGCCCGTATCCATGCCGAGCCTGCCCGAACCAGAAGGTGAAGGGCTCACGATCGACAACCTCGCCTTTGCCTACCGCCACGGAAACACAGTCCTCAATATTAACCACGTGTTGTTTCCGGCAGGGAAAATCACGGCACTCCTTGGCCCGTGCGGTTCAGGGAAATCAACTCTGGCACGCATTGTTTGCGGACTAGAAAAAGTCAAACATGCATCCATCACACTCGGCGGACAAAAATTCACCAGCCGTGACGCCTACCTTGTGATGCAAGACCCAACCCGGCAGCTATTCTCGGACACAGTCATCGACGAAGTCACGCTCGGCACGACCAAAGCCGAAAAGCAACACATCGATGCCCACGCGATCCTTGCAGAACTCGACCTTGCCGACCACGAGGCTGATCATCCCCAAGCACTCTCTGGCGGGCAACGTCAACGTCTGGTTATTGCTACAGCGCTTGCTGCGAACAAGAAAGTTTACATCTTCGACGAGCCCACATCCGGTGTTGGCTACAAGCACCTTGTCGCGATTTCCCGAGTAATGCGTAAACTCGCTGATACCGGTGCCGTCGTCATCGTCATCACCCACGATGCCGAACTCGTTACCGAGGTCGCCGATCATAGCGTCCGCCTCGATCAAATCAACGCCTGCTAACGCAAACGCTCGCTCAACCGAAAGGGAGGAAAGCGTTTCCGCAGGTCAGAGCTAACGCGCTATACACTCGCTAACGTTTTGACCCCCTTGGGGTGTACTCGCTAACGCAAACGCCTACTTATCATTTTCGACGTCATAGTGGAGCGGGTGACGGGAATCGAACCCGCGCTGTCAGCTTGGGAAGCTGAAGTTCTACCATTGAACTACACCCGCGCGCTCACCTTCCGGTGAGGTGCGGGAGCAGCATACCCTACGCAGGACCCTGTTCTGCAAATGACCGAGAGGCAGCAATGACCATCACGCCCCAGCCCTCCGACCCCCTGTCCTCAGGTCCGGATCCCTTGTCCTCAGGTCCGGATCCCTTGTCCTCAGGCTCGGCCCCGCTGTCCTCTGCGTCCGCCGACGTCAGCGGCGACCAGCTCGGCCAGCTCAACGCCCAGACCTACGGGCAGCCGGCCGCGGGCTACACCGACCCGGCCTACTCCCAGCAGCCTTACGGTCAGCAGGCCTACACGAACCCGGCCTACGCCCAGCAGCCATACGCCCAGAGCGCCCCGGCCTACCAGCAGGGCTACACCCAGCCCGGCTACGTGACCAACCAGAAGTCCAAGCTCGCCGCCGGCCTGCTCGGCATCTTCCTGGGAGGCCTGGGCATCCACAACTTCTACCTCGGTCACACCGGCAGGGGCGTCATCCAGCTGCTCATCTCGCTGATCTCGCTGGGCTTCCTCTCCTGGGTCTCTGCCATCTGGGGCATCGTCGAGGGCATCCTCATCCTCACCGCCCAGCCCGGCGCTCAGCCGTGGGGCGTGGACGCCCGCGGCGTTCCGCTCAAGGAATGACGGCTGCGGCCCGCGAACCTGGTGATCACGCCGGCGCCCCGCTGGCCGCTCTGCCAGCCCCGCTGCTAGGCGAGAGCGCCGACGCAAGCCGCCTGCGCCGTCGTCCCTGACCGTGGCACTGTGCCCGGCCGGGGACGACGGCGTCTTCGCGCCGATTCTCATGCCACATCCAGCCACGGCTGGCACAATCAGCCCCGTGCTGCTCTCCGACCGTGACATCCGTGCCGAGCTCGACGCCGGGCGTGTGCGCCTGGACCCGTATGACCCGGCGATGATCCAGCCCGCGTCCATCGACGTCCGCCTGGACCGCTGGTTCCGCCTGTTCGACAACCACCGTTACCCGGTGATCGACCCCGCCGTCGACCAGCCCGAGCTGACCCACCTGGTGGACGTCGGCCCCGACGAGCCCTTCATCCTCCACCCCGGCGAGTTCGTTCTGGGCGCCACCTACGAGCGCGTCACCCTGCCAGCCGACATCGCCGCGCGCCTGGAGGGCAAGTCGAGCCTGGGCCGCCTGGGTCTGCTCACCCACTCCACCGCCGGCTTCATCGACCCCGGCTTCACCGGGCACGTCACCCTGGAGCTGTCCAACACGGCGACCATGCCGATCAAGCTCTGGCCTGGCATGAAGGTGGGGCAGCTGTGCTTCTTCCGCTTGTCCAGCCCGGCCGAGGCTCCCTACGGCGCCGGCGCCGCGGGCTCGCGCTACCAGGGCCAGCGTGGCCCCACGGCCTCGCGCTCCTACCGCAACTTCCTGCGCACCCGTATTGAGGACCCCGGCCCGCTGGCCGACGGCGTCGCCTCCTTGTCGGACCTGCCCTCCTCGGCGGGTGGCCTCGATGGTGGCGCCGGCGCGCAGGCGAGCCAGGGCCAGGCATGAGCGCCGACGCTGAGCACCGCCCTGACCTGTCCGTCTCTCTGCCCACGGACACCCTGACCTTCTCCGTGGCCGGGATGCTGCCGGTGGGGCGGTTGGAGGAGCGGCACGCCCTCATCCTGGCTGACGACGTCTCGGCCGAGGAGGTGGAGGCGCTCGCGGTCTCGCAGGACGCCCAGGCGGGGTGGGTGGGGGCCTCGCGCCTTCAGCTGCTGCCGGGCGTTGAGCTGCAGGGCCCCTGGCCTCTCGACGGCGAGCTGCGCGCCCTCATGGGGCTGCCCGAGTGGGCGGCCAGCCTCATGATCTTGGAGTGCGAGCCCGAGCGTCGTGGTGCGCTGCCGCCCGAGCTGGCTGGCACCGACCCTGTGGCCGACGCCTTCCCTGTGGCCCAGCCGGCTGGCACGGAGCTGGTGGCCCTGACGCGCCTGCA
>NZ_DS999574.1:563617-568608 GCF_000159035.1 Actinomyces urogenitalis DSM 15434
AAGTGCCGTGCCCACTCCATCGTGCACACGCGAGGCACGCGCGCGCCGCGGGCGAGGTGGCCGCGCGTGCCCAGCGCCTGGGTGAGGAAGCCGACGTCGAAGCGCGCGTTGTGCGCCACGACCACCCGACCGGCGAGGTCGCGCACCAGGAGGTCGGCGACGTCGTCGAGGCTGGGTGCGCCGGCAAGGTCGTCGGGTAGCAGCCCGTGGATGAAGGTGGGGCCAACCTCGATCGCGCCGTCAGGCCCTGCGCCGGGGTTGATGAGAGTGGACCAGGTGCGTTGAGGTGTCCCGTCGGGTGCGGTCAGGACCAGGCCGATCTCCAGGATGGCGTCAGTAGCGGGGGACAGTCCCGTGGTCTCCAGATCGACGACGGCGTAGCCGACCTCGCAGGGGTCGGCCGGCTGCGAGGCTGGCGTGGCGGCGGAGTGCAGCACCGAGGCGTTGGCGGACTGCGGCGCTGGGCCGACCGTGGGGAGAGGACCAAAGCTGCGTGAACGACGGTAGAAGGGCATCGCGGACATGCTAACCGGGACTGAGGGCGCCTCCTCTGACCACCCATGCCTCCACCGGCCACCTCTCTGCCGACGGACCACTCATGGCTCGACCGACCACTGCAAATGCGCGAATCCGGTGGTCGGTCGAGGATTAGACGGTCGGTCGGCGCATTGACGGTCGGTGGGCACCGGCACCCGGCACAGGCCTCGCCCAGGGCATCGGCCTCGCACCCGGTGCAGGCTTTGCCCCCGGCGTTAGGCTCGCCTCATGACTGACGCCGCATCCGCACTGCGCACCGCCCCCGAGGCTCCGGTCCTCAACAGCACGATCCGCGCCCAGCTCGCCCACCGCACCATTCGCTCCTACACCGACGAGCCGGTCAGCCCGGAGGTCATGGAGACCCTGCTGGAGGTCGCCCGTCACTCAGCCACCTCCTCCTTCCAGCAGCAGGTGACCATCATCCGCGTCACCGACCCGGCTCTGCGCGAGGAGCTGCGTGAGGTCTCCGGCCAGCCCTACGTGGGCGGGACCAACGGGGAGCTGCTGGTCTTCGTCGTCGACCTGCACCGCAACGCCGTCCTGCGCGAGCGTGCCGGCGCGTCCCTGGAGCCGCTGGAGCGCACCACCTTGTTCCTCCAGGGCGTGGAGGACGTGGTGATCGCGGCGCAGAACGTCGTCGTCGCGGCGGAGTCGCTGGGGCTGGGCACCACCTACCTCGGCTCGATCGGCACCGACCTGCGCCGCGTCATCGCCGCCCTCGGCCTGCCCGAGCGCACCTACCCGCTGCTTGGTCTCCTGGTAGGCCACCCCGGCCAGGAACCCCAGTTCAAGCCGCGCCTGCCGCGCGAGATCACGGTGGGCACCAACTCCTACCCGGATCTGGAGGCGCACGAGGAGGCGCTCGCGGTCTATGACGACGCCGTCGAGCAGTACTACGACATGCGCGACACCGGCCGCCGCGTGGACTCCTTCACCACCCAGATCGCGCGTGCCCTGGGCAAGGGCGGGTCCTCGACCTTTCCGGTGGCGGAGGTCCTCCACGAGCAGCGGCTCTGCCTCGACTAGACCTGGAGGCGCGTCCATGACTGTCTCGACCACGCACGACGGTCGTAGCCTGCCGGCGCTGGAGGCCTTCGACTTCCCGGTGGGCCTGGTGCTCACCGGCGACGGCCAGGTGCTTGCCGAGGCCGGCGAGACCGACGAGGTCTTCCCCTTCGCCTCCGTCACCAAGCCGATTGTCGCCTGGAGTGCGCTGGTCGCCGTCGATCGTGGGCTGCTGAGTCTGGACGATCCGGCGACGCCGGCCAGCAGCGGTGACGGTGGCGGTGCCGGCGGCAGTGACGACGGCGGGGCTCGCGCAGGCCACCAGGTTGCGCTGCCTGGGGCCACGATGCGCCACTTGCTATCGCACTCCTCGGGCATCGCCTTTGACTCCGACGCCGTCCTGGCCCCGCCGGCGCGACGACGCGTTTACTCCAACCGCGGCATCGAGATCCTGGGGGAGCGCCTCGTCGAGGCCACGGGCACGCCGCTGGAGGAGTGGGTGGAGACCACCGTGCTGGAGCCGCTGGGGATGGCGAGCGTGAGCGTGCCTGGATCGCCGGCCTACTCCGGCCAGGGCAGTGCCGGGGACCTGTCACTCTTCGCCCGCGAGCTCGCCGCGCCCACGCTCGTCTCGCCGTCGCTGGCCCGGCAGGCCTGCGACGTCGTCCTCCCGGAGCTCGACGGCGTGCTGCCGGGGTACGGGCGCCAGTCTCCCAACGACTTTGGCCTCGGCGTGGAGATTCGCGGCTCCAAGCACCCGCACTGGACGGGGGCGGGCAACAGCCCGCAGACCTTTGGCCACTTTGGCCAGGCCGGCTCCTTCATCTGGGTGGATCCGGTGGCCGGGCGGCAGGCCGTGTTCCTGGGGGCTCGGCCCTTTGGTCGCACGCATGTGGAGGCATGGCCCGCGCTGAGCGACCAGTTGCTGGCGCTGTGACGACGGCGGACGCTCCGGACGGCGGGCTGCGCCGTCGGGCGGGCTGCTGTCACAGCGCGCCATTTGTGTCACGGGGGTCTCCTGCACTCGCAGCATGACCCTCCTGGAGCTGATGTGGCAGGTTCTGGCCACCCTTGCTGTTGCGGCGGTGCTGGCGGCTGCGATCCGCGCGATCACGCCGCAGGTCGGGCTCGTGCGGGCTCTGGGCGTCTCCCTGGTCGTGGTGGTGATGACGATCCCGCTCACGCGCTGGGCCGGCACGCTGCTCGGGATCATCCAGGAAGGGCAGCTGGCCGTGAGTGCCGGTCTGGCCATGGTGGTGGCGGCGCTCGTGCTGGCCTGCGTCGTCGTGGTGGCGATCATGCTGCTCGTGGCGCTGGAGGCGGTAGTGCCCACCGGATCGGTTCCTGGTCCCGTGAGCTTGGCGCGCGAAGGCGTCAAGGCGTGCCGCAGGAGTCTGCGCTACGCTCACCTGGCGTGGATCGTCTCACGCTCGGGCCTCGGGGCAGCGTTGCGGGAGGGGCCACAGTCTCCGGCCTTCGGGCAGGCACTAGTGCGCACGCTCAACCAAGCAGGCGTTACCTTCGTCAAGCTGGGCCAGATTCTGTCCACACGTGCCGACCTGCTGCCGGCCTCACTGACGGAGACCTTGGAGGAGCTCCAGTCCTCGGCCGCACCGGTGCACGGAAGCCAGGTGCGTGAGCTGCTGACTCAGGAGTGGGGTGCCTCGCCGGACGAGGTGCTGCATCATCTGGAGCCGGAGCCCTTCGCCGCCGCCTCGGTGGCCGAGGGTGCCGAGCGCCTGGGAGCGGAGGAGCGAGGACGCCTGGCGCGCGAGCTGATGACGGCCACCGCCCGCTCGATCCTGGTTGAGGGGTCTTCCACGCGGACCTGCACCCGGGCAACATCATGCTGCTCGACGATGGCCGGCTGGGTCTGCTGGACTTTGGAGCGATCGGCGTCATCGACGCGGAGACGCGACAGCTGCTGGTAGCGCTCGTGTCCGCTGTGGTCGCTGGTGACAACGTCACTGCCACGGCCGCCCTGCTGATGGCCTTTCCTGCCAGCGGCGCGGTGGAGGTAGACCGGGGCAGACTCCAGCGTGAGCTGGGACGCGTCATGACTCTCCTGGCGCACACGGGTCAGGTTGACCCGGCCACGGTCTCGGACCTGTAGGGCATGCTGCGTGACAACGGCATCACGGTGCCGGGCGATGTGGCGGGGGCGGTGCGCACGCTGACGTCCTTGGACGGCACGCTGCGCGCGCTCGACCCTGAGCTGGGGCTCATGCAGGCGGCGCGGGAGGTGGTGCCTGCCCTGGTGGCCGACCTCGCCTCGCCTCGGCGCAACGCCCAGATCGCTGCCCACACCGCGCTGACTGCGGCGTTGGTGGCCCGCCGGCTACCTGAGCGCGTTGAGCGGGTGACGGACCAGCTCTCGCGGGGTGAGCTCACGGTGGGGACCCGGCCCTCGGCGTCGGACCGCGGCTGGATGCGTGGGGTGGTGGACGACGTCGTCACGGGGGCCTTGGCCTGCGTGTGCCTCGCGATGGGGCTGGTCTTCGTACTGGTGCCGGGCGGGGTGCGCCTGACTGCGGTGCTGACCTCGCACCACCTGGCCGCGGCAGGCCTGGTGCGTGTGGGAGTCGGGCTGGGCATGAGGTTCGTCGTGCGTGTGCTGGGGCGGTGGAGTGGCGCAGCCATGAGTTGATTGGAACGTGCTTTGGCAGATGCGGACGGTCATTGGTGATTGGTACGTGCTCTACGGGAGCTGTATGGCGCTGCGCAATCGGGTAGGCACGTTCCAATCGACAAGGCGACGCTCCAAAGGGGGCGTGGCGCCGTGTGGTGCTGTCCGGTGCGCTGCTGGGGCTGGGCTGGCTCGTCCGGCGTGCTGTCCACGGTGCGCTGGCCCACACGCCCCGGCCGCCGTCAGCGGAACTGAGAAGTTACTGGGATGACTGGTGCCGCTACTCATCGAATGAGATGATGAGTTCATGGCTTCAATCACGCTGCAGAACAACCCCGTCACCACCGTTGGTGAGCTCCCCGCCGTCGGCGCCGCCGCCCCCGCCTTCGAGCTCGTGGGCGCGGACCTCACGCCGGTGACCAGCGAGCAGCTGGCCGGCCGCCGCGTCGTCCTGTCCGTCTTCCCCTCCGTTGACACCGGCGTGTGCGCCCAGTCCGTGCGCGAATTCAACAAGCGCGCCGCCGAGCTGGACAACACCACTGTGGTGTGTGTGTCCATGGACCTGCCCTTCGCCCAGGCTCGCTTCTGTGGCGCCGAGGGGCTCGACGGCGTCGTCACCGCCTCCGGCTTCCGCTCCACCTTCGGTGCGGACTACGGCCTGACCATGGCTGACGGTCCGCTTGCCGGCCTGTACTCGCGCGCCGTCGTCGTCATCGGTGCGGACGGCAAGGTTGCCTACACAGAGCAGGTCCCCGAGATCAGCCAGGAGCCCAACTACGAGGCGGCCATCGCCGCGCTGGCCTGAACCGCGGTCGGGCGCGGG
>NZ_DS999574.1:568972-573085 GCF_000159035.1 Actinomyces urogenitalis DSM 15434
CCCGCGCCGCCGCGCCGTCCTTGTCCCACACCCGCGCCGCCGGGCTGAGGCGATCGCCGTCGTCGCCTACCCTTAGAGCGTGATCGCCAACGACTCTCACCGCGCCCGCCTGGCCCAGCTCGTCAACGACCTCGCCGTGGTGCGAGGCAAAGTCACCCTCGCCTCCGGTCTGGAATCGGACTTCTACGTGGACATGCGCCGCGCCACCCTCCACCACGAGGCGGCCCCGCTCATCGGCCACGTCATGCTCGACATGCTCGAGGAGGCAGGCCTGGGCACCGATGAGATCGCGGCCGTCGGCGGCCTGACCATGGGAGCTGACCCGGTGGCCACCGCGATGCTCCACGCCGCCGCCTCGCGTGGGCTTGACCTGGATGCCTTCGTGGTCCGCAAGGCCGCCAAGGACCACGGCATGAAGCGCCGCATCGAGGGGCCGGATGTCGCTGGGCGCGACGTCGTTGTCCTGGAGGACACTTCGACCACGGGAGGCTCGCCTCTGGAGGCGGTCGAGGCCCTGCGTGAGGCTGGGGCCAACGTGCGCGCGGTCGCCGTCATCGTTGATCGAGACACGGGCGCCCGCGAGCGCATCGAGGCTGCCGGCCTTCCCTATTTCGCCGCGCTCGACCTGGACGACCTCGGTCTGCGCTGAGACCCGGTGCCCGGGGCGTGGTCGTGCTGATCGTGTCGAGCCTGAGGCCTGGCCTGGCCGGAGTCTGGCCGCCGGCAGCGGCTCCCGGCCCGTCACCCGCGCCCGCTGAGGGTTGGGCCGGCCAGGCGACGGCAGGTCTTGTGGTCGGCGTGTTGCTTCTCATCGCTGTGGCCTACCTCAGCCTCGTGTGGCGTCATGGCCGCAGGCTGCACGCGGCCGGGGAGATGATTGACCAGTTCTGGCGCGGCCTGGAGGCGGTCCTTATTCGCCACCACCGCGCCGCAGAGGACCTCGTGCGCCAGGCGGACGCGCGCGGCCTGCTGCCGGACGGCGACCGCGAGCGCGCCGAGTCCGCCGTCGCCTTCGCGACCATGACCGGCACACCTTCCCAGCGCGCGCGCCGGGAGGAGAAGCTGCACGAGGCGATGGGCGTCGTCGTCTCCCGCCTGGGACCTGGCGACGACGCCGCCGCGACTGAGCCCGCGCCTCTTGCCAGCGCGGTGGCCGAGTACGTGGCCGCCTGGGATGAGGTCGAGGCTGTGGGGCGACGCTACAGCGAGCTGGCGATGGGGTACAACAGGCTCGTGGCTAGCCCTTTCAACGTCCTGTGGAACCGTCGCCTGGAGCGCCAGCCGGCGCAGGTCTTCACCCCTGAGCACCCCGGCGCGCTGCACGCGGTTGACGTCCTGTGAGCGGCGCTGACTACTGGGCTGGGCTCCCGCCTGAGCAGGACCGCCCGGCGGATGTGCGGGAGGTCGGCGTCGGCCCGTGGCCCGGGGGAGAGGCCGCCTGGCCGACGGACCCGCGCTATGACCGCGAGCTCCTGCGTGACGGCGACCGACGCAACGTCGTCGACCGTTACCGCTACTGGAGCGTCGAGGCGGTGCGAGCGGACCTGGCCTCGCGGGCGCACGGGCTGCACGTGGCGATTGAGAACGTGACGCAGGACCTCAATATCGGCTCGATCGTGCGCACGGCGAACGCCTTTAACGTCGGGGCGGTGCACGTGGTGGGCCGACGCCGGTGGAACAAGCGCGGCGCCATGGTCACCAACCGATACCTCGACGTGCGCCACCACCCTGAGCCGTCGGGCCTGCTGACCTGGGCTGCGGAGGCTGGCTACGAGCCGATCGCGATCGACAACGGACCTGGCTCGCTTCAGCTTGAGCATGCGCAGCTGCCGGAGCGCTGCCTGCTCGTCTTTGGCTCGGAGGGCGAGGGCATCAGCGAGGAGCTGCGCGCCGGCTGCACCCGGCTGCTGAGGATCGGGCAGTACGGGTCGACCCGCTCCATCAATGTGGCGGCCGCGGCGGCGATTGCCATGCACACCTGGGTGCTGCAGCACGCCGGTCCCGCGCCGGACTGAGACGACGGCGCCAGGCGGAGTAAGGCTGCGGCGTCGGCTGGCTGCAGACTGCTGCGTCGGGTGGCGTCGGGGGACCGCGGGCCGGGCTGGGGGTTGCGGGCCGGGCTGCAGGCTGCGCCGTTGGCCGGCTCGGGCTGCGGCGTCGGCCGCGATGAGACATCCAGGACGTTCAGCCGGTTTCCGCTGGCCGTTATCCGTGGGACAATCGGCACTGCACCACTGCACTTTGAATACTCAGGAGGCATCCAGTGGCCATTGCAACCCCGGAGTCCTACGCCGACATGCTCGACCGCGCGAAGGCTGGCGGCTACGCCATCCCCGCGATCAACGTCACCTCGTCGCAGACTCTTTCCGCCGCCCTTCAGGGCTTCGCCGAGGCCGAGTCTGACGGCATCGTCCAGGTCTCCAACGGCGGTGCCGCCTACTGGTCCGGCTCCTCCCGCGCCGACAAGGTCAAGGGCTCCCTGGCCATGTCCGCCTACGCCTACGCCATCGAGGGCCTGTACCCGATCACCTTCGCTCTGCACACCGACCACTGCCCCAAGGGCATGATCGACCCGTGGCTGCGCCCGCTGCTGGAGATCGAGGTTGAGCAGGCCAAGCGCGGTGAGCCCACCGCCTTCCAGTCCCACATGTGGGACGGCTCCGCCGAGACCCTCGAGGACAACATCGCCATCGCCAAGGAGCTGCTGGCCCTGTCCAAGCAGGCTAACACCATCCTTGAGATCGAGATCGGTGCTGTTGGTGGTGAGGAAGACGGCATCAAGGGTGAGGAGAACGCCAACCTCTACACCACCGCTGACGACGCCTGGGCCGCTGTTGAGGCCCTGGGCCTGGGTGAGAACGGCCGTTACACCACCGCTCTGACCTTCGGTAACGTCCACGGCGCCTACAAGCCCGGCCACGTCAAGCTGCGTCCCGAGCTCCTGGGCGAGATCCAGGACGAGGTCGCTCGCCGCCTGGGTGACCGCCTGCAGACCAAGGTCGGGGACAAGAAGTCGCCCTTCGACCTGGTCATGCACGGTGGCTCCGGCTCCACCGCCGAGGAGATCGCCACCGCTGTGCGCAACGGTGTCATCAAGATGAACGTGGACACCGACACCCAGTACGCCTTCACGCGTCCGGTTGTTGACCACATGCTCAAGAACTACGACGGCGTCCTCAAGATCGACGGCGAGGTCGGCAACAAGAAGGCCTACGACCCGCGCTCGTGGGGCAAGGCTGCTGAGAAGGGCATGGCTGCCCGCGTCGTCGAGGCCTGCGAGCGTCTGGGCTCGGTCGGCTCTGCTTCCAAGCACCACTGAGTCGGATCGCGGTCGGGGGCAGCGCTGCCGCTGACCCGCCGCGAACGGTCCGCTCAGGGCGCCTAGCGCGGTGCGGCTAGTGCAGCTAGTCCCGCGCCGTGGTCCGGGATTGCGCCGGACCAGGTAGGTGCCGCGCGTTGGCAACGCCGTCGTCCCACTGTCTTCGGATGGTGGGACGACGGCGTTGCTGCGTCTGTCGGTGGTCGTGCGGAGGCGGTGGGGTGTGACTGTTGGCGGGGCGCCTGTGGTTGGGGCCCTGCGCCCGTGGTGTCGTGTGTGGCCTGTGGGGATGACGGTGTCCGTGGTGTTGTGCGTGGCCTGTGGTGCTGCTTCCTGGCTGCGTCGGTTGAGGTTCTGGGCCGTCGGTCTGGTCTTGGCGCGCTTCCTGGATACGTCGGTTGAGGTGCTGAACCGTTGGGCCGGGGTCGGTGAGACGCTGAGAGGTGTCGGTTTAGGCGCTGGACAGTCGGTTCGGGTGTGGCGGGGATGGGGTTCGACTGTTCAGGGCCTGAAGCGACGGAGACGCGACGGAGATACGGTGGCGTGCGGGCCGGGGCGGGTGGCGTGCGGGGGCGGTGCGATGGGCTTTTGGTGCGTGGGTTGGGTGATTGGTGCGTGCTTTGGTGAATGTGACGGTCTCTAGGGGAGTGCTAGGGCACGTACCAATCGAGGGCGCACGTACGCATCGGGGGAGGCACGTTCCAATGGGGCTGGGGCTGGGGTTCGGCTGGGGGAGCGCGCAGCTATGGGTGAAGGCACGTCCGCATTGGGGAGACACGTACTAACAGGGCTGG
>NZ_DS999574.1:573340-579935 GCF_000159035.1 Actinomyces urogenitalis DSM 15434
GGGAAGAGGCGACGGAGATGCGGTGGCGTGCGGGCCGGGGTGGGGGCGACCACGGGCTCTGCGCGCGTGCGGGCCGGAGGCGACTTCCTCCCCTCCCCTGGCCTCCGCAACCGCAGCAACGGCGTGATATGGCCGATGTAACAGACCTTGCATAAGGCTGAGATCGGCCCTGGATGTCAGGGAAGACGGCGGAACCTCAAGGTCAAATCTCTGTAAAGTTCCGTGCAAGGCTTGCAGCAAGGGCCTGTCTCGTGTGTAATGGAGTTGTCAACGCCGCACGTGAGCGCCAGCCCCTCCGGACCGGAGCTCCCCAGCGGTCGTCGCTCTCGAAGCGGGCATCCGCCCGCTCATCCGATGTCCAAAGGAGGACAAGACATGCGACTCATCTCCCGGCGTTCCATGCTCGGCGGCTCTGCGGCCATCGCCCTGGCCGCGACCCTGGCTGCTTGCTCCAACGGCTCCGGTGGCGGCTCGGGCTCAGACTCCGACTCTGCTGAGGGCTCGGTCTACTTCCTCAACTTCAAGCCCGAGGCTGAGGCTGCTTTCAAGACCATCGCCGAGGCCTACAAGGCCAAGACCGGTGTGACCGTCAAGGTCGTCACCGCCGCGTCCGGCACCTACGAGCAGACCCTGCAGTCCGAGGTCGCCAAGTCTGACGCCCCCACGATCTTCAACATCAACGGCCCCGTGGGTCTGGCCACCTGGAAGGACTACGCCCTTGACCTGTCGGACACCGACTTCGTCAAGGCCCTGACCGACTCCTCGATGGCCCTGACCGACGACTCCGGCACGGTCTACGGCTCCCCGCTGGCCACCGAGGGCTACGGCTTGATCTACAACGGCGCCATCCTGGACAAGTACTTCGCCACCGACGGCGCCAAGGCGACCTCCGTCGACGAGATCAAGGGCTTTGACAAGCTCAAGGAGGTTGTCGAGGACATGCAGGCCAAGAAGGCTGACCTCGGCATCGACGGCGTCTTCGCCTCCACCTCGCTGGCTCCCGGCGAGGACTGGCGCTGGCAGACCCACCTGGCCAACTACCCCGTCTACTACGAGTTCCGCGACAAGAAGGTCACGGACACCTCCGATCTTGAGCTGACCTACTCGGACAACTACAAGGACATCTTCGACCTCTACATCAACAACTCCACCATCGCCCCCTCGGAGACCTCGGCGAAGACGGTCTCGGACTCCATGGCTGAGTTCGCGCTCGGCAAGGCCGCCTTCGTCCAGAACGGAAACTGGGCCTGGTCCCAGATCTCCGAGGTCGAGGGCAACACGGTCAAGGAGGAGGACATCCACTTCATGCCGATCTACGTCGGTGTCGAGGGCGAGGATAAGTCCGGCATCGCGCTGGGCACGGAGAACTACCTGTCCGTCAACTCCCAGGTCTCCGAGGCCAGCCAGAAGGCATCCATCGATTTCCTCAACTGGCTGTTCACCGACGCCGAGGGCGCCAAGCTCCTCACGGACAACTCGGTGGTCTCCATGGCCCCCTACTCGGCCTTCACGGACCTCGCCCCGGCCGACCCGCTGGGCAAGGAGGTCGTTGACTACATGAGCAACTCCGAGCTCTACCCGATCAACTGGGTCTTCCAGACCTTCCCGAGCCAGGACTTCAAGGACCAGCTCGGCCAGCACCTGGCCCAGTACGCCGCCGGCTCGGAGGACTGGGACGCGGTCAAGGACTACTTCGTGTCCGAGTGGAAGGCGGAGAAGAGCGCCTGACCCGCGCTCAATCCCTTCCGGGACCCTCAACCTGAGGGCATGACGACGGCGCCCGGCCAGCCGGTCGGGCACCGTCGCCACACCGGGGGTGCGGCGCCGTCGTCGCTCCCCGTCTGTCCAACCCCGCAGCCAGATCCCGTGACTCATCCGAGGCCCACATGACTCAGTCGCTTAAGAAGTATTTCCTCATCTTCACCGGCCCCACGCTGATCGCCTTCCTCATCGCCTTCATCGTGCCTTTCTTCATGGGCCTGTACCTGTCGCTGACCAAGTTCACGACGCTGACCAACACCACCTGGGTGGGTCTGGACAACTACCGCACGGCCCTGGCCGGCGGTACCGGGTTCGTGCGCGCGCTCGGATTCACGGCGCTGGTCTCGGTGATCTCGATCGTGACGGTCAACCTCGGCGCCTTCGCCCTGGCCTACCTGCTCACCCGCAAGCTGCGTGGCACCAATGCTTTCCGCTCGGTGTTCTTCATGCCCAACCTCATCGGTGGCATCGTGCTGGGCTACACCTGGCAGGTCATGCTTAACGCCATCCTGCGCCACTGGAACCAGACCATCGTCAACGACTGGCACCTGGGCATGATCGGCTTGATCCTGCTGGTGAACTGGCAGCTCATGGGCTACATGATGATCATCTACATCGCCGGGCTCCAGAACGTGCCGCCCGAGCTCATCGAGGCGGCCCAGATCGACGGCGCCTCCAAGTGGCGCACGCTGCGCAACGTCACCATCCCGATGGTCATGCCTTCGATCACCATCTGCCTGTTCCTCACCCTGGCCAACACCTTCAAGATGTACGACCAGAACCTGGCGCTGACCAACGGCGCACCGCTCAAGCAGACACAGATGGCGGCCCTCAACATTGTCGACCTCATGTACAAGCAGGTGGGCAAGCAGGGAGTCGCTCAGGCGCAGGCCGTCATCTTCTTCCTCATCGTCTCCGTCATCGCCGTGCTGCAGCTGCGCGCGACCCGTGCCAAGGAGGTGGACGCATGAGCGCCCAGGCCCACGCCCCTGCCACCAACCGCAGCGGCGCGACCCAGGATGCCACCAAGGCCCCCGCCACGGTGGCGCGGGCGGCCCGGCCGGCTCGCCGTCGTCAGACCGCCGGCCAGAACGTGCTGACCGGACTGCTGACGGTGCTCTCCCTCATCTGGGTCATCCCGCTGATGTTCATCCTGCTCAACTCCTTTAAGGGCAAGTTCTACATCTCCGACTCGCCCTTCTCACTACCCACCGGCGAGACCTTCGCAGGCCTAGACAACTACGTCACGGGTCTGCAGCTGTCCGGCTTCGCGCGGGCGATCGGCTGGTCGCTGTTCATCACCGTGGGCTCCGTGGCCGTGATCGTGCTGCTGACGGCAATGACCGCTTACTACATCACGCGTGTGAAGACCTGGTGGACCTCGCTGATCTACTACCTCTTCGCCTTCTCGATGATCGCCCCCTTCCAGCTGGTCATGTTCCCGACCGTCAAGATCGCGGACACGCTGGGGCTGGCCACGCCCTGGGGCATGATCGTGCTCTACCTGGGCTTCGGAGGCGGGCTGAGCGTCTTCCTGTTCGCCGGCTTCATCAAGTCCGTCCCTATGGAGATCGAGGAAGCGGCCTACATGGATGGCTGCTCGCCGCTGCAGAGCTACTTCCGCGTGGTGATGCCGCTGCTCAAGCCGACCTCGGTGACGGTGGCCGTGCTCAACGCCATGTGGGTGTGGAACGACTTCCTCCTGCCCAACCTCGTCATTGGCCAGGACGAGCGCTACAAGACGATCCCGATCGTCATCCAGATGCTCGTGGGCTCCAACGGTAACCGTGACATGGGTGCGCAGATGGCCATGCTGGTGTTGGCGATTATCCCGATCGTCATCTTCTACCTCTTCGGCCAGAAGCACATTGTGGAGGGCGTGGCCGCCGGCGCGGTCAAGGGCTGACCCCGCCTCCTCCCGCCGGCGCCTCTGCCTGGTGTCTGCTCGGCGCCGGGGCTCGCCTGCGCTCGACCTCTCGGCTCGCCTCCGCCGTCGTTTCAGGCCCTGAACAGTCGATTCCCATGCTTCCCGCAACGGAACCGACTGTTCAGGGCCTGAAACGACGGGGGGGGGCTCTCAAGCCACGGCCGGCACCGCAAACGAGGGTTCCGGGCCTGAATTGACGTGCGGGCGGCGTCGGCACGGGCGCGATACTTGCCTTGCACCTTCGCCCTTCCAGGAGCTCGTATGCCCCGACTTATTCGTCTCGACTCGCCCTTCTACCGCGCGTGGTCCTCGGCGGCTGACCTCGTCGTCGTCAACATCCTGACCCTCCTGGCCTGCCTACCGGTGCTCACGGCCGGCGCCGCGCTCACGGCGTGCGCGCGCGTGACGATGGAGATGGCGCGCGAGGAGGACAGCTACACGGTGCGTACCTGGTGGCGGTCCTTCCGCGGCAACCTGGCGCAGTCGCTGGTGTGGTGGCTGCCCGTGCTGGTGCTGGGAGCGCTGGCTGGAGCGATGAACCTGTGGCTTGGTCAGGCTGAGATCGCGGGCGCCTCTGCTGACGGTGCAGGTCTCAGCCCGACCCTCCTGGCGGTCATGCGTGGCCTGGTGATGGCGGGCGGGCTCATCGTGGTGGGCGTGTTGGTGTGGCTCGTGCCGCTGGTGGCCTTCTTTGAGAACACGGTCGGCTCGCACGTGGCCAATGCGGCGCGCCTGGCGGTGGGGCACCTGGGGCGTACGGTGGTGTGCCTGGTGCTGCTTGCTGTGCCGACGGCGGTGCTCGCCCTGCTGCCGGTCTCTCGCCTGGCCCTGGGCTGGTTCATGGTGCTCCTGGGGGTTGCCTTCCTGGGGTACCTCGTGGCTCTGGTGCAGCGCAGGGTGATCGACGCCCTGCGCGAGGCGGCGTGCTAAGAGCCACTGGCTTCTCGCGCTGATTGCCTCCGCGCTGCCCCATGCGTCCGTCGGTTTAGGCCGTGGACAGTCGGTTTGGTTGTGGCGGGGATGGGGATCGACTGTTGAGGGCCTCAACCGACGGATTGGCGGGACCAGCGCGTCTGCCAAGGCGGACGAGCATGGGGCTAGAGGACCGTGAAGCCAGCGCGTGCGAAACCAGCGGGCGCCCCAGCCCAGACCTCCGATCCGAACGTGCGGCCCGCCGCTCCGGTAGGCTGGTGGGCGGCGTGTTCACACTCGCGCCAACGACAATCCAGGGAGCACATATGCCAGCCGTTGTGGTCGTCGGAACCCAGTGGGGCGACGAAGGCAAGGGAAAGGCGACTGACCAGCTCGGTCAGGACGTCGACTACGTGGTGAAGTTCAACGGCGGCAACAACGCCGGCCACACCGTCGTCATCGACGGGGAGAAGTTCGCCTTCCACCTCCTGCCCGCCGGCGTGCTCACGCCCGGAGTCGTGCCGATCATCGGCAACGGCGTCGTGGTGGACCTGGAGGTCCTCTTCAACGAGATCGCCGAGATCGAGGCGCGCGGTAAGGACGCCTCCAGCCTGCGCATCTCCGCCAACGCCCACATCATCCCCTCCTACAACCGCGTGCTCGACCGCACCACCGAGCGCTTCCTTGGTGCCCGCCAGCTGGGCACCACCGGTCGCGGCATCGGCCCGACCTACGCGGACAAGATGAACCGCGTGGGCATCCGAGTCCAGGACCTGTTCGACGAGTCGATCCTGCGCCAGAAGGTCCACTCAGCCCTCGACCAGAAGAACGGTCTGTTCCTCAAGGTCTTCAACCGCCCGGCTATCGACCCGGACGAGGTCGCTGACGAACTGCTGTCCTATGCCGAGCGCGTGCGTTCCATGGTCATCGATTGCTCTCTGGTTCTCAACGACGCCCTCGACGCCGGCAAGACGGTCCTCTTCGAGGCGGGCCAGGCCACGATGCTGGACATCGACCACGGCACCTACCCCTTCGTCACCTCCTCCAACCCCACTGCCGGCGGCGCCTGCACTGGTACGGGCGTGGGCCCCACGCGCATCGACTCGGTGGTCGGGGTCGTCAAGGCCTACACGACCCGCGTGGGCGAGGGCCCCTTCCCCACCGAGCTGCTGGACGACATGGGCGAGCGCCTGCGCACGGAGGGTGGCGAGTTCGGCGTGACCACCGGCCGCCCGCGTCGCTGCGGCTGGCACGACGCCGTCGTCACCCGCTACGCCTGCCGCGTCAACGGCCTGACGGACCTGGTCATGACCAAGCTCGACGTGCTGACCGGTCACGCGACCATCCCGGTGTGCGTGGCCTACGACGTCGACGGCGAGCGCACCGAGGAGATGCCGCTGACCCAGACCGGCTTCCACCACGCCAAGCCGATCTACGAGGAGCTGCCCGGCTGGAGCGAGGACATCACGGGCGTGCGTGAGTTCTCCGACCTGCCCCAGGCCGCGCAGGACTACGTGCTGCGTATCGAGGAGCTGGCACGCACGCGCATCAGCGCTATCGGTGTGGGCGCGGGTCGCGAGGCCACGATCACGCGCCACAAGCTGCTGGGCTGAGTCCGTCGCTGGGCGGCAGACCAGTGTTGCTGGTCTAGCTTGCTCAGTTCATGACGACGGCGGCCGGGTACCTTTCTCAGGTGCCCGGCCGCCGTCGTGTGCCGGGGGGGGGGTGTTGCCTGCGGCGGTGATCCTGCGCGGCGGTCATCGTGCGCGGTGTCTACTGCTACCTCGTTCTGGCGTTCGCTACCTCTTGGTGTTGGTCGCTACCCCGTGGCGCGCGCTGTGGGGGTGCGAAGGGCGTGAAGGGGTAGCGGAGGTGGTGTTGGGGTAGCGAGGGGTGGGTCAGGGGGTGAGGTTTGCGGGGGAGCGCGGCTGTGGGGAACAAAGAGCCAGCGCCCCAGCGCCCCAGCGGCCCGACGCCCCGGCGCCCAAGCCCCTG
>NZ_DS999574.1:581356-584027 GCF_000159035.1 Actinomyces urogenitalis DSM 15434
CCAACTCCCCGCCGCCGCTTGACACACCACATAGGGGCACCCCCCCCGCACAGCACCTAGCCCCGCAGGGAGATGACACCAAGCCCCCACAAGTCCCATCAGAGTTGTCAATCTTACCTAGGTAAGGCTAGCCTTCCGGAAGTCATAGCGGGGTCGAGCGCCTCGCGGCCACTGCCTGAGGACTCGCCTTGTTCATTGCCAACCTGCTCATCGCGCTGCGCGAGGGCTTCGAAGCCGCGCTCATCGTCGGCATCATCGCCGCCTACCTGGTTCGCAGCGGCCGCCGCGACGTCTTGCCCAAGATGTGGCTCGGCGTCCTCCTGGCCGCCTGCCTGCCGCTCGCGCTGGGCGCTGTGCTGACCTGGGGCCCCAAGACCCTGACCTTCCAGGCCCAGGAGATCATCGGCGGCAGCCTGTCCCTCCTGGCCGTGGCCATGGTGACCTGGATGATCTTCTGGATGGGTCGCAATGCCCGCATGCTCAAGAAGGGCATCGAGGGTGACCTGGAGGACGCGCTGTCAGACTCCTCCTCCGGCTGGGGCGTGGTGTGGATCGCCATCATCTCCGTCGGCCGCGAGGGCCTGGAGACCGCCCTGTTCATCTGGGCCACGGTCAAGTCCTCGGTGGAGAACCACGTCGCGGCAACCAGCGCCGGTGTGGTGGTGGGCCTGCTCATCGCCATCGTCCTGGGCTGGCTGGTCTACAAGGGTGCGGCCAGCATCAACATGCGCCTGTTCTTCGCCATCACGGGCTACTTCCTCATCTTCGTGGCTGCGGGTGTGGTCTCCTACGCCGTCGCCGACTTCCAGGAGGCTGGCCTCCTGCCCGGCATCATGAACCACGCCTGGGACATCTCCGCCTACCTGCCGGGCCAGACCTCGCCGATCCACTGGCTCTACATCGTGGCCAAGGCGATGTTCCAGGTGGAGGTCCAGCCCACGGTGGCCCAGGTCATCGGGTGGTGGCTCTACCTCGTGCCCACCCTCGTCCTGTTCACCCGCCAGGTCCGTGGCTCGGCCAGGCGCGCGGCCGGCGCAGCGCCCGCCGCGCAGGACGACGACGCAGCCAGCTCTCGCTCGGCCGTCGCCTCAGCCTGAGCCCCCAGGCCTCCTTGACGCCTTGTCGCTACCGACCACTTGACTACCGACCACCCAGTTCCCAACCACACCCACAGGAGAATCACGTGACCACTTCCGCCCGCCCCGCTCTGCGTGGCACCACTCGCCGTACCGCGCTCACGCTGCCGCTGCTGGCCCTGGCTGGCTTCGGCCTGGCCGGCTGCGTGGACAACAAGCCCGCCTCCTCCGGCGCGTCCGCCGGCGCGTCCGCCGGTGCCTCCGCGGGCGCCACCGAGGTCACCGTCACGATCACCGACGACGGCCTGGAGCTGTCCACCACCACCTTCCCCTCCGGCGTGGTCACCTTCACCATGACCAACAACGGCACGGTGGCCAACGAGTTCGAGATCTTGACGGAGAACAAGCTGCAGATCGTCTCCGAGCAGGAGAACATCGGCCCCGGCACCACCGCCTCGCTGACCACGGCACTGTCCGAGGGCACGTACTACGCGGCCTGCAAGCCGAATATGGTGGGCGAGCTCAAGGGCGTCACCGAGCTGACGATCACCAAGGGCGCCGCCGTGGAGGTCTCCGAGGACGTGGCCGAGCTGGAGAAGCAGGCCGTCACCAACTACACCGCCTACGTGCGTGACCAGGTGGGCCAGCTGCTGGAGGCTACCAAGACCTTCACCGAGGCATACCTCGGCGGGGACGCGGACAAGGCCAAGGAGCTCTACCCGCTGGCCCGCCAGCACTACGAGCGCATCGAGCCCACCGCCGAGTCCTTCGGCATCGAGGCTGCTGGTGACCTGGATGAGGCCCTGGACCTGCGTATCCAGGACCTGGCTGCTGACGCCGGCGTGGAGACCACGGACGCCTCCGTGATCGGCACCTGGACCGGCTGGCACCGCATTGAGGCGGACCTGTGGGACGGCGGGGAGGGCTCGCCCTTCGCCTTCGCTGACGACGCCGCCCGCAAGGCAGTGGCCGACAAGCTGGTGGAGGACACCCAGAAGCTCTACGACCTTGTCTACGGCAACATCGAGGGCCCCTCGGGCACCTACGAGCTGACCCTGACCGACGTGGCCACGGGCGCTGCCTCGCTGCTGGAGGAGGTCGCCCTGTCCAAGATCGTGGGCGAGGAGGAGACCTTCTCCCACACCGACCTCTACGACTTCAAGGCCAACGTCGAGGGCGCCGAGGTCGCCTACGGCAACGTCCAGGCCATCGTCGAGAAGAATGACGCGGACCTGGCTACCAAGATCGACGAGGGCCTGAAGAAGGTCAATGACCTCATTGCCGCTCACGAGGACGGCACCACGGCCGACGGCGCCACGAAGTATGTGGACTACTCCACCATCGCCGAGGTGCAGGTCAACGCCGGTGAGGCTCCCTCGGACACCGACTACACCGATGTCCAGCGCGAGTTCTCCGACGCCGTCAACGCCTTGAGCGAGTCCCTGTCCCAGGTTGCCGGCACCGTCCTGCACTGAGAGGCGGCAGACGATGACGCAGTCGAGAGCATCTGAGCACGAGTCGGAGACTAGGGGCACAGCCGAGCAGGCTGGGGCCGCCGGACCGGCGCAGGCCGCCGCACCCACCGAGCCGACGGC
>NZ_DS999574.1:584341-587770 GCF_000159035.1 Actinomyces urogenitalis DSM 15434
GTCCGGACCGGCCGCGGGTGAGCCGGCGTGCTGCCTTCACCGCGGCGGGCTTCGGCGCGGCGATGGCAGGACTGGCCGGATTCGGGGCTGGGCGTGCCACTGCCGCCGAGCCGGTGGAGCACACGGCACTGGCCTACGACTTCCGCGGCGAGCACCAGGCCGGGATCCTCACCCCCGCCCAGGACACGCTCTACGTGGCGGCCTTTGACGTCAGCACGGATGACGCCCAGGAGCTCAAGGAGCTCATCGCGGCCTGGACGGTGGCTGCTGAGCAGATGTGTGCCGGCGAGCTCGTTGGCGGGGAACCGGACGCTAACGAGCAGCTGCCGCCCAAGGACACGGGCGAGGCCTGGGGCTACCCGGTCTCGGGGCTGACCATCACCTTCGGTGTGGGCAAGTCCTTGTTCGTGGACGCTGATGGCAACGACCGTTTTGGTCTCAAGGACAAGATGCCGGCGATCCTGGATGAGGGCATGCCGAGCTTCCGGGGCGACCAGCTGCGTGAGGCTGACTCGGACGGCGACCTGCTCATCCAGGTCTGCTCCGACGACGCCCAGGTCTCGGTCCACGCGATCCGCAACCTCACGCGCATCGCCTTCGGCACGGCCACCATGCGCTGGAGCCAGATTGGTTACGGACGCACCTCCTCCACCTCCACGGACCAGGAGACGCCTCGCAACCTCTTTGGTTTCAAGGACGGGACGAACAACGTCAAGGCGCAGGACTCCGCTGACGAGCTCGCCGAGCACCTGTGGGTCCAGCCGGGCGACGACGACGCAGCCTCCTGGATGGAGGGCGGCACCTACTTCGTGGCGCGCAAGATCCGCATGTACTCCGAGGTCTGGGACCGCATCCGGCTCATCGAGCAGGAGCAGGTCTTCGGTCGGGACAAGCGCTACGGGGCGCCGCTGAGTGTCACGGATCCGACCTCCTCCAAGGACGAGTTCACCGCGGTGGACTACGAGGCCACGGATGCTGAGGGAGAGCCGCTGGTGCCGGCGGACTCCCACATCTCCATCGTCGCGCCTGAGCGCAACTCGGGGCGGCGGATGCTGCGCCGCGGCTACAACTACACCGAGGGCAACGACTCGTTGGGGCAGCTGCAGACGGGTCTGTTCTTCATCGCCTTCGTGCGTGACCCGCGCACGAACTTCTATCCGATCCTGGACAAGATGACGAAGAACGACGCTCTGCAGGAGTACCTGCAGCACCGTAGTGCGGCGTTGTTCGCGGTGCCGCGTGGGGTGGCGAAGTCGGACACGACCTGGGCGCAGGCGCTGTTCGCCTGACGACGGACCACCTATGTGCTGACCGACCACGTGATGCGCGATGGACCCCTGGAATCACGCAATTCCAGGGGTCCATCGCGCATCACGTGGTCGGTGGTGGATCAGGAGGTCGGAGTCTGGGGCGTCGACGGCGGGATCGGCTGCTCGGGGGCCTGACCGTAGCCAGGGGCAGAGGCTGCCGAGGGCTGGCCGGGGGTGAGGGGCTGCGTCGGAGGAACCGGCTGGCTCGGCTGAGCCGGCTGGCCGAACGGGGGCTGAGCCGGCTGGCTCGGCTGGGGTGCCGGGAAACCTGTGGGGGCCTGACCGTAGCCGGGGGCAGAGGCTGCCGAGGGCTGGCCGGGGGTCAGGGGCTGCGTCGGAGGAGCCGGCTGACCGTACGGGGCCTGAGTGGGCTGACCGGGCTGGGGCACCGGGAAGCCGGCAGCTGCCTGGGTGCCCGGCTGGCCGTAGAGCGGGGCGGGGGCAGCCTGCGACTTCTTCTTCTGGCTGATGATCACCACCGCCACCACGGCACCGATAGCGGCGAGCAGCACGACGCCGCCCACCACCCACAGCAGCAGGGAACCAGTACCGCCGCCAGCGTCCTCAGCGACCGCGTGCAGGTTCTCGGTCTCCTTGGTCAGGTCCCAGGACACGGTGTTGCCGTCGATGGTCGCGTTGCCGGAGGCCTCAGTGACCTTTCCGGGGAAGGTGATGGAGTAGGTGAACTCCTCCAGGTAGGCCGAGGCTGAGCTCATGTCGCTCATCGGCATGTCGAAGACGTACTTGCCGTCAGTGTGGACGAGTCCGTCACCACTATCGGTCACGTCCCCCATGGTCAGGCCGGAGGCCGTGATGAGGCAGGCGGGGTTGCCGTTGTGCTCGGTGAAGGTGTACTCGGCAGTGGCGCCGTCGGGCAGCTCAGAGGTGTAGTCGGCCAGGTCGCTGGCATTGCAGTCCGACTCGGTCAGCGTGCCCGTGGAGTCCCACATGAGGAAGGCCATGTCAGCGGTGTCGTCGCTGTGGATCGTGATGTCAGCGCGCAGGCCGCAGGCGCTGAGCAGCATGACCAGTGGGACGAGCGCCAAGGCGCCGAGCCGTCGTAGGGAACGGGAGTGTGAGGTGGTACTCATGTGCTGAGCATACGGAACAGGGTCCTCGCCCTGCGGCCCCAACGCGCCCAGGGTTCCTGGTTAGTGACGGAGTGTTTACCTCCCGGTTAAGTCGGTCTAGTTGGGGCTTACGGTCTGCTGACCGCGCTGGCCCTGGTGCGCCCGCCACCACCACGTGCCACCGGCTCCCGCCAGGATGACGACGACGCCGACCACCATCCACAGCCAGGGTGAGCCTGCGGAGCTGGTCTCCTCCTGCGCGCGCACGGCGACGGGGGGCGGTGCGTCGAGGTCCTCGGCCACGGTGGTCGGGGCTGCCTCGATGGGCTCCTCGCTGGCCACCGAGGGGGATGAGACCGAGGGGGAGGCCGTGGCCACACCGGCCACCATGATGTCGCCGATCTCCTCCAGGAGGTTGTCATCCCAGATGGCGACGTTGTCCTCAAAGCGGAGCATGCGCCCTGAGGAGGCCATGAACTCGCCGGGGAAGGTCACCGTGAGGTCGACCTTGGGCTCGGGATCCACCTGCCTGGCCCGGCTCATGAGCTCAGCGTCCTCAATGGTGGTGCGAGGGATATAGAGCTCGAACAGGTCGCCACGCGGCGTGATCCTGGCGCCCTTGTTCGCCGCGTTGTAGGCCTCGAAGGAGTCGTAGGTGGCGGTCACCTGGCAGGCAGGCCGTTGTAGGTGGTGAAGCTCATGGAGGCCTCGACGCCGTCGGGTGTGTAGCGCTCCAGCCCCACCGCCTCAGGGGTGCAGTCGGCCTCGGTGAGCGTGGAGGTGTCGTCCCAGGCGGTGAGGGTCTGCTCGACGGTCTGGTCCTCGTGGATGGTGGTCGTCACCTGTAGGCCGCAGGCGCCCAGGCTCGCGGCGAGCGGGAGGGTGGCCAGCGCGGCCAGGCGGCGCAGAGTACGTGGGAAGGGGGAGGGGGCGCTCATGCCGGCACGCTAGGGGTGGCAGGTGGCCAGCGGGCGAGCAGCCGGTGACGCAGTGCTAGCCGGTGCTGCTTGGTGCAGGCCGTTGCCGGCCGGCGCCGGCCAGCGGGCTGC
>NZ_DS999574.1:588158-602314 GCF_000159035.1 Actinomyces urogenitalis DSM 15434
TAGCAGCACCCCGGCACCGCCCACGCAGGCGATGAGGGTGGTGGCGTGACGCTCCCACCAGCTCAGTCCCTCGTTGGTGGTGGCGTGCCCGGTGGCGCGCACCCCGGCCGTCAGGGCGCTGGTGTCCGTCCAGGTGACGGTGGAGCCGTGGACGCTCCCGCCTCCGGCGTCGACGACGGCGCCGGGGAAGGTGATGGAGACGCGGGCGTCGACGACGCCGGCTAGCGAGTCCGTCGGGGAGCTCGTCGCCTGCGGGGCGGCCTGCTCTGCCGCGCCCGTGCCGGGGGAGGGGGTGGCAGGGGCGCTGGCTGCGTCGTCGGGCTCCTGGGTGGGGGCGGCCGGGTCCGCGCCTCCGGTGACGGAGGCGGCCAGCCCGGTGAGGTCGACGACGTAGAGGTCGCCGTCGCGGGTGACCAGGGCTGCGGTGCCAGTAGCCTCAGAGGACTGGCTTACCTCCACCCCGCGGATGGTGACGCGGCAGCCTGGCCCGGCGTCGTCGTCGGCCGATCCGATGCTCTCGGCGCTTACTGTCCCGGAGGAGGAGCCGACCAAGGAGGGATCGGCCAGGCTCGAGCAGTCGGTGTCTGCGGACAGGACCGTGCCGGTGGTGTCCCGCATCTCCAGGGTGACGTCGTAGGTGCCGGAAGGCGAGATTGTCATGTCCATATGCGCTGTGCAGCTGGCGAGGGCGAGCATGAGCGGGACCATGGTCGCAGTAGCGGCGAGGCGACGGCGTCGCCCCTGCGGCCGGCGTCGAGCAGGGTGGTGGGCGAGGCGGTGGTCGTGCAGCACGGCATGACGCTAACCCAGGCTGCTTCACTCGTGGCGGAATGCGGTGCGCCGGGTCTGTGAAGCAGGTGAAAGCCTGCGATGTGGCGGAAATCACCAGCGAGGCGGGAATGGGGTTGGGACTTTGGGACCTAAGGGGACGTGCCCTGGGCGCGGGGTTGAGAGAGGATAGGTCCGACAACCAAAGTCACACGAACCCATGAAAGGGACTCCCATGACTGTGTCTGCGCAGGATGTCCGCGCCGCGGCCCCCGCAAATGCCCCTGAGGACGTCATCGACTTCGCCATCCGCCTGGCGGAGCTCGGCAAGCCCGAGAACGTCTACTTCTGCGACGGTTCCCAGGAGGAGTGGGACCGCCTGACCTCTGAGATGGTCGAGTCGGGCATGTTCACCCGCCTCAACCCGGAGAAGCGTCCCAACTCCTTCCTTGCTCGCTCGCTGCCCTCGGACGTCGCCCGTGTGGAGTCCCGCACCTTCATCTGCTCCGAGAAGGAGGAGGACGCGGGTCCGACCAACCACTGGTACGACCCGGCCGAGATGAAGAAGATCCTCAACGAGAAGTTCGACGGCACCTACGCCGGCCGCACGATGTACGTCATCCCCTTCTCCATGGGTCCGCTCGGCGGTCCGATCTCCCAGCTGGGTATCGAGATCACCGACTCCCCCTACGTTGTGGTCTCCATGCGCATCATGGCCCGCATCGGCACCAAGGCCATGGACCTCATCAACGAGGGCCGCACCTGGGTCCCGGCCGCGCACTCCGTGGGTGCCCCGCTGGCCCCGGGTCAGAAGGACACCACCTGGCCGTGTAACGAGGAGAAGTACATTACGCACTTCCCCGAGACCAACGAGATCTGGTCCTACGGCTCCGGCTACGGCGGCAACGCCCTGCTGGGCAAGAAGTGCTACGCGCTGCGTATCGCCTCCACCATGGCCCGCCGCGACGGCTGGATGGCCGAGCACATGCTCATCCTGCGCCTGACCGACGAGAAGTCCGGCAAGCAGTACCACGTCACCGCTGCCTTCCCGAGCGCCTGCGGTAAGACCAACCTCGCCATGCTCGAGCCCACCATCGCTGGCTACAAGGTTGAGACCGTCGGTGACGACATCGCGTGGATGCGTCCTGGCGAGGACGGCCGCCTGCGCGCCATCAACCCCGAGGCCGGCTTCTTCGGTGTTGCCCCGGGTACGTCCTACAAGACCAACCCGATGGCCATGGACACCATGAAGGCCAACACCATCTTCACCAACGTCGCTCTGACCGACGATGGCGACGTGTGGTGGGAGGGCATCGACGGCGAGCAGCCCGAGCACCTCATTGACTGGCAGGGCAACGACTTCACCAAGGCCGACTCTGAGGCTGGCAAGAAGGCCGCGCACCCGAACTCGCGCTTCACCACGCCTGCTTCGCAGTGCCCGATCATCTGCCCCGACTGGGAGGCTCCCGAGGGCGTCGCGATCGACGCCATCCTCTTCGGTGGCCGCCGCGCCTCCAACGTGCCGCTCGTTGCCGAGCAGTACGAGGGCGCCCACGGCGTGTTCATCGGCGCCTCCGTGGCCTCTGAGGTCACCGCTGCCGCTACCGACGTCAAGGCCGGCTCGCTGCGCCATGACCCCTTCGCCATGCTGCCCTTCTGCGGCTACAACATGGCCGACTACTGGGGTCACTGGCTGGAGATGCAGGCCAAGCTGGGTGACAAGTTCCCGAAGATCTACCAGGTCAACTGGTTCCGCAAGGACGAGAACGGCAAGTTCCTGTGGCCGGGCTTCGGGGACAACGCCCGTGTCCTGGACTGGATCGTGCGCCGTTCCTCCGGCGAGGTCGAGGGCATCGAGGGTGTCACGGGCATCTACCCCAAGTTCGAGGACTTCAACCTCGAGGGCGTGGACGTGGACAAGGCTGCCTGGGACAAGATGTACGACATCGACCCCGACGCCTGGGCTGCCGAGATGGACGACACCGAGGAGTACTTCAAGCAGTTCGGTGACAAGGTCCCGGCCGAGATCACCGCGCAGCTGGCGAAGTTCCGCGAGCGTATCGCTGCGGCGAAGGCCTGAGTGCTGGCTCACGCCGCGACGAAGTCTGGTGGTAGACATCGCCACGTGCAGATTCCACCGACGGCGTAGTGCGGTCAGACGGTGCGCGAACACCGTTCATTGATCATTCACAGACAACTGGCGCCTCCGACTTTGGTCGGGGGTGCCAGTTGCTGTCTGGAGTGTTGCTAGGGCGAGGAAAAAGGAGGGTGAGGCATTCTCTGATAGGTCTCCATGATCCGTCTGATTGGGCGGTATTTCGCGGTTTTCTCTATGGGATACGACACCGTATCCGCTCCTTGACCCCCTGGATAAAGGCCTCGTAACGTCACGCCGTCCCACCCTGCGGACGAGGAGTGAAGTCCCTGCACAGGTTTCCCTCAGGGGTGACCGAGGCGGCAGTCCGCGAGACCTCGAACAGAGAGAGAACACTTGACTGATCTGAAAGGTCACCCGACTGAGGGTGGCGAGCTGCTCCCCAAGAAGAACCTGCTTGGCGCCTCGATGCGCCGCTTCAGCTTGGTGACCACCTCGGTCGCCACCGTCGCGCTGGTGCTTGGAAGTGGCATCGGTGGCGGCACGGCTTTCGCGGTGGACGCTCCGGCAGCGGCCTCGGCGGCCACCGCACCTGTGGTGCAGGGTGAGTCCGTCACCGTCAGCACGGCGCAGGAGTTCATTGACGCGCTCACGAAGGGCACGGCCCCCATCATCAAGATCGGCGCGAACATCGACCTCAACGACGTGCCGGGCGGATCGAAGACCGTTCAGAACGCGATCAACAACGCGGCGAGCAAGCGGAGCGTCCTCATTGAGTCCGCTGAGGGCGGCCGCTACACCCTCGACTTCGGCACCTACGCCTTCAACATGGGCACGGGCACGACGACCAGCCAGAACGTCACCGTCACCATGAAGAACCTGGACCTCTACGGCCAGAACTACTTCTCGATGATCTCCAACGCGGGTACCTACAACTTCGAGAACGTGACCTACACGGGCTCGCAGATGGTGTATGCCACCAAGGGTGACATCAACTACTACGGCAACGTCAAGGCCAAGTCGGTCGTCAGCTTCACCAACGCGGCGACGGGCAAGACCTACGACACCGCCAGCAGCGGCAACCAGCAGGTCATTCAGGGAGGCATGGCGATCTTCAAGGCCGGCAGACGTCACCCTGGCCACTGAGGCCGGCAACGTCCTTGAGATCGCGAGCGGCGGCTCCGGCGTCATCGTCGAAGAGGGCGCCAACGTCGCCATCGCCCCGCGCTCCAAGGTGCTGGCTGAGAATCCCACGAGCGGGGTTTCCTACGGTATCGACCTCAACGGCTCGAACCTCGTCGTCCAGCCGGGCGGGACCCTGAACGTCGACGCCAAGAACGTGGGCACCTACGGCGGCCGCATCATCAACCTCGGCACCGGCGCCACGATCAACGCCAACCCGTACTCGGCCTTCACGGTGGCCGTCCAGGGCGCAGGCAACCTCTCCGCCATCACCGTTGGCAGCGGCGCGACGCTAAACGTCAACCAGCCCGAGCTCTTCGACATCAACCTCACCCAGAACACCGGCACGAACACCTGGCTCGTCTCGAGCGGCACGGTGAACGTCAACAACTCGCGCCAGCAGTTCGACAGCGGCCAGTGGTCCGAGCCGATCAACGAGATGACGATCGGCTACACGCGCGGCCAGGCCAAGGTGAGCTCGCTCGAGTCCACGACCCAGGACGCCGAGAACGCCATCAAGGCCAACACCGACGGCAAGACCGCGAACCGTCTGACCTTCTCGAAGGCCGACGGCGCGGTGGACATCGTCGACGATGAGCTCGCGCTCTCCGACGACAACAAGCTCACCGGCCGGGTCACGGTCGACGACGGCTCCAAGGACACCCTCGACAACCAGACCGACGGCAGCCCGCAGGACGTCTACATCAGCGTCACGGTCAACACGCAGCAGGCGGCCAACAAGGTTGATCCCCGCCCGTACTGGCGTCAGGAGACCACGAATTACCAGGTGAAGACCGGTGCTGACGGCACGTTCTCCGTTGACCTGTCCCAGTTCGCCACGCTTCTCGAGGATGGCAAGACCACCATCGCCATCACGGCGACCAAGGACTTCATCGGCGACACCGCCTCCAAGACGGTCGTTGAACTGCGCGCGTAGAACAAGAAGTACGAGCCTATCGACGCGGACACCACGGTTGAGGCCGGCCAGAGCAAGCAGGTGTCGCCGACCTTCCAGAAGGACGGGCAGCCCTTTGTGGGCATCCCGACTGGCGCCTCTTTCGCCTTCGGTGGCGTGCAGACTCGTGCGGCCGGCGATGCAGTGCCGAGCTGGGTGAGTATCGACTCCACGACGGGAACGATCACGACTGCTCCTGGAGCAAACGACGTGGCGGACGACCCGTACACGGTGCCGGTCACCGTGACCTATAGCGACGGCACGATCGATAACGTCGACGCCAAGATCGCCGTCACCGAGAAGGCTGCCACCGACAAGGCTGGTCTTGCTGCGGAGATCGCCAAGGAGTCCGAGGTCAAGGGCGCCGACGGTTTCAAGAACGCCTCTCAGGAGAAGAAGCAGGCCTACAAGGACGCTCTGGCTAAGGCCGACGAGGTTCTCAAGGACTCTGACGCCACCCAGGCTGAGGTCGACGCCGCCAAGGACCGTCTCGCCAACGCCGCGGATGCGCTGAACGGCGAGGCCACGCACTTCGACGGCCTGATCAACGCCATCACGGACGCCAACACGGCCAAGGGAACCGACGCCTACAAGAACGCGTCCGATGACGCGAAGAAGGCGCTCGACGAGGCACTGGCCGAGGCCGAGGCCGTTCGCGACAACCCGAAGGCCACCCAGGCCGAGGTCGACGCCGCCAAGGAGAAGCTGGAGAACGCCCAGAAGGTGCTCGACGGCAAGGAGACGGACAAGTCTGGTCTCCAGTCCTCGATCAGCGACGCCAACGGTGCTCGTGGCGCCGACTCCTACAAGAACGCCACTGACGGGGCCAAGCAGGCTCTCTAGGAGGCTCTGAAGGAGGCTGCCGAGGTCAACGCGAACCCCAACGCCACCCAGGCTGAGGTCGACGCCGCGCTCAAGGCCCTCAATGACGCTTCCAGCGCCCTTGATGGCAAGACGACGGCGGACGGCAAGTCCGGTGAGAAGTCGGTGGGTGCTCAGCTGCGCAAGCTGGCCAAGACCGGTGCGCAGACCAGCTGGCTCTGGCTCTCGGCGCTGCTGGCCGGTTCCGGCGCGGTGCTGGTGAGCAAGCGTCGCCGCAAGGACGAGCAGGACGCCTGAGTCTGACCACTCCACAGGTCGTGAGCTGAGGGCTCGCGGCTAGACAGGGAGGCCACCCCGGATGGGGCGGCCTCCCTTCGTTGTGTCCTATTTCTTGTTGTGGATCTGTGCCGCCATCGTGCGGCAAGAGTGGGGTGTGGGGAGGGGTGCTACAGGGACTTCAGATGGGCCCGCTGTCGTGAGCCTTGGGGCATACTGTGAGATGCCGGACGTCGGCGATGACGCTTATATGAGCCTTTCGGCCTATTTTCCGGGGCGACACGCCGATGTGAGACCTGAGCCTCAGTTTTCACACCAGTAACAACTAGCGCTGCGGTACCACGTCTTGCTCAGTTTTACCTGAGCACGCACCCAGCGTGACCTATCCCTTCGTTCGTGCTCTGGTGCGGGAGGAACCTCCTCATCACGATCGTGAGGGACTCTCACTGTCAAGGAGAATTCACATAGCACACTCCAAGTCCATCGGGGCGGCCGCCGCTGCCGCCGCCCTTCTCATCGGGGGGCGAGCACCGCTGCTGCTGACGTCGACCCCGTCAACCTCTGCGACGCTCTGACCGTCGACGCCCCGGCTTCGGGTGAGGACGACCGGATCGGGAAGGTCCATCAGTATGTGGGTGACGTGGCCGAGGTAGAGGTCGCGGGCATCCCGGGCCGGACGAGCAACACCGAGATTGGCGGTTTCAGGCTTCCGCTCACGGCTTTCGACTACAGTGTCACGGTTACTGACATCATTGACCTTAGCCTGGTCGGTAAGGTAGCCAACTGCTCTGTTGAGGCTGTTGAGCAGATCAACTGGATCAACGTCGACTCGGTTCGCCCCGACTTCGATGAGGTTGCGCGTGGTCCGATCACCTTCCCGGCGGTCGACGATGGCGCCACCGTGGTCTACCGCATCATCGACAAGGTGAATGGCAGGGTCCTCCCCGGTTTCAAGGACACCTACAACGAGGGCGAGGTCGTTGAGGCTCCCAGCTCCCAGTTCGTCGTTACCGCTCAGGTGACTGGCCCGGAGAACGCCTTCTTCGAGGGATCCCAGGGTCAGCGCGGCCACCAGCCCTGGTGGGCGTTCCGGGGCCCCGAGTTCCAGCAGCTCGAGGAGGCGAAACCCGGCGTCACGTTCAGTGACGAGGACAACAGCGTGGCCCTCGACGCCGTTGAGGGCGCGGATGACTTCCTCGTCAAGGATGGCGAGACGCGCACCCTGATCGACCCTGCCGGCTACAAGTGGTCGGTTGAGTCTGGCGAGGTTCAGGTTGTGGCTGTTCCCAAGGATGGCTTCTACCTGCGTGACGCCGCCGGCAACACTGTTGAGGAGCTGACCTGGACGCACGTCTTCAAGGGTGAGGCTGAGCCGGCCCTGGGCGACTCCGAGTCCCCCAAGGGCGAGGAGACCAAGGACGCCGACAAGAAGGCTGACGAGAAGAAGGACGACGCTAAGAGGTCCGGCAAGAAGACCCTCGCCAAGACTGGTGCCGGCCTCGGCATCGCCGTCCTGGCCTCCGGTCTGGTCGGTTCCGGTGCGGTGCTCGCCCGTCGCCGCAACGCCTGATTCAGGCTTCTGTCACCTGTGACAGAACACCGTGAATAGGGCTCGGGGCCGGTAGGAAGACCTACCGGCCCCGAGCCCATTCTTTTCCCGTTCCAAGGAGACTCGCATGACTGAACCCCTACCTCCTTCTGCGTCCCCGATGTCTCCGACGTCGAGGCTGACCACAGTCTTGCCGCTGAGACTGAGTCTGAGACTCCCAGCAAGCCGAGGTCTTGGCTGCTTATCTGGGGCATCGTGGCCCTGGTTGGCGCCGTCCTCCTCGCGGTATCGCTCGGATATCTCATCGTGGCTGGCAACGACACCCCGACGGTCTCCTCGGCTCCTGCTGCGGACGCCACGTCCATGACTGGCATCGGGACTGGGGCCATCTAGGCATTCGATGTGTGTCGGCCCCACCTGTTTCGCCGTCCGTGCGCCCAACCCCGCTACCCTGACCCTGTGAAGATCCTCCTTCTGGGCTCCGGCGCCCGCGAACACGCCCTCGCCCGTGCCCTCGCCGCAGACCCGCAGACCACCGAGCTCATTGCCGTCCCCGGAAACCCCGGCATCGCCGCCGTCGCCACCAACATCAAGGCGGACCCCACCTCGCCCACCGAGGTCACCCAGCTCGCCGTCGAGATGCAGGCCGACCTCGTCGTCGTCGGTCCCGAGGCGCCGCTGGTGGCAGGCGTGGCCGACGCCCTGCGCGAGGCCGGCATCCCCGTCTTCGGCCCCGGCGCCGAGGCAGCCCGCCTCGAGGGATCCAAGGCCTTCGCCAAGGAGGTGATGCAGGCCGCCGGCGTTCCCACCGCCGAAGCTGCCGTATGCACCACCCAGGCTGAGCTTGAGGCCGCCTTCGACCGCTTCGGCGCCCCCTACGTTGTCAAGGATGACGGGCTCGCCGCCGGCAAGGGTGTTGTGGTCACCGAGGACCGCGCCGCCGCCCTCGCCCACGGACTGGCCTGCCTGGCCAAGGAGGGTGGGCGCGTCGTCGTCGAGGACTACCTCGACGGTCCTGAGGTCTCCCTCTTCTGCGTCTGCGACGGCGCCACCGTCCGCCCCCTCGCCCCCGCCCAGGACTTCAAGCGCCTGGCAGACGGCGACGCAGGCCCCAACACCGGTGGCATGGGCTCCTACACTCCGCTCACCTGGGCGCCCGCGGACCTGACCGAGCAGGTCGTCGCCGAGGTCGCCCAGCCCGTGGTCGACGAGATGGCCCGTCGCGGCACCGCCTTCTCCGGCCTGCTCTACTGCGGCCTGGCCCTGACCAGCCGCGGCCTGCGCGTGGTGGAGTTCAACGTCCGCTTCGGCGACCCCGAGACCCAGGCCGTGCTCGCGCGCCTGACCTCCTCGCTGCCCCAGCTGCTCCTCGCCTCCGCCACGGGTACCCTCCACGAGGTCCCCGCCCCCACCTGGTCCGAGCAGGCCGCCGTCGACGTGGTCCTGGCCGCCCCGGGCTACCCCGGCACCGTCACCACCGGCGGGCGGATTACCGGGATCGAGGAGGCCGAGGCGCAGCCCGGCGTCCACGTCCTGCACGCCGGCACCGGACTGGATGACGACGGCGAGCTCGTCGCCACCGGCGGGCGCGTGCTGTCCGTCGTCGCCCTGGGGGACACGGTGGAGCACGCGCGCGCTCGTGCCTACGAGGCGCTGTCCCATATCCACCTCGACGGCGCCCAGTACCGCACCGATATCGCACTGGGCCGCTGATCCAGCACTGTCCGGTCTCACGAACTACGACGCTGTCGCCCGCCTCCTGCAAGGCGAGCGGCGGCGTCCGTGGCTTCCACCGGCTGCTTGTCGATCGTGCCGGGTTTGTGTCGGAGGGGCACTCTAGGATGGCCCTATGAGCGCGACCAAGCCTGTTATCCCCGCTGCCCCCGCCCTGCCTGGTTGGCAGCACCTGTCCTCCGGCAAGGTCCGGGACGTCTACGTCCCGGCGGATAACGGCCCCTGGGCGGGGAAGGACGTTCTCCTCGTCGTCGCCTCAGACCGCATCAGCGCCTATGACTACATCCTGTCCACCCCCGTCCCGGACAAGGGCAAGGTCCTTACCGCTCTATCTGCCTGGTGGTTCGAGCAGCTGGCGGACATCATTCCCAACCACCTGGTGTCTCTTGAGGTACCGGAGCAGGTCGCTGGGCGCGCCATGATCTGCCAGCGCCTGGAGATGTACCCGGTCGAGTGCGTGGCTCGTGGGTATCTCACCGGCTCGGGACTGGCCGAGTATCGCGCGGGAGGGGCGGTGTGCGGCGTCCCCCTGCCTGAGGGGCTGACCGAGGCCTCGCGCCTGCCGGAGCCGGTCTTCACGCCGGCCGTCAAGGCTGAGCTCGGCGATCATGACGAGAACGTGAGCTTCGAGCGTGTGGCTGAGATGGTGGGTGAGTCGGCCGCCTCCTCGCTGCGCGAGGTCACGCTGCGTCTGTACAGCGCCGCCGCGGACATCGCGCGCGAGCGCGGCATCATCCTGGCGGACACCAAGTTCGAGCTTGGTCGCGACGCCAGCGGCCAGATGGTTCTGGGAGACGAGGTCCTCACCCCCGACTCCTCTCGCTTCTGGCCGGCTGACGAGTGGGTGCCTGGGCAGGTCACACCGTCCTTTGACAAGCAGTTCGTGCGGGACTGGCTTACCGGACCTGACTCCGGGTGGGACCGCTCTAGCGGCCAGCAGCCCCCGGCGCTTCCGGACGACGTCATTGAGCGCACCCGTGCCCGCTACCTCGAGGCCTACGAGCGCCTGACCGGCCACGCCCTCGCCCTGTAACCCAGGACCGGCGGGCGGTGGTCACCGCCGCCCGCCGCGCTGCCCGCGGAGCTGGTGAGGTGGCGGGCGAAGGCGGGCGCCGTCGTCGCTGCTGCTGGTGCCCCGCTGGCTGGGCCTGCCGTGACCTGGCCGGGTAGGCTGGGCCCGGACCCTCTTCCGCCCACCCGCACCCAGGAGAACCGATGGGACGTATCGTCGTCGAGGTCATGCCCAAGCCCGAGATTCTTGACCCCCAGGGCAAGGCCGTAGTTGGGAGCCTGCCGCGGCTCGGATTCGACCAGTTCACCGCAGTGCGCCAGGGGCGTCGCTTCGAGCTGACGGTTGACGGCCCGGTCACGCAGGCTCACCTGGACGCCGCGGCCGAGGCGGCCGAGAAGCTGCTGTCCAACCCCATCATCGAGGACGTCGTCTCCGTTCGCGCTGAGGACGAGGGGGCCCAGGCGTGACCCGCATCGGCGTCATCACCTTCCCCGGCACGCTCGACGACGTCGACGCGCTGCGGGCCGTGCGTCTGGCCGGCGCAGAGCCGGTCTCCCTGTGGCACAAGGACGCTGACCTCCACGGCGTCGACGCCGTTGTGGTGCCCGGCGGATTCTCCTACGGCGACTACCTGCGCTGCGGTGCCATCGCGCGCTTCGCTCCGGTCATGGACGAGGTTATCGAGGCAACCGGCAAGGGCATGCCCGTGCTTGGCATCTGCAACGGCTTCCAGATCCTGGCCGAGGCGCACCTGCTGCCCGGCGCCCTGATTCGTAACGACCACCAGAAGTTCATCTGCCGCGAGCAGGGGCTGCGGGTCGAGTCCACTACAACAGCGTGGACCAACCTCTTCGAGGCTGGCGACGAGATCACCATCCCCATGAAGAACGGTGAGGGCAACTTCATTGCCTCGCCCGAGGAGCTGGACCGGCTGGAGGGGGAGGGCCTGGTGGTCTTCCGCTACACCGGCTCCAACCCCAATGGTTCGGCGCGTGACATCGCCGGCGTGCGCAACGAGCGCGGCAACGTCGTCGGCCTCATGCCTCACCCCGAGCACGCCGTCGAGCCGGGCTTCGGACCGGACTCTGCGGCGGGTCCGCGCACGGGTGTGGATGGTCTGAAGATCTTCCAGTCGGCCATCAGCGCGCTGGTCGGGGCCTGAGAGGTCTGCTGCGCCGCGCTTTGGCGATTGGTGCGTGTATCTGCGATTGGGGCGTGCTTCCCGGGCTCTGGGAGGCACGCCCCAATCGTGGAAGGCCGTTCTCAGAGGAGTGGCGCTTGGTCATTGCGCCTGGGGACTGCGCCGTCGTCCTCAGGCAGCAGCCTGGTCATTGCGCCGTGGGGAGGGAACCTAGCCACCGGCAGGGCCGCAGACGCAGCTTGTGATCGTGGGGGAGGCGCTGCAGGAGGTTGGCCACGATCTGCTCGGGGCGGCGCAGTTCCTCGGACCGCACGCGCATCACATCCCAACCGGCGCGGTGCAGCGCGTCTTGACGCTTCTTCTCCCCGTAGAGCACGTCAGCGTTCTCGCCGTCATACTTCATCTTGCCGTCGAACTCGATAGCGAGCATGAGGCCAGGCAGGGCGATGTCAATGAAGTAGAACCGCCCGTCAGCCTCGATCTGCTTCTGTAGGACGGGCTCGGGGAATCCGGCTGTGAGGAGGATGAACCGCAGCTCGCTCTCTCCCCAGGACTCTGCGAGCGGATTCAGTAGCCGCAGGAGCCGGCGCGCGCGAGCCTTACCGGGGCGGCGAGCCAGGCGTCTGAGGCGTTCGTCAAGCTCAACGCGTCTGATGTTCCACCTCTGCGTCGCCTCCTCCTCGTGGAAGCGCTGGGCGTCCACCATGATCCGGGCGAGCGAGTCGCCGATCGCCAGGGCGTCAATCGGGCGCAGGTCCAGCAGGCAGTCCAGCAGGGTGCTGCTGATGTCGGTCACTGGCAGGCCGGCAATATGGGTGACCGAGACGTCGTCGAGGCTGGTCCGCAGGCGGCGATGTAGACGGACGGGGCCGCTGTCCACTTCGTTGCTGGTCAGGCGGGTGCCGCTGCGGGGCGCCGAGCGCGTGCGTTTGCCGCCGTAGATGACGTCAGGCATGACGACGGTGCTGCGGTGCTGATGCGTGGTCTGGATCGTATGGATGTCAGGCTCGTGGCTTCGCAGGACGGCGCCGTGGAGGAGCGCGGCCGACTCATGAGACAAGGCGATGGTGCTGGGGTAGCGATCGACGACGGCGGCCAAGCGAGCCAGGGTCATCTCGCGACGTTGCTTCCACACAGGTGGGTCGGCGACGGGGAGGAGGTAGAAGCCCCGGGTGATGCGCACCGCCTCCGGTGGCGGCGAAGACGCCCATGCGGAGGTGGGCATGACGGCGGGCAGCGTGCTGGTGGTGAGAGGCGGCATGAGAGGTGTCCTGTCCGGTTGTGGTGGAGCCGCCTGCAGCATGCCCATGGTCGCCGGCACGACGCATCTGGGCCTGGCGAGGTCTGTGGATGACCCTGTCACGGGAGCCGCCTGTGGAGCCCGGGCGCATGGGAGGGGAGGGTGTGTGGTGAGGTTGGCGTTGAGGATGTGGGCGGTCAGCCTGGGCCAATGGGTGGGGAGGGTGCTCCTGCCGGATGTGGGACGTTCGGGCGTGCGTGTCGGGCTGGTGGGGTGGTGATTGTGGTGTGCTGTGGGTGATGTGTGCGTGGGGTTCTGATTGTGGCGTGCTCCTGGAGGCCTGGTGGGCGCTTGGCGGTCGTGGAAACACGTACCAATGGGCGCAGGGCTGGTCCTGCGGGGGATGCGTGGGTTGTTGGCGGTGGGGTGTCGGGGCCTCGGATCGGTTGGGTCCTTTGGGCGGGCCGCCGGCGTGCGCTGAGCAGAAGACCGGGGATACCCGGCCTCTTGCACTTAGTTAAGTAACTAAGGAAAGATTGCGCCTGGACGCACCGCCACTCTCGCTGACCTCGTCTCCGCCACGCCCGGCTTCTCGCCGCACCCGCTTCTTACCATCCCATTTCTTCTCGCCCACCACGCACCTGGCAAGGAGTCCCCATGCTCACCTCGACCACCCTCGACTCCGGCTGGCAGCTCAGCCTCCTGGACGGCCCGGTCCCTGCCGACCTCGCCGCCCGCCTCCGCCTGCCCGCCACCGTCCCGGCCACGGTCCCCGGCTGCGTCCACACCGACCTGCTGGACGCCGGCCTCATCCCCGATCCTCTGGACGGGGACAACGAGGAGCGGCTGAAGTGGATGTGGCGCTGCGACTGGCGCTACGCCACCACCTTCGACGCCGCCGCGCTGGCAGCGGGCGAGCACGCTGAGCTGGCCTTCGACGGGCTGGACACGATCGCCGTCGTCGCCTTCAACGGCACCGAGCTGGGACGCACGGACAACCAGTTCCGCTCCTACCGCTTCGACGTCACCCACCTGCTGCGCGAGGAGGGCAACGAGCTCGTCATCGCTTTCACCTCAGCCCTCAACGTCGCCGAGGAGCGCACCCGCCGCTACGGCGACTACCCCACCGCCTACCCCGTCCCCTTCTCTATGGTGCGTAAGGCCTCCTGCTCCTTCGGGTGGGACTGGGGGCCGATCACGATCACCGCGGGCATCTGGAAGCCGGTGCGCCTGGAGCGCTGGACCGGCTCGCGCCTGCGTGAGGTACGCCTGGGCGTCGACCTGCTGGGCGCCGGCGGTGAGCCGCTGGCTGCCCCGGTGACGCCCGGCCAGGCCGGGCTGGTCGGTGTGGCCCGCCTGACCGCCCAGGTCGAGCGGGCCGA
>NZ_DS999574.1:602554-614396 GCF_000159035.1 Actinomyces urogenitalis DSM 15434
AGGGCGAGGCCCCCACGCAGCTCAGCTACGCCGTCGGCGGCCAGACGGTCACGGCCAGCGTGAGCGAGCCGGGCCTGAGCGAGGTGGTCCTGGAGGCGCGCGTAGCCGGGCCGCAGGCGTGGTGGCCGCGCGGCTACGGCGAGCAGCCGCTGTACGACTCGGTCCTGAGCGTCGGCGGCGAGCCGGCCTGGAGTCGCAAGGTCGGCTTCCGCCACATGGGGATCGACCTGAGCCCTGACGAGGTCGGCGCGCCCCTGCGCCTGCTGGTCAACGGCGAGCTGATCCTCGCCAAGGGCGTCAACTGGATCCCTGACGACGTCTTCTTCACTCGCGTGACCGCTGCCGACTACCGCCGGGCGCTGACCGACGCCGTGGACGGCGGCTGCAACCTCGTGCGCATCTGGGGTGGCGGCCTGTACGAGTCCGAGGACTTCTATGACGCCACTGACGAGCTCGGCCTGCTCGTGTGGCAGGACTTCGCCTTCGCCTGCGCCGCCTACGCCGAGGAGGACTGGCTGCGCGAGACCGTCCTCGTCGAGGCCCGCCAGGCGGTGGGGCGCCTGGGCGGCCGCGCGAGCCTGGCCCTGTGGTGCGGCAACAACGAGAACGAGACCGGCTACCAGAGCTGGGGCTGGAAGGAGCGTCTGGGGGATCGCGCCTGGGGGCTGGGCTACTACCGCGAGCTGCTGCCGGCGATCGTGGCTGAGCTCGACCCCACCACGCCCTACATCCCCGCCAGTCCTTTCTGCCCCGACCCGGCGGCCGAGGCCAACAACGACGCCGACGGTGACACTCACGTGTGGGACGTGTGGAACGATCTGGACTACCTCCACTACGCCGACCACGCCCCGCGCTTCGCCTCCGAGTTCGGCTTCGGTGGGCCCATGGCCTACTCGACCCTGCGTGCCGCAGTGCACGACGAGCCTCTCTCACGCGACGGCGCCCAGCTGGTCGTCCACCAGAAGGCGGACAACGGCTTCGGCAAGCTGCAGCGCGGCATCGACAACCACTTTCCTGAGCCGGTGGACTTCCGTCACTGGCACTGGGCTACCCAGCTCAACCAGGCCCGGGCCTTCCACTTTGGCATCAGTCACTTCCGCTCCCTCCAGCCGCTGTGCACCGGATCGGTGATCTGGCAGCTCAACGACTGCTGGCCGGTCATCTCCTGGGCCGTGGTGGACAGCGCGGGCGTGCGTAAGCCCGGCTGGTACGCCATGCGTCACGCCCACGAGGACCGGATGCTCGTGCTCCAGCCAGCAGGAGAGGGTAAGGCTCGCCTGGCGGCGGTCAACAACCTGCGCGAGCCCTGGCACACGCGAGTTCGGCTCGGGCGAGGGCTGCGTCATGGCGGCGAGGTGACCTGGGAGACGCTTGACCTCAGCGTGGAGCCGGCCTCCTCGACGGCGGTTGAGGTGGCGCTGCCGCTGGAGGCGGACAGCTTCCTTCTCGCCGAGGCCGACGGCGTGCGTCGGGCCGTGTGGTTCACCTCCACCGACCGCGAGGCCGGGCTTCCGGCGCCCCAGGCGCAGGTCTCGGTGGACCGGGTGGAAGGCGGCTACCGGGTCCAGGTCACGGCGCAGGTCCTCCTGCGTGACCTCGCGCTGACGGCTGATGAGGTGATGCCCGGCGCCGTCGTCGACGACATGTTGGTGACCCTCCTGCCTGGCGAGACGGCGACCTTCACCGTCCGAGGTCCGGAGCTGGCCGATCCTTCGGTGCTCGCCTCCTGGCCGGTCCTGCGCAGCGCCAACGACCTGGCCAACTGAGCCGGCTGAGGCGCTGAGCCGGCCGGCTGCGGAGCCGGCTGGGCTACCTGGGCCGGTCGGCGCCGCGGGAGGGCGAGGCGGACAACGCCGTCCTCACCGCGGCGCCGACCGGCGCCACCGAGGCTCTCGCCAGCCACTGCCGTTGCGGGTGCGGCAGGCGGACCGGGGCCTCGCCGTCGTCCATGCGCAGCAGTGCCTGGGCGATGAGGCGGCCGAGCTCGTGGGAGTTGTCCGTCAGCGCGGCCACGGGCGGGTGCGCTAGGCGGCAGGACAGCGAGTCGTCCCAGACGGCGACGCTCAGCTGCTCGGGGACCGAGACTCCCATCTCGCGCGCGGTGGCGATGCCGGCCAGGACCATGGCGTCGTTGTCGTAGATGATGGCGGTGGGCCGCGGATCACGCTGCAGCAGGGCGAGAGTTGCCTCGCGTCCCGAGGCGGCGGAGTAGTCGCCCTCCAGCGTCGTCAGCTCCACGTCGTGCTCGATGGCGAAGCTGCGGGCGGCATCGCTGCGCACGCGGGTGTGAGCCAGCCTCGCCGGGCCGCTCACGCGCGCAATGCGGCGGTGCCCGGCCTGGACTAGAGGGGTGAGCACGCTGCGGGTCCACTCGACGTTCTCGCTCGTCAGCGCGCTCGCGCCCGACGGTGGAGTGTCGGCTCCGGCGTACAGGGTGCGCAGGCCCAGGCGCTCCAGCAACGCCGGGCGAGGGTCGTCGTCGAGCAGGTCCACGATAATGACCCCGTCCACGAAGCGCTCGCGGGCCCAGCGCTCGTAGGTAGCGACTTCTTCCTCCATGCTGGAGACCTGGTGGAGGAAGAGGATCACGGCGCTGCCTCGCAGGACCTCCTCGATGCCGTCGGTGACCTCGGCGTAGTAGGACTCGGCGGTGTACAGGCTGCGAGGCCGGTCCAGCACCATGCCCCAGCGGTGGGTCACGGTCGCCATGGGTGCTCCTTGGGCGTCGAGGGTGCGAGCAGGGCCTGATGAGTGCGATCCTTGCACTACAGCGGGCGCCCAGTCAGTCTAGAGCGCGCTGTGCCGTTGCGGAGGATGTGCCGGCGGCGGGATGGGCGTTGGGCGTCGGGACTTGACACGAAGACCCACGGACATGATGAGGGAGAGACGATGGCCAGGGGTGTGGACACCAAGGCGCTCGTCTTTGACCTCGTGCGCGCCTCAGGGCGGGCCTCGCGTGCCGGCCTGGCTGAGCGCACCGGCCTGACCGGCGCCACCATCTCGACCCTCGTGCGCCAGCTGATGGAGGAAGGGCTGGTCGAGGAGAGCGGCCGCGCGCGCTCGACGGGCGGCAAGCCCCGCACCTTCGTCCAGGTTGTGCCTGACGCGCGCTACGCCATCGGCATCCACCTCACGCGGTGCGACATGGTGCTGGTCCTCGCTAACCTCTTGGGGGCGGTGGTCGCGCGCACGCGCCGCCCGTGCGATCTGGGAAGCCACCAGTGGTCGCAGGCACTGACGCAGGCGGTGGACGAGCTGGTCATGGGGGCCGGGGTGCCGCGCGAGCGGGTGTTGGGTGCCGGCGTCGTCGGCTCGGACTCGGTGCGCGCGGAGATCCTGGCGAGCCAGCAGGCGCGTGACATCAGCCTGCTGGGGCGGCCCGTCCTGTTTGACAACGACGCCTCAGCGGCGGCGCTGGGGGAGTGGTGGGTCTCGCCGGCCGGCAGCACGGATGATGCGCTCGTGGTCTACCTGGGGGCCGGGATCGGCGGCGGCTACCTGGCTGGCGGCCGGCTGCGTCGGGGAGTCAATCAGGGCGAGGGCGAGCTCGGCCACGTGTGCGTGGACATGGCGGGGCCAGTGTGCTCGTGCGGCGCACGCGGATGCCTGGAGGCCGTGGGTGGGCCGGAGTCCGTGGTCAGGCGCGCCGTCGGCCAGGAGGACCTGGCACGTGCGGCCGGGCTCGGGCCGCAGCCCGGCGCGCGGGGGAGCGTGGAAGCGAACTTTGCGGCTGTGGCGCGTGTGGCTCAGGCGGGAGACCTGGCGGCGCAGAGGCTGCTGGCTGAGTCGGCGCGGGCACTCGCGGTGGCGGTGCGATCGGTGGTCAACGTCCTGGACGTGGCGACGGTGGTGCTCACTGGGCCGAGCGCTGGTGCTGCGGGTGCCTTCTACCTGCCGGTGCTGGAGGAGGAGCTGGCGCTGCGTTTTGGGGCGGGGTCTCGTGGGCTGATGGAGATCCGGCTGTCGCCCAGCTCGGGGACTGCTGCAGCGCTGGGCGCGGCGTCTCTGGTTCTCGACACGGCCGTGCGGGCGACTACGTAGCGGTGGTAGCGGTGCCACAGTGGACCGTCCACAGTCAGCCACATGTGCTGTGGGAAAGTCCTCAGCACCGACGGTGCACGGCAGGTGAAGAGACGATCGTCCTGGGAGGTTCCAGGGGTGCGGGGATCTTGGCGTCGTTGCAAGGATCGAGAATCGCCAGCGCGGACGATGGCGATGTGCTATGAAGCGCTTGACTGAGGGAAACCGCGTTATTTCAACGATTTGACATGGTTGAGAATCGTGGGTACTGGCGGCCTGGGTGAGGTGTGCGGTGCGCCCGACGGCGCCTCCAGGTGCGACGGGGCGGGTAATCGGCAGGTAACCACAGGACGAGTGGCGTGATTTCCCCGCTCTGGGGATTCTGTGCACAAGGCTGTGGACAGAATCTGTGGATAAGTGCGTCGGTGATGGTGTGTGGCTGGGCGGGCTGGCTGGGTCTGGCCGGGGCTGGCTGCCCTCTCCTCTCGCTTTAGGTCGTGGACAGTCGGTTTGGTTGTGGCGGGGGTGGGGTTCGACTGTTGTGGGCCTAAGGCGACGGTGGTGGAGATGCGTGCCGGCGTCGGTTTAGGTCGTGGACAGTCGGTTTGAGGTCTCCGGGGTGGCCTGCTCCGTCGTCTCAGACCTAGAGCCACAAGTCGCGGACCGGGCGCGCGTTGCGCACGACGTCGGCAGGGAACAGCGACGTCAGACGCGCAGCGAGCTCGTGTGGCTTCTTGATCTCTGACCACTCGAAGCGTTCGATGCGCCACCCGTCGCGGCGCAGCCGCATCTCACGAGACTTCTCAGCGCGGAGGTCCTCGGATCCGCCGTACTTGACGTATCCGTCAAACTCCAGGTCTAGCTTGCGCGCCTCCCAACCCAGATCGAGGAAGAAGGTCGACGAGTCTTCCCGACTCTGCCAGCACAACTGAGGGACGGCCTCGGGCAAGCCGGCCGCGTGCACCGCCCAGCGCAAGATGCTCTCACCGGGGGATTCTGAGAATGGGCTCGCGATGGCGAGGACCGCACGTGCGCGGCGAAGTCCCGGCCGCCGTGGGTAACGCTCGAGCATGGCCAGAAGTGTGGCGCGCAGTTCCTCGGGTGTCGGGCCGAGGCAATTGCGTGTGAACCGGTCCGCCTCGCAGGTCTTGCAGAAGATGGAGTCAACGATGCAGATCGCCTCGCGCGCGGGCAGGTCGCAGGCGCAGTCCACCGCGGTCTGGAGTGGGTTGGTCACCCTGAGGCCGTCGACGACGTCGACCTCCTCCGAGCGAGGAAGCCGGGTGCTTCGCACGAGCGAGACCTTCCGTCCGCGGAACGTGTGGCCGTCCTCGGCGGTGTACGTCAACGTCGGCAAGGGGCGGCGACCGCCGGTGGGAACCTTCGGGACGGCGATATGAATGTCTGGCTCGGTCGTCAGGCAGGTGTATCCATGCGCGATCGCTGCGGCCTCGTGAGTCAGGCATACGGCAGACGGGTGTGTGTGCAGCGCTGCGGCCGCTCGCGCAAGCGTTGCCTCGCGGAGCTGTTCCCACGGGGCGAGCCTCGGGGCGGGTTGGAGGTAGACGCCGCGCATGATCTTCACTGCGCCGGCCTCGACCATTGCTCGCGCGTCGTCGCGCAGGGTGGTCAGGGTCAGCCGCGGCACTGCTGGAGGAGGTGGAAAGGTGCTCATGCGTCTCAGCGTGCAGCGCGGTGGGGTGCGGAGGCCACAGCGCATGGTGAGGGTTGTGGATTGGGGTGTCACGGGAGGCGCCTGTGGAGCCCGAGCGCGTGTGTGGGTGAGGGGCGAGGGGTGAGGGGTGAGGCCGACGTCGGTTGAGGCCGGGAACAGTCGGTTTGGGTGTGGCGGGGATGGGGTTCGACTGTTAAGGGCCTAAGGCGACGGTGGTGGAGGTGCGCGCCGGCGTCGGTTTAGGTCGTGGACAGCCGGCTGAGGGTGTGGCTGGTCGGGTTTGGTCGGGGCTGGCTGCCCTCTCCCCTCGCTTTAGGTCCTGGACAGTCGGTTTGGGTGTGGCGGGGATGGGGTTCGACTGTTATGGGCCTGAAGCGACGGGGTGGGCAGGGCTGGTTGGGTGGGTGTGGCCGGTTAAGGGCCTCAAGCGACGAGGGCAAGCCTCAGACTGCGGCCTGAGCGATGACGTTGAGAACCTCAATGAGGTGACGGTCGGGCAGGTAGTCCCGGCGCACCGCCTCGTGTGCCACCTCGCCCATCTCACGCGCCCGCTCGCTGAGCAGCAGCAGGTCGCGCACAGCCTCGGCCCACCCAGCGGCGTCGTCAGCAGCCACCAGCACGCCAGAGACCCCGTCCTCGATCTGGTCCTGGATGCCGCCAACCGCGCTGCCCACCACGGCAGCCTTCTTCCACATCGCCTCAGCCACCGTCAGCCCAAAGGCCTCCACGCGCGAGCGCTGCGTGACCACGGCGCTGACCCGCTGCAAGGCGTTGACGATCGTCGCGTTGACCTCGCGGTCAGAGGCCGGGATCGCCAGCACGTGGATCCGGCAGGCCACGGACTCCGGCAGGGTGGAGACCCGTTCCGTGATCTCCTCCAGGGTCCGTGCGGCTCCGGGCTCGCGCGCAGGATCGGGCGTGGGCCCGGCCAGGACCAGGTGCGCGTCACTCGGCAGGGTCTCGATCTGGGAGGCAAAGGCCTCAACGAGCTCCAGGCCGCCCTTGAGCGGATCCCAGCGCTGGACCTGGGTCACTACCCTGGTGCCCTCGGGCACGGGCGTGCCGGCGGCGGGCGCACTCGGGGCATCGTCGCCCAGGCCGCGGAAGGCGTCCGGCCGGCCGTCCTCGCGGATGAAGGGGACGGCGTCGAAGGGCGGCTGCCCGTCAAAGAACCCGGTCAGGCGCACCACCGAGGCGGCCTCGTCCATGTCGAGGACGCGGTTCTTGGGGGAGTCGGGGTTGATCGAGGGGGCGACGACGGCGCAGCGCTCCTCCTCGGCGTAGAGCGGCAGGTACTCCGCGCGCGAGGCGACGAGGAGGTCGGCGTCCTCGAGATAGCGGTCGAGGAAGGCCCAGGCCCGCTGCCCCTCTTCCCCAGCGTCGGTCGCGCCCACGTGGCACCGCCAGATGACGGTGGCTCCGGCCTGGCTGAAGGCGCGGGAGAGACCGGCGGTGGCCGGGTCGTGAAGGATGACGACGTCCCCCTCGCGCACGTCCTCCACCACGTTCTCCGCGTTGGAGGCCAGGACGTGCTCGTAGAGGTCCCGCTGCTTGTCGGCCAGCTTGCCACCGTCGCCGTGAGAGCCGTGGAGGGCGGCGTTGAGCCGCGCGGTGACGGCCAGGAACTCGGCTGGGGCGTCGAGGGTGAGCCACCGGGCGTCGATGCCCAGCCCGCGCGCGTAGCCGACCAGCGGGGCCACGGTCTGGGCCGGTCCGGCCTCCGCAGCGGCCGACGGCGTCACGGTCCACACGGTGCGGCCGTCCAGCAGTCCGTGGGCTGCGGCGACGCCGTCGTGCAGACGGCGGATGGCGACCTCGTCGAGGTGGCTCTCCAGGTCCGACAGGGGCAGGGGTGCGACGTCGATGCTTCTCATGTCCCGATCCTGCCCCTCTTTTGTGTGACTCGCAGCACTTACGGGGAGTGTGTCGCAAGTTACCTTACGGCGGATTTATCCGGGTCCCGTCATGATCTCTCCCGCGAGCGGCGCAGTGGCACCACCTCGGTGGCTCCTGTGGCTGAAGGGCTGCTCCCAGCTGCCTGGCCCGCTCGTGTCCCATGACCTGATCCCGATCGATCAAAGGAATCCTCATGACTCAGTCCCTTGACCCTTAGCAGGCGTCTGTTCAGCAGGCCGCCGCTCCGAAGAAGTCGAAGAACACAGCCGCACTGCTCGCCTTCTTCCTTGGCGGGGTGGGAGCCCACAGCTTCTACCTCGGTCAGCACAGGAGGGCAGGGGTGCACATCCCGCTCGCCATCCTGAGCTTCGGCTTGCTCCTCGTGGGCGCCCTCAATGCTGGCGCGGGCGTCAATGAGTACGGCCAGGTCATCAACTCTGACGCCGTGAGCACGGGAGGTGCCCAGGTGATGGGCGGTCAGGTCGTCCTTGCCGCCAACTCGGTCTATTCCTTCGTGGAGCTCATCCACATCCTCATCAACAAGGACCGGTCCCTGAGCTGAGTGACATCGGCCTGGCGGGGCGTGGCAGGTTCGCACTCATACCTGCCACGCGCCGTCGCTGAGACCTACGAAGGAAATCCACTCGCATGACGCAGAGCCCTTCCTCCCCACGCTCCTCGCTGGCTGGCGACTTGGCGTCGTGGCTGGCGCAGCGGCCGCACTCGGACGACGGCACCCAGCAGCCCGAGGCCCAGCAGCCCGAGCCGCAGCCGCAGCAGCCCGAGGTCCAGCCGGCCGCTGTCCAGCAGATCTACGGCCAGCCCCGCGCCGGCCAGGATCAACTGCCCTACCCCGGCCAGGCACAGCCGCCCTCGGTGCAGCAGTACTACGGCCAGCCGATCTACGCCCAGCCGCAGCCCGGTGCCTACACCCCGCCCGTCCAGGCCGGCGAGCCCAAGTCCAAGTCCGTGGCGGCTGCGCTCGCCTTCTTCCTGGGATGGACCGGCGCGCACAGCTTCTACCGAGGCCAGCAGACTCGTGGCCGCATCCATGTGGTGCTGGCTGGGGCGTGCGGCGTCATGCTCTTGTTCGGCATCTACGTGATCGCCACGCAGACGGACGCCTACGGCGAGCTCCCCCCGGGTGAGCGCTTCAACGCCGGAATGGCCCTCATGACGGTCGGCCTGCTTGGTGCCGTCAACGTCCTGTACGGTTTTGCTGAGTTCATCGAGATCCTCTTCAGTCAAGACGGTTCTCTGCGCTGAGATGACTCGCGGCACCACGGCCGCTCCACCACCAACTGCCCTTAAGACAACCGAAGAGGAAGGCCTCTCCGTGGCACAGACCCCTTACCCCCACAACTCCTCCCAGCCCTACGACCAGCAGGGCTACGGCCAGCCTCAGCAGCCATACGGCCAGCAGCAGCCTTACGGTCAGCCGGGCTACCCGCAGCCCTATGGCCAGCAGCCCTACAACCCGAACGCCAAGTCCAAGACCGCGGCGGCGCTGCTCGCCTTCTTCCTGGGCGGGTTCGGCGCGCACAGCTTCTACCGGGGCCAGATGAAGCGAGGCGCTGGTCACCTTGCCCTCATGGTCCTGACGGTCCTGCTGTTCATCGTCGGCGTGGTCATGGCTGCCTCGCACACCGACGCCTACGGTCAGATCGCCGACTCCGAGGCGGTCAAGGTCGGCGGCGCCGTCATCATGGCCTACCTGGTCGCCGGCGCCAACAGTCTGTGGGCCTTCGTCGAGTTCATCATGATCCTCGTGTCCAAGGACGGCTCGCTGCGCTGAGCCGCCCGCTCGCCGTCGTGAGGACGACGGCGGTGCCTGGCTACGTCCCGCACCTCGCCTACCAACCCGCGTCAGCAGGCTGGTAGGCGAGGTGCTGTGTGCGGGGGTATCGACGTCGTCGGGCCTGGCGGAGGAGGCGGAAGGCCGCCTCGAGAGCGCCGGCGAGCGAGGTGTGGCCGGCGGCAGGTATCCTCAGCCTTGGTCCACTCACCTCCTCGACCCCAGGAGCAGCCGCATGGCAACCGTGTCGTCCGAGTCCACCGTCCCCATCCCCGAGTCGGGCCTGGCCCCGCGGCCGGTCGAGCACCCTGACACCATTCAGGACGCCGCGGCGACCCCGGACCAGGAGATGCCCTACCGCGAGCTCGGCCTCAAGGACGAGGAGTACGCCTCCATCAAGGAGCTGCTGGGGCGCCGTCCCACCAACGCCGAGCTCGCCATGTACTCGGTCATGTGGTCCGAGCACTGCTCCTACAAGAGCTCCAAGATCCACTTGAAGCAGTTCGGTGCCAAGGTCACGCCCCAGATGAAGGAGCACCTGCTGGTGGGCATGGGCGAGAACGCCGGCGTGGTGGACATCGGTGACGGCTGGGCCGTGACCTACAAGGTCGAGTCCCACAACCACCCCAGCTTCGTTGAGCCCTACCAGGGGGCGGCCACCGGCGTGGGCGGCATCGTGCGCGACATCATCTCCATGGGAGCGCGTCCCGTGGCCGTCATGGACCAGCTGCGCTTCGGCGCGGTGGACCACCCGGACACCGCACGCGTGGTCCACGGCGTGGTGGCCGGCGTGGGCGGCTACGGAAACTGCCTGGGACTGCCCAACATCGGCGGCGAGACCGAGTTCGACTCCTCCTACCAGGAGAACCCGCTGGTCAACGCCCTGTGCGTGGGCGTGCTGCGCCACGACGACATCCACCTGGCCAACGCCTCGGGCGCAGGCAACAAGGTGGTCCTCTTCGGTGCGCGCACCGGTGGGGACGGCATCGGCGGCGCCTCGATCCTCGCCTCGGAGTCCTTCGAGGACGGTATGCCGGCTAAGCGCCCCAGTGTCCAGGTGGGTGACCCCTTCATGGAGAAGGTCCTCATCGAGTGCTGCCTGGACCTGTTCGCCCAGGACCTGGTCCTCGGCATCCAGGACCTCGGCGCCGCCGGTATCTCCTGCGCCACGAGCGAGCTGGCCTCCAACGGCGACGGCGGCATGCACGTGGACCTGGAGAACGTGCTGCTGCGTGACCCCACGCTGACCGCTGGTGAGATCCTCATGAGCGAGTCCCAGGAGCGCATGATGGCGGTCGTGGCTCCTGACAAGCTCGAGGCCTTCATGGAGGTCATCGCCAAGTGGGACGTTGAGGCCGCGGTCATCGGTGAGGTCAACGGCTCGGGCCGCCTGACCATCGACCACTTCGGCGAGCGGATCGTGGACGTCGACCCGCGCACCGTCGCCCACGAGGGCCCCACCTACGACCGTCCCTACGCCCGCCCGGCATGGCAGGACGACCTCAACGCGGACACCTCCGAGCGCCTGGCACGCCCCGCCTCCGCCTCCGAGCTCGCGGACCAGGTGCGCGCCGTCGTCACGAGCGTCAACCAGGCCTCGACCTCCTGGGTCACCAGCCAGTATGACCGCTTTGTGCGCGGTGGCACCGCCCTGGCTCAGCCGGACGACGCCGGCGTCATCCGCGTGGACGAGGCCACCGGCCGGGGCGTGGCGATCTCCACTGACGCCAACGGCCGCTTCACCAAGCTCGACCCGGCCACCGGCGCCGCCCAGGCCCTGACCGAGTCCTACCGCAACGTGTGCACCGTGGGCGCCACGCCGCTGGCCGTCACCGACTGCCTCAACTTCGGTTCCCCGGAGGACCCCGACGCCATGTGGCAGCTGGTCGAGGCCATCACGGGTCTGGCGGACGCCTGCCAGGTCATGGGGATCCCGGTGACCGGCGGCAACGTGTCCCTCTACAACTCCCACGGCAAGGTCAAGGGGCTCATCGACTCCTCCATCAACCCCACCCCGGTGGTCGGGGTCCTGGGCGTCATGGACGACGTGCGCCGCGCCAACCCCTCGGGCTGGTTCGAGGAGGGCCTGGCCGTCATCGCCCTGGGCGCCACGGCCGATGAGCTGGACGGCTCGGCCTGGACTCGTGTGGTCCACGACCACCTCGGTGGCTTGCCCCCGCGCGTGGACCTGGAGGCCGAGATGGCGCTGGGTCGGGTGCTGCTGGCCCTGAGCCAGGCGGACGGCCCGGACGGCGAGAAGATCGTGCGCGCTGCTCATGACGTCTCCAACGGCGGTCTCATCCAGACCCTCGTGGACTCGGTCCTGCGTCACGGCGTGGGTGCGAGCATCAACCTGGCCGGCCTGGAGGGCCGCGACGAGGTGGATGACTTCACCGCCCTGTTCTCCGAGTCCGGCGCCCGCGCCGTCGTCGCCGTGCCCGAGGGCGCGGTGGCCG
>NZ_DS999574.1:614509-617350 GCF_000159035.1 Actinomyces urogenitalis DSM 15434
TGAGGCCGAGGGCGTGGCCTGGACCCGCCTGGGGACCACGGGCGGCGAGCTGCTGACGGTCGTTGGCTCAGACCTGCTGTCCGACGGCGCAGACGGCCAGCCGCTCGCCCTGGACCTGGCTGAGCTGCGCGAGGGCGTTGAGGCGACGCTGCCGGCGCTGTTCTGACCCAGCCCGTTCTGTGGCTCTGAGAGAGCGGCTCTGGGAGATCTGTCCACCGACACCTCCTGCTTGCGGACCGGCCCTTGCGGGCACGGCCGACGAGCAGGAGGTGTCGCTTGCTGTCGCCAGGTGAGCCCGCTGACCTCGTTGACGGGGCCTGGGAGTGCCTGGATGGGGAGCGAGGACGTTCCTAGCCTGGCGCTGGCGCCAGCCGAGGGTGCTGGTGGGGAAGGAACCGATCATGACCGCGACCGCTGACGAGGCCGTCTTCGAGGCAGACAACGTCTTTGGCAAGGGTGAGCCCAACACCGCCTACGCCCAGTTCTTCACGGGCAACAGCTACCTGAGGTCCCTCGTGACGGACCCCGACTGCGTGGTTGGGGTTGCCAACGTCACCTTTGAGCCGGGCTGCCGCAATAACTGGCACATCCACCACGCCACCTCTGGTGGAGGCCAGGTGCTCATCTGCACCGCGGGCTCGGGCTGGTACCAGGAGGAGGGCAAGGCGCCGGTGTCCCTGGAGCCGGGGACGGTCGTGTTCATCCGTGCCGGCGTCAAGCACTGGCACGGGGCCAAGGCGGACTCGTGGTTCTCGCACATTGCGCTCGGCGTGCCTGGGGAGAACACCTCCAACGAGTGGCTGGAGCCGGTCGACCCCGCCCATTACGACGCCCTGGCCTGAGGGTGTCGCATGGGCCATTCGCTGAGATGTTTCATCTCAGTTTCCGGCCACGTGGGAACATATGAGTGGCGCGGGGAAGCCGCTCGCCCGATGACGTGCTCCCGGTGCCGTACACGCTGACCGAAGGAGTCCCACCATGCAGGACGTTGTCGAGAAGGTCTACGAGCAGGTCGTGGCCCGTAACCGCGGAGAGTCCGAGTTCCACCAGGCCGTCCGTGAGGTGCTGGAGTCACTGGATCCCGTCATCGCCAAGCACCCCCACTACGCCGAGGACGCCCTCCTGGAGCGCATCGTCGAGCCGGAGCGCCAGATCATGTTCCGCGTGCCGTGGGTGGACGACGCCGGAGCGGTCCACGTCAACCGCGGCTTCCGCATCGAGTTCAACTCCGCGCTCGGCCCCTACAAGGGCGGGCTGCGGTTCCACCCCTCCGTCAATGCCGGCATCATCAAGTTCCTCGGCTTTGAGCAGATCTTCAAGAACTCCCTGACCAACCAGGGCATCGGCGGCGGCAAGGGAGGCAGCGACTTCGACCCGCACGGCAAGTCCGACGCCGAGGTCATGCGTTTCTGCCAGTCCTTCATGACCGAGCTGTCCCGTCACATCGGCCCGAGCACGGACGTGCCTGCCGGTGACATCGGTGTGGGTGGCCGCGAGATCGGCTACCTGTTCGGCCAGTACAAGCGCCTGCGCAACTCCTACGACGCCGGTGTCCTGACCGGTAAGGGCCTGGCCTGGGGCGGCTCCCTGGTGCGTACCGAGGCCACCGGCTACGGCACGGTGCTCTTCGCCCAGTCGATGCTGGCCACCAAGGGCCAGACCCTGGAGGGCAAGAAGGTCGCGGTCTCGGGCTCGGGCAACGTGGCGATCTACGCCATCGAGAAGGCCCAGCAGCTCGGCGCTACCCCGATCACCTTCTCGGACTCCTCGGGCTACGTCGTCGACGAGGCGGGCGTGGACCTTGACCTGCTCAAGCAGGTCAAGGAGGTCGAGCGCGGCCGCGTGGCCGACTATGTCTCGCGCCGCCCGGGCTCGCGCCTGGTCACCGAGGGCCGTCCGTGGGACGTGCCGGTGGACGTCGCCCTGCCCTGCGCCACCCAGAACGAGCTCGACGGCGACGACGCGGCCACGCTGCTGCGTCAGGGCTGCGCCGTCGTCGCTGAGGGTGCCAACATGCCCTCCACCCCTGAGGCCGTCGAGGCCTTCCTGGGCGCGGGCATACTCTACGCCCCCGGCAAGGCCGCGAACGCTGGCGGCGTGGCCACCTCCGCCCTGGAGATGGAGCAGAACGCCGGACGCACCCGCTGGGACTTCGCCACCGCCGAGGAGAAGCTGACCGCCATCATGGCGGACATCCACGACTCCTGCGTCGCGGCCGCCGAGGAGTACGGCCGCCCGGGTGACTACGTGCTGGGCGCCAACGCCGCCGGCTTCACCCGCGTGGCTGACGTCATGATCGCCCACGGCATCGTCTGAGCGGGCGCAGAGCCCGAGAGCCTCCCTGACAGGACCAGTCCCTGCCGGCACCACCGAGCACCCTCACAGCGTTGGCTGTGGGGGTGCTCGGCATGCGCTGGCCGCGCACCCAGGTCAGGTGGAGGAGACGGAGAGGGGCGCGGTAGGAGAGTGACAGCTTCGTGAACACTCGTGCGGCGCCCTAGGCACGGGGCTGGCGGGTGCGTAGTTTGGTGGTGATCCCTGTCCCCACTCACTAGGACCTTCCATGCGTCTTCTCTCACGCACGACGACGAGCCTCGCCATCGCGGCGCTGGCCGTCATCGGTCTGCTCGGCGCAGGCGGTGTGCTCGTAGCGCGCCGCCGCGGTGGCGAGGACACCGGCGAGAGCACTGGCGAGGGCGACTCCCAGGAGTGAGTCACCTGCCTGCTGGGCGTGCTGTACCGGACTAGCCGGGTCGGCGCGCCCAGCAGGCCGTTGGGGCGCCGGGTGGGACGCAGGCGTACCCGGCAGGCCGCTAGGCTCGCGCTATGGCAGCACGACGA
>NZ_DS999574.1:617630-629498 GCF_000159035.1 Actinomyces urogenitalis DSM 15434
CTGGCGGCCTGTGCCCCCGGGCACGCCGTCGAGGTGCGCGTGCCACCCTTCGGCGCCACCCAGGCCGTGGCCGGCACGGTGCACCGGCGCGGGACACCGCCGTCGGGGGTGGAGACGGACGCCCAGACCTGGCTGCGCCTGGCCACCGGCCGCCTGGGGTGGGAGGAGGCGCTGGCCAGTGGGGCGCTGCACGCCTCAGGCGAGCGCTGCGACCTCTCGCCCTACCTGCCGCTCATGCGGGCCTGACCGAGGTTGCGGCACGCATGATTGTCACGCTTACGGCCAATCCCTCGCTGGACCGCACTGCCCAGCTGCCGACGGCGTTGGTACGCGGGGAGGTCAACCGCGTCGCCTCGGTGACGAGCCAGGCAGGCGGCAAGGGGCTCAATGTTGCCTGGGTGCTGGCGGCCGCGGGCGTGGAGACGACGGCGGTGGTGCCCGTGGGACCCGGGCCGCTGGGGCCGGCGTTGGAGACCCTGGTGGGCCCGCACATGCGTATCCGGCAGGTCGAGGTCTGTGGTGCCACCCGAGTCAACACCGCGATCACCGAGGCTGACGGCACCACGACCAAGCTCAACGAGCCCGGGGCACGTCTGAGCCTGAACGAGCAGGAGGCGGTTGAGGAGGCTGTGGTGGAGCAGGCCTCGCGGGCGTCGGTGACCTGGGTGGTGCTCTCCGGCTCCCTGCCGCCGGGAGCGCCACAGGACTGGTACGCCCGGCTGATCAGAGCCCTGAGGGCGCGGGCGCCGCAGGTGCGGATCGCCCTGGACACCTCGGACGCGGCGTTGGAGGCGGTGGCGCAGGCCTGGCCGCAGGCGGCTCCTGACCTGCTCAAACCCAATGGGTACGAGCTGGGGCAGCTGGCAGGGCTCAGTCGTGAGACAGTCTGGGCGTTGGAAGAGGATGCTGCTGCGGGCAGCTGGGCCGGCGTGCTGGAGGCGGCTGGGCGGCTGCGCGCTCGCGGGGTGGGCCGGGTGCTGGCAAGTCTCGGGGCGGCGGGCGCCGTGCTGGTGACGTCGGAAGGCGTCTGGCGTGCTCAGGCTCCGCAGGTGCGCGTGCGTTCAACGGTTGGTGCTGGTGACTCCTGCCTGGCTGGATACCTGCTGGGGCAGGTGCGTGGGCGGAGCGAGGAGCGCAGCCTGGCGGCGGCGGTGGCTTATGGCAGCGCCGCCGCGGCCCTACCGGGCACGCAGCTGCCCAGGCGGCAGGACCTACCCTCCTTCCTAGGAGCAGACCCCTTGCTATCGGGGTTTTCCGTGCAGGACCGGGGGTGAGAACCGGCGTAGACCCCGTTCCCACACACAAAACCACGTTTGTGATGGTGGGTGGGGGCACGTGTGCGTTGACTCGTGTTGAAATCGTGACCTGAAGTGCTTGCGGTCACATATGAGGGGTGTTAGACTCAACGTATCAACACGAGTTGAACGATGTGGTTCCGCTCGATACCCACATTCCCAACGCCGTCACTGCTGGTTGTGATTGATCTTCTACTTCCCCGCATTTCAGACAAAGGTTGTGCTGGCTGCGGCGAGGGCGCGGATGATCGGTCAATGACTATCACCTGATGGCGAGACAGAGGTCCGATGTCAACAGTGTTCGTCATCGGGAACACCCACCTTGACCGGATGTTCCACGTTCAGGAAATTGCTCGCCCCGGTGAGACGGTGCTGGCTCACGGCTCGTCGCAGTTAGTCGGGGGTAAAGGTGCCAACCAGGCGGTGGCCGCTGCTTGTAGCGGGGCGGATTCCGTATTTGTCTCGCGTGTCGGTGATGATGATGAGGCGAATCTGGTGCTCGCATGGCTACGTGCAGTGCCCAGGCTGGACATTGCGCGTGTGAGCCGCACGGTTGGCGCACCTACTGGCGGTGCGTTCATACAGTCTGATGCTTCCGGCGAGAACGCCATCGTTGTGATGCCAGGGGCTAATGCGCGGATTTCTGTGGCTGATATTGAGGCTGCTTCCAGGGTTGCAAAGAAAGGTGACTTGCTTCTTCTCCAGCTTGAGATGCCGCTCGAGATGATGCGCCAGGCGGCTTGTACTTTTCGTGCGCATGGCTGTTCGGTGGTGCTCAATGCGGCGCCTGCGTTGGACATTTCAGAGATTCTGCCATTCGTTGATGTCCTAGTTGTCAACGAACTTGAGGCTCAGGTGACCCTCGGTAGTACGGATCGTGCCTCTTTGGCGGAGCGCACACGCGAACTAGGCATCCGGCTAGTGGTGACGCGTGGGGCTCAGGGGTGTGAGTGTTATGACGCCTCGGGCTACCTCGATGCGGTCGAGGCGGAGTCCATCGATGTCGTTGATACAACCGGCGCCGGCGATGCGTTTGTCGGTGGGCTGGCAGCTCAACTCGCGTGCGGGACAGATCTCGTGATGGCGGCACGCTGGGCGACACACCTGGCGGCACTCGCTTGTTGTTCTGTAGGCGCCCAGACATACGTGCGAGCCCTTCATGGCCGTGGGGTCATAGATGCAGGAGGTGATCCTGGTACGGAGCCATCGATGAGAACCATGACGCTTGAAGGCTGCAACTAGAACTCGGCTGCGTCACCGCCATGGCGCGCGGAGGCTGTCCTAAACGGCCGGCCTCAACTTATGAACGATGAAGTTCGATGTGTTTCAAAGGAGATGCACATGATTGCGATGAACCGACGACATGCATTGTCAATGCTCGGATGTATAGGTGCCGGACTCGTCCTGACGCAAACCGCTGGATGTGCCTCAAATGACAAGGAGTCAAATGTCGTAGCTCTTTGGGCTGAGACGGAAGGGGCGAGAGATCGCGCCTATTGGGAGACGGAGGTGAAGGCGCCTTTCGAAAAGTCCTATTCGGATTACCAACTGCAGCTCACCCATCAAACAGGTGGCGACCTAGAAAAGAAGCTGAGGACGGCACTTCAAGCTGGGCAGGGGCCAGACATCGTCGTCACACCAGGACCGTCATACGCACTTCAGTACGTCAAAGCGGGAATGCTCGAAAACTTGACAGAATGGGCTGAGGAGATCAGTCTGAAAGACCGCCTGGTTCCCTGGGCTTATGAGTCAGGGTTCTATGACGGAGGCCTGTACTCGGTGCCGGCCGAGATGGAAACCATGCTCCTCTTCTATAACAGTGATGTTTTTGAGAAGTATGGATGGGGCGTTCCGAAGAATCGCAACGACTTGGAAGCGGTTGCGAGCGAGGCAATGTCGGCGGGCATCACGCCCTTCGCCGGAGGAAACCAGGACTGGCGGGCCGCCGTCGAGTGGCTCATGACGTCGTTCTGGAACTCGTATGCGGGACCGGAGGCGTTGAGCAAGGCGCTTAGAGGGGAGAAGCCATGGACTGACGCTGAGTTTGTCGAACCGGTTGCGTTACTACGGGACTACTTTGATAAGGGGTGGTTCCAAGGGAGTGCCAAGAACTACTTCGCGACCAATGGCGACGATTTCCGTGCCGAGTTTGGTGCAGGGAAAGCCGCGATGAACATTGAGGGGAGCTGGTTCCTCTACTCTGCAGAGAAGTTCTTTGATAATCCTGACGGGTGGGACTGGACGGCGATGCCCCCTCTGTCTGAGGCAGTCCAAGGTGACGTCTACCCTCTCGCGGTTGGCTCGACCTTCTCGGTCAATGCAAAGAGCAAAATTAAGAATGGGGCACAGTCGTTCATTGACTGGTATTTTGCGGAGCCAGGAAATGGAACAAAGTGGAACCAGGCGCTCCCGGCAGCAATTAAGCCTCAGGTCACGGCAGAGAGCGAGCTGCCCTCCGAGATGGATGAGAGGGTGCGCCGCCTCATCCTTGATCTTGTCGGCGAGGGCAGTCAGGCGACGTTTGGTTTTGCCACGTGGACATTCTGGCCCCCGCGTACCAACACCGTCATCTGGGAGCAGTTGCAGAGGGTTCTCGACGGGACGGTTGACCCCGAGGACTACATGAGCGTGGTAGCAGAAACCTTTACGCAGGAACTGGATGAAGGCACCGTGCCCAAGGCTTTTGACCCATCCAAGTGAAACCGAGGGGTGAGGGGAAGGGAGGTGTCTCATGAATAAGGCGAAAAGAAGGCGTGCAGTGGCATGCATGTTTCTCATACCTTTGGCATTAGTCAATGTAACCGTCATCGTCGGCCCGACGATAGCGACTGTTGCCTATTCGTTCACGGATTGGACTGGCCTGGGCGTACCTGACTTCGTGGGTGTCTCCAATTATATTGAGATCATTCATGATGCCAGTTTCTGGCAGGCATTCATCCACAACTTGGAGTGGATGGCGGTATTTTTGACGGTTCCGATCTTCATGGGGCTGGCGGGCGCATATTTGTTAATGTCCGTGCGGCGCGGTAGATCAATCTATCAGGCGATATACTTCATTCCCTACATGATTGCTAGTGTGGTGAATGCGGCAATCTGGCAAAACATTTTATCGCCGAATCGCGGAATCGGCACCGCGCTTGCCAATGCTGGGGTCCCGTGGTTGAAGGATGTTGCGTTCTTTGGAGATCGTAGGTTAGCGCTGGGAGCCGTTGCGTTTGTTGACAACTGGCATTGGTGGGGCTTTGTTGCTGTCCTCTTCTTTACGGCGATGCAGGCCGTTGATCCTTCGTTGTACGAGGCAGCGGAGCTGGATGGCGCAGGTCGTTGGAAACAGTTTCTTCACGTCACTATCCCCTCTATTCGGCCAACGCTTATGTTCGTCCTTCTTCTGAGCATTGTATGGTCGCTGTTGACCTTTGATTACGTGTACATCATTACCCAAGGTGGGCCGAGCGGTGCGACGGAGCTTGTCTCCACTCTGCTCTATCGGGCGGCGTTCTCCGAGTTCCGGGCGGGCTATGCGGCGGCCCTTGGTGTCACGATGATGGCGTTGAGCGCTGTGGTGATTTGTGGCTACCAATATCTAACGAGAAAGCGAGGCTGGGATGTGTAGCGGGAATCAATTTCTCGTGAATATCGGGGCCAGTTCGCTCATGGTTGCGAAGGGAGACGATGGTGAATAGGCGACGTCCGCTGTCGGAACGCCTGGGAACCCATGGCGTGCTCGCGCTTCTTGCGGTCTTCTCTGGCGTACCGATCATCATTCTGGTAATGAACGCTCTCAAGACATCTGCCGAGGTCTCGAAAAATCCGCTAGGATTCCCGCGAGACCTGACGTTTGCGAACTTTCCTGAAGCGTGGTCGCTCGGCAATTATGGGACTACTATTCTCAATAGTGCAATCATCACTGCATGTACGGTCGTTGGCGTCTGGATCGTCAGTGGAACTGCAGCTTATGCGCTTGCAAGACTTGACGTCCCTCGGGGTGGTGTCGTGCTGCTGTATCTCTTCGTGTGCACGGCAATTCCTCAGCAGATCTTCCTCGTGCCGCTCTTCTTCCTGTGGGCAAAACTAGGCTTGACGGATAGTCTTTTTGGCCTCATTGGGATTTACGTGGCACTCTTCTCTCCGTTCGCAACCCTTCTGCTGAGGTCGTACATGATGGCTTTACCTCGTGAATTCGAGGAGGCCGCGCGTACGGAGGGTGCGGGAGAACTACGTATTCTCTTCTCGGTCGTGCTACCTCTAACGCTTCCAGGTTTCCTGACCGTGGCATTGGTCTCCGGACTGATGGCGTGGAATGAGTTCTTGTTTGCTATCACCTTCATTCAAGATGACGCCCTGAAGCCTGTAACGACATCGTTCCTGGCCTTCAAGGGGCAGTTCACCCAGGACTGGGGATTGACGAGTGCGGGCGCGCTGTTCGTAATCGCTCCGGTGATCATCTTGTTCCTTTTTATGCAAAAGAAGTTTGTCGAAGGGCTTGCCGCGGGCGGGCTCAAGTGAGATAGGAGAAGACACATGTGGGGAACGGCGCGTGCGAAGGATGTGCGCGACCTAGTGTTTGCTGAGGTCGAGCAGTATCGGGAGTCCGGCTACAACGTCGCGGCGATCGATGAGGAACTCAGTCGGAGTGGAGGCTTCGAGCGCATCTCGATGGCCGCGTGTGAGGAGGCCTACAGGAAGCTTGATCACATCACGCGAGACGAGTCGTGGACGGCAAACGAGCCTGAGTCTCTCGAGGAAATTCGCGCTTCGGCGCGCTGGCCGGAAGCGTCAAGTCCTGACTTGAGAGCGGCTCCGGACTACGAGGCCCGGTTGCGCGATGCTTGGACCGGTCGAGTCTGCGGCAACATGCTCGGAAAACCCGTTGAGGCAGGCGACGACTGGACGAGTGACAGACTTGTGCGTTTTCTCAAGGAGGTCGGCAATTGGCCTGTGCAGGGATACTTCCCGGACGTTGATCCGACGACCATGGGATATCCAGAATTCCGAGAGTGCCGTTCCACGACGGTGGCTGGGAAGGTGGATGGAAGCAGCCGTGACGACGATGTTGACTACACGGTGTTAAACCTCCACCTCCTGCTGGATCGAGGGCGAGACTTCCAGACTAGTGATGTCGCTGCCGCCTGGCTGACGCTGCTTCCAGTGATGCAGACCTATACGGCGGAACGTGCGACAATCTGTCGGCTTATTGAGGGCTATGGGGTGCCGGAGGCGCGCCTGACACGTAATCCATATCGAGAGTGGATTGGTGCGGCCATTCGTGCGGATGTTTTTGGGTACGTTAACCCTGGCGATTGCGGCAGTGCGGCCGAGCTGGCATATAAGGATGCAGTCGTGTCCCATACGGCCAACGGTGTATACGGAGAGATGTGGTGCGCGGCGCTTGTCGCGGCGGCATTTGACTCCTCGTCGGCCAGAGAGGCGATTGAGCGAGCTTTGGCAGTGATTCCGCCTCGGTCGCGGCTCTACCGGGAGATTGTTGCCGTCATGGCGGATTATGACGCAGGCATGGGATGGTCTGCGGCCGTGAAGGAAATTCAGGCTCGGACTGGGCACTACAGCTGGGTGCATACGATCAACAACGCGGGGATTCTGACCGCGGGCCTGCTTTATGGGGCGGGATCCTTCACTGAGACCATCGGATTGACTGTCGCAGGCGGGTGGGATACAGACTCCAATGGTGCAACCGCAGGATCGGTAGGCGCCCTGCTCGGTTACTCGATTCCAGAGACATTCTCCAAGCCACTTCATGGAACGGTGCACAGTGCGGTATTCGGGTGGGACGGGGTGAGCATTGACCAGTTGGCGGCATTGACGGCGCGGGTCGACGAGCCTTCTTGTGTCGAGAGCATCCTGGGCAAGCCGCTGCTCAGGTTTGTGACACCAGAAGAGTGGTGAGTGTCCTTCGCTATCTGGGGAGGGGTGGTGTCATGCGACGGTATGCATGACACCACCCCCAAAGAGCGGTGAACTCTGATGCCTATCGTGCCGCAGCAACCCGCACCGGGCACCCGCAGCTGGCCCCAATACGCAGGTTCCCCGTGATCCGCAGAGTTCGAGGCGAGGAATCGGCGTCGTGGATGCGTCGGGTGAGTTCCTGCGTGGCGACCCGTGCGATCTCATCGGTAGGTTGCCGGTAGGAGGTCAAGGACGGACTCGTGTGGGCGCCGACGTCACTGCCATCGAAGGAGACCACGGCGATATCGTCGGGAATCCGAAGGCCACGCTCGGTGCACGCCTGGTAGACGCCCTGTGCCTGGGCATCGGAGGAGACGAAGATCCCGACCTGTTGCCCATGGGCAAGGGCCTGCTGGATCGGTTGGCGGTCGAGGAGTTCGCTACAGCCCTCTCGACCGCCAGCACTGGTAAACGGCGTGCTGACGACGAGGGCACTCGTTGCTTCCTGGCCCGCCTCTTGGAGCTGATCCCGCCAGGCGCTCTCGCGGTCTGTGCTCAGGAGGATGTCGCGTGGCCCGGCGATACAACCGATGACCTGAAGCCCGTGTGCCTGGAGGTGCTCAACCGCCTGCCTCGCCCCGAGCCGGTTGTCGGTGTAGACGTCTGAGGCGCTGGGGATCTGCGCGGCGCGGTCAACGGCGACGGCCGGAGTGTGCCGGATCTCGTGAGCGATGAGCTCACCCGCCCGCCCCGAGATGACGAGCAGGCCATCGACCCGACGGTCGACAAACAGCTCGACGTATCGGCGCTCGCGGGCGAGCTCATCGTGGGTGATCCCTACCAGTAACAGATAGTCGCGCTCGAAGGCCTGACGCTCAATCTCCTCGGTCAGCTCAGCGAAGTACTCGTTGGTCTGGTTCGGGACAATAAGTCCGATGGTCTGGGTGCTCGATTTGCGCAGCGCGCGGGCAACAGCGTTTGGGCGGTAGCCCAGAGTCTCGATGGCAGCCTCAACGCGTGCCCGGGCGTCGGCGGAGACCCCGCGAGGACCATCGTTGATGACGTAGCTGACAACAGCAGGTGACACTCCCGCCAGTTTCGCGACATCCGCTCGGGTGATCGTCATCGCGTCTCCTGGTCTCGCCTTGCTGTGGCTCGAACGATACCGCCTATGCCCACCAGCACAGCCGCGAAGAGGATGAGCGGGCCACAGTATGGGAGACTGTGGCGGTGAGCCTTGGTGAGAGCATGCAGTCCACCCGCCCCGCGCCGTTGTCAGTCCTCCCGGATCCGCAGACGGCTGCCCCGACCTCCCCAGCCATTGACCTGACCCGCGAGCTGGAGCCCGCGCCGCGCGAGGAGTGCGGCGTCTTCGGCGTGTGGGCGCCAGGTGAGGAAGTCTCCCGCCTGACCTACTTCGGCCTGTACGCCCTGCAGCACCGCGGCCAGGAGGCGGCCGGCATCGCGACCTCGGACGGTTCCCACATCCTCGTCTACAAGGACCTCGGCCTGGTCTCCCAGGTCTTCGACGACCGCGCCCTGTCCAGCCTTACTGGCCACATGGCCGTCGGCCACGTGCGCTACTCGACCACCGGCGCCACCACCTGGGAGAACGCCCAGCCGATGCTCGGCCCGGTGGCCGGGTCCACCCTGGCGCTGACCCACAACGGCAACCTCACCAACACCCGCGAGCTCATGGACGCCGTGCGCGCCACGAGCGGTGAGGACCTCACCGGCGAGCTTGGCCGCGGTTCCTCCACGGACACCGCCGTCATCGCCTCCCTGATGAACCTCATCTCCGAGCGCGGCAGGCTGGAGGGGCACGACGACGTCGCCGACCTAGAGGCCACCGGCCTCTACCCCGACGGCGTCCCCGAGTCCGCCGCCCAGGCGCCCGAGCCCCCGCTCAGCGTCGCCGAGACCGCGCGCCGCGTCCTGCCGATGCTGCGCGGTGCCTTCTCCCTGGTCTTCATGGACGAGCACACCCTCTATGCCGCTCGCGACCCCCACGGCGTGCGTCCCCTGGTCCTGGGCCGCCTGGAGCGCGGCTGGGTCGTGGCCTCGGAGACCGCGGCCCTGGACATCGTGGGCGCCACGGTGGTCCGTGAGATCGAGCCCGGCGAGTTCCTGCAGATCGACGCCGACGGCGTGTGCTCCAGCCGCTTCGCCGTCACCAACCGCGCGGGCTGCGTCTTCGAGTACGTCTACCTCGCCCGCCCGGACACGAAGATCGCCGGCCGCTCGGTCATCGCCGCCCGTAACGCCATGGGCGCGGCCCTGGCCCGCGAGCACCCGGTGGAGGCGGACCTGGTCATCGCCACCCCGGAGTCCGGGACCCCGGCGGCCATCGGTTACGCCCAGGCCTCCGGCATCCACTACGGGCAGGGCCTGGTCAAGAACGCCTACGTGGGACGGACCTTCATCCAGCCCACTCAGACCCTGCGCCAGCTCGGCATCCGACTCAAGCTCAACCCCGTGCGCGAGGTCATCGAGGGCAAGCGCCTCGTGGTCGTCGACGACTCGATCGTGCGCGGCAACACCCAGCGTGCCCTGGTGCGCATGCTGCGTGAGGCCGGCGCTGCCGAGGTCCACATCCGCATCTCCTCCCCGCCAGTGATGTGGCCGTGCTTCTACGGCATCGACTTCGCCACGCGCGCCGAGCTCATCGCCACGGGCATGAGCGTGGACGAGATCCGTGAGTCCGTGGGCGCGGACTCGCTCGGCTACCTCTCGGTGGAGGGCATGGTGGAGGCCTCCGGTCAGAAGGCGGACGACCTGTGCATGGCCTGCTTCACCGGCTCCTACCCGGTCAAGCCTCCGGTTGAGGGCGTGCCGATCGGTACCCTCCCGGTCTCGCGCATGCCCTCGGTCTACCGACGCCGTCACGACGCCGCCCCCGTGCGCATCGACGAGGTGACCCGGCCAGACCTGGCCGCTGGAAGCCCCCAGCCCACCAGCCCGTCCTCAGCCAGCCCCGCCTCCGCCGCATCCCAAGGAGAGACCCGATGAGCCAGACCCCCAACCCCGCGCCCGCCGCTGACGAGCAGGGCATCACCTACGCCTCGGCCGGCGTGGACACCGCCGCCGGAGACCGCGCGGTGGAGTTGATGAAGGCCTCCTTGGCTGCCACGATGACCCCCGCCGTGGTCGGTGGGGTCGGCGGCTTCGCCGGGCTGGTTGACGTCTCGGAGCTGCGTGAGTACCGCCGCCCGCTGCTGGCCACCTCCACTGACGGCGTGGGCACCAAGGTCGCCATCGCCCAGGCCCTCGACATCCATGACACCATCGGCCAGGACCTGGTGGGCATGGTCGTCGACGACATCGTCGTGGTCGGGGCCACCCCGCTTCTCATGACGGACTACATCGCCTGTGGCCACGTGGTTCCCGAGCGCATCGCGAACATCGTGCGCGGTGTGGCGGACGCCTGCGCCGCCGTCGGCACCCCGCTGCTAGGTGGCGAGACCGCCGAGCACCCCGGTCTCATGGCTCCTGACGAGTACGACGTCGCAGGCGCGGCCACCGGCGTGGTCGAGGCCGACCGCATGCTCGGCGCCGAGCGCGTGCGGGCCGGGGACGTGCTGGTGGCCATGGCCTCCTCCGGACTGCACTCCAACGGCTACTCACTGGTGCGCCGCGTCGTCGAGCACGCCGGCTGGGGGCTGGAGCGTGAGGTCCCGGAGTTCGGGCGGACGCTGGGCCAGGAGCTGCTGGAGCCCACCGCGCTGTACACGCGCGTGTGCCTGGCCATGATCAACGCCCTGGACACCGGCGCATCTGCCGGCCCCGTCCATGCCCTGTCCCACGTCACCGGTGGCGGCCTGGCCGCCAACCTGGCCCGGGTCCTGCCGGCCGGGCTGGTCGGGGACGTCAACCGTGCGTCCTGGGTGGTGCCGCCGGTCTTCGACGTCGTGCGCCAGCTGGGCGCGGTGCCGTGGGAGGACCTGGAGGGCACGCTCAACCTGGGCGTGGGCATGGTCGCCGTCGTCGCCCCGGAGGCCGCCGAGGCGGTCATCCGCGTGGCTGAGGGCTCGGGCATCTCCGCCTGGGTGCTGGGTGAGGTCCACGAGGCAGCCGGCTACGAGGTCTCCGGGCGCCTGGTCTCGGGCACCAAGGGCGTCGACGGCGGAGCCGTGGACATCTTCAGTCAGTACCGCACGGCCTGATCGGCCTGGCTGCGCTGGCAGCAGCATACGGTGGGGCCCGCCAGGTTCTCCTGGCGGGCCCCACCGCACTGCTATGAGGAAGAGGTGCTACTTGCCTGCGTCGGCAGAGCTGGTGCCCCAGTCGTCCTCATCGTCGTCAACGTTGTACTTGGAGGCCAGCTCCTCGTAGTCGATCTCGTCGTCGTCAGTCTCCGCGCCGCTGGACGCACTGACGAGCTCACGCTCGAGCGCCGCGTAGTCGGTCTCCGGGCTGAAGTACTTGAGCTTACGAGCGACCTTGGTCGCCTTGGCCTTCTGACGGCCGCGCCCCATAGGCTCGACCCCCTCCAACAATCTCTGGGCACGCTGGGCGCGCTTCACTTGGGCAAATGTGTCGTAGGCCGAGCCTACAACGGACCGATAGGTGAACACCATTCGGAGTCATTAGTGGTTGACGTGGTTCCAGCCACGTCAACCAGGCACGTCCCCGCGCGGCGGGCGGTCCAGACCCACCGCGGGCGGCCTGC
>NZ_DS999574.1:629780-633987 GCF_000159035.1 Actinomyces urogenitalis DSM 15434
CTCGCGCGCCTCGGACACGGTCTGGCTGGCGCGTTCGCGCAGGTCGGTGCCGAGGTCTCGCAGGGACTGCCCGAGCTCGCGGGCGCTGGCCTTGACCTCCTGCGCCGCCTCGCGCACCTGCGCGCTAGGGGAGATACGGTCAGCCAGGGCGTCCACGCTCGCGGCGAGGTCGGCCCGCGCAGCAGCCAGCCGCGCCTGGATCTCCTCGGGCGTCTCCTCGTGCGCCGTCTGCTCCTGGCTCATGAGCGCAGCGCCTTGACGACGGCGTACAGGCTCAGGCCGGCCAGCGCGAGGGCGGCACCGGTGACGATCGCCAGCGAGCGCGGGTCGCCGTCGGCGGCGTCGTCCAGCAGGCGACGGGCGCGGTCGGCCGGGCTGGCTGCGCCCGCTTGGCCGGAGGAGCCCAGCTCGTCGACGGCGTCCTCAGCCTTGTCCCGGGCGGTATCGGCAGCGTCCTGCGCGCGCTCCTTGAGCTCGGCCAGGCCGGCGCGCACCCGCACCTTCGCCTCGTCGGCGGCCTGACGCGCCTGGGCCTTGAGCGAGGTAGGAGCCAGGCGGAAGCCCAGGTCCTCCAGGTCGCGGGAGAGCGTGCGACGGCGCTCGGCCAGCTGGGCCTCGATCTCCTCCACGGTCAGGGAGGCGGGTGCGGCAGCGGGGTTCTGGGCGGTCACTGGGCCTCTCCCTTCCTCAGGCCCGCCTGGACGGCGGTCTTGGCGGTCTCCAGGTCTTCCTTGAGACCGTCCTGCGGGGCCGGGACGTCCTGGGCTCCGGCCTGGAGCTTCTTGACGCCGACCAAGGCGAGGAAGGCGACGATGATGAGGATGACGACGGCGACGATGAGGTAGCCCGCCCACAGGGGCAGGGCGACGGCGATGGCGTGAGCGGCGGCGTCCAGCAGCAGGCCCAGCGCGTACAGGGCCAGCACGCCGGCGGCGGCGAGCAGGCCGATACCGGTCCCCATCTTGATGGCCATGCGCTTGCCCTTGGCCTTGGCCAGGTCGATCTCACCCTTGATCAGTCCAGAGACGTTCTCTGAGATGCGGGCGACGAGCTCGCCGAGCGTGGGCTGGGATGCCTCGCGCGGTGGTGTGGGGGGCAGGTTCTGGGACATAGAGGACCGACCTTCTTCTCACGATGCGACTGGCGACGAGATCGCCGGTGGGCACAACAGACATGCGAAGGCTATCGCGATCGGGCCGCCTGTGGGCGCTGGCGGGTGCTCGGCAAGGGACTTCTGGCGGACATCGGCCGGGACGCAGGCTCACAAGAAGTGCTGATGAGACTGATGGGTCCTGGTCATCCGCCGTTCATCTGTGCCCGGCACTGTGGTGCGCACGGGTGTGCAAGGACCGCGCGCCCGTCGGCGCCCTGCGCCGTCCCACCCCTGACGTCCCTGTGAGGAGTCCCTGTCATGTTCTCTGCGTCTGCGCGTCCACGCGCTGAACGACGCCGGCTGCGGCCCTGGGCCGGAGCGCTGGCTGCCAGCGTGCTCGCCCTGACCGGCACCGGCCTGGCCCTGCCGGCCACGGCTCACGCCGCCCCGGACGGCTCGAGCCTGGTCATCTCTGAGGTCTACACCTCCGGCGGCTCGGCCGGTGCCGCCTACCAGGACAAGTTCGTCGAGCTGGCCAACCCGACCGGAGCCGACCTCGCGCTGGAGGGCCTGAGCCTGTAGTACCGCTCGCCCAAGCAGAGCGCACCGGGCCTGGCCTCCAACACCTGTGCCCTGAGCGGGACGGTGAAGGCTAGGTCTGTCTTCGTCATCGCCGTCGGCAAGAGCAACGGCACGGTAGGCCAGGGCCGCCTCCTCACCTCTCCGGGCGCGCGCCAGCAGCTCGCGGTGCGTGACACGCACGTGCTCGCGGCCGGAAGCGTCCAGGAGCACGACCTCGTTACAGGCCTCCAGCACGAGCGGGGACTCAGTGACGATGACGGTGGTACGGCCCTGCCGGGCCTGGTGCACCTTGCGTGCCACACGTGACTCGGTGTGGGAGTCCAGGGCGCTGGTGGGCTCGATGAGCACGAGCGTGGGCGCCTCGGTCAGAAGTGCGCGGGCCAGGGCCACGCGCTGGCGCTGCCCGCCGGACAGTGATCTCCCCTTCTCCGTGATCATGCCAGCCAGTCCCTCCTCCAGGGAGGACCGGACGTCATGGGCATCGGCCACCTCGACGGCCTTGAGCAAGCGCTCGTCCCCAGCCTCATGGGCGGCCACCTCATGAACGTTCTGGTCCACGGCAGCCACGTTCGTGCGTCCGGACTCGGCGGCCACGAGCTGCTCGACGGCCACCGGCCCCGGCACCGCGGCCCCACGCACGTCCAGACCGGCGCGCAGCGTCCCGGTGAACAGCTGAGCGCTCGCCCCGGAGACCACGATGCTGGCGCGCACGTCCTCCAGAGGCATCTTCGCCGGCGGCCGGCCATCGAGCGTCACGGTGGGCTCGGCGTCGTCAAACCGGCCCAGACGGGTGGCCAGCGCGGCGGAGACCGACGGGTCCGAGGCGACCAGCGCCGTCGTGCGACCAGGTGCGATCCGTACCCCGGAGGCGGAGTCGACCAATGCGCCGTCGCGCGCCGAACCGTGCACGGGGTCCAGCGTCAGGCGCTCCTCGGCGCTGCCGGCCACGGGCCTGACCTGCAGGAGACGGAAGAGCTTGCGCGCACCCACGCGGGCGCGGGTGTAGTCCTGGACGGAGTTGGAGAACTCCATCAGCGGCCAGGACAGGTAGGCCGTGTAGCCGTAGAAGGTGACCAGCTCGCCGGCGCTGAGGGTGCAGGCCACCGCCATACGCGCGGCCACCCACACCACGAGGGCCACGAACAGGCCGGGCAGCAGCACCTGCAGGCTCATGAGCACCGACTGCGTACCGGCCACGCTCACTCCGCGGCGGCGCGGCTCCTGGGAGGCGTCGCGGTAGCGCTGGGCGAAGACCTCCTCACCACCGATCCCGCGCAGGATGCGCAGGCCCGCCACCGTGTCCGTGGTGATCGTGGTGACCTCGGACTGTGCCTCGCGCTGGTAGGCCTGGCGCCGTTGGAGAGGTTTGATGACCAGGGTGACGATCCAGGCGACCAGCGGCATCCCGATCAGCGCGATGAGGCCGAGCTGCACCGAGGTGCGCAGCATGAGTACGGCGACCACGAGGAAGGAGATCGCGGCACCGATCAGGCCTGGTAGGCGCTCGAGGAAATTGCCCATGTACTGCGCGTCCGAGGCCACCACCGCAGCGACCTCACCGGTAGAGACCTGCCTAGGCAGGTCTCTACCGGTCGTCGTCACCTGGCGTCCTACCAGCCGCGAGACATCGAAGGTGGTGCGCATCCAGGCATGGATACGCACGTAGGACAGGGTCGTGTCTGCCCCGGCATAGACGCAGAACAGGGCCAGCAGCCCCAGGCTGATCGTCCACACGCGCCCGCTCAGGCCGTTCTCGATCCCGGCGTCTAGGGCGGCGCCAAGGAAACCAGGGACGATGGCCTGGATGACGTTGGCGACGATTGAGGCTGCGGCTGCCAGGAGAACGGGCGTGGCGGCACGGCGAAGCAACCACCCCAGGAGACGGCCGGGCGAGGTCGCCGTGGGCTGGGGTAGCGGGTCCCCCGGCTGGGGGAGGAGATGACGGTGGCGGCCCGCCTGCGGGGCGGGGCGTGGGTGGCCGATGCGCCTGGCCCCGGCCTGCGCAGCCATACCGCTTCTGCGCGTGCCACGGCGGTAGCATCGAGGCAGCTGCCGTCCCGGTACACCCCATCCCCTCCCGGAAGGCCCGCACATGGATGCCGAACAGACCCGTCAGGCCGCGCTGGCGGCGGACCGGGACCTGGCTGCCTCGACCACCGACTTCGCCCTCCAGGCCGCCATCGCCGCGAACCGCCCGGACCTGGTTGACGCGCTCGCGCTCAACACCTCCCTCTACGCTGACCTGCGCACCTGGGTGGACGAGCAGCTGGCGGGTTCTGCCGTGCAGGCTTCCGAGCCAGCCGCGGACCAACCGGGCTCCGCGCCCGAGCAGCAGCCCCCGGCCGACGCTCTGACCTCTGGAGCAGGGACGAGCTCACCTGCGCCCGGCTCGGAGACCCCCGTCACCGCCGGACCCGAGAGCCTGAGCAGTGGTGCTCCGGCGGACGCGCTCACCTCCGCCGCCGAGGCTCACGTGCTGCCCGAGGCGGATACCGAGCCCGAGCCTGAGGATCCTGAGCTGGCCGCCGAGCC
>NZ_DS999574.1:634357-638051 GCF_000159035.1 Actinomyces urogenitalis DSM 15434
CCTGCTCTATCCCGACCTGCGCCAGTGGTTCGAGACGACGGGCAAGGGCTCGGCTCAGGCAGCTGGCCCGGCGGCGCAGGCGGCTGATGCCGCCATGGAGGTGGCCCCGACGTCAACGATCACCCCGGCTGCCCTCGATACGGCTCCTGCTGGCCTGACCCCGGTTCCCGTCGCGGTCTCCGGCCCCGGCGCACCGGGAGCAGCAGGTGCTCCGGTGCCTTCCAGCGCTGCCTCCGCTTCCCAGGCCTGGAGCGGCCAGCCGGTCGCCGGCGCCTCCGGTCCGGGTGAGCCGCCACAGCCGGGTACGAGCACGCGCCTGTCGCGCCAGCGGGCGTGGCTCGCGGCCGCCGTCGTCATCCTCCTGCTGGTGCTCGTGGGCGGTGGGACGGCCTGGTACATGTCCAGCCGCGACCGGGGCGCTGAGGTTGCCACCGGCTCCTCCGGGCAGGACTCCGGCGTGCAGGACGAGTCCGGCCAGGACTTCTCGGGTGACGCCAGTCAGTGCTCGCAGGACCCGGACCTCACGGTGACGGGCGTGGAAGACACCGCCTCCGGTCTGCGCGTGAGCCTGGAGGTGTCCGCGGCCTGTGAGAGCGGAGACGTCCTGTCTGGCGCGCAGAACCTCCTCACCCTCTACGCTCCCTCCTCTCCGTCCGGCAGCGGTGGGGCGGACAGCGTTGTTGCGCTGGGGCACGTGGACTTCTCAGCCGCGCCGGTGGGGGTGGCGCCCCAAGGCACGCCGGTGGCGGTCACCTTCGCCTCCTCGCAGTACTTCCGGCCTGCCGCCGAGCTCAGTCCCTCATCGATGAAGGCCGTGCTCTCGCTGGACCGCTCGGGTGCTCAGAGCACGGCGCTGGCCTCCCAGGAGACCTCCTTCACTGCCTCAGCCACGGCCGATGACGCCGCCCAGGCGGACTCTGCGGCAGCCGCGGCCCTGACCTGGCAGGAGACCAAGGATTACGACACGATCGTCTCTCGCGTCAACGGGATGTGGGTTCCGCAGATCTCCTCCAAGCGGCCCGGTCTCGTCCTCAATGGTGAGACCTGGGACAACCGGATGGTGTGGGAGCACTACCTGCGGACCCGGGCGGTCTACCCTGACGCGCTCCTGCTGAACTCGGACAGCTGGTCAGTCTTTGATGCTGGCGGGCACTGGTGGGTCATCATCGTGGCCGAGCCCTACTCCACCCCGGAGGGTGCTAACGGCTGGTGCGACGCGCAGGGCATCTCCAAGGACGACTGCTTCGCCAAGCAGATCTCCGTGGGCGGATCTTCCAAGGGCACGACCAAGCTGCGCTAGCGGCAGCCAGATCGGTGTCACGATCCCGGGTGATTCTCCCCGGCAGGGCCTTCCGCCGCGTAGATAGGACCGCGGTTCCGCAGAGATCCGCGGAAGCACGCACCTGTTGGAGGCTGCCCCGGGCGAGGGCTTACGCAATCGCCCGGGATTGTGACAGCGGAGTCCTAATGCTGCGCCTTGAGCGCCAGCACTCGCCGGGCGGCGGCCGCGACCTGCTCGGCGAAGGCCGGATCTGCCTGAGCCTCAGCGATGAGCGCGTCCAGCATGGCTGGGGCGACGGAGGAGTCGGCGGCGGCCAGCACAATGTCGCAGCCCGCGCGTACAGCGAGCACCGCACGCCGGGCCGGCGTCCAGGCCTTGACCTGTGCGGCCGCGGCAACGTCATCGGTGATGACCACGCCCGTAAAGCCCATCTCACCGCGCAGCAGCTCGGTCACCACGGTGGGGGAGAAGACCGCCGGGGCCTCAGGATCGATGAGTGAGTAGAAGGCGGAGGAGATCATGACCACCTCGGCGCCGGCAGCGATGACCTGGGCGAAGACCTCGAGCGCCGCATCGCCACGGGTGGTGACGGAGTCCGTGACCTGCGCAGTCACGTCCGTGTTGCCGATGGTGCGTCCGAGCCCCGGGAAGTGCTTGATGACGGGGACCACCCCGGCTTGAGTCATCCCGGCGTTGAAGGCCACCACGTGCTCGGCGACGCTGCCCGCCTCCGATCCGTACTGACGGTCCCAGTGGCCGATTGGGGCGTTCGAGCTCGGGTCAGCGATGTCAACGAGGTCAGCCACCGGCGCCAGGTTCATCGTCACGCCCGCCGCGGCGAGCTCGGTGGCCCAGCCCGTCGCCGCCGTGCTGAGCTCGGCGGCAGGCCAGGAGCCCTGCGTGGTGGCCTCGGGGATCTTGGTAAACCCGGCGCCGGACAGGACCTGAACGTTGCCGCCCTCCTGGTCCGTGGCGACGAGGAGAGGCACGCTCGGACCGGCGGCTGCGGCGCGGGCCGTGAGCGCGTCCACCAGGGCGCGGGTGGCCGTGACCCCGGCGGAGGAGCGGCCGGCCAGGAAGACTCCGCCCACCTGCCGAGCGAGCAGGGAGTCGAGCGCTTGGGCACTGCCGGTGGCTGGCAGGCCCACCATGAGCAGCTGGCCGGCCATCTGCTCGATGCTCCACCCTGCCACCGGGTCGGCACCGACCTCGGGGGAGGGGGTGGTCTCGGGCGTCGGGACGGCCGATGGTGTCGCGGACGCGGTGGAGGGCTCCGGAGCCGCTGTGGGCGTGGGGGCGGACTTGCGCGGCCAGGCCAGCACCGCTGTAGTGCCGGCGGCGGCCGTGGCGATGAGGGCTGTGGCGCCGAGCGCAGCACGGCGGGACAGGCGGGAACGGGAATGGGCCGATGGGGAAACGTGCCTCATGGCAGCGACCTTAGCCGGCTGGAGGTGCTACTCCCAGCCGAGTTCGTGGAGTCGGTCGTCGTCGATGCCGAAGTGGTGGGCGATCTCGTGGATGACGGTCACTGTGATCTCCTCGACCAGCTCCTCGCGGCTCGTGCACCAGCGCTCCAGGGGACCTTTGAAGATGAAGATGCGATCGGGCAGGACGAGGGACCAAGAGGTGTCGCGTTCGGTCAAGGGGACGCCGTCGTACAGGCCGAGCAGCGTCGGGCGGCCGAGCTCGTCATAGTCCTCGCGGCGCAGCATGTCCGGCTCGGGCTCGTCCTGGACGAGGATGACGACGTTGTCCATGGCCTCGGCGAGGTCGGGTGGCAGGCTGTCGAGAGCGTCGCCAACAGCGTCCTCGAAGTCAGCGTCAGGCAGGTGGACCGGGCTCATGTGTCCAGCCTGCCACGAGGTCGGGGCGGGGCTGGCGGGGACGTGGTCTGAGCCTCCGTCTCAGGGCGCTGGCGGCGTGAGCGTGGGCAGGTGGTGGGGTCAGTGAGTTGGTAGTCGAGGCAAAGCGCGGTATTGCGCCACTTTCTCGCGGTGAGCAGCGTCACGGCATTTTGATTTGCGTGAGCGCCGACCGGCCCCTTAGTGTTCTACCCGGTTCGAGGCGCGACGACGCCAAGGGCACCAGGCCCCCATCGTCTAGCGGCCTAGGACCCCGCCCTTTCACGGCGGTAGCACGGGTTCGAATCCCGTTGGGGGTACGGCTCGTGCGAGTGAAAACGGCTCGCAAGAGCAGGGCTTCGTGCCACACGAGGCCTCGTGGCGCAGTTGGTTAGCGCGCCGCCCTGTCACGGCGGAGGTCGCGGGTTCAAGTCCCGTCGAGGTCGCGGAAGCGAGTCGGCCCGGTCATCATGGCCGGGCCGACTCCATCCAAGGCTCTGTAGCTCAGTTGGTAGAGCGTTCGACTGAAAATCGAAAGGTCACCGGATCGACGCCGGTCGGAGCCACCGCG
>NZ_DS999574.1:638468-643520 GCF_000159035.1 Actinomyces urogenitalis DSM 15434
AGCAGTGGGGCTACACCATCAAGGAATGCACCCTGCCCGATATGATCTGCTATCAGCCAGGGCGCGGATCTCACAAGGAACCGGGCCTTCGTTTTGCCTGTGGATCTCCAGGGCGTCTGGTGTCCTGAGCGGCACAGTCTGTGAGACCCTCGAAGCGCGCGGATCTCGCGCCTCCCCCAACCTTGCTCAGGAGCCCTCCGTGGATGCGATGACCGCCATGCTCATGTCGATCGGGACCGGGACGGCCTCAGGCCTGCGGCCCTACCTGACGGTTCTGGTCATGTCTGTGGCCGGGCTCGCGGTTCCAGACTCCACCGGTGGCTTCCTCCACCAGGTCGATGCCGCGATCCCGCCTGCGATCGCGAACCCGTGGGTGGCGGTGATTTGCCTGGTGCTCGCGCTGGGCGACGGCGGCCTGGACAAGGTCATCGGGGTGAACCTCCCCCTTGAGGGAATCAACCAGGTCCTGCGTCCCGTCTTCGGGGTGCTGGTGGGTGTGGGGCTCGGTTCTCAGGTGAATGCGGGCACGATGGTGGTGGCGGGCCTGCTTGGTGGAGCGACGGCGTTGCCCGTGAGCCTGGGGAAGGGAGCGGCCACGGCCGGCTCGACGGCACTGGCTCCCTCGGCCACGCTCCAGGTGCTGCGGAGCATCGGGGAGGACATTGGCGCGGTGGTGCTGGCCGTGCTGGCGATCGTGGCGCCCCTGCTGGCGGCCGTGCTTGCGCTGGTCGTGGTGGTCATGGCGGTCAAGGTGGTCGTCATGGTGCGTCGTGCGCTCAGGAGACGGCGAGGCTCTGGCGCCGTGTAGGGCGGTGCATGGCGCAGGGCCTTGGCTGGGGTATGGGGAGGGCATTATCATGCTGTATCTCCCTTGTCTGCGCCCTGAGTCTCCCCGGCTCGGTGTGGGCAGTCGTGATCGATGAGGATGGTTCCCCATGAGGCTTCCCAAGTCTGTTCTTGGTGTCCTTGCTGCGGGTGCGCTGCTGCTTGGCGGCGCGGTGCCTGCTGTGGCTGAGGACGCGGTTCCCGGTGACGGGCCGACGACGTCGGCGTCTGCCCCTGCTGATGAAGTGGGGAGGGGTGTTGAGTCTGAGGATGTAGACGGTTCTGCGGGCGGCGGCGATGGCGCGGCTGGGCGTGATGGTGCGTCGCAGTCTCGTGCTAGGTCGGCTGTGGATCGTGCGGCGGTTGGGTCGTATGATGACTCGACGTTGAAGGTTGACTTCCGGATCATCAACCTGGAGCCGGACAACACGATCAATGACAACTCTGAGTTCTGGGTGGAGAAGACCGTCAACGCGACGGTTGACCTGAAGGTCTCGGGATCAGGCGCGGATGCGATTATCCGTAACCCGTGGTTGATGATCACGGTGCCCAAGGGGAAGATCAAGGATCTGAAGTTCGCGGACTCGCAGAACGCCTACCAGACCGTCCAGATTCTCGAGGACCAGGTCGACCCGGATAACGCGTACATCATTTACAAGTACGACCAGTTCACGGGTGCCTCGTCCGCGGCTTATCCGGCTCCGTTCCTCTTTGACGGCGCGAAGACCTCAGATGGCGACAAGATCACGGTGAAGGCCGTGGTGCTGGACGCGACGGGCGTTGAGAATCGGAATGACGCCGACAAGAAGAGCGTCCTGGAGACAGCGAAGTCTCTGCCGGTGCTCTACAGTGCGGAGAAGACGTACAAGGCCCGCAAGATTGAGGCGACGTATAACTGGGCGAACCTTGCAACTGACAACGGAAATCCGTTTCATGACGGAGGACAGAGGACGCGGCTCGTCTATGATCAAAGTCTTACCGATGACAATGGCAAGGTGGTAAAGGAGAACAATCAGATCTTCGTCTACCGCAAGCTCGATACTGCTGACAGCCAGACAACGGGCGAGGATGGACAGAAGGCTCGCTTTACTTTCTCCTTCGTCATTAACCCTCCTGCTGTTGAAGGCAATCAGAGTTGGTATTTTAATAAACCTCAGACCCTCACGGCCGTCTTTAAGCTGCCCGACAATGTCGAACCTGCAAGGGCCACGCTGAGGGATAAGGGAGAAGCACAATGCGATGGCTCCTCAAGATGGTTCTATGACAAGGCGACCAATACACTCTCGCTTCGAGAGAAAAATGGAAATTATGGGGGGTCATCTGCCTGGCGTTGGGATCGACTCGGACGATCTTATGTGAGTGATGTCTATCTTCGTCTGAAGAATGTTCCCTACTGGGATGGCAGTAAAGACAGCATTGAAGAGCGCAATGCGAAGCTGGTCAACATTCCCATTGATTTCATCATGGACCAAGGTCTGGACAGTGAGAACAAGTTCTATTCGTCGACGGCTCACCTGCTGGTAGAAAAGGAAGTTTACCAGGGAGCGGGTACATTTAGTACCTCAAAGATGTATCGTAATAGCTGGGCAACTGCTAGTGATATCTACCTAGGTGGAGGCAGCTATGAGCAACCGCTCAACCTTTTGGGAGGTAATTACACCATTCGAAACGGCGTCATCTCCGATCGTCTGGGCAATGACCAGTCCCAGATTGGTCTCTACTACAACACGGACCTGAATAACACCAATAATGGCTCGTCTCCTACCAACCCTGACGGTGGGGCTGTCAACAAGATCGTGTCCTACGAGGACTATCTGGACATTCCGGAGAAGATTCAGGCGGGCGAGCAGGGGAACACCTACTACGAAAAGTTCCAGATCAATAACATCTTCTTTAGAAATAACAATCTGCCGTCCGCGGATGACGCAAAGCGGCAGGAGAAGGCTGACGCCACAATCAATCAGGTCAACAGCACGAGCAACACGCTCTATGGCATCAAGGGTGACGGCTCCAAGATCGCTATCGCGAAGAATCTGAAGTACCGTCAGGTCGTTGATATTCACGACACGGCTCGCCAGTACAAGGGGCTTTCGCTCGAGTTTGATGATCCTCTTGTCCTGGACAATGTCTCGCTGAATATACTGACCAGTATCCAGCCCACTGTCGAGGAAAAAGCAAAGTACAACTCACCTGGCTATGCTCCCCACGAGTACCGGACTGGATACAAGGTGACCTTCCGCGACGTTAATGACAAGGAAGCGACCTGGGACAGGCCGAGGGATCCAGGCGCGCTGACGAACATCAACACTATTACGCCGCGCGTCAGGATGGGAGTGCCGAACGATGTCTCGGTTCCCTTTAAGGCCGAGGGGACTTTTGTCGACTATAGATTCACTCTCGCCGGATATGCGGGCGATGGCAATTGGGGTGCTCTGTCGGAGTACACCGGCGGTGCCGTCGTTCTTCTGCCTCCCGCGTTTAGCTACGCGGGTACGACAGAAAAGTTTGGGGACTATAACAATGAGGAGCTGGGAGATAAGCGCAATCCGCAGGTTATCGAGAATTACAAGGGGACCGGTCGGACAGCACTCATCTACTCAGATATCCGCTTTGTTCCAAAAAGCACGGTTCTTGACGATTTGATTCTGGCGCCAAAGCTCGAGGTGTCAAAGTATGCCCAGCGAGGCAACAATCAGGTCGATGTCTACTACCTGTATGACCACAACGACGAGATCAAGCCGTTGGGCGAGTCGCAGTATTACGCGGACGAGCTCGACCTGGATAACGACGGGGACACGACCGAGCTGTTTGCTCACATGGCTTCCCAGATTAACTACATTCCGCCGTTGGAGATGGTCGTCACCCATCAGGTAGGTATGGACCTGAACACCATGGCTTTGGCCACGACTGGTGACCTGGGCTATGACTACCGGTACGGCATCACGATGCTCAACAACACGATCAACGACGTGACGAGCGCACACGTCATTGGTGTGCTGCCTCAGAAGGGTGACAAGGTCATCGCCCCTAACCAGGCGGGTGAGTATGGAGACCGTGGTTCCACCTACGGCGTGACCCTGTCGAAGTTCCTAGAGGATGAAGAAGAGAACATCGAGCCGCTCAAGAGGTTCGACGTCTACTACCAGACTCAGTCCCACCAGGGCGACATCAACGGTCTGCGCGACGGTTCCTGGCTCACCAAGGAGGAGGTGGGTGACGTCTCGAAGGTGAAGGCCTACAAGTTGGTCCTCAAGCCTGGTGAGGTCATCAAGGCCAAGGAGGAGATCAAGCTGTACACCACGGCGAAGATCCCCTTCGACACCACCCTCATCCCTGAGGAGGAGGAGAACGCTGACGTCGCGGTGAGCACGCTAGCCTTCTCTACCGACGGGCAGATCTTCTCCGAGGGCAACAAGGTCCAGACCAGGTACACCTCGTACGAGGTCAATGGTCGTTACTTCTTCGACAAGGACAAGGATGGGGTCTACGAGGAGGGGACGGATACTCCCCTGGCGAACCGGACGCTGACGCTTGTGAGCAACGAGGCCGCCCTGGATCGGGATGCTGAGAGTGTCCCGGGCGAGGTGCTCAACCCTGACGGCTCGAAGATTGAGATTGAGACGAATGCGGAGGGTAAGTACTCGGCGCCGGTGTACCGGCGTGGTGAGTACCGTCTGTACACGGAGAAGTCCCACTTCGAGGACTTCGTCACCGCGGTTCCGGCCTCGCCGGAGGCTGGTGCGGAGGTGCAGAACCTTGACGCGGCTACGATCGAAGGTGATACAGGTAAGACCACTGGCTTTGCCCTCAACCCTGCCTCACGTGTCGCGACGAGGAATGTTGCGGTGACTGGTGACCCGGGTTCGATCACGGTGACGAAGACCGCCGCGAGTGAGGACGATAACCCGGATTCGGGCAAGCCGCTTGCTGGCGCGGTGTTCAGGCTGACCACCACCGATGGCAAGACGGTGACCGACTTCAACGGCAAGCCGGTTACGAACGTGACCACGGGTACTGACGGCAAGGCGAAGTTTGGGCACCTGCCTCTGGGCACCTACCGGGTGTCGGAGGTGACGGCACCGACCGGTTACGTTCTCAATGCGCAGGCTCAGGATATGACGCTGACCAAGGACACGGCGGACGGGACTGTCTCGCTTGCTAACAGCTTGGAGCGTACGACGGTCAAGGTCGCCAAGACCTGGAGCGACAACGACAACCAGGACGGCC
>NZ_DS999574.1:643706-645118 GCF_000159035.1 Actinomyces urogenitalis DSM 15434
AGCGTCCGGACTCTGTGACGGTCAGGCTCCTCGCCGACGGTGAGGTCGTGGACAATCAGACGTTGACGCTGAATGCCGAGAGCGAATGGAAGGGCTCCTTCTCTGGCCTGCCCAAGTTCAAGGCCGGCAAGGAGATCGCCTACACGGTCTCTGAGGACGAGGTGTCTGGCTACTCCACGGCCTACTCGGGTACTGCTGCTGGTGGTTTCACGGTGACGAACACGATCACTGGGAAGGTGTCTGTCGCGGTGACGAAGGCCTGGGCCGGTATTGACGCTGACGCGGCTCCGGCCGTGTTGGTGCAGCTGTACGCCGACGGTGTGGCCTCTGGTGACCCGGTCACCTTGGACGGTAACGCTGAGGATGGCTCCTGGAGCCACATCTTTGAGGGCCTGGACCAGTACACGGCTGAGGGTAAGGCGATCGCCTACACGGTGGCCGAGCAGGGCGTCGAGAACGGCAAGTTGTCGGCTGGTGGCCACGACTACACGGTCAAGGTCGCGCAGGACGGTGACTCGTGGACGGTCACGAACACTATGGAGAACCCGAAGACCTCTGTCTCCGGAAAGAAGGTGTGGGACGACGCCGATAACCAGGACGGGATCCGGCCCGACTCCGTGACGGTCGAGCTCCTCGCAAACGGTGCCGCCACGGGTAAGACGGTGGAGGTGCCCGCAGATGGTGACGGGTCCTTCACCTTCACCGGCCTGCCGACCTTCGACGCCAAGGGCATCGAGATCGCCTACAGCGTGGACGAGGTGGGTGTGCCTGAGGGGTATGAGAAGAGCATCGAGGGCACCACGATCACCAACACCCACACCCCGGCGGTGCGCACGGTGAGCGTGACCAAGGCGTGGGACGACCTGGATGATGCTCATGGCCTGCGCCCCGAGAGTGTGAGGGTGCGTCTGCTGGCTGACGGTGAGGACACTGGTAAGAGTGTCGAGCTGTCTGCCGCCAATGAGTGGGCGGGCGTGTTCGATGGCCTGCCGGTGAACAAGGCTGGTAAGGAGGTCGTGTACTCGGTGGTTGAGGATGCGGTTGCTGGTTACGAGGCCACTATCACCGGTAGCGCGGATGAGGGGCTGACGGTGACGAACACGCTGGTGCGTGGTGTGGTGTCGTTGGTGAAGACCGACGCTGCTGGTGCGCCTCTGGTGGGTGCGGTCTTTGAGCTGCGCACCACTACCGGGCAGGTGCTGGACACCGTGACCAGTGGCGCGGACGGCCGGGTGGTGTTCGAGGGTGTTCCTGCTGGTTCCTACCGTGTGGTGGAGACCCAGGCGCCGGCGGGCTACGTCCTGTCTGGTTGGGCCAAGGCTGCTGTGATCGACCGGATGGGCGTGAGTGTGGATCTGGGTCGTGTGGTCAACACACCCGTCCCAGCCAAGCCTGTGGGGCCGGTGGCTTCG
>NZ_DS999574.1:646014-656981 GCF_000159035.1 Actinomyces urogenitalis DSM 15434
CCGCTTAAGTGTCCAGAGGGTGCTGTTTGTGAGGTGAATGGCGACGGGAACGTAGTGTTCACAGTTGATCTAGCATTCAAGCCTAAGCCAGAGTCCCCTGATGAGACGAAACCCCCTGATGAGACGAAACCGTCTGATGAAACGAAGAAGCCGTCAGCTACGTCAAAGGCTCAGCACGGTCACGGTGGGCTAGGCAAGACAGGTTCAGCGGATATGACTCTGCTGGGTGCTAGTGCCCTGCTTCTGCTGGCGGGTGGGTATGTGACCTGGCGTCGCCGCGCTTAATCCAGCCAGACCACACAACGCGCCGTGCTCCGCCCACCACAGCGGGGCACGGCGTCTTGTGTCAAGTCCCGGTTTGTGGTGTAAGTGTGCTGTGATCCTTCGCTGTTGGGGCATGCGCTGACTTCGAAGACCCTGTTGGTCGTTTGTCGGGGCTGTGGGTCTGGATTTGCAGGCGCCTCGTGTCGTAGGACGCGAACCCACGGCCACTACGGAGACGGGCTTAATCCCACGCGCGACGGCTGAAATGCGTCGGGAGAAGCTCGACCAAAGGAGAGCCAGTGTTGCCTGGGGGACGCGGAGGCGGGTGGAGCCTGTGCCTGTGCCAGTGCCAAAGTCAGACTCAAAGTCAAAGTCAGAGTCAGCGCCATCACAAAATCAGTGCCAGCGCCGAGTTCGCTAGCGGTTTGTGCGGATGAAGAAGTAGGCGGAGGCGCAAACGAAGAAGTAGACGACGAAGCGGCGGCTCGAACCGGGAAGGTCCGAGCCGCCGCTCGCATTCCACTCAGTCAGGGGCTGGCTAGCTGATCCGGGAGACGCGTCAGTGAACTCTACTTGCCCACCGATGCGCGCCTGCGCAGGAGAAGCGCCCAGGCGCCCGCTCCGACGAGTCCGCTGCCACAGATTCCTACGAGAACCCACTGCCACCAGTCCGAACCACTCCCGTACGAGGCGGACCCGCGCTCGGGGTTGAGCAGGGCGCTCACGGGGGCAGTGGGCTTGGCGAGCGCCCGCGTCGTGGATGCTCCCGACTGCGCGGAGTCCGCGAAGTCCAGACCCTCGACGCCGCTCGACTGGGAGCCGTCGGCGCTGGAAGCGCCCGATGCGTCGGAGTCGGAGCTCGCCGCCCCCGCGCCAGCCGCCGAGTTCGACGACAGCAGCGCGCCGGCCGCGGTCGAACCACCGCTCACCGGGGTCCCGGTCTGTCCGGCGCCCTCTCCGAGGCGCGCGCCGGCCGCGGTCGGGTTCCCGATCAGCGAGGCCGGAGTGCTCGCACTTGCTGAGGGGGAGCCCGTGGACGGTGATCCGGTTGACGGGGAGGTGCCCGGCGCGGGCTGGCTGGGCCGGTGCGTACCGGTGTTCGGGTTCGTCCAGTTCTGGTGGGACTCGGCGTTAAGCTTCGCGACGAGTTCGTCGATGGGAAGGGGTGCGCCGGGCTCCGGGTTCGGCGCAGGCTCCGGGTTTGGTGCGGGCGCGGGGTCTGGCTCAGCGCCCCTCTTGATGGCCTCGTCGCCGACGAGGAAGATCGCATGGAGCGTCTTCTCAATGGTGGAGCCGTCGGCGAGGTGCGCGGTGTAGACAAAGTCGGTCGAGTAGCGCCCAGGCTTCGTGAAGTAGAAAGCCTGGTGATCGTGCGACCCGAAGAGGTAGTGGAGGACCATGTCGGGCTTCGTCGAGTCGAGTCGGGGCGTGAATCCCTCGAAGAGAGAGGAGATACCGGTGACGAGGCGACCGGGGCCGGTGAAGTTCCTCATCGCAACCTCGACGCCCTTGCTTGAGAGCTGCGAGTAGTCGACCCGCTGGGTTGAGAAGCCGACCCAGGGGATACCCTCGAGCTGGGTCTCGGGCAGGCTCCACACGCCCTCGGGCGCCGCAGCGGCGAGTTCGCTGTAGCCCTTCGCGCCGGCGGGGATTTTCGCATGCGTCGAGTCGGGGACGGCGTAGGCGAAGGTTCCGGAGGCACGGTGGACGGGGTGACGCGGGTCGGCGGTGTCATCGACGAAGACTTCCGCCTTTCCGTCTTTCAGGGACATCGCCTGATCCATGTGGCCTTCGGTGATGATGTGGATCGCCGAGTCGCCGGGATCGGGTGTCGAGGGATTGCTGGGCTGAGCGCCACCGCTCGGCGGCGCGTCAGCACCCGGGTCCGCAGGGTTCGGCGAGGGTGAGGGTGAGGGCGTCTCGCCGTTGTTCTCCGCGGTGATCGCGCGCAGCGCCGAGATCGCAGCATCGCCAACGACGAAGTGAGCGGAGCGGGACTTGTAGGAGAAGTTCCCGTCCTTGTCGCGCGTCTCGATGTTGAAACCGACGGTGTAGACGCCTGGCTTCGTGAAGACGTGGGCGAGGGGAACTGCGGCTGCATCGACGGTGAAGCCACGGTTGGGGTCGCGCGTCGTATCGAGGGTGACGTTCATCGCCCCGTCGGTGACGGTCCCCGCGATGTAGCGGCCGCCCTTGGGGCCGTCGAAGGTGTCGACGGAGTAAACGGCTGGCCCGGAGCGCAAATCGGCGGGCATTCCGGTGAAGTCGAATCCGAGCGATCCGTGCTCGCCGGAGGCAGGCAAAACCCAGCGGTCGCCGTCGGCGGTTGTCTGCTTGAGTGAGTCAGGGATCTCGAGGATCGGTTCCCCGGGGACAGGCTTGCCGTTCGCGCTCACCTCAAGGGTCACTCGCTTGATCGGCATGCCAGCCCGCACATCGTCTTTGAAAGATCCCGTGTAGACGTAGTGGGAGGGGGACGAGGGCGAGGCTGGCGCCTTCGCGGCAGAGCCGAAGAGTGCCTCGATCTGCTTGCGGGCCTCGGCCTGGGTGAAGGGTGGCTCGGGTTCGGCGGGCGTCTCCTCGGTGGAGAGCTCGCCGGAGGCGATCATCTTCTCCTTCACTTGCTCGGCGGTCGTTCTGATCGGCGTGAGGGAGGTCGTGGTGCCTTCGGGCAGGCCGACCTCGTCGTCAGAGCCGACGAGCCACGTGATGGTCGAGGGCAAGGAATTAACGGCTCTCTGGGACAAGGTGGACGTGTAGGAAGCAACCATGTCGAGCCGGTAGACGCCCGCTTTCGAGAAGGTCCAGTTCCAGTGGCCGTGGGAGCCAGCCTGGAGGGAGAGTGGCGCAAGCGAGGGGTCGGAAGAGAGCCCTCGGGTCAGAGAATTCGTGCCGACGGTGCGCCACACCTCGACGGCTCCAGGCCCGGAGGAGTTCGCGATCGAGAGCTTCACCTCGTCAAGAAGGATCCCTTCGGGCTGGGCGACCTCGTGCGCCGTGTCGAAGGCACCGATGCCAGCCCAGACGGACCGCCAGTTATCGATCTGCTCCTGAGGGGCGCGCCAGACGATGTCGCCGGGCTTACCAATGAAGTCGAAGAGGCCACCCGAGGGGACGACCATGCGCGAGACCTCCTGGGAGTCGGAGGAGCGCGCGTCGGGGGCGAGTCGGACGCAGACGGAGTTCGGGTCCTTGACGACCTTGCGCCCGTCGACAACGGTAACGGTGAAGGTCTGGTCGACACGGGTGACGTAGGCGGCGTCAACGTGCGCGTGATGGAGGAGCTTGCGGCCAGCGCACACGTGGGGAACGCGACCGTCGGGCCCGGGGGTCGCCTCCGGGTCGGCGCCGGGCGAGCCCGCAGGAACCGTGAGGTCGGCGGGCACGAGGTCCCCGTAGCCGGCCTCTCCGGGCAGGTGTTCGGGATCGTCAGGCGCTCCGGGGGAGGAGGGCGAGGCCTCGGCGTTGGTCGGGCCTGAGGCGTAGTCCGTGGGAGAGACCGTCTCTGACGGGGTTGCGTGCGCCGTGGGCGCGACGAGTATCGGTGTGGCGAGCAGGGCGGCCGCGGTGAGGAGGCCGGTGAACGGAAGGGTCCTCATGCGAGTGTCCTTTCTGTGGTCTGCGCCGCCGGTCGGGCGCGAAGGAGGAGTCCGCGCCCGGGCGAGAGGAGCTGGGCGAGGACGAAGAGGAGGGTCGCGACAAGGACGATCGCCGCGCCCGAGGGGATGTCGAGCGACCAGGAGGCCCAGATGCCGAGGAAGGCAGAGACGGCGCCGATGGCCGGGCCGATGAGCATCATGGGGACGACACGGTCAGTGAGGAGTCGCGCGGTCGCCGCGGGAGCGACGAGGAGCGCGAGAACGAGGACGTTCCCAATCGTCTGGATGGAGACGACGACGGCAGTCGCGATGGCGAGGTGGAGAAGCACATCAATGCGCCCGACGCGCAGGCCCGTCGAAATCGCGAAATCACGGTCGACACTGACGAGGACGATCCGGTCGTGAAAGACCGCGAGGGCGATGCCGATCGCGACGCACGCCCCGAGGGAAATGAGAACATCGGTATTCGTCACGCCGGTGAGCGACCCGAAGAGGAGCGACTCAAGGGACCCCGTGTAGCCGGGTGTTCGAGCGACGACGACGAGGCCAAGGGCGAAAGCGGCAGCGAAGAAGACGCCGATAACGGAGTCTTCGCCGACCCGGCGGTTCTGGGAGAAGACGGAAATGAGGATCGCGACGAGGATCCCGGCTGCGGCTCCTCCCAGGAGGATCGACCCCTGGAGCGCGAAGGCAATCGCGATTCCGGGGAATACGGCGTGTGAGAGTGCATCGCCGACGAAGGAGAGTCCGCGCAAGACGACGTGCGCGCCGACGAGACCGCAGACGAGTGAGGAGAGGACGGCGATGAGGAGCGCCCTTGGGAGGAAAGCGAGCGAGGGGTTTGCGAGGTCGGAGAGGAAGTCGAGGAGGCTCATCGGCGCACCATCCCGAGGGAGCGCAGGAGCGCGGAGTCTTTAGAGACGCGGAAGGTCTCCATCCACGGCTCCGGCGAGCAGAGGGTGGAGGGCTCGCCCTCGGCCCTCACGGTCCCGTTGAGCATGACGAGTCGGTGGCAGATATCGACGGCCTGCCCGAGGTCGTGCGTCGACATGAGGATTCCGACTCCTAAACGGGTGAGGTCAACGAAGAGGCGCGATAGCGCGTCCTGATTCGGGTGGTCAAGCCCGGTGAAGGGCTCATCGAGGAGGAGCAGACGCGGCGAGGCAACGAGCGCCCGGGCGACGAGGATCCTCTGCTTCTGACCGCCCGAGGTCTCGTTGATCGTCCGGTTGCGGTACGCGTACATGCCGACCGCATCGAGAGCCCGGTAGACGGCCTCAAGGCGCGCCGCGCCTCGAGGTGCGCGACGTCGCCCGGTGAAGGCGGTCGCGACGAGCTGGGCGGCGCTCATCGGATAGTTCCAGTCGAGGTCCTGGCGCTGCGGGACGTAGCCGATGACCGAGCCGCTCGCCTCGATGCTCCCGCGGTAGGGGACGAGTCCCATGATCGCGCGCATGAGCGTCGTCTTGCCAGCCCCGTTCGGTCCGATGAGGCCGACAAGCTCGCCTTCGTCGACCCGAAGGGACACATCCTCAAGGATCGTCCGCCCGCCAAGGTCGACGCGCAGGCCGGACACCTCCAGTGCGCGGCTCATCGCTGAGACCCCCGGTCGTCGGCATCATCAGACGCTTCCGGCTTCGGCTCGATGGAGCCGGAAGCCCCGCCCTCGACGATCCTTTCAGCGACCCGCTCGCGCTCGTGGCCACGGCGACGGGCGAAGAGGACGAGCGCGACAAGGACGAGGGCTGCAACGCCGAGCCCCGCGGCGATCCACAGCGGGAGCACGGTCGAGCGGTCGAGGGGTGACGGCGAGTCGACGGGAGCGGGTGCCTCAGGGGCGTTCGAGACAGTCCACTGGGCTTCGAGCGCCTTCTGCGCGTCGGCGGCGTCCCCGACGGCAAAGCGGAGGACGCGGGTGTCCTCGACGGTGGTGCCGTCGGTGAGCTGGGCTTGGAGGCTGAGGCGGATGAGGTGGATCCCCGGTTGCGTGAAGACCCAGTTCGCGTGGGTGTGCGTGTTTGCGTCAACGTGGATCGGCTGCGAGTTCGGCTTCGTCGAGTTCCACAGCTCTTGGGGGCCGGAGAAGTTTCCGGCCTGGACGAAGGCGTGGAAGTCCCCCTCGCCCTCGTGTCCCTCGAAGACGAGGGTCGCGCCCTGGGCGAGTCTGCCGACGACCTCGGGGTCCTGGGTGTTCCAGCCGAGCCACACGACGTTGGCGATCTCGGACTGGGGGACGGCCCAGACCGGGCCGTTCGCCGAGATGAAAGAGTACTGGTCGTCGGCGGGGAGTTCGAGCTTCGCGGCGTCGGAGACGCGTAGGACGACGTCGTCAAGGTGGCGCCAGGTCGGCGTCTGATCAGAGTCGTCGCGGGCGAGGAAGGTCCACGCGCCGTCGAGGAACTTCGGTCCGAGATCGACGTGTCCGGCGGAGATCTCGACAGGCGTACCTTCGGGGGCGACGGTCTCGTTCGACTCGACGACCTGGGTGAGGGAAGGGTCCTGCGTCGTCGTGTCTGCGGCGAGCGAGGCGGGGGCAACGGCGATGAGAGCCGTGGCGGCGAGCGCGAGTGCGAGCGTGAGTTTCACTGGTCTCCTCGGGTGAGATTCGGGATGGGTGCCTCCGACTCGAAGGGCCAGGCGGGCAGCGAGGCGGGGTCGAGGCAGGACTTGATCGAGCGCGTGTTGAACACCATGAGGTCGAGGTAGGTGGGAACCTCGTCCGTGAGCGTGTCGGAGTGGAGCGAGCAGACGGACTTACCGGTCGTGTGCGCGAGTGCGACGAGCTCGCCGAGGTGGGAGCGGGAGGTTGGTTCGAGGAAGACTCCGGCGGCTGGCGTCTGCTCAAGGACGCGCGTCAGATTGGCGAGTTGGAGAGCCGAGGGCTCAAGGGACGGGTTCGGTGCGACAAACCCACCGATCCGCAGCCCGTAGGCCTTCGCGTAGTAACCGAAGGAGTCGTGCGCGGTCACGAGGGCACGGCTCTTCTCAGGGATGGTGGCGACGACTTCGCGGATCCACCGGTCGAGGGCCTCAAGTTCGGCGTCGCGGGCGGTGGCGTTCGCCCGATACTCGGCCGCGTGCGAGGGATCGAGGGCTGCGAGGCGCTCGGCGACGAGGTCAGTGTAGGCAATGGCGTTCTTCACGTCGTGCCACATGTGCGGGTCGATCTCACCGTGGACGTGGGTTCCGATCACGGCCTGGGCGAGGATTCGAGCGGAGGCACCGGGTTCGGCGAGGAATCGCCACCGGTTGTCGGGGATCGTGGTCGTCGTCGTGTCCGGGACGGCGATGACAATCCGGTCGGGGTCGAGGTCGCCTGCGGGGGCGTCTGCGCGCAGGGTCATCGAGCCCTCAAGCTTCGCGGTGAGATCGGCGTGCCCGGAGTCGAGGACGCTCCGCCCGGTGGAGTGCGGGTCGATGCCGACGGCGAAGACAAGAGTCTTTTCACCGAGCGGAGTGTCGCCCGTCGGCGAGTGGAGCGTCGCCCGCAGAGAGAGGGAGTAGACACCGGGATCAGTGAAACCCCACGACATGTGGGTGTGAGCGTTAGTCGGGAGCTCGACGCGGTCGTTCGAGTCGATCCCATCCTTCGAGGCGATCCACGGGCGCGGTTCACCGAAGGTGCCGGTCGTGAAGGCGGCGAGGTCGCCAGGGCCCGTCGCCGAGACTGCTTCGAAGGAGACGGTCGAGTCGGTTGAGGCGCGTCCGTCGACGCGCAGCCCGAGCCAGATCGTCGCGAGAGAGAGATCCTCGACGAGGGGAATCGGACGCGCACCGAAGGGGACGGACTCCTCGCCGAGAGCGACGTGCTGGGCGCCCTTTGGGAGGTTCGCGTCAATGGAGGAGGTGAGTGCGCTCTGCTCAAGGAGCAGCCCGTTGGAGAAAGCGATGTCGGCGTGCGCGATGTCGCGGAGGGCCGCCATCGAAGGCTCGAAGGAGTGCGGATCAACGCCTGCGGGGACGAGCGTCGCGATGCGCGCTCGCGGGGCGACCGCGCGCACGAGATCGGCGATGATCGGCGTCGTCGCAACGATCCGAGGCTGCGACCCGTCATCGGCCACATCGCCACTGCTAGGTGCAACGGACTCTGATCGCGCGCCGGGAGTCTCCTCGGCAGAGGCTCCGCCGTTCGCGAGGGCGGGGGCACACGCGCCGAGGAGCAGCGAAGAAGCGCCGATGAGGAGGGAGAGCGCGAAGGCACTCCCAGAGCGACGCGCTCGGGTGCGCCTCACCTTCTTGCCCACCGTCGTGCGGCGAGCCCAGCGAGGGCGAGGAGCGAGGCGAGGGCGACCGGGATGGCGGCGCGCGCGCCGGTCGTCGCGAGACCGCCGGGAAGGGCCGAGCCATCGACGATCTTACCCTCGGCGCGCAGACGATCGATCGTCGCCTGGTCGAGTTCGCAGGGGCGCCCGTCGGCGGTGCGGCCGACGTAGACGGTCGTCGAGCCTGAGCCGATGCCGCCGAACCAGCGGGTGCCGACGAGTGAGCCGAAGTTGCCGGACTCGAAGACGGCGAGTGAACCGGGGCCGGAGACACCGTTGAGCGTCCAGGTGACATCGCCGGTCGTGCGGGCGAAGAGGCTGGGGTGCATCGTGTTTGCGCCGAGCCACGGGACGGAGGGGACCTGGCTTGAGGAGATCATCCAGATCCTCTGACCCTGCTTCGCGATGAACTCGATACCGGCGGGTGCAGTCGTCTCGGCTGCGGAGCCAAGTCCGAAGACGAGAGAGGAAGGGGCGACCCAGCGCGCGGGCTGCGAGCGGTCGTCTTTGACGAGCATGGAGATCGACGAGGGGCTGGCACTCGTCCCGATGTCGAAGTGGCCGGAGTCGGCGTTTCCGGCACCGCCGACGTTGAAGGAGAGGATGTCGGAAGTCGAGACGCGGGCACCGGACTTCAGGGTCGTGGTCTGGGTGATCGAGACTTTGTAGACGCCGGGGGCGGTGAAAACCCAGTTTGGGTGGACGTGGGTGTTCGCGCGGATCGTGTGGGATCCGCCGACTGCCGTACCACTCCCGTTCGAGGTGACGGGGGTGGGGAGGCACTGCTCGGCGGCTGGTTGTACGGGCGCTTGGGGGGCGGTGGACTGAGGCGCTGGCGCGGGGGGCGGGGTCGATCCGGTGCTGGGCGTCGACGGCTCGACGGGAGCCGACGCTCCGGGGGTGGCCTGCGCGATCGCGGTGGCGCCCACGGCGAAAGTGTAGGCGGCCGGGTCGGAGACGAGGCGCCCCTTGGGGGTATCGACCTCGCCGTGGAGAGTGAGAGAGTAGGTGCCCGCGGCTGTGAAGAGCCAGTTCGCGTGCTCGTGGGCGGGTGCGCTCTGGAGGATCGAGCGCCCGGGAGCGGCCTCAAGGGAGCCCTGCTCGAAGATCGGGGAGGTCGCGCCGAATGCAGCCGAGCGCCACAGGAGGATGCGGCCAGGCCCGGAGACCTCGTCGATGACGAGGCGGATCGCGGTTGGGCGCAGAGGTGCGAGGGCGTTCGAGTCCCAACCGGGCCATAGGAGCGCGGGATTCTCGGACTGGGGGAGTGCGTAGCCGGCGGTTCCAACGCCCTCGATCTTTTCGGTCGCGCTCGTCTTCGCGGCGTCGGTGACGCCGAGGATCAGCTTTGCGGGGTTGTGGTAGGTCGGCGCGCCCGGGGTAGTGACGTCCTCTTTGGTGACGAGGGAGATCGTCGGCCCGTTGGGGACGAGGGCGAAGACGTCGGCATGCCCGCGGGTGAGGAGCACTTTCGTCGTTGATTCTCCGCTCTGTGGGGCGGGCGTGGCGATCGTCGGCGTAGCAAAGAGCGCAAGGGTGAAGAGCGCGGTGAACAGGGCGAGGAGGGGATGAATCCCGCGGTGGGTGGCGCGCATGACGAACCTTCTAGCGATAATGAGAATGGCTTGCATTACCATACAGGGTTGTTCGTGAAGCGCGCGACCTCGCGCGTGAGGTCCGGATCATGTCCGCTGCGAGCGAGGGTGCAGGTAGACCCATCGATGCCGTCGAAGGGGAGGGATGCCGTGCTCTACTCGTGGGAAGCCCTCAAGACGCGTGTGCAGGCGCGGATGTCGAAGACCCTGCTTGTCTACTTCACAACGCTCGCGGCCTTCGCGTTGTGGACGCGCAACTCTCGGCGTACATCACGTGGCCGCTCCTTCTCGGCCTCTACTGGGGGCTCATCGTCACCGCCCTCAACGCGAATCCGTACCGGCGCGAGCGCCCCGAGCGGGAGCGCGACATCTAGGCGCTCCTATTCGCGTTCTCCTCCAGAGCGAGGCGCGGGCCGACGGCCTGAGGCGAGGTCGGCGCGCGGCTGCGCCCTCGTTGATGCGCTGCAATGGGGCGCGGTAACGGAGGAGACTTCCGTCCACAGGCGCGCCTCCCCTCCGCCGTCGTCCACAGGCGGGCGGGTGCTCCTTCCCGACGAGGACGGGGACGCGGCACGATGAGGGAGACGACACGGCGCCGTCGTCGATGAGACCCCGCACGCGCGGGGTATGCAGTCCGGTGCGCCCGGATCCGCCGAACCCACCCTCGCGAAAGGGACTCTTCACGGTTGAGGGTGTAGGGGTGGGTGGGGTGTCTTGTGGTGGTGTGGGTCGAGGTCCCCTGATGATGGGAGTTCCTACACCGCCCGTCCAGAAGACCTCGACATGCCTGGCGTTACCTTCTGCCGTCCCGATGTGACCACGTTGTGCTGTGTGGATGAGCTTGGCCTGGTGGTCACTGGGCAACGTCTTGAGCCGGACCGTGCGGTGCTGGCGTGCCGGGTCCGCGATCCTGATCAGTGGTGTCGCCGGTGCGGTTGTGAGGGTAAGCCGCGTGACACCGTGGTGCGGCGCTTGGCGCACGAGCCGATCGGCTGGCGGCCGACCGTGTCGGAGGTGACGATTCGCCGGTACCGGTGCACGGGGTGTGGACACGTGTGGCGTCAGGGTACGAGCAAGGCGGGCGAGCCTCGGGCGAGGTTGTCGCGGCGCGGGCTGCGGTGGGCTCTTGAGGGGATCGTGTGCGAGCACTTGACGGTGGCGCGGGTCGCCGCGGGTCTGGGGGTCGCGTGGAACACCGCGAACGACGCGATCGTGACTGAGGGCAAGCGGGTGCTGATCGACGATGA
>NZ_DS999574.1:657829-673178 GCF_000159035.1 Actinomyces urogenitalis DSM 15434
CCACTCATCACGGCACAGCTCTGCGGGGGCTGTCTACAGGACCAAGGGCACGAGTTGGAGCGGAGAGGGCTCGCGACCGCGAGTGTGCAGGTGCGTCCATGAGTGAGCAGCCCCAAGGCGCACACTCACGGACGTACCTGCACACTCGCAGGTTGACGAGGCTAGGACAGGCCTCGCGAGCGGCGGATCGCGGCGAGGACCGACGGCGGCAGTGCGCGCTCAGCCTCAGGCGGCAGCTCGGTGAGGAAGGGGGAGCGCTCGCGGACCTGGCACAACGGGCACAGCCCGGAGTCCTCGTCCTGGCCGCCCGGCGCCGGGGCGAGGCTGGCGGTCGCGGGCCGGGTGACGTCGTGGGCCGCCAGGCTCCCGACCTCCTGGCTGTAGCGCGCCCCGCAGCGCCGGCAGGTACGAGGCCGGTCAGCGGCAAGTACCGTGACCTCGGCCTGCCAGGCCTGGGCCAGGCTCACCGTCACCCCGGCGTGCAGAGCGTCAACCGGGCAGGCTCCCACGCAGGCCTGGCATCCGCGGCAGGCGGCCAGGTCCTGGACAAGCCCGCGCAGGCCCGAGTCGGCGTCGGCCATCTCCAGCGCGCCATGCGGGCACGCCCAGGTGCAGGCGGCGCACAGGGTGCAGTCGGATGCGGTCAGTACCCGCCCGGCGGCGGGTAGCTCGGCCAGGGCGGCACTGGGGTCGTCAATGCGGTCCTGGGCGTACAGGAGCCGCAGTGACTGGATGAGGCGTGCCTGCTCGTCAAGGGCGAGGTCGAGGACCCCGTCGAGACGTGCGCCCACCAGCGCTCGGCGCGGCAGCGGGGCGGCCTCGGCGCGCAGGACCGGACCATGGCGCAGGCTCCGGCCCGCCGCGGGCTCCGTCTCAAGCAGCTCGCCGAGGACCTGGCGCCACACGGGCAATGACGACGGCGTCGGCCCGTGAGTGGGGCACCACCGCAGTCGAAGGCTGCGCACGCCGTCGGCCAGCAGCTGCGGAACCAGGCCCAGCGCCTGCTCGTCCAGGCAGCCCGGCCACCGCACCACGGCGGTGCCGTGCGGGCCGGGCGCGGGGGAGGCGTCGTGGCAGGCCAGCACCACGACCTCGACCGACTCGGTGGCGCGCCCCCAGCGCATTAGGGCGGCCGCGTCCACGCAGCTGGGCTCGGCCTGGGCTGGGGAGGAGGTCGGCGAGGTCATCGGCCCTCGGCGCCTCGAGCCTGCACCGCCTCGGCCAGGCTGGAGGCTTCAGCCGCGATACCGTCGAGCAGGCTGGCGACCCCGTGGAAGAGGTGGGTGGCGGCCTGGGCGCGCAGGACCTGGCTGACCGCAGGGGCCAGAGGCGTCAGGAGATGGCGCACGGTGGCCACGAAGGCCGTGGCCTGAGCCGACGGCGCGGGCTGCGCGACCGCGCGCACGGCCAGTGAGCCGGTGCGCGAGAGGACTACGGCCAGGTGATCGTGCGGCAGCAGCGCCAGGTGCGAGGGTGAGGGCAGCGCAGCCTCAGCCTCGGCCGGGGCCGGCGGCGCCTGGGGAACAAGGGCGCTCAAAACCGGCCGGGTCACGGAGGCCGGTCCGATGAGCTCGCGCCAGTCCGCTTCCTGCGCCTGTGGGCTCTCGTGGGCCGCCGCCCCGAGCTCCTCGGCGCCGGCCAGCGAGGCGGCGTCGCGCAGGGGCCAGCGCTGGGTCATCGCGCCCTCGTGGAGGTTCTCGCGCAGCACAGGCGAGGGCGGGTTGGCCGCAAGCATGGAGACGACGGCGCAGGCGGTGGCTAGCCGGGTGGCGCGAGCCGGGAGGTCGTCGGGTGCCGGGGCGCTGAAGGGGTCGAAGCTGTCAGGGGCAGTCATGCGGTCTCCTCAGGGACTGATGGTGCAGGGGCACCAGGAGCAGGGGTGCTGGGGATACTGGGGTGGTGAGCGATGATCGCGTAGCCACCCTCGTCGGCCTGCGCTGGGGCGCCGGCGCCGATGGCCTGGGCAAAAGTGAGGACGGTGGCCAGGGTCAGCTCCTCCAGGCCCCGCATCCACCGCGTGCGTGAGGCGCCGCGCGCGCGTTCGAGGATGGCGGGAGCCCAGGTGAGCAGATGTTCCTGGGTGAACTCCTGAGCCACCGCGAGGTAGGAGTCGGCCACGTCCTCCTCGCCGCGCTCCAGGGCGTCCAGGGCAGCGGTGCAGCAGTGGGCGAGGAAGTCCAGCTCCAGGCCCAGGTGATCGTCAGGCTCGCGGCCCAGCGCCGGCGCGCGCAGGCCCGCGCGCCGGTACATCGAGCGGACGTCCAGAGTGGCTGCGTCAAAAATCAGTCCGTCGGTGTTGCGATGCACGGACTCATAGGGAGGAATGAGGGCGCGTGCGGTGATGCCGTAGAGGCGGTCCTGATCGTCCCGGACATGCTCAGCGCTCTCGCCGTCGCGGCGAGAGGTCTTCAGGAGCTGCCAGCCGTTCTCGCGAGCCTGCTGGGCGTCGGGGGTCTCCTGCGGCAGCCCTGACAACGGCCACTGCCCAGCGAGGCCGGCCACCTGGTCCATCGTCTCCTCGTCTGGTGGCGTGAGCTGAAGGCGGGCCAGGACGGTGAGTGCGGCGGCGCAGCGGTCAAGCAGGTCGGGGTTCATGCGGTCTCCGAGTGGCGTGGGGCAGGGGTGGTCAGGTGATGGGTGTCGGTGTCGTCATGTCACGGTGCCCACGAGTGTGCCCTATCGGGCGGCGCACTCGTGGGCACAGCGTGTGGTGGTTCGGCGTCGTCGTCAGCAGGCTGAGGGACGAGCCGGTACCGGGTGGAGCGGCTCAGCCGCCGAGCCCGGACTGCAGGGTGTTGAGACCCACGTGGTAGAGGCCCTCGTAGTGGATGACGCGGCCGGCCAGCTCAGTGACGATGGCCAGGACGTAGGCGACCACGATCGTCCACACCAGCGCCGTCGAGGGGTGCTCGGGCGCCTTGGCGCGGCGGTAGGCCACGAAGCGCACGAGGACCACGACGGCGGCCAGGATCACCAGACGCACCGCCAGCAGCGGGCTGTGGGTCAGGCAGTCCAGGACGTGAGCAGAGGCGGCGTCCTCGGAGCCAGACAGGTGCAGCAGGTAGAAGGGGTAGGTCACCAGCAGCACCGCGCCGGCCACGGAGGCGAGCACCGAGACCTGCTGAATCGCGCGGGCGATGAGGCCGGAGGCGGTCTCGTCCAGCATGTCCTCACTGGTCACCTGCAGGGTGGAGAGCGTGCGGGCCCACAGGCTCGCGGCACCGTCGGCCTCGCGCTTGCGCTGCTGGGTCCAGGCCAGGAGCAGGGCGACCGCCACGGCCAGGGGGCCGGTGAAGAAGGCCGAGCCCAGGAACAGGGCCCAGGTGGCCGGGGTGTGCCAGGCCGGGATAGTCGGGACCGAGTAGTAGACGCAGATCATGGACACCAGCAGGGCCGCGCCGGCCAGCGCCGTGAGGACGGCCAGCGCCTGGCGCAGGGCCCGGCTGCCCTTGCCTAGCCACTCGGTGGCTGTGTAGACGAAGCCGAGGCCGCCGTAGAGCACGCCGAAGAGGATCTCGCGGCTCAGCCATGAGCTGTCCACGTGACGCAGGGTGTTGACGGCGTGGAAGGGGTCGCCCAGGTGGAAGAAGGCGGCGAAGAAGCCCAGGACCAGCAGGGGGCCGACGGCGAACAGCGCCGCCCGGGTCACACGGTCGGTCGCGGCTGTGGGCTGCTTGCGGATGAGCCCGTCGGCCTGGACGAGGCCCAGGGTGAGGAAAGCGCCCACGGACATCTGTGCCAGGACCGTGAACAGGATCATGGGGAGCTCGGCGGTGTTCATCAGATCTCCCTCGGGTTCGCGATGGATCCGGTGCCCTCGTCCCACGACTGGGCGTCGCGGTGAGGGTGGATGACCAGGTGGGGGCGGGTGATAGACGGGTCAGGCAGCGGGGCGATGCCGGCCTGGTCGCCGTGCTTGGCGCGCAGCTCCTCGATCGGGCCCCAGTCCAGGGCGCGTGAGGGGCAGGCGGATACGCAGGCAGGGTCCTGGCCCGTGGAGCGGTAGTCGTAGCACAGGTCGCACTTGGACATGTGGCCGCTGCGCGGGTCCAGCTGCGGGGCGCCGTAGGGGCAGGCCCACTGGCAGTAGCGGCAGCCCACGCACTTGGACTGGTCCACGTAGACCGTGCCGTCCTCGCGCTTGGACATGGCGGTGGTCGGGCACACCTCCATGCACACCGGGTTCTCGCAGTGGTTACAAGACACCGAGGTGTAGTAGGTGAAGACGTTGGGGGTGTAGGTGTCCTCGGTGGTCTGCCAGGTACCACCCGTGTACTCCACCACGCGGCGCCAGGTCACGCCCACGGGCAGGTCGTGCTTGTCCTTGCAGGCGATCTGGCAGGCCTTGCAGCCATTGCACACCGCCTGGTTGAAGTAGAAGCCGTAGTCAGCTCCGGCCTCGGTGAAGCTGTCAGACATTGTTCGTCATGCTCCTGGTCAGAAGGGGTCGGTCAGGCGGTGGGTGCCTTAGCAGCCTGCACGAGGGCCGTCTGCTGGGGATTTCCCTTGGAATAGGGGGTTACGTGAGCGGAATAGAGCATGTTGGCAGCGCCACCGTGGTCGATTCCCTCCTCGTCGAGCTTGAGCCAGGCGCCCTGGGGTACATCGATGACGCCCGGCAGGATCCGCGGCGTGACGTAGGCCTGGCAGCGGATGTGGCCGCGGTCATTGAAGACGTCCATCTGGTCGCCGTTAGTGATGCCTCGCTCTGCGGCGTCGATGGGGTTGATCCAGATCTTCTGCGGGTGGGCCTCGACGTTGCGCGGTAGGTTGCCGTAGGTCGAGTGAGTGCGGCCCTTGAAGTGGTGGGAGATCATCTGCAGCGGGTACTTCTTGCGTGTCTCGGTATCCTCGGCGCCCTCCCAGTAGGGGCGGTAGACCGGGATTGCGTCGATGACGTCACCCTCGCGTGGGTCCTCGATGGTCCACTCCTGCTTGGCCTGCCACATCTTGGTCGAGAAGATCTCGATCTTGCCACTGGGGGTGTCCAGCGGGTTGGCTACCGGGTCGGAACGGAAGTCCTTGAGGGCCACCGTCAGCCCCTCGGGGTTGTGGTAGCGGTGTACGCCTTGGGCGGTGAACTCCTCATAGGTGGCGGGGAAACCGAGGTCGGCGTTGTCAGCGGCGTCGGCCTCGTAGATCTGGCGGGCCCAGTCCTCCATAGTCTCGTTGCCCTCGGTGAACTGCTCACGTACGCCGAGCTTGTCTGCTACCCGCTTGCATACCTCGTAGGCGTCCATGGCCTGGTACAGAGGCTCGATGGCCTGGTTGGTGCTGATGAGGTAGGCCATGTCCCCGGTGTACTCGCTGGGGACCAGGTCGAAGCGCTCGGCGGTGGTGGTGTCGGGCAGTACCAGGTCGGACAGCTCGCACGAGCGGGTCATCTGGTTGTCCATCGAGACGATGAACTCGCACTTGGTCTCATCCGTGAGGAGCTCGCGCAGGTAGTTGATGTCCCCATGCTGAGAGGCGAGCATGTTGCCGCCGTAGCTGAGCATGAACTTGATCGAGGAGTCGAGCTTCTCTGCGCCCTGGACGCCGAAGTTCTTCGCCGTCATCGACGGGCCGTCCTCGATGGCGCGAGGCCAGGTGTAGTAGGAGATCTTGGCTTCAACGGGGTTGTCGAGGGTGGGCAGCCAGCTGGTGACCGGCCAGTAGTAGCCTTCCTGGCCGCCGGTTCCTCCACCGGGCAGGCCGACCTGGCCAATCATGGCGCCGATGGTGTAGATCGCACGGCACTGGTTCTCGCCGTTAGCGTGCTTCTGCGGACCCCAGCCCTGGGTGAGGTTGACCTTGCGGCCGCTGGTCAGCTCACGTGCCAGATTGATGATGACGTCCACCGGAACGCCGGTAATCTTGGAGGCCCACTGTGGGGTCTTCTCTACGCCGTCCTCGCCCTCGCCCATGACATAGGCACGGTAGGAGCTGCCGGCCGGCACGCCCTCAGGCATGTGCTGCTCGTCAAAGCCCAGGCAGTAGGTGTCCAGGAACTCTTGGTTCTGGCGGTTCTCCGAGATCATCACGTGCGCCAGGCCTGCGGCCAGGGCGACGTCGGTTCCCGGGCGGATCGCGATGTACTGATCGGCGAACAGTGCGGTGTCTGAGTAGCGCGGGTCGATGACGATGACCTTGATACCGGCCTCACGCATCTTGGTGATCGTGAAGTACACCCCGCCGCCGGACATGCGCCGCTCCACGGGGTTGTTGCCCCACAGCACGCAGATCTCACCGTTGGTGATGGTCTCCTCGATAGAGTTGGAGAACTGCTCCTCGGTGCCGAACATGGCATAACTTGCCTGCATCAGCGTGCCGTAGGAGTAGTTGCCGTAATAGCCCAGGAACCCGCCAAGGCAGTTGAACAGGCGCGGCCAGCCACCGGAGTAGGCGATGGCAGCGTTCCACACGCCCGATCCGTAGTTCTTGTAGACGGCCTGGTTGCCGTAGGTGTCGATGGTGTACTTCAGCTTCTCAGCCAGCAGGTCGATCGCCTCGTCCCAGGAGATCTCCTCCCACTGGCCCTCACCGCGCTTGGTCCCCTCCTTGCGTTTGAGCGGAGCCTTAATACGGTCAGGGGAGTAGATGCGCTCGCGCATGTTGCGGCCGCGGTTGCAGGCGCGGATGTTGCGGTTTAGCAGCGAGTCATCGCCGGTGTTGTCCGGCAGAACGCGTACCACCGTGCCGTCCTTGACCTGCAGGCGCAGTGGGCAGCGTGAACCGCAGTTGACTACGCAAGCGGACTGGATGGTGGTATCGACGCCCTCCATGCCTTCGACCTCGGCCGCGCTGGCTGGGGTGCCGGTGCTCGGCATGCCCAGGTCCGTGGCGGCCACCAGTCCGGCCGTGCCGGCGGCGACGGAGGACCAGGTGAGGAAGGATCGTCGCGAGGGGCGCGGACCGCGCTGAGCGGCCGACGAAGGAGCCTCGACCGCAGTGGCGGACGAGTCGGGCGAAGCCGTCATGGATGCCTCCGGGGAGATCGGTCGTGATGAGAAACTGCATCCACGATAGGACTAACGGACGTGTGTCGTTTAGTTCGCGGGTCGACCCTTCGTTTTGCCTGCAATGACATCATCTTTGGGTACCCTTACTTCTCGCCAGCCGGTCAGGTGTTCGCGAACGTCACCCTTGCGTATACCCTGCCGACAACCTGAATCAGCTCCAGGACAGGACGTTGACCGTGAGTGCCTCCCAGGACGATCCGCGCTACCAGCGCACCCGCCGCGCACTGGTTGACGCAGTCCTCAGCCTGGCGCGGCGCAAACCGATCGCGCAGATCACCGTCTCTGAGCTCGTCAACCGGGCCCACGTCTCCCGCTCGGCCTTCTACGCCCACGCCGCCAGCCCTGCCGACCTCTTGGCCGAGCACCTCATCGCCACCCTGGACCCCTATCTCGATCGCCTCGGCTCCCTCCTGGCAGATCATCCCGAGAGCTACCTGGAGCGCTGGCGCGTGGTCTACATCGAGATGCTCACGGCGATCCACCGCGATGGGAAGGTCTACGCCCAGGTCTTCGACGCTCCTGGCTCCGTGGTCCTGGCTCGGCTGCGCTCGCGCCTGGGGGAGGCAGCGGAGAGCTTCGTGGCCGACTTCGTCCGCCATCTGGCGCAGCCTCCCTCCCCGCTGTGGGTGCGCATGGCTGTCTCCCAGCACGTGGGCAACACCGTGGCCATCATCGACTCCTGGCTCGCCACCGGCATGAACGAGAGCCCGGAGGAGGTCACGGACACCTTTATCTCACTGGCTCCGCCGTGGCTGCTGGTGCGCCTGGATGACGACGGCACGGCGACAATCGGCCGCAGCCGCCTCCTGGCGCGCCTGGCTGGCGACCGCTAGACGCTACCCCTTCCTGCCCTTCGCTACCCGATCGCGTTGCTCGCTACCTCTTAGCGCGCGCAACGGGGGTGCGACGGACGCCATGGGGTAGCGGTGGTCATCGAGGGGTAGCGAGAGTACTCAGGGGGTAGCGGCGCTACCCTGGGCAGCATGGCTAAGGAACACGCTGACGAGACCGAGAAGATGGAGCAGATGCGACGGTGGGTTTGCGCCGTCAGCACTGAGCTCCAGATCGACCCCGGGCTGCTGGCCGCTCACGAGAAGGAGCTGCTCGCCCTCATCTCCACCGTTGCCCACGGCCCCTCGCGTCCCGGCGCGCCGATGACTGCCTTCCTGGTGGGCTACGCAGTCGCATCCTCCGGCCGCGATGCCGACGACGTCATCACCCAGGTCCGCGAGCTCGCCTCCTCCTGGAGCTGAGCGCCGCAGTCTGCTGTCCTGTCTGTCCCCCGGTGAGCGGACCGTCCGCCCCCCCCGGGGGACAGCGCGTCCCCAGGCAGCGTCCAGCCCGGGCCTCTACCCTGGAGGCATGCCGCTGACCTTCCTGCTCGCTGCTGATGCTGCTGCCACCACCGAGCCCAGTGACAGTGCGACCAGCACCGTCGAGGAGACCGTTGGCGCGGTAGCTGACGCAACCGTCGACGTCTTGAGCATCTTGGCGCGCATCGGTTCAGGTGTGCTCGTCGGCATCGTCGTCGCCTTCGTCGGCGTCGTCGTGCTGCGGCTGCTCGGCCGGCGTCGCTCCCTGTACACCGAGGTCGCCCGCTTCAGCCGCACGCCCCTGTACGCCGTGTGCGCCCTGTTCGGTGCCTACATCGCGGCCCAGGTCGTCGCCTCGGACATGACCACCTCCTGGAGGTCGGTGGTCCTCCAGGCGCTGCTCATCTCCGTCATCCTGTCCGCCACCTGGTTCATCGCCCAGCTGCTCAAGGCCGTGGAGTCCACGGTGGTCGGCTCGGTCCAGGCCGCTGGCGATCAGGGGCGCGCCAACCGCGTGACCACTCAGGCCCAGGTTCTGCGCCGGGTGGCGGTCGCCGTCGTCATCGTGTGCGGCGTGGTGGGAGCGGTGATGACCTTCCCCTCGGCCCGCTTTGCCATGGGCTCGCTCGTGGCCTCGGCCGGCCTGGTCTCCGTCATCGCAGGTCTGGCAGCCCAGTCCACCCTCGGTAACGTCTTCGCCGGCATCCAGCTGGCCACCACGGACGCCATCCGCGTTGACGACGTCGTGGACGTCAACGACCTCCACGGCCAGATCGAGGAGATCACCCTGACCTACGTGGTGGTCAAGGTCTGGGACGAGCGCCGCCTCATCCTGCCCTCGACCTACTTCACTGAGAACCCCTTCACCAACTGGTCGCGCCGTAGCCACCAGATGCTCGGGGTCGTCAGCTTCCAGGTCGACTGGCGCGTGCCGATCGCCCAGATGCGTGCCGAGCTCGCGCGCGTGGTGGCTGCCTCGCGCGTGTGGGACGGGCGCACCTGCGCCCTGGTCATCACCGAGACCTCGACGACCACCGTCACCGCCCGCGTCACGCTCTCGGCTGCTAACCCGGACGACCTGTGGACCCTGCGGTGCCACGTGCGTGAGGAGCTCATCGGCTGGATGCAGCGCGAGGCCCCCTACGCCTTGCCACGCACCCGCGTGGAGGTCGAGCAGGTGGAGGTCGCCCACGATCCGGCCCCGGAGAAGGTCGCGCGGCTGGCTGAGGAGCTCGTCGCCCTGCAGAACCCGGGCGACGACGGCGCCCTGGCGGCTACCACCACGATGCAGGCGGTCGAGACTGACCCCATCGAGGCGGCCCGCGTGCGTGCCGTTTCCCGCGGACGCTCCCTGCTGCGCCGCACCCGCCGGGCCAAGGTCCGCCGTCGGCGCATCCTGGCGCGCGACGGGGCCGTGCCGGAGGACCCGGCCTCCGAGGGCCTGCCGCCCCGGCGCCAGGACGCCACTGCCGTCATCTCCACCAAGGACCAGGAGGCTTACCTGGCAGCCCATCCGGCTGGAGGCGCGGGTGGCAGCGACCATCCGACGACGGTCCAGGAGGCTGTCTCGACCGGCAAGGTCAAGGTCACTGCCTCCGCGGCCGAGGCAGAGCCTGCCACCGCGGTCCAGCCGGCCGTGGCTGACGAGGCGGAGGAGACCAAGAAGACACCGCGGCGCTGAACGCTAGCCCGCCAGGGGGCGGTCGTTTCCGCAGCGTGAAAGCGGTTCGCGTTCGGCACCCGTTCGCGCGCACGATAGTGCCGTGAGCGATCCACAGTCCCTCAAGCCCTCCGCGCAGGAGACCAGCCAGCCTGGCTCCGCGCCCGTCCTCGACCCGACCGCCGCTGCCCGTACCGAGGCCCAGTGGCGCGCCGCTCTGAGCCCCATGGAGTACCACGTGCTGCGCGAGGCCGGCACCGAGCGTCCCTTCACCGGTGCCCTGCTGGAAGAGAACCGTGAGGGCGTCTACCGCTGCCGTGGCTGCGGGGCCGAGCTGTTCCGCTCGACCACCAAGTTCGAGTCCGGCTGCGGCTGGCCCTCCTTCTACGATCCGCGTGACTCCAGCGCCGTCACCCTGTCCACCGACACCTCCCACGGCATGGTGCGCACGGAGGTGCGTTGCGCGTCCTGCGGCAGCCACCTGGGCCACGTCTTTGACGACGCCCCGCACACCCCTACCGGCCAGCGCTACTGCATGAACTCCGTCAGCCTCACCTTCGAGCCTGCCGCCCAGGAGGACGACGGCGTCGCGCGGCCCTGAGCCTGAAACCTCATGATCCGCGTCCTGACCCTCAACCTCCAGCACGCCCTGCCCGGCCCCGGCGCGCTGAGTGATCCTGCGACGGCGCCGTTGGCCCGGGCTGATATCACCGATCCTGCAGCGGCCCGGCAGGTGCTGGGCGCGCTGGCTCTCCAGCTGCGCGAGATCTCCCCGGACGTCATCGCGCTCCAGGAGGTCGACCTCGGCCAGGCGCGCTCGGGCAGGCTCAACCAGGCCGCCGAGCTCGCCAGCGCGCTGGGTTGGGACAGCTACCGCTTCGCCGCCACCTACGCCGGTGCAGTGGTCGGGCTGCGGCGCCGGCCTCGGCGCTCGGCCCTTGACTCGCCGGCCGACGACGTCCTCGGCCCCCTGCGTGCCGCGGCGGGGCTGCCCATGGCCGGCTTTGGTAACGCCCTGCTCACGCGCCTGCCGGTGGAGTCCTGGGCCGTGCAGCGGCTCGGACGTGGGCCGGCGCTCGTGACCTCTCGCGCAGGGCGAGGGTGGGACCCTCGCTCCTACCGGCTTCACACCGCCACGGCCCGGTGCCAGCTGGCGGCGACGCTCGCCGTGCCCGGCTGGCATGCACCACTGACTGTCTCCACCACGCACCTGGCTACGCGCAGCGACGTCGCGGCCCGTCAGCTGGCGGCCGCCTGGGCGGCGCTGGCCGCGCGACCGGGTGCGCACCTGCTGGCTGGTGACCTCAACATGCGTGGTGACCGGCTGCGTGAGGTGGGGCTGGCTCGCCAGGTCGGGGAAGGGGAGACCTTCCCGAGCGGGGCGCCGAGCCACCGTATCGATTACTTTCTGACCGACCCCTGGCCCGCCGGTCCTGACGGGAGCCCGCTCGGTCTGGCGGACCTGGCCGCGAGCCAGGTTCCGGTGCTGCGTGCCCGCGCCTGGGGCGTGCGTGAGCTGGTGGTCTCTGACCACGCCGCCACCTGGGTGGACCTGGAGGAGGTGGGGCAACGTGCTTGAGGTTGTCACCGGGCTGGCGGTCTTCGCCGTCGTCATCGCGGTGGGCTGGCTGCTCGTGCGCACCGGTGGGGTACCAGCCGGGAGCGACACGGTACTGACCCGCGTGTGCTTCTACGCCGCCACTCCGGCGCTGCTGGTGACCACCATCGCCGGTGCCGACCTGGCCACGGTGGTCTCGCGTGACACCCTGGCCGGGCTGGCGGCCGAGGTGCTCGGTATCCTCAGCGCCTGGCTGGTCCACCGTTTCCTCCTGCGCCGTTCAATCGCCGAGTCGACCATCGGGGCGCTCGCGGCGGGCTACGTCAACGCCGCCAACCTCGGCATCCCGGTGCTCATCGTCCTGATAGGGGACGCCACCGCTATCGCCCCGATCCTCCTGCTGCAGCTGCTCATCCTCGCTCCGGTCTCCTTCGCGATCCTGGACTGGTGCACTCAGGCTGACCAGGGCGGGGTATCGCGGGCCTCACTGTGGGCGGCCCCGCTGCGCAACCCCTTGCTCATCGGTGTGCTAGCCGGGCTCGTGATCAACCTGGCGGGCTGGAACATGACGCCCTGGCTCGGCGGGCTAGTGGTGAGCAGCCTCCACTCGCTGGGGGCGCTGGCCGTGACCGTCATGATGCTCTCCCTGGGGATGAGCCTGGCGGCCTCCTCTCCCAAGGTCACCCGGCGACTGACGGTCCAGCAGGTGACGCGCCTGACTCCGCAGGGGACGGGGGCCAGCGCAGGCAAGGCTGGCGCACCAGTGCGGGTCCAGGCCGGGGAGAACGACGAGTTCAATGACGTCAGCGAGCGCGGCGCGGTGCTGTGGGTCTCGGTGGGCTGGAAGCTGGTTCTCGTGCCCCTGCTGGCCGCGGCGCTGGGGTGGGCGCTCGGGCTGCGTGGCGAGGCCCTGCTCACGCCGGTGACGACCGCCTCCCTTCCTTGTGCCCAGAACGTCTTCATGTACGCCACGCGTTACGGGGCGGCCAAGCCGTTGGCTCGTGACTGCTGCCTCATCACGACTGCGGGATTCGTGCCGGTGGTCCTGCTGGCCGCTGCGATCCTGCGCTGAGGTCCCCGAGCGGCCAGGTCGGGGTGGGCCAGTCACCTGAGAGCCTTCGGTGCCCCATTCCCGACGTGGGTGAGAATGGGGCCCGTGGAAAGACTCGTCCCGCGCCTTGGCGCACGTCTGCGCCGACTGCCGGCACCGCTGCTCGTCATCGGCTCGGGCGTGTCCAGCTACGTGGGAGCGGGCTTCGCCGTCGCCCTGTTCGCGCTCATGCCTCCCACCACGGTGGCGTGGTGGCGCGTGACGATCGGCGCCCTGGTCCTGCTGGCCTGGCGCCGGCCGTGGCGGCGGGCGTGGACCGCACGCTCGATGGCGGTGGCGGCGCTGTTTGGGGCGGCGATGGCCACGATGAACGTCATCTTCTACGCTGCGATTGACCACCTCGCCCTCGGGACCGCCGTCTCCCTGGAGTTCCTCGGGCCTGTCACCGTGGCCCTTGCCACGGGCCGAGGCTGGCGCCCGCGTGTGGCGGCCGTGCTGGCTCTGGCTGGTGTGGCCGCGATCAGTGGTCTCGGGCTGGACCTGGGGGACCCGCGCCAGCGCCTGGGTGTGGTGCTGGCGATCGGGGCCGGACTGGCGTGGGCGGCCTACATCCTGCTGGGACGGCGGGTGGCCTCGGCCGGCTCCGGGCTGGACTCCTTGGCCGTGGCCTCGGTGGCTGGGTCCCTGGTCTACCTGCCGATCGCCCTGGGCAGCACGGGCGCGGCCTTCAGCTCGGTGGGGACCTTGCTCAAGGTGCTGGGAGTCGCTGTCATGTCCACGGTGGTGCCCTACGTGCTGGACCAGGTCAACCTCGGGCGTCTGAGCTCGGCGACCTTCTCGCTCCTGTCGGCGCTCATGCCGGCCACCTCGCTCGCCGTTGGGGTGGTGATGTTGCGCCAGATGCCCAACGCCTGGGAGGTGGCTGGGCTGGTCCTGGTTTCTGTGGCTGTGGCCTTGGCGGGATCTGGCGGCGGTGCGGGGCGGGGACGCCGTCGTCTTCCCCGGCGCGGGCGTCCCACGGGCGCCTGATCCGTGCGGCCGGGTGGATATCGCCACGAGTGTGCAGGCGTGTGTCCGCTCCCTGACGTCGAGTGTGCAGGTATGACCACGAGTGTGCAGCCGACGCCCTACCTGCACACTCGCGGATGAGGGGGGCGGGAGAACCCTCGATTTCGCGATCATGGCCGGTCCTGGCAGACTCAGGTACCTGGCCCGGCTCCCGCCGTGGCCTGGCTGGTGCCTTGGTTCCGGCGCCTTCCCGAGCCTTTCGGGCGGCCCCTGCGGCTGGTGCGTCGTCGAGCCCTGAACGCCGGCACCCACGCACCGTCGCGCAGACCGCTGCTGGCTCGCGCCGGGGCGACATGCGCACGGTCCCAACTGACAGGACCTCCGTGGCAACCACGACCTCCGCGCCTCGCGCCCCCTTGACCTCCTCCCACCTCGGATCCGAGGGCGGTCCCAGCTTCGCCTCGCTCGGCGTCGACCCCGAGCTGGTGGCGGACCTCGACTCCCGCGGCTTCACCTCCCCCTTTCCTATCCAGACCGCGACGCTGCCTGACACCCTGCGCGGGCGTGACGTGCTGGGGCGGGGACGGACCGGCAGCGGCAAGACGCTCGCCTTCTCCCTTCCCCTGGTCCAGCGTCTGGCAGACGACGACGCCCCTCGCCCGGGCTATCCGCTCGGCCTGGTGCTAGCACCCACGCGCGAGCTCGCCCTGCAGATCGCGGACACGATCCGTCCGCTCGCGACCGCCCTGGACCTGACGGTGACCACCGTCTTTGGTGGCGTGTCTCAGAAGCCGCAGGAGAAGGCGCTGGCCGCGGGCGTTGACATCGTCGTAGCGTGCCCCGGCCGTCTGCTCGACCTCATGGGGCAGGGGATCGTCCGGCTCGACGACGTGGCGATCACCGTCCTCGACGAGGCCGACCACATGGCTGACCTCGGCTTCCTGCCGAACGTCCGCCGCATCATGCGTGCGACCCCGCCCCGCGGTCAGCGCATGCTCTTCTCCGCCACTCTGGACAATGGCGTGGACAAGCTGGTGGACGAGTTCCTCCACGACCCGCTTCACCACAGCGTGGACCCCGCCAGCTCTCCGGTGCGGGACATGGACCACCGCGTGTGGACGGTGGCGGACAAGACGGCGAAGGACGGTCTGGTCCTTCACCTGGCCTCGGGTACGGGGCAGCGGATCCTGTTCACCCGCACCAAGCACCTGGCCCGCCGTCTGGCACGCAAGCTGGTCGCAGCAGGGATCCCAGCCGTCGAGCTGCAGGGCAATATGAGCCAGAACGCGCGTGAGCGGGCGATGGGCGCCTTCTCCGCGGGGCAGGCGCACGTCATGGTCGCCACTGACATCGCGGCGCGTGGTATCGACGTCTCCGGCGTCGAGCTCGTGGTGCACGTGGACCCGCCGGCTGAGCACAAGGCCTACCTGCACCGCTCGGGACGCACCGCCCGTGCTGGGGCCTCGGGCACTGTGGTGACGCTGGTCCTGCCTGAGCAGAAGCACGACGTCCAGGTGCTGCTGAAGAAGGCCAAGATCAAGGCAGATATCGAACGGGTGCGTCCGGATGACGACGTCGTTGCCGCGCTGGTGGGCGAGGTGGCTCCGAAGGTGGCGGTCGAGGACATGCCAGAGGGTGTGGCGATCAAGGGGGGAGCCCCTGCGGCCCGTCGCGGTGGAGCACGTCAGGCAGGCGGGGCCGGGAAGGCTGGCGGTGCCGGCAGGTCTCGCGGCGGCCGCCAGTCGGCCTCACGAGGCT
>NZ_DS999574.1:673440-692663 GCF_000159035.1 Actinomyces urogenitalis DSM 15434
CGGCAGGCGCCGGTGGGCACGACCTCACGGCGCGGTTCTCGCGGGCGCCGTCGGTCAGCCTGAGACGGCGCAACGCATTAGAGGCATCTCTTCAAATTGGGTCATCAACAAGGGCCTGCTATAATTTGGGGAGCAGTTGCGCTCGCACTGCCGTGGAGCTCCGCGGACCTCGCGTCGAGCCCTCGTTTGTCTTGAGTTAAGGAGATCGCATGTTTGAACTGATTGGCATGCTCGTCTTTGGAGGCGTCATCGGCGCCCTGGCCCGCCTGGTGATGAAGGGGGAGCAGGACCTGTCCATCGTGTGGACCATCATCCTGGGCGCGATCGGTGCGTTCCTCGGCGGTTCGATCGCCGGCCTGCTCGGTGTTGCTCAGACGCCCGGCATCGACTGGATCCGCTGGATCGTCTCGGTGGTCTGCGCCGTCGGCGTGATCAGCGTCTTTGAGACCGTCACCGGCCGCAAGAAGTAACGCCTTCATCGCTACCCCTTCGCCTCGGTGGCTACCCCAAGAACCTGCATTCTGGGGTAGCCACCGAGGCGAAGGGGTAGCGGCAGTTGTCAAGGGGTAGCGGTCAGGGGCGCAGTGCGGCGGCCCGACGAGCCAGCTCCTCGATATGGTCCCAGTCACCCGCCTCAACGGCGTCGCGAGGCGTGAGCCACGAGCCGCCGACGCAGGCGACGTTGCCGAGGGACAGGTAGTCGCGCGCGTTGGAGGGGCTGACCCCACCGGTCGGGCAGAACCGCACGTCGGGGAAGGGACCGCCGAGCGCACGCAGCATCGCTGGGCCGCCGACGACGCTGGCCGGGAAGAGCTTGGCCCGGGTCAGGCCTCGTTCCAGGACGCTCATGAGCTCGGCCGGGCCGCTCACGCCGGGCAGCACCGCGAGTCCTGAGGCCACCATGGCGTCCAGCAGCGCCGGGGTCGTGCCAGGGCTGACGAGGAAGGTCGCTCCCACCTCGGCGCAAGCCTCGACGTCGGCCGGGCTGAGCACCGTTCCGGCGCCCACCCGAGCCTGGGGTACCTCGGCCGCGACGGTGCGGATCGCCTCCAGGCCCGCCGGTGTGCGCAGCGTGATCTCCAGGGAGGTGATGCCGCCGCGCACGAGAGCCTGTGCAAGCGGGACGGCCCGGTCGGCGTCGTTGACGACGATCACCGGGATCACCGGCGCGGCGCTCATGACGGCGTCGACGGTGCTGGTCGCCGCATCTGACGCTGAGGGCTGGACGGGCTGGGGGGACTGCTTGGACTGAGCGGACATGGTTACTCCTGACGGTGAGAGGGGGATGAGGGTGCGTGACGGTGTGGGCAGGAGCGGTTACAAGGCGGTCTGCAGGGCCGCGGTGCCCACGCCGGCGCCCTGCTCGGCCGGTGCGAGGGCGGCGCGCAGGGCCCCCATGAGTTCGCGTCCGACGCCGTAGGCCACTCGCTCGGCTCGCCAGCTCAGCTGGGGCGTGCGGGAGGAGAGCTCTGCCTCAGGCAGATCCACCTCTAGCGTGCCGTGTACGGAGTCCACCCGGATGAGGTCCCCGTCGCGGACCAGGGCCAGCGCGCCGCCGTCGGCCGCCTCGGGACTGACGTGCATGGCGATGGGCACGCGCCCGGAGGCGCCGGACATCCGCCCGTCGGTCACGAGCGCGACGCGGTGGCCGCGACGCTGCAGGATCCCGAGCAAGGGCGTGAGCTTGTGCAGCTCGGGCATGCCGTTGGCGCGTGGTCCCTGCTCGCGAACCACTACGACGACGTCGCGCTCCAGCTCCCCGCGGGTGAAGGCGGCGTGGACCTGCTCCTGGTCATCGAAGACGCGGGCCGGGGCCTGGATGACGTGGTGGTCCTCGTCGAGCGAGGAGACCTTCATGACGGCGCGGCCGAGGTTGCCGCCAAGGATCTTCAGCCCGCCCTCGGCGGTGAAGGGGTTGGTCACCGGACGCAGGACCTCGTGGTCCAGGCTTTGGGTGGGGGCCTCCACCCAGGCCAGGGCGTCACCGTCGAGCCGAGGCTCGTAGCGGTAGCGGTCAAGGCCCGCGCCGGCCACGGTGAGCACGTCGGGGTGGAGCAGCCCGGCGTCGAGCAGCTGGCTGATCACGAAGCCCAGACCGCCGGCCGCCTGGAAGTGGTTGATGTCCGCGCCGCCGTTGGGGTAGACGCGGGCCAGCAGCGGCACGGCGGTGGACAGGGCGTCGAAGTCGTCCCAGGTCACGCGGATGCCGGCGGCGGCCGCTACGGCAACCAGGTGCATCGTGAGGTTGGTGGAGCCGCCCGTGGCCAGGAGGGTGACGATCCCGTTGACGATCGCCCGCTCGTCCACCAGGCGTCCGACGGGAGCGAAGTCGGGGGAGGAAGGATCGGCGATCTCCACCGCGCGCCGACCGGCACACTCGGTCAAGGCCTGGCGCAGGCAAGTTCCCGGGGTGATGAAGGTGGATCCGGGCAGGTGGAGACCCATGGCCTCCAAGACCATCTGGTTGGAGTTTGCCGTGCCGTAGAAGGTGCAGGTTCCCGGCGAGTGGTAGGCCTTCGACTCAGCCTCAAGCAGCTCGCGGCGGCTGACCTCGCCGGCGGCGAAGTGCTCGCGGATCCGAGTCTTCTCGGCGTTGCCGAGCCCAGAGGGCATCGGGCCGGAGGGGACGAACAGGGTGGGCAGCTCGCCGAAGGACAGGGTGCCGATCAGCATACCGGGGGCGATCTTGTCGCATACGCCCAGCAGGAGGACGGCGTCGAAGAGCTCGTGGGACAGGGCTACCGCGGTGGACATGGCGATGATCTCGCGGGACAGGAGCGAGAGCTCCATCCCGCGGCGCCCCTGGGTCACGCCGTCGCACATGGCCGGTACGCCTCCGGCCACCTGTGCCACGCCGCCGGCCTGAGCTACTGCCTGGCGCAGGATGGCGGGATAGGTCTCGAAAGGCTGGTGGGCGGACAGGACGTCGTTGTAGGCCGTGACGATGGCGACGTCGGCCGCGGGCGAGTCCGCCATGAGCAGCTTGTGCTCGGGGGAGCACGCTGCCATGCCGTGGGCGAGGTTGGGGCAGCCCAGTCCTGATCGACGACGTCCCTGGCTGGCGCGCTCCAGCTCGCCGTCGAGTCGTTCCAGGTACGCGGCCCGCGTCGTGGTGGAGCGGGCTCGGATCGCCTCGGTCGCCGTGGCCACGGTGGCATTGAGGGGTGCCGTGGTGCGGTGGGTCAGAGGTGGGTGGGTGGTCGAGATAGTGAAGGACGGCACGAGATTCCTTGAATCAAATGACGATAGAACTAATGAGGTAGTACTTAAGGGGGTAGGGGTTGGCTTTACTGCGGGCTTGCTGCCGCTATGCTGGTCCCTGTCGCTGCCATGGCGGCGCGCCCCCTTAGCTCAGTTGGTCAGAGCTGCGGACTTTTAATCCGAAGGTCGTGGGTTCGAGCCCCACAGGGGGTACCGCCCGGGATTCCAACATTTCGTTGGTTTCCCGGGCATTTCTTGTGCTCGGGAGTACCTGGGCGGAGGACCGTAGAGGCGTCTATTTCCTCCATTTCCGATATTCTGTTGCTGCACTTGTTGCTGCACCTGGGAGGCATCGGATGGCTAGGCGGTCCAACGGCGAGGGGTCCGTCTACATCGACTCCCAGGGCCGCTACACAGCCGTCATCTCCCTGCCGCCCGACCCTGTGACCGGGAAGGCACGCCGCAAGTATGTACGCGCTCAGAGTAAAGCAAAGGTACTACGTAAACTCCGGGACCTTCAGACCGAGGTCGCAACCGGCAAGGTCACGACCTCCTCCTCCCCGACCGTCACCAAGTGGATGACCACCTGGATCGACCAGGAGATCGCCCCACGCAGGAAGCCCTCCACGACAGCCGACTACCGGTCCATCCTGCGCCTGCACATCACACCAGCCATCGGCAGGCGCAGGCTCGACCAGCTCACCGCAGCAGACGTCCGCGCCGTCCACCGCCAGGTCACCGCTTCCGGAGCCTCCACCTCCACCGCCGCCAAGGTCCACCGAGTCCTGCGTGCTGCCCTCACCGTGGCCGAGCGCGAGGGCATGACCTCCCGCAACGTCGCCCGCCTCGTGGCCGCACCACCCACACCCCTACGCGCACCACGCGCCATGACGCTCGACGAGACCCGCGCCTTCCTCGCAGCGCAGGCTGGCCAGCCAGACGAGGCTCGCTGGAGCCTCGCCCTCATGCTCGGCCCCCGACAGGGCGAGAGGCTCGGCCTCCAGCTCGACCACATCCACCTCGACGACCCCACCCCGTGGATCGACCTCGCATGGGAGCTGCGCCGCGTCACCTACGCTCACGGCTGCGGACCCCAGCAGACCGACGGGACCTGGCCCTGCGCACGACGCCGAGCAGGCTCCTGCCCGGACCGTACCGCACCAGTCCCCGACGTCATGGAGAGCCAGCAGGTCCACGGAGGCCTCTATCTCCTCCGCCCTAAGACGCTCGGCTCCAATCGCCGCGCGGCCCTCCCCGCCATCCTCGCCGATGCCATCCGCACCCACATCAAGAGCACCAAACCCACCCGCTTCCTCTTCGAGTCCCGCCCCGGCATCCCCATCGATCCCAGACGCGACTACGCAGACTGGCAGGCCGCACTCGCCGCCCAGGGACTCCCGCCCATGAAGCTCCACTCAGCCCGCCACACCTGCGCCACCCTCCTCCTGGAGGCAGGAGCCGACCAGCGCACCATCCAGGAGATCCTCGGCCAGACCCAGGCCCTCACCCTCGCCCGCTACCAGCACCCCGGCCTCGACCACCAGGCCCAGGCCCTCACCGCGCTCGCGGGCAGGGTGGGTGCGACGACGAGGTGAGGGGCCCGCTGTGTCGGCGCGGGAGTGAGATGTATCCGGCGTGCCGCACCGTATGAGCCGCTACCATGCAGGCAACGAGGGGAGAAAGAGGAAAATGAGCACAGCAGTTGCGCCGCCCCGCGGAGTCGTCCGCCACCTCTCACGCGACGAGATCGAGGCCAGGCTCCGGATCGTCGAGGCTGAGATGACACGCTACTTCGGTAGCGTCGACAATGCCCTGCGCCAGGAGTACACCGGTGACTACCCCTCCGAGCAGCTCCGGCTGTTCACCGAGTACCACGGGATGAAGTTCCTCCTGGGCGCATGACCGACAGCCGCGAGGAACAGGTCCACCACTTCGCAGACGAGCTGACGCGAACGGTCCGGGCGGTCCAGCCCGACTCTCCGAAGTTCACGGTCGATGTCACTGGCACCAGCGAGTGGCTCGCTGCGATCACCACCGAGGACTCCAAGCCCGTGGTCCTCACGATCGGAGGCATGCGTCTGCTGGATCTTCTGGTCTCCTACAGGTGCACTATCTCAGAGCGCCACTCCTGGATGCTTATCGAGACCTCAGAGTTCGGCGTGCGCCCGCACAACGGAGGCGAGTGGCTGGTCCGCATGGACTACGTTCACCGACCGGCAGAAGACGTCCCGTGCGCGCACCTGCACGTCCACGCCCACCGTGACGCATGGACCTTCCTCATGACACGAGACGGAGCAGGCAGCCGACGCCGCACAGTCAGGCGCCGCGCCTCTGCGGGCAGGGTCCCGCAGCTCTCAGACGTCCACTTCCCGCTGGGAGGGCCAAGGCTGCGCCCCACGCTTGAGGACTTCCTGATCATGCTCATCCAGGACCTTGGGATCGACCACGAGCCTGACGCGCTCAGATCACTCACCACCTCACGCGAGGAGTGGCGCCGCAACCAGGCCAGAGCCATTATCTCCTCCTCCCGTGACATGGCTGCCGAGGTCCTCACCGAGCTCGGGTGGACGGTCACTCCGCCACCAGATCACGAGCCCCGCACCGACACTGTCAAGTGGATGACACGCTACTAACGGTGCTCGCGGGCTAGTCCCAGGGGGTGAGGGTGGCCTGGAGGGTCTGGATGACCCAGACGGGCACGTCGAGCTCCTCGGCGATGGCTCCGGGCCAGGGGCCGACCTCGGTCTCGGCCTCCTCCAGGACGTCGATGCTGACGAGGCGGCGGGCTACGGCCAGGTCGATGCGTGCCTCGACGGCGTCGGACTGGTGCCCGTCGTCGCCTCTCCAGGCGTGCTCTATCTCGTGCATGAGCGCGGGCACGCTCACCCACTCGGGGTCCCCGGCCCTCAGCCAGATGGTGGACTGGGAGTGGTCGTAGCAGCCTGCCATGTCTCCCGGCAGGTGTCCCCATCGCACGCGGACGCCCTGCTGCGCGCACTCGTGCAGCAGGGCGTCCAAGGTCGGTCGGGTCACGCACGGCAGGCTAGGAGCACCCGCCGACACGAATCCGGATCGTGCAGGGCTAGGAGGCACGGACCCAGTGGGCGGTGACGCCGGGGGTGATCTCCAGGCCGTCGGGGACTGCCAGGGCGGGGCCGTAGACAATGGTCTCGCGGCCCACGTGCTGGATGGCGGCGGTGTGGGCGATGTCGAAGGTCGCGCACCGTGCCCGTCCGTAGAGCTCGTCCCAGATGACCTTCTTGTCGTCATAGGTGAGCACCCACGGGTAGGGGGCCCGGAGGAGGTGGTCGGCCAGGTGCTCGTGGTCCTTCTTGTCGAAGGCGTGGAGGTAGAGGTTGCCTCCCTGCTCGACGTAAGGGGGGTCGGCGTAGACCAGGACGTCGTCCTCCAGGGGCTTCATGGTGGTAAGGAAGTCCAGGCCGTCGAGCTCGGTGACGTGGATGCGCTCGCCCAGGGCCGCGACGGCCTGGACGCGCTTGATGAGTGCGGGCTTGTTGAAGCGGGCGTCGATCTTCCACTTGCCGGTCTGCTCCAGCCCGCCGATGGGGCGGGCGTCCAGGATTCCGGAGCGGTTGGTACGGTTGAGGTAGAAGGTGGCAAAGCCCAGGGTGAGGTCGTCAGCTTGTCCGTGCTGGTAGGTGCTGCGCTGGTAGTGCCACTGCTCGACTGTTACGGGGGTGTCCTCGATGAGGTCGCAGAAGGCCTGGGCCTCGTCGGGGTTCGTGATGGCCCGCCAGAATGCGGCGATGCCGGCGTTGATGTCGTTGAGATGAATCTCATCTACGACGTCATCAGTGAGTAGGCGCAGGGCCGCGCCCGCCCCGCCGGCGTAGGGCTCGGCGTAGTGGGTGGGGACAGGGTCCTGTGCGGTGATCAGGCGCGCGAAGAAGGGGGCCAGGCGCGCCTTGCCGCCTGGGTAGCGCAACGGAGACAGGTACCTCACCTGGTCATGGTTTCAGTTTTTCTGACCGGTGGCCACGACATTTGGGGTCTGTCGGAGGTTGGCTTCCATGGCGACTAGCATCGGGGTGTACAGCCCGTTGAGATGGTGAACCTCTGAGGGTGCGTTTCGTCTGAGTGTCGCATGGACGAAGTCATTCATATGCCGTACCGCGAGCCCCTGGGTCCCCTGATTGCTTTGCTTCCAGGCGTCGTGGAGCCGTGGGTCTTTACACTTCTGCGCGTCACCGACCGCGGGATCGAGTATCTCCAGCGACTTCACGATGCGTTGCCAGATCAGCTCGTCGTGCTTCCCCTTCCTCCTATTCATCTTGTGCCGTTTGAGGAACTCTGTGCAGGCGAGGTCGATGACTACGCGGCACAGGACGCCGCAGGTCTCCGCGTTCGTGTTGATGGCGATCTTCTTGGCCTGCTGTCCCAGGGCGTTGACCTTGTCCCCGAACTGGTCGAAGGCGACACCGGTGAACAAGCGGTCGCTGGTCACGCCACTGGATGGTGGTGTGACTGGTGCTGGTCCGAGCGCGTCGGATCTGGCGGGTCCGGTGTCGCTGTCTCGGTGCTCGTAGTCAGCGCTGGGAGCCGAGGTGGAGGCCCGGCCGGGAGCCGCATCGTCCCTGTTGGGGCGTGTCGTGCCCGGGGGCTCTTCTGCGGCTGTTGGGACGGGGAACAGGCCTGTCTCGATCAGCGGCTCAAGAGTGCCGATGATGTAGCTCGTGATCTGGTCCGCCGTATATGCTTTGTGCGCCGACAGCTCCTTGTCCAGGATGTCGTCGATCAGCTTGATGACTGCCCGACGCACCTCTTGCGGCTGGTAGCCGCATTCCAGCCCCTTGGGACCCATCGTGAGGTGGAAGGTGTCCTTGAACGCCTTGGTCTTTGCCATCCGGTCCATAAAGGTGTACTGCATGCGCTGGGCGTCGACGATCCGCCTGTGAAGGTCTCGCTGGAGGAACGTCCTGCGTAGCCAGAGCCAGGTCTCAGGGCCCCACTCACGAGGCCTGCCCTGACGCACACGTCGGTTGTACTTCGCCTTCGACGACCATGGAACCATCCCCTCCCCGTCTCCAGGACCGGAGTGCTTCAGGTCGATCCACATGTCTGCGGTTTCCCGGTCAGGGAACACGCAGCACTTAACCTCTTCCGGCAGGACGGTGCTCGGTCTCAGGAACTTCGGGAAGGTCTCACGTGCCTCAGCGGCCACTGCCGAGATGCCAGCCGGGTCGTACAGCGAGCGGAGCGCCAGCAGGCGACGGTTACCCTCCAGGACGGTATAGCCGCCCTCGACGCGGGGGATGACGTACCACTGTTCGCCAGGACCCAGCCCGTGCTCGGCGATATGGCTACCAAGCCCGCAAATCGTACGCTCCGCCTCCTCCCAGAGCAGGTCCGCAGCACTCACCTCATCCCTGGCTGTGCCGATGCGGGAGTTCTCCAGGTCCAGGTGGAGGTCCCGAACCGGGATCATCCGATCTGTCTCCTCAGCCATTCTTGATCCTCACTCCTCCCAGCCGGGATTGACCTGAGACTCCTCACCCAGGTCCTCACGCCACCCAGTCCGCTCCGCGATCTCCCGTGCGCGACCGGGATGCATCTTCGCCGCCATCCGCTCCCACACGGGCTCCGGCATGTCCTCCGCCTCCGCTGGACGTAGCGGCACCACCTTCGCTGCCGCAGCGTCGTCGGGCACAGGCTCTCCGACGACGGCGTCGCCCGCCCGCGCGACAGCCTCCTCCGCCTCACGCACCACCTCAGACGCCGTCAACCCCAACGCACGGCACATCGCGTCGAGTTCGTTGACCGTCATCGCTTGATTGCTGGCCAGTACTGCAAGAACGCGGTCCTTGCCTACGCCAATCTGCTCGGCCAGTGCTCTGCCTGAGACTCCAAGCTCGGATGCAACGTCATTGATGCGCTCAGCGAGCAGCGGCTGCAACTGGCCGACTTCCAGTGGTCGTCTTCCCATAGGGAGATTGTCGCGGATTGACGACACGCAGGGAACCCACTTGACACTGTCGCTAAATACCGCCATGCTTCATCTGTCGCTAATAAACGACATGGGAGGTAGGCATGGACATCGGAACTCAGATCCGCGAGGAGGCTGAGAGCCAGGGCTACACGGTGAAAGGATTCGCTGCAGCCCTCGGCCGCAACCGCCAGGTCATCTCGGCCAAGCTCAATGGCGGGGCTCCAATCACGAATCTCGACATGGAAGACTTCTCGCGCGTCCTACGCGTACCGGTCTCCGAGCTCTTTCACCGCGCCGAGCAGGCCGAGGCAGGCGCCGTCGCCGACCCCGCCGCACCCGCCGACACGGCCGCGCTCGCGGGCTCGGCCACCCACCTGTCTGCTGACGAGGCGGAGGGGCCGACCGAGGCTGAGCTGGAGGCTCACGTGGAGGCGTGTGACTCGTGCACGTGCGCCGAGGACGCCCTGGAGCACGCCCGCCAGGCCGCCGAGGAGGTGGCGTGAGGTGGGTGCCGCTCGTGCTCTCAGTGGGGTTCGCGCTGATCAGCGTGGCAGCCGCTGCCGGGGTTATGCCGGCGTGGGAGCCTCCGGCCTGGTGGCGTCGACGAGTGCGAGCACGCCGTCGTCGATCCGGATCGTCCGAGACCGCCTCCGCCCGGCACGAGCCGGACGGACCGTCCACTCCAGCCTCACCGAAATCCGCTCAGGTCTGGGCCTGTCGGGTATGGGACTTTCCTCCAAGTCAGTCAGACGACCCGGCTGGATCGGGGCGTGCGTCGGCGCGACGACGAGTCGTGCCTGTCCCGCCGGTGGGATCTGGGCCAGGCGTGTCAGCGGGGAGAAACCTCGCGCGTCTGTCACGTCGCGGTCAACGAAGAAGACTGCGCAGTCGCTGGAGGTCACGGTGACGTCCAGCGCCGGCCCGTCGCCCACGTTGACCAGCGCGGCCAGGTACTGCTCGCCGGGGTCGCGGAGCATTTCTGCCGGGTCGCGGGTGAGGACGCCGATGACGGGCCGAGCGCCTTGGGCTGGTTCGAGCCGCCACTGCGGTGTGGGACGCCAGTACCAGGCCTTCCAGATCGTGATTCCTGCGCTGACTGCTGAGATTCCCGCTGCTACCCAGGAGGAGACCGTGCCTGCGTCTGCCATGTCCATGACCTTATCTGCCAGTGCGCGGTCGCACGCCCGCCAGTCCGCCGGGGAGGTGGCGTGATGCTGCGTCAGCCAGGGCCGTGGATGGTGCCGTCACAGGCGTCGTCGCCTGTGGAGGCGGTACTGATGAGGGTGAGTAGCGCCGTCGAGCAGCTGACGGCGCCCGAGGACTACACCTACGAGAAGACTGTCGGGTTCCTGCGTGCGAAGGATGCTTGCCGGTACGCGGTCGCGCAGGTCGCGGACTTCGTCAGGGAGCAAGGGGAGGTGCTGGCGTCAGCTGCCGATCGCGCGGCTAATGAAGGCGCCGGCGGCCTCGATGGCTCCGGGAGCGGCGGAGGCGAGCAGGCCGGTGATGGTCGGGGCGACGTAGAACTGGTGGAGCTTTCCCCAGCGTTCGCGCAGTCCCTCCTTCGTGGACTCGGCGTGGGCGGCCTGGCAGGCGATGAGGACGTCGTCGACCGCGCACGCCACATCGTGAATGTCGTAGGCCTCGGGGTGGTCGACGCAGTCACGCAGGTGGTCCACGACTCGGCGCAGGTGGGTGCGAAGCCTCTCGGAGAGCGTGTCGTCGGCGTCGAGAAGCTCGGAGACCTCGGTAAGAAGCTCGACGAGCTGGGCGTGGATCTGGTTGTCCGGCTTAGGCGTGATGACGTCGATAGCGTCGGCGAGGGCGTCGAGCGCGTCCATGGCGGCCTGCGGGCAGACGTCCTCCGGGGTGTAGTAGTGCGACCAGTCCTTGCCGATGCCGAGGGTGGAGTCGACCCAGGTGACGTAGTTGCGCCTGTAGATGCTGACGCGGCGACCCTGTCGGTCGAGGGCGTCAACGATTCGGCTGATGCGGCTCAGCCACCCTGCGGCCTCAAGCATCTTGACGCGGTCGCCTTCGCTCAGCCCGTTGGTTGTCGGCTCGTCGTCGAGGTGCCAGCGGGTGGCGAGATATGCGCTTCCGTCAGCTTCTCGGTACTGGGTGAGCAGGTCGTGGAGCAGGGCTGCGGGGTTCATGTGTCCAAGCGTAGTGACGGCTGCGGCCACTGTGTGGGGTGTGGTGCGCGCGCCGGGGACGCCCAGGAGCACGCCCGCCAGGCCGCCGAGGAGGTGGCGTGAGATGAGCCGATTCCGGCTGCGCACGTCGTCTGGTGATGCTCTGTGTGTCCCTGAGGACGCTGAGATGACTCTCTTCCTCGACGAGGACGGCTTCATGCGGATGAGGACCGAGGTCTACGTCGACTCCGTCGATATCGAGCTCGTGACGCTGGAGGGGCCTGGGGATAGGAAAGGAGCGTGTGATGGGCGCGTGCGTTTCTACTGACTCATCTGTTCTCGTGGAGCCCGAGCTCACGCCGGCCAGCCTCGTCAATCGGCTCGTCGAACTCGACATGCACGGGGACTCCGGGGGTGACGACGAAGGCGACATCGCCTTCGTCGATGTCGCAGGCCAACAGGATCGGCTCTCCGGAGTTGAGCTTCCTGCGGTACGCGGTGAGGAAAGCCATCGCCTCGTCGTCGTCCCAGTAGAAGCAGCTGTTCCCGTAGTGGATGGTCGCCATGACTCCTCCTCGGTAGGTGGTGACGGCGTCGAGGTGGGTGCTCCGGCGTCGTCGACGGGTAGTGGTGCCTCGGAGCCTATCGAGGAGGCCCCCTCGGGGGTGCCGGTCCTGCGGGAGTGGCTCGCGGAGCTGCGACAGGCCTCGGACGCTGGACATGCGGAGATCTCGGCATCCATCGAGCGGCTTCGGAACGCTCTTTGTGGCGCTGTTGGCCTGCCTCGTGAGGGGAGTAGCAACGATGAAGACGTATAGGCATATCTCAACGGTGGCGGCTTGCCGTCCCTATGCGAAGATTGACGGTGATGAACGTGGACGAGACGACCAAGCGCAAACTCCTTGCGGAGGTCAAGAAGGCCACCCAGGATGCTGCGGAGTTGCGGGCGCAGGCAGATGCTGCGTCAGCCCGTCGTCGCGAGGCTGTGCAGGCTGCGATGGATGCTGGGATTCCGCGTCAGGAGATTGCGGATGCGATTGGTGCGCATCGCAACGTGATCTACCAGATCCTCAAGCGTTAGCGATACGCAAAGAGAGTACTTGCAAGCACGGGCAGCAGGCGTGTAACTTCGTTCACGCAAGTACTCCACTTGCATGGAATCAGAAGAAGAACCCCGCAGACCGTCTCTTCTTGGCGGTTGGGCCGGTCTGCGGGGCCGTCGCTCCCACAGGAGGGAACGTGCCCAAGGATACCCATACCCAAAACGCTTATTCGCGTCCGCACTGTGTGTGCGGGGCGTTCCTGGCTCGTGGCCACGGGTCGTGCACGAAGTGCGGGAGGCCCGTCGTCAGGTCTGCTGGTGCGCCTGCGCCTGCGCCTGGTCGCGTGGAGCGTGAGCGGCGTGCGGTGATGCACGTGCTCGACGTGATCGACGCCAGTGTGCCGACGTCGCTGGCGGAGTTCTCGCCCAGTGACATCGCTCTGGTGGTCGGGTTGACGCTTGACGCGGTCGAGGAGCCTGAGCGGCGTCGCGTGCTGGTCCCCGTCAAGGGGGTGGCGTGATGCCGTGGTTCGTATTGGATGGCGGGCACCGATCTGATCGGATGGCACAGGCGGTCGCCCGTCCGTCGTACCAGGTGCTCGGTGGTGGCCGTGTGGGCGTGCCGTGCATGGTGTGCGGGGACCTGATTCCTACCTACGCCGACGAGCTCTTGAGCGAGATCGTCAGGGGTGACGTCTTGTGTGGAGGGTGCCTGGCGGCACGCAGGGAGCGTCGTATCCACCTCGTCATAGAGGCGGACGCTGAGCGCGTGAGGTTCGTGGTGGAGGGGTCACGCTTCCGTCTCGTCAAGAAGGACGTCGCCGTCGTCGAGCAGTTGGAGGACGGGGTTGACCTGCCTCTGGTGGCAGACGTCGAGCCAGACCTCGACATCCTCCATGACGGAGAGGGTGGCCGGAGGGACCTTCGGAGCGCGGTCTCCGGTGTAGATGTACCGGATGTCGGAGTGAGGTCCGCCGTTGGGAACGTGGGAGACCCACTCGCGTGTGAGGCCGTCGTCGTAGAAGAAGCCGCCGATGCGTCGACAGCTGATGAAGGCGTGGGGCAGGCGGCGCAGAGCCTCAATGCTGACCCTCATCTTGACTCCGTCGATCTCGACGTGAGCGTCGTCCAGGATGCCGTTTTGCATGATGACTCCTCCTCGGTAGGTGGTGACGAGGTCGAGGTGGGTGCTCCGGCGTCGTCGACGGGTAGTGGTGCCTCGGAGCCTACCGAGGAGGTTCCCGCAGCGGTCGCGCCCGTGTCTTCGGGGTGTGCTGGCTGCTGTGGGAGGTGCGGGTCGGGCGCGGGTGCCTTCTCCTCGCCCGCGTCCGACCCAGCACGGGAGGTGAGGCGTGATGGTGACGATTGACGCGCTCTACCGCGAGGTCAAGAAGCTGGAGAAGCTGCTGGGAGAACAGGGTTGTAGAGCCTAAGCGCACGTTGAGCCTGTCGGCGGTGGAGGAGCTGACCGGCCTACCGAGGAAGAGGCTGCTGGCAGCGATCCGCGCTGGCGAGCTGGTGGCCATCGAGGCGGGTGAGCGCACGAAGGTCGTGCGCCCCGCAGACCTGGATGCCTGGCTGGAATGGCTTGAGGCCAGGTCCTGATCTGTACGTCGTTATGTCTTGGAGGTGGGGCGCTGATGCCTCGTAGCTCGTATAGGCCGCGTCATCGCGCGGAGAGCAGGGGAGTGCTGGCCGTGGTGGCCACTGCCCTGGGCCTGGCTCGGGAGCCGGGCCGGAGGGTGTCGATCTTGGAGGTTCTGGCGCATGAGGAGGTGCGTGATGAGGCCTGAGGCGAGTGACGTCATGATTACGACCGCGGAGATGCAGCGGTTTGCGCTGGTGGTCCTGCTGGTCCTGGTTGTGGGGCAGGTGCTGCGGTGGGTGTGGGCTCGCCGTCGGTGGCTGCTGGAGCGGGCTGCCCTGGCCTGCGCAGGGCTGTCGGTGCGGCTGGCCCGTGCGGCGTGCCGTGCGACGCCTGGGCGTCGCGTGAGCGGTGGGCGGGTGGCGTCATGAGTGTGGCTCGGATGCCTGCGCCGTCGCAGGGGCGTGTGCTGGCGGCTGTGGCCGGCGGTGCGGTGACTACGGACGCCCTGGTGGAGGCCACTGGCCTGGGACGGGGAGCGGTGGCGCGGGCCCTGTCGAACCTACGCAGGCGGGGGATGGTCGTCGGGACCGCCAGGGACGGGTCAGTAGGCCTGACCGAGGACGGGCGGCGCCTGCTGGCTGGTGACAGGTCCTTGATGGGCAAGTGGGGTCGGCGCCCGACGCGCCAGCACCTGGTGCTGGCGATGGTCGCCCGGGGGGCTGAGACGGTCGAGCTGATCTGGAAGGCCTGCGGCCTGGAGGAGCGGTCCGTGTGGTTCACGGCTCGCAAGCTGTGGCAGGAGGGTCTGCTGGAGCATGAGCGTGGCGGACCGCTGCTCATGACCGACGCGGGGCTGGAGCGGCTCGCTGAGTGGACGGCCATGTACGGGGCGCCCGAGGGCGTGGTGGACAAGGCGGAGCTCTCCTGGTGGCGTGACCACCTGGCTGCTGAGGCTGCTGAGCGTCGTCGTCTGGAGGCGTTGGCTCGTGACGTCGCTGCCACTGCGCGCAGGAGCCGGGAGGAGGCCGAGCGTGATGAGCGGCGTCGTCGCCGCGCGCAGGTGCGTGCTCGTCTGGATAGTGACCGCCGCCAGCACGCGCAGCGAAAGAAGGCTCTGCGCCAGCCTTTGGCGAAGCCTCCTGTGCGGTTGGGGCCGGTGCCTGTGCGGCGGCGCCCGCTGCCCACTGAGGGGTGGGTGGCATGAGTAAGCAGCGGTTCCTGCCGATGGTGCGCGGGCGGATGCGCGTGGAGCACGTCGCCGTTCTGGGGCAGACGTACACCGATGACCACCACCACGAGGTGACGCCGGCCCACCTGCTGTGCGAGCCGGACCAGGAGATGAGTATGCACGGTCGTCCGCACGGCTACGACGCCGGTGCCCTGGACCTGCTGCTGGACAAGGACCGGGTGTGCCGGGACTGCGCCGCCGCGGTGCGGCGTGTCCAGGCCGGTGTGGACGAGCTGGGTACGCCCAGCATGCTCGAACTACTGGGAGGGGTGGGCTGATGGCGGACATCGAGGACCTGCCGCGGGTGGTGGTGCGTGTGCGGGCGCTGATCACGGTGCTGCGCGCGGTCCTGCCCCACCTGGGCGCAGGCGCCAAGCCTCGGGGCTCGAAGCGTCTGAGAGTGTGGATCAGCCCGGGCGATCGCATGCTGTGTCTGACGGCCACGGACCTGTCTTCTCACGTTCTGGCGACGGTGGAGCTGGTGGAGGCCTGGGATGGAGGCGGCGAGGTGATCGACGTCGACATGAGTGCCGTCGAGGCTGGGCACGTCGTGGCCATGCACAGCGATGTGGACGAGTACTCGCGCCTGGAGGTGCTCGTGGACGAGCCTGGCGGGCGCCTGCAGGTCACGGACATGACCGGCCTGCTGCCGGGCAGGTCGGCGCGTGTGAGCCTGATGGAGCCGCCAGTCTTCCCAGGCGACCGGCGGGACGTCACCGGGGCCCTGGCCCGGGCGTGCCGTGAGCCTCTGGCCATGTCCGCGTCAATGGTCATGGACCCGGCCAAGATGCGCGCCTGGATGAGGACAGCTAGGGCTCTAGGCCACCTGCCGGTGCGTGGCACGGTCGAGGGGAACCTGATTGTCGCTGCTGGGGACCACGTGGCTTCCCGGGGCAGTGACTGGACGCCAGCGGGCTGGTCGCTCCTGGGCTCGACCTGGGCGATGGGCCTGTCAACCCAGCCGTCTCCTGTGGGGGTGTCTGCGTACAGCGGTGAGCTGCTCGCCGTGTGCGAGGACCTGGAGATCCACGAGCAGGACGACGACCAACCAGGCAGCGAGACCAGCTCCGACACCGCAGCGGGCGGCTTCGAGGAGGCCGTGCGCGACCGGGCCAGGCGCGCCCTGCAGGGCACCGGACTGCATCTAGCCAGCGACACAGACAGGACACACGCATGAGGACCACGATCACCACCGAGACCCCTGATTTCGGCCTGACCATCACCGCCGAGGTCGACGACGACAGGCTGCCCCAGCCCGAGGGCGGGATGGACGACCTGGTGGCCACGCGCCTGCAGGTCGGCCGCATCGCCACCAGCCACGTTGAGGGCATCTCTGCCCTTATGGTCCGTACGATCCGCGCGGTCTACGGAATGTGGGTGGAGCTGGAGCAGGAGGATCACCCGGCAGGCCACGGCCCCGCAGGCACCCATGACCAGGAGCAGGCATGAGCGGCTACACGGTCACGGTCTTCACCAAGCCAGACTGTCAGCAGTGTCGCATGACCACCGCCATGCTCGACAAGGTCGGCGTCTCCTACACGGCAGTCCCGATCGAGGACTACCGGAGCCTTATGGACGTCCTGTGGGCCATGAGACTTCTGACGATGCCGCTGGTTGTCGTTCGCGACGACGGGCAGACAGCGGCCAGCATCGGCGGTCGCTGTGCCGCCTCGTGGCTCGATACCGCCACTGCCTACTGGGGCGGTTTCCGCCCGGACAGCATCAGGCACTGGGCCTCGGTCATACAGGACTCCCGCGGTGCGGAGGCGGCGTCATGAGCCCATCCACGCTTGTCATCGACGTCCCCGGTAACGAGTGGTTGTCTGCCAACGGTCGCGAGCACCGGTTCGGCAGGGCTCGTCGTACTGCCACGTTGCGCAAGCGCGCTTACCTCATGGCTCGCCACCACGGCCTGCCTCGTTACGCCGGCAGGGTGCGTGTGGACTTCTACGTCCACACCCGCACCCGTAACCGCATGGACCCGGCCAACGCCTATCCCACCGTGAAGGCGCTGGTCGACGGGCTGACGGACGCTGGCGTGTGGGCTGATGACGACGACACCCACCTGTCGGGGCCCGTTCCGTACCGTGGAGAGCCCGTCCTAGACCTGCCTGTCGGTTTCCGACGCATCACCTTGGTCATCACAGACCTGGACGAGGAGGGATAGCCATGGCGGGAGAAACCGTCATCACGATCATTGGGAACCTCACCGCGGACCCTGAGCTGCGCTTCACCCAGTCGGGAACGCCGGTTGCGTCCTTCACCATCGCGTCCACACCGCGCACATTCAATCGTCAGACGGGCGAGTGGGAGAACGGGCAGGCCTTGTTTATGCGTTGTTCAGCGTGGAATGCCCTGGCGGAGAACGTGGCGGAGTCCCTGACCAAGGGAACACGTGTGATCGCTCAGGGTCGTCTCCAGCAGCGTTCCTACACCGACCGCGAGGGAGTCCAGCGCACCGTCATCGACATGACTATCGACGACATTGCCCCGTCCCTGCGCTATGCCCAGGCCATCGTCGAGCGCAACCAGCGACACGGCGGTCAGCGCCGGGGACAGCAGTCAGGGCCCGCCTCCTACAACGCCCCGCCAGGTGGCGCGCCAGACGACCCCTGGGCCACAGCAGGAGCCGCCACCTCTTTCGGGGACGAGCCCCCCTTCTAAACCAGAAAGGACCACGCCATGAGTCTGCACGCAGATGCCGAGTATCTACGCTCTATCGCCGAGCCGCCTCCAGGTGATCCGCCGATCATCATGGGTCGCCACGCCGGCCACGTCATGGACATCGCTGATCGCCTCGACGACCTCGACGGCACCCCATCCACCCAGCCTGCCACCGCCAGCAGGAGCTCGGCTGTGGGGGCAGCCATCGGCTATCTCCTGATGGCTATGGCTGGCGCCGTCATCGTCTCCCTGGCCCTCCTGGCCATGGTCGAGATCTGGAGGGCCATCCTGTGACGCCACTGTCTCGACCTGCCCGGCCTCCGCCGGCGTGTGGTCTTTCGTCTTTGTCTGCCCCGTCTGTCCAGGAGAGTGAGTTGAGCTTCTTCAATGTCGACGACCAGGCGCACGTGCACCCCAAGCACCAGACGTTGATTCGTCGAGGGCTCGCCGGTGACCCGGTCGCCTTCATGGCCGGCTACCTGTGGGTGCTGATGGGCAGCAGGCTGCGAGCGGCCTACGCCGACGGTGTCCTGGACCGGGTCGACCTGTACTCGGTGATGCCGGACCCTCGTGTTGAGCAGGCCGCTCAGGCCCTGGTGGAGGTGGGGCTGTGGCACGACCACGACCACTACTGCGATCAGGGGGAGCGCTGCCCACGGCCTGGGCCTGGGCAGTGGTCGTTCCACTCATGGCGGGACTGGTCCCAGCGTACGGGCGCCCAGGACCGCCTGCGTAGGGCGCTGCAGACCGAGAGGAAGGACTCCGCGCTGCACGACGCGGTGTGGGAGCGTGATCGGCTCCCACGAGCACGTGCCGGCGACGTCGAGACCGCCTTGTGCGCCTACTGTCAGCGCCTGGTGCGCCGTGACACGCGCCAGGGTCCGCTGCGCCCGGAGATGGATCACGTCTTCGCCAGGCCCATGGGCCTGGACGGGGTCGCGATCTCGTGCCACGAGTGCAACCGTTCTAAGGGCAACCGCTCCGCCTCGCAGGCGGGGATGAGCTTTCACCCGACGCCAGCACACGCGGCAGCGCTGGCCCGCCGAGACCAGGATCGATCGCGCCCCGACCAGGGGCCAGCCGATCTCCTGGAGCAGGCGTGGTTCACGCTCCCGCGTGGCCAGGCTGTCCCCGGCGACGACCGTGGATCGCACCCCGCTGAGGGGTCTGCTGAGCCGGACGACGCCGGGCGGTGGGAGCCGTCCCTGCCCGAGGGGGGTGGGAGCAGTGTGCCCGCACACGCTCAGGGGCACGCCCGGGCCGCCCATGACGCCTCTGCCATCCAGGTGCCCAGCAGCAGCCGTGTGCCTGCAATCGGCCCGGAGGGCGCCTATGAGGGCCGTAGCGGCGTCGAGCGCCCCGCAGGCCAGCCCGAGCCTGATCGCGCCGCCGTCGCCTCCCAGGAGGCGGACGTGCCG
>NZ_DS999574.1:693004-726742 GCF_000159035.1 Actinomyces urogenitalis DSM 15434
GCAAGGCAGGGCAGGGCACGGCACGGCAGGGCCTCGGAAGGGGCACCGACGCCGTCGCAGGGCCAAGAAGAAGCCCAGGCCAGGACAGGTCTGTCCTGAGCATGGTGACCGGCTGCCTTGCCGGATGTGTGACTACGGGGAGGAGATGAGCCGATGACCATGTGCGCGAGTGGCTGCACCCTGCGTGGCGAGCACCTGACCGACTGCGACGGCACCACGACCGACCGCCACGGACGGGCGGTGGAGTGCGCAGGCTGCCTGCCCAGGCCGGCGGAGTACGGGCGCCTGTGCGGCCGCTGCTGGGGCAGGCTCCAGTCCCTGGTGCGCACCATGCCATCCCTGGCCGACCACCTGACCGTCATGGGGCAGCCGTCCCTGTCCTCACCCATGGGCCACACCGGCGCCGCCCACGGGCGACCGGGGGAGTCCAGCCTCTACCCGGCAGCCGTGGGTGTGCTCGATGATCTGCATGCGCTGCTGGTGTCGTGGTGTGTGGAGGTCGCCATCGAGCGTGGTCTGGGGCTGCCCGAGGCTGGGACGCGATGGACTGCGATGGATAGCGATGGGGACCGGGAGCCGATCGGGCCAGCCAGGCCGGGTGCCACGCGCGAGCTGGTGGCCTGGCTGGATCCGCACCTGCCGTGGTGCGCCAGCCAGCCGTGGGCCGACGCGATGCTGGAGGACCTGGCCACCGCCACCAGCCGGGCGCTGCGCTCCTTCCCGATGGAGCAGGTTGAACGCCGCGCTGAGGTGGCGTGCCCGGGCTGCGGGTGCCCCTCCCTACTGGTATCCCCGCCACCTGCGGCTGGGGCGGACGAGACAGCCAGGTGCCGGGTGTGCGGCCTGGTGCTGTCGGAGTCCGAGTGGGCGGTGACGAGGCAGCGCGCGCTGGTCCTCGCCCGTGCCGAGGCCGAGGCTGTGGAGGGCGCGTGATCGTCGTCGACGAGTACGGGGACGAGTGGTGTACCTACGCCGAGGCGCTGGAGCAGGTGTCGGCTCTGACCTGCGCAGCGACTCTGCGAGGTTGGGTGCACGCGGGCAAGGTCAGGGTTCGCTACCCGTTCGCCCCATCACGTCGGGGTGCGATGGTCTGCCTGACAGACGTGCTCCCGCTCGTACGAGACGCCGCTGGAGCGGGCTGGCGGCGGGGCAGACGGGCGCGTCGTGAGGCGGGTGCTTGACATGGCTGGCGCGAATTGCAACAGTCGTACCAGCGGTACACCTGTACCCAACCGGCCCTGGACAGTGTTCCGGGGCTGTCTCGTATGCGGGGTGGTGGTGAGCGTGTCTCGTACCGGGAGCCGCCGCTACCGTCGCAACAGGGAGGCTGTCCTGTCGGTCTCGGACGTGTGCTGGATCTGTGGCAGGCCGGGCGCGGACACAGCCGACCACGTGGTGCCTCACGCCCTAGGCGGCAGTGACGCGGTGGACAACCTCCGCCCGGCTCACCGCTCGTGCAACGCCCGCCGTGGGATCGGTTCCCGTGACCGGCTGATAGAGCCGCGGACCTCGCGGGTCTGGTGACCGTCAGGGGTGGGGGATGACCCCTGCCAGAGCCCGGTGGTAGGCCCGGCAATGCCACCAATATCCCCCCGGCCTCTAAATCTCATCCCCCCGGACGATTTCCCACCGCCCCGTTTTTTCGGCGGCATATCAACGTTTCCCTGGCGCTTTGGCGCTCGCTGGCTCTCAGGGGCGCTCCTGGATCGGGGGTAGGCGATGGGGGATGGGTCCAAGGCGTTCGCCTCGGCTGTGAAGTCCGGCAGTCGCCTGCGGATGCTCAAGACCCAGCGTCGTCGACTGGCTGAGGAGCTCGACCTGCTGCCGCCGGGGACGAATCCGTCCGGCGTGGCCACGCTGTCGCGGCAGCTGGCGGCGGTGTGCCGTGAGATCGAGGCGCTGGAGTCCTCTAGCGGGGCAAGGTCGGGTGGGGCGGTGAGCAAGGTTGATGAGCTCGCAGCCCGACGTCGCGACCGTGCTAGGCGTTCAGACTCCTCGTCTACGGGTGGCAGACGATTCCGCCAGTCGTGATGAGGGGCCGGACGCTGACGATCTCCTGCAGGCGTACGGCCTGGTGCTCGACGACTGGCAGGCCATGGTCCTGGACGACTGGCTGGCCACCGGACCGGACGGTCTGTGGGCGCACTCGCGCGCCGGCCTGTCGGTGCCCCGCCAGAACGGCAAGAACGCGATCCTGGAGGCTCGCGAGGTCTACGGGATGACCATGCTGCATGAGGCGTTCCTGCACACGGCCCACGAGGTCAAGACCGCCCGCAAGGCGTTCCTGCGTCTCCTGGGCTACTTCGACAACCCGCGCAAGTACCCCGACCTGGCTGCCATGGTCAAGGAGATCAGGCGGACTAACGGGCAGGAGGCCATCGTCCTGACAGGCGGCGGGCAGATCGAGTTCGTGGCCCGCTCCAAGAACTCCGCCCGTGGCTTCACCGTGGACATCATCGTCCTGGACGAGGCCCAGGACCTCACCGACGAGGCGCTGGAGGCACTGCGGTCGACCAACGCCGCAGGCCCCCAGGCCAACCCCCAGATCATCTACACCGGCACCCCGCCCAGCCCGAAGAACGACGGCGAGGTCTTCACCCGCTTCCGCTCCGGAGCCCTGTCAGGAACCACGGCGAGCACCTGCTGGCACGAGTGGTCCGCTGCCCCCGACGCTGACCTGGACGACGAGACGACAATCGCCCAGGCCAACCCGGCCTACCAGATCCGCCTGTCGGCCAAGACCGTGGCCGACGAGCGCGAGGACATCAGCGAGGAGGGCTTCGCACGAGAGCGTCTAGGCATGTGGGACGAGGTATCCACCAGCGCTGTGATCGACCAGGCTACCTGGCTGCGCTGCGCCGACATGGCCTCCCAGGTCAATGACCGCCTAGCCCTGGCAGTCGACGTCCAGCCCGACCGCACCTCCGGGTCCGTGGCCGTGGCAGGACAGCGCAAGGACGGACGCTGGCACATCGAGGTCATCGACAACCGCAACAACGTCGGCTGGATCCTCCAGCGCGTGGCCGGCATCTGGGCCCGTCAACGCATCCGAACCGTCGTCATCGACAGACGTGGACCGGCCGCCTCCCTCATCGAGCCACTCCAGCAGAAGGGCATCAAGGTCACCACCACCGACGCCGCCCAGATGGCAGCCTCCTGTGGAGCCTTCTACGACGCCGTCATGGAGGACAAGGTGCGCCACCTGGACACCCCGGTGCTCAACTCCGCGCTCGCGGTCGCCCGCAAGCGGTCTCTGGGGGACGCCTGGGCCTGGCACCGCAAGAACGCTGCTGCTGACATCACGCCCCTGGTGGCGTGCACCCTGGCTCTGCACGGGGCCATGTCCGACCGAATCTCCAAGCGCCGCTCAGGCGGCGCGACCTTCGTGTGAGGCAGGTGAGCGCTGGTGCTGGATGACACCCAGATCCGAGAGCAGATCACCCAGATGCTGACCGTCCGCCGCGAGGAGCTGCGACAGTTCGAGGCCCTGCGCCGCTGGCTGACCGGTGAGGCGGGCACGCCCCAGGTTCCGAAGGGCTCGGAGGAGGACATCAAGCACCTGGCTGAGGTGTCCAAGCGCAACGTCATCTCCATGGTGGTTGACACCTTCGCCCAGAACCTCGGAGTGGTGGGGTACCGCAGCGCTGACGCCACCGCCGACGCCACCGGCTGGGACCTGTGGCAGAGGGCCCGCATGGACGCCCGCCAGAACGAGGTCCACCGTCCCGCCCTGACCTACGGCCTGTCCTATCTCGTCCAGCGTCCTCTGGAGGAGGACGGCACCATCGAGTGGATGCCCCGGTCCCCGCGCCAGCTGGTCGCCCTGTACGAGCACGACGACGTCAGCCCCTTCCCGGTGGTGGCCATGGAGGTGTGGACCCAGACTGTCGGACGAACCAAGCGCCTGCGCGGCGCCCTGGTCGACGAGGAGAACGTCTACCCACTCGACCTCGGCACCGCCCACGACCTGGCCAGCACCAAGACAGCCTCCCTGTCACGCATCGCCGCAGCCGCCGCCATCGACTACGAGACAGCCTTCGCCCACCGCGCGGTCTACGACGGGAACCCGGTGTGCCCGGTGGTCCGCTTCGTCAACGGCGGAGACACCGACTCCGGCCCCCTGGGAGAGGTCGAGCCCCTCATCTCCTCCCAGCGGGCCCTCAACGAGGTCAACTTCGACCGCCACATCGTCTCCCGCTTCGGAGCCTTCCCCCAGAAGGTCATCTCCGGATGGAGCGCAGGAGCCGCAGAGGTACTCAAAGCCTCCGCCTCACGCGTGTGGGCCTTCGACGACACCGACGTCAAGACCAGCGCCCTCCCAGCGGCCTCCCTGGAGCCCTACAACACCGTCCTGCGCGAGATCGTCCAGCACATCGCCCAGGTCGCCCAGATCTCACCCACCCAGATCGCAGGCGAGATGGCCAACCTCTCCGCAGAGGCCCTATGGGCCGCAGAGGCCTCACAGCAACGCAAGATCGAAGCCAAACGACGCGCCTTCGGAGAGTCCTGGGAACTCGCCCTCCACCTCGCAGTCGAGACCGAGTCCGGAACCGAAGCCGTACCCCACGGAGCCGAGGTCATCTGGCGAGACACCGAAGCCAGGTCCTTCGCCACCGTCGTCGACGGCGTCACCAAGCTCGCAGCCTCCGGCGTCCCCATCGACCTGCTCATGCCCATGGTCCCCTCCATGACACAGCAGCAGGTCAAAGCCATCCGCGACCGCCTCGACATCGACCCAGTACCCCAGGCCCTGACAGCGCTCGCGGATCCTGACGTACTGGCGGGCGTGGCTGACTCCGATGTGGAGGGCTGATGTATCGCAGGCCCAAGCGGCTGACACAGGATCTGGTCCTCAAAGGGCACAAGGAGGCTCTGGATGAGCTCCTCGCCGAGCTCAACAGGCAGATGGACGTCCACTGGCAGCTGCTGGACCTGGACAACCTCGACGCCACCCGCAAGGACTGGCTGCGGCACGCCGTCGAGACGCTGACCAGCCACCAGGGGCAGGCTGCGGACATCGCGGCCGAGTTCTGCCAGGACTGGGCCCAGATCTTCACCGGTCAGGGCATGGAGATCCTCAAGCCTGGCCTGCAGGCAGCCAAGGTCATCCATGACACCGAGCAGGCTCTGGACGCACTCGGGCCTGCCGGCATCAAGGCCCGCGTCGCTAAGGGGATCTCACCGGAGGCCGCATCCGCGCAGGCTCTCAAGGCCGTCAAGGCGGCCATGGAGAAGCGGGTGCTTGACGCCGACCGCCAGACGGTCATCCGCTCGGCGGCCGCGGACCCCTCGGCCAAGGGGTGGAGGCGCATCGCCAGCCCAGGGGCCTGCAAGTTCTGCAAGATGCTCGCAGGGAGGGGCGAGGTCTACGACGCCAGGTCCGTGCGCTTTGCTGCTCACGACAACTGCCGGTGCCAGGCAGTGCCAGCCTGGGGCGGCCGGCCGGTCAGCGTCCACCAGTACATCGCCTCCAAAGCCAAGATCACCAAGCAAGAGCGTCAACAGCTCAAGGACTACCTGGACGCCCTGGATGACGGGGGCACCCCCAAGGGCGCTGAGCCAGAGCCCTCCCGCGCCACCAGGACAGAAGAGCCGCTACCACCCCAGAGTAGGCGCAGCAGCCGCCATAAGGAGGATGAGGAGGAGCGCTGGCGACGACAGCAGGCCCTCTCCTCTGACATGAGCGACCTTGACGCTCGTGACGGCCTCGACCGGGAGGTCCTGGAGTCTCACGAGCTCGACTTCATCGAGCGCTTTGAGGCTCGTGGAGAACGGGTCAAGTGGATCCGCCGCAGCCCCGAGTACCGCCCGACCAACGACTTCACTTGGACGACTAACGGCGGCCAGGCCTGCGAGCTCAAGAGTACGACAGACAAGTACTCGACCATCTCCAAGCGCATCCGCACGGCGGCCGTAAACGCCGCCAAGCAGGGCGTGACCAAAGACGTCTTCATCATCGACCTCGGCACCCGCCGTCTACCGGACAAGCTACGTCACCAGCTCGGGCGATACAACGTCAACAGTGGCCGTGGGCGCATCCGCGCGCTCTATGTGATGCACGACGACGGCGCCGCATTCGAGGAAATCCGCCTCAGCGAATAACGAAGCAGGGCCCACTTCCGGACGTTCTGGCCGCTCACGGAGAGCGACGGCCTGTTATTTCAAGGCGGGCCCGGGGGGAATCCCTGCTTCACGAGCAAGTGTACCAGCACACCCTCCACCGCCCTAGGAGACCCCTCATGTACGACGACGGCGCGAGGTTCGAGCAGATCACCCTCGCCTGACAGCACGAAGAACGGGCCACCGTTCCCGGACGTTCTGGTCGCTCACTAAGGAACGACGGCCTGTTATCACAAGGCTGGCCCAGGGATGAAACCCGTTCTCCAACACGATTCTACCCTCCCGCCGCGCCTCACCACCAGGCTCAGGCATCAGCTGCTGAAGAGAAAACGGGGCCCCAATGCCCGCGCATTCCTGTCCACTGTGCCACCCACGGTGACTATGAGGCTCGGCCTGTTATTTCAAGGCTAACGCGGGGGAACCCCGTCAATCCCAATGGTACAGCCAGGCCCGCCGCGCTCGTCAGAGGCGACGAGTACACACGATCAATCAAAGGAGCTCATATGCCCGATGCAGACACTCCCACCGAGTTCGAGCCCATCACCACCCAGGAGGCAGCCGACGCCTACGTCGCCTCCCACCTCCCCGACGACTACCAGCACGCCATCGACCGGGCAGCACAGCTGGAGAAGGACCTGGCCGACTCCCAGCGTGCGCTCGCGGCCTCGCAGGTGGCTGCTGCGACGGGGGTGCCGGTTGAGGCGCTGACGGGCACGACCCGTGAGGAGCTGGAGGCCTCCGCGAGCCTGCTGCGGCAGTGGCGTGACCAGACCGCGCCTAAGCCTAAGCGTCCTCCGCTTCACGACACCTCGCTGAAGTCAGGGGCTGCCTCAAGCAAGGAGCCTCTGTCTCCCAAGGCTGCTGCTGCTGCGGCCCTGCGGGCCATGCGCGGCCACGAGTAACTCCCTGCCACCTATCCCGCCGACTGTGCCAAGACCAATCTCGTTGAAAGGAACCTGTCATGGCTACACCCGATATCACTCGCTCCGAGGTCGCAGGCCTCATCCAGGATGCCTACTCCACCGACTTCCTGGGTGCTGCCGTGGACTCCTCGGTCGCACTCCAGGCGTTCCCGACCGTGTCCATGGGCACCAAGACCGAGCGTCTGCCTGTCCTGGCCACCATCCCGCACGCTGACTGGGTCACCGAGTCCTCCCAGGAGGGCGCCGGTACCAAGCCCACCTCCAAGGCGACCTGGCAGAACAAGGTCCTGGTGGCTGAGGAGGTCGCGGTCATCATCCCGGTCCACGAGAACGTCATCGACGACGCCACCGAGGACGTGCTGGGCGAGATCACCAAGCTCGGAGGCCAGGCCATGGGCTACGCCCTGGACGCCGCCGTCTTCTTCGGCGTCGGTAAGCCGGCTACCTGGACCGACCCTGACCTGTTCACTGCCGCCACCACCGGCGGCAACCTCACCCAGGTGTCCACCACCGACCTGAAGTCCGACCTGGTGGGCGCCATCCTCCAGAACGCCGGCATGGTCATCGGTGACGGCGAGTTCGAGCCGGACACGCTCATCGCCCGCCGGTCCCTGCGCATGCAGCTGGCCAACCTGCGTGCCACCGACGGGTCCCCGATCTACCTGCCGTCCCTGTCCTCGGCCCCCGGGGCCATGGACCAGGTCGCAGGACTCAACGCCCGCTGGTCACGAGGCACCGTCAAGGGCGACAAGCCCGTGTTCGACGCCTCTAAGGCCGTCGCCCTGGTCGCTGACTCCACCGCGGTGCGCATCGGCGTCCGCCAGGACATCACCGTCAAGTTCCTCGACCAGGCCACGGTCGGCGGCGTCAACCTCGCCGAGAAGGACATGGTCGCCCTGCGGTTCAAGGCCCGCTACGCCTACGTCCTGAAGAACATCGTCGCCCAGAAGAACGCCGAGGCCGTCACCAAGTACCCAGTCGGCGCCGTCACCCCGGCAACCGCAGCCTGAGGGCAGGACCATGACGACCTTCACCCACAGGACGACCGGGGCGACCCTGACCTACCCCCAGGGCCACCCTCTCCACCAGACCCTGGCCGACTCCGACCAGTGGCAGCCTCAGGCACCGGCCCCACAGGACCTCAAGGAGCCTGAGGAGAACAAGGAGACCAGTGATGGAGCAGATGGACCAAAGCCCACTGCACGACGCGGTCGCGGCCGCGCTGCGACGCTGTCTGACTGACGACGAGATCGAGCAGGCCACCCACCTGGCTACAGGCGCCCACGCACTCATCCGCGGGCACCTGGGCCAGGATCCGCCCGACGAGGCGTCCGACGTCGTCTCCTACGTCGTCGCCCAGATGATCGCCCGCGCACTCTCACGCGCAGGCGACGTCCCAGCAGGCCTGGCAAGCCTCACAGCCACCACCGGCCCCTTCTCCCTCGCCCACGGGTACTCCACAGACTCCCAGGGCGGGGGAGTGTGGCTCACCCGACAGGACCAGATCATGCTGCGCCCCTGGCGCACCGGCGTGGTCAGCGTCCCTCTGACCTCAGAGAGGTACCCATGAGCGTAGACGGACCGCTCAGCCACCTACCGGGAGGCTGGAAGACCGCCGTCACCGTCACCGGCCCCGTCCACCGGGACGCCGACGGCTACCTCACCCCAGGCGACGAGACACGGACCGTGGACGGGTGCCTGATCGCACCCGCCACCGCCACCACGCCAGGGTTGACCGACCCGGCCACCTCCCAGGCGCCAGCCGACACCGCCACCCTCTACGCCCCACCCGACACGCCCATCCACCACCTCGACACCGTCACCATCCCACCCGGACACGCGCTCGCGGGTTCCTGGCAGGTGGAGGCGACGCCGGCGGTGTGGCCGATGGGTGTGGTGGCCACGTTGACCAGGAGGTGAGTCGTGCCTGCGAGGTTCGAGATCGACAAGCGTGGGGCCCAGGCTCTGCTGGTCTCGTCAGGGATGAGGGCGGCGATGCTGGCAGCGGCTCAGGAGGTCGCCCAGGAGGCGTCCCGGACGGCCCCTAGCCGGTCCGGGGCTCTGGGTGGCTCCTACCGCACGGAATCGGCCACGGCCCGTGTCCGTACGCGCGACGGGGCCACTGAGAGAGCCGCTGGGCGGGTGGTCAACGACTCCCCGTACGCGGCCGCAGTCGAGTTCGGGCACGCCGGGCCGGGCGGTGCCCCGGTGGCGGGTGCTCACACGCTCGGACGTCTGGCTGGCAGCAAGCGTGCCAGGGCGGCTGGCCGCGCCAGGAGCAGGAGGAGCCGATGACCTTCGCTGACCCTGTCTCCCTGGTGCGAGCCGCGATCGATGGCTCCACGGGGCTGGAGACGGCCCGTGTCCTGGACGCGGCGTTCACCTCCGGCCCGATGCCGGTGGTGCACGTCCACCACCTGTCCGGGACGGCTGACGAGGTCGACCGCCTGGACCAGGTGGGGGTGGACGTCTACCACACCACCCCCACCGGGCCGGGCTCACCGTCCGCCCTGCTCGTGGCGTCCCGGATACGGGACGCCTTGGTGGGCACCTGCGGCCCCACGCCTGTGGGGCTGATCGACGAGGTGGCTGTGTCTGCCGAGCCGGTCACCCGCCCCTACGTAGGCCTCATCGAGGTGGCCTCCATGGTCCTCGATGTCACCCACCGACCCATCTACTGACTGAGAGGAAACATCATGGCTGGAACAACAATCGAGGCGCTCAAGGCCAAGCACAACCACGGGACCAACGTCCGCAAGGGTCTGAACGTCATCATCTTCATGGCCCCCGCCAGCGCAAAGCTGCCGGACAAGATCACTGACACCAACGGGCAGGTCAGCGAGCTGCCGGCCGAGTACCTGCCGGTGGGCATGATGACCACTGACGGGGTGACCTTCTCCGCGGACGTGTCCAAGGAGGAGGTCGAGGCCCTGGGATACGTCGAGCCGGTGCGCACCGACGTGGTCAAGGCCCCCAAGACGATCAAGTTCGGCGTGCTGGAGACGCTGCGCAAGAACCTCCAGGAGCTCGTCTACGGCGTGGACCTGTCGTCCACGACTGCCGCCGCGTCCGGCGAGATCGTCTTCGACGAGGCCCCCATGCCCCAGTTCAGCGAGTTCCGCCTGGTGGCCGTCATGGCTGACGGCCCGGCCGACAACGAGTGGCTGCTGGGCAGGGGCTTCCCGCGCGTCAAGCTCGCCTCCGTGCCCGAGGAGGTCTGGTCCTCCTCCGACCCGGTCAAGTTCGACCTGGAGCTCGACGTCTTCACCGACACCGCCCTGGGCACGCCCTGCCGCCACTACATCGGCGGCACTGGCGCTCTGACCCACCTGGACGCTATCGGCTTCACCAAGAGCGCCTGAGCCTCTACCGACGTCGTGTCCCCGGCTGCCTGGTCTCCCGGCCGGGGACACGGCATCCACCACGCCACGGGGACCGCTCCACCACGACACACACAGAGAGGGAACCCATGCGTGAGTTCACCAAGACCGTCACTGACTCCGACGGCCAGGAGGTCACCCTGACGCGATCCACCGACCAGGCCGGCGAGGCACGCACCCTGCTGGCTACCGGATGGGAGGAAACCACCCAGGCGCAGGACAGCAAGCCGACTGCATCTGAGGGCGCTGCCGCCCCGGCTAAGCCTGAGCGTAAGCCGGTCAAGACCGCCAAGACCGAGAACTGACCACTATCAGGGAGACCACCATGACCACCAACCCCACCACCCCCGACCTGACGCTCGCCGCGCTCAACGACCTGGACGGCGCCGCGGCCCCCGGCCCTTTCACCTTCGGCATCGGCTCCAAGGTCATTACCTTCCCCGACCCCATGGACATGCCCGCCGAGGAGACCGAGCGCTTCCTGACCGACATGCAGTCACTGTCGTGGCCCATGGAGGTCTTCAAGCGCTGGCTGTCGGCCGAGGACTACCAGCTCCTGGTCGACCAGGGACTGACCGGACGACAGTCCGTGCTGCTGCTGCGACAGGCCAACAGGCACTACGAGGCCGGCCTGGGCGACCTGGGAAAAGGCGCGCCCTCCTCGACCGACTGACCCGCTACCAGTCCGAGATCACCGCCGACCTGGGCGAGCAGGGATGGGACGTGCCCGCCCTGTTCGCCCAGCGCCGCTGGCGGTTCCTGGCCGACCTGGTCGATGGCCTCGGCCCCACCTCCCGCATGGTCTCAGCCATGCTCAACGACCCCGAGCGGGCCCGAGACATCGCCCAGGCCATCAACCACACCGACCAGGACGACACACCCACCACACTGCGTGACCAGACCCCCGAGGCGATCGCCCTCCACGCGATCTACAACCTCCTCGTCCACGCCCTGGGAGGCAAGCAGACCTGGCCCGAGCCAGTCACCGCCGTCGACCAGGCCCGCGAGGACCTCGCCATCGAAAAGGCCTGGGACGTCATCGCCGTCATGACCCCCTGGGCCCGGGACCGATAACCACCGCCCCCTGTCACGGGGCGCCACCCGCACACACGAAAGGCTGGTGGTACCCCGTGGCAGGAGCGTTCCAGGCCGGCACCGTCTTCGTCGACGTCGTCCCCTCCCTCAAAGGCTTCTACAAGACAGTCTCCAACGAGACCCGCACCTCAGCAGCACAGGCAGGCAGCGAGGCCGGCAAAGCCTGCTCCGACGCCTTCACCAAGTCCGCCACCACCGCAGGCAAGGACGTCGCCAACGCCCTGACAGACCCTCTGGGCAAGTCCACAGCCCGCCTACGCACCGAGGCCACCAACGCCGGACAGGCCCTTGCCACAGCCCAGCAGACCGCCGCCAAGGCCACCCAGGCCCTCACCGACGCACGCACCAAGGAAGCCGACGCCGCCAACAAGGTCCAGGCCGCTGAGAAGGCCCTGACCACCGCACGAGCATCCGGCAACGCTGACGACGTCGCCCGAGCCGAAGCCGCCCTGGCTACCGCCACCAAGGACGCCGAGACCGCGTTCAAGGCCGCCGACACCGCCGCCGCAGCCCACTCCAAGGCCCTGGGCGAGGTCGAGCTCAAGACCCGCGCAGCCGACGCCGCCAACGACGCGCTCGCGGCCTCTGAGGGCAAGCAGGGTAGTGAGGCGCGCCAGGCTGGGCGTGCTGCCCGTGAGGCGGCTGAGGGCATCGAGAAGATGGACCGTGCCGCCGACTCTGCTGACGGGTCGGTCCGTCGGTCCGGCACGGCGCTGGGGGGCTTCCGGGGCCTGGTGCGTCAGGCGATGGGTCCGCTTGCTGCCCTGGGGGCGGCGATCGGTATCGGTGGCCTGGCGTCGGAGGCCATGGACGCCTCGGACGCGACCGACAAGTTCAAGTCGACACTGCGGTTCGCGGACGTGGACACCTCCACGATCGAGGCGCTGACGGCGTCGACGAAGAAGTACGCCGACGAGACCGTCTACGAGCTGGCTGACATCCAGTCCATCACATCGCAGCTGGCGTCTAACGGGGTGGCGGGCTATGACCGTCTGGCTGAGGCTGCCGGGAACCTGAACGCGGTGGCCGGTGGCAACGCCGACACGTTCAGGTCGGTGGGTATGGTCCTGACCCAGACCGCGGGCCAGGGCAAGCTCACCACCGAGAACTTCAACCAGTTGGCGGACGCTATCCCGGGCGCCAGCGGCAAGATCCAGCAGGCGCTGGCCGAGGCAGGGGCGTACACGGGCAACTTCCGTGACGCCATGGCCGACGGGCAGATCACCGCCGAGGAGTTCAACGAGGCGATCCTGTCCCTGGGCATGACGGACGTGGCCCGCGAGGCTGCGACGTCGACCTCCACCATGGAGGGAGCCTGGGGAAACTTCCAGGCCACCATGGTCTCCGGGGTCAAGGACATCGTCGAGGACGTCAAGCCGTCCCTGACCGGCGCCCTGTCGGCGATGTCCGACGCTGCCGGGACAGCGTTCGCCTGGGTCCAGGACACCCTCATTCCAGGCCTGCAGGGCGTGTGGGACATCCTCGCCAACGGGGACTTCTCCGGGCCGATCTTCGGCCTGGAGGAGGACAGCGGCGTCGTCGACTTCCTGTTCGACTTGCGTGACGCGGGCCTGACGGTACGCGACGCCCTGGAGGACCTGGCTCCCAAGGCGCAGGCCGTGTGGGAGGCCGTCGGGCCGATGGCCTCGGAGCTGGCGTCTCTCGCCGGTGACGCGGTCTCGCGCGTGCCCGGCATCATCATGCAGGTTGTCCAGGGTCTGGAGGACCTGTTCTCCTGGGTCTCACGCAACCGTGACGTGCTGGCGCCGCTAGGGGTGGCGCTCGGGGTGGCGGCCGGTGGCCTGACCGCCCTGGTCACGGCTCACAGGGCACACAACGCCGTCATGGCCGCGGGCGGGCTGATCCAGTGGGTGAAGGGCCTGTCTGCCTTTACCAAGGCCACCAACGTCGCGAAGGCCGCCCAGGCTGCCTTCAACGTGGTGATGAACCTCAACCCTCTGGGCCTGATCATCACGGCGATAGCCGCGGTGGTGGCGGGAGTGGTGTGGTTCGCCACCCAGACAGACACCGGGCGGGCGATCGTGGCCGCGGCCTGGCAAGCCATCCAGGACGCTGTCGCGGCGGTCGTGGACTGGTTCCAGACCACCCTTGTGCCGATCCTGTCCGCCGTCTGGGAGGGCGTCAAGAGCGGGTTCACCGCCGTCAAGGACACAGTCACGGCTGTGTGGGACGGGATCATGGCGGCGGTCCAGGTCGTGGTGGACTGGTTCCAGACCTGGGTGCTTCCCGTCATCGAGCTGGTCGGGGCGATGCTCACCGCCCCGTTCCTGGGACTCATGGTCGCTGTCAAGGCCGTGTGGAACGGGATCATGGCGGCGGTCCAGGTCGTGGTGGACTGGTTCCAGACGTGGGTGTGGCCGGCCATCTCCTTCGTGATTGACCTGTACGTCGCCTACTTCAACCTTCTCAAGGACGCCGTCATGGCCGTGTGGAACGGGATCATGGCGGCGGTCCAGGTCGTGGTGGACTGGTTCCAGACGTGGGTATGGCCGGCCATCTCCGCGGTCATCGACTGGCTGTCGGCAGGGTTCACCGCCATGAAGGATGCTGTGGCCACGGCCTGGAACGCTGTCAAGACCGCGGTCGGCGCGGTCAAGGACTGGTTCACAGACACCCTGTGGCCGGCGATCTCCAACGTCATCGACAACGTCAAGACCGGCTTCGAGAACATGAAGACGGCCGTGTCCACCGCCTGGGACTCCATCAAGGCGGCTGCAGCCAAGCCGATCAACTTCGTCATCGGCACCGTCTACACCGACGGCATCAAGAAGACCTTCGACACGATCGCCGAGAAGGTCGGGCTGTCCATCCGCATGCCGGACGTCTCCAAGATCCCCGGATACGCCACCGGCGGCCAGTTCCGGACCATGACACCGGGATACACCCCCGGCAAGGACGTCTACACCTTCTACTCGCCTGACGGCGGGGGAGCGCTGCGCCTGTCCGGCGGGGAGGGGATCATCCGCCCCGACGCCCTGCGAGCCCTGGGCGGGCGCACGTGGCTGGACGCAGTCAACGCCTCCCGCGGTCGCGGCCTGTCCACGGTCGGTGACGGCGGAGCCCGCCGCGGTCAGGTCGCCTTCGCCGAGGGAGGCATCTGGGACCGCGTCAAGGGTTCGGCCTCCGCCGCCTGGTCATGGGTCGAGGACACCGCGTCTGCTGTGGCGGACATCGTCTCCGACCCGCTCAGCGCGATTACCGACCTGGTCATCAGCCCCGCCCGGAGCCTTCTGTCCTCCCTGACATCCACCGCGTGGGGGCAGATCGCCGCAGCCTTCCCGGCCCAGCTCTTCGAGGGCATCAAGTCGATCTTCAAGACGAAGGTGGATGAGTCCGGGATCGGCGGGGGAGCAGGACTGGTAGGTGCGGCCCGCCGCGCCCTGGGAGTGCCCTACGTGTGGGGAGGCTCCTCCATCCCTCCGGGCCTGGACTGCTCGGGCCTGGTCTACTGGGCGGCCCAGCAGCTCGGCCTGGGCTGGCCACGCCTGACAGCCGCCGGATACCAGGCAGCCTCCACTCCAGTGTCCTGGGCCCAGGCTGTCCCCGGCGACCTGCTGTTCTGGGGCACGCCCGCCTACCACACCGCCATCTACGCAGGCGGCGGCCGCATGCTGGAGGAGCCCCACCCAGGAGGCGCAGCCCGGGAGATCGGCGTGTGGGGAGGACCCTCAGCCGGACGCTACCGAGGCTCACGAAAGTACGACGCCGGCGGCTGGCTACACCCAGGCCTGACCACCGCCGTCAACCAGACCGGCCAGCGTGAGGCGGTCCTCACCGCACGCCAGTGGGCTGACATCTCCACCCTCGCCACCCGCGGCACAGACAACACCCTGGCCAGCCTCGACGGCGTCGACCTCAGGCTCGTCCTCGACGACGGCACCGCCCTGGACGCACACCTGGAAGCCACCACCACCAGGCTGCTGACCACACGCCGCACCGTCACCGGGAGGAGACGCTGATGCCACTCACAGCCGCACCCCTGTCCGGCCAGGCACCACTCATCCAGGTCACCATCCCCACCGGCACCGTCCCCAAGGGGATGACCTACACCGTCACCGGCACCACCCCCACCGGGTGGACCTGGGACGTACGCGGCGGACACCGGGTCTCCGAGGGCACACAGGTCGTCCTCGGAGACCCGCTCGCCCCCATCAACCAACCCGTCACCTACCGACTCACCACCCCCACAGGCCTCGTGACCGAGTCCAACACCGTCACCCGCCCCTGGACCGGCCACACCCTCCTAACCGACATCACCTCCACCACCCACATCGACCTCCTGTGGCAGGGCAACGACCCCCACACCCTGGACATGCGCGTGACCACCCACGACATCCCAGGACGCCACACACCAGTCCCCGTCTTCGCCCCCACCATGGGAGCAGGAACCACCACCCTCACCGCACGCACCACCGGCACCCACACCCACGCCATGACCGCGCTCGCGGCTCGGCCGGCGGTGGTGGCGCTGTACCACAACCCGCTGCGCTGCTTTCAGTGCCGGGTGGGGGCGTGTGACGTGGAGCCGGTGACGGTCATGGTGCTCACGGACGTGTCGCACTCGCGGTCGGCGCGGGTGGATGTGGCGGAGAGGTCGTGGTCGCTCAAGGGGGCGCTGGTGGCGGTGCCTGAGCCGGAGGTGGTGCTGGCCACCAGCACGTGGGACGACTTCGACCGGGTGCGGCTGACCTGGGGCACGCTCGCGGCCCGCCGCGTGACGTGGGACGTCTTTGACCGGACCGTGTGGCAGGAGGTGGGCAGGTGACTCTCACGCCTGTGCAGGTGCCGGCTGGTGTGCTGTCGGGGGCGCACTCGTGGGCGCCTCGTGTGGACTCCTGGCTGGGGACGACGTGGCTGGGGCAGGTGCCGGTGGAGTCCGGCTCGGTGTCCTGGAGCTCCTCCCAGCAGGTGCAGGGGTCGCTGTCGCTGACAGTACCCAGGGTGGCCTCGGCTACCGAGGACGCGGACGTGCGTGACTGGCGGCCGGTGGACCTGACCAGTCCGCTGTCCTGCGCCGGTCAGGTGCTGCACGTGTCCGTCACTGTCGGGTCACTCGTCACCGGACAGGCGTGGACTGTCCCGCTGGGACGGTTCCTGGTGACCGAGTGGGAGGCGGACGACCAGACGGTGAGGGTGTCGGGACGATCGCTGCTGCAGCGGCTGGAGGAGGACCGCCTGACCACCCCCACCGCGCCCCGCGTGGGAGGCACCCTGGCCACGGAGATGCGTCGCCTGGTGGGTACTCGCATGGGCGTGATCATCGACCCGGCCCTGACTGACCGGCGGTGCCCGTCGATGTCGTGGGGCGAGTCGAGGATCGACGCGGTCTACGAGATCGCCGACGCCTGGCCCGCCCGGCTGCGCGAGGGCGCCGACGGCATCCTCTACGTCCTGCCGCCCGACCCTGGAGGCAGGGTGCGGGTCCTGACCGACGGGGAGGGCGGCACCGTCATCGGCGCCCCCTCCTCGGCCACGCGCGAGGGCGTCTACACCCGCGTGGTCGCCCGCGGCCAGGACCAGGACGACGCCGGCGCTCCGGCGTTCCAGGCGGTCGCGGACCAGGCCACCGGCCCCCTGTCCGTGGACGGCCCCTACGGGACGGTGACACGATTCTTCAGCTCACCGCTGATCACCTCCCAGGCGATCGCCGAGAAGACAGCGGCCTCGCTGCTGGCCACGGCCGTGCGCCGCCAGGTGACGGTACCGGTCACCCACGTGCCCGACCCCACCATCAGCCTGGACGAGACCGTCGAGCTGGTCACCCAGGCCGCCGCCGGCACGCCCCTGGTCCGCCGCACCGGCACGGTGGCGGCCGTGGAGGTCCCGCTGGGATGGTCTGAGACGGCTCGCACGGACGTGGAGGTGGACCAGTGACCCGCCTGCTGCCGCTGCTGGGCACGACAGCCCTGGACGACGCCCCACGCACCGGCTCGGACCGCTCCCTGACAGCCGTGGCACAGGTGGTGTCCGTGTCCGCCGGCGGACGCGCCGTGACGGTGAGCCTGCTCGGCTCGGCCCCCATCACCCTGCCCGCGACCGTGACCTCCTGGACCTCGGTACGCACCTGCTACGTGCTGCTCGACGCAGCCACCGGCCGCCCCGTCCACGTCCTGGGCCCCGCACCCGAACCCTCGGGCCCGCTGCCCGACCCGCCCCCAGCCCGCGGACCGGTACCCACCACCCAGGTCGTCACGGTCCCCGCCCAGTGGGCCGGCACCTACACAGCCACCACCTCCGGCCAGTCCGGGTGGGGGACCTGGGAGACCACATCCGGCGGCGCCACCACGGACCTCTACCAGGGAGCCAGCGGGAGCGCGACCCTACGGTCGCTAGCCACCTACGGACGCCACGTCCAGGCCCTGGGCGCAGACCGGCTCGACCACGTCGTCCTACGACTCACCCCGGCCGTGGACCGTACCTGGACCGCCCGCATCCAGGCAGCCACCTGGACCGAGACCGGCCCGGCCGCCACAGGACAGGCCGTCACCGCCACCCTCACCGGCCTCACCCCCCTGGACGTGGACGTCACCACCCTGGCCCCCGCGCTCGCGGGCGGGGCGGGGCTGGCTCTGACGGGCTCCGGCTACGGGGCCGTGTCGGGGCAGGGCTCGTCCATGAGCCTGACCATCACCTACACCTCCAAGCTCTAGAGGAGACTGCTATGCCGCTGACCGACGCCCGCGGGCACACCGTCCCGACCGCCACGGACCTGGCCTCGCGCCAGGCGCTGCTCGACCTGTCCCTGTCGATCGGGGACATCAGGACCTGCTCGTCGATGTCCCAGGCGACCTCCTACGTCTCGTCCCTGGCTGCCGCGGGGGTGCGGGCCTCGGCGGACAGGCCCGTGTACGTGCGGGTGGCCGGGGTGCTCCAGGCCTGGGACGGTACGGCCTGGGGGCCGGTGCGGGCCGCGGACATCTACTCCTCCGACGTCCTGACGCCGGAGACGCAGTGGCAGTTCGACCCGTCCTCGGGGCGGGTGCACACGGCGGGGATGCTCCACCTGGCCCCGATCACGGTCCGCTGGCCGCGCAGCTTCGACGTCCGCCTGGGGGAGGGCTTCCCGATCGCCCACGTGCCCCAGACGGTGCAGGCACCCACCGTGGACTGGGTCTCCCTGGGCTTCATCCACTCCGGAGCCTTCGTCATGCCCCTGGTCTACCGCCTCCAGGGCCGGTCGATCTGCGTGCAGCCCACCACCGCCTTCAGGTGGCTGGACGGCTGGTGCTACGGCACGGCCTCCTGGATCGCCTGACCACCCCTGCCGGGTCGTGCCGGCACCTACACACCGACACCAGGACGAGAGGATGACATGACCATGACTATGACCGCGATCTCTGTCGAGGGGCTGCGCTCCATGAGCAGCGAGCAGTGGGAGGAGGCCTGGGCGCTGGTGCTGGCTGAGGCGGCCCGCCGTGAGGTCCTGGCCTCGGCGCGCCAGAGGGCCGAGCAGGCGGCCGCCGAGTACGAGGCGGCCGTGGCCGTGCCGGACACCGTCCCGGACGCCTCCGACATGGACCCGGCGGCGGTCGTCGGCCCCGGCGAGCACGTCGTCGTCCAGGGCGTGGAGTGGGTCAACAGCTCCGGCGCGTGGCTGTCGCCCCACGCCGCGGGACCTGACAGCTACCCCATGGGGTGGCGCCACGCCGACGCCTCCACGCTGCCCGCGGCCGCCGCCTGGGCGCCTGGCACCACCTACGCAGCCGACGACCTGGTCACCCACGCGGGGGCCACCTACAGGTGCGTCCAGCCCCACACCTCACAGGCAGGGTGGGAGCCGCCCGCCGTGCCCGCCCTGTGGGCCCTGGCCTGACACCCGCCCACCGACCCCGGCCCCCGCCACCCGGCGGGGGCCTCGTCATACCCGACCACCATCAGGAGGACACCATGACCGACACGACTACCAGCGCAGACGCCTCCCTGGCGGCGCTCGCGGCCGCCTGGGAGGAGTCCCAGGTGCCCGAGGGCGAGCTGACGCGTCCGGGCACGGACCCGCACGAGGACGAGGGCGTGGACGTACCCCAGGACGCGCACGTTGACACCGGTGAGGAGGTGGGAGCATGAGTGTCCAGCAGCAGGTACTCCAGCGAGCCGCCTCACGCATCGGCTACTACGCGCCCGCTGACCCTCAGGTCGGCTCCGAGGCCGCCCGGTACTGGTACCACCGCGGCAGGGGAGCCTGGCTCCTCGGCCCGTCCACACGCATCTGGTGGTGCATGCTGTTCGTGGCCATGTGCCTGGACGAGTGCGGACAGGTCGACGCGATCGGCGGCTACTCCTCGCACACGGACACCACGATCGCCCAGGCACGTCGAGCCGGCTGCCAGTTCGTGTCCGTCGCCCAGGCACAGCCCGGTGACGTCGTCATCTTCAACTGGGACGGCGGGGGCACCGACCACGTCGGCCTGGTCGAGCGCAACCTCGGCGGCGGCGTCCTGCAGACCATCGAGGGCAACACCTCACGAGGCACCGCAGGATCACAGTCGGCGGGCAACGGCGTGTGGCGCCGCCGCCGCTCCCGGTCCATCGCAGCCGTCATCCGCCCCCGCTGGACCACAGCCGCCGCCACACCCGCCCCCGCCACCTCGCCCGCCGGCCTCACGGTCGACGGAGTCGTCGGCTGGGACACCATCCGCGCCCTCCAGACCGCCCTGGGCACACCCGCCGACGGAGAGGTCTGGGGCCAGTGGGCACCCAACCGCACCTACGTCCCAGCCGCCGGCGGCGGCTGGACCTGGGACCACAGCGGCAGCGGCTCCGCCGTCGTCCGCGCCCTCCAGACCCGCCTGGGCGTTACCGCCGACGGCCTCATCGGCCCCGCCACCATCAGGGCCTGGCAGACCCGCCTGGGCGTCACCGCCGACGGCTACCTCGGCGCGACCACCGCCCGCGCCCTCCAGACCGCCCTCAACGCTGGAAGGCTGTGGTGAGTGCGATGACTCTCGGAGATGCTATGAGCCTGTGGGAGGCTGTCCGGGGTATCGGTGCCGACCCCATGACCGCTGTCATCTGGACCGGCCTGGTGTGGCCGGTGGTCCAGGCTGTGCTCGACCGCCCGTGGTGGACGCCCCAGCGCCGGGCAGCCCTCCTGATCACTGTGGCCCTGGTGGCCTCGGTGGTCATCTGGCTGGTGTCCTCCTACCCGCTGGACTGGCGGCTGCTCGCCACCCAGGCCAGTGGCATCCTGGGTATCGCGTGGGCCGTCTACCAGGCCCTGTCCACCGTCCGCGTGGGCGATATCCGGCTCATCGACTGGATTGGCATCCACACCCCCGGAGGCGAGACGCGAGCCGACTACCAGGCCCGCCACCTCGCCGCCCCGCCCGTACCGCAGGCGCCGGACCCTGACGGCACCGTCACTGATCCGACCTGGGCGCCTCTCCACCCCGCTGACGAGGAGGGCCAGTGACCCTGATCGCCACCACGGCCACGCTCCCACCACCGGTCACCCAGGTCATGACTGCCCCTGAGGTACTGGCCGCCCTGTCCGCCGTGGTCGTCGCGCTGGCCGGGGTGCTGGCGGCGCTGGCGCGGTGGCTGCAGCGGCGGATCACCGCCCAGATCGACGGGGTGTCGGACCAGGCCAGGAGGGCTGCGGAGGCCTCGGTCGAGGCCGCCGGACAGGCAGCCGCCGCCAGGGACGGGGTGACCAACTCGCACGGGACGCACCTGCGTGACGACGTCGACGGGCTGATCGCGGCGGTGGCTGACCTGACAGCCGGGCAGACCACGATGCTCCAGCGCATGGACGCCGCCGAGATGGCCAGGATCGCCGAGGCAGAGGCCAGAGAGTCACGCGACCGGCGCGCCGAGCTGCAGATCGACGGGCTGCGCGACGACCTACGCGCGCACACGGCCTCATCGGACCGTGCTCACCAGGTGATCCACTCCCGTATCGACTCCATCAAGCACCCCGGCCGCTAACACGAGTGCCCCGCCACCCGATACGGGTGGCGGGGCACTTTATGCGTGTTGGCGTTGCTGCACCTGTTGCTGCACCTGCAGAGTGTGTGGCTCCTGGTGAAATGGCGTATAACGTTGAAAATAAAGCGAAAGGTTGATGTTAGACGGAGAAGGGTTTGAGGGAGTCTGACGGACTTTTAATCCGAAGGTCGTGGGTTCGAGCCCCACAGGGGGTACCAGTCGCGAGGGCGGGGAAGCTTCTAGAGCACCCCGAGGATCAGGGCGAGCACGGTGATGACCGCCAGCGCCACCACGGACAGGATGGTCTCCATCAGCGACCAGGTCTTGAAGGTCTGGCCCACGCTCATCCCGAAGTACTCCTTGACCAGCCAGAATCCGGCGTCGTTGACGTGGGAGAGGAAGACTGACCCGGCTCCGATCGCCAGTACGAGCAGGGTGGACTCGGTGGCCGGCATCGACGCCGCCAGCGGGGTCATGATGCCCGCCGCGGTGATGGTGGCCACCGTCGCTGAGCCGGTCGCCAGGCGCACGGCCACGGCCACGAGCCAGCCGGCGATGATGGCGGGAACTGCCGCCTGCTGGATCCATGAGGCGATGACGGTGGCGATCCCGGAGTCCACCAGGGTCTGCTTGAAGCCTCCCCCAGCCCCCACGATGAGCAGGATGCCGGCGATCGGTGCCAGCGAGGCCCCTACGCGCTCAGAGACCTCCTGGGGTGAGCTGCCCAGGCGCGTGCCCAGGGCTGCCATGGTCACTAGCACCGTGAGCAGCAGAGCGACCACGGGCTGGCCCAGGAAGAGCGCGACGGTCGTCAGTGCGCCGTCGTCTCCCGGTAAGGCGGTCTCGACCACGGTGCGCGCCAGCATGAGGATGACCGGCAGCAGGATGACGCTGATCGCGCAGGCGAAGGACGGGCGCCGCGCGCTGGCCTCCTCCTCGCTGGCTCCCAGCGGCTCGGGCGCGGGGATCGGCGCCCAGCGCACCATGAGCCGGGCGGCCAGCGGTCCGGAGACGATGACGGTCGGCACCGAGACGAGCAGGCCGAAGGCGAGTGTCAGGCCCAGGTTGGCGCCGACGGCGTCGATCGCGATCAGCGGACCGGGGTGCGGTGGCACCAGGCCGTGGAGGGCCGAGAGCCCGGCCAGGGCTGGGATGCCGACGAGGACGAGGGGTTGGCGGGAGTGACGCGCCACGATCATGACCACCGGGATAAGCAGGACGATCCCCACCTCAAAGAACAGCGGGATGCCGATGAGGAAGGCTGCCAGCGCCATGGCCCAGGGCAGTCGTGCCGGCGCGGTGTGAGCCAGGATCGTGTCGACGATCTGGTCCGCGCCGCCGGAGTCGATGAGCAGCCGCCCGATGATCGCTCCGAAGGCGATCAGCAGACCGACTCCACCAATGGTCGAGCCCAGTCCGTCAATGAAGGGCGTGAAGGTCTGAGCCAGTGGGATCCCGGCTACGACGGCGAGCACGGCTGAGCCGAGCGTGAGAGCCAGGAAGGGATGAAGCTTCTTCCAGGCGATGAGGATGATGATCGTCGCGATGCCCGCCAGTGCGGCGGCGACCAGGCGCACGGGGGTGTCAGAGTGCGTGATCGCCTCAGTGGCGGTGGCGAGTGCTGTCAGAGCGGTGGGGTACGTCATTGTGGTTCTCCTCCGGACGGGTGGGAGAGGTGGGGGCGTTGGAAGGTGGGTTCAGGTGCAGGGTGGGGCCTCAGCGAGGCTGGGAGGCGTGCTCCAGCGCGGCCAGGATGGCGTCCAGGGTCTGCTCGGGCGTGGGCTGGGAGACCACGGTCACGCCGTCCTCGTCTAAGGCCGGCGGCTCCAGCGTGGCCAGCTGAGAGGGCAGGAGGGTCGTGGGCATGAAGTGGCCGTCGCGGTGCTGCATCCGGTCCGCCAGCTCCTCACGCGGGGCCACGAGGTGGATGAAGAACACCCGCCCCTCGGCGGTGCTGAGCAGGTCGCGGTAGGAGCGCTTGAGGGCGGAGCAGGTGACGATCGTCTTGGTGCCCGAGGCGGCCTGCGAGCTCATCCAGTCACGCAGGGACTCCAGCCACGGCCAGCGGTCCTCATCCGTCAAGGGCGTGCCGGCGGTCATCTTGTCGATATTGGCCTGGGGGTGGAAGTCGTCTGCTTCGGCAATGGGCCATCCCAGCGCCTGGTGCAGGTTCTCAGCCGCCGTGGTCTTGCCGCAGCCGGCAACTCCCATGAGGACGAGGTGCTCGACGGACTGGGGGGTGGTGCTCATCTCGGGCCTCCTGACGTCGTTGTCTTGGTATGTGCTACGAGAGTAGCAGTTACATAGTACGTAATGGGTGGGTATGAAGTCCCTGACGTGATTGAGGCCTTCGTCTCGTTAAGATCAGGTGCCTTGGGTCGGGACCGCGCCCTCGTGCCTCAGCGCCTGGCCTGCCGGTCTCACCCGCCAGATACGCTGACCAACCCCTCCCTTCGGAGTACCTATGCCTACGCCAGCCTTACGCACCGACGTCCTGGACGCCCTCGGACGCGAGATCGTCTCCGGCCGGCTGCGTCCGGGGCAGGCGCTGACGCTGGAGGAGGTCCAGAAGCAGTACGGCGTCTCGCGCACCCTGGCTCGTGACTGCGTGCGCACCCTGGAATCGCTCCACCTGGTCCGCTCGCGTCGCAGGGTCGGCATCGTCGTGCTGGAGCGCGAGGACTGGTCCGCGCTGGCCCCCGAGGTCATTCGCTGGCAGATCCAAGAGGACCCGCAGGGTCCCAAGATCGGTGGGCTGACCGAGCTGCGCGCCGCCGTCGAGCCAGTGGCTGCCGCTGCCGCAGCGCGCCGGGCCACCGAGGCTCAGCGCACCCGTCTGCTAGAGCTGGCCGCCTCGATCCGCAGCGTGGGGGAGGAGGGGAGCGTCGCCTCCTACCTGGAGGACGACGTCGCCTTCCACTGCCTCATCCTCCAGGCGAGCCAGAATGACGTCTTCGCGGCGCTGTCCGGCGTCATCGCCGAGGTCCTGGCCGCGCGGGCCCGCATGGGCGGGGCCAGCGACATCCCCAAGTCCGAGGCTCTCGACCTGCATGACCGCGTGGCTCGGTGCATCGCCGCCGGTGACGCCGCAGGGGCCGAGGAGGCGATGCGCGCCCTGGTCTCCGAGGTGCGCCGGGTGCTGCTGGAGCGAGGCCTGCGCGGTTACCTGGAGGCCTGAGCCGGCAGGCCGCTGCCGGCGGGCCGGCTCAGAAGCCGCGGGTGCGCTCAATGAGATCGGCTCGTGAACGGCGGGCGGCGGCCTCGGCGAGCTCACGCGGCGCCACCCACACCAGGCCCTGCTCGTGGGCCGACGCCGCAGCCTCCCTGGTCCTCGTCCCGCCCCTTGCCCCGTGGCCGGGCTCCAGGTCCGCCAGCGCGCGGTCGAGGGCTGCGAGCAGCTGTGGCAGAGCCGTGAGGTTCTCGCGGCCTCCCGCAGCACGCAGGACACGCGCGATCATCGTCATGCGGCCGTGTGCCCAGCCTGCCGAGGCTGTATGCCGTACGCGCAGCAGCGCTGGGCCTCGGCGCGGGGCGAGTGAGCCGAAAGCGGGGCCGCCGGGCATCTGCACCGCTCCGGTGACCACCACGTGCAGATGCGCCCCTGTGGGCCACTGGCTCGCCAGCTCGGTGAGGAAGCCCTCCCAGCGGGCATTGACCTCCTTGGCGAGCTCCTCGGCGTGATGAGGCGTGGCCGGTTGCCGCGCGGGCTCGGCCAGGTAGTGCGCACGCAGCAGGTCCACGGCGCCCATGGCGGCCACGAGGCCACCTGGGCAGGAGCCGCGCATGTGGGGGCCTCGCCGTGAGCGCAGGAAGACCGCGTTCGTCGCCGGGTCCAGCGCCACGGCGACGGCGGCGAGCTCGCGCGCCACGAGCACCCCCACCACCTCCACCAGGTGGTGGCGCGGTGGCGGAGACGATCCCTGGCCAATGCGCAGGTCGGCCCGCACCCGGGTCAAGGTGGAGGCGGACACCCCGAGGCGGATGGCGAGGGCCCGCGAGGACAGGGGCTGGCGTGAGTGCTCGTTGCGGGTCAGGGTGTCTGCGACGCGGGCCAGCTCCAGCCCGGGGATCGATCCGGGCCGCCCGCTGCCGGAGCGGCGCAGCGCCAGGCTGGCCAGACCATCGGCAGCCATCTGGCGGCGCCAGGCCAGGGTCGTCGTCGGCGAGGCGCCTGTCTGGCGAGCCAGGGTCGCGTTGCTCACACCCTGGGTGGCGAGCAGCAGCGCGCGTGCGCGCCGGGCGTCGCCGGCACGGGTGGCTTCCTCGTTCGCCACGTGCTGGAGCACCTCGGCCTGGAGGGTGGAAATGCCTGCGATTGCGGGGGTCTTGGTGCGGCGCGGTGTCATCGAGGCCCCAGGGGTGCCGAGCCAGGAGAGGCGGCCAGTCTGGTGCTAGGTAACCAGTTTTTTGCCATGCATCCGACCCTACGCTTCTTTTTTCGTGCTCACAGTTCACGCACCTGCTGCCACCTCGGTCCGCGACCGGCTCGCCCCGGGCGAGCGCGCCTCCTACGACGCCCTCGCCCAGGCCCTGCGTACAGGTATGGCCGGGACCCAGCGCCTGGGAGTGGCCTACTCCGGGGGCGTGGACTCGGCCCTGCTGGCCGCCGTGGCCGCCGAGGTCCTTGGCCGCGAGAACGTGGTCGCCCTGCTCGGCGTGTCTGCCTCACTGGCCGCCTCCGAGCACGCCATCGCCCGTAAGGTCGCCACGCTGATCGGCGTCGAGCTCGTCGAGTTCGATCCGGGCGAGCAGGACCTTCCCGGATACCGCGCCAACGGCCTGGACCGCTGCTACTACTGCAAGTCGGCCCTGTTCACCGCCATTGACGAGCGCATCGTCGCCGAGCACCACCTGGACGCCGTCGCCTACGGAGAGAACGCTGACGACTCGCGCCGCCCGGACCGCCCCGGTGCCCGGGCGGCGACCGAGCACCGCGTGCTGCGCCCGCTGGCTGACGCCCACCTCGCCAAGCCGCAGGTCCGTGCCCTGGCCCGCGCCCTCGGCCTGCCGGTGGCGGACAAGCCGGCGTCCCCGTGCCTGGCCTCGCGCATCCCGCACGGCGAGGAGGTCACGCCCACTAAGCTGCGCCAGATCGAGGACGCCGAGTCCGTGGTCCGCGCCCAGGGCTTTAGCGACTGCCGCGTGCGCCACCACGGCACGGTGGCCCGCATCGAGGTCCCGGTCGCCCAGATCGGTTGCCTGGCTGATGAGGAGGTGCGCCACGCCCTCATCGCCGGGGTGCGCGAGGCGGGCTTCCTCCACGTCGCGCTGGACCTGGCCGGGCTGCAGTCCGGTCTGTTCAGCCTCTCGCTCCTGCGGCAGGTGCCCCGTGACTGAGACGCAGCCAGGAATGCCGACGCCGACCCCGCGCCCGGGTGGGCAGAGCGCGCCTGGGACCACGGCGAGCAGTCGGACGCAGGCGAGCGACGGCGTCGTCCAGCTCGACCTGGACCGCGCCCAGCGCCGCGGCTATCCCGAGGCCATCTACTGCGAGGGCAAGTCACCTGCCGACCTGCGCACTATCGCCGCCCTCGTGCGTGAGCACCCGCAGATGCCGCACCTGTTTACGCGCGCTGACTGCGAGCGCGCCGAGGCGGTGCTGACCGAGCTGCCTGACGCCGCCTATGACCCTGTGGCGCGTCTGGTGGCCTGGCCGCCCCAGGTGCCTGAGCCAGCCGGGGAGATGGTCGTCGTCGCCTGCGCCGGGACCTCCGACCTGCCGGTGGCCCGTGAGGCGCTGCTGACCGCCCGCTACCTGGGGCGCCAGGCCGAGCTCGTGGCCGACGTCGGCATCGCGGGTCTGCACCGCACCCTGGCCAGGCTGGAGACCTTCCGCTCGGCCGGCGCCATCGTCGTGGCGGCCGGGATGGACGGGGCCCTGCCAGGCCTGATCGCAGGGCTGGTGTCCTGCCCGGTCATCGCCCTGCCGACCTCGGTGGGCTACGGCGCCGCCTTCGAGGGACTTGCCCCGCTGCTGACCATGCTCAACTCCTGCGCCCCCGGCGTGGGCGTGGTCAACATCGACAACGGCTACGGGGCTGCCCACCTGGCAGCGCAGATCACCGCCCCGCGACCAGCCAGCTAGCCCGGCCCACCGCGCGCGGCGCCGCCTGGCTGCGCCGTCGTCCTCGCCCCAGACCTCACCACCCTGACACGAAGAGAAGGAACCATGCCCACCTTCAAGCTCCCCTACGACCACGGCACCATCGAGGCCACGATCCCGGAGAAGAGCTTCGCCGGCCTCATCCAGTCCGGGGCGGAGGACTACCACAACCCGCTCACTGAGGCACAGACGGTCGAGAAGTCGCTGGACAACCCCATCGGCTCTCCCACGCTGGAGGAGCTGGCCCGGGGCAAGAAGGACATCGTCCTCATCTCCTCCGACCACACCCGTCCCGTCCCCAGCCACATCATCACCCCCATCATCCTGCGTCGTATCCGCTCCGTCGCCCCCGACGCCCGCGTGCGCATCCTCGTGGCCACCGGCTTCCACCGCCCCTCCACCCGGGAGGAGCTGGTGAGCAAGTACGGCCAGGAGATCGTCGACAACGAGGAGATCGTCATGCACGTCTCCACCGACGACGACGCCATGGTCAAGATCGGCCAGCTGCCCAGCGGCGGGGACGCCATCATCAACCGCATCGCCTACGAGGCTGACCTCCTTCTGGCTGAGGGCTTCATCGAGTCCCACTTCTTCGCCGGCTTCTCCGGCGGGCGCAAGGCCGTCCTGCCGGGCGTTGCCTCCTACAAGACGATCATGGCCAACCACTCTGGGGAGTTCATCAACTCGCCCCAGGCCCGCACCGGCAACCTGCAGGACAACCCCATCCACAAGGACATGGAGTGGGCCGCGCGCACCGCGGGCCTGGCCTTCATCGTCAACGTGGTGCTGGACGGGGAGAAGCACATCATCGGCTCCTTCGCCGGGGACATGGTCGAGGCTCACAAGGTCGGATGCGACTTCGTGCGCGAGCTGGCTTCCGTGCCGGCTGTGCCCTGCGACATCGCCGTGTCCACCAACGGCGGCTTCCCCCTGGACCAGAACATCTACCAGGCGGTCAAGGGCATGACCGCGGCCGAGGCCACCAACAAGGAGGGCGGCGTCATCATCATGGTCGCCGGCTGCGCCGACGGCCACGGGGGCGAGGGTTTCTACCACAACATCGCTGACGTCGCCGACCCCAAGGAGTTCCTCGACGCCGCGATCGCCACCCCGCGTCTGGAGACCATCCCGGACCAGTGGACCAGCCAGATCCTGGCCCGCATCCTGGTCCACCACCACGTCATCGTTGTGTCCGACCTGGTCCAGCCCAACCTCGTCACGGACATGCACATGGAGCTGGTCCCCACCTTCGAGCAGGCGCTTGCACGTGCCCTGGAGATCGAGGGACCTGACGCCAAGGTCGCCGTCATCCGCGACGGCCTGAGCGTCATCGTCCAGTAACCCACCCCACCACAAGCGCGGGCGCGTCCGGCAGACCAGTTCCCTGGCCGGCCCTGACCGTCCCCGGCAGCTCCCTGACTGGGCTGACCGGGCGCACCCGTCCCGACCCACCACCCTCACCCTTCCACCTCCAACCCACAGGAGTACCGCCATGTGGCAGCACCTTCTCTTTGAGTTCCTGGGAACCGGCCTGATGATCCTGTTCGGCGTCGGCGTCCACTGCGACGACGTCCTCAAGCGCACCAAGTACGCCGGTTCTGGTCACCTCTTCGCCATCACGACCTGGGCCTTTGGCATCAGCGTGTGCCTGTTCATCTTCGGCGGCGTGTGCATCAACCCTGCCATGGCTCTGGCCCAGGCCATCCTCGGCATGATCCCGTGGTCCTGGTTCGTGCCTTACGTCATCGCCGAGTTCCTCGGCGCCTTCGTGGGGGCCTGCCTGGTGTGGTTCATGTACGCCGACCACTTCCGCACCTCCGAGCAGGAGGTGGACCCCATCAAGATCCGCAACATCTTCTCCACCAACCCCGGTGAGCGGAACCTGCCGCGCAACTACCTCGTGGAGGTCGTGGCTACCACGATCTTCCTCACCGCCATCTTCGCCGTGGCCAAGAACTACGAGTCCCAGCTGCCCATCGGCGTGGGCCTGATCGTGTGGGCCATCGGTATGGGTCTGGGCGGTACCACCGGATTCGCCATGAACCAGGCTCGTGACCTGGGCCCGCGCCTGGCCTACCAGGTCCTGCCCATTGGCAACAAGACGGACAACGACTGGGCATACGGGCTCATCGTGCCGGGGACCGCTCCCTTCGTCGGTGCGGCGCTCGCGGCCCTGGCCGCCTCTGCCATGCACTTCGCCTGACCCTCACTGCCGGGTGACCGCTTCGTCGCTACTGTCCAAGGAGACCTCATGACCACGCTCTGGATCGATGCCACCGCCGGAGTTGCCGGCGACATGCTGCTGGGTGCCTTGATTGACGCCGGCGCCCCGGTGGAGGGGATCCAGGCGGCCCTGGACGCCGTGGCCCCAGGAGCGATTCAGCTGCGGCGCGAGGAGGTGGTGCGTGGTGCCATGCGCGCCACCCATGCTCGCGTCATCCAGGTGGGGGAGCAGACGGTGGAGCGGACCTGGTCCGCGATCCGCTCGCTGCTGACTCGCGCCGCGCTCGCCGAGGTCACCCGACGTCGTGCCCTGGCTGCCTTTGAGCGCCTGGCCGTGGCGGAGGCCCATGTTCACGGGATGAGCGTGGCAGACGTCCACTTCCACGAGGTGGGCGGCCTGGACGCGATCGGGGACGTGGTGGGTGTGTGCGAGGCGCTGCGCCTGCTGGGAGTCGATGAGGTCGAGGCCTCCTGGGTCGCCCTGGGCAACGGCCGGATCAAGGCCGCCCACGGCCTCATGCCGGTGCCGGCCCCAGCCGTGCTGGAGCTGACCCGAGGCTGGCAGGTGCGCTCACTCCCGGGGGAGTACGACCCGGCGGCGCACCACCACTCCCACGACCACGGTCATACGCACGCGCACGACCATGCCCACGATCACGGTCACGGTCACGATCACGATCACGGTCATGGCCACGTGCACGACGCGGCCCAGGCCGGTCACGAGCACGCCCATACGCACGGGCACGAGGAGGCGCCGGCCGCCGTCGCCGACCGCCGCGATATCGGCGAGCTGGCCACGCCGACGGGGCTGGCGCTCATCCGGGCCCTGGCCTCACGCTGNACGGACATGCCAGCCGGCGTGCCCTCCGTGGCTGGCGTGGGCGCCGGCGGCAAGGACTTCCCCGGCTGGGCCAACGTGGTGCGGGCCGTGCTCACGGACACGACCGCGATCGCACCGGCTGACCGACCCCAGGACGTCCCGGCAGGCGGGCAGGGGCAGGTGAGCTCCGCCGTCGGCCCTGACGGGACGACCCCCACGGTGCTCACCGAGGTCGCCGCCAACGTCGACGACCTCGACCACCGGCTCGTTCCCGGCGTCATCGACGCGCTCCTGGCGGCAGGCGCCGTCGACGCCTGGGCCACCGCCATCCACATGAAGAAAGGGCGGCCGGCCCTGACCCTGAGCGCGCTGACCGACGCAGGCCACCGCGACGCCGTCGTCGAGGTCCTGCTGACGCGCACCACGACGCTGGGCGTGCGTGAGATGGCCGTGACCCGCACGGTCCTGAACCGCACCTGGGCCACCGTCAGCCTGGACCTGCCCGGCGGGGCCCAGGCGCTGAGCGTCAAGATCGGTCACCGTGACGGGCGGATCGTCCACGCCCAGGCCGAGTGGTCCTCACTGGCCCAGGCTGCGGCCGCCAGCGGTCTGACCGAGCGCGACGTCGAGCAGCGTGCCGCCGCCGCCATCGTGGCCGCCGGGTGGGTCGCCGGTGCCCGGGCGCCTGCCGACCAGTCCTGACTCAGCCCCTCCAACCTGACCCGCCTGCGCACCAGAAAGCCATCATGACTCGTCCCAAGCACCTGCCCACGATCCTCGTCGTCGCCGGCGTCCACGCCCTGGCTGTCCTCTTCCTCGTCATCGGCCACGCCAGCGGTGCGATCCCGGTGGCACTGGCTGGCTTCGCCTACACCCGCGGCCTCCTCCACGCCTTGGACGCTGACCACCTGTGCATGATTGACGGCTCCACGCGCAAGCTGCTGGGCGAGAAGCGCAACGCCAACGGCGTGGGCCTGGCTTTCAGCCTGGGGCACTCCACGGTGGTGCTTGTGGCGGGCCTGGCCGTGGCGATGGGGGCCAGCTGGATCCGCACCGCTCTTGACCCCAGCTCACGCGCTGCCACGATCCTGGGGCTCACCGGCGCCGGGGTCTCGGCGGTCTACCTGCTGGCCGTGGCCGCGGCCAACGTCCCCAACCTCACCCACCACCACGACCTTCAGGGCCCCAAGGGCCCGTGGGCTCGCCTGCTGACCCGGCCGCTGTCCCACGTGCGCCACGCCGGACACATCTACCTCTTCGGCATCCTGTTCGGGCTCGGCTTCGACACTGCCTCGACCATCAGCCTGCTCATGATCACCGCCCTGGCGACCACCTCTGGAGCCAGCCCCTTCGTCCTCATGGCGCTGCCGCTGGCCTTCACCGCCGCCATGACGCTGGGCGACTCGGTCAACGCCAACCTCATGCTGCACGTGTACACCTCGGCCGCGGCCTCAACCCGCGCCCGCTTCAACACGGTGGTCACGGCCATCTCGATCTGCTGCGCGGTCCTGGTGGCCACCGGCACGGCCCTGGAGATCCTGGGCGAGGTCACCGGCCGTGAGGTCGCCTCCTTTGACACCGAACCCATCGGCTGGGGGCTGGTGGCCCTGGCGGTGCTGGGCACGCTGGCGATCGCCGTGGTGCGGCGTCGTCAGGCACGTGCCGCCCACGCCGCCGCGCACGCCGAGGTGGCGCGTCTGGCCTGAGGCAGCCCGCCGAGGGTGCGCGCAGGTGCGAGACAATAGGGGCCTGCCGCGGCTGCGCCGTCGGCCAGCGACCGCGAAGGAGACGCTATGACCCGCCAGTTCCACCGCCCCGCCCGGCTGGACCCTGAGGCTGCCGAGAACATCGAGGGCAGCCAGGACACCGCCGTCGCCTCTGAGCTCGCGCACCTGGCGGCCCAGGCGCTCATCGGCGGCTTCGCGACTGCCTCGGGCGAGGACGAGGGCGGCGCGCCGCACGAGGAGCTCACCGGTCCCCTCACCCGCGAGGGCGTGGTGCGGGCGGTGGCGAGCCACGGCGTTGACGACGTCGCTGAGCTGTGGGCGGACTCCCCGGCCACGACCCTTCCCGGCACCCTGTGGCGCCTGTTCCTGGTACGCGAGTGGATCCGGCGCGATCCGGCGCTGGTGGAGCGGCGTTATGCCACGACGGTGGACCTGACGGAGGCTGACGACGCCGCTACGGCACGTGCGCAGGCGGCCCTGGCCCAGGCCCAGCCGGCCCCCTCGCCCGCGCAGGTGCGTGAGGCGATCGACGCTGTGCTCGCGGGGCAGGTGGAGGGCTCGGTGCCAGCGATCGCGGGGCTGCTGCGCGTGGTGGCGCGGTTCTTGCGTGCGCTCGCGGCCGGCTCGAGCCCGGTGTGGATCGAGGACGACGCCGACGCCCTGGCTGACCGGGTGACGCGGCGTGACTCTGCGCTCCTGGCTACCGCAGCGGAGCTGGACGAGGCGGCGCGGCGCGCTGGGGCCGGCCTGCTCGACTGAGGCCTGGTTCCTCTCGCGTTCTCTGCGCCGCGACCGACCGCCTACGTTGCGATGGACCACCTGTTGCGCCACCGACCACGGTAATCGCGCGAATCACGTGGTCGATGGCGCATTGCGTGGTCGGTGGGGGAGTGTGTGGTCGGTCATTGGTGGTCCGTCGGCACATAGGTGGTCCGTCGGGGAGTGCGTGGTCGGAGGCGGAACTAGTGGTCGGGCCGTCACGCTGGGCAATGTCGCCCGGTGTTCACCTGGTCGTGGGAACATGCCCCTATGACCACTCCCGACGCCGTGCCCGCGCCCGACCCTCAGGCCGCCTCCTCCGCCCCAGGTGCCGCACCCCTGTCCGCCTTTCTGGGCGGGTGGGCGCGTGCTCAGCAGAGCCGGTCCCTTCCTTCTCACGCCGCCGGTGGCGGTCCGGCCCCCCAGGTCCCCCAGGCCGACGGCGCACACGCCCAGACCGAGCAGCCCCAGGACACTGCGCTGGACGAGGAGCACGTCTTCGAGGTCGCCGATCCGCGCGACTTCGCAGACGACGCCGGGCCCCAGTACGAGGACGAGGACTTCGACGCTCCCGGGGAGGGCGACGGCGTCGCGGCGGGCGCGCCCTCGGCTCGCCTGGCACCGGCCGAGGCCCCGGCAAACA
>NZ_DS999574.1:727044-744074 GCF_000159035.1 Actinomyces urogenitalis DSM 15434
GCTGAGGCGGAGCCGGCTTCAGCGCCGTCACCGGCGGCCGCCGCCCCGAGCGCCTCGGCCCCCTCGCCGCAGAGCCTGGTGCATGAGGACGAGGACCTGCCGCCTCTGGAGGACTTCCCCCACCGCTTCACTGACCGTGAGCTGACGTGGATGGACTTCAACGAGCGCGTCCTGGAGCAGGCCGAGGACCAGGACCTCCACCTGTTGGAGCGTGCCTGGTTCCTGGCGATCTTCTCTTCCAACCTCGACGAGTTCTACATGGTGCGCGTGGCCGGGCTCATGCGCCGCATCAAGGCCGGCATCACTCCGGTGCGGGCCTCCGGGCTGGACGCCCATCAGGTGGTCGCCGAGATCACCCGCCGCGCCAAGGAGCTCACGGCCCGCCAGGCCGCGATCTGGCAGGACGACATCCGCCCCAAGCTCGCCGAGCACCACATTGAGATCAAGAGCTGGCAGGAGCTGGACGAGGCACAGCAGGAAGGTCTCACCCGCACCTTCCGCCACCAGATCTACCCGGTGCTCACGCCGCTGGCCGTCGACCCCTCCCACCCCTTCCCCTACATCTCGGGCCTCTCTCTCAACCTGGCGGTGCTGCTACGCAACCCCAAGTCGGGCAAGGAACACTTTGCCCGGGTCAAGGTGCCGGCCTCCCTGCCCCGTCTCATTACGGTCCCCGGCCGCGAGCTCGACACCGTGGACAAGGCTGCGGGCGCGGCCTTCATCCCGCTGGAGGAGGTGGTGGGCCAGCACCTGGACCACCTCTTCCCCGGCATGGAGATCCTGGAGCACCACCTCTTCCGCGTCACGCGCAACGAGAACCTCGAGGTCGAGGAGGACGACGCCGAGAACCTCTTGGCCGCCATGGAGAAGGAGCTGGAGCGGCGGCGCTTCGGTGACTGCGTGCGCCTGGAGGTGACTGACACCATCAGCCCCTTCGTGCGTCGCTACCTCGTGCGAGCCCTTGGCCTGCGTGACGACGACGTCTTCGCCCTGCCCGCCCCGCTGGACCTGCGCTGCCTCAACCAGCTCCACGACCTGGACGTGCCGGCACTGAAGTACCCGCGCTACGTGCCGGTGACGGCCGCCGGGCTCGGGGAGACCGAGACCGCGACCCCGCGCGACGTCTTTGCGGCGATGCGCGAGCACGACGTCCTGCTCCACCACCCCTACGACTCCTTCTCGACCTCGGTCCAGGAGTTCGTACGCCAGGCGGCTGCTGACCCCAAGGTGCTGGCGATCAAGCAGACCCTCTACCGCACCTCGGGAGACTCCCCGATCGTTGACGCCCTCATCGAGGCGGCCGAGGCCGGCAAGCAGGTCGTGGCGATCGTGGAGATCAAGGCGCGCTTCGACGAGGAGAACAACATCTCCTGGGCCCGCAAGCTGGAGCGGGCCGGCGTCCACGTGGTCTACGGCATGGTGGGGCTCAAGACTCACTGCAAGCTGCTGCTCGTGGTGCGCCAGGAGGCTGATGGCCTGCGTCGCTACTGCCACGTGGGCACGGGCAACTACCACCCCAAGACGGCCCGAGGCTACGAGGACCTGGGCCTGCTCACCACGGACCGGGACATGGCCCAGGACCTGACGACCCTGTTCAACTTCCTGTCCGGCTACGCCCCTCGCGCCCGGTTCCGCCGTCTCCTCGTGGCCCCGCGCACGGTACGCAGCGGGCTGATCGAGCGCATTGACCGCGAGATCGAGAACAAGCGTGCCGGCAAGGACGCCTGGGTGAGGATCAAGGTCAACTCGATCATTGACGAGAAGACCATCGACGCCCTCTACCGCGCCTCGCGCGCCGGGGTCAGCGTGGACATCGTGGTGCGCGGTATCTGCGGCATCCGCGCCGGCATCCCGGGGCTGAGCGAGAACATCCGGGTGCGCTCGATCCTGGGACGCTACCTGGAGCACTCGCGCATCTACGCCTTCTGCAACGACGGGGACACCGACCTGTTCATCGGCTCGGCCGACCTCATGCACCGTAACCTCGACCGGCGTGTGGAGGCCCTGGTGCGTATCACCGATCCAGAGATGGTCGCGCACCTGACTTGGTTCGTCACCCACAGCGCCAGCGACGAGGTCACCAGCTGGTGGATGGAGCCGGACGGCTCATGGACCCGCCACGTCACCGGCCCTGACGGTGAGCGTCTGGAGGACATCCAGGACACCCTCATGTCCCTGGCCTCCAAGCGTGTCAAGGGCCGGGGCTGAGGATGGCTGAGAGCAAGAAGGCCGTCGTCCGGGCGGCCGGCGCGCTGGTGTGGCGCCAGGAGGGCAAGGACCTCCAGGTGCTGCTGGTCCACCGGCCGCGCTACGACGACTGGTCCTTTCCCAAGGGGAAGGTCGAACCGGGGGAGTCCTTGCGCGCTTGTGCCGTGCGGGAGGTGGAGGAAGAGACCGGTGCGCGCATCGCGCTGGGTCAGCCCCTGTCCGCCCAGCGCTACAAGCTGGCCGACGGGCGCCGCAAGGAGGTGCGCTACTGGGCCGCCCGCGAGCTGGAGGGTGACTTCCCTGCGCTGGCGGCACGCCAGGAGGTGCGTCCGGCCTCCCCGGAGGAGATCGACGACGTCGTCTGGCTGCCGGTGGGCCAGGCCCGCGGGCGGCTGACCCGCCAGGCCGACCGTGACCTGCTGGGCGAGCTGGTTGACCTGTGGGAGGACGACAAGCTTGACACCTGGACCCTGGTCCTGGTCCGTCACGCCCGGGCTGTCAAGCGCTCGGTGTGGAACCGTCCGCGCTCGCACAGCCAGGAGGAGGACGAGGCCACGCGTCCCCTCACCGCTGACCAGGGCGAGGTCCGAGCCCGCGCGCTGGTCGCCGTCCTGTCCGCCTATGGCGTGGCCAGGCTGGTCACCAGTCCCTGGAAGCGTTGCTACGACACCCTGGCTCCCTACGCCGAGGCGAGCGGGGTGGCGCTGGAGACCGAGCCGGCGCTGACCGAGCACGCGCACGCCGCCCATCCCAAGCGCGCGCGAAAGGTGGCCGAGCGGGCTGTGCGGATGCGCGAGGTCCCCCTGGCCCTGTGCCTGCACAGGCCGGTGCTGCCCACCATCATGGACGTTATCGCCGAGCACGCCCCGGGCAAGCTGCTGCGCTCGGTCCCCGACCGCGACCCGTGGCTCAAGACCGGCGAGATCATGGTCATCCACATGGCACGCCGCTCCCACGGCAAGATCCGGGCCGTGGCGATTGAGAAGCAGCGTCCGGTCCTGTCCGAAGGACGCTGAGGACCAGCGCTCCACGCCCCGCCACAGCGACGACGGCGCAGCCCCCGGCCAGCGTGAGGCGCCGCTGCGCCGTCGTCCGGGCGTGAGGGAGGGACGGCGTGTGTGAAGCCTCTCAGGAGTGTTTACCGACCGTTTACCTCGCCCACCCTCCCGGGTCACCCGGTCTCCCTATGTTCAGTCATGTCGGCCACCAGGTCGACGAAACTGCGGGCCGACCTGCACGGCGGCCCATTGGACTGAATGAGGACGGTCTCCAGTGCTTCTCACCCGTCGTAGCGCGATCTCTGCGCTCTCCGTCGCCGCTCTCGCCACCCTTGCCGCCTGCGGCTCGGACGCCGGCGGTTCCAGCTCGTCGAGCTCCAGCTCCACGGACTCGGCTGCGCCCGCCACTGACCTGACCGGTCAGATCAAGGGTGCCGGCGCCTCCTCCCAGGGTGACGCCCAGGACGCGTGGATGAACGGCTTCCTCGCCGCCAACTCGGGTGCCTCGGTCGAGTACGCCGCCGAGGGCTCGGGCGCGGGTCGCGAGAAGTTCATCGCCGGCGCGATCGACTTCGCTGGCTCGGACTCCTCGATGAGCGAGGAGGAGTTGGCCAAGGTCGACGCCGTCATCGAGGTCCCGCTCTACATCTCGCCGATCGCGGTGGCCTACAACGTCCCCGGCTTCACCGGTGAGACCCACATCAACATGACCCCGGACACCATCGCCAAGGTCTTCTCCGGCACCATCACCAAGTGGAACGACGCCGCCATCGCCGCGGACAACGAGGGCGCTGAGCTGCCCGACCTCGACATCGTCGTCGTCCACCGCTCCGACGAGTCCGGCACCACGAAGAACTTCACCAAGTACCTGGGCAAGGTCGCGGCGGACGTGTGGACCTACGAGGCCGAGGAGACCTGGCCGATCGAGGGTGGCCAGTCCGGTGACGGCACCTCCGGCATGATCGCCACCATCAAGGGCGCCGAGGGCGCGATCGGCTACGCCGACGCCTCCAAGGTCACTGACGAGCTGGGCACCGTGGCCGTGGGCGCGAACGGCAGCTTCTCTCCCTACTCGGGTGAGGCCGCCGCCGCGACCCTGGACGCCTCCGAGCTCAGCGACAAGGCCACCGACACCCAGATCGTCTACGACATCAACTACACAGCCGAGGGTGCCTACCCGATCATCCTGGTGTCCTACCTCATCGCCCACCAGAAGTACGACGACGCGGACATCGCCGCCACCGTCAAGGGCTACCTGGAGTACGCCGCCAGCGAGGAGGGCCAGACCGCCGCCTCCGAGGCCGCCGGAAGCGCCCCGATCTCGGACGGCCTGCGCGAGAAGGTCCTGGCCGCGGTGGGCACGATCGCCTGACCCAGCTCCAGGCTCACGCTCGGGCCCCGTCTCTGCCGCAGGGGCGGGGCCCGAGCGCGGGACCAACCGGGGGTCGGCGCCGCCGTCGCCCGGACAGATCTCAAGGAAGGTCGTTGTGGCCACACGCAACCCAGACGCTACGGACACGGGCGTCGCCATCACCGCCGGCAAGGCTCCCGGGCGCACGGGCAACCGCGTCTTCTCGGTCCTGTCCTTCGGCGCTGGCATCTTCATCATGATCGTCCTGGCCCTGGTGACGATCTTCCTCTTCCGTGACTCCTTCCCTGCCTTCGTCGCGGACCAGGCGCAGCTGGACGAGGACGTGAGCTTCATGCGGGGCAAGAGCTTCCTCTCCTACGCCGCGCCGCTCATCTTCGGCACGCTGCTGTCCTCCCTCATCGCGCTGGCCGTGGCCGTTCCCTTAAGCATCGCCGTCGCCCTGTTCATCTCCCACTTCGCCCCCAGGCGCCTGGCACAGGGCCTGGGCTACCTCGTGGACCTGCTGGCCGCCATCCCCTCCGTGGTCTACGGCCTGTGGGGGTTCCTCTGGCTCGTGCCGCTGATGAACCCCATCTACCAGTGGCTGACCACCCACCTGGGCTTCATCCCGCTGTTCGCGGACTACCAGGCGCCGGCCAAGAACATCATGACCGCCTCGCTGGTGCTGGCCGTCATGATCCTGCCCATCATCACCGCGACCGTGCGCGAGGTCTTCCTGCAGACCCCCACCCTCCACGAGGAGGCCTCCCTGGCCCTGGGCGCCACGCGCTACGAGATGGTGCGTCAGGCGGTGCTGCCCTTTGCCCGCTCCGGCATCATCTCCGCCTCCATGCTGGGGCTGGGTCGCGCCCTGGGTGAGACCATGGCCGTGCTCATGATCATGTCCTCCGGGCTGTTCATCAACCTCAAGATCCTTGCCCCCGGCCAGCACCAGACGATTGCGGCCAACATCGCCAGCCAGTTCCGTGAGGCCTTCGGGCTCTCGCGCGAGGTCCTCCTGGCCACCGGCTTGGTGCTGTTCGTCATCACCTTCCTGGTCAACTCCTTGGCCCGCTGGATCATCGCCCGTCGCGCCGAGTTCTCGGGAGCCAACTGACATGAGTGCACGCAACACTTCTCCCACTGCCGTCATCGACCCCTTGGCTGACCCCTCCGAGGTCTTCGAGGGCGTGCCGCTGACCTCCTACCGGCTGCCGAGCTGGTTCATCTGGGCGGTGCTCGGCGGCGTGTTCGTCCTCATCGGGGCGATCGGCATCCCGCTGGGGTGGTCGCCGGTGGCCATGATCGTGCTCACCGCGCTGGTCTGGGTCGTGGTGTCCACCATCGTGTCCTGGGTGCGTGAGGGCGAGCGCTGGGGCAAGAACACCTTGCTGACGACGCTGGTCTACCTGGCCTTCGCGATCGTCATGGTGCCCCTGGTCTCCCTGGTGTGGATGGTCGTGGTCAACGGATCGGCCCGTTTCAGCCCGGAGTTCCTGCTGACCAATATGCGCGGCTACTCCGAGGACACCGGAGGCGTCTACCACGGCATCGTGGGGACACTGGAGATCACGGGGCTGGCCACCCTCATCTCGGTTCCGCTGGGCATCTTCACCGCGATCTTCCTCGTGGAGTACAACGGCGGCTGGATCGCTCGGGCCGTGACCTTCCTCGTGGACGTCATGACCGGCATCCCCTCGATCGTGGCCGGTCTGTTCGCCTACTCCTTCTTCCTGCTGGTGGCGGGACCGCGTTACCAGGCGGGCATCATCGGCGCTATCGCGCTGAGCGTGCTCATGACCCCGGTCGTGATCCGTGGCGTGGAGGAGATGCTCAAGCTCGTGCCCAACGAGCTGCGTGAGGCCTCCTACGCCCTGGGCGTGCCCAAGTGGCTGACGATTATCAAGGTGGTGCTGCGCACCGCGATCGCCGGCATCACAACCTCAGTCATGATCGCGATCGCGCGCGTCATCGGTGAGACGGCCCCGCTGCTCATCACTGTGGGCCTGCCGCAGACCACGAACTTCAACCCCTTCAAGGGGACGATGGCCACCTTGCCGACCCTGGTCTACAACCAGTACTCCCGCGCGGACGCGGCGGCCTTCGAGCGTGCGTGGGCTGGAGCCCTCACCCTCATCATCATCGTCATGCTCCTCAACCTGCTGGCTCGAGCCGTGTCCTACTACTTCAGCCCCAAGGGTGGCCGGCGATGAGCACTCGCTCGCCACAGCCCACCGCCACCGCCTGACTCAAGGAAACCCAGTGTCTAAGCGAATTGATGTCAAGAACGAGAACATCTACTACGGCGACTTCCTCGCCGTGAAGGATGTCAACGTCACCATCGAGCCCAAGTCCGTCACGGCGCTCATTGGTCCCTCCGGCTGCGGGAAGTCCACCTTCCTGCGCACCCTCAACCGCATGCACGAAGTCATTCCGGGCGCTCGGGTAGAGGGCGAGGTGATCGTCGACGGCGTCAACCTCTACGGCCCGGGTGTGGACGCCGTGCAGGTGCGGCGGGCCATCGGCATGGTCTTCCAGCGGCCCAACCCCTTCCCGACGATGTCGATCGCCGAGAACGTCCTGGCCGGGGCCCGGCTGAACAACCGACGCATGAAGAAGTCGGAGGCCGAGGAGCTGGTCGAGCGCTCGCTGCGCGGGGCCAACCTGTGGGACGAGGTCAAGGACCGCCTGGACCGTCCCGGCTCCGGCCTGTCCGGCGGCCAGCAGCAGCGTCTGTGCATCGCTCGTGCCATTGCCGTCAAGCCTGCCGTCCTGCTCATGGACGAGCCCTGCTCGGCCCTGGACCCGATCTCGACCCTCGCCATTGAGGACCTCATCCACGAGCTCAAGGCGGACTACACGATCGTCATCGTCACCCACAACATGCAGCAGGCCTCGCGCGTGTCTGACATGACGGGCTTCTTCAACCTGGAGGCCACCGGGCAGCCGGGCCAGCTGGTCGAGTTTGATACCACGGACACGATCTTCTCCAACCCGCACGAGAAGGCGACCGAGGACTACATCTCCGGCCGCTTCGGGTGATTCTCGGGCCTCACGCGGCTCTCGCTACCCCTTCGCCTTGTTCGCTACCCCGTAGCCGCGCGCTACCGGTAGCGGACAAGGCGAAGGGGTAGCGACGCTCATGAAGGGGGAGCGGCAGGCCGGGCAGGGGTAGCGAGCACCCGCCATCAGCCGGCGATGAAACCGCCCATGAGACGGGCAATGGCGTAGACCGGACCGCCCACGGCCAGGATTGGCACGATCGCGCTGGCCACGGCGGCGCGACCACCGGGAACCCAACGGTGCGTCCACAGCACCCGGTTGCTCGCCGCCATGAGGATGCCAGCGACGAATCCGCACAGCAGGCACGCTCCCGCGGACTGGAGAGCCGCCGTGGTGCCCGTATGGGCTGGGCCAAAGAATCCGACGGCGGCCAGCACGCCTCCGGCGATCCCTGCCGCCAGGGCAGGCACCGTGACCGTGAGGGTCTCCAGGACCAGCGCGCGGACCTGGAGCGTGGTGAGGATGGCGCCCAGGAGCAGGGCCAGGCAGCACGGGACGATGACGGCGGGGTCCGCAACCCCGGGCTCCAAGGCGCACCACCCGGCTCCGCACACGACGACGAGGTTGCCGGTCACCGTGGCAGACAGGTCCTCCACGAGCCCGGGACGGCCGTCATGGCGCAGCATCTGGGCCACGAAGGCTGCCAGGATGCTCAGTCCCATCACGAGGCCGGCGCTGCCGAAGTCCTGGGTGAGGGCGACCGCTGCCACGGCGGCGATCCCGGTCAGCGCCACGACCACGGTGGCACGCCGGTGATGGCGTGAACGCACCAGCGCAGGCCAGCCCTGGGCGGTCAGCGGCACCAGGATCAGGACGATCACCAGGCGGACCCAGGTGGGTAGCGAGGCCGTGATCGCCAGCAGGATGGGAACCAGCCCGGCCATCGCCAGTCGGGTCCACGCAGGATCGGCCAGGCCGACCTGGGTCGGTACGCGACCGCCAGTGCGGGTCCCATAGGCCCGGTGACGACTGGCGGGCGGCGTCGGGGACTCGTGGCGAGGGTCGGGAGCAGGTGTACTCACAGTCGGCATCGTCGCATACCTGAAACGCCTGGTGTGGAACACTGGAGGGCGACACAGGACGAACCCGCCGTGGCGCGGGGAGGAGGTCGTCGATGCGCATCATCATGCTCACCCGCCACGAGCAGGCTGCCCAGGTGCTCCCCTCCGCCTCCTTCCTGGACTCCGAGGTCCTCTGCCTGTCCCCGGTTCCCTCCTCCTACGCCGCCGTCGAGGATGCCGACGTCGTCCTTGTCGATGCCACCGGGGACCTCACGCGAGCCCGGGCGCTGTGCCAGCTCCTGTCGGGTCCCATGGACTGTCCCCCGATCCTCCTGGTCCTCCAGGACGGTGGTGCCGCCGTGGTGCAGGCGGACTGGGGCGCGAGCGACTTTGTCCTCACCGGCGCGGCTCCAGCCGAGCTGTCGGCGCGGCTGCGGCTGCTGCGCACCCGTGAGCCGGCGCCACGTGCCGAGGAGGGTGGAGACCGCATTGAGGTCGGTGACCTCGTGATCGACGTCAACGCCTACACCGCCCGCCTGCGCGGCCAGATCATTGACCTGACCTACAAGGAGTTCGAGCTGCTGAAGTACCTGGCGGCCAACCAGGGACGAGTGCTCACCCGCGAGACCCTGCTCGACGAGGTCTGGGGCGAGGACTACATCGGCGGCTCGCGCACGGTCGACGTGCACGTGCGCCGCCTGCGCGCCAAGCTCGGCACCGAGCACGATCACCTCATTGGGACGGTGCGCAACGTCGGATACCGGCTGGACGCGCTGGTCGAGTAGACTAGGGCCGACGTCGGGCCGTGTGGGCCCCGGGCTCCAACTCAAGCCGCCGCGAGCGGCATTCGCGCCGACTGGCGCTCTACGGCCCGACGTCCTGATCTCTTGGCGGTGCCGCGGCGCAACAGCAACGTTCCCGCTGCTGGCCCTGGCCTTCCATGACAGCACCGGCCGCTTTCCCCATGGCCTCGCCTGGCGCCCCAGCCAGGAGGGTCAGCCCGTTTACCTCGATGAGCTAGTCTGTCGGCTCGCTGCGGGTTTCCGCCGCCGTTGACCAAAGGAGAACTGGTGCGTCTGCGTCCGCGCAACAATAATGCCGACCTCCTGGCCGCTCTCAGCGCCTTGGCAGACCGCCTGGTGGCCGGCTGCGACCTCGTAGGACGGATCGTCACCGCTGACTTCGCCTCACGGGCCCAGCTGCGTGACGAGCTCCACGCCGTCGAGCATGAGGCCGACGAGATCCACCACCGCTTCCTGCACCTGCTCTCTCACACCTTCGTCACCGCCATCGACCGTGATGACCTGCGCCGCATCGCCGGGCTGCTGGACGACTGCCTGGACGCTGTGGACCAGGCGGGCGATGCCATCGTGCTCTACCAGGCCGGCGCCTTGCCGCAGGCCTGCACCGAGCAGGTCGAGATCCTGCGGCGGGCCGCCGAGCTGACGGCTGGTGCCGTGCCCCGCCTGCGGGCGGCCTCATCGCTGCGTGAGTACTGGGTGCAGGTCAACTCTCTGGAGAACGCCGCGGACACCCTCTATCGCGCGACCATTGCCGAGCTGTTCGCCACCGAGCGTGACGCCATCCGCCTGGTCAAGGTCAAGGAGGTCGTCGAGCGCCTGGAGGAGGCTGCTGACGCCTTCGAGGCCCTGGCTGACGGCGTGGAGCTGCTGGCCATGCGCGAGGGCTGAGTCCCATGACGGGACTGACTGCGGTGCTCCTGGCGCTCGTGCTGGCCTTCGCCCTGGGCTTCGCCTTCACCAACGGCTTCCACGACGCCGCGAACTCGGTGTCTACCACCGTGATGACCCGGGCCGTGACCACGCGACGTGCGCTGGCCATGGCGGCGGCGCTCAACCTGCTCGGCGGGCTGCTTGGCACGCGGGTCGCCGTGGCCATCGGCTCAGGGGTGCTCTCGCGTGAGGACGTCGTGGCCGCCTCGGGGGCGGGCACCGCAGGGGTGGGGCTCGCCGTCGTCGCCGGTGCGCTGATGGGAGCAGTGACCTGGAACCTGGCGACCTGGTGGGCGGGGTTACCGTCCTCCTCCTCTCACGCCCTCATCGGCGCGCTGGCGGGCGCGGGCCTGGCCGGAGGGATCACGGTCCACTGGGAGCTGCTGGCGGGCCTGGTGCTGGTGCCGATGCTCCTGTCCCCGCTCATCGGGGTCCTGGGAGCCTGGGGACTGACGCGCCTGATCCGCTGGCTGGCAGCCGCGCGCCCCTACGGGCGTACCACGCGCCAGTTCCGGCTGCTGGAGACGGTGGCGGCCGCGGCCACGGCATTGGGGCACGGCCTGCAGGACGCCCAGAAGACGATGGGCGTCATGGTGCTGGCGCTGGCGGCCGGCGGAGTCCTGGGGCAGCCTGGTACGGCGCAGGAGCTGGCAGGCCTGGAGGCCGGGACCGTTCCTGTGTGGGTGCGCCTGACGGCCGCGCTCGCGCTGGCCGCGGGCACAGCGGCGGGAGGCCTGCGCATCATCCGGACCCTGGGCTCTGGGATCGCCGAGGTTGACCCGGCCCAGGGCTTTGCGGCCCAGTCCGTGTCCGCCGTCGTCCTCTACGCCACGGCACTGACCTCCGGAGCGCCGGTGTCCACCACCTACACGGTGGCCTCCTCGATCACCGGGGCGGCGCTGGTGCGCGGCCGACGGCGGGTGAACTGGGGGACCGTGGGGCGCATCGCGATGGCCTGGCTCGTGACCTTGCCTGCCGCGGCGTTGCTGGGAGGCGTGGCGACCACGCTGCTGGTAGGACTGGCGCGGCTGGCTGGCTGAACCAGCCAGGAGCGAAGCGCGGTGTTTTTGTCTCAGGGGCCACGTACCCTGCGGCTATGGCGTTTACCTTTCCTGAAGACCTGGCTCCCGAGCTCTACCCCTTGGCCTGGCTCGTGGGCACCTGGCGCGGCTACGGCATCCTGACCTACGGCGAGACCGTGCCGGAGCAGGCGGTGTACCAGGAGATGACCTTCGACCACGACGGCGGCCCCTACCTGCGTCAGACCACCACCATCTGGACGCTGGACGCCACGCGGTCCCAGAACCTTGACTTCGAGACCCCGGGCCTGGAGGGCGCGCAGAAGATCACCCCGGCCCAGATCTGGTCCACGGAGACCACCTACTGGCGGCCCGTCGGCCAGGAGCAGCCTGACGCTGACGATGCCGACACCAAGACCCCCATCACCAGCCTGGAGCTGGTCTCCACGGACCCGGCAGGGCACGTGGGCGTGTGGGAGGGATGGATCCAGGGGCCTCGAGCCCAGGTGGGGACCCAGGCGGTGGGCCGCACCCGCACCGCTGCTGAGGTCACCCAGATGTCCCGCATGTTCGGGCTCGTGGGCGGGGACCTCATGTGGACCCAGGACATGGCTGCCTTCGGCCGCGAGGAGATGACCTCCTACGCCTCCGGGCGCCTGGGGCGGGTGGATGCGCCGGAGGAACCCTCCCAGGACGGCGTGGTCCGCGTTGATGACGCTGCGGCGTCGACGCCGGTGGCTGAGCCTGGCACCGAGAGCCGCTGATGCGCCGCTCACCTCTGCTGGACCTGGACGGGGCCGTGGGAATCGATTCCCCTGACCCTGCTGGGGAGCCGGACCTCCTGGTCCCCGCCCACTTTGGCAACCCTCTGCGCGAGCAGGCGCTCCTGGCTGAGGGACGGGCCGTGGTGGCACTGGCCAGGGACGTCATCGCCGTCAGCGGGCCGGATCGGCTCAGCTGGCTGACCACCCTGTCCAGCCAGGTCCTCACCGGGCTGGCCCCCGGCGACGGCGGAGCCGAGGCCCTGCTCCTGGATGCGCAGGGGCACATTACTCACGCCCTGGCGGCGGTGGATGACGGCGAGACCCTCTTCCTGGTCACGCAGGCTGGAGACGGACCGGTGCTCGCGGACTTCCTGGACTCGATGCGCTTCATGTTGGCGGTGCAGGTGTGCGAGCGTGAGGAGCTGGCGGTGCTCGGTGCCCACGCCAGTGGTCTGGCGGCGCTGGAGACCGCGGCTGAGCAGGCCGGGGCCGGGATCGCCACCTGGCATGACCCCTGGCCCGGCGTGGTCCCCGGCGGCACAAGCTACGACGTCGGCCTGGGCAGCCAGGACCACCCCTACCGCCATCCCGGTGAGCTCTACCGAGCTGGCTACGTCATCGTGGCGGCGGACCAGGTTCGCGCGCTGGTGACGGGTCTGGCTGAGCAGGGCCTGCGGCCAGCCGGTGTCCTGGCGTGGGAAGCGCTGCGTGTGGAGGCGGGGCGCCCACGGTGGGCCCGTGAGGTGGATGCCCGCGCCATCCCTCACGAGCTGGACTGGCTGCGTACGGCGGTGCATCTGACCAAGGGGTGCTTCCCTGGCCAGGAGACCATTGCGCGCACGCTCAACCTGGGCCGTCCGCCGCGCCGGCTGACGATTCTCCAGCTCGACGGGCTGTCCGGTGAGCTGCCGAGCCCGGGGGACCGGGTACTCATGGGTGAGCGTGCGGTCGGGGCGGTCACCAGCGTCGTGCGCCACCACGACTACGGGCCGATGGCCCTGGCACTGCTGCGCCGGGCCGTACCGGTTGAGGCTGCGTTGACGGTTGAGGTCACTCAGCCCGTCTGCCAGGAGGCGACGAGTGAGGCCGGGTCCGGTCTGGGCGGCGGTGAGGAACCAGGGGACGGTGGCCGCGTCGTCGTCGGCCGTGTTGACGCCGCGCAGGAGCTGCTGGTGGGTCCGCAGGGCAAGGCGCAGGCCAGTCCTGCTGAGCGGCCGGGAGCCGGGCTGCGCACGTCGCTGCTGCGCCGGCCAGGCTCGGATCGATAGGCTGATGACGTGAGCGTTCTCTATCTCGTTGCCCACTACACCCAGTACGCCGTGCTGATGGCCTGGCGGTTGTTCCAGTTCGCCGGGCTGGCACTCGGGCTGTGGGCGCTGGTGGATACCCTCATGCAGCGCCCCGAGCACTTCGTCGCCGCGGGCAAGCGCACCAAGGGCTTCTGGATCGGTGTCAACGCCGCAGGTCTGGCCGTCGTCGCCCTCATGGGATCGGCCTCGATGCTGGGGCTGCTTGGTTTCGTGGCCAACGCCGTCTACCTCACGGACGTGCGCCCGGCGCTCAACCTCTACAAGCCGGTGCGGGTGCGTTCTCAGATCCGGCGTCCTGAGGGCCGAGGCGGCCAGGACCCCAACCGCTGGAGGCGCTGATGCGGGCGGTTCTTCAGCGGGTCAACCGCGCGGCGGTGCGGGTCGACGGCGAGGTCGTCGGGGAGATCACCCGGCCCGGACTCATGGTGCTCGTCGGTGCCACGCACGACGACGGTCCCGAGCAGGTGGCCACGGTGGCCCGCAAGATCGCCGAGCTGCGGCTGTTCGACGGCGCGGCGAGCGAGGGTGAGCGCGGTAGTGAGGTCTCAGTGTCGGACTTGGGGGCACCGGTCCTCGTGGTCTCCCAGTTCACCCTGTACGCGGACGTACGCAAGGGGCGGCGTCCGTCCTGGAACCAGGCGGCGCCGGGTGAGGTGGCTGAGCCGCTGGTGGACGCCGTCGTGGCGGACCTGCGCGCTCGCGGCCTGGAGGTGGCCACCGGCGCCTTCGGCGAGCACATGGTCATCGACATGGAGGCTGACGGTCCTGTGACCATCCTCGTGGAGGCGTGAGCGGGCGGGCCGGTGAGGACGCGCTTGGCTACCATCCGCGTCGCTCGTTCCTCGTGCCGCTCCCGCCAGACCCGCCACGCCTGCGCGCATCCTCCCCGGCCCGCCCGCCGGGGCATCCGGGCAGCGTCGGCCTGGCCGGTGAGGACGCGCTTGGCTACCATCCGCGTCGCTCGTTCCTCGTGCCGCTCCCGCCAGTCCCGCCACGCCTGCGCGCTCCACCCGCCCCGCATTCGGACGCCGCGGCTCAGTTTCCGCTGGCCAGTCTGACCTCCGCTGGCCAGTCTGACTTCCGCTGGCTCAATTCACGCAATTCCGACCAGCGGTATTCCGACTGGCCAGCCAAACTCGCGAGTGGCCAGCCAAACTCGCGACTGGCCAGCGGAGAAACCGATCGGCAGGCCAGACTGTCCGGCCGGGGTCAACCGAACGGTGGACACGGGTCAGCCGACCTGCCGCTACCGGCGCTGCCTGTGAGCCATGATACTGGAGTCATGGATGAGAGCACTGTCATCGAGGTCCGCGGCCTGACGAAGTCCTACGGCGGCACACCCGTGCTCCGCGGGCTTGATCTGACCGTGCGCGCCGGAACCATCTTCGCCCTGCTCGGCCCCAACGGCGCGGGCAAGACCACCGCCGTCGAGATCCTCCAGGGCCTGCGGCGCGCCGACGGCGGGACGATCCGCGTGCTCGGCGAGGACCCGGAGCGCTCCTTGCGCGAGTGGCGCGCGCGCATCGGCGTCGTCTCCCAGAGCTCCGCGGACCTCGGCGACCTCACCGTCCGCGAGGCGGTGGCCGGCGCTGCGAGCTTCTTCGAGGACCCGATGCCGATTGAGGACGCCCTCGATCATGTCGACCTCGGCGGCGAGGCCTCGCGCCGCGTGGGCAAGCTGTCCGGCGGCCAGCGGCGCCGCCTCGACATCGCCATGGCGATCGTGGGACGCCCCGAGCTCCTCTTCCTCGACGAGCCCACAACCGGCCTCGACCCGGAGGTGCGGCGCCGCCTGTGGAGCATGATCCGCGGACTGTCCGACGGCGGCACCGCGATCGTCCTCACCACCCACTACCTCGACGAGGTCGTCCAGCTCGCCGACGAGGCGGCCATCATCCTCGGCGGCCGTATCGCCCAGCACGGCGCGATCGACGAACTCACCCATCCGCGCGATGGCAAGACCACCGTGGCGTGGCTCGAGGATGGTCGCCGTCGCGAGGAGGAGAGCTCGACACCGACGGCGGTCGTGCGCCGTCTGCTGGCCCGTCTGGCCCCGGACGGTGGCGAGGTGCCGGAGCTGACGCTGACCACGCCCACGCTCGAGGAGCGCTACCTCGCCCTGGTCGCCGCGCACGAGGCGGGCGAATCGATCGAGCCGGCTGCGCCGTCGTCGGGACCGAGCCCCCTTGCAGGTGGGACGACGGCGCAGCGGTCCGCCCCGTCGTCATCGCGACGCTCCCGGGGCTCCCGTCCGGGCCGGGACTGGTCGGCCATCGGATGGCTGACCCGGTCGAGCCTGGTGTCCTTCGTGCGCGAGCCGGTCGGCTTCGTCATGCAGTTCCTCTACCCTGCCTTCATCCTGGTGATCTTCAACGCCGTCTTCCCCGGCAAGGTCTTCGAGGACATGACCTACGCGACCTACCTCCTGCCCGCCATGGTCACCACCGGAATCCTCACCACGTGCCTGCAGAACCTCGCCGTGTGCGTGGCGGGGGAGCGGGAGACGGGATTCCTCAAGCGCCTGGCGGTTCTGCCCGGGCCGGCGACGGCGCACGTGCTGGGCAAGATCCTGTCCAACCTCGTGCTCGCCAGCACCAACGTGGTGCTCCTGCTGTGCCTCGGGCACTTCGCCTTCGACATCGACCTGCCCAGCGGCGCAGGGTCGTGGGGGCTGCTCCTGCTCACGATCGTGCTCATGACCGCGACCTCGACGGCGCTGGGCATGGCGATCGGGCGGGTGCGGCCGAGCGCGCGGGCGGCCTCGGCGCTGGTGACCCCGATCGTGCTGGTCGTGCAGTTCACCTCCGGTATCTTCTTCCCGCTCGCGCAGCTGCCGGAGTGGATGGTCGACACCTTCTCGATCCTGCCGGTGCGCTGGTCGGCCGAGCTCATGCGCCAGGCCATGCTCCCCGACTCCTTCCAGGTGATGGAGCCGACCGGGAGCTGGGAGACGGCGAAGGGACTCGCCATCGTCGTCGCCTGGTTGATCGGCGGCATCGTGGTGGCGGTCGTGGTGGCCCGGCGCGATCGGGTCGACCGCTGAGCGGCCAGCGTGCGGGTGGCCGAACTGAGCGGCGAGGCGGGTGAGAATATGACGGTGAGCACATCCCTTCCCCTCTGGCAGCCCGCGCCTCGACGTGCAGAGCGGTCGTGGGTATGGGCGGCGAAGCTCGGGGTGCTCGTCCTGGTGATCGCCGAGCTCGTCCTCCTGGCCTGGACCCCGATGGCCCAGTTCGGCTTCTTCCTCGTGTGCCCGCTGCTGTGGGTGGTGCACGACTCCATGCGCGGCGGCATGATCGCGACTCTGAGCTTCGCCGCTGCCGTCATCGTGGTCGCGCTGCTCACCTGGCCCGAGCCGTGGGATGCGGTGGTTATCGCCGTGATCACCTCGGGCTACTCGATGTTCATGGGCCTGTGGATCTGGCGCGAGTCCCAGGCGCGCGAAGCGGCGACGGCGGCCCTGGCGGCGAAGAACGACGCCCTCGACCGCTTGGCGCAGGCGCAGGAGGGGCTGGCCGCCGTCGAGCGCGAGGCCGGCCGCCAGGCGGAGCGTGAGCGCTGGTCCCGCGACGTCCACGACACG
>NZ_DS999574.1:744350-756214 GCF_000159035.1 Actinomyces urogenitalis DSM 15434
CGAGCAGGTCGCGCGCGAGAACCTCGCCGAGGCTCGCGCGCTCGTGGAGGGCAGCGGTCCCAGCCGCCTGCGCTCGCACGGGCTCGAGACGGCGCTTCAGCGCCTCGGTGCCGCGCAGGAGGCGCACGGCTGCAGCACGGAGATGACGCTGCGCCTGCCGCCCCACCTGACGCAAGCGATCCAAGTGGTCGTCCTGCGCACGGTCCAGGAATCGTTATCGAACGTGGCGCGCCACGCCCGGGCCCGCACGGCCCGCGTGCTCGTCGAGCAGGAAGCGACGCCCGGCGGCGTCGAACTCGTCGTGCGCGTGAGCGACGACGGCGTCGGCATCGGCGGGCGCCCCGAGGGCGTGGGCCAGTCCGGCATGCGCTCGCGGGTGGAGGCTGTGGGCGGCAGCCTCACCATCGATCCGCTTCACGCCCCGGACGACGGCGGACGCACCGGCACCGTGGTGGAAGCGAGGATCCCGCTGTGACGGACTCTGCGGCTCGGACGACGGTGCGCCTCCTCGTGGTCGACGACCACCCCGTGGTGCGCTCGGGAATCATCGGCATGCTCTCGCGCGAGCCCGACCTCGAGGTCGTCGCGGAGGCGGGCGACGGCCAGGAGGCGGTCGTGATGGCGCAGCGCTGGCGGCCCGACGTCGTCCTCATGGATCTGCGGATGCCGGTCATGGACGGCGTGGAGGCCACACGGCTGATCACGGCGGAGGCCGATGCGCCCAAGGTCGTCGTGCTCACGACCTACGACACCGACTCCGACATCCTCCGGGCGGTCGAGGCCGGTGCGACCGGCTACCTCGTCAAGGACTCGCCCCGCGAGGACATCGCGGGCGCCGTGCGCTCCGCGGTGCGCGGCTACAGCGCCATGAGCCCGGCGGTGACCACCCGCATACTCGCCGCGACCAGGAGAAGCGCGGCTGCGCCGTCGGACACCGCGCCGGCACTGTCCCCGCGGGAACGGGAGGTGCTCGCCGCGGTGGCGCGGGGGATGTCGAATGCGCAGATCGCGCGGGAGCTGCTCATCAGTGAGGCGACGGTCAAGACGCACCTGCTGCGGGTCAACAACAAGCTCGGCGTCGACTCGCGCACGGGCGCGGTCATGGAGGCGCTGCGCCAAGGGCTGATCGAGCTGGATTGACGACGACGGAGCTCGCCTCGCGTCGTCGGCGGAATCCTGCGGTGGTCGCCAGTGTTGAGTCGATGCGGCTCAACCTTGCTCACGCCCACTGCGAACAGTGGCATGAGCGGGGGACTCGCGCGGTTAGCCTTACCAGCACGTGCCAGCGCCAGGCCTCCCATCGTGTCGGCCTCCCGATCTCGGGCGACCGCCGCGCAGGAGGGCAGCCGGGCGCGACAGACCGACTTGCACGTGCCGAGGAGAAGAACCAGCGATGTTCGAACGCTTTACCGACCGCGCCCGCCGCGTCGTCGTCCTGGCCCAGGACGAGGCTCGGGCGCTCAACCACAACTACATCGGCACTGAGCACCTCCTTCTCGGCCTCATCCACGAGGGAGAGGGAGTGGCCGCCAAGGCGTTGGAGTCGATGGACATCTCCCTGGACGCGGTGCGCGGCCAGGTCGTCGAGATCATCGGCGAGGGCCAGGCCGCCCCCAGCGGGCACATCCCCTTCACTCCGCGCGCGAAGAAGGTTCTGGAGCTCTCGCTGCGAGAGGCCCTGCAGCTGGGCCACAACTACATCGGCACCGAGCACATCCTCCTCGGCCTCCTGCGTGAGGGTGAGGGCGTGGCCGCCCAGGTGCTGACCAAGCTCGGGGCGGACCTGTCCACGGTGCGCCAGACCGTCATGCAGATGCTCTCCGGCTACGAGGGCAAGGAGGCGGTCACCGCCGGCGGCCCCTCGGACAAGGGCACCCCCTCTGGCTCCGCCATCCTTGACCAGTTCGGGCGCAACCTCACCGCCGCTGCCCGCGAGGGCAAGCTGGACCCGGTGATCGGGCGCCACAAGGAGATGGAGAGGGTCATGCAGATCCTCTCCCGGCGCACCAAGAACAACCCGGTCCTCATCGGTGAGCCCGGCGTGGGTAAGACCGCCGTCGTGGAGGGCCTGAGCCAGGCGATCGTCCACGGTGACGTGCCCGAGACCCTGCGCGACAAGCAGCTCTACTCCCTGGACATGGGCTCCCTCGTGGCTGGCTCGCGCTACCGCGGTGACTTCGAGGAGCGGCTGAAGAAGGTCCTCAAGGAGGTACGGACCCGCGGGGACATCATTCTGTTCATCGACGAGATCCACACCCTCGTGGGCGCCGGTGCCGCCGAGGGTGCGGTGGACGCCGCCTCCATCCTCAAGCCCATGCTGGCTCGTGGCGAGCTCCAGACCATTGGTGCCACCACCTTGGAGGAGTACCGCAAGATCGAGAAGGACGCCGCGCTCGAGCGCCGTTTCCAGCCGGTCACGGTGGACCAGCCCTCCATCGAGGAGACCATCGGGATCCTCAACGGCCTGCGTGACCGCTACGAGGCCTTCCACCGCGTGGTCATCACCGACGACGCCATTGAGGCCGCTGCCAAGCTCGCCGACCGTTACATCAACGACCGCTTCCTGCCGGACAAGGCCATCGACCTCATTGACGAGGCGGGCGCGCGCCTGCGCATCCGCCGCATGACTGCTCCGCCGGAGCTGCGCGCCATCGATGACAAGATCGCCGAGGTCAAGCGCGAGAAGGAAGCCGCGATCGACGACCAGGACTTCGAGCGCGCCGCCGCCCTACGTGATGATGAGCGCCGCCTGGCTGAGGAGCGCGAGACCAAGGAGGCCGCCTGGAAGTCCGGCGAGGTCGAGCAGGTTGCCGAGGTCAACGAGGAGCTGGTCGCCGAGGTGCTGGCCATGTCCACGGGTATCCCGGTGGTCAAGCTCACCGAGGCTGAGTCCGCCAAGCTGCTGGGCATGGAGGCCGAGCTCCACAAGCGCATCATCGGCCAGGACAAGGCCATCGAGGCCCTGTCCAAGTCGATCCGGCGTACCCGCGCCGGGCTCAAGGACCCCAAACGTCCTGGCGGCTCCTTCATCTTCGCCGGCCCGACCGGTGTGGGTAAGACCGAGCTGGCCAAGGCGCTGGCGGAGTTCCTCTTTGACGACGAGGACGCCCTCATCCAGCTCGACATGTCCGAGTTCGCTGAGAAGCACACGGTCTCGCGCCTCTTCGGTGCTCCTCCGGGCTACGTCGGCTACGACGAGGGCGGTCAGCTCACCGAGAAGGTGCGGCGTCGTCCCTTCAGCGTGGTCCTGTTCGACGAGGTCGAGAAGGCCCACCCGGACATCTTCAACTCGCTGCTGCAGATCCTGGAGGACGGTCACCTCACCGACGCCCAGGGCCGCGTGGTCGACTTCAAGAACACGGTCATCATCATGACCACCAACCTCGGCTCGAAGGACATCGGCAAGGCCGTGGCCACCGGCTTCCAGTCCACCGAGGGTGGGACCATGGAGTACGAGGAGATGAAGGCGCACGTCAACCGTGAGCTCAAGTCTCAGTTCCGCCCGGAGTTCTTGAACCGTGTGGACGACCTCATCGTCTTCCCGCAGTTGACCAAGGCTGAGGTCCGTCAGATCGTCGACCTCATGATTGCCCGCCTGGACAAGCGCCTGGTGGAGCAGGAGATGACGATCGAGCTGACCGACGCCGCCAAGGAGCTGCTGGCCGAGCGTGGCTTCGACCCGGTGCTTGGTGCCCGTCCGCTGCGTCGCGCCATCCAGCGCGACATTGAGGACGCCCTGAGCGAGAAGATCCTCTTTGGTGAGATCGAGCGGGGCCAGAAGGTCATCGTTGACGCGCAGGGCGAGGGCATCCTGGGTGAGTTCACCTTCCGCGGTGAGCCCTGGGACCCCAAGATCGGCTCCGACCCGCTGAGTGCCGAGATCGCCGCCGAGCAGGAGGCTGAGCGGACCGTTGGCAGCGTCGAGGGCTCGGTGGTCTCCGAGGCTGAGGCCACAACAGAGGCTCACAGCGCCTGACCGGCACGCGCTGGCTGGTGACATACGGACCGGGTGGTCTGGCACGCAGGTGCCAGGCCACCCGGTCCGTCGCAATGTGGGCGTCCTGGTGGGGCTGTGACCAGGGGTGGGCGACGGCGTCGGGCTGGTCGGGCCGAGGGTGGGCGACGGCGTCGGCGAGCCCACACAGGCGTGAACTGCCCCACCTGAGCGACCAGAGCCATGATGAAAATGTTATGATTAACGGCGATTCGGAGTTTTGTCTGATAAGTCGCGGCTCGGTGGCACCCGTTCCGGTTGTGCCCGGCCGTGCTGTCAGGCGGCCCCACTCCCCACGGTCCCGAGTCGGCCGAGCCTCATGGCTTGGCTGCGGCGGTTCGTTGGTTGAGGTGCTGGACCCTCCGAGGTGCCGCTAGCTGCGGCGCCGACTCGCAGCGGCCCTGACCCGAGGGGTCGCGTCAGGATCGGAAGCAGCGTGGACAAGACCACACCTTCGTCCGTCACGACGGGCACCCGTGCCGACCGGGCACGAAACAAGGCTGAGAAGAAGGCCGCCAGGAACCAGCACAAGAGCGAGGCTGCCGAGCGTAAGGCAGCGATTCGTGCCGAGCGCCGTCGCCTGCGCCAGCTGCGCCAGCGTCGGCGGCTACGGGTCGATGACGTCACGGTCGTCGAGGAGTCGGCACTGAAGAAGGCCGTCCTGGGCTCGGTCGTCGGCAACCTCATGGAGTGGTACGACGTCGGTGTCTACGGCTACGTCGCCGTGATCCTGGGAAAGGTCTTCCTCCCCGACGTCGACGGTCACATCCAGAACCTCTTCTCGCTCGGCGTCTTCGCAGTGACCTTCATCGCCCGCCCGCTGGGTGGCGTCATCCTCGGACAGCTCGGTGACCGCCTGGGGCGCAAAGAGGTCCTGGCGTACACCCTGCTCATGATGGCGGCAGCCACCTTCCTCATCGGCGTACTGCCGACCTACGCGGCTGCCGGTGTCATTGCCCCGATCCTGCTCATCGCTTTGAAGCTGGTCCAGGGCTTCTCCACCGGTGGTGAGTACGCCGGCGCCACGACCTTCATCACCGAGTACGCCCCTGACAAGAAGCGTGGTTTCTACGCCTCGCTGCTGGACTGGGGCTCCTACATGGGCTTCGCGGCCGGTGCGGCCGTGGTCTCGGTGCTGCAGCTGACGCTCAGCGAGGACTTCATGCAGTCCTGGGGCTGGCGCTTCCCCTTCATGGCCGCTTTGCCGCTGGGTCTGATCGCCCTGTACTTCCGGACGCATATCGAGGACACCCCGGCCTTCGTCGAGGCGCAGAGCGAGCAGGGCGAGGACTCGCAGGAGGACGAGGGTGCCTCCCCGCGCTCTGGTTCCGTGGGTGACATCGAGGCCGCGATCCAGGCTACCGACGAGGGCCCCAAGGGCCTCAAGGCGCTGATCGTGACCTACCGCCGTGAGCTTGCGACCGCCTTCGTGCTCGTGGCAGCGGCCAACACGGTGGCCTACGCGCTGACCTCTTACATGCCGACCTACCTGACGACGACGCTGCACTATGACGCCGTCCACGGCAACCTCCTCACCCTGCCGGTGCTGGTGCTGCTCGCCTTCTGCGTGCCGGTGGCCGGTTGGATCTCCGACCGCGTGGGCCGCCGCGCGATCCTGTTCACCGGGGCCGGCACCGCGGTGGTCCTGGCTGTCCCGGCCTTCATGCTCATGGCGCACGGAGCGATCTGGTCCACGCTACTGGGCCTGGCCATGCTGGCCCTGCCGGTGGCCCTGTACGTGGGTAACCAGGCCTCGTCCCTGCCGGCGCTGTTCCCCACCTCCTCGCGCTACGGCGCCATGGGGATCGCCTACAACGCGGCCGTGGCGATCTTCGGTGGTACGGCCGGCTTCATCATGGAGGCCCTCGTGACCGCGACCGGCAGCGCGCTGGCTCCCGCCTTCTGGGTGATCGCCACCTCGGTGGCAGGATTCATCGCCGTTACCCAGATGCCGGAGTCCGCCCGCCAGCCGCTGCCGGGCTCGATGCCCTCGGTGGCAAGCGAGGAGGAGGCTATCGAGCTGGTCGAGACCCAGGAGGACAACCCCGACCTGGACGTGGCTGAGATGTTCGCCCAGGCCCCGGTCCACCTGCTGGACCAGGAGCCCACGGCGGAGGAGGCTCGTGCCGAGGTCGAGGTGGCTCTGGCTGCCGAGCAGGAGGTCCGTGAGGAGCTCGCCCGGGCCCAGCGGGCGACGCAGGCTGCTCGCGAGGCGGTCGTCGCCGCTGAGCAGCGCGAGCGTGAGCAGGGCGAGGAACGGGACGACGCGGAGGACGAGGCGTGAGCCCGACGGAGCAGGAGACCGCGCGCAGGCGCGAGCGGGAGGCGGCCAGGCGCGCTGAGCGTCAGGCGGAGAAGGCCGAGCGTGCCGCGGCTCGCGCCGAGCGCAAGGCGGAGAGGATTCGGCGCGAGCAGCGCAGGCTCGCCTTCATGCGTCGTCGCCGCCGTCTGCGTGCCGACGACGTGACGGTGGTTGAGGAGTCGGCGCTGCGCAAGGCCATCCTCGGCTCGGTGGTCGGCAACATCATGGAGTGGTACGACGTCGGCGTCTACGCCTACGTCGCTGTCCTCGTGGGCCAGGCCTTCCTGCCCGCGGCCTCAGACACCACCCAGAACCTCTTCTCGCTCGGTGTCTTCGCCGTGACCTTCATCGCCCGTCCGCTGGGCGGCGTCATCCTCGGACAGCTCGGTGACCGCCTGGGGCGCAAGGAGGTCCTGGCCTTCACCCTGATGATGATGGCCGTGGCGACCTTTGGTATCGGTGTGCTGCCTCCGGCCTCGGTGCTGGGCGTCTGGGCGCCGATCCTGCTCATCGCCTTGAAGCTGGTCCAGGGCTTCTCCACCGGTGGTGAGTACGCCGGTGCCACGACCTTCGTCACTGAGTACGCCCCTGACAAGAAGCGTGGTTTCTACGCCTCGCTGCTGGACTGGGGCTCCTACATGGGTAACGCACTGGGTGCGGGCCTGGTCACCGTCCTCATGCTCACGCTGCCCGACGACGTCATGGCCACCTGGGGATGGCGCATCCCGTTCATGCTCGCCCTGCCGATGGGTGCCGTCGCCCTCTACCTGCGCTCGCGCATCGAGGACACTCCGGCCTTCCGCGAGGCGCAGGCGGAGAACGACGACGAGGAGCCGGCTGACCTGGCGGCTGCCGAGACCGACATCATGAAGCCTGAGGAAGGTCCGCTGGGCCTGAAGGACATGGTGCGTACCTACTGGCGTGAGCTGACGACGGCGGTGGTGCTGGTAGCCGGTGCCAACACGGTGGGCTACGCGCTGACCTCCTACATGCCGACCTACCTCACCACGACGCTGGGGTACGACGAGGTCCACGGCCCGCTGCTCACTCTCCCAGTCCTCGTGCTCGTGGCCTTCCTGGTCCCGGCAGTGGGGTACTGCTCCGACCACGTGGGACGCAAGCCGGTGCTCTTCTCTGCCGCGATCTCGGCCGTGGTCCTGGTAGTTCCGGCCTTCATGCTCATGGAGCACGGCCAGGTGTGGTCCACTCTGCTGGGGCTGGCGCTGCTGGCCTATCCGGTGGCGGCCTACGTCGGTAACCTGGCGGCCTCCCTGCCGGCGATCTTCCCGACGGCCTCGCGCTACGGCGGTATGGGGATCTCCTACAACTTCGCGGTCGCTGTCTTCGGTGGTACCGCGGCCTTCATCATGGAGGCGCTGGTGACGGCTACCGGTAGCGTGCTGGCCCCGGCCTTCTGGATCATGGCGACCTCGCTGGCTGCCTTCGGTGCGCTGTTCGCGCTGCCGGAGACCGCCCGGCGTCCGCTGCCGGGCTCGATGCCCTCGGTGGCCACCGAGGAGGAGGCGATCGAGCTGGTTGAGACCCAGGAGGAGAACCCTGACCTGGACGTGGCTGAGATGTTCGCCCAGGCCCCGGTCCGCCTGCTGGACCAGGAGCCCACGGCTGAGGAGGCTCGCGCCGAGGTAGCAGTGGCGCTGGCGGCCGAGCTGGAGGCACGTGAGCAGCTGGCGCAGGCTCAGCGCGCCACCCAGGCTGCACGTGACGCCGTCGTCGAGGCTGAGGAGCGCGAGGCGGCCGAGCAGGATGACCTGGAGGCCGAGCAGGATGACCTGGAGGCTCAGGAGCGCTGACGCTCTCCTTCCGCCCGGCCAGTGTGCAGGTACGCCGTCGGGTGTGCAGTTCTCGGCTGCACGCCCGACGGCGTACCTGCACACTCGTCGCCATGAGGGCTGACAAACGGTCAGTTTGGTTCTAGGACCTCGGTCACATTAGAGTGCCTGTGTGGCGGCGCACAGTCGCGCCGCTGAGTCCTATGAGTGATCACGGCTGGCCGTGACTGCATGAGAGCTGAGAGAGGCGACGATGCCCAAGTACGTGTACCGCTTTAGTGAGGGCGACAAGGACCAGAAGGACCTCTTGGGCGGCAAGGGAGCCAACCTCGCCGAGATGACCCGTCTGGGTCTGCCCGTTCCCCCGGGTTTCACCATCACCACTGACGCCTGCCGCGCCTACCTCGCTGACGGCACCGTCCCTGATGAGCTGGCCGTCCAGGTGACCACCGCTCTGCGTGAGATGGAGGAGGAGCTGGGCCGCCAGCTCGGCGCCCCCGAGGACCCGCTGCTCGTCTCCGTGCGCTCGGGCGCGAAGTTCTCCATGCCCGGCATGATGGAGACCGTCCTCAACATCGGCCTGAACGACGAGTCCGTCCTCGGCCTGGCCGAGGCCTCCTCGGACGCGCGCTTCGCCTGGGACTCCTACCGCCGCCTCATCCAGATGTTCGGTAAGACCGTGCTGGATATCGACGGCGATCACTTCTCCGAGCGCCTGGACGCCAAGAAGGCCGAGCGTGGGGTCACGCTGGACTACGAGCTTGACGTCGAGGCCCTCAAGGAGCTGGTGGCGGAGTACAAGTCCGTGGTGCTGGAGTACGCCGGCATCGAGTTCCCCCAGGACCCGCGCGCTCAGCTGGACATGGCCACCGAGGCGGTCTTCCGCTCCTGGAACACCGAGCGGGCCCACATCTACCGTCGCCGCGAGAAGATCCCGCACGACCTGGGCACCGCCGTCAACGTGTGCACCATGGTCTTCGGCAACATGGGCGAGACTTCCGGCACGGGCGTGTGCTTCACCCGTGACCCCTCCACCGGCCGCTCCGGCGTCTACGGTGACTACCTGGTCAACGCCCAGGGTGAGGACGTCGTGGCCGGTATCCGCAACACCCTGTCCCTGGCGGACCTGAAGACCCTGGACCGCACGAGCTACGACGAGCTGCGCAGCGCCATGCGCCGCCTGGAGACCCACTACCGCGACCTGTGTGACATCGAGTTCACCATCGAGCGCGGCAAGCTGTGGCTCCTACAGACCCGCGTGGGCAAGCGCACCGCGGCGGCTGCCTTCCGCGTGGCCACCCAGCTGGTCGACGAGAAGCTCATCACCATGGATGAGGCCCTGACCCGCGTCACCGGTGACCAGCTCACCCAGCTCATGTTCCCCCAGTTCGAGCACACCGGGGACAACGAGGTCCTCACCCGCGCCATGCCCGCCTCGCCGGGCGCCGCCGTCGGGCACATTGCCTTCGACAACGCCGAGGCCATCGCCCGCACCGAGGCCGGTGAGTCCGTCATCCTCGTGCGTCGTGAGACCAACCCGGATGACCTTCCTGGCATGGTCGTGGCCGCCGGTGTCCTCACCGCCCGCGGTGGCAAGACCTCTCACGCCGCCGTCGTGGCCCGAGGCATGGGCAAGACCTGCGTGTGCGGCGCGGACCAGCTGGAGGTCGACGCCGCTGCCCGTACCGTGCGCGTGGCAGGGCGCGACGACCTGGTGCTGACCTCCGAGGACGTTATCGCCATCGACGGCCAGACCGGTGAGGTCTTCCTCGGCGAGGTCCCCGTCTCCGACTCCCCGGTTATGACCTACCTGCGTCGTGGCCTGGAGGAGGCGCTGGACGCTGCTGGCAACGTTGACACCCGCGAGCTGGTCACCAGCGTGGACCGCCTCATGCGCCACGCGGACAAGGTGCGCCGGCTGCAGGTGCGTGCCAACGCAGACACCCCTGACGACGCCCGTCACGCCATCCACCGCGGCGCCGAGGGCGTGGGCCTGTGCCGTACCGAGCACATGTTCCTCGGTGAGCGCAAGCAGTTCGTCCAGAACCTCATCCTGGCCTCCACCGAGGAGGAACGGGACAACGCCCTGGCCGCCCTCCTGCCGCTGCAGAAGGGTGACTTCATCCAGATGTTCGAGACGATGAACGGCAAGCCGATGACGGTGCGCCTCATCGACCCGCCGCTGCACGAGTTCCTCCCCGACCTCACCGAGCTCAGCGTCAAGGTGGCCCTGGACCGCGAGCGCGGCACCCTGGACCCGGCTGACGAGGAGCTGCTCGCCGTCGTGCGTCGCAGCCATGAGGCCAACCCGATGCTGGGCCTGCGTGGTGTGCGCCTGCTGCTGACCATGCCGGGATTGATCGAGCTGCAGGTGCGGGCGATCGCCGAGGCCGCCGTCGAGCGTCTCAAGGCCGGCGGGGACCCGCACCCGGAGATCATGATCCCGCTGGTGGGCTCGGTGCGTGAGCTCCAGATCGCTCGCGAGCGCGCTGAGGCCGTCCTGCGTGAGGTCTCGGGCGAGTCCGGCTACAAGCTGGACTTCCCGATCGGCTGCATGATCGAGCTGCCGCGTGCCGCGGTGAGCGCAGACACGATCGCCGAGGAGGCGGACTTCTTCTCCTTCGGTACCAATGACCTGACCCAGACCACGTGGGGCTTCTCGCGTGACGATGTTGAGGGAGTCTTCTTCAAGGAGTACCTCGACTACGGCGTCTTCGGGGTCTCTCCCTTCGAGACGGTGGACGAGCGTGGTGTGGGCCGCATGGTGCGCCTGGGCGTGGAGCACGGCCGCGCCACGAAGCCGAACCTGAAGATGGGTGTGTGCGGTGAGCACGGTGGCGACCCGGAGTCCATTGACTTCTTCCACCGGGTGGGCCTGACCTACGTCTCCTGCTCGCCCTTCCGCGTGCCGGTGGCGCGGCTGGAGGCTGGGCGCGCGGCGATCTTCTACCCCTCCTCCCAGGAGGACTGAACGCCGGTCCTGCACTGACCTGCTGACGAGCTCGCCCGGTCCCCGGCGCCCCGCTGCTGCGGGCGGCGGGGACCGGGCGAGCCTGGCTCAGGCAGGGGCGCAGGAGCACCCAGGTGAGCGTGAGAGGATGACGGGCGCCGAGGCGGCGTCCGACGGGCGAGTGTTGCCTCGGGTGGGCCAGCCACGCAGGGGATGAGGAAAGGTGAGGACCGCGATGACGTTCCTTCAGCTCACGCAGGGTCGGCTTGAGGCCACGAGCATCGGCCACCAGGCGGACGAGGAGGCCCACGTCGCGGCCCTGGCGGCCGTGCGCCGCCAGCTCATCGACGTCCTGGAGCTCCCGCTGCTGCCCCTGGAGTGGACGCCGATCGACCACGGGCACGCGCTCACGGCGCTGGACCCCACCGGTCAGGTGGTGACGGTCGAGGTTCTGCGGGAGCTGGGACCGGCCGGCCTGCTCGCCGCGCTGGCCCGGCAGCATCAGGCCGGTGGTACCGCACGCGCCGAGCTGGCCGCGAGGTACCCCGGTGGAGCGGCCGCCTTCTCCCAGGACTGGAACGAGTTCCGTGAGGCCCTGCCGGTTCACCTCGAGGCGGGGCCGAGCCTGGTCCTGCTGACCTGCGCGGTCTCGCCGGAGGTACACGCCAGCGCCAGCCTGCTGCGTGGATCGGGCGTGGAGATGTCCCTCATCGACGTGCGGAAGCTGGAGGAGGCCTCGGGCACGCGGCTGCTGGTGGGGATTGAGCGCGTGCGCAGCGACGGCGTGACCGGTGGCGGCCCGTTGCTGGTGGCCCGGGCGCCGCGGCG
>NZ_DS999574.1:756519-769017 GCF_000159035.1 Actinomyces urogenitalis DSM 15434
GGAGCCGGGGGAGCACGCAGGCCCAGGCGCCGGCGTCACTCACCGCTCTAGCGCCCCGGTGCTGGGCGCGCAGCCCACGGTGGCTGCCGGTCAGGCCTCCGCCCACGCCCTGGCTGCGGTAGCCTCCGTCGTCGCCACGCCGGCGCCGCTGGTGTGGCGCAGTCTGCGTCGCGGTATCAACCACGAGGCCGTCCTGGAGGCCGAGGGGCGGATCCGGCTGGCGGACGGCCGAGTCTTCACTGATCCCAGCCTGGCGGCCAACACGGTGCAGCACACTCAGGACGTCGACGGCTGGCGGGTGTGGCGAGTGGGCCAGGGTGGACCGAGCCTGGGCAGCCTGCTGGCCGCCGGCTCGCCGCAGGACTGAGTCACCGCGGCTGGCTGCCTGCGCGGCGCGGGATCAGGCCTCGGCCAGAAACCCGCGCAGCACCCGGTCCATCTGCTCGGCCTCGATGAGGAATCCGTCGTGGCCGTGCAGGGAGGTGATCGTCTCGCGGTGGGCCCCGGGGATACATCGCGCCAGCTGCTCGGCCTGGGCGGCGAGGAACAGACGGTCGGAGTCGACGTCGACCACGAGCGTGCGCGCGGTGATCCGCCCCAGCGCCTCCTGGGTCCCACCGCGGCCGATGCCGACGTCGTGGACCATCATCGAGTGGGTGACGATGAGGTAGGTGTTGGCGTCAAAGCGTGCCAGCAGCTTGCCTGCGTGGTAGTCGAGGTAGGACTCGATCTGGTAGCGCCCGCCCACCGCCGGGTCCTCCTGCCCCTGGTGAGCGCGTCCGAAGCGCGCGTCGAGCTCGGCGGCGCTGCGGTAGGTGGTGTGGGCGATGGCCCTGGCCAGTCCCAGTCCCTGGACCGGTCCGACGGGGTGGGAGTAGTAGTCGCCGTCGAAGAAGTAGGGATCGGCGACGATCGCCAGCTCCTGCAGGTGGCACCAGGCGAGCTGGTCCGCCGTGGTTGAGGCCCCGGTTGCCACCAGCGCGAGGTTGCGGACGCGCTCGGGGTGGCTCGCCGCCCACTCGATGGCGCGGTGCCCTCCGAGGGAGGCTCCCAGCACCAGGTGGAAGGACTCGATGCCCAGGGCGTCGGCCAGGCGCGTCTCGGCGGCGACCTGGTCGCGCGTGGTCAGCCACGGGAAGCGCGAGCCCCAGGGGCGTCCGTCCGGCGCGGTGGACGAGGGGCCGGTCGAGCCTTGGCACCCACCCAGGATGTTGGCGGCGACGACGAAGTAGCGCTCGGTGTCGATCGCGCGCCCGGGACCGACGAGCTCGGACCACCATCCCGGGCTCGGGTGACCAGGACCGGCCTCGCCGGTGACGTGGGAGTCTCCGGTCAGGGCGTGCAGGACGAGGACGGCGTTGTCACGCTCGGGGCTCAGCCTGCCCCAGGTCTCGAAGGCCAGCACGGTGCCAGGCAGGACCTCGCCGCACTCCAAGGGGAGGTCCCCGATCTCCGCGAAGCGCCGGTGGCCGGGGTCGTCGCCAGGGCGCCAGGCGCCGGTGGGGGATCCTGCGCGACGCTCGACCAGCTTGGCGGAGGCGGAGCCTACGCCTGGCCAGGGGGAACGGGCTGCCTGCGAGGGGTGGGTGGGAGGCAGAGTGTGCTCAGTCATCGCTGGTCCTTGGAGCCGTGGCGGTGGCGACGGCGCAGCACGCGAGGCAGGGGCGCCGTCGGTCTCCTCGTCTGGTAGCGGGAGCCGGGTCCTCCGGCGACGCGAGCGAGGGCCGCAGGCTCAGGGAGCCGTGACAGGCAGGGCGGGAGGGGCCCTGGTGGCTGGCTACGGCGGCGCACGCGTCAGCGGGGCATTCGACGGCGCATTCGGCTCGCGGGGATGAGCATGGAAGGACCATAGCGCGCAGGGCCCGCGACGAGGCAACTCGGCCCGGAGAACGGAAATGACATCGATGTCGTGTGATAACTCACAAATCGAGGGTTATGGCGTCATTCTGCGAGCGACGGTCAGTGGTCGTGCAGGAGGGGCGCGTGGGGCGCCTGTGAATCATGTTGTTTATGTGTCAAAAAGTGCGTGGAGTGACTAGTGTGTTCGAAGACCTCGGTGCGCTCGTCAAGCAGGCGCGCCGCATGACGACGGAGGACTTGTGAGTCGTATCCCTAGCTCCCGACTGCGCTCCCGCCAGAGCGCAGGCCTGCGCGGTCACCTCATGCGTGCCTCGGCCACGACGGCGGGCCTGGCGGTGGCAGCCTCCCTGCTTGTTCCTGGCGCCCTGGCTGATCCTGTCTCCCAGGATGACATCAACCGCTCCAAGTCCGCCGAGGCCTCGACCTCGGCCTCGATCGCCGACCTGGAGACCCAGCTGTCCCAGCTCAGTGCCGACTCCGACGTCGCCGCGGTCAACGCCCAGGCTGCGAACGAGGACTATCTCGAGGCCAAGGCTGACCTGGACACCGCTACCGCCGAGGCGGACGAGGCTCAGAAGAGCGCTGACGACGCAGCGGCCAAGACAGCCTCGGCTCGCAGCGAGCTGGGTGCCGCAGTCGTCCAGACCTACCAGGAGGGTGGGGACGCGCTCAGTGCCCTCCAGCCCTATCTCACGAGCGAGTCCCTGGCCGACCTCGCTGACGCCGACGTCGCGCTGACGCGTGCCGGCGAGAAGGCGGACGCCCAGGTCCAGTCCGTTGAGGCCCTCCAGGCCGTGGCCGAGACGATGCAGGGCATCGCCGACCAGAAGCAGAGTGAGAAGCAGGCTGCTGCGGACACGGCCGCCAGCGCCAAGGCCTCGGCTGACTCCGCGGCCAGCGCCGCCGCCAGCGCGGTCTCCTCCGCCCAGACCAAGCGTCAGGGCCTGATCGCCCAGCTTGCCGCCCAGCGCAACACGACGGTGGAGCTGGAGACCCAGTACCAGGAGCAGCTCGACGCCCAGCGCAAGGCTGCTGAGGAGGCCGCTGCCAAGGCGGCCGCGGAGAAGGCTGCCCAGGAGGCTGCCGCTCAGCAGGCTGCAGCCCAGGCGGTGGCTCAGGCCCAGGCTCAGGCGGCGGCCCAGGCTGCCGCTCAACAGGCTGCTGCTCAGGCGGCGGCGCAGCAGCAGGCCGCTGCCCAGCCCCAGGCTCCTGCGCCCAGTGCGCCGGCGGCCTCCTCTGGACGCGGCGCCTCGGCGGTGGCCGCGGCCAAGACCTTCCTCGGCGTGCCCTACGTGTGGGGCGGCGAGTCCTACAACGGAGTCGACTGCTCCGGACTGGTCATGCTCTCCTATCGCCAGGTGGGTGTGAGCCTCTACCACTCCTCGCGCGTGCAGTACGGCCAGGGCACCAAGGTCCCGCTGTCCCAGATGCAGCCCGGAGACCTCATCTTCTGGTCCAAGAACGGCACGCAGCCGGGGATCTACCACGTGGCGATGTACGTGGGTGACGGTCAGATGATCGAGGCCCCGAACTTCAACATGGTGGTGCGTATCACCTCGGTGCGCTACTCCAAGATCATGCCCTACGCCGTGCGTCCCTGAGTCTGACCGCCTCGCCTGACGCCAAGCCTCACGTCAAGGGGGCGGGCTCGCGATAGCGAGCCCGCCCCCTTGACGTCCTGATGTCCGGTGCCGGGATCAGTGCCCCTCGCGGGCGACGCGCTCGGCCTCACGCTCGTAGGAGCGGCGGATCTCCGCCTCGGCCTCCTCGCGGCCCACCCAGTGGGCGCCCTCAACGCTCTTGCCCGGCTCCAGGTCCTTGTAGACCTCGAAGAAGTGCTGGATCTCCAGGCGGTGGAACTCGCTGACGTCCTCGATATCCGTACGCCAGGAGGCGCGCTGGTCCGCGCTGGGCACGCACAGGACCTTGTCATCCCCGCCCTTCTCGTCGCGCATACGGAACATCCCCAGGGCGCGGCAGCGGATGAGGCAGCCGGGGAAGGTGGGCTCCTCCAGGAGCACCAGTGCGTCCAGGGGGTCGCCGTCCTCACCCAGGGTGTTGTCGATGAAACCGTAGTCGTCGGGGTAACGGGTGGAGGTGAAGAGCATGCGGTCCAGCTTGATGCGGCCGGTTTCGTGGTCTACCTCGTACTTGTTGCGGTTTCCCTTGGGGATCTCGATCGTGACGTCGAACTCCACGAGTGCCTCCCAGCTGTTGTCCGGTGCTTGCCGATGAGGAGCGGCGAGCGGGCCGCTCCGGGACGGGCGGCTTCAATGGCACTAGTGTGGCTCACGACGCCGCCTGAGGCTGGGATCCTGTCACATGACCTGGCCGCGGTGGCAAACCCAGACCTGTCTCATGACGCGGAGGACCAGTGCGTAAGGCCACGATCGGAGCCCTGACAGCAGCGACGCTTCTCGTTGCCGGGGGCTACTACGGGCTGGCTGACGCCCTCGACGTCCTGCCCGGCCCGCTGACGGTCGCTCCGGCCACCAACGAGCTCCAGCCCTTCCCGAGCACGACCACGGCCACGCCGTCGGTCCAGGCAGTAGCCGGGCTGTCCGCCTCCGCCCCGGTGCCACAGGCTGAGGTCCTGGCCGGCTACGCCCAGACCCTGGCCACTGACGAGCTGGTCGGCACCGCGAGCACCGCAGTGGCGATCATCGACGTCGCCACCGGTCAGACCCTCGTGGATCACAACGCCTCCACGGCGCTGACCCCGGCCTCCTCCAACAAGCTGCTCACGGCCTGGGCGAGCCTGTCCACGCTCGGCGCGGACCACCGCATGACCACCTCGGCCACCTTCCAGGACGGCACCCTGACGCTCGTGGGCGGCGGGGACGTGCTCCTGGCTGCCGACGCCGGTGACCCGGACGCCGTCGTCGGTCACGCGGGCCTGGGGGACCTGGCTCGCGACGTCGCCGCCAAGCTGGCCGACCAGGCAGTGACCAGCGTCAAGCTCGCGCTGGATGACACCCTCTTCACCGGGGCCACCTTCTCCCCGGACTGGGAGGCCGGCAACGAGGCCTGGGTCGCCCCGATCCAGCCGCTCATGATTGACGTCACCTCCTACGGCGGCACAACCGCCTACCCCCAGGACCCGGCCATGGAAGCCGCCCAGGCCTTCGCCACGGCGCTGACGGCAGCCGGCATCAGTATCGAGGGGGACATCACCCGCTCCCACGTCGCTGAGGGCACCAGCGTCATCGCCTCGGTGGACTCCGCCCCCTTGTCGGAGATCCTGGCTGTCTCGCTCAAGGCCTCGGACAACACGATGACGGAGGTCGAGGGGCGGGTCCTGGCCGCGGCCACCGGCCACGAGGCGAGCTTTGCCGGTGCGGCGCAGGCCGTGCTGGAGCGGCTCAAGGCCGACGGCTTCGACGTCTCGGACGTCACGATGCTCGACTGCTCCGGCCTGGCCCGGGCAGACAGGGTGCCAGCCCGTCTGCTCGCCCAGATCCTGGCCCGGGCCGCGGGGGATGACGGCGGGACCGTCGGCCGCTCGCTCATCACCGCCCTGCCGGTGGCCGGGCTGGACGGCACGCTGCACGACCGCTTCACGGAGGGGGCGGCCACCGGCACGGTACGCGCCAAGACCGGCTCCCTGGACCAGACCGCGTCCCTGAGCGGAACGGTGGTCACTCGCCAGGGCCGGCTGCTGGCCTTCTCCGTCATCGTCGACGGTTTCGAGGCCGGCGGCCTGTACTCGGCCCGGGTGGCCCTGGACCAGGACCTGGTCACGCCGATGGCTGACTGCGGCTGCCGGGGCTGATCATCGCGCTCGCGCCCGCGGCCGCGTCGTGCCAGACTCGTCCTGCGGTTTCATTTATGTATCGTCTCCAGCCGCACGGAGGGTGAACGTGGACGCCACTGACATGGGTAGCGACCTGGCACAGGTTCTTATCTCGCAGGAGGAGATCGCCCAGCGGCTCGATGAGATGGCCGCCCAGATCGACGCGGACTACGAGGGCAAGGACATCCTGCTGGTGGGTGTGCTCAAGGGAGCCGTCTACGTCATGGCGGACCTCTCGCGCCGTCTGCACCGCAGCGCCCCCATGGACTGGATGGCCGTGTCCTCCTACGGCTCGGGGACCAAGTCCTCCGGCGTGGTGCGCATCCTGAAGGACCTGGACGCGGACCTGACCGGCCGCCACGTGCTCATCGTCGAGGACATCATCGACTCCGGCCTCACCCTGTCCTGGCTCGTGGGCAACCTCTCCAGCCGCGGGGCCGCCAGCGTCGAGATCGCCACGCTCCTGCGCAAGCCGGAGGCGGCCAAGGTGGAGGTGGACGTCAAGTACGTCGGCTTTGACATCCCCACGGAGTTCGTCGTCGGCTACGGCCTGGACTACGCCGAGCGCTACCGCAACCTGCCCTTCATCGGGACCCTGCGCCCTGAGGTCTACGGGGGCTGAACATGCGCAGCGAGATCTTTGCCCAGTCCCACGCGGAGCAGCAGTCGACCCAGCGCTGGACCCTGCAGTCCTCCAGGATGCTGCGCGTGCTCATGGGCCCTGAGGTCATCGCCGCCCAGGGCGCCATGGTCGCCTACCAGGGGCAGATGGACTTTAAGTACCAGGGAGCCCGCTCACTGGGCGGGATGCTGAAGAAGGCTGTGTCCGGCGAGGGCGGCAACCTCATGCGCGTGTCCGGGCAGGGTGAGGTCTTCTTCGCCCGCTCGGCCCAGCGGATCTTCCTGCTGGAGCTGGAAGGGGACGTCCTGACGATCAACACCCGCTCCCTGCTCGCCTTCGACGCGACCCTGGACTACGACGTGACGGCCATGGGCAACGCCGGCCTTCTGGCTGGCGGGCTGTTCAACCTCCAGGTCCAGGGCCACGGGGTGGCGGCCCTGTCCTGTGACGGCACGCCGATGGTGCTGGACTGCTCGGTCCAGCCCACCTACGTCGACCCGCAGGCAGCGGTGTGCTGGTCCGCCAACCTCCAGCCGCAGCTCCACTCGACCTTCAAGATGGGCTCGCTGATCGGCCGCGGCTCGGGAGAGTCCTTCCAGCTCGGTTTCCACGGTCCCGGCTTCGTCGTCGTCCAGCCCTCGGAGGGCCAGCCCGTCGTCGCCGCCAGCTGAGGGGGATCGCGGACCGACGCCGCTGCTCGCCTATAGGGGATCTGCACGCCTGAGGCGAACGAAGCCCCTGCCTCGTGGTACGCGCACGAGGTTGTCGGATACCGTCAGGTGATCACATGCGCGAAGGGAACACACCTCGATGAGTGACACTGGTCAGCCCGGCGGCAAGCGCCCCGCAGACACCAAGGACAAGAAGGGCGGTTCGCCCTCGGGCCGCAGCTCGAAGCGGGACAAGGGCTCCAAGCAGCGTAAGCGTGGCCCGCTGGCCAGCCCGCTGATGTGGGCGGCTCCGCTGGTGCTCCTGGCACTGCTGGGGTGGGTGCTCCTGTCCGCCCTGGGGGGCTACCGTGCGATCGATACCTCCGACGGTCTGGCGATCCTCCAGGACTCGCCGCAGACGGTGAAGTCCGTCACCGTCATCGACGGCACCCAGCGCGTGGAGCTGGAGCTGACGCAGAGCTACACGCTCAAGGCCAAGGAGTCCGGCCAGACTGACCAGAAGCTCGGCAAGAAGGTCCAGTTCACCTTCACTGACGCCCAGGCCGAGCAGGTGGACAAGCTCGTTCAGGACGCCAAGCCCTCGGGTGGCTTCAACTCCGTCGTGCCGACGGCGAGCTGGTGGTCCTCCATGCTCCAGCTCATCGTGCCCATGCTTCTGCTGCTGGGCGCGATGTGGTGGTTCATGGGCCGAATGGCCGGCGGGCGCGGCGGAGCGATGGGCTTCGGCAAGTCCAAGGCCAAGGTGGGTTCCAAGGAGATGCCCGAGGTCACCTTTGACGACGTCGCCGGCGAGGACGAGGCCGTGGAGGAGCTGGAGGAGATCCGCGAGTTCCTGTCTGAGCCGGAGAAGTTCCAGGCCGTGGGAGCCAAGATCCCCAAGGGCGTGCTGCTCTACGGTCCGCCCGGAACCGGTAAGACGCTGCTGGCCAAGGCCGTGGCCGGAGAGGCCGGCGTGCCTTTCTTCTCCATGTCCGGCTCGGAGTTCGTCGAGATGTTCGTCGGCGTGGGAGCCTCACGCGTGCGCGACCTGTTCGAGCAGGCCAAGGAGAACGCGCCGGCCATCATCTTCGTTGACGAGATCGACGCCGTCGGCCGTCACCGCGGCTCAGGAACCGGCGGCGGGCACGACGAGCGCGAGCAGACCCTCAACCAGCTGCTGGTGGAAATGGACGGCTTCGACGCCTCGACCAACGTCATCCTCATCGCCGCTACCAACCGCCCTGACGTGCTCGACCCCGCGCTGCTGCGTCCGGGGCGCTTCGACCGCCAGGTCGCCGTCGAGGCTCCGGACATGGCCGGGCGCGCCGCGATCCTGCGCGTGCACGCCAAGGGCAAGCCGATGACCCGCGACGTCGACCTTGACCAGGTCGCCAAGCGCACCCCCGGCTTCACCGGCGCGGACCTGGCCAACGTCCTGAACGAAGCGGCGCTGCTCACGGCCCGCTCCAACGCCCAGCTCATTGACAACCGGGCGCTGGACGAGGCGATCGACCGCGTCATCGCCGGTCCCCAGAAGCGTACCCGCGTCATGAACGACCACGAGAAGGCCGTCACGGCCTATCACGAAGCCGGCCACGCCCTGTGCGCTGCTGCCGGCGCCTACTCCGATCCGGTCACCAAGGTCACCATCCTGCCCCGTGGCAAGGCACTGGGCTACACGATGGTCATGCCCTCGGATGACAAGTACTCCACGACCCGTAACGAGCTGCTTGACCAGCTCGTCTACGCCATGGGCGGCCGTGCGGCCGAGGAGCTGGTCTTCCGCGACCCGACCACCGGCGCCTCCAACGACATCGAGAAGGCCACCGCCACCGCCCGCAAGATGGTGACCGACTACGGCATGACCCGCTCGGTGGGTGCGGTCAAGCTCGGCACCACCGAGAACGAGACGGTGCTGGGGCTATCCGCCACGCAGCGCGACTTCTCTGAGCAGGTGGCGGCCAGCGTCGACGTCGAGGTACGCGCGCTCATGGACGCCGCCCACCGCGAGGCCTGGGAGATCCTCACCCGCAACCGCGCGGTCCTGGAGGAGCTGGCTACCCAGCTGCTGGAGAAGGAGACGCTGCTGGAGAAGGACCTGGAGCGCATCTTCGCGCCGGTGGTCAAGCAGGGTGAGCGACCGCTGTGGCGCTCGGACGAGTCCCTGGTCCTGGAGGGGGACCTCGCGGCGGGTACCTACTTCTCCGGCTCCTGCCTACCGCGTCGCCGCGCGGTGGGGGATGACGCGGCCGCGAGCCCGGCCGAGGCTCCCGCGGCGGGCGAGGTGGCCGAGCCTGCTGCGCCGGTGGACGGGGGCGAGGCATGAGCGAGGACCAGGACCCTGGTACCCGGACGCGTGGCGCCGGCCCTTCGCCACGCCCCTACGACGCCGAGGGTGTACGCCGGGCGGTGCGGGACCTGCTGATCGCGATCGGGGAGGACCCGGACCGCGATGGTCTGCGGGAGACCCCTGACCGGATGGCCCGGGCGTATGAGGAGATGTTCGCGGGCCTACGCGAGGACCCCGGTGCTCACGTGGAGAAGGTCTTCGACGTCGGCCATGACGAGATGGTCCTGGTGCGTGACATCCCGATGTACTCGGTGTGCGAGCACCACCTCCTGCCCTTCCACGGGGTCGCCCACATCGCCTACATCCCCAGTGAGGACGGGCACGTGACGGGTCTGTCAAAGCTCGCGCGGCTGGTCGAGGGCTACGCGCGCCGCCCACAGGTCCAAGAGCGTCTGACGGCTCAGGTGGCTGACGCCATGGTCGAGCGCCTGGGCGTGCGGGGCGTGCTCGTCGTCGTCGAGGCCGAGCACCTGTGCATGTCGATGCGCGGGGTGCGCAAGCCCGGGGCCTCCACGGTGACCTCGGCGGTGCGTGGGCAGCTGCGTGCGGCGGCCACGCGAGCTGAGGCCATGAGCCTCATCCTGGGACGCCACTGACTGCCACTGACGCAGAAGGCGGCCCCCACCAGCGGTGGGGGCCGCCTTCGTGCTCAGCCTGCTCAGGCCCAGGGGTCCACGAGGATGCGGATGGGGTTACCCGCCTTCTTCTCCAGGTGCTCGATCCCGGTGGCGATGTCCCGCAGTGGCACCACCTCCGAGATCGACTCGCTCAGGTCCAGCCGGCCGTAGCGCAGCATCTCGGCGAGCATCGCGATGTCCTGGGTCTGGTAGCCCAGGTGTCCCAGCACCTGCTTGCTGCGCAGGTTGAAGGTGAGGAAGTCGCCGAGATTCATGTCCTTGTCGCTCATACCCACGGTGACGACCTTGCCGTGGTTGTCCAGGCTCTCGACCGCCTGGCGCAGCGTGGAGGGGATGCCGACGGCGTCGAAGGCGACGTCGATCATGCGCCCGCCGGTGGCTTGGGTCAGGTGCTCCAGAAGCTTGGGGTCGTCGGCCCTGAAGACGTGGTCAGCCCCCAGCCGCTTGGCCCGCTCCAGGCACTGGTCGTTGAGGTCGATGCCGATGATCGGCACGGCGCCGGCCAGCCGTGCGAGCTGGACGATGTGCGTGCCTACCCCGCCCAGGCCCCATACGGCCACGGCGTTGCCGGGGTGGACCTTGCCGGTGCGCACGACGGCGCCGAAGGGAGTGGACACGGCGTCGGCGAGGATGGCGGCTTCCTTGAGGTCCACCTCGTCAGGTACCCGGGTCATGCCCACGGCGTTGGCGATGGTGTACTGCGCCCAGCCGCCGTCGTAGGCGAAGGCCATGAGCTGGAGGTTGAGGCAGGCGGTGAAGTCTCCGCGGCGACACATGCGGCAGGTCAGGCACGGGCGCCCGGCCGAGGGGATGACGCGGTCGCCGACCTGCCAGCCGGCCACGCCGGGGCCGAGGGCGTCGATGGTGCCGGCTGCCTCGTGACCCTGGGTCACCACAGGCAGCAGGTCCGGGAAGTAGCCGTGGATGAGGGACAGGTCGGAGTGGCAGATGCCGCAGTAGGCCACCTTGACGCGTACCTGGCCTGGGCCGGGCTCCGGAATCGGAATCTCCTCAACCGTCACGCGTCGGCCCTCGGCGTAGAAACGCTCGGCGAGCATCATGTCGGGCATGTGATCACATCCTTGGAATCAGTAACAGAGCCGGCTCGGTGCCGGATCCCGACGATGTCATCGTAGGCCGAATGTCCTAGGTGCGTGGTGGGAATGGGGATCAGCCGTGTGCCATGAGTCCTTGGTGGAGGTTTGGGGTGTGCGCGGTGCCCACGGTGCGCCGGCAGCGAGATCCCGGCGTGAGCCAGGCAGGCACGTTAGGCTGGGGCGGTGAACCAGGCTGATCTTCTCGCTCCGTCGCCGCTGCCGGAGCGCCTGAGCGCTGCCACGCGCCAGGGTCGCACGCTGGTCATGGGGATCATCAACGTCACGCCGGACTCTTTTTCCGACGGCGGCCGCTGGCTCGCGGCGGACAAGGCCGTCGAGCACGGCCTGGAGCTCCTGCGCCAGGGGGCCGACCTGCTGGACGTGGGTGGGGAGTCCACCCGTCCCGGTGCCAGCCGCGTCAGCCCCGCCGAGGAGACCGATCGCGTCCTGCCGGTGGTTCGTGAGCTGGTGGCCGCAGGCGCAGTGGTCTCGGTGGACACCATCCACGCCGCCACGGCCGAGGCCGTCACGCAGGCCGGTGCCCTCATCATCAACGACGTCTCTGGTGGGCTCGCCGATCCCCGCATGCACGGCGTCGTCGCGCGGGCCGGTGTGGTCTACATCTGCCAGCACTGGCGCGGCAACCCCGAGACCATGGACCAGCTGACCGACTATGGCGGCGACGTCGTGGCGGGGGTGAAGGCTGAGCTGCGCCAGCGCCTGGATGAGCTCGAGGCTGCGGGGGTCGATCCTGCCCAGGTGGTCGTCGACCCAGGACTGGGCTTCGCCAAGACCCACGAGCAGTCCTGGCAGCTGCTGGCGGCCACGGCTCGCCTGCGCCAGGACCTGGGGCGCCCAGTCCTCATCGGTGCCTCGCGCAAGCGCTTCCTGGCTGGCGCCGTCGCCGCCGATCGTGCCGGGGACCCGACCTCGCGCGACGCCGCAACCGCTGCTACCTCTGCCCTGGCCGGCGCCGCCGGCGCCTGGGCCGTCCGAGTCCACGAGGTCCCGGCCAACCGGGACGCCGTCATGGCTGCCTCCTTCTGGAAGGAATCACGATGAGCACCGTCCTGACCCAGGACCAGATCCGACTGACCGGGCTGTCGGCCCGCGGCTACCACGGCATGCTCCCCAGCGAGCGCGAGGAGGGGCAGCTCTTCGTGGTCGACGCCGAGCTGCGCCTGGGCGTGCGGGGCACGGCGGTGGCTGCCGTGACTGACTCCCTGAGGGACGCCGTTGACTACTCGGCGGTGGCCGCGGCGATCGTTGACGTCATCGAGGGTGAGCCGGTCAACCTCATCGAGACCCTGGCGGCGCGCGTGGCTGAGGCTGCTCTGGCCTTTGAGGCGGTGCGTGAGGTCGAGGTGACGGTGCACAAGCCGCAGGCGCCTTTGGAGGTGGCCTTCGAGGACGTCTCGGTGACGATCGTGCGTCGCAGCGAGGAGGACCTGACTGCCGCGCCGTCGGCCGGCAGGTCAGCCTTCCTGG
>NZ_DS999574.1:769378-772669 GCF_000159035.1 Actinomyces urogenitalis DSM 15434
CTGCGGCGGCGCCCCCGGCGGTGGAGGACTCCTCGCCCCTGGCGCAGGAGCTTCCCGAGGCGCCGCTCGCCGTCCAGGTTCAGGATGCGCTCATCGCAGGGATCGCGCCGGAGCCGCCCGCTCCGGCTGACGCGCTGGGAGCCGGAGCGGTGGCCTCCGCCGTCGGGCTGGCCGGTGCCGCCGGCATGGCTGAGGCCGTGGGACTGCTGGACGAGGACGCCGCGGTACCGGTACAGGAGGAGGCCGCGTCCGAGGACCTGGCGGCGCCACTGACCGAGCCCGCGCAGGATGAGGCTGGGCAGGAGGAGGTCGCGCAGGAGTCTGCCGCGTCCGCGGAGCCGATGCCGGCTGACCAGGGTGGGCAGGCCCCGGCGCCAGCCCCTGAGCCTGCTCCCGCACCGCCGGCTCCACGCGACCTGCTGGCGCAGACCCCGGAGCAGGCGGTCGAGGCCGTCATCGCCCTGGGCGGCAACGTGGGAGGTGTTGTCCCGGCGCTGCGCCAGGCCGTGAGCACACTGCGCTCGACGCCGGGCGTGACAATCACTGACGTGGCCCCTCTGGCCCGCACGGCCGCCGTCGTCCCTGAGGGGGGAGCCGAGCAGCCCGACTACCTCAACACGGTGGTCCTGGTGACGACGACCCTTGCTCCGCGCGAGCTCCTGGCCGTGTGCCAGGGCCTGGAGGCTGATGCCGGCCGCGTGCGCACCGAGCCCAAGGGTCCGCGCACCCTGGACGCGGACATCATTACCTACGAGGGTGTGTCCTCGACCGACCCCGAGCTCACGCTGCCGCATCCTGCTGCCGCCCAGCGCGCCTTTGTCCTGGTGCCCTGGGCCCAGGCAGATCCCTTCGCTGAGATCGGGGACCAGTCCGTGGCCGCCCTGGCAGAGGTCGCTCCTGACCGTGAGGGTGTGCGTTGGCTCGCCCTGGACTGGCTGGACTCCGACCACCTGCCTGCCCTGCCGACCGGCCAGTACGTGGCGCCGCCGCTGCCCCAGGAGGCCCCAGTGGCTCAGCAGGAGGCAGCTGCGGCGCCCGCTCCCGAGGCGCCTGCCGAGCCTGCCCCTGCCCCTGAGCCTGCACCCGTGCCAGAGCCCGCACTCGCGCCAGTCCCGGAGCCTGCTCCGGTTCCAGAGCCTGCGCCTGAGGCGGATCCTGAGCCCGCACCCGCGCCGGAGCCGGCACGCGAGGAGCTGAGCGTGCCTGAGGCGGACCTCGCTGCCGCACCTGTGGACGAGGTAGCCCCCAGCCCCGAGGTCCCTGCCCCCGCCTCGGCGTCCTCCCCGGCCTGGCCTGCCTCTGCGGTTCCCGCGCCCCCGGTGCCCCCGGCTCCGCCGTCGACCTCAACCCCTGACCCTGCTGCCGTGCCGTCTTCGGAGACTAATGACACCTCAGCGCTCACACCGGACCCCGCTGCCTTCCCCACGGCCGTGGACGCGGACGGCAAGGAGGAGTGGGCGCAGCCGCTTGGCTGGGACGAGGTGATCGGCGGACGGGACGGACAGTCCTGATGCGCCGCACGCGCTGGACCGGCGTCCTCGCGTGCTTCGCCACGTCGGCCGTCGTCAGCTGGGTCGCCCTGGACCTTGTGCTGCGTCACCGTGGCTGGGTCCCTGCCCTCACCCCCTGGGGAGCGGCGGTGGCCCTCGCGGTGGCTCTGGTAGTGCTCGTGGCCGGCCACGCCGTGCGCCGCATGCGGGAGCACCGCCCGACCTGGATGACGCCGACCGGTGCCGCGACCACCGCGGCCGCCGCCCAGGCCTCGGCCATCGTCGGCGCCATCGTGGCCGGCGTCTACGCAGCTGAGCTGGCGGTGGCACTGATCGCTCCGGCTTCCCCAGCGATGGACACCCTGGGATGGACCGCCGGTGGCTGCCTGATCGCCTCCCTGGCGTGGTGCGTGGCAGGCGTGGTGGTCGAGCACTGGTGCGCGATCGACATGAGCGATGACGACGACGAGGACGGCTCGTCCGGCTCGGCGCTACCCAGCGGCGGCGCGACGGCCTGAGCCTGGCGAAGGAGGGGCTTCCTCCTGGCGGAGGAGGCGGGCAGACGTGCTGGCGTGAGAGGCTGGAAACCCCAGCCCCCGCAAGGAGCCACCGTGACTGCTTCCCGTCCGACCGAGTCCACTGCCCCTGAGCCCGGCCGGCCCGCCGATCCCGCCTCCGTCTCGCCTTTCAAGCCTGAGGGCGTGGAGTTTCGCCCCGTTTCGCCCAAGCTGATCACTGCCCGCCTGACGGTCAACCTCGGCTTCGACGCCGTGGTCATCATCGTCTTCCTCGTACTCGGCGCCATGCACAGCCACTGGTGGTTCCTGGGAGCGGGCGCGACGACGGCGACCACCTTGTGGGAGGCCTGGCTCATTCCTCGCCAGGTGCGTGCCATGGGCTACGCGCTGGGGGAGGACCACCTGCTGTGGCGCAAGGGCATCATGTTTCGTCACCTCTCGGTGGTCCCCTACGGACGCATGCAGTTCGTGGACACCTCCCAGGGCCCGCTGGCCCGCCACCTCGGTATCGCGGAGGTCAAGCTCCACACGGCCTCGGCCTCCACTGACGCCACGATCAACGGCCTGCCGGTGGCTGAGGCCGAGCACCTGCGCCAGCTGCTGTCCGAGCGCGGCGAGGAGAGGATGAGCGGGCTGTGAGCGTCAGGAAGAACGGCACGGACGCGGCCGAGCGCTCGATCAGCCTGCCGCAAGGACTCCAGTGGCAGCGCATGCACCCCGTCACCCCGCTGCTGGAGGGGTGGAAGGTCATTGCCGCGCTCCTGGCCTTCCTCACCTACCAGAACGCGGATGAGGCCTACCAGGCCTACCAGGCCATCTCCAAGGAGGGCCTGCCCTTCAGCCAGTCCCAGCTGGTGTGGATCCTTCCTGCAGTGGGAGCGGTCCTGGTGCTCCTGGGCATCGCCTTGTTCCTGGGCTGGCGTTACAAGACCTATGCCGTGGACCGTGACGGTGTCTACCTGCGCTCGGGGGTGCTGACCAAGCAGCTGCGGATCGCGCGCCTGCCGCGGATCCAGTCCGTCGACGTCGTCCACCCGTTGCTGGGCCGGGTCTTCGGGCTCGGGCAGCTGACGGTCGAGGTGGCCGGCAGCGGCGACTCCCGGGTGGTGCTGGGTTACCTGCCCACCGCGCGGTTGGAGGAACTGAGGGACCTCATCCTTGACCTGGCGGCTGGCGCGCAGACCAACGGAGCCGGGCGAGCAGCCTCTGACCGGGCGAGCCAGGAGCCTGGGAGCGCTGAGGCGCCGGAGGCGGCCACGGCGTCGCCCCTGGCGGCGCCGGCG
>NZ_DS999574.1:773192-774882 GCF_000159035.1 Actinomyces urogenitalis DSM 15434
CCAGCCGGGGCCGGGCTGGCGCCACGAGGCTTTGAGGATGCTGCGGCTGCGCCGCCGGCCGGCGGCCGGCAGCGTGAGGAGTACCCGCTGTACGAGGTGGACACGAAGGTCCTCATCGGCTCGATCCTGCGTTCGGCGGCCATCGTGACGACCGCCGTGATCGTGGTGGTCTTCGCGATCTTGTTCGTGGTGACTCTCACTGCGAGCGATACCGCGGACCTGGGAGAGCTCATCGGCGTGATCGTGCCGATGGCGATCATGCCGCTGACCGCCGTCGGCGTCGTGTGGGGGCGCTTCAACCGGGGGTGGCGCTTCCGTGCCTTTGCCACCCCGGCTGGCATCCGCGTGCGCTACGGCCTGACGGCGGACACCTCCTCCACGCTGCCACCCGGGAGGGTGCACGCCGTGAGCCTGCAGCAGGGGCCGCTGTGGCGTGGCAAGGACTGGTGGAAGGTCGTGGCCTGTGTGGCCGGGCGTGAGAGCGTGGACTCCTCCTCGGGCCAGGTACAGGAAAACGGCTCGAACATCCTGCTGCCGGTGGGGGACCGTGACACAGCGCTGCGAGCCCTGTGGCTGGTGACCCCTAACCTGGGGGTGGCTGACCCCGACGCCCTGCTGGAGGCCGTCCTGTCAGGCATGGACGACGACGGCGTGGGGGACCCGGGGGCGCCCATCGGCTCGCCTGAGCGTGGCCTGATCCGTATCAGCCCCCGGGGACGGGTCTTCTCTCCCCTGGCCTGGTGCCGCGAGGGGATCGTGCTGACCGATACCTGCGTCATCCTGCGTACGAGCCGGTTGTGGAGGAACACCAGCGTGGTGCCCTACGAGCGGATCCAGTCGGTCCACATCAGCCAGGGGCCGCTGGCCCGACGTCGCAGGCTGGCCAAGATCGAGCTGTGCATGGTGAGCATCGGTCAGGTGTCCACCGGGATGTCCAACCTCGATCTGGGGGACGCTGCCGCGCTGGAGCGCGTTATCTCTGATCGGGCGCTGCGGCGTCGTCGGGCCGAGAGGATTGACCGCTGGCTGGCCAGGGCCGTGGCCGAGCCTGCTGCCTGACGTCCAGGCGTGAGACGATCACGCCATGACTGAGCCACACTCCTGCGCCAACCCGGTCGTTGAGCCTGAGACCTCTCGGCCAGGGCGGCTCGGGGTCGGCATCATCTCAGCCGGCAAGGTCGGCGCGGTCCTCGGTTCGGCCCTGCGGGCGGTGGAGCACCAGGTCATCGGCGTCCACGCCGTCTCGCAGGCCTCGCGTGAGCGGGCTGAGGTCATGCTGCCGGGCGTCCCGGTGCTGGAGGTGGAGGAGATCATCCGCCGCGCCGAGCTCGTGCTGCTGGCCGTGCCTGACGATGCCCTGGCAGACCTGGTCACTGGCCTGGCTGAGCTCGGGGCGTGGCAGATGGGCCAGATCGTGGTGCACACCTCCGGGCGCTACGGCATCGAGGTCCTCGCGCCGGCGCAGGCGGCCGGTGCGATTCCGATCGCCCTGCACCCGGCCATGACCTTCTCCGGCATGTCCACGGACCTGGCCAGGCTCACGGGCTGCCCGATGGCGGTGACGGCGCCGCCGGCCTTCCTGCCGATCGGGCAGGCGCTGGCGGTCGAGCTGGGTGGGGAGCCCTTTGTGCTGGCGGAGTCGGCGCGGGCGGCCTACCACGCGGCGCTGGCCCACGGAGCGAACCACCTG
>NZ_DS999574.1:775533-787196 GCF_000159035.1 Actinomyces urogenitalis DSM 15434
GACAGCGCCGAAGGGGTGGCGCGCGCCGTCGTCGGCCCTCCCTCCGCGGCGCAGGTGTGAGGCACGCGTGCTGTCACCTCGCTCACCTCGCCGCCTGGCAGGGCACCGCACGGCATACCCTTGGCCGCGATGAGCACTCGCACCCGGACGATGATGACGTCCAAGATTCACCGCGCCACCGTCACCCAGGCCGACCTCAACTACGTCGGCTCGATCACGGTGGACGCTGCGCTGCTGGAGGCCGCTGACCTGCTGCCCGGCGAGCGTGTGGACATCTGCAACTGCACCAACGGCAACCGCCTGTCCACCTACGTCATCCCCGGCGAGCGTGGCGCGGGCGAGATCTGTGTCAACGGGGCGGCGGCGCACCTGGTCTCGCCCGGGGACATCGTCATTCTCATCGCCTACTCCCAGATCGACGACGCCGCCGCACGCACCTACCTGCCCCACGTCGTCTTCGTGGACGCCAAGAACCAGATCGTGGACCGGGGCAGCGAGCCTGGCCAGGTTCCCGTCGACTCTGATGTTGCCCGGCTGCAAGGCCTGGTGTCCTCCGGGGTCAGCTTCGAGCAGGCTCGCGGCTGAGGCCGAGGCGCCCTGCTCCTGGCCCGCCGCCGCGCAGTCCCCTCCCTTTAGGCTTAGGTCCCGTGAAGGCACGCGTCATCCTGCTCACCGGCCCCTCCGGCTCTGGCAAGACCTCTCTCCTGCGCAGGGTAGGCGCACGCCGGCTCAAGCTGGACGACTTCTACCGTGATGGTGACGAGCCTGGCATGCCGCTGCTGGATGGGCGGGTGTCCGGCGAGGCTGGCGTGAGCCAGTCGCAAGCCATGAGCCTCATTGACTGGGACCACCCGGCCAGCTGGGATGCTGAGCGCGCGATGACGGCGATCCTCCAGCTGTGCCAGAGCGGTCGGACGACGGTGCCGGTCTACTCGATCGCTGACAACGCGACCGTGGGCAGCGAGGTGCTGGAGCTCGGGGCGGAGACAGCTTTCGTGGCCGAGGGGATCTTTGCTGCTGAGCTCGTGGAGCGTTGCCGTGAGGCCGGTGTGCTGGCTGATGCCCTGGTGCTGCGCAGGCCGACAATCCAGACCTGGTGGTTCCGGCTGCGCCGGGATGTCAATGAGCACCGCAAGCCCCTGCACGTCCTGCTGACGCGTGGGGTGCGCCTGGCGCGTGAGGAGCCGGCCAAGATTGCCGCCTGGGTGCGCCAGGGGTGCCGCGCCGTCTCCCGCCAGGAGTGCGAGGACACGATCCGGGGGCTGATCCGCTCCTGAGCCGCTGTTTGGCGGGCGCCTGGCCGATAGGCAGGCGTTGGCTCTGCCTGCCTTGCTTCTTTTCAGTGCTGCCTCTGCTGTTTTGCGGCGCCGACCCTGCGTGACTCCAGCGCCATCCTGATTGGTGTACGTACCTGCGCGGATAGGTGCGTACACCTAGGACTGTGGCGTGCTCCCCGGGGCCCAGGGAGCACGCCACAATCGCGGGTGCACGTATCAATGGGGGTAGCGCTGCTTTTGTCGCGCGCTCGCGGGCTCAGGCGCGCTTGACCAGCGGGAAGGTGATCGTCTCGCGGATGCCCTGGCCGGTCAGGGCCATGAGCAGACGGTCGATGCCCATGCCCATGCCGCCACAGGGTGGGAAGCCCTGCTCCATGGCCACGAGGAAGTCCTCATCCAGCACCATGGCCTCGGGGTCGCCGTTGGCGGCGGCCAGGGCCTGGGCCTCGAAGCGCTCGCGCTGGACCACCGGGTCGGCCAGCTCGGAGTAGGCGGTGCCCAGCTCGAAGCCGCGCACGTACAGGTCCCACTTCTCCGTCAGCCCCGGCTTGGAGCGGTGGTAGCGGGTCAGCGGCGAGGTGTCCTCGGGGAAGTCGTAGACGAAGGTCGGGGCCCACAGCTTGTTTCCGACCGTCTCCTCGAAGATGTCCTCGACGATCTTGCCGGCCACCGCGAAGTCATCCACCTCCAGGTCCAGCTTCTCAGCCAGGGCCACGAGGTGCTCGCGGGGAGTCTCGACCGTGATCTCCTCGCCCACGGCGTTGGAGACCGAGGTGTACAGGTCGATCTTGTCCCACTCGCCTGACAGGTCGTACTCGGTGCCGTCGGCCAGAGTGACGACCTCCTTGCCCTCCTCCAGGCCGAAGGCGTCACGGGCCGCCTGCTGGACGAGGTTGCGGGTCAGCTCAGCCATGCCGTTGTAGTCGGAGTAGGCCTCGTAAGCCTCCAGCGCGGCGAACTCGGGGGAGTGGGAGGAGTCGGCGCCCTCGTTGCGGAAGTTGCGGTTGATCTCAAAGACGCGGTCGACGCCGCCCACCACGGCGCGCTTCAAGTAGATCTCCGTGGCGATGCGCAGGTAGAGATCCATGTCGAAGGCGTTCATGTGGGTGACGAAGGGCCGTGCAGCCGCGCCTCCGTGGATGACCTGGAGCATGGGGGTCTCCAGCTCCAGGTAGTCGCGGCGGTGGAAGTTCTCGCGCAGGGAGCGCACGACGGCGGCGCGGGTGCGCACCATGTCACGGGCGGCCGGGCGGGTGAGCAGGTCGAGCTCACGGCGGCGCACGCGGTTGTCCTCGGACAGGGAGACGGTCTCGCCCTTGTCATTGGTCCAGGTCTTGGGCAGCGGCCGCAGGGCCTTGGAGGCGATGCGCCAGGCCGGGACCTCGACGGCGTCGTCGCCGAGCTCGGGCAACTGCTCGGCGGAGTGGCCGGCGGTCAGGGCGGTCTCAGCCATGACGGACAGCTCGCCGCGGCGCGAGGAGATGACGCGGCCGTGGACGAAGAGGTGGTCGCCCAGGTCGACGTCGGACTTGAAGGAGGCCAGGCTCGTGTGACCCTCGCCGGGCAGGTTCTTGGCGGAGATCATGGCCTGCAGGGTCCGGCCGGCGCCGTCGGCCAGGGCAACGAAGCACAGCTTGCCCGAGGAGCGCAGGAAGGTCACGCGCCCGGCCACGCCTACGACGTCGTCAGTCTCCTGGTCGGCCTCCAGGTGGCTGTAGCGCTCGCGGACAGCCTGGATGGTGGTGGTGACGGGCACCTGGACCGGGTAGGGCTCCCAGCCCTCGGCGCGCAGGCGTTCACGCTTGGCGGCGCGGATCTCGAACTGCTCGCCCGGGCCGGGCTCGGCCTTGGACTGCTTCTTGGCCGCCTGCTTGTCCTGGGCCTGGGAGGCATCGGCGGGCAGGGAGGCAGAGCGTTCAGTCGCGTCAGTCATGGGGGAAGTCTAGCGGTCACAGGAAGCGCAGGCCGACGCCGGTTGGTGGGGCGGCGCAGGGCATTGGAACGGGCCGTTGGCGATTGGTGCGTGCCTTCCTGAATGTGCAGCGCTTGTCAGAGCCTGGGACGCACGTACCAATCGCCGAAGGCCGTCTCAATCGGGGAAAGCACGCAGCAGACGGCATGTCCGGGCCTCCGATCTCCCCGGTTCCCACGTTCCAGCAGCGCACGACGACGCCGCCCGCCTCGCGAGCGAGACGAGCGGCGCCGTCGTGGGTCATGACAGGCGAGCAGCCGCAAGCGGCGCGCAGCCTGCGCCCAGCCTCAGTTCTCGGCCGTCAGCAGCGCCTTCATACGAGAGCGCGAGCCCTGCTCGCGCAGGGCGGCGAGCTCGGACAGGTAGGTGGAACGGAAGCGCTCGTCCTCGGCGAGGTTGGAGAAGATGGCGGCGTTGCGGATGAAGGCCAGCTCGCCCTCACCGCCACGCCCAGCCTCCTGGGCCTGGGAGAAGGGCCGCAGATCGTCCACCTGCTCAATCTCCCCGCCGTTCTCGTCGCGTCCGAGCACACCGAGCGACCACGCCGCGCACAGCGCCGTACCCATGCGGATCGGGCGGCCGGCGGCGAGGTTCTCACGCAGTCCGGCGAGCACAAACTTGGGCATGCCCGAGGGGCCGAAGAAGGCCAGGCGCGCCAGGGTGTCGGCGATGGCCTCGTTAGTGAAGCGCTCGAAGAGGGTGTCGATGTACTCACGCAGGTCGATCCCGGGCACCGGCCGCAGGGTCGGCAGCACCTCGCGGTCGAGGTAGGTGCGGATCCAGGTCGAGATGTCCGCGTCCGCGGCGGCGTCGTGGGCGTAGGTCATGCCCAGCAGGCGCCCCCAGTGGCCCAGCGCCTGGTGGGAGCCGTTGAGCAGACGCAGCTTCATCAGCTCGTAGGGCACCACGTCCTCCACCAGCTGGACGCCCACCTCCTCGTACGGCGGGCGGCCCAGGGTGAACTGGTCCTCCAGCACCCACTGGGTGAAGGGCTCAGCGACCACGGGCCAGTTGTCGTGCACACCGAGGACCTTCTCGGCCTCCTCGATGTCCGCCGGCGTGGTCTTGGGGGTGATGCGGTCGACCATGCAGTTGGGGAAGGAGACGTTGGCCTCGATCCACTGCGCGAGCTCGGGATCGCTCATGCGGGCCTGGGAGACGACGGCGGTGCGGGCGGCGTGCCCGTTGCCCGGCAGGTTGTCACAGCTCATGACGGTGAAGGGCGCGGTGCCGGCCGCGCGGCGAAGGCGCAGCGCCTCAACGATGTAGCCGAAGGAGGTCTCCGGCTCGCTGGGGTGGGCGGCGTCGTGCACGGCCCCGGCCGAGTCGGTGCGGAAGGCGCCGGTGACGTCGTCGATGTTGTAGCCGCCCTCGGTGACGGTGAGCGAGACGATGCGGGTGGTCGGTGCGGTCATGACCTCAAGGACGCCGTCGCGGTCCTCGGGGGCGAACTTGTAGTCGTGGATCGAGCCGATGATCGAGGTCTCGTGGTGGCCGTCGGGGTGCTTGAGGGTGAGGGAGTACAGGTAGTCCTGTGCGGTCAGGGCGTCGCGCATGGCGCAGTCCTGGGGCATCAGTCCGACGCCGCAGATGCCCCAGTCCAGGGCCTTGTCTTCGCGCATGAGGCGGTCGAGGTACATGGCCTGGTGGGCGCGGTGGAATCCGCCCACGCCCATGTGGACGATGCCGGTGGTGACGGCGGAGCGGTCGTAGGTGGGGGCGAGGGGGTGGGTGGCCAGGGTGGTCATGGCAGTGTCCTTGTCAGTCGAGGCGGATAGAGGTGAGTGTGCAGTCAGGTGGGTGTCTCAGCGAGCCAGGAGGGCGTCGTCGGGCGTGGGGGCTGAGCCGGAGCGATGGACGACGGTGGGGCCTGCCTGGCCGCTCAGGGCGCCGGGGGCGTTGGTGGGCTTGGTGCCGGCCTCGCCTGCCTTGAGCTCGGCCAGGGCCTCAGCGGTGACCAGAAGGTCAGTGGTGTCGATGATCTTGGCGTTGCCGGGGAGCTTGAGGGCGAAGGTGAGGGCGAAGGTGAGGGCGAAGGCGATGACGTACAGGCCCGCGAGCCCGACGGCGACCCACAGGTAGCCCGAGGCGGTGGTCTCATCGCCCAGCAGGAGGGTGACGATGGCCGGGCCGACGAAGGCGCCCAGGCCTGCGCCGAGGTTGAGGATGGCCAGCGCGTTGCCGGTCTCGCCCTGGGCGTGGGCGGTGATCAGCGGCGTCGTCGGCACGAAGGCGGACAGGCCGATGCCGATGGCGGCGGTGCCCAGCGCGATGAGGAAGAAGCTCGGACCGGCGATGATGGGGATGAGGTACATGTAGACCAGCGAGGCGGCGCAGATGGGAGCAGCGGCCCACTGGATGGTGTTGCGCCAGCCGATCTTGTCTCCCATGACGCCCCAGAAGACGTCGCCGATGATGGCCACGAGGCCAAAGATCGAGAACTCCAGGATGGCCTGGGACTCGGGCATGCCGAAGACCTTGTGGAGGTAGACCACGTAGAAGGCCTGCATGCCGTACTGGCCGGAGAGGTTGATGACCTTGACGATCCCGCCGATGGGGACCTTGGGGTAGCGCCACAGCACCGTCACGGCGGAGGAGACCGAGGCGGCGATGGACTTGCCCTGGTTGAGGTCGGCAGAGGGGTGACGGGCGAGGAAGGCCATGCCGAGGCCGCCACCGACGGCGGCCAGGGCCCATCCGGCCCACAGGGTGGCGGTGTGGCCGATGGCGGGGACGAAGAAGCTGGACAGGTAGGAACCCAGCAGCTGCATGCCGAGCGAGAAGGCGAACCAGAACCAGCCCGAGGCAGAGGACTGGCGGGCGGCGGGGGTGACCATCATGACCCAGGTGAGGAAGCCGTAGGCAAACATGGGGTAGCCGAAGCCGCGCAGGCCGTAGATGACCATGAGCAGGGGCAGGCTGTGGGAGGCGATGGCCACGGTGATGAACAGGGCATCGAAGATAAGGAAGGAGACCAGGCCGATTGCCATGACCTTGCGGCAGCCCAGGGCGTCGCACAGCGCGCCGGACAGGAACGCGGCGATCGCGACGACGACCCCGTAGGAGGTGACGATCATGGAGGCCTGGGAGACGGAGAATCCGACCTCGGGGGTGGACAGGTAGCTGGTGATCCACACGGCCTCGATACCGTCACCGATGACGAAGATGACGACGGCGAGGAAGCCGACGGCGAGGTCGGTGGGGAATCCGCTGCGTTGGATCGCGGCGACGATCTTGTTCGAGATGGGCATCGAGGCACCTTCCGGGACGACGTTGTCTGCGGGCGGGAGCGCGGGCGTGGTGCCCGGTTCCGGCTGCGCAAGAATCCTGACGCCTGGTTGTGCCCGCGTGGTGACCGGTGTGCCTGGTCTGGATGACCGTTGCGTGTGTGCTTGGAGTGGTGGTGAGGGTTGGAATCGTGCGACGAAAGTGGATGATGTGGGGCGAGTCATGGTGCCAGGTGACCGAAGTGGGTGTGAACGGTGACCGGTGTGGCGGGTGGGGCGGCTGCCTGGGAGGCTAGGGAGCTAGAGACTGCGCAGGGCGCAAGGCCTTGGCGGGGGGGGGGAGGGCGTTACCATGCTGTGTGTCTCCCTTGTCTGCGCCCTGAGTCTCCCCGGTTCGGTGTGGGCAGTCGTGATCGATGAGGATGGTTCCCCATGAGGCTTCCCAAGTCTGTTCTTGGTGTCCTTGCTGCGGGTGCGTTGTTGCTTGGTGGCGCGGTGCCTGCTGTGGCTGAGGACGCGGTTCCCGGTGACGGGCCGACGACGTCGGTGTCCGCCCCTGCTGATGAAGCGGGGGGTGCGGAATCTGATGCACAAGACTCAGACAACGCTGTAGTCGAGGAGCCTTCTTCTCAGGGCGCCGATGGGTCATTGCCTTCGCCGCTGAGCAAGGTCATGGTCGGCCGCTCAGAGGATCGTGCCGCGAATGTGGTGCAAGAGCCGGTCATTGAGGCCAAGCTGACAGCTGGCGGGAACACCCTTGTGGATCTTGGCGACTCCTCGACCACCGTGCAGTTGAACCGCGGTCAGTCCATGAACCTCGAGATCCATGCCGTATTCCCCGTGGCAACGGAGAAGCGTATCGATATCACGCTCAAGCCAGGAGTCCGCTATCGTGGCGACGCGTTCGCCCTCGATAAGACCCAGGGCTGGGTCCAGGAACTCAAAGACAACGGGCAGACTGTCCCGAGCAAGCAGGCTGATTCGGCGAAGAAGCCGACAACCATCTATGGCGCGAACATGAACGACGGCGTCCTGAGCTACGAGTTTCAGGACACCACGCAGGAAGTCACGTTCATGGTCCCCATCCAGCTGGTCTCACACCTCGACGGCGCCCTGACTGTCCCCGAGGGAGTAACGGTTGAGCAGTTCTACGTGGACGAGGCTGGCGCGCAGGCAAACGAGAAGCTCACGACCACAACGTCGCTGAAGAACCCGCGTGTTCTCAACACCATTGGGCGGAATGATGTCTGGAACAAAGTGAACGCTCAGGGAAATATCGAGGTTGGCCTCGATGACCCTCGCGGAACCACAGAGACTGTCAAATGGATCGCCAGCGCAAACGATCGCTCCCAGATTGTGGTCGATGATTATTTCTTCGCGCTTCTTGTTCCCGCGAAGGCTGAGTACCTGGGCTTGTATACGAAGCAAGGGGGAACCGATGTCTCCGATGCCGATCTGACAACCTTCAAGGCGGGGGAGCAGTTCACCAAGAGCGATGGAAGCACATACACCGTTCCGGAAGATAAGACGCTGTATGTGTGGCGCAAGGAGAATAAGCTCGTCACCTTCGAGAACGGGGACAATGCCTTCAATCCGATGTGGCGCTTCCCGGCTGCTAACTTCCCTGCAGGCACCATCGTGACGATCGAGCAGATCGATGTGGGCGTCAAGCTGCACAATCCCTACAGCGAGTCCTCCCACCTGCCCTACGACGCCAAGAAGCTCAGCTCGGTGAATTACGAGATCGTTGAGCCGACCGAGGACGTCTATGTCAACACGCAGATGTACCGGCCGAGCCGTGAGGCTGATTGGCCCCTGTGGGAGGGCTATATCGCCGACAACAACGTCTACATGGGCGCCCCCGGCTTCGAGCACACCCAGGAGCGCACCCTCGGATACTTCACCGTCGGAAACCGCGGCACTGGCAGCTCGCGGGCCAAGACGATCATCATCGACTACGACGTCAATAACACCGGCGTCGGCGGCGTAACGGCGCAGGCCCTGCCCTTCCTCTCGCGCGACTACGCCGGCGCGAAAGCCACCAAGGTCACCGACTTCAAGGTGACGCTGTGGGACTCGAACACGAATAGGACCAAGACCTATTCATATGACAACCCGCCTCAGCGGTTCCGCGTGCAGACGGTGCTCGGAGACGGCGCCCACGAGGGCGTGTATCTCAAGCACATCGAGTACAAGATCGACACGATTCCGGCTAAGACCTCGTTTGTCAGCTACAGGAGCCGCGCCGAGGCAAACGACGGCTCCGGCAAGGAAGACTTCAATCAACCCACTACCACGCTGCCGTATTTCGGTGTTGTGCGGAACAACACGGTCATCGAGAAGGGCAAGTGGGGAGACAATCCCACGTTGTTCAAGGCACGTATCCGCATTGAGAACACGGGTGATGAGGAGCCGGAGTTCAACCACCGTAACCAGGACATCTGGGACTGGGACGGCGACGGCGTCGCCGAGAACAACAAGTACGTGGGTCGTTCGAAGGACCATGTGACCATCGGCGATACCTTCACCGGATTCACCGGTAAGAGCTATATCGAGGGGCATAACTCGGGGAACTACGCGTGGCATGACGGTCTGATCGATCCGGTGATTGGCGAGCAGCAGGCTGATAGGTGGTTCAGCTACTTCCAGTCAGTCTGGAACGGATCCTCGACAGGCGCCCAGACGCTCAACGCGATCTACGTCATCAGCCCGTTCGGTTCGGATATGTCCTTCAGGCTGTACTCGCGCTCGGTCGGAGCCAAGCAAGCGTGGATGGAGAACAAGAACGGCATTGAGTACAGCGCTCAGGCTGACGTGTACGAGGTCGCACCTTCTGACAAACTCAAGGAGGCCTATCCCAAGGCCCGGGTGTACAAGCTCGACCTGACGAAGATCACCAACGAGAAAGATAAATACGAGATGCGCACGGGCGGTGCGCAGTTCTACTGGTATGAGGCGGCAAAGGCGGTCCCGTATACGACGAATATCGGGTACTGGGCTTACGACGGCGACATCGGCCTCAGGATCTCCTACACCTCTGACCCCACGAAGGATGAGGCACGCTACGTTGGCCCTCCGGGTGGCCTTTCCGCTGGATGGCGCGCCGACGAGGGCATCGTCTGGTACGAGTTCGACACGGACACGAAGGAAGAGCTCGTCCACGGTGGGGGCATGACCACCGACAGGTGGGACCTCAACGGCAACGGCTCGACCGACGACCTCTTCGGCCGTCCGGTCGGCGCTATCGAGCCCAAGTCGCCGACCGACGTCGTCGTGCAGTCGGCTGCGAAGATGGCGACCCAGCCCGATTCGCGCTATGTGACCTATGACGGGCGGAAGCGCACCGAGATCGGTGCGGAGTCCACGGTCGACTACCGCTTGATCGCCACCAACCCCACGCAGACGGCGGCGAACGGCCTCACGATCTACTGGCCGGTGCCGAAGGAGGGGCAGAACTGGGGTCAGGCGGTGCAGCCCACGAAGAAGGCCTTCGAGTTCACCATGAACCTGAACGGCGGAATCAAGAGCGAGCTCCCGGCTGGCTACACGGTCTCCTACGCGCGGGATGCCGAGCCCACGAGCCAGGCGCTCAAGTGGGGTGGTTTCGACTGGACGGACGAGGCCAATACGGCGTCCTGGACGGCAGAGGACTGGGCGAGGGTGAACTTCGTCCGGATCAGCTCCCCCGATGACGCTCAGATCCAGCCCAAGGAGGCGCAGACCTTCCTGTTCAACATGAAGGTCGGAGATGTCTCGCATGAGGTCGCGGAGACGAACCCCCTCGATGTCATGGCCCCTGCCTACCTGCGTGACCTCGGCTCCGGTAAGGGTTACCGCTATGGGCAGCCGGTCGCCATGCTCATCGAACCGGGCGTCATCACGGGCAAGGTCTGGTACGACATCGATAACGACAGCATCATCGACAAGGACGATGACGGTGAGGACCTCGAGCAGGCGATCCCCGACGCGGTGGCCGAGCTCAGGGATGAGCGCGGCGATCTGGTCGAGACGGTTCGTACCGGCGAGGACGGCACCTACAAGTTCCAGGGCCTTATCCCGGGCGACCGGGATCCCCTGGGCAAGAAATACACCGTGACGGTCTACAACCCCGCCCCGCCCAAGACCGATCAAGGCGAGGGCGCATCGAACCCGTACACGCGCTTCTCCCCGGTCACGGAGAAGGGCGATGTGAAGCTGACGGGGACTGCGGATGCGCAGAAGGCCGTGTCTGAGCCGGTGACCGCGAGCCTGGCGGGCAGAGTCGTGTTGAACGCCGGCCTGTCGCGTCCGCGCGCGGTTCAGGTTGAGAAGATCTGGGATGAGAACAACGGCGCCGGCGACCAGACCGCGACCACGGTGTCCGAGGTCAGCGTCAGGCTCCTGGCCAACGGCAAGGCGGCGAAGGACATCGACGGCAAGGCCGTGGGTAACCTGACGCTCAGCGCGGCCGGGACCTGGAAGGGCGTGTTCGAGAACCTTCCGATCAAGGACGCCGCCACGAACAAAGCGATCGAGTACACGGTCGAAGAGGCCTCGGTGCCAACGGGCTACAAGGCCACGGTGACCGGCAGCGACTCCGCCGGATACAAGATCACCAACAAGCGCTCGAAGGTCACGGTCAAGGTGACCAAGACCTGGAGCGACAACGAGAACCAGGACGGTAAGCGTCCGGACTCGGTGACGGTGCAGCTGAAGGCGAATGACACCGACGTCGCCGGGAAGACGCTCACGCTGAACGCGGGCAACAGCTGGAAGGGCGAGTTCGCCGGCCTGCTGAGCCACGACGATCAGGGCGAGATCTCCTACACGGTGGCCGAGACGAGCGTGCCCGAAGGGTACGAGGCCACCGTCACCGGTGATGCTGCCAGTGGGTTCACGGTGACGAACACGCTGGTGCGTGGTGTGGTGTCGTTGGTGAAGACCGACGCTGCTGGTGCGCCTCTGGTGGGTGCGGTCTTTGAGCTGCGCACCACTACCGGGCAGGTGTTGGACACCGTGACCAGTGGCGCGGACGGCCGGGTGGTGTTCGAGGGTGTTCCTGCTGGTTCCTACCGTGTGGTGGAGACCCAGGCGCCGGCGGGCTACGTCCTGTCTGGTTGGGCCAAGGCTGCTGTGATCGACCGGATGGGCGTGAGTGTGGATCTGGGTCGTGTGGTCAACACACCCGTCCCAGCCAAGCCTGTGGGG
>NZ_DS999574.1:787580-799445 GCF_000159035.1 Actinomyces urogenitalis DSM 15434
GCGGCACCCTGGAACCGACTGTGTTGGGCCTGGACCGACGCACCGGGGCAGCGGCACCGCCGTCGTCTTAGGCGGGTCACAGTCGGTTCCCATGCCCACCGCACCCGAACCGAGTGTCCAGGGCCTGAACCGACGCACCAAGGGAGGCCGGGGAGACCGCGGAGGAGCGGCGGCCCCGGACGCCAGCGGACAGGATGGCTCAGAGCCGGCTCCTAGACCCGCTCGATGGTTGCACCCAGGTCCGTCAGGCGCCGGGCCGTTGAGGCCCGCAGCTCGCGGCCGGTGATGACGCGCTCCAGGTGGCGCACATGACCAAAACGCGCAAAGGTGTGGTGGCCGAACTTGGCGTGCGAGCCCACAAAGATCGAGCGCTGCGCGGCTGCCAGCACTGCTTCCTTGACCTCGGCCACCGACGGGTTGGGAGTGGTCATCCACCCGTCCTCACCCACGCCGTTCGCCCCCACGATCGCCAGGTCCGGCTCCATGTCCCGCAGCATCGAGGTAGCCCACCGGTCCACGCTGGCCAGGGTGACCGGCCGCACCCGTCCGCCGATGACGATCACCGTGGTGCGTGGGCGCTCGGCCAGCTCGATCGCCGCGGGAAGCGAGGCCGTGATGATGGTCAGGTCCCGGTCGGTCGGCAGCGCACGCCCCACGAGCAGGGGGTGGTAGCCCTCGTCCAGGAAGATCGACTCGGCAGTCCCTAGATACTCCACCGCTGCCGCAGCAATCCGCTCCTTCTCATCGATGTGATGAGAGAAGCGGAACTCACGGCTGGACTCGAAGCTTCCCGAGTCCGCAGCCGTCACGGTGCCGTAGCTGCGCTGGATCCTCCCTGCCGCCTCCAATGCCCGCAGGTCGCGGCGGATGGTCTCCACGGAGACCCCGAAGCGCTCAGGCAGCTCCGCCACCTGCGTCACCCCGGTGGTGCGCAGGTAGGCGATGAGAGCGTCGCGGCGCTCCTTGGCGCCTGAGGCGGGCGGTCGAGGAACAGCCATGACTGCCAGGCTAGTGCGCGATGACCACACGCAGGTTGCGCGGCCCATGCACGCCGTTGACGCGCACAAGCTCAATGTCACTTGTGGCGGAGCCGCCGGCGATCCACGTCGTCGGACGCTCCGGGTGGCACCCGAGCACGTCGACCGCTTGAGGCACGGTCGGCATGATCGACTCACGCTCGATCACCACCACATGCGTGTCCGGCACCAGCGTGATCGCCCGGCGCCCCTGGTCACTCTCGCCGTCCAGGCAGATCGTGCCGGACATCGAGATCGAGACCCGCGAGCAGGTGACCACGGCGTCGATGGCGTCCAGCTCCAGGGTAGGAATCGGCGCCTCGCGTGAGTCCTCGCGCACGCTGCGCCCTCCCCGGGCGGCGGCCTCCTTGTAGGCCTGAGGCAGCCCCGAGGGCACCACCACGCTGCTCGCCCCAGCCTGGGTGAGGAAGCGGTCGATCTCCTCAGCAACGGCGTCGTCCGCAGCGGCCGTGACCACCTGGGCGGAGTAGTCCTCCAGCTTCTCGATCATGTCCGCCACCACCGGCTCGGAGCCGGGGGCGTGCCGGCCAACCCGGATGTAGTCACGCGGGATCTCCCGCACGGGGCGGCCAGCCTGGGAACGGGAGATCGCGTCACGCGCGCGGGCAAGGATCGCAGTCTTGGCATCCATCACTTGGCCTCCTTCGTGGCCGAATCCGCTTCGAGGGCAGCACGGGCCGCGGCCACGGTCTCAGGCGGTGTCACGCCGTCGGGATGAGTGCGCTTCCACCACTGACGCAGCGACTCCTTGGGAGCCACCGGGATGTCACGCGTACGCGTCCACAGCGAGGCGGGGAAGGGCAGAGCGCCGATGGTGGCGTCCTTGCCTCCCAGCAGGCGTGAGGCCTTGACGGCGTAGGGGGCGCTCTTCCACAGGGCCGGGTTGGACATGACCGGCGTGGTCGCTGCCATCCCCAGGTCCCACATATCCGGCACTGCGCGGCGCTTGACGTCCACGCTGCGCGCCCGCAGGTGGATGAGGATGGTGGGAATGTCGATCTTGACCGGGCACACGTCCGCGCAGGCCCCACACAGCGAGGAGGCATAGGGCAGGGTGTGGACCGGGTCGTCGTCAGCCAGGCCCTGGGTCAGCTGTGGGGTGATGATCGCGCCGATCGGCCCGGGGTAGACCGAGCCGTAGGCGTGACCGCCGGTGTGCTGGTAGACGGGGCAGATGTTCATGCACGAGCCGCAGCGGATGCAGGCCAGCGCCTGGCGGCCGATCGGGTCCGTCAGGGTCTTGGTGCGCCCGTTGTCCATGAGGATGAGGTGGAACTCCTGCGGGCCGTCCCCCGGGGTCACGCCCGTCCACATCGAGGTGTAGGGGTTCATCCGCTCGCCCGTGGCCGAGCGCGGCAGGAGCTGGGAGAAGATCTCGATGTCCTGGTAGCGGGGCACGAGCTTCTCAATACCCATCAGGGTGATGAGAGTGTCCGGCAGGGTCAGGCACATGCGCCCGTTGCCCTCGGACTCAAAGACGGAGACAGTGCCGGTCTCCGCCACACCCATGTTCGTGCCCGAGATGGCGACGGTGGAGTGCAGGAACTTCTTGCGCAGGTGGGCGCGTGCCGCCCCGGCCAGTTCCTCGGGGTTGTCAGACAGGTCCTGCGGAGCGTCCTCCATACGGTCCAGGAAGATGCCGCGCACCTCAGCGCGGTTGCGGTGGATGGCCGGCACCACGATGTGGGAGGGCATGTCATCGGCCAGCTGGACGATGAGCTCGGCCAGGTCCGTCTCGTGGGCGGTGATGCCCTCGTCCTTGAGGTACTCGTTGAGGTTGGTCTCCTGCGTGGCCATGGACTTGACCTTGACGACGTCGTCACAGCCCTTGGCCTTGAGGATCGAGGCGATGATGCGGTTGGCCTCGGCGGCGTCGCGCGCCCAGTGGACGATGCCCCCGTGTGCGGTCACGTTGGCCTCGAACTGCTCCAGCAGCTCGGGCAGGCGCGAGGCGACCTCGAACTTGACCGCCTCGGCGGCCTCACGCAGCTGCTCCCAGTCCGGCATCTCCTCCACCCGCTGGCCGCGCTTGGCGCGGATCGTGCGGGTGGCGTGGCCGAGGTTACGGCGCATCTGGGTGTTGGCCAGTGTGCGGTGGGCGCCCTCAGGGAAGGTGTGGCCCCAGCGCAGCGTGTCCTGCGGTGTGGAGACGTTGGTGACCCAGCCGCCGGTGTGGGCCTGGCTCTGGGCCTGGACGGACGGGATTCCGAGGAAGACCTGAGACATTACAGCTGCACCGCCTCGTTGGAGGGCTGGAAGGAGACATGACCGGTGAAGGGGGCGTCCTTGGTGGAGGCCAGGATCTCGGCCAGGTGCATCACTCGCACTCCCGAGCTCTGACGTGACAGAGCCCCTCCGATGTTCATCAGGCACGAGTAGTCGCCCGCGCACAGCACCTCGGCCCTGGTGGACATGATCGCGGTGGTCTTGTCCGCGAGCATGGCGGTGGAGGTGTCCGAGTTCTTCATGGAGAAGGTGCCGCCGAAGCCGCAGCAGATCTCAGCGTCCGGCAGGTCCAGCAGCGTCAGGCCCTCCACGGCGCGCAGCAGGCGGTAGGGGCGGTCGCCGATCTTGGCGATGCGCATGGAGTGGCACGTGGGGTGGTAGGTCACTGTGTGCGGGAAGTAGGCACCCACGTCCTCAAGGCCCAGGACGTCGGTGAGCAGCTCGGACAGGTCGTAGGTGTGAGCACCCACCTGCTCCACACGGCGAGCCAGGCCGTGGTCTCCCACGTGCTCGGCCACGAGCTTCTGCTCGTGACGTACCGCCCCGGTGCACGATCCGGAGGGGACGACGACGGCGTCCCACTCCCCGTCCAGAACAGGGGAGAAGGCCTCGACGTGGTTGCGCACGATCTTGGCGGCGTCAGAGAAGTAGCCGGTGTTGGCGTGCATCTGGCCGCAGCAGGTCTGGTTCTCAGGAAGCACCACCTCGTGCCCCAGACGCTCCAGCAGGGTGACGGTCGCCTGAGCGGCCTGAGGGAACATCGTGTCAGCCAGACACGTCGCGAACAGAGCGATGCGCACGGAACTTCCTCACCATCGTGGACAGAACGTCCCCAGGTTAGGAGCCTGCTCGGTCACGTCCAGGGGCCGCTAGGTCCCACGGGCCGACGTCGTCGCTCGCCTCCCAGCTCTCGCGCGGCAAAGTCCCTCCTCGCCTCGCCGCTGCGAGCCGGCCCCAGCAGGGGCGAGGACCGGAGGAAAGATCGACAATGCGCAAGCCCAGACTGCGGTTATAGCCCGGAAATACCGGCCTGTGCACCTGGCCTGGGTGCGCTGCCAGGAGCTCGTATGAGGCGGCTGGCTCCGGCCGATCAGCCCACCATGAGCGGGCCGAGCAGGCCCTGGGAGGCTGCGAGCACGAGCAGGCCCAGCGTTACCACGAGGCTGAGGGAGTAAGGCGCCGCCTTCTTGAGGATCTCGGCGTCCGTTCCCGGGGAGTCCACTGCCCCGGCCACGATGGCCAGGTTCTGCGGCGAGACGATCTTGCCCAGTCCTCCTCCGATCGTGTTGGCCGCCAGCAGGATCCGCGGGTCGATCCCGGCGCCGGCGGCCGCGGTGGACTGCAGGCCGGCGAACAGGGCTCCTGCCGAGGTCGCCGAGCCTGCCACGGCTGTGCCGATCCATCCCAGGAAGGGGGACAGGAAGGCGAAGGCGGCTCCTGTCTGGGCCAGGGCCGCCCCGATGGCGGTGGTCTGCCCGGAGAAGTTCATGACGTAGGCCAGCGCCATGACGGTGACGATGGTGAGGACGGACAGTCGCAGGGAGTAGATGGTGCGTGGCAGCACCATGAACATCTCACTCACGCTGGTGCCAAAGCGCCCCCCGGAGGAGACCCGGCCGTAGACCACGGCCACGATGGCCGCGGTGAGGAAGATCCAGGTCCCGGGGTTGGACAGGATCTGTAGGGTGTAGACCGGAGCGCCTGAGGGCTGGCCGGACTCAGTGAGCAGGTGGCCGTACAGGCCGGGCCAGCCGATCGCGACATCGGCTGAGGACAGGGCGGCGGACAGGTCGACCCCGATCTTCCACAGCTTGGTCACGGCGATGATGACCACCACGAGCACGTAGGGAAGCAGCGCCAGGAGGATACGCGCGCGGTCAGGGCGGTCAGAGTCCTCAACGTGCGTGCGCAGGTCCTGCGGCGTCGTCGGGCTCCACACCCGCAGGAAGAGGTAGCAGGCTGCCAGCCCCAGCAGCGAGGCGACCACGGCGGTCAGCTCGTAGGAGACCGACGGGGTGACGAAGTGACCGAGCCCAGCCGCGCCACCGGCCACCAGCGCCAGCGGCCACAGCTGACGCAGGCCGCGCACGCCGTCGAGGATGAGCAGGACGAGGAAGGGGACGGCCAGCGCCAGCACCCAGCTGAGGTGGCCCATATCCGTGGCCATCTCCACAGGGTCGACCCCGCCCAGCCGCGCTGCCGTGGTCACCGGGATGGCCATCGCGCCAAAGCCGACGTTGACGGAGTTGCCTACCACAGTGGCGGCGGCCGCACGCAGAGGACGCACCCCCAGGGTCAGCAGCATGGCCCCGGAGATCGCCACGGGAGCGCCGAATCCGGCCAGGCCCTCCAGCAGGCCGCAGAAGCAGAAGGCGACGATGAGCGCCTGGGCGCGCTGGTCGCCCTTGCCGATGGTGTTGAAGACGGCCTTGAGGTCTTGGCTGCGCCCCGAGGTCTCGGTGAGGTTGTAGAGCCACACGGCCGCCACGATGATGTAGATGATCGGTAGCAGGCCCATGGCTGCGCCCTGGCTGGCGGCCAACGCTGTCATGCCTACGGGCATGGAGAAGGCGGTGACGGCGATGACGCCGGCCACGGCCAGTGAGAGGAGCGCGCACCAGTGGGTGGCGACCTTGAAGACCCCCATGAGCACGAAGAAGACGAGCAGGGGTACCAGCCCCACCAGGGCGGTCAGTGCCACGGAGCCGCCCACGGCCGTGGTCGAGGGGGTGAAGGAGGCAGGGGCGATCATGGGGATCGCGGTGGCCAGGAGCGCGGTCATGAGCTTCTCCGGTCTCGGGGGGGGGGGCGGGCGTCGTTGCAGGCCCGGTGGACGCCCCCATCATGGCACCCCTGGCTGTTACCTCACGTCCTGGTCGGCCCAGTCAAAGGTGCGGGTGACCGCCTTCTTCCACAGCCGGTAGGTCCGGTCGCGCTCGGCCGGGTCCATGGACGGGCTCCAGCGCTTGCCCTCCTGCCAGTTGGCGACCACGTCCTCGATCCCGGACCAGAAGCCCACCGCGATGCCGGCGGCGTAGGCCGCGCCCAGCGCCGTCGTCTCGGCCACCACGGGGCGGATGACGTCGACCCCGGACAGGTCGGCCTGGAACTGCATGAGCAGGTCGTCGTGCGTCATGCCACCGTCGACCTTGAGGTCCTTCAGCGGCACCCCGGCGTCGGCGTTCATGGCGTCGAGCACCTCGGCGGACTGGAAGGCGGTGGACTCCTCTACCGCGCGCGCGATGTGGCCCTTGGTGACGTAGCGGGTCAGCCCCACGATTGCGCCGCGGGCGTCATCCTTCCAGTAGGGGGCGAACAGCCCGGAGAAGGCGGGCACAAAGTACACCCCGCCGTTGTCCTCCACGCTCGCCGCCAGCTCACCGATCTCGGAGGAGGAGGTGATCAGACCGAGGTTGTCACGCAGCCACTGCACGAGCGAGCCGGCCACGGCGATCGATCCCTCCAGGGCGTAGACCGGCTTAGAGTCGCCCAGCTGGTAGAGCACGGTGGTCAGCAGGCCTCCTTCAGAGAAGACCGGCTCCTCGCCGGTGTTCATGAGCATGAAGCAGCCGGTGCCGTAGGTGTTCTTGGCTGAGCCCTTCTCGAAGCAGGCCTGGCCGAAGGTCGCTGCCTGCTGGTCGCCCAGGATCCCGCAGATCGGGGTGTCCACGAGCAGCCCGTTCTTGCGGCCGTAGCCGTAGATCTCGGAGGAGGACTTGATCTGGGGCAGCATGGAGACCGGGATGCCGAAGTCGGCGCAGATGTCCTCGCGCCAGGTCAGCGTGCGCACGTCCATGAGCAGGGTGCGTGAGGCGTTGGTGACGTCGGTGGCGTGCACGCCACCGTTGACCCCGCCAGTGAGGTTCCACAGCACCCAGGTGTCCGGGGTGCCGAAGAGCAGCTGACCGGCCTCGGCCTTCTCGCGGGCGCCCTCGACGTTGTCCAGGATCCACTTGAGCTTGGTGGCCGAGGGGTAGGTGGAGATGTTCTCGCCGGTGATCTGGCGGTAGCGCTCGGTGCCCAGCGGGTGGCCGGCGGCAATCTCGTGGGCAATGTCCCCGGTGCGCACGTCCTGCCACACGATGGCGTTGTAGACCGGCTTGCCGGTGCTCTTGTCCCACACGATGGTGGTCTCACGCTGGTTCGTGATGCCGACGGCGGCCAGCTGGTGACGGTTGATCTGCGCCTTCTGCAGGGCCTCGGCCACCACAGCACGCACCGAGTCCCAGATCTCCATCGGATCGTGCTCCACCCAGCCGGGGCTGGGGAAGATCTGGCTGATCTCCTGCTGGCCGACCGAGACGATCTGCCCGCTGTGGTTGAAGATGATGGCGCGTGAGGAGGTGGTGCCCTGGTCAATGGCCAGGACGAACTTCTCCGGCTCGCTCATGATGAGGTCCTTTCACGTCGTTGTGAGGAAGATGGTAGGCGCGGCCCGGCCGCCTTAGATCGCCGTGGTCACGTGGGCGACGGCAGCCGCGTCCGTGGCCTCGGCCTCGGCGGCCAGGACCTGCTCCACGCGCGAGGCGTAGGCAGCCTTCTCCGCGGCGACGGCCTCCTCGTCCCAGCCCAGCAGCGGGGCCATGATCTCGGCCAGCTCGTCGGCGGCGGCCAGGCCGTGGTCGCGGCGCTCGATGTCCAGGCGCACGCGGCGCAGCAGGACGTCGTCCAGGTGGGCAGCGCCCTCGTGGGTGACCGCCCAGGCGACCTCGGCGCGCAGGAAGGCAGGCTGGATCTCCAGCGGCTCGCCCCAGCGCCCAGCCCGGCCCTCCTCGGAATCGATCGCCTCCAGGATCTGGGGCAGCTCGTCTCCGTAGCGGTCGAGCAGGTGGGTCACTCGTGCCAGCGTCCAGCCGCGCTCGCGGGCGATCGTGCCGGCCTGCTTGGCCAGGCGGTGGTAGCCGGCGGCGCCGACCAGCGGCAGGGTCGCCGTCGTCGAGGGGTGGGCCTTGGCGCCGCCTTCTCCCAGGGCGTGGTCCACGGCGTCTTCAGCCATAACCCGGTAGGTGGTGAGCTTGCCTCCGGCGATCGCCGTCAGGCCGGGAGCAACACGGGTGACGGTGTGCTCGCGCGAGACCTTGGTGCTGGCGGCCTCGGCGCCCGGGCGCAGCTTGGGCTGGAGCAGGGGGCGCAGCCCGGCGTAGACGCCGATGATGTCCTCGCGGCGCACCGGCTTGGCCAGTACGGCGTTGGCGTGCTCGAGCACGTAGTCGATGTCCGCGCTCGTGGTCACGGGCTTGGACACGTCCTCGGTCCAGGGAGTGTCCGTGGTGCCGATCACCCAGTAGCGCGGCCAGGGGATGATGAACAGGACGGACTTCTCGGTGCGCACGAAGATGCCGGTCTCGGCGTCGATCGCCTCCTTGGGAACCACGATGTGGATGCCCTTGGAGGCCAGGACCTTCAGGCCCCCGGCGTCCGTGGCCAGGTCCTGGGTGTCCTCCGTCCACACGCCCGTGGCGTTGATGACCTGGGTGGCCTTGATCTCGTGGCGCTCGCCCGTCTCCAGGTCCGTGACCACCGCACCGTGCACCGCGCCGGCGTCGTCCTTGAGGAAACCGGTGACCTTGGTGCGGTTGGCGGCGTAGGCGCCCAGTCCCACCGCGGTGCGCACCAGGTCAATGACCAGGCGGGCATCATCAACGCGCGCGTCGTAGAAGCGGATGGCGCCGGCCATCTTGGACGGGTCAAGCGCGGGGGCCAGGGCCAGGGTGCCCTTGCGGCCCAGGTGCTTTTGAACGGGGACGGTCTGGTGCCCGTGGGCGCCGGCGATGGCCAGGGCGTCGTACATGCCGATGCCGACGGCGGAGTAGGAGCGCTCGATCTGGTTCTTCAGCGGCCACAGGAAGGGCTGGGCCTTGACCAGGTGCGGGGCGGTGGTCTCCAGGAGGCGCCCGCGCTCGGTCAGGGCCTCGTGGACCAGGGCGAAGTCGAGCTGGTAGAGGTAGCGCAGGCCTCCGTGGACCAGCTTGGAGGACCAGGAGGAGGTGCCGGAGGCCCAGTCGCCCATCTCGACCATGCCGGTGCGCAGCCCTCGGCTGGCGGCGTCGACGGCGATCCCGGCTCCGGTGACCCCGCCGCCCACGACGAGGACGTCCAGACCCTCGGGCTGGCTCATGGCGGCCAGGGCCTCGGTGCGCTGGGTGGTGGTCAGGGCGGTGGACTGGGTGGCGCTCATGATGCTCCTCGGGGTTGCGATCGACTGCGGAGGGCGCGACGGGTGTGCCCTCCGGCGGCGTCTGCACCGAGCATCCCGAGTTGGTGTGACAATGGGCAAGCCAGATGCACGAATGTGCACGATCGGTTTGCGGAGGTGGAAAATATGACCATCGCACCCAGGTCCCGGTCCGCCAGGAAGGCCGGTACGGCGCGCAGCGAGCCGGTTGGTGAGGCCCTCGGCCAGGCTGAGGGTGACGACGTCGCAGCCCCCTCGGCCCTGTCCGGCTCGCCTGACGCCCTGGTCACCTACGAGGCCGCCTCCATGTACTACGCCCAGGGCGAGACCATGGAGGTCATCGCCCGTCACCTCGGCGTCTCGCGCTCGACCGTCTCTCGCCTGCTGGCCCGTGCGCGGGCGCAGGGCATCGTGCGCATCGAGGTGGTCCAGCCCGGCGGGGCCGGCAGCCTGGAACGGGCCCTGCATGACGAGCTCGGGGTGCGCACCCAGATCGTTCCTGTACGCGAGGGGACCACGGAGATCCACCGCCTCCAGCAGGTGGCGGCTGTTGGAGCGGCGCGGATGCTGGACCTGGTCACCGAGCTCTCGCCCCTGCCCGCGCTCGCAGGGGCGGACCAGGCCGCAGGCGGTGCAGGAGCGGTGGGGGATGCAGGAGCCACAGGCGGTGCAGGGGCCGGCGCCGCGGGGCTGCCGGTGGGCGAGGCGGGACTCGTCGTCGGCGTGGCCTGGGGGACCACGATGAGCGAGGTGGCCGCGGCCCTGCCCGTGCGCCAGGTTCCGGGCCTGACCGTGGTCCAGCTCAACGGCGCCTCAGATCCGCTGCGCGAGGGACCCAGCGCCGCCGAGGTCCTCACCCGCATGGGACAGGTCCTTGGCGCCCGCACGATCTCCTTCCCCGTCCCTGCCTTCTTCGACCAGGTCGCCACGCGCCAGGCCATGTGGTCCGAGCGCTCGGTCAAGCGCGTCCTAGCCGTGGCCCGCAGCGCCCGGCTGGCGGTCTTCAGCGTCGGCTCGCTCGGGGCGGACGTGCCCTCCCAGGTCTACGCCGGAGGGCACCTGTCCCGCGCGGACATGACGGTGCTGCGGCGCGAGGAGGTGGTTGGCGACGTGTGTACGGTGCTCCTGCGAGCCGATGGCACCTGGGGTGACATCGACCTCAACGCGCGTGCCACCGGCCCCACACCGGTCCAGCTCTCCCGGATCCCGCGCAGACTGTGCATCGTGGCGGGCACCGGCAAGGCCCGGGCGACCCTGGCCGCGCTACGGGCGCGGGTCGCCACGGACCTCGTGATCGACGACGCCACGGCGCGTGCGGTCCTCGCGCTCGCCCACCGGAAGGAGACGCTATGAGCACGGCCCCCCACACCGCCCCAGGCAGCGAGCACCCCAGCGACCTTCCGGAAGACCGCTCCAGCGGTCGCCACCTCGTGCTGCGGCCGGCGCGTCCGGCGGACGCCCGCTCGATCGCGGAGCTCGTCCGCCCCTACGCCGAGCGTCGCATCCTGCTGGGCAAGGACCTCATCGCCTACTTCGAGGACATCCAGGAGTTCACCGTGGCGGAGAGCTCGGCCGCCGGCCCGGACGGCAAGGCCGTCAGCGGGATCATCGGCTGCGGTGCCCTGCACGTGATGTGGGATGACATCGCGGAGGTACGCACCCTGGCCGTGCGACGCGACCACCTCCACCGAGGGGTGGGCTCGGCGCTCCTGGGTGAGCTGGTTGACCGTGCCCACGCCCTCGGCCTCAAGCGGGTCTTCTGCCTCACCTTCGAGGTCGACTTCTTCACCGCCCACGGCTTCCACCCGATCGAGGGCACCCCGGTGGGCACGGACACCTTCAGCGAGATGGTCCGCTCTCACGACGACGGCGTGGCCGAGTTCCTCGACCTGGCGCGAGTCAAGCCCAACACCCTGGGCAACTCCCGCATGCTGCTGGAGCTGTGAGCGCCGCGCGCCAGGCGCAAGCCGGTCCCGACCCACGCGCCGTGGTCGACTGGTACCGCGCTCACGCCCGAGACCTGCCCTGGCGCCACAGTGGCACCAGTGCCTACGCGGTCCTGGTCTCAGAGGTCATGAGCCAGCAGACCCCGGTGTCCCGGGTGGTGCCGGCCTGGCAGGAGTGGATGCGCCGCTGGCCCGATGCCACCGCGCTCGCGGCGGCGCAGAGGGCTGAGGTGCTGCTCGTGTGGGGCCGCCTGGGCTATCCCCGGCGGGCCCTGAGGCTAGTGGAGGCGGCGCGCGCCGTCGTCGAGCGTCACGGTGGCGAGCTGCCCGCCGACCGTGACCAGCTCCTGGCGCTGCCGGGCGTCGGGGACTACACCGCCGGGGCGGTTCTCGCCTTCGCCTACGGGCGCCGCGCACTGACGCTGGACACCAACGTCCGGCGCGTCCTGGCCCGGGTGGTCGGCGGTCAGGCTCTGCCGGC
>NZ_DS999574.1:800159-896082 GCF_000159035.1 Actinomyces urogenitalis DSM 15434
GGCGAGCCAGGAGGCCGGCGACGCCGTCCGCCAGCGCGCAGGCGACGGAGCCCGCCAGTCACCAGCCCACTGCGCTCAGCGTCAGCGGCGGCGGCTCGTACGCGACGGCTGGGACCTACCAGCTTCGCCTCCAGCTCGCTGGGCAGGACCTGGGGCCCCAGCTCCTTCTGGTCATCACCTAAGGCTCGTGGAGCCTGAGGCGAGCCGGTGCACGGCCTCCAGGCCGGGTGGCAGGCTCCCCCAGGCTGGTGAGCCGGCGGGCTCAGGAGTAGCGGTCGACCAGGGAGATCTCAGCCAGTCGGGACAGGCCGTCACGCAGGGTGCGTGCCCGGCGTGGGCCGACGCCGTCGAGGGCCTCCAGCTCCTCCAGGCTCACGCCCAGCACGGCCTGCAGGGAACCCCAGTGCTCGACGACGGCGCGCGCAGTGACCAGGGGGAGCCGCGGGATCTTGGACAGGATGCGCAGTCCCCGGGAGGCCAGGGAGGCGTCAAGGTCCTGCCCGTCCGGGCCGCCCAGGCCCATCGAGCGCGCTACCATCGCCAGGTCCAGCAGGGCGGGGGACCCCACCCACTTCAGACGCGCCTCGACGGTGGTGGTGTCCAGGCCGTCGGGCAGGTAATCGGCTAGGAGGAAGTCACGCTCGGCCATGAGCCCGCGGGTGAGCTCCTCGTGCTGGAGAGCCAGCAGCCGTCCATCAGTTCCCAGCTCGACGACGTATCCGTCCACGTCGAAGGCGATGCGGCGCACCATCTCCAGCAGCTGGACGGCGGTGGCCACGTCTCGCACGGTGACCAGGTCCTCGATCTCCAGGGCGTCTAGGCTCGCCGAGGTCTGGGCTAGGCGGGTGGTATAGCGCTCCAGCGTGGCTAGCGCCTGGTTGGCGCGAGCCAGAATCGCCTCGCTGGGCTCGATGACGTGACGCTTGCCGTCGACGTACAGGGAGATGATCTGCATCGACTGGCTCACGGAGATGACTGGGTAGCCGGTCTGCCGGGCGACGCGTTCGGCGGTGCGGTGACGCATCCCGGACTCGACCGTCTCGACCGAGGAGTCGGGCAGGAGCTGGACGTTGGCCCGCCGGATCCGTCCTGCGGCACGGTCCACGATGACGGCCCCGTCCATCTTGGACAGCTCGCGCAGGCGTGCGGCTGACAGCTCGACGTCGAGCTCGAAGCCGCCGGAGGAGATGGCCTCGACCGTGGAGTCGAAGCCGAGGACGATGATCGCACCGGTCCGCCCGCGCAGGATCCGCTCCAGACCGTCACGCAGCACGGTCCCCGGCGCGATGAGAGCCAGGGTGTCGCGCAGGGTGGGGGAGTGGGGATCGGTCATGACTGGGGCTCCTGGGAAGGACAGGGCGAGGCGAGAGCCACGTGGCGGCTTTGCGTGCGAATCGTATCGGGGACCTGTCAGGGGCGCCGTGACCTGCGTCGCTCTGAGATGGGCGGGCTCAGCCCCGCGGCAACGCGGCTCCCACCGCCTCCCCGACATGTGAGACGGGCAGGACCTGCAGGCCCGGAACGGCCCGCAGCTCCTGGGAGCCGGCCAGGGGCACGATCGCTCGGTCAAAGCCGAGGCGGGCGGCCTCCGCCAGGCGCCGTTGGATGCCGACGGTCGCGCGCACCTCACCGGTCAGTCCGACCTCTCCGAAGGCGACCAGCCCCGGGGGAGTGGGGAGGTTCTGCGCGGCCGAGACCACGGCGATGGCGACTGCCAGGTCTGTGGCGGGCTCAACGGCCCTCGCCCCGCCCACGGTGGAGACGTAGACGTCCGAGGAGGAGGTGTCCACCCGCAACCGCGCCGTGAGGACGGCCAGCGCCATGGCCACGCGCGAGTGGTCCACGCCTGAGGTGGTACGCCGTGGCGAGCCAGCTGCCGTCTGCGCCACAAGGGCCTGGACCTCGACGGGCATAGGGCGGCGCCCCTCCAGGGTGACGGTGGCACAGGTGCCGGGAACCTCGCTGCGCGCTGCGGACAGGAACAGGCCGCTGGGGTCCGCCAGTCCCACGATCCCGCGCTCTCCCAGGTCGAAGCATCCGACCTCGTCCGTTGGCCCGTAGCGGTTCTTCACCGCTCGCAGCAGTCGCAGCCGGGCGTGCCGGTCTCCCTCGAACTGGCAGACCACGTCCACCAGGTGCTCCAGCACGCGGGGCCCAGCGATCCCGCCGTCCTTGGTGACGTGACCGACCAGCAGGACGGGGATGGCGCGTTCCTTGGCTACGGCGATGAGGGCGCCGGCCACGGCCCGGACCTGGGTGACCCCGCCTGCCGACCCCTCGACCTGGGCGGAGGCGATGGTCTGCACGGAATCGACGATGAGGAGCGAGGGGCTGGCGGCCTCGACGTGCCCGAGGAGGGCACCGAGCTCGGTCTCGCTGGCGAGAAGCAGGGCGGGGTCGATCGCGTCGATCCGCTCGGCGCGCAGGCGGACCTGGCTGGCCGACTCCTCTCCCGTGACATAGAGGACAGGACCCTCACCCCGCTCGCGGGACATCGCAGCGGCCTTGGCTGCGACGTCGAGCAGGAGGGTGGACTTGCCGACTCCCGGCTCCCCTGCCAGCAGGACCACGGCGCCTGGCACGATCCCGCCGCCGAGCACGCGATCGAGCTCGCCGACCCCGGTGGAGCGTGCCCGCGCCTCCTCTGCGCTGACCTCGCCGATGGGGCGTGCAGGTGTGGACGGCCGGACCACGGACTGCTGCGCCAGCGCCGTGCCCTTGGTGGTGCCGGCCTCGGTGAACTCCTCCAAGGTGCCCCACTCGCGGCACTCGCGGCACTGGCCCAGCCACTTCGGGCTGGTCCAACCGCACTCGGTGCACACGTAGGACACGCGGTTCTTACGGGAACCGCGGGCTGTGCCGGAAGTCGTGGTCGAAGGCATGGCAGCAGGCTAGCGCTGCATGGCGGGCCCCCGCCCCTAGCCATCAGTGCTGGCCGTAGACGTTCTGGTAGCGGTCGTTAAGGCGGTCAACGAGGTCCTGCGGGATGAGGTGGATCTCGCCTCCCTGGCGCGCCACGTGGACGGTCTTGGCGACCTCCTCGCACATGACGGCGGCCTTGACGGCGGCGCGTGCGTCCTTGCCGATCGTGAAGGGACCGTGGTTGGCCATGAGGACCGCGGGGGACTTGGAGTCGCGCAGGGTCTCAACGATGCCGCGGCCGATCGAGTCGTCGCCGATGAGGGCGAAGGGGCCGATCGGGATCTCGCCGCCGAACTCGTCCCCCATCATGGTCAGGGCGCAGGGGATGGGCTCGCGCCGTGCGGCCCAGGCGGTGGCGTAGGTGGAGTGCGTGTGGACCACGCCGCCCACGCCCTCCATGTGGCGGTAGACGTAGGCGTGAGCCGCCGTGTCCGAGGACGGGACAAGGTGCTCGGGCGTGCCGTCCGCGATCTTGGTGCCCTCCAGGGTGCACACCACCATGTTCTCCGCGCTCAGCTCGTCGTAGGAGACGCCGGAGGGCTTGATGACGAACAGGTCGGTGGGCTCGGGGCCGTTGCCGCGGTCCACGGTGACCCTCTCGGAGACGTTCCCGGCGGTCCACACCACCAGCCCCCAGCGGGGCAGCTCGGCGTGCAGGGCCGCCACGCGCTCACGGGTAGCGGCGACGGCGGCCTGGAGCGCGTCGTCGAGCTCGGCTAGGACGGGGACGGTGGTCATACAGGCTCCTGTGAGACGGGGCGGGGCTCCAACGGTGGAGCCGGACCGCCGATGTGAACGTTCACTTAGGTGTCATGGTAGCGGCTCCCGCCCGCAAAGTCGCCCGGAGGGGGGTGGAAAATGCGTTCGTGCCCGAGCCAGGACCTCCTGGCTCGGGCACGAACGCGGCGTCAGGTCTGCGGGATCAGGCCTTGTTCAGTGCCTGGGTCGCGACCTCGGCCACGTGCTCGGGCGTGAAGCCGTACTCCTTGAACAGCAGCGAGCCCGGGGCGGAGGCGCCGTAGTGCTCGAGCGAGACGATCGCGCCGTCGTCGCCCACGTACTCGCGCCAGCCCATGGCGATGCCGGCCTCGATGGCCACCTTGGTGGCGTCCTTGGGCAGGACGGAGGCGCGGTAGGCCTCGTCCTGGGCGTTGAACCACTCCAGGCAGGGGGCCGAGACCACGCGCGTGGGCGTCCCGGCCTTCTGCAGCAGCTCACGGGCGCCCAGCGCCACGCCCACCTCGGAGCCAGTGGCCACGAGGACGACGGCGGGGCTCGCCTCGGCGCCGGAGGCGTCAGTGGCCTCAGCCAGGACGTAGGCGCCCTTGCGCAGCCCCTCGCGAGCGGCCTGCGGGGTCGCAGCGACCTGGAGGTTCTGGCGGCTGAGGATGAGGCCGGCCGGACCGCGCTGCTCCAGGATCGCCAGCCAGGCGGCCGCGGTCTCGTTGGCATCGGCCGGGCGCACGACGGCGAGACCGGGGATGGCGCGCAGGGAGGCCAGGTGCTCGATCGGCTGGTGGGTGGGGCCGTCCTCACCCACACCGATCGAGTCGTGCGACCACACGAAGGTCGAGGGCAGGCCCATGAGCGCGGCCAGACGGACGGCCGGGCGCATGTAGTCGCTGAAGACCAGGAAGGTGCCGCCGTAGGGGCGGGTCAGGCCGTCCAGGGCAATGCCGTTGAGGATGCCACCCATGGCGTGCTCGCGGATACCGAAGTGCAGGGTGCGGCCGTAAGGCCCGTCGCCGTCGTTCTGAGCGAGGCTGGCCGGCAGGAAGGAGGGCTCGCCAGCCATCGAGGTGTTGTTCGAGCCGGCGAGGTCGGCCGAGCCTCCCCACAGCTCCGGCATGACCGGGGCCAGGGCGGTGAGCGTCTTGCCGGAGGCGGCGCGGGTGGCCACGGACTCGCCGAGCTCCCAGGTGGGCAGGGCGCCGGCCAGGTCCTTAGGCAGGGTGTGGGCCTCCAGGCGCTCCAGCAGGGCAGCGCCCTCGGTGTTAGCGGACTTCCATGCCTCGAAGCGTGCGTCCCAGTCCTCGTGGGCGGCCTTGGCGCGCTCGGCAACGTGTCCGCGGGTGTAGGCCAGCAGCTCGGCGGGGACGTCGAAGCTCTTGGCTGGGTCCAGACCGAGGGCTTCCTTGAGGCTGGCGACCTCGTCGGTGCCGAGCTTGGAGCCATGGGAGCCGGCCGTACCCTGTTTGGTGGGCGAGGGCCAAGCGATGATGGTGTGCAGGCGGATGAGGGTGGGGCGCGTGGTCTCGGCGCGAGCCTCCTCAAGCGCGGCGTGGAGGGCCTCAAGGTCCTCGAGGTAGGTGCCGCCCTTCTTCCAGTCCACGTCCAGCACCTGCCAGCCGTAGGCGGCGAAGCGTGCGGAGGGGTCCTCGGTGAAGGAGATGTCGGTGTCGCCCTCGATGGAGATGTCGTTGTCGTCATAGATGGCGATGAGGTTGCCCAGCTGCTGGGTTCCAGCCAGGGAGGCGGCCTCGGCGGCCACGCCCTCCTGGAGGCAGCCATCGCCCATGATCGTGTAGACGAAGTGGTCGAAGACGGACTCGCCGGCCGGGGTAGCGGCGTCGAACAGGCCGTGCTCGCGGCGGGCAGCCATGGCCAGGCCGACGGCGTTGGACAGGCCCGCACCCAGCGGGCCAGTGGTGGTCTCCACGCCCTTGGTGTGGCCGTACTCGGGGTGGCCGGGGGTCAGGGAGCCGGCTTGGCGCAGCTGCTCCAGGTCGCTGACCTCCAGGCCGTAGCCAGCCAGGGTCAGCTGGACGTACTGCAGCACGGAGGCGTGCCCGGCGGACAGGACAAAGCGGTCGCGACCCAGCCACTGCGGGTTGGCCGGGTCGCAGGCCATCTCGTACTGGTAGAGCAGGTAGGCGACGCCGGCCAGGGAGATGGCGGTCCCCGGGTGACCGGATCCGGCCTTCTCGACGGCGTCGGCCGCCAGTGCCTTGGAGACGGCCACGGCCTTGCGGTCGTCGTCGGTCAGAGAGAAGGGGGCAGGGCTCATCGCTTGAGGCTCCTTTGTCGTGGGTGGGGCGACGATGAGTGTTGCCCCGACTGTGCTGATCCTCCCGCGCGAGGGTGCGCTGGCTCAACTGCACAGCACGCCCGCGGACGGGAGGTGGTGTTCCCGCCCCAAAAGTATCAGGGGAGAACAAAAGTGGGGAGGGACGTATGGTCAGGCCTGGCTGCGCTCGAACTCGCAGATGCGCTCAACCTTGGGGCCGGAGCGGCCGTTGGGGTCGAACTGGCCGGCCAGGTACTCGCGCAGGAAGACCTTGGCGCTCTCGGGGCCCACGACCTGGGAGCCCATGGAGATGAGGTTGGCGTTGTTGGACAGGCTGGCGCGCTGAGCCTGGTAGACGTCGGCCACGCAGGCGCAGTAGGCGCCGGGGACCTTGTTGGCGGCGATGGACAGCAGGATGAGAGCCGGCACCGGGCTGTGCAGGAAGAAGGCGGAGCCCCCAATGCCGATGCCGGAGAAGGCCAGCATGAGCGCAGCCAGACCAGCGTGGTTCTGACGGCGGTCCGCGACCTTGGGCAGGATGATGACGCCGATCAGGGCCACGGCCCACGGAATGGCCGTGATGAGGGGGGCCTTGAGGCCGGCCTCGCCGTTGGTCATGTTGACGACCTGCTTGGGCAGGAAGAAGGTCAGGCCGTAGACCGAGGCCTGGATGCACAGGTAGATGAGGCAGAAGTAGAGGATGCGCGGGTCAAGCATGGCCTGCTTCCACGAGATCGGCTTGGCCTCGTGCTTAGCGGCCTCCTCGTGGGCGATTTGCTCGCTGAGGTGCTCCTTCTCGTCCTGGGTCAGCCAGCGGGCGTTGGCGGGGCGGTCAACCAGGACGAAGGGGCAGATGAAGCCGGCGACGACGGCCAGGAGGCTCTCGACCAGGAACATCCAGTGGATGCCGTCCATGCCCAGCAGGCCGTCAAGCTCCAGCAGACCGCCGGACAGCGGGTTGCCGAACATGTTGGCGATGGGCAGGCCCATGTAGAACAGACCCGTGGCCCAGGAACGGCGCGCTGCCGGGTACCAGTAGGTCAGGTAGAGCATGACGCCGGGGAAGAAGCCGGCCTCGGTGATACCCAGCAGGAAGCGGAGGGTGTAGAAGCTCATCGGCCCCTGGACGAACATGAAGCAGGCGGCGACTCAGCCCCAGCTGATCATGATTCGGGTCATCCACCACCGTGCACCGACCCGGTGCATGATGAGGTTCGAGGGGACCTCGAAGACGGCGTAACCGATGAAGAAGAGCGTGGCGCCGAAGGTGTAGGCGGCAGTAGAGACGCCGTAGTCGGCCTCCCAGGCCTGCTGGGCCCAACCGAGGTTGGTGCGGTCAACGAAGGCGATGACGTACATCAGCAGCAGGAACGGGATGAGGCGCTTGGTCACCTTGGACAGAGCGGACTCAACGATGGCGGGCTTGGGTGTGAAGCCCGTACGCAGAGGGGGTGGTGGGTCATGCGTGACCTCCTTGTCACGTCTGACGGGATGGTAGGTGGTAGGCGACGTGAGGTCGCCGCGGGGTGTTGAGGGCGCACCCTCCCTGTGCGGGGGAGGCGAGTACGTGCGTCCCCCGCACAGGTGTGGCCGTGGAAGGCCTGGTGAGACGGCGTCGTCCTTACTTGTTGTTGAGGTAGGAGCGGATGACGTCGCGGATGTACTCGGCGTTCTCGACGCCTACGCCGAGCCAGTCCGAGCCGTAGTGCTCGACCATGAAGGGGCCGGTGTAACCGAGCTTGAGAGCCTTGCGGATCACGGCGCGGTAGTTGATCGTCCCGTACTTGAGCGGGACAGGCGCGGACATGTAGGAGCCGGTGGCCGGGTCCTCGTCACGGATGTAGTTCTTGATGTGTCAGTAGTTGGCGTAGGGCAGCACGATGTCGTACATGTCCTCGCCCTTGGGCATGGGACGGTGCAGGCGGATGAGGTTGCCGATGTCCGGGTTGATGCCGACGGCGGCGTGGTCGATGTCCTTGAGGAACTGGACTGCGCCCTCGGGGGTGCCGAGGAACGTGTCCTCGTACATCTCCAGGCTGATCTGCATGCCCAGGCTCTGTGCGTGCTCGCCCAGCTCGCGCACGCGCTCTACAGCCTTGTCATACAGCGCTGGGTCGTCATGGTGGCCGTCAGCCAGCCAGAACCACAGGGCCTCCTTCTGGGCGGGGTAGAGCTCCTGGAGGAAACCGACGTTAACGAACTTGGCGCCCAGCTCGGCGCCACGGTCGATGGTGCGGTGGACCATTGCCAGGTTCTCGTCGCCACGCTCGGTGTCGATGACCGAGTTGCGCCCGATCGAGATGGCGATGATGCGCAGGTCGAGGTCGTCCAGGACCTCCTTGAGCTCAGCGAAGCGCTCGTCGCTGATGTCGCCGATCGGCACCCAGTCGTCCATGGGGTCGATGTAGCGGTAGCCCAGCTCGGCCACCTGGGTGAGTTGCTCGCGCCAGACGCTCGCGGGTGCCTGCGCGGCGAGCTGGCCGTCCTCGGTGTAGGGGCCGTAGCTGATCTTGGCCGCGATGGGCCAGCCGTCTGCTGTGTACACGTCATCCTCCTTGATGTCGTTCCTTGGGGGTGTGTCAGGGTGTGTTGGTCCTGGCCTGGCACGCTGGAGGGCGGGCCCGGCTTGAGGGCAAGTGGTGGGGCGGGTGTCAGGAGCGGGTTGCCAGCTCCTGGGAGATAGCGGTGACGATCTGCGAGAAGGAGACCGCGCCGGGGTCGGGGTGTCCCAGAGAGGCGTCGCCGTGGGTCTTGGCGCGTCCCTTGCGGGCGGCCATGTCTGCAGTGGAGGCCGCAGCCTGGGTGGCGATCTCGGCCGCGTCTCGGAAGGCGGAGGCCAGGTCAGTGCCGGCCTCGCTCATGGCTTGGACAAAGGGCTCGGTGGCGTCGACCATCGTCTTGTCACCGACCTCGGCCCCGCCGAACTCGGCCACGGCGCGAGCCCCGGCTGCGACCGCCTGGACCAGGTCGCCGTCGTCGGTCTGGGTCTCGTCGCTCAGGCGTGAGGCGATCGTCTCCAGCGCGCGACCCCACAGGGCGCCGGACGTTCCGCCAGCGCCCTCTGCCCAGGCCTGGCCGGCCAGGGTCAGCAGCGTGGCTGCTCCGACCTTGGCCTCCAGCGCGGTGTGCGCGGCACTGGCGGCAGCCGTAGCGCCCAGGACCATGCCCTGACCGTGGTCGCCGTCCCTGGCGATGGAGCCGAGCTGGCCGAGGGACTCGGCGTTGGCCTTGCAGGTGCGGGCCACGAGGTCAAGCAGCTCGGTCACCCGCCGTGCCTGAGCCACGGAGGATTCGGCGCCCGGGGTGATCTGGGCGGCGGCGGCGTCCTTGACCTCACGGCGGGCTCCGCTGAGAGAGGCGCCGTCAACCTGGCCGCGAGTGAAGGCGGGGGTGTAGGCCGGGGCGGTCCACAGCTCCTCCAGCTCCTCGTCCAGGAAGCACACCGTCAGGGAGACTCCGGCCATGTCCAGGCTCGTGACGGCCTCGTCAACGACGGGGGCCACGATGGTGAGCCCCGCCTGCTCCAGCAGCTCGGCGATGTCCCCGTACAGGACGAAGAGCTCCTCGTACTTGGCTGCGCCCAGGCCGTTGACGATGACGGCCACGCGGCCGTGGTAGCCGTCCTTGCCGCGCTCGGGCTCCTCAGCCAGCACACCGGAGACCAGGCGCTGGGCGACCTCGGTGGCTCCCACCAGCTGGTGACTGGACAGGCCGGGCTCACCGTGGATCCCGAGCCCCAGCTCGTAGGTGCCGTCAGCCACCTCGAAGAGGGGCTCGGTGGCGCCCGGCAGGGTCGGCCCGGAGAAGGCGATGCCGAGGGAACGGGTGAGGTCGTCGGAGCGCCAGGCCAGGGCCTCGACCTGGTCAAGGTTGTCCCCGCGTGCGGCAGCCGCACCGGCGACCTTGGCCACGATGAGGTCCCCGGCGATACCGCGGCGCTCGTGGTGCTTGTCCGGCTTGCCCGAGGCGACGTCGTCGGAGATGGTCACGATGCGAGCATCAATGCCCTCCTCGGCCAGAGCCTTGGCTCCCTGGCCGAACTGGAGGCAGTCGCCGGCATAGTTGCCGAAGAGCAGGAGCGTGCCGGCTCCGTTGTCCGCCGAGCGGGTCACGGAGATGACCTGCGAGGCAGAGGGGGAGGCGAAGATGTTGCCGCACACGGCACCGTGGGCGATGCCGGGGCCCACCCAGCCGGCGAAGGCCGGGTAGTGCCCGCTGCCGCCACCGACGACGACGGCGACCTCGCCCTCGGGGGAGGTCGCCGCGCGCACGACGCCGCCGTGGACGGGCTGGACCAGGTCAGCGTGGGCGGCGACGAAGCCACGCAGGCTGTCGGCAGCAAAGGTCAGTGGGTCGTTGACCAGGAATGTCGCGGTGAACTCCTTGATGGGCTCCGTCGCATCCTTGCGACGTGCTGCAGGTGTGTCCTGCGTTACGTAAAGATCCTATAGGATATGGAGTGTGGGGTGTCAAGGGGTGGGATACCCCGTTCCTGATCCCGCTTCCTTGCCGTGTGCAGGTGTGTGCTCCCTTTAAGGTTTTCTCATGTCTCCCACCCCTGTCCCGCAGCCTGCCTTTGAGCCGATTCCGGCGCGGGGCCTGACCGATGACGTCTATGACACGCTCCTCGACATGCTCACTTCGGGTGTCTTTGAGCCTGATGCTCCGCTCTACATTGATCGACTGGCTAGGAGCCTGCAGGTCTCTCCGACTCCGGTCAGGGAGGCGCTGGCTCGGCTGGAGTCAACCGGGCTGATCAGCCGCACGACTCGTCGTGGTTACCGGGTGGCGCCTCCGATGTCAGCGGAGCAGATGCGAGAGCTGGTGGAGGCGCGGCTTGTGCTGGAAGCCGGTGCGCTAGAACGTGCGCTAGAAGATAAGGAAGCCCTCGTCGCCGATCTTCGCTCAGCGTGGGAGCGGCACAGGGCTGAGGCAGAGAAATTCTCTGACCCCACACTGGTCTTCGACGTTCAGGCAGTGCACGAGTACTTCGAGATCGACTGGTCTTTTCACCAGGCGATCCTCGATCACTGTGGGAACCGGTACATCAACCGGTCGGTCAACGCTCTTTCCTTCTCGGTTCACCGCATGCGTCAGACGATCGGGGCTGGCGCCACTGACGCACCAATTGCTGTGGCGGAGCACGCTGCGATCCTGCGGGCTCTGGAGGAAGGGCGCGATGAGGACGCTCTAGACGCCTTGGCTAGTCACCTGCGCAATGTAGCCGCGCGCTCGACGCAGAAGGACGAAGGCGTGGATGAGGGAGTTGGCGACGTGCGGAAGGACGGCAGAAGCGGGAGACGGACTGTCTAACTGATTGGGCGCAGTGAGGCTCCTGCATGGAACAAGGGGGAGATGGTCTGTAGGCCCTGGTTGAGGTTGCGGGGGCTTCCCTCAAGCGTGTTGATGAGGATCTCGATCGCGGTGGAGACCACTGTAGGTACGTCCGCATCGAAGTAGGTGTAGTCGATCTCCGTGTGGGGCGAGTCTGCCGGGTGCGCGGCTGCCACGAGTGAGACGTCCTCGCCGGGAGTCAGGCCGAGGGCGAGCAGGGCGTTGGCGGCGTCGTCGGCGCACAGCGTCGGGCCTGTGATGACGGCGGACAGGTGGGGGTGGGACTGAAGAGCCGTGCTGATCGCTTCTCGCATCGGGGCAAGACCTCGTTGGACCTGTGCCGGTATGAGATCGCAGCCGCGGCGTGCGGCCTGAGCCGTCAGTGTGTGGTCAAAGCGGTGCGAGAATCCCATGGCGCACACGTGCTCCGAGGCGCTGGTCAGAATCAGGGTCTCGGTGTGCCCACGATCAGCAATGAGGTCGATGCAGCGCTCAGCGATCTCCTCGAAGCTGGTGTCGACCGCTGTCACGTCGGAGTCGTGGCTGGTACCGATGAAGATCGACGGGATGCGCGCCTCGTGGGCCTGGAGCACGCGAGGGTCAGAGTCGAGCACGTCCATAATCACCAGCCCGTCGCACTGGGCGGAGTCGATGAGACGGCGCATTCCCTCGATGCCCTCCTCTGAGGAGGCCATGAGGAGCTCGTAGTCGTACTTGCGGCAGGCGGCGGCGATCGAGACGACGTAGCGGTACTGGTTCGCGGTGTCCGTGAGTGCGTGGTAGGGCACGACGGTGCCGATGATGCCGCTGCGCCGACTCCTTAAGGCGCGGGCGCTGACGTGGGGTCGGTAGCCCAGCTCGTCCATGGCCGCCAGGACACGCGCCTCGGTGTCTGGTGCGACGAACCGCTTGCCGCTCAGGACGTAGGAGACCGTCGACTGCGAGACGCCGGCGGCCTCGGCAACATCGCGGCTGGTGACGGAAGTGGCCATCTGTGTCTCCGGGGCGTGTGGTGGGGTCGAAAGGGAAGCGCAAGATTGTCTTGCGGTCAACTTATTCTCACGATACATCCGTGACACGGAGCACGGCGACGAGGCTGTGCCCAACCCCATTAAATCATCGTCCGAGGCACTGAAGGATCAGATTCAATACGTATGCGCATACGTATGCGGCTGAGATTTCAGCGTTTTGACGAGGAGGAAGGATCCACTCATGTCTGCAACGATGCCCATGACCTCGATCGCCCGTCGCCGTCTCCTCCAGGGCACCGCCCTTGCACTGGCCGCCGTGCCGCTGGCCGCCTGTGGCGGAGGCGGTGGTACCAAGTCCGGCTCTGGCGACGTCACCACCCTGAAGATCCTTGACTACTACGCCGACGACCCCGACAACGGCATCTTCGCTGAGACGCTGGAGGCGGCGGCCAAGAAGGTTGGCGTCACGATTGAGCGTGAGACTGTCAACGGTACGAGCCTGATCCAGAAGGTCCTGCAGATGAGCTCCTCACGGACTCTGCCTGACCTGCTCATGCTGGACAACCCTGACCTGCAGCAGATCGCGGCGACCGGCGCGCTGACGCCTCTGGGTGATCTCGGTTTCAAGGCGGACGGTTTCATTGACGGGTTCGTGGGTGCTGGTACCTATGACGGTGAGCTCTACGGCATGGGTCCGTGTGCCAACACCCTCGGTCTGTACTACAACAAGGACCTGCTTGACGCGGCGGGCGTTGCCGTGCCGACCACCTGGGACGAGCTCAAGGCCGCCGCGAAGACGCTGACGAGTGGCGACACCTACGGCATCGCCTTCTGCGCGAAGGCGTCCTATGAGGGCTCTTGGCAGTTCCTGCCCTTCTTCTGGTCAGCCGGCGCGGACGAGACTGACATTGCTACTCCCGAGGCTGCCAGTGCTCTCCAGCTGTGGGTTGATCTCGTGCGGGAGGGGTCGGCGTCGGAGTCCGTTCTCAACTGGTCCGAGACCGAGCTTGGTGAGCAGTTCACCTCCGCCAAGGCCGCCATGGTCATTGACGGCCCATGGCTGACGACGACCTTTGACAAGTCTGACGTCAACTGGGCGGTGGCTGAGATCCCGGTTCCGGCTGCGGGTGACACGGCGGTCGCACCGCTGGGCGGTGAGCTGTGGACGATCCCCCAGACCGGTGACCAGGCCAAGCAGGCCAAGGCCATGGAGCTGCTGCAGGCTCTCCTGGACGACGACACGGTTCTGGATCTCAACACCACCCGCTTCACCATCCCCACGAAGGAAGCTGTCGACGCCGCCTACATCGAGGCGCTGCCTCAGATGGAGTCGCTGGTCACCGCCGTGAACAACGGCCGCTCGCGCACTGCCCAGCTTGGTGAGGCGTGGCCCAAGACCGCCGAGGCGCTCTACAACGCGATCCAGTCGGCGCTGACGGGCAAGGAAGAGCCTCTGGCCGCACTAGAGACAGCCAAGTCTGACTTCCTGTCCTGACAGCGAGGCCGGGGCCGCAGGCGGGCCCCGGCCCGCGACTGACGAGAAAGGAGCGCAACGGTGCCGTCTGAAACGATCCGACCAGCACGCCGTCGTCAGCAACGACGCGAGGAGCTGGCGAAATGGGCCTTCCTGACCCCCGCAATTGCCTTCCTGCTGTTGTTCTTCGGCTATCCGATCATCAAGAACGTCACGATGAGCCTGCAGGAGTACACGACCAAGACCTTCTACACCGGTGAGGCACCCTTCGTTGGGCTGGACAACTACATCGCGGTCATCCGGTCCTCGGTCTTCACCACTGCCCTGCTGAACACGGTTCTGTTCACCGTCGGATCCATCATCGGGCAGTTCACCATCGGTCTGGCGTTGGCAGTCTTTTTCAAGAAGCGTTTTCCGCTCAGCGGCGTCATGCGCTCGCTCCTGCTGCTGCCCTGGCTGCTTCCGATGATTGTCTCCAGCGCCATCTGGAAGTGGATGCTGGACAAGGACAGTGGCGTCATCAACCAGCTCCTCGGCTTACTCCACATCGACGCTGTGCCGTGGTTGACGAGCACCTCTGTAGCGCTGATTGCCGTCATCATGGTCAATATCTGGCTCGGTATCCCCTTCAACATGACCATCCTCTACTCCGGGCTCCAAGACATCCCGGACGAGCTGTACGAGGCCGCGGCACTGGACGGAGCCGTGGGATGGAAGGCCTTCCGCAACGTCACCTGGCCTCTGCTGCGCCCGGTGGTCTCGGTGGTCCTCATTCTTGGCGTGGTCTACACCCTCAAGGTTCTTGACATCATCCTGGGCCTGACTGGAGGCGGACCCTCTAACGCCACGGAGACGCTGGCGACGCAGTCCTACAAGCTCTCCTTCGCCAACTTCGAGTTCGGTCAGGGAGCGGCACTGGGCAACATCCTCGTGATCATCGCCCTCGTCTTCGCACTGGTCTACCTGCGGGTCACCCGCTCCAGCAACCAGGACTGAGAGGCAGCAACGAATGCGACACTCAAGCAACCGCACCTGGTTCCACGTGGTGCTGGGCCTGTTCTTCCTGGCCCTCATGCTCTTCCCCGTCTACTGGATGGTCAACGCCTCCTTGCAGCCGGGCGTGGCCACCGTTGACCTCAGCTGGTTCCCGGTCCGTCCGAGCCTGGACGGCTACCGTTCAGCCTTTGCCAGTCAGGGAGCCAACCTGGTGACCAGCCTCGTGGTCGCTGTCGGAGCCACGGTGCTCAGCCTGGTGATTTCGACTCCTGCGGCCTACGCGCTCTCGCTGTATCGCGTGCGCGGGTCCGCACTGGTCATGTTCGCCTTGCTCATCAGCCAGATGATCCCGGGCATCGTCATCGCCAACGCCCTGTACTCGGCCTACAACGACCTGGGCATCCTCAACACCACGCTGGGCCTCATTCTTGCTGACTCCGCCCTGGGCGTTCCCTTCTCCATCCTGATCATCCAGGCTTTCATGCGGGCGATCCCGATGTCCGTGCTGGAGGCCGCCAGGGTCGACGGTGCCGGGCGCTTCCGTACCTTCTTCTCCATCGTGCTGCCGCTGAGCACCAACGCCGTCATTACGGCGGCGCTGTTCAGCTTCCTGTTCGCGTGGAGCGACTTCCTCTTCGCCCTGGCCCTGAACTCCAACTCCGCGGCTCGCCCAGTCACCTTGGGTATTTACCAGTTCATCGGTGGCTACGTCGCTGACTGGGGCTCGGTTATGGTGACGGCGACCATGGCCTCGCTCCCTGCTGCCGTCCTGCTCGTGGTGGCACAGAAGTACGTGGCCGCAGGAGCGACCGGAGGGGCGGTGAAGGCCTGACGTCCCTGACACCCCTGGCGCTGGGGCCGGTATGACTGCCCAGACCATGTCCACTCATCATCATCTTTGACCCTAGGAGCGAAGGAGCTTCATATGCTGGAGTACACAGCAATCCAGGACGGCTTTGAGGTTCGGCACGAGCACGAGGTGCTGCGTGTGGAACAGTGGGGGCCGGATTCTGTACGTGTTCGCGCCGCGCAGCACCAGATCCCTGCCAGTGACGTCGGCGCGCTGGAGGAACGGCCACAGGGTCTGCCTGCAGTCAGTGCTGCGCAGGAGGAGGACGGAAGTGTCCGCTTCGTCGTCGGCAAGCTGACTGTGCGTGCCCGCCTGGACTCGGGCGACGGCAAGCCTGCTGTCATGCTGGAGTTCTTGCGCAGCTCGGACGGCACTGAGCTGCTGGCCGAGAAGCGCGAGCACTTCTGGTGGCCCGGTTCCCACGTGTTCTACGGACAGCGCTCGGGCCTGTACGAGATCCACCAGCAGTTCAAGGCCTACGAGGGAGAGCGCGTCTACGGCCTGGGCCAGCACCAGCACGGGCGACTGGACCACAAGGGCCTGGTCATCGACCTGGTCCAGCGCAACACCGAGGTCAACATCCCCTTCTACCTGTCCAACCGCGGCTATGGCTTCCTGTGGAACAACCCCGCCGTCGGGCGCGTGGAGTTCTCCGACGACGCCACGCGCTGGGTTGCGGATGCCGCGCCGGGCCTGGACTACTGGGTGACGGCCGGTGAGAACCCGGCGGAGATCATGTCTCACTACGCTGACGCCGTCGGGCACGCCCCGCAGCTGCCGGAGTGGGCCTCGGGCTTCTGGCAGTGCAAGCTGCGCTACCTCAGCCAGCAGGAGATTCTTGATGTTGCCCGCGAGCACAAGCGCCGTGGTCTGCCGCTGTCCGTGATCGTGACGGACTTCTTCCACTGGACAGCGATGGGCGACTACAAGTTCGACCCCGAGGAGTACCCGGACCCTGAGGCCATGATCCGCGAGCTGGACGAGATGGGTGTCAAGCTCATGGTCTCCATCTGGCCGACGATCTCGCCGCTGTCCGAGAACTATGACGAGATGCACGCACGTGGCCTGCTCGTGGGGGCGGACCAGGGGGTGGAGTTCCACCAGGACATCCACGACAAGAAGATGCCGCGCTCGCTGCCGGTGTCCTTCTACGACCCGACCAACCCGCGCTCGCGCAAGTTCCTGTGGGACACCGTCAAGCGCAACTACTTCGACCTGGGCGTGCGCGTGTGGTGGCTGGACGCCTGCGAGCCCGAGCTCAACCCTGGCCACCCGAAGAACCTGTCCTTCTACGCTGGTCCTGGTGCCGCGGTGGCCAACATCTACCCGCGTGACAACGCGCGCACCTTCTACGAGGGCAACCGCGAGGCGGGGGAGGAGCCGACTGTCCTGCTGTGCCGTTCGGCTTGGGCTGGCCAGGCGAAGTTCGGAGCGGCGGTGTGGTCCGGGGACATCCCGCCGACCTGGGACTCTCTGGCTCGTCAGATCCGGGCAGGACTGAGCATCGGAATGTCCGGGATCCCGTGGTGGACCACGGATATTGGTGGCTTCCATGGAGGTGACCCCTCCGACCCGGACTACCAGGAGCTGTACGCCCGCTGGTTCGCCTTCGGTACCTTCTGCCCGCTCTTCCGCCTGCACGGTCACCGCGAGCCTCGCGGGGAGCTCGAGTCGCCCATGAGCGGTGGCCCCAACGAGGTGTGGAGCTATGGCGAGCGCTGCCTGGAGATCTCGCGCGAGCACATGGAGCTGCGCGAGAAGCTGCGGCCTTACATCGCCACGGTCATGACCGAGGCTGCCGAGCAGGGGACGCCGGCCATGCGCACGCTCTTCCTGCAGTTCCCCGAGGACGAGGCTGCCTGGGAGATCGACGACGAGTTCATGCTTGGCTCAGACCTGCTCGTGGCTCCCGTGCTGGAGGCTGGGGTCAGCGAGCGTGAGGTCTACCTGCCGGCTGGTGCGCGCTGGGTCGAGATTCACTCCGGTGAGACCTTCGACGGCGGTCAGCGGGTGACGGTGGCCGCACCGTATGAGTACATTCCGGTCTTCCGCCGCGAGGGCGCGGAGATCGGGATCTGACTGACTGCTGCTTAACCGATCGCTGAGCGGTAATCGGGCGGACGTTCTTCCTGTGTGTCAGGAGGAGCGTCCGCCCGTCATTCGCTCTTTAGGAGGTTTGGATCACAGCAGGCGAGGCCAGTTTTTTCTACAGACCCTAGGGCGGGCAGGTTCCTAACCTTGGCGACACGGACAAGGAAGTCTCACGGAAAGGGCAGATCCCCATGCTCATCTCACGTCGCCACGCGCTAACCGCTGCCGGCCTCGCCGCTGTCGCTGCCTCCCTGGCAGCGTGTGGCTCTGGTTCCTCTGGCAAGACCTCGGACGGTAAGGACGTCATCCACGCGATGTTCGTCAACTCCACCTCTGACGTCGCTGTCTGGGAGATCATCCAGGACATCACTAAACGCTTCAACGAGTCCAACACCTTCAACGTGGAGATGCAGGTTGAGGGGTACGAGAACGAGCAGTACAAGACCAAGCTCGCCTCCCTCATGGCGTCTAGCTCTCAGCCGGACGTCTTCTTTACCTGGAGCTCGGGGTACCTCAAGCCCTTTGTCGAAGGGGGCAAGATCTACGAGATCGGGCAGCTTCTCGACGCGGACGAGGAGTGGAAGGCTCGCTTTAACGAGAGCGTCTTCGGCCCGGTCAGTTTTGACGACAAGATCTACGCCGTTCCCAACGGCCAGGTCGTGGCCGTGATGTTCTACAACACTGAGATCTTCGATCAGGTCGGTGTGCAGGTGCCGACGACGTACGAGGAATTCGTTGACGTCGTCACCAAGATCAAGGCAGCCGGTATCACCCCGATCTCGGCACCGGTCAAGGACGCCTGGATCGCGGGGCAGCTGCTCCAGCAGCTGGCCAACGCCCATGGAGGTCAGGAGCTCTTCGACGGGACTGTGGACGGCTCGCGAAAGTGGAATGACGAGAAGTACGTCCAAGCAGGTGAGAAGCTCAAGGAGCTCGTGGAGCTGGGCGCCTTCCCGGATGGCTACCTCGGCATGACCAATGATGAGGGACGCAACCTCTTCACTGCGGGCGAGTGTGCCATGTACTACATGGGTTCCTGGGATACCGGAGTCCTGTCCGACGAGTCCCTCGCCATCGCAGGCAAAGTCAGTGCCTTCAACATCCCGGCGGCCAAGGGGCTGGAGGAGAACGTCGCGGTCGGGGACATCGACCTGGCCTACGCGGTGAGCTCCACCTCCAAGCACCCGGAAGCTGCCGCTGAGTTCATCAAGATGTTCTCCGATCCTGAGGTGCAGGCAAAGCTGGCGTCAGGGGCCAACTACCTCCCCTCAACCTCGGTGCCCTTGGATGAGTCTGCGCTGTCCCCGCTGTTCGTCACGGTCTCTGGCATCCAGGAAGAGCTGACGGCAACAACACCGTGGTTCGACCGAGTCTTTGGCGCCGGTGAGGGCGTGGAGTTCAACAACGCTGCTCAGGCGATCATCGCTGGAGAGGATCCCCAGCAGCACATGGACAGCCTGCAGTCCTTCGCACAGTCCAACGCACAGCGCTAATCCATCCGTCGATGGGGTGGGGGTCGGCCTCGCGGCTCCCACCCCTCGCATCGGCATGCTCAAAGGAGAGCACCCATGAATCAGCTGTTGAGCAGAAAACGTTACATTCTCGGCTTCGTCGGCCCGGCCTTTCTTCTCTTCTTTGCCTTTGCTCTGTTCCCGATCGCTTACAACGTCTGGATGAGCCTGTTCAGGACAGACCTCATGAGCCCGTCTCAGTGGGTCGGGCTGGAGAACTATAAGAACCTCTTCGAGGACCGGATCTTCCTCACTTCTCTGAAGAACAACCTACTCATGGTGGTGGGCTCGCTGCTCGCTCACCTGCCGCTCGCCCTGCTGCTGGGCAACTTCCTGTTCCACAAGGTCAGGGGAAGTCAGTTCTTCCAGTCGGTCTTCTTCCTGCCCTGCGTCGTGTGCGGTGTGGCGGTTGGCCTGACCTGGACCTTTATCTACAACTCGCAGTTCGGTCTCGTGAACTCCATCCTGGATGGCCTGCGGGCCGCTGGGCTCAAGCGAGAGTGGCTCTCGGACGAGAAGACCGTCATGCTGGCCATCATCGTGGTGGTGATGTGGCAGTTCGTCGGTTACCACATGGTCATCCAGCTGGCGGCCATGCGCTCGATTCCTGCCGAGATGTTTGAGGCCGCCACCGTAGACGGCGCCTCCTCCTGGCAGCAGTTCAAGATGATCACGTTGCCAATGATCCGTCCCATGATCAAAGTGGATGCGATCCTCATCATCACCGGTTCACTGAAGTACTTCGACCTGGTCATGGCCATGACCAAGGGTGGACCGAACCACGCCTCTGAGGTCATGTCCACCTACATGTACACCTCCGCGTTCCGTACCTTGAAGTTCGGGTACGCCAGCGCTATCGCCAACATCCTCTTGATCCTGTGCGTGGTGGCGATTCTGCTGAGCAACTTCGTCTTCAAGTCCGAGAAGATCGAGTACTGAGAGGAAGCGGAGATGAATCAGAAATTCTCCCCCAAGGTTGCACCGCTGGTTTACGGCGTTCTCATCCTGTTCGCGGTCCTGTTCCTGTACCCGATCCTGTGGCTGGTCATTAACTCCTTCAAGACCAATGCCGAGCTCTTTGCCTCTCCCTGGTCCCTACCTGGCAGCCTCAGTCTGGAGAACTACTACAAGGCCTTCACCGAGGGCAATATTGGCCGCTACTTCGTCAACTCAGTGATCGTGACAGGTGCGGTGGTGATCGTGGCCACGGTCCTGTCAGCGATGGCCGCTTACGGGCTGACGCGGCTGCGCTGGAGGCTGTCCAAGCTCGTCCTGGCACTCTTCCTGCTGGGGCTGTCCATCCCGATGCATGCCGCCGTGGTGCCGTTGTTCGCAATGTTCAACAAGCTCCAGATCGTCAACACCTACTTGGCCGTCATCATCCCGCACGTCGTCTTTGCGATGCCGATCGCCATCCTCATTCTCACCAGCTTCTTCAGTACGATCCCGCATGAGGTTGAAGAGGCGGCCGTCATGGACGGGTGCTCGATCTGGGGAGTGTTCTTCAAGATCATCTGCCCGATGGCAGTTCCCTCGCTCGTCACCGTGGCGGTCATTACCTTCATCAACGCCTGGAACGACCTTCTTCTCCCACAGATCTTCCTGTCTGACCCAGAGATGATGACGCTGCCGGTGGGGCTGACAGCATTCCAGGGGCGCTACTCCACAGACTACGTTGCCATGATTGCGGCCGTCGTGATCACGATCATCCCGACCATCGTGGTCTACTCGCTGCTGCACAAGAAGATCATCAGCGGGATGACAGCCGGGGCAGTCAAGGGGTGAAGGTGTGCACACGCTCTGCATCGTTGATGACGAGCCCATTATTCGCGAGGGCTTGGCATCACTGCCCTGGGCCGAGGCACAGATCAAGGTGGCAGCCTGCCTGAGCAACGGTTTAGAAGCGGTCGAGACTCTCCAGTCCGAGGTCATTGACGTCATCCTGGCGGACATCCGGATGCCGGCGTTGGACGGGCTAGGCCTGTGCCGCTTCGTGGCAGAGGGCTCGCTCAATACGGCGGTGGTGCTCCTCTCGGGACACAGCGATTTCGCTTATGCACAGGAGGCGATCTCTCTGGGGGTCAGTGCCTACCTCCTCAAGCCCTCGACCCCTGAGGAGATCATCGAGGCGGTCAGCGCAGGAGCTCGGCAGGTTGCTGCCCGTCGCGAGACTGATACTCGGCTGCGACTCCTAGAGTCCGAGCTCGGGCGCCAGCGGCTGGCTGACCAGGACGGCGAGCTCGTCCTGGGCGCCAAGCCGCACGGTGACGCCTGCGAGGCGGCGCTGGCGTATCTGCGAGAGCGGTATACCGAGCCGATCTCGCTGGGAACGATGTCTGAGGCCCTGCACTTCAGCACGATCTATCTTAGTCGTGTCCTCAAACGGGCCACGGGACATACCTTCTTGGAGCTTCTCAACGCGCTCAGGCTCCAGCATGCGGCTCGACTGCTGAGGGAAACAGACCAGTCCTTTACGGAGATCGCCGCGGCGGTGGGAGCCAATGACGCTCGTTACTTTGGCCAGGTCTTCAGAAAGGCCTATTCCGTCACTCCCATGGCCTATCGGCGTTGCCCGGTGCTTCCAGGCGACGAGGAGCTCCATCTCTTCGCCTCGCGCCTGGAGGCGGGGGAGGTCTCGTGAGGCGTTTCCTCCAGTCGATCCACGGACGGATGCTGCTGGCCCTCACTGCCGTTGGTCTGGTTCCGGTACTGGTCCTCGGGATGGTCTGCTACGCCGTCGCGGTCAATGCGTTGGACCGTCGTACAGCGGCCTACAGTCATGACATTCTCGAGCAGGCGGCCATCAACCTGGACGGACGCGCGGACCAGATCGAGGCCACCTCCTTCACGATCGCGATGCACGACGTCGTGCAGGATGGCCTCCTTACGGCCAGCACTGCCGGATCGGAGAGCTACGACCCCATCGAGCTGGAGGAGCACGTCAGCTCCCAGATCTCGGCAGCGATCCTGTACGAGGATGCCATCGTGTGGGCCAGCCTCATTGACGTCACGGCGGAGCACACCTTCCAGGTTAAGAAGCAGGTTCGCAACACTGATGTCAGTGCCTCCATGATCGCAGCGGCTGAGGAAGGTGATGGCGGGGCGATCTGGGCGCAGGATCCCCAGGACCCGCAGACCGTGCTCATGCTTCGTGAGGTGAAAAGCGTCAAGACTCTGCAGACTCTGGGATACCTGGTCCTGGGGATTCGTCAGAGCGTGTTCGCTCGGACCCTGGGCAATACCCAGCTGATGCTGGGAGGCAGCGTCGTCATCGTGGACAGCAATGGGTTGGTGCTCAGCTCCCCGGACACGGACAGCCTGCGCTCGCGTCCTGACATCGCCACCCAGGCCCTGCGAGGCGAGCCCGGCGACTTCTCCGTGGTCAACGTGGACGGTGTACGCCAGTACGTGGCTGTGGGCCCGGAGCTAGCGACGGGCTGGCGGCCTGTCATGACGGTGCCGGTCTCGGTGTACCTGCGGGACGTGTCTGTGGTCCGCTGGACGATCATGGGGACCATGGCCACTTTGCTGATGGTCGGAGTGATATTAGCCTGGGTAATGTCCACGCGGATGGCTCGTCCCATCAGGGTGCTAGCGCGAGACTTGCGTCGCTTCGGTAACGGTGAGCTGAGCCGACGCTCACGACTGGTCCGCTCAGATGAGATCGGTGAGCTTGCTACCGCCTTCAACGGTCTGGCTGACAACGTCGTCGCCCTGCTCAAGCAGACCCAGGAGGATGAGCGCACCAAGCGAGACTACGAGATGCGCATGCTGCGGATGCAGATCAACCCGCACTTCCTCTACAACACCTTGGAGACCATCAACTGGATGGGGCAACGTCACGGGGCAGACGACGTCGTCGAGGTCTCGACCTCGCTTGGCTCGCTTCTTCGGTCCACGATCGACGCTCCGAGCCTGGTCTTTTTGAAGCAGGAGCTGGAGTCACTGCGTCATTACGCACGGATTCAGCACTACCGCTTCGGGGACGGCGTCGAGATCCGTGAGGAGATCGACCCGGACTCCCTGGCCTGCCGGATCCCGCCTTTCACCCTCCAGCCTTTGGTAGAGAACGCGCTGGTTCATGGCATCGCCCCCATGGGAGGGCAAGGCCTGGTCATGATCTCGGCTCGCCTGGACGGGGCCTATCTTGTGCTCTCCGTTAGTGACGATGGCGCTGGTATGTCACCAGAGCGCTGCGGCGAGATCCTGGCACGCTCACGGCAACCTGATGAGCAGGAGCACGGCTCGATCGGGCTAGCCAACGTGATCCGGAGAGTCCGCGGCTTTTATCCGCAGGCTCCGCAGATTCGGCTGACCTCGGAGATCGGCGAGGGCACCACAGTGACGATCTGGGTGCCAGCCGACTCTGACTCAGAGTCCACCGCACACACCACATCACAAGGAGAATCGCAATGACGCGTCACGTCGACCCCGGCCTTGGGGTCTGCTACTACCCAGAGCACTGGCCCAGTGAGCTGTGGGCCGATGACCTGGACCGGATGAAGGAGGCAGGTCTCGCTACGGTTCGGATTGCAGAGTTTGCCTGGTCCCTGATGGAGCCCACTAACGGGGACTTCTCGTCGATCGGGTGGTTCGATGACTTCCTAGATCTATGCGCCGAGCGCTCGATGCGGGTGATCTTTGGGACTCCCACCGCCACGCCACCGGTCTGGCTGCAGCGAGCTCATCCTGAGATTCTCAACGCGGACCGCTCCGGTCAGACCTATGACGGGCCACGGCGGAACTACAACTACAACGCCCCTGCCTATCGCTACTACGCTGACCGCGTCGTGGAACAGATTGCTCGCCACTATGGCAGTCACCTCGCGATTGTGGGCTGGCAGATTGACAACGAGATCAACTGTGAGATCGACGAGTTCTACTCCGAGGGTGACCACCTGGCTTACCGTGAGTTTTTACGCGCCGAGCTCGGCACCCTGGAGGAGGTCAACCGGGCCCTGGGGCTGACGTTCTGGAGCCGCCAGTACTCGGATTGGTCGCAGGTGCGTCTGTCGGGCCGGGGTCTGCACGACGCCGTCAACCCTCACTCGCTGTTGTGGGAGAAGCGCTTCTTCTCCCACTCGGCCGTGCGCTTCGCACGCAAGCAGGTTGAGATCCTGCGCTCCCACGTGCCCGACTCTCACTTCATCACCACCAACGGGCTGTTCGGCAACCTTAACTACACCGAGCTGATGAAGGCTGGCCTGGACTTCATCACCTTTGACTCCTATCCCAACTTCGCCTTCGACGTCGACCGAGACCTGGCGGCGGACCGTCTGCGAGACCGGCGTTGGAGCTGGAGCCTGACTCGGACCCGCTCGATCAGCCGGTGCTTCGGCATCATGGAGCAGCAGTCCGGTGCTCATGGCTGGACCTCACGCATGATGGGCCCGGCTCCAAAGCCTGGCCAGATGCGTCTGTGGACCATGCAGTCGGTGGCGCACGGGGCGGACTTCGTCTCCTACTTCCGTTGGCGCACGGCCCCGATGGGCACTGAGATCTACTGGCACGGCCTCAATGACTACTCCAACGAGCCGGGTCGCAAGATGCAGGAGGTGACTCGGATCGGTCAGGAGTGGGCCGCTCTGGATGACCTGTGGGGCGCTGACTACCAGGCGCAGGTTGCCGTCGTGCGCACCTATGACAACGTCTACGACTCTGAGCTGGACACCTGGCACGGGCGGATCGAGCGCCCGAGTGACGACGCGGTCTTCGCGGCCTGCCAGCTCAGCCACACACCGCTGGACTTCGTCTACCTCGATGCCCGTAGCAGCCTGGAGGACCTGGAGCGCTACCGACTGCTCCTCGTCCCCCACCTGGCCATGATGGACGAGGCGATGTCCGAGCTTCTGCGAGCCTTCGTCGAGGCCGGTGGCACGGTCGTCTTCGGGGCTCGTACTGGCTACAAGGACAGCAACGGTCTGTGCCCCATGCGCCCGATGCCGGGCCTGGTGGGGCAGTGGGCCGGAGTTAAGGTCACCGACTTCACCAACCTGGGGCAGCGTGAGGAAGGGCTGACGGCTACCTGGGACGAGCAGCGCCTGCCAGTTCCGGTCTTCTCCGAGGTCCTGGAGGCCCGGGCCGACGACGTCGAGGTGCTGGCGCGCTTTGACGCCGACTACTACGCCGGGGAGCCCGCCCTGACGCGTCGTACGGTGGGCAAGGGGCAGGTCTACTACCTCGGTGCCTGCTTCAGTGAGGAGATGGTGCGCCGTCTGCTGACCGAGACCGGTCTGGTCTCGCCGCTAGCCGGGCTCATCGAGGCGCCTGAGGGAGTCGAGCTCGCGGTACGTCGCAAGGGCGAGCGGCAGTGGCTCTTTGTTCTCAACTACCAGGATGAGCCGCAGGTCCTTCGGCTGCCGACGGCGTACACGGATCTGCTCAGCGGCACCAGCGAGCAGGGCGAAGTTGAGGTCGAGCCCTACGGCGTGAGGGTCTACGCGGTCTGAGCCAGGTCGGCGTGATGTTGGTGTGCCCCGCTATACCCCGTAGCGGGGCACACCGCCGTCGAGCACCGTGGAGAAGTCGCAGGACTGCGCGACTACGTGTTGGCAGGCCCGGGCAACCTCCAGATCAAGTCCCCACTTTTGTGGGGCAGTGTCCCAGACTGAACGTGTACAGGCGGCGATACGGGCCGTCATGGCCGCAACCTCGTGTCGTGGCAGGCCCCAGTCGGTGTCGAGCAGCTGCTCCAGGCTACGCGAGGAGCTGCCTGCAGTGAGTGGGGTCCCCTCCTGCTCATCTGGATAGGGGACGACGTCGAACAGGGGAGCGATCTCCCAGCCGTCGCCACGGTGGACAAAACCAAGGTTGCGGGCATGGTCATCGATGTTGTGCACGCACATTGCCAGGGCCGCGGCCTGAACGACCTGCCTGACCGCTCGGACACCCACGAGATAGCGTGCTGTCTCGGCGGCCACCTGGTAGGTCATTGAGTCGTACGGGCCGAGCATTGCTGCAGTGCGCATTGACTGATAGCCGTAACGACCTTCGACACACCGATCGAATCGGTCCAGGAGGAGGATTGCGCGGGTCTCGTCGAGCCGGATGAGACGGAAGTCGGGGACGGCAAGCCCGGCATCCCGTGCTGCGCTGAGAGCGATCGCCTCGCAGGTGAGAACGTCGTAGCTGTCTTCCTGGGAGGGAAACTTGGCAAGCACCAGGGATCCGTCCGCTCGTCGTAGCGTGGACTTCGGGCGAGCCCCGCCCTGGCTGGAGGAACCGAGATAGATGTGGCGTAGCGCGCGAGTGTCCGCCTCGCCACGGGTGAAGGCCTCGACGTCGGCCAGGACGGTAGCCAGCTCCTCGACGTGCGCTACCTGACCCGAGGTAAGCCAGTCGCCTGCCCCGGTGCTAAGACGTAGGGCTCCTTGCCGGGACTCATCGGCAACGGCTGCCAACATGCCGAGACTTGTGCTGACCTCTTCCAACGGTCGGCTGCGGCTGATGACGCGGCGTCCCCAGGAGTCCGGTCCGGCGTCATCCAGGGCGCCGAAGGTCGACATGCCTCCAGGTGGGCTCAAAGGGCCGGTCTGGAGGGGCAGACCTACTCCGATCTCGAAGCCTGACGCCAGCCAGGTGGGAGCGTAGGTGAATGACTGGATCTGTGCGTGACCGGCCAGCGAGAGAGTTCCAACCCATGAGGTCGTACCGTCTGGGTGGGTCCAGTGCGCCTGGAGCGGGACGGCGGAGCTCATCGGGCCTTCTTCTCTAGCGCGCTGAGGACGAGCGTCCGGCCGACGAGGTCCTCAAGAGGATCGACGGCTTGAGCGACCTTGTGGTCAACACCGAGGACGGACAGCACGGCGAAGACGTTTCCGAAGGAGACGCCGGACGGGTCTGTCTCGATCTGACGCAAGGTGGTGCGTGAGATGCCAGAGCGGTCTGCCACCTCGGTCGCAGACAGGCCGCGCGCGCGTCTCCATGAGCGGATGGACGGTCCGATGCTCTCCAGCCTGCGGCGCGTTGCGGGGTGCCAGCTCTTAGCCATGCTCACACTCTGGCTATGGTCAAGATACCTGTCAAGAGGTGATGATATGGCCAGGATTCTGACCATGTGGCCATGGTGGTCAGTGTGAGGTGCTGTGTCTACATCCAGGCGCTCGGGTCGGCTACCACGGTCTCCAGGAGGGACCAGGCGGCTCCGGTAGCGCCGGGCATCTGGTCGCTTCCCGCCTGAAGGATCTCCAGCTCGGTCCACCGCGAGGCCAGGACCCGCCTGCCCAGCTCCTCCTCGACTTCAGGGCGCAGCACCTCAGCCAGTGGCGCAAGGTGCCCTCCCAGCACCACGACGGGGATGTCGAGCAGGTTGACGGCGGCTCCGAGTCCCACGCCCAGCGCGTGGGCGGCTGACGAGATGGCCTGGCGGGCGCCGTCGTCGCCGGCCTGCCAGGCGGCCACGAGCTCCTCGGGGTGGGCGTCTTCTGCCAGACCGGCTGCCGCCAGGATCGAACGACGTCCGGCGTAGCGCTCCAGGCACCCGGCGTTACCGCACGAGCACAGCGGGCCGTTGGGGTCGATTTGGACGTGGCCGATCTCGCCGGCGAATCCGTTGGTACCTTCCAGGGCCTGCCCGTCTCGGACGATGCCGGCGCCAATCCCGTTCTCCCCGGACAGGTAGATGAAGGAGGGCCACTGGGGTGCCAGGACGGGGCGGCTGCGTCCAACGGTCAGGGCTCCCAGGCTCGCCTCGTTGCCGACCTCCAGGCTCAGCCCGTTGCCCTCCAGGACGCTGGCCAGGTGCTCGCTCGGGCGGACCCCGGACCAGCCAAGGTTGGGGGCGCGCAGCAGCACGCCGTCGCAGACCAGGCCCGGCAGGGCGATGCCGGCTCCCACCGGCCGCGCGCCGCGAATCATCGGAAGCGCCAGGACGTCGGCGACCAGCGTGGCCAGGCGCCGAAGCACGACGGCGGGGTCGGAGCCTGAGAAGTCGTCCAGGACCACGCGCTCGGTCAGGAGCTCGCCTGACAGGTCGATCGCACGCACGGCCATGTGGGCGACGTTGACCTCCAGTCCCAGCGCCACGAAGGTGGCGCGCGGCGGGGCGAGGGGTACGGCGGGCCGGCCTGGGCCGGAGGACGGGGCGGGGTCGAGCTCGGTGAGGATCCCTGCACCCACGAGGTCATCGGCCAGGCGGGAAGCGGTGGACCTGGTCATCCCGGTCATGGCGGCCACGTCGGCCCGTGAGATGGGGGTGGGGGAGGACAGCACCTGCCGCGCCACCAGCGCGAGGTTCGCGGTACGCAGCGTCGACTGGCGTGCCGAGGCGGCGGCGCGGGAGCCTCGGGCAGCGGGGGAAGGTAGACGCCAGGCGCGAGCTGCGGCAGACGCCGTCGTCTGGGATGTGCTTCGAACCACGCCTTGACCATACCTCATCTGCGTGCCATAGTTGCGTCAATGAACAAATACCGGCTCGAGGAGGAGACCATGGTTCGCAAGCCCACCAAGGAAGACAAGTTCTCATTCGGTCTGTGGACCGTCGGCTGGCTCGCCGCCGACCCCTTCGGTGACAAGACCCGTGCCGCCCTGCGTCCCTGGGAGTACACCGAGAAGCTCGCCGAGCTGGGCGCCTGGGGCATCACCTTCCACGACAACGACGTCTTCCCCTTCGACGCCACCGACGCCGAGCGTGACGAGATCGTCCGCAAGCTCAAGGACACCGTGGACGCCACGGGCCTGACCATCGAGATGGTCACCACCAACACCTTCACCCACCCGATCTTCAAGGACGGCGGCCTGACCAACAACGACCGCTCGATCCGCCGCTTCGGCCTGCGCAAGATCCTGCGCAACGTCGATCTCGCCGCCGAGCTGGGCGCCAAGACCTTTGTCATGTGGGGTGGTCGTGAGGGCGCTGAGTACGACTCCTCCAAGGACCTCAACGCGGCCTTCGACCGCTACAAGGAGGGCCTGGACACCGTCGCCCAGTACATCAAGGACAAGGGCTACGACCTCAAGATCGGCCTGGAGCCCAAGCCGAACGAGCCCCGCGGTGACATCTTCCTGCCCACCGTCGGCCACGCCCTGGCCCTCATTGCCCAGCTGGACAACGGCGACATCGTGGGCCTGAACCCCGAGGTCGGCCACGAGCAGATGGCGAACCTCAACTACACCCACGGCATCGCCCAGGCCCTCAACCACGGCAAGCTCTTCCACATCGACCTCAACGGCCAGAAGGGCCTGAAGTACGACCAGGACCTGGTCTTCGGCCACGGCGACCTGCTGTCCGCCTTCTTCACCGTGGACCTCATCGTCAACGGCTTCCCGAACGGCGGCCCGCGCTACGACGGCCCGATCCACTTCGACTACAAGCCCTCGCGCACCGATGGCATGGAGGGCGTGTGGGAGTCCGCTGCCGCCAACATGGAGATGTGGCTGCAGCTCAAGGAAAAGGCCCAGGCCTTCCGCGCCGACCCCGAGGTCCAGGAGGCTCTCAAGCTCTCCGGCATCTACGAGCTCGGCGAGCCCACCCTGGCCGAGGGTGAGTCCCTGGAGGACTTCATCGCTGACCGCTCTGCCTACGAGGACTTTGACGCTGAGGCTGCCGCCGCGCGCGACTACCACTTCGTCAACCTCTACCAGAAGGCCGTCATGCACCTGATCGGCTGAGGCCGGTCTAGTCGGAGCGCCTGCACGTCAAGCCGCAGCAGGCAGGTGCCCCGCACAAGGTGAGTGGAGGGACGACGGCGAGCACCGCCGTCGTCCCTCCACCGCTACCTTTTCTGTCACACCCGTCCGATACCCTCTCGATATCGCCACCTTCACCGTGGAAGGAACCTTCATGGCACTCGTCGCCGGCGTCGACTCCTCGACGCAGTCCTGCAAGATCGTCATCCGCGACGCCGCGAGCGGCGCGCTGGTGCGTGAGGCCAAGGCCTCTCACCCCGACGGCACCGAGATCCACCCTGACGAGTGGTGGCGAGCGCTGGGTGAGGTGGTTGACGCCGTCGGCGGCCTTGCCGACGTCGACGCCCTGTCCGTGGGTGGTCAGCAGCACGGCATGGTCGTGCTCGACGCCGACGGTGAGGTCATCCGCCCCGCCCTGCTGTGGAACGACACCCGCTCGGCCGGCGCCGCTCGCGACCTCATCGCTGAGCTGGGTAAGGGAGACGAGGAGGCCGGTCGCAAGGCCTGGGCGGACGCCGTGGGCAGCGTGCTCGTGGCCTCGCTGACTATCACCAAGCTGCGCTGGCTGGCAGACAACGAGCCCGAGAACGCCGCGCGTATTGCCGCTGTCTGTCTGCCCCATGACTGGCTGACCTGGAAGCTCTCGGGCGCCACGAGCCTGGACACCCTGACCACCGACCGCTCGGACGCCTCGGGTACCGGCTACTTCGACTCGGTGACGAACGAGTACCGCCGTGACCTGCTCGCCCTGGCGCTGCACCGCAGCGAGGAGGAGGTTGCTGGCATCGTCCTGCCGCGCGTCGTGGGCCCGAACGAGGTTGCCGGTCATGGCGGAGACGACGTGCTCGGCGCAGACCTCAGTCACCTGGCGCTCGGCCCAGGTTGTGGTGACAACGCCGGTGCGGCTCTTGGCCTGGGTCTGCGGCCCGGGCAGACCTCGGTGTCCCTGGGAACCTCCGGTGTGGTTGCGGCGGTCTCCTCGACCCCGACCCATGACCCCTCTGGCCTGGTGACCGGCTTCGCTGACGCCACCGGTGCCTTCCTACCGCTGGCTTGCACCCTCAACGGCGCTCGGATCCTCGACGCGGCCAAGAAGGTCCTGGGGGTCAGTTACGACGAGTTCGACGAGCTGGCTCTGTCTGCTGAGCCGGGCGCGGGCGGCCTGGTTCACGTGCCCTACCTGGAGGGCGAGCGCACGCCGAACCTTCCTGAGGCCACGGGCATGCTCACGGGCATGACGCTGTCCAGCCTCACGCCTGCCAACTACGCACGTGCGGCTGTGGAGGGCCTGCTGTGCCTCATGGGAGCCTGCCTGGACGCCGTGCGCGCCCAGGGCGTGGACATCAGCGAGGTCGCGATCGTCGGTGGCGGTGTCAAGTGGCGCAGCGCCAAGGAGCTGAGCCCGGCCGTGCTGGGTGTGCCGGTGGACGTGCCGCCGGCTGGCGAGTACGTGGCAATCGGTGCGGCCAAGCAGGCGGCGTGGATTCTCGACGGCGGTGCCGAGCCCCCGGCCTGGGAGCTCGCCGGAGCCGAGCACCTGACCGCTCCTGCGCAGCCGGAGGTCCGGGCTGCGTACGACAAGGCGGCTGCCGTGGTCGCCGGTACGCAGGGCTGAGAACCGAGTAAGAACGAAGAACCATGACTGACAACCTCTCTACCGTCCCGCAGACCATGCGCGCCCAGGTGCTCCTGCGCGAGCACGAGGTCGAAATCCAGCAGCGCCCGGTCCCGGTCCCGGACCCGGACCAGGTGCTCGTCAAGATCGAGTCCGTGGGCGTGTGCGGCTCGGACGTGCACTACTACCAGCACGGGCGCATCGGTGACTTCATCGTCAAGGAGCCCATGATCCTGGGGCATGAGGCCTCCGGCACCATCGTGGCTGTGGGTGAGCAGGTGGACCCCGGACGCATCGGCCAGCGCGTGTCCATCGAGCCCCAGCGCTCGTGCCGCGTGTGCGAGTACTGCAAGCGCGGGGAGTACAACCTCTGCCCGCACATCGAGTTCTACGCGACCCCGCCGATTGACGGCTGCTTCAGCGAGTACGCGCTCATCCAGGACGACTTCGCCTACGAGATCCCGGAGTCGGTGTCCTGGGACGCCGGTGCGCTGCTGGAGCCCCTGAGCGTGGGTATCGCGGCCGCCCGCAAGGCCCACCTGAGCCTCGGGGACACCGTCCTGGTGGCCGGAGCCGGTCCGATCGGCGCCATCGTTGCCCAGGTGGCCAAGGCTTACGGTGCCCGCGAGGTCGTGGTGACGGACATGGTGGCGGGTCGCCGTGAGACCGTGCTGGAGCTCGGCGCGACCGAGGCCTACGAGCCTGGTGCGCCTGAGCTGGAGGGCCGCAGCTTCGACGCCTTCTTTGACGCCACCGGCGTGACCGCAGCCGTGGTGGACGGCATCAAGCACGTCAAGGCTGGAGGCTCGGCCATCATCATCGGCATGGGGGATGACGACATGCTCCTGCCGGTCTCCTACATCACCAGTCACGAGGTCAACGTCACCGGCATCTTCCGGTACAACAACACCTGGACCACGGCCATCGAGCTTGTGGCCTCGGGCAAGGTCAACCTTGACCGCCTGGCGACCGACCACTACGGCCTGGACGAGGCCGAGACCCCGCTCAAGGTCAAGCCTGCGCCCACGACCCTGAAGTCCATGGTCCACCCGGGACGCTGAGCCAGGGCACGTCCGTAACGCGGCGGTCGTGCGGGTTCCTTGACGGGAGCCTGTACGACCGCCGTCGTCGTGCCAGAGGGCAGGTCGCGCGTGAGACGACGCCGTCATCGCGAGCCCGGCGGCGCCGTCGACCCACGCTGGACGAGCGTGGTCTGCAGCTCGACGGGACGGCCTGGAACGTATCCGCCCTCAATCTCGCGCTTGATGAGCTCCAGGGCCTCGCGCCCCATGTCCTCAAGCGGCTGGTGGACGGAGGCCAGGGCGGGGGAGACCAGCCGGGCCGGGTCGGTGTCATCAAAGCCGATGACGGAGAGCTGCTCGGGTACTGTCAGACCGTGTGCGTGGGCGTAGGCCATGACGCCGAAGGCGATGGAGTCAGCCAGGGCGAAGACGGCCGTCGGCGGGTCGGCGAGCTCGAGGAGCTGGGAGGCACCGGCCAGGCCCGCCTCGTAGGTGTAGCGACCACTGACGACGAGCTCAGGGGTGAAGGCGATCCCAGCCTCAGCCAGCGCTGAGCGGTACCCGGCAAGGCGCTCGATGCTCGGAACGGAGGTTGAGGGGCCGCAGACCACGCCGATGCGTTCGTGCCCGAGCGCCAGCAGGTGCTCAGTGGCCTGGACCCCGCCCCGCCAGTTGCTGGCCGACAGCGCGATGAGTCCCTCGGGTGGTGCACTGGCAGGGTCGATGGAGATGACCGGGATGCCTCGGGTACTGCACAGGCGCGCCAGCTCGACCGAGCAGGGGGTGGTGGCCAGGATCAGGCCGTCCGCGCTCTCGATCGCACGGGCGGCCACCTCCATGGTGCGATCGGGAGAACGAGGGCCGGACTGGTGAGTCGGCGCGCCAATCTGGTCGATGTGGACGACCATGTCCAGCTCGGCCGCCGCCGTGAGCATCCCCGCCAGGACCTTGGGGGTGTAGGCGTTGTCGACAGTCTCGAAGAGGACGGCGATATGCGGCTGCCGGGGACCAGGCGCGGGATCGGCCGTCGCCCCCTCGCGGGGTGAGGAGGACAGCGCCGTGCTGGGACGGACCGGGTAACCGGCCTGGCGGGCTGCGGCCAGGACGCGCTCGCGGGTCCTGGCGGAGATCGTGGGGTCTGCCCGCAGCGCCTTGGAGACTGTTGGCACGGAGACCCCGGCCGCGGCAGCGACGGCGGCCTGGGTTGGCGCGTTGGAACGTGGCCGTGGCATGGGGGTCCTTCCGGGCGGCGATAACTTTCATTATTTTGCGACAGATTCCCATCAAAATGAGCAATGTTATGAAATTGTGACAGCCGAAGGGTTGTCGGTCACACCCCTTCGGCTTGCGGTTTGTATGTCAGTGAAACGAACACTGTGTTTCGCGACCTGCGCCGTCACTGTTGATGGCGCATTCGGACCCGACAACGTCGTCGGAGGGCCCTGCACGGCCCGGATCTGGGAGGAAGCACCATGAACAAGCTCGTGATCTCACGTCGTCAGGCCTGCGTGGGGGCGCTCGTCGCAGGAGTCGCGGCCACGCTGGCGGCCTGCGGCGGCTCCAAGCCTGGCGGGGCCGCAGGAGACGGCGCCACCTGCTGGTTCCTGACCGGTGGATCGGAGAAGACCTTCCGCGACTCCTTTGAGCGCTGGAACTCCGAGCACGCCGATCAGAAGATCACCTACGAGGTCTTCGCCAACGACGCGTACAAGGAGAAGATCCGCACCGCGGTGGGTTCTGGCAACGCCCCGACGCTGCTCTACAGCTGGGCCGGGGGCACGCTGGTGGACTACGTCAACAACGACCAGGTCATTGACCTGACTGACCTGACCACTGACGTGCAGAAGCGCCTCATCCCCTCCATCCTGTACATCGGCAAGGTGGACGGCAAGATCTACGCCCTGCCCAACAACAACACCCAGCCTGTCCTCATCTACTACAACAAGGAGGTCTTCGAGAAGGTGGGTGCGCAGCCTCCTCAGACCTGGGACGAGCTCATGGCGCTCATCCCCACGTTCAAGGATGCTGGCTACATCCCCTTTGCTGAGGCGGGCGCCTCGCTGTGGCCTTACCTCATGTGGATCCAGTACCTGACGGATCGTGTGGGAGGCCACGAGGTCTTTGACCGGGTCCTGGCTGGCGAGTCGGGAGCGTGGTCCGACCCTGCCTTCATTGAGGCCCTGACCAAGATCCAGGACATGGTCAAGGCCGGAGGCCTGGGCGATGCCTATGGCTCGGTGGACGCAGATGCCAACGCTGACATCGCGCTGGTGCACACCGGCAAGGCCGCGATGATCCTTCAGGGCTCCTGGGTCTATGCCAACTTCCTGGCTGATGCGCCGGAGATGGTCTCCTCGGGCAAGCTCGGTTACATCACCTTCCCGACTGTTGAGGGAGGCAAGGGTGACCCGAGCAACCTCACCGGAAACCCGGCGAATTTCTGGTCCGTGACGACGACGGCCAGTGAGGACGCCCGCAAGGCGGCGCTGGACTACCTCAACACCGAGATGCTCTCCGAGCCCTATATCGCCAAGTGTGTTGAGCAGGGGCTCATCCCAGGTGCGCTGGATGCTGAGTCAGTGATCGAGAAGTCCGAGCACGCAGAGTACCTGTCCTTCGGCTATGACCTGGCGAAGAACGCTGCTCACTTCCAGATGTCCTGGGACCAGGCGCTGCCCTCGGCTCAGGCTCAGGAGTTGCTGACCAACCTCTCGCAGATCTTCCTCCTGCAGATCACGCCGGAGGAGTTCGTCGAGAAGATGAACGCGACGCTGTGACGGTCGGTGCCTTGCCCGGTGGCGGCCACAGTCGCCGTCGGGCAAGGCGTCTGCCGCGAGCGGGCTGGCGGCGCGAGCGGAGGCTAGCGCGACGGACAGCCTCAGCGGGCTGGGGCCGCCGTCGAGCCACGTACGACCAGGGTGGTCTGTAGCTCGACGGGGCTGCCGAGGCTGCGCCCCTCATTGAGGGCGTTCATGACGGTGCGGATCGCTTCAGCGCCGATCTCCTGCAGCGGCTGGCGGATGACGGTGACCTGGGGCGAGCACAGCGAGGCGATCGAGGTGTCGTCAAAGCCGATGACGGACAGGCCCTCTGGCACGCGAATTCCGTGACGGCGTGCGGCCTCCAGGATTCCTCCCGCGATGGCGTCGTTGAGGGCAAAGACTGCTGTGGGCGGGTTCTCGGACTCCAGAAGGAAAGAGCCATGAACCACGCCGGTGGAGTACAGGTAGGGGCCGTGGGTCAGCAGGCTCTCGTCAACCTCGATGCCGGCGCGTGAGCAGGCGAACCGAAAACCTGCCAGCCTCTCGATCGTTGGCGTGGAGGAATCAGGACCGGCCACGATGCCGATCCGACGGTGACCGAGGCTGATGAGGTGCTCGGCTGCCTGGACTCCTCCGCGCCAGTTCGTCGCGGACAGCGTCACCATGCCGGGTGGGGGCGGTGTAGCCGGATCGATCGACAGCAGTAGAAGGTCGTGCTCGTGGGCAAAGGTGACGATGTCCGCACTGACGGGGGTGGTCACCAGGATGAGGGCGTCGGCGCCGTCTGCGGTTCGGGCGGCGAGCTCGCGGGTGAGCAACGTGGCGTCTGGCCCCATCTGGTCGGCCGAGACGCCGATGTGGCGCACCTGGAGCGTGGCGCCGAGCTCGTCAACCGTGCGCAGCATGCCGCCGAGGATCTCAGTGGCGTAGGCATTGTTGACCGTGTCGAAGAGAACGGCGATTCGCTTGAAGGGGGAAGCTCCCTCCTCGGCGGCGGGGTCCTGGGTGGAAGGCAGTGGGTAGCCGAGGTCGGCAGCCGCTGCCAGGACGATGTCCTGGGTCTTGCGCGAGATGGAGGAGTCGGCGCGCAGGGCCTTGGACACGGTGGGTACGGAGAAGCCGGTGGCGGCAGCGATGGTGGCCTGCGTCGGGCGGGATGAGCGGGTTCGCGGCATCGTTCCTCCTCGACGGCGGTGGTCGCCGTCGTTCCTGCGTGCCAGTGACGATGAGGGCTGCGGTGCGCCTGTGGCAACCATAGCGGAGAACCTGCTCCGCCGCGAAAAAATTGCGCAAAAAACGGAGCAAAAGCGAGAAAAGTTATCTGATCGTTACAAACAGGCGTGGTTAGTTCCGCAAGAGGGGTGTATTCTTCTGTTCGTCGGTGAAACGAACGAAAATTTTCACCACGGTTTCTGCCGCGGACGCGGTCATCAACGAACTTCTGACGAGGACGTCAGAAGGGGTCCGATGAGGGGCCCAGATCTGAGAGGAAGCATCATGAACAAGCTCGTCATCTCACGTCGTCAGGCCTGCGCCGGTTTCCTTGCTGCGGGCGTGGCCGCCACCCTCGCGGCCTGCGGCGGCTCGAAGCCGGGCGGTGCTGCTGGAAGCGGCGCGACGGCGTGGGTGCTCACCGGTGGCCCCGAGCAGACCTTCCGTGACTCCTTCGACCGCTGGAACAAGGCCCATTCTGACGCCCAGTTCTCCACCGAGTGGTTCGCCAACGACGCCTACAAGGAGAAGATCCGCACCGCCGTCGGCGCCGGCAACGCCCCGACCCTGCTGTACAACTGGGCGGGCGGCACGTTGGCTGACTACGTCGCCAACGACCAGGTCGTCGACATCACCAGCTCGACGGCGGACGCCCAGTCCCGCATCATTCCGGCCCTGCTGGAGGTCGGCAAGGTCGACGGCAAGGTCTACGCCCTGCCCAACAACAACACCCAGCCCGTCCTCTTCTACTACTCCAAGCCTGCCTTCGAGGAGGTCGGCGTCGAGGTGCCCACCACCTGGGACGAGCTCATGGCGCTCATCCCCAAGTTCAAGGACGCCGGTTACATCCCGATCGCTGAGGCGGGTTCCTCCCAGTGGCCTTACCTCATGTGGATCCAGTACCTCACTGATCGCATCGGCGGCCCGGAGGCCTTCAACAAGGTCGTCGCCGGTGAGTCTGGTGCCTGGTCCGACCCGGCCTTCACCGAGGCGCTGACCAAGATCCAGGAGATGGTCAAGGCTGGTGGCCTGGGCGACGCCTACGGCTCGGTGGACGCCGACTCCGGCGCAGACATCGCCCTCATCCACACGGGCAAGGCAGCCATGCTGCTGCAGGGCTCGTGGGTCTACGCCAACTTCCTCACCGACGCCCCCGACTTCATGGCGGACGGCAAGCTCGGCTACGCCACCTTCCCGGCTGTTGACGGTGGCAAGGGTGACGCCTCGAACATCACCGGTAACCCCGCCAACTACTGGTCCGTGTCCACCTCGGGCGACGAGACCGTGCAGAAGACCGCGACCGACTACCTCAACGAGGAGCTCTACTCCGAGGCCTACGTCAAGGCGCTGGTCGACGGTGGCACGATCCCGGCAGCCCTGGACGCTGAGGCAGTTATCGAGGCCTCGGACAACGCCGAGTACCTGTCCTTCGGCTACGAGCTGGTCAAGAACGCCGGCAACTTCCAGATGTCCTGGGACCAGGCGCTGCCCTCGGCTCAGGCTCAGGAGCTGCTGACCAACCTCTCGCAGATCTTCCTGCTGCAGATCACGCCGGAGGAGTTCGTGAAGAACATGAATGCGACCCTGGCATGAGCGAGTCCACCGCCCCTAAGAAGGGCAAGAAGCTGCGGACTGGGCCCAGCCCCTGGATCGCGGCGCCTGCTCTGGCCTTCTTCGGATTCTTCGCCCTTATCCCGCTGGTTGGTGTCTTCGTCCTGTCCTTCATGAGCTGGGACGGGCTGGGGAGCATCACCTTCGCCGGTGTGGACAACTGGAAGGCGATGCTGGGCAACGGAGTCACCCAGCACGCGATCCTCCTGACGCTGGGCATGACCATCCTGTGCTGGGTGATCCAGACGCCGATCAGCCTCCTGCTGGGTGTCTTTATGGCCGGCCAGCAGAAGTACCGTGCCGTGCTCTCGGTGCTCTACTTCCTGCCGCTGCTCTTCTCGGCAACGGCCGTGGGTATCGCCTTCAACGCCCTGCTCGACCCGAACTTCGGGATGTCGCGAGCCTTTGGCCTGGACTTCCTCTCGCAGGACTTCCTGGGCAACCCCACGCTCGCCTTCTACACGATCATGTTCGTGATCGCCTGGTGCTTCGTCCCCTTCCACTCGCTGCTCTACCAGGGTGCCGCTCGGCAGATTCCCAAGAGCGTGATGGAAGCGGCGATGATCGACGGCGCAGGACGCTGGCAGACCTTCTGGCACATCACGCTGCCCCAGCTGCGCAACACGATCGTCACCTCCTCGACCCTCATGATCGTGGGATCGCTGACCTACTTCGACCTCATCTTCGTGATGACGGCTGGTGGCCCCGGAAACGCCACCAGGGTGCTTCCGCTGGACATGTACCTCACTGGTTTCCGTTCCTACAACATGGGTGGTGCCGCCGTGATCGGTGTGCTTCTCGTGGTCGTGGGGCTGACGATCTCTTACCTGCTCAACAAGCTGTCGGGTAGCTCAAAGATGGAGTCGACGATGGAAGGGGCTGTCTGATGTTCAAGCGTCAAGGAGGGCAGCGCCCCAACATCGTGGGCGGGCTGTTCGGCTGGCTGTGGCTGGCGGTCGCCATCGTCCCCATCTACTACATCGTCGTCACCTCGCTGCGCTCGCAGGCCGACTACTACGTCGAGAACCCACTGTCGCTGCCGAGCAACCCGACGCTGCGCGCCTACGTCTCGGTGTTCCAGAACGACTTCGCCACCTACTTCATCAACTCCGTGCTGGTGACGCTGGCAACGGTGGCGATCGTCCTGATCATCTCCTTCATGGCCTCCTACGTCATTGTCCGAAGCCGCACCCGCTTCTCTGACAGGATCTTCTCGCTGTTCCTGCTTGGGATCGCTATCCCGATCCAGGCCACGATCGTCCCGGTCTACTACCTCATCGTGCAGCTCGGGCTGTATGACACCCTGTGGGCCCTCATCCTGCCCTCGATCGCCTTCGCGATCCCGATCTCGGTGCTCATCCTGACGAACTTCCTACGTGACGTTCCCAAGGAGCTGTTCGAGTCGATGCGGGTCGACGGCGCCACTGACTGGCAGATGCTCTGGCGCCTGGCGGCGCCCCTGTCGAAGCCGGCTCTGGTGACCGTTGGTATCTACGACGCCCTCAACGTGTGGAACGGTTTCCTGTTCCCACTCATCTTGACCCAGAGCGCGGACAAGCGCGTGCTGCCGCTGTCCCTGTGGAACTTCCAGGGCTCCTTCAGCTCGGACACGCCCGCGATCCTGGCTGCCGTTGTCCTGTCCGCACTGCCGCTCATCATCGCCTACGCCGTCGGGCGCCGGCAGATGGTGGCCGGTCTGACGGCCGGCGTCGGCAAGTAGATGCTGCCGCAGTGGGGCGGGGCTGTGCTCCGCAGCGTGGCCCCGCCCCCAACCTTAACGACCCGGTGCGCCCCGCGTGGCGGCCGGTCACCGAACCCCACGTCCGTCTTCGCATTCATCACGAAAGAGACAACGATGTCCCCTGTTCTCCATGTCTCGCCTTCTGGCTCCGACGCCGCTGACGGCTCGGCCGAGGCTCCGTTCCGCACGATCAACCGGGCCGTGGCTGCGGCCTACCCGGGTGACACCGTCCAGATTCACGAGGGTGTCTACCGCGAGTGGGTCAAGCCCACGCGCACCGGCCGCAGTGACGACCGCCGGATCACCTTCGAGGCCGCTCCTGGCGAGCACGCCGTCATCAAGGGCTCCGAGCAGGTGACTGACTGGGTGCAGGAGGGCGGCTCGGACTCCACGGTGTGGAAGGCCGAGGTTCCCAACACCCTGTTCGGCGAGTTCAACCCCTTCGCGATCGAGGTCGAGGGCGACTGGACCGTCTACGCCTCGCGAACCGCTCCGCGCAAGCACCTGGGCGAGGTCTACCTCAACGGCAAGAGCTTCTACGAGGTCACCAGCCGTGAGGAGGTGGATACCGCCGAACGCCGCACCGAGGACTACGACCGCTGGACCGGCGTGGCCGAGCCGGTGCGCGAGCCTGACCAGACTCCCTACGTCTGGTTCGCTGAGGTGGCAGATGAGACGACGACGATCTGGGCGAACTTCCGGGGCGCGGACCCGCGCAAGGAGCTCGTGGAGATCAACGTGCGCCGCAGCGTCTTCTACCCCACGGTCCACCACGTCAACTACATCACCGTGCGTGGCCTGGAGCTGGCCCAGGCGGCCACCCCGTGGGCTCCTCCGACGGCGGACCAGCCGGGTCTGATCGGCCCGAACTGGGCCAAGGGCTGGGTCATTGAGGACTGCGACATCCACGACGCCAAGTGCTCGGCGGTCTCGCTGGGCAAGGAGAACTCCTCCGGGCACAACTGGGCCACGGAGCGTCTGGACAAGCCCGGCTACCAGTACCAGCTCGAGGCCGTCTACTCCGCCTTCCACATCGGGTGGTCGAAGGACCTCATCGGCTCGCACGTGGTGCGTCGCAACCACATTCACGACTGTGGCCAGAACGCCGTGGTGGGGCACCTGGGGTGCGTGTTCTCCACGATCGAGGACAACCACATCCACCACATCGCGACCAAGCACGAGTTCTACGGCTACGAGATCGCGGGTATCAAGCTGCACGCGGCCCTGGACACGGTGATCCGGCACAACCTCATTGAGGAGTGCACGCTGGGTATCTGGCTGGACTGGGAGGCGCAGGGCACGCGCGTGACCCGCAACGTCTTCAAGGACAACGCCCGCGACCTGTTCATCGAGGTCAGCCACGGCCCCTACGTGGTGGACCACAACGTCTTCTCCTCGGACGTGTCCCTGGAGGGACACTCCCAGGGTGGCGCCTACGTTAACAACCTCGTGCTCGGTGTGGTTGCCAACCAGCCGATCATCGAGCGCCCGACGCCCTACCACCTGCCGCACTCCACCCAGCCGGCCGGTTACGCCGCCATCCGTGGTGGGGATGACCGCTACATCGGCAACCTGTTCCTCGCCACGGTGGGGGAGGAGTCCTTCGTCAACCCGCCCTCGCACCGCAAGATCTCTAACGGCACCGCGCTGTTCGACGGCCACCCGGCCGGAGTCGAGGCCTACCTGGAGCTCGTCAACGACCCCTCCAAGGGTGACCACGAGCGTTTCGAGGGAGCGCCCCTGCCGGTCTTCATCCGGGACAACGCCTACGGCAACGACGCTCCTGCCTACGAGTCCGAGGAGCGCCCGGTTCACATCGGTCAGGCCAGCGCTCACCTGGAGACCGAGGGCGAGGCGGTCTACCTCGTTGCCGAGCTGCCTGAGGCCATCGCCTCCACCTCGGTCAAGACTGTTACGGGCAGTGAGCTGGGGCGGGCCTGGTACCCGGACCAGACCTTTGAGAACCCGGATGGTAGCGCGTTGTTTGCGGACGTGGACCTGGTGGGTGAGGTCAAGGACCACGAGTCCTCCTACCCGGCTGGTCCGCTCGTCTCGCTGAAGGCCGGTGCGAGCCGCGTGCGGGTGTGGTGATCGCACCGACCCCCAACGCCACGTCTGCTACCCCTTGAGGTCTTCGCTGCCCCACTAGCGCGCGCTATGGGGCAGCGAAAGACCTCAAGGGGTAGCGAGCGTCAGGAAGGGGTAGCGGCGAGCAGGTCTGCGAGCCAGGCCGCCTGCTCGCGCCACTGGTAGGCCTCGCCGCCCTCGTGACCGTTGTACGGGTAGACCCGGATCTCGGCCACGGGACGGGGCGAGGTGACCGTGCCAGGCGCGGCGACGGCGTCGGCGAGCTCGCCCCACTTGTTGCGGGCGGCAAAGACGGTTGACGGCGGGCAGGTGGTGTCCATGAGGCCGGTGGAGAACAGAGCGGGGGCCTGTGCCCGGCGCGCCAGTGCGGCACCGTCGAAGTAGGACAGGGTTCGCATGACCTGCTCGGCCTCGTCGCGGTGAGTGTGCAGGAGGCGCACGACCTCCGGGTAGGGGCCGGCGTCGGTCAGGCCGACCGCTCGCTGCAGGTGACACATGAAGGGGACGTCAGGCATGGCGGCGATGACACGGTGGTTGAGCGCCGCAGCTGCGATCGTCATGCCGCCGCCCTGGGAGACGCCGGTGACGGTGATCCTGCTGGCGTCGACCTGGGGGAGCGTCGCGGCTGCCTCGACGGCGTGGTGCGCGTCAGTGAACAGGCGGTGCCACAGGTAGCCCTCGGGGTCCTGGATGCCTCGGGTGACGAAGCCGGGGACCATGGGGCCGTTGCCATGGGGGTCGGGCGTCTGGCCGCCTGAGCCCCAGTGGCCTCCCTCGCCGCGCGTGTCCATGACCAGGTGGGCGTAGCCGGCGCTCGCCCAGCGCAGGTGCTCAAAGGAGAAGCCCCGGCCGCCGCCCATGCCGAGGAACTCGACGACGGCGGGCAAGGGACCCTGGGTATCGGCAGGCGTAATGAGCCAGGCCTTGATCGGATCATTTGCGTAGCCGCCAAAGGTGACGTCGTGGATGACGACGGTGCACAGCGCCGAGTCGACCGGCACCGCCGTCACGCTGGCGGGGTCGAACGCGTTGTCTGCCAGGGTGGTGGCCCAGAAGTCGTCAAGGTCTGTCGGCTCTGAGATGGCGGGGGAGTAGGACTCCAGCTCCTGCAGTGGCAGGTCAAAGAAGGCCATGGTGGAAGGGTTCCAATCGGGGTGGATCCAGTCCGGCTTGGCAGGGGTCGCCGAACGGAGCGGCACGGGACGTCAGTGTCGCCGGCAGGAGCCTACGGCCGTCGGGGTAGGGAGGCCTCGAAGGCGCGAAGGAGAACTTGACCGAGCGAAAGTGAACGTTCACAATTGGAGTGTCCGGCATCGGTCGGACCCGCCGCAGCGCTTTGCGGAGCCCAGCGATGTGCCCGCCTCGCCTCTGCGACGCAACGCCTTCCCGGCGCGAGCCGGACCACACCACGATCAGTCACCAGGAGCGAGACGCGATGGCTACAGCACTGCCCAACCCCTTTGACGGCAAGGAGATCTGGTTCCTGACCGGTTCTCAGGACCTGTACGGCGAGGCGACCCTCGCCCAGGTCGCCGACCAGTCCCAGCAGGTGGCCCGATGGCTCGACGAGGCCGAGTCGATTCCGGTCAAGATCGTGTGGAAGCCGGTCCTGAAGGACCGCGACTCCATCCGCACGGCCATGCTGGAGGCCAACGCGGACGAGTCCTGCATCGGCATCATCGCCTGGATGCACACCTTCTCGCCCGCCAAGATGTGGATCCTCGGTATCGACGCCCTGGCCAAGCCGCTCCTGCAGCTGCACACCCAGTACTCCGCCGCCATGCCGTGGGACACCATCGACATGGACTACATGAACCTCAACCAGGCCGCCCACGGAGACCGCGAGTTCGGCTACATCCTCTCGCGCCTGGGTCAGCCGAGGAAGGTCGTCGTCGGCCACGCCACCCAGCCCGCCACCCAGGCCAAGATCGGCACCTGGGTCCGCGCGGCCGCCGGCTGGGACGCCCTGCACCACACCCGCCTGGTGCGTTTCGGGGACAACATGCGCAACGTCGCCGTCACCGAGGGTGACAAGACCGAGGCGGAGCTGCGCCTGGGCGTCTCGGTCAACACCTGGGGCGTCAATGATCTGGTCGCCGTCGTCGACGCCGTCAGCGAGGCCGAGGTTGACGAGCTGATCGCCGAGTACCAGGAGGCCTACGAGATCGTCCCCGAGCTCCTGCCCGGCGGCGAGCGTCACGAGTCCCTGCGCTACGGTGCCTGTATCGAGGCTGGCATGCGTCGCTTCCTCCAGGAGCACGGCGCGGCCGCCTTCACCACGAACTTCGAGGACCTCGGCGGTCTGCGCCAGCTGCCGGGCCTGGCCGTCCAGCGCCTCATGGCTGCCGGCTACGGCTTCGGAGCGGAGGGTGACTGGAAGACAGCCATCCTCGTGCGCGCGGCCAAGGTCATGGGTTACGGCCTGCCCGGTGGCGCCTCCCTCATGGAGGACTACTGCTACGAGATGCGTGAGGGCAAGGAGAAGATCCTGGGCGCTCACATGCTCGAGGTCTGCCCGTCGCTGACCGAGTCCAAGCCCCGCCTTGAGATCCACCCGCTGGGCATCGGCGACCGTGAGGACCCGGTGCGCCTGGTCTTCGACGCCGACCGCGGTCCGGGCATCGTCGTCGCCATGTCTGACATGCGCGAGCGTTTCCGCCTGACTGCCAACGTCGTGGAGGTCGTCGGCCCCGACGAGCCGCTGCCCAAGCTTCCCGTGGCGCGCGCTGTGTGGGAGCCGGCTCCTGACTTCCACACCTCCACCGAGTGCTGGATGATGTCCGGTGCGGCTCACCACACGGTCATGTCCACCGCCACCACGCTGGAGACCTGGCAGGACCTGGCCGAGATCGCGCAGATGGAGCTGGCCGTCATTGATGAGTCGACGACGACGCGCAGCTTCACCCAGAACCTGCGCCTCAACCAGGTCTACTACCGCCTGAACCAGGCCTGAGCCGAGCGCGCTCCTCCCCGCGACCGCAAAAGCCACGACCGACCACCGTACTGACGCAAGTGCGGTGGTCGGTCGTGGCTTTCGCGGTCAGTCCATGGCGGCGACTGGGCTAGCCGACTGCGCTACTCGGTCGGGTGCGTGCCCACCACGATGTCTCGGATCCGCTCGGCTGGGATCTTCGGGCGTCGCTGGGCGTCTGCCAGGCCGTTGGCCTCCTGCATCGTGTCCGTGATCTGGGTGTAGCAGAAGCCGCAGAGCACCGGCGAGGCGTGCAGCGCCTCGAAGACCTCAGCCAGCCGCGCCTCAAAGTCCTCGGGGTCGGAGGCCGTTGTGTAGCCCCAGGAGGTAGCGCCGTCGTCCGTGACGTAGCGGATGCCGCCGAACTCGCTGACCATGACCGGCGCCTGCTCGGGCGCTGCGTGCCCCGAGGCCATCGTCTTGCGGCCGGAGGGGCCGAAGCCGTCGAGGACCTGGTCCAGGGCCTCGGCGCTGGCGTAGCGCTCGCGCACGGACACGTTGTTCGGGTCGTAGTCGTGGATCGTGATGATGTCCGAGCTCGTGTGCTCCCACCCGTCGTTGGAGATCACCGGGCGCGAGGGGTCCAGTGCGCGGGTGAGGTCACTGATCGCGCGAGAGAAGGCCTGCTGGTCCGCCCGGTTGCCGATGTGCTGGACGCCCCAGGACTCGTTGATCGGCACCCAGGTGACGATGCACGGGTGGGCCCGGTCGCGGCGCACCGCCGCGCTCCACTCGGCCACCAGACGCGGCAAGGACTGGATCGTGAACTCGTACGGCGCGGCGATCTCTCCCCAGATGAGCAGCCCCAGGCGGTCGGCCCAGTACAGGAAGCGAGGGTCCTCCACCTTCTGGTGGATACGGGCGGCGTTAAAGCCCAGCTCCTTGATCAGCGCCACCTCGTCCCGCAGCGCCTGGTCGCTGGGGGCAGCCAGGTGGGAGTCCGGCCAGAAACCCTGCTCCAGGACGCTGCGCACGTAGTAGGGACGGTCGTTGAGCAGGAAGCGGTCCTTCTCCACCCCCACACTGCGCAGGCCCAGGTAGCTCTCGATACGGTCGGCACTGGCCGGGCCTGCCGGCTCCAGCGTGACGATCGCGTCGATCAGCCTGGGGTGCTCGGGCGACCACAGCAGCTCCTCGTAGTGCTGGCCGTGGACCATCTCGCGCAGATCCACCGTGAGCCGGGCGGTGCTTGTAGCGGGAAGCCGGGTGCTGGCAGCCGCGAGCGGGCGTCCGTCCAGGCTCAGCTCGGCACGCAGAGTCGTGCCTGCTGGCGCCATGGCGCTCAGCGAGACCTCCAAGGTGACTGCGTCGCAGGCCCTCGATGGCGTCCAGGCGATCTCAGTGAGGTGAAGGGCGGGTACGGCCTCCAGCCAAACGGTCTGCCAGATACCGGTGGTGCGTGAGTACCAGATGCCGTGAGGCTCCTCCTGCCACTCCTGCTTGCCGCGCGGCTGGCCCACGTCCAGCGGCTCGTCCTCAGCGCGCACGACGACCAGCGCCTCACCCTGGGCGGGCAGGGCGTGCGTGACGTCGAGGGTGAAGGGGACGTGCCCGCCCTCATGGTCGCCCACGTGCTGACCCTGGACCCACACGCTGGCGCGGTAGTCTACGGCGCCGAAGTGCAGGAGCACACGCCCGGCCTCCCCCGCCTGCTCCCTCAGGCCAGCCAGCTCATGCGCCCCCAGGGTGCGCGAGTACCACACCACCGGGTGGTAAGACGTGTCCCCGATGCCGGACAGGGCACTCTCGGGAGGGAAGGGGACCGTGATCGTGCGGTCCGTGACCCCGGTGGCAGGAAAGCCCTGGCGCACCCCGGTGCGGGCGTCGTCGTAGGCGAAACCCCAGGGGCCGTTGAGGGAGAGCCACGAGGTACGGCGCAGCTGGGGGAAGGGGTGGCCCAGCGTGGGGTCCTCGTGAAGGGTGGTGGCAGTCATGAGTGTCCTCTCGGAGTAACGGAACAGGGCCTCAGCCTCGAGGCTCTGCGGCTGGATAGGACCCCGGCAACGAGCTGCGGTCCTCGCGGTCGGGAAGGCTGGAGAGCGAGGAGACCGCGGAGGACTCGCGGATCGCGAGGAGCGGTGCAACCTCAACAGTTTCAGGCTGGATTGAAGGACTCTTGAGCATCTCGGTGACGACTCTGACGAGCTCACCGGCCAGGGCTTGGGCCCCGCAGGACACGCTCGTGATCCCAGGGGAGGCGAAGGCGGCGGTCTCAGTGTCGCCCCGCCCAATGACGACGACGTCCTCGGGCAGACGAGCCCCTCGCCGCTGCAGCGTGGCTGCGGCTCCGGAGGCGACGGCGTCGTTGTGGCAGACGATCGCCTCCACGCGCGGCCCTTGATGAAGCAGCCTCGTGACAGCCTCAACGCCCCCGCGCACGCTATCGGGCTCGGTCAGACGAATCACGGCCTCCGGGGGGACGTCGATCCCTGCCGCACGCAGGCCCCGGGCGCAGGTCTCGGTCCATCGGTCGGCTGGCTCGCTGACGCCCAGCACCGCCGCGCGGGTGCATCCAAGCTGCTGGAGGTGCCCGGCGACCATCACGGTCTGGGCTGCCACTGGGCAGCTGATGCGGGACAGGTGGGCCGGCCCGTCCTCGGCCACGAGGACGACTCCCTCAGCCTGCTCGGCCTGCGTGGCCGGGTCGATGGCGCGAGGCAGCAGGATGAGTGCGTCGCACTGACGCCGCCACGATCCCGCTAGCAGTGCTAGCTCCCGCTCCCGCTCCCCACCGGTCAGCTCCAGGACGACCCTCATATCGCCAGCCGTGCGCATGAGCTGGGAGGCGAGGTCCGCGAAGATCGGCTGCTGCAAGGTGGGAATGGCCAGGGCGACGGCGCCGTGACGGCCCGAGCGCAGAGCGGCCGCGCCGGAGTTGACCCGGTAGCCCAGCCGCGTGGCGGTCTCGAGCACGCGTTGGCGGGTGCTCTGTGAAGCGCCACCGGCACCGCGCAGCACGTTGGAGACCGTCTTGGTGGAGACTCCGGCGGCCTGCGCGACCTCGTGCATCGTTACGCGTGTGCCCATAGGCCTCGACCTCCAATCGTGGAGTCGCGGGGCAGGAGCGTGACGTCCTCCACCATGGTGCGTGGGGGAAGCGCGGGATCGGCGAGGCGCTGGAGCAGAAGGTCGACGGCGTCGTCGGCATAGGAGCTCAGGCGCGGGGACACGGTGGTCAAGGAGGGGACGGAGAAGCGGGAGATCTCCAGGTTGTCGAAGCCAGTCACGGCGACCTCGTCCGGGACATGGACGCCCTGACGGTTGAGCTCGTGCAAGGCTCCGAGCGCCAGGCCGTCGTTGAACGCCAGGACAGCGTCGAAGCGGCGTCCCTGGTCAAGGAGATAGCGCACCGCTGCCGCTCCCTCGGGACGGCGCCACTCGTCTGAGGCGACGAGGAGACTCGGGTCAGGCTCCAGGCCCAGCTCGGCGGCTGCGCGGCGAAAGGCTTCGGAGCGTGCGCGGGCGGCACCGTGGCTGGGCGTGCCGGCCTCGGGCATACCGATCACGGCGATGCGCTCGCGGCCGAGTGCCAGCAGGTGGGCCAGGGCCAGTCGTACTCCGAGGTCGTTGCCCATGGTGACGCGGTCGACGTCGTCATGCTTGTTCTCTCCCAGGATGACGATCGGGCGCCGTCTAGCCTCAGTGCTCAGACGCTGTGGTCCCAGACCCTGCCAGTAGAGGATGACGCCGTCGAGCTCCACGTGGCGGTTGAGGAAGTCCTCCTCGGCCTCACCATGCTGTCCGGTCACGCCGAGGACCACGGACAGGTGGTGGCGGGCGGCGGTGGTGGCGATGCGGTCGGCGAGCTCAGCGAAGAAGGGCTGGCCCAGTTCCGGGACCGCCAGGCCGATCACCCCCGAGCGCCCGGTGCGGAGGTAGGTGGCGGCACGATCGGGGGAGTAGTCCAGGCGGGCCACCGCCTCCAGGACCTTGCGGCGAGTGGATTCGGAGACTCCAGGTTCATCGTTGACCACGCGCGAGACGGTCTTCGCTGACACGCCAGCGAGGGCGGCAACGTCGAGAATCTTGGAGGTCATGGCAGCAGTGTACTCACATGCATCGTGAATTGTGGGCGATGACATGTTCAACGATGTCATATGGGGTACATCCAGTGATTCGCTGATATTCCTTTCGAAATATCGAACTTTGGGGTCTCGTCTGGGCAAATCTGTTGACAACGATGAAGTGTTGCGAGAACCTTGCCCTGCCGCCAGGTGCAGGAGTCGTTCGCGCGCCGCTGGCGAGCTTGACGAACCCGGAGCTGAAGGAGGCCCTGATGGCTAAGGCACGTATTGCTGTTGACGCCTACCGCCCTATCGGACAGATCGACCGCCGCATGTACGGCGTCCTCGTGGAGCACATGGGTCGGTGTGTCTACACCGGCATCTTCGAGCCGGACCACCCCACCGCTGACGAGCACGGCCTGCGTCAGGACGTCATGGGGCTCGTGCGCGAGCTCGGCATCACGGTGGCCCGGTACCCCGGCGGCAACTTCGTGTCCAACTACCGCTGGGAGGATGGCATCGGCCCGGTGGCCGAGCGTCCCACCCGCCGCGAGCTGGCCTGGCACTCCACCGAGCCCAACTCCTTCGGGCTGGACGAGTTCATGGAGTGGTGCCGTCAGGCAGAGGTTGAGCCGATGATGGCGATCAACCTCGGCACCCGTGGCGAGGAGGACGCCGTCAATATCCTCGACTACACCAACGGTGAGCTTGGTACCCAGTACTCGGACATGCGCCGGGACAACGGCCACGCCGAGCCCTACAACGTGCGCATGTGGTGCCTGGGCAACGAGATGGACGGCCCCTGGCAGGTCGGCCACAAGAACGCCGAGGACTACGCCTACCTTGCTGGTTCCACCGCCCGCGCCATGAAGATGATGGACCAGGACCTGGAGCTCGTGGCCTGCGGCTCCTCGGCCTGGGAGATGCCCACCTTCGGCGACTGGGAGCGCACCATCCTCGACCTCAACTACGACGAGGTCGACTACATCTCCATGCACCGCTACGTCGACCCCGACGTCCAGGACCGCGCCAGCTTCCTGGCTGCCGGTTATGACATGGACCGCTTCATCGACGGCGTCATCGCCACCGCGGACGCCGTGGGTGCCAAGAAGCGCTCGGACAAGAAGATCAAGATCAGCGTCGACGAGTGGAACGTGTGGCGCCTGGCGGAGTGGAACTCCATGGAGCACGGCTTCGCCACCGATGACTGGCCCTTCGCCCCCAAGCGCATTGAGGACGTCTACACCGGTGCTGACGCCCTGGCTCTGGGCGGCATGCTCATCTCCCTGCTGCGCCACGCCGACCGCGTCAAGGCGGCGTGCATCGCCCAGCTCGTCAACGTCATCGCCCCGATTATGACGGAGAAGGGCGGACGGGCCTGGCGCCAGACCACCTTCTACCCCTTCTCCATCGGCTCGCGGATCGCTCGCGGCACGGCCTATGACGCCGTCGTCGAGACCGCCCGCACCAGCACCGAGCGCTACGGCGAGGTCGACCAGCTCGACGCCGTCGTCACCTGGGACAAGGAGACCGGTACCGGCTCCCTGCTGGCCCTCAACCGCTCGCTGACTGAGCCGGTGGACCTCAGCGCCGCCCTCGCCAGCCTGGGCGTCAGCCGCGTCGTTAAGGCTCAGATCCTGGCACCTGAGGACCTGGACGCCGTCAACACGGCGGACAACCCTGACGCCGTCGCTCCCGTGCCCCACGCCGTGGAGCTGTCCGACGGCGTGCTCACCACCACGCTGCCTCCTGCCAGCTGGCTCGCAGTCGAGCTGGCCTGAGCGCCCGCTGCCTGGGGTCGTCAGCCGGTTGGCGGCCCCAGGCAGCGTCCCCACCCCCGACGAGCACCGGCCAGTCGCGCGCAAGAACGCTGCGCGACACACATCCTTATCAGCACTCATTGACGAGGAGGTCAATGATGAGTCAGCTCTGGGTCCCCGGCCGGGGAATGCCGAGCCGGCGCAGCTTCCTGACCGCTGCCATGCTCGGCGGCGCCGCTGTCGCGGGAGGAGGGCTGCTGTCGGGCTGCTCCAACGCCTCGGCGCAGGACCGTACCAAGGTCCAGTTGTGGCACCTGTTCACAGGAGGTGACGGTGGCGTCTTCCAGGAGATGATGAACACCGTCGGTTCCCAGAACCCTGGGATCGAGATTGATCCGGTGGTACTGACCTGGGGAGGCCCCTACTACACCAAGCTCGCGATGTCCTCGGTGGGTGGGCGCTCGCCAGACCTCGCCGTCATGCACGCAACGCGTGTGGTGGGCTACGCCCCCGGCGGTCTGCTTGACACCTGGGATCTGGACCGGCTCGCCGAGCACGGCATCACCCGGGACATGTTCTCCGACGCCTTGTGGGACAAGTGCTTCGTCAACGACAAGCAGTTCGCCGTTCCCCTGGACTTCCACGCCTTCCTCATGTTCTACAACACCGAGCTGTGCGAGCAGGCTGGGTTGCTGGACGCCAGCGGCAAGCCCAGTGGGCTGGACTCGCCCGAGGCCTTCTTGGAGGCCGGGCGCGCACTGGCGGCAGTCACCGGTGGGCAGGGCATCTCCTACGGCTACACCGGCGACGGCGCTCAGGTGTGCCGCATGTGGTGGGGCCTGTACTACCAGACCGGGGCGACGGCGACTCTCACCCCGGGTAAGAAGGCTGACCTGGACCGTGAGGCGGCTGTGGAGGTCACTCAGTTCATCGCTGACATGCTCGATGGTCAGATCGCCGATCCGGATATGGACTACGGCGGTGCCATCGCCTCCTTCTCGACGGGACGTACCGGAATCACCTTCATGGGTAACTGGGAGCTTCCCTCCTTCAAGAAGGCCGAGATCCCCTTTGACGTCATGACGATGCCGACCATCTTCGGCACGCCGGCGACCTTTGGCGACTGCCACACCTTCGTGCTGCCGCACCAGGACAAGGTGGATGAGACGCGCCGAGACGCCGCGTACGAGGTGGTTGCCGGGATGCTTAAGAACTCCCTTGACTGGGCTGGCGGTGGACACACTCCCGCCAACCTGGAGGTTACGGACTCGGCCGAGTACCAGGATCTGGTCCCGCAGTCTCACTACGCCAACGCCATGGACGAGGCGGTCTTCGAGCCGGCCTCCTGGTTCACCGGTTCCGGAGCTGACTTCCAGGCGCGCGTGGCTGAGGTCATGCAGTCGTGCTGGCTGTCCCACTCCCTGACGGCCGAGCAGGCCGTGGACGGTCTTATGGATCGCCTCGATGCCATGCTCGCCCAGAATCCGCCCGCCTGAGAGACGAGGAGCAACGCATCATGTCAGTCAGTACCTCCTCGCGCTCAGCGCGTCACGCTGAGGCTGCAAGGGCCTCTCAGTCCTCCGTCAAGCGGCTGGGCTCAGGCCTGCCTTTCCTCGTGCCCTTCCTCATCGTTGCGGCCCTCTTCCTTATCCTGCCGATCCTGTACGGGCTGTGGCTGTCCTTCACCGAGCAGTCCCTCATGGGTAACGGTGGATGGGTCGGCCTGGACAACTACGTCGAGGCCTTCGGGGACGCCACCATGTGGCAGACCCTGGGGCACACCGTGGCCTTCACCGTCATGAGCACCATCCCGCTGGTCCTCATCGCCTTGGTCATGGCCCTCCTGGTCTACATCGGTATCCCCGGCCAGTGGTTCTGGCGCCTGGCCTTCTTCGCTCCCTACCTGCTGCCGGTGGCCGTCGTGGTTCAGGTGTGGACCTGGCTGTTCAACTCTGACGTCGGTTTCATCAACTACTGGATCGAGCAGATGGGCCTGGACAAGGTCGGCTGGCTCACGGATGTCGACGTCGCCATGTGGTCCATGGTCATCCTCACCGTGTGGTGGACCGTGGGCTTCAACTTCCTGCTGTACCTGTCCAGTCTCCAGGCCATCCCGGACCTGCTCTACGAGGCCGCCGAGGTCGACGGCGCAGGATTCTGGCGCAAGCTGTGGTCGGTGACCCTGCCTCAGCTGCGCGGGACCACGGTGCTCGTGGCCACGCTGCAGGTGATCGCGTCGCTGAAGATCTTCGACCAGATGTTCATCGCCTTCAACGGCGGCTCCGGGCCTGAGGGCTCGACCCGCCCGATCCTCCAGTACATCTATGACACCGGCTTCACGAACTATCGGATGGGTTATGCCTCGGCGATGTCCTACATCTTCTTCGCCGTCGTCATCGTCATCACGGTGGTCTTCCAGATGGTGACCCGTTCGCGGAAGGGCAAGAACAATGAGCGCTGAGACGATCTCCACCTCCGCATCGACCCACCCCTGGCTCGCCCAGATGGCTCGCTCCCGGGCGGAGCGTCGGGCTGAGACACGTCGTACCCGAGGGCTCCTGCTCGGGCAGTCCAAGGTGGCCAGGGTGGTGGCCTTCGCCATCCTCGCCTTCCTGGCCGCCAGCTGGCTGCTGCCGCTGGCCTGGGCGATTGACACCTCGCTCAAGACCGAGAACCAGGCGCAGTCCCTGCCGCTGAGGTGGTTCCCCGAAGGCGGGTTCACCCTGGAGAACTACCGCGTGGTCTTCGAACGCGGTGAGGTCTTTACCTGGATGGGTAACACCTTCCTCATCGCGGCTGCGGTCACGGTGCTGACGGTCATCATCTGCGCCCTGGCCGGATATGCCTTCTCCCGGACGGTCTTCGCCGGTCGGCGAGTGCTGTTCCTGCTGACCATCGCGCTGATCATGGTGCCGGGCCAGATCCTCATCGTCCCCCTGTTCAAGGAGATGGACGCCCTCAACCTGGTGGACACCTTTGCTGGTGTCATCCTGCCCCAGACCATCGCTCCGATGATGGTCTACATCTTCAAGCAGTACTTTGACCAGGTGCCCCAGGAGGTCGAGGACGCTGCCCGGGTGGATGGTGCTGGCAACTGGCGCCTGTTCTGGAACGTCATCCTGCCGATTTCACGGCCCATCGTGACGGCGGTAGCGATCTTCGTGTTCATCGGAGCATGGAACAACTTCATGTGGCCCTTCATCGTCACCAACAACCCTGACCTCATGACCCTGCCGGTCGGGTTGTCCACGGTGAAGAACGCCTACGGCATCATCTATGCCCAGACCATGGCCTCGGCCATGATCGCGGCGCTGCCGCTGACCCTGTTGTTCATGGTCTTCCAGCGCCAGATCATCAAGGCTGTGGCAACCACGGGCTTGGGTGGCCAGTAGGCCCAGCCCATGAGGGCGGGGGCTCATGCCTGGTGCCGGTGCCTGCGGGCAGGCTCCGGCACCAGCCCATGAGCCCTCGCCCTCGTCGCGCAGACTAGGATCGTGAGCGTTCACGCGACGTCGCGAGACCCCATACCGACCCGGCGCCTGGCGCCATTCCACTGCTAGCGAGGAGCAGCATGATCAACGGAGAGCTCATCGACCTGGTTGCCGACCCCTACGAGGCTCGCATTGCTACCTCGGGCGCCACGCTCGTCCACCTACGCCGCGAGGGTCGAGACGTCGTCGTCCCCTTCGATGCCGAGCGGACTCTTCCTGCCGCGTGGCAGGGCAAGACTCTGGTGCCCTGGCCCAACCGCATCAAGGACTCCACCTACACCTACGCCGGCGCAGACTTCCTTGTCCCGTGCAACGAGCCTGACACCGGCTCGGCGCTGCACGGGCTCGTGGGGTGGTGTGACTTCCAGGTGGCCTCGGAGACTGGCGAGGATGACGCCGCTGGGCCGCGTAGCGAGGTCACGCTGGAGCTGACGCTCATGCCCTCCTACGTCTACCCCTGGGCCCTGGAGGTCACGGTCTGCTTCGCCCTGGACGCCGAGCGGGGCCTGACAGTCACCACGACGTCAACGAACCTTGGTGCCGCTGCCGCACCGGCGGCCAACGTGGCCGGAGCACCGGAGGTCGACGGCGTGCTCGCACCCGCCCCCTACGGCGTCTCCTGCCACCCCTACCTCACCCGTGGCGTCGCGCTGGATAAGTGCGTGCTGACGGTTCCGGCCGAGCGGGTCCTGGATGTGGAGCCGGACACGATGGCACCGGCCGGCGAGCGCGAGATCGCGGGAACCGACTGGGACTGGCGTGAGGGGCGTCTCGTGGGACAGACCTCCACGGACAATGCCTACACCGGCCTTCCTGACGGCCAGTGGCAGGTGCGCCTGACGGGCGGTGAGGGCGGACATACCGCCGTCATGAGTTCTGACGTGCCGTGGGTGCAGATCTATTCGGGCGAGCACCTGGGACGGTGTGGAGTCGCGGTCGAGCCCATGACCTGCCCGCCCAACGCCTTCAACTCGGGTACGGACCTGGTGACGCTGGAGGTGGGCCAGTCCCACGAGTTCACCTACCGCCTCTTCGAGGAGGACTGAGGCGGGCGCAGCCTCACTGAGACAGACCTGTTGCGGGCCACCGAGCTGCTTCGGCTCGGTGGCTCGCGGTCTGTCTACGCGGTACCGCCCGGGCTGGGCGGGGAAAGGCGCGAACACGTGCGGTGGTAAAGGGTGCTGCGCCACGAATAAGTAGTATCGTCATACTAACGGCGTTTCGGCAAGGAAGCGGAACGGCTGACATACGAGCTCCACAAGGAAGCGGAGAAGCACGATGACGGATGTGACGGTCGCGGTACTCGGACTGGGGGCCATGGGGCTGCCGATGGCCACGCACCTGGCTCAGGACTTTTCGGTCAAGGCCTTTGACCCCTTCCAAGCGCGTCGCGACCTGGCGCAGGAGGCCGGCGCACAGGCCTGCGTGAGCGCCGCGGAGGCCTCCAAGGACGTTGACGTGGCGGTCATCGCCGTTCGTTCCGCGCCCCAGGTTGAGGCGGTCCTCTTCGGAACGGATGGCGCCGCTAAGGCCCTGAAGCAGGGCAGCGTCGTCGTCGTGACCTCGACGGTCGGTGCCGAGTGCGTCCTGGACATGGAGACTCGGCTGGCTGCCCTCGGTGTCGGGCTGGTGGACGCCCCTGTGTCCGGCGGGGCGGTGCGAGCCGGCGACGGTGAGCTGCTCATCATGCTGGGAGGCAGTCAGGAGTCGCTCGCGGCGGCGCGTCCGGTGCTCCAGGCGCTGGGCTCTCACCTCGTGGACATGGGGGAGTGCGGCGCCGGTCAGAACATGAAGGCTGTCAACCAGCTCCTGTGCGGCATCCACACCGCCGCGGCCGCCGAGGCGCTGGCGATGGCCAAGACCTTAGGCCTGGACCCGATGCGCTGCATCGAGGTCATGGGTACCGGCGCCGCAGCCTCCTTCATGCTGGCTGACCGCGGTCCGCGCATGGTGGAGCAGATGGAGGGACGTACCCCTGAGCTGCGCTCGCGCCTGGACGTCATTCTCAAGGACATGGGCATCGTCGGAAGTCTTACCCGCGTGGCCCAGCTGCCAACGCCGGTGGCCAGCGCAGCGGAGAACCTCTACCGGGTGGCCAAGGCGGCCGGCCTGGAGGCGGAGGACGACTCCGCGCTCGCGGCCTACCTGCTGGGACAGGCTCGGGCCTGAGGGCGGGTGACGGTCCTGTCGGTGCCCGGATCGTGCCGTAGCCAGGGCAAGATAGGGCTATGACGGGAGCGAGACGATCTGGCGGCGGGCGTGGCACTCGTGAGCAGACGCCTGCCGGGACGACGTCGGCGTCTCACGGTCGTCGCCCCGGGATGATGGACGTGGCCCGGGCTGCGGGTGTCTCGCACCAGACGGTCTCTCGCGTTATCAACCGTCCTGACTCCGTCCGGCCGGAGACGCTGGCACGCGTGCAGGCCGCGATCAAGGAGCTGGGCTACCGGCCCAACCTCGCGGCGCGTGCGCTGGTGACTGACTCCACCCGGATGATCGGCGTGGTCACCACCGGTTCAGGGTTCCAAGGGCCGGCCTCCACCACCTCAGCCATCGAGGGGGCGGCCCGGGCCGCCGGGTACGCCTGCCTCGTTGCCTCTCTGCCAGAGGCGGACCGGGCCGGTCTGGAAGGGGTGCTGCGCTTCTTCGTCGCCCGGGGGGTTGACGCCGTCATTGCGGTGGCTTCCCAGCACTGGGCCGCAGACGCCCTACGCGAGATTGCGGCGGCGCTGCCCGTTGTCGTCGTTGCTGACGGCCTGGAGCCGACGGCGCGGATGCACGTGGTCTCAGTCGATCAGGACCTGGGTGCCCGGCTCGCCGTCGGCCACTTGCTGGAAACTGGCCGCGAGCAGGTGGTCCACCTGGCCGGGCCCCAGGACTGGTACGACGCCGAGGCGCGCGTGCGCGGATGGCGTGGGGCGCTGGAGGACGCAGGGCTGGCTGTGCCTGAGCTTCTGGTCGGTGACTGGAGCCCCGAGTGTGGCTACGCCCTGGGGCGGCGCCTGGCGGACGAGGGCCTCCCGCACGCCGTCTTCTGCGGCAACGACCTCATGGCGCTCGGACTGCTCGCGGCTCTGAGGGACGCGGGCGTCCAGGTGCCGGGGAGGGTTGCCGTAGTGGGATTTGATGACATCGAGGGCGCGGCGTTCCTGCGTCCGGCGCTGACCACCGTGCGCCAGCCTTTTGACGAGCTGGGCCGAGTCTGCCTGGAGGTGGCGCTCAGGGCTCTCGACGGCGAGGCTGGCTCCGCGCACTCGATCGCACCTCAGCTGCAGGTGCGTGCCTCGAGCGGGCGCTGAGGTAGCCGGTCGGGCTCAGCTGGTACGCGCCGTCGAGCGCGGCGGCGCCGTTGAGGCGCGCACGACCAGCGAGGTGGGGATGAGTTGGGTAGCGGTGTCGGACTCGTCAGTGGCGATCATCGTGGCCAGGCGCGTGATACAGGCACGTCCCATCTCGGTGAAGTCCTGGTGCACGGTTGTCAGAGGTGGAGTGACGTCACCGGCCAGGGGGATGTCATCGAAGCCGACGACGGACAGGTCTCCGGGCACGCTGCGCCCGGCGTCCTGGGCTGCGTGCATGAGCCCGATGGCCATCTCGTCGTTGGCACAGAAGACGGCTGTGCAACCTGGGTCCTCCAGGAGGCTCGCGGCCCCGCGGTAGCCGGACAGCGACGTCCAGTCTCCGTAGACCGCGGGCGGGACCTGGAGGTTGTGGCTGAGCAGGACCTGGTGCCAGGAGGCCTCGCGCTGACGCGCGATGGAGGAGGTGAGCGGGCCGGCGAGGTGGTGCACAGTGGCGTGGCCGAGCTCGATCAGGTGCTCGACCCCCAGCCGGGCTCCTTCGGTCTGGTTCGTGTCGATCCGAGCGTGGCCGGGCACGACGGTGGAGTCAAGGACCACCAGCGGCAGTGTGCGGGGAAGGCGGTAGGAGGGGCCGTCGTCGGGGATGGAGTCGATGACGAGGACGAGGCCGTCCACCGCCATCTCCTGCAGGCGCGTGAAAGCGCTGGAAACGGAGGCTGAGGTACGTGAGCGCTCGGTGACGAGAGTGACGGTGTACCCCAGCGCCGTGGCGGCGTCGGAGATCGCGGCGAGGGTGGCCACGTTCCCGGTCTTGGTCAGGTCGAACATGACCACACCGATGGAGCGGAAGCTGCCGCGCTTGAGCGCCCGGGCGGCGGCGTTGGGGCGGTAGCCCAGGGACCGCATCGCGCTGAGCACCCGCTCGCGCGTGGCTGGGGCCACGGCGCCGACCCCGTTGGTGACCCGGGACACTGTTTGCGTTGACACTCCAGCCCTCGCGGCGACGTCGGCCATGGATACCGCGCGGTTGCGGCGGCTGGTCATTGTGGAGCCTCCCTGGTGAGGATATGTCGCTTTTCGCGGAGATTCGGGGTTGGGGAGCGCTTTGTGGCGCTGTCTTCGGCTTGTTGCCGACGGGTGAAGAACGTCCGGTACTCATCGTAGAAGGTTGCTCGTGGCTGTGTGACGAGTTACATTGTGAGCGTAAACAGTCTTCCCGCAAAAGAGTGAGGAGGCTGCCACCACCCCACATCTCAAGGAGGAGATGGACATGTCTCGACTTCTGACCCGTCGTTCGGTCCTCGTTGGTTCGCTCGCCGTTGCCGGCGCCGCCACTCTTGCCGCCTGTGGCGGCGGCGACTCCGGATCCGGTGGAGGAAGCGGCTCCTCTGGCAGCACGCTCAAGGTTTGGGCCTGGGATCCGGCCTTCAACATCTACGCCATGCAGGAGGCGGAGAAGATCTACCAGAAGGACCACCCGGACTTTAAGCTCGAGATCACCGAGATGGCCTGGGATGACGTCCAGCAGAAGCTGACCACGCTGGCGCAGTCCCAGGACTTCGACCAGCTGCCTGACATCTTCCTCATGCAGAACATGGCCACGCAGAAGAACATCGAGGGCTACCCCGACATCTTCTCCGACTACGAGAAGTCAGGCATTGACTTCAGCGAGTTCCCCGAGTCCGTGGTCAACTACTCCCTCTACGAGGACGTTCACTACGGCCTGCCCTTCGACGCCGGCACCTCGATCGGCGCCTGGCGCACCGACTTCCTCGAGCAGGCCGGGTACACCATCGACGACCTGACGGACATCACCTGGTCGAAGTTCATTGAGATCGGTAAGGAGGTCAAGGCCAAGGCTGGCAAGCCCATGCTCTCCAGCACGGCCGGTGCCTCCGACTTCATCATGGAGATGATCCAGTCTGCCGGGTCCTCGATCTTCACTGACTCCGGTGAGGTCAACATCGCCAACAACGAGGTCCTGCTCAAGGCCACCGAGATCTACAAGCAGCTGGTGGACGAGGGCCTGGTCATCGAGGTCAACTCCTGGGACGAGTACGTGGCCTCCTTCACCAGCGAGCAGGTGGTGGGCACGATCAACGGCGTGTGGATCTCCGGCTCCATCCAGACCGCCACCGAGCAGTCCGGCAAGTGGGCCGTGACCAACCTGCCCGCGATCGACGGCGTGGACGGGGCGACCAACTACAGCGCCAACGGTGGCTCGTCCTGGATCATCTCCTCCAACGCCAACTACGACCTGGCCGCTGACTTCCTGAAGTCGACCTTCGCCGGCTCCACCGAGCTCTACGACACGATCCTGTCCTCCTCCGGCGCGATCGCGAACTGGATTCCGGCCGGTAAGTCCGCCGTCTACAACGAGCCGGTGGAGTTCTACGGCGGCCAGACCGTCTACGCCGACGTCGTCGACTTCGGCAAGAAGGTTCCCTCGATCAACACCGGGGTCTACTACTACGAGGGCCGTGACGCGATCTCTGCGGCAGTGACCCAGATCGTGGGCGGGGCTGACCCCGCCGAGGCCCTGAAGTCTGCTGAGGAGACCACCAAGTTCGCCATGGGGTGAGTGGCGCGCTTCAGGGGCGGGGTGGGTACTCCGCCCCGCCCCTGAGGCGGTTCCCGTCCTCCGTGCGCCCAGCGCAACCGTCGTAGAAGAAACGGATTGTCAATGACGACAGCAGTCACGAGTCCGGCAACCGGGCTCAGGCGAGACAAGCACCCCCAGCCGGTCAAGGTTCGCGCCACGCGCTCTGAGCGCCGTCGCAACCTCACAGGCTGGGTTTTCATCATCCCGGCCGCGGCGCTCATCACCATCATGAGCTTCTGGCCGATGTTCCAGGCCTTCCTCCTGTCCCTGCAGACCGGGCGCGGCGCGCGTCTGAGTTACGCCGAGCCCCTGTGGAGCAACTACCAGCGTCTGCTCACTGATGAGACCTTCATCATGACGCTGAAGACCACCTTCATCTACCTCATCATCCAGGTCCCGATCATGCTCGGGCTGGCCCTGGTGCTGGCGGTCATCCTCAACGACCCCAAGCTGCGCTGGAAAGGGCTGTGGCGTACCGCGATCTTCCTGCCCTGCGCGGTGTCACTGGTGTCCTACTCGCTGGTTTTCCGCACGCTGTTCGCCAACGACGGCTTCATGAATGACATGCTCATGGGGCTGCACATCATTGACGACCCGATCAACTGGCTCGGGCAGGCCGGCACCGCCCGCATGGTCATCATCCTGGGACTGCTGTGGCGGTGGACCGGCTACAACATGGTCTTCTACCTCGCCGGCCTGCAGAACATCGACATGGCCACCATCGAGGCGGCCAAGATCGACGGCGCAAGCTCCTGGCAGGCCTTCTGGCACGTGATCGTCCCCCAACTCAAGCCCATGATCCTGCTGACCGCGATCATGTCCACCAACGGCACGCTCCAGCTCTTCGACGAGTCCTGGAACCTGACCAAGGGAGGCCCGGCGTACACCTCGATGTCGATGTCGCACTACCTGTACGAGCTCTCCTTCCTCAAGAGCCCGAACTTCGGGTACGCCTCCGCGATCTCCTACGTCATTCTCATCCTCGTCGCGGTCCTCGCGCTCATCCAGATGAAGGTTGGTGACAAGCGTGATGCGTAAGTCCTCACTGCGTCAGGTCCCCAAGTACGTCTTTCTCGTTGTGGCCTCGCTGGCCTCCGTCTTCCCGCTGTATTTCATGGTGGTCTCAGCGACCAACAGCTCGAACGAGGTGCTGTCCTCCAAGCTCACGCCGGGTAGCCACCTGTTCGACAACTTCGCCAAGATGCAGGAGCTGAGCAATGTCTACCCGGCGCTGGGTTACTCGGCGGCGATCGCCGTGCTCACCACGGTGCTCGCGCTCCTGGTGTGCTCCATCGCGGGCTACGGCTTTGAGATCTACCACTCCAAGGGCAAGGACGTCGTCATGGCGATCCTGCTGCTGGCGATGATGATCCCCTTCGCGGCAACGATGATCCCCCTGTTCCAGCTGTTCGGAAAGGTCGGGCTGGTCAACTCCCTGTGGGCGGTCATCCTGCCCACGGTGTCCACGCCCTTCCTCATCCTGCTCTTCCGCCAGGCCTCGCGATCCTTCCCGCACGAGGTCCTGGAGGCCGCGCGCCTTGACGGCCTGAGCGAGATCGCGATCTTCGCCCGCATCTACATGCCGACCATGAAGTCCACCTACGCCGCCGCGGCCGTGGTCACCTTCATGGCCGCGTGGAACAACTTCATGTGGCCCAAGATCATCCTGGTCAACGTCAAGTACCAGACCATGCCCATGCTGGTGTCCAACCTGGCGGCCGGCTACGTCACCGACTACGGCGTGCTCATGCTGGCGGTCCTCATCGCCTCCCTGCCGGCCGTCGTCGTCTTCCTGGCGCTTCAGCGCTCCTTCGCCAACGGAATCATGGGGGCAGTCAAGTGATGAACCGAGTCGTCGGCTACGAGCAGCTGTCTGACCCGACCTTCTTCGCTGAGCGGCGCCTTCCAGCGCACTCGGACCACCGCTGGTACGCCAGCCAGGCAGAGGTGGAGCGAGGCGAGTCGAGCTTCGAGACCTGCCTGGACGGGGTGTGGAAGCTGGCCTACAGCGCCAATCTGGCCACTGCGCCCGAGGGCTTCGAACGCGACGACGTTGACGTCACGATGTGGGATGACGCTCCGGTCCCGGCCCACATCCAGATGCTGGGATACGACCGCCCTCAGTACGCCAACACGCAGTACCCGTGGGACGGGCACGAGGCCCTTGAGCCTGGAGCGGCTCCGAGGGACTTCAACCCCGTTGCCAGCTACGTGCGTTCCTTCACCCTGGAACGAGGGTTGGAGGACGGCGAGCGGCTGGTGCTGCGGCTGGAGGGCGCGGAGTCCTGCGTCACCGTCTGGCTCAACGGCAGCTACGTGGGCTACAGCGAGGACTCCTTCACTCCCTCGGAGTTCGACCTCACGCCCTACCTGCGCGTGGGTGCCAACCGCCTGGCGCTGCGCGTGGTCAAGTGGTGCTCGGGCTCGTGGCTGGAGGACCAGGACTTCTACCGCTTCTCGGGCCTGTTCCGCTCGGTCTACCTACGCAGGCTTCCGGCTGCGCACCTGGCGGACCTGCGGACCTCAGTGCGCGTGGCCCCGGACCTGTCCACGGCGCGCGTGAGCGTGCGCACCGCCGTCGAGGGATCCGCTCGGGTCACTGCCCACCTTGAGGGGGTCGGTGAGCTGGAGAGTGACGAGGAAGGGACCCTGTCCATTGAGGTGGACCAGCCTCGGTTGTGGAGTGCCGAGGATCCTCAGCTCTACGACCTCACGCTGCGGGTCTGGGACGCCGAGGGCAGGCTGAGCGAGGTGGTCCCTCAGAAGGTCGGTCTGCGCCGCTTCGTGCTGGAGAACGGGGTCTTCACGATCAACGGCCAGCGGATCGTCTTCCGTGGCGTCAATCGTCACGAGTTCGGTGAGCAGGGGCGGGTGATGACCCGCGAGCGCACCGAGGCTGACCTCATTGCCCTCAAGCGCGCCAACGTCAACGCCATCCGCACCAGTCACTACCCGAACAACAGCTTCCTGTACGAGCTGTGTGACCGCTACGGCTTCTACGTCATTGACGAGACCAACCTGGAGACCCACTCGATGTGGGACCAGATCCTCCAGGGACAGCTGGAGCTGGCGGACTCGATCCCGGGGGACCAGCCTCAGTGGCTCGAGGCGGTGCTTGACCGTGCCCGCTCGATGTACGAGCGCGACAAGAACCACCCCAGCATCCTCATGTGGTCGTGCGGCAATGAGTCCTACGGGGGCGACGGCATCGCGGCGATGGCGGACCTCTTCCGGCAGCTCGACTCCCGGCCCGTGCACTACGAGGGCGTCCACTGGGACCCACGGCGTCCTGAGACCACTGACGTGGTCAGCCAGATGTACACCCCGGCCGCCACGGTGGAGCAGTTCCTGGCCACCAACCGCTCCAAGCCCATGATCCTGTGCGAGTACGCCCACGCCATGGGCAACTCCTTCGGCGCGGTGGACAAGTACATGGACCTGGCTGAGCGCGAGCCCTTGTTCCAGGGCGCGTTCATCTGGGACTTCGCCGACCAGGCGATCCGGCTGACTGCGCCCGATGGCACGGCCTACTGGGGCTACGGCGGGGACTGCGGGGAGGCGCCGCACGACGGCGACTTCTGCGGCAACGGCATCTTCTACGCCGACCACACGCCCTCACCCAAGATCCCTGAGGTGGCCCACGTCTACCAGGGGCTGTCAGCCGAGATCCACGGCAATCTGGTCACGGTGACGAACAGGTACCTGTTCACCGGCTCGCAGGCCTTCGAGTGCCGGGTGCGCCTGGCCCGCGAGGGAAGGGAGCTGGCCGAGGCCGTCCTGGACACTCAGGTACGTGCGGGCCACAGCGCCACGTATGAGCTGCCGCTGTCAGTGCCCGAGGATGCCGGTGAGTACACCATCACCGTCTCCTTCCGCCTGCGCCAGGACACCGCCTGGGCACTGGCGGGCCACGAGGTGGCCTGGGACCAGGCGGTGGTCGAGGTGGCGCCGGGCGGCTCGGCAGGTGCCGTTGCCGAGAGGGGGCGGGGCCCCCTCGTCGTCGACCAGCCGCGGTCCGGGGCGCTGACCCTGGTGGAGGGGGGACACAACGTCGGCGTGCACGCAGACGGGTTCGACGTCCTGTTCTCCCGGATTACCGGGGCGCTGACGTCCTACCGCTTCGGACGCAGTCGTGACGGAGGCCATGAGCTCCTCAACGCTCCGGTCACGCCCTGCTTCTGGCACGCTCCGACGGCCAACGAGCGTGGCTACTCCGGTCCCTTCGAGGAGGGGGCGTGGCTGCTGGCCTCGCGCTTCTCACGACCGGTGCGCCAGGGAGTGATCCCTGCGGTCAGCCGCCAGGATGACGCCGTCGAGGTGACCTTCGTCTACGAATTGGCGGGGCTTGCCGGGTCTACCTGCACGATGCGCTACCGGGTCGAGGCGGACGGCACGGTGGGGGTCACACAGGTCCTCGACCCGGTGGGCGAGGTCCCGGACCTGCCGGAGATGTCGACTCTCCTTCAGGTGCCGGGGACCCTGAGCACCCTGACCTGGTACGGCGAGGGGCCTGACGAGTGCTACGTCGACCGCCGTGGGGGAGCGCGCCTGGGTGTGTGGACCTCCGAGGTCAGCGAACAGCTGCCTGGCTACCTCACGCCACAGGAGTCTGGCTCTCACACCGGCGTGCGCTGGGCGCGAGTGACGGACGAGCGTGGCCGCGGGCTGGAGCTGCGCTGTGATCCTGGCTCGCCGATGGAGCTGTCCGCCTTGCCCTGGACGCCTTTCGAGATCGACAACGCCCGCCACCCGTGGGAGCTGCCGACGACGGGCCGCACCGTCCTGCGTCCGGCGCTTATGCGCCGGGGCGTGGGTGGGGACGACTCATGGGGATCTCGGACGCACCCGGAGTACCGCCTGCCCAGCGGCCCGCTTGAGTTCCGCTTCACGATGCGCGGGGTGATGTAGGCGTCTGGTCGCCGTTGTTGACGGAGAGGAGGTGGTCGTCGTCGGCTGTTGACGCACCGACGACGACCACCTCGTCTCCTACGGCCATGACCTGGCGGCAACGGCGGGTGTGGGCCGCCAGGCGCCGCCTTCCTCAGGCCCGGTTGGCGAAGCGCTCCAGGAGCGTGGCGTCGCCGCCGACTACCAGCACGTCCTCTGCTGAGACCAGCGTGTCCGGGGTGGCGTACTCGAAGGGCTCGCCCGGGCTCATGAGTCCGAAGACGGTGACGCCGTAGCGCGAGCGGACCTTGGACTCACCGATCGTGAAGCCGTGAAGCTCCGAGGGCGGACGCATCTTGACGATCGTGAAGCCGCCCTTCTCCATCTCGATGTAGTCCAGCATCCGTCCGGACACCAGGTGGGCGGCGCGCTGGCCGGCGTCGAACTCGGGGTAGACCACGTGGTGGGCGCCGATGCGCCGCAGGATGCGTCCGTGGGCCCGTGAGATGGCCTTGGCCCAGATCTGCGGCGTCTGCAGGTCCACGAGATTGCCTGCGATGAGCACGCTGGCCTCCAGGGACGTGGCTACCCCCACCACGGCGGTGCCGAACTCGGTGGCCCCGAGCTGCTCCAGGGCCTCCATATCCGTTGCGTCGGCCTCCACCAGTGGGATGCGTCCGCTCCACTGGCGCACAATCGCCGGGTTGGACTCCACAGCGAGGACCTCGCGGCCCAGCTTGTCCAGCGTGGCAGCAACGGCCGAGCCGAAGCGCCCCAGGCCGATGACCAGCGTGGAGTCGGTACGGTCGACGGAGGGTGCCATCAGTACTCCTTGGAGGGGAACGGTGCTGCTTAGAGGATAGTCGCCTGGCGGCTCAGCCGATGAGCGGACGCTCAGCAGGCATGCGGATGACCCGGCGCCGCTCCCGCATCGCCAGCGCGCTCGCGGCCGTCATCGTGCCCACGCGCCCGACGAACATGAGCACGATGATGACGTACTTACCGCTCTCGGGCAGGATCGGCGTGATACCGGTGGACAGGCCGACCGTGGCGAAGGCGCTGATGACCTCGAACAGGATGCGGTCCAGGGACAGGTCGGTGAGCTGGAGCAGCAGGAGAGTGGAGATCCCGACCACTGCCGAACCGATGAGTGCCACGGCCACGCTCAGGCGCACCGTCGGCAGGGTGATCCTGCGCCCGAAGGCCTCGATGTCCTGGTCCCCTCGCGCCTCGGCTGCCACGGCCAGGAGCAGGACGGCGAAGGTGGAAACCTTGATTCCGCCTGCCGTGGAGGCCGATCCTCCACCGATGAACATCAGGGCATCCTGGAGGAACCAGGTGGCCTCGTGCATGTGCTCGGGCGGGATAGTCGACAGCCCGGAGGAACGGGCGTTGACGCCGTTGAGCAGCGCGGTCAGCAGCTTGCCTCCCATGGAAAGAGGCCCGTAGGTCTGCGGGTTGGTCCACTCGAAGGCGGCGATGGTCAGCGAGGAGAGCACCGTCAGCGCGAGGTAGGTGGTCAGGGTGAGCTTGGTGTGCAGCGTCCACAGCCGTGGGCGACGGCGGTGGCGCATGACGTCGAGGATGACCGGGAAACCGGTCGCCCCGACGAAGGTGCCGATGATGATCGGCAGGCACATCCACCAGTCCGAGGCGTAGGGGGCCAGCCCCTCCGGCATGATGACGAAGCCAGCGTTGTTAAAGATCGAGGCTGACATGAACACCGCGTACCACAGCGCGTGCCACGGATCCAGGCCCAGGGTCAGGAAGCGCGGCAGCAGGATGAGGGCGAGGACGGCCTCGACGCCGAGCGCGGTGTAGATGACGGCGCGAAGCAAGGAGGCGACGTCGCCCAGCCGGGACTGGTTCTCGGTGGCGGCCAGCATGCGCTGGGTCAGACCCACGTGGCGCGAGACGGCGAAGGACAGCAGTGAGGCCATGGTCATGATGCCCAGGCCGCCGACGGCGGCTCCCAGGATGATGACTCCCTGACCGAAGGTTGACCAGGCGGTGGCCGTGTCCACGGTGCTCAGCCCCGTCACGCACACGGCGGAGGTGGCGGTGAACAGCGCGTCAACGAAGCTGGCGGCGGGTTTGCCGGCCGGTGTGGCCATCGGCAGGCTGAGCAGGGCGGTGACCGCCACGATGATGGAGGCGAAGACCAGCACAGCCAGTCTGGCCGGGGCGAAGCGTGCGGCGCGCTCGACCCGGGCCCGCACTTGCAGCCGTGCAACCAGTCGCCGCAGCCAGCCCTGCTCGTCGTCGACGTGGCGGTGGTAGACCAGCTCAGGGTTGACCCGGCGAGGGCGGTCATCCCGACGCCGTAACCCGGCCAGGGGCAGCGGCGCGCGCCACCCGCGGGCGAGGCGAGGCTCGTCGTCGGCACGGCGGGCACCGCGGGGTGCGCGGGACGGTGAGCTCTGAGATGACACAGCCGCCATTGTGGCCTGTTTACCGATGCGGCGCTGGAGGGAGAGGAATGACGCGCGTGGCGCAAGCGGCTGATGGGGCAGGTTGTGTGAAATGCGACGCCTGTGACGCCAGGGGGCGCTGACAACGTGTGCGGCGGGTGGGGCACACGATATAGTGACCTCGCTGACGCTTCGGGTTGCGCGCCTGCGGCGTCGAGTACCTATCCCCACAACGATTCCAGCAGACGGGACCTTGCATCCATGGCACCGGGTACTTCTCCCTCCGGCGCATCTGGCGCCCCCTCGTTCCTGACCGTGGCCGAGGTCGCAGCGATGCTGCGCGTGTCCAAGATGACGGTCTACCGCATGGTTCATTCCGGTGACCTGCCTGCCATGCAGGTGGGTCGCTCCTTCCGCGTGCCTGAGCGCGCGGTCGAGGAGTACCTGGCTGCGAGCCTAGGTGACTGGGGCCACGAGGGCTCGGCGTCGACGGGCTCCTGAAAACCGCTAGAATCAGCCGGTCACCTGTGTGATCGGGTGGGCTTGCCCCGACCCGACCACCCTGCTCGCCCGGCCTTGCGTCGGTGCGCTGGCGCAACGCCGTCGGCTGCGAGCGGACCGGCACCCACGACCACAAGGAGTCCCCATGGGATCTGTCATCAAGAAGCGCCGCAAGCGCATGTCCAAGAAGAAGCACCGCAAGCTGCTGCGTAAGACGCGTCACCAGCGCCGCAACAAGAAGTGACGAGATGTGCCCGGAGCCCGTGCTCCGGGCACACTTGTTCCCGGCAGGCCTCACCTGCTACCACCGCGCCTAGCAGCCAGGAGCACCTCATGAGTCAGCACTCCGTATCCGGCAACCTCATTGGAGACTCCATCAACGCCACGGAGCAGTGCATGATGCCCATCTCCGTTGACGCCTCGCCGGACCAGTGGCCCGCCGGCGTCCCGGCGCTGGCCCACGTGCCCGGCTCGGCGCCGGCTCCCACGACCCTGGCTGAGCTGACCACCATGGCAGTGGGCGGCCCGGTGGGTGAGTACGTCGAGGCCACCTCCGAGTCCGAGCTCATCGACGCCGTGCGCCAGGCCGATGAAGCCGGGCGTCCGCTTCTGGTGGTGGGCGGCGGATCCAACATCCTGGCCGCGGATGCCGGTTTTGACGGCCTGGTGCTGCGTGACGCGCGCCAGGAGGTCTCCCTCCTGGCCGACGACCGCTGCGGCGGCGTCGAGATCAGCGCCACGGCCGGCACCACCTGGGACGACCTGGTGCGCCAGGCCGTGGCCTGCGAGTGGGGCGGCTTCGAGACGCTGTCCGGCATCCCCGGGACCGTGGGTGCGGCGCCGGTGCAGAACATCGGCGCCTACGGCACAGAGGTCGCCGAGCTCCTGTCCAGTGTGCGGGTCTGGGACCGCTCTGCCGGCCAGGCTGTTCAGCTACCGCTGTCACGCCTGCAGCTGTCCTACCGAGACTCCGCCCTCAAGCGCTCGCTGACTGATCCGCAGGTCGGAGAAGGACGGACCTGGGGGCCGACGGGCCGGTGGGTCGTGCTCTCGGCCACCTTCTCGGTGCGTCAGGCCTCCCTGTCCGCCCCGATCGCCTACAGCCAGCTGGCTCAGGCCCTGGGAGTGAGCCTGGGCGAGCGAGTCGACTCCCGCGCCGTGCGCGAGGCGGTGCTGGAGCTGCGCCGCTCCAAGGGTATGGTCCTGGACCCCGATGACCACGACACCTGGTCCGCCGGCTCCTTCTTCACCAATCCGGTCCTCACCGCGCAGCAGGCCGAGCGCCTGCCGCCGGAGGCCCCGCGGTACCCGGTCACTGACCACACCAAGGTGGTGCCGGGTACGGTTGCCGCTCCCGTGGTTGACGGCCTGGTCAAGACCAGCGCCGCCTGGCTCATTGAGCACGCCGGCTTCCCCAAGGGCTTCTCCCTCGCCTCCGGCGACGCTGGCCAGGCTCCGGCCAGCCTGTCCACCAAGCACGTGCTCGCGCTGACCAACCGTGGCAAGGCCCGAGCCAGTGACATCGCCGCGCTGCGCGACGCCGTGGTCGCCGGGGTCCAGCAGGCCTACGGCATCACGCTGGTGCCCGAGCCGGTGCACGTGGGCTGGTGACGGGGAGGCGCTCGCTCGTGGCAGATCGCTCTGCGGTGGCCGGTGGGGTCCTCATCGTCGTCGCCATGATGTGGGGCTCCAGCTTCTTCATGACCAAGGGGCTGCTCACCTCGCTGGCTCCCCTGGACTTCCTTGCCCTGCGCTTTGCCGTGGCGGGCGCCGCCGCAGCCCTCGTCTTCGCCCCTCGCCTGGCGCGCACCGACCGGCGCACCTGGGCCTGCGGCGTGGTCCTGGGCCTGGTCTACTCGGGCGCGCAGATCGCCCAGACCTACGGCCTGACCCTGGCGGCGGCGTCAGTCTCCGGCTTTCTGACCGCCCTGTACGTCGTCGGTACCCCGTTGGTGGCCTGGCTGCTGTGGAAGGCGCGGCCGGCGCGCGCCACGGCCTTGGCCGTAGCCCTGGCGCTGAGCGGCGCCGCCGTCCTGGGGCTCAGCGGCCTGAGCGTTGGCTTGGGAGAAGCGATCCTCGTCCTGGGCGCCGTCGGCTACTCCTTCCACGTGGCCCTGCTGGGCCGCTGGAGCGCGGGGCGTGACCCGCTCGTCCTGGCAGCGATCCAGATGATCACCCTGGGGGTGGTCCACGTCCTGGTGGCGCTACCCGGGGGCATCGCGATGCCGGCGAGCCCGGCGGACTGGGCGCGGGTGCTCTACCTGGCGCTCGCCGTCGGCCTGATCGCGCTGGTGGGACAGTGCTGGGCGCAGGCCCGGATGGACGCGGCGAGGGCCGCCGTCATCATGGCGATGGAACCGGTCTTCTCCGCGCTGTTCGCGGTGGCCTTCGGCGGAGAGCTGCTGACCTGGAGGATCATCGTGGGAGGCGGCCTCATCTTCGCCGGCTCGGTGGTGGCCGAGCTCGGCCCCATCCTCGCCCGGCGGCGTCTGCGCCGCGCGCTCGCCTAGCCCTGGTCCGACGCCAGCCAGTCGTCCACCTCGGCCAGCCACCGCGCCTTGGAGCCCGGCGAGGCCAGCGAGGCGCGGATCGACCCCCGGGCCAGCTCAGCCAGCGCGGCGTCGCCCAGGCCGAGGCTCCGGGCGATCTCGTACTGGTCGGTCAGGCGTGAGTGGAAGAGCAGAGGGTCGTCCGCCCCCAGCGCGACCTGGGCGCCGTGGGCCAGAAGCGTCGGCAGTGGTACGTCCGCCGCCTCGTGGTAGACCCCGAGGCTCACGTTCGAGGCGGGGCAGACCTCCAGGCTGATCCCGCGCCGGACGATCTCGTCCAGCAGCGCCGGGTCCTCCGCGGTGCGCACACCGTGACCCAGGCGGGTGGGGCCTAGGGCACTGACGACGTCGCGCACGTGGGAGGGCCCCAGCAGCTCGCCACCGTGGGGCAGAGAGGCCAGGCCCGCCCGCTGTGCGATGCGGAAGGCCGGGCCCCAGGACGCTGTCCGCCCGGCCCTCTCGTCATTGGACAGACCGAAGCCGACGACGGTGCCCGGCTCCTGCCCGGCGTAGCGGACGGCCAGGCGGGCCAGGGTCCGCGCGTCCAGGGGATGGCGGATCCGTGAGGCTGCCACGATGACGGCGACCTCGACGCCGGACAGGATTGTGGCCTGGCGTGCGGCGTCCAGGATGATCTCCAGGGCCGGGGTGATGCCGCCGACGAAGGGGGCGTAGGAAGTGGGATCCACCTGGATCTCCAGACGGCGCGAGCCTTCGGCGGCGTCGTCGAGCGCGGCCTCGACGACGATGCGTCGCATCGTCTCCTCACTGGTCACCAGGTGGCGGGCCGTGTCATAGGCCCGCTGGAAACGGAACCAGCCACGGTGGTCGGCCGGCACGCGCAGCGGATCGCCGTCGATAAAGGAGGAGGGAAGGCGCGTGCGTGAGCTCTGAGCCAGGTCCACCAGGGTCTCCAGGCGCATCGATCCTGTGAAGTGCAGGTGCAGGTGCGCCTTGGGCAGGGTGGACAGGTCGCGCATAGCGGGATTCTTGCACGAGCGGACAGGTCACGCCCCGGTGGGCCTGGTGTAGGGCAGACTGGGACCATGAGCAACGCACCGGCCGGTTTCGAGCCAGAGGATGTCGCGCTCCTGACAGGCCCTCAGGCGGCCTCGGTACTCGCTGCGGCGCTGGCCCCCGCGGGTCAGCAGCTGGTGAGCTGGGAGGTCCACTCCGTCCACCACCGCCCGGGAGCGGGAGTCTCGGTCGGCTACACGGCCGTGGTGCTTAGCCCGGGCGGGGTCCGCACCACCCAGTACCTGTGCGCGACGACGGCGAGGCTGTCCTTCCCCCAGGCGCCAGGTCTCATGACCGTGGCGCCGGCGGGCCTGCTGCGCCGTTCGCCTGCGCCGATCCGCGTGTGGCGCCACCCCGCCGACCCTGAGCTGCCCGCGCTGCCGGTGGCCTGCACGCCCGCGCTGCTCGGCCAGCGGCTGGGCACCCCGGTCCAGACCTCGATCGTGGCCTACCGGCCCACTCGCCGGGCGGTGGTCCGAGTGACCTTCAGTGACGGCACAACGGCCTACGCCAAGATCTTCCGCCCCGGCCAGGCGGCGGCCTTCGCCGAGCGCCAGCGGATGCTGCGCGCCTCTGGGGTCCCGGTGCCGCAGGTCCTGCGGGCTGACCCAGACGGCCTGGTGCTGTTGGCGACCGGGCACGGCATGGCTTTGTCCGTGCTTCTCTCTCGCGGGATGGATCCGCAGACCTCGGCGAGGGTCTTTGCCTCGCTCACCGGGCTGCTGGATGCCCTGCCGCGCCAGGCCCTGGCCCTGGAGGCCCGGCCAGCCTGGTCGGACCGGGTGCGTCACTACGCCCACGCCGCAGCCACGGTGCTGCCTGAGCATGCTGCACGCGCCCGGGCGGTGGCCGACGGCGTGGAGCAGCTCATGGCCTCGTCCAACCCCGGTCCTGTGGTCCCGGTCCACGGTGACTTCTACGAGGCCAATGTCCTCATGGAGGGCGAGGCCGTGGCCAGTCTGCTGGACGTGGACTCCCTCGGACCGGGCCGACGGGTCGATGACCTGGCGTGCCTGCTCGGGCACGTCAGCGTGCTTGACCACCTGGCGCCGGCCTCCTACCCGCGGCTGCGTCCGGTCCTGGAGACCTGGACGAGCCTGGCTGAGGCCCAGTGCGACCCGGTGGCGCTGCGTGCGCGATGCGCTGGCGTGGTGCTCTCGCTGGTGGCTGGCGCACGCCGTGAAGACGGTGGTCCCTGGCGCCCTGACGCCGAGGGCAGGCTCGCTCGGGCCGAGATCTGGCTGGCGCAGGCCCGTGAGATCCAGGCGAGGCGAGGCGCGCACTAGGGGCCCGTCTTGCTCGCTCGCTGATGGCGTGATCTGCTGCCGCGACCGACCACTTTCGCCCTGACCGACCACGTAAACCTCGACCGACCGCCAGATCCTCCGCCGACCACTGGATTCGCGTGAATCTGGTGGTCCGTCGGGGCATGGGTGGTCGGTAGGGACATGGGTGGGGCCCGTCATCGCGCGACAACGGGCCCCACCTGTCTCATGTGCTGCGGCTGAGCAGCGAGAGCTACTTCACCTCGGCCAGGAGGGAGGCCACGCGGCCGATGCCCTCGCGGATGGCGTCGTCGCTCGTGGCATAGGACAGGCGCAGGAAGCCGGAGCGGCCGAAGGCCTCGCCCGGTACCAGCGCCACGTCAGCCTCGTCCAGGATGGTGCTGGCCAGCGTGATCGAGGAGTCGATGACCGTGCCGCGCAGGGTCTTGCCGATCAGGCCCTCGATGCTCGGGTAGGCGTAGAAGGCTCCCTGGGGGGTGGGCACCGTCAGGCCCTCGATGCCGCTGAGCAGCTCAACCATGAGACGCCGACGCCGGTCGAAGGCCTCGCGCATCCGCTCCACCGCGGTCAGGTCCCCGGCGACGGCGGCCAGGGCGGCGCGCTGGGAGACGTTGGCGACATTGGAGGACAGGTGGGACTGCAGGTTGGTGGCGGCCTTGACGACGTCGCTCGGGCCGATCAGCCAGCCCACCCGCCAGCCCGTCATGGCGTAGGTCTTGGCCACTCCGTTGAGGACGACCGTCTGCTCGGCCAGCTCAGGCACCAGCTGGACGATGTGCGCCGCCTGCGCGCCGTCGTAGAGCAGGTGCTCGTAGATCTCGTCGGTGATGACCCAGATCCCGTGCTCCAGGGCCCACTGACCGATCGCGGTGAGCTCGTCGGGGGTGTAGACCGCGCCGGTGGGGTTGGAGGGCGAGCACACCAGCAAGACCTTGGTGCGAGGAGTGCGTACCGCCTCCAGCTGCTCGACGGTGACCTTGTAACCCTGCTCGGCACCGGCGAAGACCTCCACCGGGATGCCTCCGGCCAGGCGCACGCACTCGGGGTAGGTGACCCAGTAGGGGGCGGGGAGGATGACCTCGTCGCCCGGGTCCACCAGGGCTGCGAAGGCCTCATAGACGGCCTGCTTGCCACCATTGGTGACGATGATGTCGTCGGGGCTGACCTCATAGCCGGAGTCGCGCAGCGTCTTGGCCGCGATGGCCTCGCGCAGGGCCGGCAGGCCCTTGGCGGGGGAGTACTTGTGGTTGACCGGGTCCTTGGCGGCGGCGACTGCCGCCTCGACGATGTAGTCAGGGGTCGGGAAGTCCGGCTCCCCGGCTCCGAAGCCGATCACCGGTCGGCCGGCAGCCTTGAGGGCCTTGGCCTTGGCGTCGACGGCGAGGGTGGCGGAGGGGGCGATGGCGGCGAGGCGGGCCGAGACACGGGCCCGAGGTGCAGTACTCACGAGGCCATGGTCCCACAGGCGCGGCCTGTCAGGAGAGCCGATCGGATGGTGAGAGGGAGGCGGGATCGCGCGGCGGCGTCGTCGTCCTGGCAGGCACGTCTAGGGGGTCTCGCAGAGCAGACGTGTCGTAGCCCACCCGCCCTCGATTTCCTCAGGTGTGTACTGTGTGGCATGATCAGTTCCCGCTGAAGGGCAGTGGCGCAATTGGTAGCGCACCGGTCTCCAAAACCGGCGGTTGTGGGTTCGAGTCCCGCCTGCCCTGCTGAGAACGCCGGATCTGTCGGGAGATCCCGTCGGTTCCGCCCTCTCGCCCGTCTGGGCGCTGAACGAACCGACGAAACCCGAGGATCCTGAGCATGAGTGAAGGCACGACTGTCGCCAAGGGTGCACAGCCGAAGAAGATCAAGGGCGGCCCCTTCGGACGCCTCGCCCTCTTCTTCCGCCAGGTCATCGATGAGCTTCGCAAGGTCGTGTGGCCGACGCGCAAGGAGCTGTGGACCTACTTCCTGGTGGTGGTGGTCTTCATCGTGGCGATCATGGCCTACACCGGCATCCTTGACTTCATCTTCGACCGTATCGTCATGTGGGTCTTCGCCTGATCGCTCGTTGACGACTGAACGCGACAGCACGCCCTAGAACGCACAGGAAAGCAGGTAATCGTGTCCGAGGAGATTCTCCCCGAGGAGACCACGGCAGACTCTGTCGACCCCACGAGCCAGGATGCTGTCCTGGAGGAGTCGGCCGAGGTGGTCGAGGACTCCCAGGCTGTCGAGGAGGCGCCCGCGCCGGTCGCCGAGGTGGACCCGATCGAGGAGTTCCGCAAGCAGATGTCCTCGCTGCCTGGCGAGTGGTACGTCCTGCACACCTACTCCGGCTACGAGCGCCGCGTGGCTGCGGACATCATGGCGCGCGCGGAGAACTTTGAGCTGGAGGACTACGTCTTCGACGCCGTCGTTCCCATGGAGACGGTGATCGAGGTCAAGAGCGCGGGGAAGAAGAAGGAAGTCTCCCGCGTGCGTATCCCCGGCTACGTGTTCGTGCGCATGGATCTGGACGACCCGGAGACCTCGGACCGCGTGTGGCGCACGATCAAGGACACCCCGGCCGTCACCGGCTTCGTGGGCGACCGCTACAACCCGGTGCCGCTGACCTTTGACGAGGCGGTCTCCCAGCTCGGCCCCACGCCGGAGGAGGTGGCTGCCAAGCAGGCTGCCGCCGCCAACGCCGCTCCCGAGGAGGGCGGGCGCACCCAGGTCGTCGAGGGCGGCCAGGTCTACGAGGTCGCCTTCGAGGTCGGCGAGTCCGTCATCGTCACCGACGGCCCTTTCGAGTCCCTGCCTGCCACGATCTCGGAGATCCACCCCGAGACGCAGAAGCTGCAGGTTCTCATCTCCCTGTTCGGCCGCGACACCCCGGCCGAGCTCTCCTTCACACAGGTCGCCAAGATCTGAGCGGCGACGCCGTACCTTACGCGGGTCCGTCACTCGTCCTTCGGGGCGGTGGCGGACCCGCGTCGTTGTGAGCCTCACACGGATATGCCTGTGATTCCAGGCACCGAGCTCGCTACAGCGGCTCTTGCGGGTCTAGCATGGGCGTTCGTGCGTGTGCCCGCGGTGCGGGCCTCGCGCCGTCGCACGGCAGGCGTGCGACGTTCCGGACAAGAAGGACCCAACACATGGCTCCCAAGAAGAAGGTCGCTGGGCTGATCAAGCTCCAGATCCAGGCCGGCCAGGCCAACCCCGCCCCGCCGATCGGCCCCGCGCTCGGTCAGCACGGCGTCAACATCATGGAGTTCTGCAAGGCCTACAACGCGGCTACCGAGTCGCAGCGCGGCAACGTCATCCCGGTGGAGATCACGGTCTACGAGGACCGCTCCTTCACCTTCGTGACCAAGACCCCGCCGGCCGCTGAGCTCATCAAGAAGGCCGCTGGTGTGGCCAAGGGCTCCTCGACCCCCCACACCGCCAAGGTCGGCAACCTCACCGCCGCCCAGGTCAAGGAGATCGCCGAGATGAAGATGGCGGACCTCAACGCCAACGACGTCGAGGCTGCCTCCAAGATCATCGCCGGCACCGCCCGTTCCATGGGCATCACGGTCGACGCCTGAGCGTCACCACACCCCCACTGACCACCGTGGAAGGGCCTCGCGCGGCCCGTTCACCACGACTGCAAGGAGAAGCAGATGACTAAGCGCTCCAAGGCCTACCGCACCGCCGCTGAGAAGATCCAGTCCGGGATCCTCTACACCCCGGCCGAGGCCGTGAAGCTCGCCAAGGCGACCGCCGTGACGAAGTTCGACTCCACCGTGGACGTCGTCTTCCGCCTCGGTGTTGACCCCCGCAAGGCCGACCAGATGGTGCGAGGCACCGTGTCCCTGCCGCACGGTACCGGCAAGACCGCCCGAGTGATCGTCTTCGCTCAGGGCGACCGCGCCCAGCAGGCTCTTGACGCCGGGGCTGACGAGGTCGGCGGCGACGAGCTCATCGAGAAGGTCGCTGGCGGCTGGACGGACTTCGACGCCGCCGTCGCTACCCCCGACCTCATGGGCAAGGTCGGCCGCCTGGGCCGTGTCCTCGGTCCCCGTGGCCTCATGCCCAACCCCAAGACCGGCACCGTGACGATGGACGTGGCCAAGGCCGTGTCCGACATCAAGGGCGGTCGTATTGAGTTCCGCGTCGACCGCGCCGCGAACCTCAACTTCATCATCGGCAAGTCCTCCTTCACCGAGGAGCAGCTGGTGGACAACTTCCGCGCCGCTCTGGACGAGATCCTGCGTCTGAAGCCCGCCACCTCCAAGGGCCGCTACATCCTCAAGGCCACGATGACCACGACCATGGGCCCGGGCATCCCGCTCGACGTCACCAAGTGATCATGACGGGAGGCCTCGCCCCGGCATAGGCCTCCTGGAGACGACGGCGCCGCTCACCTTCCGCTTCGAAGGCGAGCGGCGCCGTCGTCCTGCTCGCTCTAGAGCGCCAGGCACCAGGCGACGGCGTAGCCGCCCAGGAGGAAGGGGCCCAGTGGGATGGGGGTGCGTCGGTCCGCGCGACCCAGGGCGATGCGGAATCCCGCGGCGATACCTGCCGCCCCGAGCCCCAGGTACAAGGCGTAGACCTGGCCGGCAGCGGTGAACGGGGCCAGAGCAAAGGTCAGGAGAGCGAGGAGCTTGACGTCACCCGGACCGATCTGGTGGCTGAGGCGGCTCACGACGGCCAGGGCGATCGTGAGTGCGGCCGATACCAGCAGTGGCGCGAGGATCGGCCAGTAGCCGGGCGCGTCGGCAGGGTGAACCGCTTCCACGGCTTGGCACTCCTGTCTGTCCGCGGCCCACAGGCACGGATCGGAGACCTCGGCGGCCATGACCCATGCGCGCAGCAGGTGGCAGAGCACCAGTGGGACCGCGGCCAGGCCCAGGAGGAGGTTGGGCAAGCGCAGACACAGGACGTCGCAGGCACAGGCGAGCGTGACCAGAACGGCCACCGGGCTGGCCGCGAGGGCGAGGCCCGTTCGGGCACCCACGCCAGGGGTGCCGTCGTCAAGCGCCTGACGCAGTACGAGTGCGGCCAGGACCGCGGCGTGGACGAGGAGGCAGCAGGCGGTCACCCGGGCGCGAAGACGGGTAGGCGAGGTCCCGAGCTCCGGGCGCAGCCTCGCGGTATAGCGGACCACGGTGCGCGAGGCGGGCCAGGCTACCGCGGTGGTCAGTGCGAGGCTGACGGTCAGGCTAAGGATGGCGGGAAGAAGCGTGTCCACCTGCCGATGGTGACAGGCGCCACCGCCATGGTCCACAGCGTGACCGATCGCACCAGGTTTCCACAGTGTGCGGCCTTGCGTAGTGGGGGAGGTGGGCCGGTAGTCTGGCACCTGCCAAAGACCGCAGGTCTCCCGCCTTGGCGGGACCAAGTCCACCAGCTCCCCGGAGCGATGGAGCCAGCGCAGGTGAGAACGTGACTCCTCCACGGTTGTGGAGCGTGAGCCTCGTGCCTTGCCGGCGCGAGGCTTTTTTCGTGCCAGAGCCTGGGCGCCTGTGGCAGACCACGGAAGGAGGGCCCATGGCAAGGCCTGACAAGGAAGCGGCTGTTGCCGAGCTCGCGGGTAAGTTCCGCGACTCCGGCGCGGTGCTGCTGACTGAGTACCGCGGGCTGACCGTCGCCGAGCTCAAGGAGCTGCGTCGTTCGCTCGCTGGTAACGCCGAGTATGCCGTGGTGAAGAACACGCTTGCTGCCATCGCCGCCCGTCAGGTCGGCCTGGAGGCCTTCGCTGACGACCTCAAGGGCCCCACGGCTCTGACCTTCGTCTCCGGCGAGCCGGTTGAGGCTGCCAAGGCGCTGCGTGACTTCGCCAAGGACAATGCCAAGCTCGTCGTCAAGGGTGGTGTCATGGACGGCAACGTCCTGGACGCCTCCGAGGTTGACAAGCTGGCTTCGCTCGAGTCCCGCGAGGTTCTGCTCGCCAAGGCTGCGGGTGCCATGAAGGCGTCCCTGTCCAAGGCTGCGTACCTCTTCGTCGCGCCCGCCTCCAAGGCGGTCCGCACTGTCGACGCCCTGCGCGAGAAGCAGGAGACCGCGGCCTGAGCCGCGTGCGCCGTTCAACACCACTTTCATCCCTGTGCTGAAGACAGTGCAGGACCCTTTTTCCAGGAAGGAACGCCCATCATGGCGAAGCTGACCACCGACGAGCTCATCGAGGCCTTCAAGGAGCTCACCCTCATCGAGCTGTCCGAGTTCGTCAAGGCCTTCGAGGAGACCTTCGACGTCACCGCTGCTGCTCCGGCCGCCGTTGCCGTTGCTGGCGCCCCCGCTGCTGGCGGCGAGGCCGCTGCTGCCGAGGAGAAGGACGAGTTCGACGTCATCCTCGAGGCCGCTGGCGACAAGAAGATCCAGGTCATCAAGGAGGTGCGCGCCCTGACCTCCCTCGGCCTGAAGGAGGCCAAGGAGCTCGTCGACGGCGCTCCCAAGCCCGTCCTCGAGGGCGCCAACAAGGAGACCGCCGAGAAGGCCAAGGAGGCCCTCGAGGGCGCCGGCGCCACCGTCACCCTCAAGTGAGTCTCGCCCCGGCCGCCGCGGTTCTCACCATGAGGTGAGCCCGGCCAAGGGGAGTATCGCTTCACGCTGGCCCCGACCACCATTGGTGGTCGGGGCCAGCTGCTGTCTGCGGCGCGGACACGACGCTGTTGCCAGGTGGGCTGTAGGCGATATGCCGACGCCGGACCTGCGCACAAGGTCCCCGGTTCGCGGGGCATCGCGAGCCCGACGGCGATGGTGGCACCTCCCAAGAGCCAGGCTCCCGAGCGAGAGGGTGCCTCTCAGGGGGCGCGAGGGCGCGTACCAATGGCGCGTGCACGTACGTATCGGGGGATGCACGTTCCAGTGGGGGTGGTGGGCTTGATGGCTGCGTCAGTTGAGGTTCTGGACCGTTGGTTTGGTCTTGGTGCGCTTCCTGGATACGTCGGTTTAGGCCGTGGACAGTCGGTTCGGGTGTGGCGGGGATGGGGATCGACTGTTCAGGGCCTAAAGCGACGGAGAGGCGGTGGGGATGCGACGGGGATGGGGCGGCGTGCGGGGGGGGGGTGGTGCGATGGGCTTTTGGTGCGTGGGTTGGGTGATTGGTGCGTGCTTTGGTGAATGTGACGGTCTCTGGGGGAGCGCTAGGGCACGCACCAATTGAGGGTGCACGCACGCTTCGGGGGAAGCGCGTACCAATGGGGCTGGGGCCTGGTTGGGGAGTACGCGCCTATGGGTGGAGGCACGCCGGCATCGAGGAAGCACGTTCTCACGGCGCCGGGGCTCGGGTGGGGGAGCGCGCGGCTATGAGTGAAGGCACGTCCGCATCGAGGAAGCACGTTCCAGTGGGGCTGCGGCCCGGGTGGGGATGTACTCCGCCACGGCAGAAGCGCGCCGCCCAGGGTCGCTGGGCGGGCCGCGAAAGACTATTGGTACGGCCGGGGTGCATGGGGTCCGGCCGCGAACGGGAGGGTAGTATGCGCGGATGTGGTGCGAATCGCAAGGGTCGGTACCGCGCAGGCGTAGATGTCGGTGTTAGGGGCGTGTACGCTAGCGCTTTGCGTGCATTGTGTGTAGTGACGCTCGTAGCGCCGTCGGACGGACGGTCCCCTGGCTGGGGAACCGGTACCGCTCCGCTGGTCTGGGGCTCCCACCGTGCGCAGTGTACGCAGAGTGATCCCCGAGATGAGGGAAGGATCCCCTTTGGCTGCCTCGCGCACCTCTGCACCAACTGCCGCTGACATTGCCGCGCGTACCGCGTCGCGTCGCATCAACTTCGCGAAGATCGCCGAGCCTATGCAGGCTCCGAACCTTCTCGCCCTGCAGACCGAGAGCTTTGACTGGCTCGTCGGCAACGAGAAGTGGCGCGCCCGCGTGGACGCTGCGAACTCGGCTCGGCCTGGCTCGCTGCCCGAGACCTCGGGTCTGGAGGAGATCTTCGAGGAGATCTCCCCGATCGAGGACTTCGGCGAGACCATGGCGCTGTCCTTCCACGACCACCGCTTCGAGGAGCCGAAGTACACGGCCGAGGAGTGCCAGGAGAAGGACCTGACCTACTCCGCGCCCCTGTACGTGGTGGCCGACTTCGAGAACTTCCAGACCGGTGAGATCAAGTCCCAGACGGTCTTCATGGGCGACTTCCCGCTCATGACGGACAAGGGCACCTTCATCGTCAACGGCTCCGAGCGCGTCGTCGTCTCGCAGCTCGTGCGCTCGCCTGGTGTGTACTTCGAGCGCACCACCGAGAAGGCCTCGGACAAGTACGTCTACAACGTCAAGTTCATTCCCTCTCGCGGCGCCTGGCTGGAGTTCGAGGTCGACAAGAACGACCACGTCGCCGTGCGTATCGACCGCAAGCGCAAGCAGGACATCACGGTCTTCCTCCTGGCCCTGGGCATGGACGAGTCCGAGATCCGCGAGGAGTTCAAGGCCTACCCGGCTCTGACCTCCGCCCTGGACGAGGACCGTAAGGTCACCAACCAGGACGAGGCGCTGCTGGATATCTACAAGAAGATCCGTCCCGGTGAGCCGCCGAGCGTCGAGGCCGGCCGCACCCTGCTGGAGAACTTCTACTTCAACGCTAAGCGTTACGACCTGGCCAAGGTCGGTCGCTACAAGATCAACAAGAAGCTGGGCCTGGCCGCGGACCTGGCGGACTCGGTGCTGCGCATCGAGGACATCGTCGCCGCGATCAAGTACCTGCTTGCCCTGCACGCCGGTGCCGAGACCGTTGAGGGCGTCAAGGACGGCGAGATCGTGGACATCGCGGTCGAGTTCGACGACATCGACCACCTCGGTAACCGTCGCATCCGCGCTGTCGGTGAGCTTATCCAGTCTCAGGTGCGTACTGGTATGAGCCGCATGGAGCGTCAGGTGCGTGAGCGCATGACGACCCAGGACGTCGAGGCCATCACGCCCAACACCCTCATCAACATCCGGCCCGTGACCGCCGCGATCAAGGAGTTCTTCGGGACCTCCCAGCTCTCGCAGTTCATGGACCAGAACAACCCGCTGGCCGGTCTGACGCACAAGCGTCGTCTGTCCGCCCTGGGCCCGGGTGGTCTGTCGCGCGAGCGCGCCTCCATGGAGGTGCGTGACGTCCACACCTCGCACTACGGCCGCATGTGCCCCATCGAGTCCCCTGAGGGCCCGAACATCGGTCTGATCGGATCGCTGGCGACCTTCGCCCGCATCAACCCCTTCGGCTTCGTTGAGACCCCGTACCGCGTGGTCAAGAATGGCCAGGTCACCGACGAGACCCACTACCTCACGGCTGACGACGAGGACCGGCACATCATCGCCCAGGCCAACGTCGAGCTGACCGAGGACGGGCACTTCGCTGAGTCCCACGTCCTGTGCCGTGTCACCGGAGGTGAGCCAGCGCTGGTTCCGGCCGGAGACGTCGACCTCATGGACGTCTCCCCGCGCCAGATGGTGTCGGTGGGTACCTCCCTCATTCCGTTCCTGGAGCACGACGACGCCAACCGCGCCCTCATGGGTGCCAACATGCAGCGTCAGGCCGTGCCGCTCATCCGTCCCGATGCCCCGCTGGTGGGTACCGGTATGGAGCGCCGCACCGCCGTCGACGCCGGTGACGTGCTCGTGGCCTCCAAGCCCGGTGTCGTCACCGAGGTCTGCGCCGACTTCGTGCGCGTGGCCAACGACGACGGCTCCGAGACGGTCTACAAGGTCGCCAAGTTCCGCCGCTCCAACCAGGGCAACTGCTACAACCAGCGCGTCGTGGCCACCGAGGGTGAGCACGTCGAGGCTGGCTCGGTCCTGGCCGACGGTCCGGCCACCGAGGGCGGAGACCTGGCTCTGGGTCAGAACCTCCTGGTTGCCTTCATGACCTGGGAGGGTCTGAACTACGAGGACGCCATCATCGTGTCCCAGCGTGTGGTCTCCGAGGACCTGCTGACCTCGATCCACATCGAGGAGCACGAGGTTGACGCCCGTGACACCAAGCTCGGCGCCGAGGAGATCACCCGCGACATCCCCAACGTCAGCGAGGAGACGCTGGCCAACCTCGACGAGCGCGGCATCATCCGCATCGGCGCTGAGGTCCGCAGCGGGGACATCCTGGTTGGCAAGGTCACCCCGAAGGGTGAGACCGAGCTGACCAGCGAGGAGCGCCTCCTGCGCGCGATCTTCGGTGAGAAGGCTCGTGAGGTGCGCGACACCTCCCTGCGTGTGCCCCACGGCGAGTACGGCATCGTCACCGGTGTGCGTGAGTTCGACGCCTCCAACGAGGACGCCGAGCTGCCCGCCGGCGTCAACCACATGGTGCGTGTCTACATTGCCCAGCGCCGCAAGATCACCGTGGGTGACAAGCTCTCGGGCCGTCACGGCAACAAGGGTGTGATCTCCAAGATCAACCCGATCGAGGACATGCCCTTCCTAGCCGACGGAACCCCGGTCGACGTCATCCTCAACCCGCTGGGTGTGCCCAGCCGTATGAACGTCGGTCAGGTCCTGGAGCTCCACCTGGGCTGGGTGGCCTCGCGCGGGTGGGACGCCACGGCGGCCCGTAAGGCCGGCGAGGAGTGGGCCGTGCGCCTGCCCGCCAACGGCGTCAAGGCTGAGCCCCGCACCCCGGTGGCGACCCCGGTCTTCGACGGTGTGCGTGACGACGAGCTCATGGGTCTGCTCTCCTCGACCCTGCCCAACCGCGACGGCATGCAGCTCATCGCGCCCAACGGCAAGGCCCGTCTGTTCGACGGTCGCTCCGGCGAGCCCTTCCCGTACCCGATCTCGGTGGGCTACATGTACATCCTCAAGCTCCACCACCTCGTGGACGACAAGATCCACGCCCGCTCCACCGGTCCGTACTCGATGATCACCCAGCAGCCGCTGGGTGGTAAGGCACAGTTCGGTGGCCAGCGCTTCGGTGAGATGGAGGTCTGGGCGATGGAGGCATACGGTGCCGCCCACGCCCTGCAGGAGCTGCTCACCGTCAAGTCCGACGACGTCAACGGGCGAGTCAAGGTCTACGAGGCCATCGTCAAGGGTGAGGACATCCCCGAGCCCGGCATCCCCGAGTCCTTCAAGGTGCTCATGAAGGAGATGCAGTCGCTGTGCCTGAACGTCGAGGCGCTGGACGCCGAGGGCAATGTCATCGGCCTGGACGACACTGACGAGGACGGCCGTCGCGCCTCCGAGGAGCTCGGCTTCGACCTGGGCCGCCGCCCCGGTGGCGCCATGGCCTCCACGGTCGACGAGATCTGACCACCACAGGCCCCGGTTGAGGGGCGGCTCCGGCCGCCCCTCCCGGGCCCCACGGGCGGGCCAGCGTCCTGGAACAACGCTCGCCAGCCCCACCAGACAATCGATGAGCTGACACATCGGAAGTAGGAACTGTGCTCGACGCCAACGTCTTCGATCGCATCCAGCTCGGCCTTGCCACCTCCGAGGACATCAAGTCCTGGTCCCACGGTGAGGTCAAGAAGCCCGAGACCATCAACTACCGCACCCTCAAGCCGGAGAAGGACGGACTCTTCTGCGAGAAGATCTTCGGCCCCACCCGCGACTGGGAGTGCGCCTGCGGCAAGTACAAGCGCGTGCGCTACAAGGGCATCGTCTGCGAGCGCTGTGGCGTGGAGGTCACGCGCTCCAAGGTCCGCCGTGAGCGCATGGCCCACATCAAGCTGGCCGCCCCGGTCACGCACATCTGGTACTTCAAGGGCGTCCCCTCGCGCCTGGGCTACCTGCTCAACCTGGCCCCCAAGGACCTGGAGAAGGTCATCTACTTCGCTGCCTACATGGTCACCGAGGTGGATGAGGAGGGCCGCCACGACGACCTTCCCTCGCTGCGCAACGAGCTGGAGGTGAAGAAGAAGCACGTCGAGGAGGCCGGCCAGGCTGACGTCGAGGCGCGCCAGAAGCGTCTGGAGGAGGACCTCGCCCAGCTCGAGGCCGAGGGCGCCGACCAGGCCCAGCGCGACAAGCTGCGCAAGACCGCCGAGCGCGAGATGGGTGCTCTTCGCCGCAAGAACCAGCGCACGCTGGAGCACATGGACAAGGTCTGGGACCGCTTCGTCTCTCTCAAGGTCGGTGACCTGGAGGGTGACGAGGTCCTGTACCGCGACATGGCGGCCGACTACGGCATCTACTTCAAGGGTGCCATGGGCGCCGAGGCCGTCCAGGCCCGCCTGCGCACCTTCGACCTGGAGGCTGAGGCCGAGGCCCTGGCCGAGGTCGTGGCCAACGGCACCGGGCAGCGTAAGACCCGTGCGATCAAGCGCCTAAAGGTCATCAACGCCTTCCGCGTCACCGGCACGGCTCCTGAGGCCATGGTGCTCGACTCCATTCCGGTCATCCCGCCGGACCTGCGTCCGATGGTCCAGCTTGACGGTGGCCGCTTCGCCACCTCCGACCTCAACGACCTCTACCGTCGCGTTATCAACCGCAACAACCGCCTCAAGCGGCTGATGGACCTGGGCGCGCCCACGATCATCGTCAACAACGAGAAGCGCATGCTTCAGGACGCCGTGGACGCCCTGTTCGACAACGGCCGCCGCGGCCGCCCGGTCACGGGCGTGGGCAACCGCCCGCTGAAGTCCCTGTCCGACATGCTCAAGGGCAAGCAGGGACGCTTCCGTCAGAACCTGCTGGGCAAGCGTGTGGACTACTCCGGCCGTAGCGTCATCGTGGTTGGTCCTCAGCTCAAGCTGCACCAGTGCGGTCTGCCCAGCCAGATGGCGCTGGAGCTGTTCAAGCCCTTCGTCATGAAGCGCCTGGTCGAGCTCAAGGAGGCCCAGAACGTCAAGGCCGCCAAGCGCATGGTCGAGCGGGCCAACCCCAAGGTGTGGGACGTGCTCGCCGAGGTCATCCGCGAGCACCCTGTGCTGCTCAACCGTGCCCCCACGCTGCACCGCCTGGGTATCCAGGCCTTTGAGCCGCAGCTGATCGAGGGTAAGGCCATCCAGCTGCACCCGCTGGTGTGTGGCGCCTTCAACGCCGACTTTGACGGCGACCAGATGGCTGTCCACCTGCCACTGGGCTCGGAGGCCCAGGCGGAGGCCCGCATCCTCATGCTGTCCTCCAACAACATCCTCAAGCCCTCCGACGGCCGCCCGGTGACCATGCCGTCTCAGGACATGATCATCGGTACCTACTACCTCACCCAGACCCCCGACCCCAAGGTCGAGGTCGAGGTGGACGCCGAGGGCAACCCGGTCGTGCCGTCCTTCTCCTCCTTCGCCGAGGCGCTCATGGCGCACGACTTCGGCAAGCTGGACATGAACGCCACCTGCGACATCCGCTTCGAGGAGGGCATCACGCCCCCCACCGACTGGCAGGCCCCCGAGGGCTGGAGCGAGGGTGAGCCGGTGACGCTGCGCACCTCGCTGGGACGCGCGGTGTTCAACACGGCGCTGCCCGAGACCTTCCCGTACATCAACTACGTGGTGGACAAGAAGAAGCTCGGCAACATCGTCAACCGTCTGGCCGAGTCCTACCCGCGCGTGGACGTGGCGGCCTCCCTGGACAAGCTGAAGTCCAACGGCTTCTACTGGTCCACCTGGTCCGGCATCACCGTCGCCTTCGCCGACGTCGTCTCCCCGGCTTCCAAGCCGGAGATCCTGGCCCGCTACGAGGCTGAGGCGGCTGAGATCGAGGACCAGTTCGAGATGGGTGCGCTCACCGAGGAGGACCGCTATCAGTCCCTCATCGATATCTGGACCAAGGCGACCGCTGAGGTGGCCGAGGCCATGCGTGAGAACTTCCCCGAGCGCAACACCGTCTACCAGATGGTGGTCTCCGGTGCTCGTGGTAACTGGGACCAGATCCGCCAGCTCGCAGGTATGCGAGGTCTGGTGGCTGACCCCAGGCAGCGCCTCATCGAGCGCCCGATCAAGTCCAACTACCGCGAGGGCCTGAGCGTTCTGGAGTACTTCATCGCCACCCACGGTGCCCGTAAGGGGCTGGCGGACACGGCGCTGCGTACCGCGGACTCCGGCTACCTCACCCGTCGTCTGGTGGACGTGTCCCAGGACGTCATCGTGCGTGAGGACGACTGCGGTACCCGCAAGGGCCTGGCCAAGCGCATCTTCACGTGGAAGGAGGTCGACGGCGAGCGGGTCAAGGAGCCTAGCGAGATCCTGGCGACCACCGTCTACGGCACCACGCTGGCTCGTGACGTGGTCGACGAGGCGGGCAACGTCGTCGTCGCCGCGGGCACGGACCTGGGCGAGGCCGAGGTCGCGGCCGCCATTGAGGCGGGCGCCGAGGAGATCACGGTCCGCTCCGTGCTCACCTGTGACTCCGCCGTCGGCACCTGCGCGGCCTGCTACGGCCGCTCGCTGGCCACCGGCAAGCGCGTGGACATCGGTGAGGCCGTCGGCATCATCGCGGCCCAGTCCATTGGTGAGCCCGGCACCCAGCTGACCATGCGCACCTTCCACACCGGTGGTGCGGCTGGTGCCGCGGACATCACGCAGGGTCTGCCGCGTGTCCAGGAGCTGTTCGAGGCTCGTACCCCCAAGGGCGAGGCCGCCGTGGCTGAGGCCGCCGGCACGCTCAAGATCGAGGACGACGCCGAGGGTAAGCGTCTGGTCATCACGCGCGACGACGGCGAGGAGGACCTCGTGGTTCCGGTCTCGCGCCGCCAGCGCCTGCTGGTGACCGACGGCGACCACGTTGAGCCCGGCCAGGCCCTGACCGAGGGCCCGGTGGACCCGAAGAAGGTCCTGCGCCTGCGCAGCGTCGGTGCCACCCAGCGTCACCTGGTGGAGGAGGTCCAGGAGGTCTACCGCTCCCAGGGCGTGGACATCCACTCCAAGCACATCGAGGTCATCGTGCGCCAGATGCTGCGCCGCGTGACCGTGCTGGAGTCCGGGGACACCAACCTGCTCCAGGGAGACCTGGTGGACGTCATGCACTTCCGTGCGGAGAACCGCCGCGTCATGGCTGAGGGCGGCAAGACCGCCTCTGGCCGTACCGAGCTCATGGGTATCACCAAGGCCTCGCTGGCCACGGACTCCTGGCTCTCGGCGGCCTCCTTCCAGGAGACCACGCGAGTGCTCACCGAGGCCGCGATGAACGGCAAGTCGGACCCGCTGCTGGGCCTGAAGGAGAACGTCATCCTCGGTAAGCTCATCCCGGCCGGAACGGGCCTGGCCCGTTACTCCGACATCGAGGTCGAGCCCACCGAGGAGGTCAAGCAGGAGGTCTTCTCCCGCACTGGCTTCGGTGACATGTTCGGCACCGGCGAGTCGGTCGCGCTGGACGACTTCTCCTTCGGGGGAGACTTCCGGGCTGACTTCTCCGATGACTTCCGCACTGGCTTCTCCTCCGAGGACTACCAGTTCTGATCCAGCCCGCGTAGCCCGGCACTGACCGGCCGCGCATGTGGACGCTGACGACGGCGGCCCGGCACCCTGACCACGGTGCCGGGCCGCCGTCGTGCGTCACGAGGATGGGGTTGGGGCGTGGCCCCCGTGCCTGATACCAGAACTTGTCCTGACGTATGTAACGGATGAGTGACGCCTGAGCCATATCCTCAACTCGGTTCGTGCCCGCTGGGTCAGGCTCCCTGGTCCGGGCCGCAGCGTCACGTAGCGCCGTGAGTCGGCGGGCACCGGCCCGGGGCGAGCCGCGTCGCCACGTGTGGGCAGCGGACGCCTCGCGCTCGTAAGGACGGAGGCTGCATGGGTGAGCACACCCAGGACTCGGGTGGGGTTCTTCAGTCCGCCTCGGTGGTCTTCATCAGCGACAACGTGCTGCAGGCAGCCGGCCTTGAGCACTTGCTGACAGCGGCGAAGGACCTCGTCTACGCCAGACGCGTCAGCTCGGTGGACGCCCTGCTCGCCGCGGGCGGGGCCCTGCCTCGGCTGGCCCTGATGAGCCTGGCGCTGTGCGACGGCTCGGACCCGGTGAGCAACGTCCGGCGCCTGCGTGAGGCAGGAGTGCGTGTGCTGGCCTACTTCGCCGGTGCGGACCGGTACCAGGTGCGTCGGGCCTACGAGGTGGCACAGGTCGGCGTCGTACGTTCGTGGGACGAGGGGCCGGTCATGCTGGAGGGACTGCGCCAGGCCCTGGACGATGCCAGTGGGCCGCTCCAGCGGTGGACGGACGTGCTGGGCATCGACGCCGCGACGGTCGTCAGCGACCGCCTGACCGCGGTGGAGCGCGAGGTGCTCATGGTGTACGCCGCAGTAGCGACGGCGGACTACGTCGCCAGGCGCCTGGGACTAGCGACCAACACCGTCAACAAGTACGTGGCCAAGGCGCGACGTCGCTACGCCGAGGCGGGAAAGACCGCTGACAGCCGGGCGGACCTGGTGCGCCTGGCTCAGGAGGACGGGCTGCTGCCCCTGGCCCTGGCCGTGCGCGATGAGCCAGGTACGAGCTGGCTGTGAGAAGTGGCCTCGGGGGGGGGCACCGTCCAGGAGTTATGGTGGCGTCAACTGCCAAGGACAAGGAGACAGACCGCACCAGGACAGCCCACGGCTCCGGGACAGCCCACGGCTCCGGGACCCCTGCCCGCGACGCCATCCCTCAACGACGTGAAAGCCAGTGATATGAGTGCCTCCCCGACTCGCCAGCGCTTCGGCGCCCCCGGTGCGCCCCGCGAGGCTCGGCCCGTCGCGAACACGAGCCCCGAGGTCTACACCGAGGAGCTGTCCGTGTGTGCCCTGGCACCGTGGCACAAGGCGCGTCTGGCATCTTCTCCGTCGCGTCTGGTAGTGGACCTGCCGCACCTGTGGATGGGGCTGTTTGCGGTCGGTCGGGAAGTCAGTGAGTTCGACCTGGAGGCGCTGCGCACGATCGAGACGTCCACGCGGGTGCGTAGCCGCCGGGCACTGGCAGCGGCCGTCATGGTCAGCACCGGGATCTGGGCACTGGCCGCCTCTTTTGTCTCCTTTGGCGGCATGGCCCACGGATTGCGGGCGATCTGGGTGGCTGCCAGTCTCCCGGGGCTGGCTAGCCTGGTGCTGGGCGTCATCCTTGCGGCCAACGCCTCGGTGGACGTGCTCACGGTTGCTGATGAGCAAGGCGCGTCGGTGCGGATCGAGGTCAATCCGCGTGGTCGGCACGGGCTGCACCTGTTCAAGGGCGAGCTGCTGCGCCACGTGCGCGTCCACGGTGCCTCGCGCCGGGGGGGGGGATCCTCCCAGGCCCCCGAGGTCGCGCACGATGAGGACGGAACAGGGCCCGGCCGTGTCCTAGACCACCAAGGTGGTCGGCCCTAGGCACTGGTGAGGCGCCGTCGTCGTCGGTAACCTTGCCTGCGGTGCCCGCGTGCGGGTTGCCGTTCTCCATTCCGTTCCCAGCGCTGTGGCCTCCTTCTGGCCGACGACGTGACGCGGGTCTGCCGCGGCGGGAACCGACGGGCCCCTTCCGCGGGGCTCCGGACGTCGCCTGTTCCTGACAGGCTGACGGGTCGGCCCAGGCTCCGCGGCGCTGTGCGCCCATGGGGGAGCGGGGCTGGCGCGAGGGCAGCAGAACTGTCCAGATGCACTTCAAGATGGAGAATCCGTAGTGCCTACCATTCAGCAGCTGGTCCGCAAGGGCCGCTCGACGAAGCGCTCGTCGTCCAAGACGCCCGCGCTCAAGGCCAGCCCGCAGCGTCGTGGCGTGTGCACCCGTGTGTACACCACGACCCCGAAGAAGCCGAACTCCGCCCTTCGTAAGGTCGCCCGTGTGCGCCTGTCGACCGGCATCGAGGTCACCGCTTACATCCCCGGTGAGGGCCACAACCTCCAGGAGCACTCGATCGTGCTCGTGCGTGGCGGTCGTGTGAAGGACCTCCCCGGTGTCCGCTACCACATCGTGCGCGGCTCCCTCGACACCCAGGGTGTCAAGGGTCGCCAGCAGGCACGCTCGAAGTACGGCGCCAAGAAGGAGAAGAAGTAATGCCTCGTAAGGGTCCCGCTCCCAAGCGCCCGCTCGTCGTCGACCCCGTCTACGGCTCGCCGGTCGTCACCCAGCTCGTCAACCGCGTTCTGCTGGACGGTAAGAAGTCCACCGCCGAGCGCATCGTCTACGGCGCCCTGGAGGGGGTGCGCGCCAAGACGGACCAGGACCCGGTCTCGGTCCTCAAGCGCGCCCTCGACAACATCCGCCCCGCGCTGGAGGTCCGCTCCCGCCGCGTGGGTGGTGCCACCTACCAGGTCCCGGTTGAGGTTCGCCCCAACCGCGCCACCACTCTGGCTCTGCGCTGGCTCGTCGACTTCTCCCGGCAGCGCCGTGAGAACACGATGACCGAGCGTCTCATGAACGAGATCCTCGACGCCTCCAACGGCCTGGGTGCCGCTGTCAAGCGTCGTGAGGACATGCACCGGATGGCCGAGTCCAACAAGGCCTTCGCGCACTACCGCTGGTAATCATCCGCGCGTCGGTCGGGGACCCCCGGCCTGATCCAGACCGGCCCCGACCGACGCCTTCTTCATCACACCATCGACACGAAGGACTTCACTAGTGGCACTCGACGTGCTGACTGACCTCAAGAAGGTCCGCAACATCGGCATCATGGCCCACATCGATGCCGGTAAGACCACCGTCTCCGAGCGCATCCTGTTCTACACCGGTATCAACTACAAGATCGGCGAGACCCACGACGGCGCCTCGACGATGGACTGGATGGAGCAGGAGCAGGAGCGCGGTATTACCATTACCTCCGCTGCAACCACCTGCTTCTGGAAGAACAACCAGATCAACCTCATCGACACCCCCGGACACGTGGACTTCACGGTCGAGGTCGAGCGCTCCCTGCGTGTGCTTGACGGTGCCGTGGCCGTCTTCGACGGCAAGGAGGGCGTCGAGCCCCAGTCCGAGACCGTGTGGCGTCAGGCGGACAAGTACAACGTCCCGCGCATCTGCTACATCAACAAGATGGACAAGCTGGGCGCGAACTTCGATTTCTCCGTCCAGACCATTCGTGACCGTCTTCACGCCACGCCGATCGTCCTCAACTTCCCGATCGGTGCCGAGAACGAGTTCTCCGGCGTCGTCGACGTCATTGAGATGCGCGCCGTGCGCTTCCCCGAGAAGGACGCCGACGGTCAGGAGACCCGTGGCGCCGTCGTCGAGTACGAGGACATCCCCGCTGACCTGGTCGACAAGGCCGAGGCCTACCGCGCCGAGCTGCTGGAGACCGTCGCCGAGGCCGACGACGAGCTCATGGAGAAGTACCTCGAGGGTGGCGAGCTGAGCGTCGAGGAGATCAAGAGCGGCATCCGCAAGCTCACGATCGCTGGTGAGGCCTACCCGGTCCTGGCTGGTTCTGCGTTCAAGAACAAGGGCATCCAGCCCGTCCTGGACGCGGTGATCGACTACCTGCCCTCTCCGCTGGACATTCCTCCGGTGGAGGGCCACGAGCCCGGTGACGAGGAGAAGGTCCTCACCCGTCCCTCCGACGAGAACGAGCCCTTCGCCGCCCTGGCCTTCAAGGTCGCCACGCACCCGTTCTACGGCAAGCTCGTCTACGTGCGCGTGTACTCCGGCAAGGTCGGCTCCGGTGACCAGGTCCTCAACGCCACCAAGGGCAAGAAGGAGCGCATCGGGAAGATGTTCCAGATGCACTCCAACAAGGAGAACCCGGTCGAGGTCGCTCACGCCGGTCACATCTACGCCTTCATTGGTCTCAAGGACGTCACCACCGGTGACACGCTGTGCGCCCAGAACGCGCCCATCATCCTGGAGTCGATGACCTTCCCGGACCCGGTCATCCACGTGGCCATCGAGCCCAAGACCAAGGGCGACCAGGAGAAGCTGGGCGTTGCCATCCAGAAGCTGTCCGAGGAGGACCCGACCTTCACGGTCGAGCTCGACGAGGAGACCGGCCAGACCGTCATCGGCGGTATGGGCGAGTTGCACCTGGACGTCTTCGTCGACCGTATGCGTCGCGAGTTCAAGGTGGAGGCGAACGTCGGTAACCCGATGGTGGCCTACCGCGAGACGATCCGTAAGAAGGTCGACAAGGTCGAGTACACGCACAAGAAGCAGACTGGTGGTTCCGGCCAGTTCGCGAAGGTGCAGATGTCCTTCGAGCCGCTGGAGGTCGTCGAGGCCGAGGATGGCGAGGAGAAGCAGCACTACGAGTTCGTCAACGCTGTCACCGGTGGTCGCGTCCCGCGCGAGTACATCCCCAGCGTCGACGCCGGCGTCCAGGACGCCATGCTCACCGGTGTCCTGGCTGGCTACCCGGTCGTGGACGTCAAGGCCACGCTTCTCGACGGCGCCTACCACGAGGTCGACTCCTCCGAGATGGCCTTCAAGATTGCCGGATCCATGGCTTTCAAGGAGGGTGCCAAGAAGGCCTCGCCGGTTCTGCTGGAGCCGGTCATGGCCGTCGAGGTGCGTACGCCTGAGGAGTACATGGGTGACGTCATCGGTGACCTCAACTCCCGTCGTGGCATGATCCAGTCGATGGAGGACGCCGTCGGCGTCAAGGTCATCAAGGCTGCCGTGCCGCTGTCCGAGATGTTCGGCTACGTCGGTGATCTGCGTTCCAAGACCCAGGGCCGCGCCGTCTACTCGATGAGCTTCGACTCCTACGCTGAGGTTCCCAAGAACGTCGCGGACGAGATCATCGCCAAGGCCAAGGGCGAGTAACCCTCGGTCCTCCCGGGGACCGGACTAGAGTTGTCCGGTCCCCGGGACACCCGGCTCCATTGCGGAGTTTGGGTGTCATTCCAGTAAGATTTCCAACAATCCAACAGTAGAGACTCTCAGAGTCGTCACGGCTAGCATGTCGCTAGTCGAATCCCGACGAAGAGAACTACCCGAGTCCCAGGAGGACACCAGTGGCCAAGGCCAAGTTCGAGCGGACCAAGCCGCACGTCAACATCGGAACGATCGGTCACGTCGACCACGGTAAGACGACGCTGACTGCCGCGATCTCCAAGGTCCTGCACGACGAGTACCCGGACCTCAACCCCTTCACCCCCTTCGACGAGATCGACAAGGCTCCTGAGGAGCGCCAGCGCGGTATCACGATCAACATCGCGCACGTCGAGTACCAGACCGAGAAGCGTCACTACGCTCACGTCGACGCCCCCGGCCACGCCGACTACATCAAGAACATGATCACCGGTGCGGCCCAGATGGATGGCGCCATCCTCGTGGTCGCCGCCACCGACGGCCCGATGGCCCAGACCCGCGAGCACGTTCTGCTCGCCCGTCAGGTCGGCGTGCCGGTCCTGCTGGTCGCCCTCAACAAGTGCGACATGGTCGAGGACGAGGAGCTCCTCGAGCTCGTCGAGATGGAGGTCCGCGAGCTGCTGTCCTCCCAGGACTACGACGGCGACAACGCCCCGGTCATCCGCGTCTCCGCTTTCCAGGCCCTGCAGGGTGACGAGAAGTGGACCGCCTCCATCAAGGAGCTCATGGACGCGGTTGACGAGTACATCCCGACCCCCGAGCGTGACATGGACAAGCCGTTCCTCATGCCGATCGAGGACGTCTTCACCATCACCGGTCGCGGCACGGTCGTCACCGGCCGTGTCGAGCGCGGTAAGCTCGCCATCAACTCCGAGGTTGAGATCCTCGGTATCCGCGAGGCTCAGAAGACCACGGTCACGGGCATCGAGATGTTCCACAAGGCCATGGATGAGGCGTGGGCCGGCGAGAACTGCGGTCTGCTCCTGCGTGGTACCCGTCGTGAGGACGTCGAGCGCGGCCAGGTCGTCGTCAAGCCCGGCTCCATCACCCCGCACACCGAGTTCGAGGGCCACGTCTACATCCTGACCAAGGACGAGGGCGGTCGCCACAACCCCTTCTACTCGAACTACCGTCCGCAGTTCTACTTCCGTACCACGGACGTCACCGGTGTCATCACCCTCCCTGAGGGCACCGAGATGGTCATGCCCGGTGACACCACCGAGATGACCGTCCAGCTCATCCAGCCCATCGCCATGGAGGAGGGCCTCGGCTTCGCCATCCGTGAGGGTGGCCGCACCGTCGGCTCCGGCCGCGTCACCAAGATCATCAAGTGATGAGATGATCTGACCCGGCTCATCTGAGCGAAGGCTGAATCAGCCTGATCGAGGTTCCCCCGGTCTCCTGATGGAGGCCGGGGGAACCTTGCTGTTGGCTGCTTCTTGCCCGGGGGGCGGGCTGCTTCAGCAACTGGGGTGTGGTCCGCATGCGGGCGAACCTGCGGCCGTGCCTGAGGGTGTCGATATGTCCTGACTATTCTGGGCCCATGGGCGCTCTGTGGGAGCGCTGTCCGGCGGCCATGACCTGGTGTAGGGTACGAGTGATCTCGACCGCATCGTCGCGTCTCCCGGCCAGACGGCTGTGGTCTCTCCACCCCCTCCTGAGGTCCCCTCATGGCCCAGCTTCCCCCGCCTAGCCCCTTCCCACAGCCCACTCACCCCGTCGGTCAGACCCCGGCGGGGCCGCCGCCGTTGGCTCCTGTGGCGCAGGGCCCCTTGGCTTCCCAGGCATCTACGTTCCCTCCGACGGCGCCCTCAGCGCCGCTGCCGGTGCCTGCTACGTCAACGGTGGGACTCGTGCCCCCGGCCGGCGCAAGCGTGGCGCCCTTGGTCATGCCTCCCGGGCAGGTCGCAAGCAAGCGCGACCGGGCATCGCGACGTCGTTCTCGGGCGACCTGGATCTCGGCCGGGCTGTGTGCGGCCAGCGTTGCGCTCATTGGCTTTGGGGCCTATGACCTCCTGGCCTCCATCGACCTGCTCGGCGTCATCACCGGTGGGGAGCCACTGGTCAGTCCCTTCGCCCTGACACGCTTTGGTACCGGCGTCGTGGTCTCCGTGGTCGCCTTCATCCTGGCTATCGCGGCCACGGTGCGCTCGCGCCCGCGTCTTCTTCCCGCCCTCGTCCTCATTGCGACCCTCCTGCTGCCGCTGCCCGTCTTCGTCTTCTCGGTCTCTTCCGGGGTGGACGCCTTCCAGACCAACGCCATGAGTGACATCAACGCCGTGCGCGAGACGGTCGTGGCCGCGGCCAGCGGCGCGGTGTCCCTGGGTGAGGGTGATGTCGGCGCCCTGGTGGACATGGACCCGGCGCAGGCGCGCCGTGCCCGTGAGGCGATCGGCACCCTGGAGGGCTTTGGCGTCGATGTTCCTCATCGGCAGGAGATCCTCGACGCCCTGGAGCAGATCGAGGCGCGGGGCGCCTCCTGAGCCAGCCGCCGCGACGGCCGACGAGCACCACCTTCTCATCCCCGCTAGGAGCATTCCATGACCAGTGGATACCCGGTACCTCCACGAGGCACATCTGGCACCCCGGGCCTGCCTGCCGCCGGTGCGCCGGTCGTTCCTGTTGCTGCCCAGGCTGCTGGGACGCTGCCGGTGGCACAGCCCGGGCACGGCGCTGCGCCGGTGACAGGAGCGATTCCCGTCGTGGGTGCCGGCTCTGGTCGCGTGGCCATGCCGGTGGCAGGACCGGCCGTGGCT
>NZ_DS999574.1:896406-906754 GCF_000159035.1 Actinomyces urogenitalis DSM 15434
GGCCCCCGGCGCGCCCACTGGTCCTGCAGGCCCCACGATTCCCGTGCTGGCCGCTCCCGTGGCGACCGGTGGCGGGCTGCCGGTGCCCGGAGCTCCCACGGCCGTCTTTGGCACGGCGGCGACGCCGGAGCAGGCGCAGGCAAGGCGTGCCCCGATGCTCCTCATCTACATCTCGATGGCTGCCTCCGTGCTCGCCATCCTTGCCTGCGCGCTGCAGTCCTCGGCTGTCGTGGCCGTCTTCTCCTGGCTCTTGGCAGGTGTGGTGGGCCTCGGCCTGGGCTGCGCCTTCTTGGTACGCAACGCCATGGCCCAGGTCGGCTCGTGGTACGCGCCCTCCCGGCTCCCTACGGTGCTTTACCGGGTCAGCGTGGTCCTGGGCGTGGCAGGGATTGTTCTGGCCGCGCTGCGCTTCGCCCTGGTCATCGGAAGGCTGTGACACGTGGTGCGTGAGATGACAACTATGTGGCGGCGTTTGGCCGCGGTGGCGGCCGGGCTGGTGCTCGGCGCTGCCAGCCTGGTCAGTCCGGGTCTGGTCCTGCCTGCCCAAGCAGCGACCACGGACGCCAAGGCGGCGTCCATCGCCGGCCTGGACGAGTTCGGAGCCTGCATGGCCGGGGCTGGTCGAGGCTCGCTGGTCTTCCTCATCGACCAGTCTGGGTCCCTGCGCCAGAGCGATCCGGACAAGGCCCGAGTCACCGCAGGCCACTACCTGGCGGACCGTCTGGCCTCCTTCGCGCAGTCGGCCAAGGTGACGCTGGACGTGCGCGTGGCTGGCTTCGCCGCCGACTACGCGGCCGCGGGTGAGTGGACCGCCATCAGCGAAGCGAGTAGCGGGGCGATCAAGCAGACGATCACTCAGGTCGGCGAGGACATCAAGAACTTCGACACGGACTACTGGAATGCGCTGGAAGGGGCGCGCGCAGACCTCGTGGGACACGACTCCTCCGGCTGCCGGGCCATCGCCTGGTTCTCTGACGGTGCCTTCGACCTGGACGTGCGTACCTCGGACAGTGCCAAGGACCAGTTTGGTACGGACAAGGGATACGCTCCGGGCGCCGACCTGAGCACGCAGGAGGGGACGGCAGCAGCCGAGCAGGCCGGTGTCAGCGACCTGTGCCGGCCCACGGGCGTAGTTGACCAGACACGGGCCGCTGGCATCACCATCCTCGGGATCGGGCTCAACGACGGCTCGGCGGACTTCTCCCTCATGCGGCGCATTACCGAGGCTGCCGGCAAGGACGTGGACGGCCTGGAGCGGTGTGGTGACCAGACCCAGCCAGTGGGGGAGTTCTACCCCGTCTCTGACATCGACTCCCTGCTCATGGCCTTCGACTCTATCGCGGCGGCCGGCACGACGGTGGACACCCGCAATATCAGCATCTGCCAGGCCAAGGCCTGCACGCAGGGAGAGGTTGCCTTCGTCCTGGACGGCGCGCTGGACGAGGCCCACATCCTGGCCTCCTCCTCGGTGGACGGTCTGGACGCCTATCTCTACCGGCCCGGACAGGACGAGCCCCTCGTCCTGTCCTCCCGCCAGACGCAGGAGCGCCAGGACGAGGGAGTGACCTCACGGTGGATCACGCCGCGCACCCTGGAGATCAGCGCTGACGCAGCGCACACGCCTGCCTGGGACGGGGTGTGGCGGCTTGCCTTCGTCGACAACGCGGCGGCCAGCCAGGGCGAGGAGATCCAGATCAACCTCAAGCTCTCCTCCCCGGCTCAACTGGTATGGGAGGACCTGAGCAGCACGGAGCTGCGGGCCGGTGAGACCGTCAAGGACGTCCAGCTGCGCCTGTACGACCGGCCGGATGGGGCGCCGGTCGATCCCCAGCGCATCACCGGGACATTGAACGCGACGGTCACCCTGCAGGACGCGCAGGGACAGCAGGTCACGCTCTTTGAGACCGACGACGCGGCAGACCTGGCGGGCGGGCACGACATCACGGTGCCCGCTGACCTCGCACCGGGCGCGGCCACGATGACCCGCACGATCACGCTCACCACGCCGGATGCGACCGGGGTCGACGGCGCCCGCGTGCCGGGCACGACCCTGTCCCCGACGGTGGTGACTGAGCAGGTCACCTTAGTGCCCCCGCTGAACTTCCCGACTGTGGCCGCGGCCCTGACCTTCCCGCTCCTGGAGAAGGAGACCGCCGCCACCGGCACGGTGGGGGTGAGTGGCCCGGGCTGCGTGTGGCTGGACCCGGGTGCAGTGACCCTGACCGGAGCCCCGGCTGAGGCAGGTGAGGTCACGATCAGCTCGAGTCACTCCAGCGCCGAGTCCTGCCTGGAGGTTGCCGACGGTGCCACCGCGGACCTTGAGGTGAGCCTGTCGACCAAGGATCACGCCAACGGCTCAGTCACGGGCAGCCTGGAGGTCTCGATCTCCCCGCTGGGACACGCCGACCAGGCCCGCTCCACGACGGTCGCCTTCAACGGTGAGATGCGCCGTCCCCTCAACGTCACGACCACCAGCGCCGCCTTCGTCGCCGCGCTGGTGCTCGGGATCGCCGTCCCGATCCTGTTGCTCTACCTGGTCAAGTACCTCATGGCGCGTGTCCCAGCCGGTGGCCTGGTCATCGGGCGCACAGTGGTTGAGGTTCCCAGCGACGGGCAGCCTCCGAACGTCGACCTGTCCTCTCGCGATCTCAAGCAGCTGGCCGTACGCAAGGGGACCCGGGAGCTCAGTACGGACGGGTACGTCCTGCGGGCCCACCCTGGCTTGGCGCCGACCTCGGTGCCGCAGGTCCGGCTGGACCAGCCCCAGGCGCCGTCGGTGTCTGGGTCCTTGGAGGGCCAGCGTGGCGGTCACGCCGTCCTGCCACTGAGCGTGCGCGGGAACTGGGTCGTGGTGCTCGACCAGCCTGACTCCCCACGGACCGTCACCCTGCTGGTCTTCTCGCCCTCGCTGGAGCGCAGCGACATCGACCGCATCACTCAGGACGCTGCCAAGCGCCTGCCCTCGCGCGTTGCGACGCTGGCGGCCAGCAACCGCGGCATGAAGAACGAGGCCGCCGGCGCGAACCAGCCCGGTCCTGCTGCCGCGCAGGCCACGGTCCTTCCTCCGCCGTCGGCGGGTGCCAGCGGCTTCAGCACACCGATGCCCCCAGCGGGTTCGTCTGCCGTGTCCCCGGTGCCGGTCCCTGGTACAGCCCCGATGCCGGCGCCCATGCCGGTACCCGGCCCCTCGGCTCCTGCACCTGGCGCCGCGGCCCCCGGAGCACCGGTTCCGGGTAGCGCAAGCTCCTTGTACGGCCGCAGCGTTCCCAGCGCTGCCTCGGCGTCGTCCTCCTACGGCCACGTCCCCTCCGGACCGACGGCGTCTTCCGCGCCGACTGCGGGTCCAACCCCGGCGCCAGACTCGCCCGCGCCAGCAGGACCGCCACCGCTTTCCTTCCCGTTGCCGGGGTCCCAGGGCTCTGACAGCGCTGGTGGACCGGCCTCGGCCCCGCCTCCTCCCGGACAGTCCTGAGCCAGGCGCCCGGTGCGTCACGTCCAGACCCGGGAGATCACGACCATGACGGCACCACCTGTGCGGTGCCCTGACCCCCAAAAGAAGTGTTGCCGGCCCGGCCGGTGGAAAGGAGCAGGCCATGCGTAAGGTGCTCGTGGTCGGTTGTGGAGGTTCTGGCGCCAAGACGCTGGCCTACATGATGGATCAGCTGCACGCCGACCTGGCGGCCTACGGCATCGAGAAGATCCCGGGGTGCTGGCAGTTCCTCAGCGTCGATACGCCGCTGCAGGAGGAGAAGCCCGGTGGCCTGGGCTCGGTGACTCAGCAGGGCGGGGCCTACGTGGCCTGCGGGGTCTCGGCCGGAAGCTACTCCGTGGTGGACGACAGCCTGACCCACCAGGTCCAGTCCAAGGGCCCGGCAGGCCTGAGGCAGCTGGCGACCTGGATGCCCGGGACCGTCCAGGACGTGCCCTTTCCGGTCACCGTCGGCGCCGGGCAGTGCCGCGGTATCGGTCGCCTGCTCATTCTGGACCGGTTGTCGGCCGTCTCCCAGGCCGTCCAGGACGCGCTGGCTCGCATGGCCAGTACGCAGTCCGTCAGTGAGGCTGCCGAGGTGGCCCGGCGCGTGCCCGGCGTCGGAGAGCCTCCGGCGACGACGGCGCCGCCCATGGTCCTCGTGGTCTCCTCGATGGCCGGCGGCTCGGGAGCCTCGATGACCCTGGACGTCTGCCGCGTCATCGCAGGCACCCAGACGACCCCGGCGATTGATCCCCAGCTCATCTCCGTCTTCCTGTACACCGCCGAGGTCTTCAACGAGGTGCCCAAGGACAAGAAGGACGGAATGCCAGGCAATACCCTGGCCATGCTCGGTGAGATCATCGCCGCGCAGTCCTCCAACGGCGGCAAGGCCGCCCGGCTCGACGAGGAGCTCTACTCCCTCATGGGCGGGGCGACCAAGGCCGGCCACGCCTTCAAGCGCGTCATCCCGATCGGGCTCAAGGCCGGAGGGACGGGGGCCGTCTTCGGAGACGGCACGACCTCCGGCGTCTTCCGCGGCATGGGGCGAGGCCTGGCCCGCTACATCGCCTCTCCCGCCTTCGAGAGCTACGTGCAGTTCGACATTGCCAACAAGGTCGACATCCCCAACCACAACGCCGTGAGCTGGGGAGTGGACCCCACCGAGACGGCATGGGGCTCCTTCGGCTACGCCTCACTGAGCACCGGGCGTGACCGCTACGCCGAGTACGCCTCCCAGCGCATGGCACGGCGCAGCATTGACCACCTGCTCGACGGCTTCCGTTCCGCCGGTGACTTCAGCGGGGACGCCCAGCGCCTGGCCGCTCTGTGGCAGGCGCGGATGCCCGAGGAACTGGCGAAGATGCACCTGCCCCAGCCCACGGGCCAGACCGTCATGGCCGGCGGTCAGGCAGTCGACGCTGCCGCGCAGGCCTGGCTCATGAACGACTCAGCGACCGCCAACGCCAGCCTCATCTGGGCCCGTGCCTCAGAGATGGCGCAGCAGGTCATGAGCACGCGCCCACAGGCTGCCGAGATGCCGCTGTCGGACTGGATCGTGGGCATGAACCAGTGGCTGGGCAGCGTCGAGCCCCAGATCATGCCGCAGCTGGCCACGATGGCGGTGGAGTACACCCGCGCCCGTGCCCAGGAGGTGCACACCGCGATCGTGGAGCAGGTCCGCACGGACCTGGCCGACCTCGGCCTGCCCTACGCCCTACAGGTCATCGGTGAGCTCCGCGGCGAGGCGGGTGTCATCAAGCGCCTGGCTGGCTCGCTGGCCGGGATGGGGATGCAGCAGCCCCAGCACGCGCTGGTCCTCCCGCAGGACTTCGTTGCTCCTCTGACCGCCCGGGTCAAGGAGACGCTCACGGCAACCGGTGAGGGACAGTGGGCCGAGCAGGTGCGCGAGAAGGCGGCTGTGGGCATCTACCAGTGGCTCGTCTACGCCCTGGCTCAGAACCTGGCCAAGGTCCTTGACGACATGGTGGGCTCGGCTCTCAAGCCACTGGAGTACGAGCTCAACGAGAAGCTCAAGGTCCTCACCCATGACCGTCAGTCGCTTCAGGACGTTGCCGGTGTGGCCGACGTCGCCACCGACCTGTACTCCGCCTGGCCCACCGAGCCCACTGCGGCTATGACCTCCGAGCAGGTGGTGCCTCAGCGCTTCTCGACGGCGCACAACGAGGTCGTTCTCATGGACGTGGCCACCTATCCCTCAGCCTTCGAGGAGCACGTGGTCGAGGCAGTCCCACCGGCAGCCCGGGGAGGTTTTGACCAGGCCTACCGGGAAGCGGTTCGCGAGATCATCCGCGGTGAGTGGGAGCAGGGCTCGGGCGCTCCGGCTCCGGCTGACCTGCTGGAGATCGCCAGTCCGTGGGTGCCCGCAGGGCTTCCCGGTGTCATGAGTCAGATGCCGGCCCCCGCCCAGTACGAGGTACGGCTCTCACGCGCCCAGGTGCTGGGGCGGGCTCGCGCTTTCGTCGGGCGCCGCGGTGAGGCCTTCGAGAGCTTCGTCTCCCAGTCCTTGCGCGACTACCTCACCGACCCGGCGGCCGGGGAGTTCGAGCAGGCCCGTCGTGCCGACGAGGTCCTGGAGGGAATGCAACGTGCCATGGCGATGGCGCGTCCGCTGGTCCAGGTCGACGCCCAGGTCTTCCAGCGGCTGCACGGATCGGCTCCGGCGCTGTCCTTCAACTTCTCCTCCGTCCCCTTCCGCCACACCAAGGTCGCCACCGAGCTGGTGACCTACGCCAGCCACGAGACCTCCTTTGACGGTCCCGCCGTGGCCCAGACGATCGAGCAGGCCCTCAGCGACGACCAGGTCTCCCGGGTCGACGTCTTCGGCTCCTACCCGCGCACCCTTCCAGTGGCCTACTCCGGGCTGCTCAAGTCCGTCTCGACGGCGTGGCACCACGCCACCGGCTCCTCGGGTGCACGGGCTAGCTTCTGGCAGTTCCGCCGCGCCAGGCCGCTGCCCGGAGGCCTGCCGATGGGCGATGACGACCGTCGCGCCATGGTCCACGGCTGGTGGGTCGCCTTCTTCTCGGGAGGAATCCAGCGGCCGGGCTGGGGCATGGAGAAGGACACCGATCCCATCAGCGTGTGGGACGCCGACTCCGAGCGCTTTGTTCCCTTCCCGGCACCGATGCTCACTTCCCACTCCCAGATGGTCACGCCCAACTCGGCGCTCGCGGCGGTTCTGGAGTCCATCCTCCTGGCCTACCTCGACGTGGATGACTCCCTGTCCGTCTTCACGCCGTGGCAGGTGTTGCGCCGGTGGGCCGACACCTCTGACAACGCGCCGAGCTCGAAGATGGGGGTGCGTACTCCGACCCAGCAAGCCATCAGCGAGCTGCTCGGGCACGGTGAGGTCGCTGGCCTGCCCACCCCAGCCTTCCTGGAGGGACTGACGCAGCCGGAGGAGCGGCGTCAGGCGCTGGCGACCCTGTGCGACAACATCCTGGCGGATCTCGACCAGCGTTACCTGCCGGGCGAGGGCAAGCAGGATGGCCCGGGTTCCTTCACGAACTTCCGCAGCCGCGAGCTGGTGGACTCCGCGCCTCTGTCAATTGACCTGGCTCAGGAGATGTACGACGAGCTCACCAGCGTGCGCGAGGTCATCGCCTCCGTCGCACCGGCTGGCGCCGCGGCGACGCGACGCAGCCCGCTGGAAGGCGGGATGGTGTACTGATGCAGCGCCGCAGTGAGTCGATCGTCATCGCACCACCCAGCCAGCGCCCGATTCTGGCGGCGCTGACCGACCTGTCCGCTGCCGGCCTCCTGGCTCCCTTCCAGTGGCTGGAGTCAACGCCGGGTGCCGGTCAGGCGGCCGGTGCGGATGACAACCCCCGCGTGCTCCGGGTGAGCCAGGGACGCACGCAGGTGCACAGCTACTCCGAGGTCGTTGGTCGCCACGACCTGGACCTGGTCCGCGTCATCGCCGTCGTGCCGCTCGGGCACCCGGCTCGCGACGCCCTGGACGCCATGGATGAGCTGCACTACCTCAACCTGCCCGTCGCCGCCGGAGCGCACAAGCAGCCTGTCCGTGTGCTGGTGCCCTGGAGCCCGGAGCCTGTTGAGGCCGTGGTCGGGCACCCGGGGTGGAGCAACGTCATGCTCTCTCCGGAGCCCACCTCTGATCCTGCCTTCCCCGCCACCGCCTGGTGGCTCACGCCTGAGCAGATTCCGGCGGCGGCCGCCGCCGGCATCGCGGTGCAGGCCGGTATCGCAGGCTCGGTCGAGCAGGCCCCGACCGACCAGGACTCGACGGCCTCGGGCAGCTCGGTGAGGGTGGTGCGCACCTTCGTGCGTCATGTCGACGCCTCCGCGGTCGAGCAGACCCTGCGCCACCAGGTGATGAGCGTGGGCCAGACCCTGCCCCAGCCGGTGCGCCCGGAGGCCGGCGGTGGGCACGTCTATCCCTTCCACGATCCCCACGGCCGAGTGGTGGCTATGGCCAACGAGTGGTTCTCTCGCCACTACTACTCCCTGCGCCGCCAGTCGGCCGCGGTGCCCGTGGTCGAGCAGGAACAGGTAGGAGCTCTCCAGGCACTGCGGCTCTTCTTCTCCTTCATGGTCAAGGCGGTCCTGGGTGCGCCGGGGGCGTGGCTGCGCTCCCAGATCCGAGGGGTCAAGGCGACGGTGGCTGCGAAGGTAGAGGGCTTTGTCTTCGGAGCAGGCAGCGCCGTCTCCGTCGTCGTCGGTGGGGTGGACGCCTCGGGTCGCACCGCCGGGTGGCGCGAGCTGGCCGCGGCCGCTCGGGAGGCGTCCTCGACGATGCCCACCGAGATGCCCCAGCTGGGGGTACCCCGGCCACGCAGCTTCGCAGCGCTGTGGCAGGACCTGGTCAACGGTTGTCAGGCGCTCGCGGACGGCTCGGGCTACGCCGAGCTCAAGATCATCCCCAACGAGGGCTATATCCGCGACCGTGACATCCTGGCGCCGGCCCGTGATGCAGGTGGCTCCTACGTCTTCGCTGTGCCGGTCGGCCCCTTCCCTGCAGGCACGCAGCTGCGCTGCTGGGACCAGATGGAGATTCGGCGCGTCATGGGTGAGCTCGCCGCCCTGTCCCAGGCTGGCGGTCCGGATGCCGCTGAGGCCGCGCGGGTGTGGGGTGAGATCCAGCGCTGGCAGCAGGAGAGGAGCTATCGGCTTCTGCCGCTGATCGGCTCTTACCTCACTCAGGTCTTCGACCAGACCCGCGCTGACCTCAACGGCTACTACGAGCAGCTGCGCGCCCTCGTGGCGGAGGATGAGACCGAGGCCCTGGAGACTCGGCAGCGTCGAATCGCCAGGATCATGCGGATCCTGCTGGGCATCTTCGTCATCGTCCTGCTCATCAGCCTGGGGCTGGCGGCGCTGGGCGAGATTACCTGGCTCATCGCGGGCATTGTGGCCGGTGTAGCCTTCGTGTCCTGGATCGTGTCCTCGATATGGACCTTCGTGGTCCAGCAGCGCGGCGTCTTCCGTCTGCTCCACCTTGCCCGTACCCGCGAGACCCTGGTCCCGGTGCTCAGCGCCAACCTCAGGCTGGCGATCGAGGACCTGTCCGCTCAGGGTGAGGCCTACGCGCAGTTTGATCGTTGGGCCTCGGTCCTGACCTCCTTCATGTCTGACCCGTTGGGTGAGCAGGACACGCAGCGCACGACCGAGGACCACGCGGCGAGCCTGCCGGCCGCCTTCCAGAGCGTGGAGGCCCAGGCAGGCCAGTCCACGATCGAGACGACGGCGGCCGAGCTGCGTATCCGGGTGTTCAAGGTCGGCTGGCTCAAGGAGGCGTGGCAGGCCCTGGGAAGCGCTATTGCTGCGGACCTGAGCCCGGATGAGGTAGCGCGGCTGATGCGTCGTGACCTTGACGTCTTTGCTGAGGCCGGAACTGGTGAGACGGCGCTGACCCACTGGGCGGCAGGCCTGGAGTCCCACGGGGTGCGCTCGGGTATCGGCGCTGCCTACTGGGAGGAGTGCCTGACGGCGCTGGCCCAGGGCGTCAACGACTCCCTGGCTCTGGAGGTCGTGCCTCCCAGTGGCGCGAGCCGTCCCCTGTCCCAGTACCGTCAGGACCTGGAACGCTTCCGTCAGACCACCGTGGTCACCGGTGTCTTCGCGCCCGGACGCTATGCCGGGACAGAGCCGCAGACCAGGGCCGAGGGGCACTGGTTCCGCGAACGCCGTGACGGGTTGTCCACGACGATGGCCATGACGGACGCCACGACGGCGCTGACATCGGACTACTTCGTCTACCCGGCCCCGGCCAAGGCACGCGCCGCAGCCACGGACTCCCTCGTGTACTAGGCCCCTTTGCGGACGATCGTCGACCGTCTTCCCGCTCGTGAGAGAACCAGGTGTTGGCCTTATGGCAGTTTCGCTCCCACAGTTCATCGAGTTCATGCAGGACTGGCACGCCAGTGCCTCTCCCGCAGCACGCTCGCACCTGCCCGTGAGCTCCTGGAGCCAGGTGTATCGCATGTGCGAGGCCCGCGGGACAGGCCTGGTTCTTGATCCCAGCCGGGTCACTGGTGACCTGCTGGACGCCGACCCTGGTCTGCACCAGCAGGTAGCGGTGCCCCTGGCGCAGGCTATCGCTGCGGCCTTCCCCGCCACGGGTGCTGAGGCGGCCTCACCCGGCGCTGCCGGTGTGGATCGACCGATCGGGACCCTGGCCAATCCCGAAGGACGCATCGGTGCCGCGCTTGCCGTTCCATCCACGGCGACGACCTCGGTGCCGGCAGCCGCCTATGCTCCTGTTCCGGCGCCGGCGGTGGTGCCAGCACCGGTGGTGGTGCCAGCATCGCCTCAGACGGTGTCTGGTGCGCAGGCCCCGATGCCATCTGGGGCGGCTGAGCCGGCCCTTGGCGTGGCGGCCGTTCCGGCTGCCTC
>NZ_DS999574.1:906968-932051 GCF_000159035.1 Actinomyces urogenitalis DSM 15434
ACGGCGACGGCCGTCCCCTCGCCCCCTGCCCAGGCCGGCGTGCCGGCGGTACCAGCGGTCCCACCCCCGCCTCAGGCTCCTCACTCCTGGGTCTTCCCGGCCTACGACTACACGCGGGAGAACCTCGATCGTGGGGATGAGGGTGGAGACGCCGTCGAGGTCTCGGTCCAGGTCATGGAAGGCGGCGTGCTGCGCTACACCTGGCCCGATGCCGGTCAGAACGAGGTCTACCGCGTCGTCGTCTCGGAGGAGGAGCCGGTCTACGACCCAGCCGATGGGGTGGACCTGGCGGTCACCGAGGAGCTGAGCTGCACCGACTCCACGGTGTACCCCTACGCGCTGCACTTTGTCTCTGTGTGGGGCTACGAACGTGTTCCTGGCACCCAGGAGCTGGGCCAGTGCCGTCGCGTCGCCTCCGTCGTCCACGTCCACCCGCTGTCCGGCTGGAGCGTGGAGTTCGACGAGGGCTCGCGCGCTGTCATTGGACGCTGGGACCAGGTCAACGCCCCCCAGGGCACACGCTGCACTGTGGTCACCGCCAAGCTGCCGGTGGGCGAGTCCCCCCACAAGTACCTGCACGGTTCGATCTGGCGCAGCTACGCCACGGCTAACAACGGGGCCGGCTTCCAGGACCGTGAGGTAGTGGGAGGCCGCAGGCACCACTACGTCGCCGCGCTGGAGGCGGAGATCGACGGCACGGTCTACACCTCAGCGATCCAGCACGTGTCGGTGCTCGTGACCCAGCGGGTCGAGAAGGTCACGGACCTGGTGGTCGAGCAGGTCGACAACCAGGGACAGGGTGTGACCTCCCTGTCCCTCAACCTCACCTGGAGCGAGGGCAAGGGCTCCGAGGTTGCGATCTTCCTGTCGCGCACCGCCCCCAATCCTGCCGCGGTCGATCGTGGCAGGATCCCCCAGGCGCAGCTGGGGGCAGCAGGGCTGCGTGAGGAGGACAGAATCACGATCCCGGCTGGTATCGAGGAGATCCCGGATCAGCCTGACCGCCAGCGCCGCAGCCTCATCGGTGTGGCCTGGCCCGACGACGTGGCCTGGGACTCGATCTACCTCACCGCGGTCGTCCTGCGCGACCAGGAGGCCACCCTGTCCCAGCCAGTGCGCACCAAGCGGGTGGCTCCGCCCTCGGAGGTCGTGGTCACTCGTCATGCGGCCAGCCATGACCTGGTCACCTTTGCCTGGCCCGGTGAAGCGGCCGAGGTACAGCTGTACCGGGACGAGCAGTGCCAGGCCCTGGCCGCCTCGGTGACGCAGGAGAAGTACGGCAAGGACGGCGGGCTCATCGTCGAGTCAGGGATGCTGGACGCCAGTGGAGGCGTGGCCTACCTGACTTCCTTGCAGCACCTGGCCGGGCAGGTCAAGGTCTCCCGTCCGGTGCGTGTCCAGGTTCCGCCCCTGTGGGTCTACCGCTATGACATCCGCTGGCCCGGTGTGCTCAAGCTGCGCAACCACACCGCTAGCCTGGTCATTGAGCCGCTGCTGCCTCTGGCTGACCCTGCCAAGGCCTTCACCTACTGCCTCGTGCGCAACCCCCGACGCCTGCCTCTGGGTCCGTGGGACGGCGAGCTCATCCCCCTCATGCAGCAGGAGCCGTCCAAGGATCTGCAGCCGGAGAACTACCAGGCCCTCCAGATGCCCCCTGGCCAGACCTCGGTGGTCCAGTGGTTCGACTCCAGCCTGTGCAACGGCTTCTACGTACGCCTCATGGTCTCGGCCTACACGGCTGCCGCGGCCCAGGGACAGGACCTTCCAGTCCTGGAGCACTACGCACTGCTTGACCCGGCGATCGCCACCTTGGACCGTACCAGCGAGGGCAAGGGGTGGTTCAAGTGAGCAAAGCGAGTACGCCCGTGGCACGGGCTGGGGTCCAGTTGCTGTACGCCAACGTCGATCGTGTCGTCGACGGGCGCGAGACCAGCGGTTGGCAGCTCATGGCCTGCGAGCCCGCGATAGCAGATGACCTGCGCGAGCGTCTGCTGACCCATATCCGCCCCGAGTTGGACCTGGTCGTCCCGCTTCCTGACTTCCCCACGCCGCAGGAGGAGGCGGCGGCTGACCGCCGTCTGACTCAGGTCCTCACCGTGGACGGGACGGTGTTGGCACACACCGCGCCGGCCGGGCCGGACACGACGGGGCGCGCCAACACGATGAGCCACCTCATCCTGCTTGCCGCAGAGCCTGCTCCCGCGCAGGCCACCGCCGACCTGTGGCGCTCGCCGGCATGGAGCACGCCGGTGGGTGCACAGGCCGTCAGACAGGCGCGGGTCAGTGCCCCGGACGCCTTCCTCCCCGGCACGGTGGTGACCGAGGAAACGGTCGCCGCCTTCATCACCCAGGCCGGCTGTGGGCCGGTCCTGGCCTACATCGCTGACCTGCTGGATGAACGCCTGCGCGCTCGGGTAACGGGAGAGCGGGTCGACGGCGCCACGCTCGTGCTCCCGGTGCAGTCAACCGATGAGGCTGCGTTGTGGATCGGTGCGCTCCAGCGGACCTGCGCCCCGGCCACCGCGCGCCTGCTGGGCTACACCACCTTCGCCCGGGCGGCCGCTCCGCTGGAGGTCGATGCCTTGGCTTCCTCGGGACTGGACCTGGTGTGCGTGCCGGCCTCCGACCGCCTCGACGTCGTCGACCAGCACCCGGATACTGCCCTGGTCACGGCGCAGGCGGCGGCCGCGCACACACTGACCACGGCCTGGGGAGTGCTCGTGGCCGCGATGAGCCGTGATCTGGGTACCTGGCAGGGCGCTCGCTCGGCCATGAGGGACCTGCTGTCCTTCCTCACGGTCCATACCGACCTGTCTCCCGCCTGGCCCCTGGCCATGGTCGAGGCCTCCGACGCCGGGATCCTGGGCGTCAGTGACGGCCATCTGGATACGACGGTGGACCTGGAGCTGGTGGCGTGCCAGCCCTCTGGCCTGGCGGGAGCGGCCTACCTGTCCTCCCTCGTGGCCGAGCGGATCCTCGGCGCTAGCCAGAGCGATCCCGCTCACTGGTGGGACAAGCTGAGCGTGGTGCCCCGTGACGTCCCGGCCACCGGCGTCGTGGCGGGGCTAGCGGAGAAGTACCTCAACTCAGCCGTCCAGGACGCGGCCTGGCTGTTGCGTCGTGAGCGTCACGACGACGAGGACGCCGAGCGCAGCCTTGCGCAGTGGTCAACCAGCAGCCAGGGGTGTGCGGTGCTGCCGGACTTGGCCGGCCGGCTCATCGCCACCCTGGAGGCTGCCGGCGCCGCGGGAGCACGTGAGCGTCTAGCGGCGGTGGGCAACCTGGTGCGCGACGGCGTCGTCCTGGACGAGACCGTTGAGATGCGCCTGCTGGCGCCCGTCGCCCAGGCCTTCATGACGGCGGACGGCAGCGCCCTGGCCGAGCCGAGCCTGCCATCGGCGCTGCGGGCGGGAGTGTGCCGGCTGCTCGGTGACCTGCTCGTGGGGGAGTACCGCTTCCATACCGTACCGAGCCTGGCGCCGCAGGTGTGTGACTGGCTTGCCCCGGTGGCGACGGCGTCGCCCCACGTGGCCTTGGAGGTCGCTGCCAGCCGGCTGCTCGTCTCCTCCTCCCCACAGCGGGAGGCCGAGCAGTGGCGCCAGGCGATGGACGCCGTCGTCGGCCTTGAGCGTGGCGACCAGGTCGCCACCTCCCCACAGCTGCAGGACCAGGTCGCGCGCTATGTGGCGCCGGCGGCCATGCCGCCCTGGCAGCAGCTGTGGCAGAGCTGGAGCGAGGCGGCAGCAGCCTGCGCGCTCTACCACGCCGGTCAGGAGAGCGCGACCGCGCTGGCTCAGCAGGTGCTCGTGGCCAAGAACCACCCACCGAGCCAGCCCCTGGGCGCCACCTACGCCTACGTCTCGACGCCGACGGCGGCGGCGACTGTGGCCTGGCTCCATCCCCAGCCGCTTTTCAGCCTTGCTGCCCCCACCGCGGTGGGCTGGGCTTGCGCCACGTTGCTTGCCACGCACTCTTTGGCCAGGACCCAGGAGCCGCTCATGCAGTGCCGGGCAGTGACAGACGAATGTGACCGGGCTCTGGCCATCCTGGCCCTGGCGGCGGTCCAGGGTCTGCGCCCAGGCCTGCCGGGTGACCTCAGTACGGTCGCCGCGCGGCTGCAGCAGCGTTCGGTGGAGCTGGTCGAGGTCCTGGACTCCCATCCCCAGCTGCTGCACCGGGGGACGGATCTGGCCACAGGTGAGCTGGTGGACGGCGCTCTCAGAGCTCTGGCCGACGCCGAGAACGCCCGCACGATCGTGGAGCAGGCCGCCTCACTCGCCCCGCGAGTAGAGGGATCGCGACAGCACGTGGCAGCCGCCGCATCCGTGCTCGGCGGACTGGTTCCGGACCCCGTGGCCCTGGCCAAGGCGGCGATTCGGGCACGCGTGAGGATGCTGGGAGAGGCGGGCGTGGAGGCCGTGCACCGGGCTATCCACACGGCCTACGTCGGATACGGGATTCAGGGTATGGACACCTGGTGTGACAAACAGGTTCTCGGCACCTCCTCACGAGGCCTGCGGGGCCTGTTCCAGCGCCGCTGAGAGATGACAGGAGACTGACGATGATTCACAACTACCTCAGCGGCCAGTGGGAGCGGGCCACGCTCCAGGGACAGGGCCCGCTCAAGGTGATCATGAGCTCGCGCGAGCCCGCCAGGCTCAGCGCCCGTGGTACTGACAGCGCCAAACGCCCCACGAGTGCAGGCAACTTCCTCGTCCTGCCGCCGGGTAGTCTCACCGAGGACGCACCGGTCACGCTGGTGGTTGAGTCCCTGACGGGTACGCCCTTCTCGGGCGAGGCCGTCGTCGACCTGTCCCTGGAGGAGGGCAACGGTACGACGAGCCACTTCTTCCGGTCCAACCCGGTGGCTGGTCAGGTCCAGGCCCCGGTCCTCCAGCTTGTGCGCAGCGGCGAGAGCATCTCGGTGCGCCCGGGAGAGGGCGGAAGCTCGACCCGGGGCCTGGGCGGATGGTGTGCCAAACGGCGCCAGGAAACCGGGCAGAGCATGGAGGTCTCGCTCAGTCGCGTGCTGGTGGACACCTCACGCTCGATGCGTCAGCTCCAGCCGCAGGTCGAAGCTCTGCTGCGCTTCATCGAGGACCTGTGCCTCACACTGGAGACGGACCTGCCGGTCATCGAGCGGCCGGCCGTTTCCGGCGCGTCCCAGGACGGCGTCGGTGCGATCGCGCCCGCTCCGGCGCCGGGACGCACCGTGGTCATCACCGACCTGCCCGGGGTCGATACCGACGCCGACTACCTGCTGTTGTGTGAAGAGACCGTCCTGGAGACGATGCCCCAGGCTCGCGCCCTTGCGCTCAGCCCCGCGGCCTGGCAGCAGCTGGCGCGTCAGGACACGGCCTACGACCACCAGACCATGACTGCCCTCGACCCGCTGCTGGACTGGCTGGGCCAGGCGCCGAGCACGGAAGGGAGGACAGCATGAGCGCCTGTCCTTACTGCTTTACCGAACTGCCCAAGGACCAGGTGGTCTTTCGTTGCGTGGGGCGCTGCTCTCCCCGCACCGACGAGCAGGCCGAGCGCTACGGCCGTCGTCGTGCCAGGATCACGCCTCTGGTGACTGCCGGGATCAGTCCCGAGACGAAGAAGCTGCCGACCTTCGGCGTGTGCCAGCAGTGCTCGCAGACGACCTCCCTGGAGGTGTGCCCGACCTGCCACCGAGACCTGCAGGAGGGGTGGCGAGGAGTACGGACCTTCACGATGACCGTGACCGGGGCGCGCGGCTCGGGCAAGTCGGTCTATATCGCCGTCCTCATCGACTCGCTCAAGCGCTACGCCGTCAAGCGGCGCGTCATCATCTCCGAGGTAGGGGAGACCGCCAGCCTGTACGAGCGCAACTACTACGAGCGCGTCTTCGACAACAAGGCGTTGGCCGGCACCCTGCCCGGCTTCGACGACGTCATGATGTGGAAGGCAGAGGCCTCCTCCTCCAAGCCCTTTTACATCATCGTGCGCGATGTGGCCGGCGAGGACGTCGAGAAGCTGACGGCTGAGCCGGATCCGCGCTTGTCCTTCATCGACCGTGCGGACCTGACGCTCTTCCTCTTCGACCCGCTCATGCTCCAGCAGGTCAAGCAGCGGCTGGACGGCGTCATCGCCAGCGTCGACGACTCGCGCTTGGGTGATACTCCGGAGAAGGCCCTTCCCAAGGTCCTGGCACAGATGGGCAGCGGGCACGCCCGGCTGGCCATGGTCGTGGCCAAGTTTGACTCTCTGCACGCGCTGGGTGACGTGGGCGGCGCTGATGCCCTTGCTCAGGCGCTGGCCAACCCGGCGGCCCACTACAACTGGGACCAGACGGTGCGTCGGGCCGAGATGGACGCCGCTGAGGCTGCGCAGTTCCTCGACGCCGACACGGCCTTCCTCGACGCCGAGCTGCGGGGCCTGCTGTCCCTGCTGAGCGACCCACCAGTCACGATCGTGGCTGACGAGGCAGCGGCCTCCCGCAAGCTGGCTGAGGTGCGCCACTTCGCTGTCTCCTCCGTCGGGGACAGCGCCCGGCACGCCGACCAGCTCACCCTGCGCGGCATCTCACCCTTCCGGATCCTGGACCCGGTGCTGTGGGGCCTGCAGCGCTCGGGCTACCAGCTGTAGACCAATGACGCACAAGCAAGGAGAAGACGATGGCGACCTGGAGTGAGATGCGTGAGCACCTGGTGCAGACCTACGGACTTGAGGAGGACCTCGACCGCGGCGCAGGGCGCCTGAAGGGGTTCATGCCCAATGGCTACGGCAGCGACCGGCTGGTGCTCGTCCACGACACCGGTAACGAGAGCACGGGCGACCTGATGAGCGTGGAGTCTCCTGTGGCGGACTTGGACCACCTGGACCTGGCTCGCGCCTTGACCTCGATGGGCTCGATGGTGACCGGCGGCCTGGTGGTGGGGACCTATGCCCCGGGCTGGGTGAGCGTGAGACAGACGGTCACGCTGGCCAACGTCTACACCGACGACGTGCGCACGGCGATGGAGCGGGTGCCGTCCATCGCCCGGCAGCTGGCGATCGAGTGCGCTGGTGAGGAGTAGACGCCGTCGACGCGGGGTGTCAGGTTCTGTCCTGACGCCGCGCAGGTGAGCGAAGGCCGTGTCAAGAGTGCTTCGGTGTGCGACACGCCCGAGCGCGTGGACCGGGTGCTCAGTCTCACAGCCCCTCCGGGCCCTCGCGGGTTCCGTCAGCGGTGGCGCCGCTGATACCGTTATCGGGCTGCCAGGGCGCAGGTCCTGACAGCCACCTCCCGGGGTCGACCCGGGAACCAGTCTGACGGACCCGGGTCCTCCGGGTTTCCGTGTGTCCAGACCGGCCCACTATTCCTTCACAGCGAGGTACTTGTGCGAGTCGCCATGCGACACGCCCGAGCGCGTGGACCGGTCACCGAAAGCAAGAGAGGTTAGGCGCCATGGCGGGACAGAAGATCCGCATCCGGCTCAAGTCCTACGACCACGAGGTCATCGACAGCTCGGCGCGCAAGATCGTCGACGTCGTGACCCGCGCAGGTGCGACGGTCGTGGGCCCGGTGCCGTTGCCGACCGAGAAGAACGTGTTCTGCGTCATTCGGTCGCCGCACAAGTACAAGGACAGCCGCGAGCACTTTGAGATGCGTACGCACAAGCGGCTGATCGACATCGTCGACCCGACGCCCAAGGCCGTCGACTCGCTCATGCGACTCGACCTGCCGGCCGACGTCAACATCGAGATCAAGCTCTGAGGACTGAAGCCATGACTACGCTTAACCAGCCGGCTGCCGCCGCGCCTGCCAAGGCGCTGCTCGGCACCAAGCTCGGCATGACGCAGATCTGGGACGAGAACGGCGTCCTGCGTCCCGTCACTGTCGTGCGTGTTGACACCAACGTCGTGACCCAGGTCCGCACCATCGAGACCGACGGCTACGAGGCCGTCCAGCTCGCCTTCGGTGAGATCGCTGAGCGCAAGGTCACCAAGCCGCTCGCCGGCCACTTCGCCAAGGCCGGGGTTGCCCCCCGTCGCCACGTCGCCGAGGTGCGTACCTCGCTGGCCTCCGAGTTCGAGGCCGGCCAGGAGCTCACCGCTGACCTGTTCGAGGTCGGCCAGAAGGTTGACGTCCAGGGCACCTCCAAGGGTAAGGGCTTCGCCGGTGTCATGAAGCGTCACGGCTTCGCCGGCGTTAGCGCCTCCCACGGTGCTCACCGCAACCACCGCAAGCCCGGTTCCATCGGTGCCTGCGCCACCCCCGGCCGCATCTTTAAGGGCCTGCGCATGGCTGGCCGCATGGGCCACGAGACGACCACCGTCCAGAACCTCAAGGTTCGTGGCGTGGACGTCGAGAAGGGTGTCCTCCTCGTCAACGGCGCCATCCCCGGCCCCAAGGGCTCGGTCGTCGTCGTCCGCACCGCAGTGAAGGGAGCCTAACGACCATGGCTGACGCACTGACTGTCGACATCGTCGACTCCAAGGGCAAGAAGACCGGCTCCGCCGAGCTGCCCGCCGAGATCTTCGACGTCGAGACCAACATCCCCCTGATGCACCAGGTCGTCGTGGCCCAGCTGGCCGCGGCTCGCCAGGGCACCCACGCCACCAAGACCCGCGGCGCCGTCCGTGGTGGTGGCCGCAAGCCCTACCGCCAGAAGGGCACCGGCCGCGCCCGTCAGGGTTCGACCCGCGCTCCGCAGTTCGTCGGCGGTGGCACCGTGCACGGCCCGCAGCCGCGTGACTACAGCCAGCGGACCCCCAAGAAGATGAAGGCTGCCGCGCTGCGCTCTGCGCTGTCCGACCGCGCTCGCAACGGCCGCATCCACGTCATCACCGAGTTCGTCACCTCCGAGAAGCCGTCGACCAAGTCGGCCCTCGGCGCGCTGCGCAACATCACCGACCGCAAGGCCCTGGTCGTTGCTACCCGCGCCGACGAGCTCACCGCGCTCAGCCTGCGCAACGCCCCCGAGGCGCTCGTGATCTGGGCCGACCAGCTCAACACCTACGACGTCCTGGTCAACGACGACGTCGTCTTCACTGCCGCTGCCCTGGACAGCTTCCTCGGCAAGGGCGAGGAGGAGTCCAAGTGAGCCTCGAGAAGAGCAAGAACCCCCGCGACGTCATCGTCGCGCCGGTCGTCTCCGAGAAGTCCTACGCCTGCATGGACCGTGGCCAGTACACGTTCCTTGTCGCGCCGGGTTCTAACAAGACCGAGATCAAGCAGGCCGTCGAGGCCATCTTCGGTGTCAAGGTCGCGTCCGTGAACACCCAGAACCGCCAGGGCAAGACCCGCCGTACCCGCAACGGGCTCGGCAAGTCCAAGGACACCAAGCGCGCGATCGTCACGCTGCGCGAGGGGACCATCGACATCTTTGGCGATGTGGCCGAGTGAGCCACGGAAGGTAAAGCATCGACATGGGAATCCGTAAGTACAAGCCGACGACGCCGGGTCGCCGCGGCTCCTCCGTGGCCGACTTCGTCGAGATCACGCGCAGCGAGCCCGAGAAGTCCCTCGTCCGTCCGCTGAGCAAGACTGGTGGTCGTAACTCCAACGGCCGCGTCACCACCCGCCACAAGGGCGGCGGTCACAAGCGCGCCTACCGCGTCATCGACTTCCGTCGTGGTGACAAGGACGGCGTGCCCGCCAAGGTCGCTCACATCGAGTACGACCCCAACCGCACTGCCCGCATCGCGCTGCTGCACTACGCCGACGGCGAGAAGCGCTACATCATCGCCCCCAACCGTCTGGGCCAGGGCGACGTGGTCGAGTCCGGCCCGAACGCTGACATCAAGCCCGGCAACAACCTGCCGCTGCGCAACATCCCGACCGGTACCGTGGTCCACGCCGTGGAGCTGCGTCCGGGTGGCGGTGCCAAGGTCGCCCGCTCTGCTGGTACCTCGGTCCAGCTGGTGGCCAAGGAGGGCAAGTACGCCCAGCTGCGTATGCCCTCCGGTGAGATCCGCAACGTCGAGGCCGCCTGCCGTGCAACCGTCGGCGAGGTCGGCAACGCCGAGCAGTCCAACATCAGCTGGGGTAAGGCCGGCCGTATGCGCTGGAAGGGCGTGCGCCCGACCGTCCGTGGTGTCGTCATGAACCCGGTTGACCACCCGCACGGTGGTGGTGAGGGCCGTACCTCCGGTGGTCGTCACCCTGTGTCCCCGTGGGGCAAGCCCGAGGGCCGTACCCGTCGTCCCAACAAGTCCAGCGACCGCCTCATCGTGCGTCGTCGTCGGACCGGCAAGAAGCGCTGATAGGAGCCTGATATGCCGCGCAGCCTGAAGAAGGGTCCCTTCGTCGACGACCACCTCATGAAGAAGGTGGACGCCCAGAACGAGAAGGGCACCAAGAACGTCATCAAGACCTGGTCCCGTCGTTCGGTGATTACGCCGGACTTCCTCGGACACACTTTCGCCGTCCACGACGGTCGCAAGCACGTCCCGGTCTTCGTCACCGAGTCCATGGTGGGCCACAAGCTCGGCGAGTTCGCTCCGACCCGCACCTTCCGCGGGCACGTCAAGGACGACCGCAAGTCGCGTCGCTGACGCCCGCAGCAGGAAGAGAGGCTAGAACATGGAAGCCAAGGCGCAGGCCAAGTACGTGCGCTGCACGCCGATGAAGGCACGTCGCGTCGTGGACGTCGTCCGCGGCAAGAACGCCCTCGAGGCCGTCAACGTGCTCCGTTTCGCCCCGCAGGCCGCTGCGGTGCCGGTGCGCAAGGTCATCGAGTCCGCGATCGCCAACGCTCGGGTCAAGGCCGAGCGGGCGGGTGAGCGTTTCGACGAGAGCCAGCTGTTCATCACCGAGGTGTTCGCTGACGAGGGCCCGACCCTCAAGCGTTTCCGTCCCCGCGCCCAGGGGCGCGCGAGCCGGATCCTCAAGCGCACCAGCCACATCACCGTCATCGTCGGCGACAAGGCCGACGCCGCCAAGAAGGAAGGAGCCCGCTAATGGGGCAGAAGGTCAACCCGACCGGCTTCCGCTTGGGCATCACGACGGACCACCGTTCGCGCTGGTTCGCCGACTCCACGAAGCCCGGTCAGCGTTACCGCGACTTCGTTGAGGAGGACGTCAAGATCCGCCGCCTCATGGAGGACGGCATGGAGCGCGCCGGTATCTCCAAGGTCGACATCGAGCGCACGCGTGACCGCGTCCGCGTCGACCTGCACACCGCGCGTCCCGGCATCGTCATCGGTCGCCGCGGCGCCGAGGCCGAGCGCCTGCGCGGTCAGCTGGAGAAGCTGACCGGCAAGCAGGTCCAGCTCAACATCCTCGAGGTCAAGAGCCCCGACCTGGACGCCCAGCTCGTGGCGCAGGGCATCGCGGAGCAGCTCGCCAGCCGAGTCTCCTTCCGCCGTGCCATGCGTAAGGGCATGCAGTCGGCCATGCGCGCCGGCGCCAAGGGCATCCGTGTCCAGTGCTCCGGCCGCCTGGGTGGCGCTGAGATGAGCCGCAGCGAGTTCTACCGTGAGGGTCGCGTGCCGCTGCACACCCTGCGTGCGAACATCGACTACGGCTTCTACGAGGCCAAGACCACCTTCGGACGTCTCGGCGTCAAGGTGTGGATCTACAAGGGCGACATGACGGAGCGCGAGTTCGCCCGTCAGCAGGCTGAGTCCGGCCCGCGCGGCCGCGGTCGTGGAGACCGTCGTCGTGGCGAGCGTCGTGGCGAGCGCGCCCCGCGTCAGAACAGCGAGCAGCAGGCCGAGCAGACGCCGGCCGCCGAGAGCGCTGCCGCTCCGCAGGGAACGGAGGCCTGAGCCATGCTCATCCCTCGCCGGACCAAGTTCCGCAAGCAGCACCGCCCGCACCGTTCGGGCCTGTCCAAGGGCGGCAACCAGATCGCCTTCGGTGACTACGGCATCCAGGCTCTCGAGCCCGCCTACATCACCAACCGCCAGATCGAGGCGGCCCGTATCGCCATGACCCGTCACGTCAAGCGTGGCGGCAAGGTGTGGATCAACATCTTCCCGGACCGTCCTCTGACCAAGAAGCCCGCCGAGACCCGCATGGGTTCCGGTAAGGGTGCTCCTGAGTGGTGGATCGCCAACGTCAAGCCCGGACGCATCCTGTTCGAGCTCGGCGGTGTCGACGAGGCACTCGCCCGTGAGGCGATGCGCCGTGCGCAGCACAAGCTTCCGATGAAGACCCGTTTCGTTACTCGTGAGGGTGGTGACGTCTGATGGCTATCGGCTCCCAGGGCCTGACCCCGACCGACCTCGACGCCATGGACAACGAGCGCCTCGCTGAGGAGCTCTCCAAGGCCAAGGCCGAGCTGTTCAACCTCCGGTTCGCGTCCGCGACCGGTCAGCTGGAGGACCACGGTCGTCTCAAGGCCGTGCGTCGCGACATCGCCCGCATCCACACCATCGTGCGCGAGCGTGAGCTCGGCATCCGTACCGCTCCGAGCACGGAGGAGTCCAAGTGAGCGAGCAGAATATCGAGACCACCGAGCGCAACCAGCGCAAGGTCCGCCGCGGCTACGTCGTGTCGGACAAGATGGACAAGACCATCGTCGTTGAGGTTGAGGAGCGCTACAAGCACTCCCTGTACGGCAAGGTCCTGCGCCGTTCGTCCAAGGTCAAGGTCCACGACGAGAACAACGAGGCCGGTGTCGGCGACCTCGTCGTCATCATGGAGACCCGTCCGCTCAGCGCCACCAAGCGCTGGCGCCTGGTCGAGATCGCCGAGAAGGCCAAGTGATCTGACGCCTCGCGTTGGATACACAGCGACGCCGTCGCCTCCCGTCAGGGGGCGGCGGCGTCGTCGCGTGCGCGCCCAGCGGAGGTTTGCGGTGCGGTGAGCAAAGGCACAGGCGCTTTCGCCTCGCCCCGGTTCCGCAGAATCATGCGGTTGCACTAGGCTGTGGGAGTTGCGCGCGCCCGTAGTGCGCCTAGCAGAGACCTCGCGCCCTGTGCGCCTGTGTCTGCCGGGAGCCACGCGCCGCGGACTCCCACGCCTCGGCGGGGGAGCAGCGTGCATGAGAAGAAGGAACGTTCGGCCAGGCTCGCGCCCCACCAGGGCTGTCGAGAACCGGCTCGACGACAGGAGAACACCCAATGATCCAGCAGGAGTCGCGACTGAAGGTCGCCGACAACACCGGTGCCAAGGAGATCCTGTGCATCCGTGTGCTCGGCGGCTCGGGTCGGCGCTATGCGGGCATCGGCGACACGATCGTCGCTACCGTGAAGGACGCCATCCCCGGCGGCAACGTCAAGAAGGGCGACGTCGTCAAGGCGGTCGTCGTGCGCACCCGCAAGGAGCGCCGGCGTCCGGACGGCTCGTACATCCGCTTCGACGAGAACGCAGCCGTCATCCTCAAGAACGACGGCGACCCGCGCGGTACGCGCATCTTCGGTCCCGTCGGCCGTGAGCTTCGCGAGAAGAAGTTCATGCGCATCGTCTCGCTCGCCCCGGAGGTGATCTGAACATGGCACGCATCAAGAAGGGCGACCAGGTCATCGTCATCGCCGGTAAGGACAAGGGCAAGACCGGCCGTGTCCTGGAGGTCCTGCCCAGCAAGGACCGCGTGGTCGTCGAGGGCGTCCAGCGCGTCACGAAGCACACCCGCGTGGGCCAGTCCGCTCAGGGCGCCACGACCGGTGGCATCGAGACCGTTGAGGCCCCGATCCACGCCTCTAACGTCATGCTCGTCGACCCCAAGACCAAGGAGCGCACCCGTGTGGGCTTCCGCGTCGAGGAGGGCGAGCGCCCCAACGGCGCCAAGCGCACCGTCCGTGTGCGCTACGCCAAGAAGTCCGGGGAGGACCTGTGACCATGGCTGAGAACACCACCCCCCGTCTGAAGACCAAGTACGCCGAGGAGGTGCGCCCCGCCCTGCTCAGCGAGTTCCAGCACGGCAACGTGATGGAGGTCGGGCGCGTCGTCAAGGTCGTCGTCAACATGGGTGTCGGCGAGGCTGCTCACGACTCCAAGATGATCGAGGGCGCGGTCCGCGACCTCGCCGCGATCACCGGTCAGAAGCCCCAGGTCACCAAGGCCCGCAAGTCCATCGCGCAGTTCAAGCTGCGTGAGGGCATGCCGATCGGCGCGCACGTCACGCTGCGCGGCGACCGCATGTGGGAGTTCCTGGACCGCCTCATCTCGATCTCGCTTCCCCGCATCCGCGACTTCCGCGGCCTGTCCCCGAAGCAGTTCGACGGCAACGGCAACTACACCTTCGGTCTCACGGAGCAGGCTGTGTTCCACGAGATCGATGCTGACTCCATCGACCGCGTGCGCGGCATGGACATCACCGTGGTGACCACGGCCAAGACCGACGAGGAGGCCCGCTCGCTGCTCAAGCAGCTCGGCTTCCCCTTCAAGGAGAAGTGACATGGCGAAGACCGCTCTGATCGAGAAGGCCAACCGTAAGCCGAAGTTCGCTGTTCGTGCCTACACGCGCTGCCAGCGCTGCGGCCGTCCGCACTCGGTGTACCGCAAGTTCGGCCTGTGCCGTATCTGCCTGCGCGAGATGGCCCTTGGCGGCCAGCTCCCCGGCGTGAGCAAGTCCAGCTGGTAAGAACTTACGTCGCAGGTCCGATGAGGAAACCACGACGAGGAAGGGCGCAGGCCCACTCATGACTATGACAGACCCGATCGCAGACATGCTGACCCGTCTGCGTAATGCAAACAACGCCTACCACGACGCCGTCTCGATGCCGTCGAGCAAGCTCAAGGTGAGCATCGCTGAGATGCTCAAGGCCGAGGGCTACATCGCCGACTTCGAGGTCTCCGACGCCCAGGTCGGCAAGACGCTCACGCTGAGCCTGAAGTACGGAGCCAACCGCCAGCGGGCCATTCAGGGCCTCAAGCGCGTCTCCAAGCCCGGCCTGCGCGTCTACGCCAAGTCCACGAACCTGCCCAAGGTCCTCGGCGGCCTGGGGGTGGCCATCCTGTCCACCTCCTCCGGCCTCCTGACCGACAAGCAGGCTGAGTCCAAGGGCGTGGGCGGCGAAGTCCTCGCCTACGTCTGGTGAAACAAGGAACGGAGGAATAGCAATGTCTCGTATTGGACGTCTTCCCGTTCCGGTTCCCGCCGGAGTGGACGTGACCATCAACGGCAACGACGTGACCGTCAAGGGCCCCAAGGGCACCCTGTCGCGCACGATCGCGCAGCCGCTGAGCGTCACGCGACAGGAGGACGGCACCATCCTGGTGACCCGTCCCAACGACGAGCGCGAGTCCCGCTCGCTGCACGGCCTGTCGCGCACGCTCATCAACAACATGATCATCGGCGTGACCGAGGGCTACACCAAGAACCTCGAGATCGTCGGCACCGGTTACCGCGCTGCTCAGAAGGGCACGGGCATCGAGCTCTCGCTCGGTTTCTCGCACACCGTGGTCGTCGAGGCTCCTGAGGGCATCACCCTCAAGGTTGACGGCAACCTCAAGATCGAGGTCTCCGGTATCTCCAAGGAGCAGGTCGGCGAGGTCGCCGCGAACATCCGCAAGATCCGCCCCCCGGAGCCCTACAAGGGCAAGGGCGTGCGCTACGCCGGCGAGAACGTGCGCCGCAAGGTCGGAAAGGCTGGTAAGTGACCATGGCTTACGCGATCAAGAGGGGCAAGTCCAAGACCATTGCCCGCAAGATCCGTCACCAGCGCGTGCGCAAGCACGTGCACGGTACCGCCGAGCGCCCGCGCCTGGTCGTTACCCGGTCCAACCGTCACATGGTTGCCCAGGTTATCGACGACACCATCGGCCACACCCTGTGCTCCGCCTCCACGCTTGAGGACGCCGTCAAGGGCGCCGAGGGCCACAAGGTCGGTGCTGCGCACAAGGTGGGCGAGCTCGTCGCCGAGCGCGCCAAGGCCCTGGGCATCGAGGCGGTCGTGTTCGACCGTGGCGGAATGAAGTACCACGGTCGCGTTGCGGCCGTCGCGGACGGCGCCCGCGAGGGCGGCCTGAAGCTCTGAGCCAGACGACGAGAAAGCAGAGGAACATCTGATGGCTGCACCGCAGCGAGACAGGTCCGCGTCGTCCGACGGCTCGGCCCGCAACGAGAACGACGAGCGTCGCGGCGAGGGCCGCGGCCGTCGCAACCGCAACAACGACCGCCGCGACCGTAACAACGGCCGTGGCAACGACGACAAGTACATCGAGCGCGTCGTCACCATCAACCGCGTGTCCAAGGTCGTCAAGGGCGGCCGCCGCTTCACCTTCACGGCCCTGGTCGTCGTGGGTGATGGTGAGGGCACGGTCGGCGTCGGCTACGGCAAGGCGAAGGAAGTTCCCGCCGCCATCGCCAAGGCCGTCGAGATCGCGAAGAAGAACTTCTTCCACGTCCCGATGATCCGCCGCACGATCCCGCACCTGGTCCAGGGTGAGGACTCCGCCGGAGTCGTCCTCCTGCGTCCGGCCTCCCCGGGTACCGGTGTTATCGCCGGTGGTCCGGTGCGCGCCGTGCTGGACTGCGCCGGTGTCCACGACATCCTGTCCAAGTCGCTCGGCTCCTCCAACGCCATCAACATCGTCCACGCGACGGTGACGGCGCTCAAGCAGCTCGAGCAGCCGGAGGGCGTGGCCGCCCGTCGTGGCCTGCCCTTGGAGGACGTCGCCCCGCAGTCTATGCTGCGGGCTCGCGCCGAGGGCGAGGCTGACAAGCGCGCCGCGGCCGAGAAGAAGGAGGCCGAGAAGGCCGCTGAAGGAGTGGGTGCGTGATGGCTTCCGCCACTGAGAACAAGCAGCTTAAGATCACGCAGGTCCGTTCGGGCATCGGCGGCACCCGCCGCCAGCGCGAGACCCTGCAGTCTCTGGGCCTGCGCAAGATCCGCCAGTCCGTCGTGCGTGAGGACAACCCCTCGGTGCGCGGCATGATCGCCACGGTGGCCCACCTGGTCACCGTTGAGGAGGCCTGAGATGGCTGACAGCACGAAGAACGAGGACAAGGTCCAGGTCGTCAAGCTGCACCACCTGCGTCCGGCCCCCGGTTCGAAGAAGGCCAAGACCCGCGTGGGTCGTGGTGAGGGCTCGAAGGGTAAGACCTCCGGACGTGGTACCAAGGGCACCAAGGCCCGTTACCAGGTTCGTGCGGGCTTCGAAGGTGGCCAGATGCCGCTGCACATGCGTCTGCCCAAGCTTCGCGGCTTCCGCAACCCCAACCGCGTCGAGTTCCAGCCGGTCAACGTCGGTCGCATCGCTGAGCTCTTCCCCGAGGGTGGAGTGGTGAGCGTCGAGGACCTCGTGGCCAAGGGCGCCGTCCGCGGCGGCCGCCTGGTCAAGGTCCTCGGCACGGGTGACGTTAACGTCAAGCTCGACATCACGGTCGACGCCTGGTCTGGCTCCGCCAAGGAGAAGATCGAGGCTGCCGGTGGGTCCATCACGGCTCGCTGACGCTGATCTGATCAGTAGCACGGTCCCCGGCTACCGGTTCTCCGGTAGCCGGGGACCGTGCTGTCTGCGGGGCACAGACGTACCCACCGGGTGGCAGCGGTGACGGCGCGCCATGCCACTCACCCGGCGCGGCCAAGCGCACAGGAGCGTGACCTATACCCCGTCAGGAATTGCTGATGGCTGGACTACTGCCTGTGCTGTCGTTGTAGTGTGGCGCACGGTGCCTGTCGGTACCCCGCGCAGGGCGCCCTGTGCCCGTCGTGGTCACCCTTGTTCCCGCCACCTACAGGAGTTCGAGTGCTCAGCGCGTTTATGCAGGCGTTCCGCACGCCCGACCTGAGGAAGAAGCTCCTCTTCACGCTGGGCATCATGGCGCTGTTCCGGCTGGGCTCGGTTCTGCCCACCCCGGGCGTGGACATGAAGAACGTCCAGCAGTGCATCGGTGAGAGCCAGGACGCCGGGCTGCTGAGCCTGATCAACATCTTCTCCGGCGGCGCTCTGCTGCAGCTGAGTGTCTTCGCGCTGGGCATCATGCCCTACATCACGGCGTCGATCATCATCCAGCTGCTGCGCGTGGTCATCCCTCGTTTCGAGGAGCTCCACAAGGAGGGTCAGGCTGGTACTGCCAAGCTGACGGAGTACACCCGGTACCTCACCATCGGCCTGGGCGTGCTGCAGTCGGCCACCATCGTGGCCACGGCCTCCTCCGGCAACCTGTTCACCGGCTGCTCCGTGGCCGTCATCCCGGACTCCTCGGCGGTGAACCTCGGGCTCATGATCGTCACGATGACCGCCGGTACCGGACTGATCATGTGGCTGGGTGAGCTCATCACGGAGAAGGGCATCGGCAACGGTATGTCGCTGCTCATCTTCACGTCGATCGTGGCACGCATGCCACAGAACCTGTTCTCGATTCTGGGTGGCAACGGGGGCGCCTCGAAGTTCCTCACGGTCCTGGCCGTGATCTTGCTGGCGACCGTGGCCGTGGTGTTCATTGAGCAGGCCACGCGCCGGATCCCGGTCCAGTACGCCAAGCGCATGATCGGGCGGCGTCAGTACGGCGGCTCGACCACCTACATCCCGATCAAGATCAACACCGCAGGTGTGATCCCGGTGATCTTCGCGTCCTCGATCCTGGCGATGCCTCAGCTCATCGCCCAGTTCGGCTCACCGACGAGCTCCTGGGTCCAGTGGATCTCAGCCAACCTGCGCCAGACCGACCCGGTCTACCTCGTGGGCTACGGCCTGCTCATCCTCTTCTTCACCTTCTTCTACACCACGATCACCTTCAACCCGGAGGAGATCGCGGACAACATGAAGAAGTACGGCGGCTTCATCCCGGGTATCCGCGCCGGTGAGCCGACCGTCAAGTACCTCTCCTACGTCATCAACCGCGTGACTACCGCTGGCTCGGTCTACCTGCTGGTCCTCGCCCTGCTGCCGACCCTGGCAGTGATCTGGCTGGGCTTGTCCCAGAACCTGCCCTTCGGTGGTACGACGATCCTCATTATGGTCGGCGTCGGTCTGCAGACGGTCAAGGAGATCAACTCCCAGCTTCAGCAGCGCCACTACGAAGGGTTCCTCTCATGAGCGCACGTATGGTCCTCCTCGGCCCTCCCGGGGCCGGCAAGGGCACCCAGGCCGCACGTATCTCCGAGCGTCTGGGCATCCCGGCCATCTCCACCGGTGACATCTTCCGCGCCAACGTCGCGGGCAACACCGAGCTCGGCCAGCAGGCGAAGAAGTACATGGACGCCGGTGAGTACGTCCCGGACTCCGTCACCAACGCCATGGTCAAGGACCGTCTTGCTGCCGACGACGCCGCGCAGGGCTTCCTGCTTGACGGCTATCCGCGTACCGAGGCCCAGGTCCACGAGCTCGACGCCATGCTCGCCGAGAGCGGCCTGGCCCTGGACGTCGTCCTGGAGATCACGGCCGAGGCCGAGGTCGTGGTCCAGCGTCTGCTCAAGCGCGCCACGGAGCAGAACCGCGCCGACGACACTGAGCCGGTGATCCGCCGTCGCCTGGAGGTCTACGCCGAGCAGACCGAGCCTCTGGCCGCCCTCTACGAGTCCAAGGGGCTGCTGGTGCGCGTGGACGGCATCGGCGACATTGACGAGGTGACCGAGCGCATCATGAGCGCCCTCGCCTCGCGGGGCGTTCAGGCCTGACAACCTACGACGGCGGACCACCTGAGAGACGGGATGGTCCGCCGTCGTCATACCCGGCGGCCTGGGCGGCTGCCGACCGACGCCGAAAGGAGCCTCGTGCTGGGACGCGAGCAGATCGAGATCAAGACACCGCAGCAGGTGGCGCAGATGCGCCGGGCCGGCCTGGTGGTCGCCGACATCCACTCGGCGCTGCGTGAGGCGGTGCGTCCTGGCATCACCACGGCCGAGCTCGACGCCGTCAGCGCGGCGGTGATCGACAAGGCCGGTGCCGGCTCGAACTTCCTGGGCTACGAGGGATATCCAGCCACCGTGTGCATCTCGGTCAACAACGAGGTCGTTCACGGCATCCCCGGACCCCGCGTGCTGGAAGAGGGAGACCTGGTCACCTTCGACTGTGGTGCCTACGTCCTGGATGAGTCTGGTACCCAGTGGCACGGTGACGCTGCCTTCACCACGGTTGTGGGCGGACGCTACGCCAACCGCGTGGACCGGGTGCTGGACTGTGCCACGCGTGAGGCTCTGTGGGCGGCCATCGCCGCCGTGGCGCGGGCGGCGGCCGGTGAGACAACGGGCCGCGCCACACGGCTGAACGCCATTGGCGACGCCGTCGAGGCCGTGGTGGCGCAGGTCAGCGAGCGTGAGGGCGTGAGCCTGGGCATCCTGGAGGACTACGTCGGTCACGGCATCGGCACCGCGATGCATATGGACCCCGACGTCCTCAACTACTCGGTGCGACGCAAGGGCCCGCGGCTTCGGCCAGGCATGGTGCTGGCCATCGAACCTATGCTCACGGCCGGCAGCGGCGAGGTCCGCGAGCTCGACGACGGCTGGACCGTGGTGACTCAGGACGGCTCGCGTGCCGCCCAGTGGGAGCACACCGTGGCGATCGTGCCCGGGGGAGTGTGGGTGCTCACTGCCTCCGACGGCGGTGTGGAGGGCCTGGCGCCTTACGGCATCGAGCCGCGTCCCCTGCGCTAGGCCGCGACGGCGGCGCCGGAGCGCTGTGTTGGGGAACACCGTCAGTGTGCGGCTTCTCGCATGGTGAGGTCCCCGGCGTGTGCCGTATCGTTGGCACTTGGTGCGTCTGAAGAGTCCCGCGCGCCCTCAGTGAGGGAACGTGAGTCACCAGGGCGCGCTGCCTGGCGGCGACGCCGTCGGGCCACTCGAGCGAGAAAGCACCGATGGAGGAACATGGCTAAGAAGGACGGCGTCATCGAGGTCGAGGGATCGGTCGTCGAGGCCCTTCCGAACGCAATGTTCCGGGTGGAGCTGAGCAACGGGCACGTGGTGCTCGCGCACATCTCCGGAAAGATGCGGCAGCACTACATCCGCATCCTCCCCGAGGACCGGGTGGTCGTGGAGCTCAGCCCCTACGACCTGTCCCGTGGCCGCATCGTCTACCGGTACAAGTGACAGTCCTCCCCGCGAGGGGGACGGAGGAACATCATGAAGGTCAAGCCGAGCGTCAAGAAGATCTGTGACAACTGCAAGGTGATTCGTCGCCACGGCCGTGTCATGGTCATCTGCGAGAACCCGCGGCACAAGCAGCGTCAGGGCTGAGTCCCGACGCAGGTCGCCAGCCTGGCGGCCACTGACAAGCACCCACCCCAGCGACTCGGTCCAGCCGATCGCAACCCTCGGTTCCTGGAGGCCGGGGCCGCCGCACGAGGCGGAGGAGGTGGGCGACGACCTCCGGGAACACACAGGAGAACCACACCGTGGCACGTATTTCCGGTGTCGACCTGCCTCGCGAGAAGCGAGTCGAGGTCGCCCTCACGTACATCTTCGGAATCGGGCGCACCCGCGCGCACGAGACCCTCGCCGCTACCGGGGTCAACCCGGACACCCGCGTCAAGGACCTGAGCGAGGACGAGCTCGTCCTGCTGCGTAACCACATCGACGCCAACTACCAGGTTGAGGGTGACCTGCGCCGCGAGGTCCAGGCGGACATCCGCCGCAAGATCGAGATCGGCTGCTACCAGGGTCTGCGTCACCGCCGTCACCTGCCCGTGCACGGCCAGCGCACCAAGACCAACGCGCGTACCCGCAAGGGCCCCAAGCGCACCGTGGCCGGTAAGAAGAAGGCCAAGTAAGCAGTAGTCCACAGCGCGGGCACGGCTGCCCGCCATGGAACGACGACCTAGATCGAAGAAGGAAATATGCCTCCCAAGAGCCGCACCACCGTGCGTAAGCCGCGTCGCAAGGACCGGAAGAACGTGACCCACGGTCACGCCTACATCAAGTCGACCTTCAACAACACCATCGTCTCCCTGACCGACCCCAACGGCGCCGTCATCGCCTGGGCCTCCTCCGGCCAGGTCGGCTTCAAGGGCTCGCGTAAGTCGACCCCCTACGCCGCCCAGCTCGCTGCTGAGGCGGCCGCTCGCCGCGCCCAGGAGCACGGTATGAAGAAGATTGACGTCTTCGTCAAGGGCCCGGGCTCCGGCCGCGAGACCGCGATCCGCTCCCTCCAGGCCGCTGGCCTCGAGGTCGGCTCCATCACGGACGTCACCCCCCAGGCCCACAACGGCTGCCGCCCGCCCAAGCGCCGTCGCGTCTGAGACTCCTTGGCCGACGCCGTCGCTCTCCTGACGGTCAGCGACGTCGTCGGCCACCAGCCGCTTGCCGCCACCGGCGGCCAGCGGGTGCAGGGCCCGAGCCCCGGGCGGCTGCACCACCGATGAGGAACGGCGTCATATAGCGGGCGCCGCGACGAAAGGAAACCCAGTGCTCATTGCACAGCGACCCACGCTCTCCGAGGAGGTCGTCGAGGAGGACCGCCGCTCGCGGTTCGTCATCGAGCCTCTCGAGCCCGGCTTCGGATACACCCTGGGCAACTCCCTGCGGCGCACGCTGCTGTCGTCCATCCCAGGCGCAGCCGTAACCAGTGTGCGTATCGACGGCGTTCCCCACGAGTTCCGCACCATCGCCGGCGTCAAGGAGGATGTCACCCAGATCATCCTCAACATCAAGGAGATCGTGCTCTCGTCCGAGAACGACGAGCCGGTCGTCATGTACCTGCGTAAGTCCGGTCCGGGCGTTGTCACCGCTGGTGACATCACGCCTCCGGCTGGCGTGGAGATCCACAACCCTGACCTGGTGATCGCCAACCTCAACGAGAAGGGCAAGCTGGAGATCGAGCTGACCGTCGAGCGCGGTCGTGGCTACGTCTCGGCCAACCAGAACAAGGACCCCAACGGGGAGATCTCCCGCATCCCGGTGGACTCGATCTACTCGCCGGTCAAGAAGGTCTCCTACGCCGTCGAGGCTACCCGTGTTGAGCAGCGCACGGACTTCGACCGTCTCGTCGTCGACGTCGAGACGAAGGCCTCCATCACCCCTCGTGACGCTCTTGCCTCTGCCGGCAAGACCCTCGTCGAGCTCTTCGGGCTGGCCCGCGAGCTCAACGTCGAGGCCGAGGGCATCGAGGTCGGCCCCTCGCCGATGGACCAGGCCCTGCAGCAGGACCTCGCCCTCATGATCGACGAGCTGGACCTGCAGGCCCGTTCCTCCAACGCGCTCAAGCGCGAAGGTATCCACACCGTCGGTGAGCTCGTCGCGCGCAGCGAGGCGGACCTCCTCGACATCCGTAACTTCGGTGCCAAGTCGATCTCCGAGATCAAGGAGAAGCTGGCCGAGCTGGGGCTGTCCCTCAAGGGCTCCTCGGTCGACTACATCGCGGACGACGACTACACCAACCCCACGTTCAGCGACGAGCAGCAGGCCTGAGCCCGCTCGTCATTCACCTAGGAGACAACAATGCCTCGCCCCACCAAGGGACCCCGCCTGGGCGGTTCCGCCCAGCACGAGCGCCACATCCTCGCGAACCTCGCGACCCAGCTCTTCATCCACGAGTCCATCACGACCACGGAGGCTCGCGCCCGTCGCCTGCGTCCCTACGTCGAGAAGCTCATCTCCAAGGGCAAGCGCGGCGACCTTCACGCCCGCCGCACCGTCCTGAAGAAGGTCACGGACAAGTTCGCCGTCTACCGCCTCTTCGAGGAGATCGCCCCGAAGCTGGCCGACCGCGAGGGTGGCTACACGCGCATCGTCAAGACCGCGCCGCGCAAGGGTGACAACGCCCCCATGGCCGTCATCTCGCTGGTCCTGGAGCCCGTGGCCAAGCAGGAGGTCGTGGCTGACGCCGTGGCGACCGCCAAGCGCGCTGCCGAGGCCGCCGTGGCCAAGGAGGACAAGACCGAGGCTCCCGCCGCTGAGGCGAAGAAGGAGTACGCCGGCGCCGTGCGTCTGGAGGAGGGCTCGGCCGAGGCTCCTGACGACGAGCACAAGGTCAAGGGCAACGAGGACTCCATGAAGTACCACGTTCCCGGCTCGCGCTGGTACGACGCCACCGTGGCTGAGGTCTGGTTCGCTTCCGCCGAGGACGCCGAGGCCGCTGGCTTCGCTCCCGCCGGTGGCGCTGCCGCCCAGAAGGTCGAGGAGGCCTGATTGAGCCTGCCTCGCGTCTGACGGCGTGAGGAACACGGAAGGCCCGCCTGGCTGCTCAGCCAGGCGGGCCTTCCGTGCGTCTGAGGGGCGTTCCGCTGCCGTTGGCGGGCGGCCGTGGCCTGCGGCGCCGTCGGTCAAGGGCAACGCGGCCCTAGTACCGGGCCATGGACCAGCAGCGGGCCCCGCCGGTCATCCCCGCCTCATTGGGAACGACGACGACGTCGGAGCCCATCCGGGACAGCTGCAGCGGGGCGATCCTCCTGGAGTTCCCGCCGCCCAGGTAGAGGCGGTCCCACATGTACATCGGGCGCAGCGCGTCGACGACCCGTCGCACGCGCCGCGACCAGTGGGCGTCGCCGAGGCGCAGGCGCTCGTGCTCGCCGATGTAGTCGTCGTAGGTCAGTCCCCAGCGCACAGGCCCCTGGGAGACCTCAACATGGGGCGCCAGGACGCCGTTGTCGAAGACGGCGTTGCCCAGGCCTGTTCCAAGGGTGACGATCATCTCGCTGCCGTGGCCCGTGACGACTCCTGCACCGGCGACCTCAGCGTCATTGAGGACCAGGGCCGGGGCTCCCAGGCGCTGGCTGACGGCCTTGCCCATGTCAAAGCGCGCCCACTGCTCCACGAGCTCAGGCAGCACCTTGGAGCGAGGTCCGTCACGGGTGATGTAGTGGGGCGTGGCGATGACGACGCCGTGGCGGATCATCCCGGGCATCCCGACCGTGATCCGGTCGGCGTCAGGCAGCTGCTGGGCTAGGCCCGCGATGGTCTCTACCAGCTTGCTCGGCGGCAACGGGTAGGGAGTGGGGGTGCGCACGGCCCGGGAGATGATAGCGCCTTCGGCATCGAGGACCGAGGCCTTGATGCCGCCTCCGCCACAGTCCACGGACAGGGTGGTGTCACTGGTCATGAGGCGACCGTACCTGGCTACGCCCTCATGTGGTCGAATAGCCACGTGCCTGCCCCATCCACGTCCTCCCGTCCGCCCGCCCCGAGACCGCAGCCTGGCCTGCCTGACCGCGTGCCGGAGACCGAGGAGCGCCTGCGGCTGCGCCTCGACCTGGCCTATGACGGCGCAGGTTTCAAGGGATGGGCGGCGCAGCCTGGCCTGCGCACGGTCGAAGGCGAGCTGACCGCCGCCCTGGCAACCGTGCTGCGCGAGCCGGT
>NZ_DS999574.1:932362-940076 GCF_000159035.1 Actinomyces urogenitalis DSM 15434
AGGCGCTGCTGGCGCGCGTGACGGGCGTGCTGGCCCGTCAGGCCCAGCGTGCCGCCGAGAACGGTCTCATCGGCGCGCTCGCCCTCGGAGCGAGTGACGTCGTCCTGCGGGGCGCCAGGCGCGTCCCGGCCGACTTTGACGCGCGTTTCTCAGCGCTGGAGCGGCGGTATGTCTACCGCATCGACGACGGCGCGCCGTCTCAGGGGCGCAGGGCCTACGACCCGTGCCGGCGCGGCCAGGTGCTGTGGGTCGGGCAGGCCCTCGATGTTGAGTCCATGGCGCTCTCAGCGCGAGGCCTGCTGGGTGAGCACGACTTCCTGTCCTACTGCAAGCCGCGCGAGGGGGCGACGACGATTCGCACCCTGAGGCGCCTGGACTGGCAACGCGCCTCCAGCGGGCCGGACGCCGGGCTGGTCACGCTCACCGTGGTGGCTGACGCCTTCTGCCACTCGATGGTGCGCTCGCTGGTGGGGGCAGGCCTCGCCGTCGGCCAGGGGCGTCAGCCGGTCTCCTGGCCGGCCCGGCTGCTGGCGGCGCGTAGCCGGGACCAGGCGGCGCCGGTAGCCCCGCCTTACGGACTGACGCTGGAGGAGGTCGTCTACCCGCCCGACAGCGAGCTCGCTGCCCAGGCACGCCGTGCCCGGGTGGTGCGCAGCCTGCCGGGGCCGGGCGATGACGACTGTGGCTGCTGAGGGTGCGCCCCACGTGGCGGGTTTCACGGGGCAAGGAGCCGTCAACCTTTTGACCCTCTCATAGGCGCGCCGGTATGGTGGGCAATCGTCGTGCAGCACGTATGTGCGCTTCCGCGGTGCCGTCCCACTCGCCCCGGTACGCCAGTGCTCCGACCACTCACCTGACCATGGTGGTCTCGCTGGACAGCGTTGCTTAGAGCGCTGGTTCCGGCGTGTCCACTCGCCAAGAGAAACGAAGGCAACGCCCGTGCGCACGTACACACCGAAGCCCGGCGACGTCGAGAAGAACTGGTACGTCATCGACGCCACCGACGTCGTCCTCGGCCGCCTCGCGGCCCAGGCTGCGACCCTGCTCCGTGGGAAGCACAAGCCCCAGTTCGCCCCGAACGCGGACTGCGGCGACTACGTCATCATCATCAACGCTGACAAGGTCGCCCTCACCAACGGCAAGGCTGACAAGAAGTTCGCCTACCGCCACTCCAACCACCCCGGTGGCCTCACCGCGGTCTCCTACCGTGAGCTGCTCGCGACCCGCCCTGAGCGCGCCGTCGAGAAGGCTGTCAAGGGCATGGTTCCGCACACCAAGCTCGGTCGCGCCCAGCTGAAGAAGCTCAAGGTGTACGCCGGCGCGGAGCACCCGCACGCCTCCCAGAACCCGCAGGCCTTCGAGATCACCCAGGTCGCCCAGTAAGCGCTCCAGCGCTCGGCACCCCGCGACAAGCAAAGGACATATCGTGGCTGAGACCACTGTCGACATTGACGCGCTGGACGAGGAGAACGCCCCCTCCAGCTACACCACCGAGACCGAGGGCTCCGTTGAGGGCCGTGGCCAGTCCATCACCGCTCCCGGTGCTGGCCTGGGTCGCCGCAAGGAGGCCGTCGCCCGCGTGCGCCTCGTTCCTGGCACCGGCCAGTGGACGCTGAACGGCCGCACCCTGGAGGACTACTTCCCCAACAAGCTGCACCAGCAGCTCGTGCGCGCCCCCTTCACCATCCTCGACCTCGAGGGCCGCTTCGACGTCATCGCCCGCATCAACGGTGGTGGCATCTCCGGCCAGGCCGGCGCTCTGCGCCTGGGCATCGCCCGCGCCCTCAACGAGATCGACCGTGAGGCCAACCGCGCCACGCTGAAGAAGGCCGGCTTCCTCACCCGCGACGCTCGTATCGTCGAGCGCAAGAAGGCCGGTCTGCACAAGGCCCGCCGCGCTCCGCAGTACTCCAAGCGCTGATCCGGCAGCTGGCGCCTGGAGCCAGCGCTACGTCTGTACGACGACGGCCGGTCACCTCCTAGCGAGGTGGCCGGCCGCCGTCGCGTCTGAGTGCCCTTGAAGAAGTGTCCCGTGCCGCGAGGGGGTGGACTCGCGGCACGGGAGTGGTGGTTGGAGCGGCTGGGTCGGCGTGGACGCCGGTCAGCCCATGCGCATGACGACCTCGGCCAGCAGACGCGCGATACGCGGGGCTGCCTGCTGACCAGCCTCGATGACCTCGGCGTGGGACAGCGGCGTGGGGGAGATGCCGGCGGCCAGGTTGGTCATGAGGGACAGGCCCAGCACCTCCATCCCGGCCTCGCGCGCGGCGATGGCCTCCAGGGTGGTGGACATACCCACGAGGTCGCCTCCCAGGATCCCCGCCATCTTGACCTCGGCCGGCGTCTCATAGTGGGGGCCTCGGAACTGGACGTAGACGCCCTCGGGCAGGCTCGGGTCGACCTCATGGGCGAGGTCGCGCAGGCGCTGGGAGTACAGGTCGGTCAGGTCGACGAAAGTCGCCCCTTCCAGCGGGGAGGCGGCTGTGAGGTTGATGTGGTCGCGGATGAGGACGACCTGGCCAGGCCGCCAGTCGGGGTTGAGCCCGCCGCAGCCGTTGGTGAGGACCACCTGGCGGGCGCCGGCGGCGGCAGCCGTTCGCATACCGTGCGCGACGGCTCGCACCCCGCGCCCCTCGTAGAAGTGCGTGCGGCTTCCCAGGACCAGCGCGTAGCGGTCGGTACCCGTCACGCGGATCGAGCGCATGACCGGCACGTGGCCGGCGACGGCAGGAGCGTGGAAGCCGGGTACCTCAGCGGCGGGGATCTCGCTGACGGTCTCGCCGATGAGGTCCGCGGCGCCGCCCCAGCCCGAGCCCAGGACCAGGGCGAGGTCATGGCGGGCGACGCCGGAGCGGCTGGCGATGACCTGGGCGGCCTCGCGCGCGAGATCGAAAGGACCGGTGGTCTCATGCACAGTGGTCATCGCCACAACCTAGTCCATGAGCACGGCCAGGGGACAGGCCACGCTCACGCACGCCACTGCGTGGGCGTGGAATGATGGAGACGAACCGATCACAGGAGGAACACCCATGGCACGACTCTTCGGCACCGACGGCGTGCGCGGCCTGGCCAACGACCTGCTCACCCCGGCCCTGGCCGTTCAGCTCGGTGAGGCGGCGGCCCAGGTCCTGACCCGGCAGACCCCGGCCTCCAAGCGCTCGCGCAGCGGGCGACCGCGCGCCATCGTGGGCCGTGACACCCGTGCCAGTGGCGAGTTCCTCGACCACGCCATCTCGGCCGGCCTGGCCTCCTCCGGCGTGGACGTCACCCGCGTGGGCATCCTGCCGACCCCTGCCATCGCCCACCTGACCGCGACCCAGGACGTGGACCTGGGTGTGGTCATCTCCGCCTCCCACAACCCCTTCCAGGACAATGGCATCAAGTTCTTCGCCCGCGGCGGCTACAAGCTGGCCGACGCCGTCGAGGACGAGATCGAGTCCCTGCTCGGCACGATCGACCAGCTGCCCACCGGCGCGGGGGTGGGCCGGGTCATCAAGGGCGAGACCGTGGCGGACCAGAACTACATCAATCACCTCGTCGACTCCGTGGCCACCGACCTGTCCGGCCTGCGCATCGTCGTGGACGCCTCCAACGGGGCCGCCTCGAACGTGGGCCCGGCCGCCCTGCGCGCCGCCGGGGCGGAGGTCATCGTCATCAACGCCTCCCCGGACGGTCTCAACATCAATGACGCCTGTGGCTCTACCCACCCCGAGCAGCTCCAGGCCTACGTGCGCAACGTGGGCGCGGACATGGGAGTGGCCTACGACGGCGACGCCGACCGCTGCCTGGCCGTGGACGCCGAGGGCAACCTCGTTGACGGCGACCAGATCATGGGCCTGTTGGCCATCGGTATGAAGGAGGACGGCACCTTGGGCTCCGACACCCTCGTGGTCACCGTGATGAGCAACCTCGGCCTCATCCTGGCCATGAAGGAGCACGGTATCCGCACCGTCCAGACCGGCGTGGGTGACCGCTACGTGCTGGAGCGGATGCTCCAGGGCGGCTACACCCTGGGTGGGGAGCAGTCCGGTCACGTCATCGACTCCCTGCACGCCACCACCGGCGACGGCGTGCTCACCTCCTTGCGCGTGGCCGCGCGGATGAAGCGCACGGGCAAGTCCCTGGCCGAGCTGGCCAGCGTGGTCACCCGCCTGCCCCAGACCCTCATCAACGTTCGCGGTGTGGACAAGGTTGCCGCCGGCACGGACAAGACCGTGCAGGACGCCGTCGCCGCAGCCGAGGCGCGCCTGGGGGAGACCGGCCGCGTGCTCCTGCGTCCCTCGGGCACTGAGCCGGTCGTACGCGTCATGGTTGAGGCCGCCACCCAGGAGGAGGCGGACGAGGTCGCCGGTCAGCTGGCGGGCGTCGTCAAGGACACGCTCTCGCTGTAGGCCCCTGGCGAGCCGGACGACGGCGGGGCCCACCTTTCCAGCGAAAGGTGGGCCCCGCCGTCGTCGCGTGGATGGGACACCAGCGCGAGCAGGGACCCGTGCTGGCGCGTGCCCGCAGCCGCGCCGGACTCAGGCCTTGCGTAGACGCACCCGGCTCATGTGGTGGTCGGCGTCCTTGTGCAGCACCAGCGTCGCGCGCTCACGCGTGGGCTCGATGTTCTCCTTGAGGTTGGCCAGGTTCACGCTCTCCCAGATCCCGCCGGCGACCGTGAGGGCCACGTCGTCGGGCAGGGAGGCGTAGCGGCGGAAGTAGGAGCGCGGGTCGCGGAAGGCCGTGCGCTTGAGAGTGAGGAAGCGGTCCAGGTACCAGCTGCGGATGTGCTCGGGATCGGCGTCGACGTAGATCGAGAAGTCGATGAAGTCGGAGACCGCCAGGGTGGAGCCACCCAGGGGCTGGTGCCCGCGTGGGGCGGGTTGGAGGACGTTGAGCCCCTCCAGCACGAGCACGTCCGGGCGCTCGACCGTGATACGCCGCTCGGGCACGATGTCATAGACCGTATGGGAGTAGACCGGCGCTTTCACCCGGGGTGCCCCGGACTTGACCGCGGCCACGAAGTCGAGCAGCGCGTGGCGGTCGTAGGACTCGGGGAAGCCCTTGCGGGTGGTCAGTCCCCGCTCCTCCAGGACGGCGTTGGGCAGGAGGAAACCGTCCGTGGTCACCAGGTCCACCCGGGGCGTGGCCGGGAAGCGGCGCAGGAGGTGGGCAATGAGGCGGGCGGTCGTGGACTTACCCACTGCCACCGATCCGGCGACGGCGATGATGAAAGGGGTCGGGCGCTCATCCACCCCCAGGAACTCAGCCGTCGCCTGGCCTCGGGCGCGGGTGGAGGTGATATAGGTCTCCAGCAGCGCCGTGAGGGGACGGTAGACGACGTCGACCTCGGGCAGGTCGATCGGGTCGCCCAGGCCCCGCAGCTTCTCCACGTCCGCCTGGGTCAGGGGCAGCGGGGCTGAGGAGGCCAGGGCCCGCCACTGGTCGCGGGAGAGCTCGATGAAGGGGGAGGGTGCGCTCACGGCTCCAGTGTGTCCTATCGGGGTGCGTGACGCCTAAGCCTGCCCGCCACGCTGACAGCGCAGTGCGTTGATCGATGCCCTCGAGCGTGGTTGCATCGCTCCCATGTGCGGAATCGTCGGCCACACCGGTCCCCTTGCAGCCTCTGACCGCTCGCTTACCGTCCTGCTGGACGGCCTGGGACGCCTGGAGTACCGCGGATACGACTCGGCTGGGGTCGCGCTGGTCGGTCCGGGCGGCCTCGACGTCGTCAAGGCCGCCGGCAAGCTGGACAACCTGCGTGCCGCGCTGGCTGCTACCCCGCCTCACCCGGCCTCGGCCGGCATCGGGCACACCCGCTGGGCCACCCACGGCGGCCCGACCACCGAGAACGCCCACCCGCACCGCGCCGGCAGTATCGCGCTGGTGCACAACGGCATCATCGAGAACTTCCGCACCCTGCGCGCCGAGGTCGAGGAGGCTGGCCGCGTGCTGCTGTCCGCCACGGACACGGAGGTCGCGGCTCATGTGCTGGACATGGACTTCACTGCACGCCTGGCCCAGGTCCAGGCCACCGGAGAGGAACCGGGGGCTGACGTCGTCGCCGGTCTCCTCGTGGAGGCGATGCAGGCGGTCACCAAGCGGCTGGAGGGCGCGTTCACGCTGCTGGCGGTCACGCCCCTGGCCCCCGGCGTCATTGTGGCCGCGCGTCGCTCCAGCCCGCTGGTCATCGGCCTGGGGGAGGGGGAGAGCTTCCTGGGCTCGGACGTGGCCGCCTTCGTCGCCTTCACCAAGAGGGCTGCCGAGGTCGATGACGACCAGGTGGTGCTCGTCAGCGCTGACTCGGTGACGGTATGGGACGCGCAGGGCCGCCAGGTCACTCCGCGCACCTGGGAGGTGTCCTGGGACGCCTCGGCCGCGGTCAAGGGCGGTTACGAGACCTTCATGGACAAGGAGATCCACGAGCAGCCCACCGCGGTGGCGGACACCCTGCGCGGGCGCGTGGACGAGCGCGGCGAGATCGTCCTGGACGAGATGCGGATCGATCCCTCCGTGCTGCGCAGCGTGGACAAGATCATCGTCATCGCCTGCGGAACCGCTGCCTATGCGGGGCACGTGGCCAAGTACGCCATCGAGCACTGGTGCCGGATCCCGGTGGAGATCGAGCTCGCGCACGAGTTCCGCTACCGCGACCCGATCGTGAGCGAGAAGACGCTGACGGTGGCCATCTCCCAGTCAGGGGAGACGATGGACACGATCCAGGCGCTGCGCCACGCTCGTGAGCAGGGATCCAAGGTCCTGGCGATCGTCAACACCTACGGCTCCACCATCGCGCGCGAGGCGGACGCCGTGCTCTACACCCACGCCGGCCCTGAGGTCGCGGTGGCCTCGACCAAGGCCTTCCTCGCCCAGATCACGGCCTGCTACCTGCTGGGCCTGTACCTCGCCCAGCTGCGGGGCAACAAGTGGCCGGACGAGGTGGCCGACTACCTGGGCAACCTCGGACAGATCCCGGCCAAGATCGAGCAGCTTCTCGACACCCAGGAGGACAGGATCAAGGCCCTGGGGGCTGAGCTGTCTGATCGCAGCTCCTTCCTGTTCCTGGGACGCCACGTGGGCTACCCGGTGGCCCTGGAGGGGGCGCTCAAGCTCAAGGAGCTGGCCTACGTGCACGCCGAGGGCTTTGCCGCAGGCGAGCTCAAGCACGGACCGATCGCCCTGGTGGAGGAGGGGCTGCCGATCTTCGTCATCGTCCCCACCCCGCGCCGCCCTGTGCTGCATGACAAGGTCATCTCCAACATCCAGGAGGTGCGTGCCCGCGGTGCGCGCACGATCATCATCGCGGAGGAGGGTGACGCCGCGGTGGACGCCTATGCCGACGACGTCATCCGGGTCCCGCGTACGCCGACCCTCATGTGGCCGTTGCTCACGGTGGTCCCGCTCCAGGTCTTCGCCGCCGCGCTGGCCGGGGCCAAGGGGCTGGACGTGGACCAGCCACGCAACCTGGCCAAGTCCGTCACGGTCGAGTAGGAGCTGGCCAGGAGAGCCGAGTGCTCCACTGTGCAGGTCGGTGGGTGAGGGTGCAGGACCGCGGTGCACACCCACCCACCGACCTGCACACTCGCGATGAGAGGGAAGCGGGCAGGCTCAGCCCTCGGCCAGGACGACGGCGGTGGCGGCCCCGCCGTCGTGAGACAGGCTGAGGTGCCAGCGTGAGGCGCCGAGCTCGGCGGCGAGCCCGGCGACGACGCCGTGCAGCGCCAGGCGCGCA
>NZ_DS999574.1:940382-960667 GCF_000159035.1 Actinomyces urogenitalis DSM 15434
CGATGTCCCGGTAGCTCCAGCCGCTGGGGGCCTGGCGACCGCGCTGGGCGAGTGCGGAGCCGAGGACCTTGAGCACCGCCTCCTTGGCCGCGAAGCGGGCGGCCAGCGAGTCGGGGCGGGCGGCGCAGGCCTCGCGCTCGCGGTCGGTCAGGACCCGCTTGGCCAGCGCCGGCACAGCGCGTAGACGCGCCTCAAACCGTGCCACGTCCACCAGGTCGGTACCGATTCCTACGATCACCGCTCCAGGTAACCAGGTCTAAGGGTGTAGGCCAAGCGATGGGTGGGCTGTCTACGGGCGCCAGAGGGCTTGGTAATGTTATCAGCGCCGGCGCACCTTGGTAAACTTACCAACATGAGACGTCCCCTTGACTCGCCGTTCAGCCCAGGATCGGACACCGTCCCCCAGGTCTGGGCCGGCCGGGCCGCGCAGCTGAGCGACTGGCGTGACGTCCTGCGCCCGCGCAGGCTCGGTGGCATCGCTGAGCGGGGTCGCACGATCCTGGGCGAGGCGGGCACAGGCAAGTCCTCGCTCGTGCGCAAGATCGCGGCGGACGCTGCGCAAGGCGGGGACTGGGTCACCTCCCAGCTGCGTATCCCGGCTGGTGCTGATCCCCTTAAGCGGGTAGCCGTGGCCCTGATCGACCTGGCGCGCGAGGCGGGCCTGGCTGCGGCGCGGGAGGAGCGGATCAAACGTCTGCTCGGTCGGGTTGAGGCGGTCGCGCTCTCAGGCGTGTCCGTCTCGCTACGGGAGGCAGCCGGACCGGATCCCTACACCAGCCTCAGCGAGCTGCTCATCGAGATCGGGCGGGAGGCAGCCCGGCACAAGGACCGCATGGTCCTCCTCCACGTCGACGAGGTGCAGAACATCACCGACGACGCGGTGCGCTCCCAGCTGCTCATTGCCCTGGGGGACGCTCTCGTGCACGAGGAACGGCGCCAGGTGCCAGGCGGGGTTGAGCTCAGTCCTGCGCTGCCGCTGTCGGTCTACCTCACCGGCTTGCCCGAGTTTCAGGACACGGCGGGCTCCCGGACGGGCGCTACCTTCGCGCGCCGGTTCCAGACCACGACGCTGGGAGCCCTCGACGAGGCCGACCTGGCCCTGGCGCTGCATCCCTTCGTTGACGAGGGATGGGTCATCGCTGATGCGCACGGGCACAACCAGCGGATCCGCATGACGCCTACGGCCTGCCGCGCCCTGATCGACCTGTCCTGCGGCGAGCCCTTCCTGTTCCAGCTGGCGGGGGAGCGCGCCTGGTTCGCGGGGGTGGGGGACATGATCACGGCTGAGGAGGTCCATGAGGGCTGGCGCAGCGCCGCGGCGGAGGCCGAGACCCATGTCCAGCGCGTCCTCGCCCGCCTACCGGCCCGGGAGGAGCGGTTCCTCCGGGCGATGGCGGCACTGGACCCGCACGAGCGCACCCTGACGCAGATCGCGCGTCAGATGGGCCACGCGCATGCCAGCGAACTGGGAACGACGGCGCAGCGCCTGGACCTGACCCGCGGGATCGTTGAGCGTGGGCGTCCCTACACCTTCCGCCACCGGGCGGTCGAGGCCTTCCTCACCAGCTCGTGGCCCTGGGTCTAGCCCCTGCCGAGACTGGTGGCGGCCAGAGCCTGCCACAGCCTCACGTGAGAGGGGAGGATGAGCAGGTGCGTGAAACCTGCCCGACCCTCCACCCGATCACCGCCTACCCGGCCTCCGCCATCGCCGAGGCCGAGGCGCCGCTGACGGCGGGCACCGACCGCTACATGCGCGCCGCTGCTCACTACCTGTTGGCCGCCTCCAGGCAGGAGCTGGCGGCCCAGGCCGCTGGCGCCGTGCAAGCCGGTAGCGCCGTTCACAGGCTCGGCGGAGCCGCTGGCGCCGGGGTGGTCCTGCTGGTGGGCGGCGGACACAACGGCGGCGACGCGCTTTTGGCAGGCGCCGCACTACAGCGCGCCGGCGCGCGCGTGACCGCCCTGCTGGCCACCGAGCACCCGCACGCCGCTGCCCTGGCCCAGGCGTACGCCGACGGCGTGACGGTCCTGGCCGGGCAGCAGGCAGCCTCCTGGCTGCACGATGAGACCGCACTGCGCGGTCCGCTCTCCTTCCGGCTCGTCCTGGACGGACTGACCGGCATCGGCGCCACCGGAGCCCTGCGCGCCGAGGCGGCTGCCCTGGTCGAGCCCCTGATCGCCCGCGGAGGTCGCGGTCAGCGTGGTTTTCGCGTGCTCGCGGTGGACCTGCCTTCGGGGACCGGCGTGGACGAGGGCACCGTGCCTGGCCCGGTGCTCACCGCTGACCGGACCGTCACCTTCACCTGCCTGCGCGGAGCCCATCTCCTGCCGCCGGCAGCCCAGCACGTGGGTGAGGTCGAGGTCGCCGACCTCGGCCTGCCGGTGCCAGCCGGCGCCCCTCTGGTACAGCGGCCCAACGAAACCACGCTCGCCAGGATGGTCACGGTGCCCGGCGACGCTGACCACAAGTACACCCGCGGCGTCGTCGGCCTGTGGGCAGGAAGCCTGACCTATCCAGGCGCCGCTGTCCTGACCGCGAGCGCGGCGGCGCGCACAGGGGCCGGCATGGTCCGGCTCATCGCCCCACGCCGGGTGGAGGACCTCGTGCTCGCCCGTCGCCCGGAGGTCGTCCCGGCGGACGGTCGCTGCCAGGCGCTCGTCATCGGGCCGGGGACCGACCCGGGCGACGAGGAACGGATGGCCCAGCTGGCAGAGGCGCTGGAGCGCTCCGTTGACCAGGACCTGCCTGCCGTCGTGGACGCGGGGGCCCTGACGCTGGTGCCGTCCGTGCTGGCGGCCGGGACGATGGCGCCCGGCGGGCTGGGTGAGCGCAGGGTACTGACTCCCCACGCCGGCGAAGCCGCAGCGTTGATCAGCGAGCTCGGTGTGCGGCGCACCCGCCAGGAGGTCGAGGCGGCTCCGGCTGCCGCAGCCCGACGGCTGGCGACGCTGACCGGTGCCACGGTGGTGCTCAAGGGGACCCCGACGCTCGTGGCACGTCCAGCAGGGACGGATTTGGGGGCGACCGAGGCTGGGCTGCTGTCCCTGGACGCTGGTCCCGGCTGGCTGGCCACGGCCGGCAGCGGCGACGTCCTGGCCGGGGTCCTGGGCACTGTGCTTGCGGCTCGGGGAGCGCAGGAGGAGCAGGGCAGCCAGAGGCTGGATCCCGCAGCCTGTGCCGCGCTCGCGGTCCGTCTTCACGCACGCGCCGGCTGGGCGGCGAGTCTGACCCGACAGGGGCTGGAGGCTGATGGCGAGTGCGAAGGCGCGCACGGAGGGCCGGTGACGGCCCTGGACGTCGCTGAGGCACTGCCTGGTGTCCTGGCGCGAATGGTTGATCACAGCCTGGCCCCTGACGGCTCGCCCGTGGCGAGAGTGGAACAATGCCGTTCATGACTGTCGCGTCCTCCGCTGACTCATCCGCACCACAGACCTCAGCGCGCACCTGGGCGGCTGAGGTGAGGGTGCCCGGGGCTGCGACCGCCTGTGCCCTCATCGACCTGGAGGCTCTGGCCCACAACGCTCGCGTTCTTGCCAGTAAGGCCGGACGCGCATGGATGGCCGTGGTCAAGGCCGATGCCTATGGCCACGGTATCGAGGCGGTGGCGCGGACCTGTCTGGACGCCGGTGCCAGCTGGCTCGGCGTCGCCCAGCTCGATGAGGCGCTGCACCTGCGCGGTCTGCTTGACGCGGCTGGTGTCGCGCGCCCGCGCTCGGCTGACGAGCCTGCCTCCAGCCAGGCGCCACGCTTGCTGTGCTGGCTGGTGCCCGTCCTGAGCCCGCAGCAGGCTGCCAGGGAAGGCTCGCCCCTGTGGGAGGCGCTGGCAGGAGACCTTGACCTGTCAGTCTCCACGCTCACGCAGCTCCAGGCCGTTCGCGTCGCGGCGCGTGCCCAGGGTGTCGTGGCCCGGATCCACGTCAAGGTGGATACGGGGATGTCCCGTGCGGGGGCGGTGCTGGAGGACCTGCCGGCGCTGGCACGCGAGGCCAGGGCCGCGCAGGACGCGGGGGAGGTCGACGTCGTCGGCCTGTGGTCCCATCTCTCGCGGGCTGACGAGCCGGACAGCGGGTCCACCGAGGACCACCTGGCGCGGTTCCGGCGTGGTGAGCAGATCCTCAACCAGGCGGGTCTGCACCCGGGCGTGCGCCACCTCTCCGCCACCGGCGGGCTGGAGTGGCACCCGCACGCCCGGCTGGACCTGGTGCGCATCGGCATCGGTCTGTACGGCTTCTCGCCCGAGCCTGCCGTCGCCACCTCCCAGGAACTGGGGCTACGCCCGGTCATGCGCCTGCAGGCGCCGCTTGTCCAGGTCAAGCGCATTCCCGCTGGACAGGCGGTCTCCTACGGCGGGACCTGGAGCGCTCCGACCGACCGCTGGGTAGGCCTGGTGCCGCTGGGCTACGGCGACGGGATCCCGCGTGCCGCCGCCAGCACTGGCCCGGTCTGGGTGGCGGGCAGGCGCACCACCGTGGTGGGCAAGGTGTGCATGGACCAGGTCGTCATCGACCTCGGCCCGGCCACTGACGCCGCCGGTTCGCCGTTGCCCGCGCCGGCCGCGGCTGGCGACCGGGCGATTGTGTGGGGCGACCCCGACCGTGACGGTGAGGGGGTCCCCACCGCCGAGGACTGGGCGAGGGTGTGCTCAACGATCAGCTACGAGATCCTCACCCGCCTGGGGCCGCGTGTCCCGCGTGTCCCGGTCGGGTGAGGTCGGCTGGCGGCGGGACGCCTAGAGTGGAGCCGCCGGCAGGCCCGCCGAGCAGCCCGAGACCTCAGGAGTGGTGATGACCTCTCACGCAGCCCAGACCGTGACCGTGACGACGACGGACGCGGACGGCACCCGAGCCCTGGGTGCGCGTGTGGCCGCCTTGTTGCGCCGTGGCGATCTCGTCATGCTCTCGGGAGGGCTCGGGGCCGGCAAGACGACCCTGGCCCAGGGCATCGGCTCCGCCCTTGACGTGCGCGGACGAGTGTCCTCGCCCACCTTCATCATCGCTCGTGTCCACCCCGCCCTGGGAGATGGGCCGGACCTCATCCACGTCGACGCCTACCGGCTGTCCAGTTTGGAGGAGATTGACGCGTTGGACCTGGACTCCTCCCTCCAGGAGTCCGTGACCCTGGTGGAGTGGGGCGAGGACAAGGTCGAGGCCCTGAGCGCCGACCGCCTGGAGATCACCGTGGGACGCCCGCACGGTGGCCTTGCGCGCCCTGGCGGTGCGCAGACCGACGGGGGACAGGAGACGGTGCCCTCGGACGCGGCTCACGGGGTCACTGACCTGGCCGAGGTTGACGACGGACGACGCACGATCACGCTCACCGCGATGGGCCCGCGGTGGGCAGGTGTCGATCTCGACAGCCTCCTGGCCTGAGCGTCTGAGTCCGGCAAGGGCCTAGGCTGGGTCCCGTGCGCATTCTTTCCATCGACTCCTCGCTCGGAACCCAGCTCCTTGTCTGCGACGCAGACCCTGCCGGCCAGGCCCCTGACCAGGCCATGCGCCTGACGGTCCTGGTCTCGCTCGACCAGGAGGACTCACGCCACCACGCTGAGTCCCTGGGCCCGATGCTCTCCCAGGCTCTGTCGACCCCCGGCGTGGCGAACCAGCCCCTGGACGCCGTCGTTGCCGCGACAGGCCCGGCTCCCTTCACCGGGCTGCGGGCGGGGCTGGTGACCGCACGCACCGTGGGACGCGCCCGTGGACTGAGGGTCTACGGCGTGCCGAGCCTGGACGCCGTCGCCCGCCGCGCCCTTGACGAGCTGGCGCAGGCCGAGGACGCGGAGGCAGCCAGTCAGGCGGTGGTCCAGGTGGCCACCGACGCCCGCCGCAAGGAGGTCTACACCGCGCGCTACCGTGCCAAGGGCGCCGACGACGTCGAGCGGCTGGGCGAGATCGGCGTGATGGCGCCGGCTGAGCTCGCCGGCGTGCTGGAGGCTGACGCGGTGGCTTATGTGGCCGGATCCGGCGTCGGGCTTTACCCCGAGCTGGCTGAGGCTCGTACGGCCCTGGCGCCGGTCTCCGGTGACGCGCTGGCCCAGGTCCGTCTCGCGCTGGTGCGGCTCGCCCAGGGGCGTGAGCTGCCCACTGAGCCTCTCTACCTGCGTCACGCCGACGTCCAGATGCCCACCGCCACCAAGCGTCACAGGTGAGCCAGGTCACCGGCCCCGACCGGGGCGAGAGCCTCGCGCAGGCGCATCTGCGTGCGATGACGAGTGCTGACCTTGCGCAGGTGGCTCGCCTGGAGGGCGAGCTCTTTGGGGGCGAGGCCTGGAGCCCCCAGCTGCTGGCAGACGAGCTCGCCGCGGCCCAGGGGCCGCAGGCGGACCGTCGCTACGTCCTCGTCGAGGATGCAGCCGGTGGCCTGCTGGGGTACGCCGGCCTGTGGTTCGGCGATGGTCGCGGGGAGGCTGACCTGCTCACCATCGCCACCGTGCCGGCTGCACGACGCCGTGGCGTGGCCACGGTGATGCTCACCGATCTGGTCGAGGTGGCGCGCGGTCGTGGCTGCCGCGCGGTGCTGCTGGAGGTGCGGGCCTCCAACGAGGCAGCCCAGCGCCTGTACGCCGGGCACGGATTCCGCCCCCTGGGTGTGCGCCGGCGCTATTACGTCGCACCGGTGGAAGACGCCGTGGTCATGCGCCTGGACCTGCGAGGCAGCCTGGGAGCTGTGGGCGCGGAGACATTTGGTGCGAGTGGTCTGACGAAATGATGCAGGACGTGAGGTCTTTTGACCTGACGAATGAGGCTGGCTCGCAGTGCGTATGAGACCGGGCAGGGCCGGGAAGTACCGTCATGACGCCAATCTCGGATCAGGGTGCTGAATCGGGGACATCGAATAGGACTATCGGCGCACTCACCCTGGATACGCTTCCGCCGTGGCCTCACAGACTGTTTCACCCAAGAAGAAGCGGACCGCCTTCTCGACCACTGTCTTTATGAAGCGCCTCATGGCGTGGTCGGGCATTGTCTTCCTGCTCTTCGTCATCTTCCATGCTTACGGCAACACCCACTACTTCCAGGGCGAGATTGCCTACGATCACTACGCGGTGTTCCTGCGGACCCTGCTCCAGCCGCTGCTGCCCTACGAGGGCTTCCTGTGGATCATGCGCATCGCGCTGGTGATGCTGCTGCTCGCGCACGCTGGCAGCGCCTTCCACCTGTGGCACCGCAACAAGAAGGCACGCGGCAGTGACAAGTACGCCGTGAAGAAGCCGGGCGCGGAGTACTTCGCCTCGCGCTACGCCATGCGCACCATGCGCTGGGGCGGCGTCATCCTGCTGCTGTTCATCATCTGGCACATCCTGCAGTTCACCACCCTGTCCGCCACCCCGGGCGGTGAGTACGTGCACGGTCGCGCGTACCAGAACATGTACTACGGCTTCCAGCTGTGGTGGGTCTACCTCATCTACCTGGTGGCGCTGGCCGCCCTGTGCCTGCACGTGTGGCACGGCGTGTGGTCTGCCCTGCAGACCGTCGGTGCCATGCGCGGCAACGTCATCCCCTTCGTCCGCGTCATCGCCTTTGTCGTCGCCTTCGCGCTGTTCGCCTGCTTCATGGCAGTGCCTACGGCGATCCTCTTCGGATGGGTCGACGCCCCCATGGCCGCTGCTGACTACTACCCGCAGTTCTGCGACGCGATCGGCTCGGCTGCCGAGCAGTTCGCTGACCACTGCGCGGCCGTCGCCTACTGACTGATCGAGAGTGAGTGAATGATGACTGAACTCATCGAGGGCCTCTACACCGAGGGCGAGAAGATCGCCGATACCAAGGCGCCCCACGACGTCCCGATCGCCAAGCGCTGGGAGCAGCGCAAGTTCAACGCCAAGCTGGTCAACCCCGCCAACCGCCGCAAGCTCGACATCATCGTCGTCGGCTCCGGCCTGGCTGGTGGCGCTGCTGCGGCGTCGCTGGGCGAGCAGGGCTACAACGTCAAGTGCTTCTTCTACCAGGACTCCGCCCGCCGCGCGCACTCCATCGCGGCCCAGGGTGGTATCAACGCGGCGAAGAACTACCGCAACGACGGCGACTCGATCTACCGCCTCTTCTATGACACGGTCAAGGGCGGTGACTACCGGGCGCGTGAGGACAACGTCTACCGCCTGGCCGAGGTCAGCGCCAACATCATCGACCAGTGCGTGGCCCAGGGCGTTCCCTTCGCCCGTGAGTACGGCGGCCTGCTGGACAACCGCTCCTTCGGTGGCGTGCAGGTCTCGCGTACCTTCTACGCCCGTGGCCAGACGGGTCAGCAGCTGCTGATCGGCGCCTACCAGGCCCTGGAGCGCCAGGTGCGCGCCGGCACGGTCAAGGAGTTCCGCCGCCACGAGATGGTCGAGCTCATCGTCGTGGACGGCAAGGCCAAGGGCATCATCGCCCGTGACATGGTCACCGGCAAGATTGAGACCCACCTGGCGGACGCCGTCGTGCTGTGCACCGGTGGCTACGGCAACGTCTTCTTCCTGTCCACCAACGCCATGGGCTGCAACGCGACCGCCATCTGGCGTGCACACCGCAAGGGCGCCTACTTCGCCAACCCCTGCTACACGCAGATCCACCCCACCTGCATCCCGCAGTCTGGTGACTTCCAGTCCAAGCTCACCCTCATGAGTGAGTCCCTGCGTAACGACGGACGCATCTGGGTGCCGAAGAAGGCAGAGGACTGCAAGAAGGACCCGAAGGACATCCCCGAGGAGGATCGCGACTACTACCTGGAGCGCATCTACCCGGCCTTCGGAAACCTGGTCCCGCGTGACATCGCCTCCCGTCAGGCCAAGAACATGTGCGACGAGGGTCGCGGCGTGGGCCCGGCCATCAAGGAGAAGGCGCCCGACGGCACCGAGCGCATGGTCTCGCGCGGTGTCTACCTCGACTTCTCCGAGGCTATCGAGCGCCTGGGCAAGGAGCAGGTCAGCGCCAAGTACGGCAACCTGTTCGAGATGTACCAGCGCATCACCGGTGACGACCCCTACGAGACGCCGATGCGCATCTACCCGGCCGTCCACTACACGATGGGTGGTCTGTGGGTCGACTACGACCTGGAGTCGAACATCCCGGGCCTGTACGTGGCTGGTGAGGCGAACTTCTCCGACCACGGAGCCAACCGCCTGGGTGCCTCGGCGCTCATGCAGGGTCTGGCGGACGGCTACTTCGTCCTGCCAGACACGATGAACGACTACCTGGCGGACATGCTCCGTGAGGGCAAGGTCGACCCCAACGCCCCGGAGATCGAGGAAGCCCGCAAGAGTGTCGAGGAGCGGATCTCCCGGCTCATGGCGCTGCGCGGCACCCGGTCCGTCGATGACTTCCACATGGCGCTGGGACGCATCATGTGGGAGTACTGCGGTATGGAGCGTCGCGACGAGGGTCTGCGTGAGGCCATCAAGCAGATCCGTGAGCTGAAGGAGGAGTTCTGGCGCGACGCCCGTATCACGGGCGAGGCGATGGAGCTCAACCAGACGCTGGAGAAGGCTGGCCGCCTGCTCGACTTCTTCGAGCTGGCCGAGCTGATGTGCATCGACGCGCTGCACCGCCGTGAGTCCTGCGGTGGTCACTTCCGCGCCGAGTCCCAGACTCCTGAGGGAGAGGCCCTGCGCCACGACGACGAGTTCCTGTACGTGGCCGCGTGGGAGTGGGGCGGCGAGAACCAGGCCCCGATCCTCCACAAGGAGGACCTCATCTACAAGGACATCGAGCTCAAGCAGCGGAGTTACAAGTGAACATCAAGCTCAAGATCTGGCGTCAGAAGAACCAGAACACCGAGGGGCACTTCGAGGAGTACTCCATGTCGGGTATCGAGGAGCACATGAGCTTCCTCGAGGTCCTCGACCTGCTCAACGAGCAGCTGTTCCAGGAGGGCAAGGAGCCCGTCGCCTTCGACTCGGACTGCCGTGAGGGCATCTGCGGTCAGTGCGGTGTGGTCATCAACGGACAGGCCCACGGGCCGATCCGCTCCACCACCTGCCAGCTGCACATGCGTCACCTGGCCGAGGACCCCTCCTTCAAGGACGGCGACACCATCACGATCGAGCCCTGGCGCTCGGCGGGCTTCCCGATCCTCAAGGACCTGGTGGTCGACCGTTCCGCCCTGGACCGCATTGTCCAGGCCGGCGGCTACATCTCGGTCAACACCGGTGCGGCCCCCGAGGCCCACTCGGTGCCGGTCCAGAAGGAGAAGGCTGACGCTGCCTTCGAGGCTGCGGCCTGCATCGGCTGCGGTGCCTGCGTGGCGGCCTGCCCGAACGCCTCGGCCATGCTGTTCACCGGTGCGAAGATCTCCCACCTGGGTCTGCTCCCGCAGGGTCAGCCCGAGCGTCTGTCCCGTGTGGTCTCGATGCTCAACCAGCACGACGCCGAGGGCTTCGGTGGTTGCACGAACATCGGTGAGTGCGCGGCCGTGTGCCCCAAGTCGGTGCCGCTGGAGGTCATCTCGCGTCTGAACCGCGACCTCGGCCACGCGCTGTGGAAGGGCCAGCACGCTCACGTGTGAGCCTGGCCAGGCGGGCCCCAGGCCCGCCTGACGGATCTGAGACGGCGGGGCCGTCACCCTCACGAGGTGACGACCCCGCCGTCGTGCTCGGGGTATCCGGGCTGATGGGCGTAGGGACTAGGCTGGCGGGCGTGAGCGAACCTCTGATCCTGGGAATCGAGTCCACCTGCGACGAGACTGGCGTGGCGCTAGTGCGAGGCCGCGAGCTGCTGGGGGACGTCGTGGCGACGTCGATGGATGAGTACGCCCGCTTCGGCGGGATCATCCCCGAGATCGCCTCCCGGGCCCACCTGCAGTCCTTTGTCCCCACGCTGGACGCCGCCCTGACCAAGGCGGACGTGGACCTGTCTGAGGTCGACGCCATCGCCGTATGCGCCGGCCCTGGCCTCATCGGCTCCCTCACCGTGGGCATCTCTGCTGCCAAGGCGCTGGCTGCCTCGCTGGGCAAGCCGATCTACGGCGTCAACCACGTCATCGGTCACCTGGCCGTCGACGAGCTGGTCGACGGCGCCCTGCCTGAGCGGGCTATCGGGCTCATTGTCTCCGGCGGTCACTCCAACATCGTCTCCATCAGCGACATCGCCACCAACGTGCGTGAGCTCGGCGGCACCCTGGACGACGCCGCAGGTGAGGCCTTTGACAAGGTGGGCCGTCTTCTCGGTCTGCCCTACCCCGGTGGCCCCCACGTCGACCGCCTGTCCCAGGAAGGGGACCGCGAGGCCATCCGTTTCCCCCGAGGGCTGGCCGCCGGCAAGGACAAGGAGCGCCACCGCTACGACTTCTCCTTCTCCGGCCTCAAGACTGCCGTGGCCCGTTACGTGGAGTCCCTGGAGGATGATGGCCAGGAGGTGCCTAAGGCGGACGTGTGCGCTGCCTTCTCCGAGGCGGTCAATGACTCCCTGACTGGCAAGGCCGTCCAGGCCTGCCTGGACGAGGGCGTGGACACCCTGGTCATCGGCGGTGGGTTCTCCGCCAACTCCCGGGTTCGCTCGCTGGCGGCCGAGCGTTGCGAGGCGGCTGGGATCACGCTGCGTCTGCCCCCGCTGCGCTACTGCACGGATAACGGTGCCCAGATCGCGGCGCTGGGCAGCGCGGCCGTGCGCGCCGGCGTGGAGCCCAGCCCCATGGACTTCGCTCCTGACTCCGGGATGCCCCTGGACACCATCATCGCCCTCTGACCCGGAGCAGCTCCAGCCGGCAGGGCTGGCGGAGCCGGCCAACGGCCTGCGGGCCGACGCCGTGCCTCAGGCGCTGGCGAAACGATGGCGGTGAGAGGCCGGCAGGGTGGAGGGGTGGATCGTCGAGGCCGTGGAGAGGACCTCGGTGGGGCTCAGGGGCCTGCCCGCCCGCACCTCGGCCTGCATGAGCTTGACGGCCGCCTGGTTGGCGCCGCCGGCAGCGCTGACCGCGGCGAGCTGACGCTGGTAGGAGGCTCCGGCGTCGAGCGTGGTTTGGATCGCTACGAGCTCACGGACGCACCCCAGTTCCTCGGCCACTGGCATGAGCTGCTCGACCATCTGGGCCACGGTGTCGCTGACCAGCTCCTCCTCGCCGTCGGAGCCGGTGATGAGGATGGCGTCCATGCCGTAGCGCGCTGAGCGCCACTTGTTCTCATCGACGTACCAGTCAGGCATGGCGTCGAGCTCTTCACCCCTGTCCAGCGCGCGGGAGAAGCTCTCGACCAGGCACTGGGTGAGCGCCGCGATGCTGGCGAGCTCAGTGAGGTTGGTGGCGGCGTCGCAGGCGCGTACCTCGATGGTGCCGAGCCTGGGGGGAGGGGCGCACGTCCCAGCGCACTTCGCTGAACTCCTCGATGACGCCGGTGTGGATCATGTCCCCGGCGTAGGCCTCCAGATCCGCCCAGGTATCAAGCTGGTGCGGGGCGCCTGCGGTGGGCAGCTGCTGGAACATCATCGCCCGGTTGTCCGCGTACCCGGTGGCCTCCCCGGCCCAGAAGGGAGACGAGGCGCTCAGGCACTGCAGGTGCGCGGTCCGGGTCAGCAGCGCCTTGAGGATGGGCAGGGCCTTGTCCCGGTCCTCCAGGCCCACGTGGACGTGAGTGCCGAAGATGAGCATCTGGTGACCCCACAGGCGGGTGCGGTCCACGAGCCGGGAGTAGCGCTCGGCGTCGGTGACTCGCTGGACCAGGGGGTCAGCGAAGGGGTGGGTGCCGGCACTGACCAGGTCCACGCGCAGCGGGTCGACCACCGGCAGCAGACGGTCGTAGGCGAAGGCAATGTCTTCGACGCACTCGGCGATGGTGTGACGGGCTCCCGAGACCAGCTCGATGGTGTTGAGCATCATCTCGCCGTGGATATTCGGGTCCTGGCCGACGGCGCCCAGGATCTCGGCGGCGCACTGGCGCAGGTCGAGGGAGTCCCGGTCCAGGAGCTGAAGCTCCCACTCAATACCGACGCCGGAGCGCGGTGAGGAGGCAAAAGACAGCTCCTGGCGGTGGTGATGGCGGAAGCGTGGTGCCGTGGTCATGGTGCGCCCTTCGTCAGGAAGGGTGCCAGAAGAAGTCCGACCCGCCGCGGCGGAACCGGGCCTGTCTAGGCCGTCCGCGGTCAGTCTAGGCCTGCGCTGCGTCCTCCTGCTCCAGCTGCTCGACCACCAGGACCACGCCCTTGGGGCTCGAGGCCTTGCCGCGGCCACGCCCCGGCATCGAGCCTAGCCGTGTCAGTACCCAGGTCTCGCCGTGGGGACCCTTGGGACGCAGTGAGGCGCGCAGGGCGTCGGGGGAGACCTCAACGCCGCGGCGGTGGATCTCCAGTCGCCCGATCTCCTTTGTGCGCACCCGCGCCTTGAGGGCCTTGAGGTGCAGGGGCAAGACCTCCCGGATACGCCAGCTACGCAGGAAGGGACGCAGATGCTCGGGAGCGGGAGCCGAGCCCGTGAGGTAGGCGATGCGTGGAGCCAGGGGCCGCGCCCCCAGCTGCTCGGCGATGAAGGCAACCAGCCCCGCACGGATGGCTGCGCCGTCGGGCTCGTGCAGCAGGGGAGCCAGGTCATCAGCTCCGGCCACGGCATCGGTCTGGACGGGAGCGGTCGAGGGGTCCACACAGCCCGGGTCGGCCAGGACGTGGGCGGTGGGGCCGCCTGGGCGGTGCGGGTCCTCGGTGAGGACGAGGGCGGAGCGGCCAGGGCCCTCGGGGGCCAAGGGGCCGCACCAGATCCCCGCCTCGACGACTTCTCCGCCCACGCTGACCCACTGCACGTGGGAGTCGGCCGGCAGGGCCGCGTGCTCGATGCCGGGAGCGACCTTGATGCCCAGGGCCTCGACCTGGTCGCGCAGCGCCAGGACCTGGCTGAGCCGAGGAGACCACTGCTCGGGGTCGGTCAGGCGCCAGCCACCGGCCCTCCTGGCGGGATCAGCGAAGACGGCGTCGACGCCGTGGGCGGCCAGGTCCACCTCCAGCGCGTCAGCGCACAGGACCTCGGCGTGGGAGAAGGCCATGAGATTGACCGTGGCCAGTGCCGCTGTCGCCTCATCGCGCTCGACGGCGAGAACCGGCAGGTCCAGGCCGGCCAGTGCCACGGCGTCCCCACCGATGCCGCAGCCCAGGTCCGCCACGCGGCTCACTCCTGCCTTGGCGTAGCGGGCAGCGTGGTGGGCGGACACGGCCAGGCGCGTGGCCTGCTCCAGGCCGTCTGGGGTAAAGAGCATCTGGGAGGCGAAGGGGCCGAACTTGGCCGTGGCGCGCTCGCGCAGGCGCTGCTGGGTCAGGGCTGCTGAGACCAGCTGCGGGCTGTGGCCGGCCTCGCGCAGCTCCTCGCCCAGGCGCAGGGCGGAGTCAGGGTCGTAAGGAGGCAGTGAGGACAGCAGCTGCCAGCCCTGCGGGGTGAGCAACGGGGCGAGGGCGGCGGCGTCGGGCGCGGCGGAGCGGGAGGAAGAAGCCATCGTCACGATGATCGCACGCCGATGGCGAACCAGGGCCCTCCCTTTGGCACTCGCGTTGACTGAGTGCTAACGCCGCGCGTAGATTCTCTTCTGGACGCGGGGCCGGCGAAGGCTCCGCGGCACGCGCCCTCGGCGCTGACGGACCGACCCCCGCGACGGCGGCCCGGCAAGTCAGGACGCGGACCACAACACCATCCGTACGCTGAACAAGCGAGAAGGGGAGGACACCATGTCGATCTCCATCAAGCCGCTCGAGGACCGCATCGTCGTCCAGACGCTCGAGGCCGAGCAGACCACCGCCTCCGGCCTGGTCATCCCGGACACTGCCAAGGAGAAGCCGCAGGAGGGCAAGGTCGTGGCCGTGGGCCCCGGCCGCGTCGACGACTCCGGCAAGCGCATCCCGGTGGACGTCGCGGAGGGCGACGTCGTCATCTACTCCAAGTACGGCGGTACCGAGGTCAAGTACGCCGGTGAGGACTACCTCATCCTCTCGGCGCGCGACGTGCTCGCCGTCGTCACCAAGTGACGTCACGCTGACCGCCCTGGTGCGGCCACAGGTGGGGGAAGGAGCTACGGTTCCTTTCCCCATCGTCGTGTCTGGACGGGTGACAGCGTGGCCCTGGGGGGGGGCGGTCATCGCGTGCCTTGGGCGCCGTGGCGTGCGAGTAGGCGGGTGGCCAGCGGGCTCCAGACACCCAGAACCGAACGGGCGCGGTGGGGTGTTACGGCAGCCGGCGTCCGGCCAGGACCTGCCGGCGCTCCTCCTCGGTCATCCCGCCCCACACGCCGTAGGGCTCGTGGGTCGCCAGAGCGTGCTCGCGGCAGCGCGCAAGTACGGGACAGGTACGGCACACGGCCTTCGCGCCGTCGTCACGCCGACGGCGCGAGCGTCCCCGCTCTCCGTCAGGGTGGAAGAACTGGGCGGAGTCCATTCCCAGGCAGGCGCCCTGGTACTGCCACTCCCACAAAGCGGTCACGGGACCAGGCTGCCGCGACCGCTCAGGCATGGATGAGTCCCTTCTCAGTGACGACGGCGGACCCTGCCGTCACACCCGTGTCTTAGGGAAGATTAGGGTGCTTTCGGGAGAACGGCAAGCATTGGTGTACCACTGAAGGGGCTGGGCGGTCTCAGTCTGCGGGATGCGGCACCTGCGGGGCACGCGCGCGTGAGCAGCCCGACGCTGGCGCGGGGTGCACGGCAGGCTCGCGGGGTCCTACCATGCACACTGTGAGCGACTCGATCACCAGCCCTGACCTGTATGCACCGACCGGACTGACCTACGACGATGTTCTCCTGCTGCCCAGGCTGACCGACGTCATCCCCTCCGAGGTCGACACGGCCTCCAGACTGACCAAGAAAATCAGCCTGTCCACCCCGCTTCTCAGCGCCGCGATGGATACCGTCACCGAGTCCGAGATGGCGATTGCCATGGCTCGCCAGGGCGGTATCGGCATCCTGCACCGCAACCTGTCCATCGAGGACCAGGCCCAGCAGGTGCGCCGGGTCAAGCGCTCAGAGTCGGGTATGGTCTCCGACCCCGTCACCGTGGGGCCGGACGCCACCATCGCCGAGCTGGACAAGCTGTGCGGCCACTACAAGGTCTCCGGCCTGCCCGTGGTTGACGAGGGCGGCAACCTGCTCGGCATCATCACCAACCGCGACCTGCGCTTCGTGCCGGCGGACACCTGGGGCACCCTGCGCGTGCGTGACTGCATGACGCCGCGCGAGCGCCTCATTACCGGACCCACGGGTATCTCTCGCGAGGACGCCAAGGCGCTCCTGGCCGAGCACCGTATCGAGAAGCTCCCACTGGTTGACGCCACCGGGCGCCTGACCGGCCTCATCACGGTCAAGGACTTCGTCAAGACCGAGCAGTACCCCCACGCCACCAAGGACGAGGAAGGGCGCCTCGTGGTCGGCGCCGCCGTCGGCTACTGGGGTGACACCTGGGACCGCGCCGGCGCGCTGGCGGATGCCGGGGTGGACGTGCTCGTGGTGGACACCGCGAACGGTGGTGCCAAGCTCGCTCTGGAGATGATCTCGCGTCTGAAGAAGGACTCTGCCTTTGCCGGCGTGCAGATCATCGGCGGCAACGTCGCGACCCGCGAGGGTGCGCAGGCGCTTATCGACGCCGGTGTTGACGCGGTCAAGGTCGGTGTGGGCCCGGGCTCGATCTGCACCACCCGCGTGGTGGCGGGCGTGGGCGTGCCGCAGGTGACCGCCGTCTACGAGGCAGCGCGCGCCTGCACCCCGGCCGGTGTGCCGCTCATCGCCGACGGCGGTCTGCAGTACTCCGGTGACATCGCCAAGGCCATGGTCGCCGGTGCTGATACCGTCATGCTCGGCTCTCTCCTGGCCGGCTGCACCGAGTCCCCCGGTGACCTCGTCTTCGTCAACGGCAAGCAGTGGAAGCGTTACCGCGGCATGGGCTCGCTCGGTGCCATGAGCTCTCGCGGCCGCAAGTCCTACTCCAAGGACCGCTACTTCCAGGCTGATGTCTCGGGTGACGACAAGATCGTTCCCGAGGGCATCGAGGGCCAGGTGCCCTACTCCGGCTCCCTGGCCGACGTCGTCTACCAGCTGGTTGGTGGCCTGCACCAGTCGATGTTCTACGTGGGTGCACGCACCATCCCCGAGCTCAAGGAGAACGGTCAGTTCGTGCGGATCACGGCTGCGGGTCTGAAGGAGTCCCACCCCCACGACATCCAGATGACCGTCGAGGCGCCCAACTACGCTGGCCGCAGCTGAGGCGCGATTGCTAGCGCAGGTCTGACCTGGCGCAAGCCTCGCCTGACGCAGGCCCGGCACTGGCACCAGGTGGTGCAGGTGCCGGGCCTGCGCTTTGGATGCTCAGGATTCTGAGGCCAGGGGCCAGGAGGGATCGACGTCAGCCGGACGGCCCTGCCGGCGCAGCCAGTCGTTGAAGGACTGCGCCCACGCGCGGTGGCTGGAGGCCTGGAAGGACTGCAGCTGGCTCAGGCTCATCTGGGCAAGCTCAGGGTAGGCGTGGGCTAGGGCCTCCAGGACGTCGAGGGTGGCTGCGACGTCGACCTCGGCGGTGTGGAGAGCCTCATCGACCTGGACGCCGTAGACCTGGCACATGGCGTCCAGACGACGCTTGCCCTTGCGGAACCGGTCCACGGCCCGGTCTAGCACCAGGGGGTCCAGGACAGGAGCGAGGGGACCACCCAGGCGCTCGCGCAAGGTGGCCAGCCCATGGCGCGCCAGCTCGTGCTCCATGAGCGTAAGGTCAAAGGAAGCGTTGAAGGCCACGACCGGCGTCCCCGCACCCATGGCCTGAGCCAGGCGTTGGGCCACCTCCTCCAGGACCTGCGGGGCAGGGCGCCCCTCAGCCTGGGCCCGCTCGGTGGAGATGCCGTGGACAGCGCTGGCGCCGGGCGGAATCGGCACCCCGGGATCGGCCAGCCAGGTCACGACCTCCTGACGACGCGTACCCTCGCCATGGCGAGGGCCGCGCATGACCAGGGCGGCGGTGACGAGCCGGTCCTGGCTCGGGTCGACGCCGGTGGTCTCGGTATCGAAGCCCAGGAAGGGGCCATCGGTCCAGCTTGGGGCGGTGTGCTGCTCGCTCATGACCATGAGTGTGCCACCAGGGTCTGACGCAAACTCGCCCCCAGGGCGGTTGGCCTGCTCGGTGGCCTACCATCCGTCTATGAGCGCAGAGGTCGAGATCGGGCGTTCCAAGCGCGCCCGCCAGGCATACTCCTTCGACGACATCGCCCTCGTCCCCGCGCGGCGGACCCGGGACACCCGAGACGTGCGTGTGGGCTGGCAGGTCGATGCCTACCACGTCGACATGCCGGTGGTGGCCGCGCCCATGGACTCGGTGATGAGCCCGGACACCGCCATCATGGTGGGGCGTCTGGGTGGCATTGGCGTGCTCGACCTGGAAGGGCTGTGGACCCGGTACGAGGATCCCGAGCCCGCCCTGGCGCGTATTCGTCAGGCGGCGCCGGAGCAGGCCACCCGCGTCCTCCAGGAGGTCTACCGGGCGCCTGTGCGCCCTGAGCTCATTCGCGAACGTCTGGCTCACATTCGCAAGGCCGGTGTGGTGGTGGCCGGCCGGCTCAGTCCTGCCCAGACCCTGCGTCACTGGCGTACCGTCGTCGAGGCCGGGGTGGATCTGTTCGTCATCCGCGGCTCGGTGGTCTCGGCCGAGCACGTGTCAGGCAATGCTGAGCCCCTCAACCTCAAGCGCTTCATCTACGAGCTCGACGTACCGGTGATCGTCGGCGGGGTGACTACCTATACTGCGGCGCTCCACCTCATGCGCACTGGCGCTGCGGCCGTCCTGGTGGGCCAGGGCGGCGGTGCCTCCTCCTCGATCCGCCAGGTTCTGGGCCTCCACATGCCCATGGCGACGGCGGTGGCTGACGTGGCAGCGGCGCGGCGCGACTACCTTGACGAGTCTGGGGGACGCTACGTCCACGTCATCGCCGACGGCTCGGTGGGTAACTCCGGGGACGTGGTCAAGGCCATCGCCTGCGGTGCAGACGCCGTCATGCTCGGCGCCGCGCTGGCACGCGCCCAGGAGGCCCCGGGCGGTGGGTACCACTGGGGTGCGGAGGCGCGCCATGACGCCCTTCCTCGTGGCTACCGCTCCTACGTCGGCACCGTGGGCACGATGGAGGAGATCCTGTGCGGGCCCTCGGACCGGGCGGACGGCACGCTCAACATCGTCGGGGCGCTGCGCCGGACCCTGGCCACCACGGGCTACGCCGATGTCAAGGAGCTTCAGCGCGTCGAGGTTGTCCTGGCCCCCTACGACCCGAGCTGAGCCGCGTCCCTCGCTGGCGGCAGGTGTGGGCGTCCTGACGTGGCTCAGCGCGCCCAATCGGTGCCATGTTGCAGGCGAGTCGGGTAGTGTCTTGGTCAACGTCAGCGTCCCCGCTGATGACCGCAGTTGTTGTCGGGACCGCCACCCAGCAGATCCCTGACCGTTTAGAAGGAGTCACCTATGGCACAGGTTACTGCCACCATCGCCTCCAAGGTCGGGCTGCACGCCCGTCCCGCCGCTACCTTCGTCAAGGCCGTTGCCGACTCTGGTGTCAAGGTCACCATCGCCAAGGAGGGTGGCGCTCCTGTGGACGCCGCCTCCATCCTCGGTGTGATGACGCTGGGCGCCGCTCACGGCGACGTGGTTGTCCTGGAGTCCTCCGACGCTGACGCCGACAAGGCTCTGGCCGACCTCAAGGCCCTCCTGGAGACCGACCTGGACGCCTGATCCGCCCTGTTTCATTTCACGCTGCAGGGGCGCTCCCATGACGGGAGCGCCCCTGCAGCGTGTCTGGGACCTGCTGGAGACGGCGCGGGGCGGATTGCGTTTCCTGCGCTGAGCTTGTGCTGGAGTGGTGGGTGAGAGCCGGGTTGTGGGCTCGGTGTGGCTGCCTAGGGGCGTCGGTTGAGGCCCTGAACCGTCGGATTGGTCATGGTGCGCTTCCTGGATACGTCGGTTTAGGTGCTGAACAGTCGGTTCGGGTGTGGCGGGGATGGGGTTCGACTGTTCAGGGCCTGAAGCGACGGAGACGCGACGGAGATACGGTGGCGTGCGGGCCGGGGCGGGTGGCGTGCGGGGACGGTGCGATGGGCTTTTGGTGCGTGGGTTGGGTGATTGGTGCGTGCTTTGGTGAATGTGACGGTCTCTAGGGGAGTGCTAGGGCACGTACCAATGGCGTATGCACGCGATCATCGGGGGTGGCACGTACCAACGGGACTGGGTCCCGGAGCGGGAGTACGCAGCTATGGGTGGAGGCACGCATGCATCACTGGAAGTACGCCGATATCGGGGAGTACGCGCTTCAATGGGGCTGGGGCTCGGCTGGGGGAGCGCGCAGCTATGGGTGAAGGCACGTCCGCATTGGGGAGACACGTACTAACAGGGCGGG
>NZ_DS999574.1:960922-1120676 GCF_000159035.1 Actinomyces urogenitalis DSM 15434
AGGGGAGAGTCAGGGCCTACTCCTCCTCAAAGGCACCATCCGTCCCGTGACCCAGGAGACCGCGGGCGCGCCTGGGCCTGGCTAAGACAGGCGCACCCGGCACCTAGCGTGAGGAGGCCAGGGCGAGCAGGATGATGCCGACCACGGCAAGGGTGATGCCAAGCGCGGTGGTGAGGGCCTCCCGCCGGGTCCGGGTCTCCCCAAGCAGGATGATGCCGCCCAACGAGGAGATGACGAAGGCGAGCTGAGACAGCGCGAGTGAGGTGGCCACACCGACCGTCGAGGTCGACAGCAGCAAGATGACGTTGCCAACGGCCCACAGACCGCCACCGATGGCGCTGGGGGTGAAGGCCTCGCCGACAAGCGGCTCCTCGCGCGGCAGGATGACGGTGAACACCGCGGCCCCCAGCAGCAGCCCGATTCCCATGGGGCCAACGGCGTCGGAGGAGGAGACGTCCACCAGGCGCAGCATGAAGGGGTAGATGCCGTAGAGCACGGAACAGATGATCGAGCAGATCAGCCCCTCGCGGTGCTGGGCCGGGGTGGGCCCGGACCCAGCGCCCTTCTCCTGCCACGAGCACGAGGCAGCGCCAGCGATGATCGCCACGAGAGCCGTCAGCCCCAGCGGCATGGCGCCAGGGGCGCGCCACTCTCCCAGCAGGATGATGCCGGCCAGGGCGTTGATGATGATCTGTCCTGAGGCGTTGAGCGGCATCGTCCGGCTCACTCCCCAGGACTGGAAGGCGCGCAGGGTGAAGACGAGCGCCGTCGCCCACAGGACACCGGACAGCACTCCCCAGAACGTGGCGTGCAGGCTCCACGCACCACCGGTCAGCGGCGCGGCGACGACGCTCACGACTCCCGCACCGGCCAGGACTGCGACGTTCTGACGGCGTGGGCGAGCAGGCCAGGCGCCCATGATGAGCTGCTGGGTGCCGAACAGGAAGCAAGGAAGGAGGGCGAGGAGGAAGGCCACGGGGTGACGTTATCCTCCCAGCGACCCGCGAAGAAAACTCGTTCGACCACGCGTGATCCCGGCTCGCTGCGTCGGCTGGCGCGGTGGGACCCGGAGGGCGGCGGGGCACCGTTAGGGTGGTGCCCATGACGATTATCGCGGCGGCGGACGGATCCGCCCTGGGCAACCCCGGCCCCGCTGGCTGGGCCTGGTACGTGGACGAGTCCTGCTGGGCGGCCGGAGGCTGGCCGGAGTCCACCAACAACAGGGGCGAGCTCACCGCCGTCCTGGAGCTTCTGCGTGCCACCGCCGCAGCGGGCCTGGCCGGCGAGGAGCTGCTCATTCAGGCCGACTCCCAGTACGTCATCAACTCCCTGACGAAGTGGCGCCACGGCTGGAAGAAGCGCGGCTGGCGCAAGGCCGATGGCAAGCCGGTGCTCAACGAGGACCTCATGAAGGCTCTCGACGCTGAGCTGGCGGGCCGCCAGGTGCGCTTCGAGTGGGTCAAGGGCCACGCCGGGCACCCGGCCAACGAGCGTGCTGACGACCTGGCTCGCGGCGCTGCCACGGCCTACCAGCAGGGAGGCTCCGTCCCCTCGGGACCGGGGTGGCCCGGCGTGGCCGACGGCGGCCGCAACGGGCAGGACGGGGACCTCGCCTCCCAGTCCTCGGGCGCTGCCCCGGCCTCGCCGCAGGCCCACGACACGCTTTTCTAACCGCTGACCGCTCACGCCGGGAAGGCTGTGAGCGGTCGCGCAGACGCAACGGCCCCCGACGATGCTCGTCGGGGGCCGTTGCTGTGGGGCGCGCCTCAGATGAGGGTCAGCGCCTGACGGGCGATGGCCAGCTCCTCATTGGTCGGGTAGACCGTGACGACGACGGCGGAGTCCTCGGTGGAGATGGTCGTGGGCTCCGAGATGCGCATCGGGTCCTTGTCCGGGTCGATCTTGATCCCCAGGTAGGCCAGGCGCTCGCACAGGCCCTCGCGCACGCCCTTGTCGTTCTCGCCGATGCCAGCGGTGAAGGTCAGGGCGTCCAGGCCGCCCATGACCGCGGTGTAGGCACCGACGTACTTGGTCAGGCGGTGGAGGTAGATGTCCATGGACTCACGCGCCTGCTTGTCACCGGCGTCGATGAGCTTCCAGACCTCGCGCATGTCCGACTCGCCGGTCAGGCCCTTCATGCCGGACTCGCGGTTGAACAGGTGGTCGATCTCGTCGATGCTCATGCCGGCCACGCGGGCCAGGTGGAAGACGGCGGCCGGGTCGATGTCACCGGTGCGCCCACCCATGATGAGGCCCTCCAGCGGGGTCAGGCCCATGGAGGTCTCCACGGCCTTGCCGTTCACGACGGCGGACACGGAGGCGCCGTTGCCCAGGTGCAGGACGATCTGCTTGAGGTCGTCACGGCCCAGGCGCTCGGAGATGGCCTGGGAGACGAACTGGTGGCTGGTGCCGTGAGCACCGTAGCGGCGGATGGAGTACTTGTCCGCGATCTCGCGGTTGAGGCCGTAACGGGCCGCCTCCTCCGGCAGGTCCTGGAAGAAGGCGGTGTCGAAGACGGCCACGTGCGGGACGTCGGACAGTAGCTTGCGGGCGACCTCGATGCCCTTGAGGTGGGCGGGGTTGTGCAGCGGGCCGAGCGGCACGAGCTCGTCGATCTTGGCCACGACCTCGTCGTCGATGAGGGCGGGGCCGGAGAAGTAGCGGCCGCCCTGGACCACGCGGTGGCCCACGGCCACGATGTGGGCGTCGGCCAGGGAGGGGCCGTGCTCCTCGAACAGGCGCAGGACCTCGGCCAGGCCGTAGCCATGGTCGGGAACGGGCTCGTCCAGCTCGATCTTCTGGCCGGCGTGCTTGTGCGTGATAGCGCCGATCGAGTCGCCGATGCGCTCGACGATGCCCGAGGCCAGCGAGTCGCCGGAGTCGGGGTCCACCAGCTGGTACTTGATGGAGGAGGAACCGGAATTGATGACGAGGACGGTACGTGTGGTCATGGGGTGCCTTTCTGTGGGCGCTCGTGACGGATAGAAGGAGCGGGCGGGCAGCACGGGGACGCTGGTACGGACCGATCGGCCCGCGGCCAGCGCCCCGATGCCTCAGCCCTGTGCCTGGACGGCGGTGATGGCGACGGTGTTGATGATGTCCTCAACCAGCGCGCCTCGTGACAGGTCGTTGACCGGCTTGTTCAGGCCCTGCAGCACCGGGCCGATCGCCACGGCGCCGGAGGAGCGCTGGACGGCCTTGTAGCCGATGTTGCCGGCTGACAGGTCCGGGAAGATGAAGACGGTGGCCTTACCTGCCACAGCCGATCCCGGCGCCTTCTTGGCGGCCACGGTCGGGTCGATCGCGGCGTCGTACTGGATCGGGCCCTCCACGGCGAGCTCGGGAGCCTTGGCTCGCACGATCTCAGTGGCCTCGCGGACCTTGTCCACGTCCGCTCCCTTGCCGGAGGTGCCGGTGGAGAAGGAGAGCATGGCCACGCGGGGCTCGACGCCGAACTGGCGAGCGGTCTCGGCCGAGGAGATGGCGATGTCGGCCAGCTCGGCGGCGGTGGGCTCGGGGTTGACGGCGCAGTCACCGTAGACCAGGACCCGGTCCTCCAGGAGCATGAGGAAGACCGAGGAGACGATCGAGGTGCCTGGCTTGGTCTTGATGATCTGGAAGGAGGGGACGATCGTGTGGGCGGTGGTGTGAGCCGCGCCCGAGACCATGCCGTCGGCGTCGCCCATGTGCACCATCATCGTGCCGAAGTAGGACACGTCCTGGACCTTCTCGCGCGCCTGTTCCAGGGTCACGCCCTTCTTGGCACGCAGGCGGGCGAACTCGGCGGCGTACTTCTCCAGCAGCTCAGGGTCGGAGGTGGAGACCACACGGGCGGCGGCGATGTCCAGGCCCAGCTCGGTGGCGCGGGTGCGCACCGTCTCCTCCTCGCCCAGCAGGACGACGTCGGAGATGCCGCGGCGCAGGATGGCGTCAGCGGCGTGGAGGATACGGTCGTCGTCAGGCTCAGGCAGGACGATCGTGCGGCGGTCGGCACGGGCCCGCTCAACCAGCTCTGCCTGGAACATGATCGGCGTGACCACGTCAGAGGGCTCAACCTCCAGGGCGCTGAGCAGCGCCTCCAGGTCCGCCTCCTGCTCGAAGGTGGTCACGGCGACGTCGATCTTGCGGTCTGAGGCGTGGGCCAGGCTGCCAGTGACGGCGCCGGCGACCTTGGCGGCCTCGAAGGTGTCCAGGGCGGTGGTCAGTACTGGGATCGGCTGGTCCAGTCCCTTGAGCAGCTGCAGGACGTAGGGGGCCGGCTCGAAGCCGCCGTTGAGGACCAGGGCCGCCAGGTTCGGGAAGCCGGAGGCGGCGTTGGCGGCGGCCAGGGAGATGAGAACGGCCGAGCGGTCAGCCGGGGTGATGACGACCTGCCCCTCGACCAGGCGCTCCAGCAGGTGCGAGACGTCCATGGCCCCCACGAGCAGGGACTCGGCTTCGCGGTCCAGCAGGGCGTCGTCGCCGGCGATGAGGTTGGCGTCCAGGGCGGTGGCGATCTCACGCAGCGTGGGAGCGGTGAGGAAGGGGACGGCCGGCAGGGTCGTCGTCGTGACGCCGGGGACCTCGGCGATGGCGCTGGCCACCTCCTGGCGGGTCCCGGGCTGGCAGCGGTTGGCCAGCACCGCCACCGTGCGGGCGTGGTTCTCGGCGATCTCGGCGATGGAGACCTCCGCGGAGGAACGCACGTCAGCGGCGCTCTGGTCTCCAGAGACCACCAGCAGCACCGGGGCGCCGATGTTGGCGGCCACGCGGGCGTTGAGGGAGAGCTCGGGGGTGCCGGCGACGTCGTCGAAGTCAGAGCCGTCGATGATGACGACGTCGTGCTCGCGCGCCATGGCCCGGTAGGAGTCGACGATGCGGGTGAGGGCTTCCTCAGGGTCGGCGCGGAACTCGTCCCAGGTCACGCCCACGCAGGCGGCCGGGGAGGCGCTCGATCCTGAGCGGGACAGCAGCAGGCCCAGGACTGGGTCCTGCTCGCGGGTGGCCACGAAGGGGCGGAACACGCCCACCTTCGCGACGACCTTGGTCAGAGAGGCGATGAGGCCAAGGGCCACGGTCGTCTTGCCGGTTCCGGCACTGGGTGAGGCGATGTAGATACTGCGCGCCACGTTGATGCGTTCCTTCTGTGGGTCTCGGGGTCGAGCCGAGCAGGTCGGTATGGCCGATCCCGCCCACCATTGATTGTGCCTCGAAGGAGGCGTACGAGGTAAGCGCATGGTGGTCAACGGGCGAAGGTCACTGTGTGGCGGACAGCACAGCGAGGGGGTGGGTCGGTTGCTGGGCGGCAGCCAGCCCGGCTGCCGGGGGCTGGAGGAGCGGCGAGGCCGGGCTCAGGCCGACTCGCGCCTGACCAGGCTCATCTCCAGCACGATGTCTCGGGCTGGGGCGCCGTCGGCCATCTCCAGGGCCAGGGTGGCTGCCTGGCGGCCCTGCTCGACCAGCGGCTGGTGGACGGTGGTGAGCGTGGGGGTGGTCTCGGTCGCGATCCGGTGATCGTCGAAGCCGATGACGCTGATGTCCTCAGGTAGCCGTCTGCCGTGGCGCTGGAGGGCGGCCAGGGCTCCTGCCGCGATGCGGTCCGAGGCGGCGAGCACGCCGTCGATATGCGGGTCGCCCTGCAGCAGGGTCTCCATACGCTCCAGGCCGGAGACGACGTCCCAGGCTCCGTAGCTCACGGAGACCGGTGGGCAGACCGGATCAAGGATCTCCCGGTAGCCCATCACGCGGTCCACGGCTGCGGGATTGTCCTCGGGGCCGGACAGGACGGCGATCCGGCGTCGCCCGCAGGACAGGAGGTGGTGGGCCGCCATCCGGGCGCCGACGACGTCGTCAGCGTAGACGTGGGCCATGGCTGAGGTGCGCTCCCGGGCACCGGGCTGTCCGCACAGGACGGTCGGCAGGGCAGCCTCCTCCAGGCTGGACAGCAGCTCCTGGCCGATGTAGGGCGTCAGCGCGATGACGGCGTCGGCGTTGCCCTGGGCCAGTCGCCGCCGGGCGCGGGCCTGCTCGAAGCTGGTGGCGGCCTGCAGCAGGAACGGGGCGGTGGTGGTCTCGGCCAGCCCCTCGTGGATGCCGCGCACCACCATCGCGTAGGTAGGGTCGGCGAACATCTCGTCCAGGGGCTCGGTGAAGACGATGGCGATCGCCTCCGCCCTGCCCAGGGCCAGCGCCCTGGCCTGCGGGTTCATGACGTAGCCCACCTGCTCGGCCGCCGCGCGGACTCGCTCCTTGGTGTCCTCGGTGACCTTGGGGGACCCGTTGAGAGCGCGTGAGACGGTGGCCTTGGACATCCCGATGAGGTCGGCGACGTCCTGGAGAGTCGCGGCGGTGCGTCGGCTGGCGGTGCGTCGGGTCATGACTGGTTCTCCGGGCAGAGGTGGAACGGTGCGGCAAGTACGGGAAAGAGGAAGGTGCTATGCTCGTGTAACCGGTTGTATTCAATGAGGAAGGACAACGTATGCCGTGCCAGCGTGATTGGGAGAATCCTCGTGTGACGCACAGGCATCGTCTGCCGCCTCGAGCCGACTTCCAGGCCTTCGCGCCGTGGGAGGAGGCGGTAGCGGGCGCAGGACGTCGCAGCGAGCGCGTGCTCAGTCTCAATGGTCAATGGCGTTTCCACCTCCTCGACAGTCCTCTGCGCGTGACTGACCAACTCACCTCCTGCCTGCAGGAGGAGTGGGGGAGCGTCGAGGTGCCCCACATGTGGCAGCTCGACGGCTTCGGGAAGCTGCAGTACACCGACGAGGGCTTTCCCTTCCCGGTCGACCCGCCCCACGTGCCCAGTGACAATCCAACGGGAGTCTACCAACGCCTCTTTACCTACGAGCCCGAGCAGGCCGGTGAGCAGGTGCTCCTGCACCTGGGTGGTGTGGAGAGCTACGTCGAGGTCTACCTCAACGGCTCTTACGTCGGGATGAGCAAGGGCTCGCGCCTGGCGGCCGAGTTCGACCTCACCGGGCTCGTGACGCTGGGACCGAACCTGGTGGTGCTCTGCGTGGCACAGTTCAGCGACGGCACCTACCTGGAGGACCAGGACATGTGGTGGGCCAGCGGCGTCTTCCGCGACGTGTGGGTGGAGCGCCGCCCGCCGGCCCGCCTGGAGGACTTCACCGTCACCACGCACCTGGTCCGTGAGCGCGCCCAGGTGGACGTGGCCTGCTGGACCCAGGGCGCAGCGCGGGTGGAGTGCGAGATCTGGGACCACGGGACCCTTCTGGCGCAGGGATGGTGCACGAGCGAGGGCAGCGTGCGCCTGTGCGTGGACGCACCACGCACCTGGTCCCCGGAGGACCCCTACCTCTACGACCTGCGCCTGCGGGTGTGGGACGGGCAGACCCAGACCGAGGTGGTCCCCTATCGCCTGGGGCTGCGCGAGATCACGATCCGTGACGGCCTGATGTACCTCAACGGCCGCTACTTCATGATGCACGGTGTCAACCGCCACGACTTCGACCCGCGTCGGGGCCGTGCCGTGAGCGCTGAGCGCATCCGGGCGGACCTGGAGCTGATGAAGCGGCACAACATCAACGCCGTGAGGACCTCGCACTATCCCAACGACCCGCGCTTCTACGAGATGTGCGACGAGCTGGGTCTGATGGTGATGGCAGAGAACGACCTGGAGACTCACGGCTTCGCGCTGTGCGGGGACCTGGAGCGGCTCACTGACGATCCCGGGTGGCAGCCCGCCTTCGTTGACCGCATCGAGCGGCACGTCGTCGCCCAGCGTAACCACGCCTCGATCCTCATCTGGAGCCTGGGCAACGAGTCCGGGGACGGCTGCAATATCGCTGCGATGTACGAGCGGGCCAAGGCCCTGGACCCCAGCCGCCCGGTCCACTACGAGGAGGATCGCGACGGCCGGATCGTGGACGTGGTCTCCACCATGTACTCCCGCGTCTCGCAGATGAACGACCTAGGTGAGCGGCCCTGCGGCAAGCCCCGAGTCCTGTGCGAGTACGCCCACGCCATGGGCAACGGGCCTGGAGGGCTGTCGGAGTACCAGGAGGTCTTCCGGCGCTGGCCCTCGATCCAGGGCCACTTCGTGTGGGAGTGGATCGACCACGGTGTGCTCCAGGTTGATGAGGAGGGCCGCCAGTACTACGCCTACGGCGGGGACTTCGGGGATGAGCCGAACAACGCCAACTTCTGCATCGACGGGCTGGTCTTCCCGTGGCTGGAGCCCAGCCCCGGCCTGCTGGAGTACAAGCAGGTGATCTGTCCAGTGGGCGTCGAGCTGTCAGACGGCCAGGTGCGCGTGACCAGCCGTCGCTGGTTCACGGACCTGTCGGACGTCGAGCTGGAGGTGGGACTGAGGGACGACGGCGTCCTGCTCGCCTCCCAGCGGGTGCGTCCGGGTGCGCTCCTACCGGGTGAGAGCCTCACCCTCGCCCTGAGCCCTGAGCTGGCGGCCCGCCACGCCCGAGGCGAGGCGATCCTGTCCGCCAGCGTGTGGGGCACGGCGATCGCGGGCCAGGCGCCGTGTGAGCTGGGAGTCTTCCAGCAGGTCCTCACGCCCTGGAGCCCTGCCACGCTGACAGCGTCCTCGCACGAGCCGGTGACGGTCTTGAGCCGCGGTGAGCACCTCGACGTCGAGCGTGCTGGCACGCGCCTGACCTTCGACCGCGTCAGCGGCCAGCTGTGCTCCTGGCAGGTTGACGGCATCGAGCTCCTGGCCGGGCCGCCCGAGGTCGGCCTATGGAGCCCGGTGATCGACAACCACCGCCGCGAGGCGGAGACCCTGTGGTGGCCGCGCAACCTGCACCTGATGAGCCGCAGCCTGAGGCAGATGTCCTGGCACGAGGCGGGCGACGCCGTCGTGGTGGAGTGCCGGGAACGGATCGGTACGCCCTCCTACGACATCGCGATGACCGTGGACCTGCGGTGGACCGTCCGTCCCGACGGCGGCGTCGAGCTCGCCGTCCAGGGCAGGGCCGAAGGTGACTATGACGACCTCATTCCCCGCATTGGCCTGACCTGGACGCTCAGCGAGGATCTGCGCGAGATCGAGTGGTACGGACGCGGACCAGGGGAGTCCTATCCGGACTCCTGGACCGCCAGTCCGATCGGGCTGTGGGAGTCGGATGTGGAGAGCATGCTGACCCCGTACGTCCTGCCGCAGGGTAACGGCAACCACCAGGACGTGCGCTGGGTCCAGGCACGGGCCGGAGACGGCCATGGCCTGCAGGTGCGTGCCTGCTCCAGCGACCTCCTGGCCTTCTCCGCCTGGCCGTGCACCGCGCGTGACCTGGACCAGGCGCGCCACCTCAACGACGTTCCGCGCCGCGGACCGGTCACCCTCAACGTCGATCACAAGGTGCTCGGACTGGGGTCGAACTCCTGGGGCTCGGAGGTGCTGGAGCGCTACCGGCTCCGGTTCACCGACTTCAGCTTCCGTCTCATGCTTGAGCCCGTACGAGGAGGACACACAGATGCAGCTCATCACTGACTTCGACCAGGAGCAGGTGGCCTGGGGCTCGCCCCGGGTGTGGCGTGCGATCCGCCAGGCCGTGGGCAAGGCGCCCCGGATGACGCTGTCAGTGGCCTACTCGGTGGGTGACGTGCTCACCTACGTCACTGACCGTGCCAGCGCGCTCGCGGACGAGCGCTTCGTGGCACGACGCCGGTACTGGACCGTCCTGGCGTGCTTGGAGGGCCGGGTGAAGGTTGAGGTCGCGCCGCTGGCCGACCTCCAGGTGGACCAGGCCTATCGCGATTCCACGGACCGGGAGTACCTGCGGGGCCGGGGCGCGCAGGTGGTGCTTGAACCGGGGATGGGCGTCGGCATCCCGCCTCACCAGGCGGTGCGTGTCCTGCCCGGTGAGGCCAAGGTTGTCGAGCTCCACGTCGCCGTGGAGGGCTTCGCCCTGGCTCACTGAGCGCTGGTGGCACTGCCCGCCGGCGTCACTTGAGGCCCTCATCGGTTGGTTCCCATGCTGCCAGCACGGGAACCAACCGATGAGGGCCTCAAACAAGGTGTGGTCACGCCTCCTGGGAACGCCGCATCGCGATGTCGATCGCCAGCGCGGCAGACCAGCCGAATAGCACCGTGGCGCTGTCTGCGCGTTGACCGGTGTCCGGGGTGAAGTACTCACACGGACCGGCCGAGGCGACCAGCGCCAGGAGCTCGTCCTCGATCTGTCGTGCCAGGTCGAGGTAGCCGTGGCGGCGCAGCCCCTGGCAGACGAGCCACGAGGTGTTGACCCACACCGGGCCTCTCCACATGCGTGTGCGCGAGAACGACGGGTCGTCGATGGCCACGGTAGGGATCCGGTAGCGCGTGGCGAAACGGCCTCCCTCGGTGAGGTCACGGACCAGGGCCTCGACCATGTCCTGGGGCAGCTGGGGGACGAGCAACGGCATGAGTGAGACCACGGTGGCCGGAGCCAGGTCGCGCCCGTCCTCAGCCTGGGCCGGGAACATCTTCCTGTGCGGGTCCCAGCGTGCTACGAGCTGGTCGGTCAGGCGCTGGGCGCGGGCCTCTGCCTGGTGGGCTTCCGCCTCTGCACCGTCCTCGCGCTCCCATCGGGCCACGGTGAGCTCAGAGGCGATGAGGTAGGACGCAAGGTCAGGGGAGGCCACTAGGGCGTCGTCATCAAAGACGGGGCTGTCGTCGAGCCCCGAGGAGTAGGGGTGCAGGTAGCACGGCAGGCCCTGCCTGGAGGAGTGCTCATACCACCAGCGCAGGTTGGAGCGCACCGCCTCACCCAGCTTCTGGCGCACGCCGGCGTGCCCGTGGCTGGCCAGGGCGTCGACTGCCAGGGCCAGCAGGGGTGGCTTGGTCAGTGGTACCTCCTGCCCGTCGAGACTGGGCGAGGCCAGCTCGCGCAGCCGTGCCAGGTCCGCCGGCGGAAGGTCCGCGGAGGAGGCCAGCACCCCGCCGTCGTGGGTCACGTCCGGCAGCTGACCGTCGGACCGCTGGTAGCGCACGGCGAGCTGTAGCTGCTCGGCGGCGAGCTGTGGATCGCCCCACGCCAGGCCCAGGGCGATGAAGTAGGAGTCCCACTGCCAGGCGCCGAGGTAACCGATCTTGGACGGGACGACGGCGGTGGCTGGCGCGCCGGGGGTCTCCAACACGACGGTGTTGACGCCGAGCGTCCACCAGCACTGGCGCACCATCTCCTGCCAGCGCTCGTGCGGGCGTGGGCAGCGCGCCATCCAGCTGCGGGTGCGTTCGACTACCGCGTCGCGGGCCTCAGCAAGCTCGGGTTCGGGGGCCAGGTGGGCGTTCAGACCGGGATCCGCTGGCCAGCCCCCGCCCCGTTCCAGCACGACGGCGTCGCCCGGCCTGGTGACCAGGCTCGCCTGCTCAGTGCTCACCGTGCAGCCGGCCGGCAGGTGGGTCAGGACCACACTGCCGGCGGGGGTCAGTGTGAGGCTGGCGCCATTGGACATGATGAGCTCGGCCGGGGTGACGGCGCGGACGGTCGCCGGCTCGCCGTCGTCGGCCAGGCGGATCCTGGCGGCCGTAGAGGCCTCCTCGGGGCGTTCGTAGGCCGACTCGTAGACCACGAGGTCGGCCTCGTCGCGGTAGACGAGCAGGCGTGAGCCGATCGTGGTGAAGGGGACGCTACGCAGATCGACGAGGCAGTCAAGGAAGGTGGTGTCCATCGCTCAGCGCCCTCCCAGCCCGGAGGTGGCCAGAGACTCGATGATCTGGCGCTGGCCGATGAGGAAGGCGATGAGCATCGGGATAGTGGACAGCGACGTGGCGGCCATGACGATGCCGTAGTTCATACCTCCGAACTGCCCGTTGAACTGGCTGAGCAGCAGCGGGACGGTGAACAGCTCGGTGGAGTTGAGCAGGACCAGGGGAAGCAGGAAGTTGTTCCACGCGTCCAGGGCCACGATGATGCCCAGGGCTCCCATTCCCGGCCGGATCGCCGGGAGGATGACCTTCCAGTAGATCCGCCAGCGCGAGGCGCCGTCGATCATGGCAGCCTCCTCCAGCTCACGCGGGATCGAGGCGATGAACTGGCGCATGAGGAAGACCCCGAAGGGATTGACCAGGATGGCAGGGACGATGAGGGCCAGGTGAGAGTCCACCCAGCCGATCTTGGCCATGAGGAAGTAGAAGGGCACGAGCGTGACCTGCTTGGGCACCATCTGCATCGCCAGAAAGATGCCGAAGATGACCTTGGACCCCTTGAAGGGCAGGCGGCTGAATCCGTAGGCCGCCATCGAGGTGGTCAGCAGGGTTCCGGCCACCACGAGGACGGTGATGTAGAAGGAGTTGAGGTAGGCCCGGCCAAAGGGCAAGGCGTTCCAGGCATCCGGCCAGTTGGTGAAGATCCACGGGTCGGGCAGGGCTGACAGCGGGTCGGTCAGCAGCTGGCTGAGCGGCTTGAAGGAGGTGAGCACCATCCAGATGAATGGCGCGACCATCATCAAGCCAACGGCCAGGAGGACCAGGTGCTTGAGGGGCGGTACCAGGCTGCGCAGAGCGCGACGTGGAGCTGAAGAAGCGATCGTGCTCATGACATCAGCTTTCGTAGTGGACGAGTTTCTTCTGCGCGCCAAACTGGATGGCGGTGACCACGAGCGTCAGGGCCAGCAGCACCACGGAGGCGGCGCTGGACAGACCGAACTGGGACTTGGCGAAGCCCAGGTCGTAGATGTGGTAGACGATGGTGCGCGTGCCGTTGTCTGGGCCGGCGTTCTTGACCAGGACGAAGACGAGATCGAAGGTCTGCAGCGACGAGATACAGGCGACGATGCACTGGTAGAAGATGATGGGGGACAGCAGCGGCAGCGTGATCCGGAAGAAGCGGGCGATCGGGCCGGCGCCGTCGATCTTGGCGGCCTCCATGACCGACGGCGAGATGCCCTGCAGCCCGGCCATGAAGATGACGATGTTGAGGCCGACCGAGGACCAGATGGTCACGATGCACACGGAGATGAGCGCGAGCCAGGGGTGTCCGAGCCAGTCGATATTCTCCACACCGAAGACCGCCGAGATGACCCCGGAGATGACTCCGTCCTGGCGCAGCAGCTGCTGCCAGATCAGGGCGATGGCGACGGCGCTGGTGACCACCGGGGCGAAGAGCATGACCAGGTAGACCGAGCGGAAGCGGACCTTGTTGAGCACTGTGGCGCCCACGATCGACAGAAAGAGGCCGATCGGGACCGTCACGAGCATGATGACGCCGGTGTTGAGCACGGCGCGTCCTAGGTCGGGGTCGGAGAGCTGGTCGCGGAAGTTGTCCAGCCCGACGAAGCTTGGCATCCCGAAGCCGTTCCACTGGGTGAAGGCCAGGACGAAGGAGGCTGCGAAGGGAATGAGGGTGAACAGGCAGATGCCGAGGACCTGAGGGGCGACGAAGAACATCCCCCACCGTCGGTCGTTGCGGCGCCAGCGAGCCTCGGTGCTCTGAGGGCCGCGGCGTTGAGTGCCTTCAGGTTCTGCGGAAGCGGGTTGCTCGCCGGGGCGGGTGGCAGTGTCAGGACACGAGCTCATGGTCATGAGGCCTTCTCAGCCACCAGGGCGGCGATCGCGTCAAGGGTTTCCTGAGTGGTGGCCTTGCCCTGGTAGAGCGGCTGCATGTACTCCACGGCGATCTCGTTGGACAGGTCAGTGACGGCTGCCTCGACGGGGTAGTTGGAGAATCCGGCGTCACGCATGTCCAGCATGGTCTGGGCGTGGGCGGGGTAGCCGTCAGCCAGGACGATCTCGTCAGCGCCCGTGATCGAGGGTACGGCGTTGCCACCTTCGCTCAGGCGCAGCTCCTGGCCAGCGGCGCTGAGGTAGGTGTCGTAGAAGGCGAGGGCACCAGCCTTGTTCTTCGTCTTGGCGTTGATGGCGAGGTAGGAGGCAGCCACTCCTGTGGGCGCGGCAGCGCCGTCCGGGGTGGGCCAGCGAACGATGTCGTAGAGGTCCTTGTCCACGCCTGCGCCCTCGATCGTGCCGATGGTGTAGCGGCCTGCAGCGAGGAAGCCGAGCTGGTGGGTCACGAGCAGGCTGTCCTCGCCAGTGCCCTCGGGAAGCAGATCGGCCACGATGAGCTCGCCGCTGCGGAACCTCGTGGCGTACTCCTCCAGTGCTTTGACGCTGGCCGGATCCGTGTTGGCCACGTAGGTGTCTCCGTCGTAGACCTTGCCTCCGCCGCAGCTGATGATCGAGTCGTGGGTGCCCCAGTAGTTCCAGTAGCAGGCGCCGTTGAGGCCAGCTGCCTTGAGCTTGGCCGTCATGGCGAAGAAGGCCTCGGTGGTCCACTGGTCGGAGGCAGCGAGCGTGGCCGGGTCCTCGGTGATTCCGGCGGCCTTGAGCGCCTCCTTGTCGAACCACAGGCAGTCGGGGTTGCAGTCATTGGGCAGGGCGTAGAGAGCACCCTCGAAACGGGCGACGTCGAGCAGAGAGCTGTTGAAGCTGTCCAGGTCGAGGCTGGTCTCGCCCTCAATAGGAAGCAGGACGCCGTTACGGATGAAGGAGGCGATGCGGTCATCGCCCACGTAGAAGACATCCGGTGCCGTGCCTGAGGAGAGCTGGGTGAGCAGCTTGGAGTGGTAGTCGGAGTAGGACGCCGTGGGCTGGAAGACGAGCTCGACCTCAGGGTGGTCCTTCTTGAACTGCTCCTGGACGGCGTCGTAGCGCTTGAGCTCCTCGGGTGAGCCCCAGGTAGACCAGGTCACGGTGTTGGCGCCGGAGGACCCGGACGAGCCGGAGCATCCGGCCAGGACGGCGGCTGCCAGGCTGAGGCTGGAGATCTGGGCGAAACGGCGACGGGACAGGGTGTTCATGGTGTTTTCTCCTTCACTAGTCGACGGTGACGTTGTGAGATGTGACTGCGGCCTGGGTGGTCGTAGCCACGGGGGTCTGTGGGGTGCTGCGGGCGCCGAGGACCGTGGCGGCGAGGATGACGCCGCCTCCGATCAGCAGCCGCGCGCTCAGGTGCTCCCCGCCGAGCGCGATCGCGAAGAGGGAGGCGAAGACGGGCTCAAAGGTCATCATGAGCGCGGTCCGAGTGGCGCTGAGGTGCCGCTGGGCCCAGGTCTGCAGGAGCATGGTGGCGATACCGGCGACCAGCACGGTGTAGGCGATGGCACGCCATGCCACGGGGTCGGCACTCAAGTGAACGCCGCCGGGGATGGCTGCGACCAGGCAGGTCAGGGCGACGCCGACGAGCTGGACCGCGGTGAGGGCCAGCGCGTCCCACTGGGGTGCGAAGCGCTCCAGGACCACGATGTGCAGGGCGTAGAAGAAGGCTCCGAGCAGTGTGAGCCACTCGCCCCAGCCCATGGCGGCTGGACCGGTCAGCGTCAGTACACCCAGGCCGAGGCAGGCCAAGGCGACCGCAACCCATGCCTGGGCAGACAGGCGCACCTTGAGGAAGAGCCACAGGATGATGGGCGTGAGGACCACGTAGGTGCCGGTGATGAAGCCCGAGACCGAGGCGGAGGTGTGCTTGAGCCCATAGGTCTGGGCGATCTGTGCCAGCCCGTACAGGACGCCGAGCCCTAGTCCCGCGCGCCAGCCCCCGGCGGGCAGGCGGCGCAGACGCGGCCACAGGACGAGGGCGATGAGCGCTGCGGCGATGGTGAAGCGGATCGCGAGGAAGTCGATGGGCTCCATACGGTCGACGGCGTCCTTGATGATGAAGAACGTCGAGCCCCAGATCACGGTGATCGTGAGCACAGCGAGCGTCGCCAGACCTGAGCGTCGCATCCTCGCCTCCTTGCGATGTAAGCGGTTGCATTGAAGGATAGAGGCGCGTTTTCAGGTTGTCAATCACGGGAGCTGAGGCAGCCTCGTCTGCCCGGTCGTCAGGCGATCACGTGAGAGAGGCTGTGAGACAGGCGCTTGCGCGCGCAGACACCGAGCGAGGAGTATGACGGGGACGGGGCGAGCCGGTCGCTCCCGACTCGGGGTGCCCGCGGCCGCATCCCCACGAGCACGAGGCGTCACACGACCAGGAGGAGCCATGGGCAGCGCACCCCAGCGCGCCGTCACCCAGGAGCAGGTGGCTCGCGAGGCAGGGGTCTCCCGTGGACTGGTCTCCATGGCGCTGGCAGGCTCTCCCCGCGTCGCCCAGGCCACCCGAGACCACATCCTCGGCACCGCGGCCCGACTGGGCTACCGCGTCAACCGCTCCGCCGCAGCCCTGGCCTCCGGGCGCTCGGGGCTGATCGGCCTGGTCCTGCCAGACCTGCGTAACCCCTTCTTCGACTTCATCGCCCACGCCCTCCAGGTCGCGGCCCGGGAGCAGGGCCTGACCCTCGTCATCACCCTGGCCACCCAGGTCGGTGACGGTGAGGGCGCCGTGGACACCATGCTCGCCATGCAGCTCGAGGGGCTGGTGCTCGTCTCCCCGGCCATGCCCGACCCAGTGATCCGGGCCCTGGGCAGGGAGACGGCCGTGTGCCTCATCGGGCGCACCAGCGCCGGGGGCCGGGTGGACACGGTCCGCCTGGACGAGGAGGCTGCCGCGCTCGTCGTCGTCGACCACCTGCTGGGGGCCGGCACGCAGGACCTGGTCTACCTCACCCCGCCCGAGCACGAGGACCCCAACGCGACCGAGCGCGGCGGAGCCCTGGCGCAGGCCTGCCGTGAGGCGGGGGTCAGGCTGCACACGCTCCTCGCGCCGCGCGACGGGGGCGGAGGAGTCGGTCAGGCCCTGGCGCGCTGCGCCCAGGACGGGCGCCGGATCGGCGTGGTGGCACACAACGACGTCGTCGCCCTGGACGCGCTCGCGGCCCTGCGGGCCGTTGGAGGGTGGACGCCGCTGGTGTCCTACGACGACACCTACCTGGCTCGACGAGAGGAGTTCTCTCTCACCAGCGTCGAGCAGCCCGCTGACGCGATGGCCCGTGACGCGATCCGCCTGGTGTGCGAGCGGTCGGGCCGCCTCACCCTGCAGGGCCGGCAGGAGACGGGCGACGGCGTACCCGCTGGCCCGGAGGCGGCGTCGGGTCCTGGGCGCAGCCTCACCCTGGAGCCGGTGCTGGCGGTGCGGCGCTCCTCGACCCGGCCTGCCGGAGACCTCGCGCCCACCCTGCGCTGAGACCAGGGCGTCTGGGGCTGGAGGTGCTCGGAGCGACGCCGCCAGGCTGGCCGCGCGGCGTGCCACGCACGTGGCGGCAGGCGCTGCACACAGTCAAGGTCCTGGGCGCTCAGGATCGACGAGGTGGGTAAGAGCGTCCAGGAAGGTCTGGGACGACGGCGGTCGGCAGGGCCGGAGGCCTGTCTGGCCGCCGTCGTGGGCTGCTCACAGGGCCTTGGCGGCTGCCAGCAGGTTCGAGGCAGAAATCTGCAGGCCCTCGACGTTGCCGTACTCGGCGTCCTCGTGCTCGATGTTGACATTCATGTTCGGGTCAGCCTGCTCGATCGCGCGCAAGAACTCGGCCCAGTAGTCGGTGTCGTGCCCCAGACCGAAGGCAACGAAGCGCCAGGCCGGGTCCTTGGGCCAGGAACTGCACCAGTAGCCGTAGGCCACCGGGACCTTGCCCTCGGCCTCGGCCGGGACGTGGCCGAAGTCAGTGTCGAGCACCCCGCGGTAAGCGGCGCCGGGGAAGATCTTGGTGTCCTTGGCGTGGACGTGGCCGATGAACTTGCCCAGGCGCTTGGTCGCGGCGATCGGGTCCATCTGCTGCCAGAACAGGTGTGAGGGGTCCATGTTGACGCGCAGGTTGGTCGCCCCGGTCTCCTCGACAAGGCGCTCGAAGGAGGGGACGTTGAACACGAGGTTGCGCGGGTGCAGCTCGAGGCAGACCTTGACGTCGTTGTCGCGGGCCAGGGCGTCGATCTCCTTGAAGAAGGGGACGACGACGCTCCACTGGTAGTCCAGGATCTCCATGTCGATCCCGTTCCAGGGATTGACGACCCAGGTGGGGTACCTTGCACCGGGGTCGGTGCCCGGGGTGCCGGACATCGTGACGATTTCTTTCACACCCAGGGCGCCAGCCAGGCGGATGGCATTGCGCAGGTCCTCGGCGTGCTTGAGACCCTCGTTCGGCAATGGCGAGGTCGGGTTACCGGAGGTGTTGAGGCCGGACAGGACCATGCCCTTGTCCTCGAAGATCCCCAGGTAGTCCTCGCGGGCAGTTTTGGACGCCAGCAGGGAATCGACGGGGCAGTGAGGGGAGGGGATGAAGCCGCCGACGTTGACTTCTGCGCCGGTCAGGCCAGCAGCCTTGAGGACGTCGAGAGTCTCGGGCAGGCTGTGGTCGCCCAGGCAAGCGGTGTAGGCGCCGTAGGTCAGTGCCATGGTGGTCTTCTCCTAGAAACAGTCGTGGTGGGTGGTGATTACTTGTTGAAGCGGGAGACGTCGACGGCGGCGCCTCCATTGGCGGCGGACTCGGCCACGGCGTTGGCGATGAGCATCTCGCGATAGCCGTCGGCGAAGGTGGCGCAGCGCGGCAGGGAGTCGGCCTCGCTCACGCCCGCGACCTGCTGGAGGAAGGCGTAGGCCTGGTAGGTGAACTGCTCGATCTGGGTGCAGCCCACGCCGCCGAAGGCCATGGAGGAGCCACGCTCGAAGTAGGGGAAGGTGGGGTTGACCAGCACCCGGCGCGGGCCGGACAGGCCGGCCGGGGCGCAGGCGTCGTCGACCATGATCTCGCCGGTGCGGGACAGGTCCCAGGAGGCGCGGCCTCGCGAGCCGTGGACGTCGATCATCATGGCGTTGGGCATGCCCCAGGCGATGCGTGAGGCGGAGAAGGTGCCCACGGCGCCGTTGTCGAAGACGCCGGTGAAGGAGGCGACGTCGTCGTTGGTCACGGGGGCCGTCTCGGCGTCGGAGGTGTCCAGGGCGGTGCCGCGGGTCACGTGGCCCTTGGCGACCGGACGCTCCTTGATCGCGGTGACCATGGCGCCCCCGGAGACGGACACGAGGCGGCCACAGATGGTCTCAGCGGTGTCGATGAGGTGGGAGCCGACGTCGCCCAGGGCGCCCGAGCCCATGGGACCGGCGTAGCGCCAGGCCATCGGGGTGGAGGGGTCGCAGCCGTAGTCGCACCAGTAGCGGGCGTTGATGTGGTTGACCTCGCCCAGGTGGCCGGTGTCGACCAGCTTCTTGATCTCGGCCACGGCCGCGTTGCGGCGGTAGGTGAAGCCGGTGGAGGTGACGACCTCGGGGTGGGCGGCCTCGGCCTCAGCCATGGCCTTGGCGTTCTCGAGGGTGTCAGCCAAGGGCTTCTCACACAGGACGTGCTTGCCAGCGCGGATCATGGCTTCTGCGATCTCGCGGTGCAGGGCGTTGCCGACGACGATGGAGACCATGTCGATACTGGGGTCGTCAGCGATGTCGCGCCAGTCGGTGACGGCCTTCTCATAGCCGTAGCGCTCGGCGGCGTCGACGGCGAAGGGTTCGTAGGCGTCGGCGATGGCGGCGAGTCGGACCTTGGGTAGGCCCAGGTCGAAGACGGTGCCGACCTGCCTCCAGGCGTTGGCGTGGGTGGTACCGGCCATGCCGGCTCCGATGACGGCGACGGAGAGCGTTGTGTCCATGGTGTGTCCTCTTTGACGTGGTAGTGATGCAGGTTTCCACCCCGGCGTTAACGCGCGTTAACGTATGTGGCGAGTATAGACGCTCAGTGTTGACGCGTGTCAAGTCCATGTCGATGACAGCTTGAACGTGACGGTGAGCCTGACGGCGTACTTCTGGGGCGCCCGAGCGGAGGGGTGGGACTTTGCGGCGTACTTCCACGGTGGGGGCGTGCCTGCGCGGTCAGGGCGTTCTTGTGCTGTGAGGGCGCTCGCTACGACGTCGGAGCGGCACGTCTCATTTGCGGGCGTACGCCCTCATCTCACAAGCACGCCGTCATGAGGGGCGGAGAAACGTGGGATAATGGCGAAAACCATGGTAGCGATGCACAGGGAGGTGCGGGCTGTGTCCCGACCGAGACGATCGGTCACGATTGCCACCGTGGCTCAACGTGCAGGCCGCTCAATCTCGACGGTGTCTGCGGCATTGAATAATGCCTCTGGTGTCGCCGACTCGACACGCGAGGAGATCCTCAAGGTCGCCGAGGAACTCGGCTATGAGGTTGATCCTCGTGCCAGACTGATGCGAGCCGCTCACACCGGGATTATCGGGGTCTCATATTTCCCTGGACAGGCTTTTCAAGCTGAGCTCGTCGATGGCCTCTATCAGGCGGCAGAACGTCATGGACACGGTCTGGGACTTGCAGCTTCGACGCCCCGTCACAGTGAGGTTGAAGGTATCCGCGCCCTGGTGCGCGATCGTTGTGAGGCGATCATCGTCGTCGATTCGCGTGTGCCCTATGAGGATTTGCGTAGCGCCGCTGGTGATGTGCCGCTCTTAGTGTTGTGTCGTCAGGGCCTGACCGACGACGTCGACGCGGTACGTTCGGCTGACGAGGCGGCGGTGGCTGAGCTCGTTGAACACGTGCTGAGCTCGGGTCGTACGGATCTGGTTTATGTTGACGGCGGTGCAGCCTCTTCGGCTGAGCTGCGGGCAGATGGATACCGTCGGGCGATGCAGGTTCACGGGCTTGCGGAGAGGATTGTGCCCGGAGGCGACGGGGAAGAAGACGGAATCCGTGCGGTTGCCGAGCTGGCTGAGCGCGATGAACTTCCACAGGCGCTGGTGCTGTACAACGACCATGCTGCGTTAGGGGCGTTGCTGGAGCTGCGCCGTCGTGGAATCACGGTGCCGCAGCAGGTTGCGGTGGCCGGCTTTGACGACGTCGCGCTCACGGCACTCAGCGCGGTCGACCTCACCACCGTGCACCAGGACGTCGACGCCATCGCGGACGTCGCGGTGCGCCACCTGGTGGAGCGCCTGGGCTGTGAGGACCCGGGCCGCGACCTGCCGGTGCCCGACGGCGTGCAGCGCCACGACCAGCCTGGGGGCGGGGCCCTCTTCACCGTCCCGGCCAGCCTGGTGGTCAGGGGCTCGACCGCCGTGCGGTGAGCCTGCCGGGTCCTGTGCCGCAGCAGACGGGTCCCGGACTCTCCCGGGTCCCTAAGCCTGCGCTGTGTGGTGCGTCGGGTCCTTGAGGGAGCGTGTCAGCAGGAGCAGGCGGATGTAGAGGTAGACGCACAGCGCGGCGCACAGCAGCGCTGGGTGCGTCAGCTCAAAGGTGTAGGAGCTCAGGACGTCGGTCATGTGCAACGTGGTACTGAACGTGTAGGCCACACCGCATGCGAAGGCCAGTGCCAGCTGGGGAGGGAGGAGCCCGATGAGGAGGATCCTCTGCGCGCGGGCACGCGACGTCACGACTCTCGCGCTCGCGTCTGCGACGCACGCCAGGGCAAGGCCGGTTCCAAGCGCCCAGGTTGCGGCGGAAAACGGGTTGACGCCGCTGGTCGCGCGGTAGGTCACGCCGAGGAGGAGCGCCAGGCTAAGAACAAGAGCGGCTAAGGGGGGCGCTGTGCGTGAGATCTGCATTGCGGGTCTCCGTTTCTAGTGAATGTTGGGGCTGCAGGTCCACTTCGTGCAGCATTTTCCAGCCCTGCCTGCAAGCGTCGTAACGAAACATGCGATCTTCGGAACTGCTCCGGGGAGAAACGAGCAGGCGTTTTCCAGCCATCCGGGTGCGATTGATTTGAGGCAGTTCAGGCTATAGTTTTCGCAGCGATGGACTAGGCCGGCAGGGCAGGTGCCGGTTGCTGCTGCGGGGGGAGATGCTTATAGAATTGTCCAGCGCAAACGCAGGCGCTTTCTCATAGGCGGAGACTGCATCGGGTTGCTCGATGATGAGTGAGGGGTTCTTGGGATCTGATGTGTCGATGATAACATCGACAAAAGGAAGTACGGCCGTTGCTCCAGTAGCATGATCCTGATCGAATCCTCCAACTCGGTACCCGTTAACTTCGTTCTGAAGGACGATCACTCGGTCGTAGGTTGAGTATTCTGCTTTGACTCCGGAGATGACGGCCCGCTCGTCGATAGCAGACGTGCTCGCACCATGGTCGCCGTCTGGTGACGTAGCAGCCTCTGTGAGGGACGTCCTAAGCAACTGAGTAGCTGCGACGAGTTCATCCCTGTCAAGAGAGTCAATCGCTGTCACTGCGTTGCAGTCAGATTGTGTCAATGTGTCCGCGCTGGGCGCACCGGTCGCGGGTGCGACTGTGAGCAGGCTCAGGCATTGCAAATGCGGTGAGGAATTTCATTGTTGCTTTCATGATGACCTCTGGGCAGGGAATGGGGATGAGGAAGGTCTCACTAGGATATCTGCGCAATATGTGAGGTGCAACACGTAATTGACCTCGGAGGGGGCGCTCGTGGCAGGCCGGAGGCGGCTGTGCGGCAGGGACGGCAGACAAGGCGAGACGGCGCCCGCTGGTGGCGGGCGCCGTCGTCACTGAGCCGGGAGAGGTAAGCTCCCGGCCACCTCGTGCCTGGGGCTCAGCCTCAGGCCAGGCGGACCGGCTGACCGGTCCTGGCGGACTTGGTAGCGGCCTCGGCCAGGCGCAGGGCCTCGACGGCGTCGTCGATGGTGGTCGGGGTCGGGGTGTCGGCCTCAACGGCCTCGATGAAGGCGCTCAGCTCGATGCGGTAGGCGTCGGCGTAGCGCTCAAGGAAGAAGTCGAGGTACGGCTCCTGGGCGTCGGTCACCTCGGCGTTGGACAGACGCACTGTGGTGGCGCGCACGTTCTCGGCGAACAGGGCGCCGCCACGGCCGGAGGCCTCCAGGCGCTGGTCATAGCCGGAAGCGCAGTGGCGGTTGTTGATGATCGTTGCCACGGCGCCCGAGGTGGCACGCAGGGTGACGACGGCGGCGTCGTAGTCGCCGGTCTCCTTGATGGCCGGGTCGAGGTTCTGGCCAACCGCGTGGACCTCAACAATGTCGCCCAGGAAGAAGCGGGCGGTGTCAAAGTCGTGGATGGTCATGTCGCGGAAGATGCCACCGGAGACCTTGATGTACTCCACCGGCGGGGCGGCGGGGTCACGAGAGATGATGGTCAACTGCTCCAGGTCGCCGATGCGGCCCTCGTTGACCGCTGAGCGCACAGCCGCGAAGCTGGGGTCAAAGCGGCGGTTGAAGCCGAACATCACCGGGGTCGTGATGGCGTCGAGCTCGGTCTGAGCGGCGACGACGTCCTTCATGTCCAGGGCGATGGGCTTCTCGCACAGCACAGCCTTGCCAGCCTTCGCGGCGGCGAGCAGGTGGGGGATGTGCAGGGGGGTCGGGGAACCGATGACGACGGCGTCAACCTCGGGGTCGGCGAAGACGTCCTCGGCGTCCTTGCAGGAGCGAGCGCCGTACTGACTTGCCAGCTTCTCGGCGGCGTCGCCGAAGGGGTCGCAGACCAGAGCGAGGGTGGCCTGGGGGTGAGCGGCGATGGTCTTGGCGTGGACGTGGCCGATGCGGCCGGCGCCGATGAGGGCGATGTTCAGCATAGGAACTTCCTTGTTGTGTGTGCTGGTCGTGGACTGACGTATATTTCATGGCGATGATGACGCGCGTCATCGCCAGCTCTAAGAGAACCGCCTCCGTCGATGCGGTGTGAGCTCACAGGGCGGAGGCGGAACGAGGTCCGGGGCGGCTGGCTAGGCCAACCACCCCGGACCGGGTGCCTCACGGCTGGGGCATGATAACGTCGCGAACGAGGCCGTCCAGGTCCTCGTCGGACTTCATGAAGCCGCGCAGGGTGCGCACGGTGGCGCCGAAGGTCTCGAACTCCTCGATGGCCATGCCGTCAGGCTCGTAGGCGCGACGGAACTCGGGGATCTCGAGCAGGGCCTTCATGATCCTCGGATCGACCTCGTCGTCGATCTTGGAGACGACCTTGTAGCCGGAGTCGTTGATCAGCTTCTGCCAAGCGAAGGGCGGGGAGACAACCAGGTCACCGCCGACCAGCTCGGACCAGTGCATGACGTTGCGGAAGGCGGCCGACAGGACGCGGGCGCGCAGGCCACGGGCCTGGAACTCGTGGTAGGCGCGCTTGAGGGCGGCCACACCGGACCACTCGAAGATGCCCGGGTCGACGAACAGGCGCTCGCGCTTGGCGACGATCTTCATCCAGTCGTCAAGGCGGCCGCCCATGAGGGTGACGACAGGACCCATGGTGGACACGTCCTTGCCCTCGGCCTCACGGCGCTTGAGCCCGCGCTCTATGGCCTCTCCGGCAGCCACGGCCTGGGCGACGGTGAAGGAGACGGTGACGTTGATGGACACGCCGCGGTAGGTGGCGTCCTCGATAGCCTCGATACCGGTCTTGGTGGCCGGGATCTTGACGATGATGTTCTTGGCCAGCCTGGAGAACTCCTCGGCCTGGTCCGCCAGCGCCTTGGCGCTGCGAGCAAGGCGAGGGTCGGTCTGGACCGACAGGCGTCCGTTGCGGCCCTTGTGCTCCTCGAAGATGTCTTCGTAAAGCTTGGCGCCCTCGATGGACATCTCACGCACAACCTGCCAGCCGATTTCAGACTCAGACAGGGTCGGGTTCTCCTCGGCGATCTCCTTGATGCGAGGGATCCAGCGCTCCTTCTTCTGGTTGATGCAGGTGTAGGCGATGGTCGGGTTGCAGGTCGCGCCCACGCCACCGAAGGAGATCGACTGACGAAGCTCGTCGGGGTCGGCGGAGTCGTTCCACAGGACCGTCGGGGTGGTGCGGGCGGCCTCCAGCAGCGGGCCGGGGGTGTATTCAATGGTCATTGGCGCATCTCCTGGGGTGTGAGGCTCCGGTCGGCTCCTTCGCCGTGCCGGCCGATGGCTTCATTGAAATGCTTCCGAGCCCCATTCGTCAAGTTTTGTCTGGACAAATAGTGAAACGCTCGTCGAGGTGTCTGTCAGGGGCAGTGTGGTCTCAGCCAGTGAAGAGGGTGGTCTCGAAGGAGTATCGCGAGGCTCGGTAGATATGGGTGCCGTACTCGATGACCTCGCCGGTGGCGTCGTAAGCTGTGCGCGTAGCGGTCAGTAGGGCGGCGCGGCGGTGCTCGCCAAGCGCCTCGGCCTCCTTGGTGGTGGCGTTACGGGCTCCGATGACCTGAGTGGCTGAGACGGGCACGAGCCCGCTGGCGCGCAGGAGCTCGTACAGGCCGTTGCGCTCAAGGTCCTCCGCGGTGGGGGCTGAGGGGGCTGGCAGGAGGTTGGTCATCAGGGCGATCGGCTCGCCGTCAGCCTTGCGTAGCCGCCGGATTCGTACCACTTCGCAGTCGGGGGCGATCTGGAGGTTTGCTGCTTCCTCGGCGGAGGCGGGGTGGCGCTCATAGGAGAGCACGATCGTCTCGACCGTGTACCCGCTCTCGGTCAGGTCGGTGAGCAAGCTAGACAGCTGCATGGGTCGGTGCACGTGCCGGGAGGTGACGGTCGTGCCGGCACCTCGACGCCTGGCGACCAGGCCGCGGTCCGCCAAACGCTGCAGGGCCTGACGGGCGGTCGGGCGTGAGACGTTGAGTCGGCGGGCCATGGAGACCTCGTCCTCTAGGCGGGTGCCTGGCTCCAGGGTCCCGTCGAGGATGAGGGCTGCTAGTGGCTCGGAGATCTGCATGTGGAGGGGGATGTCGCTGTCGCGGTCGACGGTGATCTCGAGCTGGAAGGTAGAGCTGGGCATGAACGTTCCTTTGACGACCGGTGCGCTCGCCTCGGGGTGAGGCAGGACCGTTTCTCGGCGCAACGTTACGTGATAGCGCACAGTTCGTCAGGTCAATGGAGTCGGAGGAGGGTTGCGGTTGGTGTCGCCCCTGGCCTAGGGGTGCGGCTGTGATGGCATGCGCTCCTCTTTGTACGGACAAAGGCTTGACGAGTGTTCGTTCCGGGATGCAGGCTTGGGCGCAGACAGGCACCGGATCGCCCGCACACAACCCGCCCCCGATGATGTGGAAGGAAAGGCCATGACAGCCTCCGCCAGCACCCCACCGCTCGACGTCCTGACAATCGGACGCTGCGGTATCGACGTCTACCCGCTGCAGACAGGCGTCGGTCTGGAAGACGTCGAGTCCTTCGGAAAGTTCCTGGGAGGCAGCCCTACCAACGTGGCGGTCGCTGCTGCTCGCTACCGCCATCGCTCCGCGGTCATCACCGGAGTCGGTGACGACCCCTTCGGACGCTTCGTGCGCCGGGAGATGCGTCAGCTGGGCGTCTATGACGACTATGTCGTCACCAAGGCAGACTTCCTGACACCTTTGACCTTCTGCGAGATCTTCCCGCCTGACAACTTCCCTCTGTACTTCTACCGGGAGCCCTCTGCCCCGGACCTGGAGCTGACGCAGTCGGACATTCCAGCGGACGCGGTGCGAGAGGCGGAGATCTTCTGGATCTCAGCGACCGGACTGAGCAAGGAGCCCTCGCGCGCAGCTCACCACGCTGCCCTGGATGCCCGCGAGCGTAAGCGCCTGACCATCATGGATCTGGACTACCGTGCCAGTTTCTGGAACAGCGAGGAGGAGGCGCACGCCCGCGTCTTCGAGGCTCTGTCCAAGGTCAACGTGGCGATCGGCAACCGTGAGGAGTGCCGCATTGCCGTCGGTGAGACTGACCCGGAGCGTGCGGCCGACGCCCTGCTCGATGCTGGTGTCGAGATCGCGGTAGTCAAGCAGGGGATGTACGGCACCCTGGCCAAGACGCGCCAGGAGCGGATTGAGATGCCCGTGACTCCCGCTACGACCCTCAACGGGCTGGGTGCAGGGGACGCCTTCGGTGGCGCCATCTGCCACGGTCTGCTGTCCGGGTGGTCACTGGAGAAGACCATCTTTGCGGCCTCGACCGCTGGCGCGATCGTTGCCTCCCGGCTGGAGTGCTCGACGGCGATGCCCACCGAGCCTGAGCTGCTGGAAATGATGCGCACCTACCGTGACGAGTGTGCCCCGACCCTGACGGACCTGTGAGGAGGACGATGATGTCAAGGACACCGCTGACTGACCGGATTGTTGAGATTCGTACCCACTCCCCTGAGCGCGTCGCCGAGGTCATGGCGAGCCGACCGAGGGGAGCTATGCCCACCGGTGACGACAAGCTCCTCGTGATCGCCTGCGACCACCCGGCTCGCGGGGCGCTCGCGGCCGGGCCGGACCCGATGGCGATGGCCTCGCGAGAAGAGGTTCTGGCGCGCTGCGTCGAGGCCCTCTCCCGTCCTGGAGTGGGCGGTTTCCTCGGCACTGCCGATCTCATTGAGGACCTGGCGCTTCTGGGGGCTCTGGACGGGAAGCTGGTCTATGGCTCGATGAACCGGGGTGGTCTGGCCGGAGCGACCTTTGAGATGAATGACCGTATGACCGGCTACGACGCGCGCGGTGTGGTCGAGTCTGGTCTGGACGGCGGCAAGATGTTGCTCCGCGTCAACTACGAGGACCCACGCACGGTTGACACTCTGGCTAGCTGTGCCGATGCCGTGGACGAGCTGGCCGAGCACCACGTCATGGCGATGGTTGAGCCCTTCGTCTCGCGCTGGGTCAAGGGACGGATCGTCAATGACCTGAGCCCGCAGGCCGTGATCACGTCCATGGCCATCGCCTCAGGCCTGGGACGTACCAGCGCCTACACCTGGCTGAAACTGCCGGTAGTGGAGGACATGGAGCGCGTGCTGGAGGCCTCCACCCTGCCAGCGCTTATCCTGGGTGGCGCCGTGTCCACCGACGCCGACGCCGCACGCGAGAGCTGGCACCGGGCACTGGCCCTGCCCACAGTCAAGGGACTGGTTATCGGCCGTTCCCTTCTCTTCCCGCCCGACGACGACGTCGCCGGGGCCGTTGACAACACAATAGGACTCTTCTCATGACTCTTGATATGCACGTACGTGCGGGCGAAACGGCGCACGACAACCTCACGGTCGATATCTCCGCTGCGGACGCGGGCTGGGGATTCTCCGGCTTGCGCGTGGTTAACCTCGCAGCAGGCGAGTCTGCCACCCTGACGTCGGGCGACTGCGAGCTCCTCGTTCTGCCGCTGGAGGGCGGCGTGAGTGTTGAGGTCGACAGCGAGACATACCAGATCAACGGCCGCACCGGTGTTTTCGAGCAGATCACCGACTCGCTTTACATTCCGCGTCACAAGTCCTTCACGCTGGCCAGCGCCCAGGGTGGTCGCTTCGCCCTGCCGTCTTCGGTGGCAACCCGCGACCTGCCGGTGCGTTACCTTCCGCGTGAGAAGGCCACGACGGGCATCCGTGGCGCGGGCGACTGCTCGCGCCAGGTGACCAACTACGCCCTGAACAACGACGTGGAGACCTCTCACCTCCTGGTCACTGAGGTCATCACGCCTGGAGGCAACTGGTCCTCCTACCCGGCCCACAAGCACGAGGCCCACACGGCCGACGAGCGTGAGCTTGAGGAGATCTACTACTTCGAGATCGCCCCCTCGCCCGCTGGTGACCCGGGCTTCGGGCTGCACCGCACCTACGGCTCGACCCCGGACAAGCCGATCGACGTGTGCGTGGAGGTCCGTCACGGAGACGTCGCCCTCGTGCCCTACGGCTACCACGGCCCGTGCGTGGCTGCCCCGGGCTACGACATGTACTACCTCAATGTCATGGCGGGCCCGAGCGAGGACCTGGTGTGGCTGGCTCCCGACGACCCGACCCACCACTGGATCCGCGAGTCCTGGCAGGGGCAGGAGCCTGACCCTCGCCTGCCGATGGCCCGCTGAGCGTGCCGGACGCAGCATCTACCACCCTGACCACACCACGAGAGAGCAGATACATGAGCAACGAGGCCTACTCGGGCACCATCCGTCTGACGGTCGCCCAGGCGACGATCCGCTTCCTATCCAACCAGTACTCTGAGCGCGACGGCGTCGAGCACCGCCTCATCGAGGGCGCCTTCGGCATCTTCGGGCACGGCAACGTGGCCGGCATCGGCCAGGCGCTGCTACAGAACGAGATCGACCCCGTCCCGGGCGAGAACCCGATGCCCTACATCATGCCCCGCAATGAGCAGGGCGCTGTGCACGCGGCAGCTGCCTTCGCCAAGGTGCGCAACCGCCTGTCGACCTACATGGTCACGGCCTCCATCGGCCCGGGCTCGCTCAACATGGTCACCGGCGCCGCCCTGGCCACCACCAACCGCGTGCCGGTCCTCATCTTCCCCTCCGACCAGTTCGCCACCCGCGTGCCCGACCCGGTGCTCCAGCAGCTGGAGGACCCCACCACGCTGGACCTGACCGTCAACGACGCCTTCCGCCCGGTCTCCCGCTTCTTTGACCGCATCAACCGCCCCGAGCAGCTCATTCCCTCGCTGCTGGCCGCCATGCGTGTGCTGACCGACCCCGCTGAGACCGGCGCCGTCGTCATCGCCATGCCGCAGGACGTCCAGGCCGAGGCCTTCGACTGGCCGGTCGAGCTCTTCCGCAAGCGCGTGTGGCACGTGCGCCGTCCCCTCGCCGAGCCCGCTGCCCTGGCCCGTGCGGTGGCCAAGATCAAGGCCGCCAAGCGCCCGATGATCATCTCCGGCGGCGGCACGATCTACTCTGAGGCCTGCGAGGAGCTGCGTGCCCTCGCCACGGCGACCGGGATCCCGGTGGCTGACACCCAGGCCGGCAAGGGTGCCATCAACTTCGACCACCCCTGCGCCATCGGTGGCGTGGGCTCGACCGGAGGCGACTCCGGTAACCACATCGCCGACAAGGCTGACCTGGTCATCGGTATCGGTACGCGCTACTCCGACTTCACCACGGCCTCCAAGACGCAGTTCAAGGACCCGGGTGTGGAGTTCGTCAACATCAACGTCACTCCCTTCGATGCCGCCAAGCAGAGCGCCGAGATGGTGGTGGCCGACGCCCGCGAGGCCCTGGTCGCCCTGACCGAGGCTCTGAAGGGTTACCACGTCGACGAGGCCTACACCGCTGAGATCGCTCGTGAGCGCAAGTCGTGGCTGGCTCGCACCAGCGAGTGCTACCACCTGGGCCACGGCCCGCTGCCGGCCCAGACCGAGGTCTTTGGCGCGCTCAACGAGATGCTCGGCGACGAGGACATCGTCATCAACGCCGCCGGGTCCATGCCTGGCGACCTTCAGGCCCTGTGGCAGGCCCGCACCCCGGTGCAGTACCACGTGGAGTACGCCTTCTCCTGCATGGGCTACGAGATCCCGGCCGGCCTGGGCTGCAAGCTGGCTCGCCCCGAGTCCGAGGTCGTGGCGATCGTGGGCGACGGCACCTACCAGATGCTCCCCATGGAGCTGGCCACCGTGGTCCAGGAGAACGTCAAGGTCATCTACGTCCTGCTGCAGAACTACGGGTTCGCCTCCATCGGTGCCCTGTCGGAGTCGCGCGGCTCCCAGCGCTTCGGGACCAAGTATCGCCAGCGCGGCGAGGGCACGCACCTGGCTGACGAGCAGAGGGTCAGGGGCGTGGACATCGCCGCCAACGCCGAGTCCTGGGGACTGAAGGTCTACCGCGTGAGCACCATCGAGGACTTCAAGGAGGCCTACGCCCAGGCTCACGCCGGCGAGGAGGCCGCTATGATCCACATCGAGACCGACCTCTACGGTCCCAACCCGCCGGCCTCCTCCTGGTGGGACGTGGCGGTCTCCCAGGTCTCGCGCCTGGAGTCCACCCAGAAGGCGTACCAGGACTACCTGGAGGACAGGAAGCCTCAGCGTCACTACCTGTGAGCCTGCTGCCGGGGCTGAGGGCATGAGGGCCCTCGCCCCTGGCACCGGGGAGGCACGCCCCTGTCCACGGCAGGAGGGTGGGTCCCGGTCATGACGGCGGGGCCGCGGCTCGTCACCGCGGCCCCGCCGTCATGCTGCGGGTGCTGGGCAGGTGCCTGCGAGCCGGCTGTGCGCTGGAGGGGAAATCCAGACATATTGTGCTGACAAAATGTGCCCATACGGGGGTCAAAGGGGTTAGGGTGGCACCGCACATGCACGACAGGTGCTTCGACCCCGCACCACGGTGAGGAACCCAGCCCTGTCCCGTGACGACTCAGGAGTCAACGACGATGAAGACGATTGCCCACTGGATCGACGGACGGTATGACGAGGGAAGCCCTGTCGGCCGTTTTGACGTCGAGAACCCCGGGACCGGTGAGGTCGAGGCCCAGCTCCTCCAGGCCTCCTCCGACGACCTGGACCGCGTGGTCGAGGTAGCCCGCAAGGCGCAGAAGGAGTGGGCCAAGGTCTCCCTGGCCAAGCGCACGGCCATCATGTTCAAGATGCGCCAGCTGGTCCTGGACCACCAGGACGAGATGGCCCGCCTGATCGTGGCCGAGCACGGCAAGAACTACTCCGACGCCGTCGGTGAGATCCAGCGCGGTCGAGAGACCCTGGACTTCGCCACGGCGATCAACCTCGCCCTCAAGGGCGAGCACTCCTTCGACATCTCCACCGGCGTGGACATCCACACCCTGCGCCAGCCGGTGGGTGTGGTCGCGGGCATCTGCCCCTTCAACTTCCCGGCCATGGTGCCGATGTGGATGCACCCCATCGCCATCGCCACCGGTAACGCCTTCATCCTCAAGCCCGCCTCCACCACCCCCTCGGCCGCCCTGCTGACCGCCGAGCTGTACAAGGAGGCCGGTCTGCCCGACGGCGTGTTCAACGTCCTGTCCGGTAACCGCGACCTGGTCACCGACATCCTGGAGCACCCCGGCATCGACGCCATCTCCTTCGTGGGCTCGACCCCGGTGGCCCACATCGTGCAGAACACCGGTGTCACCCACGGCAAGCGCGTCCAGGCTCTGGGCGGGGCGAACAACCACGCCATCGTCATGCCCGACTCCGACCTGGACTTCGCGGCCCAGCACATCTCCGCCGCCGCCTTCGGTGCGGCCGGTGAGCGCTGCATGGCACTGCCGGTCGTCGTCGCCGTGGGCGGCTGCGGTCCGGACCTGGCGCAGCGTGTCAAGGCCCACGCCGAGAAGATCAAGGTCGGCTACGGCATGGACGAGGGCGTGGAGATGGGCCCGGTCATCGACGCCAAGGCCAAGAAGCGCATCATCGGCCTCATCGACGACGCGCAGGCCAAGGGTGCCGAGGTGGTCCTGGACGGGCGTGGCCTCGTCGTCGAGGGCCACGAGCACGGCCACTTCCTCGGCCCGACCATCGTGGACAACGTGCCGCTGGACTCTGAGCTGTACTCCGAGGAGGTCTTCGGGCCGGTGCTTGCCATCGTGCACGCCGACACCTACGAGGAGGCCATCACGCAGGTCAACTCCTCGCCCTTCGGCAACGGTGCGGCCATCTTCACCAACGACGGCGGAGTCGCCCGCCGCTTCGAGCTCGACGTGGAGGCCGGCATGGTCGGCATCAACGTCCCGATCCCGACGCCGGTGGCCTACTACTCCTTCGGCGGGTGGAAGGAGTCGCTGCTGGGCGACACCCACATCCACGGTCCCGAGGGCGTGCGCTTCTACACCCGGGCCAAGGCCGTCACGAGCCGCTGGCCCAGCGAGAAGACCTACGCCGCCACCATGTCCTTCCAGCGCGAGGAGTAGGAGCAGACTGCGCCGGTCGGTGACGAGCGCCGACTGGTAGCGCGCAACCGGGGTGGGACTACCTGACGCCAGGTGGTCCCACCCCGGTTGCGCGCTACCCGGAGCGGCCCGTCAGGACTCCTGAGGTGACTTGCGACTCCTCTGACAGCACGCCTGCTGGGAGAGTAATGCGGGCCACGCCAGGACGCGTTGTGCGTCTTCTGGCCCCTTGCGGACAAGGATGTGATCTCAACGATCAAGAAGGTCGTCTCGGTCGCTGCTTCTGTCCTTATTGCTGTGGGTGCGCTAGGGGTTTCCTCTGCTTATTTCACGAGCCAGCTTCCTGCTGGCGGGTGGTGCTGATGGGGCTCCGGTCGTGGTGCCCGAGGGTACTGGCCTTCGTGCTGCTCGCGGCGGGGTCGTCTGCCTGCGGTCCTGAGACGGCTGAGCGGGAGGTCGGTGCTGACGTCTCGTCCATGTCCCCTAGTGACATCTCCCCGGACGGAACGGTGTCGGTCTCGGGCTTGACGATCAAGGACTATGAGAAGGGGAGCCTGCCTTCCTATCCCTATGAGGGGGTTGACCCCAGGCTGTGGGGTTACGCCTATGACCTCCACGTGGCCTCGTGCATGGTGGACCGAGGTAGAGTGGCGCCACCGGTGCAGAGTTTGACTGGAACGCCCCAGAGGCGGAGACGCTTTCTGGTGGATGGGGCCGACCCCGAACGGTTGACGAGGCAAGGCAGTACGGATACCACGCTGCCCCCTCAGAGCTCCGTGACTTTGTGATGGCGGCCGAAGCCTTCCTCGCCTCTCAGGGGGAGGCCTACCACGAGAACTTTGAGGACTGTAGACGCCGTGTGATGGAAGACCCCGTATTTGAGCGGGCCGGCCAGGCTATGAAATACATGCCGCAGGCGTCTGGATTTGAGGAGAATCCTGCGCTCAAGGAGGCGATGGCCGCATGGCGTGAGTGCATGGCTCCGCTGGGGATTCCGGACCTGCCTGAGGACCGTCCGGGCCCTGCTCCGTCGGTGATGGAGCGTTTTGGCCTGGGCGGGGCTGATAACGCTCGGTATGCCGACCTGTCGACTCTGACGGAGGAGGAGGTCGAGATCGCGGTCCATGAGGCGCAGTGCACCGAGAACAGCGGCTATGACCGGCTGGCCTACGGCCTGACGTGGGAGGCCGATGACAGCTACCTTGCGGACCATGCCCCTGAGTTCGCGGCTGTTCTGGAAGAGATCCGCGAGCAGGAGCAGACGCTGAAGGACTACATCAACGCCCATCGCAGCGTGGTGGATTGAGAAGATGACGTTCCCTGGACCCTCTGATCCCATGGACACGCAGGAGGCTGACGCCCCTCGCCCGCAGCGACGCCGTCGGCTCGTCCTCCTGGCCGTCGTCGTCACCGTCGCAGTGGTCGCCGGGACCTGGTGGCTGGCGCGCAGCGTCCAGTCCCCGGCCCAGCGTGACGCGGCCGCGGCACCGCCCACCGTCCAGCCGGTCACGGTGGCGGTGGCCAGCGGCGACCTGCACGATGAGATCACCGCCGCTGCCACGGTCGTGCAGACCGAGACCCAGACAGTGACCCTGCCTCTGGCGGACGGACGGAGTGTCGTCAGCCGCCAGCTGGTCGCGCCGGGCCAGCAGCTGCGCGCCGGTCAGGTCCTTCTTCACGTCAACGGCCGTCCGCTCATCGCGCTGCCCGGGGCCTTTCCCACCTACCGGGACCTTGTCCAGGGCGACCAGGGCGACGACGTCGTCCAGCTTCAGCAGGCCCTGGCGAGCCTGGGTTACAACGTGCGGGCGGACGGCGACTTCGGAGCAGCCACCGCCAGCGCGCTGAGGAACCTATACACGGATCTTGGCTACTCCGTGCCCACGACCACCAGGCAAGCAGGAGGGACAGAAGGGGACGGGGCTGATGCCACGCAGCGGGGCATGTCCTCCTCGGGCCCCGGTGCCCAGGAGAGGAAGGACGCTCAGGCTGGGACGGCTACCCAGACGACGCTGCTCACGCTCCCCCAGGCCGAGGTCGTCTACGTCCCCAGTCTCGCCTCCTGCCCTGTCGTCACCGAGCTACCCGCCCAGGGCAGGTCCTTGACGCTGCCACCGCCGTCATGACCGTGGCTGGCGGCTCGGCCCGCGTGGAGGCCCAGATGCCCAAGGGGACGGCTGACACCCTCAGCGTCGGGACCAGGGCGCGCGCGGTGAGCGCAGCGGGAGAGCTCTCCCTGGCCCTGTCCCAGACGCGTCTGGTGGAGCAGGACACCGCCAAGGGGAGTGAGGCCGGTGCTCAGCAGGCGGCCCCCCAACGCCGGGGTGGGCGGCGCGATGGGCTCCTACCTAGGTGGCGCCCAGTCCGTCGCCGTCTTTACCCTGGAGGGCGGGGGAGAGCTGCCTGGGCCGGGGGAGGAGCTTGTGTTCACCATCGAGCGCACTCCCACGATCACCGGCGCCCTGCTTGTCCCCAAGCGTGCCGTGTCTACCGTCGCTGACGGGGCGCACACCGTCCTGGCCAGGCAGGAGGACGGCTCCTTCCTCACCGTCCCGGTGGCCCTCGAGGGGTGCGTGGGCGGGCAGTGCGCGATCACCGCCGACTCCCTCGCGGTGGGCGACCAGCTCCGGGTCGACCAGTCATGACCGAGCTCCGCCTGGAGGCGGTCAGCCGCACCTACCCCGGTGCTGTCCCCGTCAAGGCACTGCGTGAGGCGGAGCTGGTGATCCGGCAGGGTGACTTCGTGGCGATCGAGGGACCCTCCGGGGCGGGGAAGTCCACCCTGCTCAATGTCCTGGCCCTGCTGGACACCCCGACCGCAGGCCAGTACCTCATTGATGACGTGCCTGCCGCTGACCTGGACGACGGCGAGGCCGCGCGCATGCGTGCCCGGACCTTCGGCTTCGTCTTCCAGTCCTTCCACCTCATCCCCCACCGCAGCGCCGTGGAGAACGTCATGCTCGGGCTGGCCTACCAGGGCGCCACCGTCGACCACGCCCGGCGGCGGGCGCTGAGGGCGCTGGACTTCGTGGGCCTGTCCCACCCAGCCACATGCCGGTGGACCGTCTGTCCGGAGGCGAGCGCCAGCGCGTGGCGATCGCCAGGGCTATCAGCGGTGGCGCACCGGTGCTCCTGGCCGACGAGCCGACCGGCAACCTCGACTCCGCCTCCTCGCAGGCAGTGATGGACCTCCTCCAGGAGCTGAGCGGGGCCGGCACCACGGTCGTCGTCGTCACCCATGATCCGGCGGTGGCGGCGCGTGCGGACCGGCGCGTGCGGGTCGTTGACGGGCGGGTGAGTGAGGAGACCCGGCGCCTAGACCCCGGCTCCGCCCAGAGGCCGGGGCAGGTTGCCAGCCGTGAGGACGGTGACGGCCCCGCTGCTGCGGAGGCTGGCGCGCTCACTCGCCCCTCCACGGTGCGCTGGCGCATGATGCTGCATGACGTCGCGCGCACCCTGGACGCGGAGCCGGGGCGCACCCTCAGGCTCGTGTCGGTGGTGGCCGTGGCCGTCATGCTGTGCCTGACCATCATCGGCCTGGCCTACACGGCCCGCTACCAGGTCTCAGCCGCCTTTGACGCCCAGCGCAACCGCCGGGTCGCTGTCGGTGTCCAGGAGGACTCCCTGACCGGCGTCGGCCCGGCCCAGGTGGCGGCCGCTCCGGACCGGGAGGGGATGGCGCGTGTCGCCTCGGTCGCGGGTGTCGAGGAGGTCATGGCGCTCAGCGTCCATGAGGACCTGGAGGCGACGACGGATCCCAGCCTGCCGACCTCAAGCGTGAGGGCCTACGGGATCACCCCCGCCACCCCGGTCTCCCACCTCCTGGGTGTCCAGGAGCTGGCTCCCGGGGTCGACCTGTCCCGTGGGCTCGGCGAGGGACAGGTCCTCGTCGGCGCAGCCGCTGCCGCCTCCCTTGGGCTCGGCCCTGTACAGGCCTCACCGACGCTGTGGGTCGAGGGCCTCCCCTACGAGGTCGTCGGGATCATCTCGCAGGCGGGGCTGAGGGCGGAGATAATGAGCGCCGTCGTCATGAGCCAGGAGCAGCTCTCGGGGCTCTCACCCGCCCGTGAGGCGGGCGTGGAGATCTGGGTCCAGCCGGGGGCCGCCCAGGAGGTGGGCAAGGTCGCCGCCGTGGCCTGGCTGCCCGAGCTCGCTGAGCAGACCACGACGCTGGCGCCGCCGGACCCGCAGGCCATGCGTGCGGTCCTGGAGTCTGACGTGCGCAACATCCTGCTCACCCTCACTGCCGTCGCGGTGCTCGCGGGGCTGGCGACCCTGTCCAGCGCCATTAACACTGCTGTCCAGGCCCGCCACGGTGAGCTGGCGCTGCGCCGTGCCATCGGCGCCCGCCGGATCCACCTGCGCGTGCTCATCGCGGGGGAGTCCGTGCTCATCGGCCTGGTGGGCGGGTGCGTTGGCGTGGTCGGCTCGGTGCTGGTGATCCTTGGGGTGACCATCGCCCAGCGCTGGCAGCCGGTCATCGAGCCCCTCACCCTGCCCCTGGGGGTGCTGCTCGGCGTGGTCGCAGGTCTGTCGGCGGCGCTGCTGGCAGCCCGTCGGGCCAGCCGGATCGATCCTGCGGCGGCGCTGCGCTAGGTGAGGCCGGGGCCTGGTGGCGCAGCCTGCTCGTGCGTCGCGGCTGCGATCGGTCTTTCTCAATTTGTCTACACAAACGGGTGGCGTCTCGCCCAGCAGCGATGTATTCTCGATCGCGTCCGAAACGATTCGGACATTCTGGCCCTCCACCTCAAGGAGCGACAACGATGTCACCGTCAAAGGCTGTCAACACTCTCGACCCCACGTACTCCCAGCTCACCATCGGCGTGTGCCCCGACCAGTGGGGCGTCTGGTTCCCGGACGACCCCAAGCAGATGAGCCCCCGCCAGGCCTGGGAGGAGATGGCTGAGGCCGGCTTCGAGGTGATCGAGACCGGGCCCTTCGGCTACTTCCCGACCGACCCCAAGGAGCTGCAGAAGTGGTGCGACGAGTACGGCATGCGCGTGGTCGCCGGCACCGGCTGGGGAGTCCTTCACAAGGCTGAGGCCTGGGAGACCACCCTCACGACCTTCCGTGCCATCGCCGAGACCCACGCCGCCGTGGGCGCCGAGTACATGGTCCACCTCCCCCCGCTGTACCGCGACGACAAGACCTGGGAGTGGACCGACGACCGAGTCCTGAGCGACGACGCCTGGAGGCTCTACATCGAGCACGCCAACGCCCTGGGGCAGATGCTGCTCGACGAGTACGGCCTCAAGATGGTCCTCCACCCCCACGGTGACTCCCACATCGAGACGCCCGAGGAGATCGCCCGTGTCCTCGACGCCACTGACCCGTCCTACGTCAACCTGTGCCTGGACTCCGGGCACGTCGTCTACGGCGGCGGTGACCCGATCGAGCTGTGCAAGAAGTACCCCGAGCGCATCGCCTACGTCCACATCAAGGCCTTCGACGAGGACATCACCCGCCAGGCCCACGAGAAGGACTGGCCCTTCGGTGAGGCCGTGACCAAGGGTGCTTCGGTGTGCCCGCCCAAGGGTCTGCCCGAGATGCACGCCTTCGTTGACGCCCTGGCTGCCCTCGACAAGCCGCTCTACGCGATCTGTGAGCAGGACTGCTACCCCTGCGACCCGTCCTTCCCCAAGCAGAACGCGATCAACATGCGTCAGTACCTGGCTGAGTGCGGCCTGGGTCTGGCCTGACCTCGGCCTGAACCTCTCCACCCCCCTGACTCGCTGTGGGCACCGCCGCGCTCCGCACGACGGTGCCCACAGCACCCCCACCACACCATGACTCAAGGAAGAGATACTGACATGACTGTTCGCATTGGACTCGTCGGCGCCGGCGGCATGGGCCGTGCACACCTTGCCCGCATCCACAATGACCTCGCGGGCGCCAAGATCACTGCTGTGGCCGACATCGTCCTGGACGCAGCCCGCTCGGCGGCCGAGCCCTACGGTGCCAAGGCTTATGACAACTCCGAGGCGCTGATCAACGACCCCGAGGTCGACGCCGTCGTCATCGCCACCTTCGGCAAGGTTCACGCTCCCGACGTCATCAAGTGCATCGAGGCAGGCAAGTACGTCCTGTGCGAGAAGCCGCTGGCAACCACTGCTGAGGACTGCCTGGCCATCATGGAGGCTGAGCAGAAGGCTGGCAAGAAGCTCGTCACTGTGGGCTTCATGCGTCGATTCGACGCCGCCTACAACGAGATGAAGGCTGTCCTGGACAAGGGGGACAACGGTGAGGCGCTGCTGGTTCACAACCGTCACCGCAACCCTTCGGTTCCCGAGTCCTACACCTCGCGCATGGCGATCGACGACACCGCCATCCACGAGATCGACACCATGCGCTGGCTGCTGGGAGAGGAGATCACCGAGGTCCGCGTTGACCGCCCGAAGCTGACCACCCGCCGCTTCGACCACCTCATTGACCCGGTCGTCGTGGTGATGCGCACGGAGTCCGGCGTCCTCATTGACGATGAGGTGAACGTCAACCTCGAGTACGGATACTCCATAGAGTGTGAGCTCGTGCTGGAGAACGCGGCTGTGCGCCTGGGGGACCAGGAGAAGATCTTCATCCGTGACATCCACGGTGACCGCAACGCCATGTGCCAGTCCCACATCGACCGCTTCCAGGCTGCTTTCACCACCGAGTTCCAGTCCTGGATCAACGCGGTGGATGCTGGTGAGCACACCGGATCGACGTCCTGGGATGGCTACGCTGCCACCGCAGTCGTGGACGCAGCGGTGGAATCGCTTGAGAACGACGGCAAGGTTGTCAAGGTTGCGCTGGTGGAGCGCCCCGCCTTCTACGCGTGAGTTGTCCTGACACATTAAGTCTGGACATTTACCCCTTGTTAAGACATACTTGTCCTAGGCGACGAGGATGTCGACGTCAGAGAGGAGGACCCAATGGCTGACATTGCCTTGGATCCGAACATGTATTACATGACGATGTCTACTCCGGACACGCTGCGTAAGGCACGCGAGCTCGGCTTCGACTTCGTTGAGCTCTCCCCGAACCACGAGCTGCACCTGTGGCACCACTACCCCAAGGCCGACCGCGCCTTCCTCGATGAGATCCTCAAGGCGCAGAAGGACACCGGGGTCAGGGTCCGCACCCTCAACCCGGTGTTCAACTGGTCCTCGCCCGATGAGGCCGAGCGCCAGGCGCAGGTGCGCAACTGGCGCCGTCTACTGGAGATCGCTGACGCGCTTGACGTGCGCGACATTGTCTCGGAGTTCTCCGGCGACCGTAACCAGGCCAGCCGCTCTGAGCAGCAGTGGTACCGCTCGATGGAGGAGCTTGCTCCCGACTTTGAGCGTTACGGGATCCGCCTCAACATGGAGGCTCACCCCTATGACTTTGTTGAGCTCCATGATCGTGCTCTTGAACTGGTCCGCTCCATTGACAAGGACTGGATTGGCTATGAGTACTGCTGCCCGCACACCTTCCACCTGTCTGACGGTGCAGGTGACGTGGCGCGTATGATCCGCACGGCGGCGGAGGCTGGCAAGCTGCGTGAGGTTCACGTGGCCGACGGCTTCAACCACCGGGCGAACGACGGTAACCGCTACATCATCAACCCTCCGGGTGCTGACGTGACGGTTCACCAGCACAACGCCATCGGGCAGGGTGAGGTCCCCTGGGATCAGGTGTTCTCTACCCTGCGCGAGGTCGGATTCGACGGCGTGCTAAGCGTGTGCATCTTCGGATGGCACGAGTACGCCGACGACTACAACCGGGCTGCCCTGGCCCGGTTGAAGGAAGAACTCGGCTGATACCTGAGGGCGCCGGGAGGCGTGCGGCGTTATCGCGCCCTCTCGGCCGGTCTCCGAGTCCCTTCTTCCTCTCACTGGTTCCGTGGTGATGCGGGGCCACGCGACGCCGTCGGTCATACTGGCGGGTCATCCCTGACCTAGCGACGAGGCTAGGTCCTTCTCTCAAAGGAGAATCTGTGTCACACGCCCCTGTTACAGCGACTGACCTGTCGCGTGAGCGGCTGGAGGAGCTTGTCAAGACGACGCCTGCCTCCGGCAAGAAGCGCTCCCTTGGCCTGATCGCGCTGGTCGCGACCTTAGGCTCCCTGCTCTTCGGCTACGACACCGGTGTCATCTCTGGTGCTCTGCCGTACATGTACCTTCCTCACGCTGCCGGAGGCCTCGGCTTGACCACGGCCGAAGAGGGGTGGATTGGCGGCCTGCTATGCCTGGGCGCCGCGCTGGGTGCCTCGGTGGGCGGCAAGCTGAGCGACAAGTACGGTCGTCGTCACAACATCACGCTGCTGGCCATTATCTTCTTCTTCGGGGCCGTGGGCTGTGCCCTGAGCGTCAACATCTGGATGCTCTACGTCTTCCGGGTCATTCTTGGCTTCGCCGTCGGAGGCGCCTCGGCTACCGTCCCGGTCTTCCTCGGGGAGACCGCGCCCAAGCGCATCCGCGGCACCCTGGTGGCCCTGGACCAGATGATGATCGTCTTTGGTCAGTTCCTGGCCTTCTCCATGAACGCCGCCATCGCTCAGGTCAACGGCGGACCTCACGTCACGACGGCTGACGGGACCCTGGACTACACCACGAAGGTCGCCAACGACGTCGCCAACGGCCTGGCCGTCACCGGCGGAAACGGACACACCTGGCAGTGGATGCTCATCCTGGCCTCGCTGCCCGCCATCGCGCTGTGGGTCGGTATCCGCATGATGCCTGAGTCCTCACGATGGTACGTCGCCAACCTCCGGATCCCCGAGGCCATCGGCTCCCTCAAGCGCGTGCGTAACGAGGCCAAGGACGGCTCCATCGTCGACGAGATCGACGAGATGCTGGAGGTACGTCGCAAGGAGGCCAGTCAGGAGAAGTGGCGCCTGGGCCAGATCTGGAACACCAGGTGGACCCGTCACCTGCTGGTCATCGGTATCATCCTGGGCCTGGCTGACCAGGTCACCGGTATCAACACCGCCATGTACTACACGCCCAAGGTCCTGGCTGCCGCGGGCTTCCCGATGACGGACGCCATCTCCCTCAACGTGATCTCCGGTGGTATCTCCTTCATCGGCTCGGCCGTGGGGCTGTGGCTCGTCACCCGCTTCGCCCGCCGTCACGTGGGTATCTACCAGGAGGCCGGCATCGTGGTCTCCCTGGGCCTGCTGGCAGCCGTCTTCTACTTCCTCATCCAGCCCTACCAGAACGCGGACGGCGACATCTCCGGCGCCCCGGCCTTCGCCCCGATCCTCGTGCTCGTCATCGTCTGCCTGTTCGTCTTTGTCAAGCAGTCCGGTACGGTCACCTGGGTCCTGGTTGCCGAGATCTTCCCCTCGAAGATTCGTGGTACCGCGATGGGTCTGGCTGTCGGAGCACTGTGGATCGGCAACGCGCTTGTCTCCATCGTCTTCCCGATCATGATGAAGAACCTGGGCGGCGCAGGTACCTACCTGGTCTTCTGCCTGCTCAACGTCCTGTCTCTGCTCTTCTACATCAAGTTCGTTCCTGAGACGAAGTACCACTCTCTGGAGGAGCTCGAGGAGCGCTTCGAGAAGGAGTACAGCTGATCGACGGAACGTGTCCGGCGCTGACCTGAGGGTCGGCGCGGACCTCGCCTGAGACGGACACCTCGGCACCCCGACCGCACACGTGGTCGGGGCGCCGTCGTCTGTCGGGGCGATGATGAGCGTCTGGCGCGTCTGAGGGCGGGGCTGTTGGGGCCTGGGGGTGGTGCAAGGAGCCCGTCGTGCATGACACGGGCCCCGGTGGGGGAGAGGGCGGCGTACTTGTCCCCGGTGGCGGCGTGCCTGCGGGGCGGGGGGCGTGGCTGCCTGGTGACGGCGTACTTCTAGTCGGTGGGGGCGTGGCTGTGCGTTGACGGCGTATCTGACGACGTTCTCAGATACGCCCCCAACAACCCCACGCACGCCCCCAACAACCCCACGCACGCCCCCAACAACCCCACGCACGCCCCCAACAACCCCACGCACGCCCCAAGCAGCTGATGAGGGCTCCTTGGCGCGAGAGGGGCACTGGAGCCTGGGTGAGCCAGGAATGCATCACATGAGTCTCTGCGAGAGGAGTCGCCGGAGACGTCAGCCGCCCCTCTGCGCCGGCGTACCGTCGTGCCGGAGCCGGAAGGACCACGTGCTGACCGTCGCTCTCCTGGGTACAGGCTTGATCGGGCGTCCGCTCCGAGAACCTTGCCCCCCAGACATCGCGTTCTTCACCGGCCTCGCCGCCGCCTTGGGCGACGGTTATGGGCTGGTCGGTCCCCACCTGCCCTCATCCGGGAGCCCAGGTGCATGGCTCCTGCGCCGTCGCACAGACGCATGAGGATCAGGACGCCGGAGGTGACGCGGTGTCCTAGCCGAGCAGCAGTGAGGTGAGCGTGGCGACCAGAGCGACGAAGCCTACGGAACGCCGTTGACTCCGCGGCGGGGTGCGGACGGGAGGCTGCCGCACGAGATGTATTTATGTCCTGACAAAGATGTGTCGGTGGGGTAGTGTTGAGCACGAACGAGGACGCGGGAGCGCCCCAACCGCCCAGCCGAGAGAGACTGAACCATGACGAGCAACGAAGCACTCCAGATCCCCGAGACGATGCGTGCCGCGGTGCTGCGCGACCACGCCAAGGGTCTCGAGGTCGAGACGATCCCTACCCCCCGTCCCAAGAACGGCGAGGTCCTCATCAAGGTCGCGGCCTGCGGCCTGTGCCACTCTGACCTGCACGTGATCGGCGGCGCGATCGCCTTCCCGCTGCCCGCCGTCCTGGGGCACGAGGTCACCGGTACGATCGTCGAGGTCGGCCCCGGTAACGAGCACACCGGCCTCAAGGTCGGTCAGAACGTCGCGGGCGGCTTTCTCATGCCCTGCGGCCAGTGCGACGCCTGCGCCCGCGGCCATGACGAGCTGTGCGGCCCCTTCTTCGACCTCAACCGCCTCAAGGGTGTGCTCTACGACGGGACCACACGCCTGTCCAGCCTTGATGGCGAGCCCATCTACATGTACTCCATGGGCGGCCTGGCTGAGTACGCAGTCGTTCCTGCTACCGCGGTCGCTCCGGCCCCTGAGTCCATCGACCTCGTTCCCGCCGCCATCCTCGGTTGCGCTGCCATGACCGGTTACGGCGCGGTGCGCCGCGGCGCGGACCTGCGCTTCGGTGAGACCGTCGCCGTCGTGGCCACCGGTGGTGTGGGCACCAACATCGTCCAGATCGCGGCCGCCATGGGCGCCTCGCAGGTCATCGCTATCGACGTCTCCGACGAGAAGCTGGCGCCGATGTTCGGCTACGGCGCGACCGCCGTGGTCAACTCCGTGACGCAGGACGCCCGCGAGGAGGTCTTCCGGCTCACCGGCGGCAAGGGTGTGGACGTGTCCTTCGAGGCCCTGGGGATCCCGGCCACCTGGAAGACGGCGCTCGACGTCCTGTCCGACGGCGGTCGTATGGTTCCGATCGGCCTGGGCGCCGGTGTCCAGACCGCTGAGGTGGAGATCAACCGTACCGTGCGTCGCTCCCAGTCGATCCTGGGCTCCTACGGTGCCCGTACCCGTCAGGACCTGCCGGCCGTGGTCGACCTGGCCGCGCGCGGCATCATCAACTACAAGGACGTCGTCTCCCGTCGCTTCCCGCTCGAGGAGGCAGGAGCCGGCTACGAGGCGCTGCGCAACCGTGAGGTCCAGGGCCGCGCCGTCGTCGACATGAGCCTGTGAGCGCTCAGCAGGCTTGAGCACCTGAGCTGAGCCGCGCACACGTCAGGGGCGCCCGCCACCGAGGAGGTGGCGGGCGCCCCTGACGTTGTCATGATGTGGCGCAGTTTGGCACGGTGACGTGGTGCTCCGGTACGGGCGAGGGGAGTGTTGGATGAGGCGCTGGCAGCGCGTGAGTGCTCAGCCAGATCACACAAAGACCGGTGGGCCACTATGTCCGAATGGAATAGTGACCCACCGGTTCAGAGCCAAGCAGACTCAGCGTTTCGCTAGCGCCCGGGCATCACATGCTCACAGAGTGAACAGCGTGGACTCGATGTACGTGCGTGCCTTCTCGCCGTACTCGTGCGGGTTGGCCACAGCCGGGTCCTGCTCAGCCTCGACCAGGATCCACTTGTCGTAGCCGTGGTCGATGAGGAACTTGTAAGGCTCGGTAAAGTCGATCATGCCGTCGCCGGGGACGGTGAACATACCGTTGAGGAAGGAGTCGAGGAAGGAGCGCTCAAGCTTCTTGGACTCTTCCATCTTCTCCGGACGCACATCCTTGAAGTGGACGTGCTTGATGCGGTCGATGGTGGCCTCAAGCAGACCCATGACGTCGCCGTCGCCGACGAAAGCGTGACCAGTGTCGAACAGGAGGGAGACCTTGGACGGGTCGGTCATCTCCATGAGACGGATGGTCTCCTCCTTGGTCTGGACCACCGTGCCCAGGTGGTGGTGGTAGACCAGCTCAAGGCCGTGCTCGTGGGCGATGTCGCCCAGACGGTTGAGGCCCTCGGCCAGCACCGGCCACTCCTCGTCCTTGAGCACGGGCTTGTTGGTGAAGATGCAGATGTCGCGGTCGCCCTGCACCGATCCAGTCTGCTCGGAGACCACGATGCGGGTGGCGCCCAGGTACTGCAGGTACTCACAGTTGGCAGTGAACTCAGGGATGACGGCGTCAATGCCATCACGCACGATGAAGGACGAGAACCACTGTGCCACGATCTTGATGCCGCGGGCGTCAGCGCGCTCCTTTGTCTCCTCCTTGCTGGGGTACCAGCCGGCGACCTCGGTGCCGAGGTAGCCCAGGTCGGCAAGGTCGAGCAGCTCGTCCTCGAGGGTGTTGTAGGCGCCGACCTCCTTGACATCGTCGTTGCGCCAGGCGATGGGGTGCATACCCCATGAGATGCCGTGCGGGTCATTGATGGCAGTGGCAGGGTCGAGGCGGAATGCCATGTCAATCTCCTTTGATAGAGGCTAGATGAGGGTGGCCCATGGGCCGGTCGGAAGAGGGGTTGATGGTGCGCTCGCTCTTCCGGTTGCTCACGCAAGTTATCTTATTTGTCCGAACGAATCGCGGTCAATGACAACGAGTGTCACTCGGCGATACCTCGCCTGAGGGATGCATATGTCAGGAGTAACGCTCTTCCATGTCGTGCTCAACCTGCTCAAGGGATCGTCCCGACGTTTCAGGCATGATCTTGAACAGGATGACGGCGACGATGAGGTTGAGCACACCGTAGAGCGCGTAGGTCAGACCACCGCCAAGAGATTCCATCATGGGCGGGAATGTCCAGGTGATGATCGCGTTGGCGATCCACATGCAGAAGATGGCAGTGCCGTTCATGACGCCGCGAACGTTGGCGGGGAAGATCTCACCCATCATGGTCCACACCACGGTTCCGTTGGAGGACTGGACGATGAGCATGAACACGGCCATCAGGCCCAGGATGAGGTAGGCGGTCCAGGCAGGCGGCGTGGTGCCGGCGGACATGTGCGGGGCGATGGCCAGCTGGAAGGTTGCGGCGATGCCGAGCAGGCACAGGCCCACACCGGTGACGTCGGCGATGAGGATCTGACGACGGCGGAAGCGCATGATGAGCCAGATACCCAGAGCGGAGCCAACCACGCTCATCACGCCGTTGGCGACCTGTGCCGTGATGGATGCGGAGGTGGACATGCCGGCGTACTCCAGCACCTTGGGGGCGTAGTACATGACCGTGTTGACGCCGGTGGTCTGGTTAATGACAGCGAGGAAAATTCCAACTAGCAGAAGCCTACGCAGCCACGGGGTAGACCAGACATAGCCCAGTCCCTTGGCCCGCTGCTGCTCGAGCAATTCATGCTGGCGAGACTCTGCCATCTCCATGAGCTCGTCCTCGAGCGGGCCGTCCTTGCCGGGCTCGCGCACCCGCTTGAGGGAGGCAATGGCGTCATACAGGCGCTCCTTGGCGATGTACCAGCGAGAAGACTCGGGCATGAGGCGGATACCGATCCACAGTGCGATGGCGGGAATCGAGCAGAGCACCAGCATGTAGCGCCAGGCCTCGCCGTTACCGGAAGTGATGGTGAGCTGGTCGAGGAAAGCGTGGAACTGCTCGCTGGTCATCGATCCACCCTTGGATGTTTGCAGGGCGGTGAGGGTGTCGTAGGAGTACGCCCCAGGCTCAAAGAGGCCGGAAGGATCAGCCTCGATGGTGAGCTGGGGGCCACCCTTGGCCGTGTTGATGATTGCATTCATGGTGAATGCGAGCAACTGGCCGGTGACGATCATGAGCTGGTCGATGGCGACGATCGAACCGCGGATGCGCTTGGGCGCGGTCTCTGCCAGATACACCGGCACGGTAGCGCTGGCGCCACCCACGGCCAGGCCGAGGATGACGCGGAACGGGTACATCACCCATACGTTGGGAGCGAAGGTAGTCCCTAGAGCGCCAACGAGGAAGATGATGGCGAGCAAGGTGATGTTGTGGCGGCGACCGTAACGGTCGGACAACCGTCCACCGAACAGCGCGCCAAGTGCCGCACCGATGAGCAGGGTTCCGCCGATCGCTCCCTCTTCGAGGCTGGTCAGCTGCAGGCCCTTGGCGGCGTCGGGCATGTACATGTACGGCAGGGCGCCGGAGATGACTCCGGTGTCGTAGCCGAACAGGAGGGAGCCGAGCGTGGCGACGGCGGCGATGGAGAGGATGCCTCTGTGCTTGCCGGAGGCGGGTGTGTGGCTGACGGCCTGCGCCATCTGCTCGCGGGTGATCCCCTTCAAGGAGATCCGTTGAGCGCTGGTGGTCATGCCTTGTCCTTTCTGAATATCTGAGGCTCGGCGTCGTTGTCCGGCCTTGAGAAGGCGGGAAAAATGGGGTGCTCAGGCGTCAAAGGTGGTGTTGCCCTGGACTCGGGGAACGTCATGCCACTGGCCGTCGGCTGCGGAGGCGACGACGGCCTCGTCGACCTCGGCGGCGCACCAGGCGTCAGCGGTCGAGGGCGCCAGCTGCTCACCGGTGAGGACGGACTTGAGGAACTGGGCGGCCTCGATGGACTTCATGTCGTCAAAGCCCATCGAGGTGCCGATGGCGGGCTGGTAACGGCTCCAGTCGCCCCAGGCCGGGCCGGCCATGGCGCGGGTGTAGCCGTGGGTGGGGCCGCCGTCGACGGTGGTGCACACCTCGAGCTCGTTGAGACGCTCGAAGTTCCAGCGGGCCGAGCCGTTGGTGCCGTAGACCTCGACGACGTACTCGGCGCGCGGGCCCACGCTGACGCGCGAGGACTCCATGGTGCCGATGACGCCGCCGTCGAAACGGACCAGCATGGAGACGTAGTCCTCGTTCTCGACCGGGCCGCGCTCGTCGCCGATCTCGAAGCCGGAGTGCCCGAAGCCCAACTTGGTGGGGATGGGACGCTCGGTGATGAAGGTGTCGGTGGCGGCGGTGACCGAGGCGATACGACCGACGACGTACTGGGCCAGGTCGGCGCCGTGGCTCATGAGGTCGGGAACGACGCCGGCACCGGCCTTCTCGCGCGAGGCGCGCCAGGTCAGGGGCCCCAGGGGGGAGGAGTTGTAGTCGGCGATGAGCCACACGCGCACGTTGGTGATGCGGCCGAGCTTGCCGGTGCGCACGAGCTCGCGCATGTACTCGATGGCGGGGGTGTGGCGGTAGTTGAAGCCGACGGCGGTGACCGGCCGGCCTTCTCGGCGGCCTGGGCCACGGTGCGGGCCTGCTCGGCGCTGACTCCCATGGGCTTCTCGATCCAGAAGGGCTTGCCGGCCTCGATGGCGGCCAGGGCGATCTCGGCGTGGAGGAAGTTGGGGGAGCAGATCGAGACGACGTCGATCTCGGGGTCGGCCAGCAGCTCGTGGTAGTCGGCGTAGGCGCGCTCGAAGCCGAGGTCCTCGACGGCGGCGCGCTGGACCTCCTCGATGGGGTCGGCGGCGGCGACCAGGCGGGCCTCGACGCCGAGCTCGGGGAAGCGCTCGGAGACCGAGCGGTAGGAGCGGGCGTGCAGGCGCCCCATCCATCCGAGGGAGACAACGCCGACGCCGATCGTCTTCTTTGCCATGGTGAGTGAGCTCCTTCGTGCCGTCATTGGCGTGTGTGGGAGTGTGGTGGGCACGCGCCCCGTCGTTGGTAACGCGCGTCACCACTTTGTACAGACAAAATTAGCAGCGTGCACCTGGGTGCGCAAGAGGTGGTGTGAGAACCGACCTGGTCAGGTCGCGCGTTCCGCCTGCCCGCCAGGGCGCCGACGAGGAGGACAGGGGTGGCTCAGCCCTCAGAAAGAGGCTGTGAGGAGTCGCGGACCACCAGTCTCGCCCCCACGACCCGGTGCACCGGGGCCTGCGTGGGCTCCTGAAGAAGGAGGGACACGCACTGAGCCGCCAGCAGGTCCGGTGACTGGTCGATGCTGGTGAGGCGGAACTCGGGGCGGTCGGCCCACGGGGAGTTGTCGTAGGACACCAGCGCGACGTCACGCCCTGGGCGCAGGCCTGAGGCCAGCAGGGCCGTGTGCAGGTCAAGCGCCAGGACGTCGTTGTACGCCACCGCGCCAAAGCGCCCTGCCGTGCGCGAGCGCGCCGCAGCCAGGGCGGGCGTGGCGCCGTCGTCGCAGACCACCGCCTGGAAGCGCATGCCGAGACGCTTCGCGGCCAGGCGGCACGCCTCGCGACGCTCGTCGACCAGCGTCTCGTGCATCGATCCTGACGGGCTGAAGAACACCGTCTCGGACACGCCCTGGCTCGCGAGGTGATCAGCGATCTGCGCGGCGGCGTCGTCCTCGTCGAGCCGGACGACGTTGAGCGTGTCGGTGTCCAGGCGGCGGTCCATGACGACCAGGGGGAGCTGGGCGGACAGCTCACGCAGCTCCGTCAGTGACAGGGAGGTGCCGGGCAGGATGAGGCCCTCGGGCCGCATGGACAGCACGTCGTCGATCGTGGATCGCTCCACCTGGTCCGTCAGGTCCGAGACGAAGGAGGCCAGGATGTAGCCGGCCTGTGAGGCGTGGCGCCGCAGGGCCCGCAGCAGCAGGTCGAAGAAAGGGTTGTCGAGGTAGGGCACGATCACCGCCAGGCGTCGCGAGCGACGGGAGGCGAGCTCGGTGGCCGCGTTGTTCGGCCGGTAGCGCAGGGTGCGGGCCGCCTCCAGGATCCGCTGGCGGGTCTTGTCCGACATGCGGCCCCCGCCCTTGAGGGCCAGGGAGACCAGGCCACGAGAGACCTTCGCCAGGTCGGCGACGTCCTGCTGGGTGGCAGGCGCTCGGCGAGCAGTGGGAGCGGCCTCAGGCACGGGAACCTCCGAGGGGTGGCGGGTGTGCTCCTCAGGATAGGGCGGATCACACGAGCAGGTAGATCGCCGAGCCGATCGTCAGCAGCGTGACCAGGGGGTTGAAGACCTTCTCGTTCATCCGGGTGGCCAGGGAGCGGCCGGCAAAGGCGGAGACGATGACCACCGGGACCAGGACGGCGTCCGTCGCCAGGGTGCTGACGTGGATGATCCCCAGGCCGATCGAGAAGGGGAGCTTGACCAGGTTGACCAGGAAGAAGAACCAGGCGGTCGTGCCCAGGAAGGTGGAGATCGAGAAGCGTGAGGCCAGGAAGTACATCGTGGTCACCGGGCCCCCGGCGTTGGCGGCCATCGTCGTGAACCCTGCCAGGGTGCCGTAGACCGCGCGTCCGGCGCGCCCCTGGACCTGCGGCGGCCTGGGCAGGCGCATGAGCAGCAGGGTGACGGCGATCAGGGCCAGGAGCAGCACGCCGATGAACCGCTGCGTCGCGCCGTCGGAGGCCACGTGCAGGAAGGCGGCCCCCAGCACCACGCCAGCCAGCACACCAGGAACCAGGCGCCGCAGCGTCGGCCAGTCGGCGTCGCGGCGGTACATCCAGATCGCCAGGACGTCGCCGACCAGGAGGAGGACGAGCATGGTGCCCGTGGAGGCCTTGGCGGGCAGCACGGCGGCGAACAGTGCGACGGCAAGGGTCGCGGCTCCGGGCAGCGCGGTCTTGGAGACCCCGATCGCCGCTGCCGCGATGACGAGGACCACCCAGGTCGAGGTAGACAGCATTGTCAGCACAAAGGCATCCTAGTGTCACGGACGGACGATTCGCACCTGCTCTGAGGACCTGCGTCGTCGGAGTCCGGGCCCCGACCCTACCGGTGACAGGAGACGGTCGATGAAGATCGCACGAAGCTCAGCGCAGCGCCGTCTGCGCCTCCTGCTGGCGTGCACCGGCGTGGCTACCGGCGGTGCCTGGGGCTCGGTGGCGCTCGCCCTCGCTCACGACCACGCCAGCGCCTCGCTGCTGCAAGGACAGGCGGCGACGGCGGAGACGGTGAGGATCATCGTCCTTCTGGCTGCGCTGCCGCTGGGCGCACTGGTCGGGGCGCTGCCCCTGGACCTGGTCTCCCACGCGCTGGGACGACGGCCGGCGACGTTGGTGTGTGCCACCTTGGTCATGGTCGGAGCCGTGGTCGGGGCCGTGAGCGCCGCCGTGGCCTCCACCTGGGGGCAGTCGGTCGGGGCGCTGGTCACGGGTCTGGGTGTCGGCGGCTTCACCATCGTGACGCCCAAGCTGGCTCACGAGCTGGCCGAGCGCGGGCACCGCAGGCTCGTTCCCCGTCTTGCTGCCTCGCTGCCAGCAGGAGCGGGCCTGGCGCTGCTTGCCGGTGAGGCCGGTGAGCTGCTCCTGCCGGGCCAGGCCCTGGTGCTCGGGTGGCTGGCCCCCTTGACCTCCGGCGTCCTGGTCGTCCTGGTCGCCACCAGCCTGCCTGAGACGCCTCACTGGTACGTCGCCCACGGCAAGGTCGAGGCCGCTCACGCTGCCCTGCGCCGGATGACCGATCCGCTCGAGGCCGCGGTCGGGATCGACTGGGTGATGATGGACGCCGGGATGCTCGGTGAGCAGAAGGCGCTGAGCGCGAGCGACCTGCGCGTGGACCGGGTGCGCCGGACCGTCGTGGTCGGTGCGGTGCTTGAGCTGGTCCAGGGGCTGCCGCTGGGGCTGACGGCGATCTGCCTGACGCCGGCGGCCCTGGCGCTTCGTGCAGGAGGGTGTGCGCCGGTGTGGGGTGTCGCCGCGCTGGCGTGCGCGTGGATGGTGCTGGGGATCGTCGCCAGGCGCCGTCGTCCCGAGCACATGCTGCTGGCCTGGGTGCTGGCTGGTACCGGGATGGCGGCCTGCGGCCTGGTGCTCCTGACGCTGCTGGGGCGCATGGGCCTGGCTGGGGACCAGTGGGTGCTGGTGGTGGTGTCCACGATCCTCGTCGCCGCCCACTACGTGCTTATCGCCCCGGCCTGCACCGGCGGCACCGATCCGCTGGTGCCGCCCTGGCTGCTGCGCTCCCAGCGTCGCGCTGAGGCCGTCAACCGCCCGCTTGTCCAGCTCGTGTCAGTCCTGTGCCCGACGCTCATGCTCGCGCTGGGGGTGAGTGGCCCGGTCGTCCTCGGGGTGTGCCTGGGGCTGCAGCTGACAAGTCTGCTGCTCGTGCTGCTCGCGCTGCCGCGGCTGGCTACGGCGCTGCGCTGAGGAGGGGGCGCGGCGGCGCCGCGGCTGGCAGTGGGTATTGCGTGCTGCTGAGGCTGTGGCGGTGGTTGTGGTGCTGGTAGGGGGTGTGGCGGTGGTTGCAGTGCCGGGGTGAAGACGGTGTTGACAGCAATGAGGGTGACGGTGCTCTTGGCGGCGTGCCTGCGTGCTGGCGGCGTGTTTGTGCGTTGTGGGGGCGTGCCTGCGTGCTGTGAAAGCGTGCCTGTGCGCTGTGGGCGTGTCCTACGACGTCGTCACGCACGCCCTCGTCGTGGAGGCACGCCCCGTCATTGGGAAGCCACGCCGCCACAACACGCAGGCACGCCGCTATGTGGTGCGTAGGCCTCACGGGGGTGGCCGGGCTTTGGTGGCCGGGCTTGGCAATACGCGCCTTGGTGATCGAGCCGTGGCGCACGAGCCTGGCGCACAGGCTTTTGGGAGGGTCGGGCCTAGGCAGTGGGCCTGGGGGCTTGAGCACGTCCCAGCCGGACGCGGCCCGGACACGACAAGAGCGCCGACCCTCGTTGGGCGGCGCTCGCGGTGCTGACGTGACCTCGTGGTGGCCTGACGGTGTCGGGCGTCCCGGTCTACGTCGCTGCGCGGGCTTCGCTGGCCGCGCAGCTCAGGAAAGCCCGGGGGGCTTCCCGGACCTTTTCGGGGAGCCTCAGGCGCTCATCAGGTTGATGCCGGTGTAGGTGCCCACGAAGGCCGCGATCGAGCCGGTGACGCCCGAGGCGATGAGCAGCGGGGCGGAGGCGGTGAGAGCGCCGACGGTAGCCATGACGACGATGACGGCGGCAATGATGGCCATACCGATCTTGAAGGTGAGCAGGTCGGCAGCCTTGACCTCAGCCTCGGAGGAGGCGGTGGACTCAGGGGTGGTGACAACGACCTGGTCGATGACGGGAGCGATCATGGTGGTGTTCCTTTCGGTTCCGCTGTGCGGAACCGTGAAGGAGGCCCCGCACGGCTGTGTGCCCGACCGGTCTGGTCGGATCCGACCCCGGTGGGCCGGTGGCTTCAGCATAGACAGGTCGTCGACGCCTTGTCGAGGTGATTGTCCATACAAACTATGAGGGATGAGTCGCACACTCGACTGCCCGGTTACTAGGGGCGGCCAGCGTCCCTCCGCCGGCTGCGGCCTGTGGCAGGCACCCCTGCCGTCTCCTCGCTATCCTGGGCCGGTGACGACCAATCCCCACGCCACCGCCTCGCACGCGGACCCGCAGGCCACCGGCCCGGTCCTCGTCGTCGACTTCGGTGCGCAGTACGCCCAGCTCATCGCCCGCCGCGTGCGTGAGGCGAGTGTCTACTCCGAGATCGTCCCGTCCTCGATGCCGGTGGAGCAGATGCTTGCCAAGCACCCGGCGGCCATCATCCTGTCCGGTGGCCCCTCCTCGGTCTATGCCGACGGCGCCCCGGGCATCGACCCAGCCGTCTTCGACGCAGGCGTGCCGGTTCTCGGCATCTGCTACGGCTTCCAGACCATGGCCCAGGCCCTGGGCGGCACGGTGGGGCGCACCGGCACGCGCGAGTACGGCCACACCGAGGCCAAGGTCGACGCCAGCTCCTGCCTCTTCGCCGGCACGCCGCTGGACCAGGCCGTGTGGATGAGCCACGGGGACGCCGTCCAGGCCGCCCCGGCGGGCTTCGCCGTCACCGCCTCCACGGCAGAGACCCCGGTGGCGGCCTTCGAGAACCGCGAGCGCGGCCTGTACGGTCTGCAGTGGCACCCCGAGGTCCTCCACTCCGCCTACGGCCAGAAGGCGCTGGAGAACTTCCTGCACGAGGCTGCCGGCATCCCGGCCACCTGGACGGCTGGCAACATCATTGACGAGCAGGTCGAGGCCATCCGCGCCCAGGTCGGCGACGCTCACGTCATCTGCGGCCTGTCAGGCGGGGTGGACTCCTCGGTGGCCGCGGCGCTGGTCCACCGCGCGATCGGTGACCAGCTGACCTGCATCTTCGTTGACCACGGCCTGCTGCGCGCCGGCGAGCGTGAGCAGGTGGAGCAGGACTACGCCGCTGGCATGGGCATCCGCGTCATCACCGTGGACGAGTCCGAGCGCTTCCTCTCCGCGCTGGCTGGGGTGACGGACCCTGAGACCAAGCGCAAGATCATCGGCCGGGAGTTCATCCGCTCCTTCGAGGCGGCCCAGCGCCGCGTCATCGAGATGGTGGGTGAGCAGGGGGGCGAGATCAAGTTCCTCGTCCAGGGCACGCTCTACCCCGACGTCGTGGAGTCCGGTGGCGGTACCGGGACGGCCAACATCAAGAGCCACCACAACGTCGGCGGCCTGCCTGACGACCTCAATTTCGCCCTGATCGAGCCGCTGCGCACCCTGTTCAAGGACGAGGTGCGCGCGATCGGCCGCGAGCTGGGCGTGCCGGAGAAGATCGTGGCTCGCCAGCCCTTCCCGGGCCCTGGCCTGGGGATCCGCGTCATCGGTGAGGTGACGCGCGAGAACCTGGAGATTCTGCGGGCGGCGGACCTCATCGCTCGCGAGGAGCTGACGGCCGCCGGCCTGGACGAGGAAATCTGGCAGTGCCCGGTCGTCCTGCTGGCTGACGTGCGCTCGGTGGGAGTCCAGGGCGACGGCCGCACCTACGGTCACCCGATCGTGCTGCGCCCGGTCTCTTCCGAGGACGCGATGACGGCGGACTGGACCCGCCTGCCTTACGACGTCTTGGCGCGGATCTCCACGCGCATCACCAACTCCGTCCCGGAGGTCAACCGCGTGGTTCTGGACTGCACCTCCAAGCCGCCGGGCACCATCGAGTGGGAGTGAGGTCGGCCCTTAACTCCCTGGACGACGGCGGCCGGTGACCTGATGAGCAAGAGGTCACCGGCCGCCGTCGTCATGCTCGAGGGAGCCTCTGGTCCGTCTGACGCCATGGTGAGAGCAGGCCTGCCTGACCGTCCCTGCGGCGCTCGGCCTGGCCCGCGGGCCAGGCGAGGGGCGACGTCGTCGGTGAGGCCGTGGAGCGCACCCGCCCCCTTGCTGCCTTCCAGGACCTGGCAGGCCCTGGAAGGCGGGCGGTCACCGGCAGAGGCTGGAGCCGTTCCTCGAGTGTGCAGGTAGGGGCATGAGCGTGCACCTGGGGGCTGCACACTCGTACCAGCACCTGCACGCTCACGCCTGGACCAGGAGAACCGATGCAGTACACGACCCTCGGGACCACGGACATCACCATCCCCCGCCTGTGTATCGGCGGGATGAGCTTTGGCGAGGTCTTCCCCGACTCCCACCAGTGGGTCATCGATCAGCCTGCGACCCAGGAGGTCATTGCTCACGCCTTAGACCTCGGCGTCAACTTCATTGACACCGCCAACACCTACGCCCACGGCACCTCAGAGAGCTTTATCGGCCAGTCGCTGAAGAACCTGGGCGTGGCCCGCAAGGACGTGGTGCTCGCCTCGAAGGTCTACTTCAATGACGGGCACCTGTCCGCCGAGGCGATCGAGCGCGAGATCACCGGCACCCTGGAGCGCCTGGGTACGGACTACCTCGACCTCTACATCATCCACCGCTTCGACTACTCCACGCCGGTGGAGGAGACCATGGAGGCGCTGGACCGCCTGGTACGCGATGGCCGCGTGCGTGCGCTGGGTGCCAGTGCGATGTACGCCTACCAGCTCCACTCCATGCAGGTGGTGGCCGACGAGCATGGCTGGACCCGCTTGGCCAGCATGCAGAACCACTACAACCTGCTCTACCGCGAGGACGAGCGCGAGATGATCCCGGTCACCCAGAGGTACGGGATGAGCCTGACGCCCTACAGCCCGCTGGCCTCGGGGCACCTGGCGCGTCCGACCTGGGACTCGGCCTCCTCCCGCTCGACCACGGACGCCACGATGCGTGCCAAGTACGACTCGGCTCGCGCGCTGGACATGCCGATCATCGAGCGGGTCGCGCAGGTCGCCTCGCAGCATGAGGTAGCGATGTCGGACGTCGCGCTGGCCTGGTTGTGGGCCAAAGGCGTGGCAGCGCCGATCGTGGGGTGCTCGCGGCCGAGCCGGGTCGATGACGCCGTGCGCGCGCTGGACCTCACCCTCAGTGAGCAGGAGATTGCCTTCCTGGAGGAGCCCTACCGCGCTCACGAGCTCGTGGGACCGCTGGCCCGCCCGGGTGAGAAGGCGCTGGCTGGTGGCACCAAGGTCGAGGACCTTCGACGCCGCTGACCCCCTGCCGGCCGCGACGTGGGACGGACTCGCAGCCCGTCCCACGTCGTTGTTGCCGTTCGACACACGGGATCGGGGCCTGCCCACTGGGCAGGCCCCGATCCCGTGTGAATGAGGCCAGGAAGCCGATGCAGGCCTAGGAGGCTGACAGGCCTTCAGGCTGTGGCGCTGGGACTCGCCGGCGTCGCGGGGCAGGGTCGCTCCGCGACGCCGATGGGTCTTACTCGGTCTTACCGGTGTCCTCGGCCCAGACCTTCTCGATGAGCGGGAAGGTGGACCAGGCCTTGGGCCATCCGCAGTAGAAGGCGAGCTGGGTGACAACCTCGATCGCCTCAGCCTTGGTGATGCCGTTCGTCCGGCCGATGCCCAGGTGCGCCTCCAGCTGGGGGAAGAGGCCGGCGGAGAAAAGCGCGGCGATGGTGATGAGGGAACGGTCGCGGGCGGGCAGCTCGTCCTCGCGGGACCAGACCTGGCCGAACAGGACGTCGTCATTGAGAGCGGCGAACTGAGGGGCGAGGCGGCCTAGCTGGTCGCGGCCGGCAGTCTGCTTGACAGCCATGGTGGTGCTCCTAGAGGTCAGGGGACATGGACGGCAGCCTGGGGCGGTCTCCCCAGACGCGGGTGACAGTCCCCAGGCGGGACGACGGTGCAGGCGGGCTGCGTCGTCGTCCCACCTCGCAGTCAAGGTCGGGACAGTCCGGTGATCCAGGGCGTGTCAGGGCCTGCTTAGTCGCGAGTGTGCAGGTGCGTGCGCGAATGAGCACTCTGGGACTGCACACTCATGGGCGGACCTGCACACTCGCGAGTCAGTAGAGGGTGCTTCCGCCCAGCTGCTGGTCCTTGACCAGATCCCCCAGCAGCCAGCGCACGATCTCGGGGTCGTAGTGGTCGAAGATACGTGGGAAGGAGGGATCGTTCAGCGTCTCAAAGGCCGCCAGGTCCTCGGCGTCCAGCATGAAGTCCATGACGTCGATGTTCTCCTCCATGCGCTCGCGGCGCACGGTCTTGGGGATGACGATCACGTCCTTCTGGATCAGCGCGCGCAGGGCGACCTGGCCGGGCGTCTTGCCGTACTTCTGGCCGATCCTGGCCAGCACGGGGTTGGCGAAGATGTTGTTCTGGCCTTCGGCGAAGGGCGCCCAGGCCTCGTGAGCCACGCCGAGGTCTTGCATGAGCCCGTGGGCCTCGGCCTGCTGACGGAAGGGATGGGTCTCGACCTGGTTGACCGCAGGTGGCACCTCGGCAAGCAGCGCGACGTCCACCAGGCGCTCGGGATAGAAGTTGGACACGCCGATGGCGCGCAGCTTGCCCGCCTGGTAGGCCTCCTCCATGGCGCGGTAGGCGCCGGGGTAGTCACCCATGGCCTGGTGGAGGAGCATGAGGTCGATGTAGTCGGTGCCGAGCCTGCGCAGGGACTCATCGATCGAGATCTTGGCGCGCTCGTAGCTCATATTCGACACCCAGATCTTGGAGGTGATGAAGACCTCCTCGCGGCTGGTGACGCCGTCAGCAATGGCCTGCATGACGCCGGCGCCCACGCCCTCCTCGTTGCCGTAGGCCTGGGCGGTGTCGAGGAGGCGATAGCCCACCTCCAGGGCGGTGCGCACGTGCTCGGCGGTCTGCTCCGGCGGCGTCTGGAAGACGCCGTAGCCGAGCATCGGCATCTGGACGCTGTTGTTAAGAGTGATGACGGGAATGGTGGTCATGGAGTCTCCTGGGTCGGTGTCTGGGGCTGAGATGGTCGGGCCGGTGGCGGGACGTCGGCGGAGCCGAGCTGCGTCGTCGTCCCACCCGGGAGGGGGCCGGGTCTGGCAGAAGGGCGTGCTGAGGAGGGCGCGAGCCCGTGTGGCCTCTCAGACCTGCTGGGAGTAGTCGTTCGGGCCCCAGACCCACTCCGGGGCCTGATCGGGAACGGTGTAGTAGGCCTGCTGGGGGATGGCGTTGATCGCGTCAACCTCGTCGTGGCTCAGCTCGATCGAGGCAGCTGCGAGGTTGTCAGCCATGTGGGCCGGGTTGAGGGTCTTGGGGAAGATGACGTTGCCCTCGGCCAGGTGCCAGGCGAGGACCACCTGGGCCTGGGTGGCGCCGGTGCGCGCGGCTGCCGCGACGATGGCGGGCTCGGCCAGAAGGGAGGGGTCGCCGTGGCCCAGCGGGTACCAGCGTTCGTAGAGGATGCCGGTGTCCGCAAGCTCCTTCTTCAGGGCGTGCTGGTTCCAGCGGGGGTTGATCTCCACCTGGTTGACGGCTGGCGGAATCGTGGCGACGTCGAGGATCTCACGGGTCTTGGAGGCGGAGAAGTTGGACAGGCCGATGGAACGGAGCTTGCCGGCCTGAACGGCCTCCTCTATCGCTTTCCAGGCCGAGACGTACTCGCCGTAGGGCTGGTGGAGCAGGAGGAGATCAAGGTAGTCCAGCCCCAGACGCTCCAGGGTGGCGTCGATGTCCTTAACTGCCTGCTCATAGGGGTAGGACTGTGGGAAGAGCTTGGAGGTGATGAAGACCTCCTCGCGGCGGACCAGTCCGTCAGCGATCGCCTCATGCACCACCTCACCCACGGCAACCTCGTTGAAGTAGGCGTTGGCCGTGTCGATGTGGCGGTATCCGGCCTCAAGCGCCTGGCGCAGGTGAGTGCGCACCTGCTGGCTGGTCATCTGGAAGACGCCGTGTCCCAGGGCCGGGATAGTGCAGCCGTTGTTCATCGTGAAAACGGGGATCGTGGTCATGGCACTCCTGGTTGTCTTGTGCTGATCGTTCATATGTCTACGCGGTCTGACAACGAGTCTGCCCCTGGAAAAGAGGGTTGTGAAATGCCAAAATTGGAAAGAAATATGTTTTCAGTGCATAAGGGGCATCGTGGACTTTGATCAGCTGCGCCAGCTTGAGGCCATTGCGAGGCTCGGAACTGTCTCGGCTGCCGCCCGTGAGCTCCACCTGTCTCAGCCGGCACTGTCTCGTTCGCTGGCTCGGCTGGAGAAGGAGCTGGGGCATCAGCTCTTTGAGCGTGCGGGGCGTCGGCTGGTTCTCAGTGACGTCGGAGACGTGGGCCTGGAGCACGCGCGAGCCCTGCTCCGCGCCGAGGCTGCGATGCGTGCGGCGGTTGACGAGGCGGCGCGGCGACTGCGCACCCTGCGCGTTGGGACGGTGGCGCCGGCACCGTTGTGGCGGCTGACGGCTCTGACGGTCGAGCGCTTTCCTCAGCGGCTCATGACCTCTTCGATGCTCAGTGAGCAGGAGGTGGCCTCGGGCGTGCGCGAGGGCAGTCTCGACCTGGGCATCACGCTGCGTCCGCACAGCCTGCCGACGGTGCATTCGGCCCCGCTCATGGCCGAGAACCTCGCTGTTGTCCTGCCTCGCGACCATGGGCTGGCTGGGCACGAGGACGTCAGCTTTGCTGAGCTGGACGGTGAGACCTTTCTGCTCTTCTCGGACATCGGCTTCTGGCGTGGTGTGTGCGACGAGTACCTGGCGGGCTCGACCTTTGTGCTCCAGCAGGACCGCGAGGTCTTCCGGTCGATGGCGGCCAGCACGGAGCTGGCCTACTTTGTCACGGACGCTCCGTCACTGGCGGGGGTCCCAGCGGGCCGGGTCGTGGTGCCGATCCGAGACACGAGCGCGCACGCGACCTTCTACCTGGTGTGTCACGAGGAGGCTAGGCCTGAGGCTGAAGAGGTCTTCGCCTGGGTGCGTTCGCGCTGAGCCCTGTGGGGAGAGCGTTTGCAGGCCCAGCCTGCTGAGTCGCGAGTGTGCAGGTGCGTGTACGAACGAGCGCCCTGTGACTGCACACTCATGGGTGGACCTGCGCACTCGACGTCTTGTTTCGAGAACGGAAGCGAATCTCATCCACCCTATTGACCGATCGGCAAAAATGGGGGAGGTTAGTACCGGAGACAACACGGCTGCCCGACCGGGCGGACCGGCCCCCCTGCAAAGGAGCAATGCGATGGAGCAGTATGAGATCGACCACCTGGCGACGGTGAGGGCTGCTGCCCCCGAGTCCGTGGTGCTGCTGGCCAGTGACGGGAGCTTCCCGCTGGCCGCCCCCGGCAAGATCGCCCTGTTCGGCGCGGGCGCCCGGCGCACCGTCAAGGGTGGTACCGGATCGGGGGACGTCAACTCTCGCCACGTCGTCACGGTCGAGGAGGGGCTGGAGAACGCCGGTTTCGAGATCACCACCAAGGCGTGGCTGGACGCCTATGACGAGGTCGCCAACGCCAACCACGTCGCCTTCGTTGCGGACCTGAAGAAGCAGGCCAAGGCTGCGGGTGTGCCGGCCATCATCTTCGGCATGGGCGCCGTTGAGCCGGCACCTGCCTATGACCTGCCGCTGGAGGGTGAGGGCGAGGCTGCGGTCTACGTCCTGTCGCGCGACTCGGGTGAGGGCAACGACCGCAAGCCCCAGGCCGGGGATGTGCTGCTGACCGACTCTGAGGTACGTGACATCAAGGCTCTGGCCTCTCGCTTCGAGCGTTTCCTCCTGGTCCTCAACGTCGGCGGCGTGGTGGACCTGACCCCAGTGGGGGACCTGCCCAACATCCTCCTGCTCTCCCAGCTCGGTGCGATCACCGGTGACGTCTTCGCCGACGTCCTCCTGGGCAAGGTCTACCCCTCCGGCCGCCTGTCCACGACCTGGGCCGCCTGGGGCAGCTATCCCGACGCCGGTGACTTCGGCGACCCGGACGACACCTACTACACCGAGGGCGTCTACGTCGGCTACCGCTACCTCGACTCGGTCGGCAAGGAGCCGATCTTCCCCTTCGGTCACGGCCTGGGTTACACCACCTTCGAGATCGGTGAGGCTGCCATCGCGGTCGAGGGTGGCGAGATCGCCCTGACCACGAGTGTGACCAACACCGGTTCGCGGGTGGGCAAGGAGGTCGTCCAGGTCTACGTCTCCGTCCCGGCCGGCGACCTCGATCAGCCCTTCCAGGCCCTGGCTGCCTTTGCCAAGACCGAGGAGCTCGCTGCCGGCGCCAGCCAGGAGCTGACCCTGCGCTTCGACCTGACCGACCTCGCCTCCTACGACGCCGCCAAGGTCGCCACCGTCCTGGAGGCGGGCGACTACGTCGTGCGCGTGGGCTCCTCCAGCCGCGCCACCAAGGTCGCCGGCGTCCTCACGCTGGGTGAGAGCGCGATCGTGCGCAACGCTCACGACGTGCTTGGTGACCCCGGCTTCACTGACTGGCGCCCCGAGCAGCCGGTCGCCGTCGTCGTGCCCGACGACGCACCTCGCCTGGAGATCCAGGCCAGCGACCTGCGTCGCGAGGACGCTGGCAAGGCCGTGGACCTCACCGAGGCGCTGGAGTACACGTGTGGCCTGTCCGATGACGAGCTGAGCTACCTCGTGCTCGGCCAGTACCACGACTCAGCGGACAAGCAGTCCGTCATCGGCCAGGCCAGTGAGGACCTGGTGGGCGCTGCCGGCCAGACCACCACCCGTCTGGAGGGCCTGCGCACCCTCGTCATGCCGGACGGGCCCGCCGGCCTGCGCCTGGCCTCGAAGGTCGGCGTGGACGCTGACGGCCCCTTCCCCGTGGGCGCAGCCTTTGAGGGCCTGTTCGCCGAGCTCCTGGACGAGGAGTCGTTGGCGGCCCTGGGCGTGGACCCGAGTGTGGCTCCGCGCGTGCCCGAGCGCACCTTCGAGCAGTGGGCCACCGCGATCCCGATCGGCACAGCTGTCGCCCAGACCTGGAACCCCGAGGTGGCGCGTGCCTACGGTGACCTCGTGGGAGCGGAGATGGAGCACTTCGGTGCCCACCTGTGGCTCGCCCCGGCCTTCAACCTGCACCGCACCATCTTGTGCGGCCGCAACTTCGAGTACATGAGTGAGGACCCGCTCCTGGCTGGACGCATGGCGGCTGGCATCACCCACGGCGTCCAGGCGCACCCTGGTCGTGGCGTGACGGTCAAGCACTTTGCCTTCAACAACCAGGAGACCAACCGTCTGAACTCCAACAGCCACGTCTCCCAGCGCGCGGCCCGGGACCTGTACCTGCGCTCCTTCGAGATCGTGGTGCGCGAGGCGCAGCCCCACGCCCTCATGACCTCCTACAACCTGGTCAACGGTGTGCACACCTCTGAGAGCGCCGAGCTGCTGGAGACGATCCTGCGTGAGGAGTGGGGCTACCAGGGCCTGGTCATGACCGACTGGGTTGTGGACGGCATAACCCGCACCGACGCGCCGCACCCGCGGGCCACCGCTCCGGCCACGATCAAGGCCGGCAACGAGCTGTTCATGCCCGGCTGCGAGAACGACCGTCAGGCGATCCTGGCCGCCCTGCGCGGCGAGGAGGGGGCGATCGTCGCTCTCAGCCGTGAGGAGCTGGCCAAGCAGGCCGCGCGCGTGGTGCGCATGGTCTGGCAGCTCGCCGGGCGCTGATCGCAGCCTGGCCCCCGGGGCTGAACGCGTACGACGGCGACCGGGTGAAGAGACATATCCTCTTCACCCGGTCGCCGTCGCGTGTGCCGGGCGTTGCGCCTCAGCCTGGGAGCGTGGAAGCGCGGGGCGTGTCAGCATGCCGGCGCGCTCAGCCAGGAGCGGTAGGCCTCGGCCTGACGCTCCAGGTCCGCGTCGCTGATCTGCATGGCCCCGGCCGTGACGAAGGGCTCGACGAAGCGGGTGCCAATGAGCTTGCTGGTGGTGGCAAAGGGCAGCAGGAGCTGGTCCACGGTGACCTGGTACAGGCCGGTGGGCGTGTAGCGCTCGGCAGCCGCTCCTGGCGAGACAGCCACAGCCAGCTCCTTGCCGTGCAGGGCCGTGCCGGTGGACCCGTAGGCCCAGCCGTAGGTCAGCACGTCGTCCTCCCACTGCTTGAGCAGGGCGGGGGAGGAGTACCAGTAGAGGGGAAATTGCCAGACGATGCGGTCGGCTGCCTCCAGGACGCGCTGCTCGGCCTCGACGTCGATGCGGAAGTCAGGGTAGAGGCCATAGAGGTAGCGCACCTCGACGCCGTCGATGGCCTCGGCGGCGTGGGTCAGGCGCGCGTTGACGCGCGAGGTGGCGATGCTGGGGTGGAAGACGAGGACGGTGGTCTTCATGAGGATTCCTTCAGTGGTCTGAACAGGGTGAACGGCCCCACGGTAGGACCCATGCCTGTCACGAGCCAGGTACGGTCAGTGCCCGTCACCTTCGGTGGTCTTCCTCAGGCGCAGGGGCAGGAGTGGAGGGGAAGACATGCGGCCCGGGGATGCCTGCTAGTGTCAAGACACCTTGAGTGAAAGGACCGTCATGGCACTCCCACAGCCCCAGCCCACCACCTGGCAGCAGTCCACCGGCATCGACGCCTCCCGCGCGGCGCTGGTCGTCGTTGACGTCCTGGGAGGATCGGGTGAGGTGATCGAGCCGCTGCACGAGATGGCGGCCAACGCCGTTGCCCTGGCACAGGGGGCGCGCGCTGCCGGGGTCCCGGTGTTCTTCGCCTGCGACAACCACCTGCCCGGCACCGATCTGGAGACCGAGCTGTGGGGTGCGCACTCCGTGCGCGGAACCGAGGACTCCAAGCCCCTGGACGCCTTCCAGGTCACCGACGCCGACTACGTGGTCCCCAAGCGCCGCTACTCGGCCTTCGTGGGTACGGACCTGGACCTCACCCTGCGCGAGCTGGGGCGGGAGGTGCTCATCGTCGTCGGCTTTGACACGAACATCTGCGTCCTGCACACCCTGGCCAGCGCCTACTACCTGGGCTACCGCACGATTGTGCCTGCGGACGCCACCGCGAGCTTCCTCGTGGGTACCCAGGACGGCGGCCTGGAGTACTTCTCGCGCGTCTTCGACTCCCGCGTGGTGACGACGGCGCAGGTGCTTACCGAGCTTCAGGGCTGAGGGGGCGGCGCAGGCCCTGAGGCTAGGCCAGGGTGCGTGGCAGGATCGGGGCATGACCACCGGCGACTCTGCCCGTTCCACGTACGTCCAGGCCTACTCCTCGCCCCTGGGACCGATGACGCTGGCTGCCTCCACCGGCGAGGGCCTGCCTGACGGCGGCGCGCTCACCGGCGTCTGGTTTGACGGCCAGGCTCACGACCGCGCCGGACTGCCCGACGACGCCGTCCTCGTCAGTCCGGGGGACGACGGCGAGCCGGTCGTGCTCGCCGCCGTGCGCGTATGGCTGGACGCCACTTTCGCAGGCACCGACCCGGGCAAGCCTCCGCTGCTTGCACCGGCTGGTACCGACTTCCAGCTCCGGGTCTGGGAGCAGTTGCGTGCCATCCCGCGCGGGCAGACACTGACCTACGGGCAGATCGCTGCCCGGTTAGAGCCGGTCCTGGGCCGGCCCACCTCGGCCCGCGCGGTAGGCGGCGCTGTGGGGCGTAACCCGCTGTCCGTCGTCGTGCCCTGCCACCGGGTACTCGGAGCCGACGGGGTGCTCACGGGCTACGCCGGCGGCCCCGAGCGCAAGGCCTGGCTGCTCCGCTCAGAGGGAGCGGCCGTGACCGCGCTCGCTGGTGGTGAATCGCTCTCGTGACGCGACGCGTCGGTGGGTTACGCTCACGCGGCTGCAGGGCAGGACTATGGCCTGTGCTCACAGGCCAGGTTGAGCACGCCGTCTGAGGGCGGGACCGCGCTCGCGGACCAGGCCTCGCCCGCTGGCCTGACGCCTCACCACCTCACTGTCCCGGAAGGTCCCATGCTCGAGCTCCGCGCCGTTACCAAGGCCTACCGCACCGCCACGCTCGCCCAGACTGCCCTGGACGCGGTCAGCGTCTCCTTCCGGGACAACGAGTTCGTCGCGGTCCTGGGCCAGTCCGGTAGCGGCAAGACCACGATGCTCAACGTCATCGGCGGGCTGGACCGCTTTGACTCCGGGGACCTCGTCATCGACGGCATCTCCACCCGGGACTACAAGGACCGGGACTGGGATGCTTACCGCAACAACCGCATCGGCTTCGTCTTCCAGGCTTACAACCTCATTCCGCACCAGAGCGTGCTGGCCAACGTCGAGCTGGCGCTGACCCTGTCCGGGGTCTCCCGGGCGCAGCGGCGTGAGCGGGCCCTGGCGGCGTTGGACTCGGTGGGCCTGGCAGATCATGTGCACAAGCGCCCCAACCAGCTCTCTGGTGGCCAGATGCAGCGCGTAGCGATCGCCCGCGCCCTGATCAACGATCCCGAGATCCTGCTGGCGGATGAGCCGACCGGCGCCCTGGACTCGGCGACCTCGGTACAGGTGATGGACCTGCTGCGCGAGGTCGCTGCCGATCGCCTGGTCATCATGGTCACCCACAACCCCGAGCTGGCCCACGAGTACGCCACGCGGATTGTTGAGCTGGCTGACGGGCGAGTCGTGGCCGACTCTGACCCGTACGAGCCGGATAGCCAGGACGCTCGCGAGGCGAAGGAGGCCCGGCGCACGCGCATGGGGACGCTCACGGCGCTGTCACTGTCCTTTAACAACCTCATGACCAAGAAGGGCCGCACGATCATGACCTCCTTCGCGGGGTCGATCGGGATCATCGGCATCGCCCTCATCCTGGCTCTGGCCAACGGCGTCAACGGCTACATCGCGCGTACCGAGGAGGAGGCCCTGACCTCCTACCCGCTGTCGATCCAGTCCACCGGCGTGGACCTGGCCGGTCTCATGCGCGCCGGCGAGGGCGAGCGGGCCGAGGCCAAGGACGGGGAGATCCTCATGACCGAGGGGATCACCTCCACCATGGAGTCCACCACCACCAACGACCTGGCCTCGCTCAAGACCTTCCTGGACTCTTCCGGCTCGGGTGTGGCCGGGCACGTGGCGGCGATCGAGTACTCCTACGACGTCTCGCTCCAGATCTACCTCGCGGACACCTCCGACGGCGTCGTGCGTGTCTTCCCGGACCAGGCCATGAGCCCCATGACATCGGCGATGGGGGACAGCCCGCTGTCAGCGATGACCTCCTTTGACGCCTTCCACCAGCTGCCCGAGGCCAGCACGCTGTATGAGGACCAGTACGACGTCGTCGCCGGGCACTGGCCCCGGTCCGCCAACGAGCTGGTGGTGGTCACGAGCCAGCGGGGCACCCTGGACAACCTCTACGAGTACACGCTGGGCCTGCGCCCCCACGCTGAGCTGCAGACGATGATGAGCGACTTCATGGCTGGTCGCGCCGTGCAGATCGGGGCAGAACCAGCGGGCGCCTCCCCAGCCGCCACGAGTGCGGCGCGAGCCGACGGCGCAGGCCCGGCCACGCCGTCGGCCGGACCGAGTGCCACGGCGACGGCGGAGCCGAGTACGACGGCAACGGCGAGCAATGAGCCGGCCGTGCACAGCTACTCCTACGACGACGTGCTCGGGCGGACCTTCTCCCTGGTACCTGCAGCGGCGCGCTACGCCTACGACGCCGAGCACCGGGTGTGGACCGACCGCTCGGACCAGGAGGAGGTCATGCGCCAGGCGGTGGCCGCGGGGCAGCAGCTGCGCGTGGTGGGGGTGGTGCGTGCGACCGACGACACCACCACCCTCCAGCCCGGCATCGCCTACACCCCGGAGCTGACCCGCCAGGTGGTGCGCGAGGCCGCCGACGCCCAGATCGTGCGCGCCCAGCTCGACCACCCGGACACGGACGTCTTCACCGGACGCACCTTCGCTGATCTCGCCGAGGGCGTGGGCGGCGGGGAGCTGGATATGTCCTCGCTGTTCACCATTGACGGCGAGAAGCTCACGGCCGCCTTCCAGGTGGACCCCAGCGCCCTGCAGACTGACCTGACGGGTCTGGACCTGGGCGCGCTGAGCCTGCCTGACCTGGATACCAGCGGCCTGGACTTCAGCGAGGTGGACCTGAGCGGTCTCGACCTGGCTGCCCTGGCGGGTCAGGTGGACCTGTCGGGCCTGGACCTGGCGGACCTGGCCACGCGCTATCCGCAGCTCGGGCAGATCGACTACGGCGCCGTCGTCGCCTCGGCCCTGGAGGACGGCGTGATCAAGGACGGCGCCGGGGAGTACCTGGCGGGCGTGGCGGGCTCGTTGCTCCAGGGCTTCATGGACTACGTGGCTTCCCAACCGGGCCAGGACACCGACGGCGATGGCGTGCCTGAGCGCGACTGGGCGGGCCTGGCCCGCTCCTACCTCGCCCAACCTGAGGTACGCGAGCAGCTTGCGCAGGCGGCCGGCTCGGACCAGGTGGTCGACTCCGAGCTGCTGACCCAGCGGCTCATCCAGACGCTGGGTGAGGACCCTGCGGTGGAGGAGATCGCCTCGCAGGTCTCGGCGGACCTGGCAGGGGCAGTGGCCTCGCAGGTGGGTAGTCAGTTGACCGCCTCGCTCACGAGCGCGGTCTCCGGTGCGCTGGCCTCCTCGCTGGAGGCGAGTGTGGGCGGGGCGATGACGCAGATGATGACCTCGCTCCAGACCCAGATCGCCACTCAGCTCCGCACCGCGATGGAGGGTTTGGCTACCTCGCTGGCCAGTGCGGTGAGCCTGGACGGCTCGGCTTTTGCCCAGGCCTTCCAGCCCACGATGGACCAGGACGACCTGGCCGCCCTCCTGGCGACCCTCATGACGACGACGGTGCCCACCTACGAGGGCAATCTCGCCTCGCTGGGGTGGGCGGACGAGTCCCGCCCCTCCCAGATCGACATCTACCCCACGAGCTTCGCGGACAAGGACGCGGTCAAGACGATCCTGGACGACTACAACGCCTGGGCGACCGAGGCAGGGCAGGACGCCAAGGTCGTCACCTACACCGACCTCGTAGGTACGCTCATGAGCTCGGTGACGCGGATCGTCAACATCATCACCTGGATGCTCATCGCCTTCGTGGCGATCTCGCTGGTGGTCTCCAGCATCATGATCGCGATCATCACCTACATCTCGGTGCTGGAGCGGAAGAAGGAGATCGGCATCCTGCGTGCGATCGGGGCCTCGAAGTCGGACGTGCGGCACGTCTTTAACGCCGAGACCATCATCGAGGGACTCATTGCGGGCCTCATGGGCGTGGGGATCACGCTGCTCATCTCGGTTCCGGCCAACGCCTTTGTCCAGGCCCGGTTCAATGTCTACCCGATCGCCCACCTGCCGGTGAGTGCCGGGGTGGTGCTCGTGGTGATCTCGGTGGGGCTGACGCTTGTTGCCGGCATCCTGCCCTCGGGGCGGGCGGCCAAGGAGGATCCGGTCGAGGCGCTGCGGGCTGAGTAGCCGGGCCACGGCCCTGCGTGCCGTCAGTGGGGGCCCGCCCTGCCCGGGAGCGTAGGGTCAGCAGTGACCACGACGGTGCTGAGGGAAGGACGCAAGGCGATGGCTGAGTTCAGGGCGGCGACGGACAAGAAGGTCGCGGTGCTCGTGGCCCCGGGGCTGGAGGAGGTTGAGGCGCTGGCGCCGCTGGACATCCTCTTCCGCGCCGGTATCCCGGCGCACCTCATCTCCATCACGCACTCGCGGCAGGTGACGAGCTCTCACCAGGTGGTGCTCAGCTGCACCGCGACCCTGGACGAGCTGTCCGAGGCCGATCTGGACTCCTACGACATGGTTTTCCTGCCTGGTGGGATCCCGGGTACCCCGAACCTCAAGGCTGACGCGCGGGTACGTGAGCTGGTGACGCAGCGCGTGCGTGCGGACCGCCCGGTGGCTGCCATCTGTGCGGCGCCCTCGATCCTGGCCGAGTTGGGGCTGCTGGAGGGGCGCCGGGCGACAGCGAACCCGAGCTTTGTCCAGGTGCTGGCCGATCACGGGGCTCAGGTCAGCGAGGCGAGCGTCGTCGTCGACGGACGGCTGCTCACGAGCCGGGGTATGGCCACGGCCGTGGACCTGGGCCTGGAGATGGTGCGCTTCTACCTCGGTGACGTGGCTGTGGAGGAGATGAAGGAACGGATCGTCTACCAGGGCTGAGGCCTGGTGCGCCTACGCGCCCGGTGATGTGAACGTGGCCTGGCCAGGGCGGAGGCGTTTCCTCCTGCCTGGCCAGGCCACGTCATCAACGTGCCATGTAGACGAGCCTCAGAAGTCGACCTGGTCAGGGTCAGAGTGCTCGGTGTCGTCGACGACGGCGCGTACGGCCTCCATCTGGGCGGGACTGAGCTCGAAGTCGAACAGCTCGGCGTTGGAGCGGATGCGCTCGGGCGTGACGGACTTGGGCAGGATGGCGATGTCCTGCTGCAGCAGCCAGCGCAGGGCCACCTGGGCCGGGGTCCGGCCGATCTGGGCGGCGACGGCGCCCAGCGCAGGATCGCCCAGGACGCGGCCAGATCCCAGCGGGCTCCAGGCCTCGACCGCCAGGCCGTTAGCCTTGGAGCACTCGGCGGCGTCCCACTGGCCGAAGCCGGGGTGCAGCTCGATCTGGTTGACCATGGGGGCCACGCTGGCGTCAGACAGGAGCGCCTCCAGGTGCTTGCGGGTGAAGTTGGAGACGCCGATCGCCCGGGCGCGGCCGGAGGCGTAGATCTCCTCCATGCCGGACCAGGTGGAGGCATTGAGGGCGCGCCAGTCCTGCGGGTGCTGGCGGGAGTTGGCGGGCCAGTGGATGAGGTAGAGGTCCACGTAATCCAGGCCGAGGCGGGACAGGGACTCCTCGATCCCGGCCAAGGCGGCGTCGTGGCCGCGGTGGTCGTTCCACAGCTTGGTGGTGACGAACAGGTCCTTGCGGCTCAGGCCGGCCTCAGCCAGGCCTTCGGCGATACCGCGGCCCACGGCTTCCTCGTTGCCGTAGACGGCGGCGGTGTCGATGTGGCGGTAACCGGCGGCGATTGCCTCCTTGACGCCGGCCGTGGCCTGGGCGGCGTCGGTGACCTGCCAGGTGCCGTAGCCGATCATCGGCATCTGGGTGTTGTGAGCGAGAGGCGTGGTGCCATCCAGGGTGGTGATCATGAGGATCCTTCCGCAGGTGCGGGACGTGGGGGCGCGCGGTGCGGTGCCGTGGCCAGGCTAGGGGAGCAGGTGCTGGGACGGGACCGGTGTTGCTAGGAGCGAATCGGGGAACAAGGGCGTAGGAGAGCTCGGGGAGACGGGCGGCGAGTATTTCCCATGGATTTTTCAGGTTCCCGGGGGGTGATTGTTCAGGGTGAGCGGGTTACATATGAGTCACCGCCGGACGGAACAGGTCACGAGGGTTGGGGAACCCGATGACCGGCCTGGACCGAGACGGCCACGAGTACTAGGGAGCTCGGGGCAGTCGCTTCGGTGAAGGAGGAGCGCTCCGTGGGCCTGGGAACCCACGTCGAGCACCTCAGTGACACAGGCCCTCGGGCCCGGGAGACCGGGCCCGAGGGCTTCGTCCTGTGTGAGCCGCGGTGGGCTGGGGTTGCCTGGCTGGCTGCGTCAGTTCGTCGCTTTAGGTGGTGAACAGTCGGTTCCCATGCTTGCCGCACCCGAACCGACTGTCCAGGGCCTGAAGCGACGCGCTCGGGGGAGACGACCCGCCAGAACAGGACTTCAGCGAGCGGGACGGCGTTTGGGCAGGACCGCGATGACGAGCAACGCTGCCCCGGCCGCTGCCAGCAGGACGATCGCCGCGCTGACCGGGTCGATCCTCAGCCCTAGTCCCGTAGCCAGCAGCACCACGCCGATCGTGACCAGGATGAGGCCCCACAGGAGGGTCCCCGGGCGCGGGCCGGAGCGACGAGCCGGCTCCTCGGCCTCGGGCCCCCTGGCCAGCGAGGATCCGGACCACACGACCTCGGGGTCCTGCGGATTCGCGCCGAGGCTGCGTGCCTGCTCAGCGCTGGAGGCGGAGATGGCGGATGCGCGTCCGGCCTCCTCGCCGCTGCGTGCGCCAGGCCAGGGGCGGGTGGAGCGGATCGCCTCCAGAGGGTCGGTCGGCGCCAGGTCATCTGCCGTGGCAGGCGCGGACCAACCTGCCTGAGACAGCTGCTCGGTGGCGGCAGTCGTGGGCAACGCCTCGGTCGGCGCAGCGCCTGGAAGGACCTCAGTGACCTGAGGGGTCTTCTCCGCGGCTGCCTCAGCATCTTCCGGAGACATGACGGTGGTCGGCAGATCGGCAGGCGAGGGGGCGGACATCGGCTGGGTGGGGGAGGTCATGGCTTCTTCTCCTGGTAAGGGTTGCTGAGACGATGGGGTGGCGCTCATGCGGCGGGCTGAGCGGACTGGGTAGCGGTGGGCTCGGCCTCAGCGGACGGGCTCGGGGTGGCTGAGGGATCCGTGGCGGTGGTGGTGCCCTCCTTGGGCACGGAGCCCGTGGCAATGACCTGGTCTAGGCAGCTGGCCATCGCCGCCTTAGCGGTCGGGGTCAGCGAGCTGAGGTTGTCCAGCGTGACCCACTCGTCGGAGTTCTCATAGGAGTTCAGGTCCTCCTCGTCCTGGCTGGCGTACTGCTTGGCGGACAGGGCCTTGGCCTGCGTCAGGCACTGGTTGGCCTGCCCTGCGGAGACGACCGGGTGCGTCATGTCAGGAATCGGTAGATCAGAGTCGGAGTGAGTCTTGCCCTTGACATCCGTCCACGAGTCGACGATCCAGTAGTCGCCCATCTTGTAGCCGGCCCAGAATGGTGAGCCTGCTGCTCTCTCGGACACGGCGATCTCTCCCATGCCGAGCACGGCCTTGATGCTCAGTGCCGGTTCCTCCGCTGCGGCATTCTCCGAGCGCAGCGTGGCGTGGGTGGACAGGCCGTCGTTCTCGTAGATGACGGTGGACAGCAGGCGCTCTCCGGAGAAGGTGAATCTCTCCGGCCACGTCGTGCTGGTCAGGTCGGTCTGGGCACCGTCAGCCGTCCAGCGCCCGTGGACGTCGCCGTGCAGAGTGCCGAGGTTGACAGCGGTGATGGCCTCCATGCTCTGGGTCTGCTTGGTGAGCAGACGAATCGCGCCACTGCCGACCTCGATCGTGACGTTCTTGACCGGGTACGGGCCGTCGCCGAGCTTCGTGAGATCCACAGTCACGTCAGCGGCTCCGTAGGATCCAAGGTCCAGCACCTTGTCCCTCGACTGGGCAGCGTCCTGGAGCATCCGGTCAGTGACGGTCACGACCACGGGACGCAGCTCGACGGCGCCCGAGACAGATCCGGAGGGAAACGCGGTTCCCAGGGCGAGGACGGGGACGGCCGCGAAGGCGGCCAGCCAGCCGAAGCCGGTCATCCAGCCACCACGCCGACCTCGCAGCGCGCTGATGGTCACCCCCAGCCCCAGCAGGCCGACGACGGCACCCGCCGCCACGAGCCCGGCGCCCAGCACACCCAGCGTGCCAGTCGAGACCCCCAGGACGCTGGCTGCCAGCGCGAGGAGGGCCAGGCCCAGGACGATGAGCGAGACCGTGCGGCCAGGACCGGGGACTCGTGGCTTGGGGGGACGCGGAGGCTGGACCGGCTGGAGCGGGCGTGCCGGGGCGGCGGCCGACGGCGGTGGCGTCGACACTCTGGCACCTCCAGGTGCTCCGCTGTAGGTGTAGACCGGTCGTGGGCCACTGCCAGCCGGCGCCTGGGCAGTTGAGGGCGCTGGTCCGGGCTGAGGCGTAGCGGCCGGTGCCGGCGCGGGCTGAGGCGTAGCTGCAGGTGCCGGTCCGGGCTGAGGCGCGGCTGCCGAGCGCGGCGCCTGCCACGCCGCCGTGCCCTGAGGAGGCACAGGTCCTGCTGCCATTGCCGCAGTCTGAGCCTGACGGTGCTCACGCCGACGCTGGATCACCCGTACCACGGCCCAGACGACCAGACACACGACGGCCACGTTGAGACCGAACCATGCCATACCGGCGATCACGTGGCCGAGGCCCTCACCGACGAACCACCCAGGCAGTATGCCGTGGTCACTGAGCGCCGCACCGGCGAGGATGGCGGCAATCGCGCCAGCCAGGCCGGCGTCGACATCGCCCTCCAAGGCCTGCTGGACGTGAATGCGCCCGTCACGCTCCTCAGGCATGAGCGCCCAGCCCAGCCCGTAGATGATGAGCCCGACGCCGGTAAAGACGCACAGCACCGCCCACACGCAGCGCACGAGCACGGGATCGACGCCGAGGCGACGTGCCAGCCCACCAGCCACACCACCGACCCACCGCTGCTCGGTGCGGACCAGGCCGGTGCGACGCACGGAGTCAAAGAAGCCATCGGTGGGACGCGGACCCCCAGGGGCCTGGTAGTGGTAGCCGGTGGGGTCTGGCTGCGGGCCTGGGTGCCCAGGACCCGCCTGGTAGCCAGGGCCCGCCTGGAAGCCGGCTTCGGCCTGCGCGGACGGGCCAGCGGACTGCTCGCCGCCCTGGGCGGGATCGTGGGGGGCCTGTGAAGGCTGCTCGGGATTGCTCATGGCTCTATGCTCCCGGGCGGGCCTGTCCCAGCGCGATGAGGGGAGACCCTGAGCCGCCCCTGATTCCTCGACTCCGCGCCCCTGGTTCCACCCTCAGGGAGGTATTTCTGTCTCACCCACGTGCCACGATGGAGCCATGACGACGACGGCCACACCACGACGCGCCTCCACGCGCCTGCCGCTGCGCCGCCCTCTGCGTGCCTCTGCGTCCGCCGTGGTCCCCGGTGCTCACGGCACGCCCCTGCCCCAAGAGGCTCCACGCCGTGTGGTCGGCGGAGTCTGTGCCGGTCTGGCCGCGCACCTGGGACTGGCGGTGGCCGGGGTCCGTCTCGCTATGGTGGCGGCTGCCTTCATGGCGGGAGCGGGCGTCCTGCTCTATCTCCTGCTATGGGCCTTCGTGCCAGCCGGCGATCCCTGGGCTGAGGCCGCCGGTCAAGTCCCGCCAGCGCGCGCCCGGCTCGCCTCACGCCTGCAGTCCCCCTCCGACGGCGCCTCACGTCTGTCCGCCAACGCCACCACGCTGCTGGGTGGAGGCGCGCTCGTACTCGCCGCGCTGCTCATCACCGTGTGGCGGGCCGGCTACCTCCCGGCCGGGCAGTGGTTGCTGCCGGCCCTGGTCATCGCAGCAGGCGCAGCCCTGTCCTGGTCCCAGATTGACGCTGTGACCGGGCCTGAGCGTGACCGCGGCGCCACACTGCGCCTGGCAGGCGGGGTCGTCCTGGCCGCCGTGGGCATCCTCCTGGTCATCGGCGCGGACACCCCTCCACGGGTCCTGCTGACCGGAGCGCTGACGGGCGGTGCGCTGGTGATCTGCATCGCGCTCGTGCTCGCGCCCGTGTGGCTGCAGACCAACCGGGCCATGAACCAGGCCCGCGCCGCTGAGGTGCGCGAGGCCGAGCGCGCGGACATCGCCGCTCACCTTCACGACTCTGTCCTGCAGACCCTCACCCTCATCCGCAAGCGGGCGGACGAGCCTGAGACCGTGGCCCGTCTGGCGCGCTCCCAGGAGAGGGAGCTGCGTGCCTGGCTCTATACCGACCGTCCGGAGGCCGGCACCTCGGTGGCCGATGCCGTGCGGGACCTGGTGGGGGAGATCGAGGACCGCTACGGCGTGGGGATCGACCTGGTCATCGTCGGGGACCGTGCCCCGGACCGTGAGACCGAGGTCGTCGTGGCCGCGGCGCGTGAAGCCCTATCCAACGCCGTGCGCCACGGCGCCCCACCGGTCAGCGTCTATGCCGAGATCGCGGCGGAGAGCCTGGAGGTCTTCGTGCGAGACCGTGGGACCGGCTTCGATCTCGACGAGATCGCTTCCGACCGCCACGGCGTGCGCGAGTCGATCATCGCCCGCATGTCTCGCCACGGTGGCCAGGCCAGGATCCGCCGTCTGGAGCAGGGCACCGAGGTCCATCTGGCACTCACGTCCTCCCTCCCCGCATCTTCCTCGTCCTCCTCGCACCGTCCCACCTCCGTATCCTCAGGATCATGATGGCCTCGACCTCCTCCCTCCCCGCCGGCTCTGCCTCACAGGAGACTGGCAGCGGGGCTCCTGCCCGCCTACGACTCCTCGTCGTTGACGACCACGCCCTGGTACGTGCCGGGGTGCGCGCTGAGCTGACCTCCCACGCCGCCGACCTCGAGGTGGTGGCCGAAGCGGACGACGTCGAGGGTGCGATTGCTGCGGTCCACGCGCTTGCGCCCGACGTCGTCCTCCTCGATGTCCACCTGCCCGGCGGCAACGGTGGGGGAGGGACAGAGGTCGTGGCCTCCTGCCATGACGTGCCTGCCACCCGTTTTCTGGCGCTGAGCGTCTCCGACGCCTCCGAGGACGTCGTCGGCGTCATCCGCGCGGGCGCCCGGGGCTACGTCACCAAGGCCATCTCCACCGCGGACCTGGCCCAGGCCGTGCGGCGCGTGGCCGCCGGTGACGCCGCCTTCTCCCCGCGGCTGGCCGGATTCGTCCTGGACGCCTTCGGGGCAGGGACGGGAGAGGTCGCCGTGGCCGACTCCGAGCTGGACCGCCTGTCTGCGCGTGAGCGCGAGGTCATGCGGCTTATCGCCCGCGGCTACACCTACAAGGAGTGTGCCTCCGAGCTCTTCATCTCGGTCAAGACGGTGGAGACACACGTATCCGCTGTGCTGCGCAAGCTTCAACTGTCCAACCGCAACGAGCTCACTCGCTGGGCCGCCGCGCGGCGCATCGTGTGAGGCGGTCACCGGGGGTGAGCAGGATCGTGGGAGGATGACCGACGTGAACGAGGACCGGACCCTGAGTACCGTCGTCGCGCATGTGCGTGACGGGGGGCTCGTCATCATCCCGACCGACACGGTCTACGGCATCGGCACTCTCGCCTCGGACGCGGCCGCCGTTGCACGCCTGCTGGCAGCCAAGGGCCGCGGGCGCCAGATGCCCCCGCCCGTTCTCGTCGCAGGGCCTGACCAGCTCGACGGCGTGGTCGGAGCGCTGCCGCCTGCCGCCCAGGCGCTGATGGAGGCCTTCTGGCCCGGTGCCCTGACCATCATCCTGGACGCCGCACCGGACCTGGGCTGGGACCTGGGGGAGACCGGCGGGACTATCGCTGTGCGCATGCCTGACCACCCTCTCGCCCTGGAGCTGCTGCGCGCCACCGGCCCGATGGCGGTCACCAGCGCTAACCACACCGGTCAGCCCCCGGCTACAGACGCTGCCAGCGCGCGGGTGGCCTTCCCCGGCCGCGTGCGCGAGGCCGGCTCACCGGGCGCCGGCTCGCCCGACCGCAGCGAGGGGGACATTCTCCTGCTCGACGGCGGAGCCACCCCGGGCCCAGTCCCCTCCACGATCGTCTCGCTGGCCGGGGATCATGCCTACTCTCCCCGTATCATCCGCGACGGCGTGCTCTCACTCAGCCAGCTCGCCGTCGTCCTGGACCCGGTCCTCACGCAGGCGGGAGCGTCCCCGATGACGGCCGGCAGCGAGGTCCCGCGTCCGTGAGGCTCTACCTGCTCATCATGCTTATCGCGGCGGCTGTCACCTACCTGACGGTCCCCGTGGTCCGGCACGTCGCCTTGGTCACCAACGCCCTGACGCCGGTGCGTGCCCGAGACGTGCACTCCACGCCGATCCCCCGCCTGGGTGGGGTGGCGATGTTCGCGGGCTTCGCCACGGCGATGGCGGTGGCTTCGCGCGTGCCCTTCCTCGGAGGCGTCATCGACCGCTCGGCCTGGGCCGTGGTGCTGGGAGCGGGGCTGGTGTGCCTGCTGGGTGTCATCGATGACCTGTGGGACCTGGACTGGCTGACCAAGCTCTCCGGGCAGGTGCTGGCGGCCGGCCTCATGGCGTGGCAGGGAGTCCAGCTCATTACCTTCCCCATTGGCGGGCTGACCATCGGTTCCTCGCGCCTGTCACTGATCTCCACGGTGCTCGTGGTGGTTGCGGCAATCAACGCCGTCAACTTCGTCGACGGTCTGGACGGGCTGGCGGCCGGCATCATCGGCATCGGTGCCAGTGCCTTCTTCGCCTACGTCTACGTGCTGACGCGCATAACCTCGCCGGGCTCCTACACCTCGCTGGCGGCTACGGTGGTCGCGGCGCTGCTGGGCATCTGCCTGGGGTTCCTGCCGCACAACTTCCATCCCGCCAAGATCTTCATGGGGGACTCCGGCTCGATGCAGCTGGGGCTGCTGTCCGCCGCGGGCACGATCATCGTCACCGGCCAGATCGATCCTGGTGCCTTCGCCGGGCAGACGGCCCTGCCGGTCTTCCTGCCGATCCTGCTGCCCCTGGCCGTCCTCCTGCTGCCGCTGACGGACATGATGATGGCGATCGTGCGGCGTACCCGGGCGGGCCACAGCCCCTTCCATCCCGACCGTATGCATATGCACCACCGCCTCCTGGCTGCCGGGCACTCCCACCGCCGTGCCGTGCTCGTGATGTACCTGTGGGCCGCCGTCGCCTCCTACTCCGTGGCAGCGATGGCCTTCTTCCCCCTGCGCTGGGTGCTGCCCGGGGCAGGAATCGCCCTGGTGTTCACCGTCCTCATGACGGTTGACCTCATGCCGGGCCTGCGTCAGGCCTGGCGCCGACGCATGACGACCCGCCGGATCCGCCCGAAGGACCTTTCATGACTCCCACGCCACCGCCTCCTGGCCCGCTCAGCCACCAGGAGGTCTTCCGCCGTACTGCTCGGCGTGTGCTCGTCGTCGGCCTCGTGCTGGCGGCCCTGGCCTTGGCAGGGGGAGGGGTGACAGGCGGTCAGGCCTGGTCCGGTGTGCTGTGGGGAGCCGGGGCAGGAGCCGTGCTGACGATCGTGACGGCGGCGGCACTGGCTGTGCCGTGGGATCGCTACCCGCTGCTGGCCTCCAGCGGCGTCATGATCTCCTTCGCCGCCAAGATCGTGGTCATGGTCGCCGTGGTGGTGCTTGCCGGACCGTACAAGGCCAGCTTCTCTGCGGGCTGGTTCTTCGCCAGCCTGGCTGTGATCCTTCTCGCGGTCACGGCTGTCGAGGTCGGCAGCCTGGCCACAGGCCGCACACTGACCGTCCAACCTCCTCAGGACACCGACGACTGAGGTGGACCACGCGTCACTTTCGGCTAGAGTGACGCACGACGCCGTCCCGTCCCGACGGTATCCCATCATCCAAAGGAGGTCTGGTGATCAGGAGCGCTGCCCTGGCGGCCAGCCTGTCCGCACTCGCACCGGCTGCGAGCGAGGTCGACGGCTTCGAGCCTCCTTCAATCTCGGACTTCTTCCCGAAGAGTTTCGCCTTCGTCGGCACGCCCTTTGAGCTCAACCGCATCATGATGGTGCGACTGATCATGGTGGCCGCCCTCCTGCTCTTCTTCGGCATCGGTGCCGCGCGGGCCAAGGTTGTTCCCGGGCGCTTCCAGAACGTGTGCGAGATGCTGCTGGACTTCGCCCGCGTCAACATCGCCGAGGAGATCATCGGCAAGAAACGCGCCCACCCCTACGTCCCCATCATCACCACGATCTTCCTGGGCGTGCTGTTCATGAACATCTCGGGCATCATCCCGGGTCTGAACATCGCTGCCACCAGCGTCATCGGTATGCCGATCGTCTACGCGGTGGTGGCCTACATCGCCTTCGCCTACGCCGGGGTCAAGAACCACGGGGTGGGTGGGTTCCTGCGCGGATCGGTGCTGCCTGGTGGCGTACCCAAGCTGCTGTGGCCGCTCATCATCCCCATCGAGTTCCTCTCCAACCTCATCATGAGGCCGGTGACCCTGACCATCCGACTCCTGGCCAACATGGTCTCCGGCCACCTACTGCTGGCCCTGTGCTACGCAGCGACCAACTACTTCTTCCTCTACGCCGCAGGGGCCATGAAGGCTATGGGCGTGGTGACCTTCTCCGTCGCGATCGTCTTCGTGCTCTTCGAGCTCTTCGTCGCGGCGCTGCAGGCTTACATCTTTGCTCTGCTGACGGCTGTGTACATCGAGTCCTCGATCAACACGCACTGACCTGACCTTCCGCACATCTCAATACCTCTCACACCAGCGAGCAGGCACTGGCCCGTTCGTGCGAACACAAGGAGAAACCATGGAGGGAAACCTCGCGACCATCGGCTACGGCCTCGCCACGCTCGGCCCGGGCATCGGTATCGGCCTGCTCGTGGCCAAGACCCAGGAGGGCACTGCCCGCCAGCCTGAGGTTGCCGGCGCCCTGCGCACCAACATGTTCATTGGTGCCGCCCTCATCGAGGCTCTGGGTCTGCTCGGCTTCGCCGCGGGCTTCGTCTTCTGATCTGGGGCGGTCGCCTCCATGACCTCACTAACCCTGTCCACGGCCCTCGCGCCGGCGGTCCTGGCTGCCTCTGGCAGCGAGGGCAATATCCTGCTGCCGCACAGCTATGACCTGGTGTGGGGCACGATTGCCTTCCTGCTGATCGCTGGGCTCCTCATCTTCTTCGCTCTGCCCCGCTTCACCGCGGTGCTGGACGAGCGCACGAAGAAGATCGAGGAGGGCCTGGCCCTGGCTGACAAGGCCAAGGAGGACCAGAAGGACGCCGAGCTCAAGGCTGCGCGCCTGGTTGAGGACGCCCGCCGCGAGGCGGCCCAGATCCGTGACCAGGCCCAGGACGAGGCTCGACTCATTATCGCTCAGGCCCGCACCGAGGCCCAGGCTGAGGCCGGACGCGCCCTGGAGGCCGCCCAGCGCCAGATCCTGGCTGACAGGCAGGCCGCTCAGATCTCGCTGCGCTCCGACGTCGGCCTCCTGGCGACCTCGCTCGCGGAGAAGATCGTTGGTGAACAGCTGAGCGACGCCGCGGTCTCCTCCCGGGTCATCGACCGCTTCCTGGACAGCCTGGAGTCTGACACCGACGCCCTGGCCCAGGAAGCCGCCCACGGGGAGGCTCGGTGAACACCGGAACCTCCGCGTCTCGGGACGCGGCTCGTCAGGCCTGGGACCCCGTGCTCGTCGCTGCCGGCGCCGCGGGGCAGGAGCTGGGTGAGCAGATCCTCGCCCTGGCTCACCAGGTTGCCAAGGCCCGGCTCGCCGGGCCGCTGACGGACCCCGGTCGCGACGGCGAGGACAAGGCGGCGCTCGTGGGCCGTCTGCTGGAGGGCAAGGTCGACGCGCGCGTCGTCGAGCTCCTCCAGGGGATGGTGCGTGGGCGCTGGTCCGCCCCCGTCGACCTCATCTCCTCTCTCCACGACCTGGGTATCGCCTCGGTCCTGGCGGGTGCACGCGCCGACGGGACGGTCGACGACGTCGAGCAGGAGCTCTTCGACGTCACCGACGTCATCACGGCCAACCGTGACCTACGTCAGGCGCTCGAGCCCTCGCGGCGCACGACGACGGAGGACCGGGTACGTCTGGCCCGCTCCCTGTTCGCCACGCGCCTGTCGGCACCGGCGATGAGCCTGTTGACCTGGTGCGTGCGTCACCGTACTGAGGGCGGCGTCCCGCGCAACCTGCGCCGCGTCACCGAGCTGGCAGCCGCGATGCAGTCACGCGTCATCGCTGACGTCGTGACCGCTGTGCCCATGACCCGTCAGCAGGAGGGGCGCCTCATCGCGGTCCTGCAGCGCAGGCTGGGAAGCGACGTCGAGCTCAACACGATGGTCGACCCTGCCGTCGTCGGCGGGGCCAAGGTCACCGTCGGGAACGTTGTCATTGACTCCACCGTGAGCTCTTCCATCCACGACCTGCGGGCGGCTCTGGCGTCCTGACGCCGCCCACACCACACGTCCCGGTCCTTGGACCGGTTCCACCACCCACAAGGAGACGACAGATGGCTGACCTGACCATCAGGCCGGAGGAGATCCGCTCCGCGCTCGACGAGTTCGTCGAGTCCTACAAGCCCGCCGAGGTGGCTGCCGAGGAGGTCGGTCACGTCGTCTTCGCCGCGGACGGCATCGCCCACGTCGAAGGCCTGCCCGGCGTCATGGCCAACGAGCTGCTGACCTTCGAGGACGGCACCGCGGGACTGGCGATGAACCTGGACGAGCGCCAGATCGGCGTCGTCGTCCTGGGCGACTTCACCGGCATCGACGAGGGCCAGGTGGTCCGCCGCACCGGAGAGGTCCTGTCCGTGCCGGTAGGCGACGGCTACCTGGGACGCGTCGTCGACCCGCTGGGCCGCCCGATCGACGGCCTGGGCGAGATCGCCTCCGAAGGCAGGCGCGCCCTGGAGCTCCAGGCTCCCGGCGTCATGTCCCGTAAGTCCGTGCACGAGCCCCTGCAGACCGGGCTCAAGGCCATTGACTCGATGATCCCGATCGGTCGTGGTCAGCGCCAGCTCATCATCGGTGACCGCAAGACCGGTAAGACCGCGATCGCCCTGGACACCATCCTCAACCAGAAGGCTGCCTGGGACAGCGGGGACCCGGACAAGCAGGTGCGCTGCATCTACGTAGCTACCGGCCAGAAGGGCTCGACCATCGCCTCGGTGCGCGCCACCCTGGAGGAGCGCGGTGCCCTGGAGTACACGACGATCATCGCCTCCCCGGCCTCAGACCCGGCGGGATTCAAGTACCTCTCGTCCTACACCGGTTCGGCTATCGGCCAGCACTGGATGTACGCCGGCAAGCACGTGCTCATCGTCTTTGACGACCTGTCCAAGCAGGCCGAGGCCTACCGAGCGGTATCGCTGCTGCTGCGCCGTCCGCCGGGCCGCGAGGCCTACCCCGGTGACGTCTTCTACCTGCACTCGCGTCTGCTGGAGCGTTGCGCCAAGCTCTCCGACGACCTGGGCGCCGGCTCGATGACGGGACTGCCCATCATCGAGACCAAGGCCAACGACGTCTCCGCCTACATCCCGACCAACGTCATCTCCATCACCGACGGTCAGATCTTCCTTCAGTCCGATCTGTTCAACGCGGACCAGCGTCCCGCCGTCGACGTGGGTATCTCGGTCTCCCGTGTGGGTGGCGCGGCCCAGATCAAGGCGATGAAGAAGGTCGCCGGTACGCTCAAGCTCACGCTTGCCCAGTACCGCTCGATGCAGGCCTTCGCGATGTTCGCCTCTGACCTGGACGCCGCCACGCGCCAGCAGCTCACCCGCGGTGAGCGCCTCATGGAGCTGCTCAAGCAGCCGCAGTTCACGCCCTACCCCGTGGAGGAGCAGGTCGTGAGCGTGTGGACGGGCACCAACGGCTACCTCGACGACCTCGAGGTCAGTGAGGTCCTGCCCTTCGAGGCGGCTCTGCTGGGCTACCTGCGTCGCAGTTCCTCGGTGCTGGAGACCATCCGCTCCACCGGGCAGCTGACCGAGGAGACCGAGGCCCAGCTCAAGGCAGACGTCGAGGCCTTCCGCAGCTCCTACGCGGCTGGCGACCACTTGCTGACCGGCGAGGTCGCCGCTGCCGAGGACGAGGCCCCGGCCGAGCGCACGAGCGAGCAGATCGTGCTCAAGAGGGGCTGACGTGGCAGGCAACCAGCGCGTCTACAAGCAGCGGATCCGCTCCACCCAGACCCTCCAGAAGGTCTTCAGGGCGATGGAGCTCATCGCCTCCTCGCGGATCGGTGTTGCACGTCGCAACGCTCAGGAGGCGGGGCCCTATGACCACGCCCTGAGCCAGGCGGTGGCCGCCGTTGGTACCCACTCCAGCCTTGACCACCCCATCACCCAGGAGCGCAGCGACACCAAGCGGGTGGCGGTCCTCGTGGTCACCTCGGACCGAGGCATGGCCGGCGCCTACTCCGCCACCGTCCTGCGTGAGTCGGAGCGGCTGATCGACCAGCTCGTCGAGGAGGGCAAGGAGCCGGTGGTCTTCACCGCCGGACGCCGGGCCCTGTCCTACTTCTCCTTCCGCGAGCGTGAGGTCGAGCGGTCCTGGACCGGCGAGTCAGATCGCCCCGGCGAGGAGATGATCGAGGACATCGCCCAGGCTCTGCTGGAGAGCTTCCTGGCTCCTGCCGAGCAAGGGGGCGTCGCCGAGGTGCATATCGTCTTCACCCGGTACGTCTCCATGGTCTCCCAGGTCCCCGAGGTCCGGCGGATGCTTCCGCTGACCGTCGTGGACGTGGACGGTCCCAGCGAGCTGGACCGTGAGGACCACGTGCGCGGCACGGAGTACCAGAAGGCTGAGGCCACCGGTGCTGCCCCGCTCTACGAGTTTGCTCCCTCAGCTGAGCTGGTCCTGGATGCGCTGCTGACCCGCTACGTGCGCAGCCGCATCCGCAACGCCCTCCTCCAGGCCGCGGCCTCGGAGCTGGCCAGCCGCCAGCAGGCCATGCACACGGCCACGGACAATGCTGAGGACCTCATCAACACCTACACCAGGCTCGCCAACCAGGCGCGCCAGGGAGACATCACCCAGGAGATCTCTGAGATCGTCTCGGGTGCCGACGCCCTGGCCGCTGAGTAGCGATCCCACAAGCCCACCGACCACTGCCAGACACGGACACGGAAGATACGGATCATGGCTGACGAGACCACCACCGCCCCGGCGGCAACCCCCGGGACCGGACGCATCACGCGGATCATCGGCGCCGTCGTCGACGTCGAGTTCCCGCCCGACGCCATCCCGGAGATGTACAACGCCCTCAAGGTGACCATCAAGGGCACCGGCGAGGGGGACGAGGACCACGAGATCACCCTCGAGGTTGCCCAGCACCTGGGGGACAACATCGTGCGCACGATCTCCCTCAAGCCCACCGACGGCCTGGTGCGTGGCTCCCAGGTTCGTGACACCGGCGCCCCGATCACCGTGCCGGTCGGTGACGTGACCAAGGGTCACGTCTTCAACGTCACCGGTGAGGTCCTCAACCTCGCCCCGGGCGAGAGGCTTGAGGTGACCGAGCGCTGGCCGATCCACCGCCAGCCCCCGGCTTTCGACCAGCTCGAGGCCAAGGAGCAGATGTTTGAGACCGGCATCAAGGTCATCGACCTGCTCACCCCCTATGTCCAGGGTGGCAAGATCGGCCTGTTCGGTGGTGCGGGTGTGGGCAAGACCGTCCTCATCCAGGAGATGATCCAGCGTGTGGCCCAGAACCACGGCGGTGTCTCCGTCTTCGCCGGTGTGGGTGAGCGTACCCGTGAGGGTAACGACCTCATCGTCGAGATGGACGAGGCCGGCGTCTTTGACAAGACCGCCCTCGTATTCGGCCAGATGGACGAGCCGCCGGGCACGCGTCTGCGTGTGGCGCTGTCCGCGCTGACGATGGCGGAGTACTTCCGCGACGTCCAGCACCAGGACGTGCTGCTGTTCATCGACAACATCTTCCGTTTCACCCAGGCCGGCTCTGAGGTCTCCACGCTGCTGGGGCGCATGCCCTCGGCCGTGGGTTACCAGCCGAACCTGGCCGACGAGATGGGTCAGCTCCAGGAGCGCATCACCTCCGCGGGCGGTCACTCAATTACCTCGCTGCAGGCCATTTACGTGCCTGCTGACGACTACACCGACCCGGCTCCGGCCACGACCTTCGCGCACCTGGACGCCACCACCGAGCTCTCTCGTGAGATCGCCTCCCGTGGTATCTACCCGGCCGTGGACCCGCTGGCCTCCTCCTCGCGCCTGCTTGCCCCCCAGTTCGTGGGCGAGGAGCACTACGAGGTCGCCACCCGCGTGAAGTCCATCCTGCAGAAGAACAAGGAGCTGCAGGACATCATCGCGATCCTGGGTGTGGACGAGCTGTCCGAGGAGGACAAGGTCACGGTCAACCGTGCCCGCCGCATCGAGCAGTTCCTGTCCCAGAACACCTACATGGCTGAGAAGTTCACCGGCGTTCCGGGCTCCACGGTGCCGCTGAGCGAGACCATCGAGGCCTTCAAGCGCATCGCCGACGGCGACTACGACCACGTGCCTGAGCAGGCCTTCTACAACATCGGCGGCATCGAGGACCTCGAGCGTCGCGCCGCTGAGCTTGCCGAGAAGTGACCATGGCGGGTACGCGTGAGCTGAGCGCCGAGGTCGTCTCCCGTCGCGGGGGGACGGCCTGGCAGGGCAGCGCCCGCAGCGTCTCGGTCCCGCTGATCGACGGCGAGCTGGGTGTGCTGCCTGGTCGTCAGCCGGTCCTGGCTCTGCTGGGCCGTGGCGGGGTACGGATCGAGACCGTGGAGGGTGAGTCTGTGACCCTTGAGGTTGCCGGCGGCTTCTGTTCGGTGGACCAGGACGTCGTCACGGTGGCGGCCGACCGCGTCGACTCCGAGATCACCGGAGACGACGCCTCGGACATTGACCTGGTCAGCGAGCACGTCGTGGCGACCGACTCGGAGAACCTGGACTGAGATGACGGCAACGGGCTGGTGCGTGCTTGCGGTGCTTGCCGCCGCGCTGGTGCTCGTCGCCCTCATCCTTCTGCGGGTGCGCCTGCTGGCCAGCCAGGTCGGTTCCTTTGAGTGCGCGCTGCGCCGTCCGCAGGACCGCCGCTGGATGAGCGGGGTCGCCTGCTTCGGTGACGAGGCGGTGGAGTGGTACCGGCTCATCTCCCTGTCCTGGCGCCCGAAGTTCCGTATGCCTCGCGAGGACATGGTTCTGACGGACGCACGACGGCGGGGTACCGCCGGTCGCGTCGTCGACGTGGCCTGCCAGGTGGGCCAGGCACGCTACGACCTGGGCATGCTGGAGGACTCCCACTCGGCCCTGGTGGCGTGGCTGGAGTCGGCGGCGCCCACGCAGCCGCGACTGTTCTAGGCGTCCCCCGGCGCCATGCCTACCAGGGTCTGCCAGCCCCTCCGGTGGCAGGGCCTGGGACTAAGCGGGACGACGGCGCAGCCTGGCCGAGCGCTGCCACCCCGGCGCCGATCGAGGCGATCCTGGGGGTCGGGCTGTACGGCACGGCGGGGCCCTGGAGGAGGCGGGCCGGGTGATGGCGACAGGAGGCTACGGACTGCCGGGTGGCTAGGCCGTGCCAGGCAGTGCCGGTAGGCTGCCCGGCGTGCGTGTTGTCATTGCCTCCTGCTCCGTGGACTACTCCGGTCGCCTGGACGCCCACCTTCCCCGAGCCAAGCGCCTCATCATGGTCAAGGCCGACGGCTCGGTGCTTGTCCACTCCGACGGCGGCTCCTACAAGCCGCTGAACTGGATGAGCCCTCCCGCGCGGCTGGCGGAGGTCGAGGTAGACGAGGAAGACGCCGAGATCGGCGTGGTCCAGCGCTGGGAGGTCTCGGCCACCAAGACGGACGACCGGCTCGTCATTCGTCTGTTCGAGGTCTTCTCGGATGAGTCGATGGACCTGGGCGTGGATCCGGGACTGACCAAGGACGGCGTGGAGGCTCACCTGCAGGAGCTCCTGGCCGAGCAGACCGAGCTCATTGGGCCCGGCTGCCGACTGGTGCGCCGGGAGTACCCCACCCCGATCGGCCCGGTGGACCTGCTCGTCCGCGATGGCGAGGGCCACGCGATCGCGGTGGAGGTCAAGCGCGTGGGCGGGATCGACGGTGTCGAGCAGCTGACCCGCTACCTCGACATGCTCGACCGCGACCCGCTGCTGACCCCGGTCCGCGGTGTCTTCGCCGCCCAACAGATCAAGCCGCAGGCCCGGGTCCTGGCCGAGGACCGCGGTATCCGCTGCGTCGTGCTGGACTACGACGCCATGCGTGGGATGGACGATCCCAGCTCGCGGCTATTCTGAGCCCGTCCGCGCACGAGACCCAGGCCCCTGCTCCCGGTGCCAGGCAAGGAGGCTTGATGACGACGTCGAAGCGCAGCCCCGCCCGTCAGCTGGCGGCCCCGGGCTCGTCTGCCCGTGAGAAGTCGCTCCTGCGCATCGTGGCTCAGGGCCTGGTGGCACAGACCCAGGCGCCGGACCCGGCGGAGGCAGTGCGACGCCAGCTGGCCATCCAGGGCCAGCAGCCGTCAGCTGTGCCTCACGCGATCCTCTCGCGCGTGCCGGTAGGACTGACACGTCAGGACGTTGACGCCGCCTTCCAGGCCGGAGCACTGGTTCGCTCCTGGCCCATGCGCGGCACGGTGCACATCACCACGGCGGCGGACCACCACTGGATGCGGGTGGCCCTGGCCCACCGCATGGATGGCTGGATGGCAGGCGACCGCCGGGACTACGGCCTGGATGAGACTGTCCTCTCACGGGCAGGCACGACGGCGCTGGCGGCGCTCGGCGCAGCCCGCCGCGAGGGCCGGGCGGGGCTGACCCGCGCTGAGCTCGTCTCCGCCTGGCAGGAAGCCGGCGTGCTTCAAGGACTGCTTAAGCGCGGGATGCCGCAGCCCGCTGCACGCCGCCACCTCATCCTGGCCCTGCACGTCACCGGCGTCCTGGTCCAGGGCCCGCGACAGGGCAACGAGCACCTGCTCGTGGACGCCACACAGCTGCCCGGCGCGCATCTGGGGCCAGGGGGCAGTGGCGGCGGGCATGGCGGCGACGGACACCGCCAGGCGCTCGCCGAGATCGCCAGGCGGTATGCCACGAGCCACGGCCCGGTCAGCGCGGCCGACCTGGCCCGCTGGACCACTCTGCCGGTGGGTGAGAGCCGGCGGGCGCTGGAGGACGCCGTCGAGATCACCAACGCCGCGGGCTTCGCTGCCGGCCAGGTCGACGCTGCTGAGCGCGGCTTTGTGCCTCTGGTCCGTGCGGTCGCCAAAGGAGGCGATCGCGGCCGGGTACGGGCGCTGGAAGGCCAGGCAAGCGTGCAGGCGGCTGCGCCGTCGTCGGGCTCTCGGCGGGCAGATGACGTGCTCTACATGCGCGCTGATCTGCCCGACCTGTTGGCCGGCAGCCGGGCGGCCGCCCAGGGCACGCTGTTCCTGGCCTCCTTTGACGAGCTGCACGTGGGCTACAAGGACCGCCTGTGCCTGACGAACGAGGCGGGGGAGCACCTCATCTGTCCCTCCAGGAACGGCATGTTCCGACCCCTCCTGGTGGACCGGGGGCGCGTGGTCGCTGTGCGTCCGGTGGGTCAGGGGCTCACGTGGGCGCAGGACGCCAGACGATCAGCCAGGCTCGAGCGAGCTGTCGAGCGGGCGGTTGGGCGGATGGAGGCCCGGCTGAGCGCCGGTCGGGGCTGAGAACGTACGGGTGCCGGGCCAGCGCTCGGAGCCGGGGCGGCTCGCCTGGCTGGTCTGGACCACTTGGCATAGGCTGGCCCCTATGAGCACCGTTGCTTTCACTGGCCGAGTTGTTACCCCCTTCGAGATCATTGAGGACGGCGCGGTCGTCATCACTGACGGACATATCGCCTGGGTCGGCGAGACCAGCCAGGCCCAGCAGGCCGGTTTCGGTGAGGAGATCGCCCACGCCACCGCGGCGCCGGAGGACGGCTACCTCATCCCCGGCCTGGTGGACGTCCACTGCCACGGCGGGGGCGGGGAGTCCTTCCCCAACGCCACCACGCGCGAGCAGGCGATGACGGCGGTCATGGAGCACCGCCGTCACGGCACCACCAGCTTGGTGACCTCATGCGTGACGGCCAGCGGCGAGGTCCTCAAGGAGCGCACCCGCCTCTTCGCCGACCTCGCCGAGGAGGGCGAGATCGCCGGGATCCACTACGAGGGCCCCTTCGTCTCCGTCGAGCGCTGCGGCGCCCAGGACCCCACCTACATCACCGACCCCGACGCCACCCTGACACGCGAGCTGCTGGAGCTCGGGTGTGGGCACGTGGTCACCATGACCATCGCGCCGGAGAAGCCCGGGGTGACGGGGGATGACGGCGTCATCGAGGCACTGCTGGCTGGCGGCGCCCTGCCCTCCTTTGGACACACTGACTCCGAGTCGGCGCCGGTGCGCCAGGCGCTTGACGATGCTGAGGCCCGCATCCAGGCGCGGCTCATGGCCGGTGAGCCCGTGCGCTCACCGCTGCCGACGGTCACCCACCTGTTCAACGGCATGCGCCCCATCCACCACCGCAAGCCCGGACCGGTGCCCTCCTTCCTGGCAGGGGCAGCGGACTGGCGCTGCGTCGTCGAGCTCATTGGCGACGGCGTGCACCTGGCCCCGGAGATCGTGCGCGAGGTCTTTGACCTCGTGGGCAAGGAGAACATCGTCCTCATCACCGACGCCATGGCCGCAGCCGGGATGGCGGACGGCGAGTACGTGCTCGGCTCCCAGCCGGTCACGGTCGCCGGAGGTGTTGCTCGTCTGACCGACGGCGGTGCTATCGCGGGCGGGACCGCGCACCTCATCGACGTCGTGCGCACGACGTGGAAGGGAGGAGTGGACCTGCTCGACGCGGTCTACTCCGCCTCGGTCCAGCCGGCACGCGTCATCGGCGACGAGAGCATCGGTGCGCTTGAGGCCGGACGGTGGGGTGACGTCGTCGTCACGGACGCTGAGCTCAACCCTGTGACGGTGGTGCGCCGCGGCGCCGTCGTCAGTGACTGACCTCGGTCAGGGCGCCCGTGGCGACGTCGTAGACGAAGCCGCGGGCGCGCTGTCCTGCCGGGACGTGCGGGTCTGAGGCCAGGGCCGCCATCATCTCGCGCAGGTCCGCCTCGGCGGACCGGAAGCCCCCAGGCCGCCAGGTCGGGCGGATCCCGGTGCGCTGAGCCAGACGGTCCGCAAAGTCCTGGTCCGTCAGGCCCTCCATCCCACAGTCCGTGTGGTGGACCAGGGCGATCTCCTCCACCCCCAGGGCGTGCTGGGTGATCGCGAGCGAGCGGCGGACGTCGTCGGTCAGGACGCCGCCGGCGTTGCGGATGACGTAGGCCTCGCCGTCGTCCAGCCCCAGGACCGCCAGCGGGTCCAGACGGAAGTCCATGCACGCGACGACGGCCAGACGGGGCTTGGGAGAGCGTGAGGCAGCCATAGACCTAGTGTGCCGCAAAGGCGCTCGCGCGTGCGCGGACGCGCGAGCGTCAGGCGAAGACGACGGTGCGGTGGCCGTTGAGCAGCACCCGGTGCTCGGCGTGCCACTTGACGGCCTGGGCGAGCACCCGGCGCTCGACGTCCTGGCCCTTGCGCTGGAGCTGGAGGGCGGAGTCGGCGTGCGAGGCGCGGGTGACGTCCTGCTCGATGATGGGGCCCTCATCCAGGTCCGGGGTCACGTAGTGAGCGGTGGCGCCAATGAGCTTGACGCCGCGGTCGTGGGCCTGCTGGTAGGGCTTGGCACCCTTGAAGGAGGGCAGGAAGGAGTGGTGGATATTGATGACGTTGCCGTGTAGCGTCTCGCACAGGGCAGGGGAGAGGATCTGCATGTAGCGGGCGAGCACCACGAGCTCGACCTCCAGGGAGTCCACGAGCGAGAGCAGCTCGGCCTCGGCCTCCGCCTTGGTGTCCTTCGTGACGGGGATGTGGTGGAAGGGCACGCCGTAGAACTCAGCCACGTCCCGCAGGGTCTCGTGGTTACCGACCACGCCGACGACGTCGATGGGCAGGCCCTGGCTCTTGGCGCGGAAGAGCAGGTCGGACAGGCAGTGGCCCTCCTTCGAGACCATGAGGAGGGTACGGATGGGACGGTCGGCCTCGTCCAGGGACCAGCGCACCTCGTAGGTGGCGGCGAGCTCGGCGATATCCGCCTCCAGCTCGGTGCGCGGGACGCGGGTGAGGACGGCCACACGCATGAAGAACAGGCCGGACTCTGCGTCACCGAACTGCTGGGACTCAGTGATGTTGCCGCCCCGACGGGCCAGTGCCCCTGTGACCGCGTGGACGATGCCGGGGCGGTCCGGGCAGGACAGGGTGAGGACCAGGTGCTGGGCGTCGCCTGGGGTGGGACAGGAGACTGGGGTGGCCGCGGTCGCAGGCGTGGTGGTCGGGGCTGAACTCATGGCCAGAGGGTAGCGGCGGTGATTGACCGGGATGTTTCGGGTCCGCGAGGCGGACTGAGAGGCAGGTGGCCTTGGTAGTCTGTGAGTGTGACGCTCGACTCATCACGAGAAGACGAGAACGCCGACGTCGACGAGCCGAAGTTGGGGCTGCGTGACCTTCCTGCTCGGGACTGGATCATCATCGGCGTCGTGCTGGGCGCGGTGATCGGTGAGCTCATGTGGCTGGTGCTCTCGCCGATCGGCCCCTACGCGCTGCTGAAATACGCAGGGCGTGTACTGATACCGGCTGCGATGGCGGTGTTCGGCATCGGCGGGATCTTACGTGTGCCTCGGAACGTTCCAGCTCGCCTGGATGGGGAGGGGGCGGCCTCGCGCCCTCGTCGTCACGGGGGTGGCGGGGCTGGTGGTGCTGGTGCCACTGACTGCTGGGGCAAGCGCCTGCACGGTGTGGTGGGCCGCGCCGGTGGTCCAGGACGCGCTCAGCGGGCCGCAACGACGTGTGGTCGAGCGGTGCGAGGGCTGGCAGACGGGGAAGGACTCCAGGACCGAGGAGGAGAGTGGAGCCGCCGGCTACCGACTGGTGATGGCTGACGGCGTGGTCGAGGAGCGTCAGGACGTACTGCGGCACCGATCGGCCTGGGACAAGCGGCTGCCTGCGAGGTTGCAGGAGCTGTGCAGCGGCGAGGGCGGGCCCTCCTTCGAGCTGGTGGTCTACCCGCGCACCGGCGGGATCCGGGACGTGCGGGTGCGCTGAGACGAGACCTAAGGTCTGGGGTCTGTGTTTCCGTGGTCCTGGTGAAACCACGGTGCCTCGTCCTCGCGACCAAAGGGGATACGGCGACCGCAGGACCTGCAGACCCACTCGTAGCGGGTCTGGTCGGTTGTCATCCGTGCATAGCGGCAGCGCCAGCCACAGCTAGGGCCCTCGCCTTCGCTTGCCAGGGTTGAAGCGACGTAGCGGCTGCTACGACCTGGGTGGTCGGTCTGTGTGCGGCGTCTGCGGATGACGGTGCTGAGAGCCCACATCGCCGGGAGCACGACCAGGAGCACGAGCGCTGTGCGCCCGATCAGGAACGCGATGAGGTCGCCAAGGTTGGAAGGCATCAGTCTCGCATGCTGTCTGCGGGTGAGGAACAGATTCGTTCTGTCTGTGGTCTATCGGGGATAGATAGCTGCGAGGTAGACCAGGGACGACGAGGAGGTGAAGTCTCGGTGAGAGGTAGTGGAGCGGGGGTCTCGAGCCCGGACAGGTCCAGGAACAGGCTTAAGACAGCTCGTCGTCGAAGTAGTTGTTATCGATCTTGGAGAGCGTGAAGCGGCGGGTCTCGTGAACAGCGACGCCGTCGCTCCTTAGCGGAGGACAGGGTGACCGGAGGGGATGAACTGATGGTGACGATGACCTCAACGATCTGACGGTTACCATCAGTTCATGAGCGCTATCCAGACGCACGTTGAGGGGACTGACTACGACACTCTCCTCAACGAGGCGCTGCCGCTACTCCAGCTGAACTTCAAGAGCCGTACCCTCTCAGGGTTCCACGGAGGCGAACAATTCCTCGGCGCACATGACGTGGTCATGATGTGCGCCGAGCGAGGCATCCGCCTCAGCGACGAGGCGCTGGCGGACCTGGAGCTCGACGCGACAGACAGCCTGGACGACGACTGGCACACCTACCGCCGCTACGCCGCCCGGTCCCTGGACTTCATCGCCCAGATCCGCGCCCTGGACAACGCATAGAACCACCAGCCAGCACCTGGAAGGCCGCCCGCCGCGCTCGCGGACCGGGTGGTTCTGTTGTCTCAGCTTCCCGTATGCCTGTCTTCCTGAAACGGGCAGAAAGAATCGCTCGCGGGTACTGGGCCCAGTGGTTTCTAGGACGCCCGTCTGCCGACGATGGGCGAGGCGAAGACCAACGAGGCCGCTCCGTACGCCCAGGTGTCTTCGGACCAGGGCTGGACCGTGACCGGGATGTCCCGGCGGTGGATGGGCAGGCGCGACCTGAACCCGTGGGAGAAGCCGGCCTCCCACAGCGGCCATACATCGACTCCCTCGCCAGAGATCGTCACGGTGTCCGGATCGAGGAGATGGACGAGATTCGCTGCGGCGCGGCCCAGGAGCAGTGCGGCGTGGTAGAAGACTGACCGTGCCGCCTCATTGCCGCTCAGGGCCAGAGCATTGAGATGATCCTTGCCTTGGGTTGCGGTCAGCAGGCCGGCCTTGCGAGCCTGGCGGACAAGACCGTCGTCGCCGATGAGGGCCTCCAGGCAGCCGGAGAGGCCACAGGAACAGGGCACGTCGCTCTCAGTGATCATCGTATGGCCGAGCTCTCCGGCACCGCCGCGTCCGCCGTGGATGATCTGCCCCTGGCTGGTGAACGCCGCCCCGATGCCGATACCGATGGTGATGAGAAGGTCGTCTCCTGTGGGCTGGGGTGAGTACAAGCGGTGGGCGAGGAGGAGGGCGTTGACGTCGTTGTCTATGATGACCGGCAGACCCGTGCGCTCACGTACGAGCCGACCCAGGTCCACCTGGTTCCAGCCCAGAATGGGAGCAGTGACGATGTCCGGGTCCTGGGGCTTGCTGAATCCTGGGATCGCAAGCCCGACTCCCATGAGCTCGTCCTGGTGTGAGCGTGCGGCCTGGGCCACGGCCTGGGTGATCTGATCCAGAGCGCCGGGGGAGCGCATGTCAAGGTCGAGCGAGGTGCTGGGTCCTTGCTCCTTGTTCATCTCCACCTCGGTCACGGCGAGGTGGTTGGGCGTGATCTTGACTCCGAGGGCGTAGCGTCGCCTGTCATTGAGGTCGAGCAGGGTCGCTGGGCGGCCTCCGCTGGACGCGTCCGTCCCCGCCTCGCGCAGGACGCCTTCCTCGATGAGAGAACGGGTGAGGTGGGTGATGGAGGCGGGCGAGACGCCTAGCTGTCGTGCAATGGAGGCGCGTGACAGGGGACCTCTGGTGCCGATCAAACCGATGATGGCGTCGGAGAGGTCATTTCCCACGTTGTGTCCCACAAGTCCTCCTCGCTGGTGCTGCCGCAAACATACGTCCCCTTGATCCGGCTCGGAAGTTGCTTGACAGTCATTACTTCATGTCTTACTTTAGCGCTTAAGAAAGTACTGAAGGAGTCGAACTGACATGAGTACTGCTGCAACGACGCGGCGCTCGCGGGGTGGACATGGGCGGTGGGCGGTCTTCTTCCTCGCGCCCAGCTTCCTGCCGTTAGCGCTCTTCACCTTCTTCCCCATGGCGAAGTCGGTGTGGATGAGTCTGCACAACTGGAACCTCATCTCCGCGCCGACCTGGGTCGGCGTCGAGAACTACAAGAGGCTTCTCAGTGATTCGGCAACCATCCAGGCCTTCTGGCACACCCTGCTCTACGTCCTGGGATATCTGCCCTTGGTCTACTGCGGTGGTCTGGCTCTGGCGCTTGTGCTGAACACCCGCCTTCCAGCACGAGGCCTGCTGCGGGCGGTCTACTTCCTGCCGGTCATCACCTCCTGGGTCGTGGTGGCGCTGGTGTGGAAGTGGATCCTCAACCCCAGTAGCGGTGTAGTCAACACCGCGCTGGGGGCGCTCGGTCTGCCCGAACCAGGCTGGTGGACGGACCCCCACTGGGCGATGGCGTCAGTCATCCTGGCCTCGGCCTGGAAAGACCTCGGTTTCGTTATGGTCATCCTGCTGGCCGGGCTGCAAGGAATCCCGGGGGAGCTGTATGAGGCGGCACGAATCGACGGCGCGACCTGGTGGGCCCGGCTTCGCTACATCACCGTCCCGCTCCTGACTCCCTCAACGTTCTTCGTCGTCGTTATCAGCCTCATCAACGGCTTTCAGGTATTCGACCAGGTCTTCGTGATGACTGGCGGTGGACCGCAAGGGGCCTCACAAGTCGTCGTCGGGCAGATCTATGACCTCACGTTCCGGTACGGGCGAGCCGGCGAGGCGGCGGCCCTGTCCTGGTTGCTGTTCGGCGTGATCCTGACCATCACCCTCATTCAGATGTGGGGCCAGAGGAAGTGGGTGCACCATGCGTAACCGTCGTCTGCTTGGTCGCGGAGCCTTGACGGTCCTGGTCTGCGCCGGCGCCGTGATCATGGTGTTCCCGTTCCTGTGGACCCTCATCACCTCGATCACACCTGAAGGCTCCTTGGCAGGGGGGCCCTCGCTCGTGGTGAGGAACCCGACTCTTGACGCCTACCGTGAGCTCTTCACAAGCCTGCCGATGATGCGGATCATCGCGAACTCGATCCTGGTCTCCGTGGTCACTACTGGGCTTCAGCTCCTGACCGGCGCTATGGCGGGGTACGGATTTGCCCGGCTCGAGTTCCGTGCCAAGGGACTCCTCTTTGCCCTCTACCTCGCCACCATGATGATTCCGCTGCAGGTCCTGGTGGTGCCCCTGTTCATCATGTTCAAGGACCTGCACCTGCATGACACGTACTTCGCGCTGATCGCCCCGGCGGTGGCGTCAGCCTTCGGTGCGTTCATGCTGCGTCAGGCGGTCGAGGCCGTGCCGCGAGAGCTTGACGAGGCTGCCACGCTCGACGGCGCAGGTCATCTGAGGATCTTTGCGTTCATCATCCTTCCTCTCATTAAGCCCACACTCGCCACCGTCGGCATCCTCGCCTTCATGTCCACCTGGAACAGCTTCCTGTGGCCCCTGGTGGTGATCCGGTCTCCGGAGCTCCAGACGCTTCCCCTTGGTCTAGCGACCTTGCAGGGACAGTTCACCACGCGCTGGGACGTGGTCATGGCGGGCTCGGTGATCTCCATCCTCCCCATCGCACTGGTTTACCTCTTCGCGCAGCGTCACCTCATCGCAGGCGTGGCGCACACCGGCATCAAGTAACTACCCCACTGATGAAAGGTTCACGACAATGACGTCTTTGATGACTCGCCGAGGCTTCCTCGGCGCGACGGCGACGGCGGCCTTGGCCTCTGTGGCTGCATGCACGCAGGGCTCGGCCACCCGCGACAGTGAGGAGGTCGCCGCAGACGGGTCGGTGACCATCACTTATATGAATTTCTCCGCGAACGGAGGCCATGAGGAGGACCTGCAGGCCATCGCAGACGCGTTCCACGAAGAAAATCCTCAGATCACCGTCAAGCTGGAGACCGTTCCATACGACTCCTACTTCACCAAGCTCCAGACTGCTGTGGCAGGCGGGACGGCCTCGGACGCCTTTGAGCTGAACTACGAGAACTTCGTGACCTACGCCTCCAACGGATCGCTCAAGGCGCTCGATGGGATCGACTCCAGCTCGTACAGGCCCTCGCTCTTTGAAGCCTTTACTCGGGACGGCGCCCAGTACGGACTGCCAGAGTCCTTTAGCAATGTGGTCCTGTTCTACAACAAGACGCTCTTCGAGGAGCACGGTCTTGGTGTGCCGACGTCGGAGTGGACCTGGAAGGAGGAGCGGGAAGCGGCCGAGAGGCTGACTGACACTGCCACGCAGACATTCGGCGACTACCAGCCTGTCAGCTTCCACGAGTTCTACAAGGTACTGGCTCAGTCCGGCGGTCAGTTCCTCTCCGATGATGGCACCCGGACGGCTTTCAACTCTCCTGAAGGCGTTGCAGCGGCCTCATGGCTCGTAAGTAAGCCCGGCGCCGTCATGCCGACCGCCGCTGACGGGGCGGGAGCGCCAGACTTCGACTCCGAACTGTTCAAGTCCGGCAAGCTGGCGATGTGGCATTCAGGGATCTGGATGTTCGATGGCCTTCAGGACGTTCCCTTCGACTGGGACATCGTGGTCGAGCCTGGTGAGACGACGAAGGCCTCAGCAATGTTCACCAATGGTGCGGTTGTCAGCGCGACGACGGCCAAGGCTGAGGCCGCGACGAAGTGGATCACGTACCTCACCTCCTCGTCCACGATGAGCGAAATCCGGCTCTCGTCTGCCTGGGAGCTTCCTCCCGTAGCCGATGACGCTGCCTTCGAGAGCTATCTTGACAGTGGTCAGCCTGCCAACCGTCAGGCGGTCTTGGAGTCCTTGGACAAGACGGTGCTGCCGCCGGTGATTGCCTCCCAGCAGGAGATGCAGGATGCGATGACCCAGGCGCTGGAGAGCGCGGCAGCCGGGGCGCTGTCGGTGGAGGAAGCACTGGCGCAGGCAGCCTCGAAGATCGACAGCTTGCTGGGCTAGCTCCTCCCTCAACCGAATTCGGGGCCGAGGAGAGTCGAATCCCCCCCCCCGAGCCCCATGCCTGCCCGGTTCGGCCGCCGCTCGCGCGCCGAACCGGGCAGGGAGACCACTGCCCTCAACCGACGAGAGACAACAAGAATATGACCGACATGCAGATTCTCCATCGCCCCTACGGCGTCGAGCACCCCTATGCGCGCTCCTTGGACCAACGCAGCCCTGCCGTCGCGGTAGCAGGGGAGGAGCTCATCATTGCGGCCAGGACGACGGCGCCTGCCACGGCCGTTGAGTGTGTACTCTCGCTGCCGTCAGGGACGGTACGCCTACCAATGGCCGCCGTCGATGGCGCTGACTCCGACGCCGCCTTGCTGGCTGGGGGCGACGGGCACCTCGCGGCTGCCCAAGAGGCCGCCCTGGAGGCGGACAACGGATGGCAGGTGGTACTCGCCGCCACGCCGCACGAGACGGGAACCTACTCGTTCGTGGCCTCCGGCGCCGACGGCGTTGTGCGTTCGCAGGAGTTCTCCTTGCGACCGGCCTCCTGGACACAGGAGCCGTGTGGACGCCTTGAGCTGGACGACGAGCGCCTGATTCCTGGCTCGGTACGGTGGCTGCGCTCGGCCGCAGGCATTCACAAGGTCAGGTTCGGCATTCGGTTGGCGAGCGACGAGCACGTCGTTGGATTCGGGGAGCGTTACGACTGGGTGGACCAGCGCGGGCATTGCCTGGACGCCGTCGTATTTGAGCAGTACAAGTCCCAGGGGCAGCATCACCGGACCTACTTGCCGATGCCATGGGCGATGGTCGTCTCTGAGAACACCGGTCGGGCCTGGGGCTTCCACCTTCAGACCTCACGGCGCTCGTGGTACGACGTCGCAGCGTCACAGGACGGAGTCCTCCTCATTGAGGCAGATCTTGACCCCACCACCGATCCTGCCCTTCGTGTCGCGACGTGGAGCGGAACCCCACAGGAGACCCTCAACGGTTTCCTCAACGAGGTGGGGCGAGCGACCCAGATGCCCGAGTGGGTGTTTGGACTGTGGGCCTCTGGAAACGAGTGGAACAGCCAGGCTGCGGTGATGGAGCAGGTGCATCGTCACCAGTCCGAGGGGATCCCGATCAGCGCCGTCGTCATTGAGGCCTGGTCTGACGAGGAGAGCTTTACGGTGTTCCGAGACGCCTCCTACGACGTGGGCGGAGGGCAGCTGCCTGCAGCCGAGAACCTGGTCTATCCCGCAGACGGGGCCTGGCCGGACCCAGCAGGAATGATTCATGACCTTCACGAGCGCGGTATCAAGGTGCTCCTGTGGCAGATTCCCCTGCAGAAGGCGGAGCAGAGCGACAGCGCTCTAGCACAGGCGCAGAGAGACTCCCTGCTCGCCAGCGGGCACATGGTTAGGGAGGCTGACGGTTCGGCCTATCGCAACCGCGGGTGGTGGTTCCCTGGCGCTTACCTGCCTGACCTGTCAACCGCGGCTGGACGGCGATGGTGGACGGAGCAGCGGCGCTACCTGGTTGAGGACCTGGGTGTTGACGGATTCAAGACCGACGGCGGAGAGCACGCCTGGGGGCACGACTTGTGCTATGCCAATGGTCAGCGAGGCGATGAAGCCAACAACCTCTTCCCAGTCCACTACGCGGCGGCCTACGGGGAGCTGCTGCGGTCCGCCGGAAAGGATCCAGTGACCTTCAGCCGTTCAGGCTTTGCGGGGTCACAGCCACATGGGATCTTCTGGGCCGGGGACGAGAACTCGACCTGGGAGGCGTTCCGGTCCTCGATTACCGCTGGGATCACGGCTGGCGCTAGCGGCATCGTGTACTGGGGCTGGGATATCGGAGGTTTCTCCGGGCCGGTCCCGGACGCCGAGCTCTATATGCGTGCCTTTGCTGCGTCGGCGTTGATGCCGATCATGCAGTACCACTCTGAGTTCAACCACCATCGCCGTCCGTGCCGTGACCGCACGCCGTGGAACGTGGCGGAGGCTGCAGGTGAGCCACAGGTGGTGGAGGTAGCGCGTCGGTTTGTGGCACTCCGTCAGCAGCTGCGGCCGTATTTGGCCAGCGAGGCACAGGACTGTGTTGCTGGGGGAGCGCCGCTGATGCGGGCGCTGTTCTTCGACCACGCGGACGATCCGGAGATCTGGAACCACCCGTTGCAGTACAAACTCGGCAGCAAGCTGCTTGTTCATCCTGTCACGCAGCCGGGTGCCAAGGAGTGGCAGACCTACCTTCCTCAGGGTGATTGGGAGGACTTCTGGACCGGTGAGAGGCTCCACGGCGGGCAGATGGTGACCACGGCGGTCGACTTCTTCACGGTGCCTGTGTTCCGACGGGGCTGAGATCGGTGGCCGCGCAGCGCATTGCTGCGCGGCCACCGTCTGCTCTGAGCGGCTCAGTTGGGATCAACGCAATATCCCCGAGACGTCGGGGGAGAAGGTCGCGTTTCTCGGCGCAGGCGCCCATTTGCTCCTTCGCATCTCCGCTCACGCGGGGTCGACTTTGCGGTCACCCACCGGCGGCGGCGCTTGCCGGGCTCATCCCCGCTCACGCGGGGTCGACTCCAGGGCGAGGATCTAGAGGCCTCGGCTCTGGGGCTCATCCCCGCTCACGCGGGGTCGACCTGGCCGCTACTGGACCGCCCGAGGCAAGGGCGCGGCTCATCCCCGCTCACGCGGGGTCGACGCGCAGGTGGCCTCGACCTGGTACCAGCCCGCCGGCTCATCCCCGCTCACGCGGGGTCGACGGGGCAACTCCCGGACTGAGGCCGTGCGGAAACGGCTCATCCCCGCTCACGCGGGGTCGACTCGAGTTTCATCGCCTGGATACATGCCAGGACGGGCTCATCCCCGCTCACGCGGGGTCGACTCCGGGGTCGTGGCGGGGGTGGTGGGCTCATCCCCGCTCACGCGGGGTCGACGGACCCAGCAACCGGATCTGGTGGTGCATGCTGGGCTCATCCCCGCTCACGCGGGGTCGACGATGACGTGGATATCGCCAGCACGACCGCCGCGGGCTCATCCCCGCTCACGCGGGGTCGACCTGTGGGCTGACGACGGCGGCACCACCCGCGCCGGCTCATCCCCGCTCACGCGGGGTCGACGTGCCGTGGGCTTACACGATGGAGCAGGCCCGGGGCTCATCCCCGCTCACGCGGGGTCGACGAGATTGTCGAGGCCTACGACCTGCCTGAGGACGGCTCATCCCCGCTCACGCGGGGTCGACCACCTTTCCTGTGCTCAGTCAGGGGGCGGAGCACGGCTCATCCCCGCTCACGCGGGGTCGACCTCGGACCACCGTGTCAAGGGTGAGCATTTTGGGGCTCATCCCCGCTCACGCGGGGTCGACATAAAGGTGCTTAGCAACAAAAGCGCCTTCGAGGGCTCATCCCCGCTCACGCGGGGTCGACGACTGCTACGGGGACGTAGTGGCCAAGGGTGCGGGCTCATCCCCGCTCACGCGGGGTCGACCTCACCACTTCCTAGGGGCCAGTTCTTTTCCTGGGCTCATCCCCGCTCACGCGGGGTCGACTGGTATTCAGTGGACGGCTTACGGAAAGCCCGGGGCTCATCCCCGCTCACGCGGGGTCGACTAAGTACGGCAAGAATTATGTCGATGGTCGGCAGGCTCATCCCCGCTCACGCGGGGTCGACCTGTCACTGCCTCGGGGATGGACCTTCGTCCGGGGCTCATCCCCGCTCACGCGGGGTCGACCTGGCCGCCATTAGCCAGCAGCGCAAGAATCGGGGCTCATCCCCGCTCACGCGGGGTCGACCCAAGGCCGGGGGTCTGGACTGGAAGAGCCTGCGGCTCATCCCCGCTCACGCGGGGTCGACCTAATGGCGGCCAGGAAGTCGAGGCTAATACCCGGCTCATCCCCGCTCACGCGGGGTCGACTGCTGATCCGAGGTCTACCGCCGGGGGCTGGCCGGCTCATCCCCGCTCACGCGGGGTCGACAAGTCGCCACTTCGACTTCACGCCCTCGGGACCGGCTCATCCCCGCTCACGCGGGGTCGACCAAAGCCCGGCACGGAATCAGCGGGATCATCCGGGCTCATCCCCGCTCACGCGGGGTCGACCCCCGGTACCACACAAAAAATGGCCGAAAGGCCGGCTCATCCCCGCTCACGCGGGGTCGACTTGCGGCCAGTTTCAGAGACCGCGCGGATCGTGGGCTCATCCCCGCTCACGCGGGGTCGACCGGCGCCGGACGGGGCCAGGATACTGGCGCTGAGGCTCATCCCCGCTCACGCGGGGTCGACCGCGGCACCGTGGCAGAGGTGCGCCGGGGTTGGCGGCTCATCCCCGCTCACGCGGGGTCGACGTGGTCACCATCTAGACCCGACCGCGGAAGTTGGGCTCATCCCCGCTCACGCGGGGTCGACGTTTATAAAGGTTTTCAGGGGTCAGGCAAGACGGGCTCATCCCCGCTCACGCGGGGTCGACCCAAGACGCGGGAGGGGCAGAAACAGCACCGCGGGCTCATCCCCGCTCACGCGGGGTCGACTTCACCGGTCTACGCAGATGAGTACGCTGATCCGGCTCATCCCCGCTCACGCGGGGTCGACCAGGGGCCCGATCTTCTCCCCGATCCCGGACAGGGCTCATCCCCGCTCACGCGGGGTCGACTCTGCGCGCCTCCCACGATGTTGGGGGGCGCGGGGCTCATCCCCGCTCACGCGGGGTCGACACCGCCGCCGCCCTGGACCTGGCAGGGACCGTGGGCTCATCCCCGCTCACGCGGGGTCGACATGAGCACTTTGGTCGCCTAGTCCGCGCTCCAGGGCTCATCCCCGCTCACGCGGGGTCGACGCTTGAACTCAACGAGGCGGGCACGCGCTTCCGGGCTCATCCCCGCTCACGCGGGGTCGACTCTCCAATCACGCGGATCGGTCTCGAACCCAACGGCTCATCCCCGCTCACGCGGGGTCGACGCTCGCTCGCGTGCGGTGCTGCGTGATGTGCATGGCTCATCCCCGCTCACGCGGGGTCGACTGCGCAGGACCCGTAGGTTGCGGGAGTTCTCCTGGGCTCATCCCCGCTCACGCGGGGTCGACATAAGCCGCACCGACAGGCGTGACGGCCCGGCGGGCTCATCCCCGCTCACGCGGGGTCGACGTCGCCACCCAGCACCCCAACTACCCCGGCGAGGGCTCATCCCCGCTCACGCGGGGTCGACACGATCCGTCAGGCCCGCGCCGCTGGCTGCCAGGGCTCATCCCCGCTCACGCGGGGTCGACCCGACTCCTCGACAGACTTCAAGTTCACAGCGCGGCTCATCCCCGCTCACGCGGGGTCGACCCACTTCCCTACAGTGCTGGCACCTTTGACACCGGCTCATCCCCGCTCACGCGGGGTCGACAGGAACGCCGGATATGCGACGACTCTTCTTCCCGGCTCATCCCCGCTCACGCGGGGTCGACTAGGGGGCGACCGGCAGCGTCGTGCCGGTGACCGGCTCATCCCCGCTCACGCGGGGTCGACGCAGGCTTGCGGAAAGTTGGCCAGTCGATACGCAGGCTCATCCCCGCTCACGCGGGGTCGACGTGCCGTAGCACCAGTCCGTGGGCCATGCGAACGGCTCATCCCCGCTCACGCGGGGTCGACCCCGGGCGGCCCCCGGTGATGCCTCCGTACTCGGGCTCATCCCCGCTCACGCGGGGTCGACTGTGTGCCCGACAGGGGGCGGTCGTAGTCGTCGGGCTCATCCCCGCTCACGCGGGGTCGACTCGTCAGGCGGGACAGACAGCGGCGGCATCCTCGGGCTCATCCCCGCTCACGCGGGGTCGACTCGTCAGGCGGGACAGACAGCGGCGGCATCCTCGGGCTCATCCCCGCTCACGCGGGGTCGACGATCTCCTCATAGGTGGGGGCAACAAGACGCAGGGCTCATCCCCGCTCACGCGGGGTCGACTCCCGCTGCTTCCGTGGCAGCAAGAGACCTTGAGGCTCATCCCCGCTCACGCGGGGTCGACCCCGCCGGCATCCTGTCCTCCCCGTCCGCCACCGGCTCATCCCCGCTCACGCGGGGTCGACTCAGGGGCCCGATCTTCTCCCCGATCCCGGACAGGGCTCATCCCCGCTCACGCGGGGTCGACCACGGTACGGATAGACCGGCTCACTGGTCCGGGGGCTCATCCCCGCTCACGCGGGGTCGACGGCTGGCACCCTCATGTCCATGTGCTGCTGTTCGGCTCATCCCCGCTCACGCGGGGTCGACCATCGTCATCTCAAGACCGATGTCTGAAGCGCCGGCTCATCCCCGCTCACGCGGGGTCGACATGGCCCGTTATGCGGTGATGGGCGTGAAGTGGGGCTCATCCCCGCTCACGCGGGGTCGACGAGGGCCTGGCCGACGTGCGCCGCGATCTGGCGGGCTCATCCCCGCTCACGCGGGGTCGACTATCCGCCGAAGGTGCGGATGGGGGTGGTGACGGGCTCATCCCCGCTCACGCGGGGTCGACAAATACGCGACGTTATCGCGGATAGCGAGGAGGGGCTCATCCCCGCTCACGCGGGGTCGACGACGTCGGGGATACGGGCCTTGAAGAACTGTCCGGGCTCATCCCCGCTCACGCGGGGTCGACCAAGAGTTACGCGAGTTAAGCCTCGCCCATGCCGGCTCATCCCCGCTCACGCGGGGTCGACGAAACACTCACCTACGACAAATTAGAGGGCGCGGGCTCATCCCCGCTCACGCGGGGTCGACCCCTTAGTCTGAAAAGCCTGGTCATTGAGGCCAGGCTCATTCCCGCTCACGCGGGGTCGACGTCAGGGCTGCCAGGACCTTGAAGGTGTCCTTGGGCTCATCCCCGCTCACGCGGGGTCGACTACGCCACCACACGCAACCCCGCCAACCCCACGGGCTCATCCCCGCTCACGCGGGGTCGACTCGTCGTGGGAGTCGAGTGAGGGCGTGCGGTCCGGCTCATCCCCGCTCACGCGGGGTCGACATAAAGGTGCTTAGCAACAAAAGCGCCTTCGAGGGCTCATCCCCGCTCACGCGGGGTCGACGTCGTACGCGGTATATCGAGCTTCTGCGCTGCCGGCTCATCCCCGCTCACGCGGGGTCGACATCTTCCGCCCCAACAACAAGGGTGCCCTCGCCGGCTCATCCCCGCTCACGCGGGGTCGACCCGCCAATCCCTCGGGTCTACCCCATCAAGTACGGCTCATCCCCGCTCACGCGGGGTCGACACCGTCATGCCACGCGGCGAGTTCATCCGCGCAGGCTCATCCCCGCTCACGCGGGGTCGACTACCTGCGCCCCATCGAGGACGCCATGACCGCGGGCTCATCCCCGCTCACGCGGGGTCGACGTCGAGGGCCTGGGCGTTGTCGTCCATGGCGCGGGCTCATCCCCGCTCACGCGGGGTCGACGAGACCCCGGACGTGACGGCGGAGCGGATGCCGGGCTCATCCCCGCTCACGCGGGGTCGACTGCGCGAGGTCACCGTCGGCACTGAGGAGGTTGGGCTCATCCCCGCTCACGCGGGGTCGACGTCGTGGGCACGTTCGTCGCAGCCTGGCAGGCCGGCTCATCCCCGCTCACGCGGGGTCGACCACGCCAACTCCTCCCTAATAACGTGTGCGGGCGGCTCATCCCCGCTCACGCGGGGTCGACATCACCGCCGTCGTCTCCTTCGACACGCAGGCGGGCTCATCCCCGCTCACGCGGGGTCGACGGTCGAATCATCTAAAGGATGAAGCGGGCGTTGGGCTCATCCCCGCTCACGCGGGGTCGACGGCCGCGACCTCGCCACCAACTTCGCCGCCTTCGGCTCATCCCCGCTCACGCGGGGTCGACCGTCGGAGAGGATACGGATAGACAGAATCGCTGGGCTCATCCCCGCTCACGCGGGGTCGACCCGCAGGGTCCGGCCCATTGCGCGCTGTGTCGCGGCTCATCCCCGCTCACGCGGGGTCGACGCACGGCGACCATGGGTGGCACGTCCACGCTCACGGCTCATCCCCGCTCACGCGGGGTCGACTGTCATGGTTTCCTCATGAGCACAGCACCCGCCCGGCTCATCCCCGCTCACGCGGGGTCGACCGCCGTGATCAACGCGCTCATGGCCGATTCCGCGGCTCATCCCCGCTCACGCGGGGTCGACGTCACCAACCCGTTCAACCCCGCCACCCGGGGCGGCTCATCCCCGCTCACGCGGGGTCGACTCATCGGTCATCTCAGAAATGCCCGCAGCATCCGGCTCATCCCCGCTCACGCGGGGTCGACCTCGAAGGGTGCGCGCGACCCAGGCCTACCCGACGGCTCATCCCCGCTCACGCGGGGTCGACGCGAAGGCGGCGTAGTAGTACACGCTGAAGGCGGGCTCATCCCCGCTCACGCGGGGTCGACCCTTGGAAAACGCTGGAACTTCAAGCAAGCCAGTGAGCGTGTGGGCCGTATTCCTTTACTGCTGACCTAGAGAGCGTTCTGCGGAGTTCCGAAAACGCCGTCGTCGTGCTGCGATCGACCAGGACTCCTTGGCCGGCTTGACTGCTCCGGGTATGGCTGTCCAGCCCTCAGCGGCACGATAGGACGAACGCATCACCGTGCACCCCTCGATATCGATAGGTTCACGCTCATGCCCCAACGAGGCTACGGCGAAACGCTGTTCTGAACGGACCGACCAGATCAGGAGAGCGCGTCCGTCCCCGATGTAGGTCTGGACCATCTCCCACAGGTGCTCGCGCACTCGCGCGGACAACCGCCCGACGAATACTCCTGGAGAGACCTCCAGGAGCCATCTGGTCACGGCGCCGCGAAGGGAGGCTGGAGCGGCCGAGAGAATCAGGACGACCACGATGCATCCATCCCGATCGCATAATTGGCTCCACCTGCGACGGACTGCCGTTGGTAGTCCCACAGCGAGACGACATTGACGGTGAGATCCTCAGTATGTTCTTGGCCGAGAAGCCGATAGATGTCCGAGACGGAACGCTCAATGACATGCCGCTCGAAGATCTGGTCCCGCACACGACGACGCGTTGTTGCCGAAAGATCTTCCATACCTTCAGCAACAACGTCGAACGCCACGGGAATCGTCACCTCTGCCTTGTACAGGTCAGCAATGTCGTAGACGAACGATCGTTCGTGGCCGGTGTGGACAAATCCAAGGCCGGGAGAGCATCCGAGGGCCACGATGACCGCGTGCACGACTCCGTACAGGGCCGCGTGTGCCGCAGAAAGCGCCTGGTTTATGGGATCAGAGGCTTCGAAGTCGTCCGGCCGGTAATCACGGCGTGTCCACGGAACGCCGGTGCGACGGGAATGACTCCGGTAAATCTCGCGAACGCGTGCGCCTTCCTTTCCGCGAAGCTGCTGCATTGTCATGCGACTGACATCTTCATTCGCGAATCGCATGCAATACATCTCGCGAGCCACACGAAGCCGCTTCTGTGGCGAGGAAACTCTTGCAGCTTGCTCGAGAAGAAGACGAGTCGACGTAGCCAGGGAACGTCCGTGCGCGTAATAACGCACACCTCGCTCACCGACCCACACGGCAGTGGTACCGCACTCTCCGAGGAGCATCATGGCTTGGTGACTGACTGATGTTCCAGGACCGAAGAGGATCGAGGTCAGCGAGGCAGCCGGGAGCCGGATGATCCCCTTGTCATCCCTCGCCGTCACCGCGCCGTCCTCACGATGGACGACGCAGTGCTCCAGATAGAGAAATGACAACCGGTCCTGGACGCGGGGCAATGCGGAGACCGGAGCAGGAAGCACCCGCACCATGGTGGTTACCGCACTTTCGCGAGTGTCATGAGACCACAACCGTAGGCTTTGGAACGGCCAATGCCGGATATGAGCGCGGTACGCAGGAGATCAGGATCAGTGACCTGCAGAAGGCCTTCAAAGACCGTTCGGTTAATCGTCACGCGGTCCCGTCGTCCCTGTTCTGGATTCGACCGACCAAACACAGGCCGTGCCCGACGAACCACCGTCAGCGAGGACCCCACTGACTCCGCAGCCCCGTTAACTGGAAGCATGCGGAAACCATGTGCCGCCGCTCGCGAGAGCAGCCACTGGCGTTGCTGCTCGAGCGTGACGTGCCCTTGTCGTTTGCCTCGAACACCGATGCCCTGCGAAATCGCTCGGGAAGGGTTGGCGGCTAGGCGGAACGCCCACACCTGATGCTCAGTCAGCTTGCTCAGGAATGGCTCATAATCAAGGGTTCGGGCCTGCGCCCCGATGCGAGCGGCCTCGTCGAGGAACTGTGAGCAGTCGGGCCTTGACGGGGTCAGGAGGTACAAGGACATCGTCGAGGATGCCTCATCGACGCGCCACAATACGCGGCCTGGTCCGCTGGAGGCAGTTGCTCCGGCAGCCTTGAGAACGACGGCGTGCATCACCTGAGGGGAGCCGAGGTACCGGCGTGCCTGTCTCCTACTCGGGTCGAGCTCGATCTTCGTCAGGAACACCTTCCCGCCTCCTCGATATCAGACATTGGGTCGTGGCTGTCGGGCCGATCGCTGTCACCGACAGGCACGAAGAGCCTCTCGACTTCCCGAGCTTGGTAGTCACGTCGTCGCGGATCGAAGGAGACGGGGGAGTCGAGCGTTGTGTATCCGGAGCCTCGCTCATCTGGAGCTAGAGAGGCAGCATCGATGACGATCTCGGCGCGGAAGCTGTTGTCTTGCCGTAGGCGGAACCAATCTGCGGCCTGCCACGGCTCATCCGTGAGTGCCTGCAGTAGAGAGGCATGCCGGATACCAAGAGACAACGGTTGACTTGGCGGACAGGAGCGCCGCCCCAGGTAGAGAGGAAACACGGGGTGACGAACAGCTACGTCAAGGCCCTCGAGCAGAGTCTTCTCTCCCTCGATGGCCGCGAGATAGACGGCGTCGGCAAGGTAGTACCGCTCAGACAGCGGCATGCTTTGCTTGCCGTCCAGCGTTCGAGCGGTGTGGAAGTCACGCAGCACGGTGCCGGGTTGGTCCTTGCGGACTCCGAAACGTAGCGACAACAAGTCCTCAATCGGATCAGTCCGACGCCGTCCGACGGCGGCAGCCAGCATTCCGATGACGCCGCTCTTGGTGGGAGCGAGTTCAGTCCCACGAACAGTGAATCTGGACTTGACTCCCCACGACTGCAGAGGTCCAGCAAGTCGAAGGAGGAGGACAGACATCAGCTGTGCTCCGGGGTAAGTCCGTGAGCAGCAGCCTCGCACACCTTTCCAGGCAGGTCAGCGAAGGTGATGCGCTCGCCGAGGCTTGCGAGCTCTGGGACATCAGCGAGGGAGACCACGAACGAGGCCTGAGGCTTCAGCCCAAAGTTCTCCTCGATCGTGTGCTCGTACCTAGCCAGGGCCTCGACTGAGCGAGTCAGGAAGCCGTCGGACTCGGTGGTGCGGACGGGCTTCTCGAAGGCACCGACGAGTGAGACCGGCTGGTCGTCCCGCACCGAGACAACCACCGAGTCCGGCAGCGTCCTGTTGGCAAAGGTGTTCTGCTTCCCAGTGGGCATCGACAGGCAGAAGCCCTCAAGAAACACGCTCAGGGCTCGCAGAGCCGCGTCCCGGTCTCCCAGGTTCTCGACCAGCATGTCAAGGTTGACGGTCGCGTAGCGATACATCGTTGCCGAGGAGAACTCGACGGTTCCCATCATTCCAGCACCGGCGTCCTCTTCCATCGCACGTGACTTCTCGTCATCGACGGCGGTGAAGAAGTCATACTCGTTTTCTGCGGCGTGAGTCGAGATGGCGTGCGCGACCTGGCATGCAGCATCGACGTTGAGATCGGCGTCGTCGGCGACCATTCGCCCAAACAGGGCGATATCAACCGCATGCTCTTCCTTGAAGATCTTCTTTGTCTCCTTCGGGTCGATCTTCTCACCTGCGTGAGCAGCGCGGGTAGCCATCTCGGCCAGGCGATTGATCTGACTGGTGGACAGGAAGAGAAGATAGCCAGATTCAGCGGGTGCGTCCTTCTTGCCGCGAGGTGGCGCGACCTTGATCTTGGCTGCGGAGAACACCTGCTCGGCTAGAGCGAGGGCGGAGTCGGCAAGGTCGGGAGCGATCGCGCTGATCCGGTCTGCGAGGAGCTCAACGACTCGTTTGGTGCGGATGCCGACGTCAGTAGCATCGAGGTGCTCGTTGAAGTAGAGACGAGTGGCGCGCTTCCAGGACTGGCTCGAGACCCGCAGGCGTCGAACACCGCCGTAGAGAGCGGACTTGGGAGAGCCCGAGTCATCTCGGTTGACGCACGAGGGCGGAAGGCTCTGAATCAGGTGGATGTCGACGAAGGTGCTCATATCAGTGCTCCAAGGTTGAGTGGGAGTCAGTGGAATCGGTGTTGTCAGGGGTAGGGGTGTGCTCAAGGCCGGCGTACTGCCTCGCCCAGGTGAGTCGGACAGTCTTGGCGCCGTCCGCTTGTTGGAAACGAACAAGCTCGTCAGCTAGCGCTGCGTAGTCGAGTGGAATACGGCGAGCGCGCAGCTGCGAGACGAACGCCTGAAGGTGATGCGTCAGTTCGCTCGTCGTCGTCGAGGTCACGAGTGCGTTGAAACGTGCTCTGGCAGAGGACAGCTCGTCGTCAGGAGGCCCGATCAGGGTGCGGGCGGCCTGGCCGAGGCCTCGGCCAGGAACATGCATCGGTTCAGTGCGTGACTGCTGGTGGATACCATAGAGAGTCATCGCCGTGTGAACAGCGATTTCTTCTCTCGTCGGAGCGTCGCCGTGTCCGGGTGGCACCGGGCACTCGGTGAGCGCCCACACCTCGGGCAACGCACCAGGGGGCATGCGGGCCGCCCGACGCAAGGCAGCGAGCTCTGCTCTGCCGGAGGACTCTCCGCCGCAGTAGCGCTGCTGGAGGCCTCGTGGTCCGCCCAGCCGCCTTTCGACCAGGGAACCTTCCCGGCGCAGTGGTCGGCGGCGCCGTGTGGCGGAATCCGACGGGCCGCTGGTGCTCTCGGAGGGCTGAGGGTCTGAGATGGGTGCTGTCATTGATCTGCCCTTTCATCGTCATGGGCTGCGGGGATCTGGGAGCCTGGCCTCGGCAGGACTTCTGCGAGCTTTCTGCGGAAGAAGAACAGCGCTCGACCGACGTCCATGCGGGATGTTCCGTCCCCGCGGCCTGTGAATGCCGTGCTGGGTGCGTTCTGTGCGAGATGCTCAGCCTGGCGATGTGCCTCCGAGCGAAGGACCTCCCGCCATTGCTCGGCAACGGACTCGGGGTCCGCGTCTGCGATGTCAGCGAGCCACCGGGGGAAGCGCTCATCAATGGCTTGGTAGAACTGCGCTCCAGCCCGTTGACGGGCGGCAGAACTAGTATCGGGGCTTCCGCCAGCAGCACGGTCCAGGTTGGCCGCGAGGTTTCTCAGTGTTCCCGCCGCCTGCTCAGTGACCTCAATAGCGTCGCTCACCAGGGTCAGGAGCCGTGTGTTGTCCCGGCCGAGCAGGGCCGAGGGCACATGAAGAGTGTCCTCGACGAGCTCAGTAATCACGGCCTCCTGGGCGCCGTATTCCATACCGACGGCGTGGATTGGTAGAAGCTTGCGAGGCGGAATGACGCGCTGATACATGAGCCGCTGATAGAACGTGATCACTGCCGGCGGGAGGAAGCGACTGACCTGGCCCCCGGCTTTGGTCGACACCATCGGGCTGAGATGCGGGACGACCGTCGGGAGACCACGCCACATCGCGCGATCCGTTGGGAGCTTGCGAGGCATGTAGACCGTCGCCTTGGCCTTCTGACTCTGGGGCTCTGAGTAGCGCCAGGCTGTGAGGGGCTCGACGTGCTGCCGGTTTTGTGGCGTCGCCTTGTCTCCATTGCCGAGGAACAGGGAGGTAACCTCCTCCTTGCCGTGGAGAAGAACGCGTCGGGTTTGCCACGTGTAGCAGGACACTGGTCCAGTGGGCTGCTTTGACGCGGACCCTCCCGGTCCGTCTGCGGGGCGCTCCCACGGCGGTAGGTCTCGCGACAGGTCGACTTCCTGCAGCCCTTCGACGCAGTTGCACACCACGGTGTTGAGCAAGAGCGTCTGCTCGAGGTTGTCGCCAGCCAGCGTGATCGTCCCGATCTGTCCCGTCCAACCTGGTCCGATGGGATATCCCTTCCCATTTCTTACCTGAGGGTCCCCAACGGCGCCAGAACGGATTCCTGAAGGATCGAAAGCATGGACATGGATGAGCCAACGTGCTGCCTCGGCCCAGGTCATCTGGGACAAGCCCTCACCCATCCGGGTGGTGAAGAACGGATGCCCGTTCGGGATGTCTGCGATTAATGACTCTAGGCCGGAGCTCTTCCCTGAAGCAGTGTGGATACCGGCAACCTGGAAGAACGGCTGCTCGGGATCGCGCAGATCGAAGCGACTGCGGAACCGCTCCAGGTAGGTCGATGCGTCCTGTCCGAGGCTTCCTGGCGAGCTCCAGTATTCTCTCCAGACCTCGAGATCCTCTGGTCCGTCCATCGTCCTGTGGCAGATCGCCAGGAGTAGCCGAAGGATGGCGATGTTCTGGCTGGCGATCTCGCCGTGAATGCCCTCGATCTGTGTAGCGTCGCGAAACAGCGTCAGCAGCGATACCTCTTCTGACTCACCGCTCAGCCAGGTCACGCGGATCCAGGGTTCGTCAAGAAGATTGAAGCTCGGTGTCATCGGGGTGAGACCTCCTTGAGACCCGTAGACGAGGAGTACTCGAGCGTGATGCCTGCCAGGGTGGCTCGGCCGTGTTCCAGGGGGAGGACTAGCTGGCCAGCAAGCTCAGGAATACTCTGCCAGGCAGGTACGAGCCGTGTCTCGAGTTCGGAGATCACGGTGTCGATCACGCGAGGGTTGGAGAGCCGAGGAGGTAGCCGTACCGCGGACATCGCCATAGCTCGTGCGACTTTGGGCTCAGGAGCGTCGTCGTCAGGAATCGGGAGAGCCGGTGCTCCTGCCGTCGGCAGCGTGTAGAGACCGACCTGCCCGCCCTGCCGTCGAGCGTCGATGAGGATGACCTCGAGAGAGTCCTCGCCGTCGCGTACCTGGGCACGCCCCTTCTCATCATTGTCTAAGGCTGCGGAATGCAGCCATCCGATCAGCGACGATGCGCAGGACGCGCGTGGAGGTGATGACAGGAGGAAGGTCCGTGCGGCATCGGTCTTCGCTCTCTTGAGCTCGTCAGCCTTGCTCGCGGCTTCCGCGAGCGCTTTGTCCCAGGCTGGAGGAGTGGATACCAGCTCTCCGTAGACACCCTCGATCAGGGCGTGCACGTCCTGCGGGATGCGTACTTCTCCTGGTCCTTCCATGACCTTGTGCAGCACGGCAGCGCTGCGCAGCAGGTCCAGGGAGCCGTAGATCGCCTGAGCGCCGCCCTCCAAGGAGGGGCTCTCCGATGTCGGCGTCGGCAGCCAGTCAACGAGGCAGGTCGCCTCTGTCAGGCTTGCGGGTCGAGGTCGTTCATGGCGATGAAGACGTCCCATGCGCTGGAGGATCAGATCGATCGGCGCCAGATCGGTGATGAGCAGGTCGAAGTCGACGTCGAGAGACTGCTCGACGACCTGCGTTGCTACGACGACGGCGCGATGGGGACGGTCAGGGCCGCTGCGGGGAGGGCCGAACTTCTTCAGCAGCTCGTCGTCCTTGGCGAGCCTGTCACCGACCGTGAACCGTGCGTGGTGGACGCTCACCTCCTCTCCGAGCTCTGAGCGCAGCAGCTCGTAGGTCTCCTGCGCACGGCGCACTGTGTTCCTGACGACGAGTGCGCACCCGCCGTCGGACAGTGCCATACGCAGGGTGGGAACGAGCTGGTCCCGTCCGAGCCGATCAACGTGCACGCGGGCCGTACGACCGGCCGATGAGGAACCGACGACGCGGGATCCTGCCAGTCCGGTGGAGACCAGACAGGGGAAGGGCGTGCTCAGAGGATCTGGGGACGGGTGTCGTGGCACCCGCTGACCGTCGGCTAGGGCAAGCCCGTGCCGGTAAGCGGAGGTGAGCTCGGCGCAGCGCGCCTGCGAGAGTGTCGCCGAGAGCAGGATGACAGGTACCCCGTAAGCGGCGAGCCACGTCAGAGCGCGGTCAAGGTAGACGTTCATGTGTGTGGAGTAGGAGTGGACCTCGTCCACGATGACCACTTTGCGGGAGAGACCAAGATGACGCAGTGCCAGGTGTGGGGACCGCATCGCGCCGAAAAGGAGGTGATCAACGGTGGTGACGACGAAGTCAGCCAGCATGGCCTTCTTGCGTCCGTTAAACCACGCGCCGATCGCGATATCTGCGCGCCTGCCGTGGGAGCTGTCGAGCTCGCGACCGGCGCGCGCCTCGATCTCGTCCCAGCCGATCTGACAGGGGTGGGGGAGTGTCGAGTCGTCCCCACCAAGGGAACCGAGAAGCTGGCTGCGCAGCTCATATCCGCGGCGGCGGAGCTGACCTGCCTGCTTGTTCAGACGCGCACGGCCGTGAATGAGCTGGACCGCGAAGGTCGATGGAGCGCCGTCAGAGGCATATGCCTCCTCCAGGCTCTCCAACCAGGACAACTCTCGGGCGAACATGGCGTCTGTAGTGGCTTGGGTGGGAAGGGCGAAGAGCACCCCTGCACGTCCGCTGCGCGCGGCGAGCACCTCTGCCGCCATGAGTGCAGCCTCGGTCTTCCCACCACCGGTGGAGTCCTCGATGATGAGCATGCCTGGCATGGGCATCGTTCGGGCCATCTCGACGGCACGAGTCTGAACCTCGGTGGCCGTGGACCCTTCCGGCAGTGAGAACCGGTGTCTCAGGGTGTCGCTGACGCCAGCCTCCTCGTCCCTGGGCCTCCATGGTGCCGGAAGCTCGATTCGGGCCAGTCCTTGTGTGACGCGCTGGCGGTGTCGGTCAGGGGCAAGAAGGTCTCGGCCGTCGTCGTCGGCAGAGACAAGAGGGAAATAGTCTTCAGTGGAGGCCAGCCAGTCAGCAACGATGACCAGACCGGACAGAATGACCAGGAACGGCTGGGACCACGTGCGCTTAGACCAGTGGGCAAGTAATGAGCTGACCTCGCAGTGCTCCGTCACCAGCTCGAGCAGCTCGTTCTGGACCGTGGTCCACGTGCCGGTGCCGATGAGCGGCTCGCGTCCCTCGCTCTCCTGCAGGCTGGCGTACGTGGGCGGGATGCCATGGTGAGCTCCGACTATGCAGGCCAGTGCCTCGGCGGACTCGAAGGACCATCCGTGAACGTTCTCCAGCCATTGCTGAAAGATGCGATGTCCGGCTAGACCGTGGGGGACTTTACGGCGCTCGAGTGGATCTACTGGGACGCGCTCGAATCCGGACTCGCACATGCGGTCGTACAGCTCAGGAACCTTGCTGGCGAACGCGGGGGAGGCCTTGCCGATGTCATGGACGCCCGAGATCCATGCGGCTAAGGCAGTGAACTCCTCAGAAGGGGACAGGCCAGATGGGGACGTGGCGAACTCGCGGTCGATGATCGAACAGATCGATGGGGAGAGCCAGTTCTTGGCGAGGTGGCGGGAGACGGCGGCCGTATCAAGAAGATGGATCGGAAGTGGAAGCCATCTTTCGCGCTCAGGGTTGTAGCCAGATTTCGCCCAGGCTGCGGCGGCAGTGCTCGACAGGTTCATAGGGACTCCTTCGTCGTTCGGGTGCCACGATATGACCTGGCGCGAGCTGGGATGAGCCGGCATAACGTAACGGCGACACCGTTCACCCCGCGTCAGCGGGGATCTGCGCAGGCGAGGTGCTGAGACTTCTCACCCTCGCCTGCGCTCTTGGACGTACCATGGCCCCGTCGTCGTGACTGGCGTTTGGGTGGACCACCACCGGGGAGCGGCGATCGTGCTCACGGCCTGGCCGTCCACCAGCCTGGCTGGAGGCCTGCCGTACCCGGCCACGAGCACGCACCTGTACCTGGTCGCCCGCCTGGGCCGAGGTCGACGCCCCGCGCGGTACGCCGCGCTCAGACAACGCACCGAGGAGAACCATGACTGGTCCCGCCGCCACCTCACTCAACGCCATGCCGCTGGCCGAGCTCGACCCTGAGATCGCCGCCGTCCTGGACGGCGAGCTCGCCCGCCAGCGCGAGACCCTGGAGATGATCGCCTCGGAGAACTTCGTTCCCCGCGCGGTCCTCCAGGCCCAGGGCTCGGTCCTGACCAACAAGTACGCCGAGGGCTACCCCGGCAAGCGCTACTACGGCGGCTGCGAGGTCGTCGACGTCGCCGAGTCGCTCGCTATCGAGCGTGCCTTGAAGGTCTTCGGTGGTGACTACGCCAACGTCCAGCCCCACTCCGGCGCCCAGGCTAACGCCGCGGTCCTTCACGCCCTGGCGCAGCCGGGTGACACCATCCTCGGCCTGGCCCTGCCCCATGGTGGCCACCTCACCCACGGCATGAAGATCAACTTCTCGGGCCGCCTGTACAACGCCACCGCCTACGGCGTGGACGAACACACCCACCGCATCGAGATGGACCAGGTGCGCGAGGCCGCCCTGCGCGAGCGCCCCAAGGTCATCATCGCCGGCTGGTCCGCCTACCCCCGCCACCTCGACTTCGAGGCCTTCCGCTCCATCGCGGACGAGGTCGGTGCCTACCTGTGGACGGACATGGCCCACTTCGCCGGACTCGTCGCCGCGGGCCTTCACCCCAGCCCCGTCCCCTTCGCCGACGTCGTGTCCACCACGGTCCACAAGACCCTCGGCGGCCCGCGCTCGGGCATGATCATCTCCTCGCGCGGTGAGGAGCTGGGCAAGAAGCTCAACTCCGCCGTCTTCCCCGGCCAGCAGGGTGGCCCGCTCATGCACGTCGTCGCCGCCAAGGCGGTGGCCATGAAGGTCGCCGGCACCGAGGAGTTCAAGGACCGCCAGCGCCGCACCGTCGAGGGCGCCGCGATCCTGGCCGAGCGTCTCCTGCGCGAGGACGTGGCCAAGGCCGGCATCACGCTGGTCACCGGCGGTACTGACGTCCACCTGGTCCTCGTTGACCTGCGTGACTCTGCCCTGGACGGCCAGCAGGCCGAGGACCTCCTCCACGCCGCTGGCATCACCGTCAACCGCAACGCGGTCCCCTTCGACCCGCGTCCGGCCCGCGTCACCTCGGGACTGCGTATCGGTACCCCGGCGCTGGCCACCCGCGGCTTCGGCGCCACCGAGTTCACCGAGGTCGCGGACATCATCGCCACCGCCCTCGTGGCCGGTGCCGCCGGCGCGGCCGACGACGAGCTGCTCGCTGGCCTGCGCGCCCGCGTCCAGGCCCTGACCGAGGCCTTCCCGCTCTACCCGGGGCTGGACCAGTGAGGGCCCCCTGGACCGGCGCCGCCCAGGTCCTGGACGGCAAGGCCACCGCGGCCGTCATCAAGGCCGAGCTCAAGGAGCGTGTGGACGCCCTGCGGGAGCGCGGTATCACCCCGGGGCTCGGGACCGTCCTAGTGGGTGAGGACCCCGGTAGCGTCAAGTACGTGGCCGGCAAGCACGCCGACTGCGCCGAGGTCGGTATCGCCTCCATCCGGGTGGACCTGTCGGCCAGCGCCACCCAGGCCGAGATCGAGGCAGCGGTCGATCGTCTCAACGCCGACCCTGCCTGCACCGGCTACATCGTCCAGCTGCCGCTTCCCAAGGGCGTGGACACCAACGCCATCCTGGAGCGGATCGACCCGGACAAGGACGCGGACGGCCTCCACCCGACCAACCTCGGGCGCCTGGTCCTGCGTGGCTCTGAGCCGATCACCTCGCCTCTGCCGTGTACCCCGCGTGCCTGCATCGAGCTCATCACCCGTCACGGGATCGCTCTGGCGGGCAAGGACGTGTGCGTCGTGGGTCGAGGCGTGACCGTGGGCCGCTCCATCGGCCTGCTGCTCATGCGCAAGGACGTCAACGCCACCGTCGACGTCTGCCACACCGGCACCGCGGACCTGGCTGAGCACGTGCGCCGCGCTGACGTCGTCATCGCCGCCGCCGGCTCGGCCGGGATCATCAGCCCTGACATGGTCAAGCCCGGCGCCGTCGTCCTGGACGTGGGCGTGAGCCGCGTCGTGGACCCGGCCACCGGTAAGGGCCGGATCATGGGAGACGTGGCCGACGGCGTGGACCAGGTCGCCTCGTGGCTCTCACCGAACCCCGGGGGAGTGGGACCCATGACTCGCGCCCTGCTGCTGGCCAACGTCGTCGAGACGGCTGAGCGGCAGGCCTGAGACAAGCCTGAGAAACAGGCGGCGCCGTCGTTCCTGCGCTGAGGGACGACGGCGCCGCTCGTCCTCTCGGCCAGGCAGGGCCAGGTGGCCATGGCCGGCTCAGCCAGGCACCACCTGGGTCCCGGCCCGTCCCGCCACGATCTGAGCGGCCTGGCCCAGCGCCCCGATGACAGCGCGCCCGCCGGTGCGCTCGACGAAGGAGGCACACGCCCGCGCCTTGGGGCCCATCGACCCCTCCGGCAGCCCGAGGGCCCGTAGCCGGGCCGGAGTCACCTGCTCCAGCAGCTGTGCCTCGGCGGTCCCGTAGCCCTCCACCACGCCGGGCACATCCGTGAGCACAATGAGCAGCTCGGCCCCGATCTGCTCGGCCAGCACCGCGGAGGCCAGGTCCTTGTCCACCACTGCCTCCACGCCCTCGTGCGTCCCGTCCTCCCAGGTGCGCACGGCAACGCCCCCGCCACCGGTGCACACGACGACGGCGCCCTGGTCGAGCAGGCGGGCGACGACGTCGGCCTCGAGCACGGAGCGGGGCTCAGGGGAGGGGACCACGCGGCGCCAGTGCTCACCGTCGCGCGCCATCGTCCAGCCGCGCTCGGCGGCCAGCAGCCGCGACTCCTCCTCGCTGAGCACCGCGCCCACGAACTTGGTGGGCTGGGCCATCGCCGGGTCAGCGGGGTCGACGAGGGTGCGCGTGAGCAGCCCCGCCACCGCACGCCCGGGCAGGGCGTCAGACAGCGCCTGGGTGATCCAGAAGCCGATCATGCCCTGGGTCTGAGCCACCAGGGTGTCCAGCGGGTAGACATTCGCCGGTAGGTCCGAGGAGGCTGTGGCTGCCGCGAGCAGCCCGACCTGTGGTCCGTTGCCGTGGGTGATGACCAGCTCGTGGCGCGCGGCCAACGGCGCCAGCGCAGCGACCGCCAGGCGTACCTTGGCCACCTGGATCGCCGTGTCGGGCGTCGCGCCGCGAGGAAGCAGAGCGTTGCCACCCAGCGCGAGGACGATCCTCATACCAGTCCCTTCTTCCGGCACCTACTCACCAGGAGCCACCTGAGCGCAGCGCCTGCCAGCCTGCTGGATCGTGCGGGTGGCTGCGCCTAGAGCTGGTACTCCACCACCAGCGGAGCGTGGTCGCTCCACTGCTCGGCGTAGGAGGCGGCGCGGTCGACGACGGCGCTCACCGCCCGGCCGGCGAGGGATGGGGTCGCCACCTGGTAGTCGATGCGCCAGCCGGCGTCATTGTCAAAGGCCTTGCCACGCTGGGACCACCAGGTGTAGGGCCCCTGAGCCTCAGGTTCGAGGTGACGAGCCACGTCCACCCACCCAGAGGCGAACCAGCCCTCTAGGTGCGCGATCTCCTCATCCAGGACACCGGCGACCTTGTTGTGGTTCGGCTTCCAGTTCTTGATGTCCCGCTCGCTGCGCACCACGTTGAGGTCACCGGCCATGACCACCTGCGGCCCGCCGGCCTGGGCACTGGCCAGGAGCTCACCCATCCGGGTATCGACGAGCTCCAGGTGGGCGTACTTCTGGTCCATCTTCTCCGTGCCGATCTGGCCCGAGTGCAGGTAGGCGGACACGACGGTGAGGACGGTCTGAGCATCGGCGTCGGCCAGGTCCACCTCCAGCCAGCGCCCGGAGTCCACGTCCGGCTCCTCGGCCTGGCCAGCCACGCCGTAGCGGGACTCGCCCAGGCGGACCGGCCCGCCCTCGCGCACGGCGACGCCCACCCCAGCGCGCCCCTTGATCCGGCAGGGCCAGATCAGCGAGGAGTAGCCGGGCAGCAGGGCCGCGGCCGTCTCCTCGTCCGCCCGCACCTCCTGCAGCAGCAGGACGTCAGGAGCTGAGGCCTCCAGCCAGGTCCCCATGCCCTTGCGGGCGGCGGCCCGGATGCCGTTGACGTTGACAGTGGCGATTCGCATGCGACCAGACTACGTGGCCCCACGCCTCCTCCAGAGGCAAGCAAGTCATAGAATCGTGCTATCCCGAGGCCGGCGAAGGCGAGGAGACCATGAGGAGCAACGAGACCAGCGCTGCCACCCTCGCGCAGGCGGAGCTGGAGCGCGCGCGGCGCACTGACACCCGCGGTAAGCGGATGCTCATCGCAGGCCTGGTCATCATGCTCGCCGCGGCCCTGTTCCCGGTCCTCGCCTCCTGGGCGCTCGACGGCGAGGCCGCCACAGCACTGTGGCTCGCCTCGATGCCCCTGTGCCTGGCCGGGGCAGCGCTCGCCGCCGTGGGCCACACGCGCCGTCGTAGCGTCTCTAGCCTGCTGCGGGAGGACTGGGGCTGAGGCCGTCAGATCCTGATGGCGTCGATCGGGCGGATCCGCACCGCCACGATCGCCGGGATGATGCCGGCCAGCGCCCCGACCCCGCTGGCTGCCGCCAGGCCGATGAAGGCCGCGGACATCGGGAAGGGCGGGCGGTTCGTGATCTCGGTCTGCATGAGGGTCTCCAGGGGGATCACGCGCATGGCGATGATGGCGATGATGATGCCGACCACGCCGGCCACCACCGTGGCGACCACGGACTCCAGCATGATGGAGAAGAAGATGCGCCGGTTGGTCGCCCCGAAGGAGCGGCGCACACCGATCTCGTGGATGCGCTGGCGCACGGTGACCAGGGAGATGTTGATCAGTCCTAGGGCGCCCAGGACCATGATGAAGACGCCGGCCCCGGTCACGGACAGGGTGAAGACCCGGTTGAAGTCCTCGGACTGGCCGAAGTCGTTGTCGTAGACATTGGTCGCCCCGCGTCCGAAGACGCCGTCGAAGTAGGTCTTGGCCAGCGCGGTCATCTCCTTGCTGCGTCCGGCACCCGCCCACACCTCGAAGGTGGGCTCCTCAGGCTGGACGGTGGCGGGCAGGAGCCTCTCGAAGGGCTCGGCCAGGACGAAGGCCTTGAGCTCCTCGCGGCACACCATCTCCCTGTCCTCCCCCTTCGTGCAGAACTGACCGCCGTCGGGGTCGGCGGGCAGGACGCCCACGACCGTGTAGGTGGCCTTCATCGGTGCCAGGCCTGTGACCTGGACCGGCTCGGTGAGGGAGTCGATGCCTAGCTGGGTCAGCAGCGAGCGGGAGACGACGATGCTGGGGGACAGGTCGTCAGCGTCCTCGGCCCTGAACCAGCGGCCCTCGGCCAGCTGGGTGGGGTGCAGGAGGCCGTAACCGGGTGAGACCACGGTGGTGGACACCGCCGCAGGCCCGTCCGCCAGGCTCAGACGCAGGTTCTGGGAGTAGCTCGTGGCCCACCGCGTGATCTCGTAGCGGCTGACAAAGTCCGTGCGGGCCGCGGCCAGACGAGCCTTCGTGTCCGTGCCGGTGTCCTGGGCCGGGTCCTCCAGGCCAGCCGCGGCGTCGGCGTCCAGGACGCCGGAGGAGCCGTCCTGCGTCCCGGTGGCAGGCGAGACCATGATCTGCACCGTGCCTGGGCGCCCGGCCCACTTCTCCATCAGGTCCTGCTGGACCGCGGAGGAGACCTGCCCGAAGGCGATGATGAAGGTCATGGCGGCTACCGCCACGGCCACGCCGATGAGGGAGAGCATGACGCGCAGCTTGCCGATGCGCAGCTGGGCCCAGGCCTCAACGAGGGCGCCGACGACGCCGGTGACGAACCCGTTCATGCTGGCACCTCCTCCAGGGTCTGGAGCGAGCCGTGCGTACGACGCTCCACGCTGATGGGCGTCAGGCGCCCCTCCTCCAGCCGGTACTGCGTGCGCGCCCGGCTGGCCACGGCCAGGTCATGGGTGATGATGATCAGAGCCGCGCCGGTCTGCGCGCACTGAGCCTCCAGCAGGTTCATCACCGAGGCGCCGGTGTCCACGTCCAGGGCGCCGGTGGGCTCATCGGCCAGAATGATCCGAGGCTTGCGGGCCAGCGCACGTGCGATGGCCACGCGCTGCTGCTCGCCTCCGGACAGGCGGTTGATAGGCCCACCGATCTTGTCCTTCAGGCCGACTGCCTCCAGCAGCTCCTCGGCCCGGGCGGTGCGGCCCCAGAAGGCCAGGCCCCGGTCGTAGAGCAGAGGCGCAGCCACGTTCTCCGTGGTGGTCAGGCCGGGGATGAGGTTGAAGGTCTGGAAGACGAAGCCGAAGGTACGCCCGCGCAGGTGCGCCCGGCGGGACTCGCCCAGCGTCGCCGTGTCCACCCCGTCCAGCAGGTAGCTGCCGGCGCTGGCCTGGTCAATGAGGCCCAGGATGTTGAGCAGCGTCGACTTTCCGGTTCCCGAACGCCCCACGATGGCCACGTGCTCACCGGGGTAGACGTCCAGGTTGACGTCGGTCAGGATGTGGAGCGGATCGGCGTCGGGCACCTCGAAGGTGCGGGCAATGCCGCGCAGGCTGAGTACCGGCGCGTGGCCGGCGGGTGGTGCCGGCAGCAGGTCAGTGGCCTCCTGCGCCTCCAGCGGCTCCGGCGGTGAGGACGGCGTCGGGGCAGAGGTGGTCACAGGATCTCCTGACCGTTCTCGTCGTAGCAGACGTAGTCGTCACAGGTGTTGGGCTCACCTGTGCGGGTGGTGTCCTTGCCCGGAACGAACAGGAGGATCTCCTCGCCCTCGCTCAGCCCCTCGGTGACCTGGATGTTGACGCCGTCATTGATGCCGAGCATGACCTCACGCTTCTCGGCCTTCTCGGGCGCCTCGGGGTCGGTGACCACCCAGACGTTGCCCTTGGTCGTCGAGCCCTCGACGGCGGTGACAGGCACCAGCAGCGCCCCGGTGGCTGAGCCGGCGTCGATACCGATCGTCACCGGCAGGCCGGGGAAGACCTTCTGGTCACCCGGTACCGGGCAACGTACCTCCACGCTCGTGCCGTCACCGGTGGTCGTGGTGACGTCTCCGGAGGTCGGGTCGGTCGTCGTCGAGGTCCTGGCCTTGGTACCGATGCTCAGCCCCTGGCACTGGAAGGGCGCCGGGCCGCCCTCGAGCGTGAGCTCGGCCGTGGTGGGAGCGTTGGTCAGCTGGTACTGCTGGGAGGGCGTGATGGTGCCGGTGGCGGAGAAGGTGCCCGGTGCGACGGTAGCGACCACCATGCCGACGTTGGTCTGCTGGTCCTTGATGACGTTGAAGGAGACGACGCCGGCTGCCGGGGCGTAGACGACGGCGCGCGTGACCTTGTCTGGCTGGGGCACCTCACGCGTGGTGACCATGCCCTCCTCATCGGTCTCCTCGATGACCTGAGGGTCCTGCGCCTCGGTCTTGACGATCGTCAGCAGCGGCGCCCCCTGAGTGACCGTGGCTCCCTTGTCCACGGCGAAGCCCTCGATGACGCCCTCCAGGGTCGCCTGCGCCTCCAGTGCGGCGTCCTCGACGATCTGTCCCTTGACGTCGATGGTGTTGGAGATGTCGCCGAGCGTGGCGGTCGTCGTCTGGGTGCCGACGCTGAAGCCTGGGGTCGGGCCGGCGGAGGCACCCTCTGTCTGGCTGGGGAAGAAGGCGATCTTGGTCAGTGCCACGGCGATGACCAGGGCGATGAGGATCTTCAGGGCGGGCAGGACGTAACGCTTCACGGGTGCCTCCACCTAGGGCAAGAAGGGACGGGAGTCAGCGGCAGCATAAATAACGCTCGTCCCTCCAGGGCTCATCCTTGAGGAGGAGCTGCCCCTGAGACTCATCACCCGTGGGGCTCAGGGATGTGCCAGGCACATCCCTGAGCCCCACGGGCTGGACAGATCGCGATGGCTCAGGCCAGGCGGCCAGCCGGTGCGGAGGGCACGGCGTCCAGGAAGGCCGGGGCACCGAAGCCTTCACGGGCATAGGCCTGGACGACGGCGCGAGCCACCTGCTCGACGGCGTCGGCGTCCACCAGCGCGATCGCGGAGCCGCCAAAGCCGCCACCGGTCATCCGGGCCCCGTACGCGCCGGCAGCGCGAGCAGCGTCGACGGCGACGTCGAGCTCGGGGCAGGTGCACTCGTAGTCATCGCGCAGGGAGTCGTGGGAGGCGTTGAGCAGCGTGCCGACCTCGGCCAGCTTGTCACCGGCCAGCGCCTGGCCGTCGCTGAGCAGAGCGACCAGGTCCTTGGTTCGCTGGATCTCCGTGACTACGTGACGGGTGCGCTTGACCAGCTCCGCGCCGTCCTCGCCGCTGGCCTCCAGGCGCTCAAGCGCCTGGGGAAGGGCCTCGGGTGAGACCTCGACCAGCAGGTCCACCCCGAGCAGCGAGGCAGCCTTCTCGCAGGCCGCGCGCCGTGAGCCGTACTGGCCGTCAGCGTGGGAGTGCTTGGCCTTGGTATCGATCACCAGCAACGCGAGCCCTGCACCCGCCAGGTCGAGGGGGACCTGACGCACCTGGCCGCTGCGGCAGTCCAGCTCCAGGGCGTGCCCGGCCTGGCAACGCAACGAGGCGGACTGGTCCATCCCTCCGGTGGGGGCGCCGGCCATCTCGTTCTCCGCGCGCACGCAGGAGGTCACCAGCCGCTCGCGCCCGGCGTCATTGGGCTCCTCAGCGCTTCCTGCCAGTCCCAGGGCGTTGACCTCATCCAGCGCGACGACGGTGGCTCCCTCCAGGGCCGCCGAGGAGGACAGCCCGCCGCCCAGCGGCACGCAGGAGTACAGCGCTGCGTCGAAGCCGCTGACCGGTCCCAGCCCGTCCTGCTCCAGGGCCCAGGCCACGCCGGCGACGTAGGCGTTCCAGTGCCGGACCTCGCCCGGGGTGCCCTTGGGGCCGATCTGGTCCAGGTCGAGGACGTCGATCGTCTCGCGCGTCTGGGGCGAGACCAGGCGGATGGTGCGGTCCTCACGGCGACGCAGCGCCATGTGGGCTCGGTGCGGCAGGGCGATGGGCAGGGCCAGCCCACCGTTGTAGTCCGTGTGCTCGCCGATAACGTTGACCCGCCCCGGCGCGTACCACACGCCGTCGGGTTCACAGTCAAAGGCCTCGTGGAACAGTGCGGTGGCGGCAGCAACTCCCTCGTCGGGGGACAGTGCGGGGGAGAAGACAGGGTCGTGGGGGGCGGATGTGCTCTCGTAGGACATGGCTTCATCCTGCCAGATCAGGACGGGGACCGTACGGCCTGTGGTCCCCTCCTGCTCTGCCCGGCGTTAGAGTGGGGCGGCCACCCTCCTGCTGGCCCACCTGACCGTGCCCGCTCCCCACTCTGCCAGGAGACCTCGATGGATGCTGCTCGTGCCCAGGACCGTTCCGCCCCCGACACTCCGCCGGAGGGCTGGGGTGAGCCCGAGCGCGCTGAGGACCAGGAGCCGCGTGGCGCCGTCGGGCGCGTGCTGAAACGTGTCCAGGCCGTGCTGGAGTGGTGGAACCGAAGCCGGCTAGGGCGGATGCTGGCGCGTTACGGCAACGTCCGCGGTGGCCTGCTGGCCGGAGGTATCGCCTACACCGGGCTGTTCTCCGTCTTCGCGGGACTGGCCATCGGAGTCAGCGTCCTCATGGCGACCATCGGCCGCCACCCGCAGATCCGCGACGCGGTCCTCGACTCCATCGGCAGCCTCCTGCCTGGTGTGGTGGACGATGGCAGCGGCGGCGGACTGGTGAGCATCGACCAGCTCACCCTCGACTCCGCCCTCAACCTCGGCTCCGTCCTGGGTCTGCTCACCATGCTCTACTCCGCGATGGGACTGATGGGGGCGCTGAAGAACGGGGTACGGGCCATGTTCGGCATCGTCACTCTGCCCCACAACCCGGTGGTCAACCAGCTGGCGAACCTCGCCGGCTTCCTGGTCATCATGGTGGCGGTGCTGGCCACGGCCATGGCCTCGGTCCTGACCAGCGCGGTAGCCGGAGCGATGGACTTCCTGCCCTCCTGGCTGTCGGGGCCAGGGGTCAAGGCGGCCACGCTCGCGCTGTCCTTCCTCATTGACGCCGGGGTGCTGGCACTGATCATCCGCCTGTCCGGACCACGTGTGCCGCGCCGGGACCTCGTGGCTGGTGCGGCGATCGGCGCGCTGGCCTTCGGAGCGCTGCGCCAGGTGGGAACCAGCGCAGTGGGCTCAGTCTCGAGCAACCCCATGCTGGCCTCCTTCGCAGCGCTGGTGGTGCTCATCCTGTGGCTCCACCTGGCCAGCCGGGTGGTGCTGTACGTCTGTGCGTGGATGGCCAATCCGCCGCGGCCCCAGGCCGTTGACCACCCTGACGAGCTGCATGCCGGCCAGACCCCCAACTACGTCACGCTCTCGGTGCCTGCCACGCTGGCCTGGCCGCGTCAGTCGCTCACCGGCACCCTCGAGGTCGACTCCACTGCCCACCCCGACTACGTGCCTCCGGTGGCGCTGGAGGAGGCGGAGCCGGAGCCGGGCGGAAAGCGAGGGCTGCGGGCGCGCCTGACCCTGTGGCGCTACCACCGCGCCCAAGCCAGGGCGCAGGCGCACCTGGCCCGATATCGTGAGCTCTAGCCTGCGGTCGCCTACGCTGGAGAGGTGACTGAGCCCAACACCGCGCCCCGTATCCACGCGATCATCCCGGCCGGAGGCGCCGGAACCCGGCTGTGGCCACTGAGCCGCCGCAACCGGCCGAAGTTCCTCCTTGACCTCACCGGCACCGGACGCACCCTCCTCCAGGGCACCGTCGCCCGCCTGGAGCCCGTGGCGGACTCGGTCACCGTGGTCACCGGTGTGGCGCACCTGGACGCCGTGGCGGGCCAGCTGCCGCAGGTCCCGGCCGCCAACCTCCTGGCTGAGCCGAGCCCACGCGACTCCATGGCGGCCATCGGTCTGGCGGCCGCGGTCATCGCCCAGCGCCACGGGCGCCAGGCCCTCGTCGGCTCCTTCGCCGCGGACCACGTCATCGCCGATGAGCAGGCCTTCGCCCAGGCGGTCCTGCAGGCTGCCGCGCTGGCCCAGGAGGGCTGGGTCGTCACCATCGGTATCCAGGCCACCGGGCCATCCACCGCCTTCGGCTACATCCACGCCGGCCAGAGCACCGCGGTAGCCGGCGCGCCTGACGGTCGCGTGGTCCTGGGCTTCACCGAGAAGCCGGACGCCGCCACGGCTGCGCAGTACCTGGCCAGCGGCGACTACCGCTGGAACGCTGGCATGTTCGTCTCGCGGGCCGGAGTGCTGCTGGACCACCTCGCCCGCCAGCGCCCGGGGCTTGCGGCCGGCGTCGAGGAGATCGCCGCCGCCTGGGACACCCCGCAGCGCGAGGAGACCCTGGCCCGCGTGTGGCCGGGGCTGGAGAAGATCGCCATCGACCACGCCATCGCCGAGCCCGTGGCCGCGGCCGGGGGCGTCGCCGTCGTCCCGGCCTCGATGGGGTGGGACGACGTCGGTGGCTTCGACGCGCTGGCTGAGCTCGTTCCCGCCCGTCAGCAGGGTCCGGCGGCCGGCACAGCGGTGCTGGACGCCCTGGCCGAGGCGGGCCAGGAGACCGACGTCGAGGCCCGGGGAAGCGACGGCGCACTGGTCGCCTCGACCACCGGTCGTAAGGTGACGCTGCTGGGGGTACCCGGACTGGTCGTCGTCGACACGCCTGACGCCCTGCTCATCACGACGCCGCAGCACGCCCAGGAGGTCAAGGGCGTGGTTGACCGCCTGCGCGAGGAGGGGCGCACGGACCTGTTGTGAGCCGGGAGCCAGCGGCCTGGCGCGCCAGTGTGCTTGATGGGAATCTGTCGGGAAGATGTCCGGCAGGTGTCGTGCTCACAGGCCGAGCGTTTATTCTGAGCGGGTGCGCCGTCAGGCCACCTGGCGGCATGCTGTGACATCCCAACCTCCCCTGGAGATCGCAACCGTGATGAAGAAGACCTACTCCGCCCTCGCCCTGGGCCTGGCTGCCTCGCTGAGCCTGGCCGCCTGTGGCTCGGCCCCCACCGACTCCGCCTCCTCCGGCTCCTCTCAGGCCGCTGGCTCCTCCGACTTCAAGGCCTGCATGGTCTCTGACGAGGGCGGCTTCGACGACCAGTCCTTCAACCAGTCCGGTAAGGAGGGCCTGGACAAGGCCGAGTCTGAGCTGGGCGTGGCCACCGTCGCCGTGGAGTCCACTGACGCTGCGGACTACCCGACCAACGTCGACTCCCTCATCCAGCAGAACTGCAACCTCATCATCGGCGTCGGCTTCAACCTCGCCAAGGACCTGGGTGACGCTGCCAAGGCCAACCCGGACATCGAGTTCGCCCTCATCGACTCCTCCTTCACCGACGCCGACGGCAACACGGTGGAGTATGACAACGCCAAGCCCCTCATCTTCAACACCGCCGAGGCTGCCTACCTCGCCGGCTACGCGGCTGCTGGCAGCACGAAGACCGGCACCGTCGCCACCTACGGCGGCATGGCGATCCCCACCGTCCAGATCTTCATGGAGGGCTTCGCCAAGGGCGTCCAGAAGTACAACGAGGACAACTCCGCCTCCGTCAAGGTGCTGGGCTGGGACCCCTCCAACCCGGAGGGCGGCTCCTTCGTGGGTGACTTCTCCAACACCACCAAGGGTCAGCAGCTCACCGAGCAGTTCCTGTCCCAGGGCGCGGACATCATCATGCCGGTGGCGGGCCCGGTGGGCCTGGGCACCCTGGCTGCCGTCAAGGCTGCCGGTGCGGACACCAACGGCATCGTGTGGGTGGACGCTGACGGCTACAACTCCACCGACGGCGGCCAGTACATGGTGACCTCGGTGGTCAAGGAGATCGGCACCGCCGTCTACGACACAGTCAAGGAGGCCAAGGACGGCAAGTTCACCTCCGACCCCTTCATCGGCACCCTGGCCAACGACGGCGTGTCCATCGCCCCCTTCCACGACTGGGACTCTCGTGTCCCGGCTGAGGTCAAGACCAAGGTCGAGGAAATCCAGAAGCAGATCGTTGACGGCACCCTTGACGTCTCGACCGCTTACGACCCCTCCTGATCACCTGCTGGTGACCAGACCACAGTGATCACGCGTCAGGCGTGATGACCGCTTCGTGACGCTGACGCCGTCGGCCCACCACCGGGTCGGCGGCGTCAGTGCACAGGTAGCCGCAAGGCTCTATATTTCAGTTCGTCCTCTCCCGGCGTCAGCCCAGACGGAAGCGAGCACACGTGCAGCTGGAGCTCCGTGGGATCACGAAGGTCTTCGGGCTTCTCGTGGCCAACGACCACATCAACATCACCGTGGAACCCGGTCAGATCCACGCCCTGCTGGGCGAGAACGGCGCCGGCAAGTCCACCCTCATGAACGTCCTGTACGGGCTCTACCAGCCTGACGACGGTCAGATCCTCATCGACGGCGAGCCGGTGACCTTCTCAGGCCCCGGCCAGGCCGTGGCCGCCGGGATCGGGATGGTCCACCAGCACTTCATGCTGGTGCCGGTCTTCACCGTGGCCGAGTCGGTGGCACTGGGGTACGAGCCCGTAGGCAAGGTCGCCGGGGTGATCGATGCTCGCGCCGCTGCGGCCAAGGTCCGTGAGATCTCCGAGCGCTTCGGCTTCGACGTCGATCCGCACGCCTACATCGAGGACCTGCCGGTCGGCGTCCAGCAGCGCGTGGAGATCATCAAGGCGCTGTCACGCGACGCCAAGGTGCTCATCCTCGACGAGCCCACCGCGGTGCTCACCCCTCAGGAGACGGACGAGCTCATCGCGATCATGCGTGACCTCAAGGCTGCGGGCACCTCGATCGTCTTCATCACCCACAAGCTGCGCGAGGTCCGCGAGGTCGCGGACACCATCACGGTCATCCGCCGCGGCAAGGTCGTGGGGACCGCTTCTCCCAGTGCCTCGCAGACCGAGCTGGCCAGCCTCATGGTCGGACACGAGGTCTCCCTGTCCGTGGACAAGGAGCCTGCCCAGCCAGGCAGCCCTGGCCTGGAGCTGCACGACCTCAGTCTCGTCAAGGACGGCACGGTGCTGCTGGACGAGGTCAACCTGGCCGTGCACGACGGCGAGATCCTGGGCGTCGCCGGGGTCCAGGGCAACGGGCAGACCGAGCTGAGCGAGGTCGTCCTGGGCCTGCACCGTCCTTCCACCGGCACGGTGTCCTTCGCGGGCAAGGACGTCACCAGCCTCGACGTCCACCGCCGCCTGGGGGCAGGTCTCGGCTTCGTGCCTGAGGACCGCTCGACCGACGGCATGATCGCCGGCTTCTCGGTGGCCGAGAACATGATCCTCGACCGCTATGACGACCCTGCTTTCGGCTCCGGTCCCTCGATCAGTCCGGCCAGGGTCCGCGCTAACGCCGAGGCGCTGCGCGCGGAGTTCGACGTGCGCGTGACCGACGTGGCCGACCCAATCTCGACGCTGTCGGGCGGGAACCAGCAGAAGGCGATCCTGGCCCGCGAGCTGTCCCGGCCGCTGAAGGTCCTGGTGGCCTCTCAGCCCACCCGAGGCCTGGACGTGGGCTCGATCGAGTTCGTCCACCAGCGCATCGTCGCCGAGCGTGACCGTGGCACCGCCGTCCTCATCATCTCTTCCGAGCTGGACGAGATCTACTCCCTGTCTGACCGCATCGCCGTGATGTACCGCGGCCGGGTGGTCGGCATCGTGCCACCCGATACCCCGCGCTCGGTCCTGGGCCTCATGATGGCGGGCGTCCCGCTTGAGGAGGCCGTCGCCCGCGCCCAGGAGGACGAGGGCGCCACCGCAACGACCGCCGAGGCTGGAGAGGAGAAGTGATGAGCACCAAGACCACGACCGCCCCCGCCGAGGAGGCCGAGGCCCGTCCCGGCATCGCCCGGCAGATCGCTGAGTCCAACGCTCTCATGGGACTGCTGGCCGTCGTCACCGCCATGATCGTGGGATCGGTCCTCATCCTTATCGCCGATCCGGACGTGCGCGTCACCGCCGGCTACTTCTTTGCCCGCCCCTCCGACTTCCTCGGTGCCGTAGGAACCTCCCTGACCGAGGCCTACACCGCCTTGCTGCGCGGCGGCATCTTTGACTGGCAGGCCAGCACCCCGGCGCGCATGTGGCGTCCCATCACCGAGACCCTCACCGTGGCCACCCCGCTCATCCTGGCGGGCCTGGGCATGGCGGTGGCCTTCCGGGCCGGTCTGTTCAACGTCGGTGGCCAGGGCCAGATCATCCTGGGGGCGATGCTCGGCGGCTACATCGGCTTCACCTTCCACCTGCCTGCCGGGTTGGGACTGGTCGCCGCCGTGCTCGGCACGGTCGTGGGCGGCATGCTGTGGGGAGCGATCCCCGGCCTGCTCAAGGCGCTGACCGGGGCGAGCGAGGTCATCACGACGATCATGCTCAACTCGATCTCGACCTTCCTGCTGGCCCACGCCCTGACCACGGACGCCTTCATCGGCGAGGGCAACGCCAACCCCAAGTCCCTGCCGGTCCTGGCTGGTTCCCAGTACCCCAGGCTGCTGGGAGACTCCTTCCGCCTGCACCTGGGCTTCCTCGTGGCGCTGGCAGCAGCCGTCTTCGTGTGGTGGCTGCTGGAGCGCAGTGAGATCGGCTTCCAGTTCCGTGCCACCGGGCTCAACCCTGAGGCAGCCCGCACCGCCGGTATCTCGGTGCCGCGCGTGACGGTGCTGGTCATGCTCGTCTCCGGTGCCCTGTGCGGCCTGGCCGCCTCAGGGCCGGTGCTGGGTACCCAGCACTACCTGACTACCTCCATCGCCGGGTCAGTCGGCTTCGACGCGATGACCGTGGCCCTGCTCGGGCGCTCCAAGCCCCTGGGCACAGTGCTGGCTGGCCTGCTCTTCGGTGCCCTGACGGCAGGCGGCACAACCATGCAGGCCGCCACCGGTACCCCGATCGACATCGTGCTGGTGCTCCAGTCCACGATCGTGCTGTTCATCGCGGCGCCCCCGCTCGTCCGCGCCATCTACCGCCTGCCGGCACCCGGATCCTGGAAGCGCTCGCGCCGTGAGGCGGCTTCCTCGCCCGCGGCCGGTGCTGCCTCGACCACTGCCACCCAGGAGGCCTGAGCCATGATTGCCCTGACCGCAACCCAGTCCTCCACATCCTCCAAGGCCGCTGGGATCACCGAGCCGGTGGCCCTCAAGATGCCGGTGACCGGAGGCATCGTCACCGTGCTGTCCCTGCTCATGGCACTGGCCTCGCACGGATCCACCAGGTTCCAGCTGTCGACCTCGGCCGACTTCTTCGCCATCCCGGTCCTGGAGCTTGGCGCGCGGAGCGTCATCGCCATCATGGTCGTCCTGGCTGGGGTGGCGACGGCGGTCATCACCCGCCGCGCCCTGGCGCGAGCCAAGACCCCGGCCTGGGCCAGCGCCCTGCTGGGCCTGACCTTCATCGTCTCCTTCCTCACCTGGGCGGGTGCCGGGCGCGAGACGGTCATCCCGCTGGTGACCATCCTCTCCTCGGCCCTGGCCCTGTCCGTGCCCCTGGTCTTCGGCGGCCTGTCCGGCGTCGTGGGGGAGCGGTCGGGCACGATCAACATCGCGATCGAGGGCCAGCTGCTGGCAGGCGCCTTCCTCGGCTCGGTGGTCGCCTCGATCACGAAGAACCCGTGGATCGGCATGTGCGCCGCGCCGCTGGCCGGCGTGCTCATCGCTCTGCTACTGGCGCTGTTCGGCCTGAAGTACCGGGTCAACCAGATCGTGGTCGGCGTGGTCCTCAACGTCTTGGTCACCGGCCTGACCGGCTTCTTCTTCTCCACGGTGCTCACGGACAACGCCGCGAGCCTGAACACGGCCACGCGTCTGCCAGTGATCGCCATCCCGGTCCTGTCCCAGATCCCGGTGATCGGCCCGGTGCTCTTCCGCCAGACGATCCTCGTCTACCTCATGTACCTGGCGGTGGCCGTGCTGTCCTTCATGCTCTTCCACTCCCGCTGGGGACTGCGCATGCGTGCCGTGGGCGAGCACCCCAGGGCCGCGGACACGGTGGGTATCAAGGTCATGCGGACCCGCGTCAACAACCTCATGCTCGGAGGCGCCCTGGCGGGCCTGGGCGGTGCCTTCTTCACCGTCGGCTCGGGCCTGGCCTTCACCAAGGACATGTCCGCCGGTAACGGCTTCATCGCCCTGGCCGCCATGATCCTGGGGGCGTGGAACCCGGTCGGCACGCTGTACGCGGCGCTGCTGTTCGGCTTCGCCACCGCGGTGGGACAGACCCTGTCCGTGGTCGGCTCCCCGATCCCGGCGAACTTCATCCTCATGATCCCCTACGTCGTCACGATCCTGGCGGTGGCCGGCTACGTCGGCAAGGTCCGCGCCCCTGCGGCGGAGGGTGTGCCCTACCCGTGATCGGGACCTGCTCCTGAGCACCACGACGGCCCGGCTTCCTGGGAAGGAGACCGGGCCGTCGTGCTGGCGTGGGGGCGGCGCCCGGCAGGGGCTCCGGCGCCGTCGGCCAGGCGTCGTCGGTACTCGATACCGGGGCGAGGGCGGGTGTATCTTCAGTGTTCCACTGCGGGCCCGGGACGCGCGCAGCGGAGGAGGACACCGATGACCCAGCACGTGGTGCCAGGTTCCTACGCGCCGGCGCAGGTCGATGAGGCCACCTGGTCTCGCCTGCACGATCTGGCTGTCGAGGCCATGGAACACGCCTACGCCCCGTACTCACGGTTCCGTGTGGGAGCCGCGGCGATCACCAACGACGGCCGCTACGTCTCGGGCTGCAACGTCGAGAACGCGGGGTACGGCGTCACCTTGTGCGCGGAGTGCGGACTGGTCAGTGAGCTCGTGCGTACCGGGGGAGGACGGCTGGTGGCCTTCGCCTGCGTGGACGGGCGGGGCGAGGCCTGCGCTCCCTGCGGGCGCTGCCGCCAGGTCCTGTCCGAGCACGCTCACCCGCACATGCTCCTGGAGATGCCCACCGGCCGCATGAGCATTGACCAGGTGCTGCCCGGCCGTTTCACGGTCCAGGACATGGCGCAGGTCGAGGGAGCCGTGGCCCCTGAGAGCGCCCACTGACGCCGCGCCGGGCGAGGCGAGAGCCACCCGGTGCTGACCACCTACTGCACGCTGAGACAACCAGGAGCTGTCTATGACCACCCAGCCCAACCAGAGCCCCGCCGTCGAGCCCTTCGACGCCGTTGACGTCATCGCGGCCAAGCGCGACCGCCAGCGCCTGAGCGACGCCCAGATCGACTGGGTGATCGACGCCTACACCCGCGGCGTGGTCGCCGACGAGCAGATGAGCGCCCTGGCCATGGCCGTCTACCTCAACGGCATGGAGCGCTCGGAGATCGCCCGCTGGACCCAGGCCATGATCCGCTCAGGTGAGCGTATGGACTTCTCCAGCCTCGACCGCCCGACGGCGGACAAGCACTCCACCGGCGGTGTGGGAGACAAGATCACCCTGCCGCTGGCTCCGCTCGTGGCTGTCTTCGGTGTCAGTGTGCCCCAGCTGTCGGGGCGGGGCCTGGGGCACACCGGCGGCACCCTGGACAAGCTGGAGTCGATTCCTGGGTGGCGCGCGGCACTGTCCAATGACGAGATCATGGAGATGCTCTCCTCGGCCGGCCCCGGCGCCGTCATCTGCGCGGCGGGCGCCGGCCTGGCCCCGGCTGACAAGAAGCTCTACGCCCTGCGTGACACCACCGGGACAGTCTCCTGCGTGCCACTGATCGCCTCCTCGATCATGAGCAAGAAGATCGCCGAGGGGACCGGTGCCCTGGTCCTGGACGTCAAGGTCGGTTCGGGCGCCTTCATGAAGGAGCTCAGCCAGGCCCGCGAGCTGGCCGAGACCATGGTTGCCCTTGGCAAGGACGCCGGCGTGACCACCCGTGCCCTGCTCACTGACATGTCCACGCCGCTGGGCCGCACGGCCGGCAACGCCCTGGAGGTGCGTGAGTCCCTGGAGGTGCTTTCCGGCGGCGGCCCGGCCGACGTCGTCGACCTCACCGTGGCCCTGGCCAGCGAGATGCTCGACGCGGCGGGCCGTCCGGTGGGCGAGGACGAGATCCGCTCGGCCCTGGCTGACGGGCGTGCCATGGACGTGTGGCGCCAGATGATCCGGCGCCAGGACGGTGACCCGGACGCGCCCTTGCCGGTGGCCGCCGAGACCGAGGTTGTCACTGCACCGGACGACGGCGTGCTCACGCGGCTCGACGCGCTGGCGATCGGCGTGGCCGCCTGGCGGCTGGGGGCTGGACGCGCCCGCAAGGAGGACCCGGTCCAGGCCGTGGCCGGCGTCGAGATGCATGCCAAGCCGGGTGACACCGTGCGCCGGGGCCAGCCTCTGCTGACGCTGCACACCGCCACTCACGAGCGTTTCGCACGTGCCATGGAGGCGCTGGCCGGTGGGATCGTCATCTCCGAGACTGGCTCGCAGGCGGCCCAGGCCGCGCTGGCCCGTCGCGAGGCCGGTGTCGTCCTCGACCGCCTGGTGTGATGACGCCGCCCTCCGACCTCGCCCTCCAGGACGGCCTGGCCCGGCGGTTTCTGCGCTACAGCGCGATCGACTCCCAGTCTGATGCGGCCCGCGACGTCGTGCCCTCCACCTCGGGGCAGTGGGACCTGGCCCGCGTGCTGGCTGCCGAGCTGCGCGCGGCCGGGGCGGCTGACGTCCACGTCTCGGACACTGCCGTCGTCACCGCCCGGGTCCCCGCCACCCAGGCCGGTGCGAGCGCGATCGGCTTCTGCACGCACTTGGACACCGCTGACGCCGGGTTGAGCAGCCAGGTGCGGGCCCGGGTGGTCAGCTACCAGGGTGGTGACCTTGTTCAGGGCACCGGGCCCGACGGCGTCGAACGGCGGATCGCGGTGTCCGAGCACCCGGAGCTGGCTCAGTACGCCGGGCAGCGGATCCTGGTCTCCGACGGCACGAGCGTGCTGGGGGCCGATGACAAGGCCGGCCTGGCTACCGTCATGCAGCTGGCGACCGACCTGCTGGCCCATGACGCGGCAGACCACCCGCACCAGGGGGAGGCTGAGCCGCACGGGGAGGTCTTTCTCGCCTTCGTCCCTGATGAGGAGATCGGTCTGCGCGGGGTGCGTACCCTGGACCTGGACCGTTTCCCGGTTCGCTGGGCCTACACCCTGGACTCCTGCCAGATCGGGGAGGTGGTGGAGGAGACCTTCAACGCCGCCACCGTGACGATCCGCATCCAGGGCGTCAGCGCCCACCCGATGAGTGCCAAGGGCGTGCTCGTCAACCCGATCCTTCTGGCGCACGAGGTCATCGCGCGCCTCGATCCCGCCCAGACGCCGGAGTGCACCGAGGGACGCGAGGGCTACACGTGGGTCCATGACGTGCGCGGCAACCAGTCCACCTGCGTACTCACCGTGTCCGTGCGTGACCATGACCGCGCTCGCTACGAGGCGCGCAAGGAGGAGCTGCGCGCGGTGGTGAACGAGGTGGCGGCGGCGCACCCGCGCGCGGTGGTCTCGATCGAGGTCGATGACGTCTACGCCAATCTTGCCGACGCGCGCCGGCCTGGCACCGAGGAGGCCCTCGACCACGTCTACATCGCCCTGGACCGTCTGGGCATCTCGCCGATCCCGTTGGCTATGCGCGGCGGGACGGACGGCTCCTGGCTGTCGACGCAGGGCATCTTCACCCCCAACGTCTTCACCGGGGCCCACAACTTCCACTCCGCGGCGGAGTTCCTACCGTTGCCCAGCTTTGAGGCGAGCTATCGGGTGTGCCGTGAGCTTGTCCGTCTGGCTGCCGGGCACTGAGCCTTCTAGGCTGGCCCCAGTCCCTCCCGCGGCAGGTGGGCGGTGCCCACCGGCGCTCCTCCCTCGCCGCAGACCGATCGAAAGGACCCCTGATGACCACTCGCGCCGAGATCGCCGCGATCATTGACCACACCCTTCTCAAGCCCGAGGCCACTGGCGAGCAGGTGGCTGCCCTCATCGCCCAGGGCGCTGAGCTCGGCGTGTACTCGGTGTGCGTGTCCCCCAACCAGCTGCCGGTCCAGGTTCCGCAGGGCCTGCACGTGGCGACCGTCTGCGGCTTCCCCTCGGGTGCGCACGCCACGAGCGTCAAGGCCGCTGAGGCGGCTGACTCGGTGGCCAAGGGCGCGCAGGAGGTGGACATGGTCGTCAACCTCAAGCTGGTCAAGGAGCATGACTTCGACGGCGTCGAGGCGGATATCCGCGCCGTCAAGGAGGCCGTGGGCCAGGCCCTGCTCAAGGTCATCATCGAGTCGGCGGCGCTGACCGATGAGGAGATCGTGGCTGTGTGCCGGGCCTCGGAGCGTGCGGGGGCGGACTTTGTCAAGACCTCTACCGGGTTCCACCCGGCTGGGGGTGCCTCCGTCCACGCGGTTGAGCTCATGCGCGCCACCGTGGGGGACCGGCTCGGGGTCAAGGCTTCGGGCGGTATCCGTGACGCGGCGACGGCGGTGGCGATGGTCAAGGCGGGTGCCAGCCGCCTAGGGGTCTCCTCGACTGCCGCGATCCTGGAGGGCCTGGAGGCCTGACCGTGAGCTGGTGAGCAGGATGTGGGAATGCCACGTCCGATCATGACTCGTCCCCCGGTGGCCTTGGCCGCCGGGGGACGAGTCATGACGGGGTCCTGCGACACGCAGATAAAGGCTCTGTAAGCAGAACGAGGGCCTTGCTTGCAAATTTCGGCTACCCGAAACTATGATCGGGGTCCATGAGAACGACTGTCCGATGCTCTCGCCGTACCCTCGCTGTCCTGGGCGGAGCCTCCTTCCTGTCCCTGGCGGCTTGTCAGTCGCGCAACGCCTCGCCTCGAGCCTCAGCCTCCTCGCCGGCTCGGCTCAGGGTCGTGGCTTCCACCACCCAGATCGCCGACTACGTCACCCAGCTGGCCAGCGGCGGTGATGACCTGGCCTTCACCCGCACCGGAGCCGACGGCGCCATCCAGGAGCTCGGTGCCAGGCCGAGCCAGGCCACGCTCCACTTGGAGCTGACCTGCCTGCTGGCTGCCAATGCCTCAGCGCACGAGCACGAGATGACGGTGCCGCAGTCACAGGCCCTGGCTCAGGCCGATCTCTTCCTCGTCTCTGGGGTGGACCTGGAGCACTTCCTGGACGACGCCGTCCTCGCCACGGGATTCAAGGGGACGATGGTGGTCACCTCCGGGGTGCTCGGGGCGGCCGACGTTGATGACCTGGCGGCCCAGAAGGAGAAGGAGGCCGAGCTGGCCTACGCCGTCGATCGGGGTCAGGCTGCGGTTGAGGTCTCCCCGTGGCCCTTCGGGGCTGAGGACGCCGGCAGCGAGCCGGAGTTCCGTTACGACCCGCATGTATGGACCTCGCCGCGCGGCGCTGCGGTCCAGGTGGCCAATATCGGTAAGGCGCTGGAGCGCGCGGCTGGGGCTGGGGTGCGCACGCTGCGCGACCACGTTGAGGCCTACACCAGGCGGCTGGAGCGGCTCGATCAGTGGGTGCGCGACAGCCTGGCTACCGTCGAGGCCAGCAAGCGCGTGCTCTTTACCTCCCACGACGCCTTTGGCTACTTCGCGAGGGACTACGGGGTGCGTTTTGAGGGTGCGGCTCTCAGCGACTTCAACGCCCAGCAGGACGCTACGGCGGACAAGATCCAGCAGACGGTCGATGCGATCCGGTCCAGCGGCGCCGTGGCAATCTTCGCAGAGACCTCGAACAATCCCCGCTCCGTGAACAGGATCGCCGAGCTTGCCGGAGTGCGGGCCGTGATCGGGGATGAGGCCCTGTACGGCGACTCGCTGGGTGAGCCAGGGTCCGACGGCGAGACCTACATCGGCTCGATCCTGCACAACGTCACCAACATGACCACCGCCTGGGGTGGCACGGCGGCGGAGCTGCCGCAAGAGCTCCGGCCGTGGGCGCCGCAGGACGTGCTCGAGCCATGAGCTGGCGGCGGCAGGCAGATGGGGCGCGCCGGCGACGGGCACAGCCCGCGGCTACCGGCCCTGTCCTGGTCCTAGAGGAGGCTTCCTTCGCCTACGGGCGCAGGATCGCCCTGGAGAGGATGACGGGGAGGCTTCAGCCAGGCGAAGGGCTTGCCCTCATCGGTCCCAACGGCTCTGGCAAGACCACGCTGCTGCGGGGCCTTCTAGGGATGGTGCACGTCCCGCAGGGGCGGGTGGAGGTGGCAGGAGCGCCTCCAGGCCGCGCGAGGCCCGGCAGCATTGGCTACGTCCCGCAGGTCAGTGACCTGGACCAGAGCTTTCCCGTCACCGCCCTCGGCGTTGTCCTCATGGGCACCTACCCGTCGCTGGGACTGGGGCGCCGCCCTGGCAGACGCGAGCGTGAACGGTGCCTGGACGCGCTGGAGGCCGTTGGGCTGAGCGGGGTGGAGCGTCGTCGCTTCGGTGAGCTGTCCGGAGGCCAGCAACAGCGAGTCCTCCTGGCCCGCTGCCTGGCCTGCGACCCCGTCCTGGTCCTGCTCGACGAGCCCTTCAACGGTCTGGACCAGCCCAACCGGGAGGCGCTCCTGGAGATCCTGGCTGGTCTGAAGGCGCGGGGGGTCGGCGTCGTGGTCTCCACCCATGACCTGGTCCTGGCTCGCGAGTCCTGTGAGCAGGTCGCGCTGCTGCGGGGGCGCCAGATTGGCTTTGGTCCTCGTCAGGAGGTCCTGGTGCCGGAGATGATCGAGCGGGCCTACGGTGCCGGGGCGGTGGTGCCTGGATGAGTGCGCTCATCGGGCTCTCGGGGGCCACGCCCGCGCTCCGTGCTCTCCGCCTGCCAGCTGCGGTACCTGAAGGGCTTGCCTCCTGGCCGGATCTCGGCGAGCTGGTCCTGACACCCTATCTGCTGCGAGCGCTGGTGCTCATGGTGGTCCTGAGCGTGACCTGCGGCCTGGTGAGCGCCCTGGTCAACCTTCGGTGCGCTGAGTTCCAGGCGGAGGCGCTGGTGCACGCCGTCTTTCCTGGCATCGTGGCGGGGCTGGCCTGGCACGGACGCTCGGGCATCGTCCCGACCGCTTTCGTGGTCGGGCTGGGGGCTGCCGGCGCGCTGACCTGGATCGGGGCGCACAGGCGCGGGGAGTCGTCCGAGGCCGGCACAGCAGTGGTGCTGACCTCCTTCTTCTCTATTGGGCTGGTGGCGCTGCTGAGGGTGGGGGACAGGTCCGGTCAGCTTGAGGCCCTCATGTTCGGCCGCCTGCTGGAGATCACCGATGAGCGCCTAGTCCAGGCGCTGGTGACCTGCGGCGTCGGAGCCTTGGCGGCGCTGCTGACCTGGAAGGAGGAGGTGTGCCTGGCCTTTGACGTCAGCGCCGCGCGCGCCAGCGGCCTGCGGCCCGGATGGCTGGATCTGGTCCTCAACGTGGCGGTTGCGGCCGTGGTGGTCAGCGGTGCGAGCGCGGTGGGGACCTTGCTGGTGATCGGCTACGTGGTCCTGCCTGGCGCCACCGGACGTCTGCTGGCGACCAGCGTGCGCGGGATCGTCCTGGTCGCGGTAGCCACGGGTCTGCTCGGGGCGGTGGTGGGCCTGGCGTTGGTGACGGCCCCGACTGCTCGGCCGGTCTCGCCTCAGGCGGCGATCATCCTGGTGATGGCTCTGGGCCTCATCTCCGCGGCGCTGTGGTCGCGGTGGGTGCGCCGGTGGAGAGGTCAACGCCCTGGGCAGGCGGCTCGGCCGGCGGAGGTGGCAGGCTCCTTCGCGGGACGAGGCTCTGGCCCTGCCGATGCCCGGTGCGTTGGTCCAAGGAGGCGAGGATGAGCCCCAGTCTGGAACTCCTGTGGCTGCCGGGCCTGCAGTGCCTTGTCATGGGAGGGCTGGCGGGAGGCGTGGGAGCCCTGGCCGTGGTGGCACGGAGGGTCTTCACCACGGAAGCCCTCACGCACGCGACCTTTCCTGGTGGCGTCACCGGCGTCGTCGTGGCGGCCTGGCTGGGGGAGCAGGTCGGTGGCGGTCGGGTTGGCGAGCAGGCCCTCAGCCTCGCCCTCATCCTCGGGGCGGTGGCGGCCTGCGCGCCGATTGTCGCCATGACGCGTTGGCTCGTCTCCGCCTGCGGCCTGTCCTCGCAGGCTGCCGGCGGTGTCGTGCTGTCCGTGGGCTTCGCGGCAGGGCACTTCCTGAGTACGTGGTTCGCCCCGCTGCCCCTCAAGGTCGACGCCTTTCTGACCGGGTCGGTGCTCAACGTCAGCCGCAGCGACTTGGTGATCACCACGGCGGTCCTCGCGGTGGCCCTCGCCCTCTACACGCTGACCGGTCACCGGATGGTCAGTGCCGCCTTTGATCCCCTTGGCTACCGTGCGGGCGGGATGAGTCCTGGCGCGGCCGAGGCCTGCATCATGGTCCTGGTGTGCCTGACCATTGGGGCGCTCGTGCCTGCCGTCGGCACGATCCTGCCCATTGCCTTGGTGGCGGCGCCGGCTGCGGCGCTGTGGCGGTGGGTGAGGTCCCTCGACGCCCTCGTCTACGGCTCGGCCCTGCTCGGTGGCCTGACGAGCCTGGCCGGGCTGGCGCTGGCAGCCTGGTGGGGGCTGAGCGCAGGAGGCGTCATCGCCGTGCTGTGCGCACTCGTCTACGCCGCCTCAGCGCTGCTTGGCCGGGTGCGATGGGGCAGGGCCAGGCCGACTGCCGGATGACGACCCTGACTCCGGGAGTCGGTGCCGGTGGTGAGTCCGCCTCCTCCGGGTCCGCTGCTGTCTGGTCCAGGGCGGCCATGACGGTGCCGACCACGTGCCGCGTCCACGCACCATTCGCATCGAGGGCGACTGTGGTCAGGGCAGGGGTGAGGAACCGGCCGAGGGCGAGGTTGTCGACGCCGATGACGGCGACGTCCTGCGGAACTCGCTGGCCGGTCTGCTCCAGGGCCTGGAGGCAAGCCGCCGCGACGTCGTCGTTGAAGGCGGCGACGGCGTCGAAGTGCGTATCGTGTCCGTCCGCCAGCTCATCGAGCTGCTGGCTGAGATCCTCCACCGCCTGGGGTGAGTGCGGGTCGCACTGGAGGGCGGCGACGAGTATGGCCTCATCGCTGGCGCTGATCGCAGCGAGAAAGGCGGCACGGCGCTCCAGCAGCACCGCGTTGGTGGCGGGGACGGCGGCCGATGAGACATAGAGGAACCGACGGCGTCCACGTGAGAGCAGATAGCCGGCCTGCGTGGCACCGAGGGCGCGCTGGAGGTCGTCAAAGAGGGCGTCATAGGTGGTGCCGGGCGAGACCAGCGGGATGCCGAGTCGGGAGACCAGGCTGGCGTCATCGGGGGAGAGCGGGACGAGGGAGAGGATGACGCGCGGGCGCAGCTCCTCCAGGAGCGCGCGTAGCGGGGTTGTGGCGCCGGCTGTGCGCGAGAAGATCGTGGTCAGACCGCGTTCCTGGAAGCCCTGGGCGAAGGCCTCCCACATGTAGTCGCTCAGATCGGCTGCGCCTCCACCGGCGGTGAGGACCAGGACGAGGTCGCTGCCGCCCTTGCGCAGTGCCCGTCCCGCGGCGGAAGGGACGTAGCCGAGGGAGGCTGCGGCCGCCAGGACCCTGCGTCGGGTCTCCTCGGGGATGGAGTCGGCGCGGCCGTTGAGCACGAGGCTCACGGTGGTGCGCGAGACCCCGGCCCGATTGGCCACGTTCTGGGCGGTCACTCGTCTGGTCACGCTGCTCCCTGGGGCTTTGAATCCTGCTGCTCGGGTTGCTCGGGTTGCTCGGGCCATTATGCGGCAGCCGAGGTGGGGATCGGCCGCGTAGATAATACGTGCTACTGTCACGTATCAGTCACTCGTGTTACCTCAAAAGGGCATATCCCTCACCCGCGGGCGGCGATGCTGCGGGACACAGGGACGAGGCTGTTGCAGCAAAGGCGGCTTCAGACCTGGTTGAGGGTGAGGACAGGGGAGCAGCATGCTGAGCTATTACACCGCTGAGCCGGTGACCGAGCGGGTCACGGCGATCCGGTCGCTGACGGGAGAGATTCTCTACCTGGTCCGGGGCAGGGACAGGGCCATCCTGATTGACACCGGGGTCGGGGTGCGCGGGCTGCGTGCGCTCGTGGAGTCACTGACTGACAAGCCCCTGACCGTCCTGCTCACGCACGGGCACGTCGATCATGCTATGGGAGCCGGAGAGTTTGACGAGGTCCACCTCAACATTCTGGACCTGCCCGTCTATCGCGAGATGGCGGGTCTGGAGGTGCGCCGCGAGTACATCGCCATGGGGCTGGGTGAGAGGGTGCAGATGCTGGAGGACGGAGACTTCGTCCCGCCCTTCCCGGTCAACGTCCGGGCGATGAATGACGGTGAGATCTTCGACGCCGGTGACCTCCAGGTTCAGGCGCTCCACTTTCCCGGGCACACACCAGGCATGACCGCCTTCCTCATCGTCGACGAGCGCGTCCTGGTCCTCGGCGACGGCTGCAACCAGCGCACCTTCCTGTTTGACCACAACTCAGTCAGCGTCGAGGAGTACCGGGACAACGTCGTCACGCTCGATGAGCGGACGCGCGGGCGCTACGACCGCGTCTTGATCACCCACGGCGTCATTGACGTCCCAGTGACCATTCTGGGCGAGGCGAGCAGGCTGTGTGACGAGGTCCTGGCCGGGCACAGCGACGAGGTTCCTTTCGAGTTCCTCGGCCACCACGCCCTGGTGGCTCGGGCCTTCGACGAGCAGACCGGGGCGCGCCGCGACGGAGGCTTCTTCAATCTCGTCTACGACCCGGCGCGCCTGCACCGCGCCTGAGGCGCGAAGCGACGACGGCGCCGCTCACCGATGGTGGTGAGCGGCGCCGTCGGACATCCACCCGGGACGGGTCAGATTCCGAGGACCCCACGCAGGTCTGCCTTGATGGCCTCCAGGCGATCGGCGGCGGTGCGCCGGGCGACCTCCACCGGCTCATCGACATCCACCGGAATGACGACCTCGCAGTAGCACTTGAGCTTGGGCTCGGTGCCCGAGGGGCGCACCACCACCCGGTCGTCCGCCGCGGTCTTGAAGATGAGGCCGTTGGTGGGGGGCAGCTGGCCCCCGTTGCCGTCCGAGGCGCCGTCGAGCAGGTCGAAGACGTCCACCACCGGGGACCCAGCTAGCTTGGCCGGTGCCCCACCCGCCCGCAGCCGCTCCATCGCGTCGGTAATGAAGGACAGGTCCTCCACACGCACGCTCAGCGGGCTCGTGGCGTACAGACCGTGCTCGCGGGCCAGGCGGTCGAGCAGGTCCGTGATGGTGCGTCCCTGCTGCTTGAGCACCGAGGCCAGCACAGCCAGACGGACCGAGGCCGAGATCCCGTCCTTGTCACGCACGTGCTCGGGGTCCACGCAGTAACCGAGGGCCTCCTCGTAGCCAAAAACGAGCCCGGGCACGCGGCTGATCCACTTAAAGCCGGTCAAGGCGTTGCGGTGCCCGAGCCCGTGGGCCTGGGCGATCCTGCGCAGCAGGCGCGAGGAGACGATCGAGTTCGCCAGGATCCCGGTGCCGGCGAAGGCGGCCAGCTCAGCGGCCTGCTCGCCCAGGACGGAACCGACCTCGTCACCAGTGAGCTGGCGCCAGCCGCCGGGCGCGTGCTCGTCCGGGATCGCGGCCGAGCAACGGTCCGCGTCAGGGTCATTGGCCAGGACCAGGTCCGCACCCACCTCACGGGCCAGGGCAAGGGACAGGTCCAGCGCGCCAGGCTCCTCCGGGTTGGGGAAGGTGACGGTGGGGAAGTCGGGGTCTGGCTCGAACTGCTCGGGCACCACGACGATGTCGTCAAAGCCCGCCTGCTCCAGCGCCTCGCGGCAGATCTGTCCACCCACCCCGTGCATCGCGGTCAGCACGATCTTCAACGGCGCGGCGGCACCCATCCTGGCGGCACGGGACGCCGTCTGGGTGTACTCGGCCAGCGTCTCCTCACCGATCGTGTCCCAGCCCGAGTCCGGCATCGCTACCTCGGATAGCGGGCCGACGGCGGCGATCTTGGCCGCGATCTCAGCGTCGTAGGGCGGGACGATCTGAGCTCCCTGGCCGGCGTCCGTCACGGCGCGTCCGCCCAGGTAGACCTTGTAACCGTTGTCCTGCGGTGGGTTGTGGGAAGCCGTCACCATGACGCCGGCGTCGTAGCCCAGGTCGCGCAGCGCGAAGGCGAGAGCCGGGGTGGGGCAGGAGCGGTCGAAGAGGATGGCGCGCCCGCCGGCGCCGGTGACCACGCTGGCGGTATCGCGGGCAAAGACGTCCGACAAGTGGCGGGCGTCGTAGCCGATGACGACGGTGAACCCCTCGCCCAGCTGTTCACGCAGGTAGGCAGCCAGGCCAGCAGCAGCCCGGATGACCACGACCCGGTTCATCCGGGCAGGCCCGCCGCCCAGCTTCCCGCGCAGTCCGGCGGTGCCGAACTGGAGGGTGCCGGAGAAGGCGTCAGCGAGCTCCGCCGTCGCCTCGGCGTCCCCGGCCTCATGGCGGGTGAGCAAGGAGCGCAGCTCCTCTCGCGTGGTCTCGTCCGGGTCCTCGTTGATCCAGGCGGTGACGGCATCGGTGTCGAGAAGCGGGAGGGAGGAGCCCGCGGGAGACTGACTCATGACAGGTGACGCTACCGTTCTGACGGTCTTTTCCGTGTGCTTCGTGATGGCTGTCATGCGTGGCGCCAGACACAACAGATCTCGCTCCCGGCGGGGGCCTGCCCGAGCGTCCTGTCAGGGCGGTGGTGGAAGGTCAGTCCTCCGAACTGGCTCCTGGGACTAAAGGCTCGGGCATCATGGAGGGGTGAGCAACGCTGCTACCTCTGCCCGTCCCGACGACGTCTCACCGGTCCGACGCGGTCAGCGCGTCGTCATCATCGGAGGCGGGCCAGCGGGCTACGAGGCCGCCTTGGTGGCCGCCCAGCTCGGGGCCCAGGTGTGGTTGGTCGAGGATCGGGGCCTGGGTGGCTCGGCCGTCCTGACCGACGTCGTCCCTTCCAAGACCCTTGTTGCCGCCGCGGAGTCCCTGGCAGGATCCCTCGCCGACGGGCAGGAGCCGCGCCAGGAGCACGCACCTGAGATGGCGGCGCTCAACGCCCGCGTTCGGCGCCTGGCCAGTGAGCAGTCCCATGACCTGACGGTGCGCATGGCCCAGAAGGGTATTGAGGTCATCCACGGCCGCGCCCGCCTGGGGAGCCTGGACGCCATCGGCACGCGGACCGTGCACGTGCGCCCTGCGCCCGGACCGTGGCTGGGAGCCGGGGAGCAGTGCACCGGTGCGCCGGTCGGTTGCGACGTGCCGCAGGACCTCGCCGCTGACATCATCCTGGTCGCCACCGGTGCCCGACCCCGACGCCTGTCCAGCGCCGAACCGGACGGACGCAGGATCCTCACCTGGACCCAGCTCTACGACCTCGATGGGCTGCCCGAGCACCTCATCGTCGTCGGCTCAGGCGTGACTGGGGCCGAGTTCGCCGGGGCCTACCTGGCGCTAGGCAGCCGCGTCACGCTGGTCTCCAGCCGCGAGCGCGTCCTGCCTACCGTGGATGCCGACGCCGCCGAGCTGGTGGAGGGGCGCTTCCGCGCTCGCGGCATGCGCGTGCTGTCCGGCGCACGCGCGGTTGCCGCGCGCGTCATCGCGGACGACGGTGCGCCAGCCGATGAGTCCGTGGAGGTCGAGCTGGCTGATGGTCGTGTCGTGGTCGGCTCGCACTGCCTCATGGCTGTGGGCGCTGTTCCGGCCACGGCGGAGCTCGGCCTGGCCGAGGCGGGAGTTGAGCTCACCGACTCCGGTCATATCAAGGTCGATCGGGTCTCGCGGACCACTGCCTACCGGGTCTACGCCGCCGGGGACTGCACCGGCGTCCTGCCGCTGGCCTCCGTCGCAGCCATGCAGGGCAGGATCGCCATGCGTCACGCTCTGGGCGACGCCGTGTCCCCGCTGGAGGTTGGCACCGTAGCGCAGGCCGTCTTCACGATGCCGGAGATCGCCTCGATCGGCATCGGGGAGGCAGAGGTCAAGGCCTACGACGCCGTGTCCACCACCGTCCCCCTGGCACGCAACCCCCGGGCCAAGATGGCCGGAGTCAGCGAGGGCTTTGTCAAGCTCTTCTCCCAGCGTCGCAGCGGGGAGGTGCTGGGTGGGGTCATCGTGGGCCGGGCTGCCAGCGAGCAGGTCCTCGCAGTGACCCTTGCCGTGACCCACCGCCTGACCGTGGAGCAGGTGATGAACGCCTTCAGCGTCTACCCCTCGCTGTCAGGCACGATCACTGAGGCCGCCCGCCAGCTGCACGTGCGCTGAGCGGCGCTTCGGGGTACCCCGGAGGTGCCAGCGTGTGCCACTGCGGCTCCAGGACGAAGCCCAGCGACCGGTTCATCGTCAGGGACGCGGTGTTGACACCTGCTCCTCCGGTGCCCCAGCACCGGGCGCCCAGGGCGTAGGTAGCCAGGATTGAGGCGGCCTTGACCGCACGAGCCAGCCCACGACGTCGGTGGGCCGCCGCGACACCCGTGCGGTCGACCTCCCAGCGGTCCGGCAGGCGGCCCATCCAGGTGTAAGCGACCATCTCACCCTCGGTGTCGACGGCGACGAACCCCAGGCTGCTGCCATCATCCAGCCGGGTGCCAAGGTCAGTGGGCACAGGATCGTGGTGGGAGGCTGGGGTGTCAGGAAAGTCCGGCGCTACTTGTTCGTCCAGGGACCGCAGCGCGATCATGTCCGTGCCGACCAGGCGGCGGAGCTCATAGCCGGCCGCCTGGGCCGCCGCAGCTGCCTCGACCATCGGTCCCAGGTCCGCGTCCCCGGCCAGGACCAGCCTGGCACCCCAGGAGCGATGCGTCACCGTCCACCCCTGGGCGAGGAGCACAGCGTGCTCGGGGTCGTCCTCACGCAGGATCCGCGAGCTGTCACTCATGGTGTGCCCCTATCGCTGCGCCTATCGTTCCCACATGAGCTCGACCGTCCGTCCTCCCGCCTCCCGCAGCCCGCGCCTGCCTGCCCTGGAGGGCTGCCTGGCAGAGCTCGCCCTCGGCCTGGTCAACGTGCCCAGCGTCTCGGGCACGGAAGAGACCCTGGCTGACGCGGTCGAGGCCGCGCTCGCCGCCTGCTCCCACCTGGAGGTGGTGCGCCACGGCAACACCGTCGTCGCCCGTACCCACCTGGGGCGGCCCCACCGCGTCGTCGTCGCCGGCCACCTCGACACCGTCCCGGTCTCCGAGGTGAGCTCGAACCTGCCCGGTCGCCTGGAGGAACGCGACGGCCAGCAGGTGGTGTGGGGGCGCGGCGCCGTCGACATGAAGGGCGGCGTCGCCGTCATCCTCCACCTGGCCGCCATGCTGACCGCCCCACGTCACGATGTGACCTGGGTGCTTTACGACCAGGAGGAGGTCGCCGCCGAGCGCTCCGGCCTGGGCAGGGCAATGGTGGCGCACCCAGACTGGTTCGAGGCGGACTTCGCGGTCCTGGGCGAGCCGACGGCCGGAGGGATCGAGGGCGGCTGCAACGGCACGCTGCGCCTGGTCCTGGACGTGCCCGGCCGCGCTGCCCACTCCGCCAGGGCATGGCACGGAGCCAACGCGATCCACGCCGCCGCCGAGCTGGTACGCCGGGTCGAGACCGCGCCGGTTCGCCAGGTCGAGGTCGAGGGGCTGACCTACCGGGAGTCCTTCAGCGTCGTCCTCATCGAGGGCGGCACGGCCACGAATACCGTCCCGCCCGCCTGCCGGGTGACGGTCAACTACCGCTTCGCCCCGGACCTGAGCGCCCAGCAGGCGCTGGGTCGGGCGCTGAGGATCCTGGCCGCCCACAGCGCCGACGACGGTGAGGTCGGGGCAGGTGAGACGTGGCCGGTGATCGACGTGGGCACCGGGGCCGTCGCCGTCACGGTGGACGACCTGTGCGAGGCCGCACGCCCCGGCTTGACCTCCCCGCTGGTCGGTGAGCTGGCGGGTCTCGTCCGCGCCCGCGGGGGAGCGGTCGGCCCCAAGCTCGGGTGGACCGACGTCGCCCGCTTCAGCGCCGCCGGGGTGCCTGCGGTCAACCTGGGGCCGGGGGACCCCATGCTCTGCCACACCGACGACGAGCACTGCCCGGTCTCCCAGCTCGACGACGTCGCCGCGACCGTGCGCGACTGGCTCTCCTGATCCCGACGCTCACAGCCCGCGCCGCCGCGGCTGGCAGCCGGCAGCGTTCACCGAGTGTTCGCCAGCCGCTCAGGTGTGGCGGCCCGCCAGAGCACCAGCGGGTGAGGCAGGATCATGGGCATGAGCAAGAGAGAGTCCTACCGCAAGGGCCCGGTGCTGCTGCGCGGCACCCAGATCCCCTCCCAGACCACGGACGCGCGCCTGCTGTCCAGCCGCGATGACACTGACTGGCTGCACAAGGACCCCTGGCGGGTCATGCGCATCCAGGCTGAGTTCGTCGAGGGCTTCGGGGCCCTGGCCGAGCTCGGGCCGGCTATCAGCGTCTTCGGCTCGGCCCGGACCTCTCCGCAGGCGCCGGCCTACGCCCTGGCTGAGCAGGTGGGAGCCGGGATCGCGCGGGCCGGCTACGCCGTCATCACCGGCGGCGGACCTGGCGTCATGGAGGCTGCCAACAAGGGCGCTCATGAGGCTGGCGGGGTGTCCGTGGGCCTGGGCATCGAGCTGCCGCACGAGCAGGGAATGAACGACTACGTGGACCTGGGAGTGAACTTCCGGTACTTCTTCGCCCGCAAGACCATGTTCGTCAAGTACTCCGACGGCTTCGTGGTGATGCCAGGCGGCTTCGGGACCATGGACGAGCTCTTCGAGGCCCTCACCCTGGTCCAGACCCGCAAGGTCAAGGAGTTCCCCGTGGTCCTGGTGGGCCGGCAGTTCTGGTCCGGGCTCGTGGACTGGCTGCGTGGGACCCTCGTGACCGAGGGGGTCATCTCCGCAGACGACCCCGGTCTCTTCCACCTCGCGGACACCGCCGAGGAGGCCGTGGACTATGTCGTGGGTGCTGCCCGGCGCGTGCGCGCGGGGGAGGCCGGGCTGGCGGACGAGGCCTGACGCACGAGTCTGCAGCGGGGCGCACAGTAGCCGACCCTGAGTGGATTTGGCCACCTTTTAAAGGTTGCTTAAGGCCCCATGTCGTACAATAAACGGGGTCGCGCGGTGAGGATCCGCGTGTGTACACGTGAAAGGGGAGCACATGGCTGCCATGAAGCCCAGGACCGGTGACGGTCCCCTCGAGGTTGTCAAGGAGGGGCGCTCCATCATCATGCGGGTCCCGCTGGAGGGCGGTGGCCGTCTCGTCGTTGAGATTTCGCCTGATGAGATCCGTGAGCTCCAGGAGGCTCTCAGCTCAGTCAAGATCTGACGCGTTGTGGCTCCCAACGGAGCCGACGGCGGTGGGGCCGGGTCCGCAAGGATCCGGCCCCTTTGCTGTGCCTCCTAGGCGCGGCGCACGGCCACCAGCAGCCCGTCGCCCACTGGGAGCAGGCTCGTCAGCAGCGCCTCCTCCTCACGCAGCGCCTTGCCCAGCTCGCGTGCGGCGACCGTGGCAGCATCACGCCGGGCCGGGTCAGCCACGTGGTCATTCCACAGGGCACGGGTGACGGCCAGGACCCCGCCCACGCGCAGCATCCTCAACGCCTGGGTCGCCAACGCGGCCGCCTCCTGCGGGCCGACGTCCAGGACAACCATGTCGTAGGAGCGCGGTGCCATGCGAGGCATGACGTCGGAGGCTCGTCCCTGGATGATGCGCGTACGCGAGCTGGCGTATCCGGCAGCGTCAAAGGCTCGGCGAGCCTCCCGCTGGAGCTCTGGCTCGACGTCGATCGTCGTCAGCACGCCGTCAGGTCCCATGCCGGCCAGCAGCCACAGACCGGAGGTGCCGGTGCCGGTGCCGATCTCCGCGACCGATCGTGCTGCCACTGAGGCGGCCAGCATCCGCAGAGTCGCACCCGTGGCCGGCGAGACGGGCGAGGTGCCCAGCTCCAGGCCACGCAGGCGCGCCTGGGTCGTCAGCTCGTCCTCGAGGGGAAACTCCTCGGTGTAGGACCAGCTCAGCGTCTTGTCGGCACCCATCGGCGTCCTCTTCCTGCGTCAGTCGTGCCCCGGGGCAGGGCGTGCACGTGCCCTATTGTTCCAGGTCCTGGCGATGGCGCAGGACGCCCACGGCGGACGATGCGGCCCGGGTGCCTCCTGCTCCATATACTGGCAACCGTGTTTGGCATCTCCGGCGGCGAGTTCTTTGTCATCCTGCTCGTCATTGTGATCGTGGTGGGGCCTCAGCGGCTGCCTGAGTACACGCGCAAGCTCACCCAGCTTGTTCGTCAGCTGCGGCTGTTCATTGACAACGCCAAGGAGCAGATCGCTGAAGAGGTGGGTCCTGAGCTCGGGGACCTCAACCTCAAGGACCTGGACCCGCGCAACTACGACCCGCGCAAGATCGTGCGTGACGCGCTGGGCGAGGACCTGGACGCGATCCGCAAGGACCTGACCAGCCCCTTCGAGTCGGTCCTGTCCACCGCCAAGAAGACCTCCGACGACGCCGCTGCCGCCCTGTCCCAGGACGCCCAGTCGCGGTCGGGCAAGTCCCTGTCCCAGATGATCGAGGACAAGGCAGAGCAGACCCGCAAGGCCAAGGAGGAGAGCAAGGCCGGCGCCCAGCCTTCCCCGCAGCCTGGGACGCAGACTGACAGCCAGCAGGACGACCTCGACGGTGACCAGGCACCTGCTGACGCTGGCGAGCAGAGCGCCCCGGAGGCAGAGGAGGCGGCGACGCCAGACGCCGGGGCGGCCGAGCGCGAGGCGGCGGCCGCGGCCTCAGCCGACGACCAGGACGAGACCGAGCCGGAGACGGCCGGGGAGCCGGAGCCTGCGGATGCAGGGACGACAACCGCTGACGACGTCGAGGAACCAGGGGAGGGGCTGGATCCGCAACAGGCTCCTGAACCTGCTGACCAGGCGCAGGAGCAGCAGGAACCGGACGAGTCCGAGCAGGCCGACGAGGCTGCAGAGCCGGATCCGGCTGAGGAGACCAGCCGCCGTGAGCTGCTCACCGACGCCGTCGACACCGTGACCGAGGCGGTGACGGAGATGGGCGACGCCATGACGGACGTTGCGGACGGCGTCTCCGGGCTGGCCGAGATCCCCTCGACCCTCGCGGTCGAGAACACCGCTTCTCCAGCGCGTCCGCTGTCTCCGCGTGAGATCGTGCGTGCTGCCAACGCCGCCGCGCGCACGCGCCGGGAGGCGGCCACCGCCGTCGTCGAGTGAGCCGATGAGACGGGTCGAGAAGGCTCGCCGTAGTCGTTGCGTGCGCACAGAGCCCGGCTCGCAGGTACGGGGAGGGGCCGACCACCATCGTGGTCGGCCCCTCCCCGTACCTGGTCAGCCGCCGCTCAGCCCACGGGGCTGATACCGAGCTTCATACCTGACAGTCCACGCTGCTTGTGGCCCAGCTGCTGGGCCACCTTCGTCAGCTCCAGCGCTGCCGGGGCGTCGGCGGCAGGCTTGCCGTCCTGGCCGATCGTGGCCGGCACGCCCACGTCCGAGCCCTCACGCAGCTTGATGTCCAGCGGAAGCTGGGCCAGGAGCGGCACCTCGTAGCCCAGGGTCTGGGACAGCGACTGGCTGACGGCCTGGCCGCCACCAGATCCGAAGACCTCCAGGCGCGAGCCGTCGGGCTGGGGCATGTAGGACATGTTCTCGATGACGCCGACGACCTTCTGCTTGGTCTGGGTAGCGATGAGACCTGTGCGCTCGGCCACCTCGGCGGCAGCGGTCTGCGGCGTGGTCACCACGAGGATCTCGGCGTTGGGCAGGAGCTGGGCCACCGAGATGGTCACATCACCGGTCCCGGGGGGAAGGTCGAGCAGCAGCACGTCCAGGTCGCCCCAGAAGACGTCGGAGAGGAACTGCTGGACGGCTCGGTGCAGCATGGGACCGCGCCAGACCACCGGCTGCTTGTCCTCGACGAACATGCCGATCGAGATGACCTTCACGTCGTGCGCCACCGGCGGGACGATCATGCCGTCCAGCTGGGTGGGAACCTGGTCCACACCCAGCATGCGCGGGATCGAGAAGCCGTAGATATCGGCGTCCACCACGCCCACGCTCAGGCCCTGGGCGGCCATGGCGGCAGCCAGGTTGGCCGTCACGGAGGACTTACCGACCCCGCCCTTGCCGGAGGTCACGGCGTAGACGCGGGTGAGGTTGCCGGGCTTGGAGAAGGGGATCTCGGGCTCGGCCGCGCCGCCGCGCAGGTGGCTGCGCAGGGCGGCCCGCTGCTCGTCATTCATCACGCCCATACGCACCTGGACGTCGGTGACGCCCTCCAGCGCACCGACCTCCTTGCGGGTGTCAGCGGTGATGGTGTCCTTGAGCGGGCAGCCGGCCACGGTCAGCAGGACGCTGACGGTGACGACGCCGGCGTCACTGATCTCGATGGACTCCACCATGCCGAGGTCGGTGATGGGCTGACGGATCTCAGGGTCGATGACGCGTCCGAGCGCCTGGCGCACCTGGTCCTGTGTAGGGATGGTCGACATGCGTCCCATCCTATGTAGGAGGGGACGGGTGCTGATCGTGGTGAGGAGCACGTAGCGCGTGTATCACCCTGTCGTGCCACAGCAGCGGCGCAGATCCTGCCTAGGCTGAAGGCATCCCGACCCCGGGACCACGACCCCCAGAGAGACCCGCACATGTCCCGCTTCCTCCACCCTCAGCCGGCACCCCACTGCGGGGAGCCGGCCTCAGCCGCTGCCCAGGGGCGTGCCGGCACGCGTGTGGCAGGACTCGACGGGCTCAGGGCCGTCGCCGTGGTCCTCGTGCTCGTCTACCACCTCGTCCCCGGGCTCCTGCCCGGCGGCATGGTCGGGGTCGACGCCTTCTTCGTCATCTCCGGCTTCCTCATCACCAGCCTCCTGGTCAGCCAGCACCGCGCTACCGGCGCCATCGACCTACGCCGTTTCTGGGTACGACGCCTGCGCAGGATCGTGCCCGCCCTGCTCATCGCGGTCGTCGTCGTGGTCTCGCTCGCGGCCTTCCTGGGAGGTGACGTGCTGCTGGGTGTGCGCCGTCAGGTCCTCGGGGCGGCGACCCTGGTCTACAACTGGGTCGAGATCGCGGCAGGCTCGTCCTACTTTGACCTTACCCAGCCGCTGCTGCTGACCAATGTCTGGTCGCTGGCGGTGGAGGAGCAGTTCTACCTGCTGTGGCCCTTCGTCATCATCGCCGTCCTGCGCAAGGGCACGGGCCGTGAGCGCACGCGCCGCGGCGCCTGGCTGTGCCTGGCCCTGTCAGCGACCTCGGCGGCCGTGGCCGTCATCGCCTCGCTGGCTGGCGCCTCGGCCTCCCGGGTGTACATGGGCACCGATACCCACGCCTTCGGCCTCATGCTCGGCGCGGGGCTGGCGCTGTGGCACGGGCAGGCGACCGACGCCGAGGCGTGCCGGGCCATGAGCGTGGGAGTGCGTGAGCGACTCCTGCGAGGATCGCTGGGCTGGCTCGGCCTCATCGGGCTGCTGGCCTGCGCCTACCTCGCCAGTGACTCCAGCCAGGCCGGTGCCTGGCCGCCGGCCTCCACGTTGTGGCTGGTGGGAGCCTCGCTGTGCGCGCTGGCGGTAATCCAGGCCGTCACCGCGGAGGTCAGCCAGCGTCCCGGCCCGGCCCGCTGGCTGACGGCGGTGCTGGACCTGCGGCCCATGACCTGGCTGGGACAGCGCTCCTACGGCTTGTACCTGTGGCACTGGCCCATCTGGGTCCTGGCCTTCTACTCCATGCCGCCCTCGACCGACCCGCGCCTGGTGACAGGAGCCGTCATGGCCCTGACCCTCGGCGTCGCCGAGCTGTCCTACCGCTACGTCGAGACCCCGATCCGCCTCAAGGGGCTCAAGGGCTGGCTGCGCGGTGCGGCTCATGCCGGCCCGCGCTCGGTGCTGGCGATGTCCGGCGTCGTGACCTGTCTGGCTCTGCTGGTCGCTCTCGCCTTCGCCGCCCAGCCCCGCCACTCCAGCGCCGAGGAGGCCATCGCCACCGGTGCTCGCGCGCTGGCCTCCTCCCAGGCCTCCGCCTCACCCTCGGCTGCGCCCTCGCCGACGGCGAGCCCCACGCCGGCCGCCGAGGTGAGCGGAGACCAGGTCGAGGTCGTCGGAGACTCCGTCACCCTGGCCTCGGCTCCCGGTCTGGAGGCCGTGCTTCCCGGCATCGCCATCGACGCGAAGGTCTCGCGCTCCTTCTACGCGGCCGTGACCACGGTGCAGGAGATGGACGCGCAGTACGGCCCGCGCCCCTACGTCGTCGTCGCCCTGGCAACCAACGGGACAGTGAGCACTGAGCAGCTCGACGACGTCCTGTCCTACCTCGGCACCGAGCGGCGCCTGGTGCTGGTCACCGGCTACGGGCCGGCCCGCACCACCTGGATCCCGGGTGCCAACCAGGCCATCCAGGAATTCGCCGCCGCACACAGCGATCAGGTGGCCGTCGCTGACTGGAACGCCGCGATCGCCCCGCACCTGGACCTGCTCGCTCAGGACCAGGTCCACCCCGGGGCCGAGGGCGGGCAGCTGTACGCCGACACCGTCCGCCAGGCCCTGGAGGTCGTGGCGAACGCAGGGCGCTGAGGCCCTGCCGGCCCTCCGGCGCTGAGCTGCGCGGCCTGCCCCCTAGCCCGGTCCCAGGCACGGTGCCCCGGTCCCGGCGTGGGCCTCACGGGTGATCGTGCTCGCGCTCCTCGTCGCTGAGCTCCTCGACCACCTCGGTGACCTCGGCGACGATCTCCTCGCGGCCACGGCGCTCCTCGGCCAGGATCTCCTCGAGCATGTCGCGCAGCTCCCCACGCACGAAGTCACGCGTGGCGACGTCGTTCATCGCCAGGCGCAGCGAGGCGATCTCGCGTGTGAGGAACTCGGTGTCCTGGAGGTTGGACTCGCTGCGCTGACGGTCCTGCTCGGCGGTGACGCGGTCGCGGTCGTCCTGCCGGTTCTGGGCCAGCAGGATCAGGGGCGCGGAGTAGGACGCCTGGAGCGAGAGCATGAGGGTCAGTGCCGTGAAACCGAGCTCGGCCTTGTCGAAGCGCAGGGACTCTGGGCCGTAGGCGTTCCAGATCATCCACACCGCCACGAAGACGGTCAGCCAGATGAGGAAGGTCGGGGTGCCGGAGAACCGAGCGATGGCCTCAGCCACGCGGCCCGAGGTGTCCGAGCGCGAGGCTGAGCCGCGGGCAGGATTAGTCCACCGCATCCACCGGGCACGGCCCTTGGGCAGCGGCTGGTCAAGAGGCTCAGGCATTGGCGCTCCTCTCAATCATCTCGTCGGTGACGTCGTCATCGGCCTCGCGCCAGTCATCGGGCATGAGGTGGTCAAGCACGTCGTCCACGGAGACAGCGCCGAGCAGGCGTCCGGCGTCGTCTAGCACGGGCAGGGCCGTGAGGTTGTAGGTGGCCAGCAGACGGGTCACGGTACCGATGGAGTCCTCAGGATGGACCTTGTCCAGGTCCTGGTCGAGGATCGAGCCCACCAGGCGCTGGGGCCGCTCGCGCAGTGCGCGCTGGAGGTGGACCATGCCCAGGAACTGACCGGTGGGAGTCTCCAGCGGCGGACGGCATACGAAGGCCACCGTCGCTAGCGCCGGGGGGATCTCCGCCTTGCGGGCGTGGGCGAGGAACTGCGCCACGCTCGCCTCCGGAGGCAGGATGATGGGCTCGGTGGTCATCAGGCCACCGGCGGTGTACTCGTCATAGGTCATCAGCCGCCGCACGTCCTCGGCCTCCTCGGGCTCCATGAGGTCCAGGAGCACGGTGGCCTGGGGGGCAGGCAGCTCAGCCATGAGGTCGGCAGCGTCATCAGGCTGCATGGCGTCGAGCACGTCCGCGGCGCGCGAGACCTCCAGGGCGGAGATGAGGGCGACGGCGTCGTCGTCACTGAGCTCCTCGACGGCGTCAGCCAGCCGCTCGTCCTCCAGCTCGGCCGCCACCTCCACCTGACGGGCCAGGGGCAGGTCGGACAGGACGTCGGCGAGGTCGGCCGGCTTGAGGTCCTCCATCGTGGCCAGCAGCGCCGTAGCGCCCTGCTGGTCCACTGATCCTGCCAGCCCTGTGACGTCCTCGGGACGCAGGGTGAGCGTCTCACCGCGGCGCAGGCCCAGCGGTCCGGAGGAGCCTCGCTGGACGAACAGGCGCGTGACCTTCCAGTCCTTGTTACGGTCCCTCTCGATGGCGACGTCGCGGATCGTGACCTTGCCGGTGCCGTCACGCAGCGTCACCACGCGGTCCAGCAGCTCGCCGACCACGAGCGTCTCGACCTTGCGCTGGGAGAAGCGGCGGATGTTGACCAGCCCGGTGGTGATGACGGCGCCGGGCTCGATCGCCGTGACACGGGACAGGGGCAGGAAGACCCGGCGGCGCCCGGAGACGTCGATGACGAAACCGACCGCTCGGGGCTCCCCGCGCAGACGGATGAGGACGACGACGTCATGCACCTTGCCCACCGCGTCCCCCAGGGGGTCGAAGACGGTGGTGCCCACCAGCCGGGCGACGTAGACCCTCGTGGTGCTGGAGCGTGAGCTTGCGCGTGCCATCGTGTTCTCCACGAGCACAGAGTATGCGCCAGCAGCGTGAACGTCCCGTTGACCGCTGCCTGCCGGGGCCAGGCGTGGGACCATACACTCATGAGTCAGCCCATTGGAAGCGCGAGCCCACACTTGTCCGGCGCGTCTCACGGCCGGACCATGCCTCCTGGGCAGGAGGTGGCCTCCTTCGCGACCTACCCCGAGGCCCAGCACGCCGTCGACATGCTCAGCGACGAGGGCTTTCCCGTCGAGCACCTGGCGATCGTCGGCACCGACCTGCGCCAGGTGGAGAACATCACCGGTCGGATGAGCTGGGGCAGGGCCATCATCTCCGGGGCGGCCTCGGGCCTGTGGCTCGGGCTGTTCTTCGGTGCGCTGCTGGCGCTGGTGGGCCCCAGCCAGATGGGAGGCGCGGCGCTGATCGCCTCGGCGGTGGTCATGGGTGTGCTGTGGGGGACCCTCTTCCAGGTCGTCGGGTACGCGATGACCCGCGGACGCCGTGACTTCACCTCCACCAGCGCCGTCATCGCCTCGCGCTACTCCATCATCGCCGCCGAGCACATCACGGACGCTGCTCGTGCGCTGTCCGGCCTGCCGGGCAACCTCACTCGTGGTGGCGAGGCGGCCAGACGCGCCGAGGAGCGCCGTGCGGCTCGCCAGGCCGCCCGCGACGGCGCCCCGACCGCCTTCGGCTCGCGCCCGGACGAGCAGCCTCGCTTCGGGGTGCGCGTGAGCTCGGCGGAGCAGGTCCACGGACAGTCTCCTGCCGAGCCTGCCGCGCCGTCCTCGACGCCGTCGACGGACCAGGACGCCTGAGCGCCCGTACGGCTAGGGACGAGGGAGACTGGCGTGAGGACCCCGGTCGGGCTGTCGACGGCCTCGTGCCCGCTGGGCAAGGCGGAGAACACGTTTCGCCTGGCCGCCGAGCTGGGCTACGACGGCGTCGAGGTCATGGTCTGGTCCGAGCGCTCGACCCAGGACCCGCAGGTCCTGGCCGAGTTGGCACAGCGCTACGGCCAGCCCGTGCTGGCGGTCCACGCTCCGACCCTGCTCCTGACCCGCTCGGTGTTCGGCGTGGACCCGTGGCGCAAGATCGATCGCTCGGCCGAGCTGGCCATGGCGCTGGGCGCACCGACGGTCGTGCTTCATCCACCCTTCTTCTGGCAGACGCGCTACGCCCGCTCCTTCGTGCGTGGCATCCAGGATCGTGAGCAGGCCGGTGGCGTCTTCTACGCGGTGGAGAACATGTTCACCTGGAGGCCGCGCGACCCGCACTCCAGCCGGGACTTCCAGGCCTACTCACCCACCTGGGACCCGGTGGGGCAGGGGTACCGCTCGGTGACCCTTGACGTCTCGCACGCGGCGACCGCCGGCTGTGACGCGCTGGCGATGGCCCGCTCGCTAGGGCCGACGCTGCGCCACCTGCACCTGACTGACGGCCTGCCCGGCTTCCGCGACGACCACCTCCTGCCTGGCCAGGGGAACCAGGACTGCGCCGGGCTGCTGCGCTACCTCACCCGCACCGGCTTCGCTGAGCGCGGTGGCCAGGTGGTGGTGGAGGTCAACACCCGTGGGATGAGCGAGGCGGAGCGTCGCCAGGCGCTGGCGGGCGCGCTGTCTTACGCCCGCCGTTTCATGGAGGACTGACCTCCTGGTGGTTGCCGCCGGGTGACCTAGCAGCACTCGGCCTCGTGCTCGCTGTGACCAGCTGGCTCGATCTGGAAGGTCGCGTGGGTGATGCGCACGGGGAAGTGCTCGGCCACGCACTGCTGGAGGGCATCGAGGAGCTCCTCGTAGCGTCCGGCGTCCAGACAGGCGTCCTTGACCACCACGTGGGCGGAGAGGACCGGAAGGTCGCTGGAGACCCGCCAGGCGTGCAGGTCGTGGACGGCCAGGACCTCGGGAAGCTCGCCCAGGTGACGGCGGACCTCAGCCAGGTCGAGCTCGGTGGGAGTGAAGTCCATGAGGACCCGGCCCGCGGCACGCAGGAGAGCCCCCGCGCGCGGGACGATGAGGGCGGCGATGAGGAGGGAGGCGACGGCGTCAGCCTGGACCCAGCCGGTCAGGCGGATGACGAACCCGGCCACGATGACCCCGAGGGACCCGAGCGCGTCACCGGTGACCTCAAGGATGGCAGCGCGCATGTTGAGGCTGGCGGCGTGCCCACCTGAGAGCACGAGGAGGCTGGCTAGGTTCGCCGCCAGCCCGATGACCCCCATGACGAGCATGCCATCGGCGTGGATCGTCTCGGGCCGCACGAGGTTGAGCACGGCGCGGACCGCCACGGTGACCCCGACCAGGCTGAGCATGCCTGCCTGGAGGGCTGCGCCGATGACCTCGCTGCGCCTCATGCCCCAGGTCGAGCGGTCCGTGGAAGGGCGGGAGGCCAGGTGGGCGGCGAGCAAGGCCACGACCAGGCCGGCTGAGTCGGTGGCCATGTGCCCGGCGTCGGCCAGAAGCGACAGGGAGCCGCTGAGCCAGCCGACGACGACCTCACCCAGAAGCACCGTGGACGTCAGGGCCAACGCGACAGCCAGGCGGGTAGGACCGGCACCCTGGGCGTGATCGTGCTCGTGCGTCGTCGTCATGGCACTACACTATCGGCGGGGCAAAGAGATGAGAACACGCCACAGGCGCGTTCTCGCCAGCGACTGACGCGATCTCAGTCAGCGATAAGACCGCTGACCCAGGCCTCGACCTCGTCCGCGGTCCGCGGGACCCCCGCCGTCAGATACTCCACGGTGCCGTCCTCACGCACGACGACGTCGTCCTCGATACGCACGCCGATGCCGCGCAGCTCCTCAGGCACCAGCAGGTCATCGGCGCGGAAGTACAGGCCCGGCTCAATGGTGAAGACCATGCCAGGGGCCAGCTCGGCGTCCATCGACATCTCGCGACGCGCCTGGGCGCAGTCGTGAACGTCCAGACCCAGGTGGTGGCTGGTGCCGTGGACCATCCACCGACGGTGGTACTGGCCGTCAGTGGACAGGGTGTCTTCGGCGCTCACGCCCTCGGGCAGCAGGCCCCACTGGGCGATCTTGGCCGCGATGACCTCCATCGCCGCGGTGTGGACGTCGCGGAAGCGGCAGCCGGGCTCGTTCGCGCGGGCGAAGGCGGCGTCAGCGGCAGCCAGAACAGCCTCGTAGACGCGGCGCTGAGGCTCGGTGAAGTGGCCGTCGACCGGGATGGTGCGGGTGACGTCTGCGGTGTAGAGGGAGTCGACCTCCACACCAGCGTCCACGAGGACCAGCTCGCCGGGGCGCACGGCGCCGTCGTTGCCGATCCAGTGCAGGGTGTTGGCGTGGTTGCCCGCGGCCGCGATGGTCTCGTACCCCAGACCGTTGCCCTCCTCGCGCGCCTTGGCGCCGAAGGCACCCTCCAGCACGCGCTCACCGCGCCAGTGACCGGTGGCACGGGGGATCGAGCGAATGAGGTCGTCGAAGCCCTCCTTGGTCACGTCCACGGCCTTCTGGAGCTCGGCGACCTCCCAAGCGTCCTTGACGATGCGCAGCTCGCTTGTGGCCTCGGCCAGGGCGTCGTCGATCTGCGTGGCCTCCTGGCCGGCGGCCAGGCCCGCCGCCTGACGGACCTGGTTGACCAGGGCCGTGACCGCGGCGTCAGCCTCAGCGACCACGCGCAGCTGGACCCCGTCGACGCCGGCGTCCTTGGCCAGGGCGTCACCGAGGGTGTCAATGTGGGCGGCGCGGATACCGGTGACGGCCTCGACCTCCTCGATCGAGGGACGCACCCCCACCCACAGCTCGCCGTAACGCGGGTTGGCGTAGAACTCCTCGCTGGAGCGCGAGGCGCGGGGGCGGAAGTAGATGACAGCCTCGTGGGTGGGCTCGCCGGCAGCCGGGGCCTGACCGGGCGCGGTCAGCGGGTCCAGGACTAAGACGGCGTCGGGCTCGAAGTCCGTGCCGGTGCCAGCCAGGTGGGCGAAGGCCGAGTGCGGGCGGAAGCGGTAGTCGCAGTCGTTGTTGCGGGTCTTGAGCGGACCGGCTGGGATGACCAGGCGCTCGCCGATGAACTTCGCTCCCAGCGCCGCCTGGCGCTTGGCCGCCCACGGCTCAGCCTCGCTGCGAGCCGGAAGCTCGGCCGGACGCGGGCCCCAACCTGAGCCGATGAAGTCGCGGAAGGCCTGGTTGGCGGGCTGACGTGAGCGGTTGTTGCCACGCTGGGCGAGGGACTGGGGCTCCTCTTGGGCGGAGGTCGAGGTGCTCTGGGTGTCGTTCATAGCCGCATCCTGTCACTGCTTGGCCTGCGGGGCCACAGCGCCCCAG
>NZ_DS999574.1:1120912-1182715 GCF_000159035.1 Actinomyces urogenitalis DSM 15434
CCGTTGGCGCGGGCCGGGCAGCGAGGCCGGAGCGTGCACGACCGCCACGGCAGGCGCCTCCTAGACTGCACGGGTGCGCATCGACCCTCATACCCACTCCGCGTGCTCTGACGGCACCGACTCCCCGGCCGGGCTCATGGAGGCTGCGGCCAGGGCGGGCCTCGACGTCGTGGGGCTGACCGACCACGACACGACGGCCGGCTGGGCCGAGGCGGCGGCAGCCGTGCCCGAGACCGGGGTGAGCCTGCTGCGCGGGATCGAGATCTCCTGCATGGACCGTGGTGTCACCCTCCACCTGCTGGCCTACCTGCCCGATCCCGAGGCCCCGGGGCTGGAGGAGGCCTTCGAGCACGCGCGAGCCTCGCGGGAGGGCCGCGCCCAGCGCATCGTCGAGCGCCTGAGCCAGGACTACCCGATCACGTGGGAGGACGTGGTGACCCAGGCCTCCCAGGCCGTGACGATCGGGCGTCCGCATATCGCTGACGCGCTGGTGGCTGCGGGATCCTTCCCTGATCGCTCGGCTGCCTTCGCCGGGCCGCTGGCCACGGGCAGTCCCTACTACGTCGGCCACTGGGCACTGGACCCGGTGCGTGCCTGCGAGCTGGTCCGGGCCGCCGGTGGTGTGCCCGTGGCTGCGCATCCGCGCGCCGGCGGGCGTCAGCGCCGTCTGGTGCCAGATGAGACCTTCGCGCGGATGGCGGAGGCAGGCCTGGCTGCCCTCGAGGTCGATCACCGAGATCACGACGCCGCCCAGCGCGAGCAGGCCCGAGAGCTCGCCCACCGCCTGGGCCTGGCCTGCTCGGGGGCCTCGGACTACCACGGCGCGGGCAAGCCGAACCGACTGGGGGAGAACCTCATGCCGGCTGAGCTGCTAGAGCAGATCGTGGAGGAGGGCAGCCTGCCGCTCCTGCCCCCCTGACGACCTCGGGGCGCGCGGCCGTGCCAGAGATGCCGGCTGCGCCAGGAGCGTCTACGCTGCCACTCATCCGTCACCTAGTAGAGGATCGCCAGACCCCGCATGCTCGACTCGATCTTCAGCCTGTCCCTGTTCGCCACCTCCTTCACCACGATCCTGGTGATCCAGGACCCTCTGGGCGCGGTGCCGATCTTCCTGTCACTGACCAGCAGGCAGACCGACGCCCAGCGCAGGGCCTCGGCCCGGCAGGCCACGCTTGTCGCCTTCGCCGTCATCGTGGCCTTCGCGCTCTTCGGGCGCTACATCCTGACCTTCCTGGGGATCTCGGTGCCTGCTCTGCAGTTCTCCGGCGGCCTGCTCCTGCTGCTGGTGGCTCTGGAGCTGCTGACCGACCGGGCTGACGAGAACCCGGACCCGGACGCCGTGACGGCCAACGCGGCCCTGGTCCCGCTGGGTACGCCCCTGCTGGCCGGTCCCGGCGCGATCGTCGCCGCGATGGTGGCCGTGGACTCGGCCAGCACGCCGGTGGTTGGGTGGGTGAGCATCGTCGCGGCCCTCGTGGCGACTCACGTCGTCATCTGGCTGTCACTGCGCTTCTCTCTGCCACTGCACCGTGTGCTGGGGGAGTCCGGCATCCGCGTGCTTACCCGGATCTTTGGGCTGCTCCTGGCCGCGATCGCGGTGCAGATGATGGGCGACGGCGTCCTGGCCTGGATCCACCAGCACTTCTGAACCCGTCCAGAGGCTCGCTGCCCCTCGCGCCCCGCGCCGTCCCAGGCCATGTCTTCCTGGGGGACGCGGGAGGTGAGGGGCAGCGGTGGATCGCCGTGAGGCAGAGGTATACGGGGCGGCTCAGTCCTCGCTAGGACGGTCGCTACGACCGCCACGGGTGCGCTTGCGGGTACGCGTTCGAGGCTTGCGCTGCGAGCCGGAGGATCCGCCCGACGTCGTCTCATTGCCCTCGCGGGCGGGCTCGCCGCCGCGACGGCCGCGAGACGAGCCGTGCGAGCCTGAGCGCGACCCTCGCCCACCCCGGCCGCCAGAGCGGGAACCGCGCCCGCCCTCGCGGTGTCGCTTGCCAGTCTCGCCCAGGTCCTCGATCTCCTCGGCCGCCAGTCCCGCCAGCGTGCGCTGGTTCTTGGGCAGCGTGCCGCTCACGCCCTCGGGGATATCGAGGTCGGAGAAGAGGTGGTCACTGGTGTGGTAGGTCTCCACCGGCTCCTCGACCGGCAGGCCCAGGGCCTTGGCGATCAGGCGCCAGCGAGGGACGTCGTCCCAGTCGACGAAGGTGACGGCGGTGCCGGAGTGCCCAGCACGGCCGGTCCGGCCGATGCGGTGGACGTAGATCTTCTCGTCCTCGGGGCACTGGTAGTTGATGACGTGGGTGACGTCGTCGACGTCAATGCCTCGCGCGGCTACGTCAGTGGCCACGAGGACGTCAACCTTGCCGTGGCGGAAGGCCCGCAGAGCCTGCTCGCGCGCGCCCTGACCCAGGTCCCCGTGCAGGGCGGCCGTGGCGAATCCACGCGATCCCAGGTCCTCGGCCACGCGGGCCGCCGTGCGCTTGGTGCGGGTGAAGATGATGGTCCGCCCACGTCCACGGGCCTGCAGGATGCGCGAGACCACCTCGACCTTGTTCAGGGCGTGGGTGCGGTAGACGACCTGCTTGACGCTGGTGACCGTCATCGACTCGTCGCCCGGGTCCTGAGCGCGGATGTGGGTGGGCTTGGACATGTAGCGGCGGGCCAGCGCCACGACGGCGCCGGGCATGGTGGCGCTGAAGAGCATGGTCTGGCGGTCCGGGCGCGTGCGCGCCAGGATCTTCTCCACATCCGGCAGGAAGCCGAGGTCAAGCATCTCGTCGGCCTCGTCCAGGACCACGGTGGTCACGTGTTCCAGGGACAGCACGCCCCGCTCCATGAGGTCGATGAGTCGGCCGGGGGTTCCCACGACCACCTCAGCGCCCTTCTCCAGGGCCTCGATCTGAGGCTCGTAGGCACGACCGCCGTAGACCTGGACGATGCGCACCGTGCGCTTGGCTGCGGCCTGGGCCAGCTCGGTGGCCACCTGCTTGGCCAGCTCGCGGGTGGGAAGGACCACCAGGGCCTGCGGGGAGCCGGAGGCCGGGTCCTCGTCCCAGCCCTCCTCGCCCGGGCCCAGGGTGTCCATGAGCAGCGGGATCCCGAAGCCGAGCGTCTTACCGGTCCCGGTCTTGGCCTGGCCAATGACGTCGCGTCCGTCCAGGGCCACCGGCAGGGTCAGCGCCTGGATGGGGAAGGGGTGGATGATGCCCTTGTCTGCCAGGGCCTGGCTGATCTCAGGCTCGACGCCGAAGTCGGCGAAGGTCTTGGCGCTCAGGTCGGTCTCGTCACCCTCGTCAGTGATATCGGGGGTGGCCTCGTCCAGGACGGGGGCGTGGGCCTGGGCGGTCTCGATGACCCCGGAGCTCGGCTGGGCCGGGGCGGCGTCGGTGGTGGGCTGGGCGCCGGGCTCGCTGGCGTCCTGGGCGGTGATGTCGTCAGTCACGACGTTCCTTCAGTCTGATCGGCCGCGTGCGTTCCCGTGCCGGACAGCGGCACAGGCTCGCTAGCCGCGGCCTGCCGGGTCTGAGGCGGTGGGCCTCGGGCTGACAGGCGGCGGCGAGGGCGGCCTGGCATCGATGGCAGCCGATCGTGAATCTGCTCCGTTCAGGGCCTCGAGCCGGCGGGGCGTGGCTGCTGGACGACCGGGCAACCGTGGACAGGGCCACCTTAGCGGCCCGTCATCGCTTCCGTCCTGGTCAGCGGCGGCCCTACGGGGCCGGCGTGGGCGAACTCACGGCGAGAGTGGGGGACCTACGCTGTGTCCATGACTGATGCCCCATCGCCCCTGTCAGCGCCGTCCTCCACCGGGTACCTGCCCGCGGTCCTGGGCATGGTTGCCTTCGCCTCCTCGGTGGCGAGTATCCGGCACGCCAAGGACGCGGACAAGGCTCCCTCGATGGCCCTGAGGATCGAGCTGCTGCAGACGGCGGCGCGCCGTGTGGACTCCTTCGCTCAGGTGGAGGCGGTCTGCGCGGAGCAGGGATGGCAGGCCACCACGCTCGCAGAGGTCTTCCGTGGCTCCCTGGGTGAGTTTGACGAGCGCCTGCGCCCGGCCGACTGGCCCGAGCGCCTGCTCAAGACCTACCTGAGCCTGGGGCTGCTGAGTGACTTCTGCCTGACCCTGGTCGCGGGCCTGGGGCAGGAGCACGCCGGAGAGCTGGCGGGGCTGGTCCGCGAGGACTCTTTTGACACCCTGGCGGTGGCCCAGCTGCTGCCCGGCATCGAGGCCGACGCCCAGCTGGCCGGTCGCCTGGGCCTGTGGGGACGACGCGTGGTGGGGGAGGAGATCGGCACCCTGCTGGGCATGCTGGCCACCTACCCGGCTCTGCTGGAAGGACCAGCAGACCGCGCTGACCTCCACGAGGCACTGTCGCAGGGTGCCGTACAGCGCATGCGTGGGATTGGTCTGCGCGTGTGAGACCGCCTCGTCGGCTTGGACGCGGCAGCGCCCGTCCCCACCGAGGGGACGGGCGCTGCCGCGCATGAGCCGGGGCGGGCCGGGGCAGCGGCCCACCGTGGCTCAGGCCTGACGACGGCGGCGAGCCGCCAGGACCAGGCCCGTGGCGACCACCATCGTGGAGGCCAGGAGGAGGGTGCCGGAGTCAGCGCCCGTGCGTGACAGGGAACCACGCTGGCTGCGTCCGGTCGCAGAGCCGGATGCAGCGGCGGTCGAGCCCTGGCAGGAACCGGTCACGACGGCGTCGGGAGCCTGACCCGGTGCGACCAGTAGGTAGGTCGCCCGCGAGGGACCGGTGAAGGTCACCACGCCCTCGGCCCAGGTCGAGGCCACCGGGACCTCACGGCCGTCAGCCAGCACGCGCCACACGCTGGTGCCCTGCACGGCGGGGGCGGTGATGACCGCCTCGATGGCTGCCAGACCCTCCCGGTTGGACACCACCAGGCGGCCATCGCTCACGGTGGTGCTCAGGGCGTCGTCGCGGCGGAAGGTTCCCGTGGCTGTGACCTGGCCGTCGTGCAGGGTCAGTGTCTCCAGGGTGAGCGTGAGCGTGACGGTGCGTCCGGCGGTGTCGGTGGCCACGAGCGTGACCGTCTGCTCGCCCTCGGTCAGGACCGTGCCCGCCAGCAGGGACAGGGCGTCGGCTCCCTCGATCTGCGCCGCGGCGTCGACGACGAAGCTGACGGTCTGGGTCGACTCGTTGCCGGCCAGGTCGCGTGCGGTGACCGACACCGTGTGACGGCCCAGCGCCAGGTCCGCGGTGGGTACCTGGGCGCTCAGGACCGGGGAGTCAGCTTCATCGACCGCGCGGGCGGCCTGCCCGGCCTCGCCGCGAGCCTCCTCCTGGGTCGCCTCGTCCGGGACCGCCTGCTGCGACGCCGCTGTATTGGGCTCCTCGCCCTCCTGCGAGGAGGCTGACGAGCCGGCGGGAGCCAGCGCGCCCTGAACGGTGCCGGCCTTGGCGGTGGTCGGGGTCGACAGGGAGTCGACGACCTTGCCGTCAACGGTGGCCTGGGCGGTGGCCAGGTGCTGGTCCGTGGCCGAGACGGTCAGGACCCGCTGGTCGGCGACGGTCTCGCCCTCACTGACGGTGCTGATCTGGGTGTCCGGCGCCTGGGTGTCGACGACGACCGGGATCCCACCGGCCAGGGTGTTGCCCATCGAGTCACCCGCCACGATCAGCAGAATGTCGCCGTCGGCGACGGTGACGTCCCGGGAGAACTCCCGCTTGTTGGACTCAGGTCCTGTGCCGGAGCCGTTGTAGACGTCGATGACGGCCGAGTCGTTGATCTTGAGCTGGTAGCCCCAGCCGTCGTCCTCAGCGCTGCCCGCGAAGGTGACGGGGCTGTCCTTGGTGTACAGGACGCCGTCGTAGAGCGTGGGCGTGGCGAAGGAGAGAGTCGGCATCGTGACGTCGAGGTAGAGGAAGAAGGGGTGGTCGTAGCCGGGCACGACCGCCCCCGTGCTGTCCAGGACCTCCAGCCGGAACTGGTTGATACCCGGCTGCGTGGGCAGATCGAGGGAGAAAGTGCCGTCGCCGTTGTTCCGGGCCTGGATCGGCTCGGGGTTGATGACCGAGCCGTCCTCGCTCACGCGCGTGGCTGGGGTCAGGCGGATGACGGAGGCGTCACCCATCGAGCCAGTCAGCGTGTAGCTGGTGGCTGTGGCCCCGCTGTCCGCGGCCGAGACGAAGCAGGCACTGAGGTTCGCCTGGCAGCTGCCGTTGAAGGTCGGCGGTGTGAAGGCGGCCTCGGTCTGCCCCGAGCGGCCGGCGATCGGCAGGCTGGTGGAGGCGGTGTTCGCCCCGTCGGAGGCGACGACGGGGACGGTCACCAGCTTCTCGTCCGGGGTGACGGTGACAGAGAAGGACCCGTCAGGGCCGACCTCGACCTTCTGACCGGCCACCGTGACTGACAACGCGGCGTCACCACGCTCGTCACTGACCGAGCCCGTGACGGTGACGGTGCCGTCCTGTGCCAGGGCGAGGGCGCCGTCGTCGTCCAGCTGTCCGGTCACCGTGAGAACCGGCGCCTGGGAGTCGTAGGTGACCGGGACCGTCAGGGTCTGGAGGACCGTCCCGTCCGCGGCGTAGGCCACGACCTCGATCTCCTGCCGGCCCTCAGTCAGCGGGACGAAGGCGTTGGCGCGTCCGTCGGCCACCTCGACCTCCTGGCCGGCCACGGTGAGGTGGTCAACCGTGGAGGAGACGAAGGCCTGCAGGTGCAGCTGGCCACCGGACACCAGCGGCGAGGCCGAGACGATGACGGAGGAGGACAGAGTCTCAGCGTCAGGGATGACCAGGTCGGTGTCCGGTGCCAGGATCGTGGTGGCAACAGCGAGGTTGAACCCGCGGTCGACGACCGAGGCGGTGAGGTAGGGCGTGCCCTGCGGGACCTCGACGACGAAGGTGTTCTCACCGGTCGAGGTCACCGTGAGGTCCTTGCCGTCGGGGCCGGTGACGGTGGGCACGTCCATCAGCCCGGAGCCGGTCTCGGTGACCGTGATGGTTAGGCGGCCGTCCTGGAGCGTGCCGAAGGTGAGCACCGGGGCCGTGGCATCGATCGTGAAGGGCATCTCGGTGGTCTGCCACGCTGTGTCTGCGCTCAGGCGGGTACGCACCCGGAAGGTGTACTGGCCGTCGGGAACGCGGACGAACTCGGCGCTGGCCGGGTCCCACACGGTGCCATCGAAGGTCTGGGAGGTGGCGACGTAGGCGCTGGAGCCATCGGCCACCGAGACCTCGGAGCCGGTGGAGCGGCGCAGCCCCTGCTCCTGACCGATGACCTTGAGGACCTGGCCGGAGGAGTCGACGACCTCGTACTCGGCGTCCGAGGCGTTGCGCATGAGCACCAGGCTCGGGGCGACGACGTCCATGTCACCGTCGCCGTTGGGGGAGACCGCGAAGGTGCCCAGCTCAGAGCTCAGCGGAACGGTCATTCCGCTCCATGTGGCTACCAGCCCGGTGGCCGAGGCGTTGGGGTCGTAGGAGGCGGGCAGGGGGTCGCCCGGCGCGCGCACGATCGCCTCGGCGTTCCAGTCGCCCACCAGGCCCAGGTAGGGCACGGACAGGTCCGGGGCGCCCTCGGTGACCGAGACCAGACGCGCCCAGCCCTCGATGTAGTGGGTGGAGGAGGTGTCAGGTGTCAGCGTGAAGCTGAGCGTGGCGCTGCCTCCGGCCGGGACGGTGACCTCGGAGGCGTCGGCGACCAGGGACTCAGACGAGACGTGAGTGGTGGTCTGTGCTCCTGCCTCGTTGGACTCGCCCACCACCTGCTGGGCCGGGACCGTGTAGCGCACGTCCTTGTCCGAGCGGTTGGTGAGGGTCACCGTGAAGGAGCGAGCGCCGTCGATCTGGCGCAGGGCGACGGCGGCCTTGTCAGGCTGGTCCTCGACCGTGGCGTAGACGCTGGTCGCCATGGCCTTGTCCACCTGGGCCAGGCCCGCGCCGACCTGACGCGGGGAGTAGGGAACGGACTGGGCGTCGGTAGGGATCTGCGCGGTGTTCATCAGCGCCACGCGGATGAGCTCAGCGCGCTCGGTGGCGGACAGGGAGGGGAAGCGCTGGGCGTACTCCTCGACCATGAGCGAGGCCATGCCCGACACGTTCGGGGTTGCCATCGAGGTGCCCGACTTCGTGCCGTAGCGGTTGTCGTTGAGGGTGGAGTAGACCTCACCACCGATGCCGGCGAGCCGGGGCTTGAAGTCCAGCGACGGTGTCGGTCCCCAGGAGGTGAAGGAGGAGGGCGTCAGGGCCTTGTCGTTGTCCGAGACCAGGACCTTGGTCGTCAGACGGATGCTCACGTCCTTGTTCTGCTCAAGCGCCTGGCGAAGTTCCAGGGCCTTGCTGCGCGGGATCGAGCCGCCCGCAACCGTGTAGGAGTCGATCCCGGCCATGGACAGCAGCTCGTCACCGCCCGCAGCGTTGTTGAAGACCAGCACGCCGCCGGCGCCGTGCTCGACCGCGTTGGCGAGCTTGTCCGCGAAGGTGATCTCGCCGCGCTCGACCAGCGCGTAGGCGCCGGCAAGGTCCTGGCCGGCGGTGTAGTTCTCGGGCCGGCCCAGGCCCACGTCCACCAGCGGGTGGTCCTGGCCGTCAGCCGTGCCGGACTGCAGGGAGTAGAGCATGCCTTGCTCTGAACCGTCGATGACCCGATAGGCCTGGGGCTGAGTCACCGTCGTGTTCTCGATCGAGGCGATCGTGAAGGCGTCGGCGTTGGAGGAGGGCGAGCCCAGGGCGGCGTCGTCAAGGACGCCCAGCAGGTCAGAGGTCTCCTCGTCGGAGGAGAAGCTGAGACCGGCGTTGCCGGCGGCGATGTCCACGATGGCGCCGGCCTGGCGTGCCTTGGCCAGGGCGCGGTAGGTGCCGTCGGAGGTGTCGTTGAGGCCGTTGGGCGAGCCCAGGGAGAGGTTGAGCACGTCCGCGCCCAGCTTCGCCGAGTCCTCGATGGCAGCGATGATGTCCGCGTCGCGGGCGCCGCCGCCGGAGTTGGAGAAGACCTTCATGGCCAGCAGCTGGGCGTTCGGGGCGACGCCGTCCAGACGCCCCTTGGCCCACGCCTGCTCGGCGGTCTCGCCGTCGAGGGAGCCGTTGGCGGCCACGATGCCGGCCACGTGCATGCCGTGCTGGTCCTTCGTGGCGTCCTTGACGACGTAGTTCTCGTCGGCGTAGTTGTAGCCGGCCGGGACCTTCTCGTTGAAGTGCGCCTCAGGGGCCGGGTTGACGGTCTTGATCTTGGCCTTGTCTCGCGCGCTGGAGTCCAGGTGCATGTCCTGGTGCTCGGGATCGATCCCGGAGTCGATGATGGCCACGACCGTCCGGTGCCGTCCGCGCCGTAGTCCTTGAGCGCCGTCGGCACTCCCTGCGCCACGCGCGCGGAGTGCTGGGACGGGGTGAGCTCCAGGGACTGGGACGAGGCGAGGTCAGGGGCGTCTCCGGTCTCGACGTGGTCGTAGACACGCTCGATCTTGACCGAGGCGACGGCGCTCTCCTGAGCCAGGGCCAGCATCTTGCCGGCCGGCATCGAGGCGGAGAAGCCGTTGACGAGGTAGCCGAACTGACGCTCGACGCTCAGGTCGTAGCGGTCGGACCACGCGGCGATCAGCGCGTCCTGGTCGGCGACGTTGCTCTTCTCCTGGCCGGTTGAGGGTGTGGCCGGCTGGTCCTTGAGCAGGACGACGACGTTGACGCGCTGGTCGGAGGAGGCGGAGGCGGAAGCGGTCGATGGTGCAGGCACAGCGGGAGCAGCGCTCGCGGTGGCTGAGGCTGGCGCCAGGAGCGCCAGAGCCAGCACCGCTGCGAGCCCGCCACGATATGAAGATCTCGCAGGGACGCCTTCGGGTCGGGTGCACAGGGTGCCGGAAGGCTAAAGGGTGGTGTGTGTCATATATGTGACGTGCCCGTTTCATGAGACAGGGCGGGTCACCCACCCTGGAGGTGAGCGACCCGCCCTGGTTCAGCGGCCAGATCTGCCGCGTTGCGGTGCGCTGTGGCTGAGGCCTTCAGATGCCGAAGCCGACGCGGCGAGGGGTGGCCTCGCCCAGCTCGACGTAGGCGAGGGAACCGGCCGGGACGAACACCTTGCGGCCCTTGTCATCAGCCAGGGTGATGTCCTGGGTGGCGGCGCCCGCCAGCGTCGCCAGGACCTCGTCCTGGCTGGCGGAGGTCTCCAGGGCCAGTTCGCGGCCGGAGTGCTTGATTCCGATGGTGACCTGCATGGGTGCTCCTCATGGTCGACGACGGGGTGACGGCGGCGTGGCGCCGTGGCGTGGGCGGTTGCCCACCTGCAGCGTGATGCCTGGGATCCTAGGCGAGCCGTGAGGCTCGGGCGGTGCGGTGGGAGCGCTGGCGCCCGCTTTTCGCGCCACGCGGACGCCGCTGGTCCCTCAGGTGAGGTGACGGCGGGTCCGGCACGGCTCAGCGCGTCGAGCACGAGTTCGTGTCGGTGGGTCGTGATGGGATTGCCTCATGTCCGACGACGTCATGACCCAGCCCATCCGGCTGCTGCCACCGCTGCCTGTGGTCCCGCTTCCTGAGCCTGACGAGCAGACCGCCCAGGTCCTGGAGCAGGTGCGCGGGGGCAGCAACCTGGTGGTGCTCGGGGCTGCTGGCACCGGCAAGTCGAGCCTGGCCCTGCGGCTCCTGGTCGAGGCCGTGGAGCAGGGACGCGATGCGCTCATCCTGGCCCCGACCCGTGGCAGGGCCGAGCAGCTGCGTGAGCGTGCGGCTCAGCTCCTGGCCGGGCAGGGCAGCGGTGCGGTGAGGGTGCGTACGCCGGGTTCCTACGCCTTCATGGTGCTGTCCACCTCGCTGTCATCCCGGCCGGACCCGCTTCCGGCCCCGGTCCTGCTGGTCGGGGCGGAGGAGGACGCGGCCCTGGCGCAGATGCTCCACCCTGCCCACTGGCAGCCGCTGCCGCCTGAGGCCGTGACCTCGCGCGCCTTCAGGTCCGAGCTGCGCAACCTGCTGGCTCGCGCTGGGGAGCTGGGAGTGGGAGCGGCCGAGCTCGCAGAGCTGGCTGAGGAGCTCGACGTCGAGATCTGGAGGCAGGCGGTGCCGCTGCTGCGTGCCTGGGACGCTCAGGGGCGCCCGAGCTCCTCACGGCGCAGTCAGACCCGCAAGATGGACTCGGCCCGGATCCAGGACCGTGCCCGCGAGGCCCTGGAGCGCTGGAATGCTGACGGCGTCCAGGTTCCTCCGCCCGTTCCGGACCTCGTCATCGTGGACGACTACCAGGACTGCACGGCAGCCACCTCCAGGCTCCTGGCACGCCTGGCGCGTCCAGACTCCTCCGGGCACCGTAGCCAGGTGGTGGTCCTGGGAGATCCGGACGTTGCGGTCGAGACCTTCCGCGGGGGCACACCCAGCCTGCTGGTGGAGGCTGAGGACCGTTCCGGCCTGGCCGCCACCAGGATGACACTGCGTACCCGCTACCGCGGCGGTGCCGAGCTCGTGCGGGTGTGGGAGGACCAGGCCGATCGGGTGCCGGTGACCGGTAGCCCGGTGCACCGCCACCCGCGGCTCGCGGAGCAGGAGGTCTCCGGGGGCTGCCAGCCCTCGGAGACCTGCACAGTAGTGGCTGGGGAGCGCACTGCGGCCGTGACGGCGATCGTGGCCTCCAGCGCCTGTCAGGAGACCGCGCATGTGGCGCGGGTGATGCGTAGCGAGCACGTTCTCCACGGCACCGCCTGGGACCAGATGGCGGTGATCGTGCGGTCGGCCGGCGCCGCCCAGGCGGTGGCGCGTGAGTTGCGACGGCGCGGCGTACCCCTGTCCGCCTCCAGCCCAGCGGTGCTGCTGCGCGCTGAGCCAGCCGCGGCAGCGGTGACGGACGTGGCCAGGTCCGCTTTGGCTGGTGAGCTGGGGCAGGACGATGCGCCGGCCCAGCGCGAGGCGGTGCTCAGGCTGCTGACGAGCCCCCTGATCGGGTTAAGCGTGCTCGACCTGCGGCGGCTGCGTCGTCGGCTGCGCACGGCCTTCCCGCAGCAGGAGGCTGATGAGGTGCTGGTGAGGACCGCCTGCAGCCTGCAGCTGGCGCGGGCGCTGCTCGAGCAGCTGCGCCAGGACCCGTTGGTGTCTCAGGCCAGGAGCCTGGAGCGGGCCGCACGCATCGTGACCGAGGTCCGCGCGGTGGTCCAGGCCTGCCATGACGCGCGGCCCCAGGGGGATGAGGGGACCGGCCAGGGGCGTGTGGATGCAGAGGAGCTGCTGTGGGCGGCGTGGCAGGCCTCCGGATGCGCCGAGCAGTGGCGTCAGGTCTCGCTCGGTGGGGACACCGGTAGCGGTGAGGATGGTGTGCTCGCTGAGGCCGCTGAGCACGATCTGGACGTGGTGACGGCGCTGTTCAAGCGTGCTGAGGTCTGGGCCGAGCGTCATCCAGGCCAGGACGCTGCGGTGTTCCTCAGCGAGTTGGCCGGCGAGGTCCTGCCGTCAGACTCCGTGGCCCCCACGGGTGTCAGGCCTGCAGGCGTCAGCGTGCTGACCCCGGCAGCCGCCGCAGGACGCCAGTGGGAGGTCGTGGCCGTCACCGGTGTCAACCGGGACCAGTGGCCGGACCTACGACTGCGTGACTCCCTGACCCGCGCTGGTCTCCTGGTGGAGGCGGTGACGGACCGGCTGCCCCGTGAGCCTGGTGGACGGCGCAGCGCGCAGATGGACCGCGTCTCGGCACGTGCCCAGGTACGCGCTGATGAGCGTCGGATGCTCCTGGCCGCGCTGACCCGGGCCACGCGTCGCCTGGTGGTCACGGCCTGCCAGGACGAGGAGCACGCTCCGTCAGGCTTCTTCCTGGAGGTGGCTCGCAGCGCAGGTGTGCAGGTCAGCGATGAGGACGGCCAGGTGCTCACCAGCCCCGACGTCGGTGAGCTGACCCTGCGCGGCCTGGTGGCCGAGCTGCGGCGCGCGACGGTGAGGGGGCACCTTCCTACCGCCACGGAGCAGGAGCGCCAGCAGGGCCGCCAGGCGGCGGCGCTCCTGGCCTCGGTGGCCCAGGCGGGGATCGGCCAGGCAGACCCGAGCTCCTGGCCCCACGGCGTGGCGACCTCCGCCACGGCCTTGGTGGCGGACGGCGAGCGTGTCCGGGTCAGCCCCTCCGACGTCGACAACCTGTCAACCTGCCCCTTGCGGTGGTTCCTTCAGCGCCATGGTGGGGACACCGGGACCTCCGGCCAGCAGCGTCTGGGCAACGTGGTCCACGCCATCGCTGAGCGGGCACAGCGTGAGGGGCTGCGCGGCGAGAGCCTGCACGAGCTCCTGGAGGCCCAGATGCCTGAGCTGTCCGATCCTGGGACCTGGATCGAGCAGCTGGCCCGGCAGCGCGCCCACGACATCATCGACCGCCTGGACTCCTACCTCGCCTCCGTGCCCGGGCAGGTCCTGGTGGAGAAACGGATCGACGTCGAGCTGGACCTGCCCCTGCCTCCGTCTGAGGATACTGACGACGAACCGGGGCGTGACGGCGTGATCGGGGTGCGGCTGGCCGGCCGGATCGACCGGATCGAGATGGTCGAGGCCCTGGACGAGATGCAGTCAGGAACCCAGGAGCTGGACCAGCTTCCTGCGGGCCAGGGCAGGCGTGTGAGAGTGATGGATCTCAAGACCGGGCGGCGTCCGGCTGGTGACGTGGCGCGCAACGCGCAGCTGGCGACCTACCGCATGGCCCTGGAGGCACTGGGCTATGAGGTCAGCGGCGCTGGGCTGGTGGCCTTGGGGGAGAGTGCGGACCGCAACGGACAGACCCGGATCTATCCCCCCGGTGCGGCCTTGGCTGCCAGTCCTGATGCACAGACGGGGGAGGACTGGGCCAGCCAGCTCGTTGCCGGTGCGGCTGTAGACGCCTCGGGCGCCCGCCTGGAGGCGCGCGTTGGCGACCACTGCCGGTTCTGCTCGGTCAAGAGCTCGTGCCCGGCTGTTCCCGAAGGTCGAAGGAGTGTCGCATGATGTCCACCACCCCCGCTGCCTCCTCTGCTCCCCAGGCGGAGCTGACCCCCGCCTACCTGGCACGGGCGCTGGGCATCCATGAGCCCACGCCTGAGCAGGCTGCCGTCATCTGTCATCCCTTGAGCCCTGTGCTGGTGGTGGCAGGTGCCGGCAGTGGCAAGACGGCAACCATGAGCCAGCGCGTGGTCTACCTTGTGGCCAGTGGCGCGGTCGAGCCTGGCGAGGTCCTGGGACTGACCTTCACCCGCAAGGCGGCGGCCGAGCTGGCCCAGCGCATCAGCGTGCGCCTGGACGCCCTGGCTGGCTCGGGTCTGATTGAGCGAGACGAGGAGGGGCTGGACCCGACGATCGCCACCTACAACTCCTTCGCCGGCACCATCGTGCGAGACCACGGCCTGCGCATCGGGGTGGACCCGGACGCGACGCTCATCACCGAGGCACGGGCCTGGCAGGTGGTCTCCGCCATCGTCGAGCGACGCCGGCAGCCCCTGCCCCTGGAGTCTCCCGCCCGAGTCACCGAGCTGGTGCTCGCCTTGGACGGTGCCCTGTGCGAGAACCTGCTGGAGGTGGATCAGGCCCGCGAGCAGTTGGGTGAGCTGGACTCATTCTTCGAGTCCCTGGCCACGGTGCGGGGGCTCAAGACTGCGGTCAAGGGCTTTGACACCGCGATGAAGACGCGTCTGGCGCTGCTGGACCTGGTCCAGGAGTACCGGGACGTCAAGCGCTCCCAGGGCATGCTGACTTTCGGGGACCAGATTGCCCTGGCCTACCGGGTTGTCAGCGCACCGGGATCACAGGAGGTCGTTGCGGCGCTGCGCGAGCAGTACCGTGGCGTTCTGCTCGACGAGTTCCAGGACACCTCGACGGCGCAGGTCAGGCTCCTGGCCCGTCTCTTCGCCGATAGCGGCGTGACCGCCGTCGGCGACCCCAACCAAGCGATCTACGGATGGCGTGGTGCCAGCGCCGCGGCGCTGGATGAGTTCCACCGTGCCTTCAATCCCGCTGGTTGCCAGGCGGTCCACAGGGGCGCGGACCCGCTGACCACCATCCCGGTCCTGCCCTTGTCCACGGCATGGCGCAATGACAGTCGGGTCCTTGAGGCAGCGAACGCCCTGTCTGCCCCGTTGCGGCACCACACCCCGGCACCCGGGGACGCGCCGGCACCGCGGGTGCCTGTGGAGCAGCTGCACGCCAGGCCCCGCCAGGCGGGCCTGGCTGAAGGAGCCGTACTTGGTGCCTACCTGGCCGATCCGCTCCAGGAGGCAGAGGTGGTCGCGAGCTTCCTGGCGGACAGGTGGAACCCACAGGCGCAGCTGGCCGTGCTCAGCCGTACCCGGGACTCGCTCCTGCCCGTGGCTGAGGCGCTGCGAGCACGCTCGCTGCCTTACGAGATCGTGGGGATCGGAGGCATGCTCACGATTCCGGAGGTCGCGGACGTGCGCGCCCTGCTCACGGTGGCCGCCAACCCTGAGCGCGGCGACTGGCTGGTCCGTCTGCTGACCGCAGGCGGCATCGGCGCAGCGGACCTGGCCGCCCTCTACGCTCACGCTCGCCGTCAGATGCGCGGCACCTCACCATTCCAGCCGCCCGCTGACAAGAGCTCACAAGGGGCAAGCAGCGTCGCGCAGATTCCGGACGCCGAGCCGGACTCTCCGATGCTGGCTGAGGCGATCGAGGCCGTGGCCCGCAGCGCGGACCGTCATCCAGACGGGCTGGCGGGCGTCCGCGTGCCTGGACTGAGCCCGGCAGCCACGCGCCTGGCTGACCGCCTGGCGCGCCAGCTGCGTCGGGTACGCCGGGCGATGCGGTTGCCGCTGGCGGACCTCGTGACGCTGGCCGAACAGTGCCTGGACCTTGATATCGAGGTCGCGGCCAGGGTCGATGACCGGATCGGACGGCGGGGACTGGACGGGCTGCGCGAGGTCGCCGAGCAATTCACCCGGGACCTGGACTCTGCGAGCCTCCCGAGCTTCCTAGAGTGGCTGGACGCGGCAGAGGCTCACGAGCGTGCCCTGTCTGCCCCGGAGGTCGAGCCCGAGCCGGGCGCGGTCCAGCTCATGACGATTCACGCCTCCAAGGGGCTGGAGTGGGACCACGTGGCGGTGATCGGCATGAATGAGAAGGGTTTCCCGCTCTACTCCACGCAGCCGCGTGAGGACCTCTCCGTGCGCTCGAAGTCCTGGATGGGCTCGGCCGATGAGTTCCCGCACCCGCTGCGGATGGACGCTGCCACCTTGCCACCTTTCACTTTGGGTGTCCTTGAGCCGCCTGAGGTGGACAAGGACGAGGTCAAGGACCTGTTGGATCAGTACTGCCTGGCGCTGGGGCGCTACGGCGTCTCGGAGGAACGTCGCCTGGCCTACGTGGCCCTGACACGCGCTCGCCATGACGTTCTGCTCACGGGCTCCCATCTGTCCAAGAGCTCGACGACGCCGCGGCCAATGAGCCGGTTCCTGGCTGAGCTGCGACGCCGTGACCTGGTCCAGCCCTATGGCCCTGGATGGGTCGACTTCGATCCTGAGCACGGCAACGGCCTGGTGACGCGTCGTGCGCGGGTGCTGTGGCCGGTGCAGCCGGGAGCTGCTGACGAGGCGGAGGACCGTGACGGTGTGGCCCTGGCGCGTCAGCAGGCTGCGGAGGAGGTCGCTCAGGCCTGCCAGGATGCCTCTGTCCGGCTTCGCCATGAGTCTGAGCACAGCGAGGGTGATCAGCAGGCAGCGCCTGAGGCGGAGGTCGATGGCGAGCCGAGCACCCTCGTGGCGCGCTGGTGCGAGGAGGCGCGTGTTCTGCTGGCCGAGCGCGAGCAGGAGGCCAGTGCTCCGCGTCAGCTTCACCTTCCTGCCCACTTGGCTGCCACGCAGCTCGATGCCTTGCGCACCGATCCAGAGGAGCTGGCCCTCCACCTGCGCAGGCCCCTACCTTCCCGGCCCAGTGCCTCGGCGCGGCTGGGCACGGTCTTCCACGACTCCGTCACGCAGCGCTTGTCACCGCATTCGGCCCTGTTCAGCCTGGAGGAGGCTGGCGTACCGGACACTGTCTCGGCTCAGGACCGGCAGACCCTGGAACGCTGGCTCGCCACGGCGCAGGACCTTGACCTGCTCCAGGGCTACCTCCTACATGACACGGAGGTTGAGCGTGAGATGACGATCAGCGGGGTCACCTTGCGCTGCCGGATCGACGCGGTCTTCCGGCGGGAGGGCAGCGGCGAGGATGAGCCGGCCGCCTGGCTCATCGTCGACTGGAAGACGGGCCGTCACCACGTGCCGGTGGACCAACTCAGTGTCTACGTCCACGTCTGGGCTGCCTCACTCGGCATCCCGGCCGAGGCGGTCAGGGCCGCCTACGCCTACGTCGACTACCCCGGTGGCAAGGTCGATGAACTGAGCGGCCAGGAGCTGCTGAGCATGGAGACGCTCACCCGCACGCTCAGTCTTGCGCACGCTCCTGGGCGCTGAGCGGGACCACGGCGGCCAGGTCCGTGGTGGGGGTCTGGTCCGCCGCCAGGTCGGTGCGCGCCGAGACAGCGGCGTCGCCGGTGACCTCGGCGTCGGTGCCTGAGTGATCGGCCTGGCGTTCGACCATCGTGATCTCGCTCGTGGCCTCGTCAGGGCCGGCGCTCGTCCGAGTTCCCGGAACGGGGGCCAGACGCGGCTCGTGGGGCTCGACCAGCGGCTCGTCGCCGACCTGGTCGAGCAGGTCGGCCAGCATCGAGACTGCGTCGTCGATGATCTCCTGGTCCTGGGAACGCACCCCGTGCAGCAGCCACTTGGCCAGGCTCATCTCGCTGACCAGCTCGGCTCGGTCACGCAGGTGCTTGTCCACGCCCTCGGTCCGGGCCAGGTCGTAGGCCGCCTCGATCGAGTCCAGACAGTCCACCGGAGCGGTCGAGTAGATCCAGGCCAGGTCCTCGGCCGGGTCGCCAACGTGGATCTGTGACAGGCCCTGCAGCGCCACGACACCGCCACCGGCCGTCAGCACATTCTCCTCGGCCAGGTCCCCGTGGACGACCGTGGGGCGGAAGCGCCACAGCGCGGTGTCGTCCAGGACCTGCTCCCATCGAGACAGCAGGGAGGCGGGCACCTTGCCGGTGGCGGCGACGTCGTCGAGCAGGGTAAGCCAGTTCGTGCGGACCTCGTCGGCGTCGTAGACGGGCAGACCGGCCTCGGAGACAACCGTGGTGGACAGCTCGTGGAGCTCTCCCAGTGCTCGGCCTAGCCCTGCTGACAGGCCGGGGCCGGGCCGAAGGGAGGCGATGCTGATGGGCTTTCCCTCGATGTGCGAGCGCACCTGGACGTGGAGACCCTCGCGTCGCAGTGAGCCTGCGGGGCGGGAGACGTCGAAGGAGACCAGGCCGTCGTCATGGCTGCGGGCGATGCGGCGCAGAACCTCGGCCTCGGCGTCGAGCGAGGCTCCGGCCGCGTCCGAGCGCGCCTGGAGCACCTCCCAGTGACGGCCGCGGGAGTCGATGACGCCGACGGTGCGCAGGGAGGCCGAGGCCTCTTGCGGCAGGGCGAGGCGGGCCGGATCGAGCCCAGGAACGGCGACGGCGGCCATGGCTGCCAGCGTGAGGGCCGAGGGCTCCCGCTCCGGCGTGGTCGAGGTGTGGCTGTGTGACGTGCCTGCGGCAGGCTCATCCACGCGCTCAGCCTCGGTCGCGGGGGCTGGGGCGTCCTGTGGGACCGGGGCATCCTGTCCGGCATCCGGCGTGGCCTCGGTTGCGGGCCGGGTCGGGTCAGTTGGCGTGGTCGACATGCTCCCACCGTAGGCGAGGACTCCCAGGGGGTGGCGGTGACGCGCTGACCGCCACCGTGGCAGAGCCCGTGAGGGCCGTGGCGGGGCGCCAGAGAGACCGGGCGCGAATCTCGACGGAGATTGTCCGCGCAAAGCCCCACGAAGAGGAGTGAGCCATGTCATAGTGTGGATGTGCCCTCCTCAAGGATGAGCGGGGCACACCTTCCCCTATCCCTCATCTGCGCACAGAGGTGCCTCATGCACGCGATGTGTCGGCGCCCTTGCCGTGCCTGCCAGTGCGCCAGGGCGCCGAGGCTCGGGTGTCTGTTCCGGCGGGTTTCGCACTGGCTTGGGCAGGTGGCGGCCTCGCCGTCCACGCGTGCTGGCTGGGCGCTGGTGCTTGGGCTCGTCATGGGCGTGGGGGTGCAGGCTGCGGCGCTGCCATGGGCTGCGACGGCGGCGGTTTGCGTGGCCTCGATGGTGGTGGTCGTCCTGGCGCTGCGCCACGGTGTGGAGGTGCGCCGCAGACGTCAGGTGGAGAGCTGGCCTGAGGCTGTTGACCTGCTGGGTGCGGCCTTGAGTCAGGGAGTGGGCCTGCCGGAGGCCCTGTCCGGGCTCGCCGAGGCGGGACCGCCAGCCCTGCGCCCTGCATTTAGGGCCTTCGCGCTCAGCTACACCCTGTCCGGGATCCTCGACGAAGCACTGGATCGTCTCGATGGCGAGCTGGATGACTGGGTGGGGGAGCACCTCATGGCGCTGGTGCGACTGGCTCAGGAGACGGGCACGGCTGGGCTGGCGACGGCGTTGCATGAGCTCTCGGCGACGCTGCGGGTGGAGCGCGCCTCGCGCCGGTTGATGGTCAGCTCACTGGCCTGGGGTGCCCGTGGGTCCTGTCTCCTGGCGTTCGTGCCGTGGTTGGTCATCGGTGCCCTGCACTGTTCGGTGGTGCACCTCACGCCCCACGCCTCCAGTACGCGGCAGCTGCTGGCTGGGGCCTGCCTGTCAGGCGCGGCGGGGATCCTGGCCTGTGTGGCGGGTGGGTTGCCGCAGGGAGCGAGGAGGCCGTGATCTGGCTGGTGCTCGCCGTCCTGCTTCTGGCGGGAGTGGGCGCCTGGGGGTACTGGCGCGAGCGACGCCGCAACGTCCTGTTGCGCCGGACCTTGCCGTATCTCTCGCGTCCGCCGGTCCGGTCTCGCCAGTGGCGGCCGTGGCTCGTGGTGTCCGGGTGGGCGTGGGCTGCCACCGGCCCCATGGCGCGGGTCCTGGGGCTGCGTACCGGCCTGCCGGGATGGGTGCGAAGGCGGCAGATCGAGGCGAGCCTGCCTGAGGCGCTGGATGTCCTTGCCCTGGCTGTTGATACGGGGTGGCAGCCGGTGCAGGGTGCGGAACGTCTGATGGTCTCCACCTTCAATGCTGCGTTCGCGCACGAGCTGGCCGGGATCCTGCCTCCCGATGGGGCTCCGCTGATACCGGAGCTGGTGTCGAGGCTCGGCGCTGAGCCGGGAGCGTCGGCCCAGGTGCTACGGCTTCAGCGGGCCTTTGTCAGCGCGCCTGAAGGGGGAGAGGTCCTGTCCGGGCTCTTGCGTGCCCAGGCCGCAGACCTGCGTGAGCGGCGTCGTCAGCAGTTGGCGCGACGTGTTGGGTGCAGGCTGGCGTTCCAGGCGGCGCTGGTTCTCCTGATCCAGGTTCCCGTCATGGTGGTGGCGTTCGCGGTGCTGGTGCGCGCCCTCCTGGAACCAGGGTCCTGGTGGGCTGGGTGATTGGCGCGATGAGGTGACTGCGTGAGGGGAGGGAGAGGAGGGGCGGAGCTGCCTCAGGCCCGGCGGAGGCTGAGGTCGGCGTGGTCGCGGCGGTGCAGGCGTGCGCGCAGGTCCTGGCTGTGGTGGCGGGCCAGCTGAGCGATGTAGGCGCGCTTGACGGTCGCCAGGATGTTGACGCCGACGAAGACGTAGAAGACGTTGGCGATGGCGCTGGGCCAGGCCCCGGTGTGTGCGCAGTTGATGAGCAGCAGCACGGAGGCGGAGAGGTTGAGGGCCTGATACTTCAGGGAGTCTCCGGCGATGCGGCCCTTGGAGACCAGGAAGTAGGCGAGGAGGAACTCGGCGGCGCCGATCCATCCGCCGATGGCGATGAGGGTGGGAATCACGTCAGTCATGCAATGATCTTGTCCTGTCCTGGACTACAGTTCAATCTAAGGTATCTGCATCCGGCATGAAGAAAAGCTGAAGTAGGGCGCTCATGGATCTGTCTGCACACCGCCTGGCCCTCCTGCTGGCCGTCCACCGTGCCGGAGGCATCGTGGCTGCCGCAGAATCACAACGTTTGTCTCCTTCCGCCGTCAGTCAGCAAATCAAGCTGCTGGAGAAGGAGGTCGGAACGCATGTGCTCGATCGCACACCCTCCGGCTCGGTTCTGACGGAGGCGGGCCGCATCCTCGCCGACACGGCTGAGCGCATCGAGGATGAGCTGACCTCAGCGCGCCGGGAGCTTGCGGAGCTGGATGACTCCACCCCGACCGGGCGTGTGCGCATCGGGTCCTTTGCCACGGCGATCCGCGCGCTGCTGCTGCCCATGCTTGATCATGCGGCCGTCAGCCACCCGGGCCTGCACCTGACGATCGAGGAGACTGAGGAGCGCGCTGGTCTGGCGCGGCTGCGGCGCGGTGAGCTGGACCTGGTCCTGCTGGAGCGTGACGTGCACTCGTTGACGACGGCGCCGCGTGCCATGGCGGACGTGCCGCTGCTGGATGAGTCCTGGCTCATCGTGGTTCCGCCCGAGCAGCCGGCTCCCTCGACGCTCGCGGACCTGGTGCGGGCGACCTGGATCGACCTGGATCCCAACACGGCCGGTGCCGAGGCCTTGGTACGCCTGTCACGCCAGCTGGGCACGCCCCTGACCACGCACCACGTCGGCTACGACTACGACGTCGTCCTGGCGATGGTGAGCTTCGGACTGGGCTACGCCCTCCTGCCTGAGCTCGCAGTCGTCTCCGGGCAGGTTCCTGAGGGAGTGAGTGTGGTGCGTCTGCCTGGGCTGGGTACGCGTCAGCTCGTCGTGCGCCACCGAGCCACCCGCACGGACCCGAGCTCTGCGACCCGCGCGGTGCTTGACCTCCTGCTGGCTCAGGCGCAGGCGATGGAGCTGGGGTAGGCGGCGGCCGAGGTCCTGGAGGGCGAGGCGGGTGCGCCCTGCCGTAGACTCGCCTCCGTGGCCACTGACTTTCCTGCAGAAATCGAGCGACTCCGACACACTCACGCCTCCATCGAGGCGGTGACTGACCCGCAGGCGCTGCGTGCGCGCATCGCTGAGCTCAGCGAGCAGGCGGCTGCACCGGACCTGTGGGACGATCCTGACGCCGCTCAGGTGGTGACCTCGAACCTCTCTCACGCCCAGGCAGACCTCAAGCGTGTGGAGGACCTCGGCTCACGTATTGATGACCTGGAGGCCATGGTGGAGATGGCCGGTGAGGAAGAGGGGGACGACGCCGCCGAGCTGCTGGCGGAGGCAGAGTCGGACCTGGCCTCGATCTCCAAGGACCTGTCCGAGCTGGAGATCCGCACGCTGCTGAGCGGCGAGTACGACCAGCGCGACGCCGTCGTCACCATCCGCTCGGGCGCGGGCGGCGTGGACGCGGCGGACTTTGCCGAGATGCTGCTGCGCATGTACCTGCGCTGGGCTGAGCGCCACGGCTACGCCACCAAGGTGCTGGACACCTCCTACGCCGAGGAGGCGGGCTTGAAGTCGGTGACCTTCGAGGTTCACGCGCCCTACGCCTACGGCACGCTGAGCGTGGAGGGCGGTACCCACCGCCTGGTGCGCATCAGCCCCTTCGACAACCAGGGGCGTCGTCAGACCTCCTTCGCCGCCGTCGAGGTCATCCCGCTCATCGAGTCCACGGACCACATCGAGGTCCCTGAGACTGACATCCGTATTGACGTCTTCCGCTCCTCCGGCCCTGGCGGCCAGTCCGTCAACACCACCGACTCGGCCGTGCGCATCACGCACCTTCCCACCGGCCTCGTGGTCTCCATGCAGGACGAGAAGTCCCAGATCCAGAACCGCGCCGCCGCGATGCGCGTGCTGCAGTCGCGCCTGCTGCTGCTCAAGCAGCAGGAGGAGGACGCCAAGAAGAAGGAGCTGGCCGGGGACGTCAAGGCCTCATGGGGTGACCAGATGCGCTCCTACGTCCTCAACCCCTACCAGATGGTCAAGGACCTGCGCACCAGCTACGAGGTCGGTAACCCCGACTCGGTCTTCGACGGCGACATCGACGGCTTCATTGACGCCGGCATCCGTTGGCGCAAGCAGCAGGAGCAGGCCGAGGAGGACTGAGCCTGCCGGATCAGCCTTCCGCGGTTGCCCGCTCTGAGATGACGACGGCGCCGCCCACCTTCACTGTGGTGGGCGGCGCCGTCGTCATCACCGGCATCCCTTGGCCGGGTCGCGCGTGCTCGGCCTGCGGCCTGCAACGCGACTCAATCGCCTCGGATACTAGAGCAAGCCAAGCTCGGCATCCCTCGGCTCAATCGCGCGTGAGCTTCCTGTAGGTGACTCGGTGCGGGCGGGCGGCGTCGGCACCCAGGCGCGCGACCTTGTTCTCCTCGTAGGAGGCGAAGTTGCCCTCGAACCAGTACCAGGAGGCCGGGTTCTCCTCGGTCCCCTCCCAGGCCAGGATGTGGGTGGCCACGCGATCGAGGAACCAACGGTCGTGGGTGATGACCACGGCGCAGCCGGGGAACTCCAGCAGCGCGTTCTCCAGGCTGGACAGGGTCTCCACGTCCAGGTCGTTGGTGGGCTCGTCCAGGAGGATGAGGTTGCCGCCCTGCTTGAGGGTCAGCGCCAGGTTGAGGCGGTTGCGCTCACCACCGGAGAGCACCCCGGCCGGCTTCTGCTGGTCAGCGCCCTTGAAACCGAAGGAGGCCACGTAGGCACGCGAGGGCATCTCCACGTTGCCGACCTGGATGTAGTCCAGGCCGTCGGAGACGACCTCCCACAGGGTCTTCTTCGGGTCAATACCGGCGCGGTTCTGGTCCACGTAGGACAGCTTGACCGTCTGACCGATCTTGAGGTCCCCGCCGTCCAGCGGCTCCAGGCCCACGATGGTCTTGAACAGGGTGGTCTTACCCACGCCGTTGGGACCGACGATGCCCACGATGCCGTTGCGCGGCAGCGTGAAGGACAGGTCATCAATGAGCGTGCGCCCGTCGAAGCCCTTGGTGATGTGGCTGGCCTCAAGGACCACGTTGCCCAGGCGCGGACCCGGCGGGATCTGGATCTCCTCGAAGTCGAGCTTGCGCGTGCGCTCGGCCTCGGCAGCCATTTCCTCATAGCGGGCCAGACGGGCCTTGGACTTGGCCTGGCGCCCCTTGGCGGACGAGCGCACCCACTCCAGCTCCTCCTTGAGTCGCTTGGCGAGCTTGGCGTCCTTCTTGCCCTGGACCTCCAGGCGCTTCTCCTTGGTCTCCAGGTAGGTGGAGTAGTTGCCCTCGTAGGGGTAGAGGTGACCGCGGTCGACCTCCGCGATCCACTCGGCCACGTGGTCGAGGAAGTAGCGGTCGTGGGTGACGGCGATGACGGCACCCTTGTAGGTGGACAGGTGCTGCTCCAGCCACAGCACGCTCTCGGCGTCCAGGTGGTTGGTGGGCTCGTCCAGCAGCAGCAGGTCAGGTGCCTCCAGCAGCAGCTTGCACAGGGCCACGCGGCGGCGCTCACCACCGGACAGGTGCTTGACCTCGGCGTCCGGCGGCGGGCAGCGCAGGGCGTCCATGGCCTGCTCGAGCTGGGAGTCCAGGTCCCAGGCGTTCGCGGCGTCGATCTCGGTCTGGAGCTTGCCCATCTCCTCCATGAGAGCGTCGAAGTCCGCGTCAGGATCGGCCATCTGGGCGGAGATCTCGTTGAAGCGGTCCAGCTTGCCCTTGATCTCGGCCACGCCCTCCTCGACGTTGCCCAGCACCGTCTTGTCCTCGTTGAGCGGAGGCTCCTGCATGAGGATGCCGACCGTGTAGCCCGGGGTCAGACGAGCCTCGCCGTTGGAGGGCTGGTCCAAGCCGGCCATGATCTTGAGGATGGAGGACTTACCGGCGCCGTTGGGACCGACCATGCCGATCTTGGCGCCGGGCAGGAAGGACATGGAGACGTCGTCGAGGATGACCTTGTCTCCGTGGGCCTTGCGGGCCCGGATCATCTGGTAGATGTACTCAGCCACGGGGGAGGTACGCCTTTCGTGTGGTGGTAAGGGTCGAGTCGCCGGGGCTCCTCGCGCGCAGTCCGACGGCGCAGCGTGCCTGGCGTCCTCGGGTGCGGTTCCGGCGCCTAGCCTACGTGAGGCACGGCCTCGCCGTCGGCCGGCCGGCTCAGTGACTGGCGCCGGTGGTGCCTTCAGGGCCAGCGCCGTCGTCCATGCGGATCTCCCAGCGGCCGTGGCCTGCCTGGCCATGCGCCTGCTGACCAGGCGAGGGCGTGCGGATCATGCCCTCCTGGGCGATGGTCGAGACGAGCTGCCCGGCAGCGTTGAAGACCTCCGCCCTGGCCATGGCGCGCCCGCCCTGCGAGGTCGGGGAGTCCTGGACGAAGAGCAGCCAGTCATTGACATCGACGTCGCGGTGGAACCACTGGGCGTGGTCGAGCGTGGCCAGGCTCATCCCGGGGGTCTGCCAGCACAGCCCCTGGCTGCGTAGTGCGGGCTCCAGCATGATCTGGTCACACATATAGGCCAGCAGTGCCCGGTGCACGGTCTGGGACGCCTGGGCGGGTACGACGCCGCGGGCACGTGCCCACAGGTGCTGGCGCCCCACGCGCTCGGCGGCAGGACGCAGGTAGAGGTTTCCCTCCACGTGCCGCAGGTCGAAGGCAGCGGTGCGTCCCAGGAACTTGGCCACCGGGTGGTTGATGGTCCGGAAGATCTCCAGGGCGCTGCGCAGCTCCTCGGGCGCGGGGACCTGGGGCGCGTCCAGCTGGACCTCAGCGCCGGGCTGGGTCTCCTGGAAGGAGGTGATCATGGACAAGATCGCCTTGCCGTGCTGGAGGGCAGTGGCGCGCCGCTGGGTGAAGGAACGGCCGTCGCGCAGCCGCTCCACCTCGAAGCGGATCGCCTCGTCCGGCAGGCCGCCTCGCATGAAGGAGGCGTGGACGGAGTGAGGTAGCCGGGGCCCGTCCTCGTCCTCCACCACGGTGGCCGCCGCGGCGAGCAGCCCTTGGGCCACCACCTGGCCGCCATAGACCCGCCCCGACAGCTGGGGCAGGCTGTGACCGGAGAAGACGTCCCAGGGCTCATCCGTGGTGAGGGAGCCGGCCCTTGTCACGGGCGCGTCCTTGCCGCGGGGGACCGGGCTCAGCGCCAGGACGCGGGTGACCGAGCCCAGCGGCTCCTCCGACGCCGGTGGAACCGGGTAGGGCTGCGTGGCGGACTGGGCCTGGGGCGTGGGCCGCGTACCGGCCGTCACAGGCCCAGCTCCTCCAGGATCGGCAGCTCGGCACGGACGGCCTGACGGGCCTGCTCGGCCGTTGCAGCCGCCACGGCGAGGGAGGCGATGCGTTGGCACTCAGCCAGGGTGACCGACTTCAGCACGGCGTCCACGTCCGGCAGGGCGCGGGCCGTCATGGACAGGCTCGCAACCCCCAGGCCCACCAGGACGACGGCGAGCGCCGGGTCCGCGGCTGCCTCACCACACACGCCCACGGGGCGGCCGTGGGGCTCGGCTCCCTGGCAGGCGGTGGCGATCAGGCGCAGGACGGCGGGCTGCCAGGCGGTGGACAGGTCTGCCAGCGAGGACAGCAGCCGGTCGGCAGCCATGACGTACTGGGTGAGGTCGTTGGTGCCCACCGAGGCGAAGTCGGCGTGCTCGAACATCTTGTCCGCCATGAGGGCGGCCGAGGGGACCTCGATCATCATGCCGGCCGTCTTCAGCCCGTAGGAACGGGCCTTGTCCGTGAAGGCCTTGGCCTCCTCGACGGTGGAGATCATGGGAGCCATGACCCACACCTTCGCCTCCGTCAGGGCCTCAGCCTTGGCCAGGGCCTCCAGCTGGTGGTCGAGGACCTCGGGGTCGCGTCGGGTCGTGCGGTAGGCGCGCACGCCCAGTGCCGGGTTGGCCTCGGTGGCGTCGGTGAGGAAGGGCAGGGGCTTGTCCGCGCCCGCGTCCAGGGTGCGCACCACGACCTTCTTGCCAGGGAAGGCCTCCAGCACGCTGCGGTAGGCCTCGACCTGCGCGTCAACCGTGGGCTCCTCGGGCTGGTCCAGGAAGCAGAACTCGGTGCGGAACAGACCGATGCCCATCGCACCGGCCTCGGCAGCGGCACGGGCGCCGGCGCCGTCTCCGACGTTGGCGAGCAGCTGGACCTCATGGCCGTCCTTGGTGGCGCCGTCGCCCTTGAACTCGCGCACCCGGCTGGCCAGCTCTCGGGCGTGGTCGATCTCGGCCTGGCTGGGGGAGCGTGTGATCGTGCCCTTGGTGCCGTCAACCAGGATGGTCTCGCCCTCGATCAGGGCCTGGGTCACCTGGGCGCCGGTTCCCACGATCGCGGGGATGCCCAGCGCGCGGGCGAGGATGGCGGTGTGGGAGGTGGGGCCGCCCTCGGAAGTAATGAAGGCCACGACCTTCTCGGGGTCGAGCAGCGCGGTGTCGGCCGGAGCCAGGTCCTCGGCAACCAGGACAAAGTGCTCAGCCATCTGCGGGATGCCGGGCATGGGGGAGTCGGTGAGGACCGCGACGATGCGGTCGCGCACGTCAGCGACGTCGCGCGTGCGCTCAGCCATGTAGCCGCCCAGGGACTCCAGCATGTCTGAGAGCGTGCCCGCGGCCTCCCACACGGCGCGCTCAGGCACCAGGCGACGCTCACGGATGATCGCCTGGGCGGTGGAGGTCAGCGTCGGGTCGGCGGCCATCTGTGCCGTCATCTCCAGCAGGGTGCGCCCCTCGCCCTTGGCCTGGGCGGCTGAGGCCTCCAGGTTGCCCTTGACAGTCTGGGCCGCCTCAGCGACCCGGTCACACTCGTGCTCGGTGGGACGACTGGGGTCCAGGGTCTCGATGGCAGGCTCCTCGATACCGAGCGCCATGTGGGCGACGGGCCCGGCTACCAGGCCCGGGCTTACGCCGATTCCGGTTAGTGCGGTGGGGGTGGCGTCTGGCGTAGGCATAGGGGGTGCTCCTCAGCGGTACCGGAGAGGTGGACACTCTCATTGTGCCCCGGACGGGCGGTTACATGCGCCATTCCGCCCTCGGGTGAATGGGGAGAAGGCAGATCTGAGATAAAGTGAGAACGGACACTACGCAGTGGAAGGGGAACAGGATGAGCAGCGCTCAGCAGATCGTCGAGGGACTGGGTGGACGCGAGAACATCACGGACCTGGAGCCGTGTATCACGCGGCTGCGCGTCGAGGTCGTCGACCAGGACAAGGTTGATGAGGAGGCGCTGCGCGCGACCGGCGCCTTCGGTGTGGTGCGCTCGGGCCGAGTGGTGCAGGTCGTCGTCGGCCCGACGGCGGACGAGCTTGCCGCTGAGATCGCCGCGCTCGACTGAGCCGACCGGATGCGTTGACCACGGCGTGCGATGGCTGTTGCAAGTCAGGAGGACGCCGTGACACTCGAATCATCTTGGCGCCGCGCCACCTTCAGGGTTGGCGCGGCGCTAGAGTGTGTGAAACGCTTGCAGCAAGGTGCAAGGAACCCCTCCCGACGGTGCGCCGTGGCACCGACGAACCGCTCCTCGGGCGTTCCGGCTCCTTCACCCCGCTGGTCCACCTGCGCCGTCGGCGCCTGAGCACAAGGCAGTTCCTGTCATGACTGACGCTTCCCCCGCTTCTGCCCCCGCCTCCGAGCGGCTCCGACAGCTTGCCGAGGCCCACGGGGTGACGACCCGGCACTGGGACTTTCACGGCAACCCGGCCTCGCCGTCTCGCCAGACCCTCGTGGCGGTTCTCGCCGCGCTCGGGGTAGCCGCAGCCACGGACGAGGAGATCGAGGCCTCGCTGCGTGAGGCCGAGACCGCCCCCTGGCGTCAGGTCCTGCCGGCCACGGTGGTGGCTCGGGCCGGAGCCCAGACCCCCGTGGTCGTCCACCTGCCCGACGGCGCCCCGTTACGTGTCCAGGTCCGTCTGGAGGACGGCGGGGTGCGTGAGCTCAGTCAGGCCGATGACTGGACGCCGGCCCGCGAGGTTGACGGCGTCATGACCGGCCAGGCCACCGTCTTAGTCCCTGCGGACCTGCCGCTGGGGTGGCACGAGCTCGTGGCCGAGATCGGTCAGAGCTGGGCAGGACCGGCCCGCACCGCCACCGCGGCGCTGGCGGTCACGCCGGACCGCCTGGAGCTGCCCGCGGCGCTGGGAGGCCGGGGCTGGGGCGCGATGGCTCAACTCTACTCCACGCGTTCACGCGGTTCGTGGGGCGTCGGGGACCTCGATGACCTGACGGAGATGCTCAGCTTCCTGGGCGACGAGGGTGCTGACTTCCTGCTCATCAACCCGCTGCACGCCGCCGAGCCGACCGTGCCGATGACGCCCTCGCCCTACCTGCCGGTCACGCGTCGTTTCGTCAACCCGATCTACATCCGTCCCGAGAACATCCTGGAGGTTTCCCGGCTCTCCGGGCCACGGCGCTCGCTGGTCCAGTGGGCGGCCGAGGAGGTCCATCCCGCCAACCTGTCAGCCGCTCCGATCGACCGCGACGCCGCGTGGAAGGCCAAGAGCGAGGCGCTGGAGGTGATCTTCGCCGCCGGCCGCTCACGCGCGCGCCAGCGGGACTTCGAGCGCTTCCGCGCCGAGCAGGGGCAGGGGCTGGAGCGCTTTGCCCTGTGGAGCGCGCTGACGGAGAAGTACGGGCCGATGCGGCAGTGGCCCGAGCACCTGCGTGAGGCTGACTCCGCCTTCGTGGCCAACGAGGCGCGCACGCTGACCGAGCGCATCGACTTCTTCGCCTGGCTGCAGTGGATCGTGGACGAGCAGCTGTGCCGGGCCCAGGCGCAGGCCAAGGCCTCGGGGATGGCGCTGGGCGTCATGGAGGACCTGGCCGTGGGAGTCCACCCGCGCGGCGCGGACGTGTGGACCACGCCTCAGGCCTTTGCCTCTGGTATGGCTGTGGGGGCGCCCCCGGACATGTACAACCAGCTGGGGCAGAACTGGTCCCAGCCGCCATGGAGCGCGGTCTACCTGGCCGAGCACGCCTACCAGCCGTTGCGGGACATGGCCCGCACGGTGCTGCGCCACGCCGGTGCGCTGCGCGTGGACCACATCATCGGTCTGTTCCGCCTGTGGTGGATCCCTGAGGGGATGGGCGCTGACCAAGGCGCCTACGTGCGCTACGACCACGAGGCCATGGTCGGGATCGTCATGCTGGAGGCATACCGCGCGGGTGCCGTCATCATTGGCGAGGACCTGGGAACGGTGGAGCCGTGGGTGCGTGACTATCTGGCCAGCCGCGGGATCCTGGGCACGGCTGTGCTCTGGTTTGAGAACCAGGACGACGGCTGGCCCAAGCAGCCCGAGGCCTACCGGCACCTGTCTCTGGCGACCGTGACGACTCACGACCTGCCTCCCACGGCCGGCTACCTGGCTGACGAGCACGTGGCCCTGCGTGAGAGCCTTGGCCTGCTGACGGAGCCGGTGGACCAGGTCCGCGCTCAGGCACGCCTGGAGCGCGAGCGCATGCTCGCCCGCCTGCGGGAGCACGGCCTGCTGGGGGAGCAGCCCTCCGAGCGCGAGATCGTCGAGGCCCTGCACCGCTACGTCGCGCGCACGCCGGCGGCGCTCATCGCGGTGGCGCTGGTGGACGGGGTCGGGGACCGACGCGCCCAGAACCAGCCCGGGACGGACCAGGAGTACCCCAACTGGAAGCAGCCCTTGTGCGACGGCTCAGGCGACGTCGTGCTCGTGGACGACCTTCCTGCCAATGCGCGCCTGGCCAGTCTCTTGGCGACGGTCCGCCAGAGCCTGGGGCGCTGAACCTGGGCACTGATCCTGCGGCTGCCTGCGCCCGCCTGGGCGCAGGCAGGTCGACGCGAGGAGGCCCTCAGCCAGAAACGGTCTGGCTGAGGGCCTCCTGGCGCGAGTAGCTCGGGATCAGGCCCAGCTGAAGGCCTCGTCCCCGGCAGCGAGCTGCGTGCCGGCCTCTGTGAGCCTCAGCGCGCTGTCCTGAGCCTCCAGGGCGATGACGGGAACGATGGGGTTGAGGCCCTTGGCCTCGACCTCGGCGGGGTTCCAGGTCACCATCGGTGCTCCGGCCTCCACCTGGTCACCCTCGGTGGCGTGGAGGATGAATCCCTCGCCAGCCAGGCTCACGGTGTCCAGCCCGAGGTGGGTGAGCACTCCGCGTCCCGCAGAGTTGACGACGATAAAGGCGTGCGGGTGGACCTTGGCGACGGTGCCGCTGATGGGGGCGACCGCCGTGACCTCACCCTCGCGGGCGGGGTCGATGGCCAGTCCCGGGCCGACGAACTGCCCGGCGAAGACCGGGTCCGGCACGTCCTGGACCGCGACGACCTTCCCGGCCAGGGGAGCCAGGACGGACAGGCTCATCGCAGGTCCTCGATGTCCTCGGCGATGGTGTCAGCGTTGGGGCCGACGATGACCTGGACGGTGTCGCCCATGGTGACCACGCCGTGGGCGCCGGCCTCCTTGAGAGCGGCCTCGTCGATGACCGAGCCGTCCTCCAGCTCGCAGCGCAGACGGGTGATACAGGGCTCGATCTCGACGATGTTGTCGAATCCGCCGAGAGCGTCAACGATCTTCTGGGCCTGAGACATGGGGTCCTCCTGAGGTTGGTGCCACTAAGGGCAGATGCGGTGGACGGACAGGTTGGGCGCGGGCGCCGTCGCCCGGTACCGGACGAGTGGTCCATACCAGTTGTCATGGTACCGGCTGCCACGCGGTTGTCCAGTCCTGACTGTGACCAGCGCGGGCCGTGGCTTAGCGGGGCCGTGGGGCGATTGCAGCGCCCTCGGGCCGGCGACGCCGCGGGCCGGGGGCAGCCACCGGCACCCACAGGGTGTAACGGTCTGCCCGGTACAGGGACCGGGAGTAGTCCACCGCCAGGTGCTCGTGGAAGGTCCGGCGGGTGATGTCCAGGGCGGGGGAGCGCTCAGGCACGCCCAGCAGGGCCGCCTCCTCTGAGGTGATGGTGTGGCCCTCGATCACGTCCTCACCCCACTGGGGCGGTGTGCCGGCGCGGGTCAGCTCGTTGTAGACCGAGAAGGTCAGGGGCCCGGAGAGGAGGTCGGGGAGGATCGAGGCGGGGATCCAGTTCTCCTCGATCGCCATCGGGGCCGCGTCCGCCGTCAGCAGCCGGCGCAGGTGGTGGACCATCGCGCCAGGCTCCAGCTCCAGGGCCTTGGCGACCGATGCGGGGGCGGGCACCGTCTCCGCCGTGAGGAAGACGGCGCCTGGCTCCATCCCCCGGCGCTGCATCTCCTCACGAAAGGAGGTCAGGCGCAGCTGCAGGTCCATCTTGGGCGGGGCGACGAAGGTGCCCTTGCCCTGGTGGCGCTCCAGGACGCCGTCGGCCACGAGGGCGTCAACGGCCTGCCGTACGGTCATGCGGGAGACCGTGAAGGTCTCGCACAGCTCGCGCTCGGAGGGGATCGCGTCTCCGGGGCGCAGGCCGTCGGCGATGAGGGCGAGAAGGTGGTCGCGCACGACGACGTGCTTGGCTCGCGTCTTTGCGGAGCCGGGGGGCGTGAGGGGCAGCATAGGTGACTCGTGACGTGGAGGGACAGGGTGGACAAGACCATTGTGCCCCGATTCATGCCGCGCAGGTAAACTTCTGGCGCGGTAATTTTCCGAGTCCTTGGCGTGACGCGGAAAAACGCGGTACTTGACATGGGTGAGGTGGCGGGCTTTGCTGGTGCCACTGGTCCAGACCTGTGCGTCGCAGCCCAGCCGGACCATGGCTGCCCACCTGGGCAGCACCCACGCGGCACCGCTGCCGCTTCCCTCCCGAACACTGGAGAACAACGTGTCTGACAAGAAGAAGTCGGGCGGCGCCTTTGCCGTCGCCCAGCGGCTCGGGCGCTCTCTTATGCTCCCGATCGCGACGCTGCCTGCCGCAGGCCTCCTCCTGCGCCTGGGACAGGCCGACATGCTGGGAGCCGATGGGCTCGCCAAGCACCTGAGCTGGATGCAGCCGGTGGCGGACGTGCTGGCAGCGGCCGGTAACGCGGTCTTCAACAACCTCGCGCTCATCTTCGCCGTCGGCGTCGCCGTGGGCTTCGCCAAGAAGTCTGATGGCTCGACCGGTGTGGCCGGACTGTTCGGTTACCTGGTCTTCCAGGGCGTGCTGTGGGTGCTGGCCCCGCTGATCCTGGGCAAGCCGGCCGCTCCGACGGCCGACCAGCTGGACTGCCTGCACAACTTCGATCCGGCCGTTGACTCGATCGGCCAGGTGGGCCCCTGGAACCAGGGCGTGAGCGTGTGCGGTCTGGCCACCCAGCAGCCGATCAACTACGGCGTCCTCGGCGGTATCGTCATGGGTATCACCGCCGCCCTGCTGTGGCAGAAGTACTACCGCATCAAGCTGCCTGACTGGCTGGCCTTCTTCGGCGGGCGCCGCTTCGTTCCGATCGTCACCTCGGTGGCTGCCGTGGTCATCGCCCTGGTCATGGGCCTGATCTATCCCGCCTTCAACTGGCTCATCAACGAGCAGCTTGGTGGCTGGCTCATGACGGCCGGCACCGAGGGCGGCATCGGCGCCATGCTGGCGGCCTTCGTCTTCGGCACGGCCAACCGCCTGCTCATCCCCTTCGGCCTGCACCACCTGCTCAACTCCATTCCGTGGTTCCAGCTGGGTCAGTGCGAGACGGCTGACGGCGGAGTCGCTCACGGTGACCTCACCTGCTTCTTCTCCGGTGTCAACGGCTCCAACGCCTGGACCGGCTCCTTCATGACCGGCTTCTTCCCGATCATGATGTTCGCCCTGCCGGCCGCCGCCCTGGCCATCTGGCACACCGCCAAGCCGGCCAAGCGCAAGGCCACCGGTGCCCTCATGGTCTCGGTCGCCCTGACTGCCTTCATCACGGGTATCACCGAGCCCTTGGAGTACGCCTTCGCCTACGTGGCGTTCCCGATCTACGCGGTCCACGCCGTGCTCACGGGTACCTCGTTGGCCCTGGTCAACGCCCTGGGCATCAAGGACGGCTTCTCCTTCTCCGCCGGTGCGATCGACTACGTGCTGAACTTTGGCAAGTCGGCTGAGCTGTCCGGCGGCGCCGTGGGTGGCCCGCTCCTGCTGGTGGTCATCGGCCTGGTCTACGCCGTCATCTACTACTTCCTCTTCCGGTTCCTCATCACGAAGTTCGACTTCAAGACCCCGGGCCGCGAGGACGACGACGTCGACTCCTTCAAGGCTGCCCAGGCGGCTGCGGCTGAGTCGACCGGCAAGAACGCCGAGGCTGCGCGCAAGCGCTGAGCCACCGCCGCTCTCCTGCACGACGACGGCGCCGCTCTCCTTCCCCACGGAAGGCGGGCGGCGCCGTCGTTCATACACGCCTCAGGCAGGGCCTCCTGGCGTCTCAACCGTGGTTTCCTGTGCTGGACCGTCGGCTACGAGGCGCCGAGGGGCCGGTGGTGCACAGGAAACGACGATTGAGATGGTGCGCGGTGCGTATCAGCCCTGCAGCTCGCGAGCCTGGACCGCCACCACGCGGCGGGTGTCGTCCAGGTTCTCGCTCACGATGCGACGGAAGGCGTCCGGGGCGTCAGCGTGGGAGGCCAGCCACGCCTCCAGCGCCCCCACCGGGTCCACGCCCTCGAGCCCCACGGTGGCCACCGACCACAGCCGCGACAGGAGGTTCTCAGCCATGTGGAAGGTCCGCGAGGCCCAGATGGCGTCCGCCTCGCGCACGTACTCGCTCACGAAGGGCACGAGCAGCTCAGGGTGACGCTCGACGGCGGCAAAGCCCAGCAGGGTCTTGACCTGGGTCTCGTTGGGCATGGCGGAGCTCTCCACGAGCTCGCGCCAGGTCGCGGCCTTGGCCTCGGGCGTGGGCAGGGCCGCGCGGGCCTGGGCGGCGCGCTCACGGCCCGTGGTCGTACGGTCACGCTGCTCCTCGGCAGCGATCTCGGCCTCGCCGGCCTGGCCCGCCGCGACGAGGCCGATGAGCAGCTCCCAGCGCAGGTCCTGGTCCACCGTCAGGCCCTCAAGGACCTCGGAGCCGTCCAGCCACGCGGCCACCGTCGCGGTCTGCTCAGGCGTGACGGCGTGGGCGGCCACGGCGCGCACCAGCTGCAGCTGCTTGTCGCCGTCCGGCTCGGCAGCACGCGCCAGCCCCAGCAGCGACTGCGCGGCGCCGGGGGCCGCGGCCTTGCGGGAGGCTGGCGGCAGGTAGAAGGACAGGCAGGTCGTGATCCGCGCGAGCAGGCCCTGGACCACCGAGGAGTGGGTCTCGACCTCAAGCGCCTTCAGCGCCGCGGCAAGGTAGCGCGAGGCCGGCATCTCGGCGTCGCGCACCATGTCCCAGGCCGAGGCGAGCACGATCGAGCGGGGCAGGGAGTCGGTGAAGGACGCAATACCAGCCAGCCCGGCCTCCAGGGAGGCCTCGTCCAGGCGCACCTTGGCGTAGGTGAGGTCGTCGTCGTTGAGGACGAGCACGTCGGCACGAGTGGTACCAACCAGCTCGGAGACCTCGGTGCGAGCCCCCTCCACGTCCAGCTCCACGCGCCCGGTGCGAGCAAGCGCCCCGTCGGCCAGGCTGTAGCTGCCGATCGCCACCCGGTGCGGGCGCAGGCTCGCCGGAGAACCCTGCGGGATCTCCTGGAGGACGGCGGCGGAGGTGATGACGCCGTCGGCATCGGTGTCCAGCTCCATGCGCAGGGTGGTGACCCCGGCCTCCTGCAGCCAGACCTTGGTCCAGGCCCCCAGGTCACGCCCGGAGGTCTTCTCCAGCTCGGCCAGCAGGTCAGCCAGCGTGGCGTTGGAGTAGGCGTGGGCGGCCAGGTAGGAGGCGATGCCCTTGAAGAAGGCCTCGCGGCCCACGTAGGCCACCAGCGCCGTGAGCACCGAGGCGCCCTTGGCGTAGGTGATGCCGTCGAAGTTGACCTCGACGTCGTGCAGGTCCTTGATCTCAGCGGCGATGGGGTGGGTGGAGGAGAGCTGGTCCTGGTTGTAGGCCCAGGTCTTCTCCAGCGCCTGGAAGGTGGTCCAGGCATCGGTGAAGCGCGTGGTCTCCGCGGTGGCCAGGGTGGAGGTGTACTCGGCGAAGGACTCATTGAGCCACAGGTCGTTCCACCACTTCATCGTCACCATGTCCCCGAACCACATGTGGGCCAGCTCGTGGAGGATGGTGACGGCGCGGCGCTCGACGCGGGCCTCGACGGGCCGTGAGCGGAAGATGTAGTCGTCGCGGTGGGTCACGCAACCAGCGTTTTCCATCGCTCCTGCGTTGAACTCAGGTACGAAAACCTGGTCGTACTTGGTGAAGGCGTAGGGGGTGCCGAACAGCTCCTCGTAGAAGGCGAAGCCGCCCTTGGTGATGTCCAGGATCTCCTCGGCGTCCATGTACTGCGCCAGCGAGGCGCGGCAGTAGGTGCCCAGCGGGATCTCGCGGCCGTCAACGCTGGTGTAGGAGCCGGTCACTCCCTCATACGGGCCGGCCACGATCGCGGTGATGTAGGAGCTGATGCGCTCGGTGGGGGAGAAGGCGAAGACCTGCGTGCCCTCGTGGGCGCCCGAGGTGGGTGCGGGCGTGGGGGAGTTGGAGAAGACCGTCCAGCCGGCCGGGGCCGTGACGGTGAAGGTGAAGGAGGCCTTGAGGTCAGGCTGCTCGAAGACGGTGAAGACCCGGCGCGAGTCCGGCACCTCGAACTGGGAGTAGAGGTAGGTCTCGCCGTCAGCGGGGTCGGTGAAGCGGTGAAGGCCCTCGCCGGTGTGCATGTAAGCGCAGTCAGCGACGACCGTCAGCTCGTTGTCAGCCTTGAGGTCACCCAGGACGATCCGCGAGTCCACGTAGACCTCGGCCGGGTCCAGGTCCTTGCCGTTGAGCACGATCGAGTGGACGGTGGGGGCGATGAGGTCGATGAAGGTGGTGGCCCCGGGCGTCGCGCTGAAGCGCACGGTGGTGGCCGAGTGGAAGGTCTCCTCGCCGCGGGTCAGGTCCAGGGCGATGTCGTAGCTGGCGACTGAGAGGAGCTCGGCGCGCTTGGCCGCCTCCTCGCGGGTCAGGTTCTGACCGGGCATGGGGTCTCCTTCGTCTGGGTCTGCTGGTGGTGCGCGTCTTGTGACCGGCGCGCCCCGCCGCAGGAGTAGCCCGACGGCGGAGCGGCACCGCCGGCCATCCTCTCACCGCCCGGTGCGTGACCCAAGCCGCACCGTGCCCCGGCCTCGGCTAGCCTCGGTGGCAGCGACCCGCGAGAGGAGCAGGTATGAGGATCGTGGCAGCGCCGGACTCCTTCAAGGAGTCCATGACCGCGCGCCAGGCGGCCCTGGCGATGGAGCGGGGAACGCACGCGGTGCTGCCCGAGGCTGAGGTCGCCAGCGTCCCGATGTCCGACGGCGGAGAGGGCTTCGTTGAGGCTGTCGCCTCAGCCTGGGGCGCCCGGCTGGTCGAGGTGGACACGGTCGATGCCCTGGGGCGCCCGATACGGGTGCGCTACGGCCTCGATGCCGGCCGCGCGGTGATGGACGTGGCCAGCTGTGCCGGGCTGGAGCTCGTGGCGCCGGCGGATCGTGACGTCATGGCCTCCACGACGGCGGGGCTGGGGCTCGTCATCCGTCACGCGCTGTCCCGCGGTGCGCGCCACCTGCTGCTGGGGATCGGTGGCTCGGCCACCAATGACTGCGGCATGGGCATGCTCGCGGCGCTGGGAGCCCGGCTGGAGGACTCCGGCGGACGTGAGGTGGCTCCCGCCTGCCCCTCGCAGCTGGCACGCGTGGTGAGGATCGACGTATCTGGGCTGGACCCGGCGCTCGCGGACACCGATCTGGAAGTGGCCTGCGACGTGACCAACCCGCTCACCGGTCCGTATGGAGCCACGGCTGTCTTTGGGCCGCAGAAGGGGGTGCGTGCTGATCAGGTGGGGCAGTTGGACGCCCTGCTGGGACACCTGGCGCAGGTCAGTGGGCACCAGGCCGTGGCTCAGGAGGCCGGGGCCGGCGCAGCGGGTGGCCTGGGTTTCGCGCTGCGGGCCTTTCTGGGGGTGCGCCTTGTGCCGGGCACGGAGCTGGTGGCTCGCGCCGTCGGCCTGGAGGAGGCTGTCAAGGGCGCTGACCTCGTGCTCACGGGTGAGGGCTCGGTGGACGCCCAGACGGCCGCAGGTAAGACCCCGGCCGGCGTGGCGGTGCTGGCTCGCCGAGCCGGCGTGCCGTGCGTGGTCTTTGCCGGCAGGATCGGCCCGGGGGCGAGCGCGCTGGAGGAGCTGGGCGCGCGAGTGGTGCCGATCGTGGACGAGGAGGTCGCGGTCGAGCAGGCGCTGCGAGAGGGGCCGCGCAACCTCGCGCGGGCGGTGGCGCGGTACCTGGAAGGCACTGCGCAGAGTTGACGGCGAAGGGCGGCCCGAGTGGCGCCGTCGCGCTCCTCAGGCCGCCCTCGTCCCGTTCTCAGTCCTGGGCGCTGTAGCTCACCAGATGCTGACTCGCTCCTTGGGGTCAAGCCACAGGCCATCACCCTCGACCACGCCGAAGGCCTCGTAGAAGGCCTCGACGTTGCGCACGATCCCGTTGCAGCGGAACTCCGCCGGGGAGTGCGGGTCGATCGTCAGGAGCAGCTCGGCCTGCTCATCGCGGTTCTTGCCTCGCCAGATCCGGGCCCAGGAGTAGAAGAAACGCTCCAGCGCGCTGAGCCCGTCGATGACCGGTGCCTCGCCCACCGAGCTGACGCCCTCGCGTGCCAGCGCCAGGCGGTAGGCCTTGAGCGCGATACCCAGCCCACCCAGGTCACCGATGTTCTCCCCGATGGTCAGCGCGCCGTTGACGTGCGGCACCTCGGCCACCGGCGTGCCCTCACGCTCGGCCCGGGCCACGAGCGAGGCGGGCTGGAAGGCGTCGTACTGGGCGATGAGTGCCTTGGTGCGCTCAGCGAAGGCCTCACGGTCCTCGTCGGTCCACCAGTCCACCACCTTTCCGGTGCCGTCGAAGGTCGAGCCCTGGTCATCGAAGCCGTGCCCGATCTCGTGCCCGATCACCGCGCCGATGCCGGCGTAGTTCACGGCGGCGTCGGCCTGCGGGTCGAAGAAGGGAGGCTGGAGGATGGCGGCGGGGAAGACGATCTCGTTCATCGTCGGGTTGTAGTAGGCGTTGACCGTCTGCGGGGTCATGTGCCACTCGTCGCGGTCCACCGGGCCAGCGAGCTTGCGCAGCGCTCGGGCCAGGTCGAAGTCCTCCACGCTGCGCACGCTGGCCAGCAGGTCCCCGGGCGTGATGACGACGGCGGAGTAGTCGCGCCAGGTGGTCGGGTAACCGATCTTCGGGGTGAACTGGGCCAGCTTGTCCAGCGCGCGCTCGCGCGTGGCCGGCCCCATCCACTCCAGCGAGGAGATGGACTGGCGGTAGGCCTCGATAAGGTCGGCGACCAGCGTCTCCATGGCCTCCTTGTGCGAGGGCGGGAAGTGCCGCTCAACGTAGATCTCGCCCAGCGCCTCGCCCAGGCACGCCTCGACCAGGCCGACGCCCCGCTTCCAGCGGGGGCGCAGCTCGTCCACACCCTGCAGGTGCTGGGAGTAGAAGGAGAAGTTCTCGTTGACGAAGGAGGAGGACAGCAGCGTCGCGCGGCCGTGAACCACGTGCCAGGCCGCCCACAGCCTCAGGTCCTCCAGGTCGGTCGCGCGCCACACGCTGGCGGCGTGGGCGAGGTAGTCAGGCTGCTCGACGATGGCGTGTGCAAGGAAGTCGCCCATCTGCGCGCCCGCGGCACGGGCTGCTGCCTCGATGCCCTCGCGCCAGGCCTGCCAGGGGAAGCCTGCTCCAGCCTGGACGATCTCCTGCCAGGAGCGTGGGTTGTTCATCTTCTCGATGTCGCGGCAGGCCACGCGGTCCCAGTGCCCCTTGGCCAGCGCGGTCTCCACGGCCATGACGCGCGCTACAGCGCGTGCGGCGGCTGCCTCGTCCTCGGCGATCCCGGCCAGGCGCAGCATCGTGGCGATGTGTGCCACGTAGGCCTGGCGGACCTCGGCCTGGGCCTCCTCGCGGTAGTAGGACTCGTCAGGCAGGCCGATACCGGCCTGGCCCACCCAGGTGGTGTAGCGCTCGGGGGCGTTGAGGTCGTTCTCCACGTCCACGCCGACCACGCCGCTAAACCCGGTGGGGATCAAGGAACCGAGCAACCGCGCCAGCTCCTCCTTGGTGGTGGCGGCCAGGACCGGGGCAAGCTCTGCCTCCAAGGGCTGGGCGCCGAGGGACTCGATGTGCTCGGCATCCATGAAGGTGGCGTACAGGCCGGCGATCTTGCCTGCTGGCGTGGTTAGATCGGGCTGGGAGGCCGCCAGCTCCTCCAGGATCGCGTGGCAGGCCTCTTCGGAGGCGTCACGCAGGTCGTAGAAGGAACCGGCGCTCGGGCGGTCTGCAGGGATCGGGGCGGTGGCCAGCCAAGTGCCGTTGACGTGGCGGAAGAGGTCGTCCTGGACGCGGACGGAGGTGTCAGCGGCGGCGGTGTCCAGCACGCCGGCCAGGATCGGGGAGGCGTCGGTCGGTGTGGTCTCAGTCATGGTGACAACCTAGTGGTCGCCGCGTCCCGTGCTCGATCGTGCTCACGGTCGGCGGTGACTGTTCGCGTGAGGCACAATTGCGCCCATGCGTATTCACATTGGAACGGACCATGCTGGATTTGAGCTCAAGGGTGTGCTCGTCAGCCACCTCACTGAGCAGGGTCACGAGGTTGTGGACCACGGCTGCTACGTCTACGACCGCCTCGATGACTACCCTGAGTTCTGCTTTGCCGCAGCCGAGGCCGTCGTCGCTGACCCCGGCTCGCTCGGCATCGTGCTGGGCGGATCGGGCAACGGTGAGCAGATCGCCGCCAACAAGGTCGACGGCGTGCGCGCGGCACTGGTCTGGAACGTCGAGACCGCCAGGCTCGCCCGCCAGCACAACAACGCCAACGTGGCGGGCCTGGGCGCGCGTCAGCACTCCACCGAGGAAGCCATCGAGATCCTCGACGCCTTCGTGGCCGAGCCCTTCTCTGGCGAGGAGCGTCACCAGGGCCGCATTGACCAGGTCCTGGACTACGAGCGCGCCCACCACAGCGCCTGAGCCAGGCCGGGTACCGTCTGGCCCATGCCTGAAGGTCATACGATCCACCGGCTCGCCGCCGCCCTCAGCGAGCTCTTTGGCGGCCAGCGCCTGCACGTGTCCTCCCCACAGGGGCGTTTTGCTGCCGGCGCCGCGCGCCTGGACGGCCAGGTACTGGTGGGGGCCGAGGCTCACGGCAAGCACCTCTTCGTTGCCTTCGCTCCGCAGGCTGATATTCCCTTCGAGCTGCCCGGCGCGGGCAGCGTTCGTGCTGGATCGGGTCAGGCGCGCGCTCGCAGGCTGACTGAGAGCGCTGACTGCCTGCCAGCCGACGGGCCGGCGCCGGTGACATGGCTGCGGATTCACCTGGGCCTGTACGGCTCGTGGACCTTCGACGGCGACTCCACCTTCACCGCGCCCCACGCCATCGGGGCACCCCGCCGGCGGGTGGGGGAGCGTGGTGAGCACGCGCTGGCCCACGGCGGCGGCTCGGCCCTGTCAGGTCTGTCTGGCGGGCAGGACGACGCCGCAGGCCTCCCTGCGGAGCCTTCGCCCGGCCAGTGGCAGGCGCCCGAGCCCCGAGGTGCGGTGCGAGTACGCCTGGAAGGTGATCACGGCGTCGCCGACCTGACCGGACCGGCGGCATGCGAGATCCTCGATGCCTGCGGGGTGGCGCAGGTCCGCCGTCGCCTTGGCCCTGATCCGCTGAGGCCCGACGGCGACCCGCAGGTCTTCGTGGACGCCGTGCGCCGTCGTCGTAAGGCGGTCGGCGAGCTGCTCATGGACCAGTCGGTCATCTCCGGAGTCGGCAACATCTACCGTGCCGAGTCCCTGCTGCGCAGGGGCGTGAGCCCCTTCGTGCCCGGCAACCGGGTGAGCGAGAAACGTCTGCACGGGCTGTGGGAGGACCTGGTCCCGCTCATGGAGTACGGCGTGGCCACAGGCTTCATCACCACCGTGGAGCCCGAGGACGTGCCCGAGCCGGTGCCGGCCGGGGACGAGGAAGCGGCCCGCTGGTACGTCTACCACCGCACGGGCCGGCCCTGTCTACGTTGTGGCACGCCCGTGAGCGAGAGGGAGGTCGCCGGACGGCGCCTGTTCTGGTGCCCCCGCTGCCAGGCTCGCTGAGCTGCCGGGCTCGCTGAGCTGCCGGGTCTGCTGAGCCGGGAGGGTCTGGCTGCTGCCTGGGCGGCGAGTGGGTAGCGTGAGGCCTATGAGCACCACCTCGCGCCTGATCACCGGCCCCTGGACCACCTCCGTCGCGGGACTGTTCTGCCGCGACCTGCACCTACGGGTGCCGCTGGATCGCTCTGGAGCCGGGGACACCCTGCCTGATGGCAGCCGCGAGATCACCGTCTACGCCCGTGAGGTCGCCCGGCGCTCGGCCCTGGAGGCAGCCCCGAGTGAGCTGCCGGCGCTCGTCTTCCTCCAGGGAGGACCGGGCTGCGAGTCACCGCGCCCGGGCGGCGACGGCGGGGCGGGCTGGCTGAGCGCGGTGCTCGAGCACTACCGCGTCATCCTGCTTGACCAGCGAGGCACAGGTGCCTCCACGCCGATCGACCGGCCCGATGCCGGGGGAGATGCCCGAGGCACAGCACGCCTGCTCACTCATTTCCGCGCTGACGAGATCGTCGAGGACTGCGAAGACCTGCGCCGGGCGATGGGGATCGAGCGGTGGAGCCTGCTGGGCCAGTCCTTCGGGGGCTTCTGCACGATCCGCTACGCCAGTGCTCATCCCGACAGCCTGGAGACCATCTACCTCACAGGAGGCCTGCCCGCCGTCGGGCGCTCCATCGACGAGGTCTACGCCCTCACCTACGAGGCGATGCGGGCCAAGTCCGAGGAGCACTACGCGCGCTACCCCGGTGACCGTCAGGCGATGGCGCGCCTGGCCGAGCTGGCGGGGCGCGGCGAGCTGACGACGTCGAGCGGGGAGGTGGTGGGACCGGAGCGGCTGCGGTCGCTGGGCTCGCTGCTGGGGGCCAGCGGCGGTACGGACACGCTGCACTACCTGCTGGAGCGGGACCCGGAGAGCTGGGCCTTGCGCTACGGCCTCGGCCAGCTGCTGGCTTTCGGCGGGCGCTTTCCGCTCTACGCCGTCATCCACGAGTCCTGCTGGGCCGATGGCGGCGTGACGGGCTGGGCCGCGGCGCGTGTGCGTCCGGCGGTCTTCGATGACGATCCGACGCTGCTGACCGGTGAGCACGTGCGCCCGGAGTTCTTCACCGAGGACGCCACGTTGCGGCCCTGGCGTGAGGTCGCTGAGCTCGTGGCGCACCAGGAGTGGCCGGCGCTCTACGACCCGGCGAGCCTGGCCAGCGGAGGCGTGCGCGGGGCGGCGGCGGTGTATGCCAGGGACGTGTACGTGCCGATGCAGACCTCGCTCGCCACGGCGGCGCTGGTGCCCGGCCTGCGCACCTGGGTGACCAGCGAGTACGAGCACAACGGCTCGCGCGCCAGCGGGGGAGAGGTCTTCCGTCGCCTGCGGGACCTGGCCGGCGGCGTCGTCGTGCGCTGAGCGCCCCTGGGGGCGAGGGAGTCTCAGATATAGATCGTGGGGTCGAGCATGAGCTCGGGATCGGTGCGTGGGTCGCGCACGCGCGCGGGCACGCCCACGCCCACGTGCTCAGCCGGCAGGTTCTTCACCAGCACCGCGTTCGCCCCGATCTTGGCGCCGTCCTCGACCGTGACAGGGCCGAGCACCTTCGCGCCGGCCCCGATCTGGACGTTGTTGCCGATCGTGGGGTGCCGCTTGCCGGGGTTGGTGGAGACACCGCCCAGGGTGACGCCGTGGTACATGAGGACGTCGTCACCCACCTCGGCGGTCTCCCCGATGACCACACCCATGCCGTGGTCAATGAAGAACCTCTGGCCGATCGTGGCGCCGGGGTGGATCTCGATACCGGTGAGGTTGCGGGCCGTCTGGGAGATCGCCCGCGCAGCGAAGGTATGCCCGGATCCCCACAGGTGATGGGCCAGGCGATAGGCCCATACCGCGTGTACGCCTGGGTAGAGCAGGGCGACCTCCAGGTTGGAACGGGCCGCCGGGTCCTGACGCCGTGCGGCGGCCAGGTCCTCCTTGGCCGTGCGGAGGAGAGAACGGTGGGTGGATCGCATGGGTAGTCCTGGTCGTGGAAGAAGCTGGTCACTAGACGAACGCCGACGGCGGCTCCCCTGTTCCCAGGGGAGCCGCCGTCGTATGACGGGACAGCTCGGGAGTGCTCACCCCGCAGCGGGACCGCGCCTTGGCCGGCAGGTCTTAGCTGAGGTAGTCGGCGTACAGCGGGGTGGACAGGTAGCGCTCGCCGGTATCAGGAAGCACCGTCACGATGGTCTTGCCCTCCAGCTCCGGGCGCTGGGAGAGCAGGTCCGCGGCGGCCAGGGCGGCACCGGAGGAGATGCCGACCAGCAGGCCCTCCTCCTTGGCGGCGCGGCGGGCGTAGGTCAGCGCGTCCTCGGAGGAGATGTGCAGCAGCTCGTCCCAGATGCCCTGGTCGAGGACCTCCGGGACCATGTTCGGGCCCAGGCCCTGGATCTTGTGCGGGGCAGCGTGGCCCTCGCTCAGCAGCGGGGACTCGGCAGGCTCGACGCCGTAGATCTTGACGCCGGGAACCCTCTCGCGCAGCACGGTGCCCACGCCGGTCAGCGTGCCGCCGGTGCCGATTCCGGCGACGAAGGCGTCCACCGTGCCGGCCTGCTCCAGGATCTCCAGGGCCGTGGTCTCGCGGTGGACCTTGGGGTTGGCCGGGTTGGTGAACTGGGAGGCGAGGATCGAGTTCTCGGTGGCTGCCTGGATCTCCTGGGCCTTCTTGACCGCTCCGGCGACCCCGCCCTCGGAGGTGAGCACCAGCTCGGCGCCGAAGGCGCGCATGATGGCGCGGCGCTCCTTGCTCATGGTCTCAGGCATGGTGATGACCACGCGGTAGCCGAGGGCAGCGCCCACCATCGCCAGTCCCACGCCCGTGTTGCCACTGGTGGCCTCGACGATCGTGCCACCGGGCTTGAGCGCCCCGGCGGCCTCGGCCGCGCGCACGATCGACAGGGCGATGCGGTCCTTGACCGAGCTGGCGGGCTCGAAGGCCTCGACCTTGGCCAGGACGGTGGCGGGGCCGGAGATGACGCGGTTGATCTTGACCAGCGGGGTGTTGCCGACGGCCTCGGTGATGTTGGACAGGTAAGCCATGATGCTTCTTCCTTGTGATGTCCCGGGTACTCATGTCCCGGCAGATGGGTCAGTCAGAGGTGCGAGTGTGGGGCAGGGGTGCTGCTGATACAGGGGTGGGCTGATGCCCTGAGCGCCGGGCAAGTACGCGTCATCGCGCGCACTCAAGCTCGTGGCCTGGCGCCCTACCGACACTGGCAGCAGGAGAGGGACATCGCACACATGACGCCGTTGGCCATCATGGGGGTCCTCCTCTCCTGAGGCGTGGCTCGGTGCTGTGCCAAGCCTGACTGGTTGAGGTGACAATAACCCTCGCGGTAGGAGGGACGTCAAGGCGTCCGCATAGTGACCTGCGCCGGTCGCGGGGTGCTAGCGCTCAGACGGGCAGCTCGACGACGGCGCTTCCGGCCGGCTCGGGAACCGCCTCGCCCTGGGTAAGGGAGGCGAGCAGCTCAGCCAGGGGTGCAGGGTCGGGTGAGTCGGTGGCCAGCAGGACGACGGCGTGGGTCGGCCCCCAGATCATCTCCTTGACGCTGAGGTCTGGATGGGCACGCAGGTCCGCCTCCAGGCGGCCGGCGTCGGTGACGGGCACGCGTACGTCCCACAGGTAACGGGTGGCGAGGCGGACCTGGGACGCCGCTGCCAGACCCTGGGCAGCGGCGTCGGAGTAGGCGCGGACCAGCCCTCCGGTTCCCAGCAGCGTGCCCCCGAAGTAGCGGGTGACCACGACGGTGGTGTTCGTCAGTCCCGTTCCCCGCAGGACCTCCAGCATCGGCTGACCGGCGGTGCCGGAGGGCTCGCCGTCGTCCGACGAGCGCTCGATGGGCAGGGCGCCGGGGACCGAGACGATGAAGGCCGAGCAGTGGTGCCGGGCCGTGGGGTGGGCTGCGCGTACCGAGGCGATGAAGGCCCGGGCCTCCTCCTCAGAGTCGGTGCGGGCTGCGCGAGCCAGGAAGTGGGAGCGCTTGACCTCCAGATCAGTCTCCGGGTGAGGCTGGCGGGCCAGTGTCAGCATGGCAGGGGGAGTGGAGGCGGCGCTGGAGGGAGATGCGGAGGGCATGACAGGATCCTCCCAGACGCCGCGTGTGGCTCAGATGCCAGGCGGCTGACGGCGCAAGGGACTGATCTCACATGCCGAAGCGGGGTAGCGGGGTGGAAGCCGCTCCATGGAAGTCGTTATGGTGTCCCTCGGTCCAGTTTTCGATGGATCGTGCGATCCCCAGACTTTGGAAGGAGCGGGCTCATGGCAGTGCCGAAGCGGAAGATGTCCCGCAGCAACACCCGCAACCGCCGCTCGCAGTGGAAGGCTGAGCTCACCGAGCTCAACACCATCCGCGTCGCGGGCCGCGAGATCACCGTGCCCCGCCGCCTGGCGAAGGCCTACAAGACCGGTCTCCTGGAGCACTGAGTCTTGACTGACTCAGCCGCCTAGCGGCTTGAGTCTCGGGGCTGGAACCAGCCCTGCACGCGAGTGTAGTTCAATGGTAGAACGGCAGCCTTCCAAGCTGCACACGCGGGTTCGATTCCCGTCACTCGCTCCATGACTTTCCGTTGAAACGGCGCCGATTCCTCACCCGAGGCAGCGGCGCCGTCTCGCTGGAAACGTGCACGCGTGGTCCAAAATGGTCTAGCGGTGACGCAGCGGGAGAGGACTCCCCATGGCACCCCGCGCCGCCCGCTCGGCCTTCGGCACCATCACCGGCCTGCCCTCAGGCCGCTTTCGGGTGCGCTACACCGGCCCTGACGGGGCCAAGCACTCAGCCCCCACCACCTTCGACACACGCGCCCAGGCAGAAGCCTGGCTGATCGGCGTACAGGCTGACGTGCTGCGCGGCACCTGGACAGCCCCCACCCTCATAGCCCCCACCACGCTGGCCGAGTACGTCCCCACCTTCCTAACCCAACGCGCCGCCGAACTGCGCCCCTCGACCCTGGGCCTGTACGACCGCCTGGCACGCTCCTTCATCCTCACCCCCGTTGGGACCGGGACTAACACGGTTGACCTGTCCACGGTGCCCCTGGCTCAGATCACCACCCCACTCGTACGCGACTGGCACACCGCCCTGTGTGAGCAACTCGACCACTCAACCACCACACGCACCACCACTGCCGCCGTACGCGCCACGCGCCGCACCCACCCTGCCCGCGCCTGGGCCAAGGCCAGTGGGATCGACGTCCCAGCCACCGGACGCCTGCCCCGCACGGTCCTGGCCGCCTGGCAGGCCGCCGGACGTCCTCAGCCGGCCCCGCACCTCCGGGAGGACATCGGACGCCGTCCAGGCCGTTGCCAGGCCTCACAGGCCTACAGGCTGCTGCGAACCGTCCTCAACCAGGCCGTAGAGGACGGGCTAATCGACCACAACCCCGCCCGCGTACGAGGCGCAGGAACCTCACGCGCACCCGAACGCAAGCCACTGACCCCCGCCGAAGTCTCAGCCCTGGCAGCCGCCATGCCGCCACACCTACGCGCCGCCACACTGCTAGCCGCCTACTCAGGACTACGCCCCGGCGAGGTGTTCGCCCTACGCCGCCGAGACATCGACCTCAGCGACCCAACCAACCCCACCGTCACAGTCGAACGCACACAAACCAGCACACGAAACCGCCAACCCACCATTGGCGCCCCCAAGACCGCCGCCGGACGGCGCACCGTCACCATCCCGGCAACCGTCGCCCGCGCCATCGCCACACACCTGGACACCTACACCGCCCCCGGCCCCGACGCCCTGGCATTCACCAGCACCACAGGAGGCCCCATGCTCGCATCCCACCGCTCGCGCGCCATGGCCACCGCCCGCGCCACCATCGGACGCGACGACGTGACATGGCACCACCTGCGCCACACCGGCGCCACCCTGGCCGCCATCAGCGGCGCCACCATGGCCGAACTACAGGCACGCATCGGCCACGCCTCACCACGCGCCGCCGCCATCTACCAACACGCCATCGCGGGCCGAGACGCCCAGATCGCCGCCGCCCTGGACACCTACGCCGCCACACCCACCAACGTTGTGCCACTCCGCCGCCTCAGCGCCTAACCACCACCTGCACCCCGAACGCCGGGCATGCGTGCTGTGCTCGACACCTACCCGGCACTGCCCACCCATCTAGGAGAACACTCATGGCCACCCACTCCCACCGTCCTACGGTTCTCGTGCACCGCCCGCTGAACGAGCCACAGGGCCCCAACGGACGCCCCGACGCCCCACCCCTGCCCCCTGCCTGGGACAGCCTGATCAGGGTCTACCTAGCCGAGTGCGCCCAGACCGGCACCAAACCCACCACCCTGACCGCCCGACGCGGCCACCTGAGACGCCTCGCCCTGGACCACCCCCACCACACACCCGGCACCATCACAGCCCCCGACCTGCTGACATGGCTAGACAGCCTCGACCTAGCCCACGCTACCCGCCGCGGCATCCGCTACACCGTGCGAGGCTTCTTCGCCTGGGCCCAGGCAAGGGGCTACGTCTCAACCAGCCCAGCCAGACACCTGCCCCCGATCCCACGCATCGCCCCACCAGAGGGCCAGGACGTGCCAGGACTAGACGACCCCCATGCTCAGGACCGCGGCCCCGTGCGCCGAACCGGCCCGGTCGCCGCGCCCATCCCACCCATGTGGGAAGAGGCAATCACCGGATTCATGGCATTCGAACGCATCCAAGGACGCGCCACCACATCCCGAAAAAAGAACCGCGAACAACTCGCACACCTCGCCCGCACCATCCCCAACGCCGAGTACGGCCCGTGGTCCGTGACCACCCCCACCCTGCTTCAGTGGTACACAGACCGCGAGATCGCCCTAGAAACACGCCACTCCCTACGCACCACCCTGCGAGCCTTCTACGCGTGGGGAGTCGCCGCCGGACACCTCACCACCTCACCGGCCGACGTGATCCCACCCGTACGCCGCCCCGGACCCAACCCGCACCCGCTACCCGACGACCTCCTAGGCCAGGCACTGGCCAAGGCTGACGCGCGGCAGACCCTGATACTGCGCTGCGCAGCCGAGGCAGGCCTACGCCGCGCCGAGATCGCCGCCATCCACGCCCGCGACCTCCTACAGACCTCAGGCGGCACAGTCCTAGCCGTCCACGGCAAAGGCTCCAAACAACGACTAGTACCCCTCGCCCCCGGCCTGGCCGCACTCCTGACCGACGCCACCAACGCCGACCCGCACGGCTACGCCCTACCCAACGGACAAGGCTCACACCTCAGCGCCGAACGCGTGGCAGACAGCGTGCGCCACCTGATCCCCTCGCCCTACACCCTGCACGCCCTACGCCACCGCTTCGCCACCACCGCCTACGACGCCACACGCGACCTGTTCTCCGTCCAACGACTCCTAGGCCACGCAAGCCCCACCACCACACAACGCTACGTAGCAACCGACGCCGACCAACTGCGCGCCGTCGTCGCCGCCGTGGCACAACGCAGCGAGTACGCAGCCCTGCCCCACCCCATCCCAGGGCCTGAACGTGGGAGAAATCGGGCCAAATGAGGACCACACGGCAAATCTGCTTGCCCTAGGTAAACGTCCGCGCCATGCTCTCACCCATGACACGCAGCCACCGCCGACCACGGCCCAACCCATCGCACGCACCCCGTGCACTGGGCCTCCGCCTGGCACGGCTGCACCCACTGATCACCTCCCACCCCGACGTTGCCGCCCTCATCGACGAACTGGCCAACGATCGCCGCCCTCGTAGCCAGTGGCGCCTCAACGTGGATGGCACCGTGTTGCGCGTGTGCACTGCGCTCAACGACGCGGCTACCTCGTTGCGCGTTTCTGGGCTGTCGCCTCATGCCATCCTCGCTGCTGAACGCTCTGCGGCCTGGCTGGCCTTCGAACTGTCGTACCTGCATACTCCACGGGGCGAATGGTCAGCTACCCGGCGTGCAGGGCGAGCCGCACGGATTCGGCGGGTGCACGGTGTACTCCGGCGGATTGTGATGCCCGAATCAACTGCCTTACAGCGCCTTCCCATCGTGGAAAGATGGGAGGATGAATGGGACGACGTAAGCGGGCACACCGCCGGGCGTCTACTGCGTCCCCTTGAATGGCTCCGTTTCCAGGTCCACCCACATCCACGTTGCTCAATGCGTGCTTTTGCTCGTTACGAAGAATTGAAGCATCGGTGCAGAGACTTTTATGCCTACTACGCCGAGCGCGCCCTACACGACACGGCTACGTTCTCGTCGTTACCTGAGTTCGTGCCCGGACTCGATGACGTACCCGCGCCAACATGGCGCCGGGCATCTAGCACTGACGCGTGGCCGCTGCCGTGGCGGCCCGTCCTAGTCAGCCTGACGCGCGCGGTCCTGACCGCTGCCCCTCCTACCGTGGCCCCTGTGCCGGTGGGTGAGGGGAGTTGCGCCCGTTTCACCCTGGCCGCCTGAAACCCAGTTAGGCGACCCCTCAACCACATACCACCGGCATAGGCGCCCGGCGGCCTCTCAGTACACCCGTACCCCTGAGAGGACACCCAAGCCATGCCTACCCCTAACCCTCTGCGCCCGATCGGCACCCCGACCGTCACCCTGCCGCTACTGCTGACCCGCTCCGACGTGGCAGGAATCTGCCGCGTTCACCCGATCACGGTCACGCGCTGGCTCAGTGACGGCTCCCTACCCGTCCTTCGCATCGGCACCCGCCCGCGCGTCCCGGCGGCTGCCGTGCTGGACTACGCCACACGTGGCATGTCCGCTGACTGCCGTCGCACTTTCCTCACCGTGGCTGATCCGGCCACAGTTGACGTACCGGCCATGCTGCGTCCTAACGAGGTCGCTCAGTGCCTGGCTGTCAGCCTGTCCACGGTCAACCGGCTGATCCGTGATGGCGAGTTGCCACGTGTGGGCACGGTGCGCTCGTGCCAGGTTCCCGCGACCGCCGTAGCCGCGTGGATCGACGCCAACACCACCCCCGCACGCGTCCCGCTGAGCCTGCGAGGCTAAGCCATGTCGGGCCACCTCACAGTTGACGGTGCCCGCCCACACGTCGCCACAGTTAGCGCAGCCATCGCCTCATGCCGATACCCCCTGACACCATCGGCCAGGCTCGTGGCCTACCTGCTGGCTGCTGACGACTACGGCAAAGGCACCGCCCCCGGACGCGACAATCTCAGCGGATGGGGACACCTGCCGCTGACCACCGTGCGCCGTGCCCTGTGCGACCTACGCACCCCACCTGCTGGCACGGACCCGCTTGTGACGACATCACGCGCCCGGGCAGGGGAGGGGTGGCGTACCCGCTACGCCTTCACACCCTCATGGGCTAAGCACGCTCAGACCTACGAGCGCACCCAGCCGCTCACTGTCACGGGCGAGCGCCCAGCGGTCACGGACTGGGTAGCCTGCACGGTTCTGGCTAGTCAGCCTGTCAGCGTCCGGCTCGTGTCCTTCGTTCTTGCCTTGGCCTCGACCGACGGTCTGACCGTGACAGCCACGAGGGCGGAACTGGCAGCCTGGACAGGGCTCAACCGAAAGAGCCTGGCCGCCACGCTCGCCACGCTAGACACCCTCGGCGTAGCGCAGCCACAGGCTACGGGGAACGGCTACAGCCTTGCGACCCTGGCCACCTACAGGCAGGCCCTGGCCCGCATGGTCGCAGACCTGGACGCCCAAGGCCAGGCCCTAAGCCCTGAGACGGCCTGCGTCTGGGCAGAGGGCAAGCCCCGCAACGACGCCGCTCCTGCGAGGGCGCTGGCCCGGTGGCTGACCGCAACAGGCGCCCAGGGCAGCCCGGGCGACGTTGTGGCTGCCTTCCTCACGCACATGGAGACCGAGGCAGCACCCTCCCAGCGGGGGAGACGGGCGACCTACTACAGGTTGGAGTTCCTGGCCTCGCAGGTGCGAGACCGAACGGGGGTCCGAACGGGTCCAATTCAGGGCGCGGAACGGGGGTCTGAACGGGGGTCTGAACGGGTCCAATTCGCGACCAACCTGCCAGGTCTGAACGGGGGTCTGAACGGGGGTCTGAACGGGGGTCTGAACGGGTCCAAAACCGGGCGCGGAACGGGTGTAGAAATGTGCCCCCTCCCTAATACCCTTCCCTTCCCTACCCCTGACGGTTGGCCCGTCGGTGACCTGCCCGGGGAGGTTGTGCTAGCGGTGCGCGGCCCACTAGGTCCATTTGTCCGAGATACCCGCTTACCTCTCGATCCGGACACGCTGGCCCGTTGGGTCTTGGTCTACGCCGAGCGGGCCGGGCAGTCACGGGAATGGGCACTAGACCGGGTTCGTTCCCTCGCTGCCGAACCGTTGACCGGGGCGCGCGAGCCGTCCGCTGAACTATGGCACCGGCTCATGGCTCACCTGCCAGGCGGTGATGCCTGATGACTGCCCTCGTTTTTTCTGAGCTTGATCCCACTGGAACACCCCGCGCCAGCGTGTTTTCTCCCCCAGAGGAGGGAAGAAAAAACGACCGAACGCGAGAAGTATCGGATCAGAGAGACGAAAAATGCCCAGGTTCGTCCCTGACGGGCAGTGCGTGTTTAGCCGAGGGGTGTTCCAAGCCTGTGCAGGGCCGTGGTCTGTGCGCTGCCCACTACCGGCGTGCTCGCGGCCTTCATCCGGGCACCCTCGACGGCTACGCCGCTGCCCAGGAGTCAGGACGGTGGGTAGGTGACGAACTCGCGGGCTACGGCTGCGCTCACGTGCGCGTGCTCCATGCTCGTGGCTTCGCCTCGCTGTATGCCTGCACGATGCCCGGCTGCCACTCCCAGGCAGCCGAGTGGGCACTACGCCCTGACGCCGCCCACGCCCGTCGTGACGACACCGGCACGTGGTCGCCCGATCCCTGGGACTACACACCCATGTGCGCCGCGTGTCACCGGCAGATGGACGCCGTCACCCGTGCCGCTCGCAAGAGCCGTGCCACGCCGTTACCCGCCCCGTGGTCCTGGCCCTCCGTCCCCACCTTCGCCCCCGTGCGCCGCTGGCAGGCAGCACAGGCCCCGCTACCAGCGCCCGCCCCGCCCACCGGGCAGACCCCGCCCATGCTCGACCTAGGAGAACTCTCATGACCGCCCGCTCCCACCGCCGCGCCTTCGGCACCATCAGCCGCCTACCGTCGGGGCGATTCCGTGCCCGCTACACGGGTGCCGACGGGGCCAAGCACTCAGCCCCCACCACCTTCGACACACGCGCACGGGCCGAGGCATGGCTAGTGACCGCACGCGCTGAGGTGATACGAGGCCGAATGCCCGTTCCTGAGACTGCCAGCCTCACCCTGGCCACCTACCTCCCGGCCTTTCTAACCCACCGTTCCGCTGAACTGCGCCCCTCGACCCTGGGCCTGTACGACCGCCTGGCAGGCTGCTTCATCCTCACCCCTGTGGGGACCGGGGCCAACATGGTGGACCTGTCCACGGTGCCCCTGGCTCAGATCACCACCCCGCTCGTACGCGACTGGCACACCGCTCTGCTGACACAGTTCGCCCAGATCACCCCACAGTCAACCACTCGCCGCGTTCACCCCGCCCGCGCATGGGCGAAGGCCAACGGGATCGACGTACCGGCCACCGGACGCCTGCCCCGCGCGGTCCTCGACGCCTGGCAGGCTGCTGGACGCCCCGACCCTGCCAGGCGGACACCCAACGTTCACACCGGGCATGGGCGCACCCAGGCAGCCCAGGCATACAGGCTGCTGCGAACCGTGCTTAGTCGGGCTGTGGAGGACGGGCTGATCGACCGTAACCCGGCCTGCCTACGCGGGGCAGCCACCGCCCCGGCGTCTGAGCGCAAGCCGCTCACCCCTGCACAGGTCTCAGCTCTGGCCGCTGCGATGCCGCCACATCTTCGGGCCGCCGCCTTGCTGGCTGCATACTCAGGCCTGCGCCCCGGCGAGGTGTTCGCCCTACGCCGCCGAGACATCGACCTCAGCGACCCAACCAACCCCACCGTCACCGTGGAACGCACGCAGACACGAACTCGCGCAGGCCAGAGCGCGTTCGGGCCGCCTAAGACCGCCGCCGGGCGGCGCACGGTCGCCATTCCGGCCACCGTCGCCCGCGCCCTGGCCGATCACCTGGCCGCCTACACCGCCCAAGGGGCCAACGCACTTGTGTTCACTACCCCCGCCGGAGGCGTCGTATCCGCTTCCTACCGCTCTCGTGCCATGGTCACCGCCCGCGCCATCATCGGGCGCACTGACCTGCGATGGCACGACCTGCGCCACACCGGCGCCACCCTGGCCGCTGCGAGCGGCGCAACCATGGCTGAGTTACAGGCTCGCATCGGTCACACCTCGACGCAGGCCGCCGCAATCTATCAGCACGCCCTAGCGGGCCGAGACGCACAGATTGCCGCTGCCCTGGACGCCTTCGCCGCTGCCCCGTCCAACGTCATCCCCTTGCGAGCACGCACAGCCTGACCCGCTTGCCGTGCCCTGCCGCCGTCTGTCCGGTGGGAGGGCACGGCATTATCTGTTATCGCATTCAAAAAGTCGAAACCCTCGCAATAAACTTGCAGCCCAAAAATGGCCAAAAAACGTGTTTTCGTGGTCTAACGTGGTCCAGGGGTTGCGAATTTGAGACTCGAACGGCTAACCTCAGACAAACAACGACAGTGAATAAACGCTGCAATATCGCCGAATTCCAACGGATTCGAGGTGTCGCCCCGACGCCTTCCAAGCTGCACACGCGGGTTCGATTCCCGTCACTCGCTCCAATAGAACGTCACTTTGGATACAAGGATTTCCGGCCCGGCCGGGAAGTGTCCGGGGTGGCGTTTTCGCTGTTCCGGGGCGGTTTTCGGGGTGTTCGGGTTGGGTGTATGGGGCCGTGGAGCGGCTCTCAGCTGGGGCGGATCGTGTCCTCAGAGCGTCCTCCCGGTGGCTTGGTCGGCCAGTTAAGGCAGGAAGCGTCAAAAAATATGGCCTAGCGTCAAAAGGTTCAGCCCCGCGTCAAAAAGTATGGGGCTTGCGTCAAAAGGTATCGAGCAAGCGTCAAAGGGTACGGAGCTCGGGCGAACTAGGCAACGCTGCGTCGTGTTTCGTGAATCTGATCCTCACCTTTGAAGCGCCACTTAATAATCAGGGCGTCTACCGTCAAACCCCATGCGCCAAGGATGGTCAGCGCGTACTGATCTCCATAGTCCAGACGATGAGGAAGCGATGAGTAACGCACGAATTGCTCGGCTTCATCCGGGAGTGCTGAGATCGCCACCAACTCAATGACGCGACCAGACTGATTGGTGAATGCCCATTTGTGCTTGTCCAGCCGCACCAATTCACTCAGAGGGGCGGGTGCTTCTCGTTCTGCTAGTTCAAGTGCCTGCGCACTGATGAGGTTCGCCTTGTCAGCATGCTCATTCGATTGCTCTGCGAGCGTGTTAGCACATTCAGCGATTCGGTTGGCTTCTGCTGAGCGCCTATTGGCTCGGTGCGACTCGACAGCAGCCCAGATGGCAATGATGAGCGCACCGGCAGACAGAACGATGGAAATAACGCTACCCATGCTCATTCAGATTTCAGGGTAATGACGGTGTCGTACAGGCCAACTTGGCGCAGGTCTTCACGGCGCTTTTGCTCCGCATGGGAGGCGTAGCCGGCGTAGGACAGGGAAGCATCCTCATAGCGACGGAAGGCGAAGACAGCCTGGTTCATGTGGATGGAGTTGAAGACCCCCAGGTTCACCAGGAGATTGAAATCCTCCACGGACAAACCGGTGACCCGCTTGAACAGGTCTGGTTCGATCTTGGTGATGACGTCGTAGAGCGTGTTCTCCCTGAAGTCAGTCAGGTACATGAACGCTGGGATCCGGGTAGCGAACTTGATGAGCTTTTCCTGGATCTGCTTGCGCTTGGACTTGTACTCCTTCTCCTCAGCTGTGAGCTCCTTCTTCTCCTTCTTGGTCAGCGAGTCACCCTTTTCCTTCTTCATCTTCGACACCGATTCACTCTTGTTGACCACGGTCTCGAAGATGTCAACACCCAGGGCACGGAAGCCTTCGATATTGAGGATGGCTTCCATGGCACGCTCGTCGTTCATGATCTTCTTGAGCGTCATGTTGTCGACGTTGACGAGGATCGCGGACTCCCACTTCTTCGCCAGGAGGGTGGCCGAGGTGCCAGACATAGCGATGTCGAGCACCTCGCCCGCATCGATCTCCTTCATTGTGGCACCGTCGTAGGCCAGAACCGGGAGGTAGTTGACGAGCTCGGCGACGGCATGTTCGGGGCTCTTCGCCTCGGGATGTAGCCCTGTGCCGTAGTCGGCGATCTGGCGCAGAGCGCGCGTGGGTGCGAAGTCGAAAACGAATCCGACAGGCTTGAGGACCTCCTCCCGGTTCGGGTCATCCCCATTGGGGTTCTTGATTGCCCACGGGGACTGCACCCGGAAAGCGGCCTGGAAGTAGGACTCCGGGCTGGTGAGGTTGCGCAGCATCAGGATCGATGACCACTGCTTGACGGTCACCCCGGTGGTGAGCTTGCCGCACGACAGCGTGATGGTCTTGGTGTCGTGCCCGTCCCCAATTGCCTCACGCACGGGCGGGAGTGCTTCAACCCCAACCCCAGCGCCCACGCCAGCAGCGACGATCACCTGGTACTGATGCCAGAAGGTGTTGTGCCGCGCAGCGAGCAGGTTCGCCATGGCCTGGCAGGCAGCGACGTTTGGCAAGTACCAGAACGAGTGCTGGAGGTAAGGAAGCAGACGGGCATCCGCATACGGGAAGGGTGGGCGGCCACCAGCTTTGAGCATGTCCATCTGTGTAGGCGCGTGCTCGCCACGGATAAGGTCCAGCCACTTCTGTACGTCAGATTCGTGGACGAACCGCGCTGTCTCATTACTGCCTGTGGCTTCGAAGAAGGTGTTGAGGTCGAACTCGTTAAACTCACCCTGGTGCGCGATAGCCACCAGGTCATCGGGCATCCGGTAGGTCAGCAGACGCATCTCCGGTAGCGCGGCATACGGGTTCCACTCACCGGGATGCTCACGCGCCCATTCGCGTTTGGCAAGCTGTTCGTCGGTATAGGTCCAGTTGAAGATCTGTTCCTCGATGAACTCGCCCGTGGCAAGAGCCTTGAAGGGTGTACCCGAGAGGTAGAGGTAGGAGCGGGTCGTGATGGGAAGAAAGTCTTCTTCATCGCTACCCAGCTCGTCGAGCTCTTCATCGAAGGCGACCAGCCCCTCGTGGTACTCAGCCTTGAGTTCCTTGGCAGCTTCCTTCTCATCCTCACCTTCGAAGAGGGCTTTGGCGTTCTCCCGCCAGGCTCCGAAGTGGTACTCGTCGAAGACCACCAGGTCCCAGTTGACAGTGTGAATCCACTCGTTCTTGGACTTGATCAGGCCGGTCTTCTTGTCCCGTCCGAGGAGGTCCTGGAAAGAGCCGAAGTAGACCAGAGGCTGATCTGCCTTGACTTCGCCACCCTCATCGAGGGTTTTCGCGCTCAGGTACTGCCAGCCTTCAAAGTCCACGTGGCTTGCCAGGTCTTCACGCCAGGCGTCTTGGACGGCAGGTTTGAAGGTCACCAGCAGCACGCGTTTGGCGCCCATGCGTTTGGCGAGCTGGTAGGTGGTGAAGGTCTTGCCGAAGCGCATCTTCGCGTTCCACAAGAAGCGCGGGACCGCACCCGGATCTTCTTCCCAGATGGAGTTGTAATAGGCAAGAGTTTGTTCGACAGCACGGGCTTGCTCGGGGCGCATCGCGAAGGTCTGGTAGCGCTCGCCCGTGTACTCCACCCCGGTGCGCAGTTCCGCGATAGCAGTGAGCACATCAGCAGGCTTGCAGCGCACCCACTCGGTCGCTGAGCCAAAGTGAGGGTTGGCAAAGCCCTTCGCCTTCAGGCGCTGGATGACGTCCTTGTCACGGAAGATGCTGCCATCCTCACGCTCCGCAATGATGTCGACGTGCAGGGTGAACTCCTGCTGCATCTGCCCCTGCGACTCACGGATCCGCTCACGCACATCCTCCTTCGTGGTCTGCCCGACCTTAATGAGCCCCTCATAGCCTGCCGGAGGATTCTTTGGAGACCAGGCATAGATCCGCAGGCGCGCCGAGGGCTTAGAGGGAAGGAGCTCCTCATCCCGCCTGGCCATCACTCATTCTCCATCGGGCGCACGATGGACTCAATGAACGCGATCTCCTCACCAGTGAGCCCGTACTTGGCGTACAACTCCTCATCCGTCCACTCTCGGTCCCAGGACTGTTGCGGAACGAACGTGTAAACCTTTCGAGTTGTATCCTGCGAAGCCTTGTGCAGGAGGATAAGGAAGCGAGTGAAACGGCACTTGAGGTAGGACAATGCGCTAGCTGCCTCAGATTCGCTGTTGAAAGGCCCGATACACAGATAAGTCTCGGAAGATACCTCCCCCGGTTTCCCTAGGAACGGCGTGCTAATGATCCGATGCGGATAAGTATCCTTGTTGCCCGTACCCGGAGCCGCACGCCCAACAAACAACTTCCAACAGTCGACGAACTCGTGTCCAGACCGGATGGTTTCCGCCGGGACGTATGCCGTCCCTCCGTTTTGGTAGATGACGTAATCCGTCTCGTTCCTTCGTCTGTCGTTGCCTTTGAATGTGGTGTCGAGACCGAACGGTTTACGCGCGCTTACCAATTCTGCGAAAGAGCCAGGTGCTTCCTTTTCAAGAACTTTCTTGAGAATGCTGACTCCTTGATTGAAGCGGATAAAGGTTTCAGTTCCCGCTTCAAGTAGCGGGCGTGTTGCGACAGACGGTTCTTGATCTTTGAAGTGCGTTGTTACAGTGCAGTCACCTTTGCTGTCTCGATTCCAAAGGAAGTAACACACTCCGCCCTTGAGGCCAATGCCTGAGAAGACGTCCGAGGCATTGACATAGTCCGTGATTGCGCGAAGTCGTCGATCGTTGAGCATCGAGGCGCGAAATTCGTCTAGACCCTTGCCGCCAGTGAACCACCGGGATGGGATGATCATCGTCAAATAGCGGGGATCCAAAGCTTTCGCCTGCTCGACAAAGTCCTGATAGATGGGCGCCGCTGACTTGCCAAACCCTCCGTCGGAAAGCTGGTAAGGGGGATTGCCGACGATCAGATCAAAATGCATACTGGCTCCAAATATTTCGTTAACGCGTTTCTTTATGTCGTCAGTGTGGGTGAAGGCGTAGGCGTGGGTCTCAAGATCTTCGCCACGCCCGTAGTCTTCTTCCCCAGCCCCGCAGTAGGAGCAGCGCCGGCCGGTGCGGATAAAGATTTCCTCTCCGGACAGTGGGTCGACGCGGCTCTCGCGTATGCCGGTCTTGTCATCCCAGGTGTGTTCGGTGCGTTCAAACCAGATGTTGCCTTCTGGTGTGTCGAAGGCCGAGCAGATGGAGTGCTCACTGTTGGCGTACTTCGAGCAGTACACGCTTCGGCGAGCCATGAGAGCGGTGAGTTCCGTGATCGCGATCCCGTAAATCTGCTTGGTGAGGATGTGGTTAACCCGCTCCTGCGGATCCGGAATCAGGGAGGCCAGCCCATCGTTGAAACGGCGGGTCGCCTCCCGTAGAAATACCCCAGTCTTCACGAACGGATCTAGCACCCGGGCGTTCGGGTTCGCCCACAGGTTCTCCCCATCGTGGTCACGCGCCCACGTCTCGGCGGCGAGGTCAAGCATTGCGGCAGCCATCTCTGGAGGTGTGAACACCTCATCGTTCGAGAGGTTCGCGATGCAGGTGAGCACATCAGGGTTGTGCTTGTTCAACAGGAGGTTCGACACGCTCATGCTGGCTGCGCTCCTCTTTCGGCAATCTCGGCCACAGTCATAGGAGGGAATGACGTATCGGGGGTGAAGATCTCGGCCATGTCCATGGAACCGAACAAGGTGTCCTCCCCAAAAGCCGCACGCTTTGTCAGGTCCTGATACTGGAAGTCACGTCGCTGGAACTTTCCCGCCCCGAGGTACCCCCACTCGGCAAAGGTCAGAGGCTCGCCGTTGGGGATCGTCATGGTCAGAGCATCGGCCTGAACGATGTTGATCGCCAGCACTGCACGAGCTGCCGATTCCCACGAGCCGTCGGGGTCTTCTCCGATGAAGTCCGTGAAGATGGCGAGGAGGTTGGCGCGGCAGATCTCGGCGTTGTCGGCAAGCAGCTCGATGCCGTAAGTGCTCATCAGGGCCAGGAGTGCGTAGTGGCGGCGCTCGAAGTCGTTCTTGCCGTAGCGGGCGTGGACAGTTGAGAGCTTGCGGCGCAGGATCTCTTGGAGGAAGGCTCCCTCACCGCAGGCTGGTTCCAGGACTCGAGCATCGATACGCTCCGACTCGTCCTTGACCAGGTCAAGCATGTCGTTGACCATCCATTCCGGGGTGAAGACCTCACCATGGTCGGCCACACGCTGCCTGGACTTGACTAGTTGCACCTGCTCGCTCACATATCCTCCTCGCCTGCTCCAGCGTGGAGCATCGCGGCTGCCTTGTTTGTCTCACCGCGATGCTCGAAGCGGCCGCGAGGAGACACGCCATCTTCCATTATCGGTTCTCGGCGTTCTCGGAGGGGTGAGGCGAGGCCGTGTGTGCGCCAGAATCATGCGGATTGGTCAGTCAAGTTCGTCGAAGCTGAACTCAAGTTGCCCGTCACTGCCGCTCTTGCCTTGACGCTTCCTGCGGAACCTGGGCAGTCGATGGGAAGGAATCCCGAATGTGGGGCGCTCGTCAGCGGGCATGCTCGTGATGTAGCCGAAGAGGGACTCTTCGTCAGCATCGAGCGAGATGACCGTGTGGGCAGCGACGACTTTTTGGGCTTCCGCGCTCAGGGCGCCGGTGGCATCGAGCGCGAAGAACGACTGTTTGGGCATGTTGGCGAGGTAGCACAGGATCCGGCTTTGCCGAGGTTTAGAGATGTTCGCCCAGACCGGAGTGTCGTGGATGAGGAACGGCAGCTCGGTGATGCTGAGGATGGCTTGGTCGAGCATGACCATGGCTGTGTACGCGGTGCCGGTACCATCGTCGCCGGGAACGTTGAAGGTGTAGCTGTCGTAGTTGTTGAACGTGAGCTTGGGAGGGTTTGCCTCTTCTAACGCATGCGCGAGTTCCTCCAAGCGCGTGTTGATGAGGGATTGGATTTCCGGGAGTACGCCTGCCTGAGTCTGGCTGAGTGCTTCTTTGGCCTGCTCGGCTTGTGCGGCGAGTTCACTGCGTCGTTCGTGCTGCCTAAGCGCCAGGTCGACGTCACGAATTTGAACCTGAATTTGGGAGTACTGGTCGAGGAGGGTCCTGGGCAATCGCGCAGCCGAGCGCTCCTTGATGAGCTGATGGCTCAGGTCGCGGATTTGGGACGTGAGTGCCTGGTCGACGGCTTGGAGACGGAGGATCTCCTCTTGTACCTGGGCTGCAAGATTGGTGCGAATACGCTGATGGAATGTTGCGACCTGTGTGAGCCTGTCCGTGTTGATCTGCGGGAAGATTTCGGCAAGTTCATGCCAATCTGCATTCGACGGGGCGGTGCTTTCAAGATGGCTGGCTGTAAGGAAGCTGATCTGTGTTCGCACGCCTTCTTGTTGGTTCTGGAGAGCGCGGATCTTTGCACGCAGTTCCGCGTTGTGTCCGGTGATCATGTCGTCGTCTTTGAGCAGGCGCTCGTCCTCGTCGCGCAGGATCTGTTCGGACTTGCGCTGAAGTTGGACGATTTCTCGCCGCTTTGCTTCGGCCTCGGTGCCTTTGATGGGCTGAACCACGAACACGCCCTCATGGTCGGCACGGTCGAAGGCCCGGAGCTTTTTCGAGCTGTCCTGGAATCCCTGATGATCGCCCTCTACCTGACTGTAGAAGCCGGTGAGTTTTTCCAGACGAATGATGGCGTCCGTGGGTGAATCTGAGGAGCTTTGTTGCAGGGCACGGCTTGGGGTGAGGTTGTCGCGCCCGGCAAGACGCACATAGGGGCCAACCATGTCTCGCAGGGACATGTGTGGCGTGTGAATCT
>NZ_DS999574.1:1184141-1189196 GCF_000159035.1 Actinomyces urogenitalis DSM 15434
GGATTGATGAGGAGATGGAGGTCCACACCGACGACTACGTGCAGTTCGTTGCCCAGCACCTCCAGTCTGCTCGGGAGCACTGCTCTGACCCACAGGTGTATGTCGAGCAGCGCCTGGACTACTCCCACCTCGCCCCGGGCGGCTTCGGTACCGGGGACTGTGTGATCGTCGCCGAACCCACCCTCCAGGTCATCGATCTGAAGTACGGCATGGGTGTCGAAGTCAGCCCCGTGGAGAATCCGCAGCTCATGCTCTATGGGCTGGGAGCCCTGGCAGCGTTCGACGCACTCTATGACATCCGTGAGGTGAGCCTGTCGATCTTCCAGCCGCGCCGCGCCAACGTCGAAACCTGGACCATCCCCGTCAATGAGCTCATCGCCTGGGGCGAGAACACGGTCAAACCGATTGCCGAGATCGCCGCCCACGGCGGAGGCGACTACCAGGCCGGCCCATGGTGCCAGTTCTGCCGCATTGCACCCACCTGCCGGGCCAGGGCCGAGTCGAATCTCGCGCTAGCCAAGCACGAGTTCGCACCACCCGCAGAGCTCAGTATTGCTGAGGTTGCGGATGTGCTGGCGAAGATCCCTGAGCTCAAAGCCTGGGCATCCGACGTCGAAGCATGGGCACTCGCGAAGGCCCGAGCCGGCACCCAGATCCCCGGGTTCAAGGTGGTCGCCGGCCGCTCCATCCGCAAATACACCGACGAGGCCGCAGTAGCTGAGGCCGCGAAGGCTGCCGGCTACAGCGACATCTGGGACAAGCGCCTGATCGGCATCACTGCCATGGAACGCCTCATGGGTAAGAGGGCCTTCACCGAAACGCTCGGAGACCTGGTCATCAAGCCCGAAGGCAAGCCCACTCTCGTTCCCGAATCCGACAAGAGACCAGCACTGCACCGCGTGAGTGCTGCCACCGATTTCACCAACACAAACAACAACTGACCAAGGAGGTCACCCAATCATGAACACCAATCCGACTCGCGTTGTCACCGGCGAAGTCCGACTGTCCTACGCACACCTTTTCGAGCCCCAGTCCATCCAGCGCTCCAAACCCAAGTACTCCGTTTCCCTGATCATCCCGAAGTCTGATCGGGAGACGATCGGCAAGATCGAGCGGGCCATCGACGCCGCCATCGAAGCAGGCACTGCCAAGTTCGGTGGCAAGCGCCCGAACAAGGCCGCCCTCAAGCTCCCGCTGCGTGACGGGGATACCGAGCGTGACGACGAAGCCTATGCCGGGTGCTTCTTCGTCAACGCTAACTCCACCCTGCCGCCCGAGGTCGTCGACCAGGACCTCAACCCGGTGCTCTCACCTGCGGAGGTGTACTCCGGCTGCTACGCCCGCGTCTCGCTGAGCTTCTACGCCTTCAACACCAACGGCAATCGCGGCATCGCCTGCGGGCTCGGCAACGTGCAAAAGCTGCGTGATGGCGAGCCGCTGGGTGGTGGCCGCACGTCGGCTGCTGATGATTTCGCAGCGTTCAGCGCTGGGGATGACTTCCTGGCCTAACCGCTCATCGCACAGTGGCGGGGCGCTCATACCGACAGGTGTGGGTGTCCCGCCACAACCACATCTATAGATAGGACACCCAATGCGCTCGCTCTCCCTGGACCTTGAGACCTTCAGTCCCACCAACCTCGCCACCGCGGGTGTGTACCGGTACGCCGAAGACGAGGCGTTCCGCATCCTCTTGTTTGGTTACAGCATTGACGGGGCACCCGCTAAGGTCATCGACCTGGCTCGGGGTGAGCCCATCCCACCGGGGATTCTCCAAGCGCTCACTGACCCGACTGTTACGAAGTCGGCGTTCAACGCATCCTTCGAGCGTGTCTGCATGAGCGCCTATCTGCGCCGCCATCACCCAGACCTGCTCGCTGAGGGGTTTCTGGGTCCGCGTGGGTGGCGTTGCACCATGGTGTGGGCAGCTTCCCTGGGCTTGCCGATGAGCCTGGACGGGGCAGCCAAAGCACTACGCCTCCCGATCGAGAAAGATCCTGCCGGGCAAAAGCTCATCCGCCGCTTCTCCATCCCCGGCAAGGATGGCATCCGGGTGCTGCCCAGCGATGATCCGGTGGGTTGGCAGCAGTACATCTCCTACAACCGCCGCGACGTTGACGTCGAAGTCCAACTCGCCTCTCGGCTTGCCCGCAACCCCATGCTGGAAGCGGAGTGGGAGACGTACTGGTTGGATCAGCGCATCAATGACACCGGGGTCCGCATCGACACCCAGCTTGCCGCCCACGCGGTCGAGGTCGACAGCCGCCACCGCGACACTTGCCTGGCGCGCGCCCAGCAGCTCACCGGATTGGAGAACCCCAATAGCCCCATCCAGCTCAAAGACTGGTTAGCCGCCCATGGCTGCGAGCTGGAGTCCTTGACGAAGACCGAGGTGGAGGCCGCCCTCGAGACGGTAACCGGCGATGTCGCTGAGGTGCTCCGGCTGCGCCAGGATCTCTCGCGGTCGTCTGTGAAGAAGTACCAGGCCATGCTCACCGTCGCAGGCAGCGATGATCGGGCACGTGGCCTCATCCAGTACATGGGGGCTGGCCGTACCGGACGCTTCGCCGGACGGCTCATCCAAGTACAGAACCTGCCGCGCAACCACATGCCCGACCTCGCTTCTGCCCGCAGCCTCCTCAACGCAGGCAACAGTGACGCCCTCGAACTGCTCTACAGCCCGCTACCAGACACCCTGAGCCAGCTCATCCGCACCGCCTTCATCCCCAGCAAGGACCACCGGTTTATCGTCGCTGACTTCAGCGCAATCGAAGCCAGGGTACTGGCGTGGCTCGCCGGAGAAGAAGGAACCCTACAGGCGTTCCGCGAGGGCAAAGACCTCTACTGCCAGACCGCGAGCCGCATGTTCGGTGTCCCAGTCGAGAAACACGGAGCCAACAGCGAGCTACGCCAGAAAGGGAAGATCGCGGTCCTGGCCTGCGGATACGGCGGCTCGGTCGGAGCTCTGAAAGCCATGGGAGCCTTGCGCATGGGGCTGGACGAGTCAGAGTTGAAGCCGCTGGTGGATGCGTGGCGGGATGCCAACCCTATGGTCGTGCAGTTCTGGCACGACATCGAACAAGCAGCCATCACCACAGTTGAGACCCGAACGCCCACGCAGGTCGGGCGCATCCACCTGTCCTACCGCTCTGGGTGCCTGTTTATCGCCCTGCCATCCAGACGGGAGCTGTGCTACCCACGGCCGCGCCTGGGTGAGAACCGCTTCGGCATGACCAGCATTCTCTTCGACGGGGTGGATGGCACCACCCGTAAATGGGGCCCGATCGAAACCTACGGCGGAAAGCTCACCGAGAACCTCGTTCAAGCAACCGCCCGAGACCTCCTCACCCACGCCATGCACCACGTCGACGCGGCTGGCCACCGGATCGTCATGCACATTCACGACGAGATCGTCGTCGACGAACCCACAGACGGTGCGAGCGTTGAAGACATCGTGACGCTCATGACGAGGCTGCCCACCTGGGCTGACGGCCTACCGCTGGATGCAGACGGGTACGAGTGCGGCTTCTATATGAAGGATTGACTGATCTGGTTCGGCTCGGCACACCGGCCACGAGTGTGTGCGTCGTTACGATTGGTGCATGAGTGGCAAGCACATTGATCTGTTCCTCGTTGATGGCGAGTCTGGCGGCTTGATGACCGCGGACGTGTCAGGCTGGACCGGGCATGTGCTCTCCGGGCCGCGCTCAGCAGTCAGCCGGATGCTGACGCGATCGGATGCTCAGACCAACGGCGTCTACCTGCTCACCGGCAGTGACGACTCTGCTCTGGAGTCGCTGCGTTGCTATATCGGCCGGACTGAGAACTTCGCACAGCGCATGCGTGACCATGACGCCAAGAAGGACTGGTGGGACAGGGCCGTGCTCATCTCCTCGCGCGAGGAGGCGTTCAACGAGGGCTACTGGGCTTACCTGGAGTATCGGATGGTGGAAATCGCCTCACTCGCCCAGCGCGCCACCCTGGATGACAACAAGCAGACGCCCAAGCCGCGTAAGCTGTCCGAGGCCCAGCAGTCTGATGCTGAGGCCTTCCTCGAGCAGATCCGATCCATCCTCCCGGTGCTGGGCATCAACATCTTGCGCTCACCGCGCCCAAACCACGAGCGCACTGTCACCGAGATCGAGGACGCCACCTCACCGATCTTCTGGATCCGCATCCCAGCACGAGGTGTAGACGCGTCCGCACGGATAGTGGATGGGGAGTTCTTCTTGATGGAAGGCTCACGTCTCGTCGCAGGATGGAGTGGCCGAGGCCGAAGTGAGTCCACGAAACGCACCTATGCGAGCCTGCAGGCCCGGCGCGACAAGCTCATCACGGATGGCACCTTCCGCCAAGAAGGCGACACGCTCGTCGTAACCCGGGATGTTGCCATGGCACCATCGACCGCTTCCTCTCTCGCACTGGGTAACTCCACCTCCGGCCCTGGTACCTGGCGGTGGAAGGGCGGCACCCTGCGTGACTGGGAAGACCGCGACCTTCACTAGCCGCCTCACCGACGCTGAGAGCTGGCGCGCACTGCCCGTGGCGGGCAGGAGTCTGAGAAGAGTTCATCGGCCCCGCACTGGTTCTTCCCTGTCCCAAGGACGCATGCGTGAGCGAAACAGGGACTCCCGAGTCTGCTGACAGTAACGAGATCGGGGGCACTATGAGGGTCAAACACTAGCGCCAGGCCATCACTCCGGGCTGCTCAGCATGGAACATGCGCCACGAGCGCCACCGGATTTCATGCTGAGGGGTTATCAACTGCTGTCTCTGACCGCCTAGGGCCTGAGAGGACGAGCGCTTTGCAAGGTGCATCGCCGAGGACGCCTCTCAGGAAGGCGGCTCGACATGAGCAGCAATCTGAACTCGTACACCCACCCGGACTTCGGCAACCTGCGCACCATCGTTGATGGCGAGAACATCTACATCTGCGCGAAGGATGCCGCCACCGCGCTGGGATACGCCAACACGAACAAGGCCATCAAGGATCACTGCAAGGGGGTAACGAAACGGTACCCCCTTGAAACCCCTGGCGGCACCCAGGAATTCGCGTTC
>NZ_DS999574.1:1190478-1191119 GCF_000159035.1 Actinomyces urogenitalis DSM 15434
AACCTGTGAAGAGCCTGATGACCGGCGCTGACGTCGTTGAGTTCGTCGACTACCACTGATACCGGCACAATCGAACCGGTTCACCCAGGAGAGTTCCTGATGGTCCACTTCATCGAGGGGTGAGGCGTAGTCGTCGTGCGCCACGTCAACAGGTTGCCACGATCAAACCGTTCGAAGTCGCCTCAACGGTCGTGCTCAGCTCGTGCCGTTGGGTGTCTGCGCCCAGCGCCACAATAATGTGTCGCGTACTGGTTGCGGCGTCAGCAACGCAGCCTGACACTTGAGATATGACAATTTGGACATTATCGAACGACTGGTTCGATCGACACACAACCCAAGATCTCACCTATCGCGTCCGGGTGCGGGTCATGACGCCAGGTGCATTGGACGCCGCATGGGCACGAATCGTTGATGAACACGGCGCTGACGAAGCCGGTGTTGTACCGATCGGTGGCGCGGCGCTCATACGGGTAAACGACCGGGAAGCTGAGGCTATTAGCGGGGGAGAAGACGCGCTCGATTCCCTCGAATGGGCGGTTAACGAGGTTCTCGGTGAAGTTCTCGAAGGAGCTGAGGTGCTCGTCGTTGCCGAAGAGCGCGCCCTCGTGACCGATGCGGACGAGCCGGGTCTTGAATGACCT
>NZ_DS999574.1:1192401-1195986 GCF_000159035.1 Actinomyces urogenitalis DSM 15434
GGGCCACCTCGAGGCACTGTTCGCCGACGACGCTCACGTCGAGGTCGAAGCGACCTGGGGGATCTACCAACAGATGATCGCCGCCTACCGCGACCCCGACCGCTCGCCAGGCCGACAGCTGATGCGCTGCCTCATCAACGCCGTCAGCGCCGACGTCCCGGCACCACTGACCGAAGTAATCACCCTGGGCCGGACCCTGAAGAAACGTTGCGCGGACGTGCTCGCCTACTTCGACCGACCCGGAACCAGCAACGGCCCCACCGAAGCTATCAACGGACGCCTCGAGCACCTACGAGGCTCCGCCCTCGGACTGCGCAACCTGACCAACTACATCGCCCGATCTCTCCTCGAAGCAGGCGGCTTCAGACCCCAACTACACCCTCAGCTGTGAAGAGCCGGTATACTGCTCGCCAGTGGGTGCAGCGCTCTCGTCGTTTAGCAGACCAGAGGTCGCTCTTATGAGAGGAACAAATAATGATGGGCCCTTGGGTGCGGTCATTCGGGATTTTACTGGCCACCGTGCTGGCAACAGTCGGATTGTCTGGAGGAGTAGCTCAGGCAGCCGATATTACTTCCTGGGACGACGTTATTGCTACGGTTAATGGTCTTGGCGACGGCGAGTCAACAGAACTGTCAATCGCATCAGAAATAACGGTGGAAGATGGAGCTGATCCGCTGGTTGTGCCCGCGGGGAAACAGGTCACCTTCACGGGTAGTGGAAAGATCAGCGGTAATGGATCCCCGCTGTTCACGGTAGAAGAGGGCGGAGCGCTCACCCTATCCGGTCCGACTTTCACCAACGCGCAGTTTAGCGTTGCGGGAAAAATGAGCCTGGTGAGTGGCGCGATCCGCGACACTGCGGTAACGGGCCCGGTCGTTTTTGTTAACGGAGGAACTCTAACTATCGGTGGAGACGCCGAGTTTTCCGGCAACAACGTTTCAGATGAGTCCGGCGAACTTCTCCCGGCAGGGGTTGAAAAAGAAAAATACTCTCCAATTACGGCCTACAACGGCACCGTGCGAGTAGAGGGTGGAACGCTGAGCAATAACACGGGTCTGCTACGCGGTGGCTCGATTGGCCTATGGGCGCGAGACGGTGGAACGCCTACTTTCGAGATGACGGGTGGAACACTAACCGGAAATGTTGTCAGCCACCCCAAATTCAATGGCCGTGGCGGCGCACTTTACGGTGAGGGAGCCTCAGTGAATATCTCCGGAGGCACCGTGAAAGAGAACACCACAGAGTTAGGCGCGGGCCTTGCCTTTATCAACAGTGACGTTTCTCTGTCAGGCAGCGTTGTTATTCAAGGCAACGACAACGGAAAGTATAAGGGTGTAGGTGGCGGCCTGTATCAAGACGGAGGCACGCTGAACATCAGTGGCGCAACGTTTACAGAGAACGTGACCACTGGTTCCGGCGGTGCGATCTACACAGAGGGCGATACAAAGGTCGATATTGTCGGCGCCGAGATAACTTCTAACAGCGCTGCGAGGTCTGGTGGAGGCGTCGCTTTCAATGGAACTACGAAGGCGGCGATCCACGCCGTAGTTTTGAACGGTAACACCTCGGAAGGCTTCTGGGGTGGCGGAGCAATGTACATCGACGCCAAAGCCGAGGTCACGATTTACAACGGTCTTATTCGTGACAACGTCATTAAGGCTGGTTTTCTCCTTCAAGCCGGCAACCACCCTGTGAGCGCTCAAGGTGGCGGTGTCTGGAACTGTCCCACGGGCTCCACAATCATGCACGTAACTCGTGGCGTGGCGATTTTTGACAATGTGGCACCCAACGTCTTCAAGGGGCAAAACGCTGGTGCCGGTGATGATTTCGCCAGCATTATCAAACATGAATTCGGTAAGCCGGTAGCAGGTCATTCGGTTGTTGTTGCTGAACGTATGCTTGGTGGAAGCCCGCGCGCTTGGTACCAGGACGGTTCGATTTATGGTATTCACGGTAACTGGTCCGCTGAGGGAAAGGTTCCGCGCTACTCAGTGGAGGGGTCGAACACGGCTATCAAGCCAAACGAAGAAGTTTCCCAAGACATTGCTTTCAAGTCTGTCCCAACTGAGGACGCTAAGGCTATCGCAGAGACTCTTGCGACTGTGAAGATCACCAATAACGTAGCCACCGGCACTGGTATTTCCGGAGCTGGCATCGCGAACAACGGTACTTTGACCTTCGGTGATCCTGAACCGTGGAAACTGAAGCTGGAAAAGAAGTGGGCTAATGATGATCCAGAAGATCGCCCCGAGAGCATTTTGGTGGACGTGAAACTTGGTGACAAGACGCTACAGACCATCGAGCTCACAAAGGAGAACGGTTGGAAGGCTGAGCTAGCCAACTATCCCGACCCAAGCACGCTCATTGATGCGAAGACGGGCGAGACTATCCCGCTAACCTTCGTCGAGCATGAAGTCGATGGCTACATGTCTCACGACGCAGTAGTGACGGAAAACAAAGACACAAAGACGATCGAGGTCGCGATCGTTAACGAACCTCCCACGTCGGTCGATGTTGAGAAGCGGTGGTCTGGTGATGTGGAGGCTGATCGTCCGGGTTCTGTGACTATCAGCTTGTTGGCTGATGGTAAACAGACGGATAAGTCTTTGGAACTGACTGCCGAGAATGGCTGGAAGGGTACGTTTACCGATCTACCTAAGTATGTGACGGTTGATGGTGAGAAGACCGAGATTGTCTACACGGTGGTTGAGGTAGAGGTTCCGGGCTACACTCCTTCCATTAGTGGTAGCGTAGCCGACGGATTCGTGGTTACTAACACGAAGGACGCTTCACCAGTTACCTCGGTACCTGTTGAGAAGCGGTGGTCTGGTGATGTGGAGGCTGATCGTCCGGGTTCTGTGACTATCAACTTGTTGGCTGATGGTAAACAGACGGATAAGTCTTTGGAACTGACTGCCGAGAATGGCTGGAAGGGTACGTTTACCGATCTACCTAAGTATGTGACGGTTGATGGTGAGAAGACCGAGATTGTCTACACGGTGGTTGAGGTAGAGGTTCCTGGCTACACTCCTTCCATTAGTGGTAGCGTAGCCGACGGATTCGTGGTTACTAACACCAAGGACGCTCAACATCCGTTGGCTCGCACCGGCTCGGCAGTTCAAGGCCTGATAGTAGTGGGCGTGGTCCTGCTCGCTGCGGGAACCTGGGCTGTATCCAAGCGTCGTCGTCGCGCATAAGCAAGTGCGGGTGGGTCCCGCTAAACGGCGGGGCCCACCCGGCTCACAGTAACTGGCTTCCTCATTATTTAGTTAGTCATGCACAACATTTCACCTTCCGGTTAATCCCTGGGAGGTGTTTTGTTATTGCTATCCGGTTACATTAGCCTCGAGCCATTGTGCTCCATCAGAACGACCAGCGTAATTCTTCTACTGGAGCTGCGAGAATCCGGAGCTTGAACTCGATGATGACAGAGTGCGAATAGGAATAGGCGAAGTGGGTGAAGCAAAACCCCCGGAAGGAGAGCTGAGTGATCTCAGTTGTCTTCCGGGGGTTCTTTGCAACTACTGCGCCTGTAGGCAGGTTGCGTGTTCCTCGTTGGTTACATGAACCTGCGTGCGGTTAGC
>NZ_DS999574.1:1197430-1240885 GCF_000159035.1 Actinomyces urogenitalis DSM 15434
ATAAAGTGATACAACGGGGTTTAAGTGATACAACCCCTGAGGTGAGGTTTCCAAGGTGGGATCACGAGCATGGCCTCCCCATCATTCACTCTCTCCCACGAGCTCATGCACGGGTGCGAGCTTCACGGCGTGCCCGCCGGTCATCTACCCAGGTGCGCTGACATGAGGACGGGCGAGCAGACCGCGAATCACCCTGCCGGGAGTGAGCGGGCGCGAAACCTGCAACCCGGTGCGGGCCAAAACCTGCAACACTCCCAGCGGTCGGGGTAGCGGGATTTGAACCCACGATCTCCTGCTCCCAAAGCAGGCGCGCTACCAAGCTGCGCTATACCCCGTGGCTCAACCGCGGCGAGGCGGACGAGCACCGGCAGTGTACCTGAGGCGGGGCGTGGGCCCAATCCGGCCGGCGAGCGCGGCTGCTTGGGAAGCGGGAGAGGACCGCCGTAGCGTGCTCCTATGCCGTCCTACCGCACCATCCTCACCATCGGCGCCCTCGCTCCTGGCCGTGCCCCGCTCGACGTCGAGCGCGCCGCACGGGACGCCGTCGAGGCCACTACGATCCTGGAGGCCTTCCAGATCGACGTCGTGCGCGGCGAGCCTCGCGTCACCGTTCGCTTCACTGGGGCGGACGACCGCGAGGCTCGCGCCGTCCATGACCGCACCACCGCCGCGGTCCGCCAGGTGGCCAGCACGCCGCGGGCGGTGCTGGCCAAGGTGGTCTCCGGTCGCAGCGTCCCGCTGGCCTAGGCCTGTGCCCAGACTCATTTGGGGCCAGAGGCCATCTGTGCCCTAAGATGACACAGATTGACGCCACCGGCGTCCGCCGGGAGGAACGTCCGCCCTGGCGTACCACTAGCACCTACCCGGAGCACCCGTGAAGAGCACTGTCGAGAACCTTGACCCCGCGCGCATCAAGCTGACCGTGGAGGTCCCCTACGAGGAGCTCAAGCCCAGCCTCGACGCCGCGTACAAGCAGATCGGTTCTCAGATCCAGGTTCCCGGCTTCCGCCGCGGCCACGTCCCCAACCGCGTCATCGACCAGCGTGTGGGCCGTGGCTCGGTCATCCAGGAGGCCGTCAACAACAAGCTGAGCGACTTCTACCGCGAGGCGATGACCGAGGCTGGCCGCGTCCCGATGCTCCAGCCCGAGATCGAGATCACTGAGCTGCCCAACGTCACTGGTGAGCAGGGTGGCCAGCTGGTCTTCACCGCTGAGGTCACCGTTCGCCCCGAGATCGAGATCCCGGAGCTGAGCGAGATCGAGGTCACCGTTGACTCCGTCGCCGTCACCGACGAGGACGTGGACACCGAGCTGGACAACCTGCGCGCCCGTTTCGGCTCGCTGAAGTCCGTCAAGCGCAAGGCCAAGACCGGCGACTTCGTTACCATCGACCTCAAGGCCGTCATCGACGGCGAAGAGGTTGACTCCGCCTCCGGCGTCTCCTACGAGATCGGCAAGGGCAACATGCTCAAGGGTCTGGACACCGCTCTGCGCGGCCTGAAGACCGGCGAGTCCGCGACCTTCACCACCCAGCTGGCCGGCGGCCCGCACGAGGGCGAGGAGGCTGAGGTCACCGTGACCGCCGAGGCCGTCAAGCAGCGCGAGCTGCCCGAGGCTGACGACGACTTCGCCCAGATGGCCTCCGAGTTCGACACCATCGAGGAGCTGCGTGAGGACCTGCGCAAGCAGGCCGGCGAGCGCAAGGCCGGGGACCAGGCGGTCGCCGCCCGCGACGCCCTGCTGGAGCAGCTGCGCGAGAAGATCGAGTTTGAGCTGCCCGATGGCCTGGTCGACAACGAGATCGCCCAGCACCTGCAGGCTGAGGGCAAGGCCGCTGACGACCCGCACGCGGACGAGATCCGTGAGGACATCACCACCGGCGTGCGCGACCAGATCATCCTGGACGTCCTGGCTGAGAAGCTCCAGGTGGGTGTCACCCAGGACGAGCTCATCGAGTTCCTCATCCAGACCGCCCAGCAGTACGGCATGGAGCCCGGCCAGTTCATGCAGGGCGCTCAGCAGGCTGGCCAGATCCCGGCCTTCGTCTCCGAGATCGCCCGCAACAAGTCCCTCGCCATGGGCCTGCGCCAGGTCAGCGTCAAGGACTCGGACGGCAAGGACGTGGACCTGACCGAGTTCATCGGCTCCGACGAGCTCGACGCCCAGAACCTGGTCAGCCAGGTCGCCGAGGCTGCCGCTGAGGACGAGGACAAGGCTGAGGAGAACGAGGAGGCCTGAGCCTCACTCCGTCTCTGACACTGACGACGGCGGTGCGTCACCCACGTGGGGAACGCACCGCCGTCGTCGTGATCAGCCTGCTCGGTTCCCGCGATTGGTGGGCCGTGAGCGAAAAGAGCGGTGGGCCGGGCATGGAGGGCCGCCGCCCCGCGTTAGCGTTGGCATCAACGACCACGAGAGGACTGACGTGAGCGAGCACATCGCGCCCATGGCTGCCGACTCCCACGGCGGCGGACTCGGCCTGACCGACTCCATCTACAACCGGCTCCTCAAGGAGCGCATCATCTGGCTCGGTTCTGAGGTGCGCGACGACAACGCCAACGCCATCTGCGCCCAGATGCTGCTGCTGGCTGCCGAGGACCCGGAGCGGGACATCTACCTGTACATCAACAGCCCCGGTGGCTCCGTGACGGCAGGCATGGCCATCTACGACACGATGCAGCTCATCCAGCCTGACGTCGTGACCGTGGCTACCGGCATGGCTGCCTCGATGGGGCAGCACCTGCTGTCTGCCGGCGCCAAGGGCAAGCGCTACATCACCCCCCACGCCCGCGTGCTCATGCACCAGCCCTCCGGCGGTGCGGGCGGCTCGGCCACGGATATCCGCATCAACGCTGACCTCATCATCAAGATGAAGCACGAGCTGGCCGAGATCACGGCGGACAACACCGGTCACACGGTGGAGGAGATCATTGCCGACTCCGACCGTGACCACTGGTTCTCCGCCCAGGAGGCCCTGGAGTACGGCTTCGTCGACCACATCATCTCCTCCTCGCGCGAGATCCAGCAGAACGGAGAGAACTGACATGACAAGCTCTCGCCCCTACTTTGACGCCATGGCGCGCCAGATGCAGGTCGGCGGCGTCAACCCGGCCGCCCTGCCCGCAGCCCGTTACGTCATGCCTCAGTTCGAGGAGCGCACGGCCTACGGCTTCAAGCGTCAGGACGCCTACTCCAAGCTGTTCGAGGACCGCATCGTCTTCCTCGGTGTACAGGTGGATGACGCCTCCGCTGACGACGTCATGGCCCAGCTCCTTGTCCTGGAGTCCCAGGACCCCGACGGCCTGATCACCATGTACATCAACAGCCCCGGTGGTTCCTTCACCGCCCTGACGGCGATCTACGACACGATGCAGTACATCAAGCCGCAGATCCAGACCGTGTGCCTGGGCCAGGCCGCCTCGGCGGCAGCGGTGCTGCTGGCAGCCGGAAGCGAGGGCAAGCGCCTGGCGCTGCCCAACGCCCGCATCCTTATCCACCAGCCGGCGATGGAGGGCATGCAGGGACAGGCCTCAGACATCGAGATCGTGGCCAACGAGCTGGACCGCATGCGCACCTGGCTGGAGGAGACCCTGGCCGCGCACACCGGCCAGAGCGTGGACAAGGTCCACGCGGACCTGGAGCGGGACAAGATCCTGACCGCTCAGGCTGCCCTGGAGTACGGCCTGGTGGACCAGGTCCTCTCCTCGCGCAAGACTCCGCGCTCGCCCCACTCGGCCTGAACGCAGTCAACCGTGGCCGCCGGGGCCCGACGACGCATCTGCCTTGCGCCGTCGGGCCCCGGCGCGTCCTGGTGAAAGGCCAGGCCGGGCACCGTAGGCTGAGGAAGAGCCCGCCGCTGGCGGGTTTGAGGAACCGGGAGGAAACCAGGTGGCACGAAGCGCTGAGAGCGTCGACCTTCTCAAGTGCTCCTTCTGTGGCAAGAGCCAGAAGCAGGTCAAGAAGCTCATCGCGGGCCCTGGGGTCTATATCTGCGACGAGTGCATTGAGCTGTGCAACGAGATCGTCGACGAGGAGCTGGCCGAGTCCGGAGCGGGAGTCCCGCTCGAGCTGCCCAAGCCCCAGGAGATCTTCGACTTCCTCAACGAGTACGTCATCGGCCAGGAAGCCGCCAAGCGCGCCATGAGTGTGGCCGTGTACAACCACTACAAGCGCGTCCAGGTGCGTGAACGCGCCGTGGCTGAGGGCGACGGCCTGGAGCTGGGCAAGTCCAACATCCTGCTGCTCGGGCCCACCGGAACCGGCAAGACCCACCTGGCTCGCACCCTGGCGCGGCTGCTTGATGTCCCCTTCGCCATCGTGGACGCCACGGCCCTGACGGAGGCCGGCTACGTGGGCGAGGACGTGGAGAACATCCTCCTCAAGCTCATCCAGGCCGCTGACGGCGACGTCAAGCGCGCGGAGAAGGGCATCATCTACATCGACGAGATCGACAAGATCGGCCGCAAGGCCGAGAACCCCTCGATCACCCGTGACGTCTCCGGCGAGGGCGTGCAGCAGGCCCTGCTCAAGATCATTGAGGGAACCACCGCCTCGGTCCCCCCGGGTGGCGGGCGCAAGCACCCCCACCAGGAGTTCCTGGAGATCGACACCACCAATATCCTCTTCATCGCGGCGGGCGCTTTCGCGGGCATCGAGGACATCGTGCGTCAGCGCCAGCGCAAGGAGTCCGGGGCGACGACGCTCGGCTTCGGAGGCACGCTGAGCGAGGAGACCCAGGACGTCTTCACCACCAAGGTGCGCCCGGAGGACCTGCACAAGTTCGGCCTCATCCCCGAGTTCATCGGGCGCTTGCCGGTGATCGCCACGGTCCAGGACCTGGGGGTCAAGGAGCTCGTGCGCGTGATGACCGAGCCCAAGAACGCCCTGGTCTCCCAGTACGAGTACCTCTTCAGCCTCGACGGCGTCGAGCTGGTGATGACTGACGAGGCTATCGAGGCAGTGGCTGAGATGGCGCTGGCGCGCAAGACCGGTGCCCGTGGGTTGACCTCGATCGTCGAGGAGGTCCTGGGAGACGCGATGTTCGAGGTGCCCTCGATGCCGGAGGTGGGGCGAGTCGTCGTCGACGCCGATGCTGTGCGCGGCACCGCCAAGCCACGCTACGAGGCGGGATCGGGCACGCTGAGCGCGACCAGCCGCAGTGGGCGGAGCCGGACAGCATGAGCGGGGCGCCAGGACCTCGCACCGAGGCCGTCGAGGCTGCTCAGCCAGGCGTCCCCGCAGAGCTGGCAGGCTACCGGGCCACGATTGACAACCTGGACGCGGCGCTGGTCCACCTGCTGGCGGAGCGCTTTCGCTGCACCCAGCAGGTCGGGATGCTCAAGGCCCGGCTGAACCTGCCGCCCTCGGACCCCGGCCGTGAGGAGCGCCAGGTGACTCGGCTGCGTGCCCTGGCCGAGGACTCAGGACTGGACCCCGTCTTCGCGGAGAAGTTCTTCGCCTTCATCGTCGAGGAAGTCATCCGCCACCACGAGGCAATTCGTACCGAGCAGGCCGGCGAGCACACGGCTGGGCGGGCGGGCGCCTGAGCCCAGCCGGCGCCCTGAGACGTCTGCCGGCCGTCTGCCGGCGCCGCCTCAGGGCTGGCATCGCCTCAGGACTGCGGACGCGCCGGAACCTTGGAGTACAGCGCGTCGATCTCCTCGGCGTAGCGCGCGATCGTCTCGGCGCGCCGGACCTTGAGGGACGGGGTCAACAGCCCGTTGGCGATCGTGAAGTCAGTGGGCAGCACGGTGAAGGTGCGGATCGACTCCGCCCGCGAGACGGCCTCGTTGGCGCGGGTGACCGCGCGCTCCAGCGCGGCGCGCACACGCGGGTCCTGGGAGGCCGCCACCGGGTCCATGTCCTCCATGCCGTGGCTGGAGAGCCACAGGGGCAGCATCTCGGCGTCCAGGGTCACCAGCGCACCGATGCACGGGCGGTTGTCACCCACCACGAGGACTTGGCTGACCAGCGGGTGACCGCGCAGACGGTCCTCCAGAACCGCGGGGGCCACGTTCTTGCCTCCGGCGGTGACGATGAGCTCCTTCTTGCGGCCCGTGATGCGCAGGAACCCGCCCTCGTCAAAGGACCCGATGTCCCCGGTGCGCAGCCACTGGTGCTCGTGGGAGCCAGCCTGCCCAGCCTCCTCCTCGTGGGCGCCGTCGGCAATGAAGCACTCCTGGGTGGCGTCGGGGTTGTTGTGGTAGCCACGGAAGACCCCGATGCCGCGCACCAGGATCTCGCCGTCGTCAGCCAGCCGGATCGAGGTCCCGGGAAGCGGCAGGCCGACGCTGCCGATCCGGGTCGCGCTGGGCAGGTTGACCGAGCAGGGGGCTGCGGTCTCGGTCAGGCCGTAGCCCTCCAGAACGGTCACGCCGGCGCCACGGTAGAAGTGGCCGAGCCGCTCGCCCAGCGGCCCGCCGCCGGAGATGACGTGGGTGACCCGGCCGCCCAGGAGCGAGCGCAGCGTGGAGAAGACCAGCTTGTCAAAGGTCGCGCGCTGAGCCCGCAGTGTCCGGGAGGGCCCGGCTGGCGTGTCCAGGGCACGGGAGTAGGCGATGGCGGTCTTGGCCGCCAGACGGAAGACCTTCTGCTTGGCCCCTGTGGCCCGGGCGTCCGCGGCGTTGTAGATCTTCTCGAAGACGCGGGGCACTGCCAGCACAAAGGTGGGCCGGAACAGCCCCAGGTCGGTGACGAGGTTCTTCACGTCAGGGGAGTGCCCCACCACGCCGTGCTCCGAGCACACGATCGCGATCTCGACGAAGCGCGCGAGCACGTGGGCCAGGGGCAGGAAGAGCAGCGTGCGTACCTCAGTGCCGCCCAGGACCTCGGGCACGTAGTGGCAGGTGTTCAGTGCGAGGTAGACCAGGTTGCCGTGGGTGAGCTCAGCGCCCTTGGGCCGTCCGGTGGTGCCCGAGGTGTAGACGATGGTGGCCAGGCTCTGGCTGGTCAGCACGGCGGTGCGATCGTCCAGGACCGACTTGTCAGTGTCCTTGCCGGCGCCAATGAGCTCGGTGACGGCCTCCTTGGCCAGGCAGAAGACCTTGAGGTCGGCCAGCGCAGGGTCCTGCGCCTGGAGGGAGGTGACTACGGCCTCCATAGCCTCGTCCTCGACGACGATGAGACGCACTGAAGCGTCGGTGAGGATCCAGGAGGTCTGCTCGGCCGAGGAGGTCTCGTAGACCGGCACCGCGACGCAGCCCGCCTCCCAGATGGCGAAGTCCAGCAGCGTCCACTCATAGGAGGTGTGGGCCATGATGGCCACGGCGTCCCCGGCCTGGAGCCCCTGAGCGACCAGGCCTGCCGCCACCTCGCGCACATGGGCCCGGAAGGACCTGGCCGGCATGTCCCGCCAGCGCCCGCCGACGGAGGACTTGCGGGCGATGAGGGCACCCTCGGGATTACGGCGCACCCGCTCGGCCAGCGCCCAGGGAGTGGTCATTCCGGCGTGGACAGGAGCGGCCAGGGCGGTGGAGTACTCGCGGGCGGTGGTGGTCTGGGCGGGGCCGTGGGAAGCGGGGGAGGAGGCGTCATGGCTCATAGAGCCAGTGTGACGCACGTGGGGGCCTGACGCTCCTCGTGGCAGCGTCAGTGTCCGGGCCGCGTGCTTGTGGAAACCACAGGACGACAGCCGGGCTCACCACGGTGGCAAGCCCCGCCGTCGTCCTGGCATCAGGGCGTGGCCAGGCACCCGGCCGCGGCGGCCAGCTCAGTCCTGCGGGCCCTTCTTGGTCGTGGAGTAGATGTCCGCCACGACGTCGGCGTAGACCTTCATCACCGCCGCGCGCTTGACCTTGAGCGAAGGCGTGAGCAGCCCGTTGGCCTCGGTGAAGTCCGTGGTCAGCACCCGGTAGGTGCGGATGGACTCCGCACGCGAGACCGCCCGGTTGGTCCGGGCGACGGCGCGGTCCAGCGCCGCCAGGATCTCCGGGTTGGTCGAGGCCTCAACCACGTCCATCTCCGGCAGGCCGTGGTTCCTCAGCCACTGCGGCAGCATCTCGGCGTCCAGGGTGATGAGGGCGGAGATGAAGGGCTCGCCGTCACCCACCACGAGGACCTGGCTGACCAAGGGGTGGCCGCGCAGACGGTCCTCCAGGATCGAGGGCGCCACGTTCTTGCCCCCGGCGGTGACGATGAGCTCCTTGCGCCGGCCCGTGATCCGCACCCAGCCGTCGGCGTCGATCGAGCCGATGTCCCCGGTGCGGAACCAGCCGTCGGAGGTGAAGACCTCGGCGTCGGCGGGGTTGTTGTGGTAGCGCGGGAAGACGGACAGGCCTCGCACCTGCAGCTCGCCGTCGTCGGCCACACGGATGTGCATGCCCGGCACAGGCGGCCCGACGGTGCCGATCTTGTTACGGATGTCAAGGTTGACGGTGGCCGGGCCGATGGTCTCGGTCAGGCCGTAGCCCTCGAGGACGACCAGGCCGATGCCGCGGTAGAAGTGGCCCAGGCGCTCACCCAGCGGGCCTCCGCCCGAGATCGCGTAGCGGGCATTGGGCCCCAGCAGCGCCCGCAGCTGGCGGTAGACCAGGCGATCGGCCAGTGTGTGGGCGGCCTTGAGAGCCGGCGAGGGACCTGCCTCGGTGTCCAGGGCCCGGGAGTAGGAGACTGCGACCTTCGCCGCCCAGCGGAAGGTCTTGAGCTTGGCGCCCGAGCCGGCCTTGGCGTCAGCGGCGTTGTAGATCTTCTCCAGCACGCGCGGGACCGCGAGCACGTAGGTGGGGGCGAAGGCCTGGAGGTCAGGCAGCAAGGTCTTGGCGTCTGGGGTGTGGCCGAGCACGCCCTGGCCACCGATGGCCAGCAGCTGGAGGAAACGCGCGTAGGCGTGGGCCAGGGGGAGGAAGAGCAGGAGCCGGCTGTCCGGGCTGAACAGCAGGTCCGGGATCCACCGCACACCGTTCCATGCCAGGCCGGCGCAGTTGGTGTGGGTCAGCTCCACCCCCTTGGGACGGCCGGTGGTGCCAGAGGTGTAGATGATGGAGTACAGGTCGTCTCCGCGCAGAGCGGCGGTGCGGGCCTCCACCTCCTCGCGCGGTACGCTGGCCCCGGCGACGGTGAGCTCGGTCAAGGCATCGTGGTCCAGGGATAGGATCTCGGCTACTGGCGCCTGCGGGTCGGCTGCGCGGCGGGCCGCGACGGCCTGACGCACGATCTCGGCCAGGGCGACGGACTCGGTGATGACTAGACGCAGGCCCGCGTCAGCCAGGATCCACTCGATCTGCTCGGCAGAGTCGGTCTCGTAGATCGGCACGGAGACGAGGCCGGCACGAGCGATCGCCATGTCCAGCAGCGTCCACTCATACGAGGTGTGCGCCATGAGCCCCACCGTCTGGCCCGGCTCCAGGCCCCGAGCCACCAGACCCGCGGCCACGCGCGCCACCTCCTCACCGAAGCTGCGGGCGCTGACCGCAACCCAGGTGTTGCCCAGGGGCGACTTGCGTTCGATCAGGGTGGCCTCGGGCAGGCGCTCGATGCGGTCAGCCAGGAGCCAGGGAACGGTCCAGGTTGGCTCAGGAGTCTTGACGAGCGGAGAGATCGCGACGCCGTCGACCACCGATGGAGAACCGGCGATGGAAGGAGTGGCTTGTGACTCAGTCTGCTGGGTACGTGAACTCACCGCGGCATTATCTCAGGCTGGCCCGCACGGCGCCGCCGTGACGAGCCACAGATCGACCACGCTCGGCCCTGAGGATTTCCTCAAAAGCCTTGGGGTATCTGGTCTGACGGGACGTAGGTCGGGGAAACGGCCTGTGATAGCGTCAGCGAGTCGGTGCTGGTGGCTGCGCTCTGCCGGTGGCCGACCTTCCCCATCCTGACATCCCCCGAAGGACCGCGCATGCGTACACGTCCTGTGATCGCCGTCGTCGCTATGGCTGCTCTGGCAGTGGCTGGAGCACTGAGCGCCTGCTCCTCCAAGGAGCCAGTGGCGGTCACTGCGCTCACGCCGTCAGCCTCCGCCAGCGCCGAGCCGAGCGTCAACCCGGTCTTTGTCAAGGCTGCCAAGGTCTATCGGCAGGTCCTGGCTGATCCGGCTCCATACCTTGGGCTCGATGCGGGCGTGAGCGCGCAGGAGGTCACCTACACCCTCGACCCGCTCGGGGACGCCTCCACGCCTCGCCTGGTCCTGCAGGCGATGAACCTGGGGCAGGGCCAGGAGACGATCGGCGTCCTGCGTTTCATCAGCGTCCAGCCAGAGGGAGACGACGTCACGGTCCTGGACGCCGACTACTCCGTCGGCGTGGCCAGTGCCGGGGGCTTTCGGGGGCAGGTGGCTCGTTCCTCCCAGGGCAAGGGTTTGATCTACACCTGGTGGCTCTCGGGCACCGGTGAGGGATCGGTGACCCGGATCACGGCGGGCGCGACCGGGTTCACGCAGGAGCAGCTGTGTGAGGGACAAGTTGTGCAGGTCTCTTGCCTGCCCGACGGCGAGCAGGGCGAGGAGATCTCCTGGACCGACGCCTCGGACACGAGTCTGCTTGACGCTCTGGAGTCCGGGACGTGGGACCCGACAGCCTCCGCCTCGCCGGCTAGTGACCAGGGATCGGTCGGTCAGGGCACGCCACTCGGGCAGGGAGGAAAGCTGACCAAGGACCGGCCTGCTGCCACCAGCCCCAACGGGGACCCGGTCTACACCGGCACTGTGCACATGACTGACTACGACGGAGTGCTCGCCCTGCAGGGGCAGCAGGATCCGAATCCCGGGTCAGGCCAGTACACCCCTGGACCCTATGCGCTGCTGGTCCTGGACCAGCCGCAGGAGGTCACAGCGACCAACGGCGACGGGCAGGGAACGTCCTCGCGCACCGCCTCCATGGTGCTGCTGGGCTACGCGGAGCAGGCCTCGGCGTGGAGCCAGTACGACGGCCAGCGAATCTCGGTGTCTCACCCCGCCGCTCAGACCTTCTGGCCCTCGGACACCTCCCTGCCTCTGGGAGAGCCGCGTCTGAACGGCGCCGCGACGCTCCTGTCACGCTAAGGACCACGGCTGCGACGACGTCGGCCTGGGGACACCTGGGTAGGCTGAGCCGCAGTCCGGGGCTGAGCGTGATGCCAGCCCGCCTCGCGCCAGTGGGCGCCAAGCCAAGGAGAGCAGATATGGCCCTGACCAAGAAGCAGGTCAAGCAGCTGCGGTCGCTGGGACACCACCTCGATCCGCAGGTCATGATCGGCAAGAACGGGCTGACTCCAGGACTGGTGGCCCAGGCCGAGGCCACGATTGACCAGCGTGAGCTCATCAAGTGCTCGGTCCTGGAGTCCAGTCCCGTGGAGGCCAAGGAGGCGGCTGGTGCGCTGGCCGGAGAGCTGGAGGCGGAGGTCGTCCAGGTCATCGGCGGCCGTTTCATCCTCTACCGGCGCACGCGCCGTGACGACGTCAAGCCCCTGGAGCTTGTGCGGGACTGAGCGCTGAGGGCGCGGGGCGTCCAGGGCTGTCGCTTCAGTGACCGGGGCCGCTGCATCGTGGTCTGAAAGGTGCCTTGTCGCCGTCGTCGGGGTGGCTGGGGCGTGCTTTGCTGACTGGACCGGCGTTCTGCTGATTGGTGCGTACTTGCCAGGCTCTGGCAGGCACGCACCAATCAACAGGGCACGTAGCAATCGACAACCGTGCGTCTCAAAGCAGGATCCGCTGCCTGCACGGGCCGCCGGCAGACACGCCACAGTCACCGATGCACGCAGCAATCGGGAACCTGCGTCTGACTGGCGGTTCGCCGTGTGCTCCTACACGTGCAGTGTCGATGCCGCGGACGGGTCTCCTACCGGGGGAGCGTGGCGCGTACCTGCCGCAGGAGGTCCTTGGTCTCGGGCGGAATCCGCGTCGCGTCCAGGCACTTGGCGATCGCCTTGCGGCGTACCGAGACTGAGAGTCGGCCAGCCAGCTCCTCCTGGGTCAGCCACGGCAGTGCGGTGCCCGGCTGCTTGGTCACGGCAGTGGCCAGGTACCAGGCGACCATCATCTCCAGGTAGTACTCCTGCGACGTCACTGATGCCACCAGCTCCACGAGCTCGGGGCGAAAGGCCTCACCCAGGAAGAACTCCATGAGGACACCGATACCGAAGCGACGGGTGTACAGGTGCTCGGCCGCGATCCACCGCCGGGCGGCGGCCTCCAGCGTCGGCAGGTCACGGCGCAGGGGCTTGGCGCTCATCGAATCGCACACGGCCCAGTTGTCGATGTAAGGCAGGAAGGCCTCGGCGCCGTCGAGAAACTGCTGGGGGTCCTTGGACTGGCTAAGCAGCAGGCCGTGGAGCATGTTCTCGTCAAAGAGCCGGTGAGGCAGGGTCTGGAGGAACTCGGCGACCTCCCCGGGACGCTCCCGCCAGGACTCCTTGGCGTAGGCGCGCAGCGCGGGCACGCGCGCCCCCATGATCGTGTCGGGGTCGATATGCGGCACCAGACGGGCGACGAAGTCGGCGTTGCCGGGGTCCGCGAGGTGGGCCACGCTCAGCATGGCTCTATTGTGCCTGGTCCATGGCGCGAGCACGCCGTTGGTCGGGGAGGAGGGCACGTCGACAGATGACGTCGGTGCGCCATGCCAGGTCGCCTGGATGCTCGTGGCGCGGGGCGACGTCGTAGCCCACCTCACAGGGCGGGAGCGCCGCCCGCTTGGGGCTCTCCCTGGTGACCATGACAGAATCAGGGCCATGTCTGGAACTGAGCCCTCTCCGCGGATCCTCCCCTCCGAGCTCCACAGCCCCCGAGTCCCCAGCAAGGTCAGCGCCGACGGTCTGGAGGCCGCCTGGGGCAAGCGCTGGGAGGAGGACGGCACCTACGCCTTCGACCGCTCCGCCGAGCGTCATGAGGTCTACTCCATCGACACCCCGCCGCCCACGGTCTCCGGCTCCCTGCACGTGGGCCACGTCTTCTCCTACACCCACACTGACACCGTCGCTCGTTACCAGCGCATGCGCGGCATGTCCGTCTTCTACCCCATGGGCTGGGATGACAACGGCTTGCCCACCGAGCGCCGCGTGCAGAACTACTTCGGCGTGCGCTGCGACCCGTCCCTGCCCTACGACCCCGACTTCGTCCCCCCGCACGCCGGTGGCGAGGGCAAGTCCATCAAGGCTGCCGACCAGGTGCCGATCTCGCGACGTAACTTCGTCGAGCTGTGCGAGCGCCTGACTGTTGAGGACGAGGCTCAGTTCGAGGCACTGTGGCGTCACCTTGGCCTGTCGGTTGACTGGAAGCAGAACTACCAGACCATCGGCGTGCGGGCCCGCAAGGTGGCTCAGGCCGCCTTCCTGCGCAACCTCGCTCGTGGCGAGGCCTACCAGGCCGCGGCCCCTGGCCTGTGGGACGTGACCTTCCAGACCGCCGTCGCCCAGGCTGAGCTCGAGTCGCGCGAGTACCCGGGTTTCTACCACCGCCTGGCCTTCCACGTCGTCGACCCTGCCGCGGCCCAGGCCGCCAAGGACGCCGGCGCCCCCATCGAGGAGGGCCCGGCCGGTACCGCGGACATCTGCATCGAGACCACGAGACCCGAGCTCCTGCCGGCCTGCGTGGCCCTCATCGCCCACCCTGACGACGAGCGCTTCAAGCCTCTGTTCGGTACCACCGTCGCCTCCCCGGTCTTCGGCGTCGAGGTCCCCGTCCTGCCCCACCCTGAGGCGGAGATGGACAAGGGCGCCGGCATCGCCATGTGCTGTACCTTCGGTGACACCACGGACATCGACTGGTGGCGTGACCTCGACCTGCCCCTGCGCGCGATCCTGCGTAAGGACGGTCGCCTGGAGACCGAGACCCCCGAGTGGATCACCGACGCCCACGGCCGCGAGGTCTATGAGGCGATGGCTGGCAAGACCACCTTCTCCGCTCGCAAGGTCCTGGTTGATGAGCTGACGGCGACCGGCGAGATGCGCGGCGAGCCCACCAAGACGGTGCGTCAGACCAACTTCTTCGAGAAGGGCGACAAGCCCCTGGAGATCGTCACCTCTCGCCAGTGGTACATCCGCAACGGTGGCAAGGCCTGGACCAACCCGGCCACCGGTAAGGACCTGAACGCTGAGCTGCTGGAGCGCGGCGCGGAGCTCGACTTCCACCCCGACTTCATGCGGGTGCGTTACGAGAACTGGGTCAAGGGGCTGAACAACGACTGGCTGATCTCCCGCCAGCGCTTCTTCGGCGTCCCCTTCCCGCTGTGGTACAAGGTCGGCGCCGACGGCGAGGTCGACTACGACGCGATCATCACCCCTGAGGAGTCCGCCCTGCCAGTGGACCCGTCCTCTGACCCGGCTCCCGGCTACACCGAGGACCAGCGTGGGGTGCCCGGCGGCTTCGTCGGTGAGCTCGACATCATGGACACCTGGGCCACCTCCTCCCTGTCCCCGCAGCTGGTCTCGGGCTGGCTGGAGGACGAGGACCTCTTCGCTCGTGTCTACCCCATGGACCTGCGCCCGCAGGGCCAGGACATCATCCGTACCTGGCTGTTCTCCTCCGTGGTGCGTGCTGACCTGGAGTTCGGCGCTCTGCCCTGGAAGCACGCTGGCATCTCCGGGTGGATCCTGGACTCTGACCACAAGAAGATGTCCAAGTCCAAGGGCAATGTGGTCACGCCCATGGGTCTGCTGGACAAGTACGGTTCGGACGCCGTGCGCTACTGGGCTGCTTCGGCCCGCCTGGGACTGGACCCGGCCTTCGAGGAGGCCCAGATCAAGGTTGGCCGCCGCCTGGCAATCAAGGTCCTCAACGCCTCCAAGTTCGCTCTGTCGATGGGCGTGCCGTGGGACGCTGACGAGGCGACGCTGGCTGCCGTGCCAGCCCCGAGCCTGGACGTGACCAAGGTGACCGAGCCGATTGACCGGGCGGTGCTGGCCGCGCTGGCTGGCGTCGTCGACACCGCGACGGCTGCCTTCGACCGCTACGAGCACGCTCGCGCGCTGGAGGCGACGGAGTCCTTCTTCTGGACCTTCTGCGACGACTACATCGAGCTGGTCAAGGACCGCGCCAACGACTTCGAGGGCACGCACGATGCCGCTGCGGTGGCCTCGGCCCGCACCACCCTCGCTATTGCGGTGGACACCTTTGTGCGCCTGTTCGCTCCCTTCCTGCCCTTCGTCACCGAGGAGGTGTGGTCCTGGTACCGCACCGGTTCGGTGCACCGCGCTGCCTGGCCCACCGCCGAGGGGCTGCGGGCGGGCGCCGGCGAGGCGGACGCCGAGCTCGTGGTGCATGCTGGTGTAGCGCTTGCGGCGCTGCGCAAGGTGAAGTCGGAGGCCAAGGTCAGTCAGAAGACGCCGATCCTCTCGGCGAGCCTGACCGTGGCTCCGGAGCTGGTCGCGGCGGTGGAGGCCGTGCGCGCTGACCTGCTGGAGGCCGCCAAGGTCACCGGTACCTTCGAGGTCGCGGCTGGCGCGCCGTCGGCCGCCGGGACGACGGCGGAGGGGGACGAGGCCGTCCAGGCGGCTCCCGTAACGGTCACTGCCGTCGAGCTGGGGGAGCCTCCGGCCAAGCGCTGAGCTCCACGTTCTGCGTGACATGACGCCACGGGACGGTCCACCGGGAGAGAATCCGGCGAACCGCCCCGTGGCTTCTGCCTGTGACTAGGAGGCTGAGGACACGACCTGCATGGTCGCGCAGTCGACCACACCTCCTTGGTATGCAGCCGAGATCAGGGCGGCCTCGACGATCGTCGCGGTGCGGGTCCCTGCAGCACCGTCAGGCACGGGGGCGTGCCCGTCGCGGATCCCGCGCTTGAACGCGTCGATCATCTTGGCGTCGAGGTTCTCACCGAATCCGAGGAAGAGCGCGCGCCTGCCCTCATCGGTCATGCCAGACAGCCCGTGGCCGAACGGCGCGATGTGCGCGAGCGTCGTGGTTGTCAGCACGTCAAGCGTGAGGCCGCCCCACACAGGTGCCTGGGAGGGCTGGCTCCACGAGCAGTCGATGCTCAGGCTCAGTCCGTTGGCGTACTCGACCTGAACCAGGCCCGCCGTCTCGGCATCGACGCCGGGGACGGCGCGGTGGAGAATCTGGTTGGAGACCGCGCGGACCCGGACAGGCTCGGACTCAAACAGCGCGTCGGCCAAGTCGGCGACGTGGACGGTGTGGTCCACGAGTGCTCCACCGCCTGCGAGCCTGGGATCAGTGAACCAACGACGGTCACCAACTGGGATCTTGCCGTTATTGGTCCCGCTCAGGGCGACGACGCTGCCAAGCTCGTTGCGCCTGATGGCGGTGGCCAGGTCCTGGAACTCGGCCGCGAAGCGTACCGGGTAGGCAACCATGAGGAAGACCCCGGCGTCGGCAGCCAGGGCGGTGTAACGCTGAGCCTCGGCGCGGGTTACCGCGAGCGGTTTCTCGCACAGCATGGGGACACCGGCCGCTGCGGCCATCTCGATGAGCTCACCGTGGCGGGTGTTCTCGGAGCAGATGATGACTCCGTCGGGTTTCCAGGCGAAGAGCTCCTCATAGGTGTCGACGTAGCTGACTCCCAGGTGATCGGCTAGTGCCCGGCCGCGCAGCTGCCCGGGTTCAGTGGCAGAGGTCTGTGCACCATCCGGGTCGGCACACAGTAGCGTGACGTCTGGCATGGAGGCCAGCAGCGTGGCATATCCAGCAGCATGGACATGAGCGAAGGAAGCGACAGCAATCTTGAGTTGACGCGGCATCATGCCACCTCCAGGTTGTGGCAGGTCACGGGGCTGTTGGTCTGGATAGAACGTGCCACCGCCTGGGCAAGGCGGATCGCCGCGATTCCATCGATGGCGCTCACGACTGGTTCATGGTCGTGGTGCGCACGGGTGGCCAGGAAGTCCTCGATCTCGGCGGTGTACGGAGAAGGGCTTGAGGACGAGGGGATCGTGGTAGCCCCGTCGCTGCCGCCGTTGGTGGAGATGGGCAGGTCGTGGGCGGAGGCGTAGCTGAGCTTGCCGGTGGTGCCTGCCAGGGAGAACTCCGTGGTGAACCGCATTCCCGGCGGTCCCCAGATCGCTTGAACCTGACTGACTGCGCCGGAAGAGTGTGTCAGGGTGCAGTCAAGCATCTCGATGGGCAGATCGCCCTCGCCCTGAGCGTGGGCCAGGGTGGCGTAGACCGTGTCGACCGGTCCGGCAATCCACAGGGCTTGATCCAGGTCATGGATGGCGAGGTCCATGACAAGGCCACCTGAACGTTCCTCATCAGCAAACCACGAGGACCAGCTCGGGTAAGAACCAGCCCGACGGAACCTGCAGACGGCCAGCTGCCCGATCTCACCACGCTCGACCGCCTTCTTGGCCTGCACGTAGGCCGGGAAGAATCGCACCACGTGTGCGGGATAGAGCGTGCGGTGACATGAATGAGCGAGGGACGCGATCTCTTCAGCCTGGTCTAGCGTGCGCGCCAACGGCTTCTCGCACAGGACATCGAGTCCTGCCTCCAACGCCTGTCGAGCGAGCTCTGCGTGGGTGTCCGTGGGTGTACAGATATCAACGGCCTCCACACTCTCAAGCATCTCAGGCAGTTGCGAGCAGACCTGGATCGGTACGTGCCGTCCTCCGGTCAGACCAGGATTGCGCTCCTGCATCTGCTCCAGCTCACGGGCGAACTCCTCGGCACCCTGAAGCGAGTACAGGTAGATCGCTTGGGCGTGGGCGAGCCAGCCCGGCGCATGGGCACGGGCGATACCGCCTGTGCCAATGATTCCAAGAGAGATCACGAGAATTAACCTTTCATTCCAGAGAAGGCGAGTCCCTCGACGACGCGCTTTTGCAGCAGGAGGAACAGAATGAGAACGGGTGCCATGGCCATTACCGAGGCCGCCATCATGACCGAGTAGTCGACCTCGGTCCGGCCGGCCAGCGTGGCAATTCCAGCGCTCAGTGGCATCGAGGTCTCACGAGTAGTGACAACTAAAGGCCACAGCAGGTCATTCCAGGACCAGAGGACGGTGGTAATGGCAACTGCGGACAGGCCGGGGCGGGCCAGAGGCAGCATGACCTTCCAGAAGGTCTGGAAGGGGGAAGCCCCGTCCAGACGTGCTGACTCTTCCAGCTCACGCGGCAGTGACATGAAGGACTGACGCATCAGGAAGGTACCGAAGGCAGAGAAGATACCCGGCAGTGCTACGCCCCAGGGGGTCTCCAGCAGATGGAGGTCCTGGATGATCTGGTACTGCGGGATCAGGTAGACCTGGCCTGGCACCATGAGGATGGCCAAGATGAGGGCAAGGATGGCTCCCTTAAAGGGAAACCGCAGACGGGCGAAGGCATAACCGGCCAACGAGCACAGGATAAGTTGGCCGAGGGTACGGATCACTGTGATCAGGACGGACACTCCGAGCTGGTTGAGGAAAGGTAGCTTGGTAAAGACGTCCACGTAGTTGTGCCACTGCGGCGTCTCCGGGAAGAACCGGACCGGAACCGCTTGGATCTCAAAGTTGGTGGAGATCGACATGATCAATTGCCAAATAAAGGGAAAGACCATGACGATCGAGGCCAGACACAGTGCGATATGAGCCCAGGTGTCATTGCGCTTGACCCTGCGGGTGGGAGTCAATGCGCCCTTCTTGAGTGGCAGATTAGGCAAGATACTGCACCCACTTCTTCTGTAGCTTGAACTGGAGCGCGGTCAGGATTCCAACGACGAGCAGGATGGCCATCGCGATCGCCGCGGCATACCCCTTGTGGTTGACCATGAAGGCCTCGTTGTAGAAGAGGTAGACAAAGGTGCGGGTATGGGGCATAGCGGGATTGTTTGAGCCCATCATGGCGAAGAGAAGGTCGAAGACCTGGAACCCGTTGATTGCCTGAATAACCGTGAGGAAGAAGATAGATGGAGTGAGGAGTGGGACGGTAATGGAACGGAACTGGCGCCAGTGGGAGGCGCCATCGATCGAGGCTGCCTCGTAGAGCTCGGAGGGAATTGCCTGCAGACCAGCTGACAGGATGATCATGTTGAATCCAATGGAAGACCACATCCCTACGATTGACACTGCCACGATGGCAAAACCGGGTGTGGAGGTCCAGTAGGGCGGATCAGAGATACCAATGCTCCGTAGGGCCTGATTGATAATTCCGAAGTCCCCATTAAACATCAGACGCCATACCAGTGCGATTGCTGTAGGCATTGCGATGTAAGGCATGAAGAAAGCAATCCGATAGAGCTTGGCGAAGCGCAGCCCTGGCCTGGAGATCAGCGACGCAAATATCACTGCGATCGGGATCCCCAGCATGAGGACCACGGTGTAGGTCAGGGTGTTGACAGTGGCGTTGCCAAAGGCGGAGTCGGTCGCCAGCTTCTCGTAGTTAGCCAGTCCGACGAATTTGGAAGAGGTGCCAAAGACATTGGGCTGGGTGAAAGAGGAATAGAAGTTCTTCAGGATCGGGTAGAGGTAGAACACCGCCACGCCGGCGAGGACCGGAAGCACGAATAGCGCTCCGGTCCTCGCCTCAGCGAGGTGGATCCGACCGCGCGGCCTGGTCCTGGTCCGCTCGGGAGATCGCTGCATGGGGTTACTCCGACTGCAGCGCTTCGTTCATCTTGGCGGCGAGCTCCTTACAGACCTCAGACACGTCCCGCTTGCCAGAGAAGGCCTCAGGCAGGAGCTGCTCCTCGAAGTCGTTCCACACCTGGGTGTTCCTGGATACCGGGTAGGGCACGGCATAGTCAGTGGCCGCTTCAGCAAATGCCTTCATGTTCCACTGAGGCTGGGAGTCTTGGAAGGTCTCCTGTGTGCCGTTGAAGGCGGGGTTGGCGATGCCTAGTTCAGCTTCCCTCAGATGCTGCTCCTTCTGTGCCAGGAAGGAGACGAAAGCCTTGGCGGCCGCCTTGTTCTCTGAGCCAGCTGCCACGACCGTGGTCAGACCGTGGATGACCGAGGCGCGCTGCTCGCCCTTGGGCAGGGGCGCGATGTCCACGTGGTCCTTGTTCGGCAGTTTCTCGGCGAACTCGGAGACGATCCAGGTTCCGGACCAGGTCATGGCTGCCTTCTCGGACTCGAACATGACGTTGGGCTTGGTATCCGCCATCGCTTCCAGGGACGGGCTGGCGCCTGAGGCGATGAGCTCTTTCCAGAACTCGATCCCCTTGATCGACGCATCGTGGTCGTAGCCGGACTTGCCATCCTCAATGATGAAGCCGCCTGCTTGATGGACGGTGTTGTACCAGCCCTCCTGTCCTCCAGCCAGGCCGGTGGCAACGCCGTAGACACCGTCGTCCTTCAGAGCAGTCGAGATGGTGTTCGCCGTCGTTGTGAAGTCCTCCCAGGTCCAGTCCTCCTGGGGGTAGGCCACCCCAGCGGCATCGAAGAGCTTCTTGTTATAGAACACAGCGACGGTGTCGTAGTCCTTGGGGACGCCGTAGTGCTTGTCCTCTACCGTGTAGAGGTCCACCAACGCCTGCGGGTAGTTGTCCCATGAGACATCAGCCAGGTCGTCCAGGGGTTCCAGCATTCCGTTGGATGCGTAAAGCTCGATATGCGGACCATTCATCCAGAACAGATCTGGGAGATTGTCCCCCTCGGCCTGGGTCTGCAGCTTGGTCCAGTACTGTGCATAGGGCGTGATCGAGGTTGTAATGCTGACCTCGGGGTGGAGTTTGACGAACTCTGCGATGTGCTGGTCGATGGCCACCTTCTGGTTCTGGTCCCAAAAGGAGAAGGTTAGGTTGCCCGTGATCTTGCCGTCAGAGCCGCCCGAGTCCTCGCCTCCTCCACAGGCAGCCAGGGTGAGGGCGACTCCGGTTGCCAGGCCGCTGGCCAGTGCGGTGCGACGGGAGATGGTGCGCATGGTGAACTCCTTTGTTCTGTGATGAGGTCGTGGGCAGGAGGCTCACGACTGCTTGCGCTGGTTGTTGTTGAAGTAGTTGATGAGGTCGTCAGGGAGGGGTGGAATCTGCTCGGGGCGCGACCCGTGGCGTAGGGAATCGGTGGCCTGAATGCCTGCAGCGACGGCGTACCAGGCGCCTAACGGTGAGGTATCCGTCGGCGCTCCATCGCGCACGAATCGGATGAATTCGGTGACCGTGAGGACATCAGCATCGCTATGGCCGCCGGCATCTCCCAGGATGGGGAAGGAAGTGTCCCCGTCAGGGGAGTAGTCCGAGCGCGAAGCCCATAGCCGGATGAGCCCGCCCTCGCCGTCGCCGAAGTTCTCGATCCGGCCCTCGGTGCCGATCACGGTGTAGTTGCGCCAGTAGTCGGGTGTGTAGTGGCACTGCTGGTAGGAGGCGTAGACGCCGGACTCCATACGCATCAGCATCATCGACAGGTCTTCGACGTCGATGGTCGGGTTGAGCCGCTCCTGGGCGAGAGGAGGCCAGTGGCTGGTGGCGAACCAGTCGCTCATCAGCTCATCAGAGTTGTCCGCCCTGCTGGCGACCTGGTCGTAGAGGGTCAGGCCTCCCATAGCCACTACCTCGTTTGTGTGAGAGTCGGCGAGCCAGTGCATGACATCGATATCGTGGGCGGCCTTCTGCAGCAGCAGACCACCGACGTGACTTCGTTCGGCGTGCCAGTCCTTGAAGTAGTAGTCCCCGCCGTGGCCGACGAAGTGGCGGCACCATATGGCCTTGACCTCGCCGATACGGCCGGAGCGGATGATGTCACGCATGGACCGCACGACGTTCATGTGCCGCATGTTGTGTCCGACGTACAGACCTGTGCCTGTGCGATAGGCGGTCTGGAGGATCCGGGTGGCTCCCTCGAGATCGATGGCTAGTGGCTTTTCCAGGTAGACCGGGATACCTGCTTCGAGCAGGTCGCAGGTGACCGAGGCGTGGGTGTCGTCAGGGGAGGTGACAAAGGCAATGTCGATGCCGGTCTTGACGAGTTCTTCGACGCTGCTGGTGACCGATAGCGAGTCCGGATCGCGTCGAAGGCGCTCACGCACGCGCTCACGCACGAGTGGGTGGGGATCACACACTGCGGTGATGTGCGCGTTGTTCTCTGGGCGTTCGCATGCTAGGGCAAAACGTGAGCGCGCGCCGACGCCAACGATGCCTGCGCGTAAGGTCTCTGGCTTGCTGGACGATTGGAACAGGTTCATGACACTGTGAGATCCCTTCATAGAGGCTGCCGTGATGCTGGCGGTACCGGTGAGATGTACAGGGGTCGGAGAAAGGACTCCGGTCAGGACAGTGCCTGCTGCTGCCAGCGCCGTGTGGATAGCGCCGATGACAGAACCGGCTCCCTCCAGCTCCGCTAGCTCTAGGCGGATTCGTGAGCCGTTCTTGTCCTGGAGATCGTCTAGGCGCTGGATGACTTGGAGGATGGCGTCTCGCATATGGGCGTTGGAGGCGGAGAGCACGACGATGTCTGGATCGAGGACTGCCGAGACCGTGGCGATGGCCAAGGCCGTACGCGACATCCACTCCTCATCTGGCTCGTCGCCGGTGCGTAGATCGATGAGCTCGGAGATCTCTCCAGCTTTCCAACGACGTCCGCGGTGGACCTGGCCGTCGAGGATGAGCCCCGTGCGGGGCCCCCGGGTGAACTGGACCAGAAACAGGCACGAGTCTGCTTCAACCCGGTGTTCTTGGTATCGCAACGTGTACTCGCCGAAGGCGGCCATATTGATGTCGTTCTCGACTATGACCTGTACGCCCAGAGCCTGGGCCAGGCGTTCGGCAAGAGGAAAACCGGACCACACCGGGACAAAGTCAGAAGCGACGATGGAGCCGTCTGGGTCGACGACGCCGGTTGCTGAGACGCCTACCGCTAGTAGTCGCCCTGAGTCCTGCTGGGCCTGGGCAGCCTCGTGGATGAACGAGCTCAGCTGAGACAGGCGGCGGTCGGCATTGTCGGTGTCCAGGGTGTACTGGTGGGCGAGGAGAACCTCTCCTCGCAGGTTGACCACAACCAGGAGCATTGAGGTGGCTAGTAGGTCGACGCCGATGATGATTCCTGCATCTGGGCGGATGCGCCAAGAGGTTGCGGGCCGTCCTACCCCCTGGTCGCTGAGTGAGGCTTCTTCAGCAAGGCTGTTAGCGCACAGCTCGTCAAGGGTGGCGGTGACAGTCGGGCGGGAGTATCCGGTCTCCTGAGCGAGGAGCGAGACTGTCGTTGTCTGGTGGCGCCGTAGTGCTGCCAGGACGGCGTCGACCCTGGTGCAGTGTCCGTCCGTACGCGGACGAATTCGCTGATCTGAGGAGGTGCGAGTGCTCATCTTTGAGCCCTTTCTTGTGGCGTGACGTCAGTGGTCCGCACCACATCTTTAATGAAAGGGAGTTTAGCAAGCTGTCTGCATAATGCAAGTGGGAACGACGATAGAGAAACGGGCTGGGTGGGCCACTGCGATGTGGCGTTCTGAACCGGGGGCTAGACAGTGCGTAGCCCCCGGTTGCACACAGGAAACCCCGGTCTTGATGCGGTCTTGATGCGGGTGGAGGGCTAGGCCCCGAGCTCCCGGTCCCGGGCCACGGTGGCACGGAAGGCCTCAATGACTGCGCAGGAGAAGCCTGCCTGCTCCATCGCGACCACCCCGGCCACAGTGGTCCCGCCTGGCGAGCACACGGCGTCAACGAGGTCGGCGGGCGTCCGCCCTGCCTCGCCGCGCTCGCGCCGCTCCGCCTCCGCCTGGACCGTGCGGGCTGAGCCCGCCACCGCTTGCGCGACGATCTCGACAGCCTGGGCCTTGGGGATCCCACCCAGCACGCCGGCACGTGCCAGGGCGTCAATAAAGGTGAAGACGAAGGCGGGGGAGGAGCCAGCCAGCCCGATAAAGGCGGAGAAGTCCTTCTCCGCAAGCACCACTGTGCGTCCGACGGCCGCCATGAGCTCCTCGACGATGTCCAGATCCTCCTGGCCGGCTGCGCTCCCGGCCGCCAGCGCCGTCATGGACTCGCCCACCGCTGCCGCCATATTCGGCATCGCTCGCACCACGCGGGTGCCCGCGGGCAGCATCGCCTCCAGCTTCTCCAGGCTCAGTCCCGCCGCGATGGAGACCACGAGGGGCTTGCTCGCTGCGAGCTCCTGACTGAGCTCTTCCAGGACTCCGGGGATCACATGCGGCTTGACGGCCAGGACGACGACGTCCGACTCCTGGACCAGCGCGCTGGCCTGCGCCACGAGCTCAGCGCCGGTCTGCTGCGCCAACCGGGCCGCCGAGCCGTGGGCAGAGGTCACCAGGACTCGGTGGCCCGCCCCGCCCTTGTCAGCGCGGCGGGTCAGGCCTGCTGCCACCGCCCCACGCACGATCGCGCCCGCCATGTTGCCCGCACCGATGAAGCCAAAAGTCGTCATGCGGCCAGGCTAGTAGATCAGCTCCGTCAAAGACGTTGCCTGCTTGGTCACCGGCCCGTACAGTCGAGATGACGGTCAGCTCGTCGGTGCCAACGAGGGCGAGGGCGACAGCGGTGACCGTGGCTCCAAGGAGTAACGATGCGATTCGTCGACGTTCCCCACATGGTTCGTTGGATGAGGCAGACCGGGCCGCAGACCTTGCTGGCCGGCATGATCGAAGCGATGGAGAAGGACTTCAGGCGGTGGGACAGCTTTGAGCTTCGTCCGCGTGTGGCCTCGCACTCCGAGATCGGCGTCATCGAGCTCATGCCCACCAGCGACGGGCAGACCTACGCCTTCAAGTTCGTCAACGGCCACCCTTCCAACCCCGCTCGGGGATATCAGACGGTCACCGCCTTCGGCGTCCTGGCTGACGTCCACAATGGCTACCCGCGGCTGCTGGCGGAGATGACTCTGCTCACCGCCCTGCGTACCGCAGCAACCTCTGGGATGGTCACCCGCCTGCTGGCCCGGCAGGACTCGCGCCACCTGGCCCTCATCGGTGCCGGCTCGCAGTCGGAGTTCCAGGTGCTGGCCAACCGGGCCGTGCGGCCGATCGAGCGGGTGAGCGTCTACGACGTCGACCCGGCGGCCAGCCAGAAGCTGCGCCGCAACCTCGCCGCCTACGACATCGAGGTCGAGATCGCCGACTCGGCTTCCCAGGCCGTGGCCGGGGCGGACATCATCACCACCTGTACCGCGGACAAGCGCAACGCTCAGGTCCTGTCCCGCCACGACATCCGCCCCGGCGTCCACCTCAACGCCATCGGGGGCGACTGCCCGGGCAAGACCGAGCTCGACCCCGGCATCTTGGACATGGGCCCGGTCTTCACCGAGTACACCCCGCAGACCCGGATCGAGGGGGAGATCCAGGCCAAGCCGGCGCACTACCCGGTCACCGAGCTGTGGGAGGTGCTGGCAGGCGCTCAGCCAGGGCGCACGAGCGCCGAGCAGGTCACGGTCTACGACGGCGTCGGCTTCGCGGTCGAGGACTTCACGGGCCTGGTCTTCCTGGAGGACTGCCTCAAGCAGCAGGGAGGAGAGCGCTTCTACGAGGAGATCGACCTCGTCGCCGCGCCCAGCGACCCCAAGGACCTGTTCGGGATGCTGAACTGAGATACCAGGGACGACGGCGGGGCATGCTGCCCGGTCAGCCCAGCACCGCCCATCCGCACGGCGGCAGGACGACGCCGTCGCGCTCGGCGCGCGGGGCGGGTGCCTGACGGTCCGTGGCCAGGACCGTGTGCGCGCCGCGGGTGGGCAGCCAGGCCTCGTGCTCCTCCAGGGACAAGGCCAGGACCACCGAGGTCGGTGAGGTGCCGGCATCCTGACCTCCCGGCTCCTTGGCTCTGGGGGCCAGCCTGAGGCTGAGGAGCCGGTTGTCCAGGTGCACGGTGGTGACCTCGGCGTCATGGAGCCAGGACAGGCGACGGCGCAGCGCGATGAGCTGGCGGTAGAGGTCCTCAACCTCAGCCCCTGGGCGCTGGCCGGTGGGCAGGGCTGGCTGACGTGACCAGGGCTCGGCCGGCAGCGCAGGGCGCACCGCGTCGTCGCCTCCCAGCCTCTCCTCCTTGACCCCCTCGAGCCCTTCCTCGTCCCCGTAGTAGATAACGGGCGTGCCAGGCAGCGTCATGAGCAGGGCGACGGCGTGGGCGAGCCGGCGCGCCCCACCGGGACGGCAGCCCAGTGCGCTGGCGATGCGCGTGGTGTCGTGGTTGCCGAGGAAGGTGACCGGCACGAAGACGGGCAGGAGGTGGGCGTGGCGGCCCAGGCACCAGTCGAGCTCGTAGAAGTTCTCCTCAGCCAGGCCGTGCCAGACCGCTTGCCACAGCTCGTACTGGGTAACCGAGTCCATGCCGGAGTCCGTGACCACCTGGGCGTAGTCGCCGTGGATCACCTCGCCGAAGACATACACCTCAGGAAAGCGCGAGCGCAGTCGGGGCAGGACCTGGGTCCAGAAGGCTGGCGGGACGGCGTAGGCAGCGTCCAGCCGCCACCCGTCCACCCCAAGAGCGCACCAGTGCTCCATCACCTCGCTGACCATCTCCACCACGTCAGGGCTGGTGTGGTCCAGCTCGGGCAGCCATTCCTGCCCCTCGAAGCGAGCGTAGTCACTGGGGGCGGCGCCCGGCGCCCAGCTCCCCTCAGGCCAGGAAAGCCGGTACATCCCTGCCTCGGGCGAGCGTGGGCCGCTCTGAGCCAGACCGGCGAAGGAAGGGTGCTCGATCCCGGTGTGGTTGAAGACGCCGTCGAGGACCACCCTGATGCCGCGCGCATGGGCCTGGTCGATGAGGACTTTCAGGTCCTCGTTGGTGCCCAGCCTGGGGTCGACGTGGTAGTAGTCAACCGTGTCGTAGCCGTGGGACATGGAGTGGAAGACCGGCCCGAGCAGCAGGACATTGGCGCCCAGGGTGATGAGGTGGTCCAGCCAGGGCACGAGCCGCGCCAGGCGGTGCTCATCGGCCACCAACCCGGCCGGCGAGTCAGGGTCCTGCGGGTCTCCAGGCGGACACAGCGGCTCGGCGCCGACGGCGCCCAGCGGGTAGACGTGCCAGGCGATGGCGTGCCGGACCCAGCCGGGTTCCTGCCTGGAGTGGCCCGGAGCCGCAGTGGCGGTACCCGGCAGTGCAGATGGCGCGGCGTCGTCGACGTGCATGGCCTCACGCTATCGCGCAGGGGCGGCGCGGTGGGGAGAATGCTCCTATGACTACCACCTCCACCGCCCCCGTCCGCCGCGCCGTCGTCACCGGAGCCTCCACCGGGATCGGAGCAGCCACCGTCCGTCTCCTGCGCCGTCACGGTTGGGAGGTGGTCGCCACCGCTCGGCGGGCTGAGCGCCTCCAGGCACTGGCTGACGAGACCGGCTGCGGCTGGGTGGCAGCGGACCTGCAGGAGCCCGACGACGTCGCTCGCCTGGCACGCGAGGTGCTGGCGGGCGGCCCGGTTGACGCCGTCGTCAACAACGCCGGTGGCGCCCTGGGGACGGACTCGGTGGCTGACGGGAAGGCAGGGGAGTGGGCCGCGATGTACGAGCGCAACGTGCTCGGCGCGCTCGCGGTGACTCAGGCCTTCCTGCCCGGTCTGCGTGAGCGTGGAGGGGATGTGCTGTTCCTGACCTCGACCGCTGCCCATGACACCTACCCGGGAGGCGCCGGCTACGTCGCGGCCAAGCACGCCGAGCGCATCATCGCCAACACCCTGCGTCTGGAGCTGGTGGGGGAGCCGGTGCGCGTCATCGAGGTTGCTCCGGGCATGGTGGCGACCGAGGAGTTCTCCCTTAACCGCTTCCATGGTGACCGGGCCAGGGCGGAGGCGGTCTATGCCGGTGTCCAGGCGCCGCTGAGTGCCGAGGACGTGGCTGAGTGCGTGGTGTGGACCCTGGAGCGACCGGCCCACGTCAACATTGACTCCCTCATCGTCCGGCCGCGAGCGCAGGCTTCCAACACCGTCGTCGCGCGGACACTGTGAGCCCATCAGGGTCACAGAAAGGTCATAAGAACTAGTCAGAAGGCAATGAGGGGACGCTCGTAGTCTCGGGGGTAACTCCACAGGAGTGGAGGGGATCCCGAGAGGAGACTCATGAGCGGCCACGACGAGCCCACCGGCAGCCTTCCGGCGCACGATGACGCATCCCCGCAAGGCAGTGCTGTCCAGCATCAGCAGGTGACGGCCATGCTGCCCACGGCTGGGGAACCGAAGCAGCCCGAGGGTGGCGAGCAGGCGCCGACGCTGCAGCGCGATGGCGCGTCCTCCCACCTCACCCCTGCTCAGCCTGTGGCTGGCGCCGATGGCCTGCTCGGTCTGGTGGCCGCTGAGGCGGCGGCTGCTCGGAAACCGTGGTACCGCCGTCTGTCGGTGCGCGTGGCCGCCAGCGTCGCGGTGGTTGCAGCCTCCTTCGGACTGGGCTGGGGTACCCATGCCCTGGTGGGCTCTGACGGGGCGCCGGAGCAGGGCTCGTTTGCCGGACCGGGTGGCCAGGGCGGACCTGGTGGCGGCGGCCAGGGTGGCCCTGGTGGCATGGGCGGCCAGGGGCCCGGAGCCTCGGGGCAGCAGGGGCAGGACGGATCTGGACAGGCAGGGCGGACCACGCCTGACTCGGGCTCGCAGGGCTCTGACTCGCAGGACTCGGGCGATGAGGGTGGATCATCAGGTGGCAGCGGAGTCCTTCAGGATGAGGGCTTTGGCTCCACCTCCGACTCTGCGGCCGGGACCGGGATCGTGGGGACCGGCCAGGACGTTGTCTGAGTCAGCCTGATCCTGCCTACGCCTACCTGAGCCGAGCTGGCGGGGCTTGCGCAACCGTCGTCAACGGTGCGTACTCAATCACACGCTGAGTCCAGATTGCGTAAGTGAGGAGTGGCATGAGAGCCCAGCACGGCTTCCACGACGCCGTCGTCTACCAGGTCTACCCCAAGTCCTACCGGGACACCGACGGCGACGGCGTCGGGGACCTGCGAGGGGTGATCGAGAAGGTCCCCTATATCGCCTCCCTCGGGGTGGACTACGTCTGGCTCAACTCCTTCTACCCCTCACCGGGGCGGGACAACGGCTATGACATCGCCGACTACCGGGCCATCGACCCGGCCATGGGTGCGATGGAGGACTTTGACGCTCTGACCCAGGCGCTGGCGGCGCACGGCATCAGCCCTATGCTCGACATGGTCCTCAACCACGTCTCCACCCAGCACGCCTGGTTCCAGGCCGCGCTTGCAGGCCACCAGCGCTACCGCGACTACTTCTACATCCGTCCCGCCAAGGCTGACGGCTCGCTGCCCACTAACTGGGTGAGCAAGTTCGGTGGACCGGCACGGGCTCCCTTCGGGCCGGTGGATCAGGACGGGCGTCCGATGTCCGGGGAGTACGGTTTCTCCAGCCTCATCGGTGTCATCACCGGCTCCATGATCCCGGTCATCGGCGTCTTGGCGGCCTCCGGCATCCTCAAGGGCATCCTGGCCCTGCTCACCCAGCTCGACGTGGTGGACTCCGGGACCCCGACCTACACCTTCATCGACGCCATGAGCTCGTCGATGTTCTACTTCCTGCCCATCATCATCGGCTTCACCGCGGCCCGCCGCCTGGGGGCGGACCCCATCATCGTGGCGATCATCGGTGGGGTGCTGACCTATCCCAGCGTCGTGGCCATGTCCAACCCGGCCACCGAGGGCCACACCGTCACCGCTCAGATCGGACGTACCGTCTTCAACTCTGACTTCTTCGGCCTGCCCGTGGCGCTGCCGGAGGGCAACGCCTACGCCTACTCCATCTTCCCGATCATCGTGGCAGCCTGGCTGGCCTCGCGCATCGAGCCCTGGCTGAAGAAGGTCATCCCCGCCGTCGTGCGATCGATCTTTGCCCCGCTGCTGGAGATCTTCATCGTCTCCGCCCTCGTGCTCGTGGTCTTCGGCCCGATCGTCATGACGATCTCGGGAGCCATCGCCTCTGGCATGACCTGGGTGCTCTCCCTGTCCTAGCCAGTGGCGGGCTTCGTCATCGGTGGCCTGTACCAGTGCCTGGTCATCTTCGGCCTGCACTGGGCCGTCATCCCTATCATCTCCCAGCAGATCGCAGACCCGGGATACTCGCCGCTCAACGCCATCGTCTCGGTGTCCATGATCGCCCAGGGCGGTGGGGCGCTGGCGATCTGGATCAATGCCAAGAACGTACGGGTCAAGCGCCTGGCAGGACCTGCCACGATCTCGGCGATGTGCGGGGTGACCGAGCCGGCCATGTACGGCCTCAACCTCAAGTACGGCCGGGTCTTCATCACCGCCTCGATCGGTGAAGCCGTGGGCGGCCTGCTCACTGGGCTCTTCGACGTCAACATGTGGGGCTTCATCGGCGCCTTCGTCGGCTTCCCCTCCTTCGTCAACCCCGAGGGGCTTAACTCCTCCTTCACCGGCTTCTGGATCGCCTCGGTGGTCACTCTGGTCGTGTCCTTCGTGTGCACGTACTTCTTCGGTTTCAAGGAATCGGACTTCGAGACGGAGAAGAAGGTGGAGAAGGTACGCCTGGGTAACCGCGAGCCCGTGGCGCGCTAGGGCAGTGTGGCGAGGTTGACGCTCCTGGTGTGCCGCCCAGGCTGGTGCCTGCCAGGCCCGCCCGGATACACTCGGCGCCAATCAGGCACTGACCCGGCCGCAGCCTCACGGCCTGCGGGTATCACCGGCGAGCCTCCCGGAAGAACGGGCCGACGACGTCGCGCACGCGCCGCCGTCAGCCTCACTAGACCCGGGCGGGTGAGGCCCGTACAGCCTCCCAAGGAGCGGTCGCGCCTCGTGCGCGGCAAGCGAGGTGGTACCGCGGTACCGCCCGCCCTCGGCCTGCCAGGGCACGAGGGAGGTGCGGCGTCGTCCTCGTGAGACACGGTTGTTCACGAGCACGACGCGAGGCACCCCATGGCTGACGCCCAGGCCACCACCCACACCGGCCAGTCCTTCCACCCGGCCGCCTACCCCCTGCACCGCGACGGGGCCGGCGTGTCCCCCTCGCCCTCCTTCCCGCAGATGGAGGAGGAGGTCCTGGCCTACTGGAAGCAGGACGGCACCTTCAAGGAGTCGGTTGACTTCCGTCCCGCCTACGACGACAACGGCCACTCCAACGAGTTTGTCTTCTACGACGGCCCGCCCTTCGCCAACGGCCTGCCCCACTACGGTCACCTGCTGACCGGCTACGTCAAGGACGCCGTCGGCCGTTTCCAGACCCAGATGGGCAAGCGCGTGGAGCGCCGCTTCGGCTGGGACACCCACGGCCTGCCCGCCGAGCTGGAGGCCCAGCGCGAGCTCGGCATCGACGACGTCTCCGAGATCACCCGCCCCGGCGGCATCGGCATCAAGGCCTTCAACGAGGCCTGCCGCTCCTCGGTGCTGCGCTACACCCATGAGTGGGAGGGCTACGTCACCCGCCAGGCGCGCTGGGTCGACTTCGACAACGACTACAAGACGCTCAACCCCGACTACATGGAGTCGGTCATCTGGGCCTTCAAGACCCTGTATGACAAGGGCCTGGCCTACCAGGGCTACCGCGTCCTGCCCTACTGCTGGCACGACCGCACGCCGCTGAGCAACCACGAGCTCAAGATGGATGACGACGTCTACCAGGACCGTCAGGACAACACGGTCACGGTGGGCCTGCGCCTGGAGGAGCCGCTGCGTGAGGGCGCCACCACCCCCGAGCTGGCCCTGATCTGGACGACGACGCCGTGGACCCTGCCCTCCAACGAGGCCGTGGCCGCTGGCCCCGACATCGACTACGTCATCGTCCACGTTCCCGAGGACCTCGACTCCCCGGTTGCCGGAGCGGACGTGGTCCTCGGCGAGGCTCGCCTGGGCGCCTACGCCAAGGAGCTGGGCGAGGAGCCCGAGATCCTCGCACGCCTGAAGGGCAGGGAGCTGGTGGGGCGGCGCTACCACCCGATCTTCGACTACTACGACGACGCCGGGCACCGTGCCGAGGGCGCGGCCCCCGGCCCCAAGGGCTGGACCATCATCTCCGGCGACTACGTCACCACCGAGGACGGTACCGGCCTGGTCCACATCGCTCCGGCTTTCGGTGAGGATGACATGTTCGTGTGCCAGGAGGCCGGGATCGCTCCCGTCCTGCCGGTGGACGACGGCGGCTGCTTCACCTCCGAGGTCCATGACTACCAGGGCCTGCAGGTCTTCGAGGCCAACAAGCCGATCACGGTGGACCTGCGTGACGCCTCGGGCCCCATGGCCCGGCGTGAGGAGGCCAAGCGTGCCGTCCTGGTCCAGCAGAAGAGCTACGTCCACAGCTACCCGCACTGCTGGCGCTGCCGTAAGCCGCTGATCTATAAGGCCGTGTCCTCCTGGTTCGTGGCCGTGACCAAGTTCCGTGACCGTATGATCGAGCTCAACCAGCAGATCACCTGGACCCCGTCCCACATCAAGGACGGTATCTTCGGCAACTGGCTGGCGGGTGCGCGCGACTGGTCGATCTCGCGCAACCGGTTCTGGGGCGCCCCGATCCCCGTGTGGGAGTCCGACGACCCGGCCTACCCGCGGCGCGACGTCTACGGCTCCTTCGCTGAGCTCGAGCGCGACTTCGGCGTCAAGGTCACCGACCTGCACCGCCCCGCCATCGACGAGCTGGTGCGTCCCAACCCGGACGACCCGACCGGCAAGTCGATGATGCGCCGTATCCCCGACGTCATGGACTGCTGGTTCGAGTCCGGCTCGATGCCCTACGCCCAGGTGCATTACCCCTTCGAGAACGTCGAGTGGTTCGAGTCCCACAACCCCGGGGACTTCATCGTGGAGTACATCGGCCAGACCCGCGGCTGGTTCTACCTCCTCCACGTGCTGGCTACCGCCTTGTTCGACCGTCCTGCCTTCACCTCCGTGGTCTCCCACGGCATCCTGCTGGGTGAGGACGGGCAGAAGATGAGCAAGTCCCTGCGCAACTACCCGGACGTCAACATGGTCTTCGACCGCGACGGTGCCGACGCGATGCGCTGGTTCCTGCTGTCCAGTCCGGTGGTGCGCGGAGGCAACCTCTCCGTGACGGACCAGGCCATCCGTGACACCGTGCGTCAGGTTCTCCTGCCGCTGTGGAACACCTGGTACTTCTTCACCCTCTACGCCGGCAAGGTCAATGGCGGCCAGGGGTACGTCAGTGACGGCCTGGACCTGACGGACCCCTCCCTGTTTGGCCCGCGCGGAAGCCTGGCGGTCATGGACCGCTACGTCCTGGCCCGCGTCAAGGACCTGGCGGACACGGTGCGCACCCAGATGAGCGCCTACGACGTCACCGGTGCCACCGCCAGCGTGCGTGAGTTCATCGACGTGCTGACCAACTGGTACCTGCGCACCTCCCGCTCGCGCTTCTCCGACGCCGAGGAGCAGGTGTGGCGCCCGGCCTTCGACACTCTGGCCACCGTGCTGCGGGTGCTCACCGAGGTCATGGCGCCGCTGGCTCCGCTGGTGAGCGAGGAGATCTGGCGTGGACTGACCGGCGGGCGCTCGGTGCACCTGACCGACTGGCCCGTCCTGCCCGCCCACGTGGCCGACCAGGCGCTGGTCACTGCCATGGACGAGGCCCGTGACGCGGTCTCGGCGGCGCTGAGCCTGCGCAAGGCGGAGAAGCTGCGCGTGCGTCAGCCGCTGCGCACGCTGACCATCGCCACCTCGGACCCGGCGGGTCTGGCTCCCTTCCGCTCGCTGATCGCCGAGGAGGTCAACGTCAAGGAGGTGCGCATCCTGGACGCGGCCGACGCCGGCTACCACGTGGAGCAGGTGCTCACCCTCAACCCGCGTGCCTTCGCCCCTGAGGTCCGCAAGCTCACCTCTAAGCTCTTCGCCGCCGTCAAGGCAGGGGAGTGGACGCTGACCGAGGACGGGGACGTGCGTTTTGACGCCGTCGTCCTGGACAGCGCCGCGGTGGTGCTGGAGGCCGAGGACTCAGCCTTCACCCTGACCAACCGGATCGACGTCGAGGACGAGTCCCTGTCTGCCACGATGCTGGCCTCGGGCGCCTTCATCGTGCTCGACACCGCCCTGGACGAGCAGCTGGAGGCCGAGGGCTGGGCGCGTGACCTCATCCGCCTGGTCCAGGACGAGCGCAAGGCCGCCGACCTGGAGATCGGCGCTCCGGCCCGCCTGACCCTCACGGTCCCGGCGGACAAGGACGCCTGGACAGGAGCCCACCTCGACCTCATCAAGGCTGAGACCAGCTGCGTGGCGATCGACCTCGTCACCGGCCCGGAGGGCAGCCAGCCCAGCGCCGAGGTCGCCACGGCCTGAGACCTGCTGAGCGCGACGGCGCCGCCACCCCCTGTGTGAAGGTGGCGGCGCCGTCTCGTGGGGGGGGGGAGACCCCGTCAGTCCCCGGCCTCGATGTGGGCGATGAGGTCGCCGATACCGTCGTGGATGGCGAAGGGACGGAAGGGGAAGAGCGAGACCTGTTCACGCGAGGTCGAGCCGGACAGGACCAGGTAGGTGCGCAGACCCGCCTCGACGCCGGCGCGCACGTCGGTGTCCATCCGGTCACCGACCATCGCGGCCGTGGTGGAGTGGGCGCCGATGGCGTTCAGACCCGCGCGGATCATGACGGGGTTCGGCTTGCCCACGAAGTAGGGCGAGCGGCCGGTGGCGGCCTTGATCATCGCTGCCACGCTCCCGGTGGCCGGCAGCGTGCCCTCGTCAGAGGGGCCGGTGACATCAGGGTTGGTGGCGATGAACTTGGCGCCCTTCTCGATGAGCCGGATCGCGTGGGTGAGCGCGTTGAAGGAGTAGTTGCGGGTCTCGCCCAGCACCACGTACTCCGGGTCCTGGTCCGTCATGATGTAGCCCGCGTTGTGCAGGGCGGTGGTCAGGCCGGCCTCACCGATGACGAAGGCGGACGAACGGGGCGACTGCTGGGACAGGAAGGCCGCCGTGGCGTTGGCCGAGGTCCAGATCCGGTCCTCGGGGATCTCCAGGCCCGAGCGCTCCAGGCGCGCGGACAAGTCACGGTTGGTGAAGATCGAGTTGTTGGTCAGCACCAGGAAGGGCAGATCCCTCTCCTTCAGCGCGTCGAGGAACTCCTGGGCCCCGGGAAGGGCGCGGTGCTCGCGCACGAGCACGCCGTCCATGTCGCTCAGCCACGCGCCGACGGGAGGAAGCTCGGTGAGGGGAGCGGTGCTGGTGTCCATGGGTGACTCCTTTGCCTGTGACGGCCCGCAGGGGCGGTACCTGTTGCCTGCGCCTCGCCACGGCGACGCGGCGCACTGTCTATATATATCGGATCATACGGACTGCCCCGCCCGGCCGCCCATGCTGGGCAGGGGCGTCAGGCCTCCAGCGTGACCCCTCTCGCATCGGTCTCACCGTGAGCGGACGGCTGCGTGAGCACCGCGCGGTCAGCGGTGGCTAGGCTGGCCCAGGTCCGCACACGAGCAGGGGAGCGCAGCATGTCCACCACGCACGACGACGTCACCGGCCAGCACCCGGGAGCCGCCTTCGGTATCCCTGAGGGCGCCGAGGGCGAGGAGGTCGTCGACGCCGTCTTCGGCGATGCCCGGCCCAGTGAGGGCCTGGAGGCCCTGCGCGCGGAGCTCGCCGCCCAGGCCGAGGGGTGCATCGCCGGCATCGAGGGCATTGATCCCGCGCTGATGCCCTACCTGGAGGCCGCGCAGGAGGAGGACTCGCTGGTAGGCCCGGACGGGTCCCTGACCCTGGCGCAGGTGCGTGAGGCCGGTATCTCGCAGGCCGAGCGTGAGGCGGCACAGGAGGAAGAGGACCTGCAGGCCCTGCGTGAGCTGGTGGCTCACAACATGCTGGGTTCGACGGGCTCCGGCGACCTGGACCAGCTCGACGCCCTGCTCGCTGAGGTCGACGAGGACGACAGCGACGACTGGGACCAGTGGGAGCCGGTCCTGCCGCAGGCGGATGATCCCACCGACCTGGGTGAGGAGCTGGCCAGCGAGATCGAGCAGCACCAGGCCGATCTGCGCGCAGCCGCCCACGGCGTCGAGGTCTCGGCGCGTATGCGCCAGGTTGAGGCCGAGATCCTCTCTCGCGCCCCTGAGCACAAGGTCCAGCCCTCCCTGGAGCGTGTCGAGGCGGTCCTCGACATCATCGGCCACCCCGAACGCACCTACACGGTCGTCCACATCACCGGCACCAACGGCAAGACCTCGACGGCGCGGATGACCGAGCGGCTGCTGGCGGCCACGGGGATGCGCACCGGCCGGTTCACCAGCCCGCACCTGGCCACCATCCGCGAGCGCATCAGCCTGGACGGTGAGCCCATCAGCGAGGAGGGCTTCATCGCCGCCTGGGAGGACGTGGCCCCCTACGTCGCCATGGTGGATGAGCGCTCGCAGGCGAGCGGCGGCCCGAGGATGTCCTTCTTCGAGGTCCTGACCGTCATGGCCTTCGCGGCCTTCGCCGACTACCCGGTGGACGTCGCGGTGATCGAGGTCGGCATGGGCGGTACCTGGGACTCGACCAACGTCGTCGACTCCGCCGTCGAGGTCATCACGCCCATCGGCCGTGACCACCAGGCCTGGCTGGGGGACACGATCGAGCAGATCGCCTCCAACAAGGCCGGCATCATCAAGGATGGCGCCACCCTCATCACCTCCACCCAGCCTCGCCAGGCCCAGGAGGTCATCGCTGAGGCCGCTGCGGCCCACGCCGTGGTGTGGCGCCGCGAGCTGGGGACGCAGGAAGACCCGGACGCCACGGACGCCGGAGTGCTGCAGGTGGTGGACCGCACGCTGGCTGTGGGGGGACAGATGGTCACTCTCAAGACGGCGGCAGCTACCTACGAGGACGTCTTCATCCCCCTGCACGGGCAGTACCAGGCTCATAACGCCCTGCTCGCCCTGGCCGCGGCGGAGGCGGTCTTCGCCGGGCGGGCTCTGCCGGCCCGGGTGGTCCAGGACGGGTTCGCTGCGGCGACCTCGCCCGGGCGCCTGGAGGTGCTGCGCTCCTCGCCGACCGTGATCGTGGACGCCGGGCACAACCCGCACGGCGTGTCCGCCTTGGTCCCGGCCGTGCAGGAGGCCTTCGGCTTCCAGCACCTGGTGGCCGTGGTCGGGGCGATGGCGGACAAGGACGTCGAGGGGATCCTCTCCGTCCTGGAGCCGGCTACGGACGCCGTGGTCGTTGTCCCCATGGACTCTCCGCGGGCCATGGAGGTCGAGGACCTGGCCGCCGTGGCGCGGGAGGTCTACGGCGAGGACCGTGTCATCGTGGCCGAGGACCTGGGTTCCGGCGTCGAGCAGGCCGTGGCGCTGTCCGAGGGCTTTGACGCTCCGATGACGGCCTCAGGCGTGCTCATCGTCGGGTCCGTCGTCCTGGCGGCTGAGGCCAGGGCGCTGTTCCACCGCGCCTGAGACGGGTGTGGGCTCCCAGACCTCGCCACAGGTGGAATGGCGTGGGAGACTTAAACAAGCATACGGGTGGTGCGCGTGAGTGCGCATGAGACGAACTGAAGAAGGAGATGGCATGAGCCTCGACGCCGAGTGGGCGATCCAGTGGGTACGACGCAGCGCCGTCGTGGTGCAGGAGCACCGCGACGCCCTGACCGCCCTGGACACAGCGATCGGCGACGGCGACCACGGCGCGAACCTGGAGCGTGGGTACAACGCTGCCGTGGCGCGACTGGACGAGGTCGCGGCTGCGGGGCAGGCTCCCACGACGGCTGGGGAGGTGCTCCAGCTGGTGGCGACCTCGCTCATCACCACGGTGGGCGGTGCCGCCGGGCCGCTGCTGGGCACGGCCATGCTGCGGGCCTCCCACACGGTCGACGGCGCGCAGGTCGATGGTGCGCAGGTGGCGCAGATGCTCCAGGAGGCAGCTGACGCCGTGAGGCTGCGGGGACGGGCCGAGGCCGGGGACAAGACGATGCTGGACGTCTGGCAGCCCGCTGCGGCTGCGGCGCGTCAGGCCGCCGATCGCGGCGAGGGCCCGGTCGAGGTCCTCCAGGCTGCGGCCACGGCGGCGCACGAGGGCGCGCAGGAGACCTTGCCCCTCAAGGCGCGCAAGGGACGTGCCTCCTTCCTGGGGGAGCGCTCGCGTGGGCACCTGGACCCCGGAGCCTGCTCGACGGCGCTGCTCATCCAGGCTGCCGCGGACACCGCGCTGGCCGCCGTGGACCAGGAGAGCTGACCCTCGCTGAGGGACGCGAGGGTGCTACCGGGAGCTGGCTGCCTCGTGTAGCGTGCAGCACGACCTCGCCCCTCCTGGCCTGTCCGGGCCATGGTGGAGCGGGAGATACGTACCGTCTACCGAAGGAGTGCCATGGCTGAGGCCCCGGGCCGCATCCTCATCCTTATCAAGCCTGACGCCGTCCAGCGTCACCTCACCGGGGAGATCCTGCGCCGTATCGACGCCAAGGGGTATGACCTCATCGCGCTGCGCCGTGAGATCGCCACGCCTGAGATCCTCCAGCGCCACTACGCCGAGCACGTGGACAAGCCCTTCTACCCCTCGATCGTGGAGTACATGACCTCCGGTCCGCTCGTGGCGGTGGTAGCTCGCGGGCACCGTGTGGTGGAGGGGCTGCGTTCCTTGATCGGCCCGACCGACCCGACGACGGCGCCTCCTGGCACGATCCGCGGGGACCTGGGGCGTGACTGGGGCACGGACGCCATCGAGAACCTCATCCACGGCTCGGACTCGGATGAGTCAGCCGAGCGCGAGATCGCGATCTGGTTCCCCGAGCTGGCTGAGTGAGGCATCCCGGCGGTACTGGGACGGCCCACATGCGCTGACCAGCACCGCCGGCTGCGCGATGACGCAGGATCAGGCGGCCCGGCGTCCCAGCACCTCCTTGAGCGGGACCCTGGCGCCCATGCGGGTCACAGCCCGGGTGTAGACGCGAGCGGCCAGGCGCACCAGCAGGGGCAGGACTGCCAGCGCGATCGCCAGCGCGATCGCCTGCTCACCCCAGTCGGAGTACCCGAAGGTCAGGCGTGCCGGCATGAGGAAGGCGGAGAAGGGCGGGATGTAGGCCAGAACCCGCCACACCACCGACTGGGGACTGCCCATGGCCATGACGAAGGAGAGCATGTAGGGCACCATCGCCAGCATCATGATCGGCATGGTCACGTTGCCCATGTCCTCCTGACGGCTGACCAGGGCGCCTGCGGCCCCGAAGAGGATCGCGAAGGTCGCGAAACCGACGACCATCCACACCAGCATGACCGCCACCACCGAGTCCAGACGCAGGTCCGTGTTCGGCAGGACGTCCATGACGGCAGCGGTCGCGGCGGCCACGACGGCGATAAGCGCGTAGGAGGAGATGACGGCCAGACCCGTCCCGATCACCTTGCCGGCCAGCAGGGAGGTCGGGCGCACGCAGGCCAGGAGGATCTCCACGATCCGGCTTGACTTCTCCTCCACCACGCCCATGGCGATGACCTGGCCTCCACCCATGATGACGATGAAGAGCAGGATGTTGACGATCATGAGGGTCGTGTAGCGCACCCCGGCGTCCGCTCGGTCGCTCGACGGCGGGTCCAGGACCGTCACGCTCGGAGCTGCCTCAGCCACCGCCTGGCTCACCGCCGCGGGGTCCCCACCCAGGGCAGCGACCTGGTCGGCCAGCGCGCGCTGCTGGATGAGGGCGCTCAGCGCTGCCACCACACCCTGGTCCGCCTTCTCCTGGACCATCAGCTCGGGCTGGTCGGCAGCGAGGTCCAGGACCATGTCGACGTGCCCGGCCTGGTCCGCACTGTCCTCGCCCAGCGTGGTGGCCGGGTCCTGGCCCGTCAGGTCCACGATCTCGACGGGCCGGCCAGAGGAGGTCGTGAGCTCAGAGCCGGCGGCGTCAGTGAGGGCCTGGACCGCAGTGGCGCTGCTCCCGGTCACACCCAGCCGGTAGGGCTCGTCCTGTCCGCCGGAGAAGTAGCCGTAGGCGACGATGCCGGCCACGACCAGCACCATCATGATGATCTGGGAGATGACGGCTGACTTCTTCAGTAATTGGGTGTGCAGCTCGCGCCCGGCCACGAGCCGGATCTCGGCCCAGGCGGACATGGAGGCGTCGGGTGTGGCGCCGGAGGGACGGGTAGTCGTGCTCGTGGTCGTCATCGTGTGGTCTCCTCGGTGCGGGGCGGGTTCTCGCCGTCGACAGCCGGTGCGGTGAGTGCCTCGCGGAAGATCTCGGTCAACGGCTTGCGCACCGGTCCCAGCTCGCGCACGGTGCCGAGGGGCCTGGCAGCCGTCAGCAGCTCCTGCTCGTCCTGGCCGGACGCTGTGACGATGAGGCGGCCATGGGAGTCCCGGCTGACCTCGACCTGCGGCAGACCGGCCAGAGCGGGGGAGAGGGGGCTCGGTGCCGTCTGGCTGGTGGCAGCCAGCTCCTCGATCGTGCCGGCGGCAACCAGCTGGCCGGAGCGGATGATGACGATCCGGTCGCACAGGCGCTCAACGACGTCGAGCTGGTGAGAGGAGAAGAGCGTGGGGATACCGGCCTCAGCCCGCTCACGCAGGACCTGGCTCATGACGTCCACGGCCACCGGGTCCAGGCCGGAGAAGGGCTCGTCCAGGATGAGCAGGGCCGGGTCAGCCACGAGGGCCGCGGCCAGCTGGACACGCTGCTGGTTACCGAGTGAGAGCTTCTGGACCTCGTCGCCGCGGCGGGCCTGGATGCCCAGGCGCTCGGTCCACTCCAGCGCGGCCTCCTGCGCACGGGCCTTGCTCACGCCGTGGAGCCGGGCCAGGTAGGTCAGCTGGGCCTCGACCTTCATCTTGGGATACAGGCCGCGTTCCTCCGGCATGTAACCGATACGGCGGCGCAGGCCGGCGTCCACCGGCTGCCCGTCCCAGGTCACGGTTCCTGAGTCGGCCTCCAGCACCCCCATCGCGATGCGCATCGTGGTCGACTTGCCGGCGCCGTTGGCCCCGACGAAGCCGACCAGCTCGTCGTCGCCAACATGGAAGGACAGCTCGTTCAGCGCCTGCAGGGAGCCGAAGCGTTTGGACAGGCGAGAAATCTGGAGCACAGGGCCTCCTGGTGTCGGTCGTGAGACCGAGACTAACGACCGATCTGCGCACCGGCCTCCTCCTCGGGGGGGGGAGTGGTGACACAGTCCTCCTCGAGAAGGAGGAGAGGGACCGGTGAGCACCTCCCGGGAGGGAACCGAGGCGCTCATGCCTCTGGGTAGGGTGTCGTGCGTGTCCCACGCCTCTGACCACCGGCCACCTGGCAGGCCTGCGGCCACCTGCCTGCTGCTCGCGGTGGCCGGCTTCGCCGCCCTGGCGTCCCTGGCCGAGCTCATCGAGGTCCCGGGCCTGTCCTACAGCCTCATGCTGGGCCCCTGGGGAGTCGACTGGCTCGCCCTGCTGGCCGTCCTCGTCCTCGTGGCCCTCGCCGCCCGGCGCCGGCGCCCGGGACGAGCCCGCAGCCTCGCCGTCCTCCTACTCACCCTCGCCCTGGTGATCACGGCAGGTGTGGGCTGGCGGCAGGTGGACTTCGCCCGGTCCCAGGGCGTGAGGCTGGACCTGTGGGCACTGACCGGGATCGGGCAGAGCGGCTCACAGCCTGACGTTCAGCCGGTGGTCCTCGACGACACCGACACCGGACAGCTCCTCCAGGCCGGGGTGTGGCTGCCACGTGACGGCCGTGGCGGGGTCCTGGGCGCCGGCAGCACCGGCGCGCCGGCGAGCTCAGGCAGGTCGGCGCGCTCAGACAGTCCGGTCGGCGTCGTCGTCCTTCTCCACGGTGGCGGGTGGTCCAACGGCAACCGCCTCAACCCCATGACCCGTGGCCAGGCCGCCTGGTTCGCCTCTCAGGGCTACCTGGCCATTGCCCTGGACTATCCCTTGTCCACCCCTGACCTTGCCACCTGGCAGCTGGCCGAGTCCCGAGTGGCGTGCGGCCTGGCCTGGGTGGCGAGCCACGCCGAGGGCTACGGTGGCGACGCGCGGCACCTGGCGCTCGTAGGAGACTCAGCCGGAGGCAACCTGGCTCTGGAGATCACCTACCGTCAGGCCCTGGGGCAGCTGGATCCGGTGGATGAGGAGTGCGGCAGCGAGGTCCCCCAGATCGACGCGGTCTCGACCACCTATCCGATCGCGGACCCGGTTGGCTTCCACGACAACCCCGACCTGGTCATGGCCCCCTTTGTCTCCGAGCGCGCTCGCCGCTACACCAGTGGTACACCGGGCCAGGTGCCCGAGCGCTACGAGGCGATCGACCCGCGCCGCAAGCTGGCTCTCCTGGCGCAGCGAGGGATGGGGCCGAGCCTGCCACCGACGCTCATCGTCCACGGGGCGCGTGACCACGTGGTCCCCGTGGACGGGACGCGCAGCCTCGACGCCGCCCTGGAAGAGGCCGGTGCGCCCCACACCACGCTGATCGCGCCCCTGACCGACCACGTCTTCGACCTCAATCCCGGTTCGGCCCTCTCCCAGACCTGGCGCCACCTCACCCTCGATCTGCTCACGCAGGCTGCGGTGCTCCCCGCCGAGAGGTAGCCGCCCCGAGGCGCCCTCCCGCCCGGTATCGTGGGGGCGTGCACCTCAAGACGTTGACGATCAAGGGATTCAAGTCCTTCGCCTCGTCAACCACGCTGCGTCTGGAGCCGGGGATCACCGCGGTGGTCGGGCCCAACGGCTCAGGCAAGTCCAACGTCGTAGACGCGCTGACCTGGGTGATGGGGGAACAGGGAGTCAAGAACCTGCGTGGCGGCTCCATGGCGGACGTCATCTTTGCCGGCGCCGGATCGCGCCCGGCGCTGGGACGCGCCGAGGTGAGCCTGACCATCGACAACTCTGACGGCGTGCTTCCTATCGACTACACCGAGGTCACCGTCACCCGCACGCTCTTTCGCGGTGGCGGCTCGGAGTACCAGATCAACGGCACGCCGTGCCGCCTGCTCGACGTCCAGGAGCTGCTCTCGGACACGGGCCTGGGCCGCCAGATGCACGTCATCGTCGGGCAGGGACGGCTTGACGCCGTCCTACAGGCCACCCCGGAGGAGCGCCGTGGCTTCATCGAGGAGGCCGCTGGCGTCCTCAAGCACCGGCGCCGCAAGGAGCGCGCCCTGCGCAAGCTCGACTCGATGGCCGCCGACCTGGCCCGCCTGACTGACCTGACCGCTGAGTTGCGCCGTCAGCTCGGCCCGCTGGCCCGCCAGGCGGCCGTGGCCCGTCGGGCTCGCACCATCCAGGTTGAGGTCCGCGACGCCACGGCCCGCCTGCTCGCCGATGAAGTGGTCCAGGCCCAGGCGCTGCTGGAGGCAGGCGATGAGGACCAGGCGGCGTTGGCGCGTCGGCGCAGCGAGGCTGAGGAAGCCGAGCGCGTGGCCCGGGCCCGCCTGGCTGAGCTCGCGGGAGCCGAGGCCACCTCGGGCCAGCGGCTGAGCCGTGCCACGGCCACCTGGGAGGAGCTGACGGCGGCGGCCCAGTCCTTCTCCGCCCTGGCCGACGTCGCCGCCGAGCGCGTGCGTGGCCTGGCCTCCGCCCCACCGGCCTCCTTCGGCACCGATCCGGAGGAGCTTGAACGCCGTGCGCGGGCGGCTGCCGAGGCGGAGACCGAGCTCGCTGACGCCGTCGAGGCCGCTCGCACGGCACTGTCACGGGCCACGGAGCAGCGAGGAGATGCTGAGCGCGAGGAGGCGGCGAGCGCGCAGGCGGTTGAGGCACTGGCACGCCGCCAGGCTGACCGACGCGAGAAGCTGGCCCGTGCCGGAGGAGCGGTTGCCTCGGCGCGCTCGCGGCACGAGGCTGCGCTCACAGCGCGTGAGCAGGCCCGCACCGCCCTGGCCCAGGCCGTGGACCGTGAGCAGGCCGCACAGGCTGCCCTGGA
>NZ_DS999574.1:1241686-1243374 GCF_000159035.1 Actinomyces urogenitalis DSM 15434
GGCGGCGGCCGAGAGGGCCGGGCGGCGCCGGGCAGCTGCCCTGGCCGTGGCTTCCCACGTGCGTGACCAGGCACGTGCGGCCCAGCAGTCGGCTGCCACCTGGGCTGCCCAGGCGCAGGAGGAGCGTCACGGCCTGGAGGCTGAGCGATCGCGCTCTGCCCAGGCCACTGCCCAGGTACGTGAGGAGATTGACCAGGCCACCCGCCTCATCGCCCAGCTGACCGACGCCGCCCACCGTGACGAGATCGCCCGGGCCGAGCAGCGTGTGCGGCTGGAGGCCCTGGCCGACCGGGCCATGAGCGAGCTCGGCATGGAGCTGGAACCTCTCGTCGAAGAATATGGCCCCCACATGCCGGTCCCCGATCTCCAGGCCGATGAGCAGGATGAGCAGCCCGAGGATGAGGACGGCCAGCCGCCCGCGCGTGCGGGTCGCCCCTACGTGCGCGCCGAGCAGGAGAAGCGCCTGGCCCGTGCCAGCCGGGACCTGGCGCGCCTGGGCAAGGTCAACCCCCTGGCCCTGGAGGAGCACGCGGCCCTGGAGCAGCGCCACCAGTTCCTGGCCGAGCAGCTGGCAGACCTGACCCGCTCGCGCTCGGACCTGCTGCGCATCGTCGAGGAGATCGACGCCCGGGTCCTGGAGGTCTTCACCAGCGCGTGGCAGGACACGGCGCGCGAGTTCGAGCTTGTCTTCGACCGGCTCTTCCCTGGCGGCCAGGGCCGCCTTGTGCTCACTGATCCCTCCGACATGCTCACCACGGGGATCGAGATCGAGGCGCGGCCGGCGGGCAAGAAGGTCACGCGTCTGTCCCTGCTGTCCGGTGGCGAGCGCTCGCTGGCCGCGGTGGCGCTGCTCATCGCCATCTTCAAGGCGCGTCCCTCGCCCTTCTACGTCATGGACGAGGTCGAGGCCGCCCTGGATGACACCAACCTGGGGCGTCTGCTGGAGATCTTCACCGAGCTGCGCCGTGACAGCCAGCTCATCATCATTACCCACCAGAAGCGCACCATGGAGGTCGCCGACGCCCTGTACGGCATCACCATGCGTGAGGGCGTGACCCAGGTGGTCTCCCAGCGTCTGGCGCGCCCGGAGGACACTCGCTCCTAGGCACCAGGCCTGGACGTGACGAAGACTGCATCACGTTTTGGTGACGTCGCGCGTCACAGTGGAGGTGCCCCGGCAGGCGGACCATCATGGAGTCATGAGCTCGATGGTCCTTCCCCTGTTTGTTGTCCTTGTCGCTGCTCTGCTGGTTCTCGGCATGGTGATCGCCGAGCGTTATCCGATCTCCACCTGGAAGGACCAGCTGCGGCACCTGCGTGAGATCGCCGCTGACAAGAGCGCCCCGGCACGAGTCGTGCCCCAGGACGCTCGCCTGGAGGACCTCATGACCCATGAGGACTCCTCGGTCTACACCGGCACCGAGAGCTTCTCCGGCCTGGTCGACGTCGTCGAGCGCGCCATGGACACTGCCGAGTCGCGCGCGGCCAGCCTGCGCCGGCGTTGAAGCATCCCAGCAGCCGGCTGCGGGCGTCCTGCGTCGCGCGCTGAGCCGGCCAGATAGGCCATGATGGGGGCATGGACTCCTCGACCCTCCTCCTTGTCGTCCTTGCCCTCATCGCGGCGGTCGCCGTTATCGCCGGCGTCGTCGTGGCCCGACGCCGCCGCTCGCGCTCCGGGCAGCTGCCCA
>NZ_DS999574.1:1243838-1250070 GCF_000159035.1 Actinomyces urogenitalis DSM 15434
CCGCTGGCGCGCTGCCCAGCGTGGAGACACCCGAGTCCATCCCCGGGCGCATGCAGCGCCTGCGCGCGCGCCTGGCCGGCTCCGGCGGCTTTGGCAAGGCCGTGCTGTCTGTGCTCTCGCGCGGCGACCTCACTGAGACCGACTGGGAGGAGATCGAGGACACGCTGCTGACCTCGGACCTGGGTATCGAGGTGACGACGGCGCTGATGGAGACCCTGCGCACCCAGGCCAAGGTGCTGGACACCTCCGATCCGACGGCGATCCGTGGCGTCCTGCGCCGCGAGCTGCTCGCCCTGGTTGACCCCGCCATGGACCGCTCCCTCAACCTCGCGCCTCCGCAGGCTGCTGAGGGCTTCACCGGTGAGGGGAGCCCGGCCGCGGCCGTTCTCATGGTGGGGGTCAACGGCACCGGCAAGACCACCACCTGCGGCAAGCTCGCCCGCGTCCTCGTGGCCCAGGACAAGACCGTCCTCATGGGTGCGGCGGACACCTTCCGTGCTGCCGCCGCCGAGCAGCTGGGGACCTGGGGCGAGCGCGTGGGCGTGGAGGTCGTGCGCTCTGAGCGTGAGGGAGCTGACCCGGCCTCGGTAGCCTTCGACGCGGCGTACCAGGCTGCTGCCCAGGGCGTGGACGTGGTCCTGGTCGACACCGCCGGGCGCCTGCAGAACAAGGCCGGTCTCATGGACGAGCTGGGCAAGATCAAGCGCGTGATGGAGAAGGTCGCTCCGGTGGGGGAGATCCTGCTCGTCCTGGACGCCACGACCGGCCAGAACGGGATGCGTCAGGCCCAGGTCTTCTCCGAGGCCGTCGGCGTGACCGGGATCGTGTTGACCAAGCTGGACGGCACGGCTAAGGGCGGCATCGTCGTCACGGTCCAGCGTGAGCTGGGCGTGCCGGTCAAGCTCGTCGGACTTGGTGAGGGTGCGGACGACCTTGCTCCCTTTGACCCGGAGGGCTTTGTGGACGCGCTGCTGGCCTGAGGCCTCGGGGCGGCAGATGGCCCGGTGCACAGACGGCAACGTGATGGTCACCTGCCTGACGCATCGGCAACACGCCGGATATCTCGCGCCGTGGCCTGACACCTGCCCGCCACCTTGACGACCACGTGCCATGACATGCGGGGCGTTGGCTTTCCTCGTGCGAATCCCGTCGCACGCAAGGAAGGGAGCTCCCTATGGCCCTCGACACCGCAGCCACCGCGTGGATGCTGGTCAGCGCCTCGCTCGTGCTGCTCATGACCGTTCCGGCACTGGCCCTGTTCTACGGCGGTATGAGCCAGTCCAAGTCAGTGCTCAACATGATGATGATGTCCTTCGGCGCCACCGCCGTCGTCGGCGTCGTCTACGTCCTGTACGGATGGTCGATGTCCTACGGTGGTACCGATCTGGCTGGACTCATCGCCAACCCCCTGTCCCAGCTGGGCCTGCACGGTGCCGTGACGGACGCGGCCGGGGCCTTTCTCCTCAACGACCACGGCGTCCCCGTCATCGTTGACGTTGCCTTCCAGATGACCTTCGCCGTCATCACCGTCGCCCTCATCTCCGGTGCGATCGCGGACCGGGTGCGTTTCGGGGCCTGGATGACCTTCGTACCCCTGTGGGTGACGCTTGCCTACCTTCCCCTGGCGCACATGGTGTGGGGCGGCGGCATCCTCAGCGACCAGGGCTGGTTCTCCTCCCTGGCCGCTCCCATCGACTTCGCTGGCGGCACCGTGGTGCATATCAACGCCGGGGTGGCCGGGTTCTTCCTGGCCGTCGCGATCGGACGCCGCCGCGGCTTCGGGCGCGTGCCCATGCGCCCCCACAACCTGCCGCTGACCATGCTCGGTGCGGGCCTGCTGTGGATCGGGTGGTTCGGCTTCAACGCCTGCAGCGCGCTGACCGCCGACGGCGTGGCCGGACTGGCCTGGGTCAACACCACGGTCGCTGCCTGCGCCGCCGTGCTGGGCTGGCTGGCGGTCGAGCGTGTGCGCAACGGGCACGCCACCAGCCTGGGGGCAGCCTCGGGGGTCGTGGCCGGGCTGGTTGGCATCACCCCGGCAGCCGGAGCAGTCACGCCCGTGGGCGCCATCGTCCTGGGGCTCGTAGTGGGGGCGCTGTGCGCCTGTGCGGTGGGCCTGGAGTACCGCCTGGGCTACGACGACTCCCTCGACGTCGTCGGCGTCCACCTGGTTGGCGGCCTGGCCGGAACCATCCTGGTGGGCCTGCTCGCCAAGGACACGGGCCTGCTCTACGGACACGGCTCGGCCCAGCTGCTCACCCAGGTCCTGGTCGCCGTCGTGGCGATGAGCGTAAGTCTGGTGACGACGGCGGTGTGCTGGTTCATCGTCAAGCAGCTGGTGGGGTGGCGGGCTGGCGTCGAGGCCGAGCACCTGGGCCTGGACAAGGCTGAGCACGGGGAGTCCGCCTATGACTCACTGACCACCGACCGCCTGGCTACGCCGCTCCCGCCAGCAGTCAGCCACGCCTCCTCCCGCCCACCCCGGGCAGTCGACGAGGTCCTCGAGATCCTCAAGGAAGCATGAGCCATGAAGCTCGTCACCGCCGTCGAGCAGGTCCTGCGCGCACGCGCCGGGGAGAGTGGGATCGAGGCGATCTAGGCCCCGCCGGGTGGAGGCCGTGACAGCGAGTGTTCACCGGCGGGGTGCTCTGCGCTCACCGTGCGGTCACGATCCGGTCACGATGAGCGGATTGGCTGAGCGGGCGGACGCCCGTCCGCCATTCCCTCCCCGAAGGAGCTCCTGTGAGCACTCCCCGTCGCCCGCGCCGTGGTGCGCGGGCCGGTGCCGTGGCCCTCGCCGTCGGCGCCCTGTCACTGCCAGCCCTCGCGCTTCCTGCCAGCGCTGCAGGCACGACCTACCGGCAGGCCAACGGCCCGGCTGACTGCGTGAGCATCAACCCGGACGGCTCGCTCAACACGGATCCCGGTTCCTGCTCCCAGTTCGGGCCCGCGGGCCAGGGGCGGTCCAACCAGCAGGCACGCAACGTCATTCTCATCATCGGTGACGGTATGGGCCAGCAGGAGATCACCGCGGCGCGCAACTACGTCGAGGGCGCGGGAGGTCGCTTCGAGGGGCTGGACAACCTGCCCCACGTCGGGCTCTACACCCACCACTCCATCAACAAGAAGGACGGCTCGGTCAACTACGTCACCGACTCTGCTGCCTTGGGCACCGCCTGGACCACGGGGACCAAGACCTACAACGGCGCGATCGGCGTGGAGGTGGCTGGGAGGCCGGAGCAGAACCTCATTGAGGTCGCCAAGAACGCCGGCATGCGCACCGGTAACGTCACCACCTCTGAGATCCAGGACGCGACCCCGGCCGTCATGGGTGCTCACGTCTCTACGCGCTCGTGCTACGCGCCCTCGGGTGACTTCAAGGCCAGCTGTGAGGCTGACCAGCGTGTCAATGGCGGTCTGGGCTCGATCTCCGAGCAGCTGGTGGACACCCGGGCGGACGTGACCCTGGGGGGCTCGCGGGGCCTTTAGTGCCACGGTCGAGGCCGAGGGCACCTACACGGCCGCCGACGGCGCCACCCACGAGTGGACGGCCGGCACCTCCGTGCTGGACAACGTCAAGGCCCAGGGCTACCAGGTAGTCACCAACACCTCGGAGCTCGCCGCCCTGACCACCGCAGACCAGGACTCCCCGGTCCTGGGCCTGTTCTCCTCGGGCAACATGCCCCGTCAATTCCAGGCCACCATTCCGACCGAGGACGGGGCCCAGCGTGACGCCACGCGCTGCGAGCTCAACCCCGAGCGCACGGACTCGCTGCCGGACCTGGCACAGATGACGACCAAGGCCATCGAGCTGCTCGACCGTTCTGCGAAGGGTGACGACACGGGCTTCTTCCTCCAGGTCGAGGGTGCCTCGATTGACAAGGCTGACCACTCCGCAGACGCCTGCGGCCAGATCGGTGAGCTCGACGACCTCGACCAGGCCATCCAGGCGGTCCGCGCCTGGGTTGCCAGCTCCGGTGAGCCCACCCTCATCGTCGCCACCGCCGACCATGCCCACACCTCGCAGATCACCTCTGACGGTCAGCCGACGGCGGGGCGTACCACCCGCCTGCTCACCGCCGACGGCGCCCCGATGGTCATCAGCTATGCCACCGCGGCCTCCAACAGCCACGACGACGCCCTGGGCGGACAGAACCACACCGGTGCCCAGCTGCGTATCGCTGCTGAGGGACCGGGGGCGGAGAACGTCGTCGGCCAGCTCGACCAGACCGATCTGCACTATCTCATTGCCGGATCGCTGGGCCTGGACACCTCGGCCACGCTGAGCGCGGGCAGCTTCGCGCTGGCTGACAAGCCTGAGCTGCCCGAGCAGCTCTCGGCCCAGCCCAGCACGCCGGAGGCGACGACGTCGCCAAGCGCGGGCCAGGCGGCTGGCCCCGGCAAGGGTGACGGCTCCGTCCAGGCCGGCAAGGCAGCCAAGCCCGCCAAGGGCTCGCTGGCGCGCACGGGTGCGGCGGTCCTGGCCCCGGCCCTCATCGCCACCGCAGCCGTGGGAGGCGGACTGGCACTGCGGCGGCGTCGCTTCTGCTGACGGCCAGCGTTCTCCTGCCGGGTAACCGGCCAGGCACAGGGCCCGTGCCCTCCCGTCCTGGGAGGGCACGGGCCCTCCGCTATCCTGGGCCCTAGCCATGCCCGTGGCCGGACGCAGGTCACCGCCGTCGTCCTGCCCGGGTCCCAGCAACCTCGCGCCCTGGGCGCACAAGGAAGGACACCGAGTGTTCGGCAACCTCTCCGACCGGCTGACCGCCTCCTTCAAGGGCCTGCGCGGCAAGGGCCGGCTCACCGACGCCGATATCGACACCACCGTCTCCGAGATCCGGCGCGCCCTGCTTGAGGCCGACGTCGCCCTGCCGGTGGTGCGTTCCTTCACCTCCGCCGTGCGCGAGAAGGCCAAGGAGGCTGCGCGCTCCCAGGCTCTCAACCCTGCCCAGCAGGTCATCAAGATCGTCAATGACGAGCTCATCGAGGTCCTCGGTGGAGCGACGCGCGAGCTGAACTGGGCTGACCGCGGGCCCACGGTCATCATGCTCGCCGGTCTTCAGGGTGCCGGTAAGACCACGCTGGCCGGAAAGCTCGGTCACTGGCTGCGTGGCGAGGGCAAGCGTGTCCTGCTGGTGGCCTCGGACCTCCAGCGTCCCAACGCCGTGACCCAGCTGAGCGTGGTGGCCGAGCGGGCGGGCGTGGACGTGTGGGCACCCGAGCCGGGTAACGGTGTGGGCGACCCGGTGGCCGTGGCCGCCTCCGGCGTGGAGCAGGCCCGCACCCACGGCTACGACGTCGTCGTGGTCGACACCGCCGGACGCCTGGGCGTGGACGCGGAGATGATGGACCAGGCCATTCGCATCCGCGACGCCGTCCACCCCCACGAGATCCTCTTCGTCCTGGACGCCATGGTCGGTCAGGACGCGGTCAACACCTCCGTCGCCTTCCGCGACGGCGTGGGCTTCACTGGTGTGGTCCTGTCCAAGCTCGACGGCGACGCCCGCGGTGGCGCGGCCCTGTCCGTGCGCGGGGTGACGGGTGCCCCGGTGCTCTTCTCCTCCACCGGCGAGGGCCTGGAGGACTTTGAGCGCTTCCATGCTGACCGCATGGCCAGCCGCATCCTGGACATGGGTGACCTGCTCACCCTCATCGAGCAGGCCCAGCGGGCCTTCGACGAGAAGGAGGCTGAGGCCGCTGCAGCCAAGATGGCCTCGGGCACCTTCACCCTGGAGGACTTCCTCGACCAGCTGCGCCAGATCCGCAAGCTGGGCTCGATGAAGAAGCTGCTGGGCATGATGCCGGGCATGGGCCAGATGCGCGAGGCGATCGAGGCCTTTGACGAGCGCGAGGTCGACCGCATTGAGGCGATCGTGTGCTCGATGACCCCGGCCGAGCGCCGGGACCTGTCCATCCTCAACGGCTCGCGGCGTAACCGTATCGCCAAGGGCTCGGGCACCACGGTCCAGGCCGTCAACCAGCTCGTCGAGCGCTTTGAGCAGGCCAAGAAGATGATGGAGGCCATGAGCGCCGGCGGTGGCCTGGGCGGTATGGGCGGCGGCATGCCAGGCATGGGATCGCTGCCTGGCATGGGCAAGCGGGCCAAGGCCCGTCAGGCGCCTAAGGCCAAGAGCGGCAAGGGCGGTAAGAAGGGCAAGTCCGGCAACCCTGCCAAGGCGGCGCGCCAGGCGCGTGAGGCCGCAGCCCGCCGTGAGCGGGGCGAGGCCGGCAG
>NZ_DS999574.1:1250616-1263311 GCF_000159035.1 Actinomyces urogenitalis DSM 15434
GCGCGAGGGTGACGACGACGCGGCGCGCGCCGGCGTGGCGCAGCACGTTCGTCGTGGCCTCGCGCAGCGCCCAGGAGAGCACCTCGCGCTGAGGCAGCGGGATGTCGCGGGCGCGTCCGTGGACCTTAGCCTCGATCTCTGCCGCGGCGAAGGCGGTGCGTGAGGCCTCCAGCTGGCTAGCCAGGTCCGGGGTACGCAGCCTCGTGACCGTGGCGCGCACGTCCGCCAGCGCCGTGCGTGAGAGCGCGACGATCTCGCCCAGCTCAGTCTGGGCCGCGGCTGGGTCGACCTCCACCAGGCGCTGGGCGACCTCCGCCTTGAGCGTGAGGACGGTCAGGGAGTGGCCGAGGATGTCATGGACGTCCCGGCTGATCTCCTCGCGCTCACGGGCCGCCGTGAGCGCGAGGTCGGTGGTGCGACGGCGCTGGCCCGTCTCGTCCCCGATCCGCGACACGACCACCACGACGCAGGAGAAGCAGCAGCCGATCGCCATCCCCTTCTGGCTCAGGCTCGTGGGGGCAGCGACGGCGGACAGGATGCCGCCGGCGCACAGCAGGCTCGTCAGGCTCAGGCCGGTGGACAGGTGGGTGCCGAACAGGAGGATCGCGCAGAGGTAGGGCAGGTAGTACATGCCCGACCAGCCCAGCACCGGCAGGCTCACGGCCGCTGGGATGGCCAGCAGCGCCAGGCGTGGCAAGAGCGGCCGCAGCTGCTGGGCCACTGGGGTCTCGGGCGGCAGCTCGTCCCACGAGCCCATGGTGGACACGGTGTAGACGTACAGACCGATGAAGACGACGATGGCACCGATGCACACGGCCTTGGCTGCCGAGGACGCCTCTGTGCTCGCCGTCCACGCCATGAGGAAGAGCAGGAAGACGACCCAGAAGGACGCCTCCCAGTTGACCCTCCGGTACCAGGGACGGCGAGCCTGATCGGCCTCGGTGCTCACTTGCGCACCGTGGAGCGGGCGCGAGCCGCTAGGCAGGCTGCCACGAAGAGGACTGTCCACACCACCAGGTTAGCCAGGGCGTACCACACCGGCTCATGGACGATTCCGGTCATCGTGGCCACGACGTCCCCCTGCAGCGGCCGCGCGGCCAGCCGGGCGGCCCCGTAGAGCGGGGTGTAGCGGGACAGGGTGAACAGGACCCCGCCCAGGGGCATGAAGACGCCGCCCAAGAAGGCGAAGCCCGCCACTGAGGAGCTGGCCACGCCCACGGCCGTGTAGGAGGGGAACCACATGCCGGCTGCCAGGCCAAAGGCGGAGAAGGGCAGTGCCGCCACCAGGCACAGGGCGAAGGAGGCTAGCCAACGCCCGGGTGAGTCGATCTGGGCGCCGGTGAGCAGGCCGGCGGCAAAGATGAGGACCACCGGCAGCGCCGAGATGGCGATGGCTGCGGTGAGCTTGGCCTGCAGGTAGGCGCGCATCCCTCCGCTGGTCAGGGACACCTGCCGGCCCCAGCCCCCGGCCAGCTCGACGGCGGAGGAGGCTGCCAGGGCCGTGGAGGCGATGGCCACAGAGTAGGCCGCCATACTGATCATGACCGAGGCCGTGATGTTGCCGTGGCCCGCGGAGGTGGACTCGAAGTTGCTCATCTTGCCGAAGAGCAGGTACATGCCCAGCGGCATGAGGACAGTGAAGAAGACGGTGTCCACGCGCTTGAGCGTAGCCAGGATCTCAATGCGGGCGTAGGTTGCCGGGAAACGCCCCCGGTGGGCCGGGACCGCAGAGGTCGTGGGCATGGTGGCTGACGTCGTGGCTGTGGTTGTGGTGGTCATGGTGCTTCAGCCCTCCTGGCTGACGAGTGCGGAGAAGATGTCGTCGATGCTGGGCGCCTCCACACCCAGGTCGTGGGCGGGGGAGGCCGTCAGCAGCAGGCGGGCGACGTCGTCGGAGGAGGTGGTGCGGATCTCCACGTGCTCGCCGTGCACCGTGACAGACTCGACCGACCCCGCCACCGGCTGGAGGACCGTCTCGACGGCGGCCTGGCTGGCCTTGGGCCAGGTGACGGAGACCGTCGAGGCCTGGGCCGCGCCGCGCAGCTCGTCGATGGTTCCGTCCGCGACCAGCCGGCCGTGGTCGATGATGACGATCCGGTCAGCGAACTCGGCTGCCTCGGTGAGGTAGTGGGTGGCGAAGACGAGGGTGCGCTGGCGGGCGAGGGTCTGCTCGCGCATCGTGTCCCAGAACTCCGCCCGCGCGGTGACGTCCATGCCGGTGGTGGGTTCGTCCAGGATGAGCAGGGCCGGGTCCGCCAGCAGTGCCAGGCCCAGTCGCAGGCGCTGACGCTCGCCGCCGGAGAGCCGGGAGACCCGCCGGTCCAGGAGTGGGCCCAGGTGAGAGCGCTCGATGACGCCCTCCAGGTCCGGGCGCCCGGCCTGGAGCGAGGCGACGACCTGGAGCGTCTGGCGCACGGACAGGCCCGGCAGCAGGCCGCCGTCCTGGAGCATCGCCCCGACCTGGCCGCGCTTGACAGCCTCGGCAGGGGAGCCTCCGAGCACGTGCACGCTGCCCGAGGTGGGCTGGGTAAAGCCCATGACGACGTCGAGGGTGGTGGACTTGCCAGCGCCGTTGGGGCCGAGGAAGGCCAGGATTTCTCCGGGCTGGACCGTCAGGCTCAGCCCGTCCACGGCGTGCACCGGTCCGAAGGACTTGTGCAGGTCCGTGATCTCGATCGCGGGTGCTGAAGAGGTGCGTGTGGTCATGCCTCAAGGGTCTGTGACGCCGCCGGAGAGCGGTACTGGAGGCTGTCACTGCCTGCGCATGACAGGTGTCATGGTGGTGCCTGCTCAGTGCTACAGCCTGCGTGCGCGAGTCTCACGGTCCTGTCCTGTTCGTGGGCCACAGGACGCCGCAGCCGGCGGTGAGGGTATCCTCACCGCCGCCTACCCGGCCCTCCCACTGCCCCCACCCGAGCGGAGCACCATGTCTGCCCACCTCGCCACCTCCCTCACCTCGATCCTGACTGACTCACTGTCTGGCTTCGAGTCCTTCGTCTCCGGCCGCATCCTCATCTGGCTGCTCATCGCGGCCGGCGCCTACCTCACGGTGTGCACGCGAGGGGTCCAGCTGCGGCTGCTGGCCAGGTCCGTGGCGCTCGTGTCCCACTCACGCCACCAGCGTGGCTCCCTGTCCAGCTTTCAGGCCTTCGTCATCGGCCTGGGCGGACGCGTGGGCACCGGCAACATCGCCGGGGTCGCGCTCGCGGTGACGCTCGGTGGCCCGGGTTCCCTGCTGTGGATGTGGGTGGTGGCGCTGCTGGGCATGGCTACCTCCTTCGCCGAGTCCACGCTGGCCCAGGTCTTCAAGGTGCGTGCGGCTGACGGGATCTTCCGCGGTGGCCCGGCCTACTACATGGAGCGCGGACTGGCTCTGTACGGGCGGGCTGGCTTGGCTAGGACGCTGGATGGGACTGGCTTTTGCGGCCATGCTCGTCTTCTCCTACGGCCTCATCTTCCCCATGGTCCAGTCCAACACCATCGCCGTGACGGTGGCCTCCTCCCACGGCGTGGCTACCTGGGTCACCGCGCTCGTGCTCATGGCCGTCACCGCCCCGATCCTGCTGGCGGGGATGCGGGCGGTGGCTAAGGTCACCGAGTGGCTGGTGCCGGTCATGGCCCTGGCTTACGTCGCCGTCGTCGCCGTGGTCATCATCGTCTCGGCTCCCCGCGTGCCGGGGGTGCTGGCCGACGTCGTCGCCGGCGCCTTCAACCTGCGCGCGGGCCTGGCCGGTACGGGCGGTGGGCTCTTCGCCACCTTCTTGAACGGCGTCAAGCGCGGCCTGTTCTCCAACGAGGCCGGTCAGGGCTCCTCTCCCAACGGTGCCGCCACGGCGGACGTGGCCCACCCGGTGGTCCAGGGTCTCATCCAGGCCCTCGGTGTCTTCATCGACACCATCATCATCTGTACCGCCACCGGCCTGACCATTCTGCTGGCCTCGCCCGCGGTCTACACCCCCGGGGTGGAGCCGGCCTGGGCGGAGACAACGCTGGTCCAGCACGCGCTGGCCGACGCGCTGCCGGGGGCCTGGGTGGTGTGGTTCATGACCTTCCTCGTCATCACCTTCGCCTACTCCTCGGTGCTGGGCTACTCCAACTTCGCGGAGATCAACGTCAGCTACCTCGGTGGCGGGCGGCGTTGCGGCGTGGCGCTGCGCCTGGCCATGACGGCGGCCACGGGCATGGGCGCCGTGGTGGCCCTGGACCTGGCCTGGGTGATGGCAGACGTGGCCCTGGCACTGATGACGATCCTCAACCTCGTGGCCGTGCTGTGGCTGGGGCGCTGGGTCTTTGCCACCCTGCGTGACTACGACTCCCAGCGCCGGTCCGGCGTGGCCGAGCCCGCCTTCGTGGGCGTGGGCAACGCCCTGCTGCCCATGGACGTGCCCGGGGACGTGTGGACCGCTGAGCGGGCGCGTGAGCGCGTGCGCACCCTGGACGAGGGCTGATCGGCGCTAGCCGCGCGGTTTCCACCGCAGCACGGTCCGTGCTGCCAGCGCAGGGCCGAGCAAGAGGGGCCAGCCCCAGCTGGCCAGGCTGGCGGACCAGGGGATGAGCACCAGGTCGGCGCTGGGCCGGAAGGCGTGGATCGCGCCCGCCGCCCACCCGAGGTGGCCATCGGCCTCGGCAACGGCCCCAGCCAGGATGGACCCGCCGATCCCGATGACGATGAGGCCCGTCAGCGCCCAGGACCACGAGGCGCGCAGGCCTGAGTCCTGGAGCAGGACGAAGATGAGGACAAACAGTTGTGCCCCCAGACACGCCAGCACCCACCCGGGCACGGCCCACGGCGTGAGGAGACCGGGTTCTGCCTCAGACGGGACGGCCCGCGCCAGCACCGTGGTGAGCACGGCCCAGGGCGCTTGGGCCAGGGCGTAGCTCGCGGTGACTGCGAGGCCGGCGGCCAGCGCCGTGCGCTGGGTCAGGCCGGCAGCCAGCGCTGCCCGCAGGAGGCCGGCTGCCCTGCCGGTGGCGACGCACCCTGTGATCACCAGGGCAGGGGAGAGGTTGACCAGTGCCTGGGCGACCGAGGAGTGGCTGGCCGCCGCGATGACCAGGCTGAGCAAGATGAGGGCGAGCTCTACGGCGCCCAGCGCCGCCAGCCCTCGGTAGCACAGGGACCGGGTGACCTGCCCAGGGGCGGCCGGCAGTCGCGGCCAGGCCGGCTCCTGCTGTGAGAACGCAGGGCGGGCAAGAGACGACGTTGTCATGGCTTCCTCCTTGACATGTGCTCCAGGACGTCAGTGAGGTCGGCGAGTGGCGCACCCGGCGGCGTCGCGGCCTGGCGCAGCTCGTCCGCGCTGCCGTGGGCCAGGACCCGGTTCCCACCCTCGCCCCGGCCCAGGACGACGACGTCCTCGACCAGGTTCTCGATCTCACCGACCTCGTGGGAGGCGATGACGATGGTGGGGCGCTCGTAGCTGTACATCTGCAGCAGGGTGTCCCAGAAACGGCGTCGTACGACGGCGTCCATGCCCAGGTGGACCTCGTCCAGGAGCAGGACCGGGGAGTGGGAGGCCAGGGCGAAGGCAGCGTCCACGGCCGAGCGCTGGCCCTGGGAAAGGCGGGCGGGGACCGCGTCAGGGTCGACCTCGAAAAGGCGCAGGTAGCGCTTGGCCTCGTGGGTCATCCACAACGGACGGGTGAGCTCCCAGATGCGGAAGGACGCCTCGAGGCTCTGGTTCTCCACCAGGCAGCGGCGGGTGCCTAGCAGCGTGACAGCAGCGTGAGAGCAGCGCGGGGCGCGGGCTGGTCCCACACTGGGCCCCCGTTCAGGGTGACCTTGCCGGTCACGGGTCGGCGCAGGCCTGCGGCCAGCGAGAGCAGCGTCGACTTGCCGGTGCCGTTGCGTCCCGGCAGCCCCGTGATGACGCCGGGGCGGAAGGCCACGTTCACCTCCCGCAGGGGCCAGGTCTGGTGGGCAGGTGCCGGGCCAGCCAGCCGTAGGCGTGGCTCACTTCCTCCAGGCGCAGCCCGGGCCCGGTTCCCACCTGCTCTAGGACCCGGCGGGAGGAGAACGGCTCCTCAGCATCCACGGTGATCAGGTCTCCTCCTGGAGGTAGTCGTGGGCGGCCTGGAGGATCTCGGCCTCGGTCAGGCCCAGGAGCCGTCCGGTGACGAGCGCAGGACCGAGCACCTTGGCCGCGTAGGAACGACGGCGGGCGGCCTGCAGCGCCGCGCGTGCGCCGTCGGCCACGAACATGCCGATACCGCGGCGCTTGACCACCAGCCCCTCGTCCACGAGCAGGGCCACGGCCTTGTTCGCGGTGGCGGGGTTAATGCGGTAGAGCATGGCGTACTCGGTGGTGGAGGTCAGCCGCTGGCCCTCGGCCAGCGAGGCGGACAGGATCTGGAGGCGGATCTCCTCAGCGATCTGGAGGTAGATCGGGGTGGCGCCGTCGAAGGACCGGGGCACGGTGCTCACCTCCTTGTTGGTTAGTTACTTGGCTAATGAACCATGAAGGTGGGAGACTCTCAAGAGGCCGCTGTGGGCGATCTCGCACCATCAGGGCGACGATGGTGCTCGCTCCCGCTGGCCCAGCGGCCCTGCGCTCTGGCAGAATGACCGGCTGTACTCGGACGTGGAGTGGCCCCTCTCCCTCTCCTCGCCCTAGTCTCGGCACCCGCCGGAAACCGTTGCTTGACCCCACCGGGGACCAGCGCGCGCCAACCAACCAGAACCAGGAGTTCAACCAAGTGGCAGTCAAGATTCGCCTCAAGCGCATCGGCAAGAAGTTCCAGCCCTTCTACCGCGTCGTCGTCCTGGACGGCCGCAAGAAGCGGGACGGCCGTGTCATCGAGGAGATCGGCGTCTACGACCCGATGCAGGAGCCCTCGCTCATCCGCATCGACTCGGAGCGCGTGAAGTATTGGCTCGGCGTGGGCGCTCAGCCCTCCGACACCGTCTTCAACCTGCTGAAGATCACCGGCGACTACCAGGCATTCAAGGGCCTGACCGTCCCCGAGGGCAAGCTCAAGGTCAAGGACGCCGACGCCGCCGCCGCGGCGAAGGAGGAGGCCGTCAAGGCTGCCGCCGCTGACGCTGAGAAGCGCAAGGCTGCGGCTGCCGAGGCCAAGGCCAAGGCTGAGAAGGAGGCTGCTGAGGCGGCCGCTGCCGAGGCCAAGGCCGAGGAGTCCTCCGAGGAGTCCGCTGAGGCTCCGGCCGAGGAGGCCTGACATGCTGGCCGACGCGCTCGAGCACCTCGTGCGTGGCATCGTCGACAACCCCGACGACGTCACCGTCACCTCCCGGTCGCTGCGACGCGGCGACCTGCTGGAGGTGCGCGTCAACCCCGAGGACCTCGGACGCGTCATCGGTCGTTCGGGCCGCACTGCCCGTGCCCTGCGCACGGTCATCGGTGCGCTGGCTGACTCGCCTGTCCGCGTCGACGTCGTCGACACCGACCGGCGCTGAGACCCTCGCCTGACAGGTCCGAGCCTCACCCGCTCTCGCGGTGACTCTCACCGTCGTCGCCCGGCCCCGCACAGGGGCCGGGCGACGCTGTATCTTGAGCGCGTGCTCCTGACTGTCGCCATCATCGGCCCCGCTCACGCTCTCAAGGGCGAGGTCCGCCTCGAGATTCGCACCGACGACCCCGAGGGGCGCCTGGCCCCTGGCACCACGCTGCCCACGGACCCGCAGGACGCGGGACCGCTGACCGTCTCCCGCCTGCGCTTTGACGGCCAGCGCTGGTTCGCTGCCTTTGACCAGGCCCGCGACCGCACCGCGGCCGAGGCGCTGCGAGGAGTGCGGCTGTTGGTGGACACCGATGAGGACGAGGTCGACGAGGACGAGGAGTCCTGGTACGCCTACGAGCTCGTCGGCCTGACAGCGCGCCTGGCCCTGCACCCGGGGCACGAGGGCACGCCGCAGGTGCTCGGTGAGGTCGTTGACCTTGAACCCGGTATCGCCCAGGACCGGCTCGTGGTGCGTACCCCGCAGGGAGAGCGCGTGGCCGTGCCCTTTGTTGAGGAACTCGTGCCTGAGATCGACCTGGAGGCCGGGACCGTGACGATCGATCCTCCCGGTGGTCTCTTCCCAGGCCTCGGACAGGCCGAACAGACCGAGGAGACCGCCCAGTGAGCGCCCGGCCCCTGCGCCTGGACGTCGTGACGATCTTCCCGGACTACCTGCGGGTGCTTGACCTCTCGCTCATCGGCAAGGCGGCGACCAGCGGCCTGCTGGAGCTGGCGGTCCACGACCTGCGCTCGTGGACCCATGACCGTCACCGCACGGTCGATGACACGCCGCTGGGAGGCGGCGCCGGCATGGTGATGAAGCCGGACGTGTGGGGCGAGGCTCTGGACGAGGTCCTCGGCGGGGGCGAGAACGGTCAGGCCGTGGCTGATCGGCCAGCCCGCCAGGTTCTCGTCATCCCCACGCCCTCCGGCGAGGTCTTCACCCAGCGGGTGGCCGAGGACCTGGCCGGGGCCGACCAGATCGTCTTCGCCTGCGGCCGCTACGAGGGGATCGACGCGCGCGTCGCCCAGCACTACCGCAGGGCCGGCGTCGAGGTCCGCGAGCTGTCCATCGGTGACTACGTCCTCAACGGCGGAGAGGTCGCCAGCCTGGTCATGATCGAGGCCATCGCCCGTCTGCGTCCCGGGGTGCTGGGCAACCCCGAGTCGGTCGTGGAGGAGTCTCACTCCAGCGCCGGCCTGCTGGAGTACGAGGTCTACACCCGTCCGGTGTCCTGGCGAGGGCTCGACCTGGCCGAGAGCTGGCCGCAGCTGCTGGGAGGCAACCACGCCCTCATCGCACGCCAACGCCGCGACCAGGCCATTGCCCGCACCGCCGAGCGCCGCCCTGACATGATCGCGCGCCTGGATCCGGCTGGCCTGGACGGCGCGGACCGGGCGGCCCTGGCGCGCTGTGGCTGGGTGGTGCCCTCCGGCGCCGAGCACCCGGTCGAGGCGATCGTGCGCCCGGCCCTGCCTGAGGACCTGCCCGACCTCACGGCGTTGGCCGCGCGGACCTTCCCTGACGCCTGTCCCTCCTTCCTGACTGACGAGCAGATTGAGAAGCACATTGCCACCGCTCTCAGCCCGCAGCGCCTGGAGACGTGGATCCGCGACCCCCGGGTGGTGGTCAGCGTGGCGTGCCTAGCCTCCGACCTACCCGGGGCCACCGTGCGCGGGGGAGAGCTGGTGGGCTACAGCGTCGTCATCGCCGACCGGCGTGACGACGGCGGCCGGCTGCCGGAGGGGCTGGATGAGCGGCCCTCCTGCGTCACGGTCACCCAGGATCCTGGCGGCGCCAGGCCGGTGGTCGCTGAGCTGTCCAAGGTCTACGTTGACGCACGCCTGCGCGGCTCGGGCCTGGCGGCCCTGCTCCTGGCGGAGGCGGCCTGCGACGCGCAGACCATGGGGGTGGCCCTGCTGTGGCTGGGCACCCATGACGGCAACCGCCGGGCGCAGAAGTCCTACAAGCGGGCAGGCTTCGTCAAGGCGGGTACGCGGAGCTATGACGTGGGCGGTCAGCGCTGCCGTGACGTGGTCATGGTGCGCACCCTGGCTGGCTAGGTCACCAAGGTCACGTGGTCCCCGTCTCGCAGCCCACAGGCGGGGTGTGACAGACTAGGCCCGCCCTGAGGCCTCGGTTGAGTCTCTGCCACTGGGGAGACCGCCACGATGAGGACCTGCAGGGCGCCAGCACCGGTGCAGCCCGGACGGTGGTGCTACCTACCATCCGCGCGGCGCCACGAACCAAGCGCCCATGACCAGTGGCACGAGCGTGGAGAATGAGCATGACCAACCTGATTGACGAGATCAACGCCGCTTCGCTGCGTGACGACGTCCCCGCCTTCCGCGCCGGTGACACCCTCAAGGTGCACGTCAAGGTCGTCGAGGGTAACCGGAGCCGTATCCAGGTCTTCCAGGGCATCGTCATCGGCCGCCAGGGCTCTGGCGTGGGCGAGACCTTCACCATCCGCAAGGTCTCCTTCGGTGTGGGCGTGGAGCGTACCTTCCCGCTGCACACCCCCAGCATCGACAAGATCGAGGTCGTCACCCGCGGTGACGTCCGTCGCGCGAAGCTCTACTACCTGCGCAACCTGCACGGCAAGGCTGCCAAGATCAAGGAGCGTCGCGAGGACTGAGAGCCCGGCCCAGCCTGGCTCTGCCCGCTCATTGGCGTTGCCCGGGACCCGTCCGGGTCCCGGGCAACGCCGTTATCCTGCCCCTGTTCCTGTCCGAGGACGCAGACCGCGGCGCCCCGGCGCCGTCGAGAGGACCACATGACTCTCAGCTCGCACGAGGTGCTGCCTGAGCCGGACCGACCCGCGCAGTCGGATCCGGGTGAGTCAGTGGCGGTGTCCGAGGACCTGCCCCCCTCCTACCCTCCGGCTCGTCGCCCTCAGCCGGGGCCTGCGGACGAGCAGCCTGAGGCTGCGCGCAAGCGACTGCGCGGCTCCACCTTCCTCGTTGTCATCCTCGCCCTGGTGGTGACCGCTTTGTTCAAGAGCTTCGTCCTGCAGTGGTTCGAGATCCCCTCCAGCTCCATGGAGGACACCCTGACCGTCGGTGACCGCGTCGCGGTGACCATGTACGACTCCACTGACATCTCCCGCGGAGACATCGTCGTTTTCCGCGACCCTGACAACTGGCTGACCGTCACGGACCCCACTGGCCTGCGCGGCGTGGCCCGTGACACGCTCATCCTCATGCGGCTGCTGCCCGAGGACTCCGGGCACCACCTCATCAAGCGCGTCATCGGCATGCCTGGGGACCACGTTGTCTCCGACGGCCAGGGCTCGCTGTCCGTCAACGGCGTCGAGCTGGCCGAGACCTACGTCAAGGAGGGCGTGTCCGCCTCGACCATCGCCTTCGACGTCACGGTGCCCCAGGGCTACGTGTGGGTGATGGGGGACAACCGCTCCAACTCAGCCGACTCGCGCTACCACCAGGATGACGCCCACCACGGCTTCGTGCCGCTGAGCGACGTGGTCGGCGTGGCCAAGGCCATTGTGTGGCCGGCAGGCCGGTGGGGCTCCCTAGGCGGGGGAGAGGACGTCTTCTCAGCCGTGCCTGCGCCTGCTGACTCCACGAGCCAGACGGCTGGCGGGGACGGCGAGTGAGCCCCCAAGGTGCCGGCGCCTCGCGCCTGCGTCCCGACCGCGAGCTGGAGACCACGCTGCTGGCAAGCCACCGGGTGGTGGCCGGGATGGATGAGGTCGGCCGAGGGGCGTTGGCAGGCCCGGTGAGCGTGGGAGTCGCGCTCGTTGACACCACCACCCCTGACCACTTCCCGCACGGCCTGGCGGACTCCAAGCAGCTTTCCCCCACGCGCCGCGAGGCGCTCCAGGCACCGTGCCGGGACTGGGTGCTGGACTGCGCGGTCGCGCACGCCTGGCCGGCTGAGATCGACGCGCTCGGCATGGTGGGCGCCCTGCGGCTGGCCGGCCTGCGCGCGCTGGTCGAGGTCGCCTCACGCGGTCACCGCCCTGACGTCGTCATTCTCGACGGCGTTGCCGACTGGCTCAGCGAGCCTGCCACCGACCTGCTGACCGAGCTGAGCGCCTCCCAGCCGGTGCATCCGGCTGTGGCCGAGGTGCGCCACCAGATGGACAGCCTGGGGCTGGCTACCCCGCCGGTACGGATGCAGGTCAAGGCGGACGCCCGCTGCGCCGTCGTCGCAGCAGCCAGCGTCCTGGCCAAGGTGGAGCGGGACGCTCTCATGACCGAGCTGGATGACCCCGGATACGGGTGGGCCTCGAACAAGGGCTACGCCTCGGCCGCGCACGTGGCGGGCCTGGGGCGTCTGGGGGCCAGTGACCAGCACCGGCGTTCCTGGCACCTGCCGGGGCTGGAGGCTTTCGCTGCTGGGGGCCAGTGAAGCACCGCCGTTCCTGCCGCCTACTGGCCTGGAGACCTTCGCCGCGGGCTGAGGCGCCGACGCGCCCGGCGTGCCCGTGCGCCGTCGTGCCACGGGCGTGCATGATGGGACGGTGAGTGCTGAAGACCTGGAGTCCTACGAGAACGACCTGGAGCTAGAGCTCTACCGCGAGTACCGCGACGTCGTGTCCCTCTTCTCCTACGTGGTGGAGACCGAGCGCCGCTTCTACCTCGCCAACGCCGTGGACGTGCAGGTGCGCACCAACGGCGGGGAGGTCTTCTTCGAGCTCGCTCTGGAGGACGCCTGGGTCTGGGACGTCTACCGCTCCTCCCGCTTCGTCAAGTCCGTGCACGTGGTCACCTTCAAGGACGTCAACGTCGAGGAGTTGACCAAGCCGGAGATGGACCTGCCCTGATCCACCCGTCCTGGAAGTCGGGGACCGGCCCGGCGCGGGTTGCCCCACGCTTCACCTGAGTCCCAGGAGTCATGGCCCGGGCTCCACAGGCCTCGCCCCTGACACCCTCCTCCACAGGGCTCGCCGGCCGGCAGTGCGCCGGCACCCGGCACCGGGTCACAGTGGTGCCGGAGGTGATCGACGTGACTGACACGTCCGTTCAAGAACCTACGGGCCCACAGCCCTTTCCCAGCGGTGATCGGCGCCAGACGGGACGACGTGGGGAGGACCTGGCGGCCGCCTACCTCACTGATCTGGGGTGGACCGTCCTGGAACGCAACTGGAGGCCACGTGGGCTTGCCGGCCTGCGCGGCGAGATTGACATCGTGGCGAGCGAGCCGTCTGCGTCGGCAGGCCGGCCCACGCTCGTGGTCGTCGAGGTCAAGACGCGCAGCACGGTCGCGGCAG
>NZ_DS999574.1:1264558-1266553 GCF_000159035.1 Actinomyces urogenitalis DSM 15434
ATGAGCCAGGTCCCCGGGTCCTGGCTGCGCTCGCCCCAGTCCGGCACCGACCGTGCGGGGGTACGGCTCCTCCTTGACGCTCTGGACCGCGGTGACCTCACCCTGCGGGGAGTCGACCGGGTCCTGCGCCTGGCCTGGACCCTGGCCGATCTGGCCGGTCTCGACGGTCCGGGGAAGGCTGAGCTGGGCGCGGCCCTGGCGCTGCGGACGCGAGGAGGACGGCCATGAGCCCACGACCCCGGCTGCCCTACGACCTGTGTGACCCGGTCCTGGCCCGCGCCACCTGGTCGCGGCTGGCAGAGCCGGCGGACCGCGCCGCCGCGCTCCTCATCTCCCGGCTCGGTGCCTCGGGAGCCCTGGAGTGGCTTCTGGGCCCTGCCCTGGACGACGACGGCGAGGCTCGCCCCGCTCCGGCCCCTCCTGTACGCACTCCTGGGGACCAGGCGCGGGCGAGCGCAGCCTGGGGCAAGGCAGCCGCGCGCTGGGCTCCGCGCCTGAGTGGGCTCGACATCCGCAGGGAGCTGGAGGTCCTGGAGCGCCTGGGTGGCAGCCTGGTCCTGCCCGGGGATGCGTGGTGGCCGCAGGGACTGGATGAGCTGGACCAGCCCCCGGCCTGTCTGTGGGTCCGCGGCGACCCAGCCCTGCTGGCGTGCCGGAGTGACGGCGCCGACTCGACTATGCGGCCGAGCGATCCTGGGCGCTTCCGGCAGGACCTGGTTGCCCAAGGGCCGGCGACGGGACTGAGCCTGGCGCTGGTGGGTTCGCGCGCCTCGACCCGCTACGGCGAGCAGGTAGCCAGCCAGATGGCGGCGCAGCTGGCCGACCACGGCGCCGTCGTCGTCTCCGGAGGCGCCTACGGCATCGACGCCGCAGCCCACCGCGGTGCTCTGCGCACCGGCCGCACGATCTCCGTGTCCGCGGGAGGAGTGGACCGGCTCTATCCAGCCGGCAACGCCACGCTCCTGCAGGAGGTGATCGAGCACGGTGCCCTGGTGGCGGAGGTCCCTCCAGGCTGCCAGCCTGGCCGCCACCGCTTCCTGTCCCGTAACCGCCTCATCGCCGCGATGAGCCAGGCAACGGTGGTCATTGAGGCGGCGTGGCGATCCGGGGCGCTGTCCACGGCGCGCCACGCAGCGGACCTGGGAAGGCCGCTGGGAGCCGTTCCCGGACCGGTGACCTCGATGGAGTCAGCCGGGTGCCATCGGCTCCTGCGAGAAGGGGCGGTATGCGTCACGGATGCCGATGAGGCCCTGGAGCTGGTACTCCCCCTGGGGCTGACTGACCCCGAGGCGGACAAGGAGGCTGATCCTGCGCGCGCTGGTAGCGGGCTGCTGGACGGACTGGACCGCTCCAGCGCTGCCGTGCTCGACGCCATGCCGGCGCGTGGAGCGGCGAGTGTCGAGGCCCTGGCTCGCAGTGCGGGCCTGGCTGAGTCAGAGGTCAGGGCTGCCCTGGGGCTGCTGGAGCTGGCAGGCAAGGTGTGCCGGGATCCACGAGGATGGTGGCGCCGAGCCTCATCGGGCTCGGCCAGCGCCTAGCCTTGGGGGCATGAGTCAGCAGGGACCAATCACGCGCGGCGGGCTTCGTCAGTCCTGGGAGCGGTACCTGCGGCTCCAGCGAGGCCGCTCCGAGCACACGGTGCGTGCCTACATCGGCGACCTGGACGACCTGCTGACGTTCCTCGGCGTCGGTCCGGGCGAGGATGAGGGGGTCGGCCCGGCCCTGTCGAGCCTGGACCTGGCCGACCTGCGCGCGTGGCTGGCCGATCTGTCCGCCTCCGGTCACGCGCGGGCCACGCTCGCGCGCCGGGGCTCGGCGCTGCGCAGCTTCTCGACCTGGGCCTGGCGTCAAGGGCTGCTGGCCAGCGACGTCGCGGCGCGCCTGCGCACTCCGCGCGCGGACAACCGCCTGCCCACCGTCCTGTCCCAGGAGCAGGCCACGGCGCTGCTGGATGCCGCTGCCCAAGGTGTCCAGGAGGCTCAGACGGCCCGGCCG
>NZ_DS999574.1:1266987-1294908 GCF_000159035.1 Actinomyces urogenitalis DSM 15434
GCCTCGCCCTGGCCCGGCGCGACCAGGCCCTGGTTGAGATGCTCTATGCCACCGGCGTGCGGGTCTCAGAGCTGTGCGCGCTCGACCTGGCCGACGTGGACCGTGGTGAACGTACGGTCCGCGTGCTGGGTAAGGGCAACAAGGAGCGAGTGGTGCCTTATGGGACGCCGGCGGCCCGTGCCCTGGAGGGGTGGTGGCAGCTGCGCGCCCGGCTCGCCAGGCCGGACAGCGGGCAGGCGCTCTTCCTCGGGGCCAGGGGAGGACGAGTCGATCCACGCACGGTGCGCCAGGTCGTCCACCGTCTCGCGGCTGAGGCGGGAGTGCCGGACCTCGGGCCCCACGGGCTGAGGCACTCAGCCGCCACCCACGTGCTGTCCGGGGGCGCTGATCTGCGCAGCGTCCAGGAGCTGCTGGGACACTCCTCCTTGGCCACGACGCAGCGTTACACCCACGTCAGTGCCGAGCGGCTGCGCGCGGTCTATGAGCAAGCCTTCCCCCGCGCCTAGAGCGGCTTGGAGGGGACGGCGCCTCCTCCACGAGTTTTGAGCCTCCCCCCGCGCCTAGAGCGGCTTGAGACGGATGACCGCCGGCGTGATCAGCCGCAGGGGGTTGACGTAGACATGGCGGCTGGTCCGCGCGCCCCAATGCAGGGCGTCGGCGCCTTCGCTACGGTGCCCGGCCAGGAGGTACCCGATGAGGCCGCCTGCCGCCACGTGCTCACCGGCGGCAACGGCCGGCTGGACCGGCTCGTAGGTTGTGCGGATCCCGTCAGCGTGGTCCAGGGAGATCACGGGGCGACCGGCCACCATCCCCGCGAAGGCGACTGTTCCCGCCCCGGCCGCGCGGATCTCCTGACCGGCGATGGCCGCCAGGTCCACGCCCCGGTGCCCAGACCCCCAGCGTACGGCGGGCGGGTCGAAGGCCTCCAGGACGCGAGCCGCTGAGCCGGTAGGCCACTGGTAGTGCAGGCGCCCTGGACGGGGTGAGTAGAGCGTCATGCCTTCGGTCAGCTGCGCCGTCGGCCCGCTGCTCGGTGCCCGAGCAGCCGCGGGAAGCGGCTGGCAGGAGGCCGGGAGCAGGGCGAGAGCGAGCGCGAGCGTGAGGATGGAGGGCAGTATGCGAAGTGACGGACGCGGACAGCAGGCAGGCTCGCAGGCCGGAGAAGGCGTTGGCATGGCACCAGGCTGGCCCCACGCGGTCACCGGGCGCGAGGCGCCTGGGCGAGCCCTGTGGAGGAGGGTGTCACGGCGGGCACCTGTGGAGCCCGAGCAGGGTGACGCGAACGACACCGCGCCGGGCAGGATTTTCCCGTCTCGACGCCGAAAGGTCACCGTCGCGTGTGATATCGTCTCGCCCGCAGCCTTCTGCGTGGCTTCATGAAGTCGCTCAGTGGCTGACTTCGCGTGCCCATCCTTTCGGATACCACGGCCGTGGTCCCACCGCTGACCGGTGGTGGGTGGTCTGTGGGTCACGGGCACCAGGCCCTATCCGTCCTCACGGGCGGAGCCGAGTCCTCGCGGACCCGGTTGCAGGGAAGAACCACCCACCGGGACGTGCGGATACCTGCGCACGTCCCCCGATACACGGGTGCGGAGCAACCTCTCCGTCCCCAACGAAAGGACCGTCATGGCCATCGTTACCATGCGTCAGCTCCTGGAGTCCGGCGTCCACTTCGGTCACCAGACCCGCCGCTGGAACCCCAAGATGAAGCGCTTCATCCTCACCGAGCGCAACGGCATCTACGTCATCGACCTGGTCAAGACCGTCGAGGGCATCAACACCGCCTACGACTTCGTCAAGGAGACCGTCGCCCGCGGCGGCAACATCCTGTTCGTCGGCACCAAGAAGCAGGCCCAGGCCGCCGTGGCCGAGCAGGCCCAGCGCGTGGGCATGCCCTACGTCAACCAGCGCTGGCTGGGCGGCATGCTCACCAACTTCTCCACCGTGCGCGCCCGCCTGGACCGCATGAAGGAGCTCGAGCAGATCGACTTCGACGACGTGGCCGGCTCCGGCCGCACGAAGAAGGAGCTGCTCATGATGCGTCGCGAGAAGGACAAGCTGACCAAGACGCTCGGCGGTATCCGAGACATGGCCAAGCTCCCCGCGGCCATCTGGGTTGTGGACACCAAGAAGGAGCACCTGGCCATCGCCGAGGCCCGCAAGCTCAACATCCCGGTCATCGCGATCCTGGACACCAACTGCGACCCCGACGAGGTCACCTACGGCATCCCCGGTAACGACGACGCCATCCGCGCCGTCACGCTGCTGACCCGCGTCGTCGCCGACGCCGCTGCCGAGGGCCTGCTGGCCCGTTCGGCCGGCCGCGCCCGTACCGGCGAGGAGGTCGAGGCTGGCACCGCTGACGCTGAGCCGCTGCCCGAGTGGGAGGCTGAGCTCCTGGCCGGTGCTGAGGCCGGTGAGTCCGCTCCCGCCGAGACCGCTGAGGCTGCCCCGGCTGCCGAGGCCGGCACCGAGCAGGCCTGAGCCTGGTCCCGCCCGTTCCTACCCAGCTTCATAGGAGAGATTCCATGGCGAACTACACCACTGCTGACATCAAGAACCTGCGCGAGAAGACCGGCGCCGGCATGATGGACGTCAAGAAGGCCCTGGACGAGGCCGACGGCGACCTGGACAAGGCCGTCGAGATCATCCGCGTGAAGGGACTCAAGGGCATCGCCAAGCGCGAGGGCCGTTCCGCCTCCGCGGGTCTGATCGCCGCCACCGTCGTTGACGGTGAGGCCGGTCAGGTCGGCGTCCTGGTCGAGATCAACGCTGAGACGGACTTCGTGGCCAAGAACCAGAAGTTCATCGACTTCGCGGACAAGGTCCTGGCCGCCGCAGTGGCCTCCGGCGCCGAGGACGCCGAGGCCCTGGCCCAGGCTCCGGTGGACGGCGAGACCGTCCAGGCCCTGACCGACGGCATGCAGGCCGTCATCGGCGAGAAGATCGTCGTGCGCCGCGTCGCCCGCCTGTCCGCCGAGAAGGTTGACCTCTACCTGCACCGCACCAACCCCGACCTGCCGGCCCAGGTGGCCGTGCTCGTCGGCACCGACGCCAAGGCTGCTGAGGTGGCCCACGACGTCGCGATGCACATCGCCGCCTACTCCCCGCAGTACCTGCGCCGCGAGGACGTCCCCGCCGACGTCGTGGAGAAGGAGCGCAAGATCGCCGAGGAGACCACGCGCGCCGAGGGCAAGCCCGAGAAGGCGATCGCCAAGATCGTCGAGGGCCGTCTGGGCGGTTTCTTCAAGGAGATCTGCCTGCTCGACCAGGCCTACGCCAAGGACCCCAAGACCACGGTCGGCAAGGTGATCGAGGCCACTGGTGGCGAGCTGACCGGCTTCGTGCGCTTCCGCGTCGGCGCCTGATCATCACTGGCTCACCAGGGTGTTCTGGTGAGTGAGTCAGAGGTGGGGTGCGGACAGACGTGTTCTGTCCGCACCCCACCTCTTTGTAACTCAGTTGACATGTGATGTCGGAGGTCTGATGATCGGGGTATGGGTCAACGACGAACCCATACCCTCGTGTCCGCGCTTGCGGCACTTGTCCTCTGTCTTCCCGCTGCTCTTGCTCCTACCGCCTCAGCCGAACCCGTTGCTGGCGATGAGGTGGCGATCGCCGTGGCAGTCACGGGAGTTCCCTCCAACGGCACCTCATGGACGGCCGGGGAGCAGGTCCCGGTCGACATCACGGTGACCAACACCTCCGGCGGCTATCCCGGGCTGCGCCCCAGCGCCGCGACGCTGACGAACCACGAGGCCTGCCGCTGGCAGTGGATGGCTCCGTCCTCGCCTCAGACCTGCGCCGGTAGGGCGCAGTACGTGGTCACCGAGGCAGATGTCGAGGCCGGTGCCTTCACCTTGTCCGTCACCTACAGCGCCTACTCGCAGCGCAATGACCAGGGGGAGTCGCGAGTCATCGGCACCGGCTCCGTGACGGTCCCGGTCTCGGTGAGCCAGGACCCGCGGGATCCGAACGATCCTGTGGTCTCCGGGACGATCGAGGTGGTCAGAGACCCGCCGGCCGATGGCGTCTACAAGCTGGGGCAGGTGGTCGACTACCGGCTCGTGGCGACCAACCACTCACGCACTGACCGCTCACTGCTCGTGAGCAGCTCCAACCTGGACAACGTCAGCAACTGCCGCTGGTCGGTGATGAAGGCAGGAGGCTCGGATCAGTGCCTCTTCGCCTCGCACACCATCACGGCTGCCGACCTCGAGGCTGGCAGCTTCACGCCGAGCGTGACCTGGGCTGTCACCTCCCGCACCGGGTACCAGGGCGGCGTCCTGGTTGCTGAGCCGACGTTGGGTGAAAAGATCCAGGTCGGTGGTCCCAGCGAGTTCGACCGGGCCGGTTCGTTCACGAGCCCTGACGCCAACCCCACGCTGGAGGCAGGTGTGAGCGGGCCCGTGCCCCTGTCGGTCTCGCGAGAAGGGGCTTACAACATTCGTATCCCCGCGATCGCCATGGCGCCTAACGGTGACCTGCTCGCCTCCTACGACCGCCGTCCGCTTGATGGCGGGGCCGGTGGCGGAGACTCCCCGAACGCCAACTGGATCGTCCAACGCCGCTCCACCGACAACGGCAAGACCTGGCAGCGCGAGACCGTCCTTGCTCAAGGGGACTCCAATGGGCGCAGCCGCCTCGGTTTCTCGGACCCCTCCTACGTGGTCGACGCCCAGACCGGGACGATCTTTAACTTCCACGTCCAGAGCTTTGACGCAGGCGTCTTCGCCAACAACCCGGCCTACACCCGTGGCGGTGACGGTCGGATCGACGAGACCAACCGACGCACGATGAACCTGGGGCTGGCCGTCTCGACGGACAACGGTCACACCTGGACCCAGCGGGTCATCACGGCCCAGGCTCTCCATGACAAGACCGACCTGCGTTCCTGCTTCGCTACCTCGGGGCGGGGATTCAGAAGAAGCAGGCCCCGTTCGCTGGCCGACTGGTTCAGCAGATCGCGTGCGTGCGCACCAACGGCGAGATCGTCGCGATGTCGGTCATCTCTGACGACCATGGGCAGACCTGGACCGCAGGGAGGGAGGTACCGGTGGCTCGCGGCGAGGGCGAGCCCTCGTGGCGCTTCAACGAGAACAAGGCGGCCGAGCTCTCTGACGGGCGACTCATCCTCAACTCCCGCGCCACCAACGCCTCTCCAGGCGGAGGCCACCGTATCGTGGCCCTGTCTGAGGACGGCGGCGCCACTTGGGGTGAGCCCTTTGCCGAGACCCAGCTGCTGGACTCCGGCAACAACGCTCAGGTCATCCGCGCCTACCCCAACGCTGCGCCGGGCTCGGCCCGCGCCAAGGTGCTGCTGTACTCCGGTGCGTTCAACCAGGGCGCCCGGACCAGTGGGACCGTCCTGGCCTCCTGTGACGACGGGAAGACCTGGAGCCACCGGCGCGAGCTCATTCCTGGGGGCACTGGTTACACGACGATGGCGGTCCAGCCCGACGGCTCCATCGGGATGCTGTATGAGCCCCGGATCTTCCACGACGTCGCCTATCTGCGCTTCACGCTGGCTGACATCGCTCCAGGCCTGTGCGAGGCGCCTGCGGTGAACGTTGACGACATCGACGACGTCACCGTGACTGACGGGGAGGAGATCAACCCGCTGGCCGTGGTCTTGGGCGGCGGTGACCCGGCTCTGGAGCGGACGGTCTCGGTCAACGGGCTGCCTCATGGCCTGTCCTACGACGCCCAGAGCGGGACGACCTCGGGCCGCGTCCAGACCGGGATCGCGAAGCAGAAGACCTACCACGTCACGGTGAGCGTGCTGGAGCAGAGTGATGGCACAGGGCTGGCGCCGCGAGAAGCCTCGACCTCCTTCGACCTGACTATTCTTCCCCGCCCAGGCTCGCCTGAGCCGTCTGGCAAGCCTGATGAGCCAGGCTCGCCTGAGCCCTCTGAGCCCTCTGAGCCCTCTGAGCCGTCTGAGCCAGAGCAGCCCGGAGCCGTCTCTACCGCTCGTGCCGCAGACAAGCCCCGGACGACTCGGGCGACGGGCTTGGCTCGTACCGGTGCAAGTGCCGCTGCTCTGGTGCTCGTGGCGGCCTGCCTGGGCGGTGCGGGCCTGCTCGTGCGCCGTGGAGGAAAACGTTCCTGACTCAGCACCTTCCTCCATCTGAGTAGGAAGCTGAGGCTGCCGGCCCTCGCCGAGTGCGACGACCGGCAGCCTTGCCTGCGTCGTGCAGGGCAACGCACCGTCACCAGGCAGGGCGTCGGACGAGGGCGAGCGAAGCGGGTAGGCTCTGCCCAGGTGCGCGAGCGCACCGAGAGCCCAGCCACCGGGCACACGAGAGCACAGGAGAGTGTTGATGACCGCCCAGCAGCAGGAGAATGCCGCAGCACCACGACCCCGACGGGTCCTCCTCAAGCTCTCCGGTGAGGTCTTCGGCGGCGGGGCTGTGGGCTTGGACCCTGACGTCGTCTCCGACGCTGCCTGCCAGATCGCTGAGGCCGTGCGCCAGGGCGTGCAGGTCGCCGTCGTCGTCGGCGGAGGCAACTTCTTCCGTGGGGCCGAGCTGTCCCGGCGTGGCCTGGACCGCGCCCGGGCTGACTACATGGGGATGCTCGGCACCGTGATGAACGCCCTGGCCCTGCAGGACTTCATCGAGAAGGCGGGCGTGCCCGCCCGTGTCCAGTCCGCCATTGCCATGACTCAGGTGGCCGAGCCCTACATCCCCCTGCGCGCCATCCGCCACCTGGAGAAGGGACGCGTCGTCGTCTTCGGAGCGGGGGCCGGACTGCCCTACTTCTCCACGGACACGGTCTCTGCCCAGCGCGCCCTGGAGAGCCACTGCGACGAGCTCCTCGTGGGCAAGAACGGCGTCGACGGCGTCTACACGGCTGACCCCCGCAAGGACCCCAGCGCCCAGCTCCTGGAGCACCTGACCTACGAGCGTGCCCTGGCTGACGGCCTGCAGGTGGTCGACGCCTCCGCCTTCGCCCTGTGCCGGGACAACAACCTGGCCATGCGGGTGTTCGGCATGGGTGAGGCCGGCAACATCACCCGGGCACTGCTGGGGGAGAAGATCGGCACCCTGGTCACCACCTCCGCCTGAGCCGACCGGCTCATCACGTCCGCACAGTCCTGACGATCACCCCACCCACACCGAAGGAAGACCCATGATCGACGACGTCATGCTCGAGGCCGAAGAGAAGATGGAAGCGGCCCTGGACGCCGCCAAGCGTGAGCTCGCTGCCATCCGCACCGGCCGTGCCAACCCCTCCATGTTCAACTCGATCGTGGTCGACTACTACGGCGCCCCGACTCCGCTGCAGCAGCTCGCCTCGATCACTATCCCTGAGGCGCGTACCGTCATTGTCAGCCCCTTCGACCGCGGCGCGATGAAGGAGATCACCTCGGCGATCCGCGAGTCGGACCTGGGTGTCAACCCGACCGATGACGGCACGGTCATCCGCGTCACCCTCCCGGCCCTGACCGAAGAGCGCCGCAAGGACTACGTCAAGCTCGCGCGCTCGCGGGCGGAGGAGTCGCGTATCCAGGTGCGTGGCATCCGAGGCAAGTCCAAGAAGGAGCTGGAGGCCATCAAGAAGGATGGCGAGGCCGGTGAGGACGATGTCAAGCGTGCTGAGGGGGACCTCGACGCGCTGACCAAGCGCTTCGTCGAGTCTATCGACGCCGCCCTGACGGCCAAGGAGGCCGAGCTCCTGGAGGTCTGAGGCCCCAGATCTCTGCCGCCCTGCAGCTCCCGTACCGCTTCCCCAGGCTTGTCGTATGACCGTGCTGAGCACCCTGCTGACCCCGCCGCCCACGCGCAACCGTCCTCCGCTGCCCTCCACCGGGCGCGCGGGACGCAACCTGCCGGCGGCGCTCGGGGTTGCAGCGGTGCTCATCGGGGTCGTGCTGGCCTGCCTGCTGGTGGACAAGGTGCTCTTCGTCCTCCTGGTTGTGGTGGCTGTGTGTGGCGCCTTGTGGGAGCTGGCCGGAGCCTTTGCCCGCAAGGACATCCGCCTGCCGCTGGCACCGCTGTGGATCGGCACGGTCGGGGTGGCCGTGAGCGCTTGGACGATCGGTGCCGAGGCCGCCTTCGGTGCCTACATCGCTACGGCGGGTGCCTGCGTGCTGTGGTGCTTCCTGGACCAGGCCGAGGCTGAGACCGGCACGGCCCTGGAGGCCGGCGATCATGACGGCGTGCCTCGCACCGCCGCGCATGACGAGGTGCGCCGCTCGCGCTCGGTGGCCGCCTCGGCGGCGGTCTTTGCCGCCACCTACCTGCCGTTGCTCGCGGGCTTCGGCGTGCTGCTGGTCTCCCAGGACCACGGGGTCGGCAAGGTCCTCACCCTCATCGCCCTGCCGGCCGCTAATGACACCGGTGGATGGCTCGCCGGAATCACCTTCGGGCGTCACCCGATGGCACCGAGCGTCTCGCCGAAGAAGTCCTGGGAGGGCTTTGCCGGCTCCCTCCTGGCCGCGGTCGGTGCGGGATGCCTGTGCCTGTGGCTGCTGGACGCGCCCGTGTGGGCGGGGGGAGTCCTGGGCGCCGTCGTCGTGGTGGTCTCTACCCTCGGGGACCTGGGGGAGTCGCTGCTCAAGCGGGACCTGGGGCTGAAGGACATGGGCACGCTGCTGCCAGGACACGGGGGCATCATGGACCGTCTGGACTCCATCCTCGTGACGGCTCCTGTGGTCTACCTCGCCAGCCTGCTGCTGGGCTAGCGAGGACTGGCGGCCCCGGGTGCTGCCTGAGAGGCAGGTGTGACGGGCGCTGCGGCGTGTGCGCCACGTGGCGGGTACCCTCGTCCTCGCGCCCGGCGCGGATTCGTCTGCCCGCACGGGCTGGCTCCAGGTCGAGAGGAACCTATCTGCTGTGAGTGACCGTCAGGACTCCCCGCGTCGCCGAGCGCCCCAGCCGGTGGCGCTGCGCCGTCGTCCCCGCCCCGCCGGCGAGGTCCAGGTCATGCCCACCGACCAGGCCCCGGAGGGCGCGACCTCACCGGACGCCAAGCCGCGGCTGTCCTTCGCGGTCCCCGTTCCCAAGGGCAAGGCCCCGCGCCACCTGGCCGACCTCGATCTGGCCGGTCGCAAGGCGGTCCTCAAGGACGCCGGCCTGCCCGCCTTCCGAGCCGACCAGCTCTCGCGCCACTACTTCACCCGTTTCACCCGTGACGCCCAGGACATGACCGACCTGCCCGCCTCCCAGCGCGAGCAGCTGGCGGCCGAGCTCCTGCCTGACCTCATCCACGAGGTCCGTGCGCTGCGCGCCGACGGCGGGCGCACCATCAAGCACCTGTGGGAGCTGCACGACGGCGTGAGGGTGGAGTCCGTCCTCATGCGTTACAAGGACCGCACCACCTTGTGCGTGTCCTCCCAGGCCGGCTGCGGCATGGCCTGTCCCTTCTGCGCCACCGGCCAGATGGGGCTGACCCGCAACCTGTCCACCGGCGAGATCATTGAGCAGGTGCGTCACGCCGCCCAGGTCTCCGAGCGGGGGGACCTCACGGGCGGGCCGGCACGCCTGTCCAACGTGGTCTTCATGGGCATGGGCGAGCCGATGATCAACTACAAGAACGTCGTCGCCGCCCTGCGGCGCCTGACCTCCCCGGCGCCGGAGGGTTTCGGGATGTCCGCGCGCGGTATCACGGTCTCCACGGTGGGCCTGGTACCGCTGATCCGCAAGCTCTCCACCGAGGGGATGCCGGTGACGCTGGCTGTGTCCCTGCACGCCCCTGACGACGAGCTGCGCGATGAGCTCATCCCCATCAACTCCAAGTGGAAGGTCGGCGAGCTGCTTGACGCCGCCTACGACTACTACTCCACGACCGGGCGCCGCGTGTCCATCGAGTACGCGCTCATCAAGGACATGAACGACCACGCCTGGCGTGCTCAGCTGCTCGCCGACGAGCTCAACGCCCGTGGTCGCGGCTGGGCACATGTCAACCCCATCCCGCTCAACCCGACGCCCGGTTCCATCTGGACCTGCTCAGAGCCGGACGTGCAGGAGCTGTTCGTGGATACACTTCGGCGGGCGGGTATCACCACCACGGTCCGTGACACCCGAGGCAGCGACATCGACGGTGCCTGTGGTCAGCTGGCCACCGAGGTACTCAACCAGGAGAGGGCAAGGACAAGGCGATGAGCGACATGTTCCCCAAGGCGGGTCTCATGCGTCGGGGCTACCGGGCAGAGCAGGTCGATCACTACTTCGCTACCGCTCACGAGATCTACGACGCCGGAGAGGTCGAGGAGATGGACTCCGAGGGCGTGCGCACGGTTGCCTTCGACATCGTGCGCGGTGGCTACCAGGCCGATGCCGTCGACGCCGCCCTGGACCGCCTGGAGGCGGCTTTCCTCCAGCGTCGCCGGGCGGACTTCGTCGCGGAGCACGGTCGCCAGGCCTGGATGGACCAGGTCGCGGAGCTGGCCACGACCCTCTACCCGCGTCTGCTGCGACCGGTGGGGGAGCGCTTCAGCCCGGCTGAGCGCATCGGCTACGCCAAGCAGGACGTCGACGCCCTCATGGACCAGGTGGCTGCCTACTTCGACTCCCAGGCCCCGCTGACCGCCAGTCAGGTGCGTGGCACGGTCTTCTCCGCCGCTCGCCGCTCCAGGGCCTATGACGAGGCCTCGGTCGATCGCTACCTCGCCCGTGTGGTTGAGGTCCTGCTGTCAGTGGAGTGAGCGGAGTCGTGGCATCCACGCAGAGCGGGGCACGTCGTCTGGTCCTGCTGGGCTCAACCGGTTCGATCGGAACCCAGGCGCTTGAGGTCGTCTCGCGCCTGGCACAGGGTGAGGAAGGGCTAGCGCCGCGCGTTGCCGGTCTGGCAGCCGGAGGCGGGCACCTGGCGCTGCTCGCTCAGCAGGCGGTGGCCTACGAGGTGCCGCTGCTCGCCGTCGCCTCCCCGGACCCTGCCGTGGCGGTGCAGCTGCGCGAGCACCTGGCGCACGCGGCGCGCGAGGCCGGGGTGGCGGACCCGGTGCGCGAGATCCTCACCGGTCCGACGGCGGCCAGTGACCTCATCCGGGCCGCACAGCTCGGTGAGAGTGACACGGTCCTCAACGGCGTGACCGGCTCGGTTGGTCTGGTGCCGACCTTGACCGCCCTGGCGAGCGGGGCGACCCTGGCGCTGGCCAACAAGGAGTCCCTCGTTGTCGGCGGCGCGCTGGTCCGCCAGGCCATGCGCCGCCCCGGGCAGATCGTGCCGGTCGACTCCGAGCACTCGGCTATCGCCCAGTGCCTGCGTTCGGGCCTGCACGGTAAGGGGCTGACCTCCCCTGTCCTGACCGGACGCAGCGAAGTCCGCCGCCTCGTGCTCACGGCCTCAGGCGGTCCCTTCCGCGGACGACGGCGCAGCGAGCTGACCACCGTGACAGCCGCCCAGGCCTTGGCCCACCCCACCTGGGCGATGGGACCGGTGGTCACCGTCAACTCCTCGACCCTGATCAACAAGGGCCTGGAGCTTATTGAGGCCCACCTGCTCTTCGATGTCGACCCGGCTGACATCGCCGTCGTCGTCCATCCTCAGTCGGTCATTCACTCGATGGTTGAGTTCATCGACGGCGCCACGATCGCCCAGGCCTCGCCTCCGGACATGCGCCTGCCCATCGCGTTGGGCCTGACCTGGCCCGAGCGTGCGGACCTGGCTGGCCTGGTGCGGCCCAACAGCTGGCAGAGTCTCACGAGCTGGGACTTTGAGCCGCTGGACACCGAGGCTTTCCCCGCCGTCGACCTGGCTCGTAGTGCCGTGGCGGCCTCGCCGACCCACCCGGCAGTCCTCAACGCCGCCAACGAGCAGACGGTGGCCGCCTTCCTGGACGGGCGCCTGGCGTGGACGGACATCGTGGACATCGACGCGCAGGTGGTCCAGGACCACCAGGCCAGTGCCGACCAGTCGGTGGACCTGGAGGCCGTGCTTGAGGCAGAGACCTGGGCGCGGGGGCGTGCCGAGGAGCTGATCTCCCAGCGCCGCTCGGCTTGAAGGGAGCCTGCTCGTGAACGCGACGTTTGCTTACGTCCTGGGCATTGTCATCCTCATCATCGGTATCGGGCTGTCCGTGGCGCTGCACGAGCTGGGGCACATGATTCCGGCCAAGCGCTTTGGGGTGAAGGTGCCGGAGTACTTCATCGGCTTCGGCCCGCGCCTGTGGTCCTTTAGACGTGGCGAGACTGAGTATGGGGTCAAGGCGATCTGGCTGGGTGGCTATGTGCGCCTGCTCGGCATGCTGCCGCCGGCATCTCCTTCTCGCCCGGACAAGCCAGGCTCCTCGGTGGCGCAGGCCCGTGAGGAGTCCCTCGGGGAGCTGGGACCAGACGAGCAGGAACGTGCCTTCTACCGGCTCAGCGTGCCACGCAAGCTGGTGGTCATGGCCGGAGGCATCCTGACGAACCTGGTCCTGGGCATCGTGCTGCTGGCCGTGGCCATGGGGGTTGTGGGCCAGCCCGGGTACACCTCGACCCTGGCGACGGTCTCGTCCTGCGTCCCGGCCGAGCGTGACTTGACGAGCGCCTCCCAGGCCCAGCAGTGCGGCCAGGACGATCCTGCCTCGCCTGCCGCACAGGCGGGTCTGCAGGTCGGGGACGAGATCGTCTCCTGGAACGGCGCTGCTGTCTCGCAGTGGTCCGAGGTCCAGCAGGCCATTGCCGACGGCGGTGCGCAGACAGCCACGGTGGTGGTCGAGCGTGACGGGGAGCAGCTCAGTGTCCAGGTCACGCCGGTCCTGGCTCAGCGGGCGGTGTACGCCGAGGACGGCACGCTCGCCAAGGACTCCGCTGGCCAGGTCGTGACGCAGGAGCGTGCCTACGTGGGTATCGGCCCGGCGCTCGGCACGATCCGGGTGCCGGCGGGTGAGGTCGCCGGGCAGGTGGTCTCCGCCGTCGGGCAGACGCTCAAGGCGATCGTGACGATCCCGACGGGGCTCTACCACGCTGTGGCTGCAGGTCTGGGACTGGAGGAACGCAGCCCGCAGGGGCTCATCAGCCTGGTGGGGATGGGGCGGATCGCCGGCGAGGTGTCCAGCGCCGGGGCCCAGACGGGCGCGGTGCCCTTTTCTGCGCGCCTGTTCTCCATGCTCTCGCTCCTGGGCTCGCTCAACCTTGCGCTTTTCGCTTTCAACCTCATTCCCCTGCTGCCTCTGGACGGGGGCCATGTGGCTGGTGCGTGCTGGGAGGGGCTGCGCCGTTGCTGGGCCCGGCTGCGGGGGCTCCCGGATCCTGGGTACGTGGACACGGCGCGCATGCTGCCGCTGGGGCAGGTTGTCTTCGTGCTGCTCGTCGTCATGGCGCTGGTGCTCATCTGGGTGGACATCGTCGCGCCGCTGTCGTGACTGTCGTGCCGCTGTCCTGACTGCGGTTTTTGTGAGTGCGGTGCCCCTGTGCGGTTTGTCAAGCGGCGGCGGTGCGCGCGTGCGCGGGGCGCGCTGGATGTCGCTACCCCGTTCTGTCTGTCGCTACCCGGTGCCCGTGTTCGCTACCCCTTGGCGTCGCTCGACCGTGAGTGTGCGGGCCGGATCTCGCTTGCCTCGCTACCCCATGGCGTCCACTGCTACCCCCTCCTGTCGTCGGCTACCTCTTGTGCCGGTCGCTACCCCGTAGCGCGTGCTGCGGGGTAGCGAAGGGCGCGGTGGGGTAGCGAACGCGGTGGAGGGGTAGCGAGGGAAGAGCGTGGGCCGTGTTGGTGGGGGGTGAAGGGCACGGTGGGGTAGCGACGGCGGGTACGACCTGGGCGTGTCGCTTGCCCTTGGGCGCGTTTGCGCTCATAGCAGACCCGTGAGACCGAGGGGGCGCATCGGGACGCCGGGATCATGGCGTAGACAGGGGTAGGGCGCCGTGCTGGAAGCGGCTTGCCCAGCCCCGGACCATCCGGAACCACCAACAAGGTAACGAGCATTTTCCCGATGATGAGCGCTATCTGAGTCGCACTCATCATGGATGAGTATCTGACATGATCTGAGGCCCTTGATGATCTTGTCCATGAGGGGCGATGCAGGTAGACTGTACATATGTTCGAGGTGAGAGGCTCTGAGTCTCGGTTCGCACCCGACGGCGGGGCGGACCGAGAGAGCTCGCGGCCTGTGACAGATGCCTGGGGTGCGGGCAATGAGGCTGGCGCTCAGGCCTGTGGTGGCGCTCGGGCTGATGCACAGACCGAGGCTGCCGAGTACCTCGCTGCAATGACCCCGGGAGCCTCGCTGGCAGGACTGATCGAGCGGCTCGTCGCGGCTGGGGCAGAGCAGGCGGCTAACGGTGTGAGCTCAGGTGCTGGTGAGGATCTCGCGCAGGGCACGGGATCGGGGCTGGCTCGCGGCGAGACCCTGGGGCTCGTGGAGTCTTTGGCTCGTCTGGATCCAGACTCCCTGCGCGAGCTGGTGGATGCCTGCACCCGATTGTCTGCTTGGGCCGGGTGGGCGCAGTCGCTGATGGCAGCGGCGCTGAGCCGGTGCCTGTCCCGCGGCGGTGAGGAGGTCAGCGGGGCGGGTGGGGTGTCTGCCGCGGCCCTCATGAGCCAGGACGAGGCCCGGATGAGCGCGTCGAGCGAGATCGCCTGCCGGCTGGGGATCTCGCGTCGGCGGGCCAGTGACATGATCGAGCGTGGTGAGGCGTTGTGCCAGCCTGACCTGTCTCTCGCTGGAGGCATGTTCCATGCAGGCCTGATCGACTCCGCCAAGTTCTCGCTGTGTGGGCGGCGGCTGGACGGCGTGGGAAGCGAGCTGTGCCTCCAGGTGCAGGAGCAGGTGCTGGAGCAGGCGGCGCACCGCACGCACGCTCAGCTGGCACGAGACCTGGACAAGGCCCTGGCGGCACTGGACCCTGAGGGCGTCTCACGGAGGCGTCGCCGTGACACGGCGGGTCGTCACGTCACGCGCCCTCGTCCCGCAGGGGTCGGCACGAGCGAGATGAGGATGCTCCTGCCCACCCCGGACGCCTATCTGCTGGACGCCGCCCTGGAAGCCGTCGCAGCTTCGGCCCGGGCGATGGGAGACGGGCGCACGCTCTCGCAGCTGCGTGCGGACGCCTTGGTGAGCATGAGCCTCGACCTCGTGCGCGGTAGGCAGCACGAGGCTGTTCGGGATCGCTCCGAGCCGGGTAGGAGTGCGGCACAGGGGTATGAGAGTCAGCTCAACAGTTCTCATGGTGACCAGGTTCGTGCTTCTGCTCGGGATGACCAGGTTCATGTTCCTGCCAGCGATGGCAGTGCCTATGGTGGCGAGAACCGCGTGCCGTCAGTCCTTGACCCTGCGCGGCTGCTTCCTGACGGCGTACCTGTGGATGCCCTTGTAGCCTCCTTGAGTCGACTTGTCTCCTGTACCAGCCCTTGGTGGACGCCCTCTGGCGTCGGCCGGGTGCTCTTTCCCTCTGGCCTGCAGATCCATGTCGATGTCACCGTGCCCGCGGACACTCTCGCCAGGTTCCAGGAGCTGGAAGCCTCACAGGATCACCCGGTTCACTGCGCGCAGCCCGCAGGCGGTACAGAGAGCCCGGTGAGCGCAGAGGGCACCGGGACTGTGCGAAGCGCGGGAAGCGCGAGACTCCCGGGGGTCGCAGGGAACGCCGAAGCAACGGGAAGCCCAGTGGGCGCGGTGCTGAGTATCGGTGGGTACAGCACTCCTGTCCCTGCAGTCGTGGCTGCTGCCCTGGCGGCAGGTGGCACCTGGCGGCGTCTTGTCACGGACCCGGTCAGTGGAGCCGTTCTCGATGTCGGGCGTCGGCGTTACCGGCCTCCCGCGGCCTTGGCTGATGCGGTGCGCACCCGCGATGCCTCCTGCACGCACCCTGGCTGTGAGGTGCCAGCCAGGAGATGCGATATCGACCATATCCGCCCCTGGTCTCAAGGAGGAACAACCTCCTTGGACAACCTCACGCTCTTGTGCCAGGCCCATCACTACCTCAAGCACTCACCAGGGTGGTCACTGACGCGTACGGCTGACGGCGGCCTGGTCTGGCGTACGCCCACGGGGGCTCGTTACCGCAGAGACCCGGACGGCAGGATCACGATGCTCGCCGCGAGAGTGGGGCCGCGACAGCATCAGCAGGACGAGCATCCTGTCGCGAGGGCGCTGGAGCGCGCGGTCACGGATGAGGTCCTTGCTCGGCTGGAACGAGGGCTGTCCTCCAGCTGCGGCCTGGCACTGGGTTGGGATGATGAGGCTTCGGTTTCAGGATGGGATGGTTCTAGCCCGGCACCGGGCTGGCACGGTGGTGCTTCGGTCCGGGGTCAGGGTGGTTCTGGTCCGGTAGCAGGGCGGGATGATCCTGCTCTGACCCGGGGTCAGGATGGTTCTAGCCCGGCAGCAGGGCCCGATCATCGGGCATCGGCCCCAGATGCCCCGGAGCGAGGCCGCCCCGGCTACCCAGGCCGCCCCAGCTACCAAGGCCGACCCTGCCTGGAGACTCGGGGCCCTCGGCCTGGCCAACGGGCAGGTGACTTTGAGCCCCATGGCTATCCGCCCGAGCTTCATGAGCTAGGCCTGGCCGAGCTGCTCGACGCGGTTGTGCCCTTCTGACTCCTCTGACGCCTTGGCGCCCGTCTATCCGGCCCCTGACCGGTCCTGGGATGCTGGTGCGCTGGATCCCACACCGCTGCGCTCGGTGCCATGGTCAGGAGCCTTGGTCGTGGTGCCATACTGGACGCCGTGACTCAAGCGATCGCTCTTGGTATTCCGACTGTGCGCGAGGAGCGCCCTGTTCTGGCCCTGCGCCGCGCCACCCGCAAGATCCGGGTCGGTGACGTCGAGGTGGGCGGGGATGCTCCCATCTCGGTGCAGTCGATGACCACCACCAAGACCCATGACATCGGCGCCACCCTCCAGCAGATCGCCGAGCTGACGGCAGCGGGCTGCGACATCGTGCGCGTGGCCTGCCCCACGGACAAGGACGCTGAGGCCCTGCCGATCATCGCCAAGCAGTCCCGTATCCCCGTCATCGCGGACATCCACTTCAACTCCAAGTACGTCTTCCAGGCCATCGAGGCCGGCTGCGGCGCCGTGCGCGTCAACCCTGGCAACATCCGCAAGTTCGACGGTCAGGTCAAGGAGATCTGCCAGGCCGCCTCTGACGCCGGTGTCTCCCTGCGCATCGGCGTCAACGCCGGTTCCCTGGACCCGCGTCTGCTCAAGAAGTACGGCAAGGCCACCCCCGAGGCCCTGGTCGAGTCGGCCGTGTGGGAGGCGGGCCTGTTCGAGGAGTGCGGCTTCCACGACTTCAAGATCTCCGTCAAGCACCACGACGTCGTCACCATGGTCCAGGCCTACCAGCTCCTGTCCGAGCAGGGTGACTGGCCCCTGCACCTGGGCGTGACCGAGGCCGGCCCGGCCTTCCAGGGCACGATCAAGTCCTGCGCCGCCTTCGGTACCCTGCTCGCCCAGGGCATTGGGGACACCATCCGCGTCTCCCTGTCCGCCCCTCCGGTGGAGGAGGTCAAGGTGGGCACCAAGCTCCTGGAGTTCATGGGCCTGCGTGAGCGCAAGCTGGAGATCGTCTCCTGCCCCTCCTGCGGCCGCGCCCAGGTGGACGTGTGGAACCTCGCCGAGAAGGTTGAGGAAGGCCTCAAGGACGTCCAGGCCCCGCTGCGCGTGGCCGTCATGGGCTGCGTCGTCAACGGCCCGGGTGAGGCCCGCGAGGCGGACCTGGGGTGCGCCTCGGGCAACGGCAAGGGCCAGATCTTCGTCCACGGCAAGGTCGTCGAGACCGTGCCCGAGGACCAGGTGGTTGAGACCCTGCTGCGCCACGCCCAGGAGATGGCCGAGCAGATGCGCTCCGAGATGGGCGAGGAGGCGCTGGCCGGCACCAGCCCCGCCGTCGTCACGGCTGGCTGAGCCTGACGCTCCCCGCCGGGACGGGCCTCGCGGTGCGGGCCTCGTCCTTGAGGCACTGACGATGAGGATCCTCAACCGCCCCCTCACCTCCGTGGGCCGCGACCAGGCTGACGGATTGCTGGCTCTGTGTGCCCTCGACCCCGTGGGCGGTGCCAACCTGGCTCACCAGCTGCTGCGATGGAACCGCTGGGGGCACGGCGACGTCGTCGTGGCCGGGCGCGTGGGCCGTCCAGACGGAGGAGCCTGGGCCACCGGCTCAGTCATTCCCTTCGGACTGGGCGCGCGCGCCGAGCTTGGCCACGATGGCGCGAGCCGTGCCCAGGTGAGGGCACTGGCTGACCACGCACGTCGTCGCCTGGTCAACCGAGGGTCGGTGTTCGGCCCGGTGCGCGACGTCGAGCCTGTGTGGCAGGCCCTGGCTGAGGGCGGGACCCGATCACGTGAGGAGCGGTGGAACCAGCCTCTGCTCGTTTCGCCCCCGGTCGCAGGTGGGCTGACGGGCCGTGCGCTGGCTCGCCGCCCGGGCCTGGAGTGGATCGCCAGGGTGCTGCGCGACGCGCAGCTGGGGGAGGAGTCCCTGGTCCTGCCTGCCTCGGTCGCGATGTTCACCTCTGAGCTCGGCTACGACCCGACGAGCGCCGGCGGCTCCTACGCCCGCCACGTGGACTGGCTGGTGGCCATGGGGCGCAGCTACGTCGTCATCGACGACGGCGAAGGTCGCCCGCCGCTGCCTGGTGGGCCGCGATCAGTGGCCTTCAAGGCCGACGTCGGGGCGCTGTGGAGCCCTCCGGGGCAGCAGCCGGGCGTCGCCCAGCTGACGGGCGTGTGGACACGCCCGGACCTTCGAGGCAGGGGAGTGGCGAGCGTGGCGCTGGCGGCCACCGTGGACGCGGTGCGTCGGGACCACGTGGGGCCAGGCGGGACGGTGAGCCTGTACGTCAACGACTTCAACGCCCCGGCGCTGGGCCTGTACCGCAGCCTTGGCTTTGAGCAGGTCGGCACCTTCGCCACGGTGCTGCTCTAGGGACGGCGGCCCTCCTGATCGGCAACCGCCGCGAGCCGGTGTCCCGGTAGCATGAGGTCGTCATCGAGCCTCTGGCTCCTGCCGCCGGGCAGCAGCCGAGGCGGAGGCGGCGGCCAGGACGACAGCCTAGGAGGCGACCGTGAGCGCAGTTCTCGTCATCCCGTGGCCGACGCCAGGTCACGGGCGCCCTGGCGGCTCCGTCGTCCCGGTGCTGGGTGGCTGGCCGCAGGCGAGCCTGGCCTGCGTCCTCCTGCCAGGACGGGCGGAGACAGTGAGCTGGCCCGGTTCACGCCCGGTCGAGACCCTCCAGGTCGTCAACGAGGCCCAGGAGACCGACGACGACCTGGCTTGCGTGGCCTGGCGGCTGGGGGAGGACGAGGTCGTCATGAGAGACCCCTCGGTCGTGAGCACGTGCCCGCGGCCTGTCGCGCAGGAAGGCTGCTCCGACGCAGCCCCCCGGTGCGGGGCACGGCGAACGAGCCGCTCTCGCAGGTCAGCTCCTGGAGGGTGTCAGGCGGCTGCACGTTGTGCCCTCGCCATCGCTGGCGGAGGGAGGCGTGGTCGAGGCGCCCCTGTGCGAGGGGCTGGAGGGCTGGTGGCCGTCGAGCTGGCACGTGCTGGCTCAGGGCACGGTGTGGCGCCTCATCGAGACCAGCCCGCGGTGGGACGCGGATGGCGAGGGCATGAGGGCTAGGACCGCCGTCGTCATCCGGGACCGTGACCTGGCTGCCATCAGCCTGGAGACCCTGGAGACAGGCACCAGCGGACGCGTCATCTGGACTAGGAGCGAGGACCTGCGGTACTGGCCGCCGGGAGCGCACCCAGGGCTGGACGATCCTGTCGTGGGCGAGGCCCTCCCCCGTGCCCTGCGGCCCATCGCCCCGCACCTGCCCGCTGCCGGCTGAGAGCACGTGACACAGGATCTGCCAGGCGGCTGGCGAGAGCCAGGTCCTGGGACCACGTAAGATCGCACCGTGCTTCAGACTCTCTCGACCGCCTTCATCCGTACCCTGCGTGAGGACCCCGCCGATGCCGAGGTCGCCAGCCACAAGCTGCTCGTGCGTGCCTCCTACATCCGCCGCACCGCCCCAGGCATCTACACCTGGCTGCCGCTGGGCCTGGCCGTCGTGCGCAAGATCGAGGCGATCGTGCGTGAGGAGATGAACCGCATGGGCGGTCAGGAGGTCCATTTCCCTGCCCTCCTGCCGGCTGAGCCCTACAAAGCGACCCAGCGCTGGGACGAGTACGGCCCCACACTCTTCACCTTGCAGGACCGCAAGGGCGGGGACTACCTGCTGGCCCCCACCCACGAGGAGATGTTCACCCTCCTGGCCAAGGACATGTTCTCCTCCTACAAGGACCTGCCCGCCACCCTGTACCAGATCCAGACCAAGTACCGTGACGAGGCCCGCCCGCGCGCGGGCCTGATCCGCGGGCGTGAGTTCATCATGAAGGACTCCTACTCCTTCGACGTCGACGACGCCGGGCTGGACGCCTCCTACCAGCGCCACCGTGACGCCTATGAGCGCATCTTCCGCCGCCTGGGCCTGGAGTACGTGCCCGTCAACGCCATGGCCGGCGCCATGGGCGGCTCGCACTCCGAGGAGTTCCTCCACCCCTCGCCGATCGGTGAGGACACCTTCGTGCGTTCCGACGGCGGCTACGCGGCCAACGCCGAGGCCGTCACGACTCCGGTGCCGCCGAGCGTCGACGCCTCCGCCGAGCCTGCGCCCCAGGTGGTCGCTACCCCCGACACCCCGACCATCGACTCCCTGGTGGACCTGTGCAACAGCACCTACCCGCGTCCTGACGGGCGGGAGTGGACGGCAGCGGACACGCTCAAGAACGTCGTCGTCGTCCTCATCCACCCCCATGGCGAGCGCGAGCTGCTCGTGGTCGGAGTGCCCGGCGACCGCGAGGTGGACATGAAGCGCCTGGAGGCGGCCGTGGCCCCCGCCGAGGTCGAGATGGCCAGCGAGGAGGACTTCAAGACCCATCCCGAGCTGGTACCCGGCTACATCGGCCCGCAGGCTATCGGCCCCAACTCCCCTCTGCGCCGCACCGAGACTGACGAGCAGGGGCGCGAGGTCCTCACCGGCTCGGTGCGCTACCTGCTCGACCCCCGCATCGTGGACGGCACGAGCTGGGTGACTGGCGCCAACGAGCTGAAGAAGCACGTCCTGCACCTGGTCAAGGGCCGCGACTTCGAGGCTGACGGCACGATCGAGGCCGCCGAGGTGCGCGAGGGCGACCTCGCCCCTGACGGCTCGGGCCCCCTGCACCTGGAGCGCGGCATCGAGGTCGGGCACATCTTCGCGCTCGGCCGCAAGTACGCCCAGGCGCTCGGCTTTACGGTGCTGGACGAGAACGGCAAGGCGCGCGTGGTCACCATGGGCTCCTACGGCATCGGCGTCAGCCGCGTCATGGCTGCGCTGGCCGAGGCCAACCACGACGAGCGCGGGCTCGCCTGGCCCATCCAGGTTGCGCCCTACCACGTCCAGGTCCTGGCCACCGGTAAGGACGAGCAGGTCTTCGCCACCGCCCACGCCTTGGCTCGCGAGCTGGACGCCGCAGGCCTGGAGGTCCTCTACGACGACCGCAGGAAGGTCTCGGCGGGCGTGAAGTTTGCGGACAGTGAGCTGCTGGGCGTCCCCTTCACCGTCGTCGTCGGCCGCGACCTAGCCAAGGAGGGCACGGTGGAGATCCGTGACCGGCGCAGCGGCGAGCGTCGTAGCGTGCCTGCGGCGACGGCTGCGGCCGAGGTCCGTGCCACGGTCGAGGCTGCTCTGGTGGCTGCGCCCACCGGCGAGGCCGCCTGAGGCAGCCGCTGCCACAGGCCTGAGCGGACCTGATGACCGACGCGACGCGCCGCCCTGCGCACAACCTGCGGATGGCAGCGCGTCTGCGTGCCTACCAGCGTGACCTGCTCGACGCCGTCGATCCGGCCGACGGCGAGGTCCTCCACCTGGTTGCCCCACCCGGGGCAGGCAAGACTCTCCTTGGCCTGGAGCTGGCCCGGCGCAACGGTCGCCCGGCGCTCGTGCTGACCCCGACCACCATCATCCGGGAGCAGTGGCGTGAGCAGGCAGCCTCGCTCTTTGAGGGCGAGTGGGGTGACAACCTGTGCGTGAGCACCTACCAGTCCCTTGCGCTCGTGCGCAGTGACGGGGTCTGGGACGAGGCAGGCCTGGCTGCGTGGAAGCGCGAGCTCGTGGACGGCGGCTACAGCCCAGCGCAGGCTGAGGCCTGGCTGGAGGACCTGGCCAGCTCCCATCGCCAGGCCTACCGCCGGGGAGCCTCGCGGCGGGCGGCCCGGGCGCGTGCCCGTGTGGATGAGCTCGATGACAAGGCCGTGGCGAACCTGCTGGCTCCCTCGGCCCGGCAGCGGCTTGACGCCTTGGTCGAGACAGGCGTGGCCACGATCGTCCTGGACGAGTGCCACCACCTGCGTGCCCACTGGGCGGTCGTGGTCCACTACCTGGTGCGTCGTCTGCGCCACGCTGGGCACCAGGCCACCCTCATTGGCCTGACCGCCACCAGCCCGAGCCCCGAGGACCGCTCCTACAGCCGTTACCACGCCCTGCTCGGCGAGGTGGATGCGCAGATCTCGGTGCCCGCCGTCGTGCGAGCCGGGCACCTGGCGCCGGACCGCGCCCTGGCCTGGTTCACCCTGCCCGAGCGCGAGGAGGCACGGTTTCTTGCCACCAGCGGCGCCGAGCTCGCCCACCGGGTCGCTCAGGTGCTGCTGGCTCCCGACGGCGTGGACTACCTCGTGGACACGGTGGCTCCCGGGCTGCGCGAGCTCATGGAGGACCCCGGCTGCACGCTGGAGCCTGAGGACCCGCGTCTGGCCACCGCTGTAGCCGAGGGCTTCGATGCCGCCCCACAGGCCGCCGCGACCGCGACGGCGCTCCTGCACCGGACTCGCGACTACCGGCCCACGCCCGCTTCCACCCTGCTCGTGCCCCTGCTCCCGCAGCTGTCTGTCCTGGAGACCAGCGAGCTCACCGGGCTCCTGGCCCGCTACGCCCTGGAACGCCTTCTGCCTGATCCTGCCCGCAGGTCGCAGTGGGAGGAGGTGCGCCAGACGCTCAGCGGCTTCGGGGTGCACCTGACCGACTCCGGGCTGCGACCCGGGCGCTCGCCCGTGGACCTCATCACCTCCTCCTCACTGGCCAAGGACACGGCCGTCATCGACGTCCTGCGCCACGAGCTGGACGCCCTGGGATCGCGGCTACGCGCCGTCGTCGTCACGGACGCCGCCGAGCGCTCTGCTGCTCACCGTGCCCTGGACGTGCTCGCGGGAGACGGCCGGCCCGCGGCGCCAGGCGGCGCGTTGCGCTGCTTCGAGACGCTGCTGAGCGACGAGGCCCTGCGGGGCCTTGGCCCGGTGCTCATCACGAGCCGCCACCTGCGGCTGGCCAGCGGGCAGGAGGAGCTGCTGGCCACGCTGCGCGAGCGCACAGGGCTGGAGCTCAGCGGCCAGGACGACGGGGTGAGCCTGACGGTCGCCGGCCCCGGGGTCGGCTCGGCGGCGCTCGTGCTGGCAGTCAGTGAGCTCATGGCCGCTGGCCGGGTGCGCCTGGTGGTCTCCACCCGTGCGCTGCTGGGGGAGGGCTGGGACTGCCCGGCAGCCAACACGCTGGTGGACCTGTCCACCGTGACCACGGCGACGGCGGTGGCGCAGCTGCGTGGCCGCGGTGCCCGGCTCGACCCGTCCTGGCCTGGCAAGGTGGCGCACTACTGGTCCGTGGTCTGCGTGCTGCCTGCCCAGGCTGGCCTCGGCGGTGGAGGCGACTTAGGGCGCCTGGAGCGCAAGGCGGACCAGATCTGGTCCGCGGTGCCGAGTGAGGCGACGCCCTGGCCCGGGGGCGGCTGCGTTCCCAGTGCCGGTGGGACCCAGGCCGTCATCGAGACCGGCCTGCGCGGCGTGCTGAGCCCGCCCCAGCGCCTCCTCCTCGCCTCCCTGACCGCAGGAGCGCAGCATGCCCAGGTCACCTGCCTCAACGAGCTGACTGTGGCGAGCCTGGGGGACAGAGGTATCGAGCGGGAGCGGTGGCTCGGCGCGGCCACGGGGATCGATCCGGACGCCATGGCGCCGCAGGGCGGCTCTGGGCGGTCGGCGAGAGCGGAGCGGTCGGGCTACCCCGTGGAGGTGGTACGCATCCAGTGGGCCAGCGCGCTGCTGCGCCACGGGGTGCCCAGCTCCTACTGGCAGGCAGCGGCCTGCGTGGTGGCGCGGTGCCTGAGTCAGGACGGCGGGGCACACGCGCACCTGGCAGTGCTTGAGGAGACAGACAACAGCCTGAGCGTGGGGCTGGTGGACGGGTCCGACGGCGCTGGTGCCCGCTTTGCGGACGCGCTCGCGGCGCTGCTGAGCGAGCCTGAGCGCCGTCCTCGCTTCGTGCTGGAGGCACAGCTGCTGACGACGACGGCGAATCCGCGCCGTCCGCTTCCCGCCTGGCGCCGGGCACTGGCACGCCTGCTTCTTCAGATCGGTCGGCTGCCGGGCAGGTCCGGTGGTGACGGGGACTGGATAGCCCTGGCCGTGCCGAGCCTCCTGGTCCGCTCGCGTCAGGAGGCCGAGGCCCTGGTGGCCGGCTGGACACGCTGGGTGGGGCCGTGCCGGCTGCGGCTGGTGCGTGACGGTGACGACGCCGCCGCCTACCTGGCGGCGCGAGGCGCCCACGGCCCGGTGAGGTACCTACGGGTGGAACGAGGCCGCCGGTGGGTGGAGCAGACTGTGGAACAGGCTCAGGACTCGTAGCCGGGCAGCGCCGGCAGCGTCGAGCCCCAGGCCCGGGCGCGTGCGGCGGCGTCGATGGCGGCGTCGATGGCGATCTCGCGCTGGTCCGGATCCAAGGCAATCAGGGAGACGATCTCCTGCTCGCACACGCGCAGCCAGGACTGGCGTGCCCAGGTGGTGTCCGCGCTCGTCGCGCTGGTGGAGGCCTGGGTCGGGGCGGCGTAGGCCGGCAGGCGCGAATCCGTTCCTCCCAGGGCGATGGAGGCGTTGACGACGTCGTCGGCGTAAGCGGCGTCAGCCTGTGCCTGGGCGCGCTGGGCGTCGGCCGAGCGTGCCGCCACCTCCTCCATGGCGTAGCGGGCCGCGTCATAGGCCTGCACGAGATCTGGCTCCAGGGCCTGGGTCATCTGGGAGGCCTGACGCGGTGCCCCTTCCAGCGCCGTCTCGGCGGCCAGCGTGGTGGCCAGCTGCGTGGCGCCGGCGGACCAGGAGACGGCCAGGGCGGCGTACAGCTGCGCCTGGCCGGCCTGCTCGGCATGGAGGGCGGCCTGGCGCGCCTGCTCGGCACCCTGCTCCAGAGCCTGCAGCAGGTCATCGGGGGTGGCATCAGCCGGGGCCGTGGCGACCGGCGTCGTCGTGGGCAGGGTGGTAGGAGCAGAGGTGGGCCAGGGCTGCCAGACCCCGCCCAGGGTCTCAAGCTGGAGCTTGCCCGCCTCGACGAGCTGGGTGACCTGGGTGGCGACCTCCTGGTTGCCGGAGGTGAGAAGAACCTCGGCCGTGGAGGAGATGAGGGTGGCCTGGCGTGCCAGAGCGTCGCGTTCGGCCTCGGCGGCCGACGCCGTCGGCAGGGTGTCAGGAACGCCGTGCCCCAGCCGCAGCTCACAGGCTCCGGTGCCAGCCAGGAGGCCGCCGGCCAGGAGGAGCACCAAGGCGCCTCGCAGCGGGCGCGTCAGGACGGGGGAGCAGGGCAGGGGTGCAGGCTTCACACGGTGATCCTGGCACGGCCAGGTAGCATGAGCCATGCTGGCCACGCCCAAGGACGCGCCCACTAGTGCGTCGGTGGCCCGCGATCTGACCAACGACCGGGAAGGGACCCCATGGCGGACACGCTGTCAACTGCGACGACCGAGCGGCTCACCGAGCTGCTCACACCTGTGGTCGAGCAGGCAGGTCTGTTCCTGGAGGGGGTGGAGACCACCAGGGCCGGCCGCTACTCCACCGTGCGCGTCATCGTGGACCTGCCTGACGGCCCGGGCGACCTTGACCTGGACGCGGTGGCTGAGGTGACCCAGACGGTGTCTGACGCCCTGGACGAGGCTGATCCGGTCAAGGGCCAGTACACCCTGGAGGTCACCAGTCCCGGGGCCGAGCGCGAGCTGACCACGCCCCGCACCTTTCGGCGCGCCACCGGTCACCAGGCCCGTCTGGTCACTGCCGGCCAGACCCTGACCGGGACCGTGCGCAGCGCAGACGAGGAGACCGTGACCGTGGAGGTCGACGGCAGTGAGCAGACGATTGCCTACACGGACCTCCTGGAGGCCCGGATGGTCGTCGTCTTCTGAATCGGGACGAGGACGAGAGAGGACACCATGGACATCAACATGCCGGAGCTGCGAGGCGCGGCCCAGGAGCTGGGCATCGACCTGGAGGACCTCCTGCCCGCCATCGAGGACGCCATCCTGGGTGCCTACACCAAGGTCCCGGGCGCTATCCGTGGCGCGCACGTCGAGATCGACCGCCGCAGCGGTCATATGGCCGTGCTGGCTCCTGAGGTTGACGAGGAGGACCAGCCCACGGGCGAGTTCTTCGACGACACCCCCGACGACTTCGGGCGCATCGCCCAGGCCACTGCCCGCTCGGTGATCGTCCAGCGCATCCAGGATCGGCGCGACTTCGAGGTCCTGGGCGCCTTCAAGGACAAGGCCGGCGAGCTGATCTCCGGCACCGTGGAGCAGGGGCGTGACCCGCGCATCGTCTACGTGCGTCTGGACGAGGAGCACGAGGGGATCATGCCTCCCCACGAGCAGGTCCCGGGTGAGCGCTACCGCCACGGCGACCGTATCCGCGCCTATGTCACCGAGGTCTCGCGCGGTCCCAAGGGAGCGCAGATCATCCTCTCGCGTACTCACCCCGGCCTGGTGCGCAAGCTCTTTGAGCGTGAGGTGCCCGAGCTGGTCTCGGGGGACGTGGAGATCATGGCGGTCGCGCGTGAGGCCGGCCACCGTACCAAGATGGCGGTGCGCTCGCGCCAGCGCGGCCTGGGGGCCAAGGGCGCCTGCATCGGCCCGATGGGTCAGCGCGTGCGTGCTGTCATGGCGGAGCTGGGCGGGGAGAAGATTGACATCGTCGACTACTCCGACGAGCCGGCCCGCTTCATCGCCAATGCCCTGTCCCCGGCGCGCGTGTCCTCGGTGCACATCCAGTCCATGGAGGACCAGACGGCCAAGGCCGTGGTACCTGACTTCCAGCTCTCCCTGGCCATCGGCAAGGAGGGGCAGAACGCTCGCCTGGCCGCGCGTCTGACGGGCTGGAAGATCGATATCCACGCCGACGCCGAGACCGGCGAGGTGATCGCGGGTCGTGGTTCTCGTGCCGACGACGTGACAGGCCCCTCAGTCGCACAGAGGGATGCCTGAGCCTGGCTGCCGCTAGACTTGTTCGGGATCCTGCGTGAGATCCTGGGGCCGTCAGGCCGCCAGGGGCAGCAGGTGACAGGACGATGGGAAGGACGCGACGAGACGGTGAAGCACCTCTCACACGTACCTGAACGCACCTGCATCGGCTGCCGCGCCAAGGGTCCTCGGGCGCAGCTGCTGCGCCTGGTCATCGACGACGGCCGGCTTCGTGTCGACCCCCGGGCGGTTGCGCCTGGGCGAGGCGCGTGGATCCACCCGGATCCCGCGTGCCTGGAGCTTGCCGAACGCAGGCGCGCCTTCGGGCGCGCGCTGCGCACCAGTGAGCCGCTGGACGTGGCTCCCGTGTGCGAGCGGATCTCCTCCCGGGGCAACCTGGATGAGGATGGTGCGAGCACGCACGAGCGGCCTGCACGCAGTGCCGCGACAACGACCGACTAAGAAGGCGGGTAGGAAGCCGATGGGCACCCGATGAGTACCCAGCGATGAGCTGCCTCAACTGATGCCCACCCTGATCCGGGGTGGGCAACCGGACAGGAGAAAAGTGGCTAAACCACGCGTTCACGAGCTCGCGAAGGAGCTCGACCCCACTGGCAAGAAGATCACCTCCAAGGTGATCCTGGCCTGGCTCAAGGACCAGGGAGAGTTCGTCAAGGCGGCCTCCTCCGCGGTCGAGCCCCCCGTCGCTCGCCGGGTCCGCGAGCACTTTGCCGATCAGGCGGCCTCGGCCGCAGGC
>NZ_DS999574.1:1295586-1302229 GCF_000159035.1 Actinomyces urogenitalis DSM 15434
CCGTGGTGGTTCCAGCCAGCGTGGACGCAAGTCCAAGCGGGCCAAGAGGCAGGAGTTCGAGCAGCAGGGCGCGCCGTCGATCGGTGGCGTGATCGTCCCTCGCGGTGACGGCTCAACGCCGATCCGTGTGCGTCAGGGTGCCACCTTGACGGACCTGGCTGAGAAGATCAACGCCAACCCCGCGGCCCTGGTCACGGTCCTGTTCCACCTGGGAGAGATGGTTACGGCCACCCAGTCCGTGGACGAGGACACCTTCGCCCTGCTGGGCGCCGAGCTCGGCTACGACGTCAAGATCGTCTCGCCCGAGGACGAGGAGCGCGAGCTCCTGGAGTCCTTCGACATCGACCTGCAGGCCGAGGAGGCCGAGGTCGACGACGCCGACCTGCTCCCGCGTCCCCCGGTGGTCACGGTCATGGGTCACGTCGACCACGGTAAGACCAAGCTGCTGGACGCGATCCGCTCCACCGACGTCGTGGCTGGCGAGGCCGGCGGTATCACGCAGTCCATCGGTGCCTACCAGGTGCGCGTGCACCTGAATGACGAGGACCGTCGGATCACCTTCATCGACACCCCCGGTCACGAGGCCTTCACGGCCATGCGTGCCCGTGGTGCCGAGGTCACCGACATCGCCATCCTCGTGGTCGCTGCCGACGACGGCGTCATGCCCCAGACGGTCGAGGCGCTCAACCACGCCCAGGCGGCCGGTGTGCCGATCGTGGTCGCGGTCAACAAGATCGACAAGGAGGGCGCCAACCCGGACAAGATCCGCGGCCAGCTCACCGAGTACGGTCTTGTGCCCGAGGAGTACGGCGGCGACACGATGTTCGTCGACATCTCGGCCAAGCAGCGTCTGCACATTGACGAGCTGCTAGAGGCTGTGCTGCTGACGGCTGATGCTGCTCTCGACCTGCGGGCCAACCCCGACTCCGACGCCCGAGGCGTCACGATCGAGGCCAAGCTGGACAAGGGCCGTGGCGCGGTCTCGACCATCCTGGTCGAGCGCGGCACCCTGCACGTGGGTGACCCGATCGTGGCCGGCAGCGCCTACGGTCGCGTGCGTGCCATGTTCAACGAGCACGGTGACGCCCTGGAGGAGGTCGGCCCCGGTAGCCCCGCGCTGGTCCTGGGTCTGACCAACGTGCCCAGCGCTGGTGACTCCTTCATCGTCGCGCCCGACGACCGCACTGCCCGTCAGATCGCTGACAAGCGTGAGGCCGCTGATCGTGCGGCACTCCTGGCCAAGCGCCGCAAGCGTGTCTCCCTGGAGAACCTCACCGACGTCCTCAAGGAGGGCAAGGTCGACACCCTCAACCTCATCCTCAAGGGTGACTCCTCGGGTGCGGTCGAGGCCCTGGAGGACTCGCTGCTCAAGATCGACGTGGGCGAGGAGGTCGCTCTGCGCATCATCCACCGCGGCGTGGGTGCCATCACGCAGAACGACGTCAACCTGGCTACGGTCGACTCCGCCGTCATCATCGGCTTCAACGTCCGACCTGCCGAGCGTGTGGCCGAGCTGGCCGACCGCGAGGGCGTGGACATGAAGTTCTACTCGGTCATCTACTCCGCGATCGAGGACGTCGAGGCCGCGATGAAGGGCATGCTCAAGCCCATCTACGAGGAGGTGGAGCTCGGCAGCGCCGAGATCCGTCAGGTCTTCCACTCCTCGAAGTTCGGCTCCATCGCCGGTTCGATTGTGCGCTCGGGCGTCATCAAGCGTGGCACCAAGGCCCGCCTGGTGCGCGACGGCGTCGTGGTGGACGGCAACCTGTCCATCGAGTCGCTGCGCCGCGAGAAGGACGACGTCACCGAGGTCCGCGAGGGCTACGAGTGCGGTATCAACCTGGGCTTCAAGGACATCGCCGAGGGCGACGTCATCGAGACCTGGGAGATGCGCGAGAAGCCGCGTGACTGACCTCAGGCCTTGCCGGGCCTGTTAAGTCGGCCACGAGACGACGGCGCCGCCACCCTCTGTACGAGGGCGGCGGCGCCGTCGTCTACCGTGAGCGGGTGAGCCCAACTGATCCCGCCGCACGCCAGCGCGCCACCCTGCTGGTTTTGGCGACCTATCTCATCTGGGGTGCCTTCCCTCTCTACTTCAAGCTCCTGGCCGCCGCCGGCGCCCTGGAGGTCATCGGCTACCGGATCGTCTTCACCGCTGCCACGTGCCTGGTGCTGGTCAGCGTCACCCGCTCGTGGCCGAAGGTTGCGGCGGTCCTTCGCTCGCCGAGGCAGCTGGGGACCTTCATCGCCTCCGGCCTGCTCATCACGCTCAACTGGCTCACCTACGTCTACGGCGTCAACTCCGGCCACGCGGCCGACGCCGCCCTGGGGTACTTCATCAACCCGCTGGTCACCGTGGCACTGGCGGCGGCGGTGCTGGGTGAGAGACTGCGCCGCTACCAGGGGGTTGCCATCGGGCTGGCGGGCCTGGCGGTGGTGGTCATGGTCGTGATGCAGGGCACCCTGCCCTGGATCTCCCTGGCTCTGGCGCTGACCTTCGGGCTGTACGGGCTGGTCAAGCACGAGGCCACGGCTGACGCGCTGACCGGCCTGACGGTGGAGTCGCTGGTGGTGACTCCGCTGGGGCTGGGCTATCTCGTCTGGCTGGCGGCGACTGGTGGCTCGGTCCTCCAGGGAGCCGAGGGCTCGGCCGGCCTGGCTGTGCTGCTGGTGGCAGCGGGGCCGGTCACGGCGGTGCCCCTGCTCCTGTTCGCCTCAGGCGCGCGAGACGTGCCCCTGACGACGGTCGGTCTGGTCCAGTTCGTCTCACCGATCATCCAGTTCCTCATGGCCTGGGCGGTCTTCCACGAGGAGATCTCGGCCGGTCGCTGGACAGCGATGGTGCTGGTGTGGGTCGCCGTGCTGGTCTTCTGTGCGGACCTGGTCCTCCAGGCCAGGAGACGGCCTCGGGTACGGGGCTAGATTCGAGCGTCGACGTCCTGGTAACCCGAGTCCTCTCGGGTGCCCCCCATGCCATCGCCGACCTCGCAGTAGTCGCGGATGACGGTCACCGAGCGCACCCACTTGACCATCTTGTAGCCGTGGCCGGACTCGCAGCGAAGCCGCAGTGGTGCGCCGAACATGGGGGACAGGGGAGCGTCGTTGCGCCCCCAGGTCAGGATCGTGTCCTCCTCCAGAGCCAGACTGAGCGGCAGGCAGGTGTAGTAGGGCTCCACGGGCCGGCCGTCGTGCATGTGCTGGGCTTTGCCGAAGGACTCGAACATGACCCACTGGCCCTCGGGATCGATCTGTCCGGCCTGGGCCAGAAGGTCAGAGACCCGGACTCCTGTCCACTTGGCGATGCCGGTCCATCCCTGCATGCAGGTGTGCATGGTGATCTGGGACTGGGAGGGCAGCGCCTGCAGCTCGGCCAGGGAGAGACTGGTCGGGCGTGAGACCAGGCCGTCCACGGTGAGGCGGAAGCCTTCAAAGTCCGCGGACGCGAGCTCGTGGTACTCCGGGGACTCCTGCGCTGAGGGGGTGCGGGTGTTGACCCAGTGGAAGGGGAGATGTCCGCCTCGGTGTACGGCCTGGCGCTGGACTGGCGTGAGGCCAGGCGGTCCACGGTCAGGCGGCGGACCACGCGTGTGGCGCCCCACAGCAGCCGCTGGCTGCGGCGGGTGTCAGCCAGTGTCCAGAAGGAGGCCCCGAGCTACAGGGCGATCACGCCCGCGATGGTGGCCACGACGATGAGGGCGGCAGCGCCCACACGAGCTGGGTCGAAGTGGCCGTAGACGATGTGGGTGAGGTTGTGCTCGCGGTGGACGATGAAGACCAGCAGGACGTGGACGACGGCGAAGCCCAGGTAGAGGGCCATGCCCAGGAAGTGCAGGGAGCGTGCGGTCTGACGCCCGCCGAGCATCTTGGCGTACCAGGGGAAGCGGCCCACCACGGCCGGGGACATCGCCGGGCCGGTGATGATCATGAGCGGGGCGGCGACGAAGACGATGACGAAGTAGCCCAGCTGCTGCAGGCCGTCGTAGGGCGTGAAGTCGCACAGCGAAGGTGCCTGCAGGTGGAGGTAGGTCAGGAAGGAGTCCCAGGCCTTCGGGAGGATCTCCAGGGAGGTGGGCACCAGACGGCGCCAGGCTCCGGTTGCGATCATGAGGACCACGTAGACCAGACCGTTGACCATCCACACGCAGGTCAGGATCCCGTGCCAGGCACGGCCCAGGCCGATCTTGGCGCGTCCGGGCAGGGAGATGAAGGGAGACAGGTCGCGCTGGTCGTCGCGCGCCGTGAAGGCTCCCTCCTCCAGGGGCACGGTGTCCCGGGTGAAGCGGATCCACTCAGACCCCGGTGTGCAGTGGTTGTTGAAGTAGAGCCGGGGGCGGGAGGTGAGGATCTCGATCCCAGACCGGATGAGCATGCCGATGCACAGGAAGTTGATCAGGTACGTCACGCGCAGCCACATGGGGAAGGTCGAGGTGTCGATGCACTCAGAGGCAGCCTCGCTGGCGGCCAGCGCCGCAGCCGTGAGGAAGGGGGAACATCATTGGCCCTTCGGGAGGTGGGGATGAGAACAAGGCAATAGTAACGGAAAAATCCAGTAAATAAAGATTGTCTGTGATGAGCCAGCGAAAAGTGTGATCTCGCGCCGTGGTCAGGCTGAAGAGGTCGAGATCTGAGACAATCTCCTGCCCGCAGCCTGCGGGCGGACCGCCGAGCGGTCCCCTGACGCCCAGCAAGGAGAGCCTTCATGGCAGACGCAGCGCGCGCCCGCAAGGTCGCTGACCGCATTCACCAGACTGTTGCCAGGCTCCTGCAGGGGCGTATCAAGGACCCCCGCCTGGGATTCATTACGATCACTGACGTGCGGGTGACCGGTGACCTGCAGCAGGCCACGGTCTTCTACACCGTCTACGGTTCCCAGCGTGAGCGCCGGGACACCGCTGCGGCCCTGCGCTCGGCGACCGGGCTCATCCGCTCTGAGGTCGGCAAGGCGCTCGGGATCCGTCTGACCCCTTCCATCGCCTTCCAGCTTGACGCCCTGCCCACCCAGGCCAAGACCTTCGAGGACGCCCTGGCCCAGGCTCGTGCCAAGGACGAGGAGATCGCCCGCTCGACGGCCGGTGCGACCTACGCCGGGGACCCCGACCCCTACCGGCATGATGACGAGGACGAGGAGATCGAGGACGAGGAGCCGGACGAGGCTGACGAGGACGAGGCGTGAGGGTCTCGGACCGACCGCAGCTGCCTCGTGGCGCCGTCACCGCAGCCGACGGCCTTGTCCTCATCGACAAGCCGGCGTCGGTCACCAGTCACGACGTCGTCGCCATGACCCGGCGTCTGGCCTCGACGCGCAAGGTCGGCCACGCCGGGACCCTGGACCCGATGGCCACCGGTCTGCTGGTGCTCGGCGTGGGCCGGGCCACGCGCTTCCTCACCTACCTGGTGGGAGCGGACAAGACCTACGAGGCGACCGTCCGGCTTGGCCAGGACACCCTGACCGAGGACGCCGAGGGTGAGGTGACCGGTGCCTGCGGTGCGCGCGTCGAGCAGGTCGCCGAGCGCCTGGAGCCTGCGATCCAGGCGCTGACAGGCCCGATCATGCAGGTGCCTTCGGCTGTCTCGGCCATCAAGGTCGACGGCGTGCGCTCCTACAAGCGCGTGCGCGAGGGCGGCGAGGTTGAGCTCGCGGCCCGACCGGTCACCATTCACTGCCTGACCCGCCGAGGGCCGCTGCGCAGCGAGCAGGCCGATGACGGCACGGCGGTGGTGGACATGGACCTGACGGTGGCCTGCTCCTCGGGAACCTACGTGCGTGCCCTGGCTCGTGACCTGGGCCAGGCCCTGGGCTGCGGGGCGCACCTGACGGCGCTGCGCCGCACTGCCGTCGGCCCCTTCAGCCTTGACGAGGCAGCGACGCTGGAGCAGCTGGCTGCCGTGGTCGAGGCCGATGCGCACGCTGAGCGTCCTGGCGGGCTGCCCACCGTGCCGCTGTCGGTGGTGGCGCGGCGGTGCTTCCCCGCCGTCGAGCTCAGCGAGGCCGAGGCTCGCGCCCTGGGCTACGGCCAGCTCCTGGGGGCCGAGGTGATGGAACGGGCGGTCGTGCCACCTGGCGTCATCGTTCCCAAGGCTGGCGGCTCGGGCGGTGTGGCCGCGGGGTTCGCGCCGGACGGGCAGGTCGTGGCACTGTTGACCTCGGCCAAGGACCGGACCCGGCCCCTGCTCGTCCTCGCTGCCCGCGACGGCGCGAGCTGAGTGCCGGTGAGTCGTGACAGGAGAGACGATGAGCGAGCAGACCACCAACGAGGCCCAGCAGTCCCAGGGGTGCGGATGCGGATGCGGCGGGCACGGCAAGCGTCAGGAGGCCCCGGCCCCCGCTCCTGAGGTTGTCCAGCCGCTGGGGGAGGGCTACCAGGATGACGGCGTCGTGCCTGGGCGCAAGGCCGGCAACGTCCTGGGGCTGCGCGACGTGTCGGCCTCCGGCGGCGGCTGTGGCTGTGGCGGTCACGGCGGAGGTCACGGCCACGGTGGTTGCGGCTGCGGCAAGCACTGAGTCGGTGGCGGCAGAGGAATCTGGGGGCACGGTGGAGGTCTGGTACGGGCCGGAGCAGGTGCCGTCGGCGCTGGGCGCGCCTGACGGACCTGGCACCGTGGTGAGCGTCGGCGTCTTCGACGGCGTCCACCGCGGGCACCG
>NZ_DS999574.1:1302411-1320895 GCF_000159035.1 Actinomyces urogenitalis DSM 15434
GCTGGCGGTGGCCGTCACCTTTGATCCTCACCCCATCCTCGTCCACCGCCCGCACACCCACCTGCCGATGGTCACCTCACTGGCTGACCGCCTGGAGCTGCTGGCCACCACGGGGCTGGACGCCGTGCTCGTGATCCACTACACCCTTGACTTCGCCCAGCAGAGCCCGTACGGCTTCGTGCGCCGGTGGTTGGAGGAGCTGCTCGGGGCCCGCGCCGTGGTCGTGGGGGACGACGTGCGCTTCGGGCGGGGCAACAGCGGCGACGCGGCGACCCTGGAGCAGATCGGCCGGGCCGACGGCCTGGAGGTCGAGATCGTCCATGACGTCCTGGCGCCCAGTGGCAGACGTTGGTCCTCGACCTGGGTGCGTGAGCTCATCGAGGCCGGGGATGTGGCGGGCGCTGCCCAGGTGCTGGGGCGGCCCCACCGGCTGCGGGGCACCGTGGTCCACGGGCTGCGGCGCGGCCGCGAGCTGGGCTTTCCCACCGCCAACCTCCAGGCCGCCACGGCCGGGGTCGTCCCGCCCGACGGCGTCTACGCTGGCTGGCTCGTGCGCTCACCGGGCGCCGGGGATGGCTCGGGTGGTGGCCAGGAGCGTCTGCCTGCCGCGATCTCGATCGGCACCAACCCGACCTTTGATGACGTGCCCGAGCGGACGGTGGAGGCGCACGTGCTGGGGCGCTCTGACCTCAACCTCTATGGGGAGGTCGTGGCCATCGAGCTGGTTGAGCACCTGCGGCCGATGCTGGCCTTTGACGGCCTGGAGCCCCTGCTGGCCCAGATGCGTGCCGACGTCGTCGACACTGCCCGGGTGCTCGGCGTGCCGGTGCCTGCTCCGGTGCGGCCGCAGGACGTCACAGCCTGAGGTCCTGGCGGCTGTGCCGCTTCCCACAGGCCAGGCGGGACGGCCAGGGGGCTGGCGCTGGTATCTTTGTCGGGCCGTCGATCGGCCGCGGACGTGTCATGCCCGGGAGAACCAGCCCCGGCGCTCCGCGCAACGAGAAAGAGGAGCAACCGTGTCGGTTTCCCCCGAGCGCAAGCAGCAGATCATCGCCGAGTACGCCACCCACGAGGGTGACACGGGCTCCCCGGAGGTTCAGATCGCTGTCCTGTCCGAGCGCATCTCCAACCTCACCGAGCACTTCAAGACCCACACCCACGACCACCACTCGCGTCGTGGCCTCTACCTGCTCATCGGTAAGCGCCGTCGTCTCCTGGACTACCTCATGAAGGAGGACATCGAGCGCTACCGCTCCCTCATCGCCAAGCTGGGCATCCGCCGCTGAGCGCCTGCACCGCAGCGAACGTAGGCCCCGTCACCTCACAGTGACGGGGCCTACGTCGTGCTCCAGCGCGGCAGACCTCTGCTCACGATAGGATCACAGTGCCTGCACCAGTGTCCGCTGGAACGGACCGAGCACGCAGGCGTGGGCGGAAGCCGTCGGTTTTCGGTGGTGGCCTCCGGACGGACGCACGGCGATCAGCCGGCTCCCTTCCGTGGGCCTCGATCGAAGGCCACGAGCCCGCCCCTGATCGAGAGAAAGAGACTCATCACAGATGTTCATCGATGACCCCGAGGTCACCGCTGCCGAGGCCGTGATCGACAACGGCTCCTTCGGCAAGCGCGTCGTCCGCTTCGAGACCGGACGCCTGGCCAAGCAGGCCGCCGGAAGCGCCATGGCCTACCTTGACGGCGAGACCGCCGTCCTGTCCGCCACGACGGTGGGCAAGCACCCCAAGGACCAGTTCGACTTCTTCCCGCTGACGGTGGACGTCGAGGAGCGCCAGTACGCTGCCGGCCGCATCCCCGGCTCCTTCTTCCGTCGCGAGGGCCGCGCCGGCACCTCCGCCATCCTCGCCTGCCGACTCATCGACCGCCCGCTGCGTCCCTCCTTCGTCAAGGGCCTGCGCAACGAGGTCCAGGTCGTCGAGACGGTCCTGGCCATCCACCCAGACGACGCCTACGACGTCCTGGCGATCAACGCCGCCTCGATGTCGACCCAGATCGCGGGCCTGCCCTTCGCCGGCCCCGTGGCCGGCACCCGCCTGGCCCTCATCGACGGCCAGTGGGTCGCCTTCCCCCGCTACTCCGAGCTCGAGCGCGCCACCTTCAACATGGTGGTGGCCGGTCGCGTCCTGGAGGACGGAGACGTCGCCATCATGATGGTGGAGGCCGGCGCCACGGAGAATGCCTGGGACCTCATCCGCGCCGGCGCCACCGCCCCGACCGAGCCCGTCGTCGCCTCGGCCCTGGAGGCTGCCAAGCCGCACATCAAGGCGCTGTGCGAGGCCCAGATGAAGGTCGCCAAGCACGCCTCCAAGCCCACCGCCGAGTTCCCGCTCTACCTCGACTACTCCGACGAGCAGTACGAGGCCGTTGAGAAGGCTGCTACCGCCCACGACCTGGCCGGCGCCATTGCCACCGAGGGCAAGCAGGCTCGCGACCTGGCCACCGACGCCGTGCGCGACGCCGTCCTGGCGGACCTGGCCGAGCAGTTCGGCACCGAGGAGGACGTCAAGGCCCTCAAGGCGGCCTTCAAGTCCGTGACCAAGAAGCTCGTGCGCCACCGCACCCTGACCGAGGGCATCCGCATGGACGGCCGCGGGCTGAAGGACATCCGCACCCTGGGCGCCGAGGTCGAGGTCCTGCCCCGCGTGCACGGCTCGGCCATCTTCGAGCGTGGCGAGACCCAGATCATGGGCGTGACCACCCTCAACATGCTGCGCATGGAGCAGCAGATCGACGACCTGTCGCCGATCACGCACAAGCGCTACATGCACCAGTACATCTTCCCGCCCTTCTCCACTGGCGAGACCGGGCGCGTGGGCGCTCCCAAGCGCCGCGAGATCGGACACGGTGCGCTGGCTGAGCGCGCCCTGGTGCCCGTCATCCCCAGCCGCGACGAGTTCCCCTACGCCATCCGTCAGGTCTCTGAGGCGCTGGGCTCCAACGGCTCGACCTCCATGGGCTCGGTGTGTGCCTCCACCCTCTCCCTGCTCAACGCCGGTGTGCCGCTGCGCGCCCCCGTGGCCGGTATCGCCATGGGCCTCATGCACGAGGAGATCGACGGCGAGACCAAGTGGGCCACGCTCACCGACATCCTCGGCTCCGAGGACGCCTTCGGCGACATGGACTTCAAGGTTGCCGGTACGCGTGAGTTCATCACGGCCCTGCAGCTGGACACCAAGCTCGACGGTCTGCCCTCCGACGTGCTCGCCGGCGCGCTCGGCCAGGCCCGCGACGCCCGCTTCTTCATCCTTGACGTCATGGAGCAGGCTATCGACGGCCCCGACGAGATGGCCCCGACCGCTCCGCGCGTGCTCACCGTCCACATCCCGGTGGACAAGATCGGTGAGGTCATCGGTCCCAAGGGCAAGATGATCAACCAGATCCAGGAGGACACCGGCGCGGACCTCACGGTCGAGGACGACGGCACCGTCTACATCGGTGCCTCTGACGGCCCCTCGGCCGAGGCCGCTCGCGACGCGGTCAACGCCATCGCCAACCCGCAGATGCCGGAGATCGGTGAGCGCTTCGTCGGCACGGTGGTCAAGACCACGACCTTCGGCGCCTTCGTCTCCCTGACCCCCGGCAAGGACGGCCTGCTGCACATCTCCCAGATCCGTCGCCTGGTCGGCGGCAAGCGCGTGGAGAACGTCGAGGACGTCCTGAACGTGGGTGACAAGGTCCAGGTCGAGCTCGCTGAGATCGACCAGCGTGGCAAGCTCTCGCTGCACGCGGTCCTCACCGACGAGCAGCTGGCCGCCGAGGAGGAGGCCAAGGCCTCCCGCGGCGGCGAGGAGGAGGGCGAGCGCCGTGAGCGTCGCCCCCGCCGCTCCGAGCGCGGTGAGGAGGGCGAGCGTCGTGAGCGTCGTCCCCGCCGTCGTCGCAACCGCGCCGCTGAGGAGTCCTCACCGCAGGAGTAAGGCGCGAGCCCATCAGGGCTGAGACGTCACCGGTCTGGGGCCGGGTGAGGGATTGCACCTCACCCGGCCCCAGTCGTAGGCGCGGGCCCCGTTAGGCTCGTGCGGTGACGAACTCCTTTGACACCGCCGGTGACGCAACGAACTACGCCGAGGTCGCCCTGGAACGTGGCCGGGCCGGTGCGCCCGGCACCGAGCTGCACCTCCTTGACGACGGTGCGGTGCTGCGCCGCTCGATCCTGCCAGGTGGGGTACGCGTCATCACCGAGGCCGTGCCGGGGCTGCGCTCAGCGAGCATCGGGATGTGGTTCGGCGTGGGCAGCCGGGACGAGGCCAGTGGCCAGGAGGGGGCTACCCACTTCCTGGAGCACCTATTGTTCAAGGGAACGGCGAGCCGTGATGCCCGCGCGATCGCCGAGTCCTTCGACATGATCGGTGGGGAGTCCAATGCCGCCACCTCCAAGGAGCACACCTCCTACTACGCCCGCGTCCAGGGCAAGGACGCTGGGCAGGCTCTGGACGTGCTCACGGACATGGTCACCTCCTCCCTGCTGGACCCGGCCGAGGTGGAGACCGAGCGTGGCGTCATCGTCTCCGAGCTGGCTGACGCCGCCGACGACCCGCAGGACGTGGCCCAGGAGGCCTTCGCCCGGGCGGCCTTCGGCGAGGGCACGCCGCTGGGCCGCCCCATCGGCGGCACCTACGAGACCGTGACCGCGGTGCCGCGCGACGCCGTGTGGGAGCACTACCAGCGTACCTACGGCTCGGACACGCTCGTCGTGGCGGCGGCCGGGGCCGTGAGCCATGAGGAGGTGTGCGAGCGGGTAGCGGCCGACCTCGCGGCAGCCGGCTGGGACTGCTCGGCTGCCAGCCAGCCCAGGCCCCGGCGCTTCGAGACCGAGCCCTGGACCGCCCTGGACGTCCACGACGTCACGGTGCGCAGGCAGAGCGAGCAGTCCCACGTCTACCTCACCTGCCAGGGCATCGCTACGCGCGATGAGCGCCGCTGGCCGATGAGCGTGCTCACCACGATCCTCGGCGGCGGCATGTCCTCGCGCCTGTTCCAGGAGGTGCGTGAGAAGCGGGGCCTGGCCTACACCACCTACGCCTTCGACACCTCCTACGCCGGTGCCGGGGCCTTTGGCCTGTACGCCGGCTGCGCCCCACAGGACGTGGACGAGGTCTGCACCGTCATGGTGGGGGAGTTCGAGAAGCTGGCGGCCGACGGCGTGACCGAGCGGGAGCTGGAGCGTGCCCGCGGGCAGATCCGCGGCTCCATGGTGCTGGGCGGGGAGGACAGCCTGGCCCGCATGGGGCGGCTCGGACGCGGCGAGGTCGTCACCGGCCGGCTGCGCTCGATGGAGGAGAACCTGCGCCGGCTGGAGCGCGTCACCGGCCAGGACGTCCAGGACCTGGCGGCCTGGCTGCTGGCTCAGCGCCGTGCCCGGGTGCTGGTCGGTCCGGCAGCCTGAGCACAGGGCCCCGCTAGGCTGGGGCCATGAGCATCACTGTTGCCGTCGTCGGCGCCTCGGGGCGCATGGGATCAGCCGTCTGCCAGGCGGTTGAGGATGCCAGCGACCTGGAGCTGGTTGCGCGCCTGGACGCCGGTGACGAGATCGTCCCGGCCACTCTGGGCGGGGCCGAGGTCGCCGTCGACTTCACCGTCCCGAGTGCCACTGAGGCCAATGTCCACGCGCTCATTGACGCCGGCCTCGACGTCGTTGTGGGCACCACCGGCTGGGACGAGGAGGCCTACGCGCGGGTGCGTGAGCACCTGGCACGTCCCGAGGCCGCTGGCTGCGCCGTGCTCATCGCCCCGAACTTCGCCCTCTCAGCCGTCCTGGCCATGAGCCTGGCGGCCAAGGCTGCCCCGTACTTCGCCTCTGCCGAGGTGATCGAGCTCCACCACCCGGCCAAGGTGGACGCCCCCTCGGGTACGGCCGTCGCCACTGCCCGAGGGATCGCGGCCTCCCGCGCGGCCGCCGGCTGCCCGCCGATGCCTGACGCCACGGCATCCGACCCCTGGGGAGCGCGAGGCGCCGTCATCGACGGCGTCCACGTCCACGCGGTGCGTCTGCAGGGGCTGACGGCGCACGAGGAGGTCGTGCTGGGTAACCCCGGTGAGCAGCTGACCATCCGCACCGACTCCTTCGATCGGGCCAGCTTCATGCCCGGCGTGCTGCTTGCCGTGCGTCAGGTCGGCCAGCGTGAAGGCCTGACGATCGGCCTGGACGCGCTGCTGGACCTGTAGAACCTACAGGGCAGCCGCCCAGCAGTCCTCAACCACGCCCTGGCCCACCGGAAGCTCCCGCCAGGAGCCGGTGCGCTCCATGCCGGCCGCGGTGAGCAGCCCCTCCAGGGACTCATCCCCGCGCACGGCCCACACCACCATCACCTGCGCGCCGTCGGCACGGGCCAGGTCGCTGGCTGCGGCCAGCAGCCGGGAGCCGTGCCCGCAGCGCTGGGCAGCCGGGTCCACACCCAGCGCCGTCACCTCGGCACCAGGTTCAGGGTCGCCCTGGGCTGGCGCGCCCTGCTCATCCACGGCCTGGCCCTGGGTCGGGGGCGGAGGGGCCACCAGGCCCACCACCGCCTCGGCGTCGGTGGCCACCAGCACGTGGTGGCCTGGTGCCGAGGGCTCGACGACGGCCTGCTCCCACCCGGCGGTGAGCACGGCCGGGGCGATCATGGCTTCCACGCCGACCGGCAGGACGGCGCCAGCATGAGCCACCGTGTGCGCCTGGCGGAGGGAGGCGAGCATGGCGGCCGCGTGCACCCGGCCAATGGCCTCCAGGTCTGTGACGACCGCCGGCCGGACGAAGCCGGCGGCGGGCTGGCCCTCCTCAGGGCGGCGGCCGGGCAGGTCAGCGGTGGGGTCCGTCTCGAAGACCGAGGGCAGGTCATGGCTGTGGTGGGAGCTCATGGCCCTGAGCGTATCGGCCCTGAGGGTGGTCTCAGCATGGGGCGCGCCATGACCGCAGGCGACCAGGCGGCTAGGCTCAGTCTATGAGCACCCCACTTTCCCGCCCCTTCGGATCCGTCGGCGTCGCGATGGTGACCCCCTTCCACCATGACGGATCGATCGACGTCGAGGCCGCCCAGGCCCTGGCCGTCAGTCTCGTCGAGGACGGGGCGAACATGATCCTGCTGGCGGGAACCACGGGTGAGGCGCCCACTACCCACCTGCCGGAGAAGCAGACCTTGCTGCGCGAGGTCGGCGACGCCGTGGCCGGGCGCGCGATGCTCGTGGCCGGTGCTGGCTCGAACGACACCGCCCACGCCGTGCGCATCGGGGTCGGCTCCCAGGATGCCGGTGCCCAGGGGCTGCTCATCAACGCCCCCTACTACAACCGGCCGAGCCAGGAGGGCGTCTATCAGCACATCATGGCCGTCGTCGAGGCCACCGACCTGCCGGTCATGGTCTATGACATTCCCGGCCGTACCGGCGTGCGCATTGAGGATGACACGCTCGCCCGGTTGGCCGAGCACGAGCGGGTGCTCGCCGTCAAGGACGCCACGGGCGACGTCGAGCAGGGCTTCAGGCGGATGGCAGCGACTGGGCTGGCCTACTACTCAGGCGACGACGGGCTCAACTTCGCCTGGCTGGCGCACGGGGCCAGCGGTGTGGTCTCCGTGGTGGCCCATGCTGACGCGCACTCCTGGCGCGAGATGGTGGCCGAGGTCGATGCCGGGGACCTGCCCGGGGCCCGGGCGGTGGCCCAGCGGATGCGGCCGCTGACGGCCGCCATCATGGGAGGCGGGCAGGGCGCCGTCATGGCCAAGGAGGCCCTGGAGCTGCAGGGCCGGATCCCGACGGCGACCGTGCGCCTGCCGCTCGTGCGTGCCGAGGCCAGCCAGGTGGAGGCGCTGCGCCAGGTGCTGGTGGCCCAGGGACTGCTCTAAGCCTGGTGCTGCTCTAGGCCTGGTGCTGGCGGCGCTCCAGCAGCTCGCGGACCTCGCGGCGCAGGACCTTGCCGATCATCGAGCGAGGCATCTCATCAATGATCTCTAGACGGCGGGGCAGGGCGTAGTGAGGCAGCAGCCTCTCACCGTGGGAGCGCAGCACCTCCAGGCTCAGCGCCCTGCCCTCGGCAGTGGGCTCGCCTGAGTCGTCGGTGTCCAGGACGACGGCGGCCACGACGGTCTCACTGGCCGAGCCGTTGTCCGCGCCGATGACGGCGATGTCCGCCACGCCCGGGACCTGTCGCAGCACCGCCTCGACCTGGGAGGGGTAGACGTTGAAGCCGCCGGACAGGATGAGCTCACGGCGACGGTCGGCCATCCACAGGAAGGACTCCTCCCGGCGCACCATGTCCCCGGTGCGCAGCCACCCGCCGGGCAGCATGGCGGCGGCGGTGGCCTCCGGGTCCTGCCAGTAGCCGGCGAAGACCTGGGGACCGCGGACGAGCAGCTCGCCGGGCTCGCCGTCGGGGACCTCTGTCTCGGGGTCGATGACCGGGGCGTCGGGGTCCACCACGCGCACGTCGGTGGAGGCAAACGGCAGGCCGAGCGCTCCCAGCCGCCGGGTCGGGCCCATCGGGGTACCGGCGATGATCGGGCTGGTCTCCGTCATGCCGTAGCCCTCGACGAAGTACCCGCCGGTCAGCTCCTCCCACTGCGCGCCGACCTGGGGCGGCATGGGGGCGGCTCCGCACACGCCGTAGCGCAGGCTGGCCAGGTTCGTGCCTGCCTTCTGGGCCGCGCGCAGGATCCGCTCGAACATCACCGGTACGCCCACGAAGAAGGTCAGGGGACGGCGCTTGTGCGCGGCCAGGACCGCCTCGACGTCGAACTTGGGCATCATGACCTGGGTGGCGGCCTTCTGGACCGCGCAGAAGAGATTGAAAGTCAGCCCGAAGGCATGGAAGAAGGGCAACAGCGCCAGGAAGTTCTCCCCGCCCTCATGCAGCATCGGCACCCAGGCGATGGCCTGGTTGGCGTTGGCGCGCAGGTTCGTGTGCGTGAGCATGGCCGCCTTGGGCGTGCCCGTGGTCCCACCGGTGTGCAGCAGCACGGCGACGTCGCTGCCGGCGGGGTGAGGCCAGGAGGCGGCAAGTCGAGGCGCACGGGCGACCTCGGTGTCCCACGAGCGCACTCCGGCTGGCAGGCGTTCGGCCTTCATCGAGGCGCGGGTGGCGCGGGCCTTGGCCACCGGCAGTCTCAGTGCGGCACGTAGGTGGGCTGGCAGCGCACGCGCCAGGTCGACGGCGAAGACGGTCCGCCCGGCCAGCGGGTCGACCGAGGGATCGTGCTCGGCAGCGGGGTCCGTGACGAGGTCGACGGCCTTCTCCCAGGCCACGACGACACGGGCGCCATGGTGGTCGAGCTGGGCGCGGAGCTGATCGGCCGGGGCCAGCGGGTTGTGCTCGGCCACGATTGCCCCCAGTCGTAGGGCGCCGTAGACCGCGACGACGTGCTGGGGGCAGTTGGGCATGATGAGGGCCACCCGGTCGCCAGCGCGTACCCCCGCGTCAGCCAGGAGCTGGGCGGCGCGCTCGGAGGCGGCCAGCAGCTCGCGGTAGGTGGTGGTCCAGCCCAGGAAGTCGATGGCGACGCGATCGGGGTAGAAGCGCGCGGCGGTCTCCAGCAGCTCGCTGAGGTGGGAGTCGGGGACCTCGATGGTGGCGGGGATACCGGGCTGGTACCCAGGCCGGTGGAAGCGCTCGGCGTCCCAGGACGCGCCGGTTCCCGCCGGCTGGGACGAGGCGCTCACTTGTCCTCCTCAGGGTCCTGGCTGGCCTGGGAGGACTGGCTGGCCTGGGCCTCGCCCAGGCGCTCGACCAGGGAGGCGGCCGCGCTGACGGAGGCTGAGGCGACGGCGTCGGCGGCGCCGCTGGCTGCCTCGCGAGCGGCCAGCAGCTCCTCGCGCACGACCCGGCGCAGCACCTTGCCGATCTGGGAGCGGGGCATCTCGCTCAGGATCGTGATCTGGCGAGGCAGGGCGTAGTGGGACAGGGTCTGCTCGGCCCAAGAGCGCACCTGCTCCAGGGTGACCGTCTGGCCCTCCTTGGGCAGGATCGCGGCCACGACGCGCTCGTTACCAGCGTCCCCCTCACCTCCGGGCAGGCCGACGACGGCGACCTCCTCGACCTGGGGCATTGAGCGGACCGCCGCCTCGACCTCGGTGGGGTAGATGTTGAAACCGCCGGAGATGATGAGCTCCTTGCGTCGGTCGGCGATGACGTAGAAGCCATCGGCCTCCTGGCGCACGAGGTCACCGGTGCGCAGCCACCCTCCGGGCAGCAGCACGGCATCGGTCTCCTCGGGGTTCTCCCAGTAGCCGGCGAAGACCTGGGGACCGCGCACGAGCAGCTCACCAACCTGCCCGGGCTCGACGTCGACCTCGGTGTCCTCCGGGTCAACCAGGCGCACGTCCGTGGAGGGGTAGGGCACGCCCAGCGCCCCGGCACGACGCTCAGGGGAGATGGGGTTGCCCAGGATGATGGGGGAGGCCTCAGTCATGCCGTAGCCCTCGATGATGACCCCACCGGTGGCCTCCTCCCAGGCCTGGGCCACGGCCTTGGGATTGGCGGCTGCTCCACACACGGCGATCTTGCAGCTCGATAGGTCGGCGCCGGTGGCGTTGGCGCGTGCCACGATGCGGTCGAACATCACCGGCACGCCCGGGAAGAAGGTGGCGGGGCGGCGCTTCCAGGCGGTGAGCACCATGTCAGCGCTGAACTTGGGCAGGATGACCTGGGTGGCTGCCAGGCCCACGGCGCACAGCAGGGACAGGCTGAGCCCGAAGGCGTGGAAGAAGGGCAGGACCGCGTAGAAGGTCTCCTGGCCTGCCTCGCAGGTCTGGGAGGCCCAGGCCAGGCTCATCTCGGCGTTGGAGCGCAGGTTGGTGTGGGTCAGGCGCACGGCCTTGGGGCTGCCAGTGGTGCCCCCGGTGTAGAGCAGGACGGCGGTCTGGCCGACCTCGGGCAGGGGGTGCCCGGCAGGCAGCGGGGTGGAGGCGGCCACGGCGTCGTCCCACGAGCGCACTCCCGCAGGGACCTTGCCGCGCAGCTCGGAGCGCTGGGCGCGAGCAGCGGCCACCGGCAGCCGTAGGGCCATGCGGCTGGTCCATGGCAGGCCGCGGGACAGGTCCACGGCGTAGACCTGACGGTCAGCCAGTCCGGCGGCGCGCAGCGAGCCTGAGGCCTGGACCAGGCGGGCCAGTGTCTTCTCCCAGGCGATGATGACCTTGCCGTGGTGGATCTCGATCTGCTCGCGGATCTGGGCGGCTGGGGCCAGAGGGTTGTGCTCGGCCACGATCGCGCCGATCCGCCAGGCGGCGTAGGCGAGCACCACGTGCTGGGGGCAGTTGGGCAGGATGAGGCCGACGACGTCGCCACGACCGATCCCGGCGCGCCGCAGGGTCTCGGCCGCCTGGGCGACCTGGCGGGAGAGCTGGGAGTAGGTCGTGGTGGCGCCCAGGAAGTCGATGGCGATGTGGTCGGGGAAGCGACGGGTGGCGTCGTCGAGCATGCGTGAGAGCGGCTCGGTGACCGGCGCGATCGTGGCCGGCACGCCGGGGGCGTAGTGGGGCCGAAGGTAGCTGCGCGAGGTGTCGCTCATCCGAGGTGTCCTTCCCTGGGGCGCGGGGCAGGCGGGCTGACCCGCTGCCTACGCAACCGTAACCTACGGTTGCGTAACCTTGTGGGGAGGCAAGGAAGGAGGCGGGTGTGGCCTCACCCTCATCCTAGGGCAAGGCCCTGCGGCAGCTCCTGGCGAGAGACCACCCGCAGGCGGCGCGTGGGGCGGGTCATCGCCACGTACAGGTCACCGGCGCTCTGCCTGCCGATCATGGCAGGGTCCACGAGCACGACGACGTCGAACTCCAGACCCTTGGACAGCACCGGTCCCATGACCGCGAGCCTGGCTTGCAGCACGTCCCCGCCCGGAGCAGTCATCGCCTCAGCCAGCGCGGCGTCCTGGCCGAGCCAGGCCGCCACGGCCGGCGCGTCAGGGGCGATGACGGCAACGCGCCCACCCTGGGGGCCGACGGCCTCGTCGAGGGCGGCCAGCTCCTGGCTCACCACCGCGCGCAGGTGGCCGGCCCAGCCAGCCTCGTCATGCGCCAGGGCGCTCGCGGACAGGTCCTCCGCCTCCAGGCAGCCGGGCAGGTCCCGCACCGAGCGCACGGGATACACCGGTGGGTGCCCCAGCGCCGTCGTCACCGCGTCAGCCGTGTCCATGATCGTGGCCGGGGTGCGGTAACACACGGTGAGCACCTCCTCGCGCAGGGGCGTGGAGGCCACCGGTCGACTCGTGCGCCCACCGCGCCGCGGCTGGCTGGGTGAGGTCCCCAGGGCCTGGAGCACCTCAGCCCAGGAGGAGGGGGCGTGGGGGCCGGAGTACTGGGCGAGGTCCCCCACCACGGTGAAGGAGCGCACCGGGCAGCGCCTGGCCAGCGCCCGCCAGGCCATGTCACCCAGCTCCTGGGCCTCGTCGACCACGACGTGGCCGTAGGTCCATCCTCGGTCCGCCCTGGCCTTCTCCGCCAGCGTCAGGGACGGCCCGGCGTCCTCCATCCGGTCGGCCAGCATCTCGGCGCTGACCATGCCGTCTCCCAGTCCCTGGGACTCGATGGCGCGCGCGGCGTAGTCCACGAGCTCGGCGCGTCGGCGGGCCTCCAGCCTCGCCTGGCGGGCCTGGGCATCCTCGCTGGGACCCAGCAGCTCAGCGAGCTCGTCGATCAGCGGCACGTCAGCCGGGGTGAGCGGCGAGCCGGGGGTGCGTGCCAGGCTCTCGCGCTCGGCGGCGCTGAGCTCGGGCGCGACCTGCTCTAGCAGGGGCGGGCGGGCCCACAGCCGCTCCAGCAGGCCGGTGGGCGTCGTCGGCATCCAGCACAGGTTGATCTCGCGGCGGGCGTCGCGTGTCGTGCGGATGTCCTCACGGATCCAGGCGCGGGTCTCGGGGTCGGAGGCGTCCTGGCGGGTGGCAGTGGCGTACTGGTCAGTCAGCCGTTCCAGCAGCCACAGCACGAAGGTCTCGCGGGCCAGGTTGTGGGGCTTGCCCGAGCGGCGGGCCCGGCTCATAGCCTCGCGCACGTCGGCGGGCTCCAGGAGCAGGCGCGTGCCCTGGACGATGATCTCGCGGGGCTGGTCGGGCAGGCGCTGCAGGCTGCGTACCGCGCGGCGCAGGATCTCGGCCCACACGGTCCGGCCCTTGAGCTCATGGAGGGCGGGCGACTCCGTGCCGCGGGCGCGCACGCCCGGCACGAGGTCAGCGATGGTGGTGGCCACCACCCCGGTCTCGCCCAGTGAGGGCAGCACCTGCTCGACGTAGCGCAGGAAGGTGCGCGAGGGGCCCACCAGGAGCACCCCTGAGCGCTCCAGGCGCTCACGCTCGGAGTAGAACAGGTAGGCCACCCGGTGCAGGGCCACCGCGGTCTTGCCGGTGCCCGGTCCGCCCTGGACCACGAGCACACCGCGGCCCTGGGCCGTGACGATGCGGTCCTGCTCGGCCTGGATGGTGGCGACGATGTCACCCATGCGTCCGTCGCGTGCCGCGCTCATGGCCGCGATGAGCGCGCCCTCGCCCTGCAGCCCCTCGGCTGCGACGCGGGGCTGGGAGCCTGACGGGTAGGTGCCAGCCTGGTCCAGCGAGGAGACGTCGATGACCTCGTCCTCCAGTCCGATGACGCGCCGAGCGCGGGTGTCGATATGACGACGTCGTACCAGGCCCATGGGCCGGGAGGCGGTGGCCTGGTAGAAGGCGCGGGCCAGAGGCGCCCGCCAGTCCAGGACGACCTCGCGGTGGCGAGCGTCCTGCAGGCCGGTGCGCCCGACGTAGTGGCGCTGGCCACCGTGGGTGACCGGGCCGGCGCTCGCCCCGTCCACTGCTCCGTGTGCCAGGTCCATGCGGCCGAAGACGAGGCGGTCCTCGACTCCCTCCAGGGAGGCGATGAGGCCGGAGTAGTGCACCGCGTAGGCGTCTCGCTCGCCACGGGACTGGTGGGTGCCGGACACCCCCTGGGCCTCGGTGGCGGCCAGCGAGCGGCGCGCCGCCTCCAGCTGGCGGTCCAGCTCGCCGTAGGCCAGGTCGACGACGTGCTGCTCGGCGTGGATCTCGCGGTCACGGACCGAGGAGGTGGCCTGGGCCTCGGGCTGCTCGGAGGTCGGGGGCTGGGATGACGGTGGCATCTGGCTCGCTGTCTGGTTGTGCGGGGCAGGTCATGAGCCCGCCGTGGGTACCGCTGAGGGTGCACAGGCAGGCCGGTCCATTATTCTCCTGGCAGGGCCGCGCGGAAGAAGCCGACGGCGAACAGGACGTGGGAACATGGTCACCACGGCCGGTGTTGCAGTGCTCAGCACGAAAGGAGGATGCCCATGCCGCTCTACAGTTTTGAACGCCCTGCCCAGGCTCCGGTGGCGCCTCGTGTCCTTCTGTACCACCTGGACGGGGCGATGGACGCTGGTCACGCCGGTGAGTTGGCCGTTGAGCAGCTGCTCATGACCCTGCCCTGGCAGCGTCTGGCCACCTTTGACGCCGACGCGCTCATGGACTACCGGGCACGCCGGCCCATGATGACCTTCAGCTCGCACACCTACACCTCGGTGCAGATGCCTGAGCTGGTTCTCGACCTGCTCCAGGATGACGAGGGTGAGGACCTCCTGCTGCTCCACGGAAGCGAGCCGGACTACCGGTGGGAGGAGTTCATCGGGGCGGTCACCCACCTGGCGCTGACCATGGGGGTGAGCCAGGCGGTGTCCATGACTGGCATGCCGCTGGCCGTGCCCCACACCCGTCCGGTCTACGTCCACCACCACGGCAACCGGCCCGAGGAGCTGCCCGAGCAGCCGGACTTCTTTGGCCACGCGGAGTTCCCCGGCTCGGTGAGCGGCCTGCTGGAGCTGCACCTGGGGGAGGCAGGGCTGAGCTCGCGGGGCCTGACGGCGGGCATCCCGCACTACGTGGCGCGGGAGGACTACCCGGCTGGCGCCGCGGCGCTGCTGGCGGCTGTGGCTGAGACCACAGGACTAGCCCTGCCGCTGGGGGACCTGGAGGCAGCTGCCGCGGTCAACCGCGCCGACATCGACGCTGAGGCTGCGGGCCAGAGCGAGGTGGCGGCCGTCGTGGCCGCCCTGGAGGCGCAGTATGACGCCGTGGCTCCGGTCAAGGCCGACGTCGAGGAAGTCTCCCGGATGCTCGACGTCCCCACAGCCGATGAGATCGGCGCCCGGCTGGAGGCCTTCCTGGAGGCTAACGGCACCGACCCGGGCCTGCAGTACCCGGGAGCCACCGGCCTGGAGCCCCATCATCCCGAAGGCCGTGACTGACGCGCCGTGAGTGAGCTCGCCCCAGGACCGCAGCCGGCCGTGCCTCCGCTCGGAGGGGCACGGGCCTGGCTCGTCCTGACGCCAGCGGCCTTCATCTACGTGCTGGCCGTGGCTGCCCGGACCTCCTTCGCTGTGGCCGTGCCGCAGGCCAGCGAGCGCTTTCCCGGCGGCGCGAGCCTGCTGGCGAGCTTCGTCGTCCTCCAGCTGGCTGTCTACGCCCTGGCGCAGGTTCCTGTGGGTCTGTTACTGGACCGCTTCGGCTCGCGTCGGGTCCTCGTGGTCGGCGGCCTGGTAGTCGCCACCGGTCAGCTGCTCATGGCCACCGCCACCTCGGTGCCGGGGGCGGTGGTGGCCCGGGTGCTGGTCGGCGCCGGGGATGCGACTGCCTTCATTGGCACCCTGCGGCTACTGCCTGCCTGGTTCCCGCTGGGCAGCGTGCCGCTGATGAGCCAGCTGGTCTCCGCTTTCGGCCAGCTCGGACAGGTCGTCTCCGCGATCCCCTTCCTCGCTCTCCTCCACGCCCGCGGGTGGACCACGACCTTCGCCACGATGTCTGGGATCGCGATGGCCATGGCGATGACCGGCCTGGCCCTCATCCGTGACACTCCCCCCGGCGTGGGTAGTGCCCAGGTGGGGCGGCGCGAGAGCGTGTGGATCACGATGGGCCAGGTGCTGCGCCACCCGGGTACCTGGCTCGGCTTCTTCTGCCACTGGATCGGCATGTTCCCCGCGGCGGTGCTCACCCTCATGTGGGGCGTGTCCTGGATGACCCAGGGCTTGGGAGTCTCGGTCTCCACCGCCTCGGCAGCGCTGACGGCGAACACGGTGGCCGGGATCGTGGGTGGGATGAGTGCCGGCCTGCTCTCCTCTCGCTTGCCCGGCTACCGCTCCACGATCGTCATCGTCTCGGCGCTCGCCTCGCTGGCCGCCTGGGCCCTCGGCCTGCTGCTGCCGCACCCCGTCATCGCGGCCTTCCTGGCCGCCGTGGTGCTGGGGATGACCGCCCCCTACTCCGGCATCGGATTCGACGTCGCCCGCTCGCTCAACGTCCCCAGCCGGTGGGGCACCTGTACGGGACTGGTCAACACCGGTGGATTCACCGCCACGATTGTGGCCGTCCAGCTGGTGGGCGTCATGCTGGACCACTGCGGAGGTGACCGCTCGGCCCATGACTTCCGGCTGGCCGTGGCCTCAACCGCGGTGGTGTGGCTGACGGGGATGGTCGGACTGCTCCTCTCGCGTCACGCCACCCGCCGCCACGTGCGCTCGGGGCGCTGGCAGGCCAGCTTCTGACGGCGCCTGCCCCCTGGCCCGGTCATCATGGCCGGGGCAGGGCTGGGTCCTCCTGCTGCCAGGTGCGCACCGGTAGGGGCAGACGCCGCACCGCCCGCTCGATCTGCTCGCGCTCCTGTGCGCTCCACGGACGCTGGCAGGCCACGGCCACGAGGTTGCCGCGGCGCTTGCCGCGTGCGTGGGCGGGGTCAGCGACCACCAGCACCCCCTGGCATACCTGACGCAGGGCTGCCAGGTCCTGCCCCGCCTCGCTGCGGGGCGCAGAGGGCATATTGACCAGGTACACCCCGTCTGGGGCCAGGGCCTGGACGCAGGCGGCGTGGAAGTCCGCGCTGCGGCACGAGGCTGGTACCTGCCCCTGGGCAAAGATGTCACGGACGACGACGTCCCACTCGCCCGGCCTGAGTGTGGGAGCCGCCTGGGCGGCGTCGGCCACCCTGATCCGCAGCCGGGGGGAGCGAGGCAGGTCGAACCACTGGCGCACGTACTGGGCCAGCACGGCATCGATCTCAACGGCCAGCTGTGTGGAGCCGGGACGGCGGGCCTCCCAGGCCCGCGCTAGGGCGCACCCCGCCCCACCCAGGTGAGCGGCCCGCAGCGGGGCCGGTTCGGGCGTGAGTACCTGGAGTACGGCGTTCATCTGCTGCTGGTACTCAAAGTCCAGGTGCCCCGGGTCCCGCAGGTCGATCCAGGAGGACTCGGTCTCGTCCAGGAGCAGCAGCACCCCGCTGTCGCGTCGCTCCAGCCGCGCCGTGGCGTAGCTCGTGGGGACCGGGCCGGCGGGCAGGTTCGCCAGCGCCGGAGCCTGGGGGCCTTGGGAGGTGCGCGAGGGGCGTCGTGGTGTCACAGACGCACGTTAGCCTGGAGGTATGAGTCGAGCACCACGGAACGAGGCCGCACACCGCTCCTGGGGCGAGGACGACTCTGCCACCCCGATCCTGCACGTGGACATGGATGCCTTCTACGCCTCGGTCGAGCTGCTGGACCACCCCGAGCTCGTGGGTCGGCCGGTGATCGTGGGAGGCACGGACGGGCGTGGTGTGGTCTCGGCGGCCTCCTACGAGGCCCGCGCCTATGGCGTGAGCTCGGCGATGTCCATGAGCCAGGCGCTGCGCCGCTGCCCGCAGGCCGTCGTGCTGCCGGTGCGTCACAGCCACTACTCCCGGGTCTCGCGTCAGGTCATGGCCATCCTCGAGCAGGTCACGCCAGTGCTGGAGAAGGTCAGCGTGGACGAGGCCTTCCTCGACGTCTCCGGCGCCCAGCGCCGTATGGGCCCACCGGTGCGCATTGCCCAGTGGATCCGCTCCACCATCCGCCAGAGCCTGGGGCTGCCTGCCTCCGTGGGGATCGCCTCGACCGAGTTCGTCGCCAAGCTCGCCTCCTCCCATGCCAAGCCAGACGGTCTGCTCCTCGTACCGGCCTCGGCCACCCAGGACTTCCTCAACGTGCTGCCCGTGGGAGCGATGTGGGGGGTGGGGGACAAAAGCGCCCAGGCTCTGGCCAGGTGGGGGATCACGGACGTACGGGCCCTGGCTGCCACGCCGGTGACCCAGCTGGAGAAGATCCTTGGGGCTGCCGCCGGCCGGCACCTGTGGGAGCTGGCCCATGGCATCGACCCGCGGCCGGTGACCGTGGGGCGTGAGGAGAAGTCCGTGGGCACCGAGTCCACCTTTTTCGACACCCTGACCAGCCGGGAGGACGCCCGTCGGGTCCTGCTGGACCAGGCCCACCAGTGCGCCGCGCGGCTGCGTCAGGGAGGGATGCGCTCGCGCGTGGTGGTCCTCAAGGCTCGCGGTGCCGACTTCACCACGCTCACGCGCTCGCGGACCCTGAGCGCGCCGACGGACCTGGCACGAGACATCTTCGCCGTCGTCCAGGCCCTGCTGTCCGCCCTGCCGGTGCCCGCCGGTGGCTACCGGCTGCTGGGAGTGCGGTGCGAAGGGCTCACGCGCAGCGACGACGGCGTCCAGCTGGCCCTGGACGAGGACCCTCGTCGT
>NZ_DS999574.1:1321129-1338006 GCF_000159035.1 Actinomyces urogenitalis DSM 15434
GGGCCGGCGAGCCTGCTGCCGGCCAGGGCGCCCGAGGCCAAGCCGCCGGCGTGAGGCAGGGGAGGGTTCCGGTTTCCGTTCCGTGACGGCAGGCGCCTATTGTGGTACCTGCCGGGCTTGACCCGCTTGGTCAGCGCCGACCCTGTCCGGGGTCAGGCGGTCAGTGGGTCCGGGCCGCACTACTGCGACGTCACGGAAGCGAGGGGAGCCATGGCACTGTCAGAGCGCGAGCAGCAGGTGCTGCGCGACCTCGAGGAACAGCTCCACGAGGACGACCCCACGCTGGTGACCTCGATGCAGCAGGGCGAGCAGCGTCTGGCGCGGCTCTCGCCCCGGCACGTCGGAGCCGGCGTCGCCCTTCTCCTGGTGGGCCTGACGGTGGTCATCGTCGGCGTCGCGGTCGGCCACCCCCTGGCCTCGATCCTCATTGGCGTGGCGGGCTTCGCGCTGGCGGTGTGGGGAGTGACCCTCATGCTCACGCGCCCTGACCACGCGCGAGGCTCCCGCGGCCGCGCGCACCGACCGGCGGGTCGCCAGGCTCGCGCCGGCTCCTTCATGGATCGTCAGTCCGAGCGCTGGGAACGGCGGCGCGACTCCGAGCGCTGACGACCTCGCATTCCTGACGTATCACAGGCTTCGCCCCTCACGGGCGGAGCCTGAGTGCTATGTGACTGGTTCCTGCCTGGGCGAGGCCGGGTCCGCTGGCGTCCACCACTGTCCTCCACCACGCCCCCTCCAGTTTCCTCCACCGCGGATCCGTCACGGGCCTGCGCGGGTGCGATGTGGCGTACGGAGCCGGGCTCATCTTGGCGCTGTCTGGCGGGGCCGGCCGGCGTAGGCGCGGTGCGGCGTCCTGCTGTGCCTGGCAGCGCCCTGTCCGCTCGTCTGCGACGCGCCGAAGGGCCGTGCTCCCGACGATCTCCTCCACTTCACTCCACCGTGTTTTTCCCTAGAAATCTGCGGATCTGGAGGAAAGGGGGAGTGTGTTTTCCTTTGAATGTGGGTGAAAGGGGAGGGAAGTGGAGTACTGTGGGGCGCACTGGGTCGTCGAGGGGAAGGAGTGGTCCCGGTGTTCCTGGGTACTCACGCCCCTCGCCTTGACGACAAGGGCAGGCTCATCCTCCCGGCCAAGTTCCGCGAGGAGCTGGCTGGGGGAGTGGTGCTGACCCGTGGTCAGGAGCACTGCCTCTACGCCTTCACCACGGCCGAGTTCGAGCGCATGTACGCCCAGCTGCGCGAGGCCCCCCTCGCGCAGAAGCAGGCTCGCGACTACATCCGCGTCATGCTCTCGGGCGCCGACTCCCAGATCCCGGACAAGCAGGGACGCATCACGCTTCCCGCGCCGCTGCGTGCCTACGCAGGCCTGTCCAAGGACCTGGCTGTGATCGGTGCGGGAGCCCGCGTGGAGATCTGGGACGCCCAGGCCTGGCAGACCTACCTGGAGGCCCAGGAGCAGGTCTTCGCCGACACGGCTGAGGAGATCATCCCCGGCTTCTTCTAGGCCGGGCCACAACTGCACACCACCCCGGGCGCACCGCGCCCACGGCAGGCCTCGTGAGGTCTCTACCCGAGCTGGAGTCCGACGCCACTTCCCCGGCGCCGGAAGGACGGGTGGAGTCCTGGCGAGACTTTCCGGCCATACCGGTCACCCGTTCGCGACGCCTGGAAAGGAGGAGCACATGTCCCACGCGCCACTGACGAACCGGCCTGAGTCTGATGACGACGTCGCGGCGCAGGCGGCTGCCCGCCACACTCCGGTGCTCCTGCGCCGCTGCCTGGACCTGCTGGCACCGGCCATCGAGGAGGCGCCGGCCGAGCCGGTCATGATCGACTGCACGCTGGGTATGGGTGGGCACACCGAGGGGGCGCTGCGCCGCTTCCCTAGGCTGCGAGTCATCGGCATCGACCGTGACAGCCAGGCCATTGCCCTGGCCAGCGCGCGCTTGGCCCCCTTCGGGGACCGTTTCACGGCGGTGCGCGCCACCTATGACGAGGTCGAGGCCGTCGCCCACCGCTTCAGCCAGGACGGCGAGGGCACCGTGGACGCGGTGCTCATGGACCTGGGGGTCTCCTCACTCCAGCTCGACGACGTCGAGCGTGGTTTTTCTTACGCGCGCCCGGCGCCCCTGGACATGCGCATGGACCAGTCACAGGGAATGACGGCCCAGGAGCTGCTCGACGGCGCCGAGCCGGGTGAGCTCGTGCGCATCCTGCGCGCTTACGGCGAGGAGCGTTTCGCTCCGCGCATCGTCGAGGCGATCGTGCGACGCCGCAGCGCCGGCCATCCGGTCTCCTCCACCCAGGAGCTGGCTGAGCTCGTGCGTCAGGCGGTGCCGGCGGCGACCAGGCGCACCGGAGGGCACCCGGCCAAGCGCACCTTCCAGGCCCTGCGGATCGCCGTGAACGCTGAGCTGGACGTCCTGGAGAGGGCTGTGCCGCGTGCGCTCAACAGCCTGCGGGTTGGTGGCCGCTTGGTCGTGGAGTCCTACCAGAGCCTGGAGGACCGCATCGTCAAGCAGGCCATTGCTGCTGGCACGCGTGCATCCGTCCCCGATGACCTGCCGTTCGTGCCCGAGGGCGCCGGGGCCTACCTCCAGGCTCTGACTCACGGCGCTGAGCGGGCAGACGAGGCCGAGCTGGCGGCTAATCCTCGCTCGGCCCCGGTGCGGCTGCGTGCCGCGGTGCGACTGCGCCCCGCCGACCAGGCCCCGGCCGCGGAGCCGAAGCCCTTGACCACCACCCGACGACGACAAGGAAGGAAGACCCGGTGAGCGCCACAACCGCCCTGCGAGCCCCCTCCCGGCGTCCTGAGGCGACGCCGCAGGAGCGCCCTGCCCTCTACGTCGTGCGAGGGATCGCTCCTGCTCGTTCCACGGTTCCCTTCATCATGGTCGTTGTGCTGATCCTGGCCGGCGCGCTGGCTGCCTCCATGCTGCTCAACGCCTCCATGGCGGCCACCGCCTTCCGTATGCAGTCGGCTCAGGTCGAGCTCAACGTCGTCAACGACCACATTGACACCGTCCGCTCCCAGGTCCAGGACGCCTCCGCAGCCGACCACCTCACCCAGCGCGCCACCGAGCTGGGGATGGTGCCGGCCGCCGCGCCGGGTGTGGTTGACCTGGGCGGCTCGCAGCTGTCGGCCGGGCAGGCCGCGACCGCGAAGTAGCAGCAGTGAACCCCAGTCGCCGTCGTGCACTTCAGCTCTTCGGTCTGGCCGGCTTCAGTGTGCTGACCGCCCGGACCGCCTGGCTCCAGGTCGTCGAGGGGCCGGCCTTGGCGGACAAGGCCAAGGCCGAGCGGACGATCACGTGGGTCAACCGCGCCCAGCGCGGCCAGATCCTGGGGCGCGACGGCGCGGTACTGGCGACCTCGTCGATCTCCTACGACATCGGAGTCAACCAGGTCAGGATTGCTCAGTACGAGCACAAGGAGGACCGTGAGGACCCGGCCACCGGGCGCACGGTGAGCACCGTCGTCGGGTATGGCGCGGTGGCGGCGGCCGCTCAGATTGCGCCGATCCTGGGGGTGGACGCCCAGGAGCTCGGGGCGAAGATGGTGGGGGAGTCCACCTACGTCGTCATCGCCGAGGCCGTCGCACCGGACACCTGGCGCCAGATCAAGGCGCTGGAGATCCCCGGCGTCGAGCCAGACCAGCGCACCAGGCGCAGCTACCCGGCCGGCCGGGTCGCGGGCAACGTGGTGGGCTACACCTACGAGGGCAAGGCGCGTGAGCTCATCGGCTCCGCCGGCCTGGAGCTGACCCAGAACAAGGCCCTGACCGGGGTGGACGGGCGCGGGAGCGTCGAGATCGGCAAGACCGGCGCCATCATCCCCACCGGTGAGCATGATGAGGTCGCCTCCGTGCCAGGCACGGCAGTGCGCACGACAATCAACCCGGACCTGCAGGCCGTGGCCCAGGAGGCGATTGACGAGGTCGTCCAGGCCCAGGGCGCGGACTGGGGCAGCGTCGTCGTCATGGAGCCGGCCACGGGCAAGCTCCTGGTCCTGGCGGACTCGCGCTCGGTGGACCCCTCCGACCCAGGTGCCACGGCGGAGGAGGACCGCAACGCCCGCAGCGTCCAGGCCATCTTCGAGCCAGGAAGTGTGGGCAAGGTGATGACCTTTGCTGCTGCCCTGGACAAGGGCGTCCTCACCCCCGAGGACCAGATCACGGTCCCCTACACCTGGACCGCTCCGAATGGTCAGAGCTTCCGCGACTCCCACGAGCACGCTACCCAGGTCCTCACCGCGGCCCAGGTCCTGGCCGAGTCCTCCAACGTCGGCACGGTCCAGATCGGTGACCGGGTCTCAGACGCTGACCGCCACGCCATCATCGAGCAGTTCGGCTACGGGCAGCTGACTGGGATCGAGATGCCGGCGGAGTCCGAGGGCATCCTGGGCGACTACGCCCAGTGGGACGCCCGCACTCGCTATACCACCATGTTCGGCCAGGGCATTGCGGGTACCTCCCTCCAGGCCGTCCAGGTGCTGGCGAGCGTGGCGAACAAGGGGGTCCGGGTGGCGCCGCGCGTCATTGACGCCTGGATCGACGCCGAGGGGAAGGAGACCGCCCAGACCCAGCCTGAGGGCGTGCGGGTGATCTCCGAGGCGAGCGCCACCACCCTGACTGAGATGCTCATCGGGGTGACGCAGGAAGGCGGTACCGCCGAGTCGGCCTCGATCGACGGCTACCTGGTGGCGGGCAAGACGGGAACCACCGAGATCCTCACCGAGCCAGGCACCGTGGCCTCTTTCGTGGGCTTCACCCCCGCGCGCGACCCGGCCATCGCGGTGGCCGTCATCGTCTACCGGCCCGATGGCACCTACGGTGGAACCGTGGCGGCCCCGGTCTTCCGCAAGATCGCCCTGGCCTGCATGCACTCCCTGGGTATCGCCCCGGACCCGATGGTCATCGCTGCCAAGGCGGCCGCTGAGGCTGACGCTCAGGCGGCCAAGGCGACCCAGGACAGCCAGGGCTGAGGAGCAGGACGAGGGCACGCGTGCCCGCCTGTCCCTGTGGCGGGCACGGTCACGATAGATTGAGGAACCATGAGCAATCATGCCTACGAGTCGGCAGCAGCGCTGCGTCCGCGTCACTGTGCGCCGACCGCCCTGGCTGACCTGGCCCACACGCTGAGCCTTGAGGCGGCGGGTGACCCCGCCGCTGACCTTGGCCAGGTCCTGATCCACGGCGTGAGCGTGGACTCTGGCGATGTCGCTCCCGGTGAGCTGTTCGTGGCCCTGCCGGGCTTTCGTCGGCACGGGGCCGAGTTCGCCGCGCAGGCGGTAGCCGGCGGGGCGGTTGCGGTCCTCACGGATGCCGACGGCGCAACGCGCCTGGGCGCGAGCCTGGGACAGGTCCCGGTGCTCACCCACCCCGATCCGCGTGCGGTGGTGGGCCCCCTGGCCGCCGAGGTCTACCACCACCCGGCGACCCACCTGACGACGACGGCCGTGACGGGGACCAACGGCAAGACGACGACCACCTACTTCCTCCAGTCGATCCTGGCCGCGCACCTGGGTCAGTGCATGATCGCGGGCACCGTGGAGCTGAGCGTGGGCACGCAGTCGGTGGAGTCCCCACGCACCACGGTCGAGGCCCCGGTGCTCCAGCGCATGATGGCGCTGGCGGTCGAGGAGGGCGTCAAGGCTGCCAGCCTGGAGGCCTCCAGCCACGCCATCGTGCTGCACCGGCTGGGTGGGACCGTCGTCGACGTCGCCGGCTTCACCAATCTTCAGCGTGACCACCTCGACTTCCACCACACCATGGAGGAGTACCTGGAGGCCAAGGCTCGCCTCTTCACCCCTGAGCACGCCCGCCGCGCGGTGATCTGCGTGGACGATCGGTGGGGGGCTGCGCTGGCAGAGCGTGTGGCGGACCGCGGGGCCGTGCCGGTGGACCGGGTGCGCGCCTACCCCGCCCAGGACAGTGAGGACCCTGCCCAGGGCGCGCAGTGGTGGGTAAGCCAGGTCAAGGCTTCGATGACCCAAGCCGCCACCACCTTCACCCTCCACGGGCCCGATGGTGAGCAGATCGAGGCGCTGTGCCCCCTGCCAGGGCTCGTCAACGTCCAGAACGCGGCCCTGGCCCTGGTCATGGCCCTGCGCGCGGGGGTGGCGCAGGACACTGCTGTGCAGGCCCTGGCCCACGCCCACAACATCCCGGGGCGTATGCAGCGCATCAGCCAGCGCGACGGGCGCCGGGGGACCTGTATCGTCGACTTCGCCCACACCCCGGAGGCGATGGACCTCGCGCTCAAGGCGGTACGTGAGATCACTCCGGGCCGGCTCATCGTGGTCTTCGGTTCCGACGGCGACCGTGACCAGGGTAAGCGGCCGCTGCTGGGGCAGGTGGCGGCGCGTCTGGCCGACGTCCTGGTGGTCACCGACGAGAATCCGCGCTCGGAGGACCCGCAGCTCATCCGTGACGCCGTCCTGGCCGGGGTGCGTTCGGTGCGCCCGGGCCTGGAGGACGTCGAGGAGATCACGACCTGGCGCGGTGACGCCGTGCGCCGCGGGGTTGAGCTGTGCGGGCCGCAGGACACCGTCATCGTCACCGGCAAGGGGCACGAGCCCTTCCTGGAGATGGCTGGGGAATTCATCCGCTACAACGACGCCCCCGTCATGCGCGAGGCTGTCGAGGCCAAGTGGCCTGCCCGCACGGGCGCTGAGGCATCAACCGGGAGCGAGCATGAGTGACCGTACCCTGCGTGAGATCGCTGCGATGACGGGGGGAGTGCTCCTCGCCCCCGGCGGTGACGAGGCTGGTGGATCGCTCCAGGCTCACGATGGCGTCACGCGCGTGACCGACGTCGTCACCGACTCCCGGCAGGCGGAAGAGGGCTCGCTCTTCGTGGCGATCGTTGGTGAGCGCACCGACGGCCACCGCCACGTGCCCCAGGCGGCGGCAGCAGGTGCTCGGGCCGCTCTGGTCAGCAACGTCGAGGCCGTGCGCGCCGCGATGGCTGAGGCCGGTCGCGACCCTGAGTCCCTGCCGTTGGTGATCGTCCCAGACACGGTGGCCGCGCTGGGCGGCCTGGCTCGCTCCCACCTGGCCCAGCTGCGCGAGCAGGCCAGCTCCCGGGGCGAGACCCTGAGCGTGATAGCGATGACGGGCTCGGTGGGCAAGACCACCACCAAGGACCTCACCCGCCAGATCCTGGCCGCCCAGGCCCCGACCGTGGCGCCGGTGGCCAGCTTCAACAACGAGATCGGCCTGCCGCTGACTGTGCTGCGAGCAGACCACACCACCCGCTACCTCGTGCTGGAGATGGGGGCCTCGGGCAGCGGGCACATCGCTTACCTCACCTCGATCGCGCCTCTGGACGCGGCGGCCGTGCTCATGATCGGGCACGCCCATATGGGCGGCTTCGGCTCCGTGGACGGCGTGGCCCGGGCCAAGAGCGAGATCGTGACCGGCCTGCTGCCCACCGGGGTTGCCGTGCTCAATCTCGACGACCCGCGCTCGGCGGCCATGCGTGAGCTCGCCCCGGGCCGGGTGCTGACCTTCTCCGCCAGCGGCGACCCGCGCGCCGACCTGCGCGCGAGCGCCGTCGAGCTGGATGAGCAGGCCCACGCCGTGCTGGACCTTCACCTGCCGGGTGCCCGGCCCGAGCGCCTACGGTTGGGACTGCCCGGGCGCCACAACGTCACCAACGCCCTGGCTGCCGCCGGACTGGCGCTGGCTGCCGGGCTGGATCCCTCCCAGGTCCTCCAGGCGCTGGCGGGTGCCGGCCTGGAGAGCCCGCACCGCATGGACGTGCGTGAGTGCGGCGGGGTGCTGGTCATCGACGACTCCTACAACGCCAACATCGATTCCATGACCGCTGCGCTGGAGGCGCTGCCGGCCCTGGCCGGCCAGCGACGCCGTGTGGTCATCATCTCCGAGATGCTGGAGCTGGGCAGCGCGAGCCATGCCGACCACACGCGAACCGGTGAGCTGGCGGCTGCTGCAGGCGCCCAGGTACTGGTCACCATCGGCCAGGGCGCCGCACCCGCCGCGCAGGCGGCGCGCGCGGCGGGGGTGCATACTATCGAGCTGCCAGATGCCCAGGCCGCGATCGAGCTGCTGGACGGCGGCCACTCACCCCTCAGGCCGGCGGACGCCGTCCTGATCAAGGGATCTCATGGTTCGGGCGCCTGGCGCGTGGCTGACCACCTGACCGCCACTGACAAGGAGGACTAGCCTGATGACTGCGATCCTCGTTTCCGCCGCGGTGGGGCTGATGGTCTCGCTGCTGGGGACCCCACTGCTCATTCGTTTCCTGCACGCGCGCGAGTACGGCCAGTTCATCCGTCAGGACGGCCCTCAGGGCCACTTCACCAAGCGCGGCACCCCGACGATGGGCGGGCTGGTCATCATCGCCGCCACGGTCCTGGGCTACGCGGTGGCCAACCTCGTGGAGATGCGGGTACCGCGGGCCTCGGGAGTCCTCCTGCTCTTCCTCGTGGTCGGACTGGGCCTGATCGGCTTCCTGGACGACTTTGAGAAGATCTCTCGGCAGCGTTCCCTGGGCCTCAAGGCCTGGCAGAAGATCGTGGGCCAGGCCCTGATCGGGATCGGCTTCTCGGTGGCTACGCTCTTCTTCGCCGATCGCAACGGCCTGACGCCGGCCTCCACACGTATCTCCTTCGCCCGCGACTCCGCGATCGACCTGGCAGCCGGAGGGATGGTGCTGGGCATCATTCTGTTCGTCCTGTGGGCGAATTTCCTCATCACCGCCTGGTCCAACGCGGTCAACCTCACCGATGGTCTTGACGGCCTGGCAGCGGGAGCCTGCGCCATGGCCTTCGGTGCCTACACCCTCATTGGCGTGTGGCAGTCCAACCAGTCCTGCCAGTACGCCCACACCGACACCGTGGCCACCATGTGCTACCAGGTGCGTGACCCGCGCGACCTGGCCATGATCGCTGCCGCCCTCATGGGAGCCTGCTTCGGCTTCCTGTGGTGGAACGCCTCGCCTGCCAAGATCTTCATGGGGGACACCGGCTCCCTGGCCCTGGGAGGGGCCTTCGCCGGGCTGTCGATCCTGACCCGCACCGAGTTCCTCGCCGTGGTCATCGGTGGGCTGTTCCTGGCCGAGGTCCTCTCCGACGTCATCCAGGTCGCCTCCTTCAAGGCCACGCGCAAGAGGGTCTTCCGTATGGCTCCGATTCACCACCACTTCGAGCTGCTGGGGTGGAGCGAGGTCAATGTCGTCATCCGCTTCTGGATCGTGGCCGGGGTCTGCGTGGTCGCCGGGCTCGGGCTGTTCTACGCGGAGTACTGGATGGCCTGACCACACCGGCAGGAGGACCAAGGATCTGTCTCCTCCCGCACAACCCCTGATCCGTACCAGCGAGGAGCCGTGAGCACCACGAACACCGTCACCCCTGAAAGCGCAGACATCATCAAGGACCTGGTCGGAGCCCGGGTGGGCGTTGTGGGGCTGGGGCGTACCGGCACCGCCGTCGTCGAGGTCCTGTCAACCCTGGGTGCGCAGGTGAGCGTCTTCGACTCCCGCCCCGACGCCCTGGAGGCCCTGCCGGCAGGGGTGAAGCCTGCCTCGGTCGCCGTGGGCGAGGCGCAGGCGGTGGCTGAGGCGATCGCGGGCTCGCAGCTGCGGTTGCTCATCGTTTCCCCGGGCGTGCCGGCCACCGGCGCGGTGGCGCGCTCCGCGCGAGATCGTGGCATCGAGACCTGGAGCGAGATCGAGCTGGCCTGGCGCCTGCAGCGCTCCACCCACCCTGAGGTCCCCTGGATCACGGTGACCGGCACGGACGGCAAGACGACGACGGTCGGGATGCTCTCGGCCATCCTCACCGCTGCCGGGCTTGAGGCTCCGGCAGTCGGCAATATCGGCGTGCCCACGATCTCCGTAGTCGCTGCTGGAGGCGCGCAGGCGCTGGCCGTAGAGCTGTCCAGCTTCCAGCTGCACACGACTCATAGCCTCAGTCCTCTGGCCGCGGCCTGCCTCAATCTCTCAGCCGACCACCTGGACTGGCACGGTGGCATGGAGGCCTACGCCGCTGACAAGTCCCGCGTCTACACCCACGCCCAGCGCGCTGCGGTCTACAACCTGGCTGACCCTGCGACACTGCGCATGGTCGAGCAGGCCGACGTCGTCGAGGGCTGCCGCGCGATCGGCTTCGGCCTGGGAGCCCCCGGGCTGGGGCAGGTTGGACTGGTTGAGGACGTCATGGTTGATCGTGCCTGGCACCCGCGGCGCCACCATGAGGCCGCCGAGCTGGCCACGTTGGCGGACCTGGCCCACCTGGCACCTGGAGGCGAGGTGGACCGCCTGCCGGCTCATATCGCTGCCGATGCCCTGGCCGCTGCCAGCCTGGCGCTGGCCCACCCCCAGGTCCAGGCGGACCTGGGCGCGGTGGCGCGGGGACTGCGTGCCTTCACCCCTGGTGCGCACCGGCTGGTCACGGTGGCCGAGGGGGCCGGCGTGACCTGGGTCGACGACTCCAAGGCCACCAACGCCCACTCCACCCAGGCCGCGTTGAGCTCAGTGCGCCCGGGCAGCGCGGTGTGGATCGTCGGAGGGGACACGAAGGGAGCCGACCTTCACGAGCTCGTGGCTCGCGTGCGCCCCTACCTGCGCGGCGCCGTCGTCATCGGAGCCGACCCGACCCCGGTGCTCCAGGCGCTGGAGGACGAGGCGCCTGACCTGCCTCGTCGCGTGGTGCCTGCGGCCAGCGCCCGCGAGGTCATCGAGGAGGCGGTCCGGCAGGCCTCGGCCATGGCACAGGAGGGAGACACGGTCCTGCTGGCACCTGCGGCGGCCTCCTGGGACCAGTTCACCAGCTACGCCGAGCGCGGTGACATGTTCGCCCAGGCCGCGCGTGCCCAGGCTGGCGTGGACCAGGACCGCCAGCCATGAGCCAGGAACAGCCCGCGCCGCGCCCGCAGCGCTCCCGGCCTTGGTGGCGGGTCCTGACCGGACCCGATGGCCCGGTCCCGGGTGAGAGGGCCTCGCTGACCTACTACACGCTGCTCATTGCCTCACTCTTCCTCCTGGTCCTGGGCCTCATCATGGTCTTCTCGGTCCAGTCCGTCACCGTGGCGGCCCAGGGAGGCAACGCCTACGCGGCCTTCGCCCGCTACCTCGTCATCGCGCTGGTCGGGCTGGCGGCCATGTTCGCGGCCTCCCGGGCCTCCGTGCCCCTGCTCAAGCGCCTGACGCTGCCGGTCCTGGGCGCCTCGATGGCGTTGCAGTGCCTGGTCTTCGTCCCAGGCGCCAGCCGCTGCGCCGGTGGAAACTGCAACTGGGTGGCTGTGCCCCTCATCGGCACCGCCCAGCCCTCGGAGTTCATCAAGCTGGGGCTGGCGCTGTACACCGGATGGGTTGTTGTGCGTCACGGGGGCAGGTTCGGCTCGGTCAGGAGCACCCTGCTCATGCTGGCTCCCGCGGCCGTGGCCATCATGCTGGTCATGGGCGGTGGAGACCTGGGGACCGTGGTCATCATGGTCATGCTCATGGCCGGGGCACTGTGGATGGCGGGACTGGGCCGGGGCTGGTTCCTGGTCCTGGGCGGTGTGGGGCTGGTGGGCTTTGCCGGCGGAACCATGCTCTCGGCCAACCGTCGTGCGCGCATCATGGCCTGGCTCAATCCGGAGGGCTCTGATCCTCTGGACGTGGGCTACCAGCCTCTCCACGGCCGCTACGCCATGGGCACCGGAGGCTGGGGCGGGGTCGGCCCAGGGTCCTCGCGCCAGAAGTGGGGGTACCTGACTCAGGCGGACTCCGACTACGTCTTCGCGGTCCTGGGCGAGGAGCTGGGACTGGTAGGCACCGTCGTCGTCATCGTGCTCTTCGCGGTGGTGGGCTGGTGCTGCGCGCGCATTATCCGCCGCAGCAACGACCTGTACGTCAGTGTGGTCACCGGCGGCATCATGGCCTGGATCGTGGGCCAGGCACTGGTCAACATGAGCGTGGTGGTCGGGCTCCTGCCGGTGCTGGGCGTGCCGCTGCCACTGATCAGCGCCGGCGGGTCCTCCCTCATCTTCGTGCTCCTGGCCATCGGCGTGCTGCTGTCCTTCGCGCGCCAGGAGCCCGGCGCGCCCGAGGCCTTCGCCGCTCGGGTGGGAGCGATGCGTCGTAGCCTGTCCGTCGTCACATCTCGCAGGAGGAACCGTGCCTGAGACCCAGGACCACCCGCTTCGCGTGCTGCTGGCCGGAGGAGGAACCGCCGGTCACGTCAACCCGCTGCTGGCCACGGCCGCGGCGTTGGGCGAGCCCGGCCTGGCCGGCAGCCGGGACGCCGAGCTGCTCGTGCTGGGCACCAAGGAGGGGCTGGAGGCAGACCTCGTCCCGCAGGCCGGCTACGAGCTGGCACTCGTGCCGCGTGTGCCCATGCCTCGGCGGCCCGGGCCTGCTCTGGTCAGGCTTCCGGCGCGCCTGCGTGGTGCCGTGCGTGCGGCTCGTGAGGCCATTGAGCGCGTCGAGGCCGACGTCGTGGTCGGCTTCGGCGGATACGTGTCCACCCCGGCCTACCTGGCTGCGCGCCAGGCAGGGGTTCCGGTGGTCATCCACGAGCAGAACGCCCGCCCAGGGCTGGCCAACCGGCTGGGAGCGCGCTGGGCCAAGGCGGTGGCGCTCACCTTCGCCTCCACCCCGCTCGCCGCGCGCCACGGGCGCACGGAGGTGACCGGACTGCCTCTGCGTCCGGCGATCGCTGATCTCGTTGCCTCTCAACGCTCTGCGCAGCTCAAGGCACGCTCCCGCGAAGAAGGTGCCCAGGCGCTGGGCCTGGACCCCAGCGCCCCCACGCTGCTGGTCACCGGTGGCTCCCTGGGCGCGCAGCGTCTCAACGAGGTCATGGCCGAGTCCCTGGCGTCCCTGCCCGAGGGGCTCCAGGTGCTGCACCTGACCGGACGCGGCAAGGACGCCGCGGTGCGTAGCGCGTTGGAGGGTGCCGTGGCGGCCGGTGCGGTTAGTGCTGAGGCAGCAGGGCGCTACCACGTCCTGGACTACCTCACGCAGATGGAGCAGGCCTATGCCTGCGCCGACGGCGTCATCTGCCGCTCCGGCGCGGGCACAGTGGCCGAGCTGACTGCTCTGGGCCTGCCGGCGCTCTACGTGCCCCTGCCTGTGGGCAACGGGGAGCAACGCCTGAACGCGGCCGACGTCATCGCCGCCGGTGGCGGGCGGCTCGTGCCCGACGCCGAGCTCAACGTGGCCCAGGTGCGTGCCTTCACGCAGGTGCTCACCGATCCGCAGGCGCATGAGGCCATGGCGCAGGCCGCTGCCTCGACCGGGGTGCGTGACGGCGCAGCGCGGCTGGCTGATCTCGTACGGCAGGTCGCTGGCACCGGTGACCGCGTAGCCGGGAGCGAGGAGAAGAGTGATGACGACGCAGCATGACCACACGACGGCGGACCTGGCCGGTTCCTCCTTCCACCTCATCGGGGTGGGGGGAGCTGGCATGAGCGTCCTCGCCCAGCTGTTGGCCGAGCAGGGTGCGCACGTCACCGGCTCTGACGCGCACTCCAGCCCGGCGCTGGAGCAGCTGCTCGCCCAGGGCCTGGAGGTCCGGGTGGGCCATGACGCCGACGCGGTGCCCCCCGAGGCCACGGTCGTGGTCTCCACGGCGATCAAGGAGACCAACCCCGAGCTGGTCCGGGCACGTGGCCGTGGCCAGGAGGTCATCCACCGCTCTCAGGCCCTGGCCCTGGCCGCGCGGGGGCGGAGCATGGTGGCGGTGGCCGGGGCCCACGGCAAGACCACGACCTCTGGCATGCTGGCCGAGGCCCTGACCGAGCTGGGCTGGGACCCCTCTTTCGCCATCGGGGGAGTCGTGCGGGCGCTGGGCAGCGGTGCCCATCTGGGGGCCGGACAGGTCCTTGTCGCCGAGGCGGATGAGTCTGACCGCTCCTTCCTCAACTACGCCCCTGCGGTCGAGATCGTCACCAACGTCGAGCCCGATCACCTGGACACCTACGGCACGCGCGAGGCCTTCGAGGAGGCCTTCCTCGACTTCTCGCGGCGCCTGATAGCCGGAGGGCTTCTCATCGCCTGTGCCCAGGATCCCGGAGCCCTGCGCCTGGCTCGTGCCGCGGCTGGTGAGGGCCGGCGAGTGGTCACCTACGGCAGCCTCAGCCCGGCTGAGCTACCCGACCAGGACCTGGTCGGGCTGGCTCACGTCGAGTTGGAGGTTGAGGAGCACCCGGCTCAGGGCACGCGCTCGCGCCTGACCCTGTGGACGACGCCGACCAGCCACGACGAGCCGGTCAGCCTTGAGCTCTCAGTGCCTGGTGAGCACGTGGCCCTGGACGCGGCGGCGGCCTGGGCCTGTGGCGTGGAGCTGGGAGCGCAGCCCCAGGCCATGGCCCGTGCCCTGGGAGCATTCGGAGGGACCAAGCGGCGTTTCGAGGATCGCGGCGAGGTTGGCGGGGTGCGTGTGGTTGATGACTATGCCCACCATCCCACCGAGATCCAGGCCTTGGCGACGGCGGCTCGTGAGGTGGCCCAGGCGCGCGGAGGCCGGCTTCTCATCCTCTTCCAACCTCACTTGTTCTCCCGGACCCAGGCCTTTGCCGAGCGCTTTGGTCAGGCGCTGAGCCTGGCTGATCTCGTCGTCGTCACGGCCGTCTACCCGGCTCGGGAGGCCCAGGAGGACTTCCCGGGGGTGAGCGGGCGCACCGTGAGCGAGCACGTTCCTGGTGGTCGCTACCTCGCTGACCGCGTGGAGGCGGCCCGCAGCCTGGCCGACGCGGCCCAGAGGGGGGACCTGCTGCTGACCGTCGGGGCGGGTGACGTCACCGAGATGGGCCAGGTGATCCTGGACCGGCTGGCCGAGCGTGGCCTGGACGGGCCTGGCGGGGAGGCCGCGTGAGGAAGCCCAGCCCGCCGCGGCCCGAGCCTGGCGCTGAGGTCGCCGGCCACGGCGAGGTGTGGCGGCAGGAGACCAGCGCGGACCTGTCCGTGTTCGCACGCCGCGGGGAGCGCAGCGAGACCGGGCTCGGCCAGGCACGCGACCGTGTGGTCTCTACCGGCCTGGCTGACCGGCTGGCCGAGCGGCGTCGTGCGCTGCGCACGCTGCGACGCCGTCGGGTGTGGATGGCTGGTGCCGTCCTCATCCTCGTCCTCGCCCTGGCGTGGACGGTGCTCTGGTCTCCGTTGCTCGGGCTGCGTGGCTCTGAGATCACGGTCTCCGGCTCGGACTCCAGCGTCTCGACCGAGCAGGTGCGTGAGCTGCTTCAGGACCAGGAGGGAACGAGCCTGGTGCGGCTGGACCTGCGGCAGGCCGCACGGACCGTGACGGACGGGCTGGTGCGTGTGCGCTCGACGCAGGTGACGCGTTCCTGGCCTCACGGCTTGACCGTCTCCCTGACCATGCGGGTGCCGGTGGCCGTGCGGCAGGTCGACCAGTCCTACGAGGTACTCGACGGCGACGCGGTGGTCCTGGAGACCACGGACACCCCGCCTGAGGGTCTGGTGAGGATCACGGATCCTGAGGACGGTGGGCTCAGCGGCACCCAGGTGGCCGCGGTGGCCCAGGCCGTCGGCGCGCTGGACGTGGCGACCCGAGCCCAGGTCGCCTCTGGATCGGCCTCGTCATCGGGGCAGGTCACCCTGGTCCTGACCAGCGGGGCGAGCGTGCAGTGGGGGGACACTGAGGAGATGGCGCTCAAGGCGCAGGTGCTCAAGGTGCTGCTGGCCCAGGAGGCCAGCGTCTACGACGTCTCCTCGCCACACAGCCCGACCACCTCGTGAGCTGGTGAGCGGCAGACGGTGACCGGACGGGAGGTGCGGAACACGCGTCGAACACGCCGAGGCAAATCCGCGGCGCGCGGCGCGACGGACCATAGCGTTACTCCCGTCATCGAGAGAATGACATAAGTATATACCTCAACTTGAGGTTGAGGGTCGGGGAGCCCTTGCGGCTCGGTACCAAGCGCGGAGGCACACAGTGGCGGAGTCCCAGCACTACCAGGCAGTTATCAAGGTGGTGGGCGTCGGCGGTGGCGGCGTCAACGCCGTCAACCGCATGATCGAGTCCGGGCTGCGCGGTGTGGAGTTCATCGCCGTCAACACCGATGCCCAGGCACTGCTCATGTCTGATGCGGACACCAAGCTGGACGTCGGCCGTGACCTGACCCGAGGCCTCGGAGCCGGAGCGGACCCCTCCATCGGTCGCAAGGCGGCTGAGGACCACGAGGATGACATCCGTGAGGCCCTGGACGGCGCGGACATGGTGTTCGTCACCGCCGGTGAGGGTGGTGGCACCGGCACCGGTGCGGCCCCCGTGGTCGCCCGGGTCGCCCGCGAGCTTGGCGCGCTGACCATCGGCGTGGTGACCCGTCCCTTTGCCTTCGAGGGACGTCGCCGCGCTACCCAGGCTGACGACGGCGTGAAGAACCTCCGCGAGGCCGTCGACACCCTTATCGTCATCCCCAACGACCGGCTGCTGCAGATCGCCGACCGCGGCATCAGCGTCGTCGACGCCTTCAAGCAGGCCGATCAGGTTCTCCTCCAGGGTGTTCAGGGCATCACCGAGCTCATCACCACCCCGGGTCTGATCAACGTCGACTTCAACGACGTCAAGTCCGTCATGCAGGACGCCGGCAGCGCCCTCATGGGCATCGGCTCGGCCACGGGGGAGGGGCGTGCGCTGGCCGCCACCGAGCAGGCCATTGCCTCCCCGCTGCTGGAGTCCTCGATCGACGGCGCTCACGGCGTCCTGCTCTTCTTCCAGGGTGGCTCCGACCTCGGCCTGTTCGAGGTGTCTGAGGGGGCTGAGCTCGTGCGCGAGTCGGTCCACCCTGAGGCCAATATCATCGTCGGTGCGGTGGTCGACGGCGCGCTGGGCGACGAGCTGCGCGTGACGGTGATCGCGGCCGGCTTTGACGCTGAGCCCGTCTCTGCCGGCAGCCTGGAGGGTGCGCT
>NZ_DS999574.1:1338261-1363648 GCF_000159035.1 Actinomyces urogenitalis DSM 15434
GCTGCAGCGCCCCAGACCCCGGCCCGCGGCGCTCACGCCGCCGAGAACCCCGTGTCCCGGCCGGCGCCGCAGGTCTCCAGCCCGGCTCCGGCGGCTCCCACGGCCCCCACCAGCGAGGTGCCGGCCTACGTTGACGACCTCGCCCCCGAGGCGGCCGTGGAGCTGGAGGTTCCCCGGCTCATGGGCGCCGACGCCGAGTCCGACGAGATCGACCTGCCTGACTTCCTGCGCTGAGCACGTTCATGACGCCTGACGCCCCCTCGCCCCGGTCCGCGCCCGAGGCAGGGGGCGTTGGTGCACCCCTCCTCCTGCCCCTCGACCTCGGTCCGGCAGCCCGAGGCGTGTTCACCACCCGCTTGTGGCCCGGTGACACTGCCTCGCACCACGATCCCTACCGGGGTCTCAACCTCGCGGCGCACGTCGGAGACAGCCCCGAGCACGTCCAGGCCGCCCGGCGCGCCCTGGAGCTGGCGCTGGGGCTGGGGCAGGGAGCCGACGGCGAGGTGGGGCCGGGGGTGGTGGCCTGGATGGACCAGGTGCACTCCGCCGTCGTCGCCACCGCCTACCGCGCTGGGGGACGTGGGGACGTGCCGCGAGCCGATGCGCTCATCCTGGACCGAGCGGACCCGCGGTGCGAGGGCGTGGCTGGGGTCGGGGTCCTGGTGGCCGACTGCGTCCCGCTGCTCCTGGCCTCCCAGGACGGACGCGTGGTGGCAGCTGTGCACGCGGGTCGTCGGGGCATGCTCGACGGCGTGGTGGCTGCAACGCTGGACGAGCTGGAACGGCGCGGCGTGGGTGCGGGCCAGCTGTGGGCCGCGATCGGTCCGTGTATCTGCGGGCAGTGCTACGAGGTGCCCGAGCAGATGCAGGCCGCGAGCCTCGCCCGCGAGAGCGAGTGCGGCTCGCGGACCCGGTGGGGTACCCCGGGGCTCGACGTCGCTGCCGGGGTCCAGGCGCAGCTGGCGCGGGCCGGAGTGGAGCACGTGGTTCGTGGCGGGTGGTGCACCTGGGAGGACGAGCGCTTCTACTCCTACCGGCGCGAGCCTGTGACCGGACGTATGGCCGGTGTGGTCCTGGCGGGATGATGACACGCCGAAACCAATCGAGGGCAGGACGGTGCGGCACCGATAACGTCGTGCTGTCCGGACCGCCCCAGGACCGGCAGGACACAGGAGCGAACACATGAGCGGCGCGCTGCGCAAGATGACGAACTTCCTCGGATACTCCGAGCCCGCTGAGGACTATGACGAGGGCTACCACGAGGCCGGTGGCGCCTATGACACCTACGCCGCCCCCGCCGTCGCCGACTCTGCCCAGGAGGCTGAGGACTTCGCCGACTACGCGGGTCTTGAGGACTCTGGTACCGCGGCCGGGGCGGGTGCGGACCTGCGCCGGATCGTCACCGTCCACCCCTCGACCTACAACGAGGCGCGTGTCATCGGCGAGTCCTTCCGCGATGGCGTGCCGGTGATCGTCAACCTGACCAACATGAGCGAGTCCGACGCCCGCCGCATGGTGGACTTCTCCGCCGGCCTGGTCTTCGGGCTTCACGGCGCGATCGAGCGTGTGACCCCGCGCGTGTTCCTCCTGACCCCGGCTACCGTGGAGACTGACGGCGGCCAGGGGGCCACCGTCTCCCACGACCGCTTCTTCAACCAGAGCTGAGCGGGGCGAGGGCCGCGGTGCTGGTTCCGATCGTCTCGATCCTGCAGAGCCTGCTCAGCCTCTACATCCTGGTCCTCCTGGGCCGGGTGGTGCTGGACTGGATCCAGGTCTTCTCCCGGCAGTGGAGGCCACGTGGCCTTGTGCTCGTCCTGGCGAACCTGGGCTACGCGCTCACGGACCCACCGCTGAGGTGGCTGCGGCGCGTGGTCCCGGTGCTGCGTGCCGGTGGGATGGGCATCGACCTCAGTTTTATCGCGCTGTACTTCATCATCGTCGTCCTCCAGGTTGCCCTGGGGATGGTGGCGAGAATCTGACCGTGCCAGGGGGCCTGCGCTCCGGCTCCCAGGCAGGTACCAGGGTCGCGATATGCTGGTGCCCTGAGAGGGATCCTGATCCTGACACTCTGTTCAATATCACCTGAACCTTAAGTTCAGGTACTCTGTTCGCATGAGTACCCGGTCGAACCGGTGCTCGTGACATTTTCCGTAACGACACCGAGGTGACGACTATGACGCTGCTGACGGCAGACGACGTCCTCAACAAGAAGTTCCAGGCGACGAAGTTCCGCGAGGGCTACGAGCAGGACGAGGTTGACGAGTTCCTCGACGAGGTCGTCGAGGCGATGCGTCAGCTCGAGGCTGAGAATGCCGACCTCAAGGCGAAGCTCGAGGCCGCCAACGCTCGGCTTGCCGATGCCAGCGACGCCCCCCACGAGGCTCCCGCCCAGGCCCCGGTTGTCGAGCCGGCCGTCCAGGCTGCTCCTGTGGTTACCCCGGAGCCGGCCGTCGCCGGTGGTGAGGAGCCGGTGGCTGCCTCCGGCATGCTGGAGCTGGCACAGCGTCTGCACGACGAGCACGTTGCCAACGGTAAGGCCGAGGGCGAGCGTATTGTTGCCGAAGCCCGTACCACGGGTGAGCAGATCGTCCGCGAGGCTGAGGACCAGCGCAACCGCACGCTGGCCCAGCTGGAGAAGGAGCGCTCCGGTCTGGAGCACAAGATCGACGAGCTGCGTCGCTTCGAGTCCGACTACCGCACCCGCCTCAAGAGCTACCTGCAGGGTCTGCTGACCAACGTCGAGGACGGCGTGGGCTCCGGCAGCTCCCCGTCGCTGTGAGGCGACACAGCTGACCACCTTGTGAGGGCGGCGTCCCGTGCCGGGACGTCGCCCTTGCGCGTGAGTGAGAAAGGACTGCGAGCCCCGCTATGACACCATCCTCAGCCCGGCCCCGTGGCAGGCGTGCTGCGGCGCCAGCGCGCCTGCGGCTGCAGCGTCCCTCTGGCTACGTCCTTGCTCTGTGGCTGGTGGCGATCGTCGTGGTCCTCGTTGACCAGCTGACCAAGGCCTGGGCCGCCTCGGCCCTGGCCGACGGGCACCGGGTGGCGCTCCTGGGTGACCTGCTGGGCCTGGTGCTCGTGCGCAACCCGGGGGCCGCTTTCTCCTTCGCCACCGGCCAGACCTGGATCTTCACCGTCGTCGCCGTGGTGGTGACGGTGATCGTGCTCCGCGCCTCGCGGCGCCTGGCCTCGCGCTGGTGGGCCGTGACGCTGGGGCTGGTGCTGGGCGGCGCCGTCGGCAACCTCATCGACCGCTTGGTCCGCTCTCCCGGTGTCTTTCGGGGACATGTGGTCGACTTCATCGACTACGGCGGCTACTTTGTGGGCAACGTCGCCGATATCGCGATCGTCGTGGCGGCGGCGGCGATCGTCGCGCTGTCCGTCTACGGCCTGGAGCTGGACGGCAGCCGTTCGTCTGGAACCCGTCAGGACGGGCCAGACGAGCTGGACGGCGAGGGGACCGGCCAGGAGCAGGCCTCGTGAGCATGCGTCTGCTGCCTGTCCCAGACGGACTGGTGGGCGAGCGCGTGGACGCGGCCCTGGCGCGCATGACCGGCCTGTCGCGCTCCAAGGTCTCCGAGTTGTGCGCCCAGGGCGGGGTGCGGATGGACGGGGCGGTGCTGGGCAAGTCGGACCGATTGGTGGCCGGTAGCCTCATTGAGGTCGACCTGCCTGATCCTCGCCCGCTGGGCCCCGCACCCACGCCTGTGGACGGCATGAGCCTGGTGTATGAGGACGAGGACATTGTCGTCGTCGACAAGCCGGCCGGGATCGCGGCCCACCCCTCGATGGGCTGGGACGGGCCGGATGTGCTCGGTGCCCTCAAGGCCATGCACGTCCAGGTGGCCACCTCCGGGGCCGCTGAGCGTCAGGGGATCGTCTCGCGCCTGGACGTGGGCACCTCGGGCGCCATGATCGTGGCCAAGGGCGAGAGAGCCTACTCGGTGCTCAAACGAGCCTTCCGTGAGCACGAGGTGGACAAGATCTACCACGCCCTGGTCCAGGGCCACCTTGACCCCTCCTCCGGGACGATTGACGCTCCTATCGGGCGCCACCCCAGCCGAGAGTGGAAGATGGCCATCATCGATGGCGGACGCGAGTCCGTCACCCACTATGACGTCATCGAGTCGATGCCGGCCGCCGACCTGGCGGAGATCCACCTGGAGACCGGGCGTACCCACCAGATCCGCGTGCACATGTCCGCCGTCGGCCACCCCTGCGTGGGCGACGAGACCTACGGTGCGGACGCAGCCCTGTCCCAGCGCACGGGCCTGGTGCGCCAGTGGCTCCACGCGCACCGTCTGGGACTGGCCCACCCGATCACAGGAGAGTGGATGACCTTCGTCAGTCCGTACCCCGACGATCTCGTCCACGCTCTGGAGGTGCTGAGGTATGCCTGAGACGGTGAGGATCCTGACGGCGCGCGGTGACGGCGTCGGGGAGCAGGCTGAGCTGGTGCACGCAGGTGCAGGCCTGGTGCGCCTGGAGGTCTTCGTCCGGGAGCAGAACGTTCCCCTCGTCCTGGAGATCGACGCGCGTGACTATGAGCCGACGACGGTGCACGTCCTGGCGAGTGCTCCTGACGGCACGCCCCTGGGCACAGCGCGCCTGCTGATCGACCCCGATGATCCTGGCCAGGCGCACCTGGGACGGCTGGCCGTCCGGCGCTCGGCGCGGGGGACGGGCCTGGGCGCCAGGCTCGTGGCCGCCGTCGAGCAGGCAGCCGTGGAGCTGGCGACCGGGGACGGTCCGAGCGCCCCGGACAGGGTGCGGATGGTGCTGTCCGCCCAGGAGCAGGCGATGGGTTTCTACGCACGCTGCGGCTATGCCCCGGGGGACGGGCGCCGGTACCTCGACGCCGGGATCTGGCACCAGGACATGGCGAGGTTCCTCACCCGCTGAGGCCCGGCTCCCGGCCCTAGGATGGGCCCATGGCTGATCCCGGTACCCAGGCACCTGAGGCTAAGAAGGACGACTTCGTCCACCTCCACGTCCACACGGACTACTCGATGCTCGACGGCGCCGGGAAGATCAAGGACTACGTCGCCGAGGCCAAGAGGCTGGGGCAGCCGGCGCTGGCCATCACCGACCACGGCTACATGTTCGGCGCCTACGAGTTCTACGAGGCTGCGCGCAAGGCTGGTATCAAGCCGATCGTGGGCGTCGAGGCCTATATGACCCCCGGGACCTCGCGCTTTGACAAGACGCGCGTGTTCTGGGGAGAGGAGTCCCAACGCTCCGACGACGTCTCGGCGCGAGGCTCCTACACGCATATGACACTGCTCTCGCGTAATGACGAGGGACTGCACAACCTCATGCGCCTGGACTCCTACGCCTCCTTGGAAGGCCAGTGGGGCAAGTCCCCGCGTATGGACCGCGAGCTGCTCCAGCGCTACGCCTCCGGGCTCATCGGCACCTCCGGCTGCCCGTCCTCGGAGATCCAGACGCGGCTGCGCCTGGGGCAGTGGGAGGAGGCACTGCGCTGCGCCGGGGAGCTGCAGGACATCTTCGGCAAGGAGTTCTTCTACGTCGAGCTGATGGACCACGGCCTGGAGATCGAGCAGCGGGTGACCAAGGACCTGCTGCGCCTGGCCAAGGAGATCGGCGCACCCCTGCTGGCCACCAACGACTCCCACTACGTACGCCCCGAGGACCGCACCATCCAGGACGCGATGCTGTGCATCAACTCCGGCTCGGTGCTCTCCGATCCCGACCGCTTCAAGTTCGACGGCGACACCTACTACCTGCGTCCCGGACGGGAGATGCGTGAGCTCTTCCGCGAGATGCCGCAGGCCTGTGACAACACCCTGCTCGTGGCCGAGCAGTGCGACGTCCACTTCGCCACCGTGGACGAGGGAGCCTCCTTCATGCCGGCCTTCCCCGTGCCCGAGGGGGAGACCATGGAGTCCTGGTTCATCAAGGAGTGCTGGAAGGGGATGGACAAGCGCTTCGGCGGTAACATCCCCGAGGACTGCCGCAAGCAGGCCGAGTACGAGATCGGCGTCATCGTCCAGATGGGGTTCCCCGGCTACTTCCTGGTGGTGGCTGACTACATCAACTGGGCCAAGAACCACGGCATCCGCGTGGGACCGGGGCGTGGGTCCGGAGCCGGCTCCATGGTTGCCTACGCCATGGGGATCACCGAGCTCAATCCTCTCCAGCACGGCCTCATCTTCGAGCGCTTCCTCAACCCCGAGCGCATCTCCATGCCGGATATCGACGTCGACTTCGACGAGCGCCGGCGTGAGGAAGTCATTGACTACGTCAAGGCCAAGTACGGCGCGGACAAGATCAGCCAGGTCGTTACCTACGGCGTCATCAAGGCCAAGCAGTCCCTGAAGGACTCCAGCCGCGTCATGGGCTACCCCTACGCCGTCGGTGACCGGCTGACCAAGGCGATGCCTCCCACCATCATGGGTAAGGACATCACCATCAAGGGCATCTTCAATCCCGAGGACGAGCGCTACGGGGAGGCCGCGGAGTTCCGCGCCCTGCACGCTGAGGACCCCGATGCCCAGAAGATCGTTGAGCTCGCCCAGGGGCTGGAGGGCATGACCCGCCAGTGGGGCGTGCACGCCTGCGCCGTCATCATGTCCAGCGCCACGCTGACTGACATCATCCCGATGATGCAGCGCCTGCAGGACGGCGCCTACATCACCCAGTTCGACTACCCCACCTGTGAGCACCTGGGGCTGCTCAAGATGGACTTCCTGGGCCTGCGCAACCTCACGGTCATCTCCGATGCCCTGGAGAACATCGTGGCCAACGGCAAGGAGCCGCTGGACATCGACCACGTCGCCCTGGATGACGCCGAGACCTACCAGCTGCTCTCGCGCGGGGAGACCCTGGGCGTCTTCCAGCTCGATGGCGGTGGTATGCGCACGCTGCTGCGGCTGATGAAGCCTGACAACTTCGAGGACATCTCCGCCGTCGGCGCCCTGTACCGTCCCGGGCCCATGGGTGCGGAGTCACACACCAACTATGCCCTGCGCAAGAACGGCCAGCAGGAGATCACCCCGATCCACCCGGAGCTCAAGGAGGCCCTGGAACCCATCCTGGGCAACACCTACGGCCTCATCGTCTACCAGGAGCAGGTGATGAAGATCGCCACCGACCTGGCGGGCTTCACGATGGGTAAGGCCGACGCCCTGCGCAAGGCCATGGGTAAGAAGAAGATGGACATCCTGGCCAAGATGTTCGTCGAGTTCGAGGCCGGGATGGTGGCCAACGGCTTCTCCAAGGAGAGCGTCAAGACCCTGTGGGACGTCGTGGTGCCCTTCGCCAAGTACGCCTTCAACAAGGCGCACTCGGCGGCCTACGGCGTGGTGTCCTACTGGACCGCGTACCTCAAGACCCACTACCCGACGGAGTACATGGCGGCGCTGCTGACCAGCCAGAAGGACAACAAGGACAAGCTGGCGCTCTACCTCGGCGAGTGCCGTCACATGGGCATCAAGGTGCTGCCCCCGGACGTCAACGCCTCGCGTGCCCAGTTCTCCGCCGTCGGCTCGGACATCCGCTTCGGGCTCGGGGCGATCCGCAACGTGGGCGCCAACGTGGTCGACGGGATCGTCGCAGCCCGTGAGGAACAGGGCGACTTCACCAGCTTTGAGGACTTCCTGGACAAGGTGCCGGCGGTGGTGTGCAACAAGCGCACGATCGACTCGTTGATCAAGGCCGGTGCCTTTGACTCCCTGGGCAAGTCACGTCGCTCCCTGCAGGCCTGCCATGAGGACTTCGTTGACGAGATCATCGGGGTCAAGCGCAACGAGGCCGTGGGACAGTTCGACCTCTTCGCCTCGCTGGGCGGTGGCGACCAGGCGTCTGAGGACCCTGCCTTCGGCTCCGGCCCGGTCTTCTCCTCCGAGGTCCCGGACCTGCCTGAGTGGGACAAGAAGGACAAGCTGGCCTTCGAGCGCGACATGCTGGGCCTCTACGTCTCTGACCACCCGCTGCTGGGCCTGGAGGGCATGCTCTCCAAGCTGGCGGACGTCGAGATCGCTGACCTGCTGGAGAACGAGGAGCGGCCTGACGGTGCCATGGTGACGGTGGCCGGGCTCATCACCTCCCTGCAGCGCAAGACCACCAAGCAGGGCAACCTGTGGGCCATCGCGCAGGTGGAGGACCTGGGCGGAACGGTGGAGGCGCTCTTCTTCCCCGCGACCTACCAGACAGTCTCCACGATGCTGGCTCCTGACACGGTGGTGACCCTGCGCGGGCGGGTCAACCGGCGTGACGGGCAGGTGGCCCTGGCGGTCCAGGAGATGACGATTCCCGATGTCTCCAGCGCGACGCACGAGTCCGTGACCCTGACGCTGCCGACCAACCGCTGCACCGGCCCGCTCATTGACCAGCTCAAGACCGTGCTGGAGAAGCACCCCGGGATGAGCCCGGTCAGGCTCACGCTGACGAGCAAGTACCGCGAGGTGCGTACCCAGCTGAGCAACTCCCTGCGGGTGGAGGCTTCACAGGCCTTCTACTCCGACGTCAAGGCGCTCCTGGGCCCGGGGTGCCTCAAGCACTGAAGGCCCGGGACCGCCGGCCCCTACTCTTGTCTTGCGCAGCGACGACGGCGCCCGCGGCCTGGGCCGGTAGCTCGACCTCGACGACGTCCCCAGCAGCCAGGTGGTGGCCGCGCCGGGTCTCGACCTCGCCGTTGACCCTCACGTCACCGGACTGGATCGCGATCCGCGCCTCGGCGCCGTCCTCGACCAAGCCTGCCAGCTTGAGGAACTGGCCGAGCTTGATCTCGCCGCGCACGAGCACGGTCGGGTACTGGTAGGCGTCATGGGTCTGGCTCATGGCACCAGTCTTCCAGGTCACCGGGCATGATGGCCTTGTGAAGCGTGACCCTGTGAAGCATGAGCCGCTGGCCTCGGACCGGCTCGTCCTCGTCGTCGGTCAGCGCTACCCGGTGGGGGAGCGGCGCCACACCCTGACCCCGCGCCTGGCGCAGGCGACGGTGCGCTCCCGCGAGGTCCTGGTGGAGCTTGCGGGCCACGGTGAGGTCATCACCTACGGCGAGCTCAGTCAGGCCATCGGTGGCCTGGTTCTTCCCCGGCACATGGGCCCGTTGCTGCACATGCTGGGGCACGACTGTGCCAGACGGGGCGAGCCGGACCTGGCCGCCCTGGTCGTCTCGGCGATCAGCGGTGAGGTGTCCACCCCGGACAGCGCCTGGGCGCAGCCGGCGCGTGAGGCCTGCTGGGCCTACTGGTCCTGAGCCGGCCCGAGAGGCCTCAAGGTGGGTGAGGTCGGCTCAGAATGCTTTGATGGCGGCTTTTTGTAGGGGTAGTCCGTTGATGAAGTGTTCGAGGTAGTGCTGGTACTCGGTGACTTGTTCGGGTGTGGCTTGGAGGGTGAGGGCCTGTTGTGTGGTGCTCACGGTGTTGTCGATCCAGTCTTCGAGCGTGGTGTTTTGGGCCCATTGGGAGTAGGCGGCTAGGAGTGCCATGCCCCAGGCGCCGCCTTCGGAGGCTGTGGTGGAGACGGTGACGGGGGTGTTGAAGGCGGCTGCGAGGATTTGTTGGGGGATGCGTGGGGTCTTGAAGATGCCGCCGTGGGCGTGCATGGAGTCGATGGTGATGTTGGTGGTGCGGCGCAGGATCTGGACTCCGTGGGCCATGGAGGCGAATAGGGCGAACAGGTGGGAGCGCATGAGGCCGGCTAGTCCGAACTTGGCGTTGGGGCGGCGCAGGGTTAGGGGGCGTCCTTCGGTCAGGCCTACCAGGGCGTCGCCGGATAGGAAGTTGTAGGACATGGTGCCGGCTTGGTCCATGGTGGTGGTGTCGGCGGCGGTGAGGAGGAGGTCGAATAGGGGGCCGCGGTCGATGGGGTGGCCCAGGGTGGTGGCGAACTGGGAGAAGACCTCGACCCAGGCGTTGAGGTCGGAGGTGCAGTTGTTGGCGTGGGCCATGGCGACGGGGCGGCCGGTGGGGGTGGCGACGAGGTCGATTTCGGGGATGAGGGTGCGTAGGGGCTGGTCCAGGACGATCATGGCGAAGGCGCTGGTGCCGGCTGAGACGTTGCCGGTGCGGGGGCGTAGGGCGGCGGTGGCGACCATGCCGGTGCCGGCGTCTCCTTCGGGCGGGCACAGGGGGATGCCTGGTTGGAGGGTACCGGTGGGGTCGAGCAGGGTGGCGCCGTCGGGGGTGAGGGTGCCGGCTTCCTGGCCGGCCAGGGCGACCTCGGGTAGGACCTGGGCCAGGTGCCAGGGCGCGGAGACGGCCTGGTCGAAGGCGGCGAGCATGTGTGGGTCGAAGGAGGCGCCGTCGGCTCCGATGGGGAAGACGCCGGAGGCCTCGCCCACGCCCAGGACGTGGCGGCCGGTCAGGCGCCAGTGGATGTAGCCGGCCAGGGTAGTCACCCGGTTGATGTGGGGCACGTGGGGCTCTGCGGTGGTGATGGCGCGGTGGAGGTGGGAGATGGTCCAGCGTTGGGGGATGTTGAGGCCGAACAACTGGGACAGGGCGGCGGAGGACTCGGCGGTGATGGTGTTGCGCCAGGTGCGGAAGGGGGTCAGGAGCTGGCCCTGGGCGTCTAGGGCGATGTAGCCGTGCATCATGCCCGAGATCCCGATGGCTCCGGTGGTGGTCAGGGCAAGGCCGTGAGTGTCCTTGAGGTCGTTGGCCAGGGCGGTGTAGGCGGCGCGCAGGCCGGTGATGATCTCCTCCAGGCGGTAGGTCCACACCCCGTCGACCAGGGAGTTGTCCCAGTCGTGCGCGCCGGAGGCGAGCACCGTGCCAGCAGGATCGATCAGCACCGCCTTGATCCGGGTCGAACCAAATTCAATACCCAACGCAGTCCGAGTCAGGTCCAGGGGGGTCGAGGTGGTGGGGTGCTGAGACATCCGAGGGCTCCGTTGCGTGTCGGTGGGTGGGTCACAGTGGCGTCGTGGTGGTCGAGGACGTCACCGGTCTGGAACCGAGTGTAGACGGGATCCGCCCTGAATGTGAACGTTCACTTGTGTCAGAGTTCGTGTCGTACCTCCTGCGTAGCCTCAGGGTCATGAGGACAGGCGTGAGCGGGACCGCGGTAGCGTGCCCGGCGGACAAGGCAAGGCAGCCGTCACCACTGAGCTGTGCCCTGGTGACCAGGATGGGGGCCAATGCGGCGCTGGTCCGTGTCTGGCCGGAGGAGGGGATGCCCGCCGTCATTGACGGCGCGAGGCAGGAGGGCTTTGACCTTCAGCTCCCCGTGCCCGGCCGCTCTTGGACCGTGTGGTGGCAGAGGCAGGACTTTGAGGATGAGCGTATGGGGCAGCTGGCGCAGGCCCTGACCCGGCGGGGCGTGCTGGCCTACGCCTATGCCGGCTCCTGTGATGAGGCTCTTCTCCTAGAGCAGCCCACCGCGGAGCAGATGGTCATGAGGCCGCTGAAGCGGCTGCTCAGCGCACCGCGGACGGGACAGCGCACGGTCTTCGTCCAGGTGGTGGTGTGGGACGCCCCGAGCGCTGCTGGGGCCGAGGGATGCGGCCTGGACGGGCAGGAGCGGATGCGCAGCGTGATCTACGGCGCCGGTGCGGACCTGGTCCGCCTGCGCCCGTTCCTGGCCAGGAGGTTCGTCGTCGAGACCGTGTCAGATACGTGGGGCATCTGTGCGCTGAGCATGGAGCACGTCGACGTCAGCGCCGCCCTCGCCACGCGTGAGGAGGTGATGGAGGATCTCAGGCGCTGCCTGGCCAGCGCCCGCTTCAACACTTTGATCACTACCGCGGACCTGCGTCGGGGTGCCTGAGGCTGGTGGGCTGAGTCTGAGGCGGACACAATGGGCGGGTGAAAGCTGCCGAGCATCGCGTCACGGACGCATCGTCTGACCCGTCCACCGTCTTCGCAGGGCTCGGCCCGGCCGGGATGGTGCCGTTGGTGGCCGCTACTCGCGGAGGCAGCCCGCAGCGCCCGACGATCGAGTCCGTCCACTACGGCAGCCTGGTGGCCCTGGGCGCCCACGGTGACGTGGTGCTCCAGGCCGGGGATGTGCACAGCGGTGTCTTCGCCCGCTCGGCGCTCAAGCCCTTGTTTGCCGTCGGCATGGTGCGTGCGGGGCTGGAGCTGGAGCCGCGTCAGCTGGCGCTGGCCTGCGCCAGCCACTCCGGTGGGGCTGAGCACCTGGAGGTCGTCACCTCCATCCTTCGCCGCTACGGCCTGGGCCCGGCAGACCTGCGCAACACCCCGGGGGTGCCGATCGGGGGCCCTGAACGTCGCGCCTTCACGGCCTCGGGCGCCCGGCCTGACCGCCTGCACCAGAATTGCTCGGGCAAGCATGCCGCCATGATGGCCACTGCCGTGGCCTGCGGGTGGGACCCTGCCGGCTACCTTGAGCACGACCACCCGGTGGCCGCACTGGTGCGTTCGAGCGTCGAGGAGCTGACCGGCTGCCGGATCGACCCGTCCACGATCACGCGCGACGGCTGCGGCGCCGAGGTCTATCCCCTGCCACTGGTGGGACTGGCCCGGGCCTATGGCCGCTTGACCAGCGCGGTTCCGGGCAGCGCCGAGTACGCGGTGGCGCAGGCGATGAGTACCTGGCCCGAGCTGGTGGGCGGCCAGGGGCGCGACGTCACGGCGCTCATGCGGGCCCTGCCGGGCGCGGTCGCGAAGGACGGAGCCGAGGGCGTGTACGCCCTGGCTCTTGCAGGAGGGGCGTGCCTGGCCGTCAAGATCGCTGACGGCGCCTCACGTGCTCGGGTGCCGGCCATGCTGCCGGCCCTGCGTGCCCTCGGCGTTCAGGGGGACCTGGGTGAGCGGCTGGAGGAAGCGCTCCCGGCACAGGTGCTGGGCTGGGGCGAGCCGGTCGGCAGCCTGATCGCCCTGTTGCGAGCGTGGGAGTAAGGTCGCAGGCACATCGATCTGCTGCAACATCTGACAGAGAGGTCAGTCATGGCACTGCACGAGACACCGTTCACCTCCATCAACGGCCGCGACGAGATCCAGGCCTGGATCTATGAGCCGACCACGCCCGCGCGTGCGATCGTCCAGATCGTCCATGGCCTAGGGGAGCACTCGCGTCGTTACCTCCACCTCATCACCGCCCTCCTGGACGTCGGCTTTGTCGTCGCTGCTGATGACCACGCCGGCCACGGCCGCACGGCGATGCTCTCCGGCGTGTGGCAGGACGCCGGGGAGGACGGTGCCAGCGTCGTCGTCGAGGACGAACAACAGCTGCGTCAGATCGTCACCGAGCGTCACCCGGACCTGCCCTACGTCGTCTTCGGCCACTCCTGGGGCTCCATGATCGCCCGCTCGCTGGCCACCACCCACCCCCAGGGTCTGGCTGGCCTGGCGCTGTGCGGCGTCGCCGCCTCGATGAAGGGCATGCGCAACCCCCATGTGCGTGATGCTCTGGACGCGGCGATCGCTGAGCGCGGGGGACAGGCGCTGGACAGCGACAACCTGACCGCCGCCATGTTCGAGGGCTTCCTCGACCGCTTTGGGGAGGGGGCGGGACCCACCGACTGGGTCGCCTCCGACCCGCAGGTGGTCGCTGACCACGCCGTGGACCCGTACAACAATTTCGGGGCGCCAATGACCTTGCGCTTCGGCCGCTCCTTTATCGAGCTCTATGACCGCGCCAATGCCGAGGGGTGGATGTCTCCGGTCTCCACCGAGCTGCCGGTGCTCCTGCTGGCTGGAGACCAGGACCCGGTGGCGGACTTCGGCCATGGGGCCTACGTCGTGGCCAATTCCTTGTGGGACGCGGGATTCCATGACGTGCGCACGCGTGTTTACACCGGAATGCGTCACGAGGTGCACAACGAGCCGGCCACCCGTGCCGAGGTGGAGGCGGAGATCATCGCCTTCGTCGAGCACTGCGTCGCCAAGGCCTCCTCACGCCTCCTGCGCGGCCGGGGCGCTGCCTGAGCCCGGCCGTCCGAGACTGCCTGATCGGGCGATCATCGAAAATGTTCGATGATCGCCCGATCTGCTTGCCTGGGGATCGGGGCACCTTCCATCCTTATTGAAGCGTTTCGACGAAGCGCTTCGATTCGAGGCTCTCACAAGGAGGTGGGCTGGGTGGCCACCATGCAGGACGTCGCCAAGCGGGCCAACGTGGCCGTCTCCACGGTCTCCTACGCCCTGTCAGGCGCACGCCCCGTAGCCCGAGCCACCGCCGAGCGCATTCGTCAGGCCATGGAGGAGCTCGACTACGAGCCCAATGCGATGGCACGCGGACTGGCGCGCCGGCGCTCCTACACGCTGGCCATGAGCTTCCCCGAGTTCGACACCGCGATGGGAGAGACCGTCTTCGGCATCGTCCGCGGCGCCCAGCGCGCGGCTGCGGAGCTTGGCTACCACCTGGCGGTGTGGCCCGTCAGCCGCGATCGCGGAGGCGCCGAGCTGGCCACGATCGTGCGCCAGGGCAAGGCCGACGGCGTGCTGCTGGTCGAGGTCGCCGTCGCTGACCCCCGGGTGAGCCACCTGCAGGAGGCGGAGATCCCCTTCGTGCTCGTGGGGCGCACCGAGGACTCCTCGGCCTACGCCTACGTCGACATCGACTTCGAGGAGGCTATCGACTCCGTGGTCCGGCGCCTGCACGCTCTGGGCCACGAGCGCATCGCCTTCGTCGGACGCCCACAGACCCAGGTCGCCACCGGCTACGGGCCGGCCGTGCGCTCACGCACCATCTACCGGGCCTCGATGGAGTCCCTGGGGCTTGCTCCAGCCACGGTCTCCTGCGACGCGAGCCCCGTGGCTGGCCGGCAGCTGGCTCGCAGCCTGTGGGCGCAGGCCAACCGCCCCACGGCTCTCGTCGTCCTCAACGACATGGCGACCTTGGGCCTGCTCGCTGGCTTCCACGAGATGGGCCTGGACGTGCCAGGTGATATCTCCGTCGTCGGCGCCGTGTCCTCCCGGCCCCTGTCCGCCATGACCTACCCGCCCCTGACCACCTCCCACGGGCCGGGGGAGGAGATGGGAGCCTACGCCGCCCAGGCGCTTGTGGCTCTCCTGGACGGCCAGATCGCCCCGACCGACTGCCAGCGCCTGGTGCGCTGCGCCCTCGTGGCCGGCGAGACCATCGGCCCGGTCCCCGCGCCCTAGACGGCGCCCACGCACGTCCCCGCGCCACCGGCTCGGGGCATCACACCCAGATCCCAGTAACGGCAACTCAACGCAGAGGTAACGACCATGATCAACCGCAGGACCTTCAACACCCTGGCCATGACGAGCCTGGCGGGCGCCGGCCTGCTCGGCCTGAGCGCGTGCGGAGGCTCGGGCTCCGGATCGGACTCCAAGACCTTCGTCATCTGGGACTACGAGTCTGATGACTCCGCGATGGGCCAGGCCTGGGCCCGCGCCATCGAGATCTTCAAGGAGAAGCACCCCGACGTCACCGTCAAGACCGAGGACCAGACCTTCGAGCAGCTCCAGAAGAACGCCAAGATCGTGCTCACCGGCGACGACGTCCCGGACATCATGGAGTACAACAAGGGCAACGCCACCTCTGGTCAGCTCGCCTCCCAGGGCCTGATCGAGGTCCTGACCGAGCAGGCTACCGAGCGTGGCTGGGACACCAAGCTCCCTACCTCCATCCAGACCACCGCGCGCTACACCGAGGACGGCCTCATGGGTGACGGCGACTGGTATGGCGTGCCCAACTACGGCGAGTACGTCTTCGTCTACTACAACAAGGACATGTTCGACGAGGCGGGCCTGGCCGTGCCCACCACGCTGGAGGAGCTGGAGGCCGTGTGCGACGCCTTCGTGGCGCGTGGACAGGTGCCGCTGGCTGAGGCCGGCTCGGAGTACCCCATGGGACAGCTGTGGTACCAGCTCATCCTGGCCCAGGCCGACCGTTCCTTCGTTGACTCCTACCAGCTGTTCAAGGGCGACGTCGACTGGAGCGTGGACCCGGTCAAGGCTGGTACCGCCAAGCTCGTGGAGTGGATCGGCAAGGGCTACGTGGCCCCGGACTCGGCAGGCCTGACGGCAGAGGACGCCGGAGCCTCCTTCATCGCCGGTTCCTACCCGATGTTCGTCTCCGGTTCCTGGTGGTTCGGCCGCATGGTCGCTGACATCACCGGCTTCACCTGGGACCAGTTCCTCTTCCCCGGCTCCAAGCTGTCCATCGGCTCCTCCGGCAACCTGTGGGTGGTGCCCACCAACGCCAAGAACAAGGAGCTGGCCTACGACTTCATCGACATCACCCTGTCCGACGAGGTCCAGGAGATCCTGGGGCAGAAGGGCGGTCTGCCGGTGGCCGGCGACGCCTCGACGATCGAGGATGACAAGACCCGCACCCTGACCGAGAACTTCCAGACCATCCTGGACGAGGACGGCCTGGCCTTCTACCCCGACTGGCCGGTGGCTGGCTTCTACGACCAGATCACCTCTGCCATGCAGTCCCTCATCAACGGCTCCAAGAGCCCTGAGGACGTCCTGGCCGACCTCCAGGCAGCCTACGAGGAGGGCAAGAGCGAGATGGGCGTGGGCGAGGAGTAAGCCTTCCCGCCTCCCTCATGACGACGGCGCAGCGCTGAGCGTGAGCCGCGCTGCGCCGTCGTGCCTCCTGAGTCCACCGCGGTCCACACGGAAGAAGCCTCCAGTGCCTACAGCTCGCACGACTACCGTCCACAGGTCCAGGCGCCGTAGCCTGCCCTACCTGCTCTACCTCATCCCCGGGGCGGTCTCCTTCGCCGTCATCATCGCCTTCCCGCTGACGATGAACATCTGGTACTCCCTGCACAAGTGGAAGGGAGGCATGGCCCCGATGCGCTTCATCGGGCTGGACAACTACAAAGCGCTGCTGGCGGACGAGAAGTTCTGGGCCTCCTTTGGCAACTCGATGTACATGATCGTGGCGATGGTGGTCATTCCCACGCTCATCGGGCTGTTCCTGGCCTCCGTGCTCTTCGACTACATCGGCAAGCACTTCAACTCCTCGGTGGCTACGACGCTGCGCGCCATGTACTACCTCCCCCAGATCCTGCCGATCTCCGTGGCCGGGATCGTGTGGAACTGGATCCTCAACTCCCAGACCGGGGCGCTGAACACCATTTTGCGTGGCATCGGGATCGACAACCCGCCCAACTGGCTGGGATCGACCTCCACAGCGCTGCCCGCGGTCATGTTCGTCCTGATCTGGATCCAGATCGGTTACCCGACCGTCATCTTCATGTCCGCCCTCCAGCGCGTGGACCCTGAGCTCTACGAGGCCGCCGAGCTCGACGGCGCAGGATGGCTGGCTCGTTTCCGCGCCATCACGATCCCGCAGATCAAGCCCGAGACCTTCGTCATCGTGCTGACCTGCACCATCGCCGCGCTCAAGGTCTTCGCGCCGGTCTACGTGCTCACCCGTGGCGGCCCGGAGTCCTCGACCCTGGTGCCCAGCTACTACTCGTACCTCAACTTCTTCGACAAGTCGAAGGTCGGCTACGGAGCCGCGATCTCGACCGTCCTGACCCTTGTCATCATCGTCATCGCCGGCGTCATCCAGTTCTTCCAGAACCGCAGCGCACGCCGTGAAGAGGAGGGCCGCTGACATGAGCGCCACCATTGCCCAGGCCGTTCCGGCCAAGAAGAAGGACCGCTTCCACCGTGGCGTGGCTCGCTGGGTGGTCCTCGCCGTCGTCGGCGTGCTCGCCCTGTTCATGGTCGCGCCCTTCGTCCTGATGGTGATGAACGCCTTCAAGTCCCCGGCTGACTACTCCGGCGGCAGCCCGCTGTCACTGCCTACCGGCTTCTACACCGATGGCCTGGCCTACTTCTGGGAGCGGGTCAACTTCCAGGTCAAGCTGTGGAACTCCATCTGGACCTCGGCGCTGGTGGCCGTGGCCGGAGCCTTCCTGTCCCTGTTCAACGCCTACGCGATCGGCGTGGGACGGGTCAAGGGCAGGGCCTGGATCATCGCCCTGTTCATGATCGCCAACATGCTGCCGCAGGAAGGCCTGATCTACCCGCTGTTCATGATGGCCCAGAAGGTGGGGCTGACTGACAACCCCTGGTCGATCGTCATCATCTTCACCGTCATCCAGTCCGCCTTCGGTACCTATCTGCTCTCCTCTGTGCTGGGCACCTTCCCACGCGCACTGCTGGAGGCTGCCGAGCTCGACGGTGCCAGCCGCTGGGAGATTCTGTGGAAGGTCGTCTTCCCGATCGTGCGCCCCACGATGAGCGTGCTCATGATCTTCTTCTTCATCTGGACCTGGAACGAGTTCTTCATCCCGCTGGTCATGCTCACCTCCAACGACACCCAGACGGTGCCGATCGCGCTGTCCAGCCTCCAGGGCGACCGCATGCTTGACGTTCCCACGCTCAACGCCGGCGCGCTGGTCTCCCTCATCCCGACCTTCCTGTTCTTCCTCTTCTTCCAGCGCACCCTGACCCGAGGGGTCACGGCTGGCGCCGTGAAGTAGCGGCCAGGACCTCTTGTCTCCTGGCGCCCCTGAGCGTCACCCTCACTGATCTAAGGACCCCACATGAAGTTCTCTAACGGATACTGGCTCGACCGCGAGGGCTACCAGGTCGAGAAGGCTCGTGGTCTGCTGGACCTGGGACCTACCACGGACGACGGCGCCACTGCCCTGCGCGCCTACGCCCCGGTCCGCCCGGTCACCGGACGCGGCGACACCCTCAACAACCCCCTGCTCACGGCCACCTTCACCGCCGTGGCGGACGGCGTCATCAAGGTCTCGCTGGTCAACCACGCCGGCCGGCGTGACCCCGGGCCTCACTTCGAGGTGACGAGCGAGCCGGGCTACTCCGGAGTCGTCCAGGCCGAGGGCTCGGGACTGACCTTGCGCGCCGGGGACCTGGCTGTGCACCTGGAGGAAGGGGCGGACTGGACCGCTCGCTTCACCCACGCCGGCAAGGAGCTGACCACCTCGCTGCCGCGGGCGGTGGCCCACGTCGTCGCTCCAGACGGCCAGACCTACATGCGTGAGCAGCTGAGCCTGCGTCCGGGCGAGCGTGTCTACGGCCTGGGTGAGCGCTTCGGGGCCCTGACCAAGAACGGCCAGAGCGTGGACATCTGGAACGAGGACGGCGGTACCGCCTCCGAGCAGGCCTACAAGAACATCCCCTTCTACCTCACCACCGCCGGCTACGGTGTCTTCGTGGACAACCCGGGAGGGGTCTCCTTCGAGGTGGGCAGTGAGCTGACTACCCGGACCCAGTTCTCGGTGGAGGGCGAGCGCCTGACCTACTACGTCATTGACGGTCCCACTCCCAAGGACGTGCTGCGCCGCTACACGGCCCTGACCGGCCGGGCCCCGATGGTGCCGACCTGGTCCTTCGGTCTGTGGCTGACGACCTCTTTCACCACCTCCTACGACGAGGAAACCGTCACCGGCTTCGTCGACGGGATGGCGCAGCGCAACCTGCCGCTGAGCGTCTTCCACTTCGACTGCTTCTGGATGCGTGGTTTCCACTGGTCTGACTTCGAGTGGGACCCGGCCACCTTCCCAGACCCGGCCGCCATGCTCGAGCGGATGAAGGCCAAGGGACTGAAGATCTGCGTGTGGATCAACCCCTACATCGCCCAGCGCTCGGCACTGTTCACCGAGGGCGCGGCCAAGGGGTACCTGGTACGCAAGACCAACGGGGACATCTGGCAGACCGACCTGTGGCAGGCTGGCATGGCGCTGGTCGACTTCACCAACCCCGACGCCGTCGCCTGGTACCGCTCCAAGCTCGCCGGGCTGCTGGAGATGGGCGTGGACTGCTTCAAGACCGACTTCGGTGAGCGCATCCCGGTTCGGGACATCGCTTGGCACGACGGCTCGGACCCTGAGCGGATGCACAACTACTACACCCACCTGTACAACCGCACCGTCTTCGACCTCTTGAGCGAGGTACGCGGTGAGGGCGAGGCCATCCTCTTCGCTCGCTCGGCCACTGCCGGCGGCCAGCAGTTCCCGGTCCACTGGGGCGGGGACAACGAGTCGACCTACGCCTCGATGGGGGAGACCCTGCGCGGTGGCCTGTCACTGACAAGCTCCGGATTCGGCTACTGGAGCCACGACATCGGCGGCTTTGAGGGAACCCCGGACCCGGGCGTGTTCAAGAGGTGGCTGGCCTTCGGGCTGCTGTCCTCCCACGCCCGCCTGCACGGGTCAAGCTCGGTGCGTGTGCCTTGGGCCTTTGACGAGGAGTCGGTGGACGTGGCCCGCCGGTTCATCAACCTGCGCCTGAGCCTGATGCCTTACCTCTACGCCGCCGCCCGTGAGGCCCACGAGACCGGCACGCCGATGATGCGCTCGATGTTCCTGGAGTTCCCGGGTGACCGCGGAGCCTGGGACGTGGACACGCAGTACATGCTCGGCTCCGATCTCCTGGTCGCGCCGGTGATGGACGCCGAGGGCGAGGCGGACGTCTACCTGCCCGAGGGCACGTGGACCTCGTACTGGACTGGCCAGAGCGTCCAGGGCCCGCGCTGGGTCCACGAGAAGCACGGGGTGGAGAGCCTGCCCCTGTACGTGCGCCAGGGCGCTGCGCTGGCGCTGGCTGGCAGCATCACGCGCCCGGAGGAGGACTGGCGTGAGGGCCTGACGGTCCGGGTCGAGGCGCTGGCTGAGGGCGACGAGCGCGTGGTGACGGTCCCGGCTCACGACGGATGTGAGGAGGCCTCGGTCCAGGTGGTGCGGCAGGGACAGGTCCTGCGCGCCACGGCGACGGGCCTGAGCGGTTCCTGGTCGCTGGTCAGCGGCGGCCAGCGGGTCGACGGCGAGGGCGAGACCACGGTGGAGCTCACTGTGGCCTGAGGCCTCCTAGCGCGCCGAAGGTGAACGGGTGCGACCGAGTGAAGGGTGTGGATCTCTTCAATCGGCCGCACCCGTACACGTTGGTCGGGATACCATCGCCTACCTGAGCGAGGGAGGGGCGATAGGAGCACCAACCGGTCCGTCGTCGTCACGGCAGAAGACCAGCGCGCACGAGGCTGCGCCGCAAGTGGACCGTGACCGGCTTGTTGGCGCCCTGCTCGGCCTGGCGGTTGGTGACGCGCTCGGGGCTCCGATGGAGTTCGCCCCACGTGACACCTTGCCGGCTGTGACCGGCATGCGTGGGGGCGGACGCTTCGGCCTGGAGGCCGGGCAGTGGACCGACGACACCTCGATGGCCCTGTGCCTGGCCCGCAGCCTCATTGAGACCGGCACCTTCGATCTGCGCGACCAGGCCGAGCGCTTCCTGCGCTGGCGAGACGAGGGGTACCTGACGAGCACGGGCCGCTGTTTCGGGATCGGTCACCAGACCCTGTGGTCCTTGAGCGACTTCGCGCGCACCAGACGGGTGCTGCGGAGCCCTCCACCCGCTGGACCGCCGGCAACGGCTCTCTCATGCGCCTGGCGCCGGTGGCTATCGCCTTCGCCAGCGACCTGGATCTGGCGGACACGCTGTGCCGGGCGGGCTCGATGACCACGCCCCCGTTACCCGTGTGCGTCGAGGCCTGCGGTGCCTGGGGTCGGCTCATTGCCCTGGCGGCACAAGGTGCCAGCCGGGAGGTGCTGTATGCCCACGCCGAGGCCCTGGCCGGCCAGGTTCACGACGGCGCCCTGCTTGCCGTCAACCTCGGCCACGACGCCGACACAGTGGGCTCGGTCTACGGGCAGCTGGCGGGCGCGTTCTAAGGTCTGAACGCCATACCGCAGAGCTGGGTCCGACAGCTGGCAGACGGTGAGATGGTGCTTGAGACTGCCCACGAGCTGGCTGGCCTGTCCGGCACGGTCGCAGTGAGCGAGGAGACCGCTGGCCTGCTGGACACCACTGGTTAGGATCGAGGCCCAGTGACAGGAGCGAGGATGAGGCCAGCTGCTTCTATGACGACGTGGCGCGGGCTCGTCCTGTGCGCGCTCGCCCTGGCTGTGGTCCTGGTGGCATGGGCCTCAACGGACACCGCACCGCTCATGACGACCACGGCGCCCTCTACCAGGCCCCAGCCGAGCGCGGCGCCCACGGTGCTTCTTCCATCCCTGTGGGCCCAGGCCCTGGTCGTCATGGTCGTGCTCGTTGCCGGCGTGCTTGCCTGTCTGGTGGCCTGGCGGCTTGTGCGTTTCCTCCTCGCACACCTGCAGGGTCTCCAGCCGGTTGCCGTTGACACGCCGGCCGAGGGATGCGGTCCTGACCTCGCCCTCCTGAGCCCGAGCCAGGCGGCACGGCAGGTGGAGGCACTGCGGCACGGAAGCCCGGCCAACGCCATTGTGGCGGCCTGGATGGCGCTGGAGCGAGACGTCACGCAGGTCGGTGTGGGGACCCGGCCCCACGAGACCTCCACCGAGCTGGTCCTGCGGGTGCGGGCGCAGCGATAAGTACCGGCCGCGGCGATTGAGGATCTCGCCTCCCTCTACCGCGAGGCCCGTTTCTCCTCCCACGAGATGACCGAGGCAGCACGCAAGCAGACCCGCGGCGGTCTGGCGCAGGTACATGCCGCTTTAGGCCTGAGTGAGGGGCAAGGGCCGCAGGCCGGGGCGTCGTCGCGCGAGGTGAGGCTGTGATGACGGCGTCTCGCCTGCGCACAGCGGTGCTTGTGACCCTTGTGGTCTGGGCGGCTATGTGGGTCCTCAGCCTCATGGGGGTCCGCCTCCATCCCGTCATCGCGCTCGCGGCACCGCTGCTCCTGCTGGGTATCGCGCGCCTGAGGCGCGTCGAGCTCGGTCTGCCCGCTTTCCCCGTGAGCGAGCCACCGGGGTCGCTCCCGGCACCCAGTGACCGGCTCCTGTCCACACTGACCTGGCTCCTGCGTGACGCGACCTCGTCACGGGGCTGGGACAGCGGGGTGCGTCCGCATCTTGCTCAGCTCACCCGTGATCGCCTGCGTGAGAGGCAGGCCGTCGACGTTGACGCTGATCCTGAGCGTGCTCGTTGCCTCCTGGGAGCCGAGCTGTGGGAGCTGGTCAGCGGCACGATGCCTGCTCCCCGCACTGACCACGACCTCATTCGCCTGATCGAGAGGATCCAGTCCCTATGACCACAAGCCACCCGACGCCGCCCCAGGCCCTCAGCGCTGCGCAGGCCTGCGCCCTGGCAAGACAGGTCCTGGACTCGGTGACCCAGGCCGTCGTCGGCAACCCCGAGGAGCTGGAGCTCATCCTGGCTGGTGTGCTGGCGGGAGGCCATGTCCTCCTGGAGGACTACCCAGGGCTGGGCAAGACCCTGATGGCCCGCTCCTTCGCCCAGGCCCTCGGGCTGGACTTCACTCGCGCCCAGTTCACCCCCGACCTGCTGCCCTCGGACCTGACTGGCTCCTTCCTGTTTGACCAGAAGCGTGGCGAGTTCAGCTTCCGGCCCGGACCGCTGTTCACCGGCCTGCTGCTGGCCGACGAGGTCAACCGCACCCCGCCCAAGACCCAGGCGGCTCTCCTGGAGGCCATGCAGGAGCGGCAGGTGACGGTGGAGGGGACGACCTTCCCGCTGCCCCAGCCCTTCCACGTCATCGCCACCGCGAACCCGGCGGAGTACGAGGGGACCTACCAGCTCCCCGAGGCTCAGCTGGACCGCTTCCTGCTGCGCCTGTCCTTCGGCTACCCCAGTGCGGACCAGGAATGGGAGGCCCTGGCGCGCCGGATCGGACGCCGGCAGGAGGAGCAGGTCGTGCCACAGGTGGCAGACGCCACCCGTCTGCGGGCCGCCCAGCTAGCGGTGGAGAACGTCGAGGTCGAGGAGTCGGTGGGCCGGTACTGCGTGGCCCTGGCCGCGGCCACACGTGAGCACGAGGCCGTCGCCGTCGGGGCCTCGCCCCGTGGCTCGCTCGCGCTCGTCACCGCCGCTCGCGGCCTGGCCGTGGTCCGTGGCCGTGACTACGTCACCCCGGAGGATGTCAAGCACGTGGCGGTCGCGGCCCTGGCTCATCGCCTCTCCATCCGGCCCGAGCTGTGGATGAGCTCGATCAGTGGGCGCGAGGTCGTTGCCCAGGTCCTGGCGAGCACCCCTGTTCCCGGAGCCGGGCAGTGACCCTGCAACCGGCTGAGCCCTGGAGCCCGGCAGCGACCCAGCAACCTGCTGAGCCCTGGAAGCCGACGACGCTCCACCTGCGCGCCGTCGTGGGTGGCCTTGGCCTGGCGCTGCTCGCCGTCGCCGGGCACCGACCTGACCTGGTGGTGCTGGCGACCCCGCTGCTCATCATCGCCTGCTGGGGCGCAGCGTGCCGCCCCACGGCCGTCCACGCACCGAGATCCTGGGGCAGGGAGCCGACCTGGTCGAGGGCGAGCGGTACCTGCGCAGTGTGTGGGGAGCCTTTGACAACCGTTGGCTCGCCCGCCACCCCATCGAGCTGACGGTGGCACCAGCGCCCGGCGCTTTTACCTCCGACGCACCGGTGCCCCACCCCCCGCGGATGCTCGGGGTCCACGGGGCCAGGAACGCGGGGGAGGGGGCAGAGTTCAACGACATCCGTCTCTTCCAGCCCGGGGACCGGCCTCGTCTCGTGCACTGGCCGACCTCGGTGCGCACGGGCCGGCTCCACGTGCGCACGACCTACGCACAGGCAGACACCCAGGTCCTCCTCGTCGTCGACGCCTTCGCGGACACTCCGGCGCCCTCGCGGCAGGACGAGGGCAGCCTGAGCCGGACGGTGCACGCTGCGGCGTCGGTCGCCGCCTGGTGCCTGCGTACCGGGGACCGGATGGGGCTGCGGGTGATGGGAGCAGTGACGACGCCGGTACCGGCAGGCCACGGACGCCGTCACTACCTGCGGGTGCTGGGAACCCTCGGACGCCTGCGGCCGGGCTCAGACCGCACCCCGGCGTCACGACGTCCGCGCCTGGCCACCCCGCCGGGGAGCCTCGTGGTGGTCCTCAGCCCGCTGACCGAGACGCAGGTGGTGGAGCTGGCGGCTCAGCAGGCTGCCTGCGGCCTGAACGTCCTCGTCGTCGACACCGCCCCGCAGCTGTCTGACCCGCGTGGACTGAGCAGCGTGGAGTACGCGGCTCGCCAGGTGCTCGCCCTGGAGCGGGAGCGGACCATCGCCGCCTTGGAGCACCGGGGGATCGCCGTCGTTCCCTGGCGGGGCCCGGGCACGCTGGACGCGGCCTTGACGGCGATGTCCCGTCCCAGGAGCGGCGCATGAACGCGCCAAACCGTTCGGGGCGCAGACCTCGCTCCGGCCCCCTTGGCTGGCTCCTGGCCCGAGTGCCCCGGGTCCTGTCACCCTCGCAGCTGGTGGTGCGCGCGATCTCGGTGCTCGCGCTGCTTGGCGCGGCACTCGCGGCGGGGACCTTCCCGCTGCTGCTCGCCGTCCTGGCGGTCGTGGCGCTGTGGACGGCTCTGGCGCCGGAGGAGGGATGCCTGCTGAGTCTGGCTGTCCTGGTCCTGGCCTGGTTCTTCGGCCACCGGGACGTTTCCTCCTGGACCACTCTGCTGATGGCGGTTGCGCTCGTTACTGACCACACCTGCCTGGTCCTGGCCTCCTCGGCGCCGGCTCGTGCCCGCCTGCCGTGGCCGGTGGTCCGGGGCGCGGC
>NZ_DS999574.1:1363871-1391481 GCF_000159035.1 Actinomyces urogenitalis DSM 15434
CCTCGCGGCAGGCCGTGGATCGCCTTGACCCACTCTTGCGGCGCTGCGCCGGCCCCGAGGTAGCTCCCGGCCAGGGCTCCTGCGATGGCGGCGACGGTGTCCTTGTCCTGGCTCGTGGTCAGAGCCTGCATAAGGATGGTGCTCATCCACCAGGCCGAGGTCTCCTCGCGCGTGTCGAAGAAGAGCGGCTGGTTCCAGTAGTGGCAGCGGTTGGCGAAGGTGAAGGCCAGGGTGGCCTGGGCCAGTGCGTGGACGGCGAAGCCGTCGTGGTGCGGGGGAGCGTCGTAGTGACTCGGGTCTGCAGGCCCACCGTCAAAGAAGTCGTGCCAGTACTGACGCCGCTCGCCGGGGATGAGGTCGAGGGTGCGCATGGGATTGGCTCCGTGCATAGGCAGGTTCTCCCACGCGGGATTCATGACGTTCTCGCGGATCATCTCGGCGTGGATGACGCAGGCGTCCCCGGCCAGCGGATCAGCATGGGTCAGCTCGGCGACGGCGCGCACCGCCGCTGCGGTCGCCTGGCGGTCTGTCAGCCTGGTCAGAGCCACGATCCCATTGCGCATCAGCGCGCCGTTTCCCGCGGTCATGCCGGTCCTGGCATGGAGATCGGCGGCGGCCTGGCGCATGCGCTGGGCGATCCCGGGCTCGTCGCGGCTTGGGGAGACGGCGTCGATGACATCGCGAGTCTGGTTGCCGACGTCGGTGGCCCCCTCCTCGACCACCCACCGGCACCAGCCGCGCGCGATCTTGTCCAGCGCCTCCGGGCTCGTCAGGTCGGCTCCGGTGGCGGCAACCTCCGCGATATAGAGAGACATCTGGGTGTCGTCGGTCCACTCGGCTGGTGCGTAGTGGCCGTAGCCGCCGCCCACCATCTGTGGAGGGGTAGTCAGGGGCACGTGGCCAGGCTCGTAAGGCGCTCCCATGGCGTCGCCCACGGCCTGGGCAACGAGGACACCGGCGGCCCGCTCGAGCTGGGAGTCGGACAGAGTGGGCTGGGATGCCTGGGGAAGGGGGCTCATGGGTCAAGACTACGGGGCGCCTGGAGGCAAACCATTCGGTAAAATAGGGGGGTACCGACCAGCACAGACGCCGAGGAGGACGCCGTGACGAGCCAGGACCCTGCTACCGCCAGTCAGAAGGCACCGACCTTTCATCACCAGGATGGCGGGCCCACGATCGGTACCTGTGACGCACCGGTGATCGAGGTGGACGGGCACCTGTTCAAGGACCTGGCGCGCACCGGTGAGCTGTTGCCCTACGAGGACTGGCGCCTGAGCGCGAGCGAGCGCGCCGCGGACCTGGCTGGGCGCCTGAGCATCGAGCAGATTGCCGGCCTCATGCTCTACTCACCCCACCAGGCCGTACCCAACCCGGGCCACGGCCCCTTCCCCGGGACCTACGGCGGGTGCAGCCTGGCTGAGGCCGGGGTGGAGCCCTGGTCCCTGACCGACCAGCAGACTCGGATGCTCACCCGTGACCACATCCGTCATGTCCTGGCCATCACGCTGGAGTCGGCGGACACGGCAGCGCGGTGGAACAACGCCCTGCAGGCCCTGGCTGAGTCCACCCCGCTGGGCGTTCCGGTCTCCATCGCTACTGACCCGCGCAACGGTGCGGGAGAGGCGACGGGAGCCGAGTTCACCACCAGCGCCGTCGACGTCTCACGCTGGCCTGAGGGGATGGGGATGGCGGCGCTGTTCGACCCGCAGCGGGCACGCGAGTACGCCGAGATCATCTCCCAGGAGTACCGGGCGCTGGGGATCACGACCGCGCTCGGCCCTCAGATTGACCTGGGCACCGAGCCACGGTGGATGCGGCTGCAGGACACCTGGGGACCGAGCTCAGCACTCGTGACGGACTACGCCCGGGCCGTGTGCGACGCCATGCAGACCACTCCGGCTGCCGACTACCAGCAGGGGGCTGCTTTCGGGCTGGCGGTGCCTGAGGCCTCCTACGCTGACCCCGGCTGGGGCCAGGCCTCAGTGGCCACCATGGTCAAGCACTGGCCGGGCGGCGGGACAGGCGAGGCGGGGCGTGACGCGCACTACGGCTTCGGCAAGTTCGCCGTCTACCCGGGTGGCAACGAGGCCGAGCACCTGGTGCCCTTTGCCCACGGAGCCTTTGACCTCGACGGTCCGACGGCGAGCGCGAGCGCCGTCATGCCCTACTACACGATCTCCTCGGGGTACCGCACCCCGGACGGGCAGGTGCTCAACACCGGCAGCGACGGCGAGCCACGGGCGAACTCCTACCACCGCGTCATCGTCCACGACATGCTGCGCCAGCGCTACGGCTTCGACGGCGTGGTGTGCACCGACTGGGGCATCACAGCCGATCCTGACCCGGAGATGAGCAATTTCGGTCAGCGCTGCTACGGGGTCGAGGACCTCAGTGTTGCTGAGCGTCACGCTCTGGCGATCGACAACGGCGTGGACCAGTTCGGTGGCAACAGCCAGGCCGCTCCGGTTCTGGAGGCCTACCGGATCCTGGCTGAGCGCGACGGTGAGGCGGCTGCTCGCGCCCGTTTCGAGGCCTCAGCCGTGCGCCTGCTGCGGGTCTTCTTCCGCACCGGCCTGTTCGACAACCCCTACCTTGACCCGGCGGCCTCGGTGGCGACGGTGGGCTGCGAGTCCTTCGCCCAGGCAGGCCTGGCCGCCCAGCGTGACAGCCTCGTCCTGCTCAAGAACGCCGACGCCGACCGCGCCCCGGTCCTGCCGCTGACGCAGCCCTCGATCCGGGCGTGGGTCCCACGCCGCCACCTTGATGAGCGCCTGGGCTTCATGCGTTTTCCGGAGCCCGCCTGCGACATCGACCCCTACCGGCCCAGCCCTGCCGCACTGGAACGGGTGGAGGACCCTGCCCAGGCCCAGGTCGCCGTCGTCTTCATCGAGTCCCCGCTGTGCGAGAGCTACTCCGTGGCTGATCGCGAGGCCGGGGGCAACGGCTACCTGCCGATCTCCCTGCAGTGGGGCCCATACACGGCGACCGCTGCCAGGGAGCGGTCCCTGGCGTCCGGTGACTTTCGGGAGACGGCGCACCCGGACCGTTCGGTGCGTGGCAAGCAGGCGCAGGTGGCCAACGCCAGCGACCTGGAGCTGGTGCGCCAGGCTCGCGCGCAGATGGGGAACCGGCCGGTCATCGTCGTGCTGCGGATGCACAACCCGGCGGTCCTGGCCGAGGTGGAGCCGCTGGCGGACGCGATCGTCATCGACTTCGGCGTCCAGCAGGAGGTGGTCTGGGAGCTGCTGCGCGGGCGCGTGACCCCGCACGGCCTGCTGCCTCTGACGCTGCCGGCCTCGATGGAGGCGGTTGAGCGTCATGACGAAGACCGTCCCTTCGACTACGCCGCCTATGAGGACGGCGCCGGCCACACCTACCGCTTTGGCTTCGGTCTGGACTGGGAGGGCGTCATCGATGACGAGCGCGTGGGACGCTACGCCGCCCGTGCGCCTAGGCCGCTACCCTGGGCCCATGCTGAACCGCATCGACCTGCGTGAGAGTGACCTGAACGCCCGAGAGCTGGCTGAGGCCCTGCCTCGCGCCACCCTCGACGTCGCCGCTGCCCTGGATGCCGTCGCCCCGACGATCGCTGACGTGCGTGAGCGTGGGGCGGCGGCGCTGCGCGAGGCCGCTGAGCGCTTCGACCACGTGCGCCCTGAGCACCTGCGGGTGCCGCGCGAGGCACTCACCCGGGCCCTGGAGGGCCTGGACCCGGCGGTGCGCGAGGCCCTGGAGCTGTCCATCGCCCACAACCGGGCCGGTCACGCGGCCCAGCTGCCCCGTGAGACAGTCACCGAGATCGTCCCCGGTGGCACGGTGACCCAGCGCTGGATCCCGGTGCGTCGTGTGGGTCTGTACGTGCCTGGCGGCCTGGCCGTCTATCCCTCTAGCGTGGTGATGAATGTCGTGGCGGCCCAGGTGGCCGGTGTGGAGCAGGTGGCGCTGGCCTCCCCGCCCCAGGCGGCCTTTGACGGCCTGCCCCACCCCACGATCCTGGCGGCCTGCGAGCTGCTGGGGGTCGAGGAGGTCTACGCCGTCGGCGGCGCACAGGCCATCGCGATGTTTGCCTACGGGGCGGCCTGCGAGAACGCGACCGACGAGGCTGACGTCGTGGCCGCGGGTGGGGCGCCGGGGACGGCTCTGTGCGAGAGGGTCGACGTCGTGACCGGGCCGGGCAATATCTTCGTCGCCGCCGCCAAGCGGGCGGTGCGCGGCGTGGTCGGGATCGATGCCGAGGCTGGTCCCACCGAGATCGCGATCGTCGCGGACGGCGAGGCTGACCCCGAGCTCGTGGCTGCCGACCTGCTCTCACAGGCCGAGCACGATCCGAACGCCGGCAGCGTCCTCATCACCGACTCCGAGCGGCTGGCCGCTGAGGCTGAGGCAGCGCTGGAGCGCCGCCTGGCAGCCACTAAGCACACCCAGCGCTCGCGGACGGCGCTGGAGGGACGTCAGTCGGGGATCGTGCTGGTGCGGGACCTCGACCAGGCGATCGAGGTGGCTGACGCCTACGCCGCCGAGCACCTGGAGATCCACACCCGCCATGCCCAGGCGGTGGCGCGCAGGATTCGCAACGCGGGAGCGATCTTCGTCGGTCCTTACTCCCCGGTGCCGCTGGGCGACTACCTGGCCGGCTCCAACCACGTGCTGCCCACCGGCGGCACGGCACGCTTCGCCGCGGGGCTGAACGTCATGGCCTACATCAAGCCTGTCCAGGTCATCGAGTACGACGCCGCGGCGCTGGAGGCGATGACGGACCCGCTCACGGCCCTGGCCGAGTCTGAGGACCTGCCGGCCCACGGTGAGGCGGCACGGGCTCGCCGAGGCTCCCGGGCTTGACGAGGCTCCCGGGCTTGACGCGCTAGCCTCGGCGAGCCCGTGCCCACACGCCAGCACTAGGCGACCGCCGTCAGATCCAGTCGTTGCGCTTCATGATGAGGTACAGCACCACAGCGGGCACGACGACGAGCACGGCGGCGGCGACGGTGCCCGCGTCCTGTCCCTCACCCGGGTAGGGCACGTTGATCCCGAACCATCCTGTCACCAGGGTGGGCACGGAGATCACCGCTGCCCACCCGGCCAGCTTCTTCATGACGTTGTTCAGGCGCTGGTCCTGCAGGGACAGGTGCGTCTCGAAGACTGAGGCGATCATGTCGCGCAGGGACTCGGTCCACTCCGAGGCGCGCAGGATGTGGTCGCTGAGGTCGGCGTAGAAGGGATCGAGCTCGCGGATGCGGTCCTCTCGGTGGCGCCACAGCACGCTGACCACCTCGCGCATGGGCAGCACGATGCGTCGTAGCGTCACCAGCTTGGTCCGCACGTCGTAGGCGGAGCGCTGGAACTCGGTCGAGCGAGAGCTGGGGGAGAACAGGTCGTCCTCCAGGTTCTCGATGGCGTCATCGAGCTCCTGGACCGTGGTGAAGTAGCCGTCGACGACGACGTCCAGCAGCCCGTGGACCAACGCCGTCGGGCCGAGCCGGATGAGGCTGCGGTTGGTGTGCCAGCGCTGGAGGACCCGGGACAGGTCGAGCCTGTCGGTGGCGCGGACGGTCACCAGCGCCCGGTCGAAGATGAACCCGGCGATCCGGGTGAGCTGGTCCTCCTCGTCATCAAGGGTCGAGGCGAAGCTCGGCAGCGTCGCGTAGGTGACGAAGTACTGGTAATTCTCCTGCTGCGCTGCTTTGGGGCGCTCGAAGGGGGCGACGGCGTCCTCTAGGGCGTTGGTGTCCAGCCCGAGCTCAGTGGCGAGGACCTGCAGGTCCTCGTGCGTGGGAGCGACGATATCGGCCCAGATGAGGAGGGACTGGTCAGTCATGGCCCGGTCGATGTCACCGATATCCGTGGGAGCCTCGTCGCAGGGCACCCCGTCACGCCAGGCCAGGGATCGGAAGGACAGTGCCATGGGCGAAATCCTGCCACGTGGCGGCTGCCTCCCGCAGCCTGGGCCCCTGGACGCTGGTGGCTACGAACGCTGAGCCAGGACGAAGGGATAGACGCTGGCGGCGCCGGCCTCGCGCAGCAGGCGCGTGGCCAGCGTGAGCGTCCAGCCTGAGTCCGTCCAGTCGTCAACGAGGACCACCGTGGCTCCCTGGAGGCTGGCCAGGGTGTCCCGACGCCAGTCCTGGAGCGTGAGCGAGCGGGCAACGGCGGCTAGGCGGAAGGGAGAACCGACGTCGTGGCGCCCGGCCTCGCCGCGGATCCCGACCACCGCTAGGGGCTGGGCCGCCAAGGTCCGAGCCACGGCGCGGCCCAGCTGACGCACGAGCGTGGGACGGGTGCGCGAGTCGATGATGACGACGACCAGGGGGCCGTGACGTTCGTCTTCCTCACCGCCCGTCTCGGTCTCGATGAGGCTACCCAGTCGCTGCGCGACCTCGACCACGGCCTGCCGCAGGGAGGCGGGAACCTCGCCATCCGTGCCGGAGTCGAGGAGTGTGCGCAGCGTCGTCGAGATCCCGAGGCCGTCCAGGCGCCCGACTGCCAGGCCGCGGCCGGCGCGGTGCTCCTCCTTGATCCGCCCGCGTAGGCTGGCCAGTCCCAGCCGGTCCATGCCCGTGGGCCACTGGCGTCGGGGCTCGATGACAGTGCCTACCTGCGCCAGCGCCTGGCGAGCGGTCTCCACCTCCTGGGCGTCGGCATGGTCAGCTAGGGACAGTCCTGCGCACAGGTCGCAGCGTCCGCAACGCCAGTCCTGCTCCAGGGCTGGGTCATCCAGGGTCTGGCGTAGGAAGGCCATGCGGCACAGCGGCGCCCGGAGGGACTCGTAGGTGATCATGAGGTCCTGCTCGCGGGCGCGAGCGGCTGCCACACGCGCATAGCGCGCGGCGTCATAGACCCAGGGCGTGCCTGTCCAGCCCCATCCGCCCCTGACCCGGCGCACGGCGCCGTCGACGTCCAGGACCTTGAGCATGGACTCCAGCCTGGTGCGCCGCAGGCTGGTGGAGGTCTCTAGCACTGCGGTGCTCAGCGGGCCCTCTCCCTGGCTGTGCGCCTCCTCCAGAACGGCGAGCACCTGGCGCACGTCCTGCTCGGGTGGGAAGGCCTGGGAACCGAACCAGTCCCAGATCGCCTGGTCCTGGGCGCCGGGCAGCAGCACGACCTCGGCGCGTTCCACGCCACGGCCCCCGCGCCCGACCTGCTGGTAGTAGGCCACGGGGGAGCTGGGGGCCCCGAGGTGGACGATGAAGGCGAGGTCGGGCTTGTCAAAACCCATTCCGAGCGCGCTGGTCGCAATGAGGGCCTTGACCTGGTTGGCCTTGAGCTCGCTCTCCAGCCTCTCGCGCTCGGCCGGATCGGTCCCGCCGGTGTAGGCGGCGACCTCGAGGCCTGCCTGACGCAGTTGCGCGGTGATCTCACCGGCGGCCGCGACGGTGAGGCAGTAGACGATCCCGGAGCCGGGCGTGGAACGCAGGTAGCTTGTCAGCCAGGCCAGACGGGAGGCGTCATCCTCCAGCTGCTTGACCCCCAGGTGCAGGGAGGAACGGTCCAGGCTGCCACGCAGGACCAGGACGGGCTGGTGGTCGGTGGAAGGATCCTCTCCTGCGCTCAGCTGCTCAGCGACGTCGCGGGTGACGCGCTCGTTGGCCGTGGCCGTGGTGGCCAGGACGGGGGTGTGGACAGGCAGATCGGCCAGCAGGGTACGGATACGTCGGTAGTCCGGGCGGAAGTCGTGGCCCCAGTCCGAGATGCAGTGGGCCTCGTCGATGACGACCAGGCCGGTGTCCGAGGCCAGGTGGGGCAGGACCTCCTCGCGGAAGACAGGGTTGTTGAGCCGCTCTGGGGAGACCAGGAGGACGTCGACCTCGCCGGTGGCGATACGGGCCTCGACCTCGGACCACTGCGTGGCGTTGGCTGAGTTGATCGTGGCCGCCTGGATCCCGGCGCGCTCGGCGGCAGCGACCTGATCGCGCATGAGGGCCAGTAAGGGCGAGATGATGACGGTGGCTCCTACGCCCGGGCTGGCGGGGGCGCCCTGCGCACGCACGGGCGGCGGAGGTGTGCCTGGCTGCCAGCCGCCCCAGCCTTCGCGCATGAGCGCGGTGGCCACGAAGTAGACGGCGGACTTTCCCCACCCGGTGCGCTGGACCACCAGGGCGCGGCGACGCAGCGCCACCAGGGCGTGGATCGCCGTCCACTGGTCCTCGCGCAGCCTGGCCCCGGGGCCGGAGACCAGCAGCTGCAGGATCGTCTCGGCGCGCTCTCGCAGGAGTGAGGTGCTCATGGCCTCACCGTAGCCACAGGCACCGACACGATCAGGCACGCCCGCGGCCAGGCGAGTGACGCACAACATACAGGTACCTGTTCTATGGAGCTTGCGCGATAGGGAAGGTGCCTGTAGTTTTCTTCTCGTCAGAGATCAACAGGTACCAGTAAGAAAGGTGCTCATCACGAACCAGGAGAATGACATGACTTCCTACACTGACAACACTGAGGCAATCGGCTCCGAGGACCGCGCCAGCGTCCTGGCCCCCGTCCACGACCGGCTTCGCCGCCTGCAGCGCCTGAGCCACCGCCGTCGCATTGAGGCGCGTACCTCCGGTGGCCCCTACGCGGACACCACTCGCGGCCAGGGACGGGTCCTGGCTGCTCTCAACCTCTCCAGCCCCTTGCCCACTCGCGAGCTGGCCTACCTGCTCGATATCCGCCAGCAGTCCCTCAACGAGCTGCTCACCAAGCTTGAGGCCCAGGGCCTCATCGAGCGCACCCCGAGCGAGGGTGACCGCCGGGTCAAGGTCGTTGCCCTCACGCAGGCCGGCCGTCACGCCGCCACCGGCTCCGGCCGCAGCGAGTACCTGAACGTCCTGAGCGATGACGAGGCCACGACGCTGGCGGCCCTGCTCGACAAGGTCATCGCCTCCCTGGAGGAGGAGCTCGGCCTTGAGGATGACGACGACGTCGAGGCCTGGCTGGACGAGGCCCGTCGCCGGATGGGGGAGGAGCGTGTGGCCGGGCTGCGGCGCATGCGTGAGCTGGGCTTTGGCCCGGACCACCACCACGGCGGCCCCCACGGCGGACCCCACGGCGGCCGGGGACACGGCCACCATGATCATGGCGAGGACGGTCGCGGCCACGGACACGGCCGTGGCGAGGGCCGTTCGCAGCCCGGCGAGCGCCAGGATCAGGGCCGTGGACGCGCCGGACGCGGTGGCGAAGTCCGTGGAAAGGGGCGGCGCGGCTGAGACCCGCTGAGGCGGGCGCGGCCCGTCCTCGATCCTGATGCTGGGGTGCCTGGGTAGTCACTCACCCAGGCACCCCAGCATCTCGCCTGGCGGATGGGCGGACTTGCGGGCTGGGCGGGCACGTGTATCCTGCCGCCGTAGCCATCCCGAGCGGCTGAGAGACCTGGCTCTTCGACGCCGCAGCAACCGACCGGCTCTGCCGGCCCCGGTGCTCCCGCCAGGACCGATGGAAGGACACCTGATGACCACCAGCCGATGCAGCAGCGCCTGCTGCACCGTCAGGACGGAGACTCCCCTGCTCACGCCCGAGCGCGTGGCAGGGGTGGTCATGCCCCGCTGAGGCGCCCGGACGTCTCAGCCCCCAGCCGGCTCTGCCGGTTCCGGTCCTTATCTCCATGACCACCGCGGCGAGTGCCGCAGGAATGACAGGACCACTCATGACCACCTCCATCCGCACCACCCACGTCGGCTCCCTGCCCCGTACTGACACCCTTCTCAAGGCCAACGCCGACCACGCCACCGGCGCTCTGTCCGACTCCGACCTGGCCGCCGTCGTCCGCTCCGAGACCGATGCCGTGGTCGCCAAGCAGGCTGAGCTGGGCATCACGATCGTCAACGACGGCGAGTACGGCCACGCCATGACCGAGAAGGTCGACTACGGCGCCTGGTGGTCCTACTCCTTCACCCGCTTCGCCGGCCTGGAGCTGCTTGACGAGCTGCCGCCGCGCAAGCCCACCCCCGCCGGCAAGCTCGAGCTGGACGCGATGACCGACCGTCGCGACTGGGTCGCCTTCGCTGACGCCTACTCCGACCCCACCTCGGGTATCCACCTGGCCACCCGTCGCCCCTGGTCCTTCCCAGCCCTGACCGGAGAGCTGTCCTACACCGGCCAGGAGGTCGTGGCTCGTGATATCGCCTCCCTCAAGGAGGCGCTGGCCAAGGCCGGCAAGCCGGTGTCCGAGGGCTTCGTAGCCTCGATCAGCCCGGCCGCGGCGGCGCGCATCGGCAACTATTACTACGAGGACGACGAGGCGGCCGTGTGGGCCTGGGCCGAGGCCCTGCGCGAGGAGTACAAGGCCATTACGGACGCCGGCCTCACGGTCCAGATCGACGCCCCTGACCTGACTGAGTCGTGGGACCAGTTCAAGGTGGAGCCCGCTATCGAGGACTACCGTCGCTTCTCCGCAGTGCGTATCGAGGCCCTCAACCACGCCCTGGAGGGGATCGACCCCGACCTCGTGCGCTACCACGTGTGCTGGGGCTCGTGGCACGGCCCGCACTCCACCGACCTGGAGTTCCGCCACGTGGTGGACCTGGCGCTCGCCGTCAACGCCAACGGGCTTACCTTCGAGGCCGCCAACGCCCGCCACGAGCACGAGTGGAAGATCTGGAAGGACGTCGAGCTGCCTGAGGGCAAGTACCTCATTCCGGGCGTCGTCTCCCACGCGACCAACGTCGTCGAGCACCCCGAGCTCGTGGCAGACCGCATCACGCGTTTCGCCGAGCTGGTGGGACCTGAGCGCGTCGTGGCCTCCACCGACTGCGGCCTGGGCGGGCGTATCCACTCCCACATCGCCTGGGCCAAGCTCGCCTCGCTGACCGAGGGGGCTCGTCTGGTCTCCGAGCGTCTGTGAGGCGGCTGGGCCGACGGCGGTGACGCCCGGCCCGGGCTCCTCCTTCCTGCTGCTCCCGCCTGCCACGGTCTGCCCCGTGGCAGGCGGGAGCATGGCTGTCTGTGCCCCGTTCTATCTTGGGTCCGTGACTCCTCTTCTTGTTGCCGTGGCCGGGCTCTTAGTCATTGCGGCCTGCAACCAGCTCGCGCCCAAGGTTGGGGTGGCCTCGCCGTTGATTCTGCTGGCCCTGGGGGTCGGCGTCGGATTCCTGCCCTGGGTGGCGGCGGTGGAAGTTGAGCCGGAGATCATCCTGGAGATGGTGCTGCCGCCCCTGCTCTTCGCGGCTGCAGTCTCGATGCCGGTGATGGACTTCCGCCGAGAGCTGCAGACCGTTGCCGGCTTGGCGATCGGGCTGGTGGTGGTCTCGGCGCTCGTGCTGGGAGTGGTGATCCACCTCCTGGTACCCGCCATCGCGCTTCCCTGGGCGATCGCGCTGGGTGCGGTGCTCAGCCCCACGGATGCTGTGGCTGTCTCCATCGCCCGAGGCTCGGGCGTGAGCCACCGCATCATCACGATCCTGGAGGGGGAGGGGCTCTTTAACGACGCCACTGCCCTGGTCCTGCTCTCCTCAGCCGTCTCCGCCGGGCTCATGACCAACGCGGACGCCCTGGAGCCGCTGACCCTGGCAGGGGAGTTCCTGCTGGCCCTGGCGGTGGCCCTGGTCGTGGGCTGGGCCGTGGGCGAGGTGGCGGTGCGCGTGCGATCGCGTATCTCCGACTCAGCCGCGGACACGGCCGTCTCCTTCACCGTACCCTTCCTGGCGTCCGTCCCGGCCGAGCACCTGGGCGGGTCCGGTCTGGTGGCAGCGGTAGTGGCAGGGCTCGTTGTCTCCTACCGCGGACCGCGTCTGCTGCCGCCCAGCAACCGGCGCACTGCCCAGAAGAACTGGCGCACGGTTGAGCTCATCCTCGAAGGAGGCGTCTTCCTCGTCATGGGCCTGCAGGCCTACGGGATCGTCCACGAGCTCACCGACGACCCGGCCGGGGCGGGCCTGGGCCTGGCCCTCCTGGTGGCCGTGGTCTGCGGCGCCCTGACAGTCGTGGTCCGGGCCGCCTTCGTCACGCCTCTGCTCGCCTGGCTGGCTGAGCTGCGACGTCGTTCCGTGCGCCGGGTGGATCTGGGCGAGGAGCGGATCGCGCAGTTCGAGGAGCGGCTGGCGCACGCCTGCGACGCGGACGAGGAGATGCTGGCGGCGCGCAACCTGTCAACCGAGGAGTGGCAGCGAGCCTTGGAGCGGTGGCGTCGTCGCTTGGAGCGGGGACGGCGCAGGCAGAAGCGGGCTCGCAGTGACCTGGCCTACTTCCTGTCCCAGTCGCTGGGGCCGCGTGAAGGAGCCGTCATCGTCTGGGCCGGGATGCGTGGCGCCGTGACGCTGGCCGCGGCACAGACCTTGCCTCTGGAGGCACCCATGCGCTCCTTCATGCTCCTGGTTGCCCTCGTCGTGGCGGCAGGCTCGCTCGTCATCCAGGGGCTGACGCTGACTCCGTTCATCCAGCTCGTCAAGCCACAGATGGCCTCCCACGGCGCAGACGAGGAGGAACGAGCACGTCTCATGCGCCTGCTGGGCCACGCCGTCAAGGACACGGCCTTGGCCCAGTTCATCGCGGGGCAGCCTGGCGAGCTGTCGCAGGCACAGGATCCCTCCTCGGCCCAGCAGGCAGGCAGGGCTGGGGGAACGATGTTCTCGCTGCCTTCGGTCGGCAAGGCCATGTACGCCGGACAGTTGCAGGCCGGTGGCGAGGCAGCCAGTGAGTCGGGGACGCTGGCCGCCCGGCAGGCTCTTGGCGCCTTGCCTCGGGAGAAGATGCGGGCTCTGGCCAAGGAGGCGATCCACGCCCAGCGCGACGCCCTCCTGGACGCCCGCGACGACGGCGTCTTTAGCTCCCAGACGCTGGAGGCGGCGCTCATGCGACTGGATGCGGAGGAGGTCCTCCTCGACGCCACGCACTGAGCGGTCCCCTCGGGCTCGCGTGAACGTGGACGCCCGCACCAGCCGGGCCACGCTCCTCGTAGACTGCGGCACGTGAGCACACTTCCTCTGCGACCCGGCCTTGAGGGCGAGACCCCCTACGGCGCCCCTGAGCTGGAGGTGCCCGTTCGCCTCAACGTCAACGAGAATCCCTACCCTCCCTCGCCCGAGGTGGTGCAGGACATCGCTGACGCCGTTGCCCAGGCGGCAAGCACCCTCAACCGCTACCCCGACCGTGACTTCCCTGCCCTGCGTCAGGCGCTGGCGGACTACCTGGCCGTCGAGTCCGGGGTGCGTGTGCCCTGGGAGCAGGTCTGGGCCGCCAACGGATCCAACGAGGTCATGCTCCACGTCCTCCAGGTCTTCGGCGGACCAGGCCGGGTGTGCCTGTCCTTCACACCGACCTACTCCATGTACCCCGAGTACGCCCGTGACACCCTGACGCGCTACGTCGCCGCCGCGCGCGCCGAGGACTTCACCCTGGAGGTCGACGTCGTCCGCGAGGCCGTCGCTGCCCACCACCCCGCCGTCATCCTGCTGGCGAGCCCCAACAACCCCACCGGCACGGCCCTGCCCCTGGACGACGTGCGGGCCGTGCTCGAGGCTGCTCGTGGGCAGGGCCCGCTCGCCGCGGACGGCAGCGCGACGGACTGCGTCGTCGTCGTGGACGAGGCCTACGGGGAGTTCCGCCGCCCCGGTGTCCCCAGCGCGCTGGAGCTCCTGGCCCTGGAGGACGGCCAGGCCTACCCGCACCTGGCGGTGTGCCGCACGATGTCCAAGGCCTTCGGCATGGCCGGGCTGCGGCTGGGCTACCTGGCCGCCTCGCGTGAGCTGGTCGACCTGCTGCGCGTGGTCCGCCTGCCCTACCACCTCTCGGCCCTGACCCAGGCGGCCGCGATGGCGGCGCTGGCTCACCGCGAGGAGCTCATGAGCCAGGTCGCGGCGATGCGCGCTGACCGCGACGCCCTGGTCCAGTGGCTGCGCGAGCAGGGGTGGACCGCCTGTGACTCCGACTCCAACTTCGTGCTCTTCGGTCCCTTCGCCGACCGCGACGCCGTCTTCCGCGCGATGCTGGAGCGCGGTGTCCTCATCCGGGTCGTCGGACCGGCAGGGTACCTTCGGGTGTGCATCGGCACGCCCGAGGAGATGGAGGCCTTCCGCCGCAGCCTCCAGGCGGTGACCAGTGACCTTCCCCGGCCGCAGCGCGCCCACACACCCAAGGAGATCCACGCATGAGCCGTACCGCCCGCATCGAGCGCACCACCAGTGAGTCCAGCGTCGTCGTCGAGCTCGACCTGGACGGGAGCGGACGCACCGACGTCTCCACCACGGTCCCCTTCTACGACCACATGCTCACCGCTCTGGGCAAGCACTCGCTCATCGACCTGACCGTGCGCGCCAGCGGGGACACCGACATCGACGTCCACCACACCGTGGAGGACACCGCGATCTGCATCGGCGAGGCGCTCAAGCAGGCGCTGGGGGACAAGCGCGGGATCGCCCGCTTCGGTGATGCCACCGTCCCGCTGGACGAGGCACTGGCCCACGCCGTGGTGGACGTGTCCGGACGGCCCTACCTCGTCCACGAGGGGGAGTCCGAGGCCTTCGTCCACCACCTCATCGGAGGCCACTTCACTGGCTCCATGGTGCGCCACGCCTTCGAGGCCATCGCCTACCACGCCGGGATCTGCCTGCACGTGCGCGTGCTCTCGGGCCGCGACCCGCACCACATTGCCGAGGCCGAGTTCAAGGCGCTGGCGCGCGCACTGCGCAAGGCCGTCGAGCCGGACCCGCGTGTGGAGGGCATCCCGTCCACCAAGGGAGCCCTGTGATGAGCGCGGACCAGCCTGGCCGTGGTCACGACGGCGAGGACCTGGACGCCGAGTTTGCCGCCCTCATGGCAGGCCTCGACCTGGACACCTCGCAGGAGGATTCCTCGGCCTTGGACCCCGGCTCGCTGGAGGTGCCCGAGGACACCTCCGCCCTGGACAGCCAGGACGTGACGGCCACGGCCAAGGCCGTCAAGGTCGCCGTCGTCCTGACCCCTCTGGCCAGTGCCGACGCCCTGGCCGCCCTGTGCGCCATGAGTGACCTGGACTGCACCGTCGTTCCGGCACGCTCAGGCGCCTTCGCCGTCAAGGAGTTCGTCTCCGCCCACGCGCAGTGGGACGTGGCTGAGCTCCTGGGCGGGGCGGAGACCGAGCCGGCCGAGGCCGCTGAGCTGGCGAGTGCGCTCTCCCGGCTCTCACGAGGAGGGGTCGTCCTGCTGACCGCCGACCTGGCCACCGACGTGGGTATCGAGTTAGGGCTGTCCGGGACTATCACGGCTCGCCGCTACGAGAACGGGACGGCTGGTCAGGAGGCCAGTGCCGGCCTGCTGCTGTCAGCGGTTGACCAGGTGGTCGAGGACGTCCTGCTCGGGCTGACCAAGGCCGAGGACGTCAAGGGGGCGGTGCGCTCCTCCCAGGTCCGTGCCTCGCGGGCCATGCGCTGGCTGGGACGAGGCCTGCGCGGCGGCGGGCGCTCCTGAGGCGCCCCGCGAGACGCGTGTGAGCCACCTGAGGCCGACCGTTAGGCTACGACCATGCTCAAGCCCTCCGTCGTCGTGCTGTCCTATGGCAGCGGTAACGTCCGCTCGGCCGTGCGCGCCCTGGAGCGCGTGGGCGCCCAGGTCGAGCTGACTGCGGACCCTGCCGCCGTCGAGGCGGCCGACGCGCTGGTGGTGCCCGGAGTGGGTGCCTTCGCCTCGGTGATGCGGCAGCTGGCTGCCGTGGACGCGCCTCGCCTCATCGACCGCCGCCTGGCCGGGGGCCGTGCGGTTCTGGGTATCTGCGTGGGCATGCAGGTGATGTTTGCCGCCTCCACCGAGCACAGTGGCCAGTCCGGCAGCACGCCGGGACTCGCTCAGTGGCCCGGGACCGTCTCTCGTCTGGAGGCGCCGGTCGTCCCGCACATGGGCTGGTCCCAGGTCCGCCCGCCCGCCGACTCGGTGCTCTTTGCCGGCATCGAGGACGAGCACTTCTACTTTGTCCACTCCTACGCGGCCAAGACGGACCCGGCCAGTCTCCTTGACCAGGGCCCGACCCGGCTGCCGCAGGCCACCTGGGCCACTCACGGCGAGGACTTCGTGGCGGCCGTGGAGAACGGGGCGCTGTCGGCCACCCAGTTCCACCCGGAGAAGTCCGGCGACGCCGGTGCCCAGCTCCTGCGCAACTGGCTCGCCACGGTGGCCTGAACCTGGTCCTTGTCCGCCGATCGGAAGGAAACCCCATGCTGACCCTCCTGCCCGCCGTCGACGTTGCTGACGGCAAGGCCGTGCGTCTCCTCCAGGGAGAGGCCGGCTCCGAGACCGACTACGGCAGCCCCATCGAGGCTGCTCGGGACTGGGTGGAGGCGGGAGCCGAGTGGATCCACCTGGTGGACCTCGACGCGGCCTTCGGACGTGGCTCGAACGCCCCGCTGCTGGAGCGAATCGTGGGTGAGGTCGGCATCAAGGTCGAGCTCTCCGGCGGGATCCGGGACGACGCCTCACTGACGCGTGCTCTCAAGGCCGGTGCCGCACGGGTCAACCTGGGCACCGCGGCACTGGAGGACCCACAGTGGACTGCTCGCGTCATCGCTGAGCACGGGGAAAAGATCGCCGTCGGCCTGGATGTGCGTGGCACCACGCTGGCGGCGCGAGGCTGGACCAAGGAGGGCGGCGACCTGTGGCAGACCCTCGATCGCCTCAACGAGGCCGGGTGCCGGCGCTACGTGGTCACGGACGTGACCAAGGACGGCACTCTGACCGGTCCTAACACCGAGCTGCTGCGCCAGGTGGCCGCTCGCACGAGCGCTCCGGTGGTGGCCTCGGGCGGGATCTCCAGCCTGGAGGACATCGCCGCCCTGGCCAGGCTGGTGCCGCAGGGAGTCGATAGCGCGATCGTGGGCAAGGCGCTCTACAACGGCAATTTCACGCTGCCCCAGGCACTGGCGGTGGCTGGCGGGGCTGCGGTCCAGGACGTGCAGGCATGAGCCAGCAGTCTCCGGGACAGCCTGACGCCCAGCTGGCGGCCGCGCTGGCTGCACGCGCCAAGATGGAGAGGCTGCTGGCCTCGCCCAGTCCCTTTGCCGATGACGACGGCGGTGCTGACCCTCGGGTGACCCAGGCTCTGGAGGACACGAGCCAGCCCCGTCACCTCTACCTGGACCACCTGTGGCAGGCGCTGGTGGCCAGTCGCCTGATCGTGCCGGTGGCCGCACACCCCCGCGGGGGGGACGAACCCCACACCAACGACGCCGCGCAGGACGCCGCGACCCTGGCCGTCGACCTTCCTGACGGTCACGTGGCGCTACCCGTCTTTACCAGCGTCGATGCGATGAGGGCGTGGCGCCAGGACGTGCGTCCGGTGCCGGTTGAGCCGCGTCGTGCGGCCCAGGTAGCCGTGCAGACCACGGACCAGCTGTGGGTGGTTGACCCGGGAACCAAGGACCTGCGCCTGCCACGGCCTGCGGTCGTGGCGCTGGCTGGGGGAGAGGACTGGGTCCCGTCCTGGCGCAACGAGCCGGTGCAACAGGAGGTCACGGCCCAGCTCATGGCGGTGACAGGAGTCACCGGCGTCGCCTTTGAGCCTGGGCAGGGTGCTGAGCTGAGGGTCTTCGTCCGCATCGACGCCTCCGGCGGGATGCCGGCCGTGGCTGCTTCCCTGGAGACCTGCCAGCTCGTCATGGTCAACCCGGCCTGGGGCGAGCTCATTGACACCGTTGAGCTGTGCCCGGTGCCTGCCTGAGCCCGGAGCGTGTCCAGGTTCACGCACTGATCGCCGGGGCCATGCTGGGGCAGGCGGATGGGTCCTGGTACAGTTCAGCACTGACCGGCCGGAGTCCGACTCTGGCGCGCAAGCGGAGAGATCCCACCTGGGTTCCTGACGGGAACCGGGTCATGCGAGGACAGCCTCGCAACGTGCAGCCTGAGCTGTGCGTCGTACCACTGGGTACGTGATGGGCCTTCGTACGCGATCTGCGGCGAGGGCCCTGTTTCTTGCTGCGGCGGTTGATCATCACCAAGAGTGAGGAACTGTCATCAGCGAGCCCCGTATCAACGAACGGATCCGCGTCCCCGAGGTGCGCCTCGTCGGCCCCGGCGGTGAGCAGGTCGGCGTCGTACGCGTCGAGGACGCGCTGCGCCTGGCCGAGGAGGCCGGTCTCGACCTCGTCGAGGTTGCCCCTGACGCACGCCCCCCGGTGTGCAAGCTCATGGACTACGGCAAGTTTAAGTACGAGTCGGCCATGAAGGCACGTGACGCCCGGCGCAACCAGGCGAACACGCAGCTCAAGGAGGTCCAGTTCCGCCCCAAGATCGACCAGCACGACTACGCCACCAAGATGGGGCACGTCGAGCGGTTCCTCAAGGGCGGGGACAAGGTCAAGTGCGTGGTGCGCTTCCGCGGCCGCGAGCAGTCTCGTCCTGAGCTGGGTATCCGTCTGCTCCAGCGTGTGGCCGAGGAGATCGGCGACCTGGGGACGGTTGAGTCCCACCCGCGTCAGGACGGTCGGCAGATGGTGATGGTTCTGGCCCCCACGCGCAAGAAGGCGGAGGTCAAGTCAGACCAGCGTCGTCGTCGCGAGGAGGCCCGGGCCAGCCGCCGAGCCGAGAAGAACGCGGCCAAGGCCGCCTCCGGCGCCGAGGCGCCGTCCACCGAGGCCTGAGACCTCCGGGTCACCCACAGACCACCCCCCACCCCACCGGCAAACCGTGTGGGGTCCGCAGCCCAGGCAACCTGTCTCGGGCCGAGAAGAGGAATCCAACAATGCCGAAGAACAAGACGCACTCCGGTGCCAAGAAGCGTTTCCGGGTCACCGGTAGCGGCAAGCTCATGCGCGAGCAGGCTGGCAAGCGCCACCTGCTCGAGGTCAAGTCCTCGCGCCGCAAGCGCAAGCTGTCCAAGGACCAGGTTGTTGACGCCAGCAACCTGCGCGAGGTCAAGAAGCTGCTCGGCCGCTGAGAGCCCACCACCTAAAGGAGTCATCACATGGCACGTGTGAAGCGGGCTGTCAACGCCCAGAAGAAGCGTCGTTCCGTCCTCGAGAAGGCCTCGGGCTACCGCGGCCAGCGTTCTCGCCTCTACCGCAAGGCCAAGGAGCAGGTCACCCACTCCGGCGTCTACGCCTTCCGTGACCGCCGCGCCCGCAAGGGTGACTTCCGTCGCCTGTGGATCCAGCGCATCAACGCTGCCGCTCGCGCGGAGGGCCTGACCTACAACCGGTTCATCCAGGGCCTGGGCCTGGCCGGCGTCGAGATCGACCGCCGCATGCTGGCCGAGCTGGCCGTGAACGAGCCGGCTGGCTTCAAGGCCCTCGTTGAGGTTGCCAAGAAGGCTCTTCCTGCCGACGTCAACGCCCCTCGCGCCTGAGCGCGGGCGAGGGCCGGCGGTGAGCCGATCCTCACGTCATGAGACGGCGCCATCTCCTTGTCAAGGAGATGGCGCCGTCTCGCGTAGGCTCCCTTTCATGAGCAAGCGGGCAGACACACGCACCTGGCGCCCCGGTACCCCGATGGCCCGTCCCGACGGCGTCGCGCCGCCACAGCCAGACCTGCTGGACAACCCCTCCTCGGCCCGCGTGTCCCGGGTCGCCGCGCTGGCGCGGCGCTCCACGCGCACGAAGTACGAGCGCTTCCTGGTCGAGGGGCCCCAAGGGGTTCGCGAGGCGGTCCACCACGCCTGCGGTGACATCCTCGATCTCTATGCCACCCAGGACGCCAGCGCGCGTTATCCCGAGATCCTCTCCGAGGCCCGGGCCGCGGGCGTGTACACCCACCTGGTCACCCCCGCGGTCATGGCGGCCATGAGTGCCGATGCCCAGGGTCTGCTCGCTGTGGTTCGCACGCAGGCTGTGGCCCGTCCCTCGGCGGCCGGCGGCTCGCGAGCCCCCCAGGTGGCCGAGCTGAAGCAGGTCCTGGACTCTGCCCGGCTGGTCGCCGTGCTCACCCAGGCCCAGGACCCGGGCAACGCCGGCACGATCATCCGGGCCGCCGACGCGGCCGGTGCGGACGCCGTCGTGCTGGCCCGGGGCAGCGTGGACCCCACCAACCCCAAGGTGGTGCGCTCCACCGCTGGCAGCCTGTTCCACCTGCCGGTGCTGTGGGGGCTGGGTCTGGAGGAGATCTCACAGGCGGTCCACGGTGCGGGCCTGGCGATCCTGGCTGCTGATGGCCGAGGTGAGCTCAACCTGTTCGAGTCTGAGACCTTGCTGGCCCGTCCCACCGCCTGGTGGCTGGGTAACGAGGCCCACGGCCTGTCACCTGAAAGCCTGACGCAGGCGGACGCCGTCGTCTCGATCCCGCTGTACGGGCAGGCCGAGTCCCTCAACGTCGCCACCGCCGCGGCCGTGTGCTTCTACGCCTCGGCCCGGGTCCAGCGCCGCGGGGTACTAGCCCAGTCATCTTCGGCGCCTGTCAGCAGCGTGCAGGGGTGAGGGCTGCGATGACGACTCTCCTTCCGACAGCGGCCGGTGCCTCGGTGAGCGGCCCGGCGCCCTCGCTGAGCACGAGGCGGCGCGGCTTAGGCCGGCGCCTGCGTGAGACAGTCACCGGCTACCTGTTCCTCACGCCCTCCGTGCTGGGGGTCGTGCTCTTCATGGTCGTGCCAGTCGGCGTCATCGTGTGGCTCACGGTCCACCAGTGGGACCTCATCGCCTCGCCACGCTACGTCGGGCTGGAGCAGGTCCGCCAGGTCCTCACCGACGCCGCATTCCTACGCTCCTTGCGGGTGACCCTGGCCCTGGTGGCCTTGGTGGTGCCGGCCCAGATCCTGGTGGGTCTGTTCCTGGCCAACATGCTGACCAAGGGCGTGCGTGGTACCACGCTCTTCCGCACGCTGATCGTCATCCCCTGGATCTCCTCGCCCTTGGCGCTGGGGGTGGTGTGGTCGTGGATCTTCGCTCCCACCGGCGGCCTGCTCAGTGCCGTGGCCGGCACGAGGCTGGAGATCCTGGTCTCGCCTACCTGGGCGCTGCCGGCCGTGGCCTTCGTGGTGCTGTGGAACAACGTCGGCTACACCTCATTGTTCTTCATCGCTGGGCTGTTGTCGGTGCCACGTGAGCTCATCGAGGCCGCCTACGTGGACGGTGCCAGCGCGCGCCAGGTCTTCTGGCGTATCAAGGTGCCCCTGCTGCGCCCCACCTTCTTCTTCGTCTCGGTAACCAGCGTCATTGCGGCCTTCAACATCTTTGACCACGTGTACGCGCTGACCGGCGGCGGGCCCGCGGGGGCCACCAAGGTCCTGGCCTACGAGATCTACGAGGAGGCCTTCGTCAGCTGGGACGTGGGCAAGGCCTCGGTCATGGCCCTGGTCATGATGCTCATCCTCCTGGCGATCACGGTCGCCCAGAACCTCTACTTCCGCACGAGGACCACCTATGAGTATGTCTGAGCCTGCCATCGTGTCCGGGGGCGGCTCCAGCTCCCTGGGGCGCAGGAGGACCCGGGCCGGTGGCCGGATCGACCAGCCGGGCTCGCTGGGCACCGCAGGGATCTACCTGGGGCTGACGCTTGCGGCCGCCGTCATGGTCCTGCCCTTCATCTTCTCCTTCCTCACGGCCTTCAAGTCCCCCAAGGACTTCGCCTCGCACTCGCCCCTGGCCCTGCCCGGTCCCTGGACCCTGGAGTCCTTCTCGGCGGTGCTGACCGGGCGCATCGACTTCGCCAGCGCCATCTGGACCACGGTGCTCATGGTCCTGGTCATGGTGGTGGGACAGGTGACTTCCTCGGTGATGGCCGCCTACGCCTTCGCTCGTTTGAGCTTCCCCGGACGTGACCTGGTCTTCTGGCTGTTCCTGTCCACCATGATGATTCCTGCCTCGGTGCTGGTCATCCCGCTCTACCTCATGATGGCCAAGGCGGGGATGAACAACACCTTTTGGGGCATCGTCATCCCCTTCATGTTCGCCTCGCCCTACGCCGTCTTCCTGCTGCGCGAGTCCTTCCGCTCCATCCCGCAGGAGATCATCGACGCGGCCAAGATCGACGGCGCCGGGCAGCTGCGCATCCTCACCCGGATCGTCCTGCCGATGTCCGGTCCGATCCTGGCGACCCTCACGCTCATCACGGTGGTCAGCCAGTGGAACTCCTTCATGTGGCCACGCATCATCGCCAGCCAGGAGCCCAAGGTCATCACGGTGGCGACCGCAGCCATGCAGTCGCAGTACAACGCGAACTGGACCTACGTCATGGCGGCCACGACGATCGCCTTGGTTCCCCTCATCATCCTGTTCGTCATCTTCCAGAAGCAGATTGTCGCCTCCATCACGCTCAGCGGCCTGAAGTAGCCGGGGATCGTTAGGCAGACGGGGGAGAGCCGGCCAGGGTGGGCTGCGCTACAGTTCACGGCACATCCGTCTGACACCCTGTCCAGACGGGTCACGACCACCTGGAGGTATCCCATGTCCCGTCTTCCCGCGATCTCCCGCCGTGACCTCATCAAGGTCGGTGGCGTGGGCGCTGTCACCGCTGTCGGCCTGAGCATGCTGGCAGCCTGTGGCTCGGGTTCCTCCTCCGACTCTGGATCGGGTTCGGACTCGGCCAGCGAGATCACCTTCCGTCTGTGGGACGAGCAGGCCGCTGCTGCCTACGAGGAGGCTCTCAAGGACTTCACCGCTGAGACCGGCATCTCGGTCAAGATCGAGCAGGTGGCCTGGGCTGACTACTGGACCAACCTGCGTAACGACATCGCCTCAGGCTCGGCCCCGGACGTGTTCTGGACCAACTCCTCGAACTTCGTTGACTACGCCGCTGCCGGCAAGCTGGTCAACATCGACGAGGCCATCGCCAGCTCGGAGCGTGCGGGATGGTCTGAGGCCGCCGTCGCCCAGTACTCTTCGCAGGGAACCGCCTGGGGCGTGCCGGCTCTGGCCGACCCGAACATCGCTGTCTACTACAACAAGTCGCTGCTGGACGCGGCTGGCGTGAGCGTTGACGACCTGGCCTCGCTGGCCTGGGACCCCACGGCGTCCTCGGATACGCTGCGCGAGATCGCCACCAAGCTCACCCTGGACGCTGCGGGCAAGACTCCGGCTGACGCCGACTTCGACGCCTCGAACATCGTGCAGTTCGGATACAACGCTGCTCTCGACCTGCAGGCGATCTACCTGCCCTACCTCGGGGCCAACGGTGCGACCTACCAGGACGCTGACGGCCAGTTCACCTTCGCCTCCGAGGCAGGCGTGCAGGCCTTTGGCTACCTCGTGGACCTCATCAACACCTCGCACGTGGCCCCCTCGGCCGCTGACACCAACGACAACGGCGACTTCTCCCGCGATCAGTTCATCCAGGGCAAGATGGCGCTGTTCCAGTCCGGTGCCTACAACCTGGCCAACATCAAGGACGGGGCCTCCTTCGAGTGGGGCATCGTGAAGCTGCCGCAGGGCCCCCAGGGCCGTGGTGGGGTGACAAACTACACGGCTGCTGCCGGTAGCGCGGACTCCAGGCAGGCCGAGGCGGTCACCAAGCTGCTGGCCTGGCTGGGCAGCGCCGAGGGCTCCGGGGCACTGGGCAAGACCGGCGTTGGCCTGCCCGGCAACACCGGCGCCCAGGACACCTGGAGCGCCTACTGGAAGGACGCGGGCGTGGACGTCTCGGCCATGATGGAGATCGACGACACCGCCCTTCCCGGCCCCTTCGGCGCCAAGATCCAGGCCGGCATGGAGGCCACGGGCGAGTCCCTCAAGGAGGTCTTCCTGGGCCGAGTGGACGTGGCTGAGGGCGTCAAGGCCGCGCAGGACGCGGGCAACGCCGCGATCAATGGCTGAGGCCCTGGGACACGACCGGGTCCTGGGCGTCTATGCCCACCCAGACGATGCTGACGTCGGTGCCGGCGCCACGATCCACCGCCTCGTGCGGGAGGGTGCGCAGGTCTGCCTGCTCGTGGTGACCTCTGGCGATGCCGGCGGCTACGAGGCTGAGGGGCAGGAGAACATGTCCCAGGTCCGTCAGGCCGAGCAGCAGGCGGCAGCGGCGGGCCTGGGGGTCAGCCAGGTCGTCTTCCTCGACGGCTTCGCTGACGGGCACGTGGCTGAGGGGCACGGGCTGGTACGGCAGGTCGTGGCGGCGATCCGTCGCTGGCGTCCGTCCCTGGTGCTGTCGATGTCCCCGGAGTACAACTTCGCCTCGGTCGCGGCCAACCACCCGGACCATCGTGCGGTGGGCCGTGCCGTCGTCGAGGCGGCCTACCCAGCCAGCGGCAACCCCTTCGACTACCGGGAGCTGGCAGCCGCTGGGCTGGAGCCCCATGAGGTGGACGAGGTCTGGTTCCAGGGGCACAAGGAGGCTAACCACCTGGTGGAGGTCCAGACCACGGACCTGGAGGCCAAGGTGGCTGCCGTGCGCCGCCACGTCAGCCAGTTCCGGGACCTGGACGCCATGGAGGGCTACCTGCGTGAGGCTGCGCTGGCGGCGGGCACGCAGGCGGCTCGTCCTGGGCGGGGCCACCAGGAGGCTGATCAGCCGGTGCTGGCCGAGTCCTTCTTCCGCTGGGTGCTGCACTAGCGAATCAGGTTCGCTCAGCGGCTGCCCGCCGCCATGTGGCGCACCCCGTGGCCTGCCAAGTTTGGAGGCCAAGGGGTGACGACTACCCTGGGAGACGAAGCACTCCCTGACTGGAGAGCACCGACCGGGTGCGTCCGGCCAGGGGGCCATGTACGGCTGGAAGGCACACACCCCATGACTGACGCACCCGGGGCTCTCTCGCCCCTGGACGAGGCAGGCATCAACGCGCTCGTGGAGGAAGGGCTGGCAGCGGTCGCCGCCGCAGCGGACCTCCCCGGTTTGAAGGAGGTGCGTCTGACCTACACAGGGGACTCTTCCGTGCTGGCCCGCACCAACCGCGCGATCGGCTCCCTGGACAAGGCTGACAAGCCGGCCGCGGGCAAGCTGCTGGGCGGTGCGCGCGGACGCCTGAACGCAGCGCTGGCAGCGCGCCAGGAGGTGCTGGAGGCCGAGGCTGAGGAGCAGATGCTGGCCACCGAGGCCGTGGACGTCACCGTCCCCACGGACCGCGTGGCTCGCGGCGCCCGCCACCCCTTGGACGTGCTCGTGGACGAGGTCTCCGACTTCTTCGTCTCCATGGGCTGGTCCATCGCGGAGGGCCCGGAGACGGAGCACGAGTGGTTCGACTTTGACGCCCTCAACTTCGACGCCGACCACCCGGCCCGTCAGATGCAGGACACCTTCTACGTCGACGGCCCCTCGGTAGGAGCCGGCGAGGGACAGAAGGCCAACCTGGTCCTGCGCACCCACACCTCCCCGGTCCAGGCCCACGTCATGCTCGCTCAAGAGCCCCCGCTGTACGTGGCCTGTCCGGGCAAGGTCTTCCGCTCTGACGAGCTGGACGCCACTCACACCCCGGTCTTCCACCAGGTCGAGGGCCTGGCGGTGGACAAGGGACTGACCATGGCGCACCTGAAGGGCACGCTGGACCACTTCGCCCGCGCCATGTTCGGCCCCGAGGCGCGTACCCGCCTGCGCCCCTCCTTCTTCCCCTTCACCGAGCCCAGTGCCGAGATGGACCTGTGGTTCCCCCAGAAGAAGGGCGGGCCGGGCTGGATCGAGTGGGGAGGCTGCGGCATGGTCAACCCCAACGTGCTCATTGCCTGCGGCATCGACCCTGAGGTCTACACGGGCTTCGCCTTCGGCATGGGGCTGGAGCGCACGCTCATGCTGCGTCACGGCATCGCAGACATGCATGACATCGTCGAGGGAGACATCCGTTTCTCCCAGCAGTTCGGTACCACCGGAAAGGGGAACTGACATGCCCTACGTCCCGATCGAGTGGCTTCGCGAGCACGCGGACGTTCCTTCCGGCACCACTGCGGCCCAGCTGGCGGCTGACCTGGTCAAGGTGGGCCTGGAGGAGGAGCGCATCGTTCCCCCCTCAGTCACCGGCCCCCTCGTGGTCGGCAAGGTCCTCACACGTGAGGCCAAGGAGCAGTCCAACGGCAAGGTCATCAACTACTGCCGCGTGGACGTGGGCCCGCAGCACAATGACGCTCCCGGCACGGGCAAGGAGCCCTCGGAGCTACCCAGCCGCGGCATCGTGTGCGGGGCACACAACTTCGAGGTGGGGGACAGCGTCGTCGTCTCCCTGCCCGGCGCCGTCCTGCCTGGTGACTTCGCCATCGCTGCACGCAAGACCTACGGCCACACCTCGGACGGCATGATCTGCTCGGCCCGCGAGCTGGGCATCGGCGAGGACCACTCGGGCATCATCGTGCTCGACCAGTGGCTGGCCGCCCACGGGCACGACGGCGAGGAGCTGCCGGAGCCAGGAACGGACGCGATCCCGCTGCTCGGCCTGGGCGAGGAGGTCCTGGAGATCAACATCACCCCGGACCGGGGGTACTGCTTCTCCATGCGCGGGGTGGCTCGCGAGTACTCCCACTCCACCGGCGCCGTCTTCACGGACCCCGCGGACGGGACCAACCCGGGCCTCTACCCCCACGGCGTGGCGCAGGCGGGGGAGGGCGGCTTCGCCGTCGAGATTCCTGCCGACCCCCGCCCGATCCACGGACGCCCCGGGGCCGACCGCTACGTGGCCCGCGTGGTGCGCGGGATCGACCCGGCTGCCCCGAGCCCGGCGTGGATGCGTGAACGCCTGACCGCCGCCGGGATGCGCCCGATCAGCCTGGCCGTGGACGTGACCAACTACGTCATGCTGGACCTGGGCCAGCCGTTGCACGCCTTTGACCTGGCCAAGGTGCACGCGCCCATCGTCGTGCGCCGCGCCGAGGAGGGGGAGAGCCTGACCTTCCTGGATGAGGTCACCCGCGAGCTCGACCCCGAGGACCTCGTCATCGCTGACTCCCCGCAGGGTCTGGGCTCCCGTCCCCTGGTACTGGCCGGTGTCTTCGGCGGCGCCGCGGCGGAGGTGGACGCCACGACGACTGACGTGCTCATCGAGGCCGCCCACTTCGACGCCGTCTCGATCGCCCGCTCGGCACGTCGGCACAAGCTGCCTACCGAGTCCTCCAAACGCAACGAGCGTGGCGTGGACACGGCGCTGGCCCCCGTGGCGGCGCAGCGGGCCGTGGACCTGCTGGTGGAGTACGGCGGCGGTACCGCGGACCCGGTGTCCACGGACGTGGACCGCACGGTGGCTCCCGCCCCGATCCTCATCCGCTCCGACGCCGCGCAGCGCCTGACCGGGGTCGCCTACGGTACCGAGAGGGTCAGCGAGCTGCTGACGATGATCGGCTGCACGGTGAAGGCTGCCGGGGCGGACGAGGCCGGTCACGAGCTGCTTGCCGTCACGCCCCCGACCTGGCGCCCGGACCTCGTGGGAGCGGCGCACTTCGCCGAGGAGGTCGCCCGCCTGGACGGCTATGACAACATCCCCGTCATCGTGCCCACGGCCCCTGCCGGCACCGGACTGACGCCGCGTCAGCGCGCCCGGCGCCAGGTGGTGGCCGCGCTGGCGGACGCGGGGCTCACCCAGGTGCTGTCCTATCCCTTCATCGGGGACGTCCACGACCGCCTGGGCATCGCGGGTGACGACCCGCGTCGCCAGGCGATGCGCCTGGCCAACCCGCTGGCCGAGGACGCCCCGCTCATGCGTACCAGCGTGCTCGACTCCCTGGTTGACGTGGCCCGGCGCAACGTGTCTCGCGGGCTTGGCGACGTCGCCGTCTACGAGGTCGGCACCGTCACGCTGCCGGCAGGCACGGTGCCTGCGCCGATCGTGGGCGTGGACCGCCGTCCTACCGACGACGAGCTGGCCGCCCTGGAGGCCGGTATCCCCTACCAGCCCACCCACGTGGGC
>NZ_DS999574.1:1391911-1404001 GCF_000159035.1 Actinomyces urogenitalis DSM 15434
CAGCCCTACGCGCCCTGGCACCCGGGGCGCACCGCGCAGATCCGTCTGGCCTTGACCCGCAAGGGCAAGGAGCTCGTGCCTGGCGCCGTCGTGGCCCACGCTGGTGAGCTGCACCCGCGCACGGCCAAGGAGCTGGGCCTGCCCGCGCGCGCTTGCGCCGTCGAGATCGACCTGGAGCCGCTGCTGGAGGCCGCCGAGGCCGCTGGCGTCCTGCAGGTCAAGGCCGTCTCCACCTTCCCGGCTGCCAAGGAGGACATCGCCCTGGTCGTCGATGAGGCTGTCACCTCCGGGGAGGTCGAGGCGGTGATCCGCGAGGCCGCCGGCGAGCTGGCTGAGGAGGTGCGTCTGTTCGACGTCTTCCGCGGTGAGCAGCTGGGGGCCGGGCGCAAGTCACTGGCCTTCTCCCTGCGCCTTCGTGGTGACCACACCCTGACCGCTGAGGAGACTGCCAGCGTGCGCAAGCGCGTGGTCAAGCGCGCAGCCAAGCGTCTGGGGGCGCAGCTGCGTTCCGCCTGAGCAATCTGATCGCAGGCCAACCGGCCCGCCGTGCCTGGCCAGGTACGGCGGGCCGGTGTGCAAGTGCTCACGGCTCAGTCTTTGGGACTTTTCGACACCTCCTGAACGGGCCGATGCCGCCATACTGGAGGTATGAAGATCCTCCTGACCTGCTCTTCCCGTCACGGCGCCACCGAGAGCGTGGCCGAGGTCATCGCTGAGCGTCTGCGCGAGGCTGACCTCACGGTGGACGTCGCCAAGCCTGAGGACGTCACGGACGTGTCGGGCTATGACGCCTTCATCCTGGGCAGCGCTGTCTACATGACCCACTGGACGCCTGAGGCCGTGGACTTCACCAAGCGCTTCCGCGAGGAGCTGGAGGGGCACCCGGTGTGGGCCTTCTCCGTCGGCCTGTCTGGCCTGCCTAAGGGTGCTATCTCCGACCCTCACAGGATCGGGCCGGTGCTGCTGGCTCTTGACCCGGAGGACCACAAGACCTTCGCTGGGCGTTTTGACCCGAATCAGCTCTCCCTGCGTGAGCGGACCATCGCTCGCCTGGGCGGGGCCGCCGAGGGCGACTACCGGGACTTTGACGCGGCGCGCCAGTGGGCTGGCACGATCGCGGCCAGCTTGACGTCGGGCCAGGAGTAGTCCTGCCGAGACTGACGCCAGCTCAGGTGTGAGGAAGGCGACGGGGGTCCCACCCCGTCGCTTTCGTATTTGTATGCAGTCGGGCGTATGGTTTCTGTATGACCTGGACAGCATCCGTCGCCGGTGCGACGGGATACGCCGGCGGAGAGGTTCTTCGCCTCCTGGCCGCCCACCCCGATATTGAGATCGGTGCCCTGACGGCCGCAAGCTCGGCCGGCACGCTCCTGGGGCAGCACCACCCCCATCTCCGCTCGCTGGCACAGCGAGTGGTCGAGCCCACACAGGCCGAGCGGCTGGCTGAGCACGACGTCGTCTTCCTTGCCCTGCCTCACGGAGCCTCGGGAGGCCTGGCCGCCCAGATCGAGGCTCTCGATGCTGAGCGTGGCAGCCCTACCCTCCTCATCGACTGCGGCGCGGATCACCGACTGACTGACGCCGCTGCCTGGCAGGCCTTCTACGGCACTGAGTACGCCGGAGCCTGGACCTACGGCATGCCCGAGCTTCTGCACACCGGCGAGAGTCAGGCCAGGGCCCAGCGCGCTGAGCTGGCCTCGACCTCGCGGGTGGCGGTTCCTGGCTGCAACGTCACGGCTGTCACCCTGGCGGCCCAGCCTGGCGTGGTAGCAGAGCTTATTGACACCTCCCAGGTCACCGCCGTCCTGGCTGTGGGCTACTCCGGGGCTGGCAAGTCCCTCAAGCCGCATCTGAGCGCGGCCGAGGCCCTGGGCTCGGCCCAGCCCTACGCCGTCGGCGGCACCCACCGCCACATCCCTGAGATCGTCCAGAACCTGGAGGTCGCCGGGGCGGCGCCGGGATCGACCCGGTTGTCCTTCACCCCGGTCCTGGTGTCGATGAGCCGTGGGATCCTGGCGACCGTGACGGCTCCGGTGACCGACTCGGTCCTCCACTGCGAGCACCCGGACGAGGTCCTGCGATCGGCCTGGGCCCACGCTTACGGGGCTGCCGGACAGGGAGAGGCCCTCATCGACCTGCTGCCTGAGGGCACCTGGCCGACCACCGGCGCCGTGGCCGGATCGGGGCTGGCCACGGTCCAGGTCGCCTATGACCGCGGTGCTGGGGTAGCGGTCATGATGTGCGCGATCGACAACCTCGGCAAGGGCACGGCGAGCGCCGCCGTGCAGTCCCTCAACCTGGCACTGGGGTTGGACGAGACCACCGGTGTGGTGACGGAAGGAGTGGCACCGTGAGCGTGACCGCAGCCAAGGGATTCCGAGCCGCTGGCGTACGCGCCGGGCTCAAGACCTCCGGCAAGCCGGACCTCGCCCTGGTCGTCAATGACGGCCCGCTGGACGTGGCGGCCGGCGTCTTCACCACCAACCGGGTGGTCGCGGCCCCCGTGACATGGTCCCGGCGGGCCGTGGCGGACGGGCACGCGCGCGCCGTCATCCTCAACTCTGGCAGCGCCAACGCCTGCACCGGGACCCGTGGGGCTGACGACGCCGCTGTCACCGCGGCCCAGGTGGCGCACCTGCTGTCCACGGCCCAGATGGGCTCCAGCCAGGCCGTGACGGCCTGTGACGTGCTGGTGTGCTCCACCGGCGTCATCGGCGAGCCCCTGGACATGGAGCGTGTGCTGGAGGGCGCAGGCGCCGCGGCGCGGGCGCTGGCGGCCACGCCCGCAGCCGGGCACGATGCCGCCACGGCGATCATGACCACGGACACCGTCTCCAAGGAGGACGCGCTGACCCTCACGCACGAGGGCAGCAAGGCAACCTGGACGGTCGGCGGCATGATCAAGGGCGTGGGCATGCTCGCCCCGGGGATGGCCACCATGCTGTGCGTACTGACCACGGACGCCGTCGTCGAGACCGCCGCCGCCCAGCGCGCCCTGTCCCAGGCAGCGGCCCGCACGGTCAACCGGATCAACTCCGACGGGTGCATGTCCACCAATGACACCGTCGTCCTGCTCGCTTCCGGAGCCTCAGGCGTGACGCCCAGTCAGGGCGAGCTGGACGCGGCCGTCGCTGAGGTACTGGGTAGGCTCGGCCGGCGCCTCGTGGCGGACGCTGAGGGTGCCACCCACGACATCGCCATCACCGTCACCGGCGCGGTGAGCGAGGAGGCGGCTGAGCTGGCGGCACGCACGGTCAGCGCCTCGAACCTGCTCAAGTGCGCCGTCGCCGGCGAGGACCCCAACTGGGGCCGCGTCCTGTCCCAGTTGGGCACCGTGCCCGAGCGGCTGTGCCCCTTCAACCCGGACGAGGTCGACGTCACGATCAACGGGGTGACGATCTTCCGCCACGGCGGTCTGGGCGAGGACCGGTCACTGGTGGACATGACCCCGCGAGAGACCCGCATCGACATCGCCCTGCACGCCGGTGAGGCCCAGGCCACGGTGTGGACCAACGACCTCACCCACGGATACGTCACCATCAACGCGGACTACACGACATGACTTCCTCGACCACCTCTGCGGCCCCCACCACATCCACCGAGCCGGTCAGCGCCCTGGAGGCCCTGACCCCCACCCACAAGGCTTCGGTCCTGCTGGAGGCCATGCCCTGGCTACGCGCTTACCGCGGGGCAACGATCGTCGTCAAGTACGGCGGCAACGCCATGGTGGATGACTCCCTCAAGCGAGCCTTCGCTCAGGACATCCTCTTCCTGCACCAGGTAGGCCTGCGCCCCGTCGTCGTCCACGGTGGAGGTCCCCAGATCAACGCCATGCTCCAGCGCCTGGGCATTGAGTCCGAGTTCCGCGGCGGCTTGCGCGTGACCACCCCTGAGGTCATGGACGTGGTGCGCATGGTGCTCACCGGCTCGGTCCAGCGTGAGCTGGTCTCCCTGCTCAACGAGGTTGACTCTGACGCCGTCGGCATCTCCGGGGAGGACGGCGGCCTGCTGCGGGCGCGCCAGCGCCTGGCCACCGTGGACGGTGAGAGCGTGGACGTCGGCCTGGTGGGCGACGTCGTCGAGGTCGACCCCGGCCCGGTGACTGAGCTGCTTGACCAGGGACGTATCCCGGTCATCTCCTCGGTCGCGCCGCTGGTCACCGACCCGACCACCGTCCTCAACGTCAACGCTGATACCGCGGCGGCGGCCATCGCTATCGCCCTGGGAGCCCAGAAGCTCATCATGCTCACTGACGTCGAGGGCCTGTACTCCGCCTGGCCGGACCGCTCCTCGCTGGTCTCGCGGATCGGGGTCGACGCCCTGGAGGCGCTCCTGCCCGAGCTGGAGTCGGGGATGATCCCCAAGATGGAGGCCTGCCTGCGAGCCGTGCGCGGGGGCGTGGGCCAGGCACACGTGGTCGACGGGCGCGAGCCGCACTCGATGCTGCTGGAGATCGTCACCGACGACGGCGTGGGCACCGTCGTCTACCCCGAGCACTCCGCCGTCTCACGGACCAAGGGAGGGATGTCCTTATGAGCCAGGCTCAGCACGTTGCTGGCAGCCAGCAGGACTGGACCCAGCGCTACACCGGTGCGGTGATGAACACCTTCGGCACGCCCCAGCGCGTGCTCGTCCGTGGCGCCGGCACCGAGGTCACGGACGCCGACGGCCGGACCTACACCGACCTGCTGGCAGGTATTGCCGTCAACTGCCTGGGGCACGCCCACCCAGCCGTCGTGGCAGCCGTCACCGAGCAGCTGTCCACCCTTGGGCACGTGTCCAACATCTTCACCTCGCCCGCGCAGATCCGCCTGGCCGAGGAGCTGGCAGGGATCGTCTTCCCCTCCTGCGCGCCGCAGGAGACACGTGTCTTCCTGGCGAACTCGGGTACGGAGGCGAACGAGGCTGCCTTCAAGATCGCCCGCCGCCACGGCGGGACGGCCCGCCCACGCGTGCTGGCGCTGGAGCAGGCCTTCCACGGCCGCACCATGGGGGCGCTGGCACTGACCCACAAGGCCGCCTACCGCGAGCCCTTTGAGCCGTTGCCCGGTGGGGTCGAGTTCGTCCCTGCCGGCGACGTACAGGCGCTGGCGGCGGCGATGGGACCGGACGTCGCTGCGCTCATCATCGAGCCCATCCAGGGCGAGGCAGGGGTGCGCGAGCTGCCCGAGGGCTATATCGCCCAGGCGCGTGAGCTCACCCGCGCCGCAGGTGCCTTGCTCATCATTGACGAGGTTCAGACCGGGATGGGGCGCTGCGGCGCCTGGATGGCCCACCACCTCCTGGCTCCCGGCGTCGTGCCTGACGTCGTCACCCTGGCCAAGGGCCTGGGCGGAGGCATTCCGATCGGTGCCGTCGTGGCGAGCGGGGCGGCGGCCAGCCTCCTCCAGCCTGGGCAGCACGGCACGACCTTCGGGGGCAACCCGGTGGCCTGCGCCGCCGCGCTGGCCGTTATCGACACCATCCGCTCCCAGGGTCTGCTGGAGCGGGTGCGTGAGCTGGGGGAGCAGTGGGCGGGGCAGCTGTCCGCGCTCGAGGGCGTGACCCAGGTACGTGGCCGCGGCCTGCTGCGTGGTGTCGGCCTGGCTGAGGAGGTGGGCCCCGCCAGCGAGGTGGCGGCTGAGCTCCTTGAGGCTGGGTTCATCGTCAACGCCCCTCGTCCACACACCCTGCGGTTGGCGCCGCCCTTTGTCCTGAGCGATGAGCAGGCTGGGGCCTTCACCGCGCAGCTCGGGCGGATCCTTGCCAGCCGTCTGACCCAGGCAGGTGCTGCATGAGCGCGTCCAGTCCCGATACCTCCGTCCAGTCCTCGGCCCCGCAGACCAAGGCTGCGCGCCACGCCCTGATCACCCAGGTGCTCGCCAAGGAACGCATCCGGTCCCAGGCCGAGCTGCGCCAGGTACTGGCCGAGCGCGGCGTGAGCACTACTCAGGCCACGCTCTCGCGCGACCTGGTTGAGCTGCGGGCCACCAAGGTCCGCAGTGCCGGAGGCTCCCAGGTCTACGCCATCCCGGAGGCCGGAGCACCCGGGCAGGTCCAGGGCGGGCTCACGCCAGCCTCGGCCGACGGCGCCCTGGCCGACCACACGACCTCGCGCCTGGCACGCTGGTGCGCTGACCTGCTGGTCACCGCCGAGTGGGCGGGGCAGCAGCTCGTGCTGCGCACGCCGGCCGGGGCCGCGCAGCTGCTGGCCTCCGCCGTTGACGACGCCATGCTTCCTGGGGTCCTGGGGTGCATCGCCGGAGACGACACCGTCTTGGTCGTCACCCGCAGCCAGGACGTCGCCAGCCAGGTGGGGACCCACCTGCTCTCACTGGCTGATCCCGCCTCGCGGGCCTAGGACCTCTCACCACCCACGACCACCTGTGCCCAGGGCCCTCCTGTGGCACCAAACACGATGAAGGAAACACATATGAGCGCATCCAAGGACCGCGTGGTCCTGGCCTACTCCGGCGGGCTGGACACTTCCGTCGCCATCGGCTGGATCGGCGAGCAGACAGGCCGTGAGGTCATCACGGTGGCGGTCGACGTCGGTCAGGGCGGGGAGGACCTGGAGGTCATTCGTCAGCGTGCCCTGGACTGCGGTGCGGTGGAGGCCTACGTGGCTGACGCCCGTGACGAGTTCGCCAACGAGTACTGCATGCCCGCGCTCAAGGCCAACGCGCTGTACGAGGGCAAGTACCCGCTGGTCTCGGCGATCTCGCGTCCGGTTATCGCCAAGCACCTGGTCAAGGCGGCTCGCCAGTTCGGTGCCTCCACCGTTGCCCACGGGTGCACGGGCAAGGGCAATGACCAGGTCCGTTTCGAGGTGGCGATCACCTCGATGGCCCCGGACATGGACTGCATCTCCCCGGTGCGTGACCTCGCCCTGACCCGTGACGTGGCGATCGAGTACGCCGAGAAGCACAACCTGCCGATCGAGACCACGAAGCACAACCCCTTCTCCATCGACCAGAACGTGTGGGGCCGTGCCATCGAGACCGGGTTCCTGGAGGACCTGTGGAACGCCCCGACCAAGGACGTCTACGTCTACACCGACGACCCGACCTACCCGCCGCTGCCTGACGAGGTCGTCGTCCACTTCGAGCAGGGCATTCCCACCGCTATTGACGGTCAGCCCGTCACCCCGCTCCAGGCGATCCAGGAGCTCAACCGCCGTGCCGGCGCGCAGGGCGTGGGGCGGATCGACATGGTGGAGGACCGCCTGGTTGGCATCAAGTCCCGTGAGATCTACGAGGCCCCCGGTGCGGTCGCCCTGATCGAGGCCCACCAGGCGCTGGAGTCGGTGACCCTGGAGCGCATGCAGCGTCGGTACAAGAAGCAGATGGAGCAGGCCTGGGGCGAGCTCGTCTACGAGGCCCAGTGGTACTCGCCGCTGAAGAAGTCCATGGACGCCTTCATCGAGGACACGCAGAAGTACGTCACCGGAGACATCCGCATGGTGCTGCACGGGGGCCGTGCGGTGGTCAACGGCCGCAAGACCGACACCGGCCTGTACGACTTCAACCTGGCCACCTACGAGACTGGCGACACCTTCGACCAGTCCTCCTCGCGCGGGTTCATCGAGATCTACGGCATGCAGTCCAAGCTCGCGGCCGCGCGTGACGTGCGCCTGGGCAACGGCGTGGGCTTCTGAGGCCCGTCCCAGACGGTTCGCGCGAGCCGTCTGGGCTGCAGGACGACGGCGGCCGGTCACCTTCACCTGGAGGCGACCGACCGCCGTCGTCACACGCTCAGGACCGCAGGGCCTCGGCGAGCAGACCCGTGGACGCCAGGATCAGGCCGAGGACTACGGCAACGACGGCCCCGATGATGTACCAGGCGAAGGTGGCACGCGCCCAGTTCCTGCGTGAGGGCGAGGAGGTGGCCCCGAATGCCACGACGACGAGGTAGATGAACCCGACGACCGGGATCGCGGTCACGAGGATGGCGATCATCCACGAGCCGACGGAGTCGGCAGGGTTGTCGTAGATCTCGACGTGATGGTCACCAGAGGCCCGGTGGGTCTGCGTGCTCATGGGGTCTCCTAGCGAGGGAAGGACAAGGACGGGCCCGGCGTGCGGAACGTCGGGCAGGACTGCGCGGTCGGAAGGAACGCGTCGGTCACGGGGCGCGATTGTGCCACTGGCGGCACGGGGGACGATCCGCGCCAACGAGCGGCGGGCGTGCCGAGGCTGGGCAGTGTCGCCCTGAGCCGCACCGATGGCCCACAATGGGCCTATGACGAGTCAGACGACGCCTGGTCCCGCGGCACCGGCCGCATCCTCCACGAGCCCGGCAGGCATCAGCCTGTGGGGCGGGCGCTTCTCCGGCGGGCCGGCCCAGGCCCTGGCAGCGCTGAGTGTCTCCACCCACTTCGACTGGCGGCTGGCCCGCTACGACATCGCCGGGTCGCGCGCCCATGCCCGTGCGCTGGCGAGCGCCGGGCTCCTGGACGAGGCCCAGCTCGATGGCATGCTGGCCGCCCTGGACCAGCTGGAGGAGGACGTCGTCGCCGGTACCTTCGCCCCCGCTCCTGAGGACGAGGACGTCCACACCGCCCTGGAGCGCGGTCTCATGGAGCGCGCGGGCCAGGACCTCGGCGGCCGCCTGCGCGCCGGCCGCTCACGCAACGACCAGATCGCCACCCTCATCCGCATGTACCTGCGTGACCAGGCCCGGCACGTGGCTGGCCTCGTGCTCGACGTCGTCGACGCCCTGGTCAACCAGGCGTCTCGCGCCGGCGAGGCCATCATGCCGGGGCGCACTCACATGCAGCACGCTCAGCCGGTTCTTGTGGCCCACCAGCTGCTGGCCCACGCCTGGCCGCTCATGCGCGACGTCGAGCGCCTGGAGGACTGGGACGTGCGCGCAGCGGTGAGCCCCTACGGCTCTGGCGCCCTGGCAGGCAACACCCTGGGCATGGACCCCGATGCGGTGGCGGCTGACCTCGGCTTTGACTCCTCGGCGGAGAATTCCATCGACGGCACGGCGGCTCGTGACGTGGTCGCCGAGCTCTCCTTCATCCTGGCGATGACGGCCGTGGACGTCTCGCGGCTGAGCGAGGAGATCATCATCTGGAACACCAAGGAGTTCGGCTTCGTCACCCTGGACGACTCCTTCTCCACCGGCTCCTCGATCATGCCGCAGAAGAAGAACCCGGACGTGGCCGAGCTCGCCCGAGGCAAGGCTGGCCGCCTCATCGGGGACCTGACTGGGCTGCTGGCCACCCTCAAGGCCCTGCCGCTGGCCTACGACCGTGATCTCCAGGAGGACAAGGAGCCTGTCTTCGACGCCGTGGACACCCTGGCCATCCTGCTGCCGGCAGTCAGCGGCATGGTGGAGACGATGACCCTCCACTACGACCGGATGGCTGAGTTGGCTCCCCAGGGATTCTCGCTGGCCACGGACGTGGCCGAGTGGTTGGTCAAGCAGGGCGTGCCCTTCCGTCAGGCCCACGAGATCTCCGGCGCCTGCGTGCGCGAGTGCGAGAAGCGTGGGATCGAGCTGTGGGACCTGTCCGACGACGACTTCGCCCGCATCGACGAGTGTCTGACGCCGGCAGTGCGTCAGGTGCTCTCTGCCGAGGGCTCGGTGGCGGCGCGGTCCGGGCACGGCGGGACCGCCCCGGTGCGAGTGGTCGAGCAGCTCGCCCGGGCTATCGAGCACAGCGCTGAGCTGCGCGTCTTCGCCTGGGAAGGATCCCTTCTGGACGGGCCCTCGGGGCCGCTGGGATCCGGGCAGTGGGAGACGGCGGAGGCCGACGAGAAGGCCTGAGGACGTGAGCGAGGCTGACGGGGCCGTGGAGACACCGGCTCCCGTCCTGCGGCTGCTGGAGCGCGACAGTGTGGAGGTTGCGCCGCTGCTTCTGGGGGCAGTGGTGACCTCCTGCTCGCAGGAGGGTGAGGTCTCGGTCAGGCTCACCGAGGTCGAGGCCTACCGGGGTGAGACAGACCCCGGCTCCCATGCCTACCGCGGTCAGACGGCGCGCAACGCAGCCATGTTCGAGGCTGCCGGTGCGGTCTACGTCTACTTCACCTACGGCATGCACTACTGCGTCAACCTTGTGTGCGGGCCTGCCGGCCTGTCGCGGGCGGTCCTGCTGCGAGCAGGCGAGGTGGTGGCGGGACAGGAGCTGGCTCGCTCCCGGCGTGTTGCTGCTCGGCAGGACCGTGACCTCGCACGTGGCCCGGCGCGTCTCGCCCAGGCGCTGGGGCTGTCACGGCAGGACGACGGCGCTCGTATCGGGCCGGTGGGCAGCAGACTCTGTCTGGCGCTCCCAGGGCCTGGCCAGGTCGACCCCGCGCTCGTGCGTCAGGGGCCGCGCACCGGCGTGAGTGGGCCGGGCGGTGACGCGCAGCGCTTCCCGTGGCGCTTCTGGCTGGAGGCAGAGCCCAGCGTCTCGCCCTACCGGGCGGCGCGGCCTCGCCGTCGTTCCTGAGACGGACGTGAGCGGCCGGAAGGTGGCGGGCATGGCAGACTAGCGGGGCTGAGGCCTGTGGGTCCCAGCCCCGCGCCCGGACCGGGACGGGACCGTGTTTGAACAAGACCTGGAAGGCTCACGACCGTGACCGACATCCTGGATGAGCTGCAGTGGCGGGGCCTGATCGCCCAGCACACCGACATCGACGCGCTGCGAGCAGCGCTCAATGAGGGCAGTGTCACCTTCTATTGCGGTTTCGACCCGACGGCACCGAGCCTGCACCACGGCCACCTCGTTGCCGTCAAGGTGATGCGGCACCTCCAAATGGCCGGCCACCACCCGCTGGCCCTGGTAGGCGGCGCAACGGGTCTCATCGGTGACCCGAGGGCGAAGGGCGAGCGCAGCCTGAACACGAAGGACGTCGTGGCCGGGTGGGCCAGGAGCCTGCAGGCGCAGCTGGAGAACCTCCTTGACTTCGAGGGAGACAACCCGGCCCGGATCGTCAACAACCTGGACTGGACCGGTCAGATGACCGCGGTCGACTTCCTGCGTGACCTGGGCAAGCACTTCCGCATGGGGACAATGCTGTCCAAGGACATCGTGGCGCGCCGTCTGGCTAGCGAGGAGGGCATCTCCTTCACGGAGTTCAGCTACCAGATCCTCCAGGCCAATGACTACCTGGAGCTCTTCCGCCGCTACGGGTGCACCCTGGAGGTGGGCGGTAACGACCAGTGGGGCAACCTTGTGGGCGGCATGGACCTCATCCACAAGGTGGAGGGCGAGTCCGTGCACGTGATGACCAACCCGCTCATCACGAAGGCGGACGGCACCAAGTTCGGCAAGACCGAGGGCGGGGCGATCTGGCTCAACCCGCAGATGCTCAGCCCCTACGCCTTCTACCAGTTCTGGCTGCGGGTCGACGACGTCGACGTCGTGCGCTTCCTCAAGGTCTTCACCTTCCTGGACCGTGAGGAGATCGAGCGCCTGGAGCGGGCGACCCAGGACAACCCCAAGGCCCGCGAGGCCCAGAAGGTGCTGGCCCGTGAGGTCACCACCTGGGTCCATGGCGCGGCCGCAGTGGAGAGCGCCGAGGCTGCCACCCAGGCGCTGTGGGGGCGCGGCGAGCTCAGCGATCTGGATGAGGCCACGGTGCTGCAGGCGACGGCGGACCTGCCGACGGCGCAGCTGGAGGTCGGGCGCTCAACCATCGTTGACCTGCTGGTGGCGGCGGGCCTGGAGAAGGGACGCAGCGCGGCACGCAAGACGGTCGCCGGTGGCGGTGCCTACCTCAATAACGTCAAAGTCGAGGATGAGGACCGCGTGGTGACCAAGGACGACCTTCTGGCCGGGGGAGTAGTGCTGGTGCGTAAGGGCCGCCGTAACCTGGCAGTGGCGCGTCAGGAGACGCCCCAGGCCTGAGAGCTGCCACGACGAGGCGGTGACCACGCGCTGTGCGCAGGGTCACCGCCTCATCATTTGACCGCCGGATAAAGGCTGCGTATTGTTCTCTGCGGCCCGAACGGCGGCGGAGAGATCTCCGAGGCCTTCGGGAGCCGAGAACTGAAGAGAGTCATTGAAGAGATCGGGATCACGAGAATCCGGTTTGACTTCAAAAAAAAGACTCACTAAAGTTCATCGGGCGCTTCCGGAAAGAAGCGGTCCACGAAATGTGGAAAGTGAAATTCCGG